>NZ_KB899241.1:285651-2253357 GCF_000378125.1 Rudaea cellulosilytica DSM 22992 | reverse complement strand
CGCAGCAGCAGGCCCGCGTTGTCGCCCGCACGGCCCTCGTCGAGCAGCTTGCGGAACATTTCCACGCCCGTCACCGTCGTCTTCTGCGTCGGACGGATGCCGACCACTTCGATTTCGTCGCCGACCTTGATGATGCCGCGCTCGATACGTCCGGTCACCACGGTGCCGCGGCCCGAGATCGAGAACACGTCTTCCACCGGCATCAGGAACGCCTTGTCGATGTCGCGCTTGGGCTCCGGAATGTACGTGTCCAGCGCCTCCACCAGCTTGATGATCGCCGGCACGCCGATTTCGCTCTGGTCGCCCTCGAGCGCCTTCAGCGCCGAACCCTTGATGATCGGGGTGTCGTCGCCCGGGAACTGGTACTTGCTCAGCAAGTCGCGCACTTCCATTTCGACCAGCTCGAGCAGCTCGGCGTCGTCCACCATGTCGGCCTTGTTCAGGAACACGACGATGTACGGCACGCCGACCTGGCGGCTGAGCAGGATGTGCTCGCGCGTCTGCGGCATCGGGCCGTCCGCGGCCGAGCACACCAGGATCGCGCCGTCCATCTGCGCCGCACCCGTGATCATGTTCTTCACGTAGTCCGCGTGACCCGGGCAGTCAACGTGCGCGTAGTGGCGGTTCGGCGACTCGTATTCCACGTGCGCCGTCGAGATCGTGATGCCGCGCGCCTTCTCTTCCGGCGCCGCGTCGATCTGGTCGTATGCCTTGAATTCGCCACCGAAGCGTTCTGCACCAACCTTCGTCAGCGCCGCCGTCAGCGTCGTCTTGCCGTGGTCCACGTGACCGATCGTGCCTACGTTCACGTGCGGCTTGGTCCGCTCGAATTTGCCTTTTGCCATGACGTCTCTACCTCAATGTATAAAATGTAACGAAATGAACTTTTAAAGAATCAACCTTTCTTGATCACCGCTTCGGCGATGTTGGCCGGCGCCTCGGCGTAGTGATCAAATTCCATCGTGAACGTGGCGCGACCTTGACTCATCGAGCGCAGGCTGGTCGCGTAGCCGAACATCTCGCCCAGCGGCACCTGCGCCTCGATCAGCTTGCCCGACGGACTTTCGTCCTGGCCCTGAAGCACACCGCGCCGGCGGGACATATCGCCCATCACGTCGCCCATGTAGTCCTCGGGAGTCACCACCTCGACCTTCATGATCGGCTCAAGCAGGACCGGATTGGCCTTCGCGAAGCCATCCTTGAACGCCATCGAGCCGGCGATCTTGAACGCCATTTCGTTCGAGTCGACCTCGTGGTACGAACCGTCGATCAGGCGCACCTTCACGTCCACCACCGGGAAGCCGGCGAGCACGCCGTTGCCGAGCTGCTCGCGAATACCCTTCTCGACCGCCGGGATGTATTCCTTGGGAATCACGCCGCCGACGACCGCATTTTCGAACTCAAAACCCGTACCGCGCGCTAGCGGTTCCATCTCGATGACGACGTGGCCGTACTGGCCGCGACCGCCCGACTGGCGCACGAACTTGCCTTCCTGCTTGACCGCCTTGCGGATCGTTTCGCGATACGCGACCTGCGGCTTACCGACGTTCGCCTCGACGCTGAACTCGCGTTTCATGCGATCGACGATGATGTCCAGATGCAGTTCGCCCATGCCGGCGATGATGGTCTGGCCCGATTCCTCGTCGGTGCGCACACGAAACGACGGATCTTCCTGGGCAAGACGCGACAGCGCGAGGCCCATCTTCTCCTGGTCGCTCTTGGTCCGGGGTTCGATCGCCATCGCGATCACCGGCTCCGGGAAACTCATCTTCTCGAGCGTGATCACGTGGTCGGTCGCGCACAGCGTTTCGCCCGTGGTCACGTCTTTCAGACCGACCGCAGCGGCGATGTCGCCCGCATGCACTTCCTTGATCTCGTCGCGGTTGTTCGCGTGCATCTGCAGCAAACGACCGATACGTTCCTTCCTGCCCTTGATCGGATTGAACACGGTATCGCCCGAGTTCAACGTGCCGGAGTAGACGCGGAAGAAAGTCAGCGACCCCACGTACGGGTCGGTCGCGATCTTGAACGCGAGTGCCGCGAACGGCTCGCCGTCGCCGACCTTGCGCACCTCGATCTTGTCGTCTTCGTCGTGCCCCGTCACTGGCGGCCGATCCGACGGCGCAGGCAGATAGCGAATCACGCCATCGAGCATCGCCTGCACGCCCTTGTTCTTGAACGCCGAACCGCAGAACACCGGAATCATCTTGTTCGCGAGCGTGCCCGCGCGGATACCCGAAATGATTTCGCCTTCCGTCAGCTCGCCGCCTTCCAGATACTTGTTCATCAAGTCTTCGGAGGTTTCCGCCGCCGACTCGATCATGTGTTCGCGCGCCGCCTTGGCCTTGTCGATCAGGTCCGCCGGAATGTCGCCGAACTCGAACTCCATGCCCTGGGATGCCATGTCCCAGTGGATGGCCTTCATCTTGAGCAGGTCGACCACGCCCTCAAAACCGTCTTCCGCTCCGATCGGCAACTGCATCGGCACCGGATTCGCGCCGAGGCGCGCCTTGAGCTGGCCGACGACCTTGTCGAAATCCGCGCCTTGGCGATCCATCTTGTTGACGAAGGCGACGCGCGGCACACCGTACTTGTTCGCCTGGCGCCATACCGTCTCGGACTGCGGCTGCACGCCACCGACCGCGCAGAGCACGAATACCGCACCGTCGAGCACGCGCAGCGAACGCTCGACTTCGATCGTGAAGTCGACATGCCCGGGCGTATCGATGATGTTGAATCGATGCTGCGGGAACGAACGATCCATGCCGGTCCAGAAGCAGGTCGTCGCGGCCGACGTGATCGTGATCCCCCGCTCCTGCTCCTGCTCCATCCAGTCCATCGTCGCCGCACCCTCGTGCACCTCGCCAATCTTGTGATTGACGCCGGTGTAGAAGAGGATGCGCTCCGTGGTCGTGGTCTTTCCGGCATCGATGTGGGCCATGATGCCGAAGTTACGGTAGCGTTCGATTGGCGTGCTGCGTGCCATGATTGCTGGATCAGAGTGTTGTTCGGCTATGCCGGAGTGAAAGGAATTTCGTGGCTTCAAAACGGGAGAAGGCGGTCATCACGACCGCCGTTCTCGTGCGACCCCACTAAATGGGGGCAGATTGCAGATTTACCAGCGATAGTGCGAGAAGGCCTTGTTCGCGTCCGCCATGCGGTGCGTTTCTTCGCGCTTCTTCACGGCACCGCCGCGGTTTTCCGACGCTTCGAGCAGCTCGGCCGCGAGCTTGCGCGGCATCGAGTTCTCGCTGCGCTTGCGCGCGGCCTCGATGACCCAGCGCATCGCCAGGGCGACGCGGCGCGAGGCGCGCACTTCGACCGGAACCTGATAAGTGGCACCACCGACGCGGCGCGACTTCACTTCCACCGCCGGCGCGACATTCTGCAGCGCTTTTTCGACGAGCTCGAGCGGCGTGGCGTTCTTCTCGCCGATGTGAGCGATCGCACCGTAAACGATGCCTTCGGCGATCGATTTCTTGCCGCTCTGCATCACCATGTTGATGAAACGCGAGATCAGCTGGCTGCCGTGCTTCGGATCGGGCAGGAGTTCGCGGGTAGGGGTATTGCCTTTGCGTGACATAGTCTCTTCTCAATGATGCGGCCACGAAGACCGCTTGATACTCAAGTGCCCGAGGCACCTGTCAGGGTAAATTTTTGAAAAGTGCGGCCAGATGCGGCCGCTCTGGTCCGGGCATGGAAGCCCGGAAAATTAGCTAGCCTTCGGCTTCTTGGCGCCGTACTTCGAACGGCTCTGGCGACGCTTGGTCACGCCGGCCGCATCGAGCGAACCGCGCACCGTGTGGTAACGCACACCCGGGAGATCCTTCACGCGGCCGCCGCGGATCAGCACCACCGAGTGCTCCTGCAGATTGTGGCCTTCGCCACCGATGTAGCTGATCACTTCGAAGCCGTTGGTCAGGCGCACCTTGGCGACCTTGCGCAGAGCCGAGTTCGGCTTCTTCGGCGTCGTCGTGTAGACACGCGTGCAGACGCCGCGGCGCTGCGGGCAATTTTCCAGCGCCGGCGAGGCGCTCTTGTAGGTCTTCGGGCTGCGCGACTTGCGCACGAGCTGATTGACGGTAGACATGCTGTTTTTGATCCGGATTATGAATTTTTTGCAATCGTCCTGATCGCGAAGATCAGCAAGGCAGTCATCCTGACCGCGCTTCTCGACGGGATAGACGAAAACGCAGCCCGAACATGATCCGGGCTGCGAAGAAGCGAAAGTATAACTAGCGCTTAACAAAACCGTCAAGCTTCAGGCCTTCGGGTCTTGTCGGACCTCCTTGTGACGATTCCAAGGGGCATCGTGCCCCTCATGTCGTTTGCAGCGCACTCACCCTCGAAGCAACGCCAGAGCGCGCACTCGAGGGCCGGTGATGATAGCTGCATCGCGCGGCATTGACAACAACCGCGGATGTGCTTGCCTGCCGCCGTCGAGCTCTCGACGCGGGGCGCGAAATCGGTCTGGATCGACGCTGCTTTTTCCAAAGGAAGGGGCGCATCGCGCCCCTCCTTCAAGCAATCCCGCTTGCAAACGCTTAATTGTGGGCATTCACCTGGATCGGTATCACCGCCTTCGGTATCTCCGTAAGCGTGGACGGCTCCAGATAGTTGACGTTGAAACAGACATAGGTCGATGCGGAAGTGCTGGGCGCATAACCCGCCGCCGTCGCGGTAAAAGTCACTTCAACGGGAGCGCCAGCGGTCACGGCGCCTTCTTTCGGCGTCAGGGCCAGCCAGCCCGGATTGCCCGCGCAGGAAACACGGGTGGTCACGGTTAACGCCAACCCGGGGCCGTATCCGCTGGTGCCGGTATTCGACCAAGCAGCGTTTTGATCGGAGTTGATATAGGCCCACGCTTGATCGTTGCCATACCAGCTGGTATCCCAGCTCCAGCCCTCGGTGCAACCATTGCCATCGCGTTTGTCGTTGCACGGAAGATCGGGATAAACCACGACCCAGTATCGGCCGGCCGCGAGTCCGGTGGCCTGCCCGGCCGCGAGCAGATCAAGCCTGATCACGTCGCCGGTCACGTCGACTCCCGCGCTTCCTGCCGTCGCATCGAAGCTCCACGCCGCGGTATCCCCAGGAAGTCCGCCATTGTCAGGATAGATGCGCCAATGCAGCGGCAAACTGCTGCCGAACGACGCCAGGGGATGAGCTGCCTGACCTGCCGCGACGATTGTGCTCAGATCGACGCTGTCTCCGGAAACGACAAAGTCGTCGGCAAGGAATTGGTCTAGATCTCCCGGTCCCGGGCTGAGGTAGTGGGTACTCGTGAAATAGTAGTAACCGGCGTTGTCCTTCTGGTCGATCCAAGTCAGCGGGGCAGCCCCTTGAGCCGCGGAATTGAAGGTCATCTTTCCGCCACCGACGTTGGCGAAGTCCAACGTCGCACTGCCGGTCGGCGCCCCCGCCAGGTCGATGTTCACGACATTGGACGAGGTCGTCATCGCCGCTGTCGGCACGGCCACGGAAACAGGCAAGTGCAAATCCGACAGCGTCTGATAGTTCGGTAGCGGATTCGGCGCCGGGGAAAGGACGACCTTGCCCGTACCGTATCCGGCCCCGGGGACGAGTTGCCCGGCGTCGACACTGAACGTCAGTGTGACCGTTCCGCCCGCTGGAACCGAGAATGTCGACGGAACAATCGTGATTTTGTCTGCCAGCGCCCCAAGCGAACTCGTCGTCCAGGTGGTCGTCGCCGTCTGGGTGCTGCGGAAAGTACGGGTGAAGCTGCAGCCGCCTGCGCAATGGAAATTCTGCATGCTGGCAATGTTGAACGCGCTGGCATCGCCGCCCTGAGTGGGATCACCGGTGAAATAATTGTCGGCAACCTCATCCAAAACCAGACCCGCGGCCGCAGCCTTGTCTACTTGAACGCGACCCGAGCCCGCGTCATACACGTCCACCGGAGTCTTGCCGTCCGCCTTGGTCAGACCATTCGTCGTCGCCGTCATCATGAGCGCCGACTTGATTTCCGCGGCGGTCCAGTCGGGGTGCGCCTGCACGAGCAGGGCCGCCGCGCCGGCGATATGTGGCGACGCCATCGACGTGCCGCTATCGAAGGCGACGGCATCCGGATCGTCGTTGGACAGGATGACGCCCGTCTGCGGCACATAGGCATTGTTGAACGCTGCCAGCGTACCGACGCCCGGTGCGGCGATGTCCGGCTTGATGACGTCGAACGGGACCGGCGTCAACACCGGGCCGAGCAGACTGAAACTGGCAAGGACGTCCCCTTGACCGGCCGGCCGCGAGTCGGGATAACCCAACAACGCCGTGCCCTTGCCCGCATTCGCCGCCAGGTAAGCCTGCAAAGCGAGCCCATCCGACTGGCTGGTCGAGAACACCGCCACGTCGACCGTGGGGGGGCCGACCGTCGGGCTGAACGGGGACTCGACGCGATTGTCGGAAATGACCACGGCAATGGCGCCGGCGGCAATGGCATTCGGCACCTTGGTGGCGAACCCGCAAGTGCCGCGACTGATCAGCGCGATCGCATCCTTGAAGGTATCCGCGGGATAGGCAGTGCATCCGTCCGTGCCATGCGTGGGCGCCTTCGAACTGCCGGGGTCTCCCGCGTCGAACTGAGGGCTCAGTACGATCTTCGTGCTGGGCGGAAGCGACGCCGTCAGCGGCGTATCGTAAGTTCCCTCGGTAAGAGCAACGGCTTGGGTAGCCGCCGGAGGTTTGCCCGGGCCACTGAGGCTCAACTGCATCGTCGCCTCGCCCGCAGGCGGCGTGCTTGCGGCGACCGTGGTCACCCAAGGCATCGCATTGCCCAGCGTTCCAGGCGATTGCGAAGACTGACGCGCGCACGTCGTTACTGGCCGCGTGTTGCCGGCGGACAGCGCGGTGAAGATGTTCGCATCCTGGGCGGCAAGGAAAGCGAGCGAAACCGGATCGCTCCAGTAGCTCGGCTCGCTGCAGCCGCCGAACGACATGTTCAGCACATCGACCACGCCATCGCTGATCGCATCCTCGATCGCGCCAATCTCGGAAGCGTCGCTCGCCGAGCCGCTGCCTGGCGGGGTGATGCTGAAAATCGAAAGATTCGCGTGCGGCGCAATGCCGGAAAGATTCGCACGGAAACTAAGGATGCTGCCTGAGCGTGCATTGCCGCCGGCGGTACTCGCCGTATGGCTGCCGTGACCGTTTGTGTCCTCGACGTTGACGCCCGCTTCGCCCTGACCACGCTTGTATTCGTCGTAGACCGCGATGACCTTGTCGTTGCAGCCGCCGAAGCTGATGTCCGACACGTCGCAATCACCGAGATACGTTCCGCTACCCAATGGATTGGTCACCGCGTAGCCGCTCGCGTCGGTGGCTTGGAACGAGGGGCTCTGGCTGTTGTAACCCGTATCGATGACGCCGATCACCACGCCATCGCCCTTGTAGCCCGAGCCGCCGTTCAGGTCGCCGAACAGGCTGTCGAGCGTCGGGTAGGCGAAGCCGTCGCCTGGCGGACGCCGGCCGTTGCCACGCCAGAGGACATCGGCGCCGATGAAGCGCGAGCTGACGTCATCGTCCGGGTAGATCGTGCGGCTCGGCACGACCGAGATCACGCCCGGCAGCGAACGCACCTGCGCCGCCTCCTTTTCGCCGAGCACCATAACCGCACCGTTGATCGCGTGCTGGAACGTGCGCGCGAACGGTACCGATCGGCCCAGCGTCTTCTCGATTGACTGCCGATGCTGCGCCTGCTCGGCGACCAAGCTCGCGCGGTAGCTGCGCGCGGCGTCGCTGCGCATGTCCATATGAGCGCGGCCATTGGCCTTGGTTGAAAACGGGATGGTCGCGGTCGTCTCGAGGCTCTTCGCAGCGCCCGACTTCAGCGCGCGATCGCGCAGCGCCACGGAGGGCTTGGAAAACATGACGATATAGGTCTTACCGGCAACATTGGCGACGCTGTCCGCGCTCGCAGCGCGTACTGAACCCGTAGCCACGGGGCCGGCCTGCGTCGCCGCCGTTGTCACCAGACACGCCGCAATGCCGGCCGCCAACAGGCAGGGCCGAATCAAATTCGAACTCATCTCGATGCTCTCCTCAATGCACCAACAAAGACCCCGTGCCGCGCTCGCGCGGCCGGTTCCGTCGTCTGAGTGTCCCCACTCCATTCTGCGCGAATGCGCTAAGCCGAATGGTCGGCATGATCCCCAGTGGTTAGACTCTACCCCTCATTGCAACCGCACATCAACCGAATTGAACCACTCCGATTCGACATCACGCATCATCCTGTATTGCCGCGCAGGCTTCGAAAGCGAATGTGCACAGGAGATCAGCGCACACGCGGCCGGACTCGGCATTTTCGGGCACGTGCGCGCCTTGGCAGACAGCGGATTTGTGGAGTACGTCACAACATCCAACCAAACGGACGAAGAAGGCCTGGCAAGGCTGGCACAACCGCGCGCGTTGATCTTCGCGCGCCAGGCGCTGCCCTGCTTCGCGCTGATGGAGCAGTTGCCAGTGCGCGATCGCATCACCCCTATCCTCGGCGCGCTGCGCGAGCGTGGTGCGCGCTACAGCGAGGTGCTCGTCGAGGCGCCGGACACCAATGACGGCAAGGCGCTCGCGCCGTTCTGCCGCAGCTTCGGCAGCGCGCTCGCCGGCGCGATGAAGAAGGCGCGCCTAATCGAGCCGGCCGCCACGCAACGACTGCATGCGTTCTTTCCACAAAGCGACAAAGTATATTTGTGCGAAGGCGATCTCGCGCAAAGCTCATCCTGGCCGCAGGGCATCCCGCGGCTGAAGTTTCCACGCGAGGCACCGAGCCGCTCGACCCTCAAGCTCGACGAGGCATTCCTCGTGCTGCTCGACGACGGCGAGCGCGAGCGCTGGCTCAAGCCAGGCATGAGTGCGGTCGACCTCGGCGCGGCACCCGGCGGCTGGACATACCAACTCGTGCGCCGTTCCCTGCGCGTTGCCGCGATCGACAACGGTCCGATGGACGCCTCGCTGATGGAATCCGGCCTCGTCACTCACGTGCGTGCCGACGGCTTCCGCTGGCGGCCACAGAAGTCGGTCGACTGGCTCGTGTGCGACATGGTCGAGCAGCCGCGACGCGTGGCCGCACTGATTGCGCAGTGGCTTAGCGAAGGGCTGTGTAGCTACGCGATTTTCAATCTCAAGCTGCCGATGAAGAAGCGCTACGACGAGACGCGCCTGTGCCTGGATCTGCTGCGCGAAGCGCTCGGCACCAAGGCGGATGTTCGCGCCAAGCAGCTCTATCACGATCGCGAGGAAATTACCGCGTTCGCGCGCAAAGCGTAGCGATGCGATTCGCCATTACAAAAGATTACGCCAGCAACCTTATCTCGGCTATTCTTGTCGACCCTTTTGGCGCCGACCGGCATTCGCACCACCGATGAAACAACTGCGCTCGTTCTGGCCCCTCATCGTGCTGATCGGCATCGGCGTGGCGCTGTTTTTTTCCGGCGTGCTCGATCGCTTCGCGCCACCGAACCTTGCCGCGGAGCAGGCCAATCTGCAGGTACTGATCGCGCAATATCCGATCCTGTCCGCGCTCGCCCACATCGGCGCGGTGACGCTCGCGATCGCGACCGGCCTGCCCGGCATGGTCGTGCTGATCATGGCCGGGGGGATGCTGTTCGGGGTGATTCTCGGCGCCGTGCTCAACATCGTCGGAGTGACGCTCGGCGCGCTGATCCTGTTCCTCGCCTCGCGCCGCGCATTCGGCGACCATAAACACGGCGAGCGCGCGCCCGGCCTGGTTTCGCGCTTGCGCGGCGGCTATCTGGCGCAACCGATCAGCTACACGTTCTTCCTGCGCCTGGTGCCGTTCTTCCCGTTCGGCGGCGTGACCGTCGCTTTGGCCTGGCTGCGCTGCCCGCTGTGGCTATTCGTCACCGCAACCGCGCTCGGCGGCCTCGCAATGACCGGCATCGAAACCTGGCTCGGTGCCTCGCTGGCCAAGAACATCGGAGAGAACAAGGCGATCAGCACCGACCTGCTGCACGATCCGCAGGTGCTGTGGCCGATGATCGGCCTCGTCCTGCTCGCTCTGGTGCCGATCGCAGTCAATAAACTGCGCGCGCCGAAGGCGTCCGCCCCCCCCGGGCAAAATTGAGGCGCGTTGGCGCTTCGGCTATCCTGCGACGCTCGAATGCGCCCCGCCGCGCAGCAACAATCGACAAGGCCACGGTTTGAGTTCCGCAGCGAGACCCTTCTCCCCGCTTTCGTTCTGGCGCGCCGCCATTCTCGCGATCATCATCGCGCTGGCGAACATCGCCCTGTGGGCGGTACTCAATCGGCCCAGTGAAGTACCGGAATGGGACGGCAAGATCACCGGCATCGCCTACAACCCGTATCAGCGATTTCAGGGACCGAACAACGGCATATTTCCAACCATCGAGGAAATCGATGCCGACCTGAAGCTGCTCGCAACGCGAACAGATCGCATCCGCACCTATTCCTCGATCGACAATCCGGCAGTGCCAGCGCTGGCAAAAAAGCACGGCATCAAGGTATTGGCGGGCACATATCTCGATAGGCGCTGGCAGCGCAATGAAGACGAGATCTCAGCGCTCATCGAAGCCGTGCGCCAAAACGACAACATCGATCGTGTCACTGTCGGCAATGAAACGCTGCACCGGCAGGATATGGGCTTCGACGAACTCGTCGCCTATATCGATCGCGTTCGTGCACAACTGCCCCCGCGCATTCAAGTCTCTACGGCCGAACCGCCCTACATCTGGCGCAAGTATCCGAAGCTTGCAGAACATGTCGATTTCATCACCGCACACCCGTACCCATACTGGGAAAAAATTCCGCGCAAGGATGCCGTTGGTATCGGTCTGTTAGGCACCTATGTGCAGATGCAGAGCGAGTTTCCGGGTAAAAAAATTCTGATCGGCGAAGTCGGCTGGCCATCCGCGGGCGACCGTAATCAAGTGGCCGTCCCGTCTGTGGAAGACGAGGCTCAGTTCATCCGTCAGTGGGTCAAGGAGGCAAGCTGGCGTAAGCTCGACTACTACATCTTCGAGGCCTTCGACCAGCCATGGAAGGAAAGTATCGAAGGCCGCGTCGGTGCCTATTGGGGTATATACGGCGCCGATCGCCAGCCGAAGTTTTCGTTTACCGGAAAAATCACCGAAGACCCAACCTGGCCGCGCAAGGCGATCTTCGCCTCGCTGCTCGCGCTGCTGCCAATGTTCTTCTTCGCGCGCCACTTCATGCGCTTCAAGTGGATGGGCGTGTTTTTCTTCTGCGCGCTGATCCAGCTCTCGGCCTCGCTGCTGGTCTGGTCGGCAACGCTGCCGCTCGCGTTCTACCTGAGTCCGTTCGACTGGACCATGCTGGTCGTGCTGTTCCCGGCGCAGTTGGCGATCATTCTGATCCTGCTGATCAACGGCTTCGAGTTCACCGAAGTGCTCTGGCACAAGACCTGGCTGCGTGGTTTCGGCCTGCTCACGCCGAAGCCGGAGGACAAACAGCCATTCGTGTCGATCCACCTCGCCGCATGCAACGAGCCGCCGGAGATGGTGATCCTCACACTCGACTCGCTCGCCGCGCTCGACTACGAAAACTTCGAAGTGCTCGTGATCGACAACAACACCAAGCGCGACGAGGTGTGGAAGCCAGTCGAAGAATACTGCGCCAAGCTCGGGCCGAAGTTCCGCTTCTTCCACTTGAATCCATGGCCGGGTTTCAAGGCCGGCGCGCTGAACTACGGCCTCGAAGTGACCGATCCGCGCGCCGAAGTCATCGCGGTGGTCGATGCCGACTATGCCGTGCGCGCCGACTGGCTCAAGGCTCTGACCGGCTATTTCAACGACCCGAAGGTCGCCGTCGTGCAGTGCCCGCAGGCACATCGCGACTGGGAGCACAACGAATTCCGGCGCATGACCAACTGGGAATACGACGGCTTCTTCCGCATCGGCATGCACCATCGCAACGAGCGCAACGCGATCATCCAGCACGGCACGATGACCATGGTGCGCCGCGACCTGCTCGAGTCGACCGGCAAGTGGTCGGAGTGGACGATCTGCGAGGATGCCGAACTCGGCCTGCGCCTCATGCACGCCGGCTACGAGTTGAATTATGTCGACGAGGTAATGGGCCGCGGCCTCACCCCCGCCGACTTCACTGCGTACAAGTCGCAACGCTATCGCTGGGCGTTCGGCGCGATGCAGATCCTCAAGGGCCGCTGGAAATGGATGACGCGCAAGGGGCCGCTCACGGCCGGCCAGCGCTTCCATTTCCTCACCGGCTGGTTCTCCTGGTTCGCCGATGCGCTGCACATGGTGTTCTCCGGACTCGCACTGTGGTGGACGGCCGGCATGCTCGCGCTGCCGAAACACTTCGCCCTGCCGCTCGACCTCTTCATCTACCCGATCATCGGCTTCTTCGTGTTCAAGGCCGTCGTCGGCATCTGGCTGTACCGCGTGCGCGTGCCATGTTCGTGGAAGGACACGATCATGGCCTCGATTGCGAGCATGGGGTTGAGTCACGCCATCGCGCGGGGCATCTTCCTTGGCTTGTGGAAGAAGAAGGGCGAATTCGTGCGCACGGCGAAGAGCCGGCGCATGTCGAAGCGACCGAATCCATTCACCGCGGTGCGCGAAGAGTTGCTGATGTTCATCGCGATCGTGCTCGCGATCGCCGGCATGCTCGGCCTGCCCGGCATGCTCGACCACTGGATCAACGGTACGCTCGAGCCACCCGGCACGCGCCACCTGACCGACTACGCCGAAGGCAAGCTGTGGATCTTCATCCTCGCCGCGCAGGCGATACCGTACCTGTCGGCGCTGATCGGCGCGATGGTCGCGGCGCGCTCGGGGGAAAAGAGCGGTTGAACCGCGTCATTGCATGAACGCCGACCCCATCCACGCATCTCCGCTGCGCCTCAACCTCGGTTGCGGACGCAATATTCTCGACGGCTGGGTCAATATCGACTGGATCAAACTGCCTGGCATCGACGTCGTCGCCGATCTCGGGCAGTGCGCAACGACGCCGCT
Organism: Rudaea cellulosilytica DSM 22992; assembly: GCF_000378125.1. Classification (GTDB taxonomy): domain Bacteria; phylum Pseudomonadota; class Gammaproteobacteria; order Xanthomonadales; family Rhodanobacteraceae; genus Rudaea; species Rudaea cellulosilytica. Next base: position 2,240,371 of record NZ_KB899241.1, on the reverse strand, counting down.
GCCGTTCGCCAACGACGAGGTCGACGAGTTCCTGCTCTCGCACGTCATCGAGCATATTCCGCAAACCTTGCCGCTGATGCAGGAACTGCATCGCATCGCCAAACCCGGTGCGAAAGCGTGGATCCGCGTGCCCCACGGCAGCAGCGACGATGCCTGGGAAGATCCCACTCACGTACGTGCCTACTTCCCCGGCAGCTTCGGTTATTTTTCCCAGCCCTACTACTGGCGCGCCGACTACGGTTATCGCGGTGACTGGCAGCCGCTCAGCATCACCCTGTACGTGCCGGCCGCCTTGCAGGCAACCACGAGCATCGAGGCGCTGCACGAGCGTATCCTGCGCGAGCGCAATCTCGTGATCGAGATGGTCGCGGAACTGGAGGCGGTGAAACCTCTGCGCGAGCCGAAACGGGAGCTGCAGACCGCACCGAACGTGTATATCGGTTTTGCCTGAGCGAGCCACGATAGCGGCCCGGTCGCGTGCCGAATTTACCTGCGCGTAACTCCGAAATCGAGGAGGCCATGCTATAAAACCGCCATGGACGCGATTGCCGGGGAAGGTTCATATAGGAAGATGACGAAGCGCCGTGTGGGTGCCGCACTGCTCCTGCTCGCGCTCCAGGTCAGCGCGCGCGCCGGCACGATCACAACGCAGATCGACGGCGTCGACGATCCGCTCAAGACCGCGGTCAGCGCCGCTGCCGAAATCACCCAGTACGAGAAGCAGGACGTCAGCGCGGCACAGGCGCAGCGCCTGTACAAAAACGCCGGCGAACAGATCGTCAAGGCGCTCGAGGCGTATGGCTACTACAGCGCCACGACCGACGGCGAGCTGAAGGAAACGCCGCAAGGCTGGAGCGCAATCATCCACGTGCGCGCGGGCGAGCGCCTGCAAGTCGGCGACTACACCGTCGAGGTGCCGAGTCCCGCGCGCGAGGAAAAGGAAGTCGCCATTGCGCTGGCCAACTTCGCGCCGAAGTCCGGACAGCCGTTCGACAGCACCGCCTATGAGAAGAGCAAGGCCGCCGTGCAGTCGGCGCTGTTCGCGGTCGGCTATCTCGACGCGAAGCAGACCGTGCACAAGGTCGAAGTCTCGCGCAGCGCGAACCGCGCGGCGATCGCGCTCAAATGGGACGTCGGCGAGCGCTACCGTTTCGGCGAGGTGATCTTCAAGGGCAGTCAGCTCAACGATGGCGTGCTCGACCGCTACATTCCCTGGCGCCAAGGCGACTTCTACAGCCAGAGCAAACTCCTGCGCCTGCAGCAGAAGCTGGTCGACGCCGATTACTTCGCCATCGTCGATGTGCAGCCCGACAAGGACAAGGCGAGCGGCGGTGTGATTCCGGTCAACATTACGCTCGCGCCGGCGCCGCGCAACATCTACACGGCCGGCGTCTTCGTCGATTCGGACATCGGCGTCGGCGTCAAGGGCAGCATCACGCGGCGCTGGGTCAACATGCGCGGGCACAAGGCGAAGATCGAAGCCGAGATCGCGCAGCGCGAGAAGATGCTCGCCGGCACCTACACGATCCCGCTGCCGGGCGACAACAACCGCGCCTACAACTTCGGCGTCGCCTACCGCAACATCAACACCGAGACCGCGCAATCCGACACCCTGCGTCTGACCGCGAACGAAACGCGCCTCTGGCACGGCTGGAACCGCACGATCGGTATCAACGCGCTGAGCGGCACGTACACGGTGGCGAACATCGACGGCACTTCGACGCTGGTCTATCCCGAAGTCTCGCTCGAACGCAAACGCGCCGACGACCCAAGCTTCGTGCGCGCCGGCTATTCGCTGAGCCTCGACGCGCGCGCCAGTCCTGGCCCGAGCACGCGCTTCGTGCAGGCGCGCGCCGACGCAAAGTGGATTCGCGGGATCAAGGACAACCAGCGCGTGATCGTGCGCGGTTCGCTCGGCGCGACTGCGGTCAACGACTTCGACAAGCTGCCACCTGAACTGCGTTTCTTCGGCGGCGGTGATCGTTCGATCCGCGGTTACGCCTACCAGACCGTCGGCCCGCCGCTACCCGCCGACCAATTGCCGATCGCGATCGCCAAGTGCAACACCGGCAAATCGACCACCGACTGCAACAACCTCATCATCGGTGGCAAGAACCTTGCCGTCGCCAGCGCCGAGTACGAGTACTACTTCACCCCAAACTGGGGCATCGGCACCTTCGTCGACGCGGGCGATGCATTCAGCGCGTTCGGCGACTACAAGACCCACATCGGCACCGGCTTCGGCCTGCGCTGGCGCTCGCCGGTCGGCATGGTGCGCGCCGACCTCGGCTTTCCGATCAACGACCCCGAAGGCCGCCACGGCGTGCAGCTGCACCTCATCATCGGGCCCGACCTGTGAACCCGCGCCTGAAAAAAATACTGAAATGGACCGGCATCGCGCTCGCCGCGATCCTCGTTCTCTTTGTCGCGCTCGGTTTCTGGCTGCTCGCCACCGAATCGGGCGCGCGCTTCGCAGTCGAGCGTGCGAAATCCTCGCTCGCCGGCAAGTTCGCACTCGCGCAGATGAAAGGTGCGCTGACCAGCCCGCTCGAACTGCACGACGTCGTCTACAAGGACCCCGCTTCCGGTCTCGACGTCAAAGTCAAAACCTTGAAGCTCGACTACGAGTTCTGGGGCCTCTTGCGCAAGACCGTGCACGTGCGCAGTCTGGATATCGACGGCGTCGATGTGGCGTTGACGACCGTGCCCCCCTCGCCGCCGCCGCCACAAGCCGCGACGCCGTCGATTCAATCGCTGCTCACGCCGCCGCTCGACATCCTGCTCGACCGGCTGCGCGTCGGTACGACAAAAATTACGCAGGACGGCAAACCCGTATTCGCCAGCGACACGCTCGATGCCGCGGCGACGTGGACGAGTTCTGCGTTGACGCTCAAGCAACTTGCCCTGCGCGCACCCGACGGCAAGGTCGATCTGACCGCGACAATCACGCAATACAAAGACGTCGTTGGCAACGGCAAGCTCGGCATCGACTGGAAGATCGCAGGAGATGACAAGTCGGCGCCAATGCGCGCGGTGGCCACGGTCAACCTCGACAACGACGGCAAGCAGGCGCGTTTCACGCTCGCCGCAAGCCAGCCGCTGATCGCAAACGCCAACGGTTCGTTGACCCCGAACGACAAAAACCTGCCGTGGACGATAGCTCTCGACGTGCCGAGCTTCGATCCGAAGAAGTTCACGCAGAGCGACACGCTGAAGACGCTCGCGCTGAAGCTCACCGGCAGCGGCGACAAGAACGCCGGCACGCTGAGCGGCAACGTCGACCTCAACGAGCACCGCATCCTGCTCGATCCGCTCAAGTTCGCCAGCGATGGCAAGACGTTGACGCTCGACCCGCTGCGCCTGCGCTCGCCCGAGGCGGCGGGCGCATTGACCGCCCAGGCCAAGGTGCATCTCGATGCGAAACCGGTCGGCGGCGAGGTCAAGCTCGACTGGGCCGATGTCGTGCTGCCGGCCGACCTCGCCGGCCAGGAGATCGGCACGCACGGCAGCATCAGCGCGGGCGGCAACGCCGAGAAATTCAACGCTCAGGGTGAGCTTTCGATCTCCGCGCAAACGCCCAAACAAGCCGTACGTAGCGCCCACCTCGCGTTCAAGCTCGACGGCACGCCGGAGAAAATCTCGCTCGCCCAATTGGAGTTGAAGCAGCCGAAAGGCGGCCTCAACGCGACCGGCGACGTCGTGCTCAAGCCCAAGGTCGGCTGGGACCTCGTCGCCAAGGCGAAGCAGCTCGATCCGGGCGCGTTCGCCAAGGACTGGCCCGGCGCGGTCAATTTCCAGTTGTCCACAAGTGGAAATGTGGAAAAAGACGGTCCGGTCGGCAAGCTCAAGCTCGATAACCTCGGCGGCACGCTGCGCCAGCGCCCCCTCGCCGGCAGTGGCGATCTCGCGTTCGCGCCGCCGCTCAGCGTCGATGGCAAGCTCAACCTCTCTTCCGGACAGAGCACGGTCGCGCTCGTCGGCAAGGGCGGCGCAAGCAAGGACGCGGCCACCGACCTCAAGATCGACCTCGGCATCGCCAGCCTCGGCGACTGGGTGCCGAAAACCGGCGGCAGCGTGCGCGGCACGATCGCGGTCAATGGTCCGTATCCGAAACTCAATGCGAGCGGCAAGATCACCGGCACTGCCATCGTCAGCGGCGACACACACCTGCAAGGCTTCTCGCTCGATTTCGACGCGAAGGATCTCTCCGCGCCGAGCGGCAAACTCGCGCTCGATGCGAACACACTGTCCGCGGCCGGCTATACCTTCGACACGGTCAGGCTCGATGCGAACGGCAGCCAGGCCGCGCATCAGTTGAAGCTCGACGTCCACGGCAAGCCGCTGTCGCTCGCCCTCGCCCTCGATGGCGCGCTGACGCAGAACAAGAACGCGAGCGACTGGCGCGGCACATTGAAGACGCTGACGCTGGACCAGCACGGCCTGCCCGAATGGAAGCTCGCGCAGCCGACCTCTCTGTCCTATGTCGGTGGCGTGTTCAGCCTCGAACAGCTGTGCCTGCGCGCCAACACGTCCGGCATCTGCGCGCAGGCGACGCAGGATGCGAAGTCGGGCACGAATGCGAAGTTCAGTCTCGAACATCTGCCGTTGGCGATGCTCGCCAAGCTCGGCAGTCCAGATTCGACCGTCAAGCTCGACGGCGAACTCGACGGCAACGGCGCCATCCTCCTCGCAGCGAACGGCGCGCTGAGCGGCAACGCCACGATCACTTCGGATCAAGGCACGATCATTTATCCCGATTCGGCCTCGAAAGCGCTGCTGACCTACAAAGGTTTCCACGTCGACGCCGCGCTCGCGCCCACGCAGAACACGGTTACGATCGCGGGCGATTTGAACGACGGCGGCCGCATCGACGGCCATATCGTCACCGGCGCGGCCGACGCGTCGGGTGCAATGCCGCTGTCGGGCACGCTCGCGCTCAACATCAACAACCTTTCGTTCATCGATTTCCTCACCACGCAGCTGTCGGGTACCAAGGGCAAGGTCGAGGCGAAATTTGCGCTATCGGGTTCGACCAAGAAACCCGGTGTCGACGGCCAGCTCGCCCTCGTCGGTTTCGCCACCGAGGTGCCTGCGGCCGGACTCAAGCTGCACGATGGCAACATCGCGGTGAAATCGCGCGACGGCGAAAACTTCGACATCGACGGCTCGATCGCCTCCGACGAAGGCAAGCTCGCGCTTAAGGGCAGCGCCGGTATCGCCCCGGATGCACCGATCGCGCTGACGATCCAGGGCGACAATTTCCTCGCCGCGAACATCCCCGGCGCGCGCGTCCACATTTCGCCGGATCTTAAAATCGACCGCGACGCCAAGCGCCTGCGCGTCGGCGGCAGCGTGCGCATTCCGAAAATGTACGTCGACCTCGCCAAGCTGCCCGGCGGCGGCGCCGCGGTAACGCCCTCGCCCGACATCGTCGTCGACGACGACAAGGCACCGGCGTCGAGCGCAGCGGCGAATGCGCCGGTCGAAGTCGAGATCACGGTCATCCTCGGCGCAGGCGAGAAGCTGGCGATGGATTTGCGCCAGGGCACCGAAGTGCATCTGGTCGGCTTCGGTCTCGACGCCAATCTTGGCGGCCAGCTCACGGTCGTGCAGCAACCCGGCCGCACTCCAGTCGGCCGCGGCCAGATCGACGTCAACGGCACGTTCAAGGCCTATGGCCAAGACCTGACCATCCAGCAAGGTCAGGGCCGCCTGCTGTTCGCCGGCACGCCCGTGGAAAATCCCGGCCTCGACCTCCGCGCCACGCGCGCCTTCCCCGACCAGAGCATCACTGTCGGCCTGCAGGTGCGCGGCACCGCGCTCGCGCCGCGCCTGACCGTGTTCTCGACCCCGGCTATGGAACAGTCCGACGCATTGAGTTATCTCGTTGCCGGCAAGCCGCTGTCGCAGCTCAAAGGCGGCGAAGGCAACGCGGTCGGCAGCGCCGCCTCCGCGCTCGGCACCGCCGGCGGCGACCTGCTCGCGAAAAGCGTCGGCGCGAAGATGGGCCTCGACGACGTCGGCGTCGCCGACAACTCCTCGGTCGGTGGCGCCGCGTTGACCGTCGGCAAGTATCTTTCTCCACGCCTGTACATGAGCTACGGCGTCGGCCTGTTCTCGCCGGGCCAGGTCGTCACCCTGCGCTACAAGCTCACGCGCCTGTTCAATTTCGAAATGCAGAACGGGACATTGTCGAGTCGGGCGGGGATCAACTACCGAATCGAAAAATAAGATAGCCGCCGTCGCTTACCTCACCAATGAACTGACAACCATCTTACGGGAGTAATGCGAGATGAAGCCTGCATCGTTTTTCTTCGTCGCTGCGGTTCTGCCTGCACTCGCTCCAGGCGCCACGGCATCTTCCATCGTCGTTCCTGAAGTGCCCGCTGCATTGCGCGTGCCCGCGGGTCAAGTCGTCTATCTGGAGGCCCTTGCCTCCGGCGTCCAGATTTACGAATGCTCGCAGAAGAGCGATTCGACTTATGAATGGGCATTCAAGGCACCGGAAGCATCGCTCAGCACGCGCTCGGGTCAGCCGATTGGCAAGCACTATGCCGGACCAACTTGGGAATCGACCGACGGGAGCAAAGTCGTCGCGGAAATCAACGCGAAGGATCCCGGTCCTTCGCCTTCAGCCATTCCATGGCTGCTGCTGACCGCCAAGACGAACAGCGGCTCGGGCGTGTTCAGCGCGGCCAAGATCATCCAGCGCGTCGCCACGACCGGCGGCGTTGCGCCCAAAGAATCGTGTGGAGCCGCCAACCTTCATCAGGTGACGCGGGTGCCGTACACGGCCACCTACTATTTCTATCGATGACCAAATGAATTCCCGAACCGCATCCTGCTGCTGCGGCCAGCTCCACATCACAGTCCACGGCGAACCGCTCGGCGTCGGCATTTGTCACTGCCTTGCCTGCCAACAACGAACCGGCAGTGTGTTCGCCGCGCTCGCCGCTTTCGCTGGTCCATACGAAGTCAGCGGCGCGGCCACCGAATTCGTGCGCACCGGCGACCACGGCAGCCGGTTCCGCTTTCGCTTCTGTCCGCTCTGCGGTAGCACGGTGTTTCACACCGAAGAAGGCCGCGACGAGTCGTCGGTCAGCGTCGCGGTCGGCGCATTTGCCGATCCCGGATTCCCGTCGCCGCAGGATTCGGTCTACGACTGCCGCCGGCACTCCTGGGTGCAACTGCCGGCGGGAATCGCGGTGTCCGCCAAGGACCCGCCCTGATCGCGGTACCCGTTGCGTCGCTGCGCGAGCGGCGCGCAGCGTTGTGCGGTATCTCAGCCGTTTACACCGCCGGCCACAACCACACGAACGTGGCCGCGGTGATGAGCGCGTAGACGAGGCCATCGATCATGTATTTGATCGAAACGATCCACGGCTGCGCGCGCCAGATCGAGTTGGTGAATTCGCCGAACGAGTAGCCGAGCAGCGCGGCGAGACCAACCGTATGCAAGATCACATGCGTGCCCGGATGCGGTGGCAACGCGTGCGCTGCGAGCCCGGCGCAAGCGATCGAGACGAGCAGGCAGAACACGAACCAGGCGCCGAGGAACTTGCCCAGGTTGGGCATGCCGTTCGGGCTCAGGTTGATCTTCGCGACCGGCCCGAGGCGGAATTTTTCCTGCACAGCCGGGTCCTTGAACGTCGACGGATCGCAGAACGGAATTCCGTACACGCCCGGCCCCGGATTGCCCTTGCGGATCGCGGCGACGATTTCGTCCTCGTTCGCGAACCCGCGGTAATCCGGCCCGTGCCAGAATTTCAGCGCCATGTTGATCACGGAGCTGGCGACAAAGACGAATACTGCCGAGAGCAGGATCGGCAGCCAGAACGACATCAGCGACATGGCACTCCCCTTTTGCGGTCGGTTGTGGCGAGACTTCGGAAACGAAACGAGCCGGCCGCTGGTCGTGCGGCATCGAGCGGCGCGTACGACCGCTCGGCAAGGACTATGCTGGCAACGCCTGCGCGATTCTCGCCTCGATCCAGTGCAAATCCGGAATGATCGCCTGGTCGCTGCGCACGAGCACGTGCGCGCTCGTGCCGCGCGCGAGGCGTTCGCCGCCGTCAGTACGCACGAGCAGGTCGGGCGTGATCGTGATCAGCCGCGGCAGGCCGTGCGCGAGCAGACCGATATGCGGCATCTCGTCGTCGTCAGCCAGCGTCTTCAACACGGCGACGCGCGCCGTGCGCACATCCTCCTGCGCATTTGCATCGGTCAACAGGGAGAACGAAACCAGCGGGATCGTGTCATCGCGCCACGGCATGCGCCCGAGCAGCCATGCCGGCGCACGCTCGATCTTTTCCACGCCCGACAGCGGAGCGATTTCCGCGACGATCGCGTTCGGCAGCAGCAGGCGCGCGCTGCCGACAGGGATCAGCACGGCATGGATCTCGCGGGGCAGAGCTTCGTTCATGCTAGTCCCTTTCCTATTCCGCGCTGGCAAGCAGGTCGTGGATGTTCTTGAGCAGTTCCAATTCCTGGTACGGCTTGCCGAGATAGCCTTCGACGCCGATTTCCTGCGCGCGCTGGCGATGCTTGTCGCCGGTACGCGAGGTGACCATGATGATCGGCACACGCGCCGTGCGCGGATCGCCCTTCATGTGCTCGGCAAATTGGTAGCCGTCCATGCGCGGCATCTCGATGTCGAGTACGACGAGATCGGGGATGCGGTCGGCGAGTTTCTCGATCGCATCGATACCGTCCTTCGCCGTAACTACATCCATTTCCTCGCGCTCGAGCACGCGCGAGGTCGCCTTGCGCATCGTAATCGAGTCGTCGACGACCATGATGAGGCGGCGGCGCTGCACACGCGCCGCGACCGGCGGCGCAGCCACGGCGATGCCCTGCGCACGCTGGCTGGCGACGCGGCGCAACAGCGGGGCGAGGTCGAGAATCATGATGACCGAACCGTCGCCCATGATCGTCGCGCCGAGGATGCCCGGCACCGAGGTGATCTGCGGGCCGACCGGCTTGACCACGATCTCGCGCGAGCCGAGCACGTGATCGACGCGCACCGCGGCGCGCTGGTCGCCGCTACGTACGATCAACAGCGGTACGTGCACGTCGTCGTGCACCGCCGGCGAAATTTCGCCGAGCTGCGGCGCGAGGTCGAGAATCGGGTAGCTCTCGCCCGCATAGCTGTATTCGGGCTCCTCCTCGGCGAGGCGCTTATCGAGTTCGCTGCGCGCGATGTGCACGGCGCCTTGCACCGCGTTCATCGGAATCGCGTAGTTCGCATCGCCCAGGCGCACGATGATCGCCTGGGTCACACCGAGGGTAAACGGCAGGCGCACGGTGAACGCGGCGCCGCGACCCGGATTCGACTCGATCGCGAGCGATCCGCCGAGCTGCTTGATCTGGCTGGCGACCACATCCATGCCGACGCCGCGGCCGGAGAGCTGGGTCAGGCTCTCCGCGGTGGAGAAGCCACTGGTCAGGATGAAGGCGTCGAGCTCGCGGTCGCCAATCTTCGCTTCCGGTGCGAGCAGGCCGCGCTCGATCGCGCGGCGGCGGATCGCGGCGCGGTCGAGACCACGACCGTCGTCACTGATGCGCAGCACGGTTTCGGTCGCTTCGCGGGCCAGCGCAATGCGCACGTTGCCTTCAATCGGCTTGCCCGCGGCGAGACGCTCGGGCACCGCCTCGATGCCGTGTGCGAGCGCATTGCGCAACATGTGCTCGATCGGCGCTTTCATGCGCTCGAGCAGGGTGCGATCCATTTCGCCCTGCGCGCCTTCGACGCGCAGCAGCGCTTCCTTGCCGAGCGAGCTCGCGGTCTGGCGCAGCGTGCGCCGCAGCGCCGGCACGAGCGAGTCGAATGGCACCATGCGCGCGCGCATGAGGCTTTCCTGCAAGTCGGCGCTGACGCGCGACTGCTGCATCAGCAGCGATTCGGATTGACGCGTGAGCTGATCGAAGCCGATCTGAATCGCGAACAAGTCCGACATCGACTCGGCCAAGCTGCGCGACAACTGCTGCAACTGGCTGAAGCGATCGAGCTCGAGCGGATCGAACGAGGACGCATCGCCTTCGCGCTGGAAGCGCGAGGCCATCTGCGCCTCGGCTTCGAGCTCGAGGCGACGCATCTGCTCGCGTAGACGCGACACCGTCGCTTCCATTTCGACGACGTTGGTGCGGTAGCTGGCGAGCTGCTGTTCCAGGCGCGAACGATAGATCGCCACTTCGCTGGCGCCGTTGACCATGGCGTCGAGCTGGGCCGCGCGCACGCGGATGTACTCGCTGCCGGCGAACACCGGCTCGGCGGCCTCGGTCTGTGCTTCGGCGAAGGCGGGTGTTTCCGGCCCGGGTTGAGATATCGCGGCGAGCGGTTCCTGCACGCTCTCCGCGGGCTCCGCGACATCGGGCTCGGGTTCCGCCGCCAGCGGCGCAAGCATCGATTCGGCATCGGCATCGGCGTCGGCTTCACTGCGCGACAGCGCTTCGATGCGCGCGATCAGCGCAGCCGGCATCGACGTCGGCTGGCGCGCGGCAGCCGCCTGGACCAGCGTGTGCAGCGTATCGAAGCCCTGTTCCACTGCGTGCAGCATTGCGCCGTCGAGCGCACGGCCGTGCTCGACCACGCCCTCCAGCAGCGATTCCATTGCGTGGCCGAGGTCGCCGATCGACGCGAGCGCGGACATGTTCGCGCCGCCCTTGATCGTGTGCAGGTCGCGGCGCAGTTCGTCGAGCAGGCTGGTATCGTCGGGCGCGCCGCGCAGACGCAGTACGAGCGCGTCGGAGCGGTCGAGAATTTCCTGGCTCTCGAGCACGAAAATGTCGAGCAAATCCTCGTCTATGTCGGGTACCGGATGCAGCGTATCCGCCGAAGCCGGCTCGGGCTGCCGGGGCGCGGCGGGAACATCGGCGAAGGCCGCGGGTGTTTCCGCTTCGACCGACGGCGCCGCATCTGCGCTCGCTGCCGGGGTTTCGTCCGCGGCATCAACGTGTTCGTGCGCATCCGCCGGCGTTTCGAGCGGGGGCTGCGACGACGGTACGGGCACTTGCGCGAGCAATCGCTCATAGGCTGCAACAGCCGATTCGAATTCGTCCGCGGCAGGTGTCGTGTCTGTTTCTGCCGGCAACGACGCGTGCGCCGGTGGCTCGGCTTCGTGGGCCGGCGCCGGTTCCGACTCCATTGAAATCTGAGCGGCCTCGATCGATTCCGGACTGGACTCCACGCCCGATGCGTCGCTCAGGTCGCGCTGACTTTCTGCATCGGCTACGGTCGGCTCGGGCGTTTCCTCGAGTGCGCGGAGGAATTCGGCATCGACCGGATCGATTTCGTACTCGACCGCTGGCGCTTCCTCTGCCTCCGGCTCGAGATCGTTGACCGGCAGATCCGCCTCGGTCATCGCGTCGGGTGCGTGCAGCGTCTCCGGCTCGGCCGGCGTTTCCGGCTCCGCAGCGACGATCGTTTCGCCGGCATGCACGCCCTCGCGCAGCGCAGCGATGCGGGCGGACAGGCCGCCAGTATCTGGCATCGCCGCACCGGTTTCGAACGCGGCCAGCGCGGCCCTCACCTCGGTCGAGACAGCGGCCAGCATGTCGACGCCATGGGCATCGAGCGGCCGGTTCGCATTGCGCAGGCGCGCGAGCCAGCCTTCGAGCGGCATCAGCAGCTGCGTGATCTGCGGCGCCTCGACCATGGCGAAGGCACCGTTGAGCGTGTGCACGGCGCGCACGAGTTCCTCGCGCACCATGAGCGTACGCTCGCGACCGTGGGCGACGGCAGCGTCGATCACGCCGAGGTGCGCGTCGGCCTCGCTGCGCAATACGTCGAGCAGCAATTGATCGACCTGCGGCGCGGACGGCGGCGGCTCGAAATGAGATTCGGTTTCTTGTTCGGTTTCGGCCTCGCCGGCAGCCGCCGAGGCATCGGCGGCGACAGCCGAGGATTCCACCGCCTCTGCCTCTGCGGCCGGCACGTCCGCGAGCGCGATCGGCTCCGCTTCGACAGCAGGGGGTTCCGCTTCCGTTTCGACCGCCGGCGCATCCGTCGCGACGTGATGCTCGATCTCGACCAGCGACCATTCCGCCGGCGGCTCGATCGCAGCGACCGACGCTGCGTCGACGAGCGGCTCCACGTCGAATGCGGGCGACGCTTCGATCTCCGGTGCATCGATCACGACCGACTCGTCGTCGGCAGCAGGGACCTCGGTCGCGACGACATCCGCGACGGGTTCGGCCGGCGCAACCGCGGGTGGTGCGGTTGCGGCAAGCAGACTTTCATCGATCGGCGAGGTGTCACCCGCGCACACGCGGTCGATCGCCGCAGCAAAGCCGTGCATCGCGAAGCTTGAGCGTTCTGAGCGCGCAAATTCATCGCGAAAGCGCGGCAACGCCCCGATCGCATGGCTGACGACCTGCATCAGCGCCGCGCTTGCGGGAATGCTGTGGTCGAGCACGCGGTTGAGCGTGCTTTCCACCATCCACGCGAAGTCGCCCAGTTCCAGCGCACCGACCAGGCGACCGGAACCCTTGAGCGTGTGGAACGAGCGACGCACGATCTTGAGATCGTCGGTCTCCTCCGGCTGCGCGCGCCAGAGCGGGAAATGCCGGCGCAGGCTCGCAATCTCCTCATCCATTTCGTCGAGGAAGACCTGGCGCAACTCCTCGTCGATCAACGGCTGCGCGGCGGGTGCGTGTTCCGCAGGTACCGCAGGGGGCGGCGCCGGCGTTGTCGGCGCAGAGGCATCGGTCGTGGAATCCGCGGTCGTGTCCTCGCTGGACGGCCTGATCTCGGGCCAGTAGTTGAGCTTGGCCAGGCTGTCACACATGATTCCGAGCACGCGCTCGCGGTCGCCGCGCTGCTCGCGCACCGCTTCGATGTAATACTCGATCGAAGCGACCGCATCGGCGAGCGCGTCGATATGGCTGGGATCGGGCACGCGCCGCCGTTCGAGCAGCTCGTTGCGGATGTAGTGCACCATCGCGTTGACCGGCTTGACCGCGTCGCTTAGCGCGAGCATGTCGAGCGCGCCGGCCACCTCGACGAGCAATCCAGGCGTAGGCTCGAGCTGTGCATGGTCCAGCGGCGTCACGGCGAATGCGAGGATGGTGTCCTTGACCTTGGCGACGTTGACCAGCGCCTCTTTCATCAGCACGTACATCAAACGCACCACTTCGGCGCGCGGCACCTGGCCTTCGCCGTCCTCGGCGGCCTCCGGGTTGGCCCCGAGGCGCGAGATGTGATCTTCGAGCGAAGCCTCGACGACGAGCAGGCCGCCGGCAATGTCGAGCAGGTTGCCTTCGTCGGCTTCGACTTCGCCGTGCACGATTTGATCGATCGCGGCGCGCTGTTCGAGCACGCGCAGGCGCGGCACGCCCATGCCGAGCATGCCGAAGGTGTCGGCGAGGCTGCCGAGCGTGTTGGCCTGCGCGACGAGGTCGGCGGGATTGCGTTGCGGCGAGTGCAGGAAGACGTTGAGCGTTTCCTTGACCCGGATCAGATCCTCGCGGATGCCGCCGGCGACGCTGTCGAGCAGGGCGCGGTTGTGGCCCGAGATCGAGCCATGCGCATGTTCGAGTTCTTCCCGGGTCGGCAGCAGGTGGTCGAGGTTGTAGAACTCGACTACCGCTTTGGCGCGCTCGCCACGAGCGGTGGCGTGGGCGAGATAGTAGAGAAGATTCTTGACCAACTCCTTGGCCGCGGTCGTGTCCAGCGCGGATTCGCCGGAATCGATCAGATGCTTGATCTCGCGGTCGAGCTTGCCGAACAGCAGCTTCATCGCCACGCTCGCCTCGATCGCGCCGCTTTGCAGGCCCTCGACGACGGCGCCGGAGACCCACCACAGCCGGCGCGTGGCATCGTGGCCGCTGCCCGCGTAGAGCGTGTCGAAGATCTGGCCGATGCGGGCGAGCGGCGCGCTCGCGCCGGGCTCGCGGATCCAGCGCAGCAGCATGAACTGGTATTCGTTGCGCAGACCCGCCGCGGCCGTGCGCAATGCCTGCGGATCGAGACCGGAAGCGGGCGGATCCGGCAGTGCGGCATCGATGTTGGGGGCGAACAGCACCGCTTCGCTGAGCAGTTTCTCGCCGCGTGCGGCGCGCAGGTCGTTGAGCAGCGGCAGCAATACGATCGGGATGTCTTTGTGACCGCTCTGCAGCCGCTCGATGTAGTCCGGCAACTGCAGGAAGCCGCGCATCAGCACCGAGTAGATGTCCTCGCGCGGCATGATGCTGCCGTCGGCGAGGCCGCGCGCGACGCGCTCCATCTCCTCGACCACGAGCGCAGCGCCGTACAGCTCGACCATGTTCAGCGTGCCGAACGTCGTGTGCAAACCGGCGGCGCAGTTGCGCATGGCCTGCATATCGGCCGGATTGGCGGCGTAACGCTCGAGCGCCTGACGCGCTTCTTTCAGCGTCACGTCTAGCTCGGGCTTGAGCCAGCCGAGCGTGGTGAAGTCGGTTTCCTGGGCGAGATTCATCGACGTGCCATCATTCCGGCAGCTTGAAGTCGGCGACCGAGCGACGCAGGTCAGCCGAAAGTTGGGCGAGGTTGCCGATCGACTCGGCCGTGTGGCTTGCGCCTGAGGCGGTCTGGGAAGTGATGTCGGAGATCACGTTCATCGTCGACGACACGCTGGCGACCTCGGCCGATTGATGCTGCGCCGCGATCGCGATGTTCTTGATCAGGCCGGCGAGGTTGCCCGACACCGTTTCGATTTCACCGAGCTGCGTGCCCGCCTGTTCGGCGAGCTTGGCGCCGCCGACCACTTCGCTCGTGGTCTGCTCCATCGAGGCGACCGCTTCGTTGGTGTCGACCTGAATCGCGCTGACCAGTGTTTCGATGCGTCGTGTGGCGGCGGACGCGCGTTCGGCAAGTCGCTGCACTTCGTCGGCGACGACGGCGAAACCACGACCGGCCTCGCCGGCCGAAGCCGCCTGGATCGCCGCGTTGAGGGCGAGGATGTTGGTCTGTTCGGCGAGGTCGTTGATGAGTTCGACGATCGTGCCGATTTCCTGCGAGGATTCGCCGAGACGCTTGATGCGCTTGGACGTGTCCTGGATCTGCTCGCGGATCGAATCCATGCCGGCGATCGTCTGGCGCACGATCGAGGCGCCGCGGCCGGCGATGCGCACCGAGTTCTGCGCCACGTCGGCGATGTCGGCCGAGTTCTTCGATACGTCGCGCGCCGAGACTGCGATGCCGTTGACCGCGTCCGAAGCCGAGTTGATCTGGCGCGCCTGGTGTTCGGCGGCGTCGGCAAGGTGCAGCGCCGTGGCCTGGGTTTCGTCGGCCGCAGCGGAGACCTGCACCGAGGTCTCGTTGATCGTGGTGACGAGCGTGCGCAGCGCGTCGATCGCATAGTTGACCGCGTCGGCGATCGTGCCGGTGAAATCCTCCGTCACGGTGGCCTTTACGGTCAGGTCACCGTCGGCGAGCGAGCCCATTTCGTCGAGCAGACGCTGAATCGCCGCCTCGTTGCGCCGGTTCAATTCGGCGCTCGAACCGAGGCGCGCGCGCTGGTCGCGGAACAGCTTGAGGGCGAGGAAGAGCACAAGCAGGATAGCCAGGCCCGCGGCGGCCAGACCGATCCACAGGTTCGGAAAACCTCGCGTCGTGCCCAGCGAGTTGATGTGCTCAGACAGCGGATCGGCCTTGAACAACAGCGTCTGCGAGTCGATCGAGGCCTTGTCCGCAGCCTGCTTGACCGCCTGCAGCGTCGGCGCGGCTTCGAACAGCTTCGTCACCTGCGGCGCCAGATCGATCCACTGCTTGTTGATGTCGTTGAGAATCTCTTTCGCGTTGGCGTTGTCCAGCGAACGGATGTTGAGATCGGCGTTGCCATTGATCAGGCCGGCGAGGACGAGGCCGTAGAATTCCGAATCACGCTTCAGGCCTGCCGCGGCAGAAGGCGAATCCTCGCCGCCGGCGACGATCGCCTGCGCGCGACGCTGCATGCGGTCGGCGTACAGCATCTGGCGCGAGGCGGTCATCACCTGCGTGCCCGAACCGCCGCGCTCGGTGAGGATCTTCACGACCTCGTCCATGCGCGAATTGAGCACCGCGGTCTTGCGGTTGAAGTCGTCCGTGCTCGCCGCCGTGCTGAGCACCTGCTCCTGGCTGTCGAGCACCTTGGCCGCATCGGCCGAAAGCTGGTTCCAGGCCTGGTCGAGTTCGGCGAAATCGGATTTGAGCGTCGCCTGGTCGGCGTAACCGCCCATGCCGGTGCGCACATCGCCGGTCTTCAATCGCGCCAACAGATCGGCGATCGTGTCGCGTGTGTGCTTCAGGCTCGCGAACGCGTCGAGGTTGCCGCCTGCGGCATCGGCGCTCTGACGCGAGAGTTGCTGCGACAACACCTGGATTCGTGTGACCAGCGCGCTCGCCTGTGCGTCCTGGTTGGTCTTGATCGACAGATAAATGAAGTCGACCACCGCCAGAACCAAGCTGAAAACGAGCAACGCCACGAGCAGGCCGTTGAAACCGCTCGCGCGTTCTGCGCCGCTACCTGCCCCTGTACTCATCTACCGCTACCTCGTCTTCTGGTTTGTGGTTACCAACACCCTGCGCCATGGCGATCTGCCACGCGCCTATCCGCTACGCCGCCGCCTGCGCGAACTCGTTCGCACGCACGAGCGCGGCAATGCTGAAACGCCCCCAATGTGTGTCGCCGTGGGTGAAATGCTCCACGACGTACCGCTCGATCGCCTCGCCGGTCGGCGCCGGTGCCTGCGTGCGCTGGTCGGCCGAGAAGTTGCGCTGGCCGACGACTTCGTCGACAAGCAGGCCGACGTTGCCGCCACTCTGGCGCACCAGCAGCACGCGGCTGGAATCGGCCAAGCTCGTCGCTTCGCCCGAGAGAAAGCCGTTGAGGTCGACCAGCGGGATCAAATTGCCGCGCAGGCTGGCGACACCGAGCAGCCAGTCGCATGCACCGGGCACGCGCGTGACCACCGGAAAGGAAAGGATTTCGCTGACCTCGGTCAGGCTCGAGACCAGATGATGGGAACCAACGCGAAAGCCGACGCCGCGCCACAGACTGGCCGCAGCCGTTTGGTTGGACGTGCTCGCAGCGGCATGGGCCAGACTGCTTCGCTCGTAGTCGGCGAGAATTTCGAACGGGGATTTCACCGTCTCATGCATGCGCGTGCACCACTTCGCGGATTGGGTTTGCCGGCCCGCTCATCAACGCGCCACCACGTGACGGCGTATCGCGCCGAGCAGCTCGTCGCGCGTGAACGGCTTGGTCAGGTATTCCTCCGAGCCGACGACCCGGCCGCGCGCCTTGTCGAACAGCCCGTCTTTCGAGGACAGCATGATCACCGGTGTCGCCCGATAGGTCGCGTTGTTCTTGATCAACGCGCAGGTCTGATAGCCATCGAGCCGCGGCATCATGATGTCGACGAAAATGATCTGCGGACGATGGTCGGATATCTTCGCCAGCGCCTCGAAACCGTCGACCGCCGTGATCACCTCGCAGCCTTCTTTCTTCAGTAGCATTTCCGCGGTGCTGCGTATCGTCTTCGAATCGTCGATGACCAAGACCCGCAAACCCGCCAGTTCTCCGTTTACCGCTGGTTCCACGCGCTATCCTCCGACCTGCACTGACAACGTCTCGCCACTCCCCCCGGACGGCCGGGCGACAGCCCCCTTTGCCGACCGCCACGCACGGCCAAGCTGCGCACCGTAGTTGCGAACGATCGAACAGGTATGTCGTTTAATCTCATGCTCGCGACCTGTCAAGCGAATCCTCAATCAGGGCGCCTACATACGCAAGACTGCGCAACTCGGCATCATCAATGCCAAGCGCGTCTGTTCGTCTGCCAGCCCCCTGAAGCGAATGCTAGTATAGACAGCCCGCAGCGAATGCACTCGTGATGCGCATCACATTTTTGTCGGTGTTTGTGCGCAACCCCACATTGTACCCATGACAGTCCCGATGACCCCGACCCTGGCCGTGTTGATGGACCCGATCGAGGCCATCTACATCAAGAAGGACTCCACGTTCGCCATGCTGCTCGAAGCGCAGCGGCGCGGCTATCGACTTCTCTATCTCACCGAGGGCAGCCTCGCCTTGCGCGGCGCCGAGCCGTGGGCGCACGCGGCACCGCTCGAGGTGCGCGACGATCCGCGCGACTGGTTCACCCTCGGCGCGGCCGAGTGGCAAGACTTGCGCAAGGTCGACATCATCCTCGCGCGCAAGGACCCGCCGGTCGACTCGCAGTTCCTTTACGACACAATGGTGTTCGACCTCGCCGAGGCCGGCGGCGCCCAGGTGATCAACCATCCGCGCGCGTTGCGCGACGCGAACGAAAAACTGTTCACTCTGCAGTTTCCGCAGTGCATTCCGCCGACGCTGGTCGCGCGCGATGTCGCGGAACTGAAGCGCTTCGCCGGCGAACACGGCAAGGTCGTGCTCAAGCCGCTCGATGGCATGGGCGGGCGCAGCATCTTTCTGAGCTACGCGGACGATCCCAATCTCAACGTAATCATCGAAACGCTGCTGGGCGATGATGGCCGCGCCTTCGTGGTCATGCAGAAATTCATTCCCGAGATCAGCGCGGGCGACAAGCGCATCCTCCTGATCGACGGCGAGCCGGTGCCGTACGCATTGGCACGCATGCCGCAGGGCACCGACTTCCGCGGCAACCTCGCGCGCGGCGGCAAGGGCGTCGGCGTGCCGCTGTCGGAACGTGACCGCTGGATAGCCGCCCAGGTCGGACCGGAACTGGTCAAGCGCGGCCTGCGCTTCGTCGGCCTCGACGTGATCGGCGATTTCCTCACCGAGGTCAACGTCACCTCGCCGACCTGCATCCGCGAGCTCGATGCACAGTTCGGGCTGAACATCGCGGGACAACTGTTCGACGCGCTCGAGCGCAACGCGCGGCACGCGTGAGCAGGCCGGCCTCCGCGAGCGGAGAACGCCTCTCCGTCACCATGCTGTTTTCGATCATCGCGCACGCGGTGGTCGTGCTCGGCCTCACTTTCGACTACGTCAAGCCGGCGCCGCGCCTGCCTTCGCTCGACGTGATCCTGGTCCAGTCCGCGACCGGAAAGAAACCGGACAAGGCCGACTTCCTCGCCAATGCGAACAACGAAGGCGGCGGCACCAGCGCCAAGGCTGTGCGTCCGACCGATCTGGTCACCGCGCCGGTGCCGAAAACGCAGCCCGGCATCGCGCCGATACCGGTCGAAACCGGCACGCGCACGCCGCAGCCTCCCAGCGAACACGAGTTGCTGACGACGACGAGGAAATCCGACTTCGCCGTGCGCACGCAAACACAGGCGAACGAACAGCCGGATACGGCCAAGCCCAATCCGGACGCGCTGAGCGAGCGCAAGCTCGAAATGGCGCGCCTCGCCAACGAGCTGCACAGCGAAACCCAGGTCTATGCCAAGCGGCCGAAAAAGAAGTACATCTCGGCGAACACCAAGGAAGCGGCCGACGCGGCCTACCAGGCCGGCTGGGTAGCGCGCGTCGAGCGCATCGGCAACCTCAACTATCCCGACGAGGCGCGCCGCCAGCAACTGCAGAACGGCCGGACCCTGAGCCTGATGCTGACCACGGGCATCAAGCGCGACGGCAGCCTGGCCAGCGTCGATATCATCCAGTCGAGCGGCTTCAAGCTGCTCGACGAGGCGGCGATCCGCATCGTGCGCCTCGCCGCACCGTTCCCGCCGCTGCCGGCAGGCATCGACTACGACGAGCTGTACATCACGCGCACCTGGGAATTCCAGCCGGGTCAAGTGCTGAAGACGCATTGACGACACACCTGGCGCTGTACAATGGCGCCATGCAGGCCCTTACCGCATTAGCCAATCAGTTCCTGATCGCGATGCCGAACATGCGCGACCCGAGCTTCGTGCGCAGCGTCGCGCTGATCTGCCAGCATTCGAACGACGGCGCGATGGGCGTGGTGATCAACCGCTTGTCCGAATACCGCCTCGGCGACGTGCTCGCACAGATGGGGCTGAAGTCGCAGCTCGCCGAAGTCGAGGACGCGCCCGTGCTGATCGGCGGCCCGGTTCAGCCCGAGCGCGGCTTCGTACTGCATTCGGCCGACGGCGTCTGGGAGTCGTCCTACCGCATTTCCGAATCGCTCAGCGTGACCACCTCGCGCGACGTACTCGTCGCGATCGCCGAAGGCCGCGGCCCGAAACGGTCGATCGTCGCACTCGGCTACGCCGGCTGGAGCGCAGGCCAGATCGAAGAAGAAATCAGGCAGAACGCATGGCTCACCGCTGAGCCCGACCAGCGCATCCTGTTCGACGTCGCGCTCGAGCAGCGCTGGGAATCGGCGGCGAAGCTGATCGGCGTCAATGTGGCAAACCTCTCCAGTCAGGCCGGGAATGCTTGAGCGCGGCATCACCACCGTGCTCGGTTTCGACTATGGCGCGAGGCGGATTGGCGTTGCGGTCGGCAATCGCGTGACCGGCAGCGCGCGCGCGCTCGAGATCGTCGGCAATGGCGCCAACGGACCGGACTTTGCGCGCATAGCGGCGCTGCTGCGCGAATGGCGCCCCGATGCGCTGCTCGTCGGCCTGCCGCTGACTCTCGACTCCGGCGAACAGACGAACAGCCAGAACGCGCGGGCGTTCGCCGAAGTACTGCGCGAACGCCACGCGCTGCCGGTGGAACTTGTTGACGAGCGCCTGAGCTCGCGCGCCGCGGCCGAGCGTTTCGCCGAACGTCGCGCCAGCGGCTCGGTCCGGCGCAAGCACGCCGCCGCGCTCGATGCGATCGCTGCGGAAATCATCGTGGAACAGTGGCTGCGGGAATACGCGACTTCGCCAACGAACGGATAGGATGCACATGCACGACTTGCAACTCGCGGCGGGCGGCCGTCTGCGCCACCTGATCACGCTCGCCGGCATGCCGCGCGCGACGATCGAGCGCCTGCTCGAACGCGCCGAGGCGATGCGTCGCGACAGCCAGGGCGGCGCGCGACCGCTCGATCTGCTCGACGGCCGCACGCTGATCAACCTGTTCTTCGAACCGTCGACGCGCACGCGCACTTCGTTCGACCTTGCCGCGCAGCGGCTCGGCGCGCTCGTGATCAACTTCGACATCGAGCGCTCGTCCACGGTCAAGGGCGAGAGCCTGCTCGACACGATCCACACGCTCGAGGCGATGCATTGCGATGCCTTCGTCGTGCGCCACAAGGAATCGGGCACGCCCGAGACGATCGCGCGCAACCTGCGCTCAAATGCCGCCGTGCTCAACGCGGGCGACGGCAATCATGCGCATCCGACTCAGGGCTTGCTCGATGCACTGACGCTGCGCCGCCGCGTCGAGGATTTTTCCAAATTGAGCATCGTCATCTGCGGTGACATCCGCCATTCGCGTGTCGCCCGCTCCGACGTCGACGTGCTGCGCACGCTCGGCGTGCGCGACCTGCGCCTGTGCGCGCCGCCCGAGCTGCTGCCGCAATCCGACGCGGCGGAATTTGCGCAATGCTCGTTTGTGCACACCCTCGACCAAGCCATCGTCGACTGCGACGCGGCAATCATGCTGCGCCTGCAGAAGGAACGCATGGAAGCCGCGGCGATTCCGTCCGAAGCCGACTACTTCGCCCGCTACGGCCTCGACGCGGCACGCCTCGCACGCGCGAAGCCGGGCTGCGTCGTCATGCATCCCGGACCGATCAACCGCAACGTCGAGATCGCCGACGAGGTCGCGGACGGCGCGCAGTCGCTGATCTTGGAACAAGTCAGCAACGGCGTGTTCGCACGCATGGCCGTGCTTGCCGAGCTGCTCGAACGCCGCTGAGGAACCTCTGATTAACCTACTGCGCTCGATAATTTGCGCGCCGGCGGTGCTCGGACCGCGAAGGCAGGATGCCGGAGCGAACAGCGAAGCTGGCCCGCAGGGCATGCCGCAGGAGCGGCATGTAATCCTCACATACTACTTGTATGCTCCGGTTCCTGCGCTCCGGCGTCGCGCAAATTCTCTTCGCTCGCTACGGTTAGTCAGTGGTTCGCTGACGACACTTGGCGGCGACTTTTTCCGTCTTTCCACGACAGACGCTCCGCATTCCGCAAGCCGAAGGGAAACCCAGAATGAACAAGGCCGCTCGCCACGCCATCCTCGCGCTCTCCGCCGCCGTCCTCGCCGCCTGCGGCAAGCCGCAGCCGAGCGCGGACCAGCCGCTTGCCTACGCCCCCGCGGACACGCCGTACGCTTGGGCCAATCTCGAACCGCAGCCGCAGGCGATGATCGACTGGTCCTCGCGCCAGATGCACGCGGTGATGCCCGTCGTGATCGACATGTACGACGGCTTGCTCAAGCAGCAGAAGGCGCTCGGCGAGCGCGAAACGAAGATCCTCGCCGCGGTGCTCGACGAATTGCGCGGCCACGATACGCTCGACAAACTGCGCGAGCTTGGCTACAAGCCCGACGCTCGCACGGCAATCTACGGCGTCGGCCTCGTACCGGTGCTGCGCATGGAGCTCGGCGATACGGCCGCGTTCAAGGCGATGATCGCCCGCGTCGAAACCAAAGTTGGCGAAAAGATTCCGACCGGTAAGACCGGCGCGCAGGAGTACTGGCAGTTTGGCAACGAGGACGTGCAGTTCGTGATCGCGGTGCAGGGCTCGTACCTCGTCGCCACGCTGTGGCCGGCCGATGCCAACGACACGGTCAAGCAACTGCTGCTCGGCGTCACCCGCCCGGGCAAGAACCTGCTCGATGCCGGCACGCTGCAGGCAATTGCGAAAAAGTATAATTATTCACCCTACGGCGAAGGCTATCTCGATTTCGCCGCGCTCGCGCAGCGCCTGTCGAACGCGCCGACCGGTGCCGATCTGGAAATCGCCAAGGCGCTGAAGCTGCCGACCGACGTCGCCAAGGACAGCCCGGTCTGCGTCGACGAGGCCAAGGCGATCGTGCAGAAGTTCCCGCGCATCGTCGCCGGCGCCGAAACCTATGCGCCGCCGCAATTGCGCGTCGCCATGCAATTCGAAACCGAGCCCGCGCTCGCGCAGGCGCTGATGGCCGCGCTCGCCGCCGCACCCGGCACCGGCGCGCCGGCCGAAGGGCTGTTCGACGTCAGCCTGGCGACGCCGCTGCTCAAGCTCAAAGAGTTCTGGCTCAAGCAGGCCGACGCGGTCGCGGCGAAACCGTTCGCCTGCCCCGAGTTCGCCAGCATCAACGAGATGTTCGCCAAGTCGAAGCAACAACTCGGCGTGACCATCCCGCCGCCGTTCAGCGACTTGACCGGCGTGCGCGTGACCCTCGACAAGCTCGAGCCGCGCAAGGACTCCAAGGTGCCCGATGCCGCCTCGCGCATGCTGATCGGAACCAACAACCCGCTCGCCGCGGTCGGCATGGCGCAGATGGCGGTACCGCAGCTCAAGGACCTCAAGATCACGACCGACGGCAGACCGGTCGCGCTGCCAGCCGGCCTACTGCCGGCATCGGCGCAGCTACCGCCGGTCTGGCTCGCAATGACCGACAAGGCGATCGCACTCTCTGCCGGCCAGGGCAGCGAGGCCATGCTCGGCGCCTATTTCGCCGCGCCGCCAAGCGCGACACCGGTGTTCCTGCGCGTGCATTTCTCCGGCGCGCTGTACGGGTTGCTCGGCAAGTACGCCGACGTAATGCAGACGGCGATGCCGGCCGCGCAGAAGGACCAGTTCGGCGCGCAGACCAAGCTGTTCGCGCTGTACGAGAAGATGATTCGCTCCGGCGAATTCACTTTCGAGGCGAACGCGAACGGCATCGGCATGCGCGAGACCGTCGACCTCGGCGAGTAAACCGTCGCCCACCACAAGCCCCGGTTTTCCGGGACTTCCCAGGGAGAAGGAGAAAGGTGACGGAATAATTATCCGCCTGAATCTCAGCATTTTCCTACATATCGTCGCGACGATTGTCGGCCGACACGGAACCATGCTGCAGTCCCGTCGCTGCCGTATGCATTGATGAGCAATCACGTCCATCTGCTCGTGACTCCCATCCGCGCTGGCGATCTGGCCTCAGCGATGAGACTGCTCAATCAGCAATACGTATGGCGTTCAACCGACGCCATTATCGAACCGACACGCTTTGGAGCCGCTTTCGTTCATGTCTGGTGATACCGAACAATAGTTGCTGACGTCTACCGATAAATTCCTTCATGATCTTTATCGGCCACCTTTATCGGCTTTCGACGATGGCGTCATCGAGTCCGGGTCGGACCGAACTGCCAATCGCCTTTTTTCATATCGACGGTGCGCAAGGCATAGCGATCGGCGACGGCATCCTTCTCGACTTCGTATTGGACGACAAGCCCATGATGCGTGCTGCCATCGATCGCGTCCGGCAGAGCATCGAAGAGGATTGCGCGACGGACCGAGCCGTCGGGCGCGAAATCCAGCAGCCATTCCGACGTGATGTCACGCTTGCCCAGCGGCACGCTCACCTGGCGGAACGAAGCGGCATTCGTCAATTTGAGCGGGTCGCCCGCCCAACGCGGGGAAATTCCGTAAATCCATTTCTGCGCCTGCACGTCTTTGTCGTGCGCGGCAATGAACGCATTAACCTGCTGCGCGATCACCATATCTTGTGCACCGCCGCCGCGCTTCAGGGCTTCAGCCGTGCGCCGGAGTAAATCTTCGTAATAGACCGTCGGTTGACGCTTGTCGTGGGGACCATAGTCCTGCGGGTCCTTTGTCCCGGCCCAGCCGCGGTAGTAACCGTAAATCTGCGCCCAGATCGCTGCGTCCAGCGGACGGTTCGCAGTCAGATCGAGTTCGGCCATCTTCGCCATCGCAAACAGGCATCCGTGCGCGGCGGCAGTCGAGAGAAAACGGTGGGCCTGATCGGCATCGCGCACGATTGCTTCGTCGCCACGGCGGTAAATCGATCCGACGATGTATTGCGCATCGATATCGCCCTTGAGCGCATCATCGCGCCAGGTGGCGAAGATCGCCCGTCGCGCATCGACTGGTGTCGCCTTGTCGAGATAGCGGGCGAAATCGGCGAGATGCCGTTCCTGAGCCTGTACCGATCCGATCGATGCGCACAGTGCAAGCGCCAAGGCGAAGACGAAATGCCACCGATGCATAGCCGTTCCTCCGGTGCCATGCAGCATAAGCGACGACGGTTAAAGAGGCCTAAATGTAGCAATCCGGAACGGCACGCACCGCAGGCGCTAGGCCACGCGCCGCGCCTCGATCACGTTCGGCACGCCGGCGAGGCGCGCGAGCAGCGCTGACAACTGCTCGAAGTCGGCGACGCGCACGGAAAAATTCATCGTCACCAAGCCCGTCGTCGCATCGACGCGCGCATTGACGGCGATCAGGTTGATGTTCGCGGTCGCAATGACGTTGGTAACATCCTTGTGCAGGCCCTTGCGATCGTAGCCACGCACGACGAGATCGACGTCGTAGTCGGCCTTGCGCGCGCCGCCCCACTCGACCTCGATCGCGCGGCCGGGGTCGCGTGCGACGAGGCGCGCGAGGCTTGTGCAGTCGGCGCGGTGGATCGACACGCCGCGGCCCTGCGTGATGTAGCCCGCGATCGCATCGCCGGGCAGCGGCTGACAACAGCGCGCGATCGTGGTCAGCAGGTTGCCGACGCCTTCGATGACGATCGCGTCCTTGTCGCCGGTTTGGACTCGACCTGGCGCGCGCACGGGCGCCGGCGCGATGGCGGGCGTCGCAGGTGCCTGCGCCTCGTGCAGCGTGCGCGCGACGTGGCCCGCGGTGATATCGCCGAGCGCGAGCGCAATGAGGAATTCGTCGAGTGTCTTGTAGTGAAACTTCGGCGGCAGCGAATCAAGCTCGACGTTGTGCAGCGCGAGCCGCTTGAACTCGCGCTCGAGGATCTCGCGGCCCGCGGCGAGGTTGATGTCCTGGTCGATCTTCTTGAACCAGGCGCGCACCTTGGCGCGTGCGCGCTGCGTGGTGAGGAATCCCGATTGCGCATTCATCCAGTCGCGGCGCGGCTCAGCGCTCTTGCCGGTGAGGATCTCGACGCGATCGCCCGACACCGGCTGGAACGCCAGCGGCACGATGCGGCCGTTGACCTTGGCGCCGCGCGTGCGATGGCCGACGTCGGTATGCACGGTGTAGGCGAAGTCGAGCACGGTGGCGCCGCGCGGCAGATCGATCACCTCGCCCGCGGGTGTGAGCAGGTAGACGCGGTCTTCGAGCAGGTCGGTCTTGAAGCCGGCAAGCAACGCGGCCTCGTCGCCGGACTCGTCCTTCGCTTCGAGCAGCTGGCGCATCCAGGCCACTTTTCTTTCAAAGCTCTGATCCGCACCGCCGCCTTCCTTGTAGCGCCAATGCGCGGCGACTCCGCGCTCGGCGAATGCGTGCATCTCGTGCGTGCGGATCTGCACTTCGAGCGTCTTGCCCTGCGGGCCGACGACGGCCGTGTGCAGTGACTGGTAATTGTTGCCCTTCGGCCGCGCGATGTAGTCGTCGAACTCGCTCGGAATCGGCGGCCACAGCGTGTGCGCGACGCCGAGCGCGGCGTAGCAGGCGGCCACATCGTCGACGAGCAGGCGCACCGCGCGGATGTCGTACAGCGCGGAGAAATCGCCGCCCTTGCGCTGCATCTTCTTCCAGATCGAGTAGATGTGCTTGGAGCGGCCGGCGATGTCGGCCTTGACCCCGGCCTTGTCGAGCGCGCCGCGCAGCATGCGGATCGTCGTTTCGATGAAACCGTCGCGCTCGCTGCGGCGCTCGTCGAGCAGGCGCACGATGCGACGATAGGTGTCGGGCTGCAGGTAGCGGAACGCCAGATCTTCGAGCTCCCATTTGAGCTGCCAGATGCCGAGCCGGTTGGCGAGCGGCGCATGGATGTCGGCGGTGAGTTGGGCCAGCTCGCGACGTTGCTCGGGTTCGAGCCGCTCGGCCGCGCGCAGGCGCGCGAGTTGGTGCGCTAGCAGGATGAAGACGACGCGCAGGTCCTTGATGATCGCGAGCAATAGCCGGCGCAGGCCCTCGGCATTGCCGCCGCCGCTGCGTGCCGCGTAGAGCGCACCGACCTTGTCCGCGGCCTGCTGGCCGTCGAGCAGATCCCTCAGACTCGATGGCAGCTTCGCCAGGCGCAAGGCATCGAGTGGCACACCACCCTGCCGCAACGCGTGCAGCACATAGGCAGCCAACGTTTCGCGATCGAGATCGAGCGATTCAAGCAGTTGCAACGTGGCGAGCATTTCCGCCTCGATGGCGGCGAGCTTCGCCTCGTTCTCCGGCTGCGCCAGCGCCGCTGCGGCGAAGCTCATGGCCTCGTCGCCACTCGCCACGCGTGCCAGCCATGCAGTCAACGATGCGGGTTTCTGCACAGCGGGTTTCATGCGCGGATTCTACCGCCACGCGCCGCGAATGCCGAACGGCCCGAGCGTGTGCAGCCGCCGCGCAAGCCGCTACAATGCCGCCTTCGCTCGAACCGAGAGTCTCTCCCATGCGTCGCATTGTCGGTCTTGCCCTCTCCCTACTCGCCCTCAGCGCAATCGCCGCGGAAACCACCCCCACGCTCGAAGAGCGCATGTCCAAGGGCGAATTCCACGCCGCCGGCCTCGACAAGCTCAGCCCGGCCGAGCTGAAGTCGCTGAACGACTGGCTCAGCGGCCATGCGATCGTCAAGACCATCACCAAGATCGAAACGCCGACCGGCAAGCCGGTGTTCGAGACCGACCAGGGTCAACGTCAAGTCATCGAGACGCGCATCACCGGCCGTTTCACTGGCTGGTACGGCAAGACCATCTTCCGTCTCGACAACGGCCAGGAATGGACCCAAGCCGAGTCGGGCCAGATGTCCAACGGCAAGTACGACAATCCAAAAGTGAAGATCAAGCCGATGCTGCTCGGCAGTTGGCTTCTTTACGTCGAACCCTGCGGCTGCAGCGTGCGCGTGGAACGCACGAAGTGAGTTTGCGCAAAGTCGCGTTGCCGTGCGTTGCGCTCGGCATCGCCTCGGCTTGCGGCGGCGCGTCTGCCGCCGAGCAGCCGGCCTTGCAGGAGCGCATGTCGAAGGAGGAGTTCCATGCCGCCGAGCTCGACAAGCTCAGTCCCGAAGCGCTCAAGCGGCTCAACGACTGGCTTGCCGCGCATCCCGTGACGGTCACGAAGCTCGTCACGCCCTCGAACAAGCCCATCTTCTATGCCGACGACGCGCCGCGCGAGCGCATCGAGACGCGCATCGACGGCCTGTTCACTGGCTGGACCGGCAAGACCGTGTTCAAGCTGCAGAATGGGCAGGAATGGACCCAATCGCAGGCCGGTCGTTACGACGGCGGCAAGCTGCACAACCCCAAGGTCAAGCTCGAGCCGACGATGTCCGGTAACTGGCTGCTGTTCGTGAGCGGCTGCGACTGCGACAGCCTGCGTGTGGAACGCACGAAATAGCCGCAGCGCGCATGCGGAATCGCGCGCCTACAATTCTTCGATCAGCTTGTTGAGCCGCTTCGGCGACACCGGCTCGGCGGTTTTCAATTCCTGGGCGAACAGCGAGACGCGCAGTTCCTCGATCAGCCAACGCAGCTCTTCGAGCAGTGCAGGATCGGCATCGCCGCTGGCGCGGTGCTTGAGGTATTCGCGCCAGTAGCCGCGCACGGTCAGCATGCGCGCCTGATCGCGCGTGGCGTCCTGGCGCAGGCGTTCGGCGCGCAGGCGCATCGCCTTGAGATAGCGTGGAAAATGCTGCAGACGGGATTTGTCCACTTTTTGCACGAATCCCGGATGGACGAGCTCGGCGAGCTGTTCGCGCAGGTCGTCGTAGTTCGCCTTGGCATAGCCGATCAGCGGTGGCTCCAGCCAAGGCGTGAATTCCGCATAGGCGCCGAGCACGTCCTCGACCAGCTTGAGCCGTTCGACCGCGGTCGCGAACAGCTTGCCACCGATCTCAGCCTCGGCGTGATGGAACGCGCTGCGTTGACGTAGATCGAGATCGCTCGCATCGAGCAGTTCGGTCAGCGCCGCCTCGACGATGTCCTCGCGCAGTTCGTCGACGCTGGCGATGCCGGCGTACTTCAGCGCAAGCCGCCGCTCGATCGGCAGTTGTCTTCTTGCCTGCTTGATCTTCTCGTGCAACGAGCGGCGCAGCATGCGGCGCACGCCACGCAGGTGCGCGTCGCGCGCCTCGTCGGCGCGCTCGAACACGCGCAAGGCGACGCTTTCGCCAAGGTCGACCAGCGCCGGATAGGCAACAAGGTTGCCGGCGCTGACGATGCGCTCGGGAATGTCCTCGAAATCGAACTCGGCGACTTCCTCGCGCGCGAGTTCCACATCGGCACGACGCGAGAACGCGGCGTTCGCGGCGCCGCCCCAGGCATCGCGGATCGACTCGATGTCGCGGCCCTCGGCCAGCGTTTTGCCGTGCTCGTCGTAGACGCGGAAGCGCATCGAGAAATGTGCCGGTAGTTCGATGGTGGCGAAGTCGCCCGCGCCAATCT
Organism: Rudaea cellulosilytica DSM 22992; assembly: GCF_000378125.1. GTDB lineage: Bacteria > Pseudomonadota > Gammaproteobacteria > Xanthomonadales > Rhodanobacteraceae > Rudaea > Rudaea cellulosilytica. The sequence continues at coordinate 2,211,034 of NZ_KB899241.1, read as the reverse complement.
CGATCCCGCTCACGCGCTTGAGATACGCCGCAAGCACTTCGAACAGCGGTTCGTCGCGCGGCCGTTCTGCCTCGGCGAACGCGCGCGCAAAATCCGGTGCGGGCACGAAATTGCGCCGCAGCGCCTTCGGCAGTCCGCGGATCAGTTCGGCGATCTTTTCCGGCAGCAGACCCGGCACGAGCCATTCGCAGCGCCGCGCCGGAACCGCGTTGACGAAGGCGAGCGGTACCTGCAGCGTGACGCCGTCGCCGGCGTCACCAGGAACGAAACGGTAGTCGAGCTTGAGCTTGTGTCCGGCGCAGTCGAGATGCGTCGGGAAGTCGCTCGCGCGCAAGCCGGGCGTGCTCTCCAATACGTCGTCTAGCGACCAGCGCAGCGCCGCCTGCTCGGCCGCGGAAGCGCGGCGATACCATGCATCGAACGCGGCTGCCGTGCTGATGTCAGCCGGCAGCTTGCCGCGCAAGAAGGCGACGAGTTCGTCCTCGTCGCGCACGAGTCCGCTGCGGCGCTGTTTGGCTTCGATCTCGTGCGCCTGCTCGAGCACGCGCGCATTCGCGCGCACGCAATCGGCACGACTGTCGATATCGCAACGGGCCAGCGCCTCGCGCAAGAATACCTCGTGCGCTTCGGTGCGGTTTTGATCGATACCGTCCTGCGCGCCGAACTGCACGGTGCGTTTCTCGACCAGAATCAATCCGAACAGCGTCACCTGCTCGAACGCGAGCACGGCGCCGCGCTTGCGCGACCAGTGCGGCTCGCGCCACGCCTTCTTGACCAGATGCGCGGCCTGCTGCTCGATCCATTCGGGCGCGACCTCGGCGTTGAGCATCGCGTAGACCTTCTGCAGATCGAGAATCTGCCCGGACAACAGCCAGCGCGGTGGCTTCTTCGCAAGCGCGGAGCCGGGAAAGATCTGATAGCGGCGCTCGCGTGTGCCGCGGTACTGGTTCTTCTCGTCCTTGAGCGCGACCTGGGTCGGCCAGCCGCTGAGCAGGCTGCGATGCACCGCTTCGTAGTTCGCCGCCGCCGCTTTCTGCAATTCGGTTTCGGCAGCACCGGGAGCCGCCTGTCGCGCACTCTTCGCTTTCGACTTTTCGGGCGGCTTTTCGCGCGTCTCCTGCTCCGGCGCCTCGAGCAGCAATAACTGCCGATGCAGCTCGCGCCATTCGCGCATGCGCAGGTAGGAAAGGAAGCGCGCGCCGCACCAGTCGCGCAGCTTCGACTGGGTGAGATCCTCGTGCGCGAGCGCGTGTGCCTGCCAGAGATTGAGTACGCCGATGAAATCGGATTTCGCATCGACGAATTGCGCGTGCGCGGTGTCGGCTGCCTGGCGCGCATCGGGCGGGCGCTCGCGCGGATCCTGGATCGAAAGAAAGGCGACGAGGATCAGCAGTTCGCGCGATACGCCCAGCCGCTGCGCCTCGACCAGCATGCGCGCCAGCGCGACGTCGATCGGCATCGCTGCCATGCCACGACCGATATCGGTCAGCACATATTGAGAAGTGCGGTCATGGATGCCCGCTTTTTGATCTTCCGCGTTCAAGGATGAACGCATAGATACGGCGCCGAGCTCCTGCAACCGCCGCCAGCCATCGCCGATCGCACGCGGATTCGGCGCTTCGACGAACGGGAAATTTTCCACCTCGCCCAGCTTCAGGCTGAGCATGCGCAGGATCACGCCGGCCAGCGAGGAACGCAGGATTTCCGGATCGGAGTATTTCGGCCGCGCGTTGAAATCGTCCTCGGCGTACAGGCGCAGGCACACGCCCGGTCCGATTCGACCGCAGCGGCCTTTGCGCTGCTCGGCCGCGGCCTGCGAGATCGGCTCGACGTGCAGGCGCTCAAGCTGGCTGCGCGGCAGGTAGCGCTTGACCCGCGCCGTGCCCGTGTCGATCACGTAGCGGATGCGCGGCACGGTCAGCGAGGTTTCCGCGACGTTGGTCGCGAGCACGATGCGCCGCGCGGCACCGGGCTTGAACACGCGATCCTGCTCGGCCGCGGACAGGCGCGCGTACAGCGCAAGCACTTCGGTCGCGCGGTAGTTGCGCCGCGCGAGCGACAAATGCGTTTCGCGGATCTCGCGTTCGCCCGAAAGGAAGATCAGCGCATCGCCGCGCGGGTCCTCGCGCGTGATTTCGTCGACTGCGGCGACGATCTGCTCGACCTGGGTCAGGTTTTCCTTTTCCGGTGCAGGCCGCCAGCGCACTTCGACCGGATAACTGCGGCCCTCGACCTCGACCACGGGCGCGTTGCCGAAATGCGCGGCGAAACGCGCCGTGTCGATCGTCGCCGAAGTGACGATGAGCTTGAGATCCTTGCGGCGCGCGAGCAGGCGCTTGAGATAACCGAGCAGGAAATCGATGTTGAGGCTGCGCTCGTGCGCCTCGTCGATGATGATCGTGTCGTAGGCGTTGAGCCACGGATCGCCCTGCGTTTCCGCGAGCAGGATGCCGTCGGTCATGAACTTGACCAGGGTGCGTTCGCTGGCCTGGTCGGCAAAGCGCACCTGATAGCCGACTAGGCTGCCGAGTTCGGTCCCCAACTCGTCCGCCACACGCCGCGCCACGCTGCGCGCGGCGACGCGGCGCGGCTGCGTGCAGCCGATCAAGCCGGCGCGGCCGCGACCGGCGGCGAGGCAGAGCTTCGGCAACTGCGTGCTCTTGCCCGAACCGGTTTCGCCGGCGAGGACGATGACCTGGTGCTTGCGAATCAGTTCGACGATCTCGTCCGTGCGCGCCGCGATCGGCAACGACTCGTCGACGCGGATCTCGGGAACGCTCGCCGAACGCGTCGCGTAGCGCGCCCGCGCGGCGGCGATGCGCAGGCGCAGGCGCGCGAGTGCAGTCTCGTCGGCTGCGCGCGACGCAAGCCGGTCGATCTCGCGCGACAGCGCGCGGCGATCGCGCAGCATCGTTTCGGCAATCTCGGCGCGCAGGGCGGAAAGCGGGGAGTCGGGAGAAATACGAGGTTTCACGCAGCGGCAGGTGGCGAGGTCCGTGATAGATGTGGTCTATCGCGGGGATCGCAACAATCGACTTCAATGTGGAATCGGGCGACATTATAGTGACGCTGTCCCCGCAAAAGGAGCGATCCATGGCCAAGCACAAGCAGAATCCAACCCGCATCGACATCGCGCCGAAGCTGCGCGAGAAGATGATCGCGCTGCTCAACGCGCAACTCGCCGACACGCTCGATCTGTACACCCAGGTCAAGCAGGCGCACTGGAACGTGAAGGGTCCCTATTTCATCGCCCTGCACGAACTGTTCGACGAGCTCGCCGAGCAACTCGAGGGACCGGTGGATGACGTGGCCGAACGCGTGACCGCGCTCGGCGGCGTGGCGATGGGCACGGCGCGCATTGCGGCCAAGGCTTCGCGCATCGCCGAACTGCCGCACGACAGCTACGACGGCATGCAGATGGTGGCCCTGCTCGCCGACCGCTACGCCCAGCTGGCCAAGTCGACCCGTGCCGCGATCGATGCCAGCAACAACGCTGGCGACGCCGACACGGCCGACCTGTTCACCGGCATCTCGCGCGGCCTCGACAAGTCGTTGTGGTTCCTCGAGGCGCATCTGCAGTAGCCCGTATCGCGGAAGACGGGGCCCGAAGAAAGCGGAGAAATCGTTCTTTGCTTATGCTTTTTCTTCGGGACCCGCGCGCCCTTTCCTGCCCGCTTTATTGCTTCCGGCGATATGCGTTTGCCGCATAATAGGTAGATGCCCAGCCTGACCCACCTGCAACGCCTCGAAGCCGAAAGCATCGACATCCTGCGCGAAGCCGTCGCCGAGTCCCAGCGGCCGGTGATGCTGTATTCGATCGGCAAGGATTCGTCGGTGATGCTGCACCTCGCGCGCAAGGCGTTTTACCCGAGCCGCCCGCCGTTTCCGCTGCTCCACGTCGATACGACCTGGAAGTTCCGCGACATGTACGCGATGCGCGAACGCGCCGCGCGCGAGTCGGGCATGGAGCTGATCGTGCACAAGAATCCGGAAGCCGAAGCGCTCGGCATCAATCCGTTCACGCACGGCTCGGCCAAGCATACGGACATGTGGAAAACGCAGGGGCTCAAGCAGGCGCTCGACCTGCATCGTTTCGACCTCGCCTTCGGCGGCGCGCGTCGCGACGAGGAGAAGTCGCGCGCGAAGGAACGCGTGTTTTCGTTCCGTTCGGCCCAGCATCAGTGGGACCCGAAGAACCAACGCCCCGAACTCTGGCGCCTGTACAACACGCGCAAGAATCCCGGCGAGTCGATCCGCGTGTTCCCGCTGTCGAACTGGACCGAGCTCGACATCTGGCAGTACATCCACCTCGAAGACATCCCGATCGTGCCGCTCTACCTCGCCGCCGAGCGGCCCGTGGTCGAGCGCGACGGCATGCTGATCATGGTCGACGACGAACGCTTTCCGCTGCGCAGCGGCGAGACGCCGAAAAACAAATCCGTTCGTTTCCGCACGCTCGGCTGTTACCCGCTGTCGGGTGCGATCGAGTCGACGGCGGCGACGCTGCCCGCAATCATCCAGGAGATGCTGCTCGCGACGACCACCGAACGCCAGGGTCGCCTGATCGATCACGACTCGAGTGCGTCGATGGAGAAGAAGAAGGCGGAGGGATATTTCTGATGAATACCGCTTTCCAATCTACCGATCGTGCCCTGATCGAAACCGACATCGAGCAGTACCTGCGCACGCACGAGAACAAGTCGCTGCTGCGCTTCATCACCTGCGGCAGCGTCGACGACGGCAAGAGCACCCTGATCGGGCGCATGCTGTACGAGGCCAAGGCGCTGCTCGACGACCAGATGTCCACGCTCGACGCCGATTCGAAGAAGCACGGCACGCAGGGCGACGAACTCGACTTCGCCCTGCTCGTCGACGGTCTTTCCGCCGAGCGCGAACAGGGCATCACGATCGACGTCGCCTACCGCTTCTTCTCGACCGACAAGCGCAAATTCATCGTCGCCGACACGCCGGGGCACGAACAGTACACGCGCAACATGGTCACCGGCGCCTCGACCGCCGACCTCGCCGTGATCCTGATCGACGCACGCAAGGGCGTGCTCACGCAGACGCGGCGGCACAGCTATCTGGTTTCGCTGGTCGGCATCAAGCACGTCGTGCTCGCGGTCAACAAGCTCGACCTCGTCGGCTATTCTGAACAGGTTTTCAACGAGATCGACCGCGAGTACCGCGCCTTCATCGAACGCCTCGACGGCAGCATCGAGCGTGTCACCAGCATCCCGATGGCGGCGCTGCGCGGCGACAACATCGCCGAGGCGAGCACGAATACGCCGTGGTACACCGGGCCAAACCTGCTTGAATTCCTGGAAAATGTGGAAATTGCCGCATCTTCCACAAATGCACCGCTGCGCATGCCGGTGCAATGGGTCAACCGCCCGAACCTCGACTTCCGCGGCTTCTCGGGCCGCATCCTCGGCGGCTCGGTCAAACCCGGCGACGCAATCCGCGTACTGCCCTCGGGCAAGACCTCGACCGTCGCGCGCATCGTCAGCCTCGACGGCGACAAGGCTCAAGGCGTGAGCGGCGAATCGGTCACACTGACGCTCGCCGACGAAATCGACATCAGCCGCGGCGACGTGATCTCTTCGGCACACGATCCGGCCGGACTCGCCGATCAGTTCGAAGCGACGATCGCCTGGCTCGACGAGACGCCGATGCTGCCGGGCCGCGCCTATCTGGTGAAGACCGGCGCGAGCACGGTCGGCGGCTCGATCTCGAAACCGAAATACGTGGTCGAAGTGAACACGCTCGACCGTCTCGTCGCCAAGACGCTCAACGTCAACGAGGTCGGCGTGTGCACGCTGACGCTCGACCGCGCGATCGCGTTCGATCCCTACGCGGACAACCGCGACATGGGCAGCTTCATCGTCATCGATCGCCTGAGCAACCACACCATCGCCGCGGGCACGATTCATTTCGCCCTGCGTCGTTCGCAGAACATCCACTGGCAGGCGCTCGAAGTCGACAAGGCAGCGCGCGCGCGGCTCAATGGGCACAAACCCTGCGTGCTCTGGTTCACCGGCCTCTCGGGCAGCGGCAAGTCGACGATCGCGAACCTCGTCGAACGCAAGCTGCACGCGCTCGGCGTGCGCACCTACCTGCTCGACGGCGACAACGTGCGCCACGGCCTGAACAAGGACCTCGGCTTTACCGCCCCCGACCGCATCGAGAACATCCGCCGCATCGGCGAGGTGGCCAAGCTCATGGTCGACGCCGGCCTGATCGTGCTCACCGCGTTCATCTCGCCGTTCCGCTCCGAGCGCAAGCTCGCGCGCGACATGGTCGGCGCCGGCGAATTCGTCGAGATCTTCGTCGACACCTCGCTCGCCGTCGTCGAAGCGCGGGACCCGAAGGGCTTGTACAAAAAGGCGCGGCGCGGCGAATTGAAAAACTTCACCGGCATCGATTCGCCATACGAAGCACCCGATGCGCCCGAGCTGCATCTCGAAACGGAGAAGCTCAACGCCGAAGCCGCTGCCGACAGCATCGTGGCCGAGCTGCGCGCACGCGGCGTACTCGGTCTGCACGCGTAGAAATCCGCGCAACCGCTATTTCGACAGCAACTTGCGCAGCGTGGACAGGCCGCGGTCGATCATCGCGAAATCGACGCAGCCGAAACCGAAGATCAGGCCGGTGCGTGTTTCGCGCCCGAGAAAATAGCGGCTGAAGCTGTGCAGCTTCACGTTGGCCTGCAGCAGCGCCTTGGTCACCTGCTCCCAATCGTCGGAAGAATGCGCCTGCGCGCTGAGATGCATGCCATACAGCGACGGAATCGGCGCCAGCCATTCGCCGAAGTCGGTGGTCAACCGCTGCGTCAGATGTTCGCGACGACGCTGGTACAGCTGGCGCATCTTGCGCACGTGCCGGGTCAGATAGCCCTCGTCGATGAACGCGGCGACGCCGCGCTGCAACGGCGTCGGGCAATGCCAATCTAGGCAGTTCTTCGCCGCAATCAGCGTCGGCATCGCCCATTCCGGTGCGACGAGGAAACCGAGGCGCAGCGTCGGCAACATGCATTTGGAGAACGTGCCGACGTAGAACACGACGTCGGCGGCTTCGGGCGTGCGCAACGCCGAAAGCGGGCTGCTGTCGTGGCGAAATTCGCCGTCGTAGTCGTCCTCGACGATCACCGCATGATGTCTGCGCGCGAACTCGACCAGCGCACGCCGCCGCCGCGCCGACATCGTCACCCCGAGCGGGAATTGATGCGAAGGACACAGGCAGATCACGCCGACGTCGGCCGGCAAGCGGTCGACCATGAGCCCCTCGTCGTCGACACCGACCGGCACGAGCTTCGCCCCGGCCGCGGCGAACGCCACGCGCATCGGCGGATAGCCCGGATCCTCGATCGCGACGACGGTTTCGCCGGGGATGACGAGCACGCGCGCGAGCAGATCGAACGCCTGCTGTGCGCCCGAAGTGACGAGCACGTCATCCGTATGGCAAGCGACCGCACGCGTCAGCGCGATATGCCGCGTGATCGCATTGCGCAGCTGATAGTTGCCCTGGTTGCCCTGCGGGCTGCGATAGCTCGCCGGCTTTCGCTCCAGCGTGCGCAGCTGCTTCGCTGTGGCGCGGCGGAATATCTCGTGCGGAAACAGGCGCGAATCGACCAACGCAGGCCGCAGGTCGATCGCCGGCGCCTTGCGCGAGGTCGGCTGCATCGGCGGATCACGCCAGAATCCCATCGCCGCCGTCACCTCGGGCCGCAGCCAGAACGTGTTGAGACGATGCGTGCTCGCGCGCGCGCCCGAGCGCTTCGCCCGCAACGGCGCCTTCGGCAGCGTTTCGGCGACGAACGTGCCGGCACCGCGCCGTGCGACGACATAGCCTTCGTTGAGCAGCGCGTCGTAGACCTCGGCCAGCGTGTTGCGCGAGACGCCGAAGAAAGCCCGCGCCTGCCGCGTCGCCGGCAGTTGCGCGCCGAGCGGCAGCCGGCCGTCGACGATCGCCGCCTTGAGTTGGCCCTGCAGGTTGCGCGCGACATTGCGCGATCCCGGCTCGGTCGGGACGAGTTCGATTTCGAAGAAGGGCTTCAACGCTCAGCTGTCCGACAAGTGACCCGGCAATTTTTTCGTCATGTGGCCCTTCAGGCAAGTGCTCTGCGGCCGAATCATTGCGTCATCGAAATTTGAGGAGTTGTCATGTACCAATCCATTCTTGTCGTGGCGCTCTGCGCCGTCCTCGGCACGGGCGTCACTTTGGCTCATGCGGCCGAGGACAGCAATGGCGCAATCGCCAAAGCGGTCGCCGATGCTTCACGTCCCGCGACCGACACGGTGCGCGACGCCAATCGCAAGCCGGCACCCGTGCTCGCGTTCGCCGGCGTCAAACCCGGCGACAAAGTTGCCGACTACGGCACCGGCGCCGGCTATTTCACCCGGCTGTTCTCCGCCATCGTCGGTGCGAACGGCCATGTCTATGCAAGCGTGCCGAGCGGACTGCTGCAGTATCCGAACATCGTCAAAGGCATCGCCGAGGTGCAGCAGTTCGCGTTCACGCATGCGAACGTGAGCGTGACCTACGCCGCGCCGATCGACGCTGCGCGCTATGCGGAGCCGCTCGATCTGTTCTGGATCTCGCAGAACTACCACGACCTGCCCGACGACTTCATGGGTCCGGTCGACATGGCCGCGTTCAACCGCGCCGTTTACGCCGCGCTGAAACCGGGCGGCGTCTACATCGTGCTCGACCATGTCGCCGCGAAAGGCTCGCCGGCCAACGTCACCGACACGTTGCATCGCATCGAACCCGCCACCGTGCGGCGCGAGGTCGAAGCGGCCGGATTCAAGTTCGACAGCGAGAGCAAGCTGCTTGCCAATCCGGGCGACCCGCACACGAAGGGTCCGTTCGATGCGTCGATCCAGGGCCACACCGATCAGTTCATCCTGAAATTCCGCAAGCCGGGCTAAGCGCCGGCAGCAGCGTTTCCCGATCTTTTCCCGCGGAGCAAACATGAAACTCTTCTCTCTACTGTGCGCTGGCGCACTCGCCGCAGCCGGCGCGCTCGTTGCGCCAACTGTACACAGCAATCCGTCCACGAGACCTTCCGTCGAGCGCGACGGCAGCCACGACTTCGATTTCGATGTCGGTGTGTGGAAAACGCATATCGTGCGCAGGCTGCATCCGCTCAGCGGTTCGACCGAGTGGATCGAGCTGAATGGCACGGTCACCATACGCAAGGTCTGGGGCGGTCGCGCCCAACTCGAGGAAATCGAAACGGACGGCCCGCTGGGCCATTGGCAGGGCATGTCGCTGTTCCTGTACAACCCGAGCGCGCACCAGTGGAGCCAGACCTTCATCGGCAGCAAGGGCGGCGCGTTCGCCGGCGGCACAATCGGTTCCTTCAGGAACGGCCGCGGCGAGCTGTTTGCGCCGGACACGTTCGACGGCCGCGCGATCCTCGTGCGCGGCGCCTGGTCCGACATCACGCCGAAATCGCATCGTTACGAAGAATCGTATTCGGCCGATGGCGGCAAGACCTGGGAAGTGCAGTTCACCGCGGACAAGACCCGCCTGGCCGATGCCGCGCCCGCGCCGGTGGTCAAAGCCGATCACGACGGCAGCCACGATTTCGACTTCGATTTCGGCAGCTGGAAGACCCATTCCTCGCGCCTCCAGCACCCGCTGAGCGGTACCAAGGACTGGCTCGAAGCGGACGGACTCACCCGGGTAACCCCGGTCTGGAGCGGCAAGGCCAGCCTCGTCGAGTTCAAGATCGTAAGCCCGGAGGGTCCCGACGAGGCGCTCGCGTTGCGCGTCTACAATCCGACGACGAAGCAGTGGAGCATCAACTTCGCCACGTTCAAGGGCGGCATGCTCGGCGACGTGCCCGGCATCGGCGAAGCCCACGACGGGCGCATCGATTTCTATGATCAGCGGCGCGTCAACGGCAAGGCCACGCTGGCGCGACTGTCGATCTGGAGCACCGGCGCCGATGCGGTCCAGTCCGAGCAGGCGTTCTCCGCCGACGGCGGCAAGACCTGGGAAGTGAACGCAACCGATCGCTATACGCGCGCCGACGGCGTGGCGGCGAAGTAAGGCCGTCGCCCTCGCCGCGTTTGCTCAAGGCGTACTATGCAGGTCGATCGGCTTGCCCGCTTCGGGATACGCACGATCGAAATCCAGGCCGAGCGCCTTGGCGATCGTTGCGGCGATCTGGTTCTGGTAAAGCGTAGGACCGCCTTCGAGCTCGCCGCGTCGCGCATCGTCCGGCGCGGCCACGACGAGCCAGATGTTCTTTGCCGCTTCGATTTCCTCGTCGTGCGAACCCCAGAAGTCGGGCGTCTTGCCGCGGCCGTGGTCGGCAGTGACGATCAGCACCGTGTTGTCGCGATACTGCGGCATGGCCTGCAACTGGGTCCACAGCTCTTCGAGGAAATGATCGGCGTGTCGCAGCGACTGCAGCAGCAGTTCGTAGCGGCCGTCATGCGCAACTTCGTCGGTGTCGCCCAGCAGCACGTAGAGCAGGCGTGGCCGTTCGCGCTTGAGATAGTCGAGGGCGAAACGCTCGGTGATGTAGTCGAAGCGCGAACCGTCCCAGGCGACCATTTCATCCTGTGCCGCGCTGAGCGCGCGCAGCGCCGGATCGCCGCTCGCATACGCCGCGAAACCGGCGTTGAGCGTGATCGTGCCGGGTTCCTGCTCGGCGAAAGAATTGGTCAGGTCCCAACTCGAAAACGCGGCGACCGCGGATCGCGGCAGTTGCAGTTCGCGGCGCGCGAATTCGAGCACGGTCGGCACCGGAATGCGTTGCTCCTTGTTGTCGACGATCACCTCGTCGTGCGCGCGGCCGGTAAGTATCTCCGCATACCCCGGATACGAGGTATGGAAGCGATTGGTCACCTCGACATGGCTGCGTTTCGCCGGATCGCCGGCGATCCAGGCGTGCTGTCGCAGCAACGTGCCCCAGAGGAACGGCATGATCCGCGCGCGCCGCTCCTCCGCCGACGGCGCCCAATAGCGCTGGTAGGACGCATTGCCATCGAGCGGCGCGCCGCGCGCCAGGTGCTTCATCACGGCGATGTCGGCACCGCCGAACATCTCCTGCACGCGCACGCCGTCAAGCGTGACGAGGACCACGTTGCGCGGCTTCGCCGCGGACCCGGCCGCGTGACTCCACGCGCAGCACGACAGCAGACAAGACAGCAGCAGCAGACGCAGCGACATGCATTTCCTCCCCGATGGCGGCCGCCGCAGCTTAGCCGATTTCGACACCCGTAACCGCGACGTCATCTTCGCCCATTAGCGTGACGGCTTGGTCTCCACGCCGAGCCGCACGCCGATGTCCAAGCCCAGCCTCATCGACAAACTGGACCACGCGTTGTTCAACGCGATCTATTCGCGCAACCTGGTCTACAACACCTGCTGGGAAGATCCGGCGATCGACCGTCAGGCGCTCGCGCTCGGGCCCGACGACACGATGCTGGTCATCTCCAGCGCGGGCTGCAACGTGCTCGACTACGCCCTGCTCGGACCGAAGCGCATCCATGCGGTCGACGCGAATCCGCGCCAGATCGCGCTGCTCGAATTGAAGATCGCCGCGATCCGCTCGCTCGATTACGCCGACTACTTCGCGATCTTCGGCGAAGGCTGCCACCGCGATTTCAAGAACCTCTACGAGCAGAAGCTGCGCGCGCAGCTTTCACCGTTCGCGCAGCAGTGGTGGGACAAGCACTGGGACTGGTTCGCGGGCAAGCACGGCAGCTTCTACTTCCACGGCTTGTCCGGCATGGTCGCGCGCGGCGTGCGTGCGTATTTCAAGTTGCGTCCCGGGCTCGCCTCGGCGATCAACGCATTGCTCGACGCAAAGTCGCTGCCCGAGCAGCAGAAGATCTACGACGAGCGCGTGTCGCCGCTGCTGTGGAACAAGACGGTCAACTGGATCATCTCGCGTCAGTTCGTGATGAGCCTGCTCGGCGTGCCGTATCCGCAGCGCAAACTGGTCGAGGCGCAGCACGAATTCGGCATCCACGGCTTCATCCGCGGCGCGGTCGAGTACGTGTTCCGCCAACTGCCGCTGTCGGACAACTATTTCTACCGCGTCTACCTCACCGGCCGCTACCGCCGCGACTGCTGCCCCGAGTATCTGAAGGAAGCCGGCTTCAACGCGCTCAAGGCCGGCCTCGTCGACCGCATCGAGCTGCACACGACGACGGTGACGGAGCTGCTCTCGCAGAACGAAACGCCGATCTCGCGCTTCGTCCTGCTCGACCACATGGACTGGATGAGTTCGTACTATCCCGACGCTCTGGTCGAGGAATGGAACGCGATCCTCAATCGCGCCACGCCCGGCGCGCGCATCCTGCTGCGCAGCGCGCAATCGAAGCCCGCCTTCCTCGAAAGCATTCGCGTAGGGCCCGGGCAGAATCGCCTGCGGGAAATTTTCCATTTCGCCGACGACCTCGCCGATTCGCTGCAAAGCGGCGATCGAGTGCACACCTACGCGGGCTTCGTGATCGCCGATGCCAAGGCTTGAGGCGCTGCGTTCCGATTTTGGCGTACTGCGCGCGATGCTGCGCGGCATACCGCAGGGCGGTTCGCATGCGGAAAATCTGCAGGGTTTCTATAGCGCGCAGGCGGATGACTACGACCGCTTCCGCGAACGCCTGTTGCGCGGTCGCGAGCAGCTGATCGCGCGCCTCGTCGCGCAACTGCCGCCGCAGGCGCGCATCGTCGAGCTCGGCGGCGGCACCGGACGCAATCTCGACTTCTTCGGCGAGCGGCTGCACGACGTCGCGAGCTTCGACCTCGTCGACCTCTGCCCCGCCCTGCTCGATCGCGCACGCGCGCGCATCGCGCGCCATCCGCAGGTGCGCATGATCGAAGCCGACGCAACGACCTGGCAACCCGACACTCCGGTGGACTGTGTCTACTTCTCCTATTCGCTGACGATGATCCCCGACTGGCGCGCCGCGCTCGCCAACGCGCTCGCGATGCTCAAGCCCGGCGGCCTGCTCGGCGTGGTGGATTTTTATACTTCCGCGGCGCGTCCGGCCGCGGGCCTCGTGCGCCACAACGCGTTCACGCGCCGATTCTGGCCGCGCTGGTTCGGCCACGATGGCGTGCGCCTCGATCCCGCACATCTCACCTTGCTGTGTGAACTCCTGGCGCAACACCAACTCTCGGAGCATCGCGCCGCGGTGCCGTATCTGCCGTTGGTGCGCGTGCCCTACTACGTTTTCGTCGGCCAACGATTCGGCGCGGAATAACCTCGCTTCGGCGCAAAATTACCTCGGCCCGCCCCGCCGTTTCTTCGCGCGTCACTTCAAACCGGATGCAGATCGGTTCATAGTGTGCGCCCTGCAGACGCGAGCGTGCGCCGAGTGAACGCAACGATCATCGCCAAACCCTTTCCGACACCGGGCAAGCCGTCCTTCTGGCCACTGCAAATCGCGGGCTGGACGGCCTATTTCATCCTCAATGCCACCGCGGTGATCGGCGAAGGCACCGAACCGCGCTACGTCTGGGTCTCGCTGAGCGTCGCGATCGCCGGTTTTGTGGTCACCAGCCTGCTGCGGCTCGGCTACCGCCGCGTGTGGTCGCTGCCGCCGCCGCGCATGGCCGGCCTCGCCGCAGCGCTGCTGGTTGCCGCGACGCTGGTGCAGGCACTCATCTACGTCTGCGTCAAATTCGCCCTGCATTTCTGCGACGACTGCATGTCGCACAATCCGCTCAGCTACATGTGGTATTTCCTGTCGATGTTCTACGTGTTCCTGTCCTGGAGCGGGCTGTACTTCGGCATCAAGTTCGCGCGTCAGCTGACCGAGCAGAAGGAAGCCGCGCTACGCGCACAGAATGCCGCGCACACGGCGCAACTGAAGATGCTGCGCTACCAGCTCAATCCACATTTCCTGTTCAACACGCTTAACGCGATTTCGACGCTCGTGCTCGACGACAAGCGCGACACCGCCTATCGCATGGTCGGCAGCCTGTCGTCGTTCCTGCGTCATTCGCTCGATTCCGACCCCGAGCAGCGCGTGCCGCTCGCGCAGGAAATCGACGCGCTCAACCTCTACCTCGGCATCGAGCAACTGCGCTTCGGCGAGCGCCTCGCCGTCGCGATGGACATCGAGCCGGCAACGCGCACGGCACTGGTGCCGAGCCTGATCCTGCAACCGCTGATCGAAAATGCGATCAAGTATGCCGTGTCCAAACGCGAAGAAGGCGGCCGCATCGAACTCGTGGCACGCCGCGACAACGACATGCTCGACCTGCATCTGCGCGATGACGGCCCGGGCTTCGCCGAGGTCGAGCTCGTGCCGAACGGACATGCGCGTGTCGGCCTCGCCAACTCGCGCGAGCGCCTGCGTGTGCTTTACGGTGAACGCCAGCATTTCGAAATCGGCAACCGCGAGCCGCACGGCGTCGACGCGCATATCCGCCTGCCGTTCGAAATCGCGCAGGGAACCGTCTGAGATGACACCGATCCGCACTCTGATCGTTGACGACGAACCGCTGGCGCGCAGAGGGCTGGAATTGCGCCTGCGTCGCCACGCCGACATCGAGATCGTCGCCGAGGCCGGCAACGGCCGCCAGGCCTTCCACGCCATTTCCACGCTGCGCCCGCAGCTCATGTTCCTCGACGTGCAGATGCCCGGCATCGACGGCTTCGAACTGCTGCGTGCGCTGCCGGCGACGCAGATCCCACTGACTGTGTTCGTCACCGCCTATGACCAATACGCGCTCGCCGCGTTCGCCGCGAGCGCGCTCGACTACCTGCTCAAGCCGGTCGACGACGCGCGCCTCGACGAGTCGATCGAGCGCGCACGCGCGCGCCTCGGCGCGCGCAAGACCGAAGACCACTACGAGCGCCTGCTCAAGCTGATCGCAACCCTGCCGGAAGGCGCGAAGTCGAAGCTCGACGCGCATCTCGCCGACGATGCGGAGCTGCCCGCAACCAGCAAACTCACGGTCAAGGACGGCCACCGCCTGCTGCGCATCGACATCGAAACGATCCGCTGGATCGACGCTGCCGGCGACTACATGTGCATCCACGCCGGCGACGACACTCACGTGCTGCGCGGCACGATGCAGCAACTCGAGCGTCGCCTTGACCCGCGCCGCTTCGCGCGTGTGCACCGCTCGAGCATCGTCAACCTCGCCCGGGTCAGGGAGATGCGCCCGCACCTCAATGGCGAGTATTTCCTCGTGCTCGATTCGGGGCATGAGTTGAAGCTGTCGCGCAGTTATCGCGACAAAGTGAAATTGCTTACCTGAGGTGGGCTTGTTGCTCGTCTTTCCGGCAGGGATTGCCGAAGCCAGACTGCATGGATGCCATGCGGCCCGCTCTTTCAACATCTGATGGCGCATCCATTCGGCTTTCCGCTCGCTTCCCACGAGCGGGTCACTTTCTCTTGCTTGTGCAAGAGAAAGTAACCAAAGAGAACACACCCCGGATGCCGCGCCGCCTGCGGCGGTGCGCGAGGGTCAGGCCGGGGTTCGTTGAACGCACCTCCCTGTGCGTGCAACGAACTCGCGCGCATCGTGCGCGCGACCTTTACAGGCATTTCCGATCTGCCCTCGCCGCGGCAAACGGGGACCCAAGATCGAGCAACAGAGTGCGAGCTTCTCCGCTATCGCTTCTGCGCGCAGGAGCGCGCTGCTCTGGCTTCTCCGGGCCCCATTGCATTGCGGCGGCAGCGGGTGGAAACGCCCGCAGGGGCGGCGCGATGGATCGCGCCGCTTCCGTTGTCTGGACAGGGATGTGCAGTCAACGGAACCCGGCCGCTGACGCGAACCCGGCGCGCAGGATGCGCGTCGGGCGCAATGCTCTGGGGCGTGTCTCTTTGCTTACTTTCTCTGCACGAGCAGAGAAAGTAAGACGCTCGCCCGCAGGGCGAGTGGAAGCCTTTGCCCCTGAAACCAAACAAACAAGAACTGGATTCCCGCCTGCTCAGGAATAACGACTAAGAGCAGAGCCAGTGCGACGAGTCGGCGAGCACAAGCAGACAACGCCTCACCGCAAGCGAGCAACGCTTCGTCGCAGACGATGCAACCTTCATGACGATTGCCACATCTCATTCCCCGAGGCGCGCGCCATGCTCGCCAGGCACGAAAGGGAGCGGCCCATGAAGATCATCGAAGCCTCGCTGAAGAATCCGATTGCGGTCGGCATGGCGGTGCTGTTGATTGCCCTGCTTGGCCTGCTGAGCCTGCGCGAACTGCCGCTACAGCTATTCCCCGACATCGACCGGCCGCAGATTTCGATCCAGACGAACTGGCGCGCGGCGTCGCCCGAGGAAGTCGAGGCCGAACTGCTCGAGCCGCAGGAACAGGTGCTGCAGGGCCTGCCTGGCCTCGAGGAACTCGACGGCAACGCCGCCGCGGGCGGCAGCAACATCAACCTGACCTTCGCTATCGGCACGGACATGAAGAACGCGCTGGTCGAGGTGATCGGGCGGATCAACCGCGTGCGCTCGATTCCGAAAGATGCCGACCGCCCGGTCGTGCAGATGGGCGGCAACAACGGCGGCGCGAACAATACATTGAGCTGGTTCTTCGTGCAGTTGCTGCCGGGCACGCTGGGACCGATGGAACAGTACCGCCACTTCATCGAGAACACGGTCAAGCCGCGTATCGAGGCGGTGCCCGGCGTCGCCCAGGTGATCGTCAACGCGGGACCGCCGGACGAGGTGCGCATCACCGTGGACATGGCCAAGGCGGCGAGCCTCGGCGTGTCGATACCCGACATCGCCGCGCGCGCAGCCGCCGCGGCGGACGTCTCCGGCGGCCAGGTCGACGTCGGCCGCCAGCAGTACCAGTTGCGCTATACCGGGCGCTACAAGCCGGAGCAGCTCGGCGCGCTCGTGCTGTCGACGCGCGCGGACAAGACCGTGCATCTGAGCGACGTCGCCACGATCGAGGTGCGCCCGCCGCGGCGCCAGTTCTACGCCTACCAGAACGGCAATCCGGCGATCGGACTGCAGGTCGACAAGGTCAGCGGCGCCAACGTGCTGCAGACGCTGACCGAAGTGAAGAAGGTCGTCGCCGAGCTGCGCGAAGGCGCGCTCAAGGACAAGGGCCTCGGCATCGAGCAGTCGTTCGACTCCTCACTGTTCATCAACCGCGCGGTGCACCTGCTCAGCGAGAACCTCATCGTCGGCGCGCTGCTTTCGCTGTTCTGCGTGTGGTGGTTCATGCGCGACATCCGCGCAACCGTCTTGATCGCGGCGACGATCCCGATCTGCCTGCTCGCGACGTTCACCGCACTGCATCTGAGCGGGCACAGCCTCAACGTGATCTCGCTCGCCGGGCTCGCGTTCGCGGTCGGCATGGTGGTCGAAGGCGCAATCGTCGTCTCCGGCAACATCCTGCGTCTGAAGGAGGCCGGCATCACGCCGCACGAAGCCGCGCTCACCGGCACACGCCAGGTGGTCGGCGCACTCATCGCCTCGACGATCACGACGGTCGCGGTGTTCCTGCCGGTCGTGTTCCTGCGCGACGTCGAGGGTCAGATCTTCTCCGACCTCGCGCTGACGATCTCCATTGCCGTTGCGATCTCGGTCATCGTGGCGATCACCGCGCTGCCCGCGGCGGCGGGTTGGCTCAAGGCGAAGAAGCTCAAATCCGGCTACGGCGACGGCTGGCCGTGGCTGACCGACAAGATCATGGCCTGGACCGACACGCGGCCCAAGCAGATCGGCTGGGTGTTCGCTCTGCTCGTGCTGCCGCTCGCGGCGACGTTCGCGTTCATGCCGCGCCTCGACTATCTGCCGCCGGTCAAGCGCGCGGCGATCGACACGTTCTTCAATTTCCCGCCCGGCATGCCGCCCGAGGTGATCGACCGCGAGATCGTGCCGACCATCCTCGCGCGCATGAAGCCGTACATGGACGGCACGAAACAGCCGCAACTGAAAAACTGGTACGTGCTGCTCTTCCCCGGCGGCGGCACGATCGGCGCGCGCGTGGTCGACGAGAACCGGATCGGCGACCTCGAGCGCATCGTGCGCGACGAGATCACGGTCGGCTTCCCCGACACACGCGCGTTCACCCAGGAAGGCGATCTGTTCGGCGGCTTCGGCGGGTCGGCACGCGCAGTGTCGATCCATCTGCAGGGCGACGATCCGGCCAAGCTGTACAAGGTCGCCGAGACCGGCCGCCAGCTGCTCGAAGCGAAATTCAAGGGTGCCAACGTGCAGGCGTTCCCGCCGACCGATGCAGCGCAACTCGAACTGCGCGCGGCGCCCGACGACCGCCGCATCGCCGAGGCCGGCTGGGACCGCGCCACGCTCGGCGACATCGTGCGCACGCTCGGCGACGGCGCCTGGCTCGGCGAATACTTCGACGGCGAGCAGCGCGTGCCGGTGATCCTGCGGGCGAGCGCCGGGCAGACGCCCGAAGAGCTCGCGCAGACGCCCGTCGTCGCGCCGAACGGCAAAGTGATGACAGTCGGCGAGATGGTGCATCTCGACACCGCGCTCGGCCCCTCGCAGATCCGCCGCCTCGACCATCGGCGCACGGTGACGCTGACGATGGACCCGCCGGCGACGCTCGCGCTCGAAGATGCGCTCGCGACGATCGACAAAGAGGTGCTGCCGACGCTGCGCAAGCAACTGCCGGACGGCACGATCCGCCTCGCCGGCAGCGCCGACCGCCTCGAGCGCATCGTCGGCACGATCGGCAAGAACTTCCTGCTTGCGCTGTTTGTGCTCGGCCTGCTCATGGCGGCGATGTTCAAGTCGCTGCGTCATGCGGTCATCGTCGTGCTCACCGTACCGCTCGCGCTGATCGGCGGCATGCTCGGCCTGCGCGTGCTCGGCCTGTTCGCGTTCCAGCCGCTCGACCTGCTGTCGATGATCGGCTTCATCATGATGGTCGGCGTCGTCGTCAACCATGCCATCCTGCTCGTCGACCTGACTCGCCACGCGCAGGCCAACGGCGCGAACCTGTCCGACGCGATCCGCATGTCGCTTAACCAGCGCCTGCGCGCGATCCTCGCCTCGACCCTGACCGGCGCGCTCGGCGCGCTGCCGATGGCGGTCAATCCTGGCCCCGGCAGCGTGATCTACCGCGGCCTCGCCGCGGTCAACGTCGGCGGCGTCGTGGTCAGTTTGATCTTCTCGCTGCTACTGCTGCCGAGCCTGATGCAGCTGTTCTTCGCCGGCGAACGCAAGCGCGTCGCGCTCGCGCCGCCGCGCGGCAAACGGCCACGGTTAGTCGATGCGGAGGCTGCTTGAAAAATGTTTCTTAACGCGGATAAGAGCGGATCAAATCCGACAAAAGCGGATGAAGACGAAAAAAATGCTTTCATCTTATCTGCGTCAATCCGCCTTTATCCGCTCTTATCCGCGTTAAAAAGAGACTTTCGTCTCAGGTGAACCCATGAACCGGAAATTCGAAACTTTTGCACTTTCTATACTTTGCGGCATCGCGCAAGCGCAAACCGCAAGCACGCCGCCCGCGATCGTCGAAGTCGGCCAGGCCACTGCGTCGAAGCTCGCGCCGCTGCGCTGGGTGCCCGGCAGCGTGGTCAGCCGCGACGACGCCAAGATCGCGAGCGCCGAGGCCGGGCGACTTGATTTCGTCGCCGAAGTCGGCACGCGGGTCAAGGCCGGCGAGCGCCTGGCCAAGCTCGACGACCAGGCGCTGCGCCTGCGCCGCGAGGAACTACTCGCCGAGCTGCGCCGCACCGAGGCCAAGCAGGCGCTGTCGAAGACCCAGCTCGATCGCCTGAGCAAGCTCGAGGCGAGCAGCGCGATCGCGCGCTCGCAGCTCGACGAGGCGCGCGCGAACTTGGAAACCGACGGCCAGACCGCCGCACGTGCACGCGCCCAACTGCGCCAAGTCGAGTACGACATCGCCCAGGCCGACGTGCGCGCGCCGTTCTCGGGCATCGTCACCGAGCGTTTCGCCCAGCGCGGCGAATACCTGCAGATCGGCGCGAACATCGTCCACTTCGTCGACACCGAACACATCGAGGCGCGCGTGCAGGCGCCGCTCGCGCTCGCCGACAAGATCCGCCCCGGCATGCAGGTCGGCATGCGCAAAGGTCCCGCCGAGCAGGACGCGATCGTGCGTGCGGTCGTGCCGGTCGGCGACGAGCGCGCGCGCCAGTTCGAACTGCGCGTCGGTGTCGATCCCGCGTTCGCCCTTGTCGGCAGTGCGGTCGAAGTCGCCCTGCCGGAGACCGCCGAAGCCGCGAACGCAGCGCTGACCGTGCCGCGCGACGCGCTCGTGCGGCGCACGGACCGCACCTACGTCATGCGCGTATCGGGCGACAACAAGGCCGAGCAGGTCGTCGTCACCCTGGGCACGAGCAGCGGCGAGCTGGTCGAGGTGCGCGGCGCGCTCAACGTCGGCGATCGTCTCGTCGTGCGCGGCGCCGAGCGCCTGAGCGCCGGCCAGAGCGTGGCCGTGCGCTCGGGAAGCTGAGCACCCGCGGCGTCTCGTATGGCTGCGCGCGCATTTTTCCATTCGGCAACAAGGCTGTAATCACGCGCCGAATCCCGCACTGACAGGTCGAAAACGGAAGACTTCGGCAGTTTCAGTGCAAACGCCACGGCTCAAGCGAGCCGATGCGGGCGTGAGGAAGTCGCATCCGCGCTTGAGCAGGTTTCTGCCCACCCATCCCTTCGAGGCCATGTCATGAAAACCCATCTACTCATCGCAATCGCCCTTTCCACTGCAGCCGGCTTCGCCCAAGCCGATCCGCAATCATCCCTTCCGTCGGTCGCAGTGCATTCGGAACGTTCGTCCGCCGGGGCTCCGCGCAATGGCTACACGCTCGACTGCACCCCGCCGAATTCCGCCATCGAGTGCGCGGCCTTCCACAGGGAAATCCGCCGAAATTTCACGATGGGCGAAATCCGCATGCTCTTCGGCGCCGCGACGACCTCCCTTCTGTACAACAGCATTTCGTACGATAACGTCACGCGCCGCTACGACGACTTCGCACGCACCTACGACGAGCAGCACCTGACCGCATTCGCGTCGAAATGACGGGCTCACCCGCTCCCCGTCCGCCCTGAGCTCGCCCCGCATGCGCGCGGGGCGAATCTTCACTGAGGGGGTTTTCGCGTACGTACCACGCTGTGCGCGGGAACGCCGCCTCCAGAAAGGTTTGTGGCACATCCAACGCCAGTCGGTAGAGCCGGTCTGGTTCTTGTGCAAAGAACAGGCAACCCTGAAGTCACACGCTCTTGGGCTCGTGAAGACGCGGATCCACTCTGGAACCTGATCCGACCGACGCGCAATTCCAGCAACTTCGAGATTCGCGCTCAGCCGCGCGCTGCGTTAGGCTTGCGCCCGCACGCGGCTCACGACGGCCGCAGACCGGAGATGCCATGCCCAGGGTGGTGCTCGCCTCGGCACTGACGCGCTGGCTCGATCCCGCGGCCGCGGGACCCGGCGAGATCGCTCTCGACGCAGCCGGCGACACGCTCGCCGCGGCGCTCGATGCGGTGTTTTCTCACCATCCGAAACTGCGCGGCTACGTGCTCGACGAACACGGCGGCGTGCGCCACCATGTCGCGATCTTCATCGACGGCACGGCGATCGCCGACAAGCATCGGCTCGACATCCCCGTTGCAAAAAGTACAGAAATATACATCTTGCAGGCACTTTCGGGAGGCTGACATGAGCCAACAACTGCTCGCATCCACGCGCAAGGGCCTGTTCACGCTCACGCGCAACGGACATGATTGGCGCATCGAACGCCATGCGTTCCTCGGCGACAACGTTACCCTCGCCCATGTCGATGCGCGCGACGGCAGCTGGTATGCCGCGCTAAATCTCGGCCATTTCGGCGCGAAGCTGCAGCGCTCGGACGATGCGGGCAAGACCTGGACCGAAGTCGCCGTCCCGGCCTATGCGTCCGACGACGTGATCGCGTCCGCTGACGGCAAGCCGCCGAAACCGGCGACGCTGATGCAATTGTGGTCATTCGCCAGCGGCGGCGCGAACGAACCCGGCAGGATCTGGGCCGGCACGATTCCGGGCGGCCTGTTCCGCTCGAACGATCGCGGCGAACACTGGGAACTGCAGCGCGGGCTCTGGGATCGCCCCGAGCGCATGCAGTGGTTCGGCGGCGGCTACGACGCGCCCGGCATCCACTCGATCTGCGTCGACCCGCGCGACGCGCGCACGCTGCGCATCGCCATCTCGAGCGGCGGCGTCTGGGAGAGCCGCGATTCCGGCGCGAGCTGGAACGTGACGGCGACAGGCATGTTCGCCACCTACATGCCGCCCGAGCGGCGCGAGGATCCGCTGATCCAGGACGTGCATCAGATGGTGCAATGCGCGGCCGCCCCGGATCATCTTTGGGTGCAACACCATAACGGCGTATTCCGCAGCGTCGACGGCGCACGCAGCTGGAGCGAGGTCGCCAATGTGCAGCCGTCAGTGTTCGGTTTCGCCGTCGCCGTGCATCCGAAAGATCCGGCGACCGCGTGGTTCGTGCCCGCAATCAAGGACGAGCGCCGCGTGCCGGTCGACGGCCGCCTCGTCGTTGCGCGCACGCGCGACGGCGGCGCGAGCTTCGAAGTCTGCCGCAACGGTCTGCCGCAGCAGGACGCCTACGATCTCGTCTATCGCCACGGCCTCGCCATCGACGCGAACGGCGAACATCTCGCCTTCGGTTCGACCACGGGCAATCTGTGGACCAGCGCGGACCAGGGCGACAACTGGCAGGCCCTGCCGGCGCATCTGCCGCCGATCCATGCGTTGACGTTCGCGTGAACGATGCCACGCCTTCGACCGGCGTGGCGAAGTGTCACTTTCCGGGAATTGAAGCGACGAAGCGTCCTGCGCCGAAGGAAATCCAACGGGCTCATCGAAAACGCAGGTTCGCGCGCGACAGTTGCTGCACCGACGAGCATCCCATCAATCGCATGTCGCGTTCGATTTCGATGCGCATCAGCTCGAGCGCGCGTTCGACTCCGGCTTGGCCCGCAGCGGCGAGGGGAAATAGGTAATAACGTCCGAGGCCCACGGCCTTGGCTCCGAGCGAGAGCGCTTTGAGCACATGCGTGCCACGCTGCACGCCGCCATCCATGAGCACGTCGATGCGATCACCGACCGCATCGACGATTTCGGCCAGCTGATCGAACGCCGTGCGCGAGCCGTCGAGCTGACGGCCGCCGTGATTCGACAGCACGATGCCGGTACAACCGATATCGGCCGCGCGCTTGGCATCGGCCACCGACATGATGCCCTTGAGGCAGAACTGGCCGGACCATTGTTCGACCATTTGTGCCACGTCATCCCAGTTCATCGAGGGATCGAGCATCTCGCTGAAATACTTGCTGATCGACATGGTGCCGCCGCCCATGTCGACATGCTCATCGAGTTGCGGCAGCCTGAAGGGCTCGTGAGTGAGATAGTTGAGTCCCCACGCCGGCTTCATCGCAAACTGCAGCATGCCGGCGAGAGTCAGCTTGAATGGAATCGAGAAACCGGTGCGCTTGTCGCGTTCGCGGTTGCCGCCGGTGATGCTGTCGACGGTCAGCATCATCACCTCAACGCCCGCGGTCTTGGCGCGCTCCATCATCGCGCGATTGAGGCTGCGATCCTTGTGGAAATAGAATTGGTAGATCTGCGGCGCGCTGCTCAGCTTGCGCACCTCTTCCAGGCTCACCGTGCCGAGCGAGGAGACGCCGAACATCGTGGCGTATTTGTCCGATGCGGCAGCGACGGCGCGCTCGCCTTGATGGTGGAACAGACGTTGCAATGCGGTCGGCGAACAGTACACGGGCAACGCGAGTTTCTGCCCCATCACCGTGACCGACAGATCGACGTTCTCCACGCCACGCAGAACATTCGGCACCAGATCGCAGCGCTCGAAACTGGCCGTATTGCGCCGGTAAGTCACCTCGTCGTCAGCCGCACCGTCGATGTAGTTGAAGATCGGGCCGGGCAGTTTGCGGCGCGCCATGCGGCGAAAGTCGTGGAAGTTGTGGCAATCGCTGGGCTGCATAGTGGCCGGCTTGACTAGGTTGGTCCGAAACGTGAGTTTAAGCGGCAAAGGGCAAGGCGTGCGCAGGGACTGCAAAGCCCGATTGGTGGGCTCGGCTGTTACACACTGTTACATGTTGTCGTACTTAAGACATTGGCCAGTTTCCGGTTGGCAATACTTTTCCCTGCAACAGCCTTTTTGCGTTGCCCCATACCGGAGTCAGTCATGAGCCCTGTCGCAGAAATCTCGATACTCCCCACGAAAGCGCGGCGTGCGACATTGACGGCGGCGCAAGCGGTTGCGGCGCCGATCGATATCGAGGTGCTAAGCAAGTACGTGAACGTTGTCCAGCGCAAGCTCACGGCGGGGCAGTATCTGTATCGCGCCGGGCAGCCGTTCAACGCGCTCTATCTGGTCAATGTCGGTTTTCTCAAGACCTGCCTGGTCGCCGAAGACGGCCGCGAGCAGGTCACCGGATTTCGCATGCGCGGCGACCTTGTCGGCATCGAATCGATCGGCGCGGCGACCCACGAATGCGACGTCGTCGCGCTCGAAACGAGCGGCGTGTGGGAGCTGCCCTACCCGGCGATACTTCGCGCCTGCGCGCAGATGCCCGAACTGCAGGAGCGCCTCACCTGGGCCCTGGCCGCGGAGATCCGCAGCGACCGGTCGTGGAAGCTCGCGCTGAACTCGCTCAGCGCGGAACAACGCGTTGCCGCGTTTCTTCTCGACTTGGCCTCGCGCCACGAAGCGCTCGGCTTCAGTCCGCGCCATTTCGTGCTGCGCATGGGCCGCGCCGATATCGGCAGCTTCCTCGCGCTCAAGCACGAGACGGTCACACGTGCGTTGACGCGACTGGCTGGCCAAGGCTGCATCGACGTGCAATGGCGCGAGATCCGTATCCTCGATATGGCGGCGCTGGACGGCGTCATCCATTGCGAGGACAAAGCAGCGTAAAGTTCGACGCCGTCAGTTCGGATCGAGTTGGCGGCGGATTGCGACCGACAACTCTTCGCGACGATAGGGCTTGCGCAACAGGTCGAAGGCTTCGCTGCTCTGCAAGGAGCGCTCGTCGCCCGAGGTAAGCAGAATCGGCAACCTCGGCCAGCGCACACGGATCTCTTCGGCCAGTTCGACACCGCTCATGCCGCTGCCGAGCATGATGTCGGAAAACACCAGCGCGATCTCCGAATGCAGCGGAATCGTCCGCAATGCCTCATCGGCGTCGACACACGGCAGCGTCGTATAGCCGAGCGAACGCAGGATGGCGAGCGCGGCACGGCGCACGTCGGCATCGTCTTCGACGACGAGAATGGTTTCGTGGCCGTGCGCGTTCGCGGGCGCCACGGCGCGCTTGTCCAGCGCTTCGGCTTCCGCGGCGATCACCGGAAGGTAGAGCTCCACATTGGTGCCGTAGCCGAGCCGGCTTTCGATATTCAAATGGCCGCCCGACTGGGTGACGAAGCCGTACACCATCGACAGGCCCAGACCTGAACCCTTGCCTTGCCCTTTGGTAGTGAAGAACGGCTCGAGCGCGCGCGCGAGCACGTCGGGAGTCATGCCGAAGCCGGTATCGCGCACGGCAACGACGATATATTGGCCCGGCTTGGCGTCGCCGGTCGCATCGCCAGACTCGATCGCACCGACGCGCGCGCTGATGTGCAGACGGCCGCCGCGCGGCATGGCGTCGCGCGCGTTGATCGCAAGGTTGACTAGCGCCGCGTCGAGTTGGCCTGGATCGACGAACACGTGCGGCATGTCCGCCGGACAGACGATATGTAAATCGATCGCTTCGCCCAACGCGCGCCGGAGCAGACCGCCGACGTCTTCGAGCAGTTCCTTCGAGTCGCAGGCGCGCGGAGAGAGTTGCTGGCGTCGGGCGAACGCGAGCAGCTTACGCGTCAGCTCGGCGCCGCGACCGACCGCACGCAGAGCGATGGCGATCGTCTCGAGCTGCTCGGGCCGGCCGGCGAGATCGTCTTCGAGAATCTGCAGGTTCGCCGAGACCACGGTGAGCAGATTGTTGAAATCGTGCGCGATGCCGCCGGTGAGCTGGCCGACCGCTTCGAGCCGTTGCGCGTGCGAGAGCTGTTCCTCGGTGCGGATACGCTGCAAGGTAGCCGCAAGGGTGGTCGCGATCGTGTGCAGGAAATGCAGCGCATCGTGATCGAAATGACGCGGCTCGCGCGCCATCGCCAGTAGCGCCGAGGCCGGCGCGCGCGGGTCCGGCAACGGAATCACAACGCTCGAGACAAATCCCGCCTCGCGCAGCACTTCGCCGTGGGCGGGTGAAATCGTTTGATCGGTGGCGGCGAGGCTGTCGAGCAGTCCGGGATTCAACAGATCGATCACCGAAGACAGCGTATGCGTGTCGAGGCCAAACGAGGCGCGCACCTGCAGGCGTTCGCGTAGCGGCAGTTTGAACACGATCGCGGCAGCCTCGACGCCGAGCGCCTCGACCACCAGCGCAGGAATACGCGCGATGGCATCGTCGAGATTGGGCGAGGTGAGAAAGAGCTGGCCGACCTGGGCCATGACCTTGTCGTAGCGCGCGCGTGCCAACGCCTGCCGCGCGCGCTGCGTTTCGGAGATATCGCGAATCGCGGCGACGACGATGCGTCCCTCCGGCGTGGTCATCGGGCTGAGCGCGATCTCGACCGGAAATTCGCTGCCGTCGCGGCGCAGTCCAACGAGTTCTTGCCCGGTGCCCATTGAGCGCACGCGAGGGTTCGCTGTGTAGCCCGCAACATGCGCCTGGTGTTTGTTGCGCGCCCGTGCGGGAATCAGCATTTCGATGCCACTGCCGAGCAGCTGCGTTTCGCTGTAGCCGAACAGGCGCTCGGCCTGCGCGTTCGCGCGCACGATGCAGCTGTTCGCGTCCACCGCGATCATCGCGTCGGGAGATATCTCGAACAATTCCCGATACATGACGGTCCCCTGGAGTGACTAAGCGCGGTCCACTCGTGCCGCGAACAAGTAACCCGCGTTGCGCACCGATTTGATCAGCTGCGGGTTGGACGAGTCGGCCTCGATTTTGCGCCGCAGGCGGCCGATTTGCACGTCGATCGCACGATCGAACGGTCCGCTCGTGCGGCCGTGCATCTCGTCCATGATCGCGTCGCGCGAAAGCACACGGTTCGGATGGCGGACAAGCACGCAAAGCAGGTCGAATTCGCCCGAAGTCAGCGGCACCTCGGTTCCGTTGGCTCCGGTGAGCCTACGCCGGTCGAGATCGAGCCGAAAACCGGGGAACGCGTAGCCGGAGGACATGGTCGATGGCGCAGGGGCGGCCGTGGTTCGCCGCAATACGCTGCGCACGCGAGCCAGCAGTTCGCGCAGATCGAAAGGCTTGGTCACATAGTCGTCGGCGCCGAGCTCGAGGCCGACGACCCGGTCCACCGACTCGCCGCGCCCGGTGACGATGATGATCGCGCCGCGCCAGCGTTCGCGCAGCCAGCGGGTCAGCGCGAAGCCGTCTTCGCGCGGCAAGCCGAGGTCGAGCAGGATCACGTCGACCGTGTCGCTTTGCACGACCTCGCGCATCGCCGCGCCATCGCCGGCAGTGCTGACGCGGAAGCCGTATCTGCCGAAATAGCGCACGATCGAATCGGCGATCTCGCCTTCGTCGTCCACGACAAGCAGATGCGGCAAAGACTCAGGCGAAGCGGGCACCGTCGAAACCATGAAATATGCGCGCCGTGTGGTAACGGCGCGATTCTAGCAAAGCTCGTGTGTACCGACGCGGTGCGGCGCCGGCCTGCCGCGATGCCGTGAACTATGCGGCCAATGTGGCGGCGACGCCGAGCCGCTTGTGCATGATCGGGCTCGTCGTCGTGTATTGCAGGTGGACCTTCTCGCCGGGCGACAGGTATTCGCGCACGCCGAACGCGGCGAGCGCGGCCTCGTGGAAGCCGCTCAGGATGAGCTTTTTCTTGCCCGGATAGGTGTTGATGTCGCCGACCGCGAACACGCCGGGCACGTTCGTGGCGAACGTCGCGGTATCCGTCTCGATCTGGTTCTTGTCCAGGTTCAGCCCCCACGTGGCGATCGGGCCGAGGTTGGGATGCAGCCCCCAGAACACGAGCAGGTGCTGCGCATCGACGCGGTTGGTCAGGCCGCTGGCCGAGCGCACGAGGATCGAGGACAGGGCTTTGCCGTCGGCTTCGAGCCCGGTGATGTCGCCTTCGAGGAACTGCATCTTCATTTCCTCGCACAGGCGCTCCATCTGCCGCACTTTGCTCGGCGCGGCACGGAACGACTGCGAGCGGTGCACGAGCACGAGGCTGCGCACCTTGTCGTGCAGTTCGAGCGCCCAGTCCAGTGCCGAATCACCGGCGCCGGCAATGACGATGTCCTTGTCGGCAAACAGGCTCGGATCGGTCACCTTGTAGTGCAGGGTTTCGCCTTCGAGCCGCTCCGCACCGGGCACGCGCAGCCGGCGCGGGCGGAATGCGCCGACGCCGGCGGCGATGATCACGGCGCCGGCATCGAATCGCGTACCGGCGCTCGTACGCACGTGGAAGCGACCCGACGGCGTGCGCTCCATCTCGGTAACTTCTTCGCCGAGATGGAATTGCGGCGCGAACGGCTTGATCTGTTCGACCAGCCGGTCGACCAGTTCCTTCGAGGTGCATACCGGAATCGCCGGAATGTCGTAGATGGGCTTGTCGGGATACAACTCGATGCATTGGCCGCCGAGCTGCGCCATGCTGTCGACGACGTGCGCCTGCAGGCCGAGCAGGCCGAGTTCGAACACCTGAAACAGCCCCACCGGGCCTGCGCCGACGATGACCACATCCGTGCTGATGATCGGATGCTCGTTCGCCTGCTCGTATGCGTCCATCGTCGTCTCTCCGCTTAGAACCGGTAGCCGACGGCGATGCCGTAGGCGAACGGATCGATGTTTACCGTGCCGACCTTGGTACCGTTGACCTTGGCGTCGGTGCCGATCTTGATCCAGCGCGCGTCGAGCGTGACGAGCCAGCGCTCGTCGATGCGGAAATCGATGCCGCCGTGCGCGGCGATACCGAGAGAGTTGTCGAGGCTCAGCTTGGTGCCCGCCAAGGGCCCCGTCGTGTGTTCGCTGAAGAATATCGTGTAGTTGAGACCGAGGCCGACGAACGGCGAAACCTTGCCGGTCGGATTGAAGTGGTATTGCACGCTAACCGTCGGCGGCAATTGCTTGGTCGTCGCCGCGAGGACGCCGTTGAGCTTGACGTCGTGTTTCCACGGCAGCGAGGCGAGTATTTCGACGCCCCATTCGGGCGCCAGCAGGTATTCGGCCGTGATCGTCGGCTTGACGTCGGAACCGACGTCGCTCTTCAGCGTGCCACCGGCCAGCGTGCCGTTGTCCGATTTCGGATCGACCGTATGCACGCCGACCTTGACGATCCAATCCGGATCCTGCGCATGGACGAGCGGAGCAGACACGACGAGAGCGAGGGCGATCGCAGAGACGAGAAGCTTCATGGCGTTTCCTTTCTGGTTGGGATGGCCCAGTGTGATTCGCGCACGCCGGACGCTTTTTGCGGCAGATCAAAAACGCATCGACCTGCGACATCCCGCCGCAGCGGCCGCAGCGCTACAGCGCGCGTGAATACCTCGCCGCCACGGCAGCGGGCGCATGCAGGTAAGCGTCGAAGCACATGGCGATATTGCGCAGCAGGAAACGACCGCGCGGCGTGACGGCAAGGTTCTCCGGCGTGATTTCGACCAAACCGTCGTTGGCCGCGATGCGCAGACGTTCGAGTTCGACACCGAAATAGTTGGTGAAGTCGATGCGATGGCGCGCTTCGACCGAAGCAATGTCGAGACGACCTTGACACATCAGCTGTTGGATCACGTCGGCGCGCAGCGCGTCGTCATCATCGAGTTCTATGCCGCGCACGATTGGCAGGCGCCCCTCTTCGAGCGCGGCGTAGTAGTCGCGCAGTTCGCGCTCGTTCTGACTGAACGTGGCGCCGACGTGCGAGATCGCGCTGACGCCGAGGCCGATCAGGTCGCAGTCGCCGTGCGTGGAATAGCCCTGGAAATTGCGCTGCAGCGTGCCGGCTTCCTGCGCGCGCGCGAGGTCGTCATTGGGGCGGGCGAAGTGGTCCATGCCGATGTAGCGATAGCCTGCGGCGGTCAGCATTTCGACCGTGAGTCCGAGCAGTTCGAGGCGCTGCGCGGCGCTCGGCAGGTCGGCGGCATTAATTCGGCGCTGCGCCTTGAAGCGATCGGGCAGGTGTGCGTAGGCATAGGTCGCGACCCGGTCGGGCGCCAGCTCGATCACTTGTTCGAGCGTGCGGCGGAAATTTGCGACGGTCTGCTTTGGCAGGCCGTAGATCAGATCGACGCTGGTCGAACGAAAGCCGCTCGCGCGCGCCGCGTCGAGCACTGCACGGGTTTCTTCCACGGACTGGATGCGATTGATCGCGGCCTGCACCGTACGGTCGAAATCCTGGATGCCGACGGAAATGCGGTTGAAGCCATGGGTGGCGAGCATGCGCACGTAGTCCGGTCCGCACCAGCGCGGGTCGAGTTCTATGCCGAATTCGCGATCGGCGTCGCGGCTGAAGGAGAACTGCCGCGCCAGCGATTCGAGCAGCTCGCTCATCTGCATGTCATCTAGGAAATTCGGCGTGCCGCCGCCGAAGTGCAGCTGCACCAGCGGGCGATCGCGGTCGAACAGTGGCGCGACGAGTTCGATCTCGCGATACAGATGGTCGAGGTAGATCTCGGCCTTGCCGTGATCACGCGTGATCACGCGCGTGCAGCCGCAGTAGAAGCACGGACTCGCGCAGAACGGTACGTGCACGTAGAGCGAGAGGCGGCGCGGAATCGGATCTTCGTTCGATGCGCATGCAACGGCACGGAACGCCAATTCGTCGAAGCCGACATGGAATTGCGGCGCGGTCGGATACGAGGTGTAGCGCGGTCCGGCGACATCGTGACGGGCGATCAGTTCGGCGTCGAACTGCGGAATGGCGGATGACATGGGCGTGGTCATGCGTGGATCGTGCGCAAAGTCCGTCCACCAGGCACTGATCCAGATCAAATTTCCGCGCGCTGCGTGCTCAGCGCATCGTGCAGTCGAACGGCAGCCAACGCGCCGCTGCCGCCATGCCGTGCGCGGCAATCCACGGCCCGCTCGCGGTGAGGACGGCGAAGGCGAAGAACAGCCCGGCGACACCGGTGCGCAGCCGCGGCTGCCCGAGCCAGCGCATCGCGCGCTGCGCGCCGAATGCGCCCGCGAGCACGGCGGGCACCGTGCCGAGGCCGAACGCGAGCATGATTGCCCCGCTCTGCAGCGGATTGGCACCGAGCGCGGCGACGATCAGCACCGAATAGACGAGGCCGCACGGCATCCAGCCCCACAGCGCGCCGAGGGCGAATGCGCGCGGTAGCGTGCGCACCGGTACGAAGCGCCGCGCGAACGGCGCGAGCCGCGCCCAGATCGAGTGGCCCAGCGCGAAGTCGAAGCCGCGGCCGCTGCGCAACAGGTTGAGCGCCAATGCGGCGAAGACGAGTGCGGTGAGCCAGCGCAGCGCGATGCGCACCGATTCCTGATCGACGAATTGGACGATGCCGGCGCCGATGCTGCCGATGAGGACGCCGGCGACGGCATAGCTCGTGATGCGGCCGAGTTGATAACCCGAGAGGAGGAGCCACGGTGTGCCTGCGTCGGTGCGCCGTGTCGTCACCGCGCCGAGCGCGCCAGCGATGCCGCCGCACATGAGCAGGCAATGGCCGCTCGCGATCAGGCCGAAGGCGAACGCACCGACGATGGTGAACGGCGAAGTCACGGCGGGACGTCGCCTTCGCGTCGTGCGGCGACTGCGGGCGGATCATCCGCAAGCGGGATGAGCGCCGGCGTGTCGAGATCATCGAACTGGGCGTGGTTGACGCCCCAGAAGAATGCCCAGATGCCCGCGGCTAGCAGGATCAGACTCAGCGGAATCAGCACGAGGATGATGTTCATGCGGGGACCGCTCCGGCGAGAGGCGGCGCACTCGCTTGGACGCGTTCCGCGGAACAACTTGGCGGCGCGATGCGCAGCGAATTGAGCACGACGAACAGCGAACTGGCCGACATGCCGATCGCGGCGAGCCACGGCGGCACGAGCCCGAACGCGGCGAGCGGAATGCCGGCGAAGTTGTAGGCGACCGCCCAGTAGAGGTTCTGCCTGAGCACGCGCAGCGTCGTCAGCGCGAGCAAACGGGCTGCGGGTATGGCATCGAGACGATCGGAGGCGAGCACGAGATCGGCGCTCGACTGCGCGAGCTGCGTGCCGCCGCCGAGCGCGATCGCGATATCCGCGCCGGCCAACACGGGCGCATCGTTGATGCCGTCACCAACCATCGCCACGACACTGCCGCCTTGGCGCCAGCGTTCCAGTGCGTGCAGCTTGGCCTCGGGCGTTGCGCGTGCGCGGAAGTCGGTGATGTCGAGGCGCACCGCGATGCCGCGGGCGCGCGCGTCGCTGTCGCCGCTCAGCATGGCTACTTCGAGCCCTTGCTCACGCAGCGCGGCGATCGCGGCCGCGGCCTCCTCGCGCAAGGTTTCGCGCACGCGCAGGTGCGCGAGCGAGCCGCGCTCGTCGGCGAGCACGACGACGTTATCGTCGTCGGTCGTCCCTGCCGACAGCGCCAGGGCGAAGTCGGCGCGGCCGATGCGATAGCGCTGCCCGGCGATGCGGCCTTCGATGCCGGCACCGGCGACCGTTCGCAGCGATTCGGCTTCCGGGATCGATCGCTCCGTCGACACGGCTTCGCGAATCGCCGCCGCGAACGGATGGGTGCTGCCAAACTCGAGCGCGGCGGCGATGCGCAGGCATTCGTTGATCGAACGCCCCGCGGCGACTTCGACGCCGACGAGTTCGAGGCGATCGCGCGTGAGCGTGCCGGTCTTGTCGAAGACGACGCGATCGACGCGGGCGAGCTTTTCGAGCGCGTCGGACTTAGGCATCAGCACGCCGATGCGGGCCAGTGCCGAAGCCGCGCGCAGGTAGGTGACCGGCACGGACAGCGCAAACGCGCATGGGCAGGCGACGACGAGCACCGCAAGCGAAGCGGCAAAGGTGCGCGACGGATCGACGTAAAACCATGCTGCCGCGGTGAGCGCGGTCAACGCAAGCACGCCGCCGACGAAGCGCGCGGCGATGCGATCGCCGAGCACTGCGGCATGCGGGCGTTCGCTCTGCGCACGTTCGATCAGCCGCACGATCGAAGACAGCACCGTGTCCGCGCCGACATGGGCGACGCGCATTTCGACCGGCCCGGAGCGGACCACGCTGCCGGCGATCAGCGCTTCGCCGCGCCGACGCGTGCGTGGTGTGGACTCGCCGGTGAGCAGGGATTCGTCGACCTCGCAGGCCTTGCCGAGCAGCGTGCCGTCGGCCGGCATCGCCGCACCCTCGGCGACGACGACGACATCGCCCGCTTCGAGTTCGTGCACACCGACGGTTTCCAGCGCGCCGTCCGTGCGGCGACGCAGTGCCAGCGCAGGCTGCAGGCGCGCGAGGGCGTCGACCACGTCGGCCGCACGCCGGCGTGCGCGCATTTCCAGATAGCGGCCACCGAGCAGGAGAAAGACGAACATGCTCGCCGAATCGAAGTAGACCTCGGCGCCACCGGTCACGGTTTCGTAGAGGCTGGCGAGATAGATCAGCGCGATGGCGAGTGCAATCGTCGTGTCCATGCCGAGCGAGCGGGCGCGCAGCTCGCGCCAGGCGCCGGCGAAGAACGGCTGCGCTGCGTAGACCACGACCGGCGTAGTGACGAGCAGGCCGATCCAACGGAAGAAATCGCGCGTCGACGGATCGATACCTTCGAAGGCGCCGGCGTACAGCGTCACCGCGTACATCATCGCCTGCATCATGCCGAGCCCGGCGACGACGAGGCGCTTCAGCGCGGTGCGCGCTTCGCGCTGATCCAACGCATCGAGTGCTTGCGCGTTGCACGGATGCGGGACGTAACCCAGTTGCGCGAGGCGATGCAGGATCGCGCTCAAGGTGATGTCGTCGCGCGTCCAGACGATGCGCACGCGGCGCGCGCCCGGATTCACCTCGACCGCGCGAACGCCGCTCAAGTCACGCAACGCCCGGTCGATGAGCCACGAGCATGCGGCGCAGCGCAGGCCTTCGACGAGCACACATACCTCCGCGCTGCCATCGGCGCTATTGTGGACGTACAGGCGTTGCAGCTGCGGCCGATCCCACGCGGAATAATCGGCGGCTTCGACCGCGCGTTCGGCGGGCATGTTGCGCAGCCGGTAGTAGTCGCCGAGGCCGAGCGTAGCGATCCATTCGGCCGCAGCCTGGCAGCCGATGCAGCAGACCGGCTGAGTGGTGCCGTTCACGCGCGCGCCGAGCTCAACGCCGCGCGGAATGGCCTCACCGCAATGGAAGCAAGTGCGCGAC
This sequence comes from Rudaea cellulosilytica DSM 22992, assembly GCF_000378125.1. Taxonomy (GTDB): domain Bacteria; phylum Pseudomonadota; class Gammaproteobacteria; order Xanthomonadales; family Rhodanobacteraceae; genus Rudaea; species Rudaea cellulosilytica. The sequence goes on along the minus strand of NZ_KB899241.1, from coordinate 2,176,721 downwards.
ACGTCGCCGCCGGATCAGGGCGTCGCGTCGTCTGCCGGCCGCTGCGCATGCGAGGGCGGCAGCGGACTGGCGATCGGACGGTGCGCGACGACGAGCTCGTCGCGATGATGCAGCGCGGTCGCGACGAGGGCGAGCGAGCCGGCCATCGCGCTGCCGATGAGCGTAAGGATCAGCCAGACTTCGGGCACGCGGTACCACCGATTCGGATCGGCGCCGCGCAAATGGAGACTGCGGTTGCCTTTGCTTTCGTATGCTTCGGTGTTCATGGCTTCTCCGGAACGAAGAACTGCGCAGTCTGTGTGGCCGCGACCCCACTGGCGTCGTCGCGCGCGGCAAGCTTGATGCGGACCATGCCGCTGAAATCAGGGCTTACGGCGCGCAGGGTCAGCGGCACGCTCGTCACTTCGCCGGGCGGCAGCGCGACATCGCTGCGATCGGCGATCGTGACGCGTGGATCGTCGACTACGGTGAGGCGCACGCGCTGCGCTGCCTGTGTCTTGTTGACCAGTTTGACGGTGTAGCTGTTCTCGATCGCGCCGTCGGCGCTGCGCCGATAGAGCGCGTTGCGGTCGCGCAGCACCTCGACGATCAGCGGCGCGCGATGCGCGACACCCCAGACGAAGGTGCCGAGCAGAAAGGCGAGCAGGCCACCGTAGAGCAAAGTACGCAAGCGCAGCAGGCGCAGCGGCTTGCCGGCGCGGAGGTTCTCGGTCGTATAGCCGACGAGGCCGCGGGCGTAGCCCATCTTGTCCATCACCGCATCGCAGGCGTCGATGCACGAGGCGCAGGCGATGCATTCGATCTGCAATCCGTCGCGGATGTCGATGCCGGTCGGGCACACCTGCACGCAGGCGTCGCAGTCCACGCAGTCGCCGAGACCGAGCGCTTTCGGATCGGCGTTGCGCTTGCGCGCGCCGCGCAGTTCACCACGCGCCACGTCGTAGGAAACGATCAACGTATCTTTGTCGAACATCGCGCTCTGGAAGCGCGCGTAGGGGCACATGTACTTGCACACCTGTTCGCGCAGGAAACCGGCGTTGCCATAGGTGGCGAAGCCGTAGAAGACGATCCAGAACGTTTCCCACCCGCTCAACGTAAAGTGGACAGTCTCGCGCGCGAGATCAGTAATCGGCGTGAAAAAACCGACGAAAGTGAAGCCGGTCCATGCGGCGAAGCCGATCCAGAGCAGTTGCTTGGCCCCTTTGCGCAGCAGCTTCTCCGTGTTCCAGGGCGCGGCATCGAGCTTGATGCGCTGGTTGCGCCGGCCTTCGCAGGCCCGCTCGATCCACAGGAACACCTCAGTCCACACGGTTTGCGGGCAGGCATAGCCGCACCACAGGCGTCCGGCCAACGCCGTGACGAAGAACAGGCTGACGCCGGCGATGATCAGGAGCCAGGCGAGCCAGAAGAAGTCCTGCGGCCAGAAGGTCAGGCCGAAGATATAGAACTTGCGCGCCGGCAGATCGAACAGTACGGCCTGGCGACCGTCCCAGCGCAGCCACGGGAACAGGTAGAACACGCCGAGCAGGGCGAACACGGCGATCGTGCGCAGGCGCGCGAAACGGCCTTCGATTTCGCGCGGGTATATTTTTGCCTGCGCGGCATAGAGCGAATCGTCGACGAGCACGAGCTTGGGCAGCGGTTTCACGGCTGCGCATCCTTCGGCCGGCGCAGCAGCAGCGCGGTGAAACTGCTCGCGCCGAGCGTCGCCGTCCAGAACACGAAGAAGCCCAGCGTGTAGGCGAATTCGCGCGGCAACAAAATATGCGGCCACGCAGCGTTGAACAGTTCATCGGGATCGATGAGGGCGAAGAACACCATCGTCGCGACGCCGGCAGCGAAGAACGATGGCCACGCGATCGCGCCGGCGAGCGCGAGGCGATCGTTCGTCTCGCGGTCGACAGGGGCCGGCACGATCCGGTTCACGGCTGTTTCGCTTCGCCAGCGGGCGCGGCGGGCGCGGCAGCAGCCACCGGAGCGGAACTTGTCTCGACGTGCGGCGCCTGCGCGAGCACCCATACCGCAGCGAGACGCACGCGATCCGCGCCCAGCACGTTTTCCCAGGCCGGCATGCGGCCGTTGCGCCCGTTCTTGATCGTCGCCTTGATTTCCTCGAGCGTGTTGCCGTAGAGCCAGATGTTGTCGGTGAGGTTCGGTGCGCCGAGCGCGGGATTGCCCTTGCCTTCGGGACCGTGACAGGCGACGCAGGTCGTCGCGAAACGCGCCTTGCCGGCGGCCGCGAGCGTCGCGTCGGCTTTTTGTCCCGACAGCATCAGCACGTAGTTCGCCACTTCCTCGACACCCTGGTCGCCGAGCACCGGTCCCCACGGCGGCATCACGCCGTTGCGGCCCTTGGCGATCGTCGCGACGACCGTGTCCGGCGCGCCGCCATACAGCCAGTCGTTGTCGGTGAGGTTCGGATAGCCCTTCGCACCGCGCGCGTCCGAGCCATGGCAGGCGGCGCAGTTGTTGACGAAGACGTTGTGACCCAGAGTCAGCGCTTGCTGATCATGCTCCAGATGTTCGATCGGCTGGTCGCGGAAGCGCGCGAACACGGCCTCCAGCTTGCGGTTGTTGTCGGCGAGATCGGCGGCCACTTCTTTGTCCGACGTCCAGCCGAGCACGCCCGCGTTCGCCCCCAGGCCGGGATAGAACGCCAGATAGCAGCCGCTGAACACGACGGAGATAAGGAACAGGCCGAGCCACCATAGCGGCAGCGGGTTGTTGAGTTCCTGCAGATCCTCGTCCCAGACGTGGCCGGTCGTGGCCTGCTCGATGTCGCCGCGCTTGCGCCGCGCGGTCGCGAGCAGCAGCCAGACGATACCGACGACGTTGGCGGCGACGAAGAGGACGATGTACCAGTTCCAGAAGGCGCTCATGCCTGCGGCTCCGATGAGTTGTCGATGGCGCCTTCGGTGAGCGGCAGCTGCGCCGCGGCGGCGAAGTCGGAGCGGCGCCGGCCGCTGTAGGCCCAGATGACGATGCCGAGATACATCGCGAGGAGGATGGCGGTGAGGATGCCGATCATCATGGCTGTGTCTCCTTCGGTCCGAACTTGCCGAGCCCCTGCAGATAGGCGACCAGGGCGTCCATTTCCGTCTTGCCGCTGACTGCGGCGGCGGCGCCGTCGAAGTCGGCCTGCGTGTACGGATCACCGAGGCGGGCTAGTCCGCGCATGTGGGCGCTGATGTCATCCGCCGAGAGCTTGTTCTGCGCGAGCCATGGAAAGCCCGGCATGTTCGATTCGGGGACGACGTTGCGCGGATTGACCAGATGCACGCGATGCCAGTCGTCGCTGTAGCGTCCGCCGACGCGGGCGAGGTCGGGCCCGGTGCGCTTGCTGCCCCACTGGAACGGGCGGTCGTACACCGATTCGCCGGCGACGGAATAATGGCCGTAGCGCTGCACTTCGGAGGCGAGCGTGCGGATCATCTGCGAATGGCAGTTGTAGCAGCCTTCGCGTACGTAGACGTCGCGGCCGGCAAGCTCCAGCGGTGGATAGGGCTTGAGGCCCGGTGCTGGCTCGATCACCTGTGCCTGGAACATCAGTGGCACGATCTCGACCAGGCCGCCGACCGCGATGACGACCGCGACCAGCACCGCCATCAGGCCGATATTCTTTTCAAGGATTGCGTGATTCATCGGAATAGGTCCTCAGGCGGCGACGGCGATGGGAATCGGCACGGCTGCGGGCTGCCGCGCCATCGCCCAGGTCTTGGCGACGTTCCAGGCCATGATGAACATGCCGCTGAGCACGAGCAGGCCGCCGACCAGGCGAGTGACGTAGTACGGATAGGTCTGTGCGAGCGATTCGACGAAGGTGTAGGTCAGCGTGCCGTCGGTGTTCGTCGCGCGCCACATCAGGCCCTGCATAACGCCGGCGATCCACATCGAGGCGATGTAGACGACCACGCCGATCGTGGCGATCCAGAAATGCAGATCGATCGCGCGCGTCGAATACATGGCCGGCAGATTCAGCAGGCGCGGGATCATGCAGTAGAGCGAGCCGATGCTGATGAAGGCGACCCAGCCGAGCGCGCCGGCGTGCACATGTCCGATCGTCCAGTCGGTGTAGTGCGAGAGCGAGTTGACCGTCTTGATCGACATCATCGGCCCCTCGAAGGTCGACATGCCGTAGAACGACAAGGCCACGATCATGAATTTCAGGATCGGGTCGGTGCGTAGTTTGTGCCACGCGCCGGACAGCGTCATCATGCCGTTGATCATGCCGCCCCACGACGGCGCGAGCAGGATCAGCGAGAACACCATGCCGAGCGATTGCGCCCAGTCGGGCAGTGCGGTGTACTGCAGGTGGTGCGGCCCAGCCCACATGTAGACCGAGATCAACGCCCAGAAATGCACGACCGACAGGCGATACGAATAGACCGGCCGCTGCGCCTGCTTCGGCACGTAGTAGTACATCATGCCGAGGAAGCCGGCGGTGAGGAAAAAGCCGACCGCGTTGTGCCCGTACCACCACTGCACCATCGCATCGACCGCGCCCGAGTAGATCGGGTACGACTTCCACAGCGACACCGGGATCGCGAGGTTGTTGACGATGTGCAGCACCGCCACGGTGATGATGAAGGCGCCGTAGAACCAGTTGGCGACGTAGATGTGTTTCACCCGTCGTTTGACGATCGTGCCGAAGAAGACGATGCCGAACGCCACCCAGACGACCGCGATGAGCAGGTCGATCGGCCACTCGAGCTCGGCGTATTCCTTGCCCTGAGTGATGCCGAGCGGCAGTGTGATCGCCGCCGAGACGATGACGAGCTGCCAGCCCCAGAACACGAACGCTGCGAGCTTGTCCGAGAACAGCCGTACCTGGCAGGTACGCTGCACGACGTAGAACGCGGTTGCCATCAGCGCACAACCGCCGAAGGCGAAGATCACCGCGTTCGTGTGCAGCGGCCGCAGCCGGCTGTAGGTGAGATACGGAATGTCGAAGTTCAATGCCGGCCAGGCGAGTTGCGCGGCGATGAACGCCCCGACTGCCATACCGACGATGCCCCAAAGAATCGTCGCGACAGTGAACTGCCGCACGACCTTGTCGTTGTACGTCTGCAAAGTTTCCATGCCCGCTCCGCCAAGTTTCTGCGGACGGCAGTGTGCGGCGAGCTTGGATGGCTGCTCTTGATCGAGATCAAAATGTCGGACCGCCCTGCAACCGCCACTACGGACGGAACCAAGAGCGAGGGGCTCGTCAGTCCCGACAGAACAAAGCGAACATCGTCGCCATGAGCGTGTTCACGCGTGGATCGCAGATGCGGTAGAGAATCGATTGCGCGTCGCGGCGCCCAGCGACGACGCCCTCGCGGCGCAACAAGGAAAGATGTTGAGAAACCGCGCTTTGGGCAAGGCCGAGCGCTTTGGCAAGGTCGCCGACCGACCGCTCGCCATCGACGAGCTGGCAGAGCAGCAGCAGGCGATTGCGGCTTGCCAAACCCTTGAGTACGGCGACCGCTTCGTCCGCATTCTGCTGCATGGCGAGGAGTGCGTCCGCGGCGGCGGGCGGCTTTCTCGTTTTCGGGTTCGCGCGTTTCATCGGTCAGGCACGGAAGGATATGTTCACAACGCGTCGAGCGGGATCTTCAAATAACTGATGCCGTTGTCTTCCGCAGGCGGCAAATGGCCGGCGCGCATATTGACCTGCACGGACGGCAGGATCAAGGCGGGCATCGCCAGCTTCGCGTCTCGAGCCGTGCGCATGCGCACAAAAGACTCTTCATCTACGCCGTCGTGCACGTGAACATTGTCGCGGCGCTCCGCGTCGACCGTGGTTTCGCAAGTGTAAATATCGCGCCCCGGCGCCTTGTAGTCATGGCAGAGAAACAGGCGCGTGGTGCCGGGCAACTCGAAGATGCGCCGGATCGAGCGATACAGCGTGCGCGCATCGCCGCCCGGAAAGTCGCAGCGGGCGGTGCCGTAGTCCGGCATGAACAACGTGTCGCCGACGAATGTAGCATCGCCGATCACGTGTGTCATGCACGCGGGCGTGTGCCCCGGGGTATGTAGCGCCGTCGCTTCGATATCGCCGATGCGATAGCGCTCGCCGTCGCGGAACAGGTGGTCGAACTGGCTGCCGTCGCGCGCAAATTCGCCGGCAGCGTTGAACAACTTGCCGAAGGTCTCCTGGACGACGCGGACGTGTTCGCCGATGCCGATCCGGCCGCCGAGTTCCTTTTTTAGATAGGGCGCTGCGGAAAGATGGTCAGCGTGCACGTGCGTGTCGATCACCCAGTCCACCTGCAGACCCGCCTCGCGCACGAACGCGATGATCGCGTTCGCCGAATCGTGACGCGTGCGCCCGGATGCCGCATCGTAGTCGAGCACGCTGTCGATCACGGCGGCGGCGCGCGTCGCCGGATCCCAGGCAACGTGGCTGAACGTGTAGGTGGCGGGATCGAAGAAGGACTTCACTTCGGGACGTTTCAAGATCTTCTCCTCGCTGGGATGACGCTGTTCGTCACGATCGCGATGCCGGCAGGCGCGCACCGAGCCACCAGCCGAGCGCCATCGCGGCAACGAACAGCAAGGTCGACGGCGACAAGCCGGCGAGCGACGCGAGCGCGGGACCGGGGCAGTAGCCGACGAGTCCCCAACCGATGCCGAACACGGCCGCGCCACCGATCAGACGCATATCGACCTGCCGCGTCGGCGGTATATGGAAGGTCTTCTCCAGCAACGGCCGTTTGCGCCGCAGCAACAGGCGATAGCCGATTGCCGTCGTCGCCACCGCGCCTGCCATTACGAACAGGAGTTGTGGATTCCATGCGCCGGCGACGTCGAGAAATCCGAGCACGACAGCGGGCTGAGTCATGCCGCCGAAGACCAAGCCGAGACCAAACAACAGGCCGGCGATGAGAGCGAATGCGCTGCGCATGGTCAGCCTCCCCAGCCGAGATGTCGAATAGCGAATACCGTGGCGATACCGCAGGCCATGAAGACGAGCGTCGCCACGATCGAACGGACGGACAACCGGGCCACTCCGCACACGCCATGCCCGCTCGTGCAACCGCCGCTGATGCGCGTGCCGATGCCCACGCAGAGGCCAGCCAGTGCGAGCTGCAGCGAGCTTGAGTCGGGCGTGCCGATGCCGCTGTTGCCGCCGATCGCCTGAACGAGCAACGGGGCTAGAATCAGCCCGAGGATAAACGCGACGCGCCAGGCGCGATCGCCGCGCGCGCAGCCTTCGACCAGGCGACCAGCGATGCCGCTGATGCCAGCAATGCGCCCCAGCGTTGCCATCAGCAGAATGGCCGCTAGCCCAATCAATGTTCCGCCGAGTGCCGGGATATAAAAATGATTCATATATGCTCAATTGCGTATATGCGCGACAACGAATATATAGACAAAGCCTGCCGAACACAATCCATCGCCGTTGTCTTTGTCATGAATACCGCCCTTGTTGGCCAGGATAGGCATGCGTGCCGCCCAACCTTTGATCCAGATCAAGCACCGCCAGATTGTCTGAATCAAAGTGACGAATCTGTGGAATCAGGAGAAAGGCGATGAAGGTATTGCTTAGTTACGACGGCAGCGAGTGCTCGGCGCGTGCGGCGAAATTCGTCACGACCACGCTGCGCAAGCAAGCGCGCTCCCTGGATCTGGACGTGATTTATGTCGACATGCCGATGCTCGATCGTGTGGTCGCGGCGCTCGGTGAGGAGACGGTGGCACGCCTGCATCAGGAAAATGCCGACCTCGTCCTCAAAGCCCTGCGCTCCCGGCTGAAACGCGCAAACCTGCCGTTTACCGAGACATTGGCCACCGGCCCGGTCGCAAGGAAAATCGCCGAGCACGCGGAAAAAGGCGGTTTCGACCTCATCGTCATGGGCTCGCACGGGCGCTCTGCCGCCGGCAATCTGTTTCTCGGATCGGTGACGACACGCGTACTGGTCGAGTGCACGGTGCCGGTGATCATCGTACGCTGAGGGTTCGGCCGGAGGTAGGCTTCTGCCGCACCCGGGGGTGGCATACTTCTGGTCTTCCCGGATTCGAGCGGAGCATCGCCCTTCGAATATGCTCGACCAGACGTTGCAGGATGCTTGCGCACAGGAGATTGCCGCGGCCGATGCAGCGTTGGCGGCTTCCACGCGCAATCCACATCGTCGCGTCCATCAGGCACGCAAGGCATTGCGTCGAGTACGCGCTTTGCTCGCATTGATCGCACGCAGCGATCCGACGTTTGCGACGGTCGACGCGAAGCTCAGGCGGGCGACCCACTCCCTGTCTCCACTTCGCGATGCCGCGGTCGCCGTCGAGACCTTCGATCGGCTCATGAAACGCAAAGCGCTGCATGGCAGCATCAAAACGGCGGCGCCTCTGCGCAACGATCTGGCCCGCCGCTGCGATGCCGTGCTCGCCGATTTTCGGCAGCGCGATCCTGACTTCGCCAAATTACGTAACCATCTTCAAAGAGCGGGTGCGGCGGCGAAAGCCTTGGCTTGGTCGCGCGCGAGCCCGCGTACGATCACCCGCGGCTTGGCACATTCCCGCCGTCGAATCGCGAAAATCGACGAGCGTGCGCGCCATTCGAACGAGCGGCACCTGCGTCATCGCTGGCGTCGCCGCTTGCGCCGCTACAACGACCAGCGCGTGTTGATCGCGGAGATACTCGCACTGGAGTCAGGCAACGATCGTAGCGATGCCGTCGAGCTCGTTCAGCATTTGTCTCGAAAGGGTCTGCAGGACACTGCCACAGACAAGCGGTTGGCCACGACGGCACTCGCACTGGGACTCGAGCACGATACGCGCCTGATGCGCCAGATGGTGCGCAAGACTCCGCTACTCGACGACAGCGTACGCGCGCAACTCCTCTCCGCGCTGGACCATCGGCTGCGCAAACTGCACAAACGCTGCGAGAAATGAACGTCGCGGCAGAATCGATCAGCTGATCGCCACTTCGTCACGGTCAAGCATTCCGACGCAATGCTTCGCGGCGATCCACTCCTCGTTCGTAGGCTCGACCGCGACGAGGACACGACTGCCGGCACCAGAGACCGTCGCTGCATTGATGGCGTTGCGATCGCGGTCCAGCTCGACACCGAACCATTCGAGTCCGTCGCAGATGCGTTCGCGCAGCACCGCGTTGTGTTCGCCGATGCCGGCGGTGAAGACGAGCATGTCGAGACCGCCGAGCACGGCGATCAGGGCGCCGATTTCGCGGACGATGCGGCGCACGTAGAGGGCAAGTGCGAGACGTGCGCGTTCGTTGGCATTCTCCTCCGGCAGAAGCGCCCTCGGATCCGAGGAGATGCCGGAGACGCCGAGCAATCCCGAACGGTGATATAGCAGGTCCGCCACCTCACTGACGCCGAGCTTTTCGATCTCCATCAGGTAGAGCAACGCACCCGGGTCGAGCGCACCGCAGCGGGTGCCCATCATCAGGCCGTCGAGCGCGGAGAAACCCATCGTCGTCGCGGCGCTCTGCAGATTGCGCATGCCGCACAGGCTGGCGCCGCTGCCGAGGTGGGCGCAGATCGTGCGGCCGCGGGCGCGTTCGCCGTAACGCTCGGCGAGCGCAATGGAGAGATATTCGTAGGACAGACCGTGAAAGCCGTAGCGGCGCAAACCGCGTTGCCACGCGTCATACGGCAGCGGCAGCAGCTTTTCGACGTCGGGCAGCGTGGCATGAAACGCTGTGTCGAAGCAGGCGATCTGCGGCAGACCAGGATGCGAGCGCAGCAACTCGTCGATCGCCTCGAGCGCAAACGGCTGATGCAACGGCGCAAGCGGGATATAGCCTTTGAGATCGGCCAGCACGTTCGCGTCGACACGCACCGGCGCAAAATATTTGCTGCCGCCATGGACGACGCGATGCGCCACGGCAGCGAGTCGGGTGTTGCCAAGCCGTAGCTGAGCGCGTTCGCGGATTCGTGCGAGCGCGGCATGATAGGGCTGCGTTGGATCGAGCCTGATTGCCTGCGCGGCGCAGTCGCTTGCAGTGAAGGTCGGCGCATCGCTGTCGATACCTTCGACCTTGCCCTTCCACGACGCCTGCCGCGGTGGCGGCTCGATCGCGTCGAACAGGGCGAACTTGATGCTCGACGATCCGCAATTGAGGACGAGGATCGAACCGCTCATGGCTTGGCCGTGCGACGGCGATGCGCGACGAGCACCGCCAGCGCGCAGGAGGCGATGCGCGTGAGCGGTGAATCGGCTCGGCTCGTCAGGATCACCGGCACGCGCGCACCCATGACGATTCCCGCGCTTGCGGCTTGGCCGAAATACTCCAGTTGCTTGGCAAGCATATTGCCGCTTTCCAGGTCGGGCACGACGAGCACGTCGGCGCGCCCTGCGACCGGCGAGTCGATGCCCTTGATGCGCGCAGCATCGATCGAGATCGCATTGTCGAATCCGAGCGGGCCGTCCAGGATCGCGCCAGTGATCTGGCCGCGCTCGGCCATCTTGCATAACGCGGCCGCGTCGAGCGTGGCCTGCATGCGTGGATTGATCGTTTCGACCGCGGCCAAGATCGCCACGCGCGGAGTCGTCACATCGATCGTTTGCGCAAGCTCGATCGCATTGCGCACGATGTCTGCTTTCTCTTCGAGCGTCGGCGCGATATTGATCGCCGCGTCGGTGATGATGAACGGCCGCGGATAGGCCTGCGTCTGCATCAGATAACAGTGCGAGACGCGGCGGGCCGTGCGCAACCCGGCATCGTGATCGAGCACCGCGCTCATCAGCTCGTCAGTGTGCAGGCTGCCTTTCATCAGCGCCTCGACGCGGCCCGACGCGGCGAGCCGAGCTGCCGCTGCGGCAGCCGCATGACTGTGCGGCACGTCTTCGATCGGCACGTCGTCCACGACGAGCCCGGCGCGCTGCGCGACGGCTGCAATCTTCGCCCGCGGCGCGACGATGATGGGCTCGATGAGCCCTGCCCGCCTTGCATCGAGCATCGCCTCCAAGCTCGGCTTATCGCACGGATGCACGACGCCGACGCGGATCGGGCCGAGCGCGCGCGCGCAGTCGATCAGCGTATCGTTCCCGATGCGCAGAATTTGTGCGCCGTCTTCCGACGACGAAGGTATGGCGTCCTTCATGGCTGCGATATCCAAAGTCATCATCCGCGCTGGGGCCGTTGTTTGCAGGTACGCGCAAGACGCGAGCATAGCGTGCCGAGTTGCCCGAGCCTTGACCGAGATCAAATCACGCCGATCGGCGCGCGAGCGCCGTGCGCACGAGGACCACGTTTTTTGATGTGCATCAAAGATACCCCCAGCCGACCCCCGTAGGCTCTAGTTCGGCGTTCACAAGCGATCGCTGGAGACCGGACATGCGCAGCGTAGAATTATTTTCCGTCGAAGACGACGCGCAGGTACTGCGCGGCAAGAATCCCGATTTCGCCGCCTGGGCCGAGGGCTATGGCGCGATCCGCCATCGCGCGGAGACGCAACTGCGCGTGTATGACATGTATCAGGCGCTGACCGCCCGCCATATCGCCGGCGATGGCGTGCCGTTTTTCAAAATGCTCAAGGCGCTCGATCGCGTGACCAGCGCGGCGATGTGGCTCGTCGCGCATATGACCTATGCAAAGCACGTCCATCTCGACGGCCGGCCGTTGCAAGCCGAGGATTTCAAATCCAATCCGCAAGGCCATATGGGCGGCTCGCTCAACATGGTGCCGGCCTACGCGGGCTATCTCGCCCTAAACGCTCTGACCGGCTGCACGCGCGGCTGGCTTATGGGACAGGGACATTGTGTGTCGGCGGTCGACGCTCTCAACGTCCTGGTCGGCAACATGACGCCGGCGCATGCCGAGCGCTACGGCGTGTCAGACGCGCAGCTCTCGCGCATGGCCCAGGATTTCTACAGCTACCGGCTGGCAGCGGACGGCTCGCCGGAGTCGCCGCTCGGCAGCCACGTCAATGCGCACACCGCGGGTGCGATTCTCGAAGGCGGTTTCCTCGGCTTCGCCGAACTGCTCTATGCGCATATGCCACTCCCTGGGGAGCGGCTGACCGCCTTCCTGTCCGACGGTGCGTTCGAGGAGCAGCGTGGCGGCGACTGGGCGCCGCGCTGGTGGCGCGCGCAGGACTGCGGCATGGTGACTCCGATCCTGATCTCCAACGGTCGCCGCATCGACCAGCGCACGATGGCCTCGCAGGAAGGCGGACCGACCTGGCTGTCGCAGCATCTGAAGATCAACGGCTACGACCCGGTCGTGTTCGACGGCCGCGATCCGGCGGCTTTCGTCTGGGCGATCTGGGCGATGGAAGAGCGATTGCAACACTGTATCGATCGTGCGCACGCGGACCGGCTGCGCTATCCCGCGCCGCTGCCGTACGGCATCGCCGTCGCGCCGAAGGGCGCGGGGTTCTACGGCGAAGGCACGAACGCCGCGCACGGCACGCCGCTTGGGGAGAATCCACATTCGTCGTCGACGGCCGCGGCGCATTTCAACGAGTCGACGCGACGGCTCTGGGTGGCTCCGACCGAGTTGCAGGCGTCAATCGCCTGTTTTGGGGCGCATCGTGCTCGCGTTCGCGAGCGCGACAACCCCATCGCGCATCGCGACGTGGCGCCGATCGAGGTCGTCCCCGCATGGCGCGAGGCGGGGCCTGCAACGCCCGCCGTATCCGCGATGCAGGCCGTCGACGACGGCTTCGTCGCGGCGGTCAAGGCAGCACCGCATCTGCGCGCGCGTTTCGGCAATCCGGACGAAAGCCGCTCGAACCACATGGTGCGCACGCTTGAATTGCTCAAACACCGCGTAACCGACGTCGAGTTGGCTGACCAAGAAGCAGTCGATGGCGGCGTCATCACTGCGCTCAACGAGGAGGCCGTCGTCTGCGCCGCGCTCGGCAACAAGGGCGGCATCAATATCGCCGTGACCTACGAAGCGTTCGCAGTGAAAATGCAATCCGCGCTGCGCCAGGAAATCATTTTTGCCGCACATGCCAAGGCGGCGGGGCATCCCGCGCGCTGGTTGTCCGTGCCCGTCGTGCTGACCTCGCATACTTGGGAGAACGGCAAGAACGAGCTGTCGCACCAGGATACGAGCATGGCCGAGGCGATGCTCGGCGAGCCGTCCGACGTCGCCAGGGTGATGTTCCCGCCCGACTACAACAGCGCGGCAGCGGTGATGCGCGAGGTCTACCGCACGCACGGACAGATTTTCACGGTGGTTGCAGCGAAGTCCGAGATGCCGTCCGTGTTCGACGCGCACGACGCGTGCGAACTCGTCGCCGACGGGGGGATTCGCGTGCCGCACGCCGGCCACCGCCCCGACGACGCGGAGCTGACGATCACGGCAATAGGTGCTTGTCAGTTGCAGGAGGCCCTCAAGGCCTGCAAACGCCTGCGCCAGCACGACGTGCCGCATCGCTTGGTCTATTTGATGGAACCGGCGCGCTTCCGCCGCGGACGCACGGCGGCCGAGGATATGCATTCGAGTTTGGACCATTGCGGACGCGGTCTGTATGCCGCGACCAGCACGCATGTACTGCTCTGCCATACGCGTCCCGAAACCATGGTGGGACTGCTGCAGCCGATGCTCGCGGGCGGCGCCGTGGCCGCACTCGGCTACCGCGGGCGCGGCGGCACGCTCGACATGCAGGGCATGCTGTTCGCGAACGGATGCAGTTGGGCACACGCGGTGCGCGAAGTGTCCCGCCTGTTGCATGTCGATCTCGCCGATCTGCTCAGCGACACCGAAATCGACGCCGTGGACGGTATCGGCGATCCGGCGGAGATTGTCGGGCAAACATTTGCGTCGATCTGAATCGCCCACTCTTGACGAGCGTCAATATCGACTGCCAGCAGTCAACACAAGATAACGCTAGCAAACCTGAAACGGAGAAAGTCATGCGCGACATTCTGGTCTATGCGAGCAACTACTCCACCTTCACGCCGAGCATGCGCTACGCGGCCGAGGTGGCGAAGCAGTTCGATGCTGCGCTGAATGCGCTTTATGTGCAGGAGCCGGTGACGATCGTCCCATCGTATGCCGCGATGGAGCTCCTCGCCGAAATCCGCAAGTTCACCGATGAGCAGATCGCCGCTGCAAGTTTGCAGCGCGACAAATTCCGCGCATGGGCTAGCGGTCTGGGGATCGAGTCGAACGAGTGGACGATTATCGAGGCCAGCACGCGCCAGGCCGTGGCAGAAACCTGCAACTGGCACGACCTGCTCGTGCTCGGCCTGCGCGGCGAAACTGAATGGGGCGGAGTGGCGCAAGTTGGCGAGATCCTGCTGACCTGCGGTGCACCCTGCATCGTCGTTCCCGAGGATCGTTCCTCCGTGGCCAAGTTCCGGACGATTGCGATTGCGTGGAACGGCAGACAGGAATCGGCGCGCGCTGTGCACGCGGCACTGCCGTTTTTGCGGCGCGCCGAGCGCGTCGTGTTGATCCACGGCGAAACCGTCGATCCGTTTATCACCTTCACGCGGATTCCGCCGTTCGATGTCGAGGCTTATCTGGCGCAGCACGGGGTCAAGATCGAGAAACGCCTGATCGATGTCAGCGACGACAAGGCAGGCGAAGCGTTGCTCGCTATCGCCGGCGAAGTTCATGCGGACGTGCTGGTCATGGGCGCTTACGGCAGGACTCGCTTCAGCGAATGGTTCTTCGGCGGCGCGACCCGCTATGTGCTCGAGCAGGCGACGATACCGCTGTTCATGCGCCACTGAGCGCAGATACTTTGATTTGTATACGCTCTCGGGCGCCCTAAAATCGATGGGCGCTCACGATGCGGGCACTGCTTGTCAGCCTCCGAATGTCTTGACGACAATGATCGCCAGCCCCGCAGCCCAGCAAATGCCGACGAAAATTGCCCCGGCCCAGCCGCGGGCGAAACCGCCATGATTGCGCAACACCCAATTGAGCAGGCCCAGCATCACCATCGGCAGGCCGAGCATGATGCCGAGGGCCAGGTAGGTTTGATCAGAAAAATTCATGGGTCATTTCCGATGCCGCGGTTCCGGCGTGGGCCGGAACGGCACGGCTCAAAGACATTTGCCTCACGATGTGATCAAGACGAGCGGGTACCCGCTTCGGCGATTTTTTCCCGCGCCCATTGCGCGGCGTCGCCGAGCATTCCCGCGACCTTGAGGTTTTCCTTCGCATAGTCGGAGAAAGTCTGGGCAAGGAATGTGGCCTGGGCGTCCACGTATTCCTCGGGCTTGCGGCAGCGGGCGAAGCGTTCCATTGCGTCGACCTCGCGGCGGAATCGTGTCTGAGCGAAGGTCAGCGCTTCGTTTTGCAGGCGGCCGACGTAATCCGCCCATCCTGCGAGCGGGCCGGAAACAGCAGCGAGTGCGTTCCAAGCGGGCATCGAAGGAAAGCCGTTGTTGATGGAACGGTTGTCGAATTTCGGTTTGTTCATCGGGATTCTCCTCAGGATGTTGGGTGGGCCACGTGCGATAGCGACGAGGATTCGTCGCCGTGTCAGTCGATCGCGATCTTGCGAGTCTGCCCTTCCGACTTCTTCGGCAGAGTGAGCGTCAGGACGCCGTTCTCGTAGTGAGCCGTCACTTTCGTCTCGTCCACGCGCCCTGGCAACGAAAACGTGCGACTGGCCAATCCGCAGAAACGTTCGCTGTAGATCTCCTTTTCGCCGGGCTTGGCAGCAGGACCTCGCTTGACCTCGGCGGCGATATGGATCGTGTTGCCGTCGACGCGCAGGTCGATGTCATTCCTGTCGACTCCGGGGATGTCGGCCTTGACGTGATAGGCGACCTCGTCTTCGCTCAAGTCCAAGCGGATGTCCAATGCCCCGCCATCGTGGCCGGCCCAGACGACGCGCGGTTCGAAACCACGCAAATAGGCTTCGACGTCCAAGTTCGGCCGGGCATGCAGCAGGGTTCTGATCGGGTTCCAATGGGACAGATATGTCATGGCGGATTTCTCGCAATTAACGGTTGCGTTTGCACGATCGATGCGGCACTCGCTTCACACACATGCGACAAGCTACATCCATCGGAATCGAGGTTAGTCGCCGGAACTACGGCCGACCTTGACCTCGGTCAAGAACTCGATGGGCAGATCGCTTGCGCTGCCTCGCCGGGGATTTGATCCGCGTCAACATGTGCCGCATGCATCCGGAGCAAATTGATGATCGAGCAGGATTGAGACGCAAAGGTTTACTGCCAACGCCGCAACTGCCTGTGACGAAGCCGATATACCGACCGGAGACATGCCATGGTTTTTTCTCAATCACATTCGTCGATTCCAACCGCTAGCAACGATTCGTCCGTGCCGGAGTGGAAGGAAAGGCTGCGCGACGGCACGACCGTACTGATCCGTCCCATCTCGGCTGCAGATGTCGGCCTCGAGCGCGAGTTCATCGAGCGGCTGTCACCGCAGTCGCGTCGCTACCGGTTCCTCGGCGAGATCGCGGCACCGGGGTCGGCACTGCTTGATCGTCTGACCCACCCGGATCCGGCACATGAAGCAGCATTCGTCGCCCTCGTAGCCGATGGCGCACACAAGCGCGAGATCGGCGTTGCCCGCTTCAGCGCGGACCAGGACGATCGAAGCTGCGAGTGCGCCGTCGCCGTCGCCGACGAGTGGCAGGGCAAGGGACTTGCTACCCTGTTGATGCGCCATCTGATCGAAATCGCGCGCCAGCGCGGTTATCGGCGCATGTACTCAATCGATGCACGCGCCAACGAAAGCATGCGCGAGTTGGCGGAGTTCCTCGGCTTCGAACGTCGCGCCGATCCGGATGACACAACCCAAGTGATCCATTCGCTGGCCCTGTAGTTTCCGCAATCGCTTCAAAGCGCGGCGTGGCATTCACGCCGTCCGCACCCACAACTGCACAGTGATGCCGTCGTAGCTCGGGCCGTTCGCAGAACGGCCTCGGCGCGTCGAGCGTTGGCGTCTGCGCTGCCTGCGCGCCGGCTATGACCTGCGGCATTGGATCGCGGGAAATCAGAAAGTCCAGGAAAGAGCGCCGAGTCCCAACGTCATTGAACGCGCGTACCACTCCAAATGGCTGGCCGGCGTCGGCTTCGAGAGCGTGCGAACGGGACCGGAGATCGGTTCGTCGATCCATGGCTGCATCGCGCCGCGAATTGCCAACTGCGCGGAAACCGCGGCGACCGCCGGCACACTAGGCCACGATCCGCGATAGGCGAGCAGTGCATCGCTGGCGGTCAATGGCAGAACTGCATCGCTCGTGTCGTTGGCGAATCTGGCCAGCTTGGGCTGGGGGTTTATCGACGTCAGACTTGCATGGCGCAGGCCGTGTCGTCCGGCGCGCTCGATCAAGTCGTCGGGCAGGCCGCGCAAACGCGCCCTTTCGATCCAGGCTTCGTCGCAGCACATGGTCGCCCCACGTATTTCGGCGAGTGCGATGCTTGCACGCAAGCAGCCCTCGGCGAGCGACTGCGCGAGCGACTGCGCTTGGCGACATGCTTCCACGCTGTTGTAGTCCAGGCCGAGCAACGCCAGCGCTTCGGCAAACCCGATGATGCCGATTCTCAGTTTCTTAGGTTGCCGTTTCGTGCGCGTTCCGAGCAGGGTCGCATTGTCGAGCGCCTGCGTCGTGAGTTCGGCGCAGTCCTTCACTGCGGCAAGATCGACCTTCGCCGCGGGCGTGCCGTATCCGCGCACGAAACCGACGATATTCAACACGGCGGCGAGGTCGTTGTCGGGCCAGGATTCCTTGCTCGTGCCGGCGGTGGCGAGAAGGCGCTCATCGAGCAGGAGGCGCCAGCTGGCAAAAGCATCGAGCAGGCGGATTTCGAACGCGGCACGTTCGGCTTCCGGTTCGACTGAGGCGAGCGCCGACGCCACGCGCCGCCACGTGGCGTCGACCGTATCGTCGTGCAGCGTTCCGTTCTCGCGCCAGCGAAACCAGGTATCCCAGGCTTCGACAGCGACGGGCGAGATGAACGGCGAACTGCCTTGGTTCTCCGCAATCAGGTTCATGATGCTGATGACGACCTGCTGTTCAGCGATAGACCAGGACAGGCACGTGGCTGTGGGTCAGCACCTTCTGCGTTTCGCTGCCGAGCAAAATACCCTCGATGCCGCGCCGACCGTGCGAGGCCATGAGAATCAGGTCGCAGCCGTACTTCTGTGCGGCTTTCACGATCTCTTTGTAGGGGTGGTCGCTGACCACATTCCTTCCCTCGCAATCGATGCCTGCCACCCTGGCAGCGCGTTCCGCATAGCGCAGAAATTGCGATGCGTGGTCCTGACGGCTCTCTTCGTAGTCGCCGACGGTCATCTGCAGCAGCTCCATCTGATAAGTCGAAGGATGAAACTTGGGCATAACGTGAAGCGCGGTCATCCGCGCACCAAGCTGTTTAGCTAGGCGAACGGCCTGTTTGACGGCTTTTTCCGACAGTTTCGAGCCGTCGGTGGGTACGAGTATGTGTCTGAACATGGCTGAGGCCTTGAATCGTTCGTGCGGATGAAATAGCACGGGCCCAAGCGTAGCCGCCGGCGATCAAGGGGCTTTGACCCAGGTCAATTCTGTTTGCGTGTGCGCTGCCGCGACTCGCCGAGTTGGTTCCCGGCGGGTTGAAGGCGGCTCCAGAATCGGCGCACGAGGGACTAATCGGCTGCCAGCGCGATAGCCCGATCCAGCACCGGATCGCGCTGCATCGTGTAGTCGGCGAAGGTCATCTGGATCGTCTCGTCGGGAGCCAGCGACTCGACTTGCACCGGAAAGAGCCAATTCAGCCAGAAGCATCTGTCCCAGTCGTCGCAGCGATGCGCATAGTCGTGCATTCCGGTTGCGTAATGCAGGCAAAGATCGTCATGCGGAAGACACCCCGAATTGCCTTCGCCGTAAAAGGTAAGCCGATCGCCGACGGGTTCGCCGAGAATGATTGCGCGAGATCCCGCCGCCTGCTTCACGAAGGCCGTGGCCGTAATCGCGGCGGAAAAGGTTTGCGCGCCCGTCAGCAGATAGATTCGTCCACCGGACGGCACGAAATCGGGCAAGTGTGATGCGAAGTGAGCGATCTTCGTATAGTCGCCGCCGCCATTGAATCGCATATCGAGGATGATGTTACAGGGTGGATGCGTGCGCATCTCATTCACTGTGGCGCTGAGGAAGTCGCCGATAGGCTGATCGTCCGCATCCTCGATCGCCTTGAGCTGTATGAAAAGCGTGCAACCGTGATCGACCCACGCCCGGCGCAGCCTGCTATTGAAGTCGCGCAGCGATAATGGCAAGCCGGCGTCATCGGAAATCAATGCGCGCCAGTCCGAAGATTCGCCTTTCATCTTTTGCGGCGACAGCCAACGTGTCATCTGCGCACGCGGTTCGCTCTCGTCTGCCTTTTCACCTGGTAGCGTGCGCGTCACCTCGCTGCCGTCCGGCAAACGGAACGTCCAATTGGTCTGATCGGGGCGCGAACCGATGGCGGAGCCGTAAAGAATCTCGGGCGACTGGACGTAGGTTGCGGCGTTGTTGCGGCGCCAACCCTCGGCCCCGCCATGCAATTGTTCGAGCACGGCGATCACGTCGCGCACCGGCTTGCCCTCGATACCTTCGACGCGCGCACCCAGAAGATCCGCATACGCCGATTTCGCCCGCAGGACATAAAGCCCATCGGCAAACTGCGCGACGCGCAAGGGCATGAGGTTCTGGCCGCCTTTGCCGAAGTAGAGCCCGGTGTGACCGTTGTCGGCAAGCGCTGTGATGCGCATCAGCGCGACACGAAATCTTTCCTTGTCGAGCAGCATGTGTTCGGACTTCAGCTCTGCGATCCGGCGATCTGCCTCCGCACGCGCTGCAGGCGAAAACGACCGGTCCATAGCCAAAAGACGCGAAAATTGTTCAATGTCCTGCTGTTGCGCCTCGAGCGCATTGGCAGGCTCAGGAAAATTGCTCGGCGGCGGATCGGGACTGAATTTATGACGGAGGCAGAATGCGAAGCATCCGGCCATCCCGGCGAACAAGACAACGACCGCCAAGGCCCACAATACAGTTTTGAGAATTCTGCCTTTCGTCATCGCTGCGCGATTCCAATTCTGGGGACTCGATTGACACTGGATATGTGGGTCACTTCCGCGGCCAAGCACGATAATTCTGCCGCTCTCACCGCCGCCGATTCTTCGAATTCATATTCCGCGTCCCAAGCTATCGCGCGGGCTTGAATTTGCCGACTCCGGTTCGACGATCGAATGACGCTGCGCTTGCACTGATTGAGACTGGGCTATCGACGGCTCTCATTCATGTGCGAAAAGTCACTGCGTTTTCGACTGGCGCATCTGCAGATTGGATGACAGCGAAAAAACATGCAGCGTTGGCGCGTCGGTTTCCGCGCTTCAACCTGCAATGTTTGCATGCCCCGAATTGGCCGAAGTCAGCCGTCCGGAAGCGACCCGAGCCAGACCTTCAATCGCATTCGCAAAAGCGATCAGCGCGGATGGAAGGCGACGAACACAAACGCTATCGCAATCTGTTTAGTGTCGAAGGTTGGGCCGCACGACCACGCGGGCTAGACCCGAGAGCGCGCGTGCGTTCGCTTTAAAAAAGTCAATCCAGTTGGATCCAATTGGATGGCTACGGCACTGGAGGACCGCTCTGCGCTTGTTGGTCTTTACGACATTGCGCAATTGACATTACGCAGTGAAATTAATATTTTACATTGCAAATTGAAGATTTTATTGTCGTGGCATTTAGCGAAACTACGGCGCCGTTGGGGGCGGCGGTTTTTACTTCTCGATACACCCAACAGCGGAAAAGCTAATGCTAACGATCAAGTACGGTGGTCCTCTCAGAAATACGATAGTCCGCGGCATAGCCGCGCTTTTACTTGTCGCTGGCCTGCAAGCACAGGGTGCCAAGCATCCCGCGCCAGCGTTTGCGCATCGGCTGGCAAAGATGCCGGCCTTGGAGCACCAACAGGACACGTTGGAATTCTCCGAAGGCACCAGTCGGGTTACGCCGCTGACTGCCGCACAGGCAGCACAGGCCGCGAGCACGCTGAACTGCACCGTCTACTGCGGCACGACGGTCAGCTATACGAGCTGGAAAGGCAACACCACCACCATGCAGGAGTTCGATGGCCTGTATGTGCGCGTGCTGGTGCCGCAATCCTGGTTCGATGATGCGACGTTTACGGAAAGCGCGCGCCACACCCTCATCAATGGTTTCGATCTGGTCTATCAGTATCTCTTCGAGATCGTCGGCAGAAGGCCCGGGACCGCTCTCGACACGCTTGCCTATGTCAACCCGGCGGGCTGTGGCGATGGTTGCGGATCTGTGGGTGGGCTCGGAGCCGAGTACGACTGGGGCTGGAGCGCCGATAGTGCTGCAAATGGCTTGGAGGGGTATGGCGAGATCCACGAGATCACGCACAACTTCGACTCGTACGGAGGCTCGTACAAGTTCGGCAACAGCACGCTGACCAACAATGCCAACGGCCCTTTGCCCGATTCGTCGCATTACTGGACGACGATGTTGCGCGCTATCTACACCTATTCGGGCAACCAGAACAGTTACTACGACCACCAGTACGAAGGTTGGCTGCAGTCGTATCTCGACGGGGGCGGCACGTGGCAGAACTGCGTCGTCCAAAGCAATTCAGCGTGCGGCAGCGGCTCCACCGGCTGGTACGCTCCGGTGGGTTTGTACTTCCGTCTTGCCCACTTGTACGGGCAACAATCCATCACGCGCTGGATTGCCTTCATCAAGAACAACCAGACGTCATCGACCGACCAAGACAAGCTCGACCACTTTTTCGAAGCGTATTCGGCGGCGGCGAATCGCAACGTCAACTGTGTGTTCGACGAGTTGAATTGGCCGATCTCGCAGAACGTGCGCAATTGGGTGAATACGAATATCGGCACGACCGCGCAGAATCCCGGCTGCAGCAACGGTCCGGGCGGCAAGTCGTCCATTCTCGACATGGCGGCGGAACTCGGTCCGCCGGCGACGCCGAACAATTACACCGGTCCGGGTGGCGGGTTCTGGAGTCCGCACAGCGTGGGATTCCCCGGTACGGTCAACTCGAACGGAAGCTCGAGCGAACTGGGATTCACGTTCCAATGGAGCGCCGGTCAAAAGATCCTCTTCTATATCTGTGCGCCCACCGGCGGGCACAGCGGAACGACGCTGATTGAGCACATCAACGGCAACGCCACGTATTGGGATGGCCCGACCATTACGCCGGGGACCTGCAATACGCACACGGAGACTGTGCCGTCGACCGGAACCCTGGGCATCGTCGTCGAACCGGGTACCGACACGGGTGCGTATACCATCGTGGCGGTGCCGGCGCCGGTGAGCCTGCAGCCGCATGACTGGGGCCAGCTCTCGGTGTCGCGCAATGCGGCCAGCGGCGAGTTCACGCTGACGCTGAACCAGATCGACGCGACGAAGGTGACCCCACAATCGAGTCTTTTTTCCGGCCCGCACACGATTCGGTTCTGGGCGCAGAACTACGGGTGGATCCAGGAAATCCCATGGGTTGCCGGGTCGACGACGTACACGGCGAAATGGACACCGCCGAGTGCGCTATCCGCTGACGTCGAATTCCGTGCCCAGGTTTATGCGGATGCGGCCAACGGCTATGCCAGCAACCAGACCGCGCCGGTCATCTACTACCTGATCCCGCGCAAGTATGCGGCGCTCAACCCGGCGCGCCTGCTCGATACGCGGCCGAATTACAGCACGATCGACGGGCAGTTTGCCGGCATCGGCGCAGCGACACAGGGCGGTGTCGTCGATCTGACCGTGGCCGGTCGCGGCGGCGTGCCAATAACGGGTGCCGTTGCGGTGGTGCTGAACGTGACCGTGACCAATCCGACCGCATTGGGATATATCACCGCGTGGCCATCCGGTACGACGCGACCCAACGCGTCCAACCTCAACTTCACTCCCGGCAAGACGATCGCGAACCTCGTAATCGCCAAGCTCGGCGCAAACGGA
Source organism: Rudaea cellulosilytica DSM 22992 (assembly GCF_000378125.1). Taxonomy (GTDB): domain Bacteria; phylum Pseudomonadota; class Gammaproteobacteria; order Xanthomonadales; family Rhodanobacteraceae; genus Rudaea; species Rudaea cellulosilytica. The sequence continues at coordinate 2,153,871 of NZ_KB899241.1, read as the reverse complement.
CAGGTGTCGCTGTACAACTCTGCCGGCACGACTCATCTGATCGCAGACGTGGCGGGTTACTTTGGTTCGGGCACCGATCTCAATGCCTTGCCGCCGGCGCGCTTGCTCGACACGCGCGCAGGCTTCCCCACGATCGATGGTCAGTTTCAAGGCACAGGCGCGGTGCCGGAAGGCGGCACTCTGAAGCTCATGATCGGCGGACGCGATGGCATTCCGTCGAGTGGCGTCGGCGCAGCGATTCTCAACGTCACCGCCGTCCAGCCGACGGGACTGGGCTATCTGACGCTGTGGCCGAGCGATGCTGCGCAACCCTTGGCCTCGAACCTCAACTTCATGCCGGGCGACATCATCCCGAACCTGGTGATCAGCAAGGTCAGTGCGTCCGGTGAGGTGTCAATCTACAACGCGGGGGGCGATACGAATGTCATTGCGGACGTCGCTGGGTGGTTCCCGTCGAATTCGCAGCTGACCTCGCTCGTGCCGGCGCGCCTCATGGACACGCGTGCGGGCATGAACACGATCGACGGCCAAGCTCAAGGTGCGGGGGCACTGCAAGGTGGAGGCACGGCAAGCCTGACGGTGCTCAATCGAGGAGGCGTGCCGGCGAGCGGTGTGGGTGCGGTCGTGCTCAACGTGACGGTGACTCAGCCGACGTCTTGGGGCTATCTCACGGCGTGGCCCTCGGGCTCCTCTGTGCCACAGGCATCGAATCTGAACTTCGTGGCCAACCAAACGATCCCGAATCTCGTGATCGCGAAGGTGGGCGCGAATGGACGGGTGGATTTCTACAACGGCAGCTCCGGCACGACCCATGTCGTGGTCGACGTGATGGGTTGGTTTGCGGAGTAGTAGTCGATCTTCTGCGAGAAGCCAATAAACGGGTGGAGATGTTGAATCAGACGATCGTGTGCTTTCGCTGTTACGGCAAGAAAATTCCCTGATATCTGCCATTATTTTCCCTGCTATCAGCGAGCCGTGAAAAATTCTTCGGCCCGAAAATGGCGTCAGAGGTGAGCTACAGGGCAACGCACTGGCGAAAGGGACGTCGTTTTCGCGAAAAATTCCCTGTTAATTTCCCTGTTAACGGGAATTTCGACCAAAGACTGGTTCTCGGCGGACTGCACCCACCACCATACGTCGCACATGCGGAGCATTTAGCCGCTTCAAGCCAGAAAAGCCCGCCGTGTCGCGGGTTTTTCTTTTTCATTGGTCACAGAGACGGGCTCTACGAGCATTTTTCGCCCGATTTTGCGGTGTCGTCTCTGTTCTCGCATTGCGACGACCAATGGGCCTGACATCGGTTCCGGCACATGGCGTATGGGGACTAACCAGGCGGTCAACGCCGGACAGACGGCGACATTCACGGCGGCGGCATCGGGCACGCCGACGCCGACGGTGCAGTGGCAGTTCAGCACCGACGGCGGCGCGACATTCCAGAACGTTGCCGGTGCGACGACGTTGACGGTACCGAATGTGGCAGCGGGTCAAAACGGCACGAAGTTCCGTGCCGTATTCACCAACACCTCGGGCAGCGCGACGACGACCGCGGCAACGATGACGGTGAACGACGCACCGACGGTCACGACCAACCCGAGCAGCCAGTCGGCGTCGGCCGGCAGTACCGCGACGTTCACCGCCGCGGCCAACGGCAATCCGACGCCGACCGTGCAGTGGCAACAGACCACCGATGGCGGCGCGACGTTCACCAACATTGCTGGAGCGACATCGACGACGTTGTCGTTCATGGCGTTGGCATCGCAGAACGGTAATCAGTACCGCGCCGTGTTCACCAACACCGTTGGTAGTGCGACCACGACGGCGGCGACGTTGACGGTAGCGAGCACCATGCTGCAAAGCTCTCTCAATCCCTCGATGTTCGGACAGAGCGTTACTTTCACGGCGACGATTTCCGGACAGAACCCAACCGGCATCGTCACCTTCACGTCGGGTGCGCTGACGCTGTGTACAGCGGTAGCATTGACCGCCAACGTGGCAACCTGCGCTACGACCGCGTTGCCGGTCGGATCGGATTCGGTTACGGCGGCCTATTCGGGCGATGCCAACAACGCGGCGTCTCAGTCGCCTGCGTTTACACAGACCGTGAACGTCAAGACCACGACAGTTTCTCTTGTGGTCGCGCCGGATCACATTGCCCTCGGCCAACCCGTGACGATCACGGCAACGGTAGCGGGCGATCCACCTAGCGGAACGGTGACTTTCACGGACAACGGAAACGTGCTGCCGTGTTCGCCGGTCACGCTGGTCCCGGGCGCAACCAGTTCGACGGCAGTTTGCACGACCGTACCCTCCGGAACGGGAACGCACTCCATCGCAGCAATCTACAGCGGCGACGGCAGCTTCGCGGGAGCAACTTCATCGGTCGTAGCCCTAGTTGTTGGCGCAGACGCCACTCCTGCGCCAACGCCCGATCGCTGGGCGCTGCTTATGCTGGTCGGACTACTCGGCGCAACAGCGTTCGTGCGACTCCGCAGGCTATAGGCTGCCGCTTTCCTACGGCAGCTCCGGGTCGATAACTGCCCTTCCCTACTGGCGATAAGCCTCCCCAATCGGGATCCTTGATGAATATCGGGCAGCTCCGTAAAGTTCGTCAGCTTCCAGCCGCACTCTTACGCTGGGCAATGATCTCTCGCAAACGCTTCTTATCTATCTTGCCGACGCTCGTACGTGGCAACTCGTCGATCAAGATAACCTCGTCGGGCAGCGCATAACGGCTGATTTCGCCGTTGTCGACGTAAACCTGCAGGTACTCGTGCAGCATAGCTAGATCAACAACTGTAGCCTTCTTCGCCACGATGAATGCAACGGGGCGCTCGCCCCAGCGCGCGTCGGCCACGCCAATAAACGACGCCATCGCGACATCGGGATGACGCATCGCGAGATCCTCCATCTCGCACGAGGAAATCCATTCGCCGCCAGTTTTGATCACGTCCTTGAGACGGTCGCGAATCGTCAGGCGACCGTCGCTCGACACAGTCGCGACGTCTTGTGTGTGCAGCCAGCCTCCACGCCACAATGTACGCGTGGCATTCGCATCGTTCGCATACGATGCAGTCAGCCACGGCGCACGCACGACCAATTCGCCCTGCGCGGCACCGTCGGCAGGTACAGGCTGCATCGCCTCGTCGACGACGCGCAATTGCACCAGCGGTATCGCGTGCCCCGCGCTGCACAGTTCGGTGTCGCGTGATTCGCCCTCCGGCAACAGCGAGCGCGCGAGCGTCAGTACGGGACAGGTTTCCGACATACCGTAGCCCGTGAAGACGCGGATGCCCTTCGCGCGAGCGGCGCGCAGCAGCGCACGCGGCACAATCGAACCACCGACGATAAGGCGCCAATCCGCCGCTGCTTCGTCTTCTGGGCGAAATGCATCGAGCAGCATTTGCAGGATCGTCGGCACGCAATGCGAAAACGTCACGCGTTCGGCGCGGCGCAGCGCGAGCAGGCGCGCGGGCTCGTACTTGCCTGGATAGACTTGTTTGAGCCCGAGCATGGTCGCCACGTAGGGAACGCCCCAGGCATGCACATGGAACATCGGCGTCATCGGCATGTAGACGTCGCTGCGACTGAGCCCGAGCCCCGCGGGTTGCGTACCCAGCGCCGCCGCGAACGATAACGCGTGCAGCACAAGTTGGCGATGCGTGAACGCGACCGCCTTGGGCTGCCCGGTCGTGCCCGTCGTGTGGAACGTCGTCGCGAGCGCGTTCTCGTCGATGTCCTCGAACGGAAATTCGTCGTCCGCCGCGGCCAGCAGGGACTCGTATTCGCCGGCGACAATCCGGCGCGTCTCCGCCGCGACACCGTCGTGCAGCAGCACGAATCGCTGCAATCCCGGAATGCGCTGCGCGAGCTGCTCCACGAGCGGAGCGAAGTCGGCGTGGAAGAGCAGCGTCTTCGCCTGCGTGTCCTCGAGCGTGTAGACGATCTGCTCGGGTGACAGACGCACGTTGACGGTCTGCAGGATCGCGCCGAGCATCGGGATCGCGAAATAGCATTCCTGATAACGATGGCTGTCCCAGTCCATGACGGCAACGACGTCGCCGCTGTCGACGCCGAGTGACTTCAGAACATGCGCAAGCTTGTGCACGCGCCGCCCGAATTCAGCATACGAATGCCGCCGTCCATCGCTGCCAACGATCTCGTTGCGGCTCCGGCCGTCCAGTGCGGTATGCAGCAACTGGCCGATGTGCAGCGAGTACCAATACGTTTCGTTTCCCGCAAGCGCATAACGCAGTGCCATGTAGTCTCCTTGCCGGCGCCGGTACCGGACAGCGGTTCCTGTGAGCGACCAAGCGACTTCGTGCCCGCGTCCCCGCGAGATTGCATACACTTGTCTGCCGAACCTGGTACGTAGCCCCGAGAAATAGTTGGAGCATATTCGGTGACGCGAATGATGCCTCTAGTGCATCTTCGCATGCACCACCCCAAGGAAGTTGTCACGCTGCGCCCATCACTGATCAGCGATCGGGCGGATCCAGATGTTGCGGAAGCGCACCGGCATATGATGGTCCTGCAGTTTCAGCGGCATCAGCAGGTCGTGCGGCTTCCACACAGGCAAGGCATGGTGCGCAGACGGCCCGAGCAGCGGCGTGTGGTTCTGCGTGACGACGCCGTTGTGGAACACGGTGACGAAACCGCTACTCTTCACCTTGCCATCGGCGAACCGCGGCGTGTTGAAGACGATGTCGTAAGTCTGCCACTCGCCGGGTGGCCGCGACGCGTTTACAAGCGGCGGCGATTGCCCGTAGATCGCCGAAGCTTGGCCGTCGGCATAGGTGTAGTTGTCGTAGCTGTCGAGGATCTGCACTTCGTACAACCCGGCGAGGAACACGCCGCTGTTGCCGCGCTCCTGGCTCTTGCCGGTGGCAGGCGACGGTTCGGCGAACTCGACGTGCAGTTGGTAGTCGCCAAATTTCTGCTTGGTGGCGATCTCCCCGCTCCCGCCGACGACCTCCATGTAGCCGTGCTCGACCTTCCAGCCTGCCGGTCCGCCTTTGTCGGATTGCCATGCATCGAGATTCCTGCCGTCGAACAGAACTATCGCGTCCGACGGCGGATTCCCGGAATGCTCGTTCATCGCAGACGTGCCCGGCGCGACGATGCGCGGACGCGGGCGATTGTCGTCGTGCACGCGCCATTGACTGTTCGGCAAGCGCGGCGTGTCGGTGAAACCGGTCGGCGGATTCTCCTCTTCGGCGTGGACCGCTGCCATCGCGGCCAACAGTGCACCGATGACGGCGCTTCGTACCATGCGTGTTCTTGGATTCATCGTTCTCTCGCGGATCTCTCGTTCTCGAGCCACGGGCTCAGCAGGACTTCGCCAGCGGCTTGCCTTCGAGCCGGTCGTGCAACCAGTCGAGGATGTGCGATCCGTCGAAAGTGCCGTGGCTTTTGTCTTCCTGGAAATCGGCATCGATCTTCGTGCCGAGCTTGCAGGCATCCTCGATTGCTTTCTTCGTCCAGGCCGAGTTGATGTATTCGTCCTTGCCAACGTAGATGACGAGCATCGGCGCATCGGCCTTGCGCTGTGGCACGGCCAGGGCCTGCAGGTTGGCCTGCAGTTTCAGCGTCGCCTCGTGCGTCGCCGGCTTCAGCTCATCCGGCTTCATCTGCAGCGCGGCAGCGCTGCGCGCGGCGAGGTCCTTGCAGCTTCCGAGCACGTCCCAATTCGTCTTCACCGAACCGCGGCGGTACTGCTCGACGTCGAAGTCCGGATGCGCCCACGCCTGGGTGATCAGCATCGCCACGTACGCGGCGCTCTGCACCGGCGTCATGGCCTTGTCTTCCGCCATCTGCGCATAGCCGGAAATGTTGGCAGCCGGCACGGCATTGACCGCGCCGAGAAGGTGCAATTCGGGTGCATATACCGGCGCCTGTTCGGCCGCTGACCACGATGCTCCGCCGCCCTGCGATCCGCCAACGGCGACCCAACGATCGGAGATCACGCCGGGCTTCGCGTTGCGCAGCGCCCGCACCGCGTCGATGACATTGTAGCCTTCGCTCTTGTTGTCGAGATAAACATGCTTGCCGCCGCCGCCGAGCCCCTGGTAATCGGTGAACGCGACGGCATAACCAGCCTTCAGATAGCCGGCCACCATCACCACCATGCCATACAGATTCGGCGAGCTCGACGGACCACAATCGTTGGTCACGCCGGTCGTGCCGTGCGCATGCGAGAGCACGGGCCAGCCGTCCGCCGGCGGCGTGCCGGCTGGGATGAACAGCGCGCCCGTGACAACGGTGTGCTGGCCGTCACTCGAGGTGGAGCGATAGCGCACGCGCAATGCTTCGGCGCCGAGATCGCGGATCGATTGATCGATATCGGCGTACGGTTTCACTTCGACGATGCTGCCCGGCGTCTCTGCGACAGGCGCGGCAGCGGTGGGCGCAGCGGTTTGCGCCGCCGGCGGAGACACCGCATCGTTTTGCGAACCGCAGCCGGCGAGCATGGCGAGGGTGAGTGTGCACGTCGTCCTCAAAATGGAATGGATCACGATTTTTCTCCGGCGAACAAATGAGTGAGGAAGCGATAGTCGTTTTTCACCGCATCCATCGGCGTGGTCGGGAACGGCGTTTCCTGCTCGACGAAGGCGTGTTCGACTTTGCTTTGCCGCATCAGTTCGACCATGTCACCCCATTTGACGATGCCGGTGCCGATGTCGGTCGACGCCAGATCCATCAGCGCGTTGCTCGGGCGCTTCGTGTCCTTGAGGTGCAACAGCTTCAGCCGGTCGCCGAGCAGCCCGAACAAGGCGCCGACGTCCTGCTTCGCCGAAACAGCCCAGCCGATGTCAAGCTCGAAATCGAGTATCTTCGGATCAGTGCGTTCGACGAGGATGCGGTAGCCGTTCGTGTCGCGCGGCAGCGGCGCGAAGTCCATGCCGTGATTGTGGTAAGCCAGTTTCACGCCAAACTTGCCGAGCGCGGTGCCTTTCTCGTTGAGGAAGTCCGCGGTGCGTTTCCAGTCGTCGGCGTCGAGCGTCGAAAACAATTTCGACACCGCCTCTTCGTTGAAGCCGGCTGGCGGGTGCTGCAACACGTCGTAGATGCTGTCGGGCATGTATGGGATCGGCACGACCGCATATTTCGCGCCGAGCATTTTCAGGTCCGCGGCGAATTTCGGCAGGTCGTCGAAATTCCACATGCCGTTAGTCGCGCGCGGTGCAATGTGCGCGGCGGGAGCCACGAGGCGGGCGTCATCGAGCATCTTGCGCAGGTCGGCCGCTGACTTGCCGTAGTTGCCGGGGAACTCGACCTCGCGATAACCGATCGCCGCGAGTGCGTTGAAGACGGCGCCGAGATCATCGCTGTCCTTGAGTCCCAATGTATACAATTGCAATCCGGGCACCCATTTCAACGGCGCATGCGTGGGCGCTGCACCTTTGGTCGCGGCAGCCCACGTGGGCTGCGCGTGCGCCGCCGCCGCGGCTGCTGCTCCGGCCATCGTCGTCAGCCAGTGACGACGGGACAGGCGAAATCGTTCGTTCACGCGAGACCTACCTTCTTGAGAACTTCCGGCGGCGGACCGTCGAACCGCGGCAACGGCATGTTGCCGACGTACTGCAGATCCTTGCGACCCTGCGGCGTGGTGTAGAAACCAGCGGCGGTGAGATCGCGATAGCGCGCGAAGAAGTGCGCCGCCTCGAGCAGATCCGCCTTCGCGCGAAGGACATGACAAATGTCGTCGCAGATGGCGTGCAATTGCGCGGCACTCAATGCTGTCGTCGACTTCGAAAAGCGGCGCGAGGATTCCGCGTCGAACCAGGCGAAGCCTTCGAGCACAAGCTTGCGATCTTCCTGCTGACGCTCGTATGGCGCGCTAATCCACTCGTCAACGAAATCGACCACACCCACCGACGACGCGCTCGGCGACGAAGCATCGGCGGGGATGATCACGTCGCAAAGCACCGTTGCCAGTTGGCGCTGAGCGGGCGTGAACGTCAGCGGCCATAGATCGCCCGGATGGTAGATCTTGAGCAGATCCGGGTCCGGGCCGTACGAAACGGCTGCAACCTTGCCGGGGGCACCGTAGGCGGTAGAAAACAATCCCGACATGCCACCGAGCGGCAGCGACGTCACCGCGGTCAACATCCATCGGATGCTCGTGCGCCTGTCCACTCAAAGCTCCTTCCGCTGCATGCGGTCGAGGATGTGGTCGGCGACGCGCCAAGCATTGGCCATGATGGTCAAGGTTGGATTCTTGTCCGCGTTGGAGGGAAACGGCGCGCCATCCGCCACGAACAGGTTCTTCACGTCCCAGGCCTGGCACCATTTGTTGAGCACGGACTTGCCGGGATCCTCGCCCATCAGCGCGCCGCCGACCTCGTGAATGATGCCGCCGCCCGGATGGATGGCGCCGTCGCCGTCGGTCTGAGACTGCCCCTTCACGCGCCCGCCCATCGACTCGATCAGGTCGGCGAAGGTTTTCTGCATGTGTCGCGCTTGGCGGATTTCGTGCTCGGACCACTGCCAGTGGAAGCGCAGCACGGGGATTCCCCATTTGTCCTTTACCTGCGGATCGATTTCGCAATACGACTGCTCGTTCGGGATCATCTCGCCGCGGCCGGCAAAATAGATCATCGAGCCATAGTAGCGGCGTGCGTCCTCCTTGAATTTCGTGCCATAGCTGCCGCCGGTCAGCCATTCGAGGCCTGCCGCCGTGCCGGGGTCCGGCATGCGCCGGCCGCCGATGAATTCGATGTGGTAGCCGCGGGCGAACGGCAATTTGCCGGCCTTCTGCATCTTGTATCCCCACCACGGCACGTACATATGCAGGCCGGAGGTGCCTTCCTCGTTGTGCGGCGGCAGGTTCTCGAGCAGCGGAATCTGCCCGGCAAGATCGCTGCCGACGGTATCCATGAGGTACTTGCCGACCTTGCCGCTCGAATTGGCCAGTCCCTGCGGAAATCGCACGGACTTCGAGTTGAGCAGGATGCGCACGGTCTCGCATGCGCTCGCGGCGAGCACAACAACTCGCGCACGCACCTCGCGTGACGCGCCGGAGCGCTTGTCTACGAAGCGCACGCCTGCGGCGCGACCGTCCTTCGCAAGCAGGACTTCCGCCACCATCGCATCGCAGAGGATGTCGAGCTTGCCTGTTTCCAGCGCCGGCGGCAGATGCACCGTCGTCGACTGGTAGTTGGCGCGAATCGAGCAGCCCTGCCCGCACGGTGTTGTCCAGAAACAGGGCGAACGTTTGCGCATGTCGCGCGCGATAATGTCTTGCGCAACGGCGTTGCCCGGATGCAGCTTCGCCGGCGAGTTCTTCCAATCGAGCGGCGCAGTAAGCACGGCGCGGTGACAGGCAATCGTCGGAAAACCGAATTTCGCCGAATGCTTCTGCACGAGCAGGTCGCTGACGATCGGCTTCGGCGGCGGCAGCAGGCAGCCATCGGGCGAATCCGGTGTGTTCTCCAGACCCTGGTTCGAGCCGTAGATGCCGACGAGCATCTCGACCTTGTCGTAGTACGGCGCCATGTCCTCGTAGGAAATGGGCCAGTCGAAGCCGAGCCCGTCGCGCGAGTACGGTTTGAAATCGTAAGGGCCGTTGCGCAGCGCGATGCGGCCCCAGTGATTCGTGCGGCCGCCGAGCATGCGTGCGCGCCACCACTCGAAGCGCTGCGATTTTTCCGCGCTCGCCTGCGTGTACGGTTCGCCCGGAACTTGCCAGCCACCGTCGACGGTGGCGTCGTAGAAACCAAATGGCTTCTCTGGCGTGCCGGTGCCGCGCAACGGCGCCATCTCCGGCGTCTGGAACATCGCGGCCTCGCGCTGCGGATCGTAGTTGCGCCCTGCCTCGAGCATAAGCACGTGCGCGCCGTTCATCGTCAGCGTGTAGGCCGCCTGCCCGCCACCGGCACCGGAGCCGACGACGATGACGTCGTACTCGCCGCGCGCCGCCGCTTCCGCAGTAACAGATGGCATCGTCAGGACCTTGCCTTGCCTTTCAACACCGGCCGTGTTTCCGGATGCACGGCAGCGGCCATTTGCGTGAGACTGTTGAGGAAACTCACTTCGACGCCGTCGTCGGAAAAATGTAGCGTGACCTCGTCGAGGTGCGGAGTCTCGTAATAGCGCCAGCGCATCTGGAATGTATTCGCATCCTTCCACGCTCCCGCCGCGGCGATCTTCGCGGGATGGCGCGGATTCACGTACGTGCCAACCACTTCGGTCCACTCGGGCGGCGTGCCGGGCAGTTCGGTCTCACCGTCGCGCCAACGGCCAATGCCGCAGTCGATCGTGTGGAGTTTGCCGCCGGTATCGAAGCCGAGACGGCAACGGCCGCTATCGAACGCGATCGTCAGCCCGCGCACGCCGAGCGCGTTCGATTCGATCGCAAAGTCGCGATGCGCGACCGCCTGCGGCGAGGCGGCCGAGCCTTCGGGCAGTGCCAGAGCCAATCCCGCGAGCCGCGTACGCAAGTGATCGGATGCGGCGCGATCGACGGGCTGCGCTGCCTCGCGCAGGCCGGGCAGCAGATGTTCCCAGACGAGATTGATCACTCCCTGCATGTCGAGCGTGCGGCTCGTGATCGCGACGACCGCGTCGAGTGCCGGGATGACGATGCAGAACTGGCCGAATGCGCCGTCGCCGCGAAACGCATCGTGGCGGCAGCGCCAGAACTGGTAGGCGTAGCCCTGGTGCCAGTCACTGTCCTTTTTGAGCTGAGCGAGATCCTGCCCGGGTCCGGGCGGCGGCTGGATCTTGAAGCTCGTCGCCTGCTCGATCCATTCACGCGGCAGCAGTTGCTTGCCATTCCAGCGGCCTTTCTGCAGATAGAACTGGCCGAATTTCGAGATCGCGTCGGTCGTCGCGCTAAGCCCCCAGCCGCCGGTGTTGATGCCGCGCGGACATTCCGACCAACGCATCGGTGGAAGTCCTAGCGGATCGAACAGGCGCGTCCGCAGATAGTCGACGACGCGCTCGCCGGTCAGCTTCTGCACAATCGCCGACAGCATGTAGGTAGCGGCGCTGTTGTAGAGAAATACGCTGCCGGGTGGAGACTGGATCGGCAGGGCAAGGAACGTCTTGACCCAATCCTGCTCATGGGTGATGACGGGCGCGGCGTCGCCTGCCTGCCCGACCGACATCGTCAGCAGATGTTCGACGTTCAGCGCGGCGAGATTTTCGCTGACCTGCGCAGGTTTCTGCTCCGGGAAAAAGTCGACGACCTTGTCCGTCAGTTTCAACTTGCCCGCCGCGACGGCAAACCCGACCGCCGTCGAGGTGAAGCTTTTGCTCAGCGAATACAGACTGTGCGGTGCTTGCGCGCGGTACGGCGCCCACCACGCGCGCACCGCCGGCATGCCCGCGCGCATGACAACGAGGCTGTGCAGTTCGAACGCGCCCACCGCCGCGGCGTCGAGGAACGCGTTCACCGCGGCCGAAGGAACACCGCGCGCTTCGGGCGCGGCCGCGGCGAAGGCGATGCCGGGAAACACACCGTCGCAGCCCGCGGCGAATGCGGTCCACCCGATCTGCCGCAAGAACAATCGACGGTTTCCGTTCACCATTCGCGCAGTCTGTGCGAAAAAGTCTGAACGTCTCACAGCTTGTATTTCACCGTCAGGAAATACGAGCGCGGCGACTGTGGGCGGAACGCATTGTTCATCACATAGCCGCCGCGATCAGTCAGGTTGTCGATGTTGAAGCGGAAATCCAGACGGTTCCATTCGTAACCGGCAAATGCCGACACCTGGGCGAGGCCCGGGATGCGCACGTCGTAATGCCAGTCTCCCCCGAGCACGCCGGTCGTGGACGTTTGCGCATGCACCCATCCGCCGAGGCTGAGGCCCTGCAGCGGACCTTCCTTGAAAATGTATTTGGCCGTGAGATTGGCCGCCTGGCGCGGCGTTGAACCGAAGCGCGCGCCGATCTCCGCCGGCACGCCGGGATAGTCCAGGTACTTCGCCACCGGCAAATCGGTGAAGTTCGCCGACAATTGCCAATTCTCGTTCGGCAGCCAGGTGACCTCGGCCTCGAAACCCTGCGCGCGGCCGACGCCGCCGAGGTTGTATTCGATCAGGCCACCGTTCTCACCCATGTGCGAATAGTCCGGCGTGGCGATATTGCTGAGGTCGTCGCGGAAGACGGAAATCGTGCTCGTCACCGCGCCGTTGAGCCAAGCCGTCTTCACTCCGAATTCCTTGCCGGTGCCTTTCTGCGGCGGGACCAACTCGGCGGTTCCCGGCTGGACAATGCCCGACGGCGTGAACGACTTGGAGTAGTTGGCGAAGAATGCGGTATCGGCAAAGAACGAATCCGGAGCAAACGGTTTGCCCAGGATGCCGATCTGCGGGGTCGTCTCGCTCGACGCCAATTCCATGTCCTTGATGACTTCGCCCTTGGTCTTGGTGTAGCGCACGCCGAGCAGAACATGCAGGCGGTCGTCGAACATCGACATCTGCTCGGCCGCATAGTAGGCATGCGTGTTCGCGTGCCCCGTGTCCTTGTAGTTTATGAGATTGGGCGTGGGAGAAAGCGCGTGCAGGATCGCGTTCTGGTCTCCGAGCATCAACGGCCCGTCGCGGAAGAAATTCCATGGCAGGCCCTGCGCATTTACTGGCGGCAAGGGATAGACCCAGAAGCGGGCGTAGTCCAGCGACGAATAGGACGCCTGAAAGCCGACGAGCAACGAATGGTTGATTGGGCCAGTGTCGAACGAAAAAGCCGCTTCGAGCTTGTTCTCCCACCCGGACCCCGCCTGCTTGCCGTTGAAGAAGCCGGAGGCAAGACCGAACGTGCTGACATTGCCGTCGGGTCCGAGCACCTTGGCGCCGCTCTGCAACAGGGAAAGAAATCCCCAACTGAAATCGGCGTGGCCGAAGCTGTCGCGGATCTGGATGTGATCGTTGACCGTGTAGTTGATTTCTGTACTCCAGAAGCGCGCCAGCTCGTTGTTGTAGTTCTGCGGCCCGAGCACATTGTCGCGCGCACCGCGAGGGAGATATTGCTCGGCCGTGATCGTCTGCGGCGGCTCGTTGGCGCCGTAGTTCTGCGCGACCCAGTTGTCGAGATATGTATCCTGGGGAACACCCGAGCCGATGAAGCCCGGATGGCTGACCGGTAGCGTCGAGACCTGATCCTTTTTCTTGGTGTTGCGGTAGTTGAGGTTGACACTGAGGTCGTTGATCGGCCTCCAGGTGAGGCCGAGGATGTAGGTGCGCTCGTTCTGGCCGGTCCAATCGACCCAGCCATTGACGTTCTTCGCGTACACATCGACGAGATAGGCGAAGTGGTCGTCTACCGGCCCGGTCGAAAAGAATTCACCGCTGCGATAGGCCCAGCTGCCGTACTCGCCTTCGAAATAAGTCTGCGGCGTGAACGAAGGCTTCTTGTAGATGATGTTGATCGAGCCGCCCGGCGGGACGTTGCCATTGAACACGGCCGATGGGCCTTTGAGTACCTCGACGCGATCAACGCCGACGGCGGAACCCAGTCCGCCGGCGATCGAAAGAGAATCGAAGCCGTCGACCTGCGGCGTCACCGCATATCCGCGCACGCCGAAATTCGTGCCGACCTCGCCGCTGTTGTTCTGCCCGGTCACGCCGGTGAGCGCACCGATCGCATCCATGAGCTGAGAGGAACCGGTGTCCTCGAGAAACTGTGAGTTGAGCGCGGAAATCGAGATCGGCGTGTTGATGATCTCGGTCACGACGCCGGTCGCGCTGGTCGCCGCACTGGTGCGATAGCCGATCACCTGGACGGCTCCCATCAGAGACGGTTTGTTGTTGCCCTCTGCGGGTGCGCCTGCCTTGTTGCCGGACTGAGGACCATCCGTCGCTGGTGAGGCCCGCGCCTCTGATGCGGAGGCGGCTGCGTGCACTTCGCCTTTCTCGCCACTCCCATCCGCTGAATTGCCTTGCCGTGACGGCGCCGTGATGTTGCCTTCCGTGCCGGCCTCATTTTTCGATTTGGCAGTTGGCGGGCGGATCAACTGCACCACAATGGAACGAGCTGAAGTACGTCGGGCCTGAAGGTTCGTGCCTTGGAGCACCTGCTCCAGCGCTTGCTGGGGGCCGAACCGTCCATGCAGCGCCGGAGCACGCAATCCTTTGACGATGCCGGATTCGAACAAAACGTTCGTGTCGGTCCGCTGCCCGATGTCGCGCAGGGTGGTGGCCAAAGGCTGTTCCGGCAAGTCGAAATCGTAAATCAATGACGCGGTTGCGGACTGCTCGTGCGCGAGCGGGTTCTGCGCAGGGAGCTCTTGCGAGACGGCCGACAGCAGCGCGCTTGCTAAGGCGAGCGCAAACCTTCGATCAAGATGACGCCACATGGTTTCCCCGATCCTCCGTGGTGATCCGATGTGACGTAGACGATTGACCCCACCCAACCCTCAGTGGAACGGAAAAATATTTTCATGGAATCGATAGGCTACTCGGCAGAGCCGTATCGTTCAGTCCTTCGTCAAGCGTATATGGCTGGCTTCCTCTTTCACCTTGAGCCCGTATATCGACGCAACGGATCGGGCGAAATCGAGGTTATCTCCGGTGCGGTAGATACCGCTGACCCGAACTTGTCCGAGATCAGCGTCGTCGATTTCCAAACGATGCGGGTCATAACGATTCATCTCTGCAACGGCTTCACCGAGCGGAGTGCCATCGAGAATCACTTCGCCGCGACGCCAAGCAGTCGCGGCGTCCGCGCGCCGAACGTCCAGTTGCGGTCGCTCGCCCGCACGCACGCGCAAGTACTGACCGGGCTTGAGCGTGATCTCGCCCTGCTCTTTCTCGAAGGCTCCTGAGGCTCGCACGGCCATCAACGAAGCCACGCTGACTTTGCCTTCCAGCAGCGTGACATCCATTTCGTCGGATTCCTTGCGAACAACGAATGACGTGCCCAGCGCTGTCACGGTGCGATCCCCGGCCATTACGACAAATGGGTGCTGTACGTCATGCGCCACTTCGAACAAAACCTCCCCGCGCGACAAACGCACGATGCGCCGGCGGCCGTCGTAGTCCACGTCGACCGCGCTGTCTTGGTTCAAGGAAAGACGTGTGCCATCGCTCAGGCGAACGGTGCGCTGTTCGCCTATGCCCGTCGTGTATTCCATGTCATGTGACGAAAGCAGGAACACGCCCAACCCGAGAACACTCAGGACCATCGCTGCCGCCGCCACACGCCAACGCGGCTGCTTCCTTTCGAAAGCAGCCCGAGAAGTAACACGCGCCAGGCCGCGAATATCGACCTCCCCGGCCTTATCCCAGACCTCAGTCACCCGCTCAAAGGCAGCAGCGTGATCGCCGGAACCCGCTTTGAGCCACGCACGAAAGTCTGCTTCAAGCTCGGCATCTCGACCGGCCCCATGCAATTGGACCAACCATGCTGCAGCTTCGGCATAGGCGGCACGCGATGGGCGAAATGGAGTCTTTCGTTCGCTCATATACGATCCATCCACTCGGTCAAGAACAAGACCGCCTTCGCCACCTGCTTCTCCACCGCACTAACGGTAACTCCCATGCGTGCCGCGATCTGAGCGTGACTGTAGCCCTCAACACGATGCAGCAAAAATATCTCACGCGTACGCGGACTCAACTGATCGAGGCCCGCACGCAGGCCACGCAACCTCTGCTGTCCGAGAACCACGTCGTCCGGCGCCGAGCCCGCTTCCGAAAACGGAAGCGTCTCCACTTCCGCGAGCGAGGCCGGGCGCCACCGCGACCGCCGGCGACCGTCGTCCGCGATCACGTTGATGACGGTACGCACGAGAAAGGCCTCGGGCTCCTGCACGTGTCGATCTTGCCGGTACCGCTGCAATCGGAGGAAGGCTTCCTGGATCGCCTCGTCGGCCTCGTCCCGAGTCCTGCCGCGACTGTGCAGCAACTTGCGCAGTTTCAA
This sequence comes from Rudaea cellulosilytica DSM 22992, assembly GCF_000378125.1. Classification (GTDB taxonomy): domain Bacteria; phylum Pseudomonadota; class Gammaproteobacteria; order Xanthomonadales; family Rhodanobacteraceae; genus Rudaea; species Rudaea cellulosilytica. The sequence goes on along the minus strand of NZ_KB899241.1, from coordinate 2,138,013 downwards.
GAGGAGAACGTTCACGGCTTCCATCATCCAAAGATGACACGGGTTGGAAGCATGCACCAGCGTCCGAGAAGCGGATGATAATTTTTTTTAAATTACCTGCGGTTTGCTCGCGCTCGCGCGTCTACAGCGTCCATGACCATTTCGTGCCGAAGGCAGGAGCCCAAAGGGCAATTACCACTCTACACATGTCGAAGAGCGTTTGTCTGCGATGCGCAACTTCGCAGCGCTTTCTGGCAGGATAGTTCGGACAAAAGCATACTTCGACTTGTCTCTCAAGAACTGAAAAGCATTCCGAGCGCAATGCAGACCGTGCGTGCAGATCCCCGCTGGGGCCTGTGTCCATGCGACCTATCGATCGCTCCAATGCATTTTTGCGCTCTTCGCGCGGCCTCAATGAGTAGCTCCTGACTCTACACGCGATAAGGTTCGCTAATCACCCTGCCCCCTTACGGTCATAAACGGCCGGCCAAAAGCGGACACCTAGCGATCCGGTGAACGCTCCACGCTGAATCCATTTCAAGTCATCGACGCATCCAATGCCCGAATGCCGTGAGTACTGCGATTCAGCAGTCCTTTCGGATCAACAGACCATCCGCCGACGGGTGGATGCATGGGATAGACACAAGGATGCCACCGATGAATCTTCTGAATCCGTTTAGCGCGTTTACACCTAGAGGGCCGGTGGTCTCCGCCCTGTTGGCTTTGGGCGCGTTCCTTTGCCCTGTTCCGGGCATCACGGCGACCGCGGCCGTTACCCTGCCTGACACACCCGTGGGTCAGCTGGGCGCGCAATTGATCCACCACATCAACACCGACAGTCCCATGCAGATCCAGCGGTGGGCTCCCGGTGCTCTGTCCGCATCGGTCCCTCAAGACGATAAAGCGAATTTTGTCGCGAACCTCGGCTCGGCGGCGCGCGATAGCGGTGGCATCGATCTGTTCGATGCACGCACCGACCCACGTCAGCCCGGCCTTCTTCAAATGGTGATCAAGGCGCGGCGCACCGGTCAATTTGGCCTGTTTTTCATTACCGCCGACCCAGCCAAGCCAAGCCAGCTGGCACAGGCGCATCTCGTACCAATGGATGATCCGGCACTGTATGCCGACTGGCCGCAGAAGGCGGTATCGCACGCGGAGCTGGCGCGGCTGATCCACGACAAGCTCGATCGCCTCGTGCGCACCGAGGATTTCTCCGGTTGTGTAACAGTCACCGACCACGCCAAAACCATCTTCGACGAATGCCGCGGCCAGGCCGACCGTCGTTTTGCCGTGCCGGTCGATCGGCAGACCACGTTCCATATCGGGTCGATCGGCAAAACGTTCACCGCGGTGGCGATCGCCCAGCTCGTCGAAGCGGGCAAGCTGTCCTGGGACACCACCCTGGCCCAAGCGGCGCCGGAGTACCCGGACCACAACGCCGCGAAGAAGATCACCGTCTGGCAACTCCTGCACAACACGTCGGGTCTCAGCGACATCTTCGTTCCGGAGTACTTCGGGAACCGCGAACACTTCATCGATCCGGTCGACTATCTGGACCTCATCGCCCGGCAGCCGAAGGTGAGCGAGCCCGGCAAAGAATGGAACTACAGCGATGCGGGCTTCATGCTGCTCGGCCGCATCGTCGAAAACGTCTCTCATGAGGACTACTACAGCTACATCCAGCGGCATGTGTTCGCGCCTGCCGGAATGCACGCCAGCGGCTTCGACCGCTTGGATGAGATCACGCCCAAGCTGTCCGTCGGCTACTACCACGACGGCATGTTTTCGAGCACCTGGAAGATGGACTGGTCAAAAATTCAACTCAAGGGCGGCCCTGCGGGCGGGGGCTACTCCAACAATACCGACCTGCTGCTTTTTGCCGACGCCCTGCGCAATGGCAGGCTAGTCAAAGCGGCGACTCTTGCAAAGATGTTCGCCGACGAAGTACCGGCCGGCCCCGGGGGCGAAGCCGCCGGATTCGGCGATCGTCTCTCGCACGGCAGTCCCGTTCGCGGGCACGCCGGAGGTATCGAAGGCACGACGGCGAACCTGCAGATGGTCTGGAACGCGAACGCTGCCGTCGCGCTGACGAGCAATGAAGGACCCTTGCAAACGTGGATGCTCGCCGAGCACATTGCCGACCTGCTCGCTGCCGGAAGCGCGAAACCCTGAGAGTTCGAAAGCCGTCCGATCAGTCACTACTGGTCGGACTTTCCCCAACTATCTTCTGGAGTACGACAATGGATTTTTTTCTGCTCATTCCTCTGGTCGTGATGGCGGCCCCAGTACTGATCGTCCTCATGGTCATGCGCTACCGCTACCAGCAAACACAAGCGCGTTACCAAACTCTGTTGCAATTGGCCGACAAAGGCGTGGAGCTCCCAACGCAACTGCTGATCGAGCCGCAGATCGCTTATTCCGAACGCCGTCGCGCCTTGGTGCTCATCAGCGGCGGCATCGGACTGATGCTGACGCTGCTCGCATTGCCGGGCCAGCTCGACAACGGACACAGCATCGGTGAGCTTTGGGGCCTGGGCTTGTTGCCGCTGATGACAGGACTGGGTTACCTCGCCAGCTGGTGGTTGAACCGGCGCGGTGATGTAAATGGCTGACAGCGCCGCCGAGGCGCGCATCGATCAGATACTGGTGGCTCGTGCCCTGCTGGGCGACGACCGCCGTGCGTTCGAACAACTGGTACGTCGCAATCAAGGTATGGTGCGGGCACAATTGCGCCGCCTTCTGCAGGGCGACGAGGCCGCGGCCGACGACCTGGCGCAAGAGACATTCCTGCTTGCGTGGCGCAAGCTTGGCCAGTTCCGCAGTGAAGCGCGTTTTTCAACATGGCTGCATCGCATCGCTTACGGCTGCTTTCTGCAGGCGTGCCGCACAAAGTCATGGGCGGCACGTCATGCGCAGGACGATGAGATGGAGCACCTGCCCACGCCCGTACAGGCGATGGATTTGCGACTGGATCTGGCGCGCGCCATGCGACATCTGTCGACTGCGGAACAGACCGTGTTGCTGCACTGTGCGCAACTTGGCCTGAGTCACGAAGAAGCGGCGTATGTCCTGGCGATGCCGCTGGGCACGGTAAAGACCCATGCGACGCGTGGCAAGGCAAAACTCAAGACATGGCTGGCGGCGTGGCACGCCGCCGGCGAGGAGCGAATTCCATGAACTCCATACACGACGACGACATCGATGCACTGCTTCGGCAGTCGTTCGACGGCCCCATAGCCGACGACGGTTTTTGCGATCGCGTGATGCAGCAACTGTCACGCCGCCGCCGTCCATCGGCATGGCCGCTCGCGGCGGGCGTTCTCGTCGGAGCCGCCATGTGCTCGTTGAGCCTGTTCACCTCGCCGCTATGGCGAGCGGCGTGGCATGGATGGCTCGTCGGCGAATGGTCCAACTCGAGCATCATCATGCTGTCGATAATGGCCGTCATGTCGCTGCTCGCACTCGCTTGGACCCTTGCAGAAGCCGACGATCATTGAGCTGGCTCGTCCGCATTGGGTCGAACACCGCCTGCTGCGAATGGGCACATGCTGAGCTCCTTCATCGCCATCCGCGATCTGGCATTATTTAATTTGGCGATCGACAGTAAGTTGCGCGCCTGCGATCTCGTCAAAATACGCGTACACGGTCCTATAGCAGAAGACCCAGCGCCCCGTGCAGTTCGAGATCACGGAGCAGACGCGTATGTGATACAGGGCTGGACCGCGCAAGCGGCCCTGCGGCCTGCCGCATCGCGGGCTTCCGCCTGCGCACCGACATCCACATATCGCACGCCGTTGTCGACCGACGCCCTGCCCGACGGATAGGGTTGAGCTCGAATCTCCTGACACATCGCAATTTTTCGAGAATCGCGGGACCACGCTATCAAGCCAAGTGGATCGAACAAGCCAGACATCGAGAGCGGGGAGCTATTGAAGGCTACTGTACTGGCTTACTATTCCCGAAGTACGGCATCTATGAGGAGCACTGACAAAGTGACGCTTAGCTTTCCCTTTGAGCCGACGCCTCCCAGCCTGATTCGCAGGCCCCCTGCTGCCGTTCACGTGCGACGTTAGGCTGGCACGTAGGCATTCGATTTGGCGTTAGGTGCAGGTAATTCGAAAGTTGCCCTAGGCCTGGCTTCTGGCTCTCCTGCCGTTAGTCGTCCCGATGCAAAAACGGAGACGTGGTCATTTTACGGGGCGGAAACGGCCCCTCTTCCCATCTCCAGCGACCAACGAAATGGAAAAGCCCGCGACACGGCGGGCTTTTCTGGCATTGCAGCGGCTAAATGCTCCGCACGTGTGACTGAATGGTGGTGGTTGTAGTCCGCATAGAACTTGTCTCCGGTCGAAATTCCCGTTAACAGGGAAATTAACAGGGAATTTCTCGAGAAAACGACGTCTATGCCGTCACCGGGTTGCCCTGCAGGCCAGGTGTGACGCCATTTTCAGGCCAAAAGATTCTTCCGCGGCTCGCTGGTGGCAGGGAAAATAATTGCGGATATCAGGGAAATTTCTGACCAGAACAGGGAGTGCTGCCGCCGATCACGCAGTGGGCAGCAACACTTGGAATTCTGGCGCGGCAACGATCAATGCGCCAATCTCGTTGCGCACGGTGGCGAAGTAGTCCTTGCGAAAGTGCGCCTCAAGATCGGCCAGAGACCGCCACCGCTCGTAAACGACAAAGCTGTGCGGGGTGCGAGGGTCTTGGTGGAGTTCGTAGGCGCAGCATCCGGGTTCACCGAGCGTCTGCGGTCGGGCGCGACCAAAAGCAGTCTCGACCCGATCCTCCTGACCTTCGTGGACGGTGAAGCGTACTAGCAACGACAGGGGTCCGGACGGGTTGCGCAGCTCGGACCGAAAAACACCGAGGATGGCTGCGGTGTCGTCGTCCGCCTGGATGGTAGCGGCGTTCATGGTCACATTCCCTTGACGGCGCGCACAGCTGTCTCGATCACTGACGCGACGGCACGCGGCTGGGAGACGTGAACGAAATGACCTGACTTAACCATCGTCACCTGCGAACCCGCACGCTTAGCCATCCGTTGTGCCAGCTCAGGATCCATCACTTGGTCTTGCGTGCCGATGATCGCGTAGCTCGGCTTGTCATGCCAGGCAGCTGTGGTCAGCTTGATGTTGAAAACATCACCGTTTATCGGCATCTGCGAATTTGCCATGAACTCGGCCTGTGCCTTGGGCAGGTCGGCCGCCACTTCAGCAGCAAACTTTGTCGGGTCCACAATAACAAACCCATCTTTGGTCGCCACCAGACCGTCGCGCGCCTTGGGACTCGGCGGGTACACGGCTCCACTCGCTTCCCCGACATCGGGCTGCAGCGCCGCAACATAGACAAGTGCCTTCACCTTAGGGTCGCTCCCGGCCACGGTGATGATCTGGCCGCCATAGCTGTTTCCGACCAGGACAACCGGCCCATCTTGCCGGTCGAGCACGCGCTTTGTCGCAGTCAGGTCTTCGTCGAAACTGGTTAACGGCTCCTGTACGATACTGACGCGATACCCATCGCGCGTCAGCACGTCGTACACGCCACGCCAACTCGAACCATCGAGTAGAGCCCCGTGGACGAGAACGATGCTCGGCCGCACTGCTCCAGGCGAAGCCGATTGTGCGCTTGCTGTTGCGATACAAAGGAATGCCGCGAATATCCCGAGGGCCTTTTGAATCGTTTTCATGAGAATTCTCCGGTATCGAAGTTCAATGGCCAGACTGGCGTTAGTGTCGATCGCCCTTCAGATGTGGGTCGTCCAGGATCGTGGACCCGGTTTCTATCAAGGACTTCAGGTTGGAAAGGATCATCGGCCAGCCGCCCGACACCGCCGCGATGAGTTTTGAGGGCTCGCGCTCCATCGTGTGCGTGATCGAGAGCTTGACCGCCGATCCACTGGGCTCCAATTCCATCGTGCAGCGCGACTCGCCTTCGACCTGAAGCTCGGGTTTGTTCTGATGCCGCCAGCGGATCACCAAGCGCCGCGGCGGGTCGGCCTCAAGAATCTCGCCTTCATCGGTAACAACGCCATCGCCTGACACCATCTTCCAAGGTGATCCCGCGGTCCACGCGCTTTCGCAATGAAAGCCAAACCAGTATTGCTTCATGAACTCGGTGTCCTCAGTCAGTGCCGACCACAATTTCTGCTGGGTGGTGTGAATGTAGGTCACGTAAACAAAAGTCGATCTAGACATTGGTCTTCTCCAGTCGTCGTTTCAGGTCGCCCAGCGCTTTGAGGCGCGGTTTTTCGAACTTGGCAATCCAGCGCTCGTAGATTTCCTGCAGTGGCACCGGATTGAGGAAGTGCAGCTTTTCGCGCCCGCGCCGCACGGTGGCGACCAGGTTCGCGGCCTCCAGTAGGTCCAGGTGTTGCGTCACGCCCTGCCGCGTCATATCCAGGTGCTCGCACAGATCGTTGAGCGTGCGACCGTCGTGTGCATGCAGCAGATCCAGCAGTTTGCGTCGGCTGGGATCGGCCAGGGCCTTGAATAGCACGTCGGGATCGTGGCGTTCTGTCATGACTACACGCAAGTAATTGCTTGCCTAAATAATATGCAAGTAACGTCTTGCATGTCAAGTACTGGCGTATCACGAAGCGGTTCGGATACTTAAAGATTCCTTTGAGTTCGCAGCCCCGCCAATACGTTGCATTTTTTGCATTTATCGTATTTACGATAATTTATTACATATGAGACAATATGCCAGGATATATCTTGGCAGTACGACTCTGGCCCTCATGAGCAAAACCACCCGGCCTTACGAGATTCCACAGCCCTCTGCGAAGGAAAGAGCGCTCTTCGAACTCTTCAAGAAAGAGCTATACACACCGGTCGTCGGGGATGTACTCGACACGCTGGGCTGTTACCACCAATTCTTGCCGCAGCCAATCCAGCCCGCCCTAGGAGAGATGAAGGTCATCGGCCGCGCTATGCCGGTTGTGATGATCGATGTCCACGGGCCGCAGAAGAAGCCTTTCGGTCTTCTCACCGAAGCGCTCGACCAGATCGAGCCGGGCGAGATCTACTTGTGCTCTGGCGGCGATATGCGCTGCGCCTACTGGGGTGAGTTGCTCACGGCTACGGCGCGTACGCGCGGTAGCACCGGCGCCGTTGTCAACGGCTTCCACCGCGACACGCCTAGGATGATCGAACAGAACTGGCCTGTCTTCAGCCGCGGTCGTTTTGCGCAGGACTCCTCCGTGCGCGCGCAAGTGATCGACTTCCGTTGCTCCATTGAGATCGGCAACGTGTGGATCGAACCAGATGACCTTGTCTTCGGCGACCTCGACGGTATCGTCATCATTCCGAGAAGGCTGCAGGACGAGGTCGTCGAGAAGTCCCTCGAAAAGGCACGCAGGGAGAATGTCGTGCGCCGGGCCGTCGAGGCCGGCATGAGTTCTACTGCTGCTCTCAGGAAGTACAAAGTACTTTGAAAGGTGAGTCGATCTAAACTTTCTTCTGTATCGAAAGACTAGTTCTCACGACGCGCAATTCGGCAGAGGCGCACATCCACCCTCTATCTTGGCTACCCATCCTAGGGCGAGGTCAAGCGATATACTCGTTCCGCATTTTTCTGGAAGAACTTTGCCCGATCGGCGCTACTCCACGAGCTCGCCAGCGACTCGGCTAGCTGAAACCAGCGTGCATATCCCCCAGCGACTTCGTTCACTGGCCAGTCGCTGCCAAACATGATCCGCTCCGACCCGAACTCACTCGCCGCAACGCGGGCGTACCAGAGCACCTCTTCGGGCTGCCAGTGATTCCAGTCCGCTTCGGTGACAAGACCGGAGATCTTGCAAACCACATTCGGCAACGCAGCCAGCTCTTCTATCTGCTTCGCCCATGGCTCCTTGCGGCCGGACTTGATGTCTGGCTTGGCACAATGATCGAGAACAAAATTCCCTTCGGGACAGCGTCTGACTAGCTCGATCGTTTCGGCGAGCTGATGGTGCTTTAAGCAGAGTTCAAAATGCAGCCCACGTCGATGGACTTCCCTGACACCGGCAATAAATCCGGCTTCCAGCGCAAACCCGGGCGGGTTGTTCTGAATGTTGTCGCGGATTCCGCGCACGAGTGGCATCGCTGCCAACGCATCCAACGTAGCCAGCGCATTCGCGTCCATTAGTGAAGTGCGCGCGACGATAGCTTGGATTCGCTGATCGATCTGGGCTAAGTGGCTAACCCATTCTGCTTCCGCGAGCGAATCGCTCGCATGCGCATCGCACTCGACGAAAACCATGCGCTCGATTGGAACATTTGTCGTCGCGCGCTGATAATCTTCCAGAAAGAAACTGCGATCGAAGGCAGATCCCTTCTCTATCCAGGGGTAGTTTAGGGAATCGACGTCCCAGAAATGCGCGTGGGTATCGACCACGTTCATCGAGCAAATTCCTTCGTGGAGACCATCGTGATTCTTCGCAATCGTGCCTCTCCGCTAGGCCGTCCGAGTCACATCAACCGGACCAGCCGCCGTCGATCATGATGCATTGGCCTGTCGTGAAAGCTGATTCGTCCGAAGCGAGATATAGAGCTAGCGCGGCAACTTCCTCAGGCTTGCCGAGTCTTCCCATCGGCTGGCGCCCGACGAACTGCGCGAGCGCCGCCTGAAAATCACCTGTTGCGCGCAACCGTTCGTGCAGTGACGGGGTTTCGATCGTACCAGGACAGATCGCATTGCAACGAATGCCGCGCGTAATGAAATCAGCTGCCACGGACTTGGTCAATCCAACAACTGCCGCCTTAGAAGTCCCATATGCAAAACGATTTGGCGCCCCTTTTGGCGCGCCGACCACAGACGACATGTTGATGATCGATCCGCCCCCACGCCCGAGCATGCCTGGCACAAACGTTCGAATGAGGCGGAACATCGACGTCACGTTAAGTTCAATCGAGCGCGACCAGTCTTCCTCACGGCAATCCAGGATAGTGCCGTTCACAACGATGCCCGCGCAGTTGAATAGGACGTCAATCGGTCCTGTCTGTGCTTCCAGCGAACGAACTGCTTCTGCGTCGCCCACGTCTAGCGCGACGCAGCGGCAAGCATCGAGTCCGGCCAAGGCCGCTACGTTGAGATCACTGGCCCAGACAATCGCTCCTTGTGCGGCAAACAGCTCGGCTGTTTTGCGTCCAATGCCTTGCCCGGCAGCGGTTATCAATACGGTCTTGCCGGCCAAACGGCCCGAGTTCGCTGACATATGAACAGTCTCCTTTAGGCCCGAGTTGGGTGGCACGCAGGACCCACCGCATCGATCGATTTGTAGGTCAGGACGAATTCGCGATGCCCCAACGACTCCGATTTGGACAGCGCGCCCGATGCAACCGACACCACGAGGTTGAAAATGTCATCCCCCACTTCATCGAGTGTCGATTTGCCCTCTAGGACTCGCCCCGCATCGATATCCATGTCCTCGCTCATAAGCGCGTATGTTTCTGGGTTACCGGTGATCTTGATAACTGGGGCGATCGCCGAACCAACAACGGAGCCTCGACCGGTCGTAAACAAGGTCAGGTGAGCACCGCACGCCATCAGCTCTACAATTTCCGAATTATCAGAGATGTTCGGAAATCCAAACTTCGGCGCGGTATCCGGGACCACGTCAAGCAAGTAGAGACCGGGTGCATCCGGCTGCTGTGCCGGGCGGATGACACCGTTTATCGCGCGGCTACCCGACTTCACGTATGCCCCCGCAGATTTCTCTTCCAGCGTCGATAGTCCGCCTTCTGCATTGCCCGGAGCGAAGCTCCCGTACCCCATCGCGCGGTAGTACTTCTCGGCGTTGTGAATTGAGGCGACGATTGCCTCGGCCACTTCCGGCGATGCGGCGCGCGTACTCATCGCACCCTCGCAGCCAATCATCTCGCCTGTCTCCTCGAAGAGGCACGACGCGCCCGCGTCGACGAGCCGATCGAACGCTCTCCCGACTGCCGGATTCGCCGCTATGCCGCTCGTTCCATCGGACCCGCCACAGATCGTCCCGACCACGAGATCCGAGAAGTGCATCGGCACCCGGCGTTCGGCGCGAATCATTTCTTCTCTTACTTGCTTGACAGCAGCCAGCGCCGTTTCGATACCGGAGCGCGTGCCGCCGGCCTGTTGAATTACGACAGTTCGCACCGGTCGGCCACTTGCCTCGATATTGGACGCCAGTGCTTCGCGATTGAAGCCTTCGCAGCCGAGAGACACGAGAACCACCCCCCCGACGTTCGGATGCGTCGCGAGTGCCTTCATCATGCGCAATGAATACTCGTTGGGATAGCAACCGGGGAAGCCGAGCAGGTGTACGTCATCATCCTGCGCGAGTTCCACCACACGTCGCGCCACGTGGTGTGCGCACTCGACGAGGTAAATCACCGCAGTAACGTTGCGAATCCCTTTGCGCCCATCAGCGCGTAGATAGCCGTTGGCGATCATGTCGTCTGCTCCTCTGAATCGCGGACGTGACTGGAGATGTAATTGCTTTTCAAATTGTGGAGATGCACCCAATCACCTGGATGGATGTCCTTGGTGGCCGAGCCAATGGCGATCCCATACTTAACGACTACGGCGCCGAGCGGAATGAAACAACGAGCGATCTTGTGTCCGAGAGCTACGTCGGCACGTGCCACGACAAGCTCGCCTTCGAGCGGCAATGCTTCACCCGCGGCAACATTGCGCCGACAGACGGCGACGCTATCGGCGGGATGCAGCACGATAGCGGCGACGGGTATTGGGTTCCCTGTGTTCATCGTACGGACTTCCTAGTGTTTGATTTCGCATATTTCAATAGAGAGATGCCATCTCATGAACAACATCGACCGATCAAACGACGCTCGCCGTGAGGCGCGTGTAAAAAAAGCGAATGGTCAGCCCGACCGGCGGCGGGCCGGTCGCGAGCTAGGAGTTGCGCACGAGGTGCCGCAGCTCCTCTAAAACTCGACGGGACGGTTCGCCGATCGACCCATCCTGAAAAATCCCAACACCCAACGTGACCGGCGCCCGATCGGCCATGCACGACTTGATGTAATTGGCGAGCTCGCCTGCTTGATAGCGCGGCGACTCCATTTCCTTGTCAGGGGTAATGTGGAACCAAGGGGCGTCCAGGCGGATCGCTGCATGAGCTTGGAGGCCCTGACCCGCTCCGCGACGGATATACCGCGACTTGAATGGCTTGAGAGGCAAGTCGGTGAGCTCACCGGACCAGTAGTCCTGCCAATCGGTTTCGACCGGGAACGCCCAGTGGTTGTAGGCGACCAGGCGGTTGGGATGCTCAGCCTTTATTGCTTCACCGAGCCGATCGAATGGCAGATTGGGATAGGTCTCGTTCGTCTGAAACCAAGAATCGAGCCAATACCCAGCAACCTTCTCTCTGTAGCGCAAGCCGAATTCGCGGAACACGCGGATCAACTGCTTCGCGTATTCCGCTTCGCTCATAGACGGACGATCAATCGCCGGACCTGGCTGTTGTATGAGGTTTCCCAGACCCGGACAGTTCATGTACAGCATCAGCTTGATTCCACGCCGACCCAGTGCGTCGGCGAGATCACCAATCAAATCACGCTTGGTCGTCCAACCCGGATGCAACGCTTCCCAAGATGCAATCGGGGCAGGACATGTCGGGTTGCCGTGATTCACAGTGAAGATCAGATACTTGGCGCCACAGCTATCGACCAGACCGGCGAGCTTTTCGACATCGAGTTCGTCAACGGCATCCTTATACGGCTTGCGCGGCCCGTGTCGCGGCGTCGTCAAGTCGAGGAAATGGAACCACATTCCATAACCAGCTTGGGCGAACCAGTCCGTATTCGCTCTGTGCTTTATTGCAAGCTCCTTGGAGGCTTCAGTCGACTTGTGCCGGACCACTGGTGTCAGTTCCAACGACCGCAAGCGGAAGACCTCCCTCCCTTTCGCCGCAGTTACTTTCAGTCGGATAACATTCACGCCACGCGTTAGTTGAAGCTCATCCGACACCGGTACTCGTTCGAACGAATAGAACTCGCGCATCGACCAGAACGAATCGTCATCCGGACTACCCGGATTGGCGGACGGGCCTTTGGGATCTGGGTAGAAATAGCCTTCGGTAACCCGTGTCGCATGCAGAGCATCGCTTTCGCCCGCGGAGATCTTGATTTGTGTTTCCGCGACGGTGGACGAGTAGCACAGCGAAAGCTGATAGCGGCCGTCGTTCGGCACCGTCACATTCCAAACTACTTCGCCGGAGCCAAGAAAAGGCAACATTACGCCGATCTCGGCAGGCCCGAACCGAACATCGCCGGATCGCACAACAGCCTCATAGGGGTAGAGCCGGATGACCGGATTGAGCTCCGGAATTACCGCGCTCTTGCCATCGTCTATTGGGGTCTTCGTTGCGCGTGCCGCACCTGCGGCAATTGACGCGGGAAGCGCCGCAACAGCGAGCATTGATAGCCCAGATCGGATGAATTCTTGACGCGTCAATTTGAGCATGAGAATTGATGTCCATGGTCGTGACTGTCGATCCGGCACGGTCTCTTATCGTGCGAGATGCTTATCGAAGAATTTGATGGTGACCTCGTAGACCCTCGCGAGATTCGGGCAAGGATGAGGCGAGATGAAGGCGTGCTCGAGCCCGTCGCGTACGTATAAGTCTGCATCGACGTTCTTGCGACGAGCAGTGGGTTCAAACGACAGAGCTCAGAACTCATGCCAGAGCCTTTCCGAAATCGGCCAACGCCTCTGCTTTCAGAGTGGTGCCCGCACCCGGTGCTTCGGGGAGGAGAAATCTTCCGTCGCGCACGATCGCCGGTTCTTCAAAACAGTGTTGCGTCCACGGAATGTATTCGAGCAAAGCGCTAGACGGGTGCGCGAAGGACAGATGGCGATGTACTTGCATCATGTCACCAACATGCGGCACGACCGGCAACCCTGCCTTGTGCGCCTCATCCGCAACAGTCAACCATTCGCTGATACCAGCAAGTCGTAATGCATCTGGCTGTACGTACTTAACTGCATCAGCTCGCATGAACGCATCGAAGTGATGTTTGGAATAGAGCTGCTCGCCCAATGCAATCGGCGTTCTCATGTATTTCGCGAGATCGATATGCGAATTTAGATCATCGAAATACAGTGGCTCTTCAAACCAAAACAGATCGTAGTCATCGACTTTGGGAGCGAATTTTTTAGCGGTCGCTAAATCCCATCTCCCGTTGCCATCGATCATGAGCCTGCAATGCGGTCCAATGGCCTTCCTCACGGCTTCGATTCGTTCCAAATCGTCTTCGGGATTCTTGCTACCTACCTTTATCTTTACTCCCTTGAACCCCTCATCCAGAGATCGCAAGCAACCTGCTACTACCTTCTCGACGGGATTATTCAACCACCCAGCGTTGGTGTTGTACGCCTCAAGTCCAGGAGGCTCTGCCTGGTCAAACAACATCTTCCAAAGCGGTACCCCTTGCGACTTGGCAAGCAAGTCCCAAAGGGCGATGTCAACCGCCGCAAGTGCCAAGTGACTCGCTCCGGCTCGCCCAATCCACTGCAGAGGTGGCGTGGCGTGTAGTTTCGTCCAGACGCGCGCGATGCAAGACCGAGTTTCCAACACCTCATCTTGTAGCAAAGGGCCATAAATCGAGCCAATGTACGAGGCAATCAGTCGATCACCGGGCAGGAAAGCGTGAGTGCCGGTAAACCCATACCCCTTTAAACCGTTGTCAGCATGAACGATGACTCCGGCGAATCCCCAGCAGTCAATAGCATTCGTGCTGTCTGCGATTCCTTCCGCCAACGGGACATGCACGATATACGGTTCAATCTTCGCAATTCGCATCGAAATCTCTTTACCGCAGCAGTTCCCAGTCGTTGCAACGCGGGGCCGAGCAGCTATTGCGCCCAACCACCTTGAGCCATGATTCCGCCGTCGACCGTGATGCACTCTCCGGTCATGAAGGATGCACCATCGCTCGCGAGGAACGCGACGACTTTGGCGAGCTCCTCCGGCCTCCCGAAACGCTTCATCGGATAGGCATCCTTCAGGCGCTGCATGTAATTCTGGTCACCAACGCCGTCAGCGACATCTCGAAGCAGCGGCGTATCAAACGTTCCCGGCGCGATCGCAAGGACGCGAATATTGTCCTCAGCGTACTCGAGCGCGAGCTGTCGGGTCAGAGAAAGCACACCACCCTTCGACGCAGCGTACGCGGGTGCGCTCTTCTGCGATTGCAGCCCTTGCACGCTGGCGGTGTTGATGACTACGCCGCCGCCGCGCGCCTTCATAAGCGGCACGCAGCGTTTCACCATCCAGAAATACGACTTGAGATTCACCGTGAGAATCGCGTCCCACAACTCGTCATCAAGCTCGTGCGCGGGTACATAGCTTTTCGCGGGCTGGATGCCGACGTTGTTGCAGAGCACATCAACACCGCCAAGCGCTTTCGCTGCCGCAGCCAGACGGTCACACGTGCTCGGTTCGCTCATGCTTCCCACGACGAAATGGATACGGCCAGGCAGGCCGGTCGATTCCGCGACTAGGGCTTGACCTGCGTTTGGGTCAATATCGCCGCAAACGACATCCGAACCGCAGCGCGCAAATTCCAAAGAGAACTCCTTTCCCAACCCTCCTGCACCGCCGGTGACGATGACGATCTTCCCGGAAAAGTCGATGCTCATTTCAGCGCGTCCCCGGGCGTGCCGCGTCGGGCATGCCCAATCGAACACTTCCTCGCGATATGCGATCCTCTTTCCATATCGACATCACTTCCTCCAAGGACAAGCCTTTCGTCTCTGGAAGCCGCGCCAGTACAACAACGAATTGAATCGCCAGGAACACTGCGCAGCCGAGGAACATCGCCCAAATCCCGAGCTGATCGCGAACGATCGGGAATAATTGATTGATAACGATATCGGTCAGCCACAATGCGATGGTGGCGATACCCATCGCACGCGCGCGAACATTCGTCGGGAAAATCTCGGAGATTACGATCCATTTGATCGGTCCAATCGAGAACGCAAAGAAAGCGACGAACGTGCACAGCAGCCCGATAATGACGGCGCCGTCGCTCACACCTCTGGCGAAGCAGAAACCTGTGACGGCGAGCGCTACGCATGCACCGGCAACGCCAGTGAGAAGCACCCGACGCCGACCGACTCGATCGACGAGGAATACCGCGAGCAGCGTGAACGCCGCGAGCACGATGCCGATGATGGCGTGTCCGTTGAGTGAAGAACCCGCGGAAACGCCTGCTCGTTCAAGGATGATCGGTCCGTAGTACATCACGACGGTGATGCCGCTCAGCTCGGAGAATACGGTGAGGAAAATTCCCAAGAATAGCGGCTTGCGCAGTTCGGCCGCGGCCCAGCCCTGCTTGGATTGAATTTCTTTGTTCACGGCATTTCGAATTTCGCCGAGTTCCGCAGCGGCAGATGCCTTCTCTCCACGTAATCGCTCGAGCACGTGCTGTGCGTGTTCGAAATGACCGCGCAACGCTAGCCAGCGCGGACTCTCCGGCACAGCAGCGGCGCAAATGAGAAATATTGTTGCCGGGACAAACTGGCCCAGGAACATGCCACGCCAAACCTGTTCCACCATCAACCAATGCCACCATCCCTGCCCCGGCACCTGTGTTCCACCCAAAGCGCGGCGCAACAGTTCGGCATTGATCAGCATCGCGGCGACGATGCCGATCGTGATGGTGAGTTGGAAAAGCGATACGAGCCTACCCCTATATTTCGCCGGCGCGACTTCAGAGATATAGAGTGGCGAAGCGATCGACGCCAGGCCTACGCCGACACCACCAGCGATGCGCCCGGCGATAACCCAAAGCGGATCGGGCGCGAAGGCACAGCCGATCGCAGCGGCCGTCAACAACGCTCCTGACAGCGTCATTACTCCTCTACGTCCTACCTTATCGCAGAGGTTTCCCGCTATCACGACGCCGATTACGCACCCCATGAGGCCCGAACTGACGAACCAGCCCTCCATGAACGCCGAAAACGCGAACTGTTGCTTGACCAGCGAGATCGTGCCCGCAATGACTACAGTCTCATAGCCGAACAGGAAGCCCCCCATTGCCGAGACCAGACTAATCAACGTCACGAAGAGCAGATTGCCAGCTCCCCTTGTGGCATCTCCGTCCGGCATGCGTTGTTCCGCGGATCTGGCGAATATTTCCATGAATGGACTGCCTCGAAATGATGCTGCTTAATGCTTGCGCAAACGCCTAAGCCATAGATTACCGCACCGTTTCGGCGCGGCTACGGTTCTTCATCACTATCGTTCGTACAACTCGAACTCGTGAATGACAGCAGGGGCGACGGACTTGAGTATCTTCAACCGCACCTTCCTTGCCCGTACGGGTGTGAAGCGTATTTCCGGATGAAACACCGAGATGGGCCAATCGTTGAAATCCTCCTCTTGCCCCGTGTCGGTTCCCCAAGTCGAGATATCCGCAACACGCTTCCATTCCCGGCCCGGCTGACATTCCGGCCAGCATGCGCTTGCGCCCTCAACAGGTTTCCACTCATCGCCCAACTTCACTTCAATCTGGTAACGGTGAATGTTGGCGAGCTCGCCTTCGTATTCGCCTTCAAAAAGGGTCGCGCGACTGACAGTTTTTTCGGTACCCAGATCAAATTCAATCCAAGGCTGCTTCGTATGGCCGTCGGACTTCCAAAAAGTTTGCATATCACCGTCTGCGATCATGTGGTCGCCAGACGGATCCTTGTTCGACGACCGCACGGTTGCGGCGCGAGTCAGCGACGGTTCGCTGATCGGCGCAATCTGCTCGGCGGAACCCTCCAACTTAAGCACGACGATCGTCGACGGGCTTGCCACGTCGTTTGGATTGACGCTTACCGTTACCGACTTGGCATCCTGGGCGACCGTTGCCTTGCCACCATTGAGCATCGAGCAGCCGACGATCTTGCGAGGAAGCGGCGGCAAAGTCAGCGTCGTCACTTTCGGATCGAACACATGCAGATAGATGAGGTTACCTTTGCATGTGCTGCCGTAGACGTTCGTACGCATGTACGGACCGCCGCGGGTTTCAAACACGCTCGCGCCGTAGCGCTTGACCCATACGCTGCTTTCGGCCAGCTTGTCGATGAGTGCAGGATCGAAGCGCCCTGATGCTGGTGGCGTCAGGCCAAGCAGGTAATTTCCGTCTCCGCACGCTGATTTAATGAAATTATCAATCCATGTATGCGGATCTCCGTACGGTCCGGGTGTCCAGCAATAGCTACGACCATTGGCAGGCGTTGTGTACTCCCAGGGAATGGTGCGGTTGAAACGCGGCGTGTCGACCTCAAGTACCGCGAAATCTCCGACGTACTTCCGATCCGTGGGGAACCATGTGGGCATATAGACCCGGCCGTTGTATGCACCGCCCACGCGTTGATCCGCCAGAGTGTCCGCCTGCAGCGAGCGCATGTACTTCAAAAGATCGACTCCGCGCTCGTAAGTCCAATCGCTCATCCAGCCGCCGTCAAACCACCAGGCGAGCACCGGGCCGTAGTTCTGAGTTAGCTCTTTGAGCTGGGTCTTCATGTACTCGACGTAGCGATCGAAATTCGGATTGCGCCCTTCTGGGAGCGAATAGCCCGGCGGACCCAAATACATGCCGTTAGCGCTACTCGCGCCAATACAATCGGGTTGATAGAAGTCTGCGATCGAATAATAGAGGCAAAGCGCCAGGTCGTGCTTCTTGCACGCCGCCGATATTTCCTTGAGAACATCCCTGCGAAACGGGCTGTTCATAATGTTGTAGTTCGTCGTCTTCGTATCCCACATCGCGAAGCCTTCGTGATGCTTGGTGACGAACGTCAAATAGCGGAAACCGCTGTCCTTGAGCATCTTCACCCAAACGTCGGCGTCGAATTCCACCGGGTTGAAGCGCTTGTAAAGCACATCGTATTCGGCGGAAGGGGTTTCAACTTCGCGCGTCCAGCTGATTTCTTTGCCAAGTACGGTCGCCGGCCCCCAATGAATGAAAGCGCCGTAACGAAGCCCGAGGAACCGTTTCAAGGCCGCCGCAGGCGTCGGCAGCAAGGGACCTATCCCGTTTGTTGCCGCGGAACCGGCAGCATCGCCCAGAGCCGAGGCAACTGCACTCGCCCACACCCCCCCAGCGAATGCCGCCCCTGCCGTGGCGGCAATCATTTCTCTACGCGTAACCATATTGTGTCCTCACCCCGGATTGTGACTTGCCGATAGCCCTGACTAGAAATTCAGGCGCGCACCGACGTAGTAGCGGCGGCCGCTGAGGTCATACAGGCGCGTGATCCCATATCGATCATCTTGTCTCAGCGCCGACTGGGTCAGGTTGACGACCGAAGCGTTGAAGCTGAGCTTCGAATTCACTTTGTAGTTGGCGGAGAGATCAAGCTGGCCATAGCCCTTCACGAATATGCCGTCGCCAAAGTAGCTCAGCGGGTCGGCCACCCACCCGCTGCGATAGTTGTAACCCGCATGGATGTCGAACTTGCCGTTGTCGTAGTACACGCCGAGGTTGTATGTGTTCTTGGAAATGCCCGGCAGTGGCAACGCAGGCTGCCCTTGGTTCAACACCACGCTTCCGTACCAGATGTGCGTGAAATTTGCCTGCGCCCCTAACCCGCTCCAGAACCCGGGTAGGAAATCGAATGCCTGCTGGTAGCCGAGTTCGACGCCCTTGATTTGCGTTGTCGTCGCGTTGACCGGCTGCGACACCGACAGTTCGATCGGCTGCTTCGGCCCATTCGCGCTTCCGATTGCGACGTCGACCGTTTCTTTGGTGTAGTTCGTCAGCACCAAGTTCTGGACGTTCTTGAGGAAGAAATCCGCAGCAAAGATTCCGCGCTTGCTGAAGTACCATTCCAGCGAAACGTCAAATTGATTTGCCAGATACGGCTTGAGATCCGGATTGCCCTCGGCAAGCGTACCCACCCACGTGCCGCCCGGCGGTGGGCTCGTTGAGGCATTCGGGTTGCTCGCAGCCGCCAGTAGATTCATATCCGGCCGCTGCATCACTTTCGCAGCGGCGAACCGCGCAATCAGGTCGTCACTGATCAGATAGCTCGCGTTGAGTGACGGGAGCAGATTGTTGTAGGTATGCGATTGCGCATGGATCGAGGCGTCGGTATAGCTCAGGGAGTTGGAGCCGCCGACCAACCCGTAGATGAGGTAGGCGCCGGAAGTCGGTGAGTAGCCGGAAGACAATTCTTCCGTGCGTACGGCCCGAAGCCCTGCGTTCGCTTTCCAGCGACCATCAGCGTCACCCACATCCACTCGAACATAGGCGGCTTCGGATTTTTCCTCAACCACTGTTGTCGCGGTCACCACTTGCATCGGGGGGTTCTTGGCCACGATCTGCGACAGGGGGAAGTCAGAGAAAAATTTCGGCAAATTGACCGTCATGAAGCTCGAAGGCACCTGCGCCCCGCCATCGTATGAGGAGAAGAAGGACGAGTTATCATGCAGGATCAAGTAGGGGCTCATGTCGGTAGGATAGCCAGCACCTGAATTTCCCATCCAGTTCGGCGTGGAAGACAGGGTGCGATCTTCAAAGTTTGCGCCGACTTTGACGCTCTTGAGCCAGCCGGAATCCAGCGAACGTGTCGCATCTATGCGATAGTTCCAAATCTGATCGCGCGTTGGCTCCTTGTAGGCACCCTGCACGCCGAAGAAGTAGTAGTTGGATGGATCGTTCGGATTGAAGCCGTTGTAGAACCCAACGCTGATCGGACCGCCCGGATCTTTCGTCGTGTCATACCGGAGATTGGCACCTGGTGCCTTCGTCGCCCATGAGACATAGGCTTGCGTCGTATGTTCAGTCGCCTCACCGTAAGACAACTCGTTGTCGATCTTCCAGTCGCCGAATGTCAGCGTTCCTCCCAGTGCGGTAGAGGTCGTCTCCTGCAAGAAGTCGAACATGTTGGCCTGCATCCAGGCGAACACGTTTGAGCCGGACCAAACCGTTTCGACGTTGTTACGATCAAGCGTCTGCGAATCGGTCGGAGAAGCCCCCAAGGCGCCGGCACCGGGATAGAAATTCTGCCCTTGGTAATAGTTGTAACGCTGCTCGAAGCGCGAGGCGATCGTGTCCAGGTGCAATTCCAAGTTATCGTTGACCTTGAACTGCAACATGCTCATGCCACTGAGGCGGCGGTCCGTACCGAGAAGATCGTTGAGATGAACGCCGAATACTCGATATACGGTACCCGGACCGGTATAGGTGGAATCCGGAAGAACGCCGTCTGAGGTGAACTGTTGATCATTTAGCCTGCGCTGGTTGTAGTCGACGCTCACCATCCAGCCGAGCCGATTGTCCAGGAACGTATTCAAGTACAACGCCGACACATGGGGCTTCACGCCCTGTTTGGCCTGTTCGTCATAAACGCCTTCGACGTTCAATGCAGCACGCTCGGCCCCCAAATCGAGCGGCTTGATCGATTGAACGTTCACCGTCGCCGCCAGTCCACTCTCGGGAAGATCCGGGGTTGGCGATTTGTACACATCTACTTGATTGGCGAAGTTCGACGTCAGGACCTGGAAATCGAACGCTCTGGTGCCGGAGGCCGTCGGCAGCTGGCGTCCATTGAACAAGGTGTCGGTGAACTTGGGATCCAAGCCACGGACGCTGAGGAACTGCCCGTCACCAAGGCTTCGCGTGATCTGCACGCCGGTTACTCGCTGCAGCGACTCAGCAATGTTCTGTTCGGGATATTTGCCGACGTCTTCGGCAGAGATGCCGTCGCTGACGACATCCGCTTCGCGCTTGTTCGCCAAAGCTCGCTCAAGGCTCTTGGCGTAGCCGGTCACCGTCACGGTGCCAAGCGTATCCGCAATCTCGGAAGAAGCCTCCTTTCTTTTGGAGTCTTGCGTCTTCTTTTCGGCGTCTTGCGCATCCTTATTTGCCTCTTGCACCGGCGCATTCGCATCGGACTGGCCAGAGGCACGTGCCAAAGAATTCGACACTACACCCAGAAGGATAAGCAAAGCGCTTCGAAGCACAGCGGAAAGCGATACACCATTCATATCTTCCTCCCCTTATCGTTATGAAAGCTTCTATCACATATAATATACCATCGTATTCGTAAGATCAAGAGTCAAAATCCGCACACCGAATCCACGCTTGAAGTAGCGCTCTGAGCCTTGCTCACAATGGCTCAACGAACCTACGCCGTAGCGATTTCAAGAGAGCACGACCGCGTCATGCACACACTTCTACCGACCCTGTCGCAAGGCGTTCCGACCCTCGATTTGCGCTGACATTTGTCCAACCAGAGAGAGCTATGAAGAGGTCGTGTGGCCTGTCAGTCAACGCCCCTGGCGTGGTTGATCCAAACGATCGCAGGGCTGCGAAGCGAAGAAGTCGAAGCGACTAAAGCGACCGTGCACACAGCCAGGTTGCGAGCCTAGGGCGCCAAATTGGTCAGCTCCCTGGTGATGTCAACCAGAAAATTTTCTGCCAAAATGTTCAGCAAGCCCCTATGATTTGAAATCGCCGCACGCGTCGGTCGCGAGTCGCACACCGCGATTTTGAAGCTGACCGCCACCAAGAAATAGACGATGACTATGTCCAAAGACCGGATGACGAAAAGAGCCACCAGCTACAGCGCTCCCGCACTCGAGAAAGGGCTTGGCATTTTGGAAATGATTTCCAAGGCCCCGCATCCGATGAATCTTTCTGAGATATCGCAGGGAGTCGGGCGGGCGAAGAGCGAGATATTCCGAATGGTCTACGTGCTCGAGAGCCTGGGCTACTTGGAGCGCGTGGAAGGTACTGACGGATACACGCTAACCAATCGCCTTTTCCTGCTGGGGATGCAGCGCCCGCCGCTAAAGGAACTTCTGGAACTTGCCCTGCCCTCGATGCGCAAGCTTACCGAGGATACGCGGCAGTCCTGTCATTTGGTCGTGGCCGCGGATGAGAATATGGTGGTCATCGCGCGTATCGAGTCGCCATCCGACCTTGGTTTGGCGGTGCGAATTGGTCATCATCGCCCCATTCTTGAAGCGACCTCTGGCATCGTCCTGACGGCATTCCAACCAGAAGCTGTGCGAACGCTTTGGGTAAAAAAGTACGGCAAACGGCTAGCCCCGAAAGAACGAGAGGAACTCGTTCGAAAACTCGACGCTATCCGCGAGGCAGGCTACGCAGCCATTGTCAGTACAGCAGTATCGGGTGTCACTGACGTGTCAGCACCTATTATGCGCAACGGACAACCAATAGCAGCGTTGGCTATTCCCTACATGCAGCTCTCGGCGGTCAGCGTGTCTCAGCGAGACGCTACCAAGGCGCTTTGCAAAGTCACTGCTGACCTATCAAGTAGGCTCTGAGCATTCGCGTCATCTAACGCGGCATAGACATCTGCATGTCGTGACGGCTGCGCTATCGGCTCCAAGCCAATACATTCTGACGCTGTTCGCCAAGCTTTTCGATACCGAGGGCAACGACATCGCCCGGCTTCAGGTACCACGGTAGCGGCTTTTGGCCTAGCCCGACACCGGGAGGCGTCCCCGTTGTGATGATGTCACCGGGCAGCAGTGTGAGAAACTGCGAGAGATAGGCCACCAGGCTGGCGACACCAAAAATCATCTTCCGTGTATGGCCCGTTTGGACGCGGCGACCGTTCACGTCTAGCCACATTGAAAGATCTTGCGGGTCATCGACTTCGTCAACCGTAACCAACCACGGACCAATCGGCCCAAAGGTCGGGCATCCTTTACCCTTGTCCCATGTACCTGAGCGCTCCAGCTGAAATTCACGCTCCGAAAGATCATTGACGACGCAGTAACCTGCGATGTGTCGGAGAGCGTCCGATTCGGAGATATAGGATGCCCTCGATCCAATCACCACCCCAAGCTCAACTTCCCAATCGGTCTTCTGCGAATGGCGCGGGATGACCACCGGATCGTATGGCCCTTGTATGCAGCTTACCGCCTTAGTGAATACGACAGGTTCCTTCGGGATCTCCATCCCCGATTCGTGCGCGTGATCCGAATAGTTGAGCCCTATCGCAAGGAACTGTCGCGTACCGACAAAAGGCGGCCCAAGCCGCGGTTCACTTTGCACAAGGGGTAGATCTTGCAACTCGATTTTCGCCAACTTTCTCAGACTATCCGGAGATAGTTGTGCAGGACCAAGATCAGCGATTACGCCAGATAGGTCGCGAAGGTGACCTGTGGCATCAACGGCGGCCGGCTTCTCTAGCCCAGGCGCGCCATAGCGACAAAGTTTCATAGGGGAAGCTCCTTTTTTGCTGTTGTCGGGTGCGAAGGATCAGAAGCCCGCGCATGGGGATTCGGGCAGCGATGAGTTTTCGAGGTAGCTGGCGGCGCGTAGTCCTTCAACTTCGACGATTGCCCGATTCCCGCGTTGAACCGATTGCCTGGATCGAGCGTTCGGTAGAAGTCGAGCAATGGTGATTCGGCAACATAGAGGTGACCGACATTGTGCTCTGCTGGATAACGCGCGCCACGCTCGTCAAGCAATCGCCACATTGCATGCTCGAGCGCCATACAGTCTTGACCTTTCGCCACAATGTAGTCCTGATGGAACACATGGCATAGAAAGTGACCGTAGTAGATTTTGCCAACGAGCTTGCGCTCAATATCCTCGGGCAGCGACTCGAACCAATCCCTGTCGTTCCTCCGCAGTGCAACATCGAGAGCAACAATGTCTTCCACCTCCCGGGAATGGATCGCGCGATAACGTACGGCGGCACCGGCCACAACGAAGCGGTGCAGGAAAGCTTTTCGCGCTTCCACTTCCGAGCAGTCGAAGTACCCAGACTCGTTGGCGCGATGCCAATCGAAAAGCAGAGAACGCATCTCTTCGTAGGAATCAAGCGAAACTCGCAAAATGAGATGGTGTTCAAACCGCTGTCGGTATTCGCGGAGTCGCCTTGGAAGATGATCCGGCCATAGCCGACCGAACGCATATAGCACTCGGTCCAGCAAGTTTGCAGGCAGCCACCGCTGGCGCGCGCAAAAGCCGTCGCAGCGACTCTTCAGATCAAAAAAGCGAGGGAGGTGATCTGTCCCGATGCGCTCGACGAGCAGGAATTGATCTTTCCCATAGTGGTCAGCCAGATCGAATGCATCACGGTGCAGATATTCTCCTGCGATCGGCAACGAAGCGCACTTCGATAGGATCATGCGTCGAAGTCGGCCCAACTCCTCGGCACAATTCGTGCCGACATAGAAGACCTTGCTCTCCCTTTCCAGCGGGAAGGTATCGAGACGAACTGCGAATACCACGAGCTTGCCGGCGGAGCCCGAAGCCTCGAACAGCCGGCGTGGGTCAGCATTGAATCGCGCGGGCGTTCGGGCATCGATATCGCGCACGCAAGTTTCATAGTCTTTGTCCGAGGCTGTCCAGTTCGGATTTTCGATATCGCCGCCGCAGAAAGCTCCTGACTGGAGTCGCTGCAAGATCTCCTCAGGCGCATTTCCGAGTGATATGCCAAGATGGTTCACGAGCTCTAGGGAGCCGTGTGCGTCGACCCGAGCGAACAGAGACATCTGCGTGTATGCAGGTCCGCGGCGCACGAGCGCACCACCGGAGTTGTTGCATACGCCGCCAACAACGGTCGCGCCAAAACACGATGACCCAATGACCGAATGCGGCTCACGATCGAACGGTCGCAGTTCCTTTTCCAGTTTGTGAAGCGTTGCGCCCGGCAGACACACAACTTGCCGGCCGTCGCCGATCACGAAAAGCGAATCGAGTCTTAACGTGCTGATGATGACGACCTCTCGGTCGTAGCCGTCAGGTGCCGGGGTGGAGCCGCCCGTTAGCCCAGTGTTTGACGCTTGAACAACTATGACTGCTTCAAATTGAACGCACTCCTGAAGAGTCCGCCATAGCTCGAGCAGCGTTCCCGGTCTGACTACAGCCAGCACATTGCCACCGCCGAATCGAAAACCCGTTCTGAAGCGGCGGGTGGCACGAGCATGCGTAAGGACATGCCTGTTGCCAACGATATGCCTGAGCCTCGTGAGCAATCCTTGGTGGGCGACCTGGTCGACTACTCCACCAACGCACGCATCGTTCGGCATATTGCGGCTGTTTTCGAGCATTTTACATCTTACATATAAGTTCTTGTCGTATATACGATACATTCGGACGCCCAACTCCACAAGAGTCGCCCCTTTTATGGCGTGCTCCCACGTCGAAAATCCTCGAGATTGACGACTTCTCGTATATGATGTATCGTATTATATATACGACGAGGTATTCATACACCTGGTACCTCTAGAAACGAATCGTTGCCCAGAGGGAGAACCCCAGTGAGTAGATTAGTTTCGGTACTAAGCGTATTGGTGTCCGCAACGCGTGCCAGCGTTGGCTCGTTGTCAGGTCGTTTTCAAATCATTTCGCTGCGTTCGACCACCTGGTCGATAGCATTTTCGATCCTATGCCTACCTACTCTCACCTATGCCCAATTGGCAGTCAGTGGGGGAGGCACCGGTGCGACTTCCTTGTCCGGTTATCTCTACGGAAATGGGACCAGCCCCATAACGGCTTCAGCGACCATTCCCGCTACAGCATCGTCATTCACTCAACTTGGAACCGGCGCGTTGACGCGCTCCTTGGATGCCAAAGCCAAGGAAAACGCTTTAAGCCTGCTCGACTACTGCTCAGACAACACCGGAGTGACGGACTGTTCGACTGGTATCGGGAATTGGTTCGCAGAAGGCGTAGCGCTCAAGAAAGCGCTGTACATCCCGGCCGGCACCTATCGTGCGGCATCGCAACTCGTTTGGAACCTTCACCCGATTGCTAGTACCGGCATCAATGTCTTTGGAGATGGCCGCGCCATCTCGATAATCAAATTTGATTCGGGCGTAACCTCGCCCGCATGGAATATTGTGGGAAACGATACTCCGGACGAGAGTCTGGACTATTCCAGGTTTGAAAACTTTCAGGTGCTGGGGAGCATTGCGGGAACGCTGATGGCTTTCGGGCGAGATGATTTCAATGATGCGATGAATGAGTTCCAGCTCAACAACTTGTTCATTTTCAACACCAGCACCAATGGATCTGCTGTTGCCCTGAAGCTCAACTACTTCCTCAACGGGCTTGTGAACGTAGATGCGAACGGGGGTGGATTCAACACGACCACGAACGTCGGCTCTGGATACGCTGCGCTGTATTGCAATCAGTGTTTTATGAACACCTTCATGGGGTCCTACAGCCTTTCAGGCAATGGGATCTATCTGTCGAACGGATTCAATGTCACCAATACCTTTCTGAATACGGACACCGAGGCGAATACCACCGACATCCGAATTGATAGCGCGAACGCTGTCTCGAACACATGGGTTGGTGGCCAGATTTCCCTGGCAACATATGGAATCAATGCGACGGCCGGGTCCGGCAATAAATTCATCAACATCAACAACGCCATCACCGGCACGGGCACCGCCTTCATGCCAAATAGCACGGGTGTCTGGCTCGAAACACCAAACTTCAACAATGTCGCAACACCGACGTTGCCCGCCAGCGGCACAGCGGTGACCAACACCTCAGGTCAAAAGGTGTTGGTGGCGGTATCAGGCGGTGCGGTGAGTCTCGTGAAGCGCAATTCGACGTGGTTATTCGCCGTCACAAACGTCACTGTAATTCTGGAGCCCGGGGACACTATCGCGGTCACATACTCCTCAGCGCCCAGCTGGACGTGGACGCCGATTCGATAGCGAGACGACGGAGCATGGCGGCCCGGCGAATCAAGATGAAACCGATTTGCATAAGTCGGCCGAGCCCTTCTGTGGTTTAGATGAATCCCGTCGCCAGATTGGCGCTTCCAAGGAAGCGACAATCCTCATTCTGCGTCTCACAGGGCCAGGTTCCTATGAAGAAACCTTACGTGTTTAGCCGTCGTCTGTTTTGCCTTGTAAACCTCAGTTAGTTGCTACCGAGCAGCGCTCTGGCGGGCGTATCCGAAGCAACCGTTCCGCGACGCGTGCATTCGGTAACGGGTCTGAGAAGGCGGACTACTACATCAAGCTTCACGCCAAAACTTGGCCGGGCGTCCTTCAACGGATCAAAGATAGCAACATTCGCAACTACTCCGTTGCATTGAAGGAAATTGAGGGAAAGCTCTTCTTGTTCTCTTATTTCGAATACATCGGCAACGACTTCGAGGGTGATATGGTCAAGATCGCTGCGGACCCCGAGACTCAGCGATGGTGGAGGGAAACCGACCCATGCCAGATTCCACTTCCCGATGCAAAAGCGCAAGGAAAAATCTGGTCTGATGCGGTTGAGGTCTTTCACGCCAGCTGAACCGGGGAATGCGCATGGCGACACGCCGAGATATCCTTCGCGGTACGGTGGCAGGAGCGATTTCCAGCCTAATGCCTTCGCTGCCGAGCGCATTCGCCGCCGCGGATGTTCTCTATAACAACCCGCCGCCAGGGATAGGACCTTTGATCCCAGCGGAGGCCGCCACGCTCAAATGCTTCATGGGCCTTCGCTACGGGGCACTTCTTTCCTGGGGCCCCGCGACAGTAGCAGGTAAAGAGTTTAGTTGGGTTCGCGAGGTGGATATCCCCGCGAAAGAATATGACAACTTCTATAAACGCTTTGCCCCTGACGCCTTTGATGCAGAGGCATGGGTACGAATGATGAAGGATAGCGGCTTTCGCTATGTCACTTTCGTCACCAAGCATCACGACGGTTTTGCCATGTGGGATACCAAGACCACTGACTACGGCGTCATGAACTCGCCCCTCAAACGCGATGTGCTCAAAGATCTGGCGGTGGCTTGTAAGAAGCAAAAGTTGGCTTTGTGTCTTTACTACTCGATCGCTGATCTCTACCAGCCGGACTGCATCGGAGCAAATACCGCCAATGGCATCTATTTGGGCCTCAAGGGCTTTGATCTACCTGCCACCGAGAAGCCCGATTTCGATCGCTATGTCGCGTATATGAAGCGACAGCTGAAGGAACTGTCGCAGAACTACGGACCGGTAACCGCCTGGTGGTTCGATGGTGGCTGGATGCGCGAATGGACTCATGAGCGCGGCGTCGATCTGCTCCGATACATGCGCACGCTGCGGCCCGACACGCTCGCGAATCAGCGCGTCGGATGCGCCTACAACGGTCGGGTTTACATGCCGACCTGGTTTCCGTCTGACCGCGAGTATGTTGGAGACTTTGCCGTGCTCGAAGTCGACATGCCGCGATTCAACCGCGACATTCCTTGGGAGTATACGACCCCGGCGAATGGCCGCAGCTATTGCTGGACCGCGGGGCCGTATCTGGAGCCCAAGGTCTGGCTCGACAACTTTGTCAAATCCGCGTGCGGCGACGGCAACTACCTCCTGGGAATATCGCCCCCTTTATCTGGCCGATTTGACCCGGATTTGGTCGACAAGCTCGCTGCAAGCAACGTCTGGCTGAAGCGTTACGGCGATAGCCTGTTCGAGACACGCGGTGGGCCCTACAAGCGGACGAGCGCCTATGGCGCAACGTGCAAGGGAAAGCGGATCTACTTGCACATCTTCGACACAAAGCTCACCACGCTGAGGGTGCCCGCACTCCCCGCTCGTATTCTCGGCTGCTCCTTGATGAATGGAGGTAAGGCCAGCTTGATCCAGGAGGCCGATAACGTCACGGTCAAGATCGACCCAAACGCTATGGAAGCCCCGTCAACCATTGTTGTCCTCGATCTCGATCAGTCGGCTGAAGCGATCGCACCAATCAGCGAGAAGCCGGTTAATCACGGGGCGAATGCCAAGTCCTCCAATCATGATCCCACCCTTGACGGTATGGCATCAGACGGTGACATGCTGACAGCCTGGAAGGCCGATGGTCAGACTAAGCAGCCTTGGCTGATATTTGACCTCGGCAGCGAGAGAGTAATCAGTCGCGCCATCCTCTTCGAGGGCACGTACGAGGGAGAACTGGCCAACATTCATCGCTATCAAATCGAGGTGAAGCTTTTCGAAAACGAGTCTTGGAGGCGCATTGCCGACGTGACGACTTGGGGCTTTGACACCGGTCAGGAGGAAGATTTTTTCGATTGGCCCATTTCCGTTTTCCATCCGGAGGTTCGCTTCTCTTCCGAACGTGCCCGCTTTGTGCGGCTCAAAATCCTTAAATCTATTTCGCCACCTATCGTCCACCAATTTGAGCTGTATGAAAGATAGCCGGCGTACATAAAACCGGACAGAGATGTCGAAGCGCGATCTACGCGCTTCTCGGTCTATTGATCTAACGATTCGGCCTCATGGTCACGGGAGAACCGATTCTTGCGCGGCAGGCGAATTGCCCGCCGTTTCAATTTTCCCACGTGCCCCTCCAGAAACTCCACCAGGCATCACCGCGAGGCTGCCAGACAACAGCAGCCGTCTCCACTTCCTATTTCACCGTTCTTCATCCTGAACCTCCTTGTGAAACGGATCGCGAGCACACGCAGTGGGATCCAAGCCCTGTTCGCCCTCAAGGCTTCTTGGTCGAATCCGCGACGTCGGAACCGCAACGCGGCAACGCTTTCAATGCGTCCCAGCGCTTGTACTGCGCCGACTTTCCGGCATCAGGATCCTTTCGACCGTTGAGCCAATAGTCGTACCAGTCAACGTTCATGCCCTGCTCCGCGAGCCGTTGCAGCGGCTTCACCAGCACGTGGTCGCCGTTGCGGATGTAGAACAGATCGATCGGCTTGTTTTGCGCGCGAATCGCCGCGTACGCATCCCAACCGTAGATCAGCGACGGCGGCCCGTTCATCTGAAACAGTATCGGCGTGCAGACGCGGTCGGTGTGAAATCCCGGCGAGTTTTCGACAGCCTGCTTCAGCCCTTCGCCGAACGGTTTCGCCCCGAACTGTGCGCGGAACATTTTTTCGCGCGCGCTGCCCATGTAGTCGATATTGATGAGGTATTCGCCGTAGCTGTTGTAGGCCGCTTCGGCCCACGTGGCCGCGGCATAGGCATGAGGTTCGTCGATCAGTCCCTGCATCGCGTGCGGGCCGTAGTGGCTCCAAGTGATGATGCCGACTTTCGCGGGATCGACGATTCTTTCCTCGGCAAGCTGTTTGATCGCGGCGCGGTAACCTGCGGCACCACCTATTTCAGATTCTTTCGGTGTACCAGATTCTTTGTTTATCTCCTGCACCTGAAGCACGACGATGTCCTTCGCGGAAAATGCGCGTGCCGCAAAGCCTGTCGCCGAGGGCCCGTCGACCAGGAATTTGGCGCGATCGAGCCCGTGCGTCTGGATCACCAGAGGATAGCGGCGATTCTTGGAGAAGCCGGGTGGCGTCACCAGCGCACCTGTCCAGGCGTTGCCGTTGGCATCGCGCCATTCGTAGAACGCGGCTTTGCCGAGGGCGATGTTTTTCAGTTGTGGATTGGGATCGAACAAGGGCCGTGACGCACCGCCATTCAAACCCGCCACCAGCACAGGGGACTCGTCTAATGATTCGCGCACGCTCACGGCAAGCACCTCGGTCGGCGCGGGCTCTTCCTTCATCGCCCACGTGCTGCCTTGCCGAAAGAATGCCTTAATGACTTTCTTATCGGGCGCGTTCGGCGTGACATAGGTCGCGACGAGTTCCTGATCATGGTTGCGCCACTGCAAGTCCACCATCTGCAAGCGGTCCGGATAGGGATTCTTGTTCGTATCGACAGGTGCCGCGACCTGCACGCAAGAGAAGTCTCCGCCGTGGGTATCAACCACGGCGAGCGTGCAGGAGGGCATCGATGCGGCTTTCGCCGCTTCCATGGACGCACTCGGCTTCGGATACAGCGCCGAAAGTGCGATATGCGAACTGTCTGCTGTCCATCGCGCTGTAACGTGGCTATAGAACAGGCCGGTCATTTCGATCGGAGCATCGGCGAGTAGCGACATTTTCCCATCGTCCAGTCCAAGCAACGCATACTGCTTCGGACGATATCTATCCGTGCCACCCTCGGTCTCCGGCGTGTCAGCGACGATGCGAAAACCCGGATAGTCGATCAGCGGCTGGTATTTCTCCCAAGATTTGGGGATATGTTTGGCCGACGGAGTCAGTACGACCTGGCGTCCGTTCGGCGCCAGAATTAGTCGCGAATCGCGAAGCTTCACCGGCGTCTTGCGATCAGGTCCGAGCACGCTAACGGCCTTGTCGCCTTCGATCTTCCACAGCTCATCCTCGCCGTCGCGAAACTGCGCATCCATCCAATTGGGGAAAATCAAGGGGAGAATGTTCTTACCGGTCGCAACTTCCATATCCGGCAGCGAGGCGCCGCCGGCCTGATACAGATCTTCTGCCCGAATGGGCGCATGGGCAAAGTAGACGATCGCGCCGTTGCGTTCTTCGTAGCGATTCACGTCCTGGTCGGCGCGACTGAGCGCGACCGGATCTCCGCCGGCAAGGCCCACGCGATAGAGACGCTCTGCACCGTCGTCGTCCGCGCCGAGAAATAGAATGCTTTTCGAGTCTTCGGTCCAACGCCAATCGTTGAGCGGTTCGTGGTTCGAGGCGCTAGCGAAGCGAACCAACGGCTTGGCCTTATCGAAATAAGCTGCTGCGGGATGGCTTAGATAGTCGCGGACCCCATCGCAATCGAACAGCCACATCGTCGCTTCACGTTTGCCGCTTTTTAGGTCTCCGCGCATCGTGACGGCGACGAAATGCGCGCCGTCAGGCGAAAACGAAACTCGCGACGAAGGCATGTACTGCGACCCCACGCGCACGAACGTCGACAGCTCGATCGAATCGCGCACGGTGAACCGCCTCTCTGGCGCGGCGAATGCCATGGAACCGGTCGAAACAAGCACGCACACGGCCGCGCGCAATATTGAGAAATAGCGCATAACAACTCCAATGGTGCAACAGGTTGAACGGTCGGACGTCGTTACCAGCGCGTGCCGAGCGTCATGGAAACGAAGCGGCCGCGGATATCCGCCATGCGCGGGTCGTAGCCGGTGCCGTAGTAGTCGGTGAATTGCGGTGCCTTGTTGAAGGCGTTGACGACGCTCGCTTCCACGTAAGCGTTTTTCATCAGCGAGTCTTCGGCGAAGAAACGCTTGCCGAGGGCATAGTGCAGCGAAGCATCGAACAGCCAGTAGTCGCCGAGGTGGCGCACCAGGTCGTAGTCGATGTAACCGCTGATGTAGCGCCCGGCCACGCGCGCCGTCCACTCCCCGGTGTTGTAGGCGAGCGAGACCGTGCCTTTCCAGCGCGTCGCAAAGGCATCGGCGCTGGCGTAGCCCAATCTGTCCTGCAACGGTGCGTTGGGAGCGACGGCCGCGTCGTACTTGTAAACTTCGGTCACGCTGAGAGCTGGGCTGAATGTTCCTATCGCCGTGTCGAATTTGTAATCGACATCGAGATCGAATCCTTCGACGATCAGTTCGCCGTAGTTGGTGTAGGAGGAATCGATCAGCGTGATCAACCCAGCATAACCTTTGGCAACGTCGTCGGCAGTCGGTGCTTGCCGCACGACCCGGCCCGGGAACGCAGCGGGATTCGCAATCATAGTCAGCGCGTTTGGCTGAATGATTCGATCGTTCTGCGTAACCCGGAAATTGGTCAAGCCAATCTGCAAATTCTCTATCGCCTTGCTCGACCAAACGAATCCTATCGACCGCGAGTTTCCGGTCTGCGGCTTCAGTGTGAGATCGCCGCCGTATTTGAGTGTCGTGGGATAGAGTTCGCCTCCTCTGAGTGGATCGGGCGCAACTTCAATGCCGCTGTAGACAATCGGGCTGGCGTAGATCGCGCGCAGATCAGGCGCCTTGAATGCCTCAGCATAGGTCGCTCGCAGCAGCAACGTTTCGGTCGGCCGAAACTCAACACCGCCTTGCGGCGTGAAGCGGCTGCCTATGTCGTTGTAGTCGTCGTAGCGCCCAGCGAATGTAAGGGCTAGCTTTTCTCCCACCTCGCCATCCGCTGCAGCGAGAACGGGTATGTGCATCTCACCGAAAATCGAGCGCGCGCTTCGTGAAAAAGTATCGACCGTAGGCAACCCTTCACCAGGCGCATAAAGGCTTTGCCGAGTGTGGTCGTATTCACCACCAAGCACGACGTTTACGGGGCCTGCGGGCAAATCGAAGAGACTGCCGCGCACGAAGCCGTTTACGACCTGCAGCTTGCTCGACGAATAGACGGGCGCGTCGTAGAGGATTTTGTCCAATATTGTCTGCGATGCGGGAATCCCCAAAGAAAACAGATTGATGGACTGCGTGGGATCAGTATTGGCCAACGCGCCGACCAGCGCGGCCGTGTTGATCGTATTTTCATCCTTGCTGTTCATATGGTCGCCGGACTGCCAAACGGCCACTTCCCAATCCCAACGATCTCCCCACGTGCCTTTGAATCCACCGACGATACGCGAGAACATCTCCGTGCCGATCGCCGAACCGAAGCGTCCTTCGTCGGCGAAGCGATAGGTCACCCGCACCGGCACGCCGAAGGGATTGAATGGATTCGTCGCCGGCACGGCGATCTGGGAAACGCTTCGCGGCGAAAGATAAGGAGCCTGTTCGATCTGCGTATACGCGGCCTGGAAAAAAGCTTGTGTCGTTTCGGTGATCGCGTAGTTCCCATACCCCATAAGACTGGCGCGATGCGTCGACGGGACGATCGTGCCGCCGAAGGAGCCGCTGCTGCATTTGTTCAGCACTCCGCTCGTCGAAAGAAAATCCGAGGGCGTCAGCGCACCGTTTGTGCTGTAGGGAATCCCGGCAAACGAAGACGATAACCCGGGGAGATTTTTTCCGTCGGCCGAGTAGACGTTGCCCGGGGTACAGCTGGTCGAGCGTTCATCCAAGCCGCCATAACGGCGATAGTCTTGATTGGCTGTGAGTTCGCGGTCGGTGTTGAGCAATGCGCCGCGAACTTGATAGCTGCCGACAAACGACAAATCGCCGCGTTCGAATTTCTTGCCCCACACGGCATTGACCGTCGTATCTCGATAGACCCCGTCCGTCGGAGAGCCGGAGGTCACATTCACTTCGCCGCCATCAAGGTCCTTGCGCAAAATGATGTTGACGACGCCACCGATGGCGTCACTACCGTAGACGGCGGAAGCCGCTTCCGGCACCACTTCGATACGTTCCACTGCAGAAATAGGGATGTTGTTGACGTCGAAAGGATTGCCGTGAGATTGGCCCGATCCCGCTCCCTCGACCGCGCGCCCATCCAACAGCACCAAAGTCGATCCAATCGGCAAACCGCGCAAGCGCACCGCTCCTGCGCCGCCAACCGTATCGAAACCGGCCTCGCTGACGACGGTCGATACGGTCGGCAGCGTGTTCAGAAAATCCATGACGGTCTTCTGGCCGCTTTCCGTAATGTTCGCCCGCGTATAAAGCTTCACTTCCTGCGGCCCCTGGATCGATACTTGAGGAAGCCGCGAACCTGTCACCGTCACCTTTTCGAGTTCCGCAGGCGCTTCTTCGTTTGAACGGGCCGACGCGTCGTCGCGTTTGGCGGGCTTCGACGGTTTCGCGGGTTGATCTCCCTTGACGATCAGAATTGCGCCAGATGCGTCGTGCTTGATAACGAAGCCGCTTCCCCGCAGCAATCGCGAAAGCGCTTCGTCGGCGGATAAGTTGCCTTGTGCACCTTCCGTGTGCAGTCCTGTCAACTGATCTGCGCGATAGATGAACTCGGCGCCGGACTGTTTGGCCAGGGCGTCGAGGGCGCCGACGAGATCGCCGGGAGGAATGTTAATGGGCTTCTGGTCGCGTGCCTGTGCGAAGGCGGCGGTGCACGCAAGACAAGCAGCGGCAAGTAGCGCGCGATGCAGAATTCGGAATCTGCTCATGTTTCGATATCTCTCCCCGATGCGACCGCGGGATTGCGGTTGCGTTGCGATATCGAGACGAACGACTTTAGAAAATCCCACCTGTCGGTTTCAAAAAACTGAAAAATTTCCACCCGCGAACTTCATCGAAATGACTTGACCCACCGATCATTCGCTGTGCAGCACGATCCTGTCGCCCAGGCGTTCAGGGCGAATCGAGAACCCTTGTTCCAGCAATCGCACGAAAGCTTCTGTGTTCGACAAACGGAAATGGCCGCCCACGCGAATTGCTGCAGTTTGCGCATCGTTGACAACCAGCTTTTGCGCGCTGTAGCGATTGAATTCTGCCACCGCGTCGGCCAGCGAAGTATCGCGGAACACGACGAAGCCACTGCGCCAACTCAAATATTCCTCGGCCTTGTCGACCGGAACCGATTGGATGGAAACGCCGTTTTTTCCGACCAAAGCGACGCTTCCGGCTGGCAAGCGCATGACTCTCTGCTGCGCAGGCATATCTGCGCCAGTCTCGAGCCGCACAATGCCTTCAGTGACGACCACACGCAGACCGTCAGCGTTCCGGCGTACGGAAAAGCGCGTACCGACCGCGATGACGCGCCGATCGCCGACGGCGACGACGAAGGGGCGCTGAGCATCTTTCGCTACTTCAAAGAACGCCTCGCCCTGCTGCAAGTCGATATGCCGTTCGCTCCTCGACATCGCGGCTGCGACACTGCTGTCGCTGCTCAATACCGCTTGGGAGCCGTCGTCGAGCGATACTGTTTGCGTTCCGCCCATCGGAGTCGAATAAGCGGTGCTTTGTACGGCGGTATACCGACGCAATCCGAGCCCCAATGGAACCGCCAATAGCAAACATACCGCCAGCAACCCCATCTTTAGCCAACCGCGGCGTTTTGACCTCGGTCGACGGAGCTGCTTGGCGCCATGCCGGTGCCAGCCCGACACGACTCCGTTGGAAAGACTTTCTGCCTGACCGGATACGGTCGGCGGCGATGATTCTTCCACGGCCTCGCCGTGACTAAAAAAAGGCGACAGCGTCCATTGCCCCTTTGACGGAATCTGGCCACGTGGGACGCCAGCGCCCAACGCCTTGAGTCGACCCGCTTGCTGCCATGCGGATTGCAGGCGAATGTAGGCCACGCGATGCGCAATCGCCGTTTCCAGCCACACATTCAGTTCCGCCTGATCCTCGTCGGACCATGTGTTCGCATCGCGCCGAGCTAACCATCCAGCCGCGGTGCGTTCGATCTTGGTGCTGCTATCCATGCACGTTCTCCTCACTTCTTTCTTCTGTACCAGTTTCTCTTGGATGTATTCTCGATGACGTGCGACCGTACACGTAGTCGGCGATCAACCGCGCGCCTTTGGCGAGCTGCTTTTCAACCGTCTTTTCGCTGATACCCATATGCGCCGCCACTTCCTTTTGCGAAAAATCTTGCACGCGGCGTAGCCAAACCACTTCACGGCATCTATTCGGCAAACGGTCGAACGCCTCCGCCAAGCGTTTCAGTTCCTGCCTAGCACCTGTTTCCTTTTCAGGAGAGATCTCGTCTATCAAGACGTTGAATGCCTCCAAATCCCCCGCGGCTTCGATCGAGACGACGCGGCTGCGCCGTAGCCGATCCGTGATCAGGTGTCGCGCGGAAGCGAACAGGAACGACTTTGGCGACTTCGGCCGCGCCTTCGTCGAGGCCTCATAGACTTTGACGTAGACCTCCTGGCGCAGGTCGTGGATTTCGTCGCGGTGCGGCCACACGCGCGCTAAATAGCGAACGAGCGACGCCTCGTGCACGAGGATTTCGCTCGCAAACCACACGTCGAGGGCTTCGTTCATCGCCCGCACATTAGCGCGAAGTAGGTTCGAATTGTGCGACTCGAAAATTTAATTAATTTCTTTCGAAAATTCGTGGGGGATATCGCTCAGTTCTTCGTCTTTGGCGTTCCCAGGGTTCAGCGGGGCACCTCGGCACCGCGCCTCGTTGGTCGCTTTGGGTGAATCGACCTGAACTTCGCAGATGCTCCGCAACCTTCACGCCCGCTCAGAGTGCGGCCTATTCGTAGCCGTCTTCGACGATTTGGACGGACATGTAGAAATTGCCACATCGCTACGATGGTACTGTTCTGGCTAGCCTTCATCAGCGGCCGCCGAAGGCGACCGCCTGAATGAAGGGTTGCACCTTACTCAGATTTATCCAAATGTTTGCCAAGAAATTCCACCATCCGCCGGCTCACATCTGCCGCATGTCCCACCGACCATTCGCTGATTACATGTCCTTCGCCTGGATAAATCAACAGTTCTGCTGGGCGCTCCAGCCGTCGTAGGCCAACGAAGAAAAATCGAGCGCCATCGGTCGGGCATGTTTCGTCAGCCCCACCAGACACAATCAGCAACGGAGTATGGATGCGGTCAATCCGGTAGAACGGCGAATTGTCGATGTAGCGCTGAAGATTAGCCCAGGGACTCTGTCCCATGCGGCCTTGGCCCTGCTCCGCCCAACGAATCCAATGACTGTTGCCTTGCTTGTCGAGACCACCGTAGAACGACGCCAGGTCATACGTACCGTTTACCGGAATCGCTGCGCGGAACACGTTGGTCACACTGGCAATCGACGCGGTGCTATAGCCACCATAGGATTGGCCGCTCACGGCCAAACGATTGATGTCGATATAGCCCTCATTTGCTGCCGCGTACACCTGCGGCAGCAAGATGTCGACCATGTGCTGCAACGGATAGCTGGGCTCGCCTTCGGGCGCCAGCTCCACATCGGCCATCAGCACGGCGTAGCCACGACTGGTGAAAATCTGGCTGGGCACGGTGTTGCCCATGCCACCGCCATAGTAGGTTGCCCGCGTGGAAAGATCGGAACCCGAATAGATCATGACGATCGCGGGCACCTTGTCACCCTGCTTCGCACCGGGTGGGAGAAGCAATGTCGTGCGCACCGTCTTGAGACTACCGTCATACATGGGAACTCGCGCCTGAAGCACTTTGGGCACGCTCGTCAGCAAGCCCTCGACCCTCGGCTCCACCATTGTGACGCGGGATTTGCTGCTCAGGTCTGCGGAATAGCGATAAACGTCTGGTGGTGTCGCGATGTCCTCGAAGATCGCAAATAACTGCTTGTGGTCGCCGCCCGAGGCGAAATGATTCAGTTGATGCAGTCCGGTATTCATCGCACGCGTCTTGCCGCTCACCAGATCGAGGCTGAACACGGTCTCTTCGGCCGTCGTGCGATCACGTTCGAGGAAAGAGATTTCGTTCGCACGCGGCTGCCAAAGAACATCGTCGTTGGCACGAACCACATCGAGGAACTGCCACCGCATCGTGTCCGGCAGCGCGTAGGTCGACGCTTTGCCACCGTCGAGCGGAATCACCGCCAAGCTCTTTGGCACCGTGTTGCGCCCTTCTTGCTTCGCGTCCAAACCGACAAGCAGACTTTTGCCGTCGCGAGAAAAATACAGAATCACGCCACCGACTTTACCCAATTCCGGCGCGAGCCGCCGCGGCGTCGATGGTCCAGCATCCGTGAAGTCCACCGACCATGCGGCACCGTCATTGAGATAGACGAGGCGGTCTTGCGTGGGATGCCAACGGTAATCGAGTTCGGTGTAGTTGATAGGACTTTCGGACGACACCATGCCACCGACTAGAAGTCGGCTCTTGCCTCCGACGGCTGGAATGAACGAAAGGTCCTTCACATAGACCGTCGATATTTCTTCCTTGCGTCGGGACACGGATGTATGTGTCAGCCAATGGCCTGACGGCGATACTTCTAGTGTGGCGGGACGCGGTTCCTCGCGCGCATCCACGACGACTTTTGTAGCACCGCTTTCCACATCGATGGAAGCGAGCGTCGAGTTGTAGTGGGCAAGGAAGAACGCGAGATCGTCGCCGGATTTTGCACCGTTTGTCTTGCTCTCCTTGGGCTGCTCGCTTCCGCTATAGAACACCGCCGGAGGCTTCTTCGCGTCGTGCTGGGCGTCGCTTTCAGCCGTACTCAAGCGCTCGCTGTCACGCACCGCCCCCGCCTGCTCAGGGCGCAACGGCACGAACAACGTATGCCCATCCGGGGACCAATGAGCCTGATAGCCTGCAAACAGACTCGTCCGAACCACGGCATCGCTCACCCGTCGGCACGCGCCACCGTTGGTCTCCATTACCCATACGCGAGGAGAGCCATCGATGTCGGAGTAAAATGCCAGACGGCGTCCATCGGGCGACCACACAGGGCTCCACTGATTGCCCTTGCCTCCACAGATGGGCGCGTGATCCGGCGTTGGCCGCTCGCCCGCAGAGGACACCAGTATGTGCGCGCCTTGTGCGTCGATCGGCGAACCGTTCTCCAGGAAACGTACGGACTGTTCGCGTTCGTCAGGCCGCATCAACACCACTGCGGCGACACGAGTTCCATCGGGCGATGCTGTGTACAGATCGCTTCGACGAAGCTCGCGCATCTGAAACGCCAGCTCGTACGGATATGCACGAGTGGATTCCGTCTTCCCTGAGGCAGCGATCGCATCCGCTCCGTTCAGCAAAGCACCGAGGCAGAAGGCCAAGATAGCCGGCCGACTCCAACCTCTATTTTCGACTTTCGACATGAGAATTCTCCTGATTGGACTGGCGCGACGACACAATTCGAAGCAGGCTTCGATCGAAGGCGTGACCAGTGCTTTATCGAACGAACTTCGCGGGTGCAGTCGGACGAGCTACGCAGCGGACAGGAACTCGTCACCGCACCACGGTTACTGCCAATGCTTGGCGACGGACAAACTCACGTAGCGACCAATCGCGGAATAGTTTGTCGAGTCAAAGGGGACATAAGACGAATAGGGCGGCGTGTAGAGCGGCGGCGCCTTGTTGAACAAGTTTTGGGCCGAAAGCGCGACCATGACACCAGAGAGGGCATCGTGACCAGGCGCAGTTTCATAGCGCAAAGTCGTGTCGAACGTCGTGAACGAGGCCGTCCGTTCTGTCGCTGAAGTCAGCGTGCTGATGACTCCCTGAGTAAAGTTGACGAACGCCGACGCGCTGAAGCCGCCATTTCGCCAAACGGCACCGAAGCGGCTGTTCCATTTCGCCGGGTGATAGATCGTACCGGCAAGATCGAACTCTTTCTGACCCGGGCCATTCTTCTGCGAGCTTTCCAACCAGCTGGCGGAGCCACGGAGTTGCATCTGTCCGACGCCCAGATCGAATCGGTACGATCCTGTGAAGTCAACTCCGGACACCTGCTGCTGACCGACGTTCACATATTCGTCGCGAGCTATGGCGACAACCTTGCTTGGATCGTAGGGAGCACTAGCGTAGTTGTAGAAGGTATCGCTGAATTGCGAGAGCAAGTCTTGCTGTTGCTGAGAAGTTGGTGAATAGGTCACGAATGGCGCATAACTGGGATCGCGCAGGGTATTGGCGAGATAGATAAACGGCTGCGCCACGCGATCGGTGTAGTCGATGTCGAAGTAGCTCAGCTCCGCATCCAACCCTCGAATCGCCTCGGGATGGAAGGCGAGCGTCACGCTCGACGTACGTGCCCGCTCCGGTTTGAGATTTGGGTTTCCGCCGTAAGACATCAGTACGGTGGAGCCCGCCGGATACGCCGTGCCGCCCAGTTGCTGCGCGTTCCACAGATACGCAATCCGATCCGAGTATTGTTGCAGCAGTGTTGGCGCCTTGAATGAGCGTCCCCACGAAGCCTTCAAGGTGTAGTCGCCGGAGGGGTCATAGACGAGGCCTACTTTCGGCGTGGTGACTCGTCCGAAGCTGTCGTAGTCTTCCGTCCGCGCGGCAAGACTCAACTCAAGCCGCTGCAAACCAGGACGGCCCTGTTCCGGCGAAACGATCGGCACAGCCAACTCACCATAGACATAGCGACTGCTTTCTTCGCCGCCATACTGATGACCGGACGTATACGAATGGATGAGAAAGTCATCCGTGCGCGTTCCGGCGCCAACAGCCAATCTCACCTCGTTCTGACCGAGATGAAACAGCGGGCCTTCTGCGCTGGCTTCGGCGGTCCGCGACTTATTGCAGTAGCAGCCGCGCGCCTGCAGAGCAGGCACGCCGCCAGTCACCATATAGTCTTTGTAGACGTTGCGATCCTTGCCGCTGGTAAAACTGGTAGTCAACGACCAGTCATTGGGCAAAGAGAACACGATGCTCGGCGCGATCAACGAAACGATCGTTCGCGGTTCGTCCAAGTAGTAGTAGCCCGGATAGGCAATCGAGTCCAGCAAGTCGCGAGTTGTACGCAGTGCATCCAGTCGCAATTCGATGGAATCTCCGATCGACTGGTGCGCACTCAACAGGCCACTGCGCATCTGCGTTCCGGAGTAGATCGTCGTCGGATCGTCCATAGCTCGCGTATACGCGCGTTGGGTGGCGTAGATGGGGTCCTGATCCGTCGTCTTGAACGTCGCGATCACCCCACCGGTCGGCCAGGTGGTGCCCGCAGTCGCGCTGTACTCGTGCGCGGTCAATCCCCCGTCCGCTGCCGAACCGTACCGCGACGACAACGTCACGCCATCGAAATCGCGTTTCAGGACGACGTTGGCCACACCCGCCACCGCATCCGAACCGTAAATCGCAGAAGCTCCATCCGGCACGACTTCGATGCGTTCGACAGCCTCCAGTGGGATCTGGCTGATATCTACCGCCTGAACAAAACCGTCGTAACTCAAGCGACGCCCATTGAGCAATGTTAGCGTCGCATCCGGACCCAGGCCACGAAGATTCAGGGCAGAACCGCCGGTCATATTCTGATTGGCGATGCCGCCCGCCGAAGCTCCTGCGGTAACGCCTGGATTCTGACCTCCCCGATAGTTCTGCGAGATGCTGCGAATCACCTCGCCGAGATCGTTGAGACCTTCTTCCTTCATTCGCTGATCGTCGATCACGATGGTCTGCGAAGCAGTGTCTCCTCCGCGGATGCGCGTACCTGTGACCGACACTGAGTTCAGGACCGTGGGCTCCTCACCACCGTCCGCCTTGCCGTTCGAGCTCTGTTTGTTCCTGGCTGAAGCAGGCGACTGTTTACCGTCAGCGGTATTGCCGGGAGATTTGCGGATGACCACCGTGCCGCTATTGATAAATTCGTAGGTCAGTCCACTACCGACCAGCACCTTGTCCAAAGCTTGCTTTGCGGTGAAGTGACCGTTGATCGGCGCCGCCTTCAGTTCCTTCGACGGCGCGGATTCGTAGATCACTTGGATACCGCTATGTTGACTGATCGCAGTCACGGACTGCGTTAGGCTCGCAGCTGGCAACGAGTAGTCAAACGCTTGCTCAGTACCTTGCGCCCAAGTTGCGCTTACGAGCGAACAGACAATGATCGAACTCAGGCACAAACGGCGTAACACTCCGTTGCTCCGTCGACGATGAACATTTGCAAACATGTTTTTCCCCATGGTTGGCGTGGCATCGCGCGCGATTGCTGCGATGGCGTTGGCCTGACCTTAGACGCGGGGATGTCTTGCCACCCTACCGATGCGACACAATGATTTCTGCACCCTCATCACGCACCTTCACCGGCAACACGTAGGGAAGTGCGTTGGCAATACCGCCGGCATCGCCAAGATGGAAATTGCCATTGAGCTCTAGAGCACTGAGAGAAGAATCCGCCAACCGTATCTTGCGTGCCGAATAACGATTTATCTCTGCCACCGCCTGCGAGAGTGGCATCGCGTCGAACACGTGGAAGCCCGTTGTCCAGCGTGTCGCCACTGCTACATCCACGCCTCGTTGACTCCAATGTTTGGCGTCCGCTTGCCAGCGCGCCTGCTCGCCGGGTCGGAGTTTGGTTGGCACAGGATCTCCTGGCGTATCAATCGATACGGAGCCACGAAGAAGGGTAACCACCACATCGTCGGTTCGACGGTCGACTTCGAAGCTGGTGCCAAGCACGGTGATGCGACCAGCATCGGCGTCAACGATGAAGGGTCGGGAAGCATCATGAGTCACATCGAACAATGCTCGTCCCTGAAGCAGATGCACATTGCGACGCCACCAGCTCATGCTCGCTTCCAAGCGTGATCCTGCGTCGAGCCGGACTGTCGACCCATCGGAAAGGTGAATGTCGGCGACCTGGATGTCGGTTGTATAGACCTGAGAACGAGTTCTGCCGATTCCAAGTCCGATAGTGACAGTGGCAACGATTGCGGCGGCGGCAGCTGCGTACTTGAGATGGCGCCGAAGCGAAGCACGACGATGCCGAGTGGCGATGTCTCT
The DNA here is from genome assembly GCF_000378125.1 of Rudaea cellulosilytica DSM 22992. GTDB lineage: Bacteria > Pseudomonadota > Gammaproteobacteria > Xanthomonadales > Rhodanobacteraceae > Rudaea > Rudaea cellulosilytica. The sequence continues at coordinate 2,095,117 of NZ_KB899241.1, read as the reverse complement.
CTCGCGATGACCCGCGCTCGATGTAGTGTGCTCGGGCTCGAATGCTTCGCGCGCATAGTCTGCGAGCGCTTCATCTTGCACCCAGTCCCCCATGTGATCCCACAGGGCCTGCGTTTTCTGCCATGCACTGGCATGCGCGGGATTCTCGCGAAGCCATTTCTCGAATTGCTGGCTATCGCTGTCATCGTGTGCAAGCCGGCGCGCGAACCAAGCCTCCGCCTCGTCAAGTGCACGCTGATCCTTTTCCATGCTTGCTTTGACGCTGTTCATGCCCTGTCCCCTACCGCCCGACGCAAGGCGCCCAGCGCCTGCGACATGTATTTCTCCACCATTTTTACGGAGATCTCGCAAAGCTGCGCGATCTCTGGATACGTCTTGTGGTGCGCCCGACTCAGCATGAAGACCTTCCGACACTTGGGCGACAACGCGGCGAGTGCCATGCGCACCAGAACCAATTCCTGTTGCGCCGAGACCATGCGTTCCTGTGAGGGAGAATCGCCACTGAACTCCATTTCCTCGAGGTTGTAGCCGCTCTGCGTGTGCTGACTCTGGCGCATGCGGTGCTGACTTACCGCAAGATTTCCGGCGATGCGGTAGAGGAGCGATCGCCACACTTCCGGTGGCCGTGGTGCGTTGTAGTCGGATCCGAGTAGGCGCGTATAGCTTTCCTGCGCAATCTCCTCCGCGTCCGCTTCCGTCGGCGTGCGACGGCGCAAGAATGCGATCAGCGACGGGCGGTGCCTTTGGAAGAAGGCATCGAAGTCCTGCTGCGGGTAGCGGCGCTCGTCCCGCGGAAAATCCCGTTCCTGAAGGGTCAATTCACCGCCTGACGAGTACGTTTCAGCCATGTTCTCGAAGGCTTGCGATTGGGGCGTAGCAAGGATTCCAGTCTTGCATCCATTCGCAACCCCCACAAGAAAAATATTTCATTTTTCTTTCATTTCTTGGGGTAGGGGGCGAGCCCTCTCGTGCGTCGCCAAACCAATCGGACCACACAATTCGAAGGACGAAGGCTGGCACTCAGGTTTCGGTTAGGGCTAAACAAAGCGCATCGGGGGAAGTTCCCCACCGATGCGCTGCGTTCGCCACTTGGTTGCTTCATGGCCTCGGGCCAAGAGGTTCTCACCTATTGGTCTTACCCGGCAAGGCACACATCCCGGCATCCGCCTTGATGCTGGCTACGGTCTGCCGGCCTCAAGATTTTGGCTTGCGTGCCTGCTCTGCCTCACGCAACTGTTGCCAGTGTGCATACTGCGTGGCTTTCGCTGGTTCCGGATCGATCTGATCTTGCAGCCAAAATCGCCACCAATCGATATTGGTCTGCAAAGAGCGCGAGCGATGCTGCGGCCGCGTGGTCGAGTGTGACGCGGCGTCGAAATACAGAATCTCGTTCGGCACACCGAGCGCAGTCATTCGCTCGGCCATCGCCGAGTGATAGACGAGACTCCATAGACCGTGGGACTCGAACATCACGGGACCCGAAATTTGCTTCAGCTCGTCATCGGTAAAAGGACGCATCCGGTCGGTGTACTCTGAAGCGCCACCGTCGATGTTGGTTGCCGCGGCAAAATGCAGTGAAGAGTGGATCAGCAAATAACTTGTATAGAAGCCCGCCCGGCTCCAACCAGAGATCCCAATCCGCGCCTTGTCGATCAGACCTTCCTGGTCTAGCTTTGCCACCGCTGCCTCAATGTCACGCTGCATGCGGCGCGGCTCTTCCGGTGTTTCGATCACGTCTCGCAGCGGTGGCTCGCGGTGATAAAGCACCATGAAACCTTGCGCCGCCAACATTTGTGCGGCATGTCCACTGAGCTGCCAAGCGGCGTCAAGAAAATATGGATCACCTTCGCGGCGCAGTGTGCCATCGTCGAGCAAGACCACCAGCGGATAGCGCTTCCCCGCCTGGAACCCCACCGGTTTCACCAGGAACCCTTCGGCCTCCGTGCTGGGCGGATCGCGCCAGTGAAGCCCGGATACCTCCCCAAGGCGCCGTTGGCGCAGTTGTGGATTCAGATCCGTCAAGAGCTGTTCTTTTCCTGCGTGCAAATCGTACGCGGCAAGCTCGGGCGCCTGGCGCAACCCATCCTTGACCCCAAGCACAACGGCGCCGTCGGTTACCGCAGACCAATCCGGATTGAGTCCCTTGATGCTGCCGCTGTTCTGCGGCTTGAGCCAGCGACCATCATCGCCTCGATGCAGCAGCGCAAACCGTTCGCCTTTGTTCGAAAGGACCAGACTTTTTCCATCGCTTGCCCAGCCGACCGGCTTCCAATCCTTTTCCAAGCCTAGCGAAACGACTCGGCGCGAAGCCAGTTCAACTTCGACCCATGCGGGCGGTACATCTGGCTTATCTGAGAAAAGGGTGTACATCAAAACCGAACGCCCGTCCGCCGACCACAGCGGCGCTCCGCTCTCGTAGCGTTCGAATTGCGGACTCGGCGCATCGATCAGGGGTGAGATCTTGCCGGTCGCTGCATCGACCAAAGCGACCTGCGGCGCAACGCGACGCGCGTATGAATTCATGTTCGGAGCGCGATAGTATTGGTAGCGCTCCGGGTGCATCGGATGTTCGGTGATCTGGTACGGATAGAGCAGAAATTGTTTGCCACTCGGGTCTGCCGACAACGCCGCAAAGCCCAACACCATGTCGTCCATAAGCGATTGCGATGGACTGACTGCTGCCTTCGGATCGCTCGGAGCACTCTGCTCAGCGGGTCGGCTCTGGCGCGAATCAAAAATCAGCTTCGGCGAATTGCCTGCCAAAAAGTACTGGCGGATCCCCTTCCAACCGCCTTGCCGGGCCAGGATCGAGCCGGCCGGGAACGACGCGCGATAGTCCGGGAACATCGCGAAATCCCAGAGGAAGACACCATCTTCTTCCACGCGGCGCGACGTTTCATCCTGCGGATAAGCCACGGCCGAATAGGCGAGTAAGCCGCCTTTTGCGTCGAGCACAAAGTTTCGAACGGAGCTTGGATGCTTGGTCAGCTGACGCTCTTTCCCGGTCGCGATCTCCACGACGTACGCTTGTGCCACCGCGCTCCCATCGAGCCCCAGATACGCCAACGCTTTTCCTTGCTGCACGAAACGCAATTGCTTGATCGGCGACGCCTGCTGATCATGACGATCTCCGGGATAGAGGCGCGTCAAAAGCGTCTTCGAAGGACGCGATTGCAATGGCGCTCGCAGATCCAGCAGCCGCAACTCATAGGCGTTGGTGTTGCGCGCCATGTCCCCGCGCCACGTTACAAACGCTGCTTGTGTGCCGTCGGGCGAAATCGCAGCTACGGCACCGTCCGCCCCCGCCTCGTGTTGAATTCGAGTCATCTCGATCGCATCGACGACGCTTGCCGTCGACGCAGATTCGTCTTTCGCTGAAACGGCCGCAGAGCACACCAACATCAGTACCCACGCCAACCCAACCGTGATTGTCATCTTCATATCGCCCTCGACTACTGAGTATTGCCAATACGAGACGACAAAGAGGGGCTCCCCCCTACGTCGGATTGCCAACTTCGAGACACAGCTTTGAAGCCATCGACGGGGATCCGGGAATCCAAGCCGGCTCCCAGATATTCTCCAGTGCGGTCGCGCGCAAAGATCTCGTTCGCGGACGCAGGAACTATTTTGCCGATACTGTTTCCTTCGGCGGGAATTCGTCGAACCAGCCGAAGATGCGTTCCCACATGTCGCGGATGTTCGCCGGACTTTCGAGGACGTGACCCTCGCCCCAATAGCGCACGAAACGCGCGCGCTTGCCCTGCCGGTAGAGGGAGTTGAAGAACTCCTCACCTTGCTGGATCGCCACGTAGTCGACGTCACCCTGAATGATCATCAGCGGCGTGTTGACGCGATCGACTTGGAAGATCGGACTGTTGCGGATGTAGCGTCCGAGGTCCTTCCACGGCGGACCGCCCATGCGCGTCTGCGCTGCCTCCGCCAGAGCCATCATGAAAAGGCCGTGCTCCTCTGGATGATCGAGGTAACGCATGCGCGCATCGAACTGCGCATACAAGCTGATCAGATCGGACAACCCTGCCAACGAAACTGCAGCGGCGAAGCGGTCGGTCTGCGTCACCAAGCCGTAGGTCGAGAAGCCGCCGAAACTTTGCCCCATGAGGAACACTCGTTTGGGATCGGCAATACCCAATTCGACCACTTTGTCGACGGCCGGCAACACGCCATTCGGTAGACGCAACATCGGATCGTCGACCATGCCTTCGGGGTTGAGCGGCATACTCGGCATCAGCACTGCGTACCCGTGCGCCGCGGGTACCTGCATATTCAAACTGCCGCCGAAACCGATGTCGGCAATGATCGATGGCTTGGGTCCAGCGACCGAACCGGCATAGACCCAGGTCAACAGTGGATAGCGCTTGCCGGCCACATAGTCGGGCGGTAGCAACAGCCATGCCTTGAGTGGCTTGCCGTCGAGGCTGGTGTAGTCGATCGACTTGAACTGTCCGCTTGCGATCTCCCGCAAGTACGTGTTGGCGGCAATCAGTTCATCTGTCTTGCCGACTTTAAGGCTGCGGCGCCACAGATACAGTCCATCTCGATCACTTTGGTAGAAGATCGCCGTTTCGGTGGTGGGCTCGAAAATCTTCAATTCTGCTTTCGGACCGGGCGCCGGGATCGGATCGATCTTCCCGTTTACGAGCGAGATGCGATATGACGCGATCGCCTCCCCATTGCGCACACCGAGTATCAATTGCGTGTACGTGCGATCACGCTGCGGCCATTCCTCTACACCCGTGTTGGTATACGCAGGCCAAGCGATCTGCGCGATCTCAGGTTTGAACGCCACGGTCAAGTCATCGACCTTGCCGCTACCCGGATCGACGCGCCAAAGCTTGCCTTTGGCTAGCCCGACAAACGAGCGATGGGTCGGCTCGGCCCATAGCCCCCCAGGCGCTGCCGGCATCTGTGCGGTAAGAGAACGTCGGCTTCCATCCTTGCCAATCAACCACCAGTCGCGCCGCGCACGCACGTCAGGTTTAGCATCGCCCACCCGCTTTACCGCGAGCACAAGCAAGGCGCCATCACCTGTCCATTCGAGCTGTGCGCTCTCGCGGACGATCGGAGCGGCATCGAGCTCGCCGAGCGCTTGTGCGCTTACGGTACGTTGCGCGATATCCACGCGATAGAGCACCGGAAGCTTTAGTCGATCGCCGCCGGGATAGCCCAGGAACGCCAATTGATCGCCATCCGGGGACCAGCGTAGCGAGTCCCGGAAAATGTCAGGGCTGACATCGCCCTTCAACTCGATATTTTTGCCGTTGAGCGTGGCAAGACCCAGCCCGTAGGTTTCGCTGTTTCCAAACGGAAGGGGTTCGTTCGCCTTCGGCGCGTACACGCTCGTCTGTCGCGCAAAAGCGACGACATCGTGCTTCGGTGCGATACTCCACTCGCTGGTCGTGGCATCGACGAGAACACGCTCTTCTCCGCCAGCCAGATCGACCAGGCGAAGCTGGCCGTGCGATCGCTTGGCGAGATCGATCGGCATGCCGCTATCGAGTACGCTGGCGGTAGCCTCCTTGCCTTTTGTGACCTTGGGCCATTCTCGTGAAGCAATCGTGGGCGTGTCGAGTTCGACACGCATGCTGAACGGCTGCTCCCCTTCAGGCAGTGCGGAATAGAGTAGGTGTTGGCCGTCGAGCCAGAGAAAGGGACGTAGGTGCGGATCGGTGAAGTCGACGCCGCGCGCAGAGAGTAACCGCGGTTGTCCAGAACTCTGATCCCACAGCCAGATCCGAACGTTTCCGCCGCGCGTAGACAACATCGCTAGCTTGTTTCCGTCCGGGGACCACTGCGGCGACCACCAACCCGATCCATCGCTAACGCCGTTAGTGATATTCGATGCGGTACCGCCCTGCCCAGCCTGCACCCATACATCGCCGCCGGCGTTGCCCCACAGGTACTCCCACTTGAGGTTCGCCAACGTGCTCTTCGTTCGCACGCGCGTGAAGGCAAGCTTGTTTCCGTCAGGCGCAAAGGAGAACGGACCGCCGAAATACATGCCGATCTGCTCAAGATTCAGGGCGTCGTCAACCGTATAGGCACGCTTGGTTGCTGTGTTTCCCTTCGTTGATGTCGGTTGCGCGAACGTCTTGCCCGGCGTCACTGCCGCAGCCAGGGAGAAAATGCCGACCATGCACCAATGTTGAGCCGTCTTCATCGTTTCACCTTGTCATCCAGTCGAAACATCTACGTACAAGTAGGGGAAACAGGTACCGTCGTCGGCAAACTTTTGTCGACGAAGACCCATGTACGTATGCAATAGACGATGCTAGGCGGGTTTGCCCCACCTTGATGACTCGAATTACCCGTTTTCGGTGACGCGCAATAGGGACTACGGCGCAAGCCAGGACGCTTGGCAGCTACGAAAGATTCGTTCAGCGTTTTTTAGTTTTTCCCAGCCGTCTTTCACGTTGTTTCTGACTCGTTCTGACGAAGCATCGGGTGGTCGCTGCATACTTGATAGTCACCCGGCTGATGGTTGGTTGCGACGATGTAATAGGTTCGACCGAATCGGTTCTCGATAGCTTTGATCAATTCACTGCAACGCACGCGCTCAGAGTACTCACGGGATCGCGAAGGCTTTTTGCGCCAGCTTGCAACAAGCTTCTCCAACTCACGAACGAGATCATCACAACTCGCAAGATTCGTTTGCTCTCTCAACCCAGTCCCTCACTGTGAATTCCAAATGCCCCCGACACCCTGATCCTAAGCAACGAGCAACGAGTCGTTGATTCGCGAGCTCCGGAAGGCGAATCGACTCGTCTCAACATGCCCTCTGATGCACGCGTTGCCTCGTTCGAAATTGCTTGGGAAATGGTGAAGCACTTGCAGAAGGGATGGATTCGAGACGATTTCGACGATCGCAGTGGTCGTCGGCGTCGCTAAGCATCGTCAAATGCTCGTTCCCCACTCGCACATATTCCATCAGTGCTTTCACATCCCAGCCGTCACTCTCGGCCCAGCTGGAGAATCCCCTACGCAGAGAACGCCCGGTGAAATCGTTCGGAGCTCGCAATCCAGCGCGGGTAAGAATGCGCCGCAACGAGCGGAAAACATTTGACGGACCCCAAGCCGCTTCCGAAACAACGTTTCGATAGTTCACCGCACGGTACAGCGGTCCTTGCGTCAACCTCGCCGCGTTCTTCCATGCAAGAGTCGATGCAATCGGACACCAAGGCGTCAGCGAAGGCAGCCAATGGACCGCCTCATCCAAGCCCCTTGCTTCGCGCGACGCCAGAAAGCAAGTCATGCCGGCGCCGGGCGCGATACTGATATGTTCCACCCGAAGTTGGATCAACTCCTGGGAGCGCAGCCCGCACCAGAACCCCAATAGAACGAAGGATCGGTCGCGCTTTGCGCGCACCACTGCGGCGCGATTCCCACGCACACGCGCCGTTGCCTCAAGGTTATCGAGCCAGTCGATGACTTTGGCGAGCTGAATCAATTGCCGCGGCGGCGTCGAATTGCCTTGCTGCAAGAGTGGGAACTTGCTAGGCAATTCGCCAGCGACGACGGTGCCAGAACCGGGCATGCGGCTAGTCCTATGTGCTTGAGAGGAGAAAAACGGATATCTCCGTCGAGTAGAAGGCACTCGACAGAGGGCGTGCACCCTTACTAGACGCAAAAGAGCGCAAACTCCCCCCGCTTAGATCGGCAAATCGCGATTAATGGCGCCGGCGCCGGCTTACTCGCTAGTGCCATTCTTCGGTGTGTATCTACGTCAACTGCGCGCCCTCACCCATCGAGAATCCAGCAGGCAATGACCATCAGGGGTGAAACAGTTTCCCTTTCCTGATTCGGCATACCCGCGCGAGCCGTCATTGCTCTTCGTTGTTCACGGCGAAGCTCCTTGCAACGCGCCGTGATTGAAGCCGCTTCCTCCTCTTCTGAAGACGACTCGCTGCCTTGTAGCGTCGCCCCGAACCCCGTCCAGAACGACGACCACAGCACGATGCCGAGGAATACCGCGAACCTCCGGCGAATGCGAAGATCGCTCATACCCAGCGCTCTTCCGCGAGGAGACTGAACCTCCGCGTCTGAGTGCGAATGCAATCCGGTGCTGTCTTGCGCATTGGTCTTACCTCCCCTGGCAACCGTCGTGTGGAGCTCCGCTCGTTATCCACATCGACGGAATCCAGCGTCTTCTTGCTTTCAAGACGCTGGAACTCGCCTCTGCAGAAACGACGATCGTTGCCGAGCCCACGAATAACGACGATCTTGAGCGTGCAACCCCTACCTCGTTCCGAAAAGCACCTCAACCAGGCAACTTGCCGGCACTTTTTTGTGTCTCGCGCAGCTTGCGCCAGTGCGTGTACTGGTCAGCCTTGGCGGGATCAGGATCCTCCTGGCCCTTCAGCCAGAAATTCCACCAATCCAGATGGGTGCCGAGAGAGCGCAAGCGGTGCAGGGGTCGCGTGGTCGAATGTGACGCAGTGGCGAAGTAGAGAATGTCATTCGGCTTGCCGAGCGAGGTCATGCGATCGGCCATACCGGCCAGCCAGACAAGCGAGGTCAAGCCATGCGCCTCGAGCAACTTTGGCGTGTGGATATGCTTCAGCTCGTCGTCGCTGAAGGCCCGCATGCCGTCGTTGTATTCGACGCCACCACCGTCGATCGCGGACGCCGCAGCAAAGTTGATCGAGGAATGGATCAACATGTAGTCGGTGTAGTAGCCCGCGCGGCTCCAACCCGACAGGCCCACGCGTTTGGGATCGATAAGCCCTTCCTTATCGAGCTCGGCAACCGCGCTCTCGAGGTACTCGCGCACGCGTTTGCCTTCTGCATCGGTTTCTACAACATCGCGTAGAATCGGTTCACGGGGATACAGCACCACGTACCCCTGGGCGGCGAGCATCTGGATTGCGTGACCGCTCAACTGCCATGATGCGTCGAGCAGGTAGGGCTCGCCTACACGCCCCATGGTGTTGTCGTCGAGTAGCACGACGAGCGGATAGCGCGTACCGGACTTGTAGCCCACCGGCTTGATCAGGAAGCCTGCTGCATCCTTCTGGCTCGTGCTCGGCCAATGCCACAGTTCCACGGAACCGTATTTGCGTTGGTGCAGCTGCGGATTGAAATTGCTGAGGTCCTCGACTTTCCCCGAGTTCAATTCGTACGTTGCAAGCTCCGGCGGACTCAAACTCGCGTCGCGCACACCAACCAGCTTCTGCCCATTCGTGGCCACCGGCCAGTCTTTGTTGAAACCCTTGGCCGCGCCCGTCTCCACGAATTTCCCCCACCCACTCGAAGTACGCGGCACATTGCCGAACTTGCCATCCTTGCCGCTGAGTATCAGCGACTTGCCATCTGCGGCCCACGCGATCGGGTGCCAGTCCTTAGGCAATCCCAGTGGCGTCGCCTTGCGCGTAGCGATGTCGACTTCCACCCATTTCGGTGGATCGGCCGGTGCATCGGGCAACAAGGTGTAGATAAGCACCGATTTGCCGTCGGGGCCCCACAACGCATCTCCACCTTCGTATCGTTCGGAGACCGGGTGCGGTGCGTCGATCAATACCTCTACCTTCCCCGTATTGGGGTTCACCAGTCCGTACGGAGCCGCGAGACGACGTATGAATGCATTTTTGTTAAGTGGTTGGTTGTAGTACGCGTAACGCTCCGGATGCATCGGATGATTCGTCAGTGCATACGGAAACATGACGAGGGATTTGTCCTTGGGATTTTCAGCAAGCGTCGACGAACCGCGCAGCATCGCTTCGTCCTCCCAGGACTCGGTGCCGCCGGATGTGGCGACTTTTCGATCGCTAAGGTCAACCGCCTCTGCCGGCTTGCTCTGCCGCGAGTCGAAGAACAGCTTCGGCCCGTCTGCAGTGTTCAAAAAATATTGTCGTATCTGATGCCCTTCCGTCTGCCACAGCAACGGCATGGGCGAGAAGGAGCCGAACTGCAAGGGAAAAAGCTTGCTGTCCCAGAGGAAAACGCCGTCACCTTCCAGTCGCGACTTTCTTTGATTCTTCTCGGGGACGGCGACTGCGGCGAATGCGCGCAGACTCCCGTCAGGATCGACCACGAATGAGCGAACAAGTGACGGGTGATGCGTGAGTTGGTTTACCTTCTTGCTGACCGTATCGACCGTGTAAACCTGCGTTTCATCGCCGTCTCGTCCTAAATAGGCAAGCGTGCGGTTGTCCGCAAGAAACACCACTTTGCCGAAGGGCGATGCGATTTGATCGTCGGGATCGCCGGTAAAATCCTTCGAAAGAATTTCGTTGGGAATGTGGTTGGTGGATGAATCGATGTCGAAGAACAACTTTAGATGGAATTCATAGATCGCCTCTTCCATTGGTTTTGTTGAGTCCCTGGGCAGGGCGAACAAGGCGTAGACTGCGAGGACGCAGCTCGAAACCGCTAGCACCCTCGTAGCGACGTGAAGACTAATGAACGAACAGGCCAAGAAGCAGGTAGTTGGGCGAGTAGTCAATGACCCAGCCGCGAATCCCAAGGAGGGCGACACGCTCGGATTTCAGCCGATCAGCGTAACTCTGTTGCCTAAGAACGCAACAGTCGTCATGGAGAACATTGACGCCTTCGATGGTGCGGTTCTGTCGTTCCACTTCGCAGATGCCGACGAACACAACGTCGAAGGCTCAGCTATCATCGTTGCACCCGGAATTGCTCTGACAGCAAAACACGTGATCAAGTCGCACCTTGATCGACTGATGAAGGGCGAGAGGCACGCCATGTGCATTGGCATCGCAAAAAGCGGAATGAACGTCTGGACCGTCAAGAAGATGACGATCTTGACGGACGTGGATATTGTGATCCTTGGACTTGAGTTGAACTCTGCGATGCCGCCGGAACGGACTTTTCGACAGGCAATCGTCTCGACCCGACTACCAAAGATTGGCGATCGTCTGCAGATCGTTGGGTTCAGGGCGAACTCAGCGACACGGTCAATGAACAATGGTGAGCGTGGCTATGGCGTCGATGCGATGCTCCTGGTGTCCGCCGGCGTTGTGAAGGAGCGGTATCCACAAGGTCGCGACAAAGCGATGTTGCCGTGGCCCGTTCTTGAGGTCGACTGCCCCTCATGGGGAGGAATGAGCGGCGGACCCGTTTTCGACGAAGGTGGCCATCTCATTGGCCTGCTCTGCTCCTCGCTTGAACTGGAGGATGGTGATGGCGTGTCCTATGTCTCGCTGTTGTGGCAGGCGCTGACAGCGAAGTTTGAGGGGGGATGGCCAGCGCAGGCATTTGAAGGCAAACGCACTTTGTTGGAACTGGCACCGCAGATTTGTCCGATCGTGCGACCAGAAGCGATCTCATACACGTTGGACGAGCTCACCGGACGGGTCACGACACACTATACGCCGTGGGAATAGATCGCAACTGCGGATCTGAGCGCCTCACCTATGCTTTCGCGCCTCCGGGGAGACATCTCAAACACCTGCAACGAGCGTGGTCGCTACCGGACGCTCGTTGGTCGTACCGATGCGAACACAGAGACGCAGCCCTCTTGCAGAGGGAAAATGTGCTCCTTTTTCGTCTCCGGTGACCAACGGAAATGGAAAGGCCCGCGGCACGGCGGGCTTTTCTGGCTTTGAAGCGGCTAAATGCTCCGCGCGTCGGTCTCAATGGTGGGCCGTGCAGGAGTCGAACCTGCGACCAACGGATTAAAAGTCCGCTGCTCTACCGGCTGAGCTAACGGCCCATGAAGCGACACGCAAGAACGCCGCACGAATGCGGGCCGCGAAGTTTAGTGGCCATGTGGAAAATCATCAAGGAAAACTACTTCCGGAGGCACGCAGCAAGCCGTCGGAATGTCTCAGCGGTAGCGCGTACGGTCCGCTACACCCGCTTCGGCGAAGCCGAGCGCGCGCAGGCGACAGGCGTCGCAGTGACCGCAGGCACGGCCGTCGTCGTCGGCCTGGTAACACGATACAGTGGTGGCGAAATCGACGCCAAGTTCGTTGCCGCGGCGCACGATGTCGGCCTTGGAGAGGCGGATCAGCGGCGCGTGCACGCTGAGCTTCGCGCCCTCGACGCCGGCCTTGGTGGCAAGGTTGGCGAGACGCTCGAACGCCTCGATGAACTCGGGCCGGCAGTCGGGATAACCCGAGTAGTCGACCGCGTTGACGCCGCAGAAGATGTCCTGCGCGCCGAGCACTTCGGCCCAGCCGAGCGCGAGCGACAGCATGATCGTGTTGCGCGCCGGCACGTAAGTGACCGGGATGCCCCCGCCGCCCCCGCTTTGATCGGTATCCTGTGGCACGGCGATGTCATCGGTCAACGCGGAGCCGCCGATGCTGCGCAAGTCGACGCTCACGGTCTTGTGCGCGACCGCGTAGCGCGCGGCGACGCGCTGCGCGGCGGCCAGTTCCGAAGCATGGCGCTGGCCGTACTCGACGCTAAGCGCGTAGCAAGCAAAGCCCTGCGCACGCGCGATCGCGAGTGTGACGGCGGAATCCATGCCGCCCGAGAGGAGGACGACGGCGCGTTTGCTGGAGCTGGACATGTTTCGGTTTGCCATTGCGGGCATCCGTGCAGTCTGGGCCCCGGCATTCCCTGCCGGGGCAACGGTCATTGTTCAGGGAACCTCTAAAAACCGTAGCGAGCGAAGAGCCGATTCTAGATAAGATCGGGTGCGACGCCGGAGCGCAAGAACCGGACTGTACATATCAGTACATGAGGATTCCGAGCACCGCCCGCGCGCAAATTGTCGAGCGCAGTAGGTATTTAGAGATTCCCTTCAGTGTCCGGGAACATCACCCCAGAGGAGCTTATGCAATTGCACCTGCATGCGCACGGAACGGCCGTCGGCGATTATCCAGTCGGCGAGGTCGCGCGGTGCAAGCTTGCCGGCTACGGGCGAAAACAGCACTTCACAACGCGCGGTCAGATCGCGACGGTCGAGCACGTCGAGCGCCCAATCGTAGTCGGCGCGATCAGCGAGCACGAACTTGATCTGATCATGCGCGCCGAGCACATCGAGATTGCTCCACAGGTTGCGTGCGGATTCACCCGAACCCGGCGCCTTGACGTCGACGACACGGCTGACGCGCGCATCGACCTCGGAGACGTCGAGCGCACCCGAAGTTTCCAACGACACCTCGAAGCCCTCGTCGCAGAGGCGGCGCAATAGATCGAGACAGCGCTTTTGCGCGAGCGGCTCGCCGCCGGTGACGCAGACATGTCGCGTTTTATACTTTTTCACTTCCGCGATGATGTCGCCGATGTCGCGCCATTCGCCGCCGTGGAACGAATACTCGGTGTCGCACCAGACACAGCGCAGCGGGCAACCGGTCAGGCGCACGAACACCGTCGGCCAGCCGACCGCACGCGCCTCGCCCTGCAGCGAGTGGAAGATTTCGGTGATGCGCAGGCGCGCGGAGGAATCGGGCATTTTTTTGAAAAGTACAGCCATGGATGGCTGCTTTTTGACTTTCGCGATCAAGGACGATCGCAAAAATTATCTTCGTTCCATCTTGAGCGCGCGCAGGCGACCTTGGGCAAGGTTCGCTTCCTGCGTACCGGGATACTTGGCGACGACCTGATTGAGCGTCGTCTCAGCCTGGTCCCACTGCTTGAGTTCGTACTGGCAATAACCGACCTTGAGCAGCGCGGCGGACGCCTTCTGGCTGTTCGGGTACTGCGCGAGCAGCTTGTTGAACGCGTCAAGCGAGATTGGATAATTCTGGGTCACGTAGTACGACTCGCCGAGCCAGTAGTAGGCGTTCGGCGCGAGATCACCATTCGGATACTGGGCGAGAAAGCCCTGGAACATCTTCGCCGATTCGGCGTAGCGGCCATCCTTGAGCGCAGCGAAGGCCTGGTCATACGCGGCCTTCTCGTCGGCCGGATTGACCGAGGGCGCGGACGGAGCTTGCTGTGCCGCAGGCGGCGGCGCGGTGTTGTTGTTCGACGCGGTCGTGGCACCGCCGCCGAGCTGCACGTCCGGCGGAGCTACATTCGTGTTCGCGGTCGTTCCTGGCGCGACTGTGCCGGAGCCGCTACCGGCCGGCTTGCCCTCGAGTTTGCTCAGGCGCGAATCGGCATCGATGGCCTGGTCACGGACCTGTTGCTTGAGCTGCTCGAGCTGATGCTTGAGCTCTTCGTTCTGGCCCTGCAGCTGCTGCATCTGCGACTGCAGCGCATTGATCTGGTTGACCAGCTCGACACTGCCCTGGCCGCCGCCCTGCTGCTGCTCGAGCCGGGCGACGCGCTCGGCGAGACTTTCGCGCTGGGCATGCGCAGGAGCGGCGAATGCCGCGATGGCCACAAGAGCCGCACAGAGGAAACGGGTCGACATGTTGGACATGGTTTCGTCCGATCAAAAAAGAAAAAGGCGCGCCGGTGCTTCGACCTGCGCGCCTCGAGACTGGTTCCGCGATTACTGCTTCGAGGTGTAGACGATCTCGACGCGACGGTTCTTCTGCCAGCATTCTTCGTTGTGCTCGCGGCAGACCGGCTTCTCTTCGCCGTAGCTGACGACGTTGAGCTGGCTGGTCGACGCACCGGCAGCGGCCACCGCGCTCGACACGGAGTTGCCGCGACGCTCGCCGAGACCCTGGTTGTAATCACGCGTGCCGCGCTCGTCGGCGTTGCCTTCCAGCGTGACCTTCGCGCCCGGGAACTGGCGCAGGTAAGCGGCGTGGCAGGCGATCTGCGCCTGGAATTCCGAATGGATCTCGGTCTTGTCCAGATCGAAGTAGATCACGCGCTGACGCAGGCAGGAATCTTTGTCGAGGGCTTCCGGTCCGCTGTACGGGCCGGACTGGGCCGGGGCGGTCGTGACACCACCATTGTCGACCGGCGGCGGGGGCGGCTTGACGGCTTTCTTGCCCGAGCAAGCGGCGAGAGCCGCGGTCGCAGCAACGGTGGTCAGGAGAACGCGCAAGTTTTTCATTGTCATTGCCTCAGTGGTTGGCTTTTAGGGAGTAGTTCGGTATCTCAACATCCAGGTCGAGGAATTTATTATCGATTGCAAAACCAGGCATCCTGCCTCGGTTTGCAAACAAACGGTCGCGGCACAGCCGCGCCACGTTTGTCGAACCGATCGCTTTCGCGCTCGGTTCGTCGGCACATCCTGTGCCGATGCGGTTTTGCAACCCGCTTATTGTCCACGCTGACGGTAAGGTCCCCACGCCGGCGTGCGTACATCCCCGTCGGCCAGAACCAGCCGTTGGCGAACGCGACCGTCCGCCGACACAGCGTAGAGTACGTCGCGCGATCCCTCGGTCGCGGCGTACAGAAGCATGCTCGCGTTCGGCGCGAAACTCGGCGATTCGTCGAAATTCCCCGTCGAAATCGGCGTGTTGCTGCCCGAAGCGCGATCCAAAACAGCGATATGATACATGTTTTTATTGCCCTGCGACATGGCGATTTTCTTGCCATCCCAGCTGATCGTGGCCTTGGCATTCTGGTCGCCGGTGAAGGTCACTCGCGACTCGCCACCACCGCCTGCGGCGACCTGGTAGATCTGCGGCTTGCCGCCGCGATCGGAGGTGAAATAGATCGTCGCACCGTCCGGCGCCCACACCGGCTCGGTGTCGATCGCGTAGTTGCGCGTGATCTGGGTCAATGCGCGACTGCCGAGATCCATGACGTAGATGTCCGGGTTGACGCCGTTCGACAGGCTCAGCGCGAGTCGGGATCCGTCGGGCGAGAACGCCGGCGCACCGTTGATGCCCTTGCGCGCGGAAACGACTTCGCGCGCGCCGGTGCCGATGTCCTGGATATAGATCGCCGAGGAGCCGCGCTCGAACGATTCGTAGGCGAGCTTGCGACCGTCCGGCGACCACGCCGGCGACAGCAACGGCTGGCGCGAGGTGACGACTTGCTGTGGGCCGTAACCGTCCGAATCGGCGACCATCAATGCATAAGAGGCATTATTGCCGGTGCCTTTCGCGGTGACGTAGGCGATGCGCGTGTCGAACGCGCCGCGTACGCCAGTGATCTTCTCGTAGACCGCATCGGCGACGCGATGGGCGACGCCGCGAATGTCGCTGCGCTGGCCCGCAATCGCCGAGCTGAGGAGGTTCTTCTGGTCACCGACCGTGTACAGCTCGAATTCGACCTTGACCTCACCCGCGCCCGAGTCGACGACGCGGCCGACGACGATGTAGTCCTGCTTGAGCAAGCGCCAGGTCGGGAACTTGATCTCGCTACCTCGCGCGGGAGATTCCACAATGTCGGCCTTCGGCAAAGCCCGGAACTGGCCGCAACGGTTGAGATCGTTGCCGACGATGTCGGAAACACTCGTGTCCCCCGGCGCGCCGGTCTGCGTAGCGAACGGCACGACCGCGACCGGAATCGCCGAAGCGTTGCCGTTGGGGATTTCGAGCGTCAGGCTTTGCGCGAACAACGGCGCCGCGCAGATCGCCAATGCGAGGGCGGCTAGCCGGGTGATAAATCGCGTATGCATGGTCAGGTTCCGTCGTACTTGAAGATGAAGGTGATTTTGCGCTGGAAGACGCTTTCGTAGCCCTTGTACGGCAACGGTTGCGCCTTGGTCACGGCCTGCTTGATCGAATTCTGCGTAATCATGTCGGCATTGCACGGCGAGCCGATCGTCGCATCGATCACCGCACCGCCGGGAATCTGCGTGATCGTGATCGTGCAACGCACCCCGCTCGGTGTCGTATCCGGGCGATTCCAATTATCAGTCACGACCTTGACGATTGCTGAACTGTATTCGGCGAGCAGGCTCGAATCGTTGCCGTTCATGCCGGTGCGCGCCTCGGCGGCCTCGGGCACGTCGGCGGCCGGCGCCTTCACCGGCTTGGGCGCGGATTGCTGTTTCTGCAGGTCGTCGAGCTGCTTCAATTTTTCTTTCGCGAGCTTGAGCTTCTTGTCGTTCGCCGCGCGCTCCTTGCGGACTTCTTCGAGCAGCTTTTGGTTTTGCAGTTGCTTCTCGCGCTGTTCGGCTTCCTTGCGTTCTTCCTCTTGCTGCAGCTCGATCTGCTTCTGCTTGACCTTTTCCTCTTCCGCCTTCTTCGCCTGCTCGGCCTTCTGCATCGCCATCTCGGCGATCTTTTCCTGGTCGCGGTTGTCGTTCTTCTGCACGGTCGGCGGCGGCGTCTTCTCCGGCTGTGGCGGAGGCGGCGGCGCGGGCTTCGGCGCGGGTGGCGGCGCGGTTTCTTCCTTCGGCGGCGCGGGCGGCGTCTTGCTCGGCGGTGTCGGCTTCGGTGCGCCGGGCTTGCCGACGATCGTGGCTTCGATCACCGGCCCCTGCAGCAGCGGCATCGCCTGCGGCGTCGCCCAGAACAGGCCGATGAACAGCAAGACGAACACACCCAGATGCACGAGCAGTGCATACAGGTAGGCGCGCACCTTGTCGCTTTGGCTTTCCATGGTTCGGTTGCGATGCGGCCTATCGCTACTTGGAATCCTGCAGCGGCTGACTCATCAGCCCGACCTTGGTCACACCGGCCGCCTGCAGTCCCGGAAGAATCTGATAGGCCTGCCCGTACGGCACGCGCGCGTCCGCACCGAACAGCACCGGAACATCCGGGTTCTGACGCACGATCGCGGCGACCTGCTTGACGATGTCGTCAGCCGACATCTCCTCGCGCGACGAGCCGCTCTTGGTCAGATAGAACTTTCCGTCTTTGTCGACGCCGATGAGAATGGGCTCCTTCGGCACGGACACGGCTTTCGCGGTCGACTGCGGCAGCTTGATGTCGACTCCGAGGTTGAGCAACGGCGCCGTCACCATGAAGATGATCAGCAGCACGAGCATCACGTCGATGTACGGAACGACGTTGATCTCGGCTTTGAGCTTGCGTTTCTTGCGCGTGCGCATGATGGCTTGAACGGGATTCGCTGCGGCGCGGGGTCAGGCGCCGTCGTCGGCGTGGACCTGGCGTTGCAGGATCGAGGAGAACTCCTCGACGAAGGTGTCGAAGCGCGTCGACAGACGCTCGATCTTGGTCTGGAAACGGTTGTAGGCCCAGACCGCGGGGATCGCGGCGATCAGGCCCATCGCGGTCGCGATCAGCGCCTCGGCGATGCCGGGCGCGACCGTGGCGATCGTCGCATCCTTCATATTGGCCAAACCGACGAAGGCGACCATGATGCCGGCGACCGTGCCGAGCAGGCCGACATAGGGGCTGATCGAGCCGACGTTGGCGAGAAACTCGACGTTCTGTTCGAGCCGATCGAGCTCGCGCGACTCGGCCACGCGCATGCCGCGTTGCGCGCCTTCGAGGATAGTGCGTGCGTCGAGGCGGCCGCGCTGGCGCAGGCGCGCGAATTCGCGGAAGCCCGCTTCGAAAATGCTTTCGATGCCGGTCGTCGTGCCGTTCGAGGTGACTTCGCGGAACAGACCGGCGAGGTCGGCACCCGACCAGAAGCGCTCCTCGAAATCGTCCGCGCCCGACATCGCCCGGTTGAGCATCGCCCGCTTGCGGAAGATGATCACCCAGGACATGAAGGAAAAGATCAGAAGCAGCAGCATCACGAGCTTGACGAAGATGCTCGCATTGAGCACGAGGTCGATGATGTTCAGACCACTGGGAGCGGCGGGCATGTCGATATTTTTCGTTATCGGAGGAACAGGGATTCGGGGATGCGTTGCGGCTTGAAACCGTCGGCGGCGACGCAGGCGACGCGCACTTGCGCCGTCACCAGCACGGCGCCGTCGATGCGGCGAAGTATACGTTGTGCAAAAGTCATCGAAGCTGAACGGCGCTCGACCGCATCGATGCGGGATTCGAGCTCATCGTCGAGTTTTGCCGGCGCGAGATATTCGATCGCCACCTCGCGCACGACGAAGACCACGCCAAGCTCGTCACGCACCTGCGACTGGTCGATGTCGAGGCTGCGTAGCCATTCCGTGCGCGCGCGTTCGAGAAAGCGCAGGTAGTTGGCGTAGTAGACGACGCCGCCGGCGTCGGTGTCTTCCCAGTAGATGCGCACAGGCCAGGAAAAGACCGGCACCGCCGCTGCGTCGTTCGCGCTCATTCGCCGGATTCGGCCTCGCTGCCGTCGAACAGGTCTTCGGGCTGCGGCAGACGCTTCGGCGCCTTCAATCCCAGATGCAGATACGCCTTGCGCGTGACCATGCGCCCGCGCGCGGTGCGCATCAGATAGCCCTGTTGGATCAGGAACGGTTCGAGCACGTCCTCGATCGTGCCGCGCTCCTCGCTGAGCGCGGCGGCGAGCGATTCGACCCCGACCGGACCGCCGTCGAAATGATCGATGATCGTGCCGAGCAGACGCCGGTCGAGCGCATCGAAACCGGCGTCGTCGACCTTGAGCATCTGCATCGCCGCGATCGCGACTTCGCGCGTGATGTGCCCGTCGGCCCTTACCTCGGCGAAATCGCGCACGCGTCGCAGCAGGCGGTTGGCGATGCGCGGCGTTCCACGCGAGCGGTTCGCGATTTCCACCGCGCCATCGTCGGCGCAGGCGATGGCGAGGATCTTGGCCGAGCGGCGCACGATCGCGGCGAGCTCGTCCGGGGTGTAGAACTCGAGGCGCTGGACGATACCGAAACGGTCGCGCAGCGGATTGGTCAGCATGCCCGCGCGCGTGGTCGCACCGATCAGGGTGAACGGCGGCAGGTCGAGCTTGATCGAGCGCGCGGCCGGGCCCTCGCCGATCATGATGTCGATCTGGTTGTCCTCCATCGCCGGGTAGAGGATTTCCTCGACCACCGGCGACAGACGATGGATTTCGTCGACGAACAGCACGTCGCGCGACTGCAGGTTGGTGAGCAGCGCGGCGAGATCGCCGGCGCGTTCGATCACCGGCCCCGAGGTCGAGCGCAGGTTGACACCGAGTTCGTTCGCGATCACATGCGAGAGCGTGGTCTTGCCCAGACCGGGCGGCCCGAAGATCAGCACGTGATCGAGCGCCTCGCCACGCCGTTTCGCCGCCTCGATGTAGATGCCGAGTTGCTCGCGCACCGCCTGCTGGCCGAGGTATTCGGACAGTTTCTGCGGTCGGATCGACGCTTCGAGCAGCTCGTCCTCGCGCGTGGATGTCGAGGAAATCAGGCGGGAATCGTTCATGCGGCAATTATGGCAGGAACGCTTGTGCGCCAGTGGGCCGGGCTCAAATCTCTACCTGTGTACCCAGCTCGATCATGCGATTGCCGGGGATGCGGAAGAACGCCGTCGCCGGGCTCGCATTGCGGGTGAGGAAGGCGAACAGCTTGTCGCGCCACATCGGCATGCCTCGCGCGCCGGCTGATGCAATCACGTTTTCCCGGCTCAAGAAGAACGTCGTGTCCATCATGTCGAAGCCGAGGCCCTTGGCTTCGCAGTTCTGCATCGACATCGGGATGTCCGGATCTTCGGCGAAACCGTAGCGCAGCACGACGCGATAAAACTCATGACCGAGCGCGGTGATCTCGGTGCGCTCGCCGTATTCGGCCACGGGCGTGTCGAGCGTCTCCACCGTCATCAGAATATTGCGCTCGTGCAGCACCTTGTTGTGCTTCAGGTTGTGCAGCATCGCGTTCGGCACGGAGTTGACGTTCGCGGTGAGAAACACGGCCGTGCCGGGCACGCGTAGCGGCGGGTGCGCGGTCACGCTTTCGATAAAGGGCTCAAGCGCGAGGCCGCCCTGGCGCAACTCGCGCAGCACCAGCTCGCGCCCCTTGCGCCAAGTGCTCATGATCAGGAACGAGCACAGGCCGAGCACGAGCGGGAACCAGCCGCCGTGCTCGATCTTGATCGCGTTGGCGCTGAAGAAGGCGACGTCGATGATGAGGAAAATCACACCGGCGAAGACGACCAGCACTCGGTTCCATCCCCACAGGCGCCGCGCGACGACTAGCGCGAGGCAGGTCGTGATCGCCATCGTGCCGGTCACGGCGATGCCGTAGGCCGCAGCGAGATTTTCCGACGAGCGGAATCCGACCACGGCGCCGAGGATAAGGAGCATGAGGATGCTGTTGACCCAGGGCAGGAAGATCTGGCCCTGGGTTTCCTTCGAGGTGTGCTTGATCGCCATGCGCGGCGCGAAGCCGAGCTGGATCGCCTCGCGCGTCATCGAGAAAGCGCCGGTGATCACCGCTTGCGATGCGATGATCGTCGCCACCGTCGCCAGCGCGATCATCGGATAGAGCAGCCCTTCGGGCACCATCAAAAAGAACGGATTGGATACCGCGGTCGGCTGGTGCATGAGCAGTGCGCCCTGGCCGAAATAGTTGATCACGAGCGCGGGCGAAACGTAGCCGAACCAGGCGATGCGGATCGGCCGCTTGCCGAAATGCCCCATGTCGGCATAGAGCGCCTCAGCACCGGTCAGGCAGAGCACGACACCGCCCAAGGCGAGGAACGCATGCGCGCCATTGTCGTGAAAGAACACGACCGCGTGCCAGGGATTGAGCGCGTACAGTACCTGCGGCTGTTGCACGACCTGAAACAGACCGAGCGCGGCGAGCGTGGCGAACCAGAGCATCATGATCGGGCCGAACATTGCGCCCATGGTCGCGGTGCCGCGCTTCTGCACGGCGAACAGTGCGATCACGATGACCAGCGTGATCGGCACGATGAAACGGTCGAGCGCCGGGGCGGCGACTTTGACGCCTTCGACGGCTGACAGGATCGACACCGCTGGCGTGATTACGCCATCGCCGTAGAACAGCGAGGCGCCGAACAGGCCGAGCACGACGATGACGCGGCGCAGACGCGCATTGCCGTGCGCGCCGCGCTGGGCCAGCGCCATCAGCGCCATGATGCCGCCCTCGCCCTTGTTGTCCGCGCGCATGATGAAGACGACATATTTGAGCGAGACGACGAGGATCAGCGACCAGAAGATCAACGAGAGCACGCCGAGCACGTTCTCGGGGCTGACCGGTATGCCCTGTTCGCCGAAGGTGACCTGCACCGCGTACAGCGGAGAGGTGCCGATGTCGCCGTAGACGACGCCGAGCGCGCCGAGCGCAAGCGCAGCGAGCGCTTTGCTGCGCGCGGAACCGGTGAGCGTCTGTGCGTTGGGTTGCATGCGGTTTCCTTGAAGCGCTTTCAGCGCAGCGCCGCCTTGAGCGCCTTGCGGATGATCGCCTCGGCATCGTCGCCGGTGGCGAAGGTTTCCTTGACCAGGCGTGCAGCTTCAACCGGCTTGTAGCCGAGCTGCTGCAGCGCGCTTGCGGCTTCGGCCTGCGGATCCTTCGGCGCGTTCGCCGCGCCCGTGGGCAGCGCCAGCGCCATGCCGTCGACGCGATCGCGCAGCTCGACGATGATGCGCTCGGCGGTCTTCTTACCGATGCCCGGAATACGCGTCAGAGATTGCACGTCGCCCGACTGGACCAGACGCGCAAATTCGTCGGTCGATACGCCCGAGAGCACGGCGAGCGCCGTCTTCGCGCCGATGCCCGACACTTTTTGGATCGTGCGGAACAACACGCGCTCGGCCTCGCGCAGGAAACCGTACAGCGACACTGTGTCTTCCTTGGCCGCGTAGTGCACGTAGAGCGCGACCTCGCGCCCGGTCTCGGGCAGGTCGAACACCGTCGACATCGGCGCCTCGACTTCGTAGCCGACGCCGCCGACGTCGATGACCAGCCACGGCGGTTGCTTCGAAGCGAGGATTCCGCGCAGGCGTCCGATCATCGGAAACTCCGCCACGACGATGTGGTGCCGCGTGTACGCGTTGCAAGGGTCACCCCGGCGCGCAGGCGCTGCGCGCTCGCACGCGCGTGCGCATGGGTGAGCGCGATCGCGAGCGCATCGGCCGCGTCGGCCTGCAATTTGCGGTCGATGTTCAAGAGCATGCTGACCATGTGCTGCACCTGGCGTTTCTCCGCGCCGCCACCACCGACCACCGACTGCTTGATTTCCTTGGCCGAATATTCGGCGACGCTCAGACCGTGCGCGACCACGGCGCAGATCGCCGCACCGCGTGCCTGGCCTAGCTTGAGCGCAGAGTCGGGATTGCGCGCCATGAACACGCGCTCGATCGCGACCTCATGCGGCCGGTGGGCGAGCACGATGTCGCGCAACTCGTCGAAAATCTGCTTGAGGCGCAGCGGGAAGTCGTCGTTGCCGAGCAGGTTCAGCGCGGTGTGAAACACGTGCGTCGTGCGTCCAGCCGCGTCGATGTCAACGATGCCCACACCGGTGCGCTGCGAGCCGGGGTCGATGCCGAGGATGCGAATTGTCGAGCCCGCGCTCATGGCCGCCATTTTACGCTGCCGCAGCGTGATGAAAGCGTTTGTTGCGCAAAAACGCGACAGTCTGTGCCGCAGCCTCATCTGAGAACAGCAGGCCTGTGTGCGTGGCCGGCACGACGATGTGATCGGTCAAACCCGGCAATTGCGTCTCCTCGACACTGACCGTGCCATCATGCGGCATCGGCAGCGCGCCGAAAACGAGGCCGAGGCCGAACGGCAGGCGCCCAGCGATCGCGCCGACCGGGCGCTTGCCGCTCCAGCGCTCGAAGCCTTCTAGCAGCACACTGAGGTTCTTGCCGATGAAGAACGACCCGCCCGGCAACTGCGCAACACTGCGCGCGATTGCGCTGCCGCGCAGCGGCGAACCGATGCAGACCACGCAGCCGGGCGCTAGATCGGGCAGTTTGCGCAGCGCGCGCAGCGCCATCAAGCCGCCGAGGCTGTGGCAGACGAAATGGATTCTGCCCGGAGGATCGTCCGTCACCTCGATCGAACGCACCAACTCGACCAGCTTGTCGATGCTCGCATCGTGCTCGCTGAGCACGCTGGCGTAGTCGAAAAAGTGTACTTTGTAGCCTTCGCGCTCGAGCCGGCGATGCAGCGCCGCCAGGGTGAATGCACGCATCCACAATCCGTGCACGAGGATGACGTGTTCGTCCATACGGCCCCTGCCCCGCTGCTCCACGTTTCCGTTGTTCAAGCCTTTACAGGTTTCACCGTGCGTACATGCAATTCCTGCAGCTGCGCTTCGGCTACGTTCGACGGTGCGCCGGTGAGCAGGTCCTGCGCGCTCGCGGTTTTCGGGAATGCGATGACGTCGCGGATCGATTCGGTACCAGCCATCAGCGCCGCGATGCGGTCGATGCCGAACGCGATGCCGCCGTGCGGCGGCGCGCCGTACTTGAGCGCTTCGAGCAGAAATCCGA
This sequence comes from Rudaea cellulosilytica DSM 22992, assembly GCF_000378125.1. Lineage (GTDB taxonomy): Bacteria > Pseudomonadota > Gammaproteobacteria > Xanthomonadales > Rhodanobacteraceae > Rudaea > Rudaea cellulosilytica. The sequence goes on along the minus strand of NZ_KB899241.1, from coordinate 2,071,087 downwards.
ACTTGGCTTCCGCTTCCTCGGCGCCGATGCCGAGCAATTCGAACACGGCCGACTGCATTTCCGGACGATGGATACGGATCGAACCGCCGCCGATCTCGTTGCCGTTGAGCACCATATCGTAGCCGCGCGACAGCGCCGTCGCGGCGTTCGCATTGAGATCGGCAATGTCGTCGATGTTCGGCGCAGTGAACGGATGATGCAGGGCGACGTAGCGCTTGGCTTCCGCGTCGTACTCGAACATCGGGAAATCGGTGACCCAGAGCGGCTTCCACGCGTTCTCGACGAAGCCGTTGTCCTTGCCGACCTTGAGACGCAGCGCGCCCATATAGTCGCTGACCGTCTTGTACGGGCCGGCGCCGAAGAAGATCACGTCGCCGTCCTGCGCAGCGACGGCCTTGAAGATGCCGTCGATCGCCTTGTCATCGAGGAACTTCGTGATCGGCGACGTCAGGCCGTCGCGGCCTTTCGCGATGTCGTCAACACGGATCCAGGCAAGGCCCTTCGCGCCGTAGCGCGTGACGTAGACGCCGAGCTCGTCGAGATACTTGCGCGGCTGTGCGGCACCGTCCGGCAGGCGCAGCGCGACGACGCGGCCACCGGCGTCGTTGGCCGGGCCCGCGAACACTTTGAAATCGACATGCTTGACCTGCTCCGCGATATCGACGAGCTGCAGCGGAATGCGCAGGTCGGGCTTGTCCGAGCCATACAGGCGCATCGCCTCGGCGTAGGTCATGCGCGGGAACGGCTTCGCCAATTCGACGCCGACGACCTCTTTGAACACCTCGCAGATCATCGCCTCGACCGTGTCCTGCACGTCGCGCTCTTCGACGAAGGCGAACTCCATGTCGAGCTGGGTGAATTCGGGCTGGCGGTCGGCGCGCAGGTCTTCGTCGCGGAAGCAGCGCGCGATCTGGTAGTAGCGGTCCATGCCGGCCATCATCAGCAGCTGCTTGAACAACTGCGGCGACTGCGGCAGGGCGAAGAATTCGGTCGGATGCACACGCGAAGGCACGAGGTAGTCGCGCGCGCCTTCGGGCGTGGCTTTGGTCAGGATCGGGGTTTCGATGTCCTGGAAACCGCGCGCATCGAGATAGCGGCGCAGCGCGGCGACGAGCTTGGTGCGCATGCGCAGCTTGCGCTGCATGTCGGGGCGGCGGATGTCGAGATAGCGGTAACGCAGGCGGGCGTCTTCGCCCGGTGTGTCGTCGAGCATGAACGGCAGGGGAGCCGCGGCGTTGAGCACCTCGACCTTGTCGGCAACGACTTCGATCCTTCCTGTTTTCAGGCGATCGTTGACCTGCGCCGCCGGACGCGCGCGTACCTTGCCGGTGATGCGCAGGCAGTATTCGTAGCGCACGTTCTCTGCCACGCCGAAGGCGTTCGCGTTTTCCGGTTCGATGACAACTTGGACGACGCCTTCGTGATCGCGCAGATCGATGAAGATCACTCCGCCGTGATCACGGCGCGTGTCCGCCCAGCCGCAAAGCGCGACTTCGGAACCAACAAGGGCCTCGTCGACGAGGCCGCAATAATGCGTGCGCATGCCCAAAACCTACTCCACCAGGAATCCCAAATTTCAAGTCTCGCGGAGACACCGCGCGAAACGAGCCCGGCATGCTACGAGGGTTTTTGCTGCACTGCAAACGAAAACACCCGCCAGCGGCGGGTGTTTTCGACGAAGCAGTCGCGCTACCAGCGCCGATCGACCGTGAACACGCCGCGACAACCCTGTGCGACCCAGACGCCACCACGGTTCCAGCCCCAGTTCTGGCCTTCCCGGCACGGAGTACTGGATTCCTGGCGCTCCAGGTACACGCGCCCGCGTGCGCCGACGTCGACCTGGCAGAAATTGTTGCGCCCGTCGTTGCTCTCACAACGGACCGAAAAACGCTGATCCCAGCCTGGACCGGGCTGCCACGGACCCGGACCCGGCCCCTGCCCCGGATAACCACCACCGGCGGCGACAAAGCGCGCCTGGCAGCCGCGATCGACCCAGATGAACCCGCCGCGGCGGTCAAAACCCCAGCTCTGTCCGCGACGACATTGCGTGTCGGACAACTGGCGCACGATCTGCGCGTCGCGCCACGGCACCGGGCAACGCTGATAGTTGTAGCCGCTGCTCTTGCACTCGATGGCCTCGCCCGGACCCGGGCCGTAGCCTCCGTACTGCGCATGCAACGAAGCGGCGGGCAGCAAACCGGCCGCGACGACGAGGATTGCAACGAAAATGCGGATCAACATGACGCTCTCCCTCTCTCTTGTTGAGTGAGGACGAGTGTACCCCATGCGACTCGAGCGGCAATGTGCGCAATGCCTCGTCGCGAACAGTGTTTAGTCTGCGGTCGGCAACCGATCAGCACACGTTCATTGCATACAGCACTACGCCGCCGAGTCGCCTTTCGCTGCCGGCGACTTCGCCGCCGCGGGAGCGGCGGCGGGCTTTGCCGCGTCGGACTTGGTCGCCGGCTCCGCAGCGGATTTAGGCGCTTCATCCTTGCCGGCGAGATTGCGCTTCTTGTCGCCGTCCTTTTTGAAATCGGTTTCGTACCAGCCGCTTCCGCTCAGACGGAACGCAGGTGCGGTAAGACGGCGCGAGACGCGCTCGGCACCACAATGCGGGCACGCGGTCGGATCGGGGTCGCTGAGCTTCTGCAGGCGGTCGAAACGGTTGCCGCAGGCAGCACATTCGAATTCGTAGATGGGCATCGGGTCTTCCGCAGGTTCGATGATGACGAGACTGCCAAGCCGGCTCGACTCGCGCAGCGGCGAAGTATCGGGTCGATTGGGCGTTTATCAAGAGGCCGCGGACTTGCCAAACAACCTTCGCTTAGAAGCAAAGGATATTTGACATTGCCGCAACGCAACATTAACTTTAACCCAATTGTAACAAATACTTGCGTCGAAATACCGCTAGCCAGAGAAGTAATGCCCATGAACAGAAGCCCTATTCCCGCCGCGCTTGCCGTGTTTGCTGTTGGTATCGTTACCAATGCGACCGCCCAGCAGGCTCTCGCAGAGGCGCCCAAGGAAACGAAGGCAATGGAGACGATCATCGTCACCGGCACCAAGGTACAGAACCGCACGGTGGCCGAATCGCTCTCGCCGATCGACATCATCACCCCCGAAGCGCTGCAGGCGACCGGCGCGGCCCAGCTCACTGCGGCGCTGTCGCGCGCGGTGCCATCGCTGAATTTCCCCAATCCGTCGCTGACCGACGGCACCGACGCGGTACGCCCGGTGCAGCTGCGCGGCCTCTCACCCGACCAGACCCTCGTCCTCGTCAACGGCAAGCGCTGGCACACTTCGGCGCTGGTCAACGTCAACGGCAGCCAGGGCCGCGGCTCGGCGCCGTTCGATCTGAACCAGATTCCGCTGAGTGCGGTCGAGCGCGTCGAAGTGCTGCGCGACGGCGCCTCCGCGCAGTACGGATCGGATGCGATCGCCGGCGTCGTCAATATCGTGCTCAAGAGCGGCAGCGAACACGGCAGCGCATCGCTGCAGACCGGTGAATACAGCGCCGGCGACGGCGCCCAGCTGCTTGCGGGCGGCGACGGCGGTTTCAAGCTCGGCGACAGCGGCTGGATCCACCTCGCCGCGCAATACAACAGCAACGACTGGTCGAATCGCGCGGGCCCCTACCTGGGAACCCCGAGCGCGAGTCAGCCGCCGCTCGGCGTCGTGGCGCAGCGCTATGGCGACCCGCAGATCGAGCAACCGGAATTTTCCTTCAACGGCCAGTACAAACTGTCCGATGCCGCCACGCTCTATGCCTTTGGCGGCGCCCGCAATCTGAATTCGACCTCGAACGGTTTCTTCCGCGCAGCCGGTGCGAGCAACAACATCCTTTCGATCTATCCGAACGGCTATCTGCCGCTGGAACTGGTGCACGCGCAGGACCGCCAAGGCGTCGCCGGCCTGCGTGGCACGGTCGCCGACGGCTGGCACTACGACCTCAGCGCCGATTACGGCTACAGCCGCATCGCGATCGACACCGCGCACAGCCTCAACACCAGCATCGGGCCGACGAGTCCGACCTACTTCTTCGACGGCATCCTGCAAAGCGAACAGGGCGCGTTGAACGCGGACTTGAGCAAGGACGTGACATTCGGCTTCCTGCCCAACGCCGTGACCGTGGCCTTTGGCGGCGAATACCGCCACGAGAATTACTCGGTCAGCGCGGGCGACCCGGCCTCGTACTTCGGCACCGGCGCGCAGGTGTATCCCGGCTTCACGCCGAACGACGCCGGCTCGCACAGCCGGCACAGCTACGCGGCGTATTTCGATCTCGAGACGAATTTCACCGACAAGCTCTCCGCCGGCCTCGCCGGCCGTTACGAGGACTACAGCGACTTCGGCAGCGCGCTGTCGGGCAAGCTTTCCGCGCGCTACCAGATCGTCGATGCCATCGCCGTGCGCGCGACCGCGTCGAATGGTTTCCGTGCGCCGTCGCTGGCCCAGGAGTATTTTTCCTCGACCGCGACCAACCTCGTGTCGACACCCAGCGGCAACCAGTTGCAGCAGGTGCGCACCTTCCCGGTTTCCGATCCGGCCGCGATCGCGCTCGGCGCCGAACCGCTCAAAGCCGAGAAGTCGCGCAATTACAGCGTAGGACTCGTGCTGCAGCCGACCGACGCGTTCTCGGCGACGATCGATGCGTATCAGATCACCGTCGATCATCGCATCGTGCTCTCCGGCAATTTGACCGGCACGGCGGTCAGCAACTATCTGCAGGCGAACGGTTATCCCGGCGTGCAGGGCGGCCGTTACTTCACCAACGCGGTGAACACGCGCACGCGCGGCGTCGACGCGGTCGCCAACTACAGGCTCGACCTCGATTCGGCCGGCACGCTCAACCTCAGCCTTGCGGCCAACCATAACAAGACCGACGTCCTCTATATCCAGCCGAACCCGGCGATACTGCAGCAGAACGGCCTCGTTCTCGCGCGCGTGACGCGCGACGAAGTCGGCCGCATCACCCTGGGCTCGCCGAAAGACAAATACGTGTTCGGCGCCGACTGGAGCTTCTGGAACCTGACCCTGCACGGCGACGTAACCCGCTACGGCGACGTCACCGTGCTCAACGCAAGCAACGCGGCGCTCGACCAGACCTACGGCGCGAAGTGGCTGCTCAATGTCTCGGGCACCTACCATCTCGACCGCTGGGATTTCACTCTGGGCGCGGACAACGTGACCAACGTCTATCCGGACGCAACGATCTACGCCAACTCGCAGAGCGGTCAGTTACCGTACTCGAACTACTCGCCGTTCGGCTTCAACGGCGCGTTCGTCTACGGCAAGGCGACGTTGCACTGGTAAAGCGACATCCGCCACAGACGGCAGTGGCGGATATGACGGACTTGTTGCAAACTCGCTCGCGGAGCGGCGAAACCCTCGCCGCTCCGCTCCGGTGGAGCGGAGCTTGCGCAATGTCCATCGTCCAGGCGCCGTATGCTCGACTGCGGTATCGACAGCAGCATCCGTTCCGATCTCGTTGCCCTGCGTGCAGCGGCACGACGCACGCCGACCGAACCGCAGATCTGGCGTCAGCTCGGCGACCGTCTGCTCGCAGCGGGTGACAGCGCCGCAGCCGCCAACGCCTATCTCGAACACGTCAGCCACAGCGTTCACGATCCGGCGCTGATGCAAGCCGCGGCGGCGCTCGCCGCCAATCACATCCCCGAAGCCGAGGCTCGCTTGCGTGCGCAATTGCGCGAGGCGCCCACCGACGTCGTTGCGATCCGCATGCTCGCCGAGCTCGCCGTGCGCGTCGACCGCATCGAGGACGCGGAGAACCTGCTCGCGCGCTGCCTCGAACTCGCACCCGGCTTCCGCGAGGCGCGACACAATCATGCAATCGTCCTGCATCGTGCGAACCGGCCGATCGAGGCCATCGCCGAACTCGAAGCGCTGCTGCGCGACGATCCGGCCAATCCGCAATACCGCAACCTCAAGGCCGCCGTGCTCTGCCGTATCGGCGAGTACGCCACCGCAATCGACATCTATGCCGAATTGTTGCGCGAGCATCCAGGGCAGGTGCATGCGTGGCTCAGTTACGGCCATGCGCTGAAAACCGAAGGCCACACTGAGCGCGCGATCGCCGCGTATCGAGAGTGCACCCGGCTCGATCGCGGCTTCGGCGAGGCCTACTGGAGCCTGGCCAATCTCAAGACGTTCCGCTTCGGCGACGAAGAAATTGCGGCGATGCGCTCAGCGCTCGCGAATACTTCGCTCGGCGACGAAAACAGGTTGCACCTAGACTTCGCGCTCGGCAAGGCGCTCGAAGACCGCGCCGACTACGCCACGTCGTTTGCCCACTATGCCGCCGGCAACGCGCTGCGCCTCAAGCTCGCGCCGTATCGCGCCGATGACACTTCGGCTCGGCTCGCGCGCGCGAAGCAGATGTACACCCCGGATTTTTTTGCCGCGCGTGCCGGGCAGGGATCGCCCTCGCCCGAGCCGATCTTCATCGTCGGCCTGCCGCGCGCGGGTTCCACTCTCATCGAGCAAATCCTGTCGAGCCACTCGCAGGTCGAAGGCACGATGGAATTGCCGGAGCTCACCTCGATCACGCGCGCGTTGCGCCGCGCTTCCACGAACCGCGAGCCGGGCGCATACCACGACGCACTCGCACGCATGAGCGGCGCCGAACTGCGCGCGCTCGGCGAGGAATATCTCGAACGCTCGGCCAAGCATCGCAAGCTCGGGCGGCCATTCTTCATCGACAAGATGCCGAACAATTTCGCCCACGTCGGTCTCATTCACTTGATTCTGCCGAACGCGAAGATCATCGACGCGCGCCGACATCCGCTCGCCTGCGGCTGGTCGTGCTTCCGCCAGCATTTCGCCCGCGGGCAGAATTTCGCCTACGACCTCGCCGATATCGGCCGCTACTACCGGGACTATGCCGAGCTGATGCGGCATTTCGATTCCGTGCTGCCCGGCCGCGTGCATCGCGTGATCTACGAGAACATGGTCGCCGATACCGAACGCGAAGTGCGCTCGCTCCTCGACTACTGCAGCCTGCCGTTCGAGGACGGCGTGCTGCGCTTCTTCGAAAACGAGCGGCCGGTGCGCACGGCGAGTTCCGAACAGGTGCGCCAGCCGATCTACAAGGCTGGCGTCGATCATTGGCAGCACTACGAGCCCTGGCTCGGTCCGTTGAAGGAGGCACTTGGCGACACGTTGACGGAGTTCGAACAAGCTGAAACAAGAAGTAGGTAACCGGCGCGGCTGCGTGGGGACGCACCGCATCCAATCGCAACGTTGCATTTCATTGGGAGAATTCATCGTGGCAACCATCTGTCCCGGAGTCCGGCCGCGCCTTCGAGGCCGTTCAAAATTTATCCGCCTGCCGCTCGCGGCGGCAATACATCTCGCTTTCTGTGCCCCGGCGTTCGCCGCCGATGCGGAGCAGAGCGCTCCGCCCACGCAACCATCCGAGGAGAAGCCGACCGCCTCGCTCGAATCGGTGACAGTGACCGCGCAGAAGCGCACCGAAAATGCGCAGGCCGTGCCGCTCAGCATCGACGTACTCTCGACTGACAAACTCAGCGAGATGAACGTCAACAGCATGACCGACTACGTCAAAATGCTGCCGAGCGTGTCGATTCAGAGCACTGCACCGGGCTTCTCGCAGATCTACATGCGCGGCGTCGCCAGCGGCAGCAACGGCAACCATTCCGGCCCGTCGCCGAGCGTCGGCGTCTATCTCGACGAGGAGCCGATCACGACGATCCAGGGCGCGCTCGATCTGCACATCTACGACGTCGCGCGCGTGGAAGCGCTCGCCGGCCCGCAGGGCACGCTATACGGCGCCAGCTCGCAGGCAGGCACGATCCGCATCATCACGAACAAACCCGACCCGAGCGCGTTCGCGGCGAGCGTGAGCACCGAAATCAACTCGGTGTCCCACGGCACGCTGGGCTATGTCACCGAAGGCTTCGTCAACATCCCGCTATCGGAGAAGGCCGCGTTGCGCGTGGTCGGTTGGGACGAGCACGACGGCGGCTATGTCGACAACGTGCTCGGCGCGCGCACCTATCCGACCTCGGGCATCACTGCGGACAACGCCAGCCGCGTGCACGATGCCTATAACGAATCCTGGCTGCGCGGTGCGCGCGCGGCGCTCAAACTCGATCTCAACGACGACTGGTCGATCACGCCTACGATCATGGGCCAGAGCCAGCACAACGGCGGCAGCTACGCGTTCGACCCCAAGATCGGCGACCTCAAGGTCAGTCACGGCTACGCGGAATGGCAGGAAGACCGCTGGGTGCAGAGTGCGCTGACCGTGCAGGGCAAGATCGGCAACTTCGATCTCGTCTATGCGTTCGCCCACCTCAACCGCAGCGACTGGACCGACTCGGACTACAGCGACTATTCGTTCTGGTACGACACGTTGTCCGGCTATGGCAAGTACATCACCGACAACAACGGCAACTACATCAATCCGGGCCAGCATATCCACGGCGTCGACGGCTACGCCAAGACCAGCCACGAATTGCGCATCAATTCGCCAAAGGATCAGCGCTTCCGCTTTGTTGCCGGCCTCTACCTCGACCATCAGTCGCACCGCATCTCGCAGGACTACATCATCGATGGTCTTGCCACGGCGACGTCGGTTACCGGCTGGCCCAACACGCTGTGGCTGACGAAGCAGCATCGCGTCGACGACAGCAGTGCGGTGTTCGGCGAAGTCAGCTACGACATCACCGACAATCTCACCGGCACGCTCGGCGCGCGCTTCTTCCACACCGAGAACAGCCTGCGTGGATTTTTCGGCTTCAGCGAAGGCTACAGCAGCCACACTGGCGAAGCGGCCTGCTTCAGCGATTACAAGTTCGACGGTGCGCCGTGCACCAACCTCGACAAGAAGACCACGCAGAGCGACCACGTCGGCAAGGGCAACCTGACCTACAAGTTCGATGCGGACAAGATGATCTATGCGACCTGGTCGGAGGGCTTCCGCCCCGGCGGCATCAACCGTCGCGGCAGTCAGCCGCCCTATGTCGCCGACTTCCTCACCAACTACGAGTTCGGCTGGAAGACCGAATGGCTCGACCATCGTCTGCGCTGGAACGGCGCGGTGTTCCAGGAGGACTGGAAGGATTTCCAGTTCGCCTATCTCGGCGCGAACGGCCTCACCGAAATCCACAATGCGAACAAGGCGCAGATCCGCGGCTTCGAGTCGAACCTGACCTGGGCGGCGACGTACAACCTCACGTTGACCGCGGGTATCAGCTTGCTCAAGTCGAAGCTGGAGGCCGACTATTGCGGATTCCTCGACGAAACCGGCAAGCCCGCCACCGTGTGCACGCCGGGCACGATCAATCCGCAGACCGGCGATCCGGTCGATGGCCCGCAGGCGCCGAAGGGCACGCAATTGCCGCTGACCGCGAAACAGAAGGCCAATCTCAGCGCTCGCTATGTATTTGATGCGTTCGGCGGTGAAGGCTATTTCCAGGCCGCAGGCTTTGTCGAGGGCCGTCGCCGCACCGATCTGCGCACGCTCGAAAATGGCTTGATCGGCGACATGCCCGGCTATGCCTCGTTCGATCTGTCCGCCGGCCTGAAGAAGAACGCGTGGGCATTCGACGTTTACATCAAGAACGCGTTCGACAGTCGCGGCGAACTGAATCGCTTCGCCGAGTGCGCGACCTCGGTCTGCGTACAGCCGGCCGGCAGCCAGTACGCCAATGTGTTCGGCCAGTACTACGTGGTGCCGATCCAGCCGCGCACGATCGGTTTGCGGGTGACGCGCAACTTCGATTGACCGCCGTCCATTGCGGGTTGTGGGAACCACGAACCGGGCGCAATGCCCGGTTCGCTTTTCTTAAATCGTCCGGCGCCAGTAACGACGCACGACCAGCGCGATGATCAGACCGAAGACGAGATGCATGCCGAATTCGACGAGGCGCGGCAAGGTGATCGCCAGATCAAAAGCCTTGTTTGCAAATGGCGCGTTCGACAGTGGCAGGACGACGAAATTCATCGTGACGTAGATCGCGACGCCGTAGGCGATGCCGCAGGCCACGGGCTGCTCGCGCAAGACGCGCAGGCGTTTGCTGGCGAGGAAGAACCACCACGCCGCGACGATCAGGATGAAGTAGTGCGCGGCGAAGCCGACCGCGGCCGTGGCCCAGCCGCCGGAGTAGGATTCCTGTCCGTAGATGCCGCTCGCGATCGACTGCAAAAGGCGCTGCGGGCTCATGCCGCGCAGAAAATAGACGAGGGTGCAGGCGTAAACCAGATCGAGCGTCGCCGCGGCGGCACCTGCGCCGAGCACGGTCCGCCACGCGGCGGGCGAACGCTTGCCCGATTGGTCGACACCGAGCGAGATCTCACGCAAGGTCGTGGTGTTCATCATTTGCACTCCGTCAACGGCAGACGCAGGACTTGTACCATCTCACCGCCGTCCTCGTCCTGCACGAAGGCGACAACGGCAGCGTTCGGCAGCGCCATGCCTGTCGGGACCTTCAACTCGGCCTGCGCCTCCGGCAAGCGCAACGGCCCGATGAAGTCGCGCACGACCTGATCGTGCTCGAGGCGACGGCCCTTGTTCTCTCCGCCGCGTATCTCCTGCGCCAGCCGGTTCTCGGTCAGGGCGACATAGAATCGTTTGTGCTCGGGGTTTCCCGACCCGGTCGCCTGCAGGCGCACCTTGACCTTGTCGCCGGTCTCCGCGGATATGCGCAGCGTGAGCGGCATCTGCGCGACTGCCGGCTGCTCGGCGCCCGGCGCCTCGCCCTTCGGCCAACTTTTCCACAGCTTGCCGTCGAGCCAGATCTGCGGTGTGTACACCTGTGCCTTGGCTTGCTTCGCCTTCACCTCCTGGCGCCGCGCCCAGGCCTGTTTCGCGTAGGGATCATGCCAGGCCGGCGAGTCCCAGTAGTCGACGTGGAATTCGAGTCCGACCAGGCCTTCCTTGTCGCGAATCGAACTCATCCACTGCTCCGCGGGCGGACAGGAATTGCAGCCTTCGCTGGTGTACAGCTCGACCAGATGCGTGCGTGTTGCTCCGCCCTGCACCTCGCAGGTGCCGGCATGCACCGCAAGCGGAGCGAGCGCCGCGAGGCACAGGATGAATCTTCGTGATCTGTTTGCGAACATGAATCCTCATTTGCTGTGGCTCGATCGGCGCCTCGATCCTCACCAAATGCGCGGCGCAATGGGTTGCAGTAATTGCCGGCCCACATAGTAGTCGTTGGGCGAAAGCCGCCGCAGCTGGTGCTGCGCTCGCGGCATGCGCCAGCGCGCAATTGCGGCAAAGCGATAGACCGCTCTTGGGCACATTTCCTCGCAACGGATTTGTAACGCTTGCGCGCACCGGCCAGCCCCGGCCGTAGACAGCTTTTTTCGAGGAGATCAAGATGCCCCAACATGTGCTCAGCACAGCGATACGCCATGCCTTGCGCGCGTGGCCGCTGGCCGGAACTTCGCTCGCCTGCCTCGTCGCCGTTCCGGCCGCGGCGCAGAACGCAGCGCCCGCCGCCGACAACGCCAAGTCGCAGAATCTGGAAACCATCGTCGTCACCGGCTCGAACATCCGCCGCGTCGACATGGAAACCGCCAACCCGGTTCTCACCATCGACCATGCCGCGATCGAGAAGTCCGGCAAGGTCACGCTCGGCGACCTGATCCAGCAATTGCCTTCCATGGCGGGCAACGCCATGAACCCCAACGTCAACAACGGCGGCGGTACCGGTGCGTCGACGATTTCGTTGCGCGGCCTCGGCACCCAGCGTTCGCTGCTGCTGATCAACGGCCACCGTGTGCCGTTCCAATTGCAGGACCTCAATATCATCCCCGCCTCGGCAGTCGAGCGCATCGAAGTACTGAGCGACGGCTCCTCGGCCGTCTACGGCTCGGATGCGGTTGCCGGCGTGGTCAACATCATCACGCGCAACAACTACCAGGGTGCCGAGATCGGCGTCGACTACGGCATCAGCGACCATGACGACGGTCAACGCAGGGCCGTGCATGCGATGTTCGGCCAATCGACCGACAAGGGCAGCATCCTGCTTGGCATCAACTACAACAAGACCGATTCGGTGCTCGCGGCAAATCGTGCGTACTCGCACGACGCTTTGTACAAGTACAACACCGGCTACGTCGTCCACGGCGGTTCGAGCCGCACGCCGAACGGCGCGATCAGCCTGCCTGCGAGCATACTCGGCGGCGCCCCGTTCAATGGCTGCAAAGGCATCGCCGGCAACGGCGGCCGGGTCACGCGCAAGGACGGCACCACCGGTACGTCGCTCAGCGACTATCGCTGCTACAACGGCCAGCAAGACGCGTTCAACTACCAGGCCGTAGGCAACTACGACCAGACACCGAGCGAGCGCACCGGCCTGTTCGCGCTGGGCAACTACAAGATCACCGACAACGTCGAAGCGTTCATGGAGATCTTCCACAACAAGACCGTATCGCGTACGCAGATCGCGCCGGTGCCGCTCGACGCACAACAGGACAACCTGTACATCCCGTCGAACCAGTACTACAACCCGTTCGGCGTCGCCTTCGGCAACGCGCCCGACGGCTCGCAGCAATACAACGAGTTCAAGACGCGTCTGTCGAGCCTTGGCCCGCGCCAGACGAACTTCTCGACCACGCATGACCTGGTCACCGCAGGCTTCAAAGGCAGTTTCGCCGATTCGAGCTGGACCTGGTTCGCCGACGCGAGCTACGGCAAAGTCACCCAGCACGGCGAGAACGCGAACTACATCAACTACAGCAGGCTGACCTCGAACTTTGCCTGCACCCAGGCGTCGTGCAACCCGATCAACATCTTCAACATCTACGATCCCAACACGATCTCCCTGCTGCAAAGCGCCAAGACCAGCTACAAGAACTCGCCGCTCAACTACCAGATGAAGTCGGCAGAATTCGGCGTGAGCTCGAGCTCGTTGTTCAGCCTGCCGGCCGGCGACGTCGGCTTCGCCGCCGGCGCGTCTTACCGCAAGGAATACGTCGATTCGGTGGCCGACGCGCAACTGGTCAGCCAGATCACACGCGACGCCGCGGGCAACATCGCGTCGATTTCCTGCTCGGGCCCGAGCTCGATCTGCACTGCCAACACGCAGGGCGGCTACAACGTCAAGGAGGCCTACGCCGAATTGCTCGTCCCGATCCTCAAGGACCAGCCGTTCGTGCACAGCCTCAACCTGACCCTCGGCGACCGCTACTCGAAGTACTCGAACTTCGGCAGCACCAACAACTGGAAGGTCGCGATCGAGTTGAAACCGATCGAAGACCTGCTGCTGCGCGCGACGGTGTCGAAGGTGTTCCGTGCACCGTCGGTCACCGACCTGTTTGCCGGCCCTTCGGCCGACTCGGCGACGGCAACGGATCCCTGCGGACCGGCGTCCGTGGCCAGCAACCCGGCTTGCCAAGGTTATGTGTTCCAGAACACCGGAACCAGCCAGACCAACGGCATCGTCAACGGCTCGGTCTATTCGAACAGCGCCTTCGGCACCAAGATCAATCTGCAGCCTGAGCACGGCAAGTCGTTCGACTACGGATTTGTCTACGATCCGAACTGGCTGCCGGGCCTCTCGGTCAGCGCCGACTATTACCGCATCGTGCTCGACAACCTGATCGTGTCCGGCCCCGGCATCGCGCAGACGATCCTGACCTCGTGCTACTACGGCGTCCAGGAGACCTGCCAGCTGATCACCCGCAACACATCCGGCTCAAGCTACGGCCAGATCAAGTACATCTACGAGTCCTCGTTCAATGCCGGCACACTGGTGACCGAGGGCGCCGACTTGAACCTGCGCTATCGGCTGCCGGAGACGTCATTCGGCAATTTCACCGCGAACTTCCAGACGACCTACATCCAGAAGTACGACATCACCACCGGCGTGACCCAGGGTTTCGCCGGCCATTTCGACCGCACCTACGGCAACTTGGTGCGCTGGCGCGCATTGGCCGGGCTCGACTGGAACTGGGGTGCCTTCAACGCCAACTGGACGGCGCGCTACATCGGCCGCGGTCGCATCGGCTACGCGTGCAACGGCGCGTCGGCAGCGGCAGGCGATGCGGCCGGTGCGGACGGTTGTTATCCGCATCCCGAGAACGCGATCCTGAAGTTCGGTGCGTACACCTACCACAACATCTCGGTCGGCTATAACATCGAGCCGCTCAACACGATGATCCAGGTCGGTGTCGACAACGTGGGCAACAAGCAACCGCCAATCTTCTACCAAGAAAACGTGGCCAATGCCAACACCGACGTGAACACCTACGACACGGTCGGCCGCTACTTCTTCGGCAAGATTACGGTCAAGTTCTAGACGCTGCTTCCCGGGCCGCGGTGACGCGGCCCGGGCCTTCCGGGCAACGCCCCATTTTCGGACGTGGACGCGCCGCTGCAATCGGCGGCGCTTTCTTCAATCCACGTTTGCGCGCAACGCCATTGGCGCGCCCCCACCCCTGCGCAACACACTCGCGGTAGTACCGAAGCGCTTGCGGAACAGGCGCGAGAACGCGCAGCGATTTTCGAAGCCGCAGGCGAGCGCGATCTCGCCGATCGCGAGCGGGCTGGTGCGCAGCAGTCGTTGTGCGCGCAGCAGGCGTTGGCGCACGAGGAACGCATGCGGCGTCTCGTGGTACGCGGCGTGAAAGGCGCGGATGAAATGCCAAGGCGAGTAGCTCGCGATGCGGGCGAGCGCAGCATTGTCGAGATCGAGATGGCAATTGCAGGCCAGATGTTCGCGGACGCGCTGCAGGCGCAGGAACACATGGCGTCGCTGCGCCCAGGTACGGCCCGGGCAGCGCGCGATCATCTCGTCGAAGCGGTTCTGCATCGCGCCGATCTCGTCGAGCATGCCATCCAGCGCCACCGCATCATCGCCTTGCTGCACCGCGCGCACCAGGCTCATGGCACGGCGCAGCAGGGCATGTTCGACCTGGTGCGTGGCCGGGAGCAGGCCGGAATCTCGCGTCGGCCCGGCCGCAAGCGCCTCGCGCCACGCGGCCGGCGTGCCGACCACGGCCAGCCACAGGGCGTGACCGCGGCCGGTCACCTGGGTGAAGGCATCGGCGCAGGTGGCACGCGCCTCGAAGCGGGCGTGCGTGCTTTCACCCTCGCCTACGCCAATCTGGAGGCGGCCGCGCAGAGGGAGCCATACTCCCGCGGCCGGTCCTTCGATGCGCAGGCCGGCGCTGCGGCCTCCGCCGATGAACATCGAAAGCGCAGCGCCGTCTATGCGCGGCAGGGTCAAGCGAGTTCCGGGGTTGATGATCTGAACGCTTGCGGGCATGGTGCACCTTCGTGTCGAGAGAAGGCGCTTATTTACTTACCCTGCCGCAAGACTGTACGGAAATTGCGCTGAAATCGCGGCGAAATCTTTCGGTGCAATCGGTGAAATCATTTCGTTACAACGACTTGCGCGGGCGCAACGCGATGGCGGAAATGAAAACGGCCATCAGGGTCCCGGTCCCGATGGCCGTGTGACGCTTCCACTGCCCGTTGGAGAGGGCGAGCAAAGTGTGCTCCGCGCGATCACACCGCGGGTTGCGGAAACCGGCACATGAAGTGATCGAAATTGTTGAAGTTCCCGCCGCTGCAACCGTTGCTGAGACTCAGCTCAACGCGTCGCCGCCCGTTCCAGTTCGAACGCGCCGATATCGGTGTCCTGGTTTGCGACATAACCCAGGTAAATGTGTCTGTGCTCGGGATCGACGCTGAAATTCACGCCACCGACGCTGATGGGGAATTCGGCGACCACGCGGTCCGCATTCTTCTCTGGATCGAACTCATGCAGGACGACCGCGCGCACGTCGACAGGCACGAGATACCAGAGCTTGCCGTCGATGAGACGCCAGTCACCAACAGTCAGTGCATTGATCTTGTCAGTCAGCTTCTGCTCTCCGCCCGTTGCTGCCGTCCACCGGAACAACCCGGCGGTCCCGACGCGGGTGTAATAGACGAAACCCTGCGCAGCATCGACTTCGGCCTGTTGCACTCCGGTGGCAAGCACCTTGTCGGAGCGCCCGACCGCGTCCGCCGATTCCCGCAACAGCAGGCGCGCGCCGCTGCTGCTTGTCCCCGTGGCGAGCAGGAAACTCCCCGGCTTCGGGCCGTAGCCGCCGAACAGCACGCTCTCGTCCTTGCCGGAAATGTCACGCGCTCGGCGCGACGCCAGATCGATCTCGACGAGGCGCGAGGTGGTGGGCTCCTCGCGCACGGTGACAACTAGGGCGGCCGAATCGGCGCGCCAGACCAGGCCGGAAAGAACCGTATCGCGATAATCGGTCAGCGCTTCGGCGCTGTCCGTGGCGGCGTCGTAGAGCCACACCTGGTTGAAACCGCTGCGATCGGAAAGAAAGGCGATGTGTTTGCCGTCCGGCGAGACTGAGGGTGCGGAGTCGCTGCCCGTCGAAGCGGCCAATTTGCGCGGCACGGTCTGCGGCGCGTCGATGTCGACTTCCGCAAGCGCGCTCATCGTGCGCTGAATCTGGTAGACGACGGTGTGCACGGCATGTGCGGCATCCGGATAGATCGCATGTTCAATGCCGAGACGCTGCAACGGTCCGCCGTCGATGCCGACCGCGTACAACTCGAACTTGCCGAGATGATTGGACGAGAACACAAGCGCCGAACTGTCCGCCGTCCACGTGTAGCCGCGCAGACTGCCCGACAAATGCGTGATCTGCCGCACACCGCTGCCGTCCGCGCGCATCACATAAAGATCGCTATACGGCGAAAAGCCGCGACGGAACGCCAGCCAGCGTCCGTCCGGCGAATAGCGCGGCTCGATGTCTTGTTCGCCATTCGCGCGTTGATACTGCAATGGCTCGCCGGTGCCGGTGGCGATGTTCCATCGCGACAGGGTCACGTCGGACTGCGATCCGCTGCCGCGCAACCCGATGACGAGATCCTGATCTCCGGGCGCGAAATCGAAGTAGCTTGTGCCGAAGTCCTGGCAATCGCCGATCTCACGCTCGTGCCCGCCCAGGCTCGACACGATGAATAGCGTGCACTTGTCCCTGGAGATGCGCTCATAGGCGATGTGACTGCCATCGGACGACCACACCGGACGGATGTCGTGCGCCTTCTCGGTGTGCGGCGCCAGCGGCACGAGCTGCGACGGCTCGACGCCGCGAATGAACAGCCTGTCGAGCCCGGTTGCTTCGATCAATTTGCCGAACGCCACGCGTGTGCCGTCGGGCGAGATATGCGGCAGAATTTCAGATTCGGGATCCGAAGTCAGCGCACGCAGATTGGAAACCGCCCACGGCGGCGGCGCCGAGACTCGCCCGCCGCGGATGAAATACCAGCCTGCCGCGACGGCGAGCGCGAGCAGCATTACGGCTGGTGCGAACTGCGTCCACTTTGCAGTGGGCGCGGCGGGTACGACCTGCGCAGGCACCGGCTCAACGGGCTCCGCTTTGCTGCCGGCGGCGAACGCTCGCGCAGCCGCCGCCAGCGCGAGCGGGGTCGTCTCGTTTGCCTCAGGTTCGACCCAGGATTCGTTTTCAGCACGCAACGCAAGATGATCGATGCGACCAAACGGAATTTCGTCGGCTTCGATCACCGAAACGTCCGCGAGCAGCCGGTAACCGACTTTCGGAATCGTTTCGATGTATTGCGCATCGCCAAATGCTCGGCGCAGTTCCTTGACTGCCTGGGTGAGCACATCGGGCGTGGTCACACGATCCTTCCATGCGGTTTCGAGCAGGTGTTCGCGGCTGACCGTGTTGCCGGCATGGCGCACGAGTTCGAGCAGGACGCTGACGGCCTTGCTGGTCAGACGCGACGACTCGCCCTCGCCGATCACGCGCAGTGCGCCGACGTCGACGGCATGATCACCGACGCGCAGGCGCAGATTCTGCAGTTTGAGCTGCTCCGCCGAAGGCAGGCGCCGCAGCGTTTGCAAGTTTGCATTCATCGCTGAGAGTCGAAGCGAAAACGCGGAATGTTCCCATTGTATCGAGAAGCAGAAATTTCAGCCTGACTTCGGGGGCCCGACCCGACAAGTGCCATTTGGCACCCCGCCAAGAGTGCTACTTCAATTCGAAAGCAACCCATCATGGGCGATCCTTCTCGATGCAGGCGTGGCGCCGCACCTCAAGCCTGCAGCGATCGATTCGACGATGGATGAAACGGGTGATGCGCATGTCGACCTCGGTCTTGACGTGCATGCGCACCATACCGTCGCACGCCGGGCATATGGTTCGATGTGAATCGAATCGTGCCGATCCGTATGGCTAAAATTGCTTATTGGCTTCCGCACACGCGTTCTGGTGGAACGCGCGGTCATTCCACAAGGCATTCGGCCAAGCTACTTTTTCGCGAACATCAGCCGACCATGCTCGGCATCGACCGCCACCGTATCGCCCGGCTGGAACTTGCCTTCGAGGATCTCCTTGGCCAACGGATTCTCGAGCTGCTGCTGGATCGCGCGCTTGAGCGGGCGGGCGCCGAACACCGGATCGAAGCCGACATTGCCGAGCAGGTCGAGCGCCTTGTCGCTGATCGTCATGTTCAACTTGGACCACCCCTGATTTCTCGGACACCACAAAGCGAGGACAATCCTCATACGGAAGTGTTCGATGGAGAAGCGACAAAAGTTCACGGCGGAGTTCAAGCGCGAAGCGCTGCGACTTCTGAAGACATCCGGCAAGCCAGCGGCTGTCCTCGCGGTGTTCGCCGATCGCGATGCAGCTCGATCGGTAGTGTTCGACCACATCGAGGTGCTCTGCCGTAAACGAACGCACAGTGCCTTGGGCTATCGCTCGCCGGAAGACTTTGCCAAGGCACAGGTGTCTAATTAACCGTCCGAAAAATCGGGGTAGTTCAGATGAAAATTCCCGCCCGGATGTCAGGCGGGAAACGGCAGCTGAGCCAGGGTCTGGTCCAGCGCGCCCGCCATCGGCACGGTGCCCTGCGGCTGCAGGCGGAAGCTGCCGGGCTGAGGGTGAAAGCGCAGCGTCGGTCGGTCGGCGTAGTTCAAGTTCTTGAGGCCGGCGCGCTGCGCCTGCAGCGTCTGGCCCAGGCCGGGGATGCCGGAGCGCTGGCAGGTGTCCAGCGTCAGCGCCAGCAGCGGCTCGGGCATCAGGTCTTGCCGGCCGCTGGTGGCCACCTCCAAGCTGAGCAGCATGTCCACCTCGTTGGCGACGTCCAGCAGCAGCAACTCCGCGTCGCTGGCCAGCAGCAACTCGGGCGCCTGCGTCAGCAACAGGGGGTAGCGCTTCTGGCGCAGGGTGTAGGCGCGCACGGCGTGCTCCACCGGGGTCTGCGGGCCCAGCGCGGCCATGATCTGCTGGGCCGCCTTGGCGCCGTCGGGCGTGTGGGCCGGAATGGCGTGGGTGTAGGCCGCGTGCAGCAGCCCGGCCAGCACCAGGCGCATCTCAAAGCCGTAGTGCACCAGCACGCTGGCAGTGCCCACTGCGTGGTTGACGAAGGGCCGCCCGCAGGGGCGGTAGCCGCCGTTGAACAGGCGCAGCGCCAGCAGCAGGCCGTTGGCTAGGCCTTGCAACTCGGCGGCCGGGTAGCCGCGCTGGCGGGCCTGGTGCAGCAGGCCGGCGGGAGTTTGCTGCAGGTCTGCGGGCTGCAGGGTGCGCTGGGCGCTGTCGGGGGTTTGCAGGCCCGGGCGCAGCGGGCTGACCTTGCCCACGTGGTAGCGCACGAACCTGCGCACGCCAAACGAGCGGTCATCGTCGGCCACGCCCCAGCGCTGGGCAAAGCGGCGCAGGCTGTGGTCGGCCGCCTGGGTGGACCAGCGCCGTGCCAGCCCGGGCAGTTCGTCCAGCCGCCAGGGCTGCTGCACCAGGTAGAGCACCCGCGTGGCGGGCTCCAGCCAAGTGGCGTAGCCCAGCTCCTGCGCGCGCAGGCTAGCGTGGATGTGCTCGTGCACGCAGACGATGTCGGGGTCGAACACGTCCGCGTCCTGGAACACCTCGCGCCGCATCAGCAGGCAGTGGTATTCGACGAAGCCGCACGGCGCGCGCTGCGGCGGCGGCTGGATGCTGGACAGCGGGCGGTTGAGGTGCCGGTGCGATTCGCCCATCACCCGGTTGGGGGGCTCGCCCTGAATGTCCAGCTGGCCGCCGGCCATGTGCACCACCTCGCTGGCTTCGTCCGCGCCCATCAAGTACAGCGGCCCCACGATGCCGGCGCCGGTGGCTGCGGCGCAGTCCAGCAGCGCTGCCAGCCAGCCCGGCTGCACCAGCACGTCGTTGTCGATGAACACCGCGTAGGGCGTGCCGATCCGCCCCGCGACGGCGCCGCGCGCCTGCTGCGGCCATAGGCCGGCCGGCAGCGGCACGATGGACAGGCGCGGCGCCGCGTCGGCCAGCGCCTGCAGCGCCAGCCTCGGCGCGGGCGGCAGGCCGGTGTCCAGCACCCACACCGGCACCTCGGGTGGGGTGTGCGCCAGCAGCCGCTTGACCACGTCCTCAGTGAAGCCCCAGCGCTCGCGAAAGCTGACGACGACGGTGGCGGCGGGCGGGGCGGTGTCAGGCATGGGGCGACACGCCGTGCCCCGCCAGGCGCGGCCTCAGCACCGTGTAGCCGCCTTGGGTGTGCAACTGCTCACCGATGAAGCGCATGCTCTGCGTGCTGCCGCTGAAACCGTGCGACACCAGCACGCCGACGTCACTGCCCTCGAACAGGAAGGGCTCGGCGCCCGGCAGGATAGATTCTGGGTTCATGGCGTGAGTCTCCCGGTGGATGGGGTCTGGCGCGAATGATGAAAGAAGAATTGCCGTTGCGTCGGCGTGGATATTGGTCTGGTTGCTATCAAATCAGCAGAAGTCGGGCTCTCTCCGTTTTTCAATCCAGCTTCGACCCCGATTGCTTCACCGCCTCGGGCCAGCGCGGCGTCTCGGCCACGAGAAACCGGGCGAAATCGCCCGCGCCCAGAAGTATAGACGAAAAGGTGACGGAGGAATTTTCCGTTTCAATCGAATAATTCCTCCGTCACTTTTTTCCTTTTCTGACGCTGGCGGCTGTGGCGGTCCAGATAGGCTCATCAAGATTTCCAGTGCCCGAAAGCGAACGAAGGTCGGTCCAAATCGATGCAGGCCAAGCGAAGCACGACTAACTGGGCGAACGGGAGCGGCGAACGGGATCACGTTTGCTTTCAAGACCAACCTTCAGGCAGCGGCAGGCATCTCGACCGGTTCCACTTCGCGTGCGATCGACTTGGGGCGTTGCTCGACGTGCCAGAGGTCGTAGGCGACCTGATCATTGCCAAGGATCAGGCCTCGAATTTCGAGTCTCCATAAAGCGCACGAGTTGGTCGATAAGCCTAACCTGAGGATTCGGGAAACTCGGCCCTACATCGCATCAATATCGCCCAGCGCAATGATGAGGCGCCGCGCGCGCTTGTCGGGCTTGGTCGGTGGCTTCGCATAACCCGTGCGTTCGAGGCGACGACGTTCGGCTGCTTCCACGCGCGCGTTGCGGCTGGCCTCGGTTTCGCGGTAGAGCGACTGCGCCAGCGCGACTGGGCCGCGCTGATCGCCGAGCACGACGACTTCGATCTCGAAGCGTTCTTCGCCGCGAGCGGCGGAGCCGGTCGCCGACATGCACCGCCCTGGACGGCTTGCCCGCGGCCTCGTTCAATTCCACCTTGCCGCCTTCAATCGCTTTATTTGCCAGCGCGCGCGTCTTGAAGAAACGCGCTGCCCAGAGCCATACGTCGAGGCGCACGCCAGGTGCGCTCGCGGCGGCGACAACCGAAACATCCGCCTTCATGCCCTGCCCTCCAGTTCCACGCGACGGGGTCGCGTGGCGTCAGGTCTTTACTCTCGAATTCCTCGCAGCGCGCACCATCACGCCTGCCTGTTCCTCGCGAACACGAGCCGACCATGCTCGGCATCGACCGCCACCGTATCGCCCGGCTGGAACTTGCCTTCGAGGATCTCCTTGGCCAACGGATTCTCGAGCTGCTGCTGGATCGCGCGCTTGAGCGGGCGGGCGCCGAACACCGGATCGAAGCCGACATTGCCGAGCAGGTCGAGCGCCTTGTCGCTGATCGTCATGTTCAGCTGACGCTCGCCGAGACGCTTGGCGAGATACGCGGTCTGGATGCGCGCGATCTGGCGGATCTGCGCCTTGTCGAGCGGGCGGAACACGACGATCTCGTCGAGGCGGTTGATGAACTCCGGCCGGAAATGGGCTTGGACGACGCCCATCACGGCAGCCTTCATCTTCGTGTATTCCTCCTCGGTATCGCCGGCCATCTCCTGGATCAGCTGTGAGCCGAGATTGCTCGTCATCACGATGACGGTGTTGCGGAAATCGACCGTGCGGCCCTGACCGTCGGTCAGGCGTCCATCGTCGAGCACCTGCAGCAAAATGTTGAACACGTCGTGGTGCGCCTTCTCGACCTCGTCGAGCAGGATCACGCTGTACGGACGGCGCCGCACCGCTTCGGTCAGATAACCGCCCTCCTCATAGCCGACGTAGCCCGGGGGTGCGCCGATCAGGCGCGCGACCGAGTGCTTCTCCATGAACTCGCTCATGTCGATGCGCACGAGCGCGTCGGGCGAGTCGAACAGGAACTCGGCGAGCGCCTTGCACAGCTCGGTCTTGCCGACGCCGGTCGGGCCTAGGAACAGAAATGAGCCGTTCGGCCGGTGCGGATCGGACAAGCCGGCGCGTGAACGCCGGATCGCATCCGCGACTGCACGCACCGCCTCGTCCTGACCGATGACGCGCTGATGCAGCATGTCCTCCATGCGCAGCAGCTTCTCGCGCTCGCCTTCGAGCATCTTCGAAACCGGGATGCCGGTCCAGCGGCTCACGACTTCGGCGATCTCTTCGCCGGTCACTTTCTGCTGCAGCAGCTTGAAGCCTTTCGACTCCGCTTCCTGCGCTGCGCCGAGTTGCTTTTCCAGTTGCGGAATTCTGCCGTACTGAATTTCGGCGACCTTGGCGAGGTCCTGCTTGCGCTGCGCGGCTTCGAGTTCCGCGCGCGCGGCTTCGATCTCTTCCTTGATCTTGGTCGTGCCCTGCACGGCGGCCTTCTCGGCCTTCCAGACTTCGTTCAAATCGGAAAACTCGCGCTCGAGTTTGGCGATGTCGGTTTCGAGATCGGCGAGGCGCTGCTGCGACTCCTTGTCCTTCTCCTTCTTCAACGCTTCGCGCTGGATCTTGAGCTGAATCAGGCGGCGCTCGAGACGATCGAGCTCTTCCGGCTTCGAGTCAATCTCCATGCGGATACGCGAGGCGGCCTCGTCCATCAGGTCGATCGCCTTGTCGGGGAGCTGGCGGTCCGAGATGTAGCGGTTCGACAACGTCGCCGCCGCGACAATCGCCGGGTCGGTGATCTCGACTCCGTGATGCAGCGCGTACTTTTCCTTCAGGCCGCGCAAGATCGCGATCGTATCCTCGACCGAAGGTTCGCCGACGAACACTTTCTGGAAGCGACGTTCGAGCGCCGCGTCCTTTTCGATGTACTTGCGATACTCGTCGAGCGTGGTCGCGCCGATGCAATGCAGCTCGCCGCGAGCAAGCGCAGGCTTGAGCATGTTGCCCGCGTCCATCGCGCCTTCAGCCTTGCCGGCGCCGACCATCGTGTGCAGCTCGTCGATGAATAGGATGACGTTACCTTCTTCCTTGGCCAGATCCTTGAGCACGGCTTTCAGGCGCTCTTCGAACTCGCCGCGGAACTTCGCGCCGGCGATCAGCGCGCCCATGTCGAGCGAGAGCACGCGGCGGTCGCGCAGACCTTCTGGCACTTCGTTGTTGATGATGCGCTGGGCCAGGCCTTCGACGATCGCGGTTTTGCCGACGCCGGGCTCGCCGATCAGCACGGGATTGTTTTTCGTGCGCCGCTGCAGCACCTGGATGACGCGCCGGATTTCTTCATCCCGGCCTATGACGGGATCGAGTTTGGATTTCTCCGCGCGCGCGGTCAGGTCGATCGTGTACTTCTCCAGCGCCTGGCGCTGATCTTCGGCATTTTCACTTTCGACCTTCTCGCCGCCACGCATCTTCTCGATCGCCGCTTCGAGCTTCGGTTTGGTCGCACCCGCGGCCTTCAGCGCCTGGCCGATCTCGCCCTTGTCATCGACCGCGGCAAGCACGAACAGCTCGCTCGCGATGAAGGCGTCACCACGCTGCTGTGCGAGCTTGTCGGTAAGATTGAGCAGGCGCGTCAGTTCGTTGGAGACGTTGATGTTGCCTTCCTGTCCGCGGACTTGCGGCAGGCGCTCGACCGCCTCGTTCACGCGCTGGCGCAGCACGGGCACGTTGACCCCAGCCTGGGTGAGCAGCGGCACGGTCGACCCGCTTTGTTGATCGAGCAATGCTGCCATCAAATGCGCGGGTTCGAGCATGTTGTTGTCGCGCCCCACCGCCAGGCTCTGCGCATCGGCGAGCGCTTGCTGGAAACGCGAAGTCAGTTTGTCCATTCGCATCGGAATACCCTGAAAAAAGGAAAGCGGCCCCTAGCCGCGAGATGTCCGAGATATGAGGCAATGCCTAGGCGAATTCAACCAAAAAAATCGGGGCATGATTTTGCTTTGGGTCAAGATTTTCGGCACCTTGCACGCCGAACAGTTGGGCGCAGCCGCACCTCAGCCGGTGGTCCAGATCAGACTGGCGAACCGGCCCGTATGCGCGGCGCGGCGATAGGAATAGAAGCGTGCATCGCTGTAGGTATCGAAGCCGCCGCCGCAGACGCGTGTGATCCCCAGCGCGGCCAGACGTCGCCGTGCAAGCGCGTAGAGGTCGCAGTGCCAATGCCCCGGACGCGTCGGCGCGAACGCGTCGGCGTTGTGCTCCGACAGCGTGAAAAAGGCCTCGCGCACTTCAGCGCCGACCTCGTACGAATCCGCGCCGATTGCCGGCCCCAACCACACGAGCAGCTTTTCGCGCGATGTATCCAGACGTTCGACCGCGCGCTCGATGACGCCGGTGGCGAGACCTCGCCAGCCGGCGTGAATGGCGGCGATTTCGCTGCCGTCGTCCGCGCATATCAGCAACGGCAGGCAATCCGCGGTCAGCACCGCGAGCACGATGCCGGGGACGCGGGCCACCGACGCATCGGCATCCCGCGGGTCGCTGTGCGTCGCCGCAGCACCGAATACGGCGACGTCTGTGCCATGGGTCTGGCGCAGCCAGCGCGGCTCGCCGGGCAACCCGAGCAGCCTGACCAGCGCCGCGCGATTGGCGGTCACCGCGGCAGGATCATCGCCGCATTGCGCGCCGAGGTTGAACGCATCGAACGGCGACGCTGACGCGCCGCGCACGAGCCGCGTCGTCACAGCGGCCCGCACCCGCGTGGACGCGGGCCAATCGGGCACGACGATCGTGTCGTCGAACGAAGCCAACGGCGACATTCGCGCGGCTACTTCCCGAGTTCGTACAAATAGTCGACGAACGACATCACCGCGCCGTCGAGGCCTTCCACCTTCGGATTGCTCGACTCGATCACGTAGTACTCGTCGGGCGCGTGCGCGCCGCTGCCGTGGCCGAGACCGAAATGGCCCGAGGCGAGCTTCAGCGGCGCATCGGTGAACACGTAGCCTGGATACGAGCCGGCATTGCGCGGCCACAGCACGGGATCGATGCCGGCGCGCTTGAGCACGGTCACCTGAGCCTCGATCAACGGCGCGCTCGCCGCGGTCTGGGTCGGATCGTAGCCGCCGGAAACGTTGACTTCGATGTCGCCGAAGCCTTTCTTCGCCAGGTGCGCCTTGAGCGCGGCAACCGCATCCTTCAGGGTCATGCCGGGCACGAGGCGCATGTCGATCTTGGCCACGGCCCTGTGCGGCAGCACGGTCTTGCCGCCGGGACCGGTATAGCCGCCGACGAGGCCTTCGATGTTGACCGTCGGCTGTGATTCGAGGCGCTCGTTCGCCTCCAGCCACGGCAGATCGTCGATCCAGTGTGCAACGCCGAGTTGTTTCTTTGCCTGCGCCTCGCTCTTGCGCGCGATCGCGGTGGCGATCATCGCCTTCTCCTCGGCGCTGATCGGCGTCGGCTTCGGATAATTCTCGATCGTGATCGTGTTGCCGTCGGCCGAAACCAGCGTGTCGAGCGCCTTGACCAGATGCCAGGCCGGGCTATCGACCATGGCCTTGAGCGAGGAGTGCACGTCCTTGGACGGACCGCGCCCCCACTTCTCGCCGCTCGAAACAAGCTCGAGTTCGACCACGCCCTTCGCGCCGAGGCTGACCGTGACGATGCCGTCGAGATCCTGCGTCGCCGACGGCATGAACACGCCGACGGTTTTCTTCAGCGCCTTCTGCACCTCGGGTTTGAGCGCGACCTGGCCGATATGCGGCGAGCCGATCTCCTCCTCACCCTCGGCGACGAGGACGAGGTTGACCGGCATTTTTTTCCCGGCGCCCTTGATCGCATGCAGCGCGGCGAGGAACGCCGCTTCGGGACCCTTCTGGTTGACCGCACCGCGACCGACCACGGCCTTGCCGATGCCGGGCTTGTCGACCAGCTTCGCCTCGAGCGGCGGCGAGGACCATTCGGCCGGATCGAACTGCTTGACGTCGTACATGAAGTAGAGGCCGACGGTCTTCTTCGCGCCGGCGTCGAGGGTAGCGAACACCCCGGGCTTGCCGTCAGTTTGCACGATCTCGACTTCCTGGAAGCCGGCCTCGCGCGCGAGCCTGGCCATGTACTCGGCGCCTTCCTTCGAATTGCGGTTTTCCGCGGCGATCGACGGCAGCGCGATCCAGTCCTGCAGGCGCTTGAGCGACTCGTCGTGGCGCTTGCCGATCTCGGCCTTGATCGCAGCCCTATCGGTCGCGTCGAGCGCGTGCGCCGAACCCGTGGCGAGCAGCATCGCGCACGTCGCGATGGCGACGCTCAGCGTGTTTCGATCGAAAGCAAGAAATCCGCGGCGCATGGTTCCTCCACCTTTGTTGTGTTGAGAACGTCGCTGGGAATCTTACGTCATCGCCCCGTCTTCGTATCCTCGCGCAGTGCGTGAACGAGCGCGGCGAAATCCTCCGGCACCTCCGCCGTAACGCTGACCAGTTCGCCGCTGACCGGATGCTCGAATTCGAGCTTTTCCGCATGCAGCGCCTGGCGCTTGAAGCCGCGCAGGGTTTCGACGAGTTCGCTCGTCGCGCCCTTGGGCAGCTTCATGCCGCCGCCGTACTGGCTGTCGCCGACGAGCGGATGCTTGGCATGCGCCATGTGCACGCGGATCTGGTGCGTGCGCCCGGTCTCGAGCCGGCATTCGATCAATGTGTGCGCGCGGAAACGCTCGCGCACGCGGTAGTGGGTCAGCGCGTGCTTGCCCGCCGGTTCCTCGACCACGGCCTGCTTGAGGCGGTCGCGCGGATGGCGGCCGATCGGCGCATCGACACTGCCGCCGGCGATCATCGGGCCGAACACGACAGCGACGTACTGGCGGTGCACGTCGCGCTCCTGCAGCGCCTCGACCAGCCGCGTATGCGCGCGCAGCGAACGTGCGACGACCATAACGCCGGAGGTGTCCTTGTCGAGCCGGTGCACGATCCCGGCACGCGGAATCTCGACCAGCTTCGCGTCGAAATGCAGCAGCGCGTTCTGCAGCGTGCCCGCGGGCTGACCCGCGCCCGGATGCACGACGAGGCCGGCCGGCTTGTTGATCACGAGCAGGTCGGCGTCCTCATAGCGGATGTCGAGCGCGATCTGCTCGGGTCGCAGCGGCACTTCCTGGCCGGGCCGCGCATGCAGCGAGACGAGCTCGCCGCCGTGCACGATCTGCCGCGGCGCCGCCTGCGCGCCGTCGAGCAGCACGTCGCCAGCCTTGATCCATTCGCTCAGGCGCGAGCGCGAATAGTCCGGAAACATCTGCGCCACGGCCTGGTCGAAGCGCAAGCCTGCCGCGCTATCGGGGATGGGCAAGGTCTGGACGGGATTGGAGTTTTCCATGCTGAATCGAATCTGGCTGTGGGGGCGGTGAAGTTCCGGAGTACCGCGGCTTTGGGCTATTATCGCCGCTCTTGCCGCCTCACGGCCCCCTTCCCCATGCGAAATTTCCCGATGCGCCTTCCGCTGTCCGCCAAAATCCTGCTGTTGCTCCTGCTCGCCGTCTTCGCCGTGGGCTGCCATCGCGAGAAGAAGCAGGACGAGACCGAGGTGCTGCCGGTCGAGCAGATGTACGACTCGGCCAAGGAAGCGCTGATGTCCGGCAACCAGACCAAGGCGATCCGCTACTACACGCGCCTGATCGCGCGCTTCCCGTTCGGTCCGTACACCGAGCAGGCGCAAATGGAGCTGGCTTTCGCCCAGTACAAGGACGGCAAGGAAGACGAAGCGCTGTCGACGATCAACCGCTTCATCAAGACCTACCCGACGCAGAAACACATCGCCTACGCCTACTACCTGCGCGGCATCATCAACTTCGACCGTGACCGCGGCTTCCTCGCCAACTGGGCCAACCAGGACCCGACCAAGCGCGAGATGGCGAGCACGCTGCAGTCGTTCGAGGACTTCAACGAACTCGTCACCAAGTTCCCCGACAGCCGCTACTCGCCCGACGCGCGCCAGCGCATGATCTACCTGCGCGACAACCTGTCGCGCGCGCAGGTCCACGTCGCCCAGTTTTACTACAAGCGTGGCGCCTACGTCGCCGCGATCAACCGCAGCAAGGACGTGTTCGAGCGCTTCGCGCGCACCCCGGCCGCGGGCGACGCGCTCGCGATCACCACCCTGTCCTACAAGGCGCTCGGCCAGGAAAAGCTCGCCAGCGACACCGAGCGCGTGCTCAAGCTCAACTACCCCGACCACCCCTACTTCAGCGGCCACTACCCGGACTACGGCCACTGGTGGATGCGTCTGGTGCCGTTCCACGGCTGAGAAGCACAGAGCGGCGGAATGGTAGCCTCCACGTCAGGAGCTTGATAGATTGCGGCTTCACCCCAAATTCTTGTGGCGTTTGAGGCTTCGCCATGGTCCGCAATACTGCGCGCAATCGGGTTGAATCATTGCTGACGCTCGCCGGCGTGCGTATCGACGGTGACGCACCGGTCGATATGCAGGTGCACGACGAGCAGCTCTACGCACGCATCATCGCGCACGGTTCGCTCGGCCTCGGCGAGGCCTATATGGATGGTTGGTGGGACGCGGCGGACCTCGACGGCTTCCTGTTCCACCTGCTCGATGCGCATCTCGACGAGCGCGTCGGTGGCATCGACGATGCGGCCCTGTTTCTGCGCGCCAAGCTGGTCAACATGCAGCGCGGCCGGCGCGCGTACAAGGTCGGCGAGCAGCACTATGATCTGGGCAACGACCTGTTCCACGCGATGCTCGGCAAGCGCCTGGTCTACAGCTGCGGCTACTGGAAGGACGCGCCGGATCTCGACGCAGCGCAGGAGGCCAAGCTCGACCTGGTCTGCCGCAAACTCGACCTGAGGCCCGGCATGCGCGTGCTCGACATCGGCTGCGGCTGGGGCGAGGCGCTCGCGTACGCGGCGCGGAAATACGGCGTGACCGGTGTCGGCGTCACCGTGTCGCACGAGCAGGCGGAGTATGCGCGCGAGCTGTGCCGCGACCTGCCCGTCGAGATTCGCGTGCAGGACTATCGCGAAGTGCCCGATGAAATCGGCGATCAGAAATTCGATCGCATCTGGTCGATCGGCATGTTCGAGCACGTCGGCGTGAAAAACTACCGCGCCTATTTCGAGACCGTGCGCCAGTCCCTGCGCAGCAACGGGCTTACCTTGCTGCACACGATCGGCGGCAACGAATCATCCAGCCACACCGATCCTTGGATCGAAAAGTATATTTTTCCGAACTCGATGATCCCGTCTGCCGCGCAGATCGCGAAAGCCGCCGAAGGGCTGTTCGTGCTCGAGGATTGGCACGGCTTCGGACCTTACTACGACCGCACGCTGATGGCCTGGCGCGCGAATTTCGATGCCGCCTGGCCGGCGCTCGGCGAAAAATACGGCGAACGCTTCCGCCGCATGTGGCATTTCTACCTCGGCGCCTCGGCGGCGAATTTCCGCGCACGCCGGCTGCAGCTCTGGCAGATCGTGTTCTCTCCGCGTGGCGTGCCGGGCGGTTATGCAGCGGTGCGCTGACGCCGCACCCGCGACGGTCTAGCTGCTGCCGCCAAGCGTAGAACCAACACGCGGGCTTGCGGCGAGCGCAGGGCGTCGCTCACTCCGCGCATTCGCAACTCGTCAGCGGCCGTGTGGCGATGTAGGTCAGGTTGTTCGTATAGGAAACGAATCCATGCTGCCGCCCGTAGAGTCGCAGCAAGCAGACATCGGATTTCTTCTGCACGAAGAAGGCATAGTCGGTGCCGGATGGCGCGGGCACGAGGAACGGCCTCGGGCCAAACGCTTTGTCCGCGAGCGCCCAGCGCGCTTCCCGCGCGAGCGATTCGCCGGCATCCGCGCTTTCCCCCTGTTCGACGAGGATATCGCTCAAGCCACGCTGCATTTGCTCGGCGCAAGCCGCGGTGGACAAATTGGTTACTCGCGCCACCGATGCGCACGCAACGAGACCCACAGACATCGACGCTATCGCGATCATCCGGCGCAGATGCGTGATTTCCTCACGATCAATGCTCACGGAATAGCCTGGCGTAAGCTACAGACACCTGGAGTGCTTAGGCCCGGATCGGCGCCGGTGTCGACGACGATCGTCGCCGCGTGCCCCGGGCACAGCACGGCGGACAGCGCCAGCACAAGTAGGAATGTGGATTTCCGGGGCTTTCCAAAGATATTGGGCATGATCGTCTCCTCAAACCCTGACTGCAACCGGTATTCGGAAAAGACGCAGTTCGCGGCAAAAGCCGCTCATCTCCAGTCCAATGCATACGAAACCCCCGATGTGAAGCGCACCGACTCGTCAGCGGGAAGATGCATCGGTATGGCAGTAGAAAGTTTGCGCTCGTAAATTCTCGGCCTCATCCGTGGAGAATGGAATGCCAATACGACATGCTGGCGATGAGGATGAGGTCAGGCGGGATTGGCTTTTGAACGAACGGTAGGAGCAGCCTCGACGCCGGTGAAGGCGCCGAGGCTCAAGCGAAATCCCGTTCCTTACCTCAGAAGTCCACGCGCGCGCTGAAACGAACATAGCGCGGTTGCTGATAGTCCGTAGTCAAACCAAAGGTGTTCACCGTTTGCGGATTGCCCGCGTTGCCGTCGTGGGTCATCGAGACGCGCACCGCATTGTGATCGTTCAGCAGGTTGAACACATCGATGCCGAAGGTCAGTTTTGCGCCATCAATCGGCGGGCTCCACTTGACGCCGACATCGAGGCTTTTGATCCAAGGCGTGCGCCCGACCGTGCCGCGCTGGACCAGCTTCTGGATCGCATCGCCATTGGCATCGGCTCCGGCATTGCAGTAGTTGCTGCTCGGGCCATAACTCTGGTTGATGCTGCGCAGTTGGTCCTCGCCCTCCGGTCCGGTCAGCGGCAGGAAGCCGATGCAGCTGATCGGACCACCGGACTCGACCAGCAGATTGCCGGACACCATCCAATTGGGCGCGGGTTTGTAGGCGCCGAACAGCTTGAACACGTGGCGGTGATCGTTGGGCAGATTGCCGTTGATGCCGTCGGTGAACGACGGGTAGTCGAAGTCGGCCGTGGTCCCCGCATCGCCCTGTTGGAAATTCGAATCGACGTAGCCTTCCGCATTGCCATAGTCATGCGACCAGGTGTACGAGGCGTGCGCCCACCAGTTGTCACTCCACTGCTTTTCGACGAACAGTTCGATCGAGTTGTAGCGGCGCTTGTACTTCGGCAGCATGAAGTACTTGGCCGGGATGGTGACATTGGTCAGCTTGCCGTCGCCGTTCAAGTCCAGCTTGAACGCATTGTCCCTGCCCGGGTTGAGCAGCATGCAACTCGGCAACGTGCTGTCGTCGAAATTGGTATAGCCATGATCCGCTGCCCAATTGTCGAATGCGCCGGGCCAGCAAAAATCATCCATGCCGGCGCCGACTTTGCGTATTGTTGTGCTCACGCCGCCCGACCAGCGCTCCGCGAACGCATGCTGGAATCCGAGAATCAGCTCATCCTGATACATCGGCTTGAGGTTGGTCGCCGCAAACTGACCGGGTGAAGGAATGACGCCAGACTCGCTGACGACCGTCGAACCGAGATGCTGGCCCAGGGTGATCGGCGCGCCGGTGCGCGGATCCTGCCCGGTGAACGTGTAGAAGTCGGAAATGAACGTCTCGGCGCGGCTCGCGCGGATGTTCGTGTTCGATGCCACCGGGATGTAATAGCGGCCGAGCGTGCCGAACAGCTTGTTGGCGGAATCACCGGTCATGTCCCAGGAAAAGCCGAGACGCGGCGCAAGCTGGTTGCTCGACTTGACTGTGCTGCGCCCCAAGCCATCCTTGTTGTCGAACGTTTCCTCGCGCAAGCCGGCGTAAAACATCCAGCGATCGTTGAACTGCCAGGTATCCTCGATATAAGCCGCGGTATTGTCGACCTTGTACATGCCGCTGGCTGCGGAGACGTGACGGGCGCGCACATACTCGGTCGTGCCGTCGGGCGGCGTGACACCGTTGATCTTGCCGCCAAGATACACGTAGTAGCGCCAGTACACGCCACCGGTATAGGTGTAGCCCAGGTCGGTGGAGGTGAATTTCTCGCCGTCGAAACCGCCACGCAGCGTGTGGCTGCCCAGCTTCCATTCCAGATCAAGGCGGCCGGCACTGCGTTTGTCGTACGGGTTCGTGCCTTTCGGATCGGAAATCGTGATGTTGTTCTGGTTGTAGCATCCCTCAGGAACCAGGTCGCCACTCGCCCCGTTGTTGACCGTGCGGCCGTCTAGCACCCAGGGGCAATCCGCACCCGGTAGGTTGCGTGGGTTGCGATAGTTGTCCATCTTGAATTGGCCGTATTGCGCCGACAGCGTCAGCGCGTCGGTCAGATAGCCGGTGTACTTGGCGATATAGAGGTCGCCGCCGCTGATATCGGTGTAGCGATCAGAGGGAGCGAGATGCTTCGTACTCCAGAGCGAATCGCCGTTGTCGTAGGTTTGCACCGTCGTCCGGTCATGGCTGCTGATGCCGGTGAACTCGAGCAGGTGATGATCGCTGATGTTCCAGTCGACTTTGACGAAGGCGTGCGGCGTCTTCACCGTGCTACGGGCGTTTTGATCCCGTCCGTAGGCAGTATTGGTTACCGGATTGAAGTCATCGCGGGTATTGGATTGACCCTCGATCATCGCATAGACGAACAACTTGTCGCGCACGAGGGGCCCGCTGATGTAAGCGTTGTAGGTGACGTTGTTCTGTTTGTCGGACTCATCGAAGATCACGTAGTCCTGGCCGTTCGGATTGCGCACGTTCGGACCCTGCGAGCGCAGCGCGTCTGGTTCCCAAAATGCCGCTCCGCCGAACTTCCAGTCGTTGCTGCCGCGCTCGGTGACGATGTTGATGACACCGCCGAGCGAGCGCCCGTATTCGGCACCGTAGCCGCCGGTCTTGACCTGTTCCTGCGCGATCGCATTGAACGGCAGGGTGAAGTAGCTCTGGAACGTATGCAGATTGGTGACATCGAATCCGTTGATGTAGTAGCCGTTCTCCGCGACCGACGAACCACCGAACGAGGCGAGGTTGCCGAAACCAGGATCACCCTTGACCGTGCCCGGCGCGAGCAGGGCCACATTGGTAATGTCGTGGGCCACCGGCAGGACGGCGAGCTGCTGAGAAGTGAAAACCGTGGTCGATTCGACCGAGGACACGTCGATCGGATTGACCGCATTGGCAGTCACGGTCACCGTGCCCAGAGAAGTGCCCGTCGCCGCGCTGACAAAATTCACTTCCGTGCCGGTGCCGACATTGACGCTTGCATCGCGCGAACCGGCGTCGGTGGTGACCTTGTAGCGACCCGTCGGCAATTGGGCGAAGCGAAAGCGACCTTCGCCGTCCGCCGCGATCGAACGTTTGCTGCCGGTGTCTAGGTTTTCGAGTGTCACCGAAGCGCCGGACGACGCCTGGCCAAAAATCGAACCCGTGGCTTGCTGGGCGTGAAGCTGGCCTGCGGCGATGCACGCGCCGAGGGCAATTGCCAGACGTGTCAGCAAGAGGTTCGAGTGCCGAGATATGGAACGAATCATGTGATCTCCCTTGAATCAGGCAAATACGCGCCGAAAACCGTCGATAGCGACGGCACCGAAAAAAGTGCGCCCTGAAGCGCACCTACGTCGTCCCCAAACATGGAAAACCCCGAAACGCTGGATCCGGTACGAAGATCGGTCCTCGCACCTGCCGCACACCCCTCATGTCCCTGCGCGGCCGCCAAACTATCTTTGCGATTGCTTGTGAGTGCTTGCGATACCTTTTGGTTTTGACCTGGCAAACCCGAAATGGAAGTCTGCGCTTCCGCAGACCATGACTTCTGGCACCCCCGGGGCACCGTAAATAAAAAGTTAAATTAAGTCAACAAATGTATAGAAATTTCGTCCTACGCAGATCCACGCACCGAAATGGAGCATTTCGCCGCACCTAGCCGATGCCGGCTCATTCCTGATTTCCGGCACAATAGGCGGCTTATTTCCACCCGGGCCGCAAACGATCCCCGATGAATCTGCAAGCCAATTACGAACAACTTCCGCTCAAGGAATTCGCCGAGCGCTCGTATCTCGACTACTCGATGTACGTGGTCCTCGACCGCGCGCTGCCGTTCATCGGCGATGGCTTGAAGCCGGTGCAGCGGCGCATCGTCTACGCGATGAGCGAGCTCGGCCTCGATGCCGCGGCGAAGCCGAAGAAATCGGCGCGCACGGTCGGTGACGTGATCGGCAAATTCCATCCGCACGGCGATTCGGCCTGCTACGAGGCGATGGTGCTGATGGCGCAGCCGTTCTCGTACCGCTATCCGCTGATCAACGGCCAGGGCAACTTCGGCTCGCCCGACGATCCGAAGTCGTTCGCGGCGATGCGCTACACCGAATCGAAGCTGACGCCGATCGCCGACCTGCTGCTCGACGAGCTCGGCCAGGGCACGGTCGAATGGACGCCGAACTTCGACGGCACGCTCAAGGAGCCGTCGTGGCTGCCCGCGCGCGTGCCGCACGTGCTGCTCAATGGTTCGACCGGCATCGCGGTCGGCATGGCCACCGACATTCCGCCGCACAACCTGCGCGAGGTCGTCGAAGCGGCGATCCTGCTGCTCGACGAGCCGGAAGCGTCGATCGCCAACCTGTGCCAGAAGATCAAAGGCCCGGACTTCCCGACCACGGCCGAGATCATCACGCCCAAGGCCGAGCTTAAGGCGATGTACACGAGCGGCAACGGCTCGGTACGCGCGCGCGCACGCTACGTGATCGAGGACGGCAACGTCGTCGTCAATGCACTGCCGTACCAGGTCTCGGGCGCAAAGATCATCGCCCAGATCGCCGAGCAGATGCGCGCGAAGAAGCTGCCGATGCTCGAGGACCTGCGCGACGAGTCCGACCACGAGAACGCGGTGCGCCTCGTCCTGATCCCGCGCTCGAACCGCATCGATCTCGACGAGATGATGCAGCACCTGTTCGCGACGACCGATCTCGAGAAGAGCTACCGCGTCAACCTCAACATGATCGGCCTCGACGGTAAGCCGCAGGTCAAGGATCTGAAGAAGATTTTGAGCGAGTGGCTGCGCTTCCGCGAGCAGACCGTGACGCGCCGCCTGCAGCATCGCCTCGACAAGGTCGAGCGCCGCCTGCACCTGCTCGAAGGCCTGCGCATCGCCTTCCTCAACCTCGACGAAGTCATCCGCATCGTGCGCACCGAGGAAGAGCCGAAGCCGGTGTTGATCGCGCGCTTCCGGCTCAGCGAGGAGCAGGCCGACTACATCCTCGAAACGCGGCTGCGCCAGCTCGCGCGGCTCGAGGAAATGAAGCTCAACGCCGAGCGCGATGCGCTCGAGGAAGAACGCGCCAAGATCACGGTGATCCTCAAATCGCCGGCGAAGATGAAAACACTGATCAAGGACGAGTTGCGCGCCGATGCCGAGAAGTACGGCGACAAGCGCCGCTCGCCGATCGTCGAACGCGAGGCCGCGCAGGCGCTCGACGAATCCGCGCTCGTCGCGAGCGAGCCGATCACGGTGATCCTGTCCGCGAAGGGTTGGGTGCGCGCGGCCAAGGGTCACGACATCGACGCAGCGTCGTTGGGCTATCGCGAAGGCGACGGTTTCCATCAGGCTGCAAAGGGCAAGACCGTACAGAACGTTGCCTTCATCGATTCCAATGGCCGAAGTTATTCGACGCCGGCGCATACGCTGCCCTCCGCGCGAGGCAACGGCGAGCCGCTGACCGGCCGCTTCACGCCGGCCGGGGGCGCGCGCTTCGACGCGGTCGCGATGGCTGACGCGGCGACGAAACTCGTGCTCGCCTCCGACTTCGGCTACGGCTTCGTGACCAAGTTCGAAGCGCTGCTCGCGAACAAGAAGGCCGGCAAGCAGATCATCAATCTCGACGACGAGGCGCACGTGCTCGCGCCGGCCTACGTGAACGATCCCGCGCGCGACCGCATCGCCGTGGCGACCAACCTAGGCCACTTCCTCATGTTCTCGGTCGCTGAGCTGCCCGAACTCGATAACGGCGGCAAGGGCAACAAACTGATCGAGATTCCGAAAGCGAAACTCGGCGAGGGTGAGCGCGTCGCCGGCATCGCCGTCGTCAGCGAAGGTTCGGGCGAAGTAACGGTCTACGCCGGCCAGCGCAAGCTCATCCTCAAGTGGGCCGACCTCGTCGAATACAACGGCAACCGCGCCCAGCGTGGCGGCAGCCTGCCGCGCGGCTTCCAGCGCGTGGAGCGGATCGAGACGACGGGCTGATCGCAGCGTCAGCGCATTGCACAGCGGAATTGCGCCGAGACGGTGCGTGCCGTCTCCGCGATGCGCAGCTGCCACGCATCACCGATGCGCGCGATGCGCAGCGGCACGGTCACGCTCGCGGCGTTGCGATCCGGCGTGAGCAACAGGTCGAAGCTCGCCGCATCGTGCCAGCCTTTGAACGCCAGCGCGGAGTGGTCGCCACCGAATTGACACGACAGTACGAGACGCGGCCCGGTCTCGTCGAGCGCGGCCACACGCAGCGGACGCGTTGCATCGTCCGCATTGAACTCGACGAGATGTCGACCGTCAGGCGCCGGTGCGACCAAGTCAGCGGCGTTGTGCACGAACGCGATCTTGCCGTTCGCCGGGTTGACGAGGAAGCTGCCCGGCGCGTCGTGGGCGAATTCGACTTCGACGCGGTGATAGCCGCTGCCTGGCAGGCGACCGAGGTAGCGGTGCGTTTCGCCGTCGCCATCGGCGGTCGCAGTCGGCGGGCGATTCCAGTCGACGAACTCGACTGTCGCGCCCTGCGCCGGGCGTACGCCAAGGAGTTCGCCGGCGCGCGCCGCGGCTCCCGCGGCCAACGCCTGGCGTTCGCCTGCATCGAGGCATGATCGATTCGCCGGGGCGCAATGGAAGACATCGGCGGCGACCGGCAGCGGCAGCGCATCGGCGCCGACGATCGGTGCGACGCGGATCGCGTCGACATCGGCCGGCGTAAGCAGAACTGTTTCGGCGCGGCGGTCGGCGGCGGCAGGCGCAGATGCAGCAAGATCGAGCACACCCGGGCTGTCGAAGCGCATGCCGCGGTCGACTTCGGTCGCAGCGAGCGCGGAAGCACAGAATGCGATCGCCGCAACGAGGCAGGCGCGGCGGGTAGAGCGCAGGCTGGAGACGTTCATGGCGTGGATTTCCAAAGCGGTTGCGGCACCGTCGTCGCCAACGGCATCTAGCGCGAATTCTCACATGTGGCGGCAAGCGCAATGCGCGACCGGTTGCCATTTGATCCGTGAGGCATTTCGCATTGCGTGGGGTGCACCAAAGCCGCGACGCATGCCTTACCATCGCCATACATCCCTGTTGCGCCCAAGCCCATGCTTCTGCGAATCCTGCGCCGCCTGTTCCTCGCCTTGATCGTCGTTCTGGCCGCCGTCGCAATCGGCGCATACCTCCTCGTCCGTGCCAGTCTGCCGCGGCTCGAAGGCGAGATCGCTGCGGCACGCTTCGCCGTCACGGTCGAGCGTGATGCCGCAGGTGTCGCGACGATCAAGGGGCCGGACCGGACCAGCGTTTCGTATGCGCTCGGCTATGTGCACGCACAGGAGCGCTATTTCGCGATGGACCTGATGCGCCGCGCTGCCGCGGGCGAGCTGTCCGAACTGGTCGGCGCGGCGACACTGAAGCTGGACAAGCAGCGTCGCGTGTTCCGCATGCGCGCGCGCGCCGAAGCGTCGCTCGCCGCGCTGCCGCCCGAGCAGCACGCCGATGTCGCCGCGTATCGCGACGGCGTCAACGACGGCCTCGCCGCGCTCGCATCAAGGCCGTGGGAATACTGGCTGCTCGGCACCCAGCCCAAGCCGTGGACCGAAGCCGACTCCATCCTCGTGCTCGATGCGATGTTCTTCGACCTCAATGACTCGAGCAACGCGCGCGAACTCGCCTACGCGAAGATGAAGGCCGCGCTGCCCGAGAGCGTGGTCAAGTTCCTGCGCACGACCAGCGGCCCGTGGGACGCACCGCTGTCCGGCGCGGCGATGCCGCTGCCGACGCTGCCGCCCGAAGTCGACATCGACTTGCGCAAAGCCGACGCCAAGCTGATCAAATTGGCCGATGCCATCTCTGCGCCGGTCGACGTGCTCGGCAGCAACAATTTCGCCGTCGGCGGATCGCTGACTCAAACCGGTGCGGCGATGGTCGCGAACGACATGCATCTCGGCCTGCGTGTGCCGAACATCTGGTTTCGCGCTCGGCTGCAGTATCCGAATCCGCACCATGCGGGCGAGAGCATCGACCTGATCGGCGTCACCCTGCCCGGCCTGCCCTCGCTCGTGGCCGGCAGCAACCGCCATGTCGCCTGGGGTTTCACCAACAGCTACGGCGACTGGCTCGACTGGGTGCGCGTGAATCTTGATCCGGGCGACAAGAACCGCTATCGCACCGCTGAGGGCTGGCAGGCGATCGCGAAAAGTACAGAAATCATCAAAGTACACAACGGCGCCGACGAGAAGCTCGAAGTGCGCGACACGCAATGGGGCCCGATTCTCGCCGACGACGCCGACGGCACGCCGCTCGCATTGGCGTGGACAGCATTGCAACCCGGCGGCAGCAACATCGAACTGCTCAATCTCGACTCCGTCGCCTCGGTCGACGAGGCGATGGCAGTCGCCAACCGCGCCGGCATGCCGGCACAGAACTTCACCGTCGGCGATGCCGCCGGCAACGTCGGCTGGACGATCGCCGGGCGCATTCCGCACCGTGTCGGCGACTGCGATCCGCAACTGCCCTGCGACTGGAGCCGGGCCGGCAACGGCTGGGACGGCTGGCTCGATCGGGCCGACTATCCGCACGTGATCAACCCGCCCGCAGCACGCATCTGGACGGCGAATTCGCGCACGCTCGATTTCGACTCGCCCGCATACACGCGCGTCGGCGACGGCGGCTTCGACCTCGGCGCGCGCCAGCAGCAGATTCGCGACGACTTGCAGGCGAAACAGCAGTTCGCGCCGGCCGATTTCCTCGCAGTCCAGCTCGACGATCGCGCCTTGTTCCTGCAGCCATGGCACGAGCGGCTGCGCAGCGTGCTGGCGAACGCAGAGTCAGCCGATCTCGTCGGCATGAAAAAGTATACCGATGACTGGAACGGCCACGCGGATCCGAATTCCGTCGGCTACCGGCTCGCGCGTGCCTTCCGCCTCGAAGTGCTCGACACAGTGCTCGGCGGCTTCGCCGCGGCGGTGCGAGCAAAGGTCCCCGATTTCAAATTTCCGGCGCAGTTCCAGAGCGAACATCAAGTCGAAGCGATCCTGCAGGGCCGCCCACTTTATCTGCTGCCACCGGGCTACGCCGACTGGGACGACCTGCTGCGTCAGTGCGCGCAGCGCGTCGCCGCCAAGCTAGACGCGCAGCCGGGTGGACTCGCCGCGCGCAATTGGGGCGAGGTGACAAAGACGAATATCGCCCACCCGCTCAGCGCAGCGGTGCCGCTGCTCGGCAAGCTGATCGACATGCCTTCAGAGACGCTGCCGGGCGATAGCAACATGCCGCGCGTGCAAGGCGCAACGTTCGGTGCG
Organism: Rudaea cellulosilytica DSM 22992; assembly: GCF_000378125.1. GTDB lineage: Bacteria > Pseudomonadota > Gammaproteobacteria > Xanthomonadales > Rhodanobacteraceae > Rudaea > Rudaea cellulosilytica. Next base: position 2,031,091 of record NZ_KB899241.1, on the reverse strand, counting down.
AGCGAGCGCTTCGGCGTACAGCCGGGACACGAAGAGAGCGGCTATTTCCACATGCCGGGCGGACAGAGCGGTAATCCGCTGTCGCCGTTCTATGGCGTTGGCCACGAGGATTGGGCTCAGGGTAAGCCGACTCCGTTCCTGCCCGACGCCACAAAGTATAAACTTGCATTTTTGCCAAAAGGATAATACGCGGCATGACTACTGAAACCCTGAACCCCGCCAGCGTCGCCACGAAGGCCAACCTGTTCGCCGACGGCAAGTGCGTGTCGCACACGCTGCATTTCGCCGACGGCAGCCGCAAGACGATCGGCGTGATCCTGCCGTCGACGCTGACTTTCAACACCGGTGCGCCCGAAGTCATGGAAGGCGTCGCGGGCTCGTGCGAATACCGCCTCAACGGCAGCGAAGAGTGGATCAAATCCGCCGCTGGCGAGAAATTCAGCGTGCCGGCGAACTCGAAGTTCGAGATCCGCACGAACGAGGGCTACCACTACATTTGCCACTTCGGCTGAGACCACACAGGCACGGGCGGATTTGCTCCGCCCGTGCCGAACAAGAGACCGCTCAGCACGCGCTTTCGCGGCCGGTCGAAGCGATGCCGATCCCGGCCATCAGCACCCCGATCAGCAGCAGCGACCACAGGTTCGACGCCGGCGCCGGCACGGCTGTCGTTGCGGGCGGCGCCGCGGTCACGACGACCAGCAGCGGCATCGTCGTCACGACCGGCTGGAACGCGGCATCGCCAGCATAGTACGCGGCGATCGAATGGGTGCCCGGCGTGGCAAGCGTCGTCGAACAGGTCGCCGTGGAATTCGTCGTGCCCGCCACCAGCGTCACCGCCGGCGCGCACAGCAGCGTGCCCGTACACGTGCCGCCGCTCAATGCGCCGTCGCAGAACAACACGGTGCCGCTCGGCGGATCGCCGGCCACGGTCGCCACGATCTGCAGCTGTTGGCCAGGCTGCGCCGAAGCCGGCCCGCTCAAGGTCAGCGTCGTCGATTTCTTCGCGATCGTCACGTTGCGCGTCACCGGTGTCGCGACCGCGTGACCGACATCGCCCGCCTGGCTTGCAGTGAGGGTGCAGATGCCTGCTGCCCGCATCGTGACCGTCGCCGTCGCGGTCGGCGCGGCGAAGCTCGTGCTGCTGATGCTGCACACGCTGCCGGTGCTCGTCGAGAACGCGGCTTGCAGGCCAGAGTCGGTGTCGGCAGTGATTGTGAACGTGCCGTTCGTCAGCGTTTGCGTTCCCGGATCCGGGAACGTGATCGTCTGCGCCGCGAGGCCGATCGCGACGTTCTGCGTCGCTTCCTTCGCCGCCGCATAGTTGCCGCTCGCACTGGCCCCGGTGTTCGCCGCAAGCGTGCAGGTGCCCGCGCTGACGATCGTCACCGTCGTAGCGCTTACCGTGCACACTGGCGTCGTCTTCGACGAATAGACGATCGGCGAATCACCGTCCGTCGTCGCCGGCGGATTGATCGCGAACGTGCCGCCGCTGACGTAGGTCTGCGCCGCCTGCGGCGGGAACGTGATTGTCTGCGCCGCCAAACCGATCGCGACGTTCTGCGTCACCTCGGCCGCTACGGCGTAGTTGCCGCTCGGGCTGGCGCCCGTGTTCGCCGCAATCGTGCAGGTGCCGCGGCTCACGATCGTCACCGTCGTGGCGCTGAGCGTGCACACCGCAGGCGTTGTGGACGAATACACGATCGGCGAATCGCCGTCCGTCGTCGCCAGCGGATTGATCGCGAACGTGCCGCCCGCCGAATACGTCTGCGCTGCCTGCGCGCCGAAAGTCAGCGTCTGGTCAATCGGGCTCACCGTGGGCTGCGGCGCCGCGATGTAGGTCAACTGGTAGGGAAACGGCACGCTCGCGCCCTTGCCGCCGATGTTGACGGCCGTGCCGGCGGCGCGCTGCGGATCGTCGAACCACGCCAGCGTGCCACCCAATGCCACGCTCGTTCCATACCGGTCAAGGCTGGTGTACGCGGCGACGGTCGGCGTCGGCGAGCCGTAGATCGCCGTCACGCCGCTGGCCGTCACCAGCACGTAGGGAAAGCCTTTCAGCACCGGATACGGATAGCCCGCCACCCACGTCGCAGACGTGTCCCACAAGCCGGTCGCGATCGGACCTTGCGAGAGCCATTGCACCGACGAAAGGCCCTTTGCGTCAGCGGCGGCTCCTCCCGTGAGCCCCGCCAGCGAATCGGAGGTGACGATGCCCTGGAAGCTCACATCGGTATTCCAGAAGCTGTGCGCGATGCTGCCGCCGTGCTGATCGGCGTTGGCGCTCACCAGGGCGCCGGCATTGATGCCCGAGAGGCTGGCGATGGCGTAGGTGTTGCTGATCGCGCCATAGTTGGTGCCCACCAAGCCGCCGACATAGCTGTCGCTCGCCGTCACGCTGCCCGTCACGTAGGCGTTGCTGATGCTGCTACTGCTTCGCCCGACCAGCCCGCCAACGGTGTTGCCACCCGACACGCTGCCGCTGACGTAGACATCGCTGATGCTGCCATCGAGCGAATAGCCCACCAGCGCACCGACCCACATGCCGCCGGTGACGGAGACATTGCGCAGCGCCAGGTTTTGCAGAACCATTCCCGTGGCCTTGCCGAACAGGCCGATGCGGCCGCCGTCGGGTTGGTTGATAGTGAGGTTGGCGATGAAGTGATATTGCCCGTCGAGACTTCCGCTGAAGTCGTTGCCGTCGCTGCCTATCGTGAAGAACCCCGTCTGCGCCCACATGCCGTTGCTGTTCGCCGCCGTGCCGTCGTTGCGGCCGGTTTCGCTCGCGTCGAGGTTGCCGAACAAGGTGTAGGGGCCGCCGAGCACATAGCTCGCGCCGAGCACCAGGTTCATCAACTGCAACTGGTGCGTGGTGTCGATCGTGGTCGCGTATTCGATTTGCAGGAACGGGCGCGTGTAGCCGTCGAACACTACCCAGGCGTTGTCGCTGGTCGTGCAAACGTACAGGCAAGTCCAAGCGCCGAAGTTGGCGTAAGCGCTTTGCTTGAAGGCGTAATTGGCCGCGCCGCTTTGCGCCGGGTCGCTGGTGACGGCGCTGACATTGGCCACGGTACCGATGCCGCCGGCACCCGTCGCACTGTTCTGGCCGGTGCTGAAACTGTCCCAGTAGCTGTTGCTGACAGTGCTTTGATCTCCGCTATCGCCCAGCAGGCCGCCGACCTTGCTGCCCGCCCCGGACACCCGGCCGCTGGCCCAGGCATGGGCGAGGCTGCCGCCCAACGTGCCGCCCAGCAGACCGCCGGCGCCATCGTTCGCGACCGTCACGCTGCCGGTGGCATAGGCATAGTCGATGCTGCCCGTGCTGAAACCCACCAGACCGCCGCCGTAGTTGGTGCCGGAAACATTGGCGGTGGCGAAGGCATTGCTGATGCTGCCGTCGTCGCTGTAACCCACCAACCCGCCGACCGCGTAGTAGCCCGAGACCGAACCGCCGTCCACGCCCACATTGCGCACCACGCTGCCGATGCCAATGGCGCCGAACAGGCCCGCGCACAGACCGCTGCTGCCGGGGTTGATCGTCGGATCGACGACCACATGCCCGAGTCCGTCGAAGCGGCCGTTGAAGCCGCCACTGCAATCGCCGATCGGCACGAAGCCCTCGCCGCCGTTCCAGCCGCTCGTGGCCGTGGCGTCGATGTCGTTGAACAGCGCGAAGTTGCCGGCGAGGTTGTCGTTGATCGCCTGCAACTGGTCGAGCGTGGTCACGGGCGTGTAGAGCAGCGCGCTGGCAGCGCTGGCGCTTTCCGCCTGCACGTACACCGCGCCGGGCAGGGATTTGAGGTACGGCGTGGTTTTGCCGTTCTGGTTGTCCCACACGGCCGCGTCGAAACTGCCCGGCAACGCCGAAACCAGATTCGCCAGCGAAATCGCCGTGCCGACGCCATTGTCCGGGTGCGCGCCGGCCGTGTCGCTGGCGAACCAGCCGTCGCTGACGCTGCCGCCAGGGCCGGCATCGTTGAGACCCACCAGACCGCCGACATAGCTGTTGCTGCTGGCCGAAACGCTGCCGGTGGCAAAGACGTGCTCGACGGGGCTCATGTTGTGGCCCACGAGGCCACCAACCTGGATGCTGCCCGTCACGTTGCCGGTGGCATAGGCGTTGCGCAAGGTCTCGCTGGCGGTGGCATTGGTCTGGGTGACTCCCACCAGCCCACCGATGCTGTCCTGCCCCGTTACGTTGCCGCTCGCCCAGACGTTGTTGACGGCACCGCCAGATTGGGTGGTACCCACGAGGCCGCCGACCGCACCCGTGCCGGTCACGTTGCCGCTGGCCCAGGCATCGGCGATCAGGCTGCCGCTGCCGTTGTGGAAGCCCACCAGACCGCCGACGAACAGAGTGCCCGAGACGGCGGCCGTGGAATAGACGTGGGCGATGACGCCGAAGTTGTCGCCGACCAACGTGCCGACCCACCCACCGCCCGACACGCTGCCGCCGCGCACGCCGACGTTTCGGATCACGCCGCCCGAGTTGTAGGAAAACAGTCCGGTGTCGTCGACGCTACCGGCAATGACGAGATCGAGCAACTGATGGCCGAGGCCGTCGAACCGACCGCTGCCGCCAAGGAAACCAAGCGGCGTCTGGCTGGTCGCGCCGCTCCAGTCCACATCCGCCGCCAGCGCGTAGGCGCCCGTGATGGTGCCGTTGGAGGGGGGACGGATCGCTTCCAGTTCGGCAAGGGTATGGATCAGCGTGTAGGCCGTGCCGTTGACGCGGTAGCTTTGCCCGGTTCCGGTGAAATCCACGCGCCCGGTGAAGCCGCCGGCCGTCAGCGCCATGGCCACGCCGCCGTCGGCAGCGGACGCGGCGGTTTCAAGCGACAGACCGGCCGAACCCGAGGCCGTCATCACCGCACCCACGTTGACGCTGCCGGCGGGCGCGGACAGCGTCAGCGTGTGCGCACTCCAGTTCACCGTGTCGAGCACGACAAGATCACCCGACGCGGCCGTCAGTGTGACGTCGCCCTGGGCAAGCCGCGCCGACAAGCGCGCGCCAGTGATGTCGCCGCCATACGGTGCGATCACGTAATCGGCGAACGCCGGCGCGGCCACGGCAAGCGCCGCGAGCGCGGCAAAAAAACGAAGCACGAAACGCATGACATTCCCCCGCTGTGAGCGGCGCGACGAACAAGGCGATTGATCCGCGATGTTGCGGTCGACGTCGGGCCGGGCACAATCACACTTTGGAGTGAGGCGCACCGGCGAGGGACAGAACATGGGTGATCGCCATCACGCTTGGAAACGGAATTGCGCCGACGCGACACGGTAAAATGGGCGTCCAACAACTACGCACAGATCGACAGCGATGAACGTGAAGTTTTCCGAATCCGACATGCAAGCGCGCTTCCAGCAGCGCTTGGTCGAGTTGTATGCAGCCGAGCCGGATTTGCACTCGCTGCCGCGCGAAGTATTCGCCTGCCTCGAACTGGCGGTCGCAAGCGACGCGGGCGGATGCGACGTGGCGGGCTTCGGCGAATTTCATCTCGCCAGTGGCGAGTTCCGCGTCGAGTATTCGCAGGTCGATCCCGATCCGCAGCGCCGCGCGCAGGGCGTCGCCGCGTATGCGAAGCACGCCGGCAGCCATCCGTTCTGGGGCAGCGACCCGGCCTTCTTCGGCGAACGCGCGCTGCGCGAATCGGATTTCTTCAGCGACGAGGAATTCATGGCGCTGCCGATCGCGCGCGAGGTGTTCCTGCCGTCGAACGCGCACCGGCAGATGAAGGCCGTGATCATGCAGCACGGCTACGCACTATCGATCTCGGCGCATCGCACGGTCGGCAAGCCGGCGTTCTCCGACGCCGAGCGCGATCGCATGCAGGAACTGCGCCGCCATCTTGCGATCGTCTACCGCCAAGCGCTGGAGCGCACCGCGCAATCACTGCCGCCGGCCGAGAAACTGATCCACCAGTGCCCCGATCTTACGCCGCGTCAGCGCGACGTGGCGCGCCTGCTCGCGGACGGCAAGTCGAACGACGCCATCGCGCAACTGCTCGGCGTGCGCCTCGACACGGTGAAGAGTCACCTGCGCCTGGTGTTCGACAAACTCGGCGTGGACGACCGCCTCGGCGCGGCGTTGGCCGTGCATCGGCGGCCGCCCTTCGCGCGGCTGCCGCCGATGTGGACGCTGCCTGGTTCGCGCTGGTCGCCTGCCGGCGAACACACCATTGCCGCACCCGCGCCTCAATCGACTGCAGCGGCGGCCTGACTAGACGCGCATCAGCCGACAGTCTCTGCGACGACTTTGCACTCTTCCTCGGCCGTCAAGCCAGCAACTTCTCGCCGATGCGCAAAAAGAGCGCTGGCAGCTTCTCCAGTTCGTCGAGCGCGACGTGCTCGTCGATCTTGTGGATCGAGGCGTTGAGCGGCCCGAGTTCGACGACTTCGGCGCCGAGCGGCGCGATGAAGCGCCCGTCCGAGGTGCCGCCGCCCGTATTCGCTTCCGGCGTAACGCCGCAGATCTCGCGCACAGCTGCGCTCGCCGCCGCGCGCAATGCGCCTTCGCGCGTGAGGAACGGCTCGCCCGACAGGTCCCAGGCGATTTCGAAATCGAGGCCGTGCCGGCGCAGGATCGCATCCACGCGTTCGCGCAGCGAGTCCGAGCTGCTCTCGGTGCAGAAGCGGAAATTGAAATCGACTTCGAGCGCGCCCGGCACGACGTTGAGCGCGCCGGTGCCGGCGCGGATATTCGAGATCTGCATCGAGGTCGGCGGGAATTCCTCGTTGCCCTCGTCCCATTTCGTCGCCGCGAGTTCAGCCAGTGCCGGCGCGGCGAGATGGATCGGATTCTTCACCTTGTCCGGATAGGCAACATGACCCTGCACGCCGCGCACGACGAGTCGCGCCGACAGCGAGCCGCGCCGGCCGACGCGCATCACGTCGCCGAATGTCTGCGCGGATGAAGGCTCGCCGACCACGCACCAGTCGATACGCTGGCCGCGGCGGCGGAATTCCTCAACGACGCGGCGCACGCCATCGAGATTGGTCGGCCCTTCCTCGTCGCCGGTGATAAGCAGCGCGATCGTGCCCTTGTGCGTCGGGTGATCGCGCACGAACGATTCCAGTGCGAGCGTCATCGCCGCCACGCCGCTCTTCATGTCGGCCGCACCGCGGCCGTATAGACGTCCATCGCGGATCGTTGGCTCGAACGGCGGACTCGTCCACTTGTCGAGCGGCCCCGGCGGCACGACGTCGGTATGGCCGAGGAATACGAGCACCGGTCCGTCGGAGCCATGCGTCGCCCAAAGATTGTCGACCTCGCCATAGCGCAGGCACTCGATCGTGAAGCCCGCCCGCGCGAGGCGATCGGCGAGGAGTTGCTGGCAACCGCGATCTTCCGGCGTGACCGAGGGACGGCGGATCAGATCGATCGTGAGGTCTAGGATGTCGCTCATGCGTCGAAAATCTGTCTGAACAGCTTCTCGGTGAAGCCCAGGCTCACCTCGCCACCGCGCACGACGACGGGACGTCGAACAAGTGCGGGATATTCCTTGATCAGCAGCAACCACTCCGGATCGGACTCGGGCGACTTGCGGTTCGGCGGCAGGTTGCGCCAGGTCATGCCGCTGCGGTTGACGAGCTTGTCCCAACCGCTGACCTGCTTTGCCCAGTCCTTCAGTGCCGGTGCGTCGACGCGATGCTCGCGATAGTCGATGAATTCGTACGCAATCTCGTGTTTGTCGAGCCACTTGCGCGCCTTCTGGCAGGTGCTGCATTTTTCCAATCCGTATACTTTGGTACTCATGCCTTCGATCCGAAATTGAGTTCAATGCCATTGCCCGTGGGATCGCGGAAGAATATCTGGCGCTGGCCGGTCAGCGGTACATCTTCGATTTCATACGCGATCCCGGCAGCCGTCAATGCGGCGCGCATCGCTTCGAAATTCTCGCACGTGAACGCAACGTGATCGAATGTCGGCACGCTGCCGACCTCGCGTATTTCACCCGCGCCAGCCTGGGTTAAATGCAGCACATCCTGATCGTCCGCATAGAGCCAATATCCGCGACTGGGGAAAGCCGGGCGTGCGCCGACGCGCAGGCCCACCATCGCGCAGTAGAAGTCGCGTAACTCCTCCAGCAACGGGCTTGGCGCGCGAATGTTGTAGTGGTTGAGACCGATGGCTGACACGAACGGAGGAGTGCGATCAGTCGCCGCTGCGCAACAGCTCGTTGATGGACGTCTTGCTGCGCGTCTTCTCGTCCACCTGCTTGACGATCACCGCGGCGTAGAGGCTGTGGCTGCCGTCTTTCGCCGGCAACGAGCCGGCGACGACGACGCTACCGGCGGGAACGCGGCCATAGCTGACCTCGCCGGTGGCGCGGTTGTAGATACGCGTGGACTGGCCGATGAACACGCCCATGCCTATCACCGAACCCCGCTCGACGACGCAGCCTTCGACAACCTCCGAGCGCGCACCGATGAAACAATCATCCTCGATAATCGTCGGCCCGGCCTGCAGCGGCTCGAGCACGCCGCCGATGCCGACGCCGCCGGACAGGTGCACGTGCTTGCCGATCTGTGCGCACGAGCCGACCGTGGCCCAGGTGTCGACCATCGTGCCTGCACCGACGTAGGCGCCGATGTTGACGAAGCTCGGCATGAGTACGACGTCCTTGGCGATATGCGCGCCGCGGCGTACGACGCTGCCGGGCACGGCACGCGCGCCGAGCGCACGGAATTTTTCCTCATCGTAGCCTTCGAAGCGCAGCGGGACCTTGTCGTAGTACGGCGCCGGCGCGGCATCCATCACCTTGTTGCCGTGGATGCGGAACGACAGCAGCACGGCCTTCTTCAACCACTGGTTGACCTTCCAGCCGCCCTGCCCGTCGGGCTCGGCGACGCGCAGTTCGCCGCTCTCGAGCAGGTCGAGCGCGCGCTTGATCGCAGGACGCAGTGCGGATTCGATTTCGGTAGGTTGCAGATCGGTACGGCGCTCCCACGCCGAGTCGATGGTGTCTTCAAGAGATAACATAGGTCTCCACGGTCTGGGTGTTCGTGACGCTCGGCGCGGCGAGGCGTTCGATGAGCGCCTCGCGCAGCACCTTGCACGCGTCGGCATCGAGCATGCGATTGTATTCGTCGGTGAGCTGAAAGAAATCCTCGACACGCTCGCCGAACGTGGCGATGCGCGCGTCGTGCACGCGCAGCTTGCGCGCACGGAACACCTGCGCCACCGCGGCTAGCAGGCCGGGACGATCCGAGCAAACCAGGGCGAGCTGGGTGCGCGCGCTCTGCGCGTCGTCGCGGAATTCGATGCGCGTGGGGATGTGGAAGTGGCGCAGTCGGCTCAACGGCCGCTGCGCGCCGACCGAAACCGGATACGGATCCTGGCGCAGCGTTTCCTCGAGCGTCGAACGCAGGCGCTGCACGGTGCCCGAGTCGAGCGTGCGCGAATTCGCGTCGAGGACGAGGAAATTGTCCATGCCCATGCCGCTCTTCGAGGTGACGATGCGCGCGTCGAGTACGGACAGGCGCATGCGTTCGAACACGGCGGTCACCGCGGCGAACAGGCCGTCGCGATCCGCCGCGTAGACGAAGACTTCGCTGCCGCCGCGCGGCCCCTGCGGGTCGACGAGCACGAGTGGCGCTTTCGCGTCGCTCGCGTTGGCGATGCCCGCGGTCTGCCACGCGATCAGGCTCGGCTTGAAGCGCAGGAAGGTTTCCTCGGGGAAGTCCGACCAGATGCGTCCGATCGACTGCGCCGACAGGCCGAGTTCGGCCAGCGCCTCGTACGCCTGCGCCTGCGCCTCGCGCACGCGCTCGGGCACGTGCGGCGGCCGCTCGAGGCCGCCACGCAGCGCATAGCGTGCGCTCGTGTAAAGATCGGCGAGCAGCTTGTCCTTCCACGAGTTCCACAGCTTCGCGCTGGTGCCGGCGATGTCGGCACAGGTCAGCAGGTACAGATAATCGAGCCGCTCGGAATCTTCCACCGTGGCGGCGAAACGATGGACGACGTCGGGATCGTTGATGTCCTGGCGCTGCGCGGTCACGCTCATGTGCAGATGCCAGCGCACGAGCCAGGCGACGAGGTCGATGTCGGCCGCGGACAGGCCGAGCGCAGCACCGAACTCGCGCGCATCCTTCTCGCCGAGTTCGGAATGATCGCCGCCACGACCCTTGGCGATGTCATGGAACAGGGCGGCGAGAATCAGGAGTTCCGGCTTGGCCAGGCGCTCGAACAACTGGTGCGCGAGCGCGAATTCGCGGCTCTTGTCCGCGTCGGCGAAGCGCGCGACGTTGCGCAGCACGCGCATCGTGTGCTCGTCTACCGTGTAGACATGGAACAAGTCGTACTGCATGCGCCCGACGACCTTGCCGAACGCAGGCAGGTACTGTGCGAGCACGCCATAGCGGTTCAGGCGGATCAGCGCATCGACTGCCGGCGCGCCCTTGCGCAACAGGCGCGCGAACGCGGCATTGACTCCGTCGTCGAAAGCGAGATCGCGGCCGATCTTGGTCAGTGCCTCGTTGATGCGGCTGACGAGATCGGCGCGCAGGCCCTTGATCTCGGGATGCTCGACCCAGACACGGAACAGGTCGATCAGCGCGGCAGGACGGCGTAGCAACAGGTCGGGCGGATCACAGTCGAGGCGCCCGCCGAGACTGACGAAGTCGATGCTGAGCCGCTGCGGCACGGCCGATGCGGAGTCCGCATCGAGCGCCTCCTCGCAGCGCTGCAGGAACTGCTCGTTGAGCCGTGCGACCACGATCGCGGCGCGAAAGAAGCTTTGCATGAACTGCTCGACGCCGAGGTTGCGCGCATGCTCGTCGGTATAGCCCAGGCGCTCGGCTAGCAGGCGCTGGTAGTCGAACAGCAGACGTTCTTCGGGGCGTCCCGCGGCAAGATGCAGCGCATAGCGGATGTGCTGCAGGCGCGCGCGCGCAGCCTCGACCGCAGCGGCTTCATCCGCGGACAACATGCCGCGCGCGACCAGCGCCTCCAGCGTCGGCGCATCGAACAGGCGCTTGCCGAACCACAGGATCAGCTGCAGTGCGCGCAGGCCGCCTGGGCCGTCCTTCAGATTCGGCTCGAGGTTGTAGGCGGTGTCGTTGAACTTGGCCCGGCGCTGTTCCTCCTCGGCGCGCTTGGCCGCGAAATATTGCGCCGGCGGCCACAGGGTTTCGTCGTGCATCAGGCGCGCGAATTCGTCGGCGAGCGAGGTCGAGCCGAGCAGCAATCGCGCGTCGAGCAGGCTCGTATAGATCACCGCGTCCGTGCCGGCCAGCTCGCGGCATTCGGCCAGCGTGCGCACGGCGTGGCCGGGCTTCAAGCCGATGTCCCACAGGCAGGTGAAGAACGATTCGACCGCGCGCAGGGCCGCCGGCTCCGGTTTCGGCACGCTCAACACGAGCAGGTCGACGTCGGAGTACGGGAACATCTCCTCGCGCCCGAATCCGCCGGCAGCGAATAGCGCGAGCATCTCGCTCTCGCCGACGCAGGCGATCCAGACATGGGCGACGATGCGCTCGACCGCGCGCGAGCGCGCGCGGATCAGCTCGGACGTAGCCGCATCGTAGCGATCGCGATCGATCGCGGCGAACGCCTCGGCGAAACGCCGATCGGTATCGCCGAGCAATTGCCGCAGCGCAAGCCGCGCCTGCTCGGACACGCCCGAGCGCGGCACGCTCTTGGGCAGACGCGGCAAGCTCAAACGAAAATCGAAGTTTGCCGCCGCTTCGGACATGATCCGGCCTAGGCCGCGCGCGGCCAGGGCGTCAGGATCTCGACGCCGTCGTCGGTCACGGTGACCGTGTGCTCCCACTGCGCGGACAGCGAATGGTCGCGCGTGACCACGGTCCAGCCGTCGGGCAGCAGGCGCGTATCGCGCTTGCCCGCGTTGACCATCGGCTCGACCGTGAAGGTCATGCCCTTCTCCAGGCGCAAGCCCTGGCCACGATGGCCATAGTGCAGCACCTGTGGGTCCTCGTGGTAAATCTGGCCGATGCCATGGCCACAGTATTCGCGCACGACCGAGAACCCGGCCGCTTCGACGTGCTTCTGGATCGCATGGCCGATGTCGCCGAGCGTCGCGCCGGGCCGGACCTGGCCGATGCCGAGCATCATCGCCTCGTAGGTCACCGTGCACAGGCGCTGCGCGCGCACGTCGGGCTTGCCGACGTAGTACATGCGGCTCGTGTCACCGTGCCAGCCGTCCTTGATCACGGTGACGTCGATGTTGACGATGTCGCCGTCTTTCAAAACCTTGCCCGGGCTCGGGATGCCGTGGCAGATGACATGGTTGACCGAGGTGCAGATCGTCTTCGGAAAGCCCTTGTAGCCGACGTTGGCCGGGATCGCCTTTTGCACATCGACGATGTAATCGTGGCAAATCCTGTCGAGATCCTCGGTCGTCATGCCCGGTTTGACGTGCGGCACGATCATTTCCAGCACCTCGGCGGCAAGCTTGCCGGCGACGCGCATTTTTTCGATCTGTTCGGGATTTTTGATGGTAACGGGCATGCTTTTCTCGGTCCGGCCCGGGGCTGCTTGTCCCCAAGCGGGTCCACAGGCTATAATTTCAAAGTTTCGCGGGCCGCTGCAAATACAGAAGCCGGCTTTCGAAATGCGGTCGCGGGAGCAAATTCCCAAGTCCGCCGGGCATTCCGCCCAAATCCGCACACGTATCGATACCGTTGTCGGGGTGCTTCGATCCCTTCGGGAAACGAGGTCGCCAACGCTGGATACGTGGAGGTTAAACCCCGGACTCATCGCGCCAACGACAACGCGCGAGGATGTCCATTGCAGTGAGAGTATACAATGCCTCAAGTCACCATGCGCCAGATGCTCGAAGCCGGCGTGCATTTCGGTCATCAGACCCGCTACTGGAACCCCCGCATGGCGCCGTACATCTTCGGCGCGCGCGGCAAGATCCACATCATCAACCTCGAAAAGACCCTGCCGCTGTTCACCGACGCGATGAACTTCCTGTCGGCGATCGCGCAGAAGCGCGGCACCGTGCTGTTCGTCGGCACCAAGCGCTCGGCGCGCGACACGCTCAAGGAAGAAGCCGCGCGTTGCGGCATGCCCTATATCAGCCAACGCTGGCTCGGCGGCATGCTGACCAACTTCCGCACGGTCAAGCAGTCGGTCGGTCGCCTGAAAGAGATCGAGGCGATGTCCGTCGACGGCCGTTTCGAGAAGCTGGTCAAGCACGAAGTGCTCGGCCTGATTCGCGAGAAGGAAAAGCTCGAGAAATCGCTCGGCGGCATCAAGAACATGAACGCCCTGCCCGATGCGCTGTTCGTGATCGACATCGGCCACGAAGACATCGCGATCAAGGAAGCGAAGAAGCTCGGCATTCCGGTCATCGCCGTGGTCGATACCAACTACGACCCGTCGCTGGTCGACTACGCGATCCCGGGCAATGACGACGCGATCCGCGCCGTGCAGCTGTACGCGCGCGCTGCTGCCGATGCGGTGCTCGAAGGCAAGGCCGCTGCGCCGGCCTACGTTGCCGCGGCCAAGGACGAGTTCGTCGAACTCGACGCCGAAGGCAATCCGGTGACGAAGAAGCGCGCTGACGACCGCGACGACCGCCGCAAGCCAGGCCCGCGCAAGCCGGCGCCGAAGAAGGCCCCGGCCGGTCAACGCCGCGGCCCCGCCCCGGCGGCGAAGAAGGCTGGCGACAACGACGCTGCCGGCCTCGCTCGCGCCGAAGCCGAAGTCGCCGAGAACGAAGCGGCCGACAAGGACGCGGCGGTCTGATCCGTCGCGTTGCCTTTCGCTTTCGAAGGCAACGAAACATTCAACTCAGCGTAACGCGCGATCTGCATGATCGCGCGTCCATCTTTTGAATCACGCAAAGAGGTACCCATGGAAATCACCGCAAGCCTGGTCAAGGAACTGCGCGAGCGCACCGGCGCCGGCATGATGGAGTGCAAGAAGGCGCTCACCGAAAACCAAGGCAACATCGACGCCGCGGCCGAGTGGCTGCGCAAGCAGGGCCTGGCCAAAGCCGACAAGAAGGCCAGCCGCGTCGCCGCCGAAGGCCGCATCGCGATGGCGCAGGCCGGCGGCAAGGCCGTGCTCGTCGAAATCAACTCGGAAACCGACTTCGTCGCCAAGGACGCGAACTTCATCGCCTACACCGACGCCGTCGCGCAGGCCGCGCTTGCTTCGGGTGTCGCCGACGCCGAGGCGCTCAAGAGCGTCAAGCTCGCCACGGGCGAGACGGTCGAGGAAGCCCGCGCCGCGCTGATCGCCAAGGTCGGCGAGAACGTGCAGGTGCGTCGCCTCGTACGCATCGACAGCGCGAACAATGTCGGTGCCTATCTGCACGGCGGCCGCATCGGCGTGCTCGCCGAGGTCAAGGGCGGTGACGCCGACTTCGCGCGTGGCGTCGCGATGCACGTCGCCGCGATGAACCCGCCGTACAACAAGGCCGCCGACGTCCCGGCCGACTTCGTCGCCAAGGAAAAGGAAATCGAGCTGGCCAAGATGAGCGAGAAGGACAAGGCCAAGCCGGCCGAGATCCTCGAGAAGATCATCGGCGGCAAGATCGCCAAGATCGTCAACGAAAACACGCTCTACGGCCAGGCCTACGTGCTCGACACCGACAAGAGCGTCGAGGCCGCGGCCAAGGCCGCCGGTGCCGACATCCTCGGCTTCAAGCGCCTCGCCGTCGGCGAAGGCATCGAGAAAGTGGTCGAGGACTACGCGGCTGAAGTTGCGAAGGCGATGCAGGTTTGAACGCCTCGCGTTGAAGAAAAGAAAAACCCGCAGGCCACTGCGGGTTTTTTTATGGCCACCACCCTGCGCACCAAAGCTGACGGGATGCCAAAAATCGCTCCCGGCGATTTTTTGTGACTACCATCCATGGCACTCACCCTGCGGCCATCGCTGACGCGATGTCAAAAATCGCTCCCGGCGATTTTTTCTGCACCGCGATATAATTTCACAAATCACGACGAGATCCGCCCATGCCCGCCGAGACGAAATACAAGCGCATCCTGTTGAAACTTTCTGGCGAAGCGTTGATGGGCGATTCCGACTACGGCATCGATCCGAAGGTGATCTACCGCCTCGCGCGCGAGACGATCGAGGTGGAACGCGCCGGCGTGCAGGTCGGCATGGTCATCGGCGGCGGCAACATCTTCCGCGGTGAAGGCCTCGCTGCAGCCGGCATGGATCGCGTCACCGGCGACCACATGGGCATGCTCGCCACCGTGATCAACGCGCTCGCGATGCAGGACGCGATCGAGAGATCGGGCGGCGAAGCGCGCGTGATGAGCGCGATCAAGATCAACGAGGTCTGCGAAGACTTCATCCGCCGGCGCGCGATCCGCCACCTCGAGAAGGGCCGCATCACGATCTTCGCCGCCGGCACCGGCAACCCGTTCTTCACCACCGATTCGGCCGCCGCGCTGCGCGCGATCGAGATCGGCGCCGGCCTCGTACTCAAGGCGACCAAGGTCGACGGTATCTACACCGCCGATCCGAAGAAGGACGCCACCGCGACTCGTTACGATCGTCTGACCTACGACCAGGTGATCGAACGCAAGCTCGCGGTGATGGACACCGCAGCGATCGCACTTTGCCGCGACAACAAACTGCCGCTGCGTATCTACGACATGGGCCGCGAGGGCGACCTCATGCGCATCATGCGCGGCGAAGCCGTCGGCACGCTGGTCGACACCGGCAAGTAATCCGCTCTCGATGGTCGTTCCCGCAGCGCATGTGCAAGGCATGCGCGCTTGCCTGTGCGCGTCTTTTTTTCGCGCTTCGCCGACCCGGCTGTAATCGCGCCGGCCGATTCCCGCAATGATGGTCGAAGGCAAAAACTTCGGCCGGCGCACGATGCGAAGGCCCAAGCGTCAGGGAACGGATGCGGTCAAGGGAAGGACCGCATCCGTGTTTCGGAACGTATTTTCGTCCATCCATCACATCGAGGAAACATCATGAAAACTCTTCTGCTCAACATCGCAATCGCGCTTTCCGCAACAGCCGGCATCGCCCAGGCGGAACCGCAATCGTCCCTTCCGTCGGTCGTCGTGCATTCGGAGCGTTCGTCCGCCAAAGCTCCGCGCAGCGGCTATACGCTCGACTGCACGCCGCCGAACTCGGCCGTCGAATGCACGGCCTTCCACAAGGAAATCCGCCGCAATTTCACGATGAGCGAAATAGGCATGCTGTTCGGTGCGGCGACCACCTCGCTTCAGTACGCCACCTCGTACGACAAGGTCGCGCGCCGCTACGACTCGTTTGCACGCACCTACGACGAGCAGCACCTGACGGCGTTCGCATCGACGAAATGAGTCGCACACGCGATTCCATCTTGTGTGAAGTTCGCCCCGCCGATGCGGGGCGACTTTTTTCCGAGACCGCCTTTTACTCTGCACCGCGATTGCGCGTAAGCGGATCGCTTGATCGTGAAGCGTTTGTGGCAGACTGTAGCCGCGTCAACTAGGGGAGACGTGTCGATGGCCCGGTTCGATACGACGCATTGGAGCGTGGTGCTGCGCTCGCGCGGCGAACAAGCCGAGGCGCGCGTGGCGCTGGAATCGCTATGCCGCACCTACCGTCCACCCGTGCTCGCCTACATTCGCGCCCGCGGCCACGCGTCAGACGTCGCCGAGGATCTCGCCCAGGGCTTCTTCACCCGCTTCATCGAGCGCGCCGTGCATGCACAGGCCGACCCTGCGCGCGGCCGCTTCCGCTCCTTCCTGCTGACCGCGCTCAAGCATTTCCTCGACGATGAAAGCGACCGCCAACGCGCGCTCAAACGCGGCGGCGCCGTCCGCCATGCCGCACTCGACGATCTCGATACCGGCGACCCGCTCGGCGACACGCAACAGCCCACCACGCCCGAACAGGTTTTCGAGCGCAGCTGGGCGCAAGCCGTTCTGCACGCCGCCATTCGCCGACTGCGCGCCGAGACGGCCGCGGCGGGCAAAGAAGATCTGTTCGACGCCGTCAGCGAATTCCTGATCGAACGCCCCAGCGAAGACGACTACGCGCGCCTCGCGGAGACGCTGCAGATGAAACGTGGCACCCTCGCGGTCGCGGTGCACCGCTTGCGCGCACGCCTGCAAGCCTGTGTGCGCGAAGAACTTGCAGAGACGACCAACGACCTGATCTCGCTTGACCACGAAATCGATCACGTGCACAAGACGCTGCCGGGACTGCTTCCATCCGAATGACTTCGGCGCAGCCCGTCCTCCTCGCAGCCACGGCCGACACCGTTGCCTGACGCTGCCGGAGCCGCGAGATCACCCGCGGGCGGGCTGATATACTCCGCAGCCTTTCCAACACCACGGAGCCCGCCATGCTCAACAACATCAAAACCGACGCGCAGACGCGCATGGCCAAGAGCGTGGACGCGCTCAAGCACGAGTTGACGCGCCTGCGCACCGGTCGCGCGAGCACGGCGCTGGTCGATCATCTCAAGGTCAACTACTACGGTTCCGACGTGCCGATCGGCCAGGTGGCCAACATCGCCGTCGCCGACGCGCGCTCGCTGACGATCACGCCGTGGGAGAAGCCCATGGTGCAGGCCGTCGAAAAGGCGATCATCGCCGCCAACCTCGGCTTCACCCCGACCACCGCCGGCACGGTGATCCGCATCAACATCCCGCCGCTCACCCAGGAGCGCCGCAAGGAATTGTCCAAGCACGTTTCGCACGAAGGCGAGAACGCGAAGATCGCGATCCGCAACGTGCGCCGCGACGCGCTGCACCAGATCAAGGAACTGCTCAAGGACAAGAAGATCACCGAGGACGAAGAGCGCAAGGCCGAGGACGACATGCAGAAGCTCACCGACAAGTTCGTCAAGGACGTCGACGGCGTGGTCAAATCGAAAGAAGACGAATTGATGGCGATGTAAAAAACAAAGAAGAGACGCAATACCTCACGTTTTTTCTTTTCCGCTTTTGATCCCCGGGTCCCCGTTTGCCGCGACGAGGGCATGACGGAAATGCCCGAAAGGTCGCGCGCACGATGCGCGCGAGTTCGTTGCACGCATCACGGACGTGCGTTCAACGAACCCCGGCATCCATGCCGGAATGACGAGCAAGACACTACAAAGTGGAAAACTCCACAAATAAACTCCCGCGCCATATCGCCATCGTCATGGACGGCAACGGCCGCTGGGCCAAACAGCGCCATCGGCCGCGCACGTTCGGTCACCGTGCCGGGCAGAAGGCGGTGCGTGCGATCATCGAGGCCTGCCTGCGCCGCGGCATCGAGGCGCTGACCCTTTTCGCGTTCTCCTCGGAGAACTGGAAACGGCCGCAGGATGAGGTCGGCGCGCTCATGGAACTGTTCCTCAAGGCGCTCGACCGAGAGGTCAACGAACTGCATGGCTACGGCGTACGCATCCGCTTCGTCGGCGAGTTGGCCGCGTTCGCGCCAGCGCTGCGCGAGCGCATGTACGCGGCGATGGAAAAGACTGCCGGCAACGCCAAGCTCGCGCTCAACATCGCGGTCAACTACGGCGGCCGCTGGGACATCGCGCAAGCCGCGCGCCAAGCCGCGCAAGCTGCCGTCCGCGGAGAAATCGATGCGACGCAGATCGACGAGGCGCGTCTGGCTGGATATTTCTCGCTGGCGGACCTGCCGCCGCTGGACTTGTTCATCCGCACCGGCGGCGAGAAACGCGTGAGCAATTTCCTGCTCTGGCAGCTCGCCTACGCCGAACTTGTCTTTTCCGAAACGCTCTGGCCGGACTTCGACGCAGCCCACCTCGATGCCGCGATCGCCGATTTCGCCGGACGCGAGCGCCGATATGGTAAAACGAGCGCCCAGGTCGGGGGCGGAACATGATCGCGAAGTTGCAATCTGATTTGAAAAGTGCGGCCAACGATGGCCGCTTCGTGATTTTCGCAATCAGGGACGACTGCAGAGACAAATCCGGCCAAGGATGGCCGCTTTGTGATCTTCGCAATCAGGGACGGTTGCTATGAAACAACGTGTCATTACCGCGCTGCTGATCACGCCGTTCGCGATCGCGTTGTTCCTGTTCGTACCAACACCGGCGTTCGTTGCGGTGATCGGGACGATCTGCGGCATCGGCATGTGGGAATGGACGCGTCTTTCCGGCATGCAAGCGCGGCCATGGCGCGCGGGCGCGGTCGCGCTCGGCGTCGGCGCGATGCTGGCGTTGTATTTCACCTCGAACGTCATGCTGTGGTGGTCGTTCATCATCCTCGGCAGCCTCGCCTGGATAGGCGCGATCTTCTGGCTGCGCGATTTCTCTTACGCCGCATCGCCGACGCGTGAGCACACCGCGGTGAAACTTGCCGCTGGCGCGCTCGCGATCCTACCCGCATTCGCCGGCCTGATGCGCATCCACCAGACTCAGGCGATACCGCACACCTGGGCGCTCTACGCGATGCTGCTGGTCTGGTCGGCAGACACGTTCGCCTACTTCGCCGGCAGCCGCTGGGGCAAGGTCAAGCTCGCACCGCAGATCAGTCCGGGCAAGACTCGCGAAGGGCTGTATGGCGCGCTGATCGGCTCCGGCATCGTCGCCGCGATCGGCGGCTGGCTGCTCGACGTGCGCGGCGTGACCCTCGCGTTGCTCGTCGTGGTCGCCCTGATCAGCGTCGCGTTTTCGGTCGTCGGTGACCTGTTCGAGAGCTTGATCAAGCGCCATGCCGGAGTGAAGGATTCGGGCAACCTGTTCCCGGGTCACGGCGGCGTCTGCGACCGCCTCGACGGCGTATTTGCTGCGCTGCCCTTCTTTGCCTTGGGCAAAGCGCTGCTCGGACTATGAGAAACGTCGCGATCCTCGGCGCCACCGGCTCGATCGGTGCGAGCGCGCTCGACGTGATCGCGCGCCACCCGGACCGGTTTCGCGCAAGCGTGCTCGCCGCGCACCGCAAGGTCGACGAACTCGTCGCGCTGTGCCTGCGCTTCAAACCTGATCTCGCGGTCATCGCCGACGCCGCGCTCGAGACCTCGCTGCGCGACAAACTCGCCGCAGCCGGGCTTGCGACACGTGCCGCCGCCGGAGCGCGCGCGCTCAACGATGCCGTGTCGGGTGAGCTGTGCGACAGCGTCGTCGCCGCGATCGTCGGCGCCGCCGGGCTTGAGTCGACGCTTGCCGCCGCACGTGCCGGCAAGCGCCTGCTGCTCGCCAACAAGGAATCGGTGGTCATGGCCGGCCCGCTGCTGCTCGATGCGGTAAGCGCGGGCGGCGGCGAGCTGATCCCGGTCGATTCCGAGCACAACGCGATTTTTCAGTGTTTGCCCCATCAACCGAGGGCGGTTGATGTCGAACGCCTGCCGGGCGGCAGACCCGATCTCGCCGCCGCCGGCGTGCGCCGGATTCTGCTCACGGCCTCGGGCGGTCCGTTCCGCGGGCGCAAGCGCGCAGACCTCGCCGCGGTCACGCCCGACCAGGCTTGCGCGCATCCGAAATGGAGCATGGGCCGCAAGATCTCGGTCGACTCGGCGACGCTGATGAACAAGGGCCTCGAGGTGATCGAGGCGCACTGGCTGTTCGGCGCGGCGCCGGCGCAGATTGAGGTGGTCGTGCATCCGCAAAGCCTCGTGCATTCGCTGGTCGAGTACGCCGACGGCTCGGTGCTCGCGCAGCTCGGCAACCCGGATATGCGCACCGCGCTCGCGCACGCGTTCGCGTGGCCTGAGCGGATCGACGCAGGCGTGGCGCCGCTCGACCTGGTCAAATCCGGCGCGCTGCAGTTCGAGGCGCCCGATCGTGACACGTTCCGCTGCCTCGACCTCGCCTACCGCGCCTTGGCCGCAGGCGGCACGGCACCGACCGTGCTCAACGCGGCCAATGAGGTCGCCGTCGGTGCGTTCCTGGAGGGCAACCTGCCGTTCCTCGCCATCGCGGAGTTGATCGAGGCCACTCTCGACGCAATATCGGCTGAACCGGTGGCCGACGTCGAACACCTCGTTCACGTGGATTTAACGGCACGCCAGACGGCGCAACGTAAGATGCGACAAGGCTTTTGCTGATTTCTTCTCCTTCTCGCCTAGGGAAGGAAAGCAAGCATTTTTCCATTCCGAACCCCACCGCGATTTCCGATTTTCTCCATGCAAGAATTCTTCGGTTCCATCTTCTGGCTCGCCGTCACCCTCGGCGTGCTGGTCACCTTCCACGAATTCGGCCACTACTGGGTGGCGCGACGCTGCGGCGTGCGCGTGCTGCGCTTCTCGATCGGCTTCGGCAAGCCGATCGCCTCGTTCTGGCGGGACGGCACCGAGTGGGCAATCGGTGCGATTCCGCTCGGCGGCTACGTCAAGTTCCTCGACCAGCGCGAGGCCGACGACCCGATCGCCGCGGCGCGCGAACCGGGCGAGTTCCATTCGAAGCCGCCGTGGCAGCGCATCGCCATCGCCGCGGCCGGGCCGGTGTTCAACATCCTGTTCACCCTCGTCGCATTCTGGGCGATGTTCGTGATCGGCCGGCCGGACTACCAGCCCGTCATCGGCACGCCCAAGGGCCTGGCCGCGGAAGCCGGCCTCAGCGCGGGCGACCGCATCGTCTCGGTCGGCGGCGAGAAGATCGACTCGATGAGCAATGCGATCCAGGCCATCTTCGAGGCGGCCGCGCTGCACCGAGACACGGCCGTCGAGGTAACCGACGCGAACGGCCAGGCACGCAGCACCGTGCTGGCACTGAGCAAACTGCCGCCCGGCGCACCAGACAACCGCGCCGCGGTCGACGCGATCGGCATCTACGCCAAGCCTACGCCGCCGATCGTCGCCAGCGTGAGTGCGGGACAGCCGGCCGAACGTGCCGGCATGCACGCCGGCGACCGCATCGTGCAGGTCAACGGCATCGCGACCGCCGATACCGAACGCTTTGCTTCGATACTGGCCGATGAAACGGCCAAGTCTGCCGACCTCGAATTTCTCGTCGAGCGCGATGGCCAGCGCATTGCGTTGCATGTCGTCGCAGAAAAAAGCCTCGTCGACGGCAAGGAGAAGACCAAGATCGGCATCGGCTATGGCCCGGCCCCGGCAACCAAGGACGCGCTCGAGCACTTCGGCCCGCTCGCCGCCGTGCCCGCGGCGTTCGCCGAGACCTGGAAGCAAGCCGCCTCGATGCTCGGCATGATCAAGAGCATGGTGGTCGGCGAGGCCTCGGTGAAGAACCTGTCCAGCGTCATTTCGATCGCCCAGGTCGCCAACGCGTCGGCCAACCAGGGCGTGGCCTGGTTCTTGTCGTTCCTCGCGGTCATCAGCCTGAGCCTCGGCATCCTCAACCTGTTACCGATCCCGATTCTCGACGGCGGCCACATCCTGTTCACCCTGGTCGAATGGGTGAAAGGTGGCCCGGTCAGCGAACGTACACTGATCGCCGGCCAGTATGTCGGCCTCGCTTTGCTGATGAGCCTGATGAGTCTGGCGTTCTACAACGACATTGCGCGCAATCTCGCGCAGGTGTTCGGCTCGTAGGTCCATCGGCAGCGCGGACACGGAAATGGGCCCCGATTGACGACGGTATAGGTAGGTTGCCGTTGTTTTCGCCCTCAGGGCTGCCTTTTCCACTAAACTTGTCTTTTGATTTTGTCTCCGGAAGTGACGATGAAGCGTAT
This sequence comes from Rudaea cellulosilytica DSM 22992, assembly GCF_000378125.1. Classification (GTDB taxonomy): domain Bacteria; phylum Pseudomonadota; class Gammaproteobacteria; order Xanthomonadales; family Rhodanobacteraceae; genus Rudaea; species Rudaea cellulosilytica. The sequence goes on along the minus strand of NZ_KB899241.1, from coordinate 2,008,567 downwards.
CGCCGCCCTAGTTTTGTTTGCCTGCCTTACCGCCAAAGCGCACGCCATCGACCCTTTCGTCGCTTCCGACATCCGCATTGACGGATTGCAGCGCATTTCCGCCGGCACTGTATTCACCTACCTGCCGGTCGAAAAAGGCGACACCGTAACCACCGAACGCGCCCAGCAGGCCGTGCGTGCTCTGTACAAGACCGGCTTCTTCACCGACGTCCAGCTCGGCCGCCAGGGCAACATCCTCGTCATCTCGGTCAAGGAGCGCCCGGCGATCTCGAAGATCCAGCTCAAGGGCAACAAGGACCTCAAGGAAGAAGATCTGCTCAAGGGCCTCAAGGACATCGGTCTGTCCGAGGGCGAGCCGTTCGACCGCCTCTCGCTCGACCGCGTGACCCAGGAACTGACGCGTCAGTACTACAACCGCGGCAAGTACAACGTCACGATCAAACCGACCGTGATCAACCTCGATCGCAACCGCGTCGAGCTCTCGATCAACATCGCCGAGGGCAAGGTCGCCAAGATCAAGAACATCGAGTTGGTCGGCAACAAGACCTATCCGAGCAACGAGATTCGCGGCGATTTCGAATCCGACACGACCAACTGGACCTCGTGGTACTCGCGCGACGACCAGTATTCGCGCGAAAAACTGACCGGCGACCTCGAAAAGCTGCAGTCGTACTATCTCGACCGCGGCTACCTCGACTACAACCTCGATTCGACCGAGGTCTCGATCAGCCCGGACAAGCGCGACATGTACCTGACCGCGTCGATGACCGAAGGCCAGGTGTACAAGATCTCCGACGTGCAGTTGTCCGGCACCCTCGTCGTCAGCGAGGACGAGATGCGTAAGTTCATCGACTTCAAGCCTGGCGAGGTGTTCTCGCGGCAGAAGGTGCAGAAAGCCTCCGAACAGATGACCGCGGTGCTCGCCAACATCGGCTATGCCTTCGCTCAGGTCACGCCGATCCCGACGCCGGACAAGGAAAAACTCACCGTCGGCATCAACTTCTTCATCAACCCGGGCAAGCGTGTCTACGTGCGCCGCATCGAATTCGCCGGCAACGGCCGTACCGAGGACGAGGTGATGCGTCGCGAGATGCGCCAGCTCGAAGGCGCCTGGTATTCGCAGGCCGCAATCGATCGCTCGAAGGTGCGCCTGCAGCGCCTGGGTTACTTCAAGAAGGTCGACATTTCCACGCCGCGCGTGCCGGGCACCGACGACCAGATCGATATCAAGGTCAAGGTCGAGGAGACCAACTCGGGCAGCTTCACCTTCGGCGTCGGCTATTCACAGCTCGACAAGCTGATCCTCTCGATCTCAGTGTCCGAGAACAACTTCCTCGGCTCTGGCGACTCGGCCGGCGTCAGCGCGTCGAAGAGCTACTATCAGCAGTCGTTCGGCGTGAACTACTTCCAGCCCTACCTGACCGACAGCGGCATCGGCCTGGGCTACAGCGCGCGCTACACCAAGAGCGACTACGGCAACGCGAATATCGCGAACTACACGAACGACACGGCCTCGCTCTCGGCCAACAGCGCGGTGCCGATCGGCGAGAACGACGCCATCAGCGTCTCGCTTGGCGTGAGCAAGACCAAGATCCGCACCTTCTACGACAGCTTCCTCATCGCCAAGGACGCAAACGGCGCGCCGATCTACGACGCGAACGGCAATCCGGTCTACCAGACCGATCCCGATGGCAACAACATTCTCTACCGCAACTATTACTCGCCCGTTGAGATCATCAATTATCTCAACGCGATCGGGCATTACACGTTCCACCAGTTGAGCTGGTCGGCGCAGTGGACCCACGATACGCGCAACAAGTACTTCAACCCGACCCACGGCTCGGTACAGTCGCTCGGCATCGAGGTCGCGTTGCCCGGCTCGACCGCGGAATACTGGCGCATCAACTACCGCTACCAGCAGTATTTCCCGATCACGCATGGCTTCGTGCTCGAAGGCTCCGTCAACATCGGCTACGGCGAAGCCTACGGCAAGTACTCGGATCTCGGCCTGCCGTTCTTTGCCAACTACTACGCCGGCGGCGTCTCCGACGTGCGCAACTTCCGCGACAACACACTCGGCTCGACTGCGACGCGCACCCTGTACCAGGGTTGCACCTCGTTCACCCAGGCCGACTACTGCCTGCAGCCACTCGGCGGCGCGTTCAAGACGACCGGCTCGCTGGAATTGATCATCCCGCTGCCGTTCATCAAGGACGAGACCTCCACGCGCCTGTCCTGGTACGTCGACGCCGGCAACGTCTACAAGAATTTCAGCGACTTCTCCTGGTCCGGCAACGACGGTCTGCGCGCCTCGACAGGCTTGTCCCTGCATTGGCAGGCGCCGGTCGGCCCGATCGTGATCAACCTCGGCCGTCCGATCATCAAGAAGCCTGGCGATATCTCCGAGACCCTGCAATTCAACTTCGGCGGTACGTTCTAGAAACGCCGCCCGCAAAGTGGCAGCGCCCGCATCGCGGGCGCGCGCACGCCATCCGATCCGGCAACCACGGAAAACACCCTGCCTTGCTCGCCTCGGTCCAAAGTGGCTTCGAGGCTTCGCTCGTGGCACCCACAAATCAGCTTCCCGCACGGGGCGACGTGAGCCGCACTCTCGGGTTAAGATGACGGCTTGAGCCGCGCCGGTGCCGTCGCCATGCGACATGCCGGCGCTTTGCGGAGAGCCCGACGCTTGATTTATCCATTCGGTGCCAGCGGACGTTTTGCCAAGTGCGCGTTGATCGCAGCGCTGGCGCTGTTCGCACCCGCCTGGACCTGGGCCCAGACGACCGCTTCGCCGCGCATCGGCTATATCGACGTCAAACGCCTGATCGACACCGCCCCCCAATTCCTCGAGTCCAAAGCCAAGCTCGAACGCGAGTTCGCCAAACAGAATGCGCAGATCAATGCCGATGACGCAAAACTGGCCGCACTCAAGCAGCGCTACGAGCGTGACAGCGCCATCATGACCAAGGACAACGCCGATGCGCTAAAGCGCGAGATCGACGCGACCGAGCGCGACAACAAACGCCGTCGCGACGAAGCGCGCACCGAGTTCAACGAACGCGGCAGGGCTGAGAATGCGCGCAATTTTGCCGTCATCAACGATACCGCGATCGAGTACGCACGCACCCAGGGTTACGACATGGTCGTCGGCAGCCAGGCCGTGCTTTACGCGAGCGCGCGCCTTGACATCACCGATGCGGTTCTGCAGCGCCTGAAGGAACTCAACGCGGGCAGCGCCAAACCGTGAGCGGTGTGCAGGCGACCTATACGCTGGCGGAACTCGCCAAGCGTTTTGCACTGGAGCTGCGCGGCGACGGTGGCGTATCCATCGATGGTGTGGCGACGCTGGCCGCAGCGCAGTCGACCCAGATCGGCTTTCTCGCCAATCCGCGTTACCGCGGCGAGCTCGCGACGACGCAGGCCGCCGCGGTGATCCTGCGCGCCGAGGACGTAGAACACTTCGCACGCGCAGCGCTGGTAGCAAAGGATCCCTACGTCGCCTACGCGAAGATCGCCGCGTTGTTCGAGCGCCAGCCTGCGAGCGCGCGTGGTATCCATCCCAGCGCAGTGATCGCCGCCGATGCGCAGATCTCCGCAAGCGCGAGCATCGGCCCGTTTAGCGTCGTCGAAGCGGGCGCCTGCATTGGCGACGGCGCCGTGCTCGGCCCGCACTGCCATGTCGGCATGGACTGCCATGTCGGAGCGCAGTCGCGGCTCGTCGCGCGCGTCACCCTGGTCGCGCGCGTGCGCCTCGGCAAGCGCGTGCTCGTGCATCCGGGCGCCGTACTCGGCGCCGACGGCTTCGGCCTCGCCTTCGATGCGGACCGTTGGATCAAGGTGCCGCAGCTCGGCGGCGTCGTCGTCGGCGACGACTGCGAGATCGGCGCGAACACGACGATCGACCGCGGCACACTCGAGGATACGGTGCTCGAGGAAGACGTACGCCTCGATAACCAGATCCAGATCGCGCACAACGTGCGCATCGGCGCGCACACGGCGATGGCCGGCTGCTCGGCCGTGGCCGGCAGCGCGAAGATCGGCCGCTGGTGCCTGATCGGCGGCGGCGCCGGCGTGCTCGGGCATCTCGAGATCGCCGACAAGGTGACGATCACCTCGATGGCGCTGGTTACCCATTCCATCCACGAGCCCGGGGAGTATTCCTCGGGTACCCCGATCCAGGATAATCGCAACTGGCGCCGCAACGCGGCGCGCTTCAAACATCTGGATGAGTTGAACCGGCGCGTGCAAGCGCTGGAGAAGGACGCAAAGCCATGAACGACACGAAGACCCAACCCACCCTGCCGATCGAGGCGCATGACATCTCGAAGATGCTGCCGCATCGCTATCCGTTCCTGCTCGTCGACCGCGTGCTCGCGTTCGAAGCGGGCAAGACGCTGACCGCGATCAAGAACGTGACGATGAACGAACCGTTCTTCCAAGGTCATTTCCCCGGCTTCCCGGTCATGCCGGGCGTGCTAATCATCGAAGCGCTCGCACAGGCGTCGGGCGTACTCGTGCACCTGTCCTCGCAGTACGCGCCGGGTGCGCATCCGCTGTACTTCCTGGTCAAGGTCGACAAGGCCAAGTTCAGCCAGATCGTGACGCCGGGCGACCAGCTCACGCTCGACATAGAATTGAAGCGCATGATCCGCCGCATGGCTATATTCCACGGCCGCGCCTCAGTAAACGGCAAGCCCGTCGCCGAGGCCGAGATGATGTGCGCGGAGAAGACGGACTGATGATCCACGCCACCGCTCAAATCGACGCCAGCGCCAAACTCGGCGCGAACGTCGGCGTCGGCGCCTACAGCGTGATCGGCGCCGACGTCGAGATCGGCGACGGCACCCAGATCGCGCCGCATGTCGTCATCCAGGGTCCGACGCGGATCGGCCGCAACAACCGCATCGCTTCGTTCGCCTCGGTCGGCGGCGATCCGCAGGACAAGAAATACCACGGCGAGCGCGGCGAGCTGGTCATCGGTGACGACAACCTGATCCGCGAATTCGTCACGATCAACCGCGGCACCGGCGACGGCGGCGGCGTCACCCGCATCGGCGACAGCAACTGGATCATGGCCTACGTGCACATCGCGCATGACTGCCTCGTCGGCAGCCACACGGTGTTTTCCAACAACGCCACGCTCGCCGGCCATGTCGAGGTCGGCGACCATGCGATCCTGTCGGGTTTTGCCGGTGTGCACCAGTTCTGCCGTATCGGTGCGCATGCGTTCGTCGGCATGAATTGCATGGTCAACGGCGACGTGCCGCCGTTCGTGATGATGGCCGCCGACTATGGCCGTCCGCGCGGAGTCAACACCGAAGGCCTGAAGCGTCGTGGTTTTTCCGCCGAACGCATCGCCGCGATCAAGCGCGCCTACCGCGCCTTGTACGTGTCGAAGTCGCCGCTCGACGAAGCGCGCGCCGCGCTCGCCGCCAGCGCCGAATCCGAGCCCGACGTGCGCGCCATGCTCGACTTCATCGAGCGCGGACAGAGGCCGTTGGCACGGTGACTCCCGTGGCGCCGCGCTTCGTCGTCGTGGCCGGCGAAGCCTCGGGCGACCTGCTCGGCGCCGATCTGATCGCCGGACTCAAGGCGCGCTTCCCGAACGCAAGCTTTGCCGGCATCGGCGGCGCGCGCATGCACGAGGCAGGCATGCAAATCTGGCAGCCGATGGAACGCCTGGCGGTGATGGGGCTGGTTGAAGTGCTCAAGCACCTGCCATCGCTGCTCGCGCTGCGCCGCGCGGTATTTCGGCGCACGCTGCAGGAAAAGCCCGACGTCTTCATCGGCATCGACGCGCCCGACTTCAACCTCGGCCTCGAAAAGAAACTCAAGCGCGCCGGCATCCGCACCGCGCATTACGTCAGCCCGTCGATCTGGGCCTGGCGCGAAAACCGCGCGGAAAGAATCGGCCACAGCGCCGATCGCGTGCTCTGCCTGTTTCCGATGGAGCCGCCGATCTATGCGCGCCATCGCGTCGATGCACGCTTCGTCGGCCATCCGCTGGCCAATGCGTTCGCACTGCATCCGGACAAGCTCGCCGCACGCCGCGCGTTGAGTCTCGCCGACGATGCCCTTGTCCTCGCCGTGCTGCCTGGCAGCCGGCTTGGCGAGATCGCGCGGCTTGGTCGCGATTTTCTTGGCGCCGCGATACTGCTGCGCAAGGAATTCCCCGATCTGCGCATCGTCGCGCCGATGGCGAACGCCTCTTGCCGCGCCGCGTTCGAGGAGTTGATGCGCGGCGTCGGTCTGGCAGAGCCCGGCACGGAGCCTTCGGTCACGCTGCTCGACGGTCGTGCTCACGAGTCCATGCTCGCCGCCGACGCGATCCTGCTCGCCTCGGGCACAGCGGCGCTCGAAGCGATGCTGGCCAAACGACCGATGGTCGTTGCCTATCGCATCGCATCGATGACTTACCGCATCGTGAAGACGCTCGGCATGCTGAAGACGCAGGTGTATTCGCTGCCGAACATCCTCGCCGGCCGCCGCGTCGTACCCGAGCTCATGCAGGACGACTGCACCCCACAGTCGCTCGCCGCCGCGATCGCACCGATGCTGCGCGCACGCGTGCTGGCCGCCGACACGCTGAACGAATTCGTGCGTATCCACGAGTCGCTGCGCGGCGAGGCGGGGCACGACGCTGCTGCCGCCATCGCCGAATTGCTTGGTGGAGAGCAGAAAACATAGCTCGACACGACATCCTGAATCTGCGTTCACCGCTACCGCGCCGCAGCACCGGTCGACGTTGACCTGCGCACGCGCTGCCCGTAACGTTGCGCCGTGCCGACACCCACACTTTCCGCGATGCCCGGATCCGCGTCGCTTCCGCGCAGAAGCAAAGTCCTTTTTTCCCTCGTCCTCGCCGCCATCGTCGCGCTGATCGCATTCGGTCCGCTGCGCGAGGCGACCTGGATCGAATGTGCGTTCTCCTCGACCCTGATCCTGGCCTTCATCGTGCTCCTCGTCCTGCTGACGCGGCGCTGGATGTTCGCGCTCGCGCTGCCGACGCTGGTCTTCGGCGGCCTGCTGATCGCGAGCATCATGAAGTTCCACTATCTGACGACGCCACTGATGGCGCCGGACCTAGTCTACTTCGTCAATCGCGACCTGCTCGACGTCGCCCTGCACTACCCGCCGATCCTCATCGCCGTGATCACCGCCGCGATCGCGATCCCGACCTTGCTCGTGCTCGCCTGGCGCTGGGATCGCCCACGCTTCCTTGCCGGCCTCTCGCAGAAGCGGCGACGGCTCGCGCGCATCGTTGGAACGCTGACCACACTCGTCGTCCTCGCACTCGCCCTCTGGCCGCGCGGCCCATTCGCCAGCGTGTTCGAGAAGGGCATGTGGCAGGCGATGAACGATAAGAGCTACCTCACCGACTTCGTCACCTCGTTCTACCAAACCCAGGTCGTGATCCCGGCGTTCGCCCACGACGAGGAAAGCGGCCTCGACTGGACGCAAACCGCCGCCGACAATCCACCCGCCTGCGCAACGCCCGCGTGCAAGCCCGACGCGGCGCGCGCCAAGGACGGGCAGGAACATCCCGATATCGTCGCCGTGCTCGAGGAGAGCACGTTCGACCCGGCAATGATCAAGGCCTGCACGCGCGCGGACGTGTGCAAGCGCAAGATGTTCGTCTCCGACGGGCGCACGCGCGCGCACGGCCCGCTGACCGTGCACGTCTGGGGCGGCGGCACCTGGACCAGCGAATTCTCGCTGATGACCGGCCTCAATCACCTCAGCTTCGGCGACGCCGGCCTGTATGCGCCGTACAATCTTGCGCCGCGGGTGAATTTCACCCTGCCGCGCATGCTGCACGAGGCCGGCTATCGCGCGATCGCGATCTATCCTATGTCGGGAGATTTCATCAATGCGCGCAACGCCTACAAGAACTACGGCTTCGACGCGTTCTACGACGGCAAGGACTACGGCCTGTCGTGGGAATCCTCGGACAACGACCTGTTCCAGGTGTTCAACCAGATCTACGACAAGGAGAAGCAGGTCTACGCCAAGCAGCCGCTGTTCGTGATGATGCTGACCTTGCGCCAGCATGGCCCGCACATGACGCCGCTGAAGACGCTGTCCGCGCCGTACGACAAGCCGCTGTTCCCCGGCAAGTTCACGCCGAAATCGCTGGACGAGTGGATGAACCTCAACTTCGGCAACTATCTGCAGCGGCTCGAAGGTTCGGACATCGCGATGGCGGAACTGGAAAAAAAGCTGCTCGACGCCGATCGCCCTGTGTTGCTTTTCCATTTCGGCGATCATCAGCCCTCGTTCGACGGCGCGATGCGCGCGCTGGACAAGAACCTGCCCGCGGCCGATGGCGACGCGAACTTCATCACCTACTACGTGCTCAAGACCAACTACAAGCCGGCAAAACAGTACGGCGAACGCGAAATGGATCTGAGCTTTGCGCCATCGCTGATCCTCGATGTCGCCGGGGTGAAGAAAGACACGTTCTTCCAGGCCAATGCGCTGATGCGCGAACGCTGCGGCGGCTTCTACCTGAACTGCAGCAAGAGCGAAATCCTGGACTCGTACCAGAACTACGTCTTCTACCAGCTGGGAGCGCTGCACGAATGAACGACGACGCCCTTGTCGCCGGAGTCGACGAAGCCGGCCGCGGCCCGCTCGCGGGACCGGTCGTCGTCGCTGCGGTGATCCTCGATCCGGCGCGGCCGATCATGGGACTCGCCGACTCCAAGGTACTCAGTCCCGCGCGGCGCGAGGAACTCGCCATCGAGATCCGTGCGCGCGCGTTCGCTTTCAGTGTGATCGAAATCGGGGTCAACGAAATCGACGAGTTGAATATCTTGCAAGCCAGCCTGCTCGGCATGTCGCGCGCGCTGCATGCGCTCGCGACGCGGCCGCGGCTCGCCCTGATCGATGGCAACAAATTGCCACGCGACTTGCCTTGTGACGCCCGTGCAATCGTCGACGGCGACGCGCTCGAGCCGGCGATCGGTGCCGCGTCGATTCTCGCCAAGGTCGTGCGCGACGCACGCATGCGCGAACTCGACGCACTGCATCCGGGTTACGGCTTTGCCGTGCACAAAGGCTACCCGACCGCTGCGCACAGGGCCGCGCTGGAGCGGCTCGGACCGTGCCCCGAGCATCGCCGCAGTTTCGCTCCGGTGCGCCAGCAGACCTTGTTTGATTAGGCGTCGGCCCACAATCCCGCCATCGCAGCCCTGCGCTCCTGCGTTTATTGCCCCGATTTTCGGTAATCTATTCGGGCGCGTCGGCCCGATGGGCGCCGCAAACGATCTCGAACGCTCACCGCACCGCCGTCGCAGGCGTCCGCACTCCGCGGATATCGCTTCGCATAGATCGGGGGAATGCATCATGAAACGTTTGATCAGTCTCGCCATCCTCGCTGTTACTTGCGGTCTTTCCGGCGTGGCGCTTGCCGCCGATGCCGTCAGTGCCGATGCCAAGGCAGCCTACGCGGACATTGAGGCCACCTTCGGCAGCGTGCCGACCTTCCTCAAAGTATTCCCGCCCGAAGGCATTGCCGGTGCCTGGGCGGAGATGAAGAATTTTCAGTTGAATCCGCACACGGCGCTGTCGAACAAGGAAAAGGAGTTGATCGGTCTCGCCGTCGCGGCGCAGATTCCGTGCCACTACTGCATTTACTTCCATACCGAAGCGGCAAAAGCCAACGGCGCGACCGAGGCGGAAGTCCGTGAAGCGATCGCGATGTCTGCAGCGACGCGTCACTGGAGTACCGTGCTCAACGGCTCGCAGATCGACATGGAGCAATTCAAGACGGAGTTCGCGGCGATGATGAAATTCGCCGGTGACAAGGCCGAGAAAGCCAAAGCACAGGCGCAACCGGCAAAGAAGTAATCGTAGGCAGACACAGCACAGTTCGTGCGGCGCGATGCCGCGCGAACTGTGCATGCCGGCCCCAGGCGCCGATGCGATCCGCTAAAATGATCGGTTTATGACCGAATCGCTGTTGTTGCATCCACCGCTGCCTGGCGACGTCAAGCAGCGCCGTTTCTGGAACGCCCCACATGGCAGCGCGCTGGCGCTGGCCATCGCCGCGGCTGCGCGCGCGCACGCCGGCGTCGTCGTCGCGGTGACGCGCGACACGCACGCCGCGCACACACTCGAAACCGACCTGCGCGCACTCGCCGGCAATGGGATCGACGTTCTGCATTTCCCTGACTGGGAAACGCTGCCCTACGACCTGTTCGCGCCGCACCCTGAAATCATCTCGCAGCGCATCGCCGCGCTGTATCGCCTGCCGGCGACGCAGCGCGGCGTGCTCGTCGTGCCGATGTCGACGCTGATGCAGCGCCTCGCACCGCGCAGCTTCATCGGCGGATCGAGCCTGGTTCTCGCGCTGAAGCAGACGCTCGACTTCGCGACCGAACAGCGCCGCCTCGAAGCTGCCGGCTATCGCAACGTGCCGCAGGTGCTCGAACCCGGCGATTTCGCCGTGCGCGGCGCCCTGCTCGACGTCTTCCCGATGGGCACGAGCGAGCCCTACCGCATCGAGCTGTTCGACCGCGAGATCGAATCGATCCGCACATTCGATCCGGAAACGCAGCGCTCGGCACACAAGGTCAACAAGATCAATCTTCTTCCGGCGCGCGAATTTCCGCTGACCGAGGATTCGGTGAAGGCGTTCCGCAACACTTTGCGCGAACGCTTCCCGATCGATCCGCGTCACTGTCCGATCTACCAGGACATCAAGGAAGGCACGACCCCGGCCGGCATCGAGTACTACCTGCCGCTGTTCTTCGAACGCACCGAAACGCTGTTCGATTACCTGAGCACCGAGTCGGTGTTCGTTCTCGCCGAGAACGCGCTCGATTCTGCGGAAACGTTCTGGCAACAGGCGCTGACACGCTACGACAGCCGCGCGCACGACATCGAACGGCCGATCCTGCCGGTCGCCGAGCTGTACCTGCCGCCGCAGGAGTTGCGCGAGCGGCTCAATCGCAGCCTGCGTGTGGAGATCGTCAGCAAGGGGGCAAGCGAACACGCCGTCGATCTCGGCACCCAGCCCGCGCCGAGTGTGCCGCTCAACCAGCGCGGTGAAGAACCGGCGCAGGAACTGAAACGATTCCTTGATGCCTATCCGGGCCGCGTGCTGATCGCTGCAGATTCGGCTGGACGACGCGAGGCACTGGTCGAACAACTCGCGACCATGGAGGTGCGGCCGAAAGTCGTCGCGTCGTGGAATGAATTCTTTTCGCCGCCAAGGGACGGCGAGCCGCGCTTCGCGATCACCGTCGCCGCGCTCGACGACGGCTTTGCCCTGACCGACCCCGCGCTGACCGTCCTCACCGACCGCCAGCTCTACGGCGAACGCGCGCGCGCGACGCGCCGGCGCAAGCACGCGGTGCGCGAACCGGAAGCGATCCTGCGCGACCTCTCGGAGCTGACGATCGGTGCGCCGATCGTGCACGCCGATCACGGCGTCGGCCGCTACCAAGGCTTGCTCAAACTCGATGTCGGCGGCGCCGGCGGCGAATTCCTCTGCATCGAATACGCGAAAGGCGACAAGCTCTACGTACCGGTGGCACAACTGCATCTGGTCTCGCGCTACTCGGGCGCGGCGCCGGAACTCGCGCCGCTGCATGCGCTCGGCGGCGAAGCCTGGGAAAAAGCCAAACGCAAAGCCGCACAGAAGGTGCGCGACGTCGCCGCAGAACTGCTCGCGCTGTATGCGCAACGCGAGGCGCGCGGCGGCACGGCCTTCGTCTACGATCGCAACCTCTACGAGCAATTCGCCGCCGCGTTCCCGTTCGAGGAAACGCCGGATCAACTGCGCGCGATCGAAGCGGTGATCTCCGATCTCGCCTCAGGCAAAGCGATGGACCGCGTCGTCTGCGGCGATGTCGGCTTCGGCAAGACCGAAGTCGCGCTGCGCGCCGCGTTCGTCGCGGCCATCGCAGGCAAGCAGGTGGCTATGCTCGCGCCGACCACCCTGCTCGCCCAGCAGCACTACCAGAATTTCCAAGACCGCTACGCCGACTGGCCCGTGCGCGTCGAAGTGATCTCGCGCTTCAAGTCGAAAGCCGAGGTGAACGAGGCATTGAAGAAACTCGCGAACGGCCAGATCGATGTGATGATCGGTACGCATCGCCTGCTCCAGGCCGATATCAAGTTCAAGGACCTCGGCCTCGTCATTGTCGACGAAGAACAACGTTTCGGCGTGCGCCAGAAAGAACAGCTGAAAAAACTGCGTGCCGAAGTCGACCTGCTGACGTTGACCGCAACTCCAATCCCGCGCACGCTCAACATGGCGATGAGCGGCCTGCGCGATCTGTCAATCATTGCCACGCCGCCGTCGCATCGCCTCGCGGTGAAGACCTTCGTTGCGCCGTGGGACACCGCGACGATCAAGGAAGCGTTCCAGCGCGAACTCGCGCGCGGCGGGCAGATATACTTTTTGCACAACGAGGTCGAGACGATCGAGAAGACCGCGCGCGAACTCGGCGAGTTGATTCCGGAAGCGCGCCTGCGCATCGCCCATGGTCAGATGCCCGAGCGCGAACTCGAGCAGGTGATGCTCGACTTCTACCGCCAGCGTTTCAACGTGCTCGTTTGCACCACGATCATCGAATCGGGCATCGATGTGCCGAGCGCGAACACGATCCTGATCAATCGCGCCGACCGCTTCGGTCTGTCACAGCTGCACCAGCTCCGCGGCCGCGTCGGCCGCTCGCATCATCGCGCCTATGCCTACCTGATCGTGCCGGACAAACGCAGCATCACCGCCGATGCGGAGAAACGCCTCGAAGCGATCGCCTCGCTCGAGGAACTCGGCGCGGGCTTCACCCTCGCCACGCACGACCTCGAGATCCGCGGCGCGGGCGAGCTGCTCGGCGAGGAACAGTCGGGCCAGATCGAGGCGGTCGGCTTCTCGCTCTACTCCGAACTGCTCGAACGCGCCGTGCGCGCGCTCAAGTCGGGCAAGGTGCCGGATTTCGACCTGGTCAACGAACACGACGCCGAAATCGAGCTGCACATCCCCGCGCTGATCCCCGACGACTACCTGCCGGACGTGCACGCGCGCTTGACCCTGTACAAGCGCATCGCCAGCGCGCGCGACGCGCATGCGTTGCGCGAATTGCAGATCGAGATGATCGACCGCTTCGGCCTGCTGCCCGAACCGGTCAAGCACTTGTTCGTCTCGGCTGCGCTGAAGCTCGCTGCAACCGCCATGGGCATCAAGAAGCTCGAACTCGGCGAGCGTGGCGGTCGCGTATTGTTCAAGCCACAGCCGAACATCGACCCGATACGCATCATCAAGCTGATCCAGGGCCAGCCCAAGATCTATTCGCTCGATGGCCAGGACAAATTCAAGATCCGCATGGAACTGCCAGGCGCGGCCGAACGCATCGGTGCGGCGCAAAGCCTGCTGACCGCGCTTGGCGGTCGCTTGGCCGAAGCGTAGATGGCGACAGCGGCGCGCATTTGGTCCGGACCGGCGCAGGCCATCGGGAATTTTTCCCGGCATTGGAAGTCCGAGTGCGACAAGGCTTGAGCGAATCGGCATACCCGGATAACGTTCATGGCCTGCCTCCCAACGCCGGAATCCGAAATGCGCCTTTCCCGCCATGCCTTGATTGCCGCCATCACGATCGCATTCTCCACGCCGGCCCTGGCCGCACCGTTCGCCTACGTTTCAAACCAGGCCAGCGGCACGGTATCGGTGATCGATACCGGCAAGGACGAAGTCGTTCGCACGCTGAGTGGCGAAGGCAAGCTCGGCAAGAATGTGCGCGGCATCGTCGCCGAGCGTACCGGCAAGACGCTTTTCGTGGTCGACGCGAAGGGCGGCAAGGTCGATGTGCTCGATATCGCCACGGACAAGGTCAAGGCACAGGTTCTCGTCGGCGACAGTCCAGAAGGTATCGGCATGTCCGCGGCAGGCGATTTCCTCGCGGCCTGCCTCGAGGACGACAACGCAGCCGCCCTGATCGACGTAAAGACGCTGAAGGTCGCCAAGCACATCACGCTCGCCGGCAAGAATCCGGAACACTGCGTCTTCAGTCCCGACGGCGCGCTGCTGCTCGCAAGCAACGAAAATTCGAACGACGTCGACGTGGTCGATCTGAAGACTGGCGTGACGCTCGGCACGGTTAAATCGAGCGGGCATCCGCGCGGCATGGCGTTCCTGCCCGGCACGCATATCGCCTACGTCGCCGCCGAGACGGCGAACGCGGTCGACGTCATTGATGCGGACAAGCGCCAGGTCGTGCGCACGATTCCCGCTGCGTTGCGCTCGGCAGGCGCCATTGCATCCGCCGACGGCAAGACGATCTACATCGCCAATGGCGGTGCCGGCAGCGTGACGCTGATCGATGTGGCGAAAAATTCCGCAGTTGCGGAAATCCCAGTCGGCAAGCGGCCATGGAACATGGCGCTGACGCGTGACGGCAAGAAACTCTATGTCGCCAATGGCCGCTCGAACAGCGTCAGCGTGATCGATATCGCTACGCGCAAGGTCAACAAGGAAATCCCGGTCGGCGAATTGCCCTGGGGCGTGGCGATTCCCTGATCGCGCAATGCGCGAATTGCGCAGGACATCGACCTTGAGCGCACAAACGTGCGCAGGCACACGCATACGCTTCATTCGTGGTGCAGTCCGCCGCCGCGAAGGTGTCACGCCGAGGACACACTTTCTACCGCGGCGCAGCATCGCGTCGCGCGTCACGCGCCAGTAATCAATTGATATATCGATACTTTTTAGCGAGGACATTCGTTCTCGCTACGCGCGTCGACATCATTGCCGCACAACTTCCGTGCAATCGAGATGCATCTCGCATCGCCTCTGGCTAACGTGGTCGCACGCGGTCGAATCCGCGCGCATATGCAGCGCATAGCCGCACGAGTTTCAAGAAAGCAAGCGGGAGGAGGGAGGTTCATCCGAGTGAGAACGGAGGTTCGTCAACCGCAGTTCGCGACATTCAATGTCGCGCATGTCGCGGCTGCGTGGGTCGGCAACAAATCTGACATAACCTTTGCCAAGAGGAAATTCACGATGAAAGATTTCACGTTGCAACGAAAGCTCAAGATGGTGGCGGCGATCACGGCGTTGGTCGCGCTCAGCGGTACGGCGAGCGCGGGTTCAGATGCCGAGCAGTTCGCCCGCTTCAAGGACCCCAACCAGTGGGGCGCACCGGCCGGCAACCTCGACCAGCACCGCTACAGTGCGCTCAAGGAGATCACTGCCTCGAACGTGAAAGACCTGCAGTACGCATGGTCGCAGTCGAGCGGCACGCTACGCGGCCACGAGGGTCAGCCTCTGGTGATCAACGACGTCGGCGGCAAGCCGATGATGTTCCTCGAAAGCGGCTGGCCGAACATCGTTCAGGCGCTCGATCTGTCCGATCCGGATCATCCGGTGCAGGTGTGGAGCTACACCAAGACCTCCGGACGCGACGAGTCCGCCGTGCCACGCGCTTGTTGTGACACGGTGAACCGCGGTCTCTCCTATGCCGAAGGCAAGCTCGTGTTCGGCACGCTCGATGGTTACGTGATCGCGCTCGATGCGACGACCGGCAAGGAGGCGTGGGTGGTCAAGCACGCCCATCCGGACAAGGGCGAGACGATCACGCCGGCGCCAATCATCGCCAACGACAAGGTCATGATCGGTTTCGGCGGCGACGAATTCGCCGCGCGCGGCCGCTTCACCGCCTACAACCTCGCCGACGGCAAGAAGGCGTGGGAGTTCTACAGCAATGGCAGCGACAAAGACGTCGGCCTGACCGCGAAGTCGAATGCGAAGAACCCGCACTACGGCACGGCGGGCAAGGATCTCGGCATCCACACCTATCCGGGTGACGAGTGGCAGCGCGGCGGCGGTGCGGCCTGGGGCTGGTATGCCTACGATCCCGACCTGCATCTGGTCTACTACGGTACCGGCAACCCCGGTCTGTGGAGCCCTTCGTTCCGTTGCGGCGCGAAACCGCAAACGCAGGCCGCCTGCAACGACGGCTCGTGGGACAACAAGTGGTCGATGTCGATCTTCGCGCGCAACGTCGATACGGGTGAAGTCGAATGGGTCTATCAGAAGACGCCGTTCGACCAGTGGGACTATGACGGCATCAACGAAGTCATCCTCGTCGACAACCTCGACGTCGACGGCAAGAAGCACAAGGCACTCGTCGAGTTCGACCGCAACGGCTTCGCTTACGTGCTCGACCGCACCGACGGCACGCTGCTGCGCGCGCACAAGTACGTCACCACGAACTGGGCCGAGAAGGTCGACCTCAAGACCGGTCGTCCGGTCAAGGTGCCTGAGCACTCGCCGCTCGATCCGCAAAAGAACGTGCAGGCCTGTCCGTCCGCGATGGGCGGCAAGGACCAGCAGCCGGCTTCGGTCGATCCGAGCGATCCCGCCGTGTTCTACGTGCCGACGAACAACTGGTGCATGGAACTGAATCCGCAGGAGCGTTCACACACGCAGCAAGGCACGGTGTACGTGTTCGCCAACGTGTACATGTATCCCGAAAAGCCCGGTGTGACCGGCAAGATCAAGAAGTTCAACGTCGTCACCGGCAAGACAGAGTGGGAAGTGCCCGACCAGTATCCGAACTGGGGCGGTACGCTGACCACCGGCGGCGGCTTGGTCTTCTACGGCAGCCTTGGCGGCGACTTCCGCGCCCTCGACCGTGCGACCGGCAAGATCCTGTGGTCGCGCAAGCTCGGCTCCGGCATCATCGGCAACCCGATCACCTGGTCGGTGAAGGGCAAGCAGTACGTGACCGTGTGGTCGGGCATCGGTGGCTGGATCGGCCTGCCGGTCACCGCGGGCCTTGATTTGAGCGACAAGTTCGGCGCGATCGGTGCGACGGCGATGACCAAGGCAGCGGGCCTGAATCACATCCCGCAAGGCGGCACGCTGTACACATTCCGTCTTGGCGGAGGCTGAGACAATCCGTTTGCAGTCACGATGAAAACATGTGTCCGGCGCGCAACGCGCCGGACACACAGCAAGGGTTCATCCATCGGCGATACGATGCATGAACGGCATCGCAGTAAACAGGAACAGACGATGAAGCGTTCCCTTCACCTCGCCCTCGTGCTTGCCGGCGCCTCGGTGTTCGCCAGTCATGCGCGTGCAGCCGACGACGGCCTGAAATCACTGACCGTCTGCGCCGATCCGGGCAACATGCCGTTGTCCAACCAGAAGGGAGAAGGGTTCCAGAACAAGATCGCGCAGGTGCTTGGCAAGGAACTCGGCACCGGCGTTTCGTATTACTGGCGGCCATCGATCGAGCGCGGCCTGATGCGCACGACTCTCTCCGAGGGCAACTGCGATCTGTGGATGGACATGGCCGCCGACACCGAAGGCGCCATCGTCACCGCACCGTTGTACCGTTCGACCTTCGTGCTCGCCTACCGCAAGGACAAGGGCTTCGGCAAGTTCCAGTCGCTCAACGAACCTCGGCTGCAGAATCTGCGCATCGGCGTGTTCCAGATGTCCGCGGCACGCCAGGCGCTCTCGCAACACGGCATCATGACGAACACCGTGGTGCAGTACATCAGCCACAACGGCGATCTGGTCGAACAGAACCAACCTTCCTATCAGGTCAAACAGGTCGTGGATGGCAAGCTCGACATCGCCGCCGCCTGGGGCCCGATGGCCGGGTATTACAAGACGATCAAGAAAGCGCCAATCGTGCTGCAGCCGATGAACACGATCGACGACACGGTACCGCTCGAATTCAGCATGACCCTCGCCACCGCCCGCGGCCGCCCCGAAATCAGGGCTGCGGTCGAGCGCGCGATGCGCGCGCGCAAGGATGAAATCCGTAAGATTCTCGTCGACTACGGCGTGCCGCTTGTGCACTGCGCCGACTGCGTGATCGATGGCGATCTGCCCTCGCACGGCGATTACAAACCACTGCCGCCGACCGAAGTCGCCACGGCGGAAACGGTCAAGGCGGAACAGGACGCGCACCTCACTGCAGTCAAGGAAGCGTTGAAGAACGGCGCGGATGCGAACGACGAACTCGGCAATGCCATCGTCGCCGCGGATCTGCCGCGCGTGACCTGGCTGCTCGACCACGGCGCCAATGCGAACACGCGCTTCAACGACGGCTATACCCCGTTGGCCAACGCGACGCGCTTCGGCTTCAATGCGGTTGCTGCCTATCTGGCGGAGCGCAAGGCCGATCCGAACCAGGCCGACATCAGTCACTGGACGCCGCTGATGTATGCGGCTTGGAACGACGACCCGGAACAAGTGCGCATGCTGATCGCGCATGGCGCCAAGATTGACCTCGCCGATGACGAGGGATTGAGCCCGCTCGCCATCGCCGCGCAAAACGGCAAGGCCAAATCCACCGCGGCGTTGATCGATGGCGGCGCGAACGTCAACCTCGGCGTTGGCAAAGCCGGCTATACGCCGCTGATGCTCGCCGCGAGCGCAGGTTCGCTCGATATCGCCGACCTGCTGCTCAAGCGCGGCGCCAAGGTGAACGCGAAGAACGCCGGCGGCGTCACCGCACTGATGATCGTCGCCGCGAAAAACCAGCCGAAAGTCGCCGCGCGCCTGCTCGCCGCCGGCGCCGACGTGACCGCGACAAGCCAGGACGGCCGCACCGCACTCAAGATCGCCCAGTCCAACAACAGCGAAGCTGTGCTCAAGCTGTTGCAGGCCGGCGACAAGCGGAGCGGTTCCTGACGCGCCAGCCCGTATACCTGCCGTGGCACGCCATGCAAGGCGGAGGGACGTGACGCGGTTTTCGGGGCAACACCCATGATGCAAAAAGCAGAGGAGTTGAAGTGGTGGTGAAAAAATTTCTTGGCGGTTTGGCTTGCTTGCTGGCCCTCAGCGGCGCGGCCTATACCCTGCAAACGGCTATCGCTGCCGATGCGCCGAAGGCGGTGGATCTGACCGCGATCAAGCCTGCCGATCTCGTGGCGAAAACGCCGAAAGGCCAGTTGAAGAATCCGTACAAGGACAGCGATGCGAAAGTCGTCGCCGAAGGCGAACATATCTTTCTGAGCTACGGCTGCAATGGCTGTCACGGCGGCGGCGGCGGCGGCGGCATGTGCCCACCCCTAACCAACGACGTGTGGGTCTACGGCGGTGACGACGACACGGTCTATCGCTTGGTCACGCTCGGCAGCGACGAGCTGCAGAAGGCCGGCTACATGCGCAAGGGCCGCGAGAACGTGGTCGGCCCGATGCCTCCGTTTGGCGGCATCATCAAAAATGCCGACGAACTGTGGAAAGCCATTACCTTCGTGCGCTCGAAATATTCGTCGAACGCCGATCCCGCGTACAAATACGGCACGCCGCCCGAGCAACAATAAGTGTTCCGTTTCCGGTACATTCGGCACCAAAATGTTGCAGTGCAGTTTGCTCAGCCGACGCGATAGGCGGAATCTAACGGCAACCAGAACCGCCGAGTAATGCAGTGCCACGAGGGGGCCCCGATGGTTTGCCATCGGGGAGGCACCAAATCGGCCAGCACTCGAGGGTAGTCGCGTGACTCAGTCGCAATCGGTACTCGCCTCCAGTCATGCCTCGCGCATCATCCATACGGTGCAAAGCGGCTTGAAGCCAGCCGGCATCGAGCCGCATGTCACCCGCTCATGGCACCGCTGCATCAAGGAGTACAAGCTCGAGCCGCAAGGCCCGCGCAAGATCGCGGTGCGCGATCCGGTCGCGGTGAAGGAACTGCAACAGCGCATGGGCGAGTTGCTGCGCGTCGCGCGCGCGGAGATGGAAAGCCTCTACGAACAGATTTCCGGGTCCGGCTTCGCGGTAATGCTGGCCGATTCCCAAGGCACCTTGCTCAACACCATCACCGACCCTACCCTGCAACGCGAATTCCGCCAGGCCGGCCTGTGGCTGGGGGCCCTCTGGGACGAGCGCCACGAAGGCACCAATGGCATCGGCACATGCATCGCCGAAGGCGCCTCGGTCACCGTACATCGCGAGGAACACTTCCGCGGCTACAACATGGCGCTGTCGTGTTCGGGTGCGCCGATACTCGATCCACACGGCGAACTTCTTGCCGTGCTTGATGCCTCCTCGGTGAACTCGCTCGACAGCCGCCTCATTCAGCGCCATACCATGGCCTTGGTGAACATGTCGGCAAGCCTGATTTCGCGCTGGAACTTCCTCCATGAATTTCGCGATGCGTTCGTCCTGCGTTTCCACAGCCGCCCTGAATTCGTCGGCCTGTTGCACGAAGCTTTGCTCGCGGTCGATGCGACCGGCCTCGTGCTTGCCACCAACGAATCCGCGCTGTTGCAGTTGGGTTGCCCAAACCGGAAGCAATTAGTCGGCAAGCCGATATCCGATTTGTTCCAATTCGACTTCGCAACGCTCGAGCAGCGCGCGCGCAGGGAACCCGGCGCGATCTGGCCCGTGCGCGACGTCGCGCTCGGCCGTCGTTTCTTCGCCATCGTACGCGCACCTATGGTCCAACACGTCAACAATCCTTTCCGCGCGGCGACGACGGGCGCTGCCGAATCGCTTGCGCAAATCCAGGTCGATGCGCGCGTGGATGTGCATCAGAAATATGTCGGCAACGACGATGCGATCCGCAAAGCCCTGGCCTGCGGCCACCAACTGTTCGCCAAGCAGGTGCCGATCCTGCTGCAAGGCGCGACCGGCAGTGGCAAGGAGGCGTTCGCCCGCACCTTGCATCGCGAAAGCCACTGGCACGACAAGCCGTTCGTTTCGATCAACTGCGGCGCAATTCCGGAGAGCCTGATCGAGAGCGAGTTGTTCGGTTACGGGCGCGGCGCGTTCCCCGGCGCATCGAAAGACGGCCGCGTGGGCCGGATCCAGCAATCGAGCGGCGGCACTCTGTTCCTCGACGAAATCTGCGACATGCCAATGGCGCTGCAGACCAGCCTGCTGCGCGTGATCGAGGAACGCGAGATCACCCAGGTCGGCAGCGAGACGACAATTCCGGTCGACCTGCATGTAATCAGCGCGAGCCACCGCGATATTCGCACCATGGTCGCCAATGGCGAATTTCGTGAGGACCTCTACTATCGTCTCAACGGCATTTCGCTGTCGCTGCCGCTGCTGCGCGATCGCACCGACAAAGCCGACTTGATCCGCGCCTTGCTGCACGAAGAGTCGCCCGATGCCTCGATCGATATCGCCCGCGACGCGTTTCAGCGCCTTATCGACTATCCCTGGCCCGGCAACGTGCGCCAGTTGCGCAACGTGTTGCGCACGGCCTCGGTGCTGTGCCGCGATCACATGATCCGCTTGTCCAACCTGCCACAGGAGATCCTCGACGGCGACCTCGGCGCGCCGACGGCCAAGATCGCCGCAGGTGCTGATGCCCAGCACGCCCAGGATGCCGCTGGTTCACCCTCGACGGCGCTGCGCGAAGCAGAACGCGCCGCCCTGCTGCGCGAACTCGAACGCCTGCGCTGGAACGTGAGTCGCACCGCGCACGCGCTCAATATCAGTCGCAACACGCTTTATCGCAAGATGCACAAGCATGGCATCGTGCTGTCGCATTGAGCGATATCGCACGGATGACCACTTTGCTCGACGTCAAAAAGACATGGAGTCCGCGCATCTCTTTTTTTAACCCTGTACATGCGGACCTGGGTTGATTCGCTATCACCAGCACCAAGTACCGCACTTCGGGCCGCTATAGGAATTTCCAAAAATGCGCTGTTCTACGGCGCGAGGATTGCGTTCGATCAGCGAATGGTCGTACCGGATATTGACCAGGGTGAGCCACACCTCGCGCGACAGGAAATACAAACCCCACTGTCTTCACGTGGTTGGACACATCAACTAAGCCGCCCCGTGCCGGTTCAACGCTTCGACTAGACGAGTTTCCCATTGCTCCATTTCTGCTTGATCTAATTCGCTCGACCTTTGTCGCTGGATGGAACCAACGCCGCGCTGCGGCGTCCGCCCGGCAAGATTGCCGGGCGGTTCCGTAAACATTCGAGAATGTCTTTCTCTTCCCGGAACGGCGGCATTTGATTCAGCGACGGATTGCGCCGAAGCGGGAGAAAACGGCCGCGGCCGCGATTGACAATGCCAGGAGCACCAGCGCCCAGCCTGCGTTCGCAGGAGCGGGCACCGGGGCAGTCGAGCCGTTCGTAGCGAAGCTTGCGGCGTTGTTGGCGGGGTTTGGGTCTGCGGTGCTGCTGCCGGCCGTCACGCTTGCCGACACACTTCCACTCGCCGGGATCGTGAAGGACGCGCTACAGACGATCGCGCTTCCCGAAGCCAGCGCGCTTGCCGTCGGCACGGCAGGCGTGCAGGTAACGACCGCTGCGGCGGGCAACCCGGCGATGCTGCACGTTGCCGCCGTGGCTGCACTGGGACCGTTGTTCGTACAGGTAAAGGTTCCACTTGCCGTGCTTCCCACAACGCCGCTGGAGGGAAAATTCGCCGTCGCGGTCATGTCCGCCGATACGGATACGGCCGTGCTGTAAGGCGTCGTGTTGTTGCCCGCGTTCGGGTCGGAAGTGGTGCTGCCAGCCGTCACCGTGCCGGACACTCTGCCGCTCGTGGGTGCGGTGAAGCCGACCTCACAAACAATGGAAGACCCGCTCGCCAACGAGTTGGCCGTCGGCACTGCCGGCGTGCATGTCACCGTCGACGCAGGCGGCAATCCGGCGATGTCGCAGGTTGCGGCCACTGCGGCGCTGGGGCCGTTGTTGGTGCAGGTGAAACTACCGGTTACCGGGCTCCCGGCGGTCGCGGTGCTCGGCAAACTGACGGTGGATGCCATGTCTGCGGATGCGGACACCGCCGTACTGTAAGGGGCCGTATTGTTGCTCGCATTCGGATCGTTCGTGGCGCTGCCGGCAGTGACGGTGCCCGATACGCTGCCGCTCGCCGGCGCGGTGTAACTGACATTGCAGGCCACTGAACTTCCGCTGGGCAATGCGGCTGCGGTAGGCACGCTGGGTGTGCAAGTCACCGTTGCGGTCGACGGCAGGCCGCTGATGGCACAGGTCGCCGCCGTCGCCGCACTGGGCCCGTTGTTCGTGCAGGTGAAGGTGCCGCTGACGGTACTTCCCGCGACCGCGGTCGCAGGCAAATTCACCGTCGCGGCCATGTCCGCTTCCGGCGTGACATTTGCCGCGTAAGGCAGCGTATTGTTGCCGGGATTGGGGTCGGCGGTGCTGCTCGCCGCGGTCAACGTCGCATTCACCGTTCCCGTTGCTGGCGCCGTGTAGCTCACATTGCAAACCAGCGTTGCGCCATTGGCCAAACTCGCCACCGGAGTGGCGGGCGTGCAGGCGGTCGTTGCACCCGCCGGCAATCCCGGAATCGCACAAGTGGCATTCACCGCGGTGCTGGGCCCGGCGTTCGTGCAAGTAATCTGACCGGTCACAACTTGGCCCGCGGTCACCGTCGTCGGCAGTGTATTGCTCGTGGCGACCATATCCGCCGACGGAGAGATTGCGGTGCTGAAGGGCGCCGTATTGTTGACCGCATTCGAATCGGTGGTGGAACTACCCGTGGTCGCCACACCGCTTACCGAGCCGGAGACCGGCGCGGTATAACTGACGCTGCAGACGACGGCGCTTCCGCTCGCCAAGGGAGCCGCGGTGGGAACGGTCGGTATGCATGTCACCACCGCCGCGGCGGGCAAACCGGAGATACCGCACGTCGCTGCGGCGGCCGAACTGGGGCCGTTGTTCGTGCAAGTGAAGTTGCCGGTCACCACGCTTCCGGCGACCGCGCTCGCCGGAAGATTGACCGCTACCGCCATGTCCGCATCCACATCATTACGGATGACGCAACTGATTTCGTCCTTCTGGGTTTGCACGTTGATCGTCGGCGGGTTTGCCGGATCATAGGGAATCACCGCTCCGCCGCCCGGAAGCACCGTGGGCGAGCCGGCATTCGTGTTGCTGCATTGAATCGTCTTTACGTACGACGCCAGAGTCGAAGCACTGCCCGCCGCCATGTCTTCCTGCAGGGTCACCACGTTGCCGTTCGTCACCGCCGCGCCGATTGCCCCTTGCAACCCCGTGCTTGCACCTGTGGTGGTGCAATCACCGATCTGGTTCGGCTGAGCCAACGTGCAAGGTCCGCCGCCGACGGATGCCGCCGCGGAGTTGACGATCCGATAGACGAACTGGTCCGACGGATCATTGCGTGCCACGATATTCTTGTCGAGGCTGACCGAAGCCACGCGTATGCCCAGCATGATTCCCTGCTTCTGGGCAGAGTTCAGCGTCGCTGAAGTGGAGAAGCCGGCGCCCGAATTGGCCGTGGCCAGAATCCAAGCGGGAACCGGCGATGCTCCTGCAGGCTGCACCACGGTTTGAGTGTCCACCCCAGTCAGAGCGACATTCGTGCGACCCGCCGCGGGCACACGCTCGATGGATTGCCAATTTCCACCGGTCGTCGTGAAAGTGATATTTGCCGACGCGCCGTCACCGGTGTCCATGCTTTCCGCATCGGCCATGACGATTTCGAAATTGGGCACGACAGCGTGCAACGGGTTGGTGAGCACGATGTTGCTCAGGGTGAAGGTGATCGAGGTCGAGATAGCGCTGCTCGAATACAGCGCGACCTTCGATGTGTTGAGTCCGGTATAGCCCGCATTGCCCATCGCGGCGCCACCGAATGTCGGCACCGTCGTCGCCGCGACCGCCGCCGTACTTGGCCCGGAACGGACCAGGTCGAGATCGAGTTGGGACCCGTCGGCGAGATTGAAGGTGAAATGCTGGGTGCCACCGGCAGCGGGAATGTTGTAGCCGGTCCAATCCATCCAATAGATGTGATCCGCGTACTGGCCGCTTGTCGGAGTGGCGAGCACGCCGACATTGGCATACGCAAACGAAGAGGCGCTGCACGCGAAAGCGCAAATCATCCACGCGACAACACGTTGCGCCCGCAGAGGCGCAAATCGATTCAACATCGTAAATTCCCTGAAGAAGTATGGTTTTAGCGCACGCGGATCCTGAGGCTTGGATCCGCACGCTGCGAATGAAACCGGAGCTGCCGCGCAGAGAGGCTTAGTGCTTTTGTCGACGCACTGTCCGGGTTTCGGTGATGAGGTTGATCAATGCCCCGTGTTCAATCTTTCGTCGCTGCCCCATCGATGAATTGGCGGCGAATATAGAGAAGCATGTCTCAAAAATCACTCACTAAACCTCACCAAATTTCACCAAACGTCGAACGTTCGAAAACATCAAAGTCTCTCGCCCAGTTGAAGGCGCAGCTAAAGCGGTCAACCTCCGCCTGTTCGCGAGATTGCTTCGCGTCGTGGTGCTTTTCGTAGTCGAATCGGGCGCTAGCAGATAAAAAAAGCCCTCCTTGGAGGGAGGGCTTCGTAACAAACACTTTAAGCGAACACCTGAGCATTGCGCCGACGTTTTTTTCCGCGATTGAAACGTCTTAGGTCTTGAGCACGCCGCTCAACTTGGCCGCTTGCGTCGCCAGCGCGTCCATCAGCGGCGGGTTCAGGCAGTCGTAGTAGTCGTTGCCGAAAATCTCTTTCAGGCGACCACGCACCGCGCCCATGCCGTTCGGATCGGCGCCGCCCTCGATGATCGAGGACACGAACGCCGCGAAACCTGCGGGTGCCCAGCCTGACTGGGGCGACAGTTCGGTGTGGATGAAGTCGAGCCCATAGAACGCGTGCTTGTTGTTCTCGATGCGGCCGAACAGATGCACGCCGCAACCGGTGCAGGCATGACGCTGGATCGTCGCCTTGTCGTCGACGATCTTGAGCTTGTTGCCATTCTCGACCACCTTCACCTTGTCCTTCGGCACGACGCCGACGACTGAGAACAGCGCACCGGCCGGTTTCCAGCACTTGGTGCAGCCGCATGCGTGATTGTGCAGCACCTGCGAATCGATCTGCACTTTGACCGCATTGCTGGTGCACTTGCAGACCAGCGTGCCGCCCGCGAAACCCGCGGCAGCGGGCTTGAGACCATTGTCTACCGATGGATGAATTGCAACTGCCATGGCTGTTCCTCCCGATGATTGAAATGCTTGCCGTGATCGACGGCACCACACGCTGTTGTTGCGATCGTCCGTTATCGCGAAGCTAAGCACAGCGGCCGTCCACGGCCACCCTTCTTTCGAGAATCAGTACTTGATCACCGAACGAATCACCTTGCCTTCGTGCATCAGGTCGAAGGCATGATTGATCTGCTCGAGCGGCAGGGTTTCGGTGACGAATTCGTCCACCTTGAGTTCGCCGGCGAGGTAGCGATCGACATAACCCGGCAGCTGCGAGCGGCCCTTCACGCCGCCAAACGCCGAGCCACGCCAGACGCGGCCGGTGACGAGCTGGAACGGACGCGTCGAGATCTCCTGGCCCGCGCCGGCGACGCCGATGATGATCGACTCACCCCAGCCCTTGTGACAGCACTCGAGCGCCGAACGCATCACGTTGACGTTGCCGATGCACTCGAATGAGAAGTCGACGCCGCCATCGGTCAGATCGATCAGCACCTGCTGGATCGGCTTGTCGTAGTCTTTCGGATTGACGAAGTCGGTGGCGCCCATCGCCTTGGCCATCTCCCACTTCGACGGATTCAGATCGACCGCGATGATGCGCGAAGCCTTGGCCATCACCGCGCCCTGGACGACGGCGAGGCCGATGCCGCCGAGGCCGAACACAGCCACTGTTGCGCCAGGCCACACCTTCGCTGTGTTGAGTACCGCACCGACGCCCGTCGTGATGCCGCAGCCGAGCAGGCATACCTTGTCGAGCGGCGCCTTCGGATTGATCTTGGCCAGCGAGATTTCCGGCAGCACCGTGTATTCGGAAAACGTGCTCGTGCCCATGTAATGCAGCACCTGCTTGCCCTTGTACGAGAAACGCGAAGTGCCGTCCGGCATGAGGCCTTTGCCTTGTGTCACGCGAATCTTCTGGCACAGGTTCGTGCGGCCGGATTTGCAGAATTTGCACTCGCCGCATTCGGGCGTGTACAGCGGAATCACGTGATCACCCGGCTTGACGCTAGTCACGCCCGGACCGACTTCCTCGACGATACCGCCGCCTTCGTGGCCGAGGATGACCGGGAAAAGACCTTCCGGATCCGCGCCCGACAGCGTGAACGCATCGGTGTGGCAGACGCCCGTCGCAACGATGCGTACGAGCACTTCGCCCTCCTTCGGCCCCTGCAGATCGACATCCACGATTTCGAGAGGTTTGCCCGCTTCGAAAGCGACCGCCGCTTTGGTTTTCATGTCCATTCCTCGCAACAAGTTTTGATAAAAAGATGCCGCCACGCGTGGTTTCGAATCACCGCAATCTGAACCTCGCATTCTCAGGCGAGGCAACGCTCATGTCCGCAGCACCGCCGCGTGATGACGCAAGTGATCCTCGATGAAGGTGCTGATGAAGTAATAGCTGTGGTCGTAGCCCGGCTGCATGCGCAGCGACAACGGCTGCCCGACTTTCCTGCATGCGGCCTCGAATATCTCCGGACGCAGGTTCTCGTTGAGAAAACTGTCCGCGTCGCCCTGATCGATCAGGATCGTGCCGGGAAACTTCTTCTGCTGGACCAACTCGGTCGCGTCGTACTGTTTCCAGGTTTCGCGATCGGGTCCGAGCAGACGCGGAAACGCGTTCTCGCCCCAACGCACCTGCATCGGCGCGACGATCGGCGCGAATGCGGACACCGAGCGGAACCTGTCGCTGTGCTTGAGCGCGATCGTCAGCGCACCATGGCCACCCATCGAATGCCCGAAGATGCCGACGCGTTGCGTATCGATCGGAAAATGCTCGGCGATCAAGCTGGGCAATTCGCGGCTGCAATAGGTATACATGTTGAAGAATTTCGACCACGGCGCGACCGTGGCGTCGACGTAGTAGCCCGCTCCCGCCCCGAACTGCCAGTCGTCCGCCTCACCCGGGATGCCGGTGTTACGCGGACTCGTATCGGGCGCGATCACGATCAACCCGAGTTCCGAAGCCACACGTTGCGCGCCGGCCTTGATCGTGAAGTTCTCTTCCGTGCAGGTGAGCCCCGACAGCCAGAACAAGGCCGGCACGCGACCATGCTTTACCTGCGGCGGCTGATACACGGTAAAGCGCATCGGCCCATTGCATGCGACCGAATCGTGCCGGTAGAAACCCTGCATCCCGCCAAAACTCTTCTGTTCGGAAATTTTTTCGATTGCCGCCACGGGCATAGTCCTTGTCGTTGCTTGGGGAGCTTGTTCGAACCACGACGGGCACGACCCATTCCCCAAGGATTGACGAGGATTCTAGGGCGGCTTTGCGGTACGGGAAGAGATGTGCGAAATCTTGGAGCGACGCTACGCAAACTGTCCCGGAAGCGGGACATCAGCGACGCTCGAAGCCATTGCGGGGGCGCTTTCTACAACGCCTTGTGTCTGTAGAAGTCGGGCCCGATGAATCGGACCCTTGACCATGCTCCACAGACAACGCTAGCTCACTTGCTGCCGTTCGGCGCGGTCCACTTCTTGATCCAGGCATTCACCGTGTCGTGCCAGAGCACGCTGTTCTGCGGCTTGAGTACCCAGTGGTTCTCGTCCGGGAAAGTCAGCAGTTCACTCGGAATGCCGCGGCGCTGCAGCGCGGTGAATGCGGCCAGTCCCTGCCCGAGCGGAATGCGAAAATCCTTTTCGCTATGGATGACGAGCATCGGCACACGCCAGTCCTTGACGTAGTTGACCGGATTGAACTTCTCGTAGTTCGCAGGCGCATCCCACGGCGTCCCCTTGTTCTCCCATTCGGAGAACCAAAGTTCCTCGGTCGAATAACCCATCATGCGGTTGTCGAATACGCCGTCGTGATCGACCAGGCACTTCCAAGGCTGATTCCATTTGCCGGCGATCCAGTAAACCATGTAGCCGCCGTACGACGCGCCGAGCGCACAGGCGCGACTGCCATCGAGAAAAGTATACTTTTCCAGCGCCGCCGCCCAGCCCTTCTGCAGATCCTCGAGCGGCCCGCCGCCCCAGTCGCCCGAGATCGCATCGGTGAACGCCTGGCCGTAGCCGGTCGAGCCATGGAAGTTGACCATGACCACGGCGAAACCCTGGCCCGCGTAGGTCTGCGGATTCCAGCGATAACTCCAGTCGTTGCCGAACGCGCCCTGCGGACCACCGTGAATTAGGAACGCGACCGGATATTTCTTGCTCTTGTCGAAGCCGACCGGCTTAACAACGTAACCCTGCACGCTGTCGCCATTCGCACCCTTGAAGGTGAATGGCTCGAACGCGCCCGTATCGACGAACGCCATCTTCGTCGAATTCTGGTTGGTCAGTTCGGTGACCTTGCTACCGCTCGTCGCGACGCGGAACAGATCGGCCGGCGTCTTCAACGTCGTGCGCGCGAACACGATCTCGTTGCTGCGCACACTGTAGTCGTGCACCGAACCCTGACCTGCGAGTTTCGTCGCTTTGCCCGAGGCGATGTCGACAGCGAACAACGGATGCTCGCCGTTGTCGTCCGCAGTCGCGAACAGTGTCTTGCCGTCGGCCGAGAGCTTGAGCCCGCCGGCCGAACGATCCCATTGCGGATCGATCTCGCGCGTCGCACCGCTCGCCAGGTCCATCGCCATGATCGCGAAGCGATCCGCTTCGAAAGTAGGACGCTTCATCGCCAGGTAGTACAGCGTCTTGCCGTCGGCGGACGGCACGGGCGCGGTGTCCCAGGCGAGGTTCGCCGCGGTCAGGTTCTTCGGTGCGGCGCTGGCGTCGGCAGGCGCCGAGTAGATGTCGAAGTTGGTCGACCACGGCTCGCTGTTGCCGGCAATGCGTACACTGAAATACACGCTCTTGCCGTCGACGGAAAAAGCGAACTCGTCGTCTCCGCCGAACGGTTTCGAAGGCACGTCGCCATCGATATCTCGCGTCAGAAGTTTCGGCGCGCCGATTTTTCCGTCCGTGCCAACCATCGCGACGAACAGCTGCGAGCGGTGTCCGTCCGCCCATGTATCCCAATGGCGAACGAAGAGCTTGTCGTAAACGCGCCCGCTGGCCTTGCTTTTTCCCTTGTCGTCGTCACGCTTCTTTGTGCAAGCGATCGGATCGTTCTCCTTGCCGCACTGCGGATCGATGTCGAGCGACAACAACACCTGCCTGCCGTCCGCGGAAAATTTGTAGGCATTGATATCGAGCGCGAGATTCGTTGCCTGCAGCGCAGCGCCCTTGCCGCCGGCCGGCAGACGCCAGATCTGGCCCTTGTCCTGGTAATAGATCGCGCTGCCGTCGGCAGACCAGCGCGGCGCGGTGGCATTGGCCGCTACGTCGGTCAGCCGCAATGCCTGCGCCTTCGGATTGCCGAGCTCGATCGCCCAGATGCCGTTCTTGCCCTTGTTGTTCTCGTAGTCGGTTTCGCGCACCTGGTAGGCGACACGCTTGCCGTCGGGCGAGATCTGCGGGTCGCTGACGCGGTCGAGCATGACCAGATCGTGGATGCCGAACGGATGCGGCACCGATGCAGCGGCATTCACGGCGGCGAGCAGCGCAACGCCGGCAATTAGGATTCTCATGGGTTTCCTCGCAAAAAACGAAAGGCCCATGCTACCGACACGCCGGGCTCGGCGAAAGCCGGCGGCGGCGATGAGAGACGCCCGGGCTCCTCGAACCCGGGCCTTGATCAAAACGCGGGCCTTATCCGCCGCGGACCGTGATCCGCTCGCGCAGCGAGCCAGCTGCCCCAGCGCCAAGCAGCAGCGCCATCAGCACCAGCATCCAGCGTGCGTCAAGCGGCACCGGGCGCGCAGGCTGGCTCGACGCCGGCGTGTAGGTCGCCATGCCCGACACCGATTGTGCGCACGCGCTCACTGCTCCCGGACTGTTCCCCGAGTCGTAGCACGCCAGCGCCGTATTGGTCACCGGCGTCGGCGCGGCCGAGTACTTCGCCGTGAACACGATCACCAGTCGGTTTGGCGCCGTCGCCGGGGTCGCAACGCCGAGGTCGGAGCTCAGCAGGGCGTCCGCCACGATACGGTTGTTAGCCGCATCGAATGCACAGCTCGACACCGTCGACGATCCGAACGCTTGGCAGCTGACGCTGCCGGAGACGAAGGTGAGTCCGGCCGGCAACGGATCGCGCACCTCGGTGTACTGCGCGGCCGCGTTCTGGTTGTTGTCCACCACCACGGTCCAGTTCAGCGTCTGCAGATCAACCGCCTCTACCGACTTGCTGATGAACGGTGGATCAAACGCATTCGGCGGCGTCACCGTGACATGCACAGTCGCCGTACTGCACAGCGCCTGATACGGAGCCGGTTCGCACACCGTATAGGTGAACGAGTCCGTCCCGTTGTAGCCGTTGGCCGGCGTGTAGGTGTAGCTGCCGTCCGCATTCATCGTCACCGTGCCGTGGACCGGGTTGGTCGCCACGACGAACGTCGAACCCGGCGGATACACGTCGTTGCCCGATACGTTTCCGTTCACCGGACTGCCTTGCGAGGTGCTAACCGTATCGTCGTTCGCCTTCGGTCCGACCGCGATCGTCACCGTCGTCGAACCGCAGCGCGCGGGCGGACCGGAGTTGTCGCACACCGTGTAGGTGTACGTGTCGATATCGGTGAAGCCCGCATTCGGCGTGTAGGTGCAGTTGCCCGATGCATCGCAGCTCACCGTGCCGTGCGCCGGCTGCGTCGGCACCACCGAGGCCGGGTTGATCGTCGATCCCGCCGCCGTATCGTTCGCCGTCACATTGATCGTGACCGGCGTGTTGAACGGCGTCGTCCCGGAGTCCGGAGTCGGCGTGATCTGGCCTGGGTTGATCGTGGTCGTTGCCTCGTTGTTCGCCGGATTCGAATCCGGCGTGTCGCTGTCGGCCGTCGTCACGATCACCACCGGCGTCGCGCTGCTTGGCGTGAACGTGGTCGTGCAGGTGATGCTGCTACCCACTGCCAGCGTCGCCACCGGCATGCTGGGCGTACACGTCGTCGCTCCGGCCGGGGCGCCCGTCACCGTACAGATCGCGTTCGCCGCGGCATTCGGGCCGCCGTTCGTGCACGTCGTCGTCACCGTCACCGGCGTACCGATCGTCGCCGGCACCGTCGTCGGGCCCGTCGCCTGCATGTCCGCGATCGCCGTCGGCGTCTGCACGCAATGCGGATCATTCGCCGCACAGTTGGTCGGCGGCGTGCACGGGCTCTGCGTGCAGCCGGTCGGCGGCGGCGGCGGTGCACACGTCGCACCGGTACAGGTCGCGGGCTCGGTGATCGCGTTCGCGATGAACATCGTCCCATCCGGGATCGGGCTCACCGCCTTCACCGTCACCTTCACGCTCGCCGTGCCCGGCGTCGCTTCTACCTGCTCCGGCACACTGGCGAAGATGATCTGGCATAGCGTGCCGGCATTCTCGCCGCCCAGGCAATTGCTCGTCGCCGCGACCGTGCCGCTCGTCGCCGAGACGAAGGTCGTGTTCGCCGGCACGACTTCATTCACCGTGTATCCGGCCACGGCCGTGCCGCCAGTGTTCGTCGCGGTCAGGTCGTAGACGATCGATTGGCCGCCGACGATCGGTGTAGTCGTCGATGCATCGAGCGTCTTCACCGCAGTCACCGCCGCCGAACTCGGCGTCACCACGTCCGTCGCCGCCGTGTTGTTGCTCGTGTTCGGATCCGGGGTCGTGCTGCCCGCGGTCGTGACGATCTGGACCGTGCCCGCGCTCGTCGGTGTGAACGTGGTCGTGCACGTGATCGTACCGTCGACCGGCAACGGGTTGGGCGCAGGCGCCGGACTACAGGTCGTTGTGGCGCCGGCCGGCGTACCGCCGGGGAAGCCGACCACGCAGGTCGGATTGGCCGCCGGATCGGGACCTAAGTTCTTACACGTGGTCATCACCGTCACCGGCGTGCCGATCGTACCGGGAACGCTTGTCGGACCCGTCGCCTGCATGTCGGCTTGGGCGGTCGGCACCGAAACGCAGGTCGCGTTCGTCGGGCACGTGGTCGGCGGTGTCGCGCACACCGTGTTTGTCTCCGTACAGCCGGTCGGAGGCGTCATGCTCTGTGTCGCCACGTTGAAGATGCTCGTCGCACCGACCGGCAGCGGATTCGCGGTCGTGAAAGTCGCCTTCACTATTTGTGGTGCAGCGGCCGCGATTGGGTTCGTCACCGTGATCGTGCACAGCGTGCCTGCCGCCGCCGGCAAGGCGCAACTCGTCGTGCCGTTGCTGATCGCCGTGAACGTCGTGTTCTGCGGCACCACTTCATAGAACTGGTAGCCTGCCGCCGCCGTCGTGCCCGTCACCGTGTTCGTCACGGTCAGGTCGAACACCGCGTCCTGGTTCGCGCCGATTGGGTTCGGCGTTGATGCATCGACCGTCTTCACCACGGTTAGTGCGGCCGTGCTCGTCGGCACACTGGCGCAGGTCGCACCGGTCGCCGGACACGTGCTCGGCGGATTTGTGCACGCGGTGTTGCTTGCCGTGCAGCCCGTCGGCGGACTCGTCGTGTTCTGCGTCGCCAGGTTGAAGATGCTCGTGGTGCCTGCCGCCAGCGGGCTCGCCGTGTGGAACGTCGCTTTCAGCACCTGCGGCGAGCCCGACACCACCGGGTTCGTCACTGTGATCGTGCACAGCGTGCCTGCGGCTGCTGGCAATGCGCAGTCCGTCGTGCCGTTCGTCAGCGCGGTGAACGTCGTGTTCTGCGGCACCACTTCATAGAAGCTGTAGCCCGCCGCCGCCGTCGTGCCTGTCACCGTGTTCGTCACAGTCAAGTCGAACACCGCGTCCTGGTTTGCACCGATTGGGTTCGGCGTCGCTGCATCGACCGTCTTCACGACGGTCAGCGCGGCGGTCGAGGTCGGCACTGAGGCACAGGTCGCGCCGGTCGCCGGACAGGTGCTCGGCGGGTTCGCGCACACCGCTCCGCTCGCCGTGCAGCCGGTCGGCGGACTCGTCGTATTCTGCGTCGCCAGATTGAAGATGCTCGTTGTCCCTGCGGCCAGCGGGTTCGCTGTGTGGAACGTCGCCTTCAGCACCTGCGGCGCACCGGCCGTGACCGCGTTCGTCACCGTGATCGTGCACAAGGTGCCCGCCGCGGCCGGCAGTGCGCAGTCCGTCGTGCCGTTGGTCAGTGCCGTGAACGTCGTGTTCTGCGGCACCACTTCGTAGAAGCTGTAACCCGCTGCCGCCGTCGTGCCCGTCACCGTGTTTGTCACGGTCAAATCGAACACCGCATCCTGGTTTGCACCGATCGGGTTCGGCGTCGCTGCATCGACCGTTTTCGCTACCGTGACCGAAGGCAGCGTCACCGGATTGTTCGTGCAACTGTCCGGCGCCGTACAACTGGGACCGACCGGCAGCGTCGTGCACATGCCGTTAACTGCGCAGGTGTTCGGCAATGTCGTCGAGGCCAAGTTGAAGATGCCCGTCGTGTTCGCCGGCAGCGGATTGTCCACCACCACGGTCACGTCCACCGTTGCCGTACCATTGTTGGCCGATATCGGTGAAACCGTATCGATCCTGCAGGCCGTGCCGGCTGGGGCAGCCAAGCTGCATGCGGTCGAACCGGCCGTCGTATCGATCGCAGTCAGCTGCGTGTGCTGCGGCACCACTTCGTACGCCGAGCCCACGCCCGCCGTACCGCCACTGTTCTTGTAGGTCAGCGTGTACACGACTGTGTCACCGGCGCTCACTACGGTCGACGTTGTCGCCGCGCTGCCGTTTACGGTCTTCACCGCTTTCGTCACCGTGATGTCCGCCGGCGTGTTGAGCGGATTGGTGATCGAGCCGCTCGACCCCGTCGTGATCGTGCCCGTCGGCGGCGATGTGGTTGCCGTACCCCAACTGTAGTTCGTCGGTGCGGTCGGCTTGTTCGTCTCAGTCAAGATCGAGCACGTCGCGCCTTCCGGTACATTCACCGTCGTCGAACCCGTCGTTGCGGTGCCGGCCAAGGTCACCGTGCCCGTGTACGTGCCCGTGTCGCACACCAGCGAGAATGCGTAACCGCCCGGCGCGCCCGATGCCGGCGCGCCCGTCACCGTCTTGCCGATCGTCACCGCGATCTGGTTGCGCGACAGCGGATTGGTGATATTGCCGTTCGAGCCCGTTGCGATCGTGCCTGTCGGCGGCGTGGTCGTCGCCGTGCCCCAGCTGTAGTTCGTCGGTGCGGTCGGCTTGCTCGTCTCGGTCAACGCCGAGCACGTCGCGCCTTCCGGCACATTCACCGTCGTCGAACCCGTCGTTGCCGTCCCACTCAAAGTCACCGTGCCCGTGTACGTGCCGGTGTCGCAGGTCAGCGAGAACGCGTAGGCGCCCGGTGCACCCGATGCCGGTGCGCCCGTCACCGTCTTGCCGATCGTCACCGCGATCTGGTTGCGCGACAGCGGATTGACGATCGTGCCATTCGCCGTACCGCCCGCGGCCATCGCGGTCGCGCTCGGTTGCGTGTACGTCGCTGCACCCCAGGTGTAGTTCGTCGGTGCCGTCGGTCGCGTGCCTTCGGCGATCGTGCAGCTCGTTGAACCGGCCGGGATACTCACCGTCGTCGAACCCGTCGTCGCATTCGCTGCCACGTTCACTGTGCCGGGGTACGTCGCTGTCGGCGTCGAGCAGGCCACGTTGAACGGAAATGCCATCGCGCTCGTCGTCGCCGGGCCACCGGTGATGTTCTTCGTTACCGTCAACACGCCGGGATTGGCGCTCAGCGGATTGACGATCGTGCCCGAAGCCGTGCCGCTGGCGGCCATCGCCGTGGCGGAGGGCTGCGTGTACGTCGCCGCACCCCAGGTGTAGTTCGTCGGTGCCGTCGGCTGCGTGCCTTCGGTGATCGTGCAGCTTGTCGAGCCGGCCGGGATGCTAACCGTCGTCGAACCCGTCGTCGCATTCGCCGCCACGTTCACCGTGCCGGGGTACGTCGCTGTCGGCGTCGAGCAGGCCACGTTGAACGGGAACGCCATCGCGCTCGTTACGGCCGGGCCGCCCGTGATGTTCTTCGTCACCGTCAGCACACCCGGGTTCGCACTCAGCGGGTTGACGATCGTGCCACTCGCCGTGCCGCCTGCGGCCATCGCCGCGGCGGAGGGTTGCGTGTACGTCGCCGCACCCCAGGTGTAGTTCGTCGGTGCCGTCGGCTGCGTGCCTTCGGTGATCGTGCAGCTCGTCGAGCCGGCCGGGATGCTCACCGTCGTCGAACCCGTCGTCGCATTCGCCGCCACGTTCACTGTGCCGGGATACGTCGCTGTCGGCGTCGAGCAGGCCACGTTGAACGGGAACGCCATCGCGCTCGTTACGGCCGGGCCGCCGGTGATGTTCTTCGTTACCGTCAACACGCCGGGATTGGCGCTCAGCGGATTGACGATCGTGCCCGAAGCCGTGCCGCCGGCGGCCATCGCGGTCGCGCTCGGTTGCGTGTACGTCGCTGCACCCCAGCTGTAGTTCGTCGGTGCGGTCGGCTGCGTGCCTTCGGTGATCGTGCAGCTCGTCGAGCCGGCCGGGATACTCACCGTCGTCGAACCCGTCGTCGCATTCGCCGCCACGTTCACTGTGCCGGGGTACGTCGCCGTCGGTGTCGAGCAGGCCACGTTGAACGGGAACGCCATCGCGCTCGTTACGGCCGGGCCGCCCGTGATGTTCTTCGTCACCGTCAGCGTCGCCGGCTTGGGCGTGTTCGTAATCGTGCAGCTGAGCGCGTCACCCGCCGTGGGCGAAAACTCCGCCCACTGTTGTTGCGTGGCCTGGGCTGTGCCGTTGCCGCTGGGCAGCACCGTGGGCGACCCGCTGGTTGAATTGGTACAGGACAATGCGGTGCTGTAGTTGCTCGGTGCTTGGTCGGCGCCCGCTCCGTTGGTCAAAAGCGCTTCGGAAAACTGCATGGTCGATCCGGCCGGCAGTACGATCTGGCCGGTGGTTGCGCTCGTGCCGGCGCCCGAGGTCGTTGCATTGCCGCCCGTTACCGCAATGCCGCCCGATGTCATCCGCACCTGGAATTGGTCGCTGGCGACAGCACGGCCGCTAGGCACCTGCTTGGTCAGGGTTACCCATACTGGCGTGGGCGTGTTCTGGCAGGCATTAGCCGAGAAGGTTCCGGCGCCGGTGCCCGTCACCGTCGCGGAGACGTTGTTGAACAGGCCCTTGCCCGCGCTTCCGTTGCAGATGTCAGGACCTGATCGACCTGAGTTGATCGTGAAGCGCACGGTCATCGTGTACGTATCTGTTCGACCGTTGGCGAGAGTCCGGTTGGTGGTGGTCAGCGACCACGGCCCGGAATTGTTTTGCGGCACCGAAAGCAAAGTCCCGCCGCTGCTGCCGCCACCGCCGCCGGTGCGGCTCAATGTCTGCAGGCTGTTGATGGTCACATCCCCATCGAAAGACGGGGTATCGGTCAGCGAATAGGTCCGCGATCCGCCGGAAGAGTTGTCCACGACAATCGTGTAGGTGATGTCGTATTGCGTCCCCGAAACGAGAACCGGCGCCGACGCCGTTTTGGTTACGGTCACCGGACCATCGTCGTCGATGATCGTGTAGTCCCAGGTTGTCTGCACCGACGCACCGCAGGTCGCGCTGGAGGCGAGCAAGAACGGGGGATTCGCCCCCGACGCAGGCTGGATCGTGAATACGATGTCCCTGTTCGACTGCTGCACGGTATTGCCAACAACGTAGACCGGGAGTTGAAACAGGCCGGTCGTCACGCCGTCGTAGGTGCCGGCAGGCACGTTTATCGTGAGAGTGGTACTAGTTCCCGTCGCGGTATTGGTGAAATAGTCTGTGCCGATTACGGCGGTGCCGCCGGTGATCTTGACAGTAACGGTGAAAGCCGCAGCGACGGTACCGTTGACGCGCAGTGTCGGCCGGTTGGCGAGAAGATTCGTGCCGGTGTCGCCTTCCAGATCCGAACTGCTCGCGCTGACAAAATCCACGAACGGTGCAAGGTTGATCTGGATGTTGTCGAGGAAATTGCCAACCGAATTGCTGCCAGAACCGGTGCTGATCGATTCGAAGCCAATGCTGTTGACGCCGTTGGCGCCGGAGTAGAAGAAGGTGCCGCTGTAGTCCACCCAGCCGTTGCCGCCGGACACCGGGGTGTTCGCCGTGCCTTGGCTGACAACCGGGGTGGTGAAGGTGCCGTCGTTCGTGGTGCTGACCTGCACCAGACTGTTCGTGGCGCCGACCTTCATCTGCGCGACGTCAGGTACGGTTGCGCTGCCGCGGCCGCGATGGCTGAATTGCCAGTTGATCTGCTCGCCATTGATGAAGCAGATATTCTGGTAGATGCGCGAGGACTGCTGCGCGTTCAACTCGGCGAAGTTGTTGCCGCTCCTGGCGGTGACGCCATTGAACCCGCTGTTCCACATCTCGATAAGAGGCCCGGTCTGCCCGGCGGCAGGACTGGTACAGCTTCCAGTACCCGTCGCAGACGGATGCGTCGTTTCCCATCCCGGTACGAGACTGCTGGGTATTTGCACATAGCAGCCGCCTGCCGGCGACAGGGTGGGCGACTCGAAGCTCGGATTGACGAAGCTGCGCTGCACTTGGGCAAAGGCCGGCGCGGCTATGCAAACTGCCAGAAACGCCAAGCAGGCGAAGGTCTTCTTCGCCAGGTTTGCCGAAACGTTCACACGCATGATTTGCATCTCAATGGCAGCCGGACGCGCCGAGCAACCTGCTCGCATGGTCGTAGACAGAGAGGGTGAAGCCGCGTTTTCCACTGCTGCGGCAGTCTTTCGGCGCGTGCCCGCTTGAAACGAGCTTGAACTCGGCACGATCGATACAGACCTGCGACGGGAAACAACACCTTTTACGAGCGCTATCCACGACATGTTTGCTTTGCCCCTGACAAATCCGACACAAGTCAACCCGTGCCGGCGCCGACCATTTGGCCGCGCGACAAGGTTTATGGTTTACGAAGATTTGCAGCTCTTAAGCAACATCCGTGCCATTGCGGCACGATCTTGCGCGAAAGGTCCGAAAACCCATCCATACATGCGACTTTGGCGGCGCCGCACGCATAGAGCGACTGTCAACCACATCACAAAGGATAGCAGGGAATGTGACTTAGTCGACGCTTAAGTTTGGTCAAAATGTGACGCTGTTCGGCAGTTGGTCGAGGCCGCGCGGAATGCTAACGACGTCAGCATTCGCAAGCTGGACGCGGCACCCCGCAAGCGGAAGTGCCGGATCGGTACTCGGTTGAACGCGGAGTTACGACGACGATGCCGTCGCCGGCACGCGGCCGTACTTGTCCTCGAGCCGGACGATATCGTCCTCGCCGAAATAGTCGCCGCACTGCACCTCGATCAGATGGATGTCGGTGTCGGTCGGATTTTCCAGGCGGTGCAGGGTTTCGACCGGAATGTAGCAGGACTCGTTGCGCTTGAGCAGGAATTCCTTGTCGCCGACTCGCACTTTGGCCGTGCCGTAGACGACGGTCCAATGCTCGCTGCGGCGATGGTGCAGCTGCAGGCTCAGCACCTGGCCGGGCTTGACCGTGAGGCGCTTGACCTTGCAGTCGTTCTCGTCCTCGAGAATGGTGTAGCTACCCCACGGCCGGCGCACGGTCTGATGATGGCGCGCGCTCTCGTGGCCATCGTCGCGCAACTGCTCGACGACCTGCTTGACCTGCTGTGCATGTTCGCGATCGGAAACGAGCACGGCGTCGCCGGTGTCGATGATGACGAGATCCTTCACCCCAACCGCGGCGACGATGCGCTTGTCGCTCTGGATGTAGCAATTCTCGCTGCCCACGACGATCGCCTTGCCGACCACGCGGTTGCCAGCGGCGTCCGGTTCGGCCGCGGACGGAATCTCACTGACTGCCTTCCACGAGCCGACATCGCTCCAGTCGAAGCCCGCGGCAACGACGGCTCGACGCGGCGCGCGCTCCATCACCGCGTAGTCGATGGAGATGTCTGGCTGGGCGAGGAACTTTTCCTTGTCGTACTCGACCGGGCTCTCGTGCGTGCGCGCGCTGGCGTGGCAGGCTTGCGCGGCGGCAAGCACGTCCGGACAAGTCTGTGCAGCGGCGGCGAGCAGCACGTCGGCGCGGAAGCAGAACATACCCGAGTTCCACACGTAGTCGCCGCTGGCTAGATATTCCTTCGCTTTGTCGAGGCTAGGCTTCTCGACGAACGCGGCAATTTCTCTTTGTCCACTTTCACCAATTTGCGCGCCCTGGCGGATGTAGCCGAAGCCCGTGTCCGGATGCTGCGGCGGAATGCCGAAGGTGACGAGCCAGCCTTCCTGCGCCAGCCCCTGCGCACGCGCGACGTCGGCGACGAAGGAGTCGACATCGGCGATCAGGTGATCGGCGGCGAGGATCAATAGGTTCGCGTCTGCGCCGAAATGCTCGCGCACGTACAGTGCGGCAAGCACGATCGCCGGGGCCGTGTTGCGCCCCGCAGGCTCGAGCAGGAAACGCATGCGATCGATCTTCGCATCCGGATGGCGCGCGTATTCGTCGCGGTTGAGGAAATAGAAATCGCGGCCGGTAACGGTGAGTACGTTGCCCCCGTCCGCCACGCGCAGCGCGCGCGTCAGCGTCTTGTACAGGAGCGACTCGCCGTCGGCCATGCGCATGAACGGTTTCGGATACGCACTGCGCGATACCGGCCAAAGACGGGTTCCGGCACCGCCGGAAAGGATTACTGGGATCAACATCGCTGCACCTCCAACATTGCGCGATCGTCACCGATCGCCTGATTCATCCAACGGCCCCCGACCGCGCTTGTTTCATGTTTCCTGGTTTTCTATTTACCACCGCTGGCTTCGGCCAACTCTCCGATCACCGCATCCAGCCCCCGTGTCCATTCCGGCATCTCCAAGTCGAAGCGCTCGCGCAGCTTCGAGGTGTCTAACACCGAATACGCCGGCCGGCGTGCCTTGGTCGGGAAATCCGCCGTGCGGATCGCCGCCACCTCAACTTCGCGCGCGATCAATCCGGCCACAGCCGCGCGCGTGACGATGGCGCGGGCGAAACCGCACCACGTGGTCTCGCCACCCGCGGCGAGATGATGGATGCCATTGTAGTCGCCGCGCCGCGTCGCATCGCCATCGCGCCATTGTTTGAGGATCATGGCCGTCGTTGCGGCAATCAACCGGCTCGACGTCGGCGCGCCACGCTGGTCGTCGACCACGGTCAAGCGATCGCGTTCGCGCGCGAGGCGCAGCATCGTGCGCAGAAAATTGCCGCCGCGCGCGCCGTAGACCCAGGCCGTGCGCAGGATCAGGTGTGCGCAACCGGATTCGCGCAGTGCCTCTTCGCCTGCGAGCTTGCTGCGTCCGTAGACGCCGAGCGGCGCGGTTGCGTCGTCCTCGCTATACGGGCGCGCGCCCTGGCCGTCGAATACGTAGTCGGTCGAATAGTGGACGACGAGCGCCGCGTTGCGTGCAGCCCATTGTCCGATCTGCGCCAGCGCCTCGCCGTTGATCCGCTGCGCGAGCGCCGCCTCGTCCTCCGCGCGATCGACTGCGGTGTATGCCGCGGCGTTGACGACGATGTCCCAGCGCTCGCTTTGCAAAGCCTGCGCAAGCGAGCCTGCATCGGCAAGATCGGCGCGCAGGCCATCGACGTTGCCCGGCAACTTGCCGCTGCGCGTCGTCGCGCTCACCTCACCGAGCGGCGAGAGCGAGCGCTGCAGCTCGAAGCCGACTTGGCCGTTGGCGCCGAGCAGAAGAATCTTCACGGCGCGTACACCGGCAGCCTTTCTACCGGCACGTCGCGCAGGAACGGAGCCTTCTCGTCCTTGCCCGACAGTCGCGGCGCGCTGATCGGCCAGTCGATCGCGATATCGGCATCGTTCCAGCGGATGCCGGCGTCGGCGGCGCCGTCGTAGAGCGCGGTGCATTGATAGGTGAATGTGGCGAAGTCCGAGAGCACGGCGAAGCCGTGGGCGAAACCTTCGGGGATCCAGAAATGGCGGTGGTTCTCGGCGGAGAGCACAACCGCGGCCCAGCGTCCAAAGGTCGGCGAACCGCGGCGGATGTCGACGGCGACATCGTAAACCTCGCCTTCGAGCACGCTGACGAGTTTGCCTTGCGGATTCGGCCACTGGTAGTGCAAGCCTCGCAGCACGCCGTGCGCGGAGCGCGATACGTTGCTTTGCACGAACACGCGATCTATCCCGGAATTTTTATACTTTTCCGCATTGTAGCCTTCGTAGAAAAATCCGCGCGCGTCGCCGAACACCTGTGGTTCGATGATGAGGCAACCAGGCAGATCCGTCTCAATCGATTTCATTCATGCGCCCTTGTTTGACCAGCTGCTGCAGGTATTGGCCATAGCCGTTTTTCGCCAGCGGCGCAGCAAGGCGCAGCACCTGCTCGGCGTCGATCCAGCCGTTGAGATACGCGATCTCCTCGGGACAGCAGACTTTTAGGCCCTGGCGGTTTTCGATCGTCTCGATGTAGTTCGACGCCTCCGTCAGCGATTCGTGCGTGCCGGTATCGAGCCAGGCGTAGCCGCGGCCGAGTTTCTCGAGCATCAGCGAGGTGTCGTCGAGATAGCAGCGGTTGAGATCGGTGATTTCGAGCTCGCCGCGCGGAGACGGTTTCAGCGCGGCGGCGAAATCGCTGGCGCGGCCGTCGTAGAAATACAGGCCGGTCACCGCGTAGTTTGACTTCGGATTCTTCGGCTTTTCTTCGAGCCCGGAGACTTTGCCGACCGCGTCGAACTCGGCCACGCCGTAGCGCTCCGGATCGCGTACCCAGTAGCCGAACACGGTGGCGCCATGCGCGCGTGCGGCCGCCCGGCGCAGCACGTCGGTGAGACCATGACCGTAGAAGATGTTGTCGCCAAGGATCAAACAACTTGGCTGGGCGTCGACGAAGTCACGACCGATCAGGTAGGCCTGCGCCAATCCATCTGGCGACGGCTGCACCGCATAGCGGATCGAAATGCCCCATTGCGATCCGTCGCCAAGCAGCTTTTGAAACAACGCCTGCTCATGCGGCGTGTTGATCACCAGCACGTCGCGGATGCCGGCGAGCATCAGCGTTGACAGCGGATAGTAGATCATCGGCTTGTCGTACACAGGCAGCAGTTGCTTGCTGATGACTTGGGTCAGCGGATACAGGCGCGTACCCGAGCCGCCGGCGAGAATGATGCCTTTGTTGGTCATGTCTGTCCGTTGCTATTTCAATTCTGTCGGCTTGATCTGGGGATGTTGCTTGTAGAGCGGGTTCATCACCTCACGCAACATGTCCGCCATGATTCTTGCAACCGCCGCCCGATATTCGACGAATTCAGTTTCCGAGCACGACTCTTTGATTTCCGCGACACTTGCAGTTAGGCGTTTGCTGCACTCGATCATCAAATCGGAGATTTTTCTGGCCACGGCGGGATTCGAGATCATGACAGCGGCTCAGGCAACGCCAAGACGTTCCATGCGATAGCTGCCATCGAGCACGCGTCCGGCCCAGGCCTCGTTGGCCAAATACCAGTCTACGGTGCGGGCGATGCCGGTCTCGAACGTCTCCGACGGCTTCCAACCGAGTTCGCGCTTGAGCTTGGAGGCGTCGATCGCGTAACGCCGGTCGTGGCCGGGGCGATCGGCGACGAAGTTGATCTGCGCCTCGCGCCTCGCACCGTTCGCCAGCGGCCGGCGCTCGTCGAGCAGCGCGCAGATCGTGCGCACCACGTGGATATTCTCGCGCTCGGCGTCGCCGCCGACGTTGTAGACCTCGCCCGGACGCCCGGCGTCAAGCACGCGACGGATCGCATGACAGTGATCGACTACGTAGAGCCAGTCGCGCACGTTCTTGCCGTCGCCGTAGACCGGCAGCTTCTCGCCGACCAGCGCCTTGTGGATCATCAGCGGAATGAGCTTCTCGGGAAACTGGTACGGACCGTAGTTGTTCGAGCAGTTCGTCGTCAGCGTCGGCAGGCCATAGGTGTGGTGGAAGGCGCGCACGATGTGGTCGGATGAGGCCTTGGACGCCGAATACGGCGAATTCGGCGCATACGCGGTCGTCTCGGTGAACTTGCCTTCCGCACCGAGCGAACCGTAGACCTCGTCGGTCGACACATGCAGGAAGCGGAACGCGATCTTGTTCGCGTCGCTCAAGGTCCGCCAATGTTTCAGTGTCGCCTCGAGCAGCCCGAGCGTGCCGACCACATTGGTGTGGATGAACGCAGCCGGGCCATCGATCGAACGGTCGACGTGAGATTCGGCGGCAAAGTTCACAATCGCATCGGGTTTGTGCTCGGCGAGCAATTTACCGACGAACTCGAGATCGCCGATGTCGCCTTGCACGAAAACGTGATTCGGATTGCCCTTGAGCGCGGCCAGTGTGTCGAGATTGCCGGCGTAGGTGAGCTTGTCGAGATTGACGACGCGGTGGCCGTCCGCGACCGCGCCGAGCACGAAGTTGCCGCCGATGAAGCC
The DNA here is from genome assembly GCF_000378125.1 of Rudaea cellulosilytica DSM 22992. Taxonomy (GTDB): domain Bacteria; phylum Pseudomonadota; class Gammaproteobacteria; order Xanthomonadales; family Rhodanobacteraceae; genus Rudaea; species Rudaea cellulosilytica. The sequence goes on along the minus strand of NZ_KB899241.1, from coordinate 1,964,343 downwards.
GGCGCCGCCGGTGACCAGAAGAGTTTTCATGCGATAGAGAGTCTCATTGCGCCACGCAGGCGGAAAAATCCGCATCGGTGACGCGGGCCGGCATTTTAGCCCATGCTCCTTACCAGCCCAACGACCTTGGAGTTAAATTTTTGATTTGTCAGGCTTTGTTCATTCCGGTACGTGGCCACTCCCGCGGGCCTGCTACACTGCGGGTCGCATCCCCATCCGCCGCGGAATGATTACCGAAGTCGTCCTCGTCGTTTTCCTCGCCCTGCTCAACGGCTTCTTCGCCCTGAGCGAAATGGCGCTGATGACCTCGCGCAAGCTGCGCCTGAAACAGCTCGCCCAGACCAGCCGCCGCGCACGCGTCGCGCTCGATCTGGCAAAGCAGCCCGAGCAGTTTCTCTCGACCGTGCAGGTGTTCATCACGCTTCTAGGCATCGGCACGGGCACCCTGCTCGGCGAATCCATCGGCCAGGAGATCGCACGCTGGCTGGAAAAGCTCGACCTGCCGCGCATTGCGGAATTCGCGCCGCCGGTCGGCGTCGTGCTCAGTGTCGCCGGCATCACCTTCGTCAACATGCTGCTCGGCGAGCTGCTGCCCAAACGCCTTGCGTTGGTCGCGCCGGAAAAGTTCGCCACCGCGGTCGCAATACCGATGCGCGTCCTGACTTGGCTGGCGATGCCCTTCAGCTTTGTTCTGATCTGGATCACGCGCAGGCTGCTGCATTTGTTCAAGCTCAACCAGGCCAGCGGCGAGCGCGTGAGCGAAGAGGAAATCCGCCTGCTTGTCTCCGAAGGCGCCGAGCAGGGTGTCATCGACTCGGACGAACACAACATGGTCAACCGCGTGCTGCGCCTCGGCGACCGTAGCGTCGACTCGCTGATGACGCCGCGCCCGCGCATCGCGTGGCTCGACGTCACCGCGGCGCTTGCGGAGAACCTCGCGGTGATGCGTGAGTCCTCGCATTCGCGTTATCCGGTCATGCGCGGCAGCGACAAGGACGTGCTCGGCATCCTCGAGGTCAAGAACCTGATCGACACGCTGGAAAATACCGCCGCCGACCGGCCGGTGGACTTGTTCCGCACGCTGGCAAAGCCCGTCTACGTACCTGGCACGGCGCGCGCGCTCGATCTGCTCGAGGAACTGCGCGACGCGGACACGCCGATGGCGTTCATCGTCGACGAATACGGCGACATCGAGGGCCTGGTCACACTCAACGACCTGCTCGGCGCCGTCGTCGGCAAGGCCGCGCTGCCTGCGGTCGAGGCGCATGGCAACGATGACGCGCCGATCGTCACGCGCGACGACGGCAGCTGGCTGATCGACGGCGCGCTCGGCATCGACGACCTGCGCGAGCTGACTGGCATCGGCCGCTTTCCGCACGAGGAAGACGACGACTACCGTACCGCCGCGGGCATGGTCATTGCCCAGTTCGGCCGCATTCCCGCCTGCGCGGAGCATTTCGACTGGTCGGGCTACCGCTTCGAAGTCGTCGATCTCGATGGCGCGCGCATCGACAAGATCCTGATCAGCCGGTTCAAGGAATCCGCGGCCGCGGAAGACGAAACCGGCTAGCTGCGCTCCTTAGCTATCCTCGCCATGCGCTGCGCATCGTCGAAGATGCCGCGCAGGATGCGCACCTCGCGCTGGTCGAGGCTCGCGTGCAGGAACAACTTGCGCAGACGCTGCTCGATCGTCACCGGCGAGCGCCCCTTATGGAAGTCGATGTCGACGAGCGTCTGGAACAGGTGACCGAAGAAATATTCCATCTGCTCCGCGGTCGCGGCGGGATCGGATTTTGCAGCGGCAACTGCCGACGGCTGGCCTTGCAGCTGCGCCAGACGCATTTCATAGGCGAGCACCTGTACGGCCTGGGCGAGATTGAGCGAGGAATAGCTCGGGTCCGCCGGAATGTGCACGGCAGCGTGGCAACGCATGAGTTCCTCGTTCTCCAGGCCCGTACGCTCGTTGCCGAACACGATCGCGACCTCGCCCGCCATAGCGGCCTCGCCTGCCTGCGCCGCCGCCTCGCGCGGCGTAATTTCGGGCAGCGAGACCCCACGCCGCCGTGCGGTGCAGCCGAGCACGAGGCGGCAATCGGCGATTGCGTCGACCAGCGTCGGCACGACGACGATGCCGTCGAGCACGTCGTCCGCGCCGGCGGCCATCGCCGTCGCGTCGGCATGCGGATATTTGTGCGGCGCGACCAGCACGAGCCGCGTATAGCCCATCGTGCGGATCGCGCGCGCAGCGGAGCCGATATTGCCGGGATGCGAGGTGCGGACGAGGACGAAGCGGATCGGCTGCATGGGGGAAAATGGAAGTGGAAGCGGAGAAAGCTTACACGTTCGCCGTTCCCGTCCTCATCGGAAAAATACCCGGAAGCAGGCCCGCCCCGAGTCGCAGATTCGGCTTTGTGCTACCCTTCGCGCCCCGCGGGCCCGGCCTGACGGGTCGTTCTTTACCAGCCATCGATTCGGAGTTCCACCATGCCCCGCCCCGCCGTCAATGTCGCGGTCAAGGCCGCGCGCGCCGCCGGCAATATCATCCTGCGCAACCTCAATCGCGTTGAGGGACTCAACATCGAGGAAAAATCGCGGCACGACTACGTCAGCGAAGTCGACAAGCTGGCCGAGGCCGAGATCATCAAGGAGCTGCGCCGCGCCTATCCCGACCATGGTTTTCTGGCCGAGGAATCGGGGCAGAAAGGCAGGACCGAGAAGGTCTGGATCATCGACCCGCTCGACGGCACGCACAATTATCTACGTGGCTTCCCGCATTTCTGCGTTTCGATCGGCTTCCGCGACCACGGTGACCTCGTCTACGGCGTGGTCTACGATCCGCTGCGCGACGAGATGTTCACCGCGAGCAAGGGCGATGGCGCCTTCCTCAACGATCGCCGCATGCGCGTGACCAAGCGCGAAAGCCTTGCCGGTGCACTGCTCGCCACGGGATTCCCGTACCGCCAGCGCCGCCATCTCGGCGCCCAGCTCGACATGACCCGCGCCCTGCTCGGCGAAGCCGAGGATATCCGCCGCACCGGCTCCGCCGCACTCGATCTCGCCTATGTCGCCGCGGGTCGTCTGGACGGCTATTTTGAGACCGGTCTGAATCCGTGGGACATGGCCGCGGGCGTATTGCTCGTGCGCGAGGCGGGCGGTCAGTGCAGCGATTTCGCCGGCAGGGCCGGTATGCCCGAGAACGGCAATCTCATCGCTGGCAACCACTTCGTCGCCGCGGCGATGGCCAAGGTCATCTCGGCACACTCGCCGCCGACGCTGCTGTAGGCCTTCGTAAGCCCCGTCTGGCCTCCCGGCGATTTGCCGTGGTGCAAGCTGCACCGCCGCCGGAAATGTGCTGCAATCAAATTGCGGCCTTCGTCACACTCCCCAAAGTGACGGGTTCAAAGGGGTAACCAGCGCCGCGCTTTACGGGGTAACTTCCGGGAGTTCAACATGACATCGAGAAATCGATTGCCGCGTCGTGCGGCAGTTCTGGGGGCGGCATCAGCCATCGCTCTCGCCACCGCATCATCGCTCGCCGGCGCAGCGACGCCGCAACTGGCATCAAAAGACGGGCTGCTCGTGCTGCCCAACGTCAAGATCGCTGCAGTCACGTCGGCGCAAGCCGATAGCTTGGCCAAGGCTCCGGGTCATCGTGAAAACGGCCTGAGGGCGTACAAGGACAAGGACACGGGGCAACTGCGCAAGGCCAACCCCGAGGAACTGCTCGACGAAGCCGTAGCCGCCGCTCGCTCGAACGATGCTTCCACGGTCGAAGTGCACAGCAGCCCGTTGGGCGGACAAGTGGCTGTGCTCAACGACTCCTTCATGTCCGATCTCGTCGTACACAAAACTGCCGACGGCAAGTTCGAGGAGCAATGCGTGACCGGCGATGGTGCCGCCAAGCGCGCACTCGTCTCGACGACGAAGCAGGAGACCGCGAATGAAAAATAATCTGCGCAAGATCCTCGCCGGCGTGCTCGCCTTCGGGTTGCTCGGTGGCGGTAGCGCCGCGTACGCGGCGATGACGATCACGATCGTCAACGGCAATGCCGCCGGCGTCGGCTTCAACGATCCCACCCCGGTCGCCCCCGTTGGCGGCAATCCCGGCACGACCTTGGGCCAGCAGCGACTCAACGCTTTCCAGTACGCCGCGAGCATATGGGGCGCCACGCTCGACAGCGCCGCTGCCATCCGGGTGCTGTCCACATTCGAGCCGTTGAGCTGCAACGCGACCAGTGCGGTTCTCGGCTCGGCTGGCCCGACCGAGATATTCAGAGATTTTCCCGGCGCCCTGGTGCCTGGCGTTTGGTACCACGCCGCGCTCACGAACAAGCTTTACGGGGACGTCGCGGATCCTTCGACCGCCGAAATTCGCGCGCGCTTCAACAGCAACCTCGGCAACACCGGATGCCTTACCGGATCGCCGTTCTACCTCGGTCTCGACGGCAACGCCGGCAGCAAGGTCAATCTCGTTGAGGTGCTGCTGCACGAATTCGCGCACGGCCTGGGTTTCTCGACCGTGACCAGCGGCACGACCGGCGCCTACCTCGGTGGCTATCCTTCGATCTACGACACGCTTGCCTACGACAACACGCTGGGCAAGACCTGGGTGCAGATGACCAACGCCGAACGCCAGTTCTCGGCGGTCAATCCGCGCCAGCTCGTCTGGATCGGTGCGAACGTGACCGCCGGCGCGCCGTCGGTGCTCGTCGGCGGCACGCCACAGTTGCAGATCAACGCGCCCGCGGCTATCGCCGGCACCTACCTCGCCGGTCGCGCTCAATTCGGGCCCGCGCTTGGCTATCCCGGCGTCAACAAGCAGGTGATGCCGGTAGTCGAGAACGGCAACCTCGGGCTTGCCTGCAATGCGTTCGACGCGGAAAACGCCGGTGCGGTGAAGAATCGCATCGCACTCGTGCTGCGTGGCACCTGTGCGTTCACGGTCAAGGTGCTGAATGCGCAGAATGCGGGAGCACTCGGCGTCATCGTCGTCGACAACGTCGCCGGCTCGCCGCCGCCCGATCTCGGTGGCGCCGATCCCAACGTCACGATTCCGGCGGTGCGCATCAGCCTCGCAGACGGCGTGACCTTGCTCAGCGGCATGAATCTGACGCCCGGCAATCGCAGTTCCGGCGTGGTCGCACGCATCGGCATCGATCCGGCGCAACTCGCCGGCGCGGACAAAGCCGGTCACGTCATGCTGTACACGCCCAGTCCGTTCCAGAGCGGCTCGTCCGTGTCGCATTGGGACACGAGCGCGTTCCATAACCTGCTTATGGAGCCGGCGATCAACAGCGATCTGACCCAGCACCTCGATGCGCCGTACGACCTGACCCTGCCATTCATGAAGGATATCGGCTGGTAAGTTCGACCCGCTGCAAAAACAAAACGCCGCAGACGCAAATCTGCGGCGTTTTCGTTTTCGTCAGACTCAGAAGCTGTTTTCAAATCGTAGCGAGCGAAGGCAGTTTGGTCGCGCGCGGAGCGCAGGAACCGGAGTGTACATGGCAGTACATGAGGATTCCGAGCACCGCACGCGGCCAAAATACCGAGCGCAGTAGATTTGGAAATGGCTTCTCAGCGCGCGTTGGCTACGGCGCGTGAGGGCAGAAAGGACGCAGCGCGATCCAACGCCGCATCAATATCCGCAACCAGATCCTCCACCGCTTCGATGCCAACCGACAGACGCAGCAGGCCGTCGCCGAGACCGGCGACACGGCGCGCCTCGGCATCCATGGCCGCATGCGTCATCGTCGCCGGGTGTGCGACCAGGCTTTCGACGCCGCCGAGCGACTCGGCCAGCGTGAACGACTGCAAGCCGTTGACGAAGGCCTCGACCGCCGGCACGCCGCCAACCAGGTCGAAGCTCAGCATCGCGCCGAAACCGCGCTGCTGGCGCGCGGCGAGCGCGTGCTGCGGGTGGCTGGCCAACCCCGGGAAGTAGACTTTTTCCACGGCCGCATGCGCGTCGAGAATCTCGACGATCGCCGCGGCGTTTTCCTGATGTGCGCGCAGGCGTGGCTGCAGCGTGCGCAGGCCGCGCAAGGTGAGATAGCTGTCGAACGCGCCGCCCGACACGCCGAGGCAGTTGCACCACCAGGCGAGCTGCTCGCCGACCGCGGCGTCCTTCCAGATCACCGCGCCGCCGACGACGTCGGAATGACCGTTGAGATACTTCGTCGTCGAATGCACGACGATGTCGGCACCGAGCGCGATCGGCTGCTGCAGCGCCGGCGACAGGAAGGTGTTGTCGACCACGACCAGCGCATCGACCTGATGGGCGAGGCGCGACACCGCGGCGATGTCGACGATGCGCAGCAGCGGGTTGCTCGGCGTCTCGATCCAGACGAGCTTCGGCTTGCACGCGAGCGCAGTCGCGAGCGCCACCGTGTCGTTGAAATCGACGACTGCGCAACGATACAGACCGCGCTTGGCCTGATTGACGAACAGGCGATAGCTGCCGCCGTAGCAGTCGTGCGGCACGATGATGAGATCATCCGGCGAAAGCTGCGAAGTGACGAGCGTGATCGCGGCCATGCCGGTCGCAGTGACGACCGCACCGACACCGCCCTCGAGTTCGGCCAGCGCGCCGGCGAGCACGTCGCGGGTCGGGTTGCCCGAGCGCGAATAGTCGTACTCGCGCTTCTTGCCGAAACCTTCGAAGCTGTAGTTCGTCGACAGATACAGTGGCGGCATCACGGCGCCGTGCGCGGCATCCTGGTCGACGCCGGCGCGGGCGGCGATCGTGGCGGCTTGGCGGGCTGGCTTCTGGGCGACGTGACTCACTTTGCTTCTCCGGAGATTTCAGGGAAGGTCTGCACAACCTCATCCTGAGGTTGGCAGCCCGCGCCGAGTTCGAAGTGAATTCGAACTCGGCTACGCCAAATCAAGCACTTGCGTGCTCGATTCGCGTCAGGCCATCCTTGGCCTCAAGGAAACTCTGCACATGTGCAAAGTTTCCTCAGACTTGCACACAGCGTTCGAACAGCGCGCCCACGATCGCCTCTTCCTTGAGGAAGGCGTCGTGGCCGTAGTCCGAGGAAATTTCGACCAGTTCGCAGGCGGCGCCGGCGCGAGTCTGGTATTCGCGCAGCAGCGACAGCGGAACGGTCAGGTCTTCGCGCACGGCGAACAACGTGGTCGCCACGCGCACCGCGGCCGGGTCGATGTCGTGTGCGTCGAGCGAGCGGCCGAGGCAACGGTAGGCGTCGGCATCGAAGCGACGCACAAACTTCTTGCCATGATGATCGATCCAGCCGAGCACGCCATCGGCATGCGCATCGCGCGTCGCCTCGCTGCCGAAACGCTGCTCGACGCCTTCCGCCGTGCGATAGCCGAGCACCGCGAGCGAGCGAGCCAACGCGAGCGCTTCGGTCGAATCGCTGCCGAGATCGAGGATCGCGCGCTGCACATGGCGCAGCGCGAGGCCGAACTGCGCGGCCTTGTGCGCCGCGCTGAGCAGGACGAGATGGCGCAGGCGCTCGCCGAGCAGCGCGGCGAGTTGCTGGGCGACGTTGCCGCCATAGGATGCGCCAACGACCAGATGCACGCGGCGCAGGCCGAGGCGGTTGAGCAGCAGGAGCACGGCACGAGCCTGGTCGGCCGTGGAGATGGCCGGAAAATCTTCAAGGTCGGACGACTTCGGCCCGGTCGAGGCATCGCAGCCGCCGAGCCAGTCAATGCCGACGATACGATAGCGGTTTGTGTCGAGCGCCTTGCCCGCGCCGCACTGCGATTCCCACCAGCCGCGGCCGTCGCGCGCGACCGGGCGCCGATGTGCTGAAATGCCGCCGAGCACGACGATCACCGGCGCATCGGCAGGGCCGACGCAGGCCCAGGCCAGCTTGGCATCGCTGAGCGTGGCGCCCGATTCGAGCGTGAAGGATTGCGGCAGCGCGAGCTCGCCTTCCAGCCATTGCACGGCTGGCGCGACCGCCTCGGCGTGATAGTGGATTTGCGGTTCGGCGCCCATTTCGGTCTCGTCTTTCATCTACAGCCCCAACGAGACGAATGCAGCGGAAATCTTGCGCTCGCCTCATCTTTACGGGGTCCACCGCGGCTTGAAACTTCCGCGGACCTCGCAGGATTTGGCACCAATCGCGAACCTTGTCAGGTTTCGTGACGGTTGCCCCGGCGTCGCTGGGCCTGTCCCTCAGCCGGTCTTGATGAGTACAGGCGTATGCTACGGACGTGTATTTTGGATGTCAAGACGTTTAGGCGTTTAGACGTCCAAATTTTGGAACGCCTATCCGCGGCTGCGCTGGCTGGCGACGAAGATGCCGAGCAGCGAAAGCGCGAGTCCGATCCAGTCCGTCAACGCCGTCGGCCGCGCGAACAGGATCACGTCGAGCACGAACGACAACCCCGGTTGCAGCAGCAGGAGCAGGCCGACCAGCGACGCCGGCAGTACCGGCATCGCCTGCGAGATCAACACCCAGCCGAGCACCTGACCGAAGAAGGCTAGCGCGAGCAGCGCTGCCCAAGATTGGCCATCGGGAATCGCAAAGCTCTGGCCTTCGGCGACCACGGCCACGGCGAGCATCGCCGCGCAGATCAGGCTGACTCCGCACAGGGCCAGCTGCGGCGTCAGCGCCGGCCGGCGCAGTTGCGCGCGGCGCTGGGTCAGCATGTAGATCGCGTAGGCGATGCCGGTAAGCACGCCGAGGAGAACGCCGAGGCGATAGTCCGCGCTCAGCGCCGACCAGCCCTGTCCCACGATCAGCCACAGGCCGAGAACAGCCAGCGCGAGCCCGAGCGCGAAGCGCCAGCCGAGCTTCTCGCGATAGAAGACGACGCCGGCCAAGGCCATGACGAACACCTGGAAGTTGCCGATCAACGTCGCCAGGCCCGGCCCGATGTAGTGGATGCTCCGGTGCCACATGATCAGATCGACGGCGAAGGCCAGCGCGGGCACCGCCAGCCACAGCGCGTCGCGCGGACCGAAACGCTTCCACTCGCCGCGCACGATGAGCAGGCCGAGCAGCATCGCGCCACCGAAGGCGAGGCGATAGAACGCCGATACGGTCGGCGCGACGTGGGCGTAGCGCACGAAGATGCTGGTCGTCGAGATCAGCGCCGCGCCCGCGAGCATCTTCAGGAAGGCGCTGCGATAGGCCACGCTGCCGGCCGTGGCGGTGGCGTTCACGGCGTCGTCTTCTCGTGCTCCACTGCAAGCGGCTCGGTCCGGGCCTCGGCCAGCCACTCTTGCAACGCGGGCAGTGCGAACAACGCATCGACATAGTCGCGCTCCGGCGCGCCGAGTTCGACCGCATAGCTGGCGAAACGCGACGCCACCGGCGCATACATCGCATCGGCAATCGAGAATGCGCCGAACAGGAACGGTCCGCGCGCCGCATGGCGCTCGCGTGCTTCGCGCCAGATCATGCGAATACGCGCAATGTCGGCGGCCGTATCGGCACCGATCGCGGGCGAAGGCCCCTGCCGGCGCGTGTTCATCGGCAGATGAGTGCGCAACGAGGAAAACCCGGAATGCATCTCCGCACTGATCGCGCGCGCATGGCCGCAAGCCGTGCGCTCCGCCGGCCAGCCGCCACCGTCGAGAAAATAGTCATTCGCGTATTCGCAGATCGCCAGCGAATCCCAGATGTGTGCGTCGCCGTCGATCAGTACCGGTACGCGCCCGGCCGGCGAGTAGTCCTTGATGCGCGCGTAAAACTCCGGCGTATCGAGCGGCAGCTTGACCTCGTCGAAAGCCACGCCAAACTGGCGCAGCAGCAGCCATGGGCGCAGCGACCAAGAAGAATAGTTCTTGTTGCCGATGACGAGGATGGGTTTCGCGCTCATGGACGGGCATCAGGTGAAGGGGCACGAATTCCACCACACCGACGTGGCGCGATGAAGTGCCGCTTTCAGACCGGATCGACCGCCCAGTCGTCGTCGTACGCCGGATCCGAGCGGCGCTCGGCCAACGCCGCGTCGATACACTCGGCGATTATGCGCGCTCGCGGCCAGTCGTAGTCCGCCACCATGACATTGACCAGATCGTTGCACGGCAACCGGCCCGCGGCGCTGGTCAGGTAATAGCCGCCGACGAACGCGACGATGCCCTCGTTCTCGAGCGCGTTCTTGACGAGGTTCGCGTCGATGATGTTTTCGGCCCGGTAGACGATCTTCATGTCCGCCCCGTTCGCATTCCGCTTCTCGCACGCTAACGCATCCGCTCGCCCGGGCAAAGCCTGTCGAATTCCGGCGCCGGATCGGTATACTCCGGAATCCCGTCGGAAAAACCCGAACAACAACGGCCACAGAGCCGCGCGCATACCAAAAATGAGCAGCAATCCCCCGATCGTCAACAACTTCATCCGCCAGATCATCAATGGCGACCAGGACACCGGCAAGCACGGCGGCCGCATCGTCACGCGCTTTCCGCCCGAACCGAACGGCTATCTGCACCTCGGCCATGCCAAGTCCATCTGCCTCAATTTCGGCGTCGCCAGCGATTACGGCGGCGTCTGCCACCTGCGTCTGGACGACACCAATCCGATCCGCGAAGACCCCGAATTCGTCGAGGCGATCAAGGCCGACGTGCACTGGCTCGGTTTCGAGTGGGATGCGCTACGCCACGCCTCGGACTATTTCGAGGTCATCTATCTCTGCGCGCTGAAGCTCATTCGCGACGGCAAGGCCTTCGTCTGCGACCTGTCGGCAGACGAGGTGCGCGAATACCGCGGCACGCTGACCGAGCCTGGGCGCAACTCGCCGTACCGCGAGCGCAGCGTCGCCGAGAACCTCGATCTGTTCCAGCGCATGCGCGCGGGCGAATTTCCCGACGGCGCGAAGACGCTGCGCGCGAAGATCGACATGGCCTCGGGCAATATCAACCTGCGTGACCCGGCGCTGTACCGCATCCGCAAGACCACGCACCAGAACACCGGCGACGCCTGGCCGATCTATCCGATGTACGACTACGCGCACTGCATTTCCGACGCGGTCGAAGGCATCACCCATTCGCTGTGCACGCTCGAGTTCGAGGACCATCGTCCGCTCTACGACTGGTGCCTGCAGCAGATCGATCTGCCCAATCATCCCGAACTGACCCAGCCGCTGGTCGATGCAGGCTTGGGCATGCCCGTGAGCACGCCGCAGCAGATCGAATTCGCACGCGGCAACCTCGACTACACGGTGACGAGCAAGCGCAAGCTCGCCGCGCTGGTCGAGGACGGCCTCGTCGACGGCTGGGACGATCCGCGCATGCCCACGCTCGCCGGCGTGCGTCGGCGCGGCTACCCGGCCGCGGCGATCCGCAATTTCTGGGAACGCGCGGGCGTGTCGAAGCAGGTGTCGACGATCGAATACTCCGTGCTCGAAGCCTGCGTGCGCGAGGAACTCGACGCGGCGGCGCCGCGACGCCTTGGCGTGATCGATCCGCTCAAACTCGTCATCACCAACCTTCCGGATGGCCACGCCGAGACGCTGACATTTCCGAACCACCCGAAGAACGAGGCCTTCGGCACGCGTGCCGTGCCGTTCTCGGGCGAATTGTGGATCGAACGCGAGGACTTCCTCGAAGAACCGGTGAAAGGCTTCCATCGCCTCGTGCCCGGCGGCGAAGTACGCCTGCGCGGCGTCGGCATCGTCAAATGCGTCGACGTGAAAAAGGATACGAGCGGAAAGCTGAGCGAAGTGCTTTGCACGCTCGACGCGACATCACGCGCGGGACAGGAAGGCGCCGAACGCAAAGTCAAAGGCACGATCCACTGGGTCAGCGCGCGCCATGCGATCGAGGCCGAGGTGCGTCTGTACGAGCGCCTGTTCACCGTCGCCGATCCCGATGATGACACGGACGGCAAAACCTACCGCGACTACATCAATTCGAACTCGCGCCGGGTCGTGCGCGGCTTCGTCGAGTCTTCACTCGGCGACGCGCAAGCCGGCACCGCGCTCCAGTTCGAGCGTCTTGGCTACTTCGTCGCCGACAGCCGCGACCATGCGCCGGGCCATCCCGTGTTCAACCGCATCGTCACGCTGCGCGATTCGTTCGCCAAGGCTACGAAATGAACGTCCTGCCCTCGTTCGTGGAACTGTCCCTGCCCGACTGGGTGTTCCGCGAAGTCGATGCCGCGAAGATCTACGCCAGCGATGAGGAGCGCGTCGCACTGGCGATTCGCCTCGCCAATCGCAATGTCGAGGAGAAGACCGGCGGCCCGTTCGGCGCGGCCGTATTTACACGCACGGGCAAGCTGGTCTCCGCCGGCGTCAATCGCGTCGTGCCGCACAGCTGCTCGGTCGCGCACGCGGAGATGGTGGCTTATATGCTCGCGCAGGCCAAATTGCGTCGTTTCCGTCTCAACGAACCCGCGCCGGGCGAAGCGCGCGAGGAATTCGTGCTCGCCACGAGCGCGCAGCCCTGCTGCCAGTGTTACGGCGCGACCGTCTGGGCCGGCGTCGACGAACTGCTGATCGGTGCACGCTCCGAAGACGTCGAGGAATTGAGCGAGTTTGACGAAGGCCCGCTGCCCGCGGACTGGATCGGCGAACTGGAAAAACGCGGCGTGCGGGTCAAGCGTGACATCCTGCGCGACGCCGCGCGTGAAGTGTTCCTGCGCTATCGCGAAGCGGGCGGCACAAGCTACTGAGCGCACGGTCCTGGCTGCGCATGTTGGCGCAGCAGAACGCTCGACTGCGTTCTGAGTATAAATTGCAATTTTATATATGATGCTGCGGCGCAGAATGCAAGCAACATCCTCTTGCTGTATTTTTGCTTTTAAATCGATCTAAAAATCATTCGAACGCCGCCCGCTCGCCTCGAGGGAACGCCGCATGCGCTGCCGCAGCAATGAACGATCTCTGCTTGGGCCTCCCCTTTCCGCACCGTTCGCTCCTCGACACAAGCACGCGAATCCTGCGCGAGCCGCTTAAGCCTTCTCGTTGCTGCGCGAATGCAACGTTCGGCCGCCAACGATCTTCGGTCCGAGTAGAAGGCCACTCCGAATCACAGCCTCGATCCCGACAAAAAATCCTCGACATGCTGCCCTCCCACATCGCATGGAAGCGAATACAACTTCTTTTTTTTCGATGACGTACAGACACATCGCAATGCCCACGCTTCGCCGCAAGACGCATTTCAGTCCCTGTCTACCAACGCAACAGGAGTGAGCTATGCAATTCGCGAAATGGATGAACCACATCAAGCAACTCGGCTGCCTCGTGCTCTTTGGCCTGCCGTTCGCTGCCGCTGCGCAGACCACGGTCAACGTACTCGCCGAGGCGCCGCAATTCGGCATCTACAGCAGCACCCTGCCGACGAACTACACGCCGCCGCAAGGCGTTATCGTGCTGCGCGGAAACCAATCCTGGTACACGCTCACCAAGCTGACAGCATCGCAGCAACAGCAGCTCGGCTCCGACCTCAAGGCGAAAGTCACCTACTACGGCGGCTGCGATTCCTACGACCGCATCGAGTCCGTGGTGTATCTGGCGATGCCGCCCGGCGTGCAGCCGACGAGCAACGATCTGCCCAACGCTATCGAGATGGCGCGCTTCATGTCGTCGTTCAACTACTACGACCAGGCTGCGCCGATCTACGTCTACCCATACATGAACATCGGCTCGTACCAGCGCTTTCTCGCGAACGGCGCGCAGGACATCTGGGTGGGCATCGCCGGCGGCTCGAACCCGACCTTCCCGCCCTCGCAGGGCTACCAGAAGTGCTGGGACAGCAACGGCAATCCGAGCACGAACATCCCGCTCACCACGTTTCCACCGAACATCACCGAAGCGCAGGCGCCGTACGTCGGCTTCAGTTTCGCGCTTGATTTCGTCTCCTCGCAATCCGCCGGCACGCCCGCATCGACCGATGTCGTGGCCGCGGTGTTGAATGCGCCCACCGTGGTCGGCTCGAGAACCGTCACCCTTTCCATCGCCGGAACGATGATCGTGCCGAGCCCCGGAAGCGGAACGACCGTCACCGGCACCGTGATCGTGATCGTCACCAGCCATGGCAGCGATTCGGAATACGGCTTCAACACCGGCAATACGCTGGTCATCAACGGCACGCAGGTGGGCAGTTCGTTCAGCACGCAGGCGGACTGCGCGCCGTACGCAAGCAGCACGATCAATCCGCTGAACACGTCGTTGGAAGGAAACACCACCGGCAGCCACCCGTCCAATCCGAGAAACTGGTGCCCGGCTACGCCCGTGCGCACCACGGCGGCGAACCCGGGCGTCCCCAACCCGACAACGAGCAACCCCGGCACGCCGATTCAGGCGCAGGTGTTCAGCAACGTCACCCTTAATGTCGGCAGCAATAACGTCGTGCTGAATATGGGGCCGTTCCAGACACGGTTCGGCGGCGCGTACAACGCGAGCAACGGCGACTACTATCCGACGTCGATCACATTCGTGCCTTCGCCGTGAGCATGCGCCAGGCGGGTTTCTGATCTGACATCATCGCATCCGTGCTCGTCGCCCACGCGGCGAGTACGGTTGTTCGATTTGGCCGTACGGTACGACGCGTGGTTAAACGAGATTGGAGCGGGTAGGCGGTTCCAGCTATAACATGGGCATGCGCCTAGCGCGGGCGACGCGTCCGGGTTATCGTTGCCGCTGTCCGTTGGGAGAACGCTGATGCCGCGCGTGGTCATTTCGCTCCTTGCACTCCTGTTTGCAGGTTCCGTTTTAGCGATCGAACCGTTTCCATCCGGTTTTCACACCAGCGAAATAGCGACCAACGGCACCACGCTGCATGTGCGCACAGGTGGCAGCGGTCCGGCTGTGGTCCTGCTGCACGGTTTCGCCGACACCGGCGACATGTGGGCCACTGCCGCGGCGGCGCTCATGCATGACCATACCGTGATCGTTCCCGATCTGCGCGGCATGGGATTATCCGCGCATCCGGACACGGGCTACACCAAGAAGAATCAGGCCGTCGACATCGCAGGCGTGATGGACGCTCTGAAGATCCAGAAAGCGGCTTTGGTCACGCACGACATCGGCAACATGGTGGGTTATGCGCTGGCGGTGCAATATCCGGATCGAATCACGAAATGGATGGTGATCGACGCACCGTTACCGGGCATCGGCAACTGGGAGGAGATCAAGCAAAGTCCGCTGCTCTGGCATTTCAATTTTCGCGGTCCCGACGAAGAGCGGCTGGTCGCCGGACGCGAACGGATCTACCTCGACCGTTTTTACAACGAGTTGTCCGCCGATCCGAAAAAGATCGACGAGGCGACACGCCAACACTACGCCGCGTTGTATGCACGCCCGCATGCCATTCACGATGCGTTCGAGCAATTCGGCGCCTTCAATCAGGACGCGCTCGACAATAAAGCGCTGCTGGCCGAAAAAGGCAAACTCGCAATGCCGGTGCTTGCCGTGGGTGGAGAAAAATCGGCCGGCAAGAGGCAGGCGGACATTCTCGCCCTCGTCGCGACCCACGTCACCGCGGACGTGATTCCCGATTCCGGTCACTGGATCATGGAGGAGAACCCGGGCGCTACCGTCGCGATGATGACGGCTTTCCTATCGAACTGATGCGCGCGGTCGAGGAAGCGAAACCGCGGCAAACCGATAAACTGCTTGGACATTCGTTGAGGAAATAAGGGGGGATCCTCGGCGACGCGTTCGGCCATGCCGGACGCCCGCCGTCCCCGATTCCTTCACCGTTCCAGGCCTACCGTCGTCGTTTCTAACATCGACCGGTCCAACCGCGCCCAACATTCGGCGCGTGCGCAATCTTCTGGGCAGCGAAACATTGATCGATGCACGAGCAACGTGGCGTTGGCATTGGCTCCATTTGCGCCAGAGAAAATTTGCTTCCGGTGTAAGGAGGACTCGCATCTGCAACCGCTGCAGTCACTTAGCTGCGTACGGCCGAAACATGGAGCGGGTGATGGGAATCGAACCCACGTTAGCAGCTTGGGAAGCTGCAGTTCTACCATTGAACTACACCCGCTTGGCGAACAACTGCCTGCGGCAAAGCTTATCGGCCCCGCCGCGCGGAAAGCAAGAATCGGCCGCCAATCGGTTTCAGGCCACGGCGGAGACGAACGCGGCGTTGCGTGATGTCGACGAACGTGCGGACACGGGCTTGGCGACGCGGCGCAATTCCGCCGGCAGCTCGCAGGCGATGGCCTTGGCCAGCGCGCGGATTTCGGGCAAGCTGCTGCACTCCCACATCGATCCGCGCAGCAGCGTGCCGAGGCAGCGCAGGCCGTGCCGCGGTGTGCTATCGGCGCGCAGCAGACGGCCTTCGGCATCGGTCGCGAGACCGAGATCGAGTTCGTCGGGGTGGGCGACGCCTTCTTGCACCATCTGCTGGATCAACGGGTGATCGGTCGCGTTCACCGAGATGTTGAAGCCCGTGGCCTGGATGACGAGGTCGGCGGCGAAGCTGCGCACGCTCTCGGCACCGCGCGGCTGTACGCGCACTTCGAGCTGGTCGCGTTCGCCGGCGCGCACGTCGATCGAGCGGATGTGCGCGGCGAGAATCTTAAGCCGGCCCTGCGTGCGCAGGCGCGCGAGTTCGTTCGTCGTCTGCTGCGGCAGGCGATGGCGCGCGGACTCCCACAACCAGCGCAGATGGCGCAGGAAGCGGGCGCGTTCGGCAGTATCGAGCAGGCGCCAGAGGCCCTGCGTTTCCGCGCGCAGGCCATCGATGACAGAGCGCCATTCGACGTCCTCGTCGTCCATCGCCGCGCGGATCTCGCGCAGCCAATGCACGACCTGCGGCCGCGCGCGTAATGCGTCGACCAACGACGCCTGGTGTTCGTAAGGCTGGCCGGGCGCGGGATTATGGTTGCGCGGCAGACGGCCATGGCGCGAAATCGCGGTGAGTTGCGCATTTGGCCACAGGCGCGCCGCGCTCTGCAGCGCATCGACCGCAGTCAGGCCGGTGCCGAGCACGACGACGCGCTCGGGCGCCCGACGCGGCAATGGCCAATGCCAGGGATCGGCCGTATAGGCATGGCTGGCGCGCGCCGCTTCGGTGACTTCGGCCAGCGGCGTGGAGGGCAGTGCGCCGATCGCGAGCACCACGCCGTCGGCGTCGAAGTCCTCGCCATCGGCGGTGCCGACGACGTAACCGTTTGCATCGTCGCCGCGTACACTGGTCGCATCCGTCGAAAGCACGCGTAACGCCAGGCCGCGTTCGCGCGCAGCGGATATCTCGCGCGCAAGTACGGCCTCGACATAGTCGCCGTACCAGGCGCGCGGCACGAAATCGAGGCCCTTGACCGGCCAGCCCTGCGCCTGCCCATGGGCGATGAATCCGCCGACATCGTCGGCAAACAGGCCCATGTTGGCTGCGCGCACGTTGAGCAGGTGGTGCTCGGCCGTGGTCGAGTAGGCGACGCCACGGCCCGGTGCCTGACGGCCGACGAGCCAAGTTAGGTCGAACTCGCCAGGCTGGCCACGGCGCAGGAGCTCGCCCACGACAGCAGAGCCCGCGGCTCCCCCGCCGATCACGATAAGTCGCTGCATATTGAGTTTGTTCGGCAGCCGCGTCGAAGCGGCGATGGCTGAATGGAAGCACAACGACTGTTAGGAGTTCGCTAAATCGAAAGTCCCCGCGGTGATGTGGATATGCCTGCAGCAATGCGGCGGTGCGGCATCGCGAACCGCGTGGCACCGGGCCCGCAGCCTGCCGCGGACCGGCCATATCACCCGAAGTGATAACTGCCGCGCATGTCCCTATAACAAAAGGTACGTTCTGGCACCCGCCCAGGAGGACTAGGATCGCCCCATCGCGTCTGGATATTCAGACGTCTAGCCGTCCAAACCGAAGCGAGTGCCGCCGTGTCTGCCCAACCGAATCGCATTCTGTCGCCATTTTCCGAGGACAAGCTCGCGTTGCTCGCGCGCCTGACCGAGGGGCTGGACACCGACTCGCTGTACTGGCTGTCCGGTTATGTCGCCGGCGTGGCCGCCTCCTCCCGCCACGTGCCGCTGAGCGCCGCCGTCGCGGCCAACCTGGCCGTGCCCTTGCCGGCGAGCGTCGCGCCGGCCGCCGAAGCGCAGGTTTCAACCCGTCTGACCATCGTCTACGGCAGCCAGACCGGCAACGCCAAGCGCCAGGCCGAGGCGCTCGCGCGCGAAGCCGAAGGCGCGGGACTCAACGTCCGCCTTGTCCGCGCCGACACCTACGCGACGCGCGAGCTGGCCGGTGAACGCCTGCTCTACGTCGTGATTTCGACCCAGGGCGACGGCGATCCTCCGGACGACGCCCGCGGCTTCGTCGAATTCCTCGCCGGCAAGCGCGCGCCGAAGTTGCCGCAGCTCAAGTTCGCCGTGCTCGGCCTGGGCGATTCGAGCTATCCGCAGTTCTGCGCGATCGGAACGAAGATCGACGCGCGCCTCGCCGAACTCGGCGCGACCCGTTTGTTTGCACGCGGCGAGGCCGATCTCGACATCGCCAGCGTCGCAGCGCCGTGGTCGAAACAGGCGCTGGACCAAGCACGCGAGCTGCTCAAATCCGATTCGCCCGCACCGCGCGCGGCCACGGTCACCCCGCTGCGCAGTGCGGTGCACGTGCATGCGTCGGCTTGGACGCGCGAGAAACCGTTCACGGCGCCGCTGCTCGCGAACCAGCGTATCAGCGCACGCGACGGCGGCAAGGACATCCGCCATGTCGAGCTTTCGCTCGAGAGCTCGGGTTTGAGCTATCACCCGGGCGATGCGCTCGGCGTGGTCGCGACGAATCCGCCCTCTCTGGTCGACGCCCTGCTGGCGTTGCTGAAGTTCGATGGCGAGCGCGCGGTAAGCCTGCAGGCCGAATCGCATTCGCTGCGCGAATGGCTGCTGCGCAAACGCGAGATCACGACGCTGTCGAAGCCATTCCTCGTCGAGCATGCGAAACGCGCGAAAAGCGAAGCGCTCGACCGCGCGCTCTTGCCCGAAGGCAGGGACGTGCTGCGCGAACTGCTCGGCGATTACCAGCTCATCGATGTGCTGCGCGCCTTCCCTGCGGATTGGAGTGCCGACGAATTCGTCGCCGCGTTGCGTCCGCTTGCGCCGCGCATGTATTCGATCGCGTCGAGCCAGAAGGCGGTCGGCGATGAAGTCCACCTCACCGTCGCAGTGCTCGACTACGAAAAGTTCGGGACCCGGCACGTCGGCGCGGCGTCACAGTTTCTGGCCACTCTCCCGGAAGACGCCGGCGTGCCGGTCTTTATCGAAGAAAACGATCGCTTCCGCCTGCCGGCCGACACATCGCGCGACGTGATCATGATCGGCCCCGGCACCGGCGTAGCGCCGTTCCGCGGTTTCATCCAGGAACGCGCCGAAACCAGCGCGAGCGGCCGCAACTGGCTGTTCTTCGGCAATCCGCATTTCCGCACCGACTTCCTCTACCAGGTCGAATGGCAGAAGGCGCTCAAGGACGGCACGCTGCACAAGCTCGACCTCGCGTTTTCGCGCGACCAGTCGGAGAAGGTCTATGTGCAGCACTCGTTGCGCCGCCGCGGCAAGGAACTCTACGACTGGATCGCAAACGGCGCGCATGTCTACGTTTGCGGCGACGCCACGCGCATGGCCGCCGACGTCGATGCGGCACTGCGCGACATCGTGATCGAGCACGGCGGCAAGTCCGATGAAGATGCGCGTGATTTCCTCAACCAGCTCGCGGCCGAGCGCCGCTATGCTCGCGACGTCTACTGACATGTCCGTAACCGCGCCCGTTCTCTCTCCCGTCGAAGGCATCAAGACCCGCAGCCGGCGCCTGCGCGGCACGTTGCTGGAAAGCCTTGCGAACGAGGTTACCGGCGCAATCGCGGACGACGACACGCAGCTGATCAAGTTCCATGGCAGCTACATGCAGGACGACCGCGACCTGCGCGAGGAGCGCCGTGCGGCCAAGCTCGAACCCGACTACAGTTTCATGATCCGCACGCGCTTGCCGGGCGGCGTGGTCACGCCCGAGCAATGGCTCAAGCTCGACGCGATCGCGCAGCGCTACGCCAATGGCACGCTGCGCCTCACCACGCGCCAGGCGTTCCAGTTCCACGGCGTGATCAAGCGCGAACTCAAAAGCACGCTGCAGGCGATCAACGCCGCGCTGATCGACACGATCGCGGCCTGCGGCGACGTCAACCGCAACGTGATGGTCGCGGCGAATCCACTGGTCTCGGACTTGCACGCGCAGGTCTACGCCGATGCGGCGAATCTGTCGGAATTCCTCAAGCCGAAGACACGCGCCTACTACGAAATCTGGCTCGACGAGGAAAAGGTCGCGGGTTCCGGCGAGGAGTACGAGCCGATCTACGGCGCGGTCTACCTGCCGCGCAAGTTCAAGGTCGCATTCGCCGTGCCGCCACTCAACGATGTCGATGTGTTCGCCAATGACCTCGGTTTCATTGCCGTCATCGAGAACGGCCAGCTGCTCGGCTACAACGTCGTCGTTGGCGGCGGACTCGGCGCGACGCACGGCGAGCCCGCGACCTATCCGCGCCTGGCCGATG
Organism: Rudaea cellulosilytica DSM 22992; assembly: GCF_000378125.1. Lineage (GTDB taxonomy): Bacteria > Pseudomonadota > Gammaproteobacteria > Xanthomonadales > Rhodanobacteraceae > Rudaea > Rudaea cellulosilytica. The sequence continues at coordinate 1,943,926 of NZ_KB899241.1, read as the reverse complement.
TGCTTGGTTTCGTCGCTGCCGACCGCGTCAACGCGATCGCCGAGGCCGTGATCACGACGCAACGCGATTTCGGCGGCCGTGCCGACCGCAAGCACGCGCGCCTGAAGTACACGATCGACGACCGCGGTCTCGACTGGTTCAAGAGTGAGGTCGAACGCCGCTTCGGCGCGCCGCTGCGCCCTGCACGACCGTTCCGCTTCGAGCACAACGGCGACCGTTTCGGCTGGGTCGAAGGCCGCAACGGTCGCGCCCACCTGACCTTGCGCATCGAGGCCGGCCGCGTCGCCGACCGTGGCGAACAGCGGCATCTGTCGGCCCTGCGCAAGATCGCGCAACTTCATGCGAACGAAGATTCCGGCCTCGAATTCCGTCTGACGCCGAACCAGAACCTGCTGATCGCGAACGTGCCGAGCGAGGATCGCGCCGAGATCGACGAGATCGTGGCCGAGCACCATCTCGACCTCTATCGCACCGCAACGCCGCTGCGACTCAATGCGCTTGCCTGCGTCGCGCTGCCGACCTGCGCGCTGGCGATGGCTGAAGCCGAGCGCTATCTGCCCGATTTCACCACCAAGGTGGAAGCGCTGCTCGACAAGCACGGCCTGCGTGACGCCCGCATCCACCTGCGCCTCTCGGGCTGCCCGAACGGTTGCTCGCGTCCGTATCTTGGTGAGATCGCGCTGATCGGCAAGGCACCTGGGCGCTACAACCTCATGCTCGGCGCCGACGTACGCGGGCAGCGGCTCAACCGCCTGCATCGCGAGAACGTCGACGAGGCGCAAATTCTCGCGACACTGGACGAACTGCTCGCGCGCTATGCGGCCGAGCGCGCTGATGCGCAAGCGTTCGGCGATTTCCTCGTGCGCGCCGGCGTTCTCGCCGAGGCCCATTACAAAGTCATTCCGGTCACGCTGCTCGAGCCGTCGGCCGCGGCGGCGTGAGCCCAGGAGCGAAGATCCCATGCTGCACTGTACGACCAGTATTTCAGCCCCCGTCCACGAGGGCATAAGTCAAAAAGCAGCCAGCCACGGCTGCACCTCTCAACAACAGCGTCGAACAAAAAGACGCTTTGAAACCCGTCGCAACCGCATCAAAGACCACAGCGCCGGAGAGCGCGCCATGAAACTGCCCGACATCAAGACCGTCGCCGAGGACCCGACCGCCCTCGTCGAACTCAATACCTGGCTGGAAACCCGCAACGCGCATCAGCGCATCGCTTGGGCACTGGAGAATCTGCCCGGCGAGCACGTGCTGTCATCGAGTTTCGGCGCCCAATCAGCCGTGCTGCTGCATCTGGCCACGCGCGAGCGCACCGACATTCCGGTCGTTCTGATCGACACCGGCTACCTCTTCCCCGAAACCTACCGCTTCGCCGACCAGCTCACCGAGAAGCTTTCGCTCAACCTCAAGGTCTACCGCCCGCAGATCGGCATCGCCTGGATGGAAGCGCGCCACGGCAAGCTCTGGGAGAACGGCGTCGACGGCATCAGCGAATACAACGCGCTGCGCAAGGTCGAGCCGATGCGCCGTGCGCTGACCGAACTGGGTGCCCACACCTGGATTGCCGGCCTGCGTCGAGCGCAATCGACCACCCGCCGCCACTCGAATGTGCTCGAAGTGCGCGACGGCCGCTGGAAGCTGCACCCGCTGGTCGACTGGAGCGATCGCGACATCTGGCAGTACATGCAGCAACACGGCCTGCCTTATCACCCGCTCTGGGAACAGGGCTACGTCTCGATCGGCGACGTGCACACGACGCGCGCGCTGGGCGAAGGCATGCGTGAGGAAGACACGCGCTTCTTCGGCCTCAAGCGCGAATGCGGGCTGCACTTCGACTGATTGTCAGCGCGAACGTCCGTCGTACTGGGTGATGTTGAGCACAGCCAGGTCGACGTTTTCGAGACAACGCGCGTTGATCGCCGCCATCGCCTTGCCCGACGAATCGGTGCCTTCGCCGAATGGATGGATGCCACAGGTTGGACAGAACTTGTGCTGGATGACGTGTTTGTTGAACGTATAGCTCGCCATGGCGCGGTCGCCGCGCGTGACGCGCAGATTCTCTCGCGGCACGAACCACATCAGCGCGCCTTTGCGCTGGCACATCGAGCAGTTGCAACTCATCGCGCCTTCGAGATTGCCTTCGACCTCGAACGCGACTTGCCCGCAATGGCAGCTGCCTAGGTACTTCATCGCCTGGACTCCTGCAGACCGGAATGTCCGCAGGTTAGCCCAGCCGCAGCACAAAGTCAGGCAGCGCGAGCGACGAGCTTCTTCTGCAGCTCGCTCCAGTACGGCGGCAGCGGCCACTGCGCCGGCTCCTCGCCGGCGAGCGCGCGCTGCAAGTCGCGTGGGTCGATCTGCGGCGCGATCAGTTCGGCCAGCGTGCCCGCATAGGCGCGCAACACGCGGTCGCGGCGCAACACGAGCCATGTGGTGCACTCGGGGAACAAGCCCTCGGCGTCGATCTGATGCAGATCGCGCGCATCGTCCGCGGTGAATGCCAGGTCGGCGAAGATGCCGACGCCAAGGCCGGCGCGCACATAGGTCTTGATCAGGTCGGCGTCACGCGAGGTGCAAGAGAAGCGCGGCACGACGCCGGCCGCGGCGAACGCGCGGCGCAACGAGGACTCGGGGCGCAGCGAAGACTCGTAGCTGACCAGCGGCTCGCCGTCGAGATCGGACAGCTTCAGCGGCCGCTTCAATTCGGCGAGCGCGTGTCCATTCGGTACGACGACGGCGCGGCGCCAACGGAACAGCGGCACGGCGAGGCCGTCGCTGGGCAGGGCACCAGTGGTCGAGATGAGAGCAAGGTCGGCCTGGCCGCGCTCGAACAGACCCATGACCTGCGCATCGCCGAGCGGCTTCAGGTGCACGTTTACCGCCGGATAGCGCTGCTTGAGCGTGGCGATCGCATGGGGCAGAACGAAGCGCGCCTGGGTGTGCGTGGTCGTGATCGTCAGTTCGCCCTTGTCGTCGCCACGCAGGTTGGCGGCCAGCGCGCGGATGTTGCGCGCCTCGGCGAGGATGATGCGGGCGCGGTCGATGACCTGCTGGCCTGCGGGCGTGATCGCGGAAAGACTTTTACCCTTGCGCGCGAAGAGCTGGAAGCCGAGTTCGTCCTCGAGCTGCTTGAGCTGCTTGGACAGGCCAGGCTGGGTGGCGTGGACCTGATCGGCGGCCTGGGTGATGTTGAGGCCGGCGTCGGAAATGGCGACGAGGTAGCGGAGCTGGGTCAGGGTCATGACGAGGTACTCGAAGGGGGTCGCAATCGGGATTCGGCTAGGCGCGAAACAGCGGATTGGCGGCGACAACAGCGAGCGGAATGCGAAAACACCATGGAATTCTCCCGATTGACGTTCTGCAGCATAACTGTTGGTTATTTGGGCGTCCAGACGTTTAGACGGCCAAATACGCCATTTCTGTGGCAGTTTCTGCCTAATAACCCCGGGTAATATGCTGATGCATGGTGTTCTTTGGCCCGGGATTCAAGGCTGCCGCCCGCCGGGCCTTCCTTCTCAAGACCGCCCTTTCCCAATACCCTTTCGCGCATGGACATCCGCAAAGACTTTGCCGATACGATCGGCCGCACTCCGCTGATCCGCCTGCGCCGCGCCTCGGAACTCACCGGCTGCGAGATTCTGGCCAAGTGCGAATTCGCCAATCCGGGCGGCTCGATCAAGGACCGCACCGCGCTCGGCCTGCTGCTCGACGCCGAGAAAATCGGCGCGCTGCGTCCCGGCGGCATCATCGTCGAGGGCACCGCGGGCAATACCGGCATCGGCCTCGCTCTACTCGGCGCGAGCCGCGGCTACCGCACGATCATCGTCATGCCAAATACGATGAGCCGCGAGAAGATCGACGCGTTGCGCTTGACCGGCGCCGAGGTGCAGCTCGTCCCACCCGCCCTCTATAGCGATCCCGGACACTACTCGCACACCGCGCAGCGCCGCGCGCAGGAACTCAATGCGCGTGATCCCGGCGGCGCCTGGTTCGCCAACCAGTTCGACAACATCGCGAACCGCGAAGTGCATGAAGCGACGACCGGGCCGGAAATTTTCGTGCAGACCGGCGGCGGCGTCGACGGCTTCGTCTGCGCTGCCGGCACGGGCGGCACGCTCGCCGGCGTTGGCCGTTTTCTCAAGGCAAACAAACCCGGCGTCACGATCGCGCTGTCCGACCCGGCTGGCTCCGCGCTCGCGAGCTACGTCAATACCGGCGAGTTGAAAACCGAAGGCAGCTCGATCACCGAAGGCATCGGTTACAGCCGCGTCACCGCGAACTTCAGGGACGCGCCGGTCGATCTGGCCTGGTCGATTGCCGACGACGAATCGATGCCGCTCGTACATGCGCTGATGGCCGAGGAAGGCCTCAGCGTCGGTGGATCGAGTGGCGTCAACGTCGCCGGCGCGATCCACCTCGCGCGCACGCTCGGCCCGGGCCATACCATCGTCACCGTGCTTGCCGATTCGGGCGCGCGCTACCAGGCGAAGATCTTCAATCCGGAATTCCTGCGCGCGAAAAATCTGCCAGTGCCGGCGTGGCTCGATCGCGCTTTCCCGCCCGTATCAGGCTGAGATGAAACGCGCGCGCAGCCGCGGCCATAGCGTGATCGTCATCAGGCCGAGCAGGACCAGCGCGCCCGCTTCAAGCTTCCACGCCGGCAGCGGCTCGCCGAACCAGATCGCCGCACTCGCCATGCCGACCACCGGCACGAGCAACGACAGCGGCGAGATCGTCGCCGCCGGGTAGCGCGCGAGCAGCCAGTTCCATGCGCCGTAGCCGAACAGCGTGTTGGCGACGCCCTGCCATACCGACGCAGCCCAGCCGAATGCACTGGCGTGCGCCAGGCCGTCGGCGATGCGCTGCGGGCCTTCGAAGAACAGGCTCGCGAGCAGCAGCGGCGGCACTGCGAACAAGCTCGACCAGACCATGAAGCCGAGCATGTTCAGCGATGGAGCGATCTGTGCGGCCTTCTTTGCCACCAGATTCGCGATCGCCCACGACAGACCGCAGGCAAGAGTCAGCACCAAACCGAGAATCGTCGTACTCGCGTCGACATGGAAGAAGAACATCGCAAGACCGGCGACGCACGCCGCCAGTCCCGTCGCCTGAAATGCACGCATGCGTTCGCCGAGCAGCAGCATCGCGAGCACGATCGTGAAGAACGCCTGCGTCTGCACGAGGAGCGAGGCGACGCCGGGTGCAATGTCGCTGCGCATCGCGATGAACAGCACGCCGAACAAGCCGAAGCCGAGAAAGAAGCCGTTCGCGATAAGGAGCCGCCATGGCACCGCGGGCCGACGCACGAAAATCAGCCACGGCATGCAGGAGAAGACGAAGCGCAGCGTCGCGAACAGCAACGGCGGCAACTCGCCGAGACCGAGCTTGATGATGACGAAATTCGTGCCCCAGACGATGATGACCGCAAGGGCAAGCAGCAGGTGCGCGAAGGACATGCGAATCGGGGAATGCGAGCGAGGCGGCATTCTAGCCCCCGACCGGCGTCTTCCCGCGAAATTAAGGATTCTTCATTCGCACAGACGCGGACACTAGCCCACACGCACCGCGTGCGCGACGCGCTCATGCACCGTGCGCGGATGCGGCGGATGCGCGGCAGTGTAGTGCCCGGCCGCGTCACGCTCGACGAACTCGGCGACGAAACGGGTCGCCGGGCGACGCAGAATCGCCTCGGGCGTGTCGACCTGCTCGATCGAACCCGCGTTCATCACGACGACGCGATCGGCGAGTTCGAGCGCCTCCTCCTGGTCGTGGGTGACGAACACCGTGGTGTAACCGGTCTCGTCATGCAGCTGGCGCAGCCAAACGCGCAACTCCTTGCGCACTTTCGCATCGAGCGCGCCGAACGGCTCGTCGAGCAACAGCACCCGCGGCTCGATCGCAAGGGCGCGCGCCAGCGCAACGCGCTGACGCTGGCCACCGGACAGCTGATTCGGATAGCGCGCCTCGAGCCCGCCGAGCTGGACGAGCTTGAGCAGTTCTTCGCCGCGCCGGCGGATCTCCTCGCGTGCGGGCCGATATTTGCGCTTGCGCACGCGCAGGCCGAACGTGATGTTGTCGAGCACGCTCATGTGCTTGAACAACGCGTAGTGCTGGAAGACAAAACCGACGCGGCGTTCCTGCACCGAAAGCTCGGTCGCGTCGATGTCGCCGAACTGGATGCGCCCGCCGTTGATCGGCTCCAGCCCCGCGATCGCGCGCAACAGCGTGGTCTTGCCCGATCCCGACGGGCCGAGCAGCGCGAGCAATTCGCCCGAGGCGATGTCGAGATCGATCGCGTTCAACGCGGCAACGCTGCCGTAGCTCTTACTCAACTGGCGTATCGATATTTGCATGTCATCTCCCGCGCAGTGCAGCGAGTTCGTCGCCGTGGCGCCATTCGAGAAAAGTCTTCAAGCCGAGCGTCAGCAGGGCGAGCAAGGCGAGTAGCGAGGCCACCGCGAACGCCGCGACCATCTTGTTGTCCTGGTACAGCACTTCGACGTGCAGCGGCATCGTGTTGCTCGCGCCGCGGATCTTGCCCGAAACCACCGACACTGCGCCGAACTCGCCCATCGCACGCGCATTGCACAGCAGGATGCCATAAAGCAGGCCCCAGCGAATGTTCGGCAGGGTCACGAGCCAGAACGTCTGCCAGCCGCTTGCGCCGAGGCTCAGCGCTGCGTATTCCTCGTCGCTGCCCTGCGCCTGCATCAACGGAATCAGCTCGCGCGCGACGAACGGGAACGTGACGAACACCGTGGCGAGGACGAGGCCGGTCTGGGCGAAGATGATGCGGATGTCGTGGTCGATCAGCCATCCGCCGAGCCAGGTCTGCGCACCGAAGATCAGTACGAAGACCATGCCCGAAATGACCGGTGACACCGAAAACGGCAGGTCGATCAGGGTGATGAGGAAATCCTTGCCGCGGAATTCGAACTTGGCCACGAGCCAGGCCGCGGCAACGCCGAACAGCGTGTTGAGCAACACCGCGATCGCCGCGGTCTTCAGCGTCAGCCAGATCGCCGAAAGCGAATCCGGATCGGCAAGTGCGGCGAAGTAGGCCTTGATTCCGCCAGCAAATGCCTGCACGAACACGACGATCAGCGGCAACAGCAGGAACACGATCAGAAACGCGAAAGTGAAACCGATCAGCAGCCAGCGCACCGACAATGGCTCGGCAGTGGCGGAGCGGAACGGACGATGCGTGGTCGCCATCGTGCTCATGCCGACTTCCTTTCCGAACGCCGCACCCAGGCCTGCAGCAGATTGATGGCGAACAGGATGGCGAACGACAGCGCGAGCATGGCAGCTGCAATCGCCGTCGCCGCGCCGATTTCGTGCTGATCGAGATTGATCGCGATCAGCAACGGCGCGATCTGGGTCAGGTTGGGCAGGTTGCCGGCGATGAAGATGATCGAGCCGTACTCGCCGACCGCGCGCGCGAACGCGAGCGCCGTGCCGGTCAACAGCGCCGGCTGCAGCGCCGGGAAGACGATCCGCGATACCGCTTGCCAGCGCGTCGCCCCGAGCGTCGCCGCAGCCTCCTCGTATTGCCTGTCGATCTGTTCGAGCACGGGTTCGAGCGTGCGCACGACGAACGGCAGGCTGATGAAGGTCATCGCCACGATCACGCCGAGCTGGGTGTAGGCGACCTTGACGCCGAGCGCCTCGAGCGGCACGCCGAGCCAGCCCTGCGCGGGACTCGGCACGGTCGGCACCGAATACAGCGCGGTCAGCGCAATGCCGGCCACCGCGGTCGGCAGCGCGAACGGCAAATCGATCATCGCCTGCAACGCGCGCTTGCCGGGGAAGTCGTAGCGCACGAAGGTCCAGGCTATTAGGCTGCCGAACACGGCATTGATCGCCGCCGCGACCAGTGCGCCGCCGAAGCTGAGCTTGAGTGCGTTGATCACCTGCGAGGTGTTGAGCACCTTCCAGATACCGCCGACGCCGAGTCCGGCCGCGTTGAACGCGAGCGCGGCGAGCGGAATCAGCACGATCAGCGACAGATAGCTCAGGGTGAAACCGAGCGTCAAGCCAAAGCCCGGCATCGCGCGCCGGCGCGAGGGCGCGCGGGTCAGATGCGGGATCGCGATCGTGCCCATGCCGACCTTACTTCTTGTCGTAGATCTGATCGAAGATGCCGCCCTCGCCGAAGAATTTCGGCTGCGCAGCCTTCCAACCGCCGAACTGCGCGATCGTGGTCAGATCGATCTTCGGAAAGCTCGATGCGTACTTCGCCGCAACGGTTGGATCGAGCGGACGATAATGGTTTTTCGCGACGATCTCCTGCGCCTCGGGCGTGTATAGGAACTTCAAGTAAGCCTCGGCGAGCTTCTCGGTGCCGTGTTTCTTCGCGTTCTTCTCGACCACCGCAACTGGCGGCTGGGCCAGGATCGAACTCGACGGCACGACGATGTCGAACTTGTCCGCGCCGAACTCGGCCGAGGCAAGGTAGGCCTCGTTCTCCCATGCGATCAGCACGTCACCGAGGCCGCGCTGGGCGAAGGTGACGGTCGAGCCGCGCGCGCCGGTATCGAGCACAGGTACGTTCTTGTAGAGCTGGCCGATCCATGCACGCGCCTTGGCGTCGTCGTTGCCGTTCTGCTTGAGCGCATACGCATAGGCCGCGAGGAAATTCCAACGCGCGCCGGCCGAGGTCTTCGGATTCGGCGTGATTACCGCGATACCTGGCTTGACCAGGTCGCTCCAGTCCTTGATGCCCTTGGGATTGCCCTTGCGCACGAGCAGCACGATCGTCGAGTTGTACGGCGTCGAATCTCCCGGCAGACGCTGCTGCCAGTCCGCGGCCAACAGGCCCTTGTCGGCGAGCACGTCGATGTCGGAGGCGATGCCGAGTGTGGCCACGTCGGCCTCGAGTCCGTCGATGATCTTGCGCGACTGCGCGGAAGAGCCGCCGTGCGACTGCTTGATCGTCACCTCCTCGCCGCCGTTCTTCGCCTTCCAGTCAGCGGCGAACTTCTCGTTGAGCTGGGTGTACAGCTCACGCGTGGGGTCGTAGGACACGTTGAGCAATTCCGCTGCCGACGCATTCCCAACGAACGCGCCCAGCATGGCCAGGCCCAGGACATATCGCCTCATGACAACCCCAATCTGAATGACTGCCGGACAGCGTAACGGAACTTCATTGCGCCGCAATACGCACGACCGCATATGCTTATCGCCCGGGCGACTTTGCGCGTCGACCCGTTGACTTTTCGTTAGCGGCCGCATCCACGCTAAGTACAGGATAAACAACCCGGATTCCCAACCGCGCGCGACGAGAATCGAAAGTCCGCATTCAGCTTGGTTACGCTTAACTATGCACGCAGGGTTGCAGTATCAGGGGAGGGGACCGTCGCAGAGCCATGAGAACCGCCGCGCCGCTCCCGAACCGATTTGTGATCCCGTCCTTCCATTTCTCGCGCAACGCAAAGGAGCGTTCGCCATGACCATGTACAAACCTGCTGTCGTGTTGCTCGCTGGATTGCTGATCGCCGGCACGGGTTTCGCCCAGCCGGCGCCGGACTACGCCAACGACGGCCCGAGCTACGACAACGACGCCTCCAGCGCCGCGGTCGACCCGCCCACGCGCGTCGCGCGCCTGTCGCTCGTCAACGGCGCGGTGAGTTTTTCGCCGGCCGGCGAGGACAACTGGGTCCAGGCCGAAATCAACCGCCCGCTGATCTCGGGCGACAAGCTGTGGACAGACCGCGGCGCACGCGCCGAACTGCAGATCGGTTCCTCGGCGATCCGCGTCGACAGCCAGTCGAATTTCCACTTCCTCAACCTCGACGACAACATGGCGCAGATCGAGCTGACCGAAGGTACGCTCAACCTGCGCGTGCGCCGTATTTACGACGGCCAGACCTACGAGGTAGACACGCCGACGCTCGCCTTCGTCATCAACCGTGTCGGCGAATACCGCATCGACGTCGCCCCGGATGGCAACGGCACCATCGTCACCGCATTCCACGGCGGCGGCGACGCCTACGGCGAGGCCGGCGCGCGCTTCCGCATCGAGGAAGGTCAGTCGATCCGCTTCAATGACCCGCAGTTGCGCGACTACGCCAGCAATGGCGTGCCGAATCCGGACGACTTCGACCGCTTCTGCTTCGAGCGTGACGGGCGCTGGGACAACTCGCGCTCGCGCCAGTTCGTCTCCGAAGACGTGATCGGCTACGACGACCTCGACAGCAACGGCTCTTGGGATACCTCGCCCGACTACGGCAACGTCTGGTATCCGAGCCAGGTCGCGGTCGGCTGGACGCCGTACAGCTACGGCCGCTGGACCTGGGTCGGCGCCTATGGCTGGACCTGGGTCGACTCTTCGCCTTGGGGCTTCGCGCCGTTCCACTACGGCCGCTGGGCCTACATCGGCAACCGCTGGGGCTGGTGCCCGGGTCCGGCGCGCGAGCGTCCGTACTACGCACCGGCGCTGGTCGCCTTCGTCGGTGGCGGCGGTGCACGCCTGTCGTTCAGCGTCGGCGGCCCGGTCGGCTGGTTCCCGCTCGGCCCGCGCGACGTGTACGTGCCGAGCTATCGCGTGAGCCGCAATTACTTCACCAACGTCAACATCCATAACACGACGATCAACAACGTCACGATCAACAATTTCTACGGCGGCTACCAGCGCGGCAACCTCGACTACAGCCGCATCAATTACGCCAACCGCAACGTCACCAACGCGATCACCGCGGTGCGTGGCGACGTGTTCACTGGTTCGCGCGAGGTGCGCGGCTCGGTGATCCCGGTCAACCGCGAGACGTTCGCCAACGCGCATGTGGCCGGCTTCGCCGCGATTGCGCCGACGCGCCAGAGCCTCGCTTTCAACGGCGGTGTCCGCGCTGCTGCGCCGCCGCAGGCCGCGCAGACGCGCAACATCATCGCCGCTACGCGCCCGCCGGCGCCGATGGCCTCGTTCGCGCAGCGCGAAAACCTGCTGCAGCGCGATCCGGGCCGCGCTCTGCCGGTCGCGCAGATGCGCAGCGCGCCGACCGTGATCGGCAACGGTCAGGCAGCGCAGCGCGCGACGCTCACGGCACGTCCGAATGTCAATGTCGTCACTCGCGACGGCATTCCGGCGCGCTCGATCGCACCGGCGATCCAGTCACGCACGGGCGGTCCGATTCAGACCGACGCACGCGTGCTCAACAATGGCGGCCAGAACGATCGCCGCGCGATCGACAACGCCGCACGCATACAAAACAACCCGCAGGTACTGCGCGACCAGAGGACGGGCAACCCCTCGGTCGAGAGCCGCACCGTGACCGGGTCACCGAACGGCCGCACCCAGATGGACGAACGTCGCGCACTGCCGTCGAGTCGCTACGTCAATCCAAACGCGGCGGACAACAACCAACGCGTGCTGCGCGGCGACAACAACAACGCCACGGTCGACACTGGCCGCAAGGACGAACGCGTGCAGCGCGACAATCGCCAGGAATACCGTTCGACGACGGTCGAACGCGCGCCGCGCGCCGATGTCCAGCAGCATCAGCAGGAAATGCAGGTTCAGCAGCAACAGCAGGTGCAGCAGCGTCAGCAATTGCAGGTTCAGCAGCAACAGCAGATGCAGCAACGTCAGGAAATGCAGATGCGCCGCCAGCAGAACTTCGAGGTGCAGCAGCGCCAGCAGCGTGAGGTCCCGCAGCGCCAGGAAATGCAGATCCAAGCGCAGCAACAGCAACAGCAGATCCAGCAGCGTCAGGAGATGCAGATGCGCACGCAGCAGCAGGTCCAGCCACGAACCGAAACTATGCGCGTGCAGCCACAGCAACAGCCGAAACAGCAAGCCGAGCAACCGCAAGGACGTGGCCGCGTTCAGCACGACGACAAGAACGACCGCAAGAACGATCGCGGCCAGCGCTGACCCCCACGCAGCAACAACGAAGAAACGCCCGGCAATGCCGGGCGTTTTCTTTTGCGCGCGCTCCTGCCCCCGCGCGAGGCGTTACAATGCGCCTATGCTCACGATCCAACTCAACGGCGAAGCGAAACAGGTGCAGGCGTCGACCAGCGTCGCCGCGCTGCTCGAAGCCGCGGGTTACGCCGAACGCCGGGTCGCCGTCGAGATCAATCGCGAAATCGTGCCGAGGAGCCTGCATCGCGAACGCGTGCTGTCGGACGGTGACCGCGTGGAAATTGTGCATGCGCTTGGCGGAGGCTGAGCGCTTGCGATATGCGTTGACGAGGCGCGCTTGGAGCGCGCCCGAACATTCGCGTAGCGAATGGCCCGAAGGGCGAGCATCAGGGACGATGCGAGTAAGCGCATATCGCGCGAAGCCGACGGCCCGGAGCAGGATGCGTAGGGACGGGTTGCTTGGCGAGGCCTGGATGGCCGAGCTTAGCAACGGTCAGCGCGACAAAGTCGAGCGCACACGTTGCAACTCAAGAGTTCCGTATAAAGCAAAAATGAACGCCCAAATCCGCCCCGCCCCTCCTATGCCCGACAACGACGTCCTCATCATCGCCGGCAAAACCTACCGCTCGCGCCTGCTGACCGGCACCGGCAAGTTCAAGGATCTCGACGAAACGCGCCGCGCGACCGACGCCGCCGGCGCCGAGATCGTCACCGTCGCGATCCGCCGCACGAACATCGGCCAGGACAAGAACCAGCCCAACCTGCTCGACGTGCTGCCGCCTGATCGCTACACGATCCTGCCGAACACCGCCGGCTGCTACACCGCCGAAGACGCGGTGCGTACCTGTCGCCTCGCGCGTGAACTGCTCGACGGTCACAACCTGGTCAAGCTCGAAGTGCTCGGCGACCAGAAGACCTTGTTCCCCGACGTGGTGCAGACCTTGAAGGCCGCCGAGCAACTCGTCGCCGACAAGTTCGAGGTCATGGTCTATACGAGCGACGATCCGATCCTAGCGCGCCGCCTCGAGGAGATCGGCTGCGTTGCGGTCATGCCGCTGGCTGCGCCGATCGGTTCGGGCCTCGGCATCCAGAACCGCTGGAACCTGCTCGAGATCGTCGAAAACGCCAAGGTTCCGATCATCGTTGACGCCGGCGTCGGCACCGCTTCGGACGCGGCGATCGCAATGGAACTCGGCTGCGATGGTGTGCTCATGAATACCGCGATCGCCGGCGCGAAGAATCCCGTGCTCATGGCGAGCGCGATGAAGAAGGCGGTCGAGGCTGGGCGTGAGGCTTTCCTCGCCGGACGCATTCCGCGCAAGCGCTTTGCCAGCGCATCGAGCCCGATCGACGGACTGGTTTAGTGCAATCGTCCCTGCTCGCAAAAATCAAAAAACGGCCATCCTCGGCCGCACTTCTCAACAAGAGCAGCCTACCGCCCACGGCATGAGCATCCCGCAGCAGCGCCATATCCGCAGCTTCGTCCTGCGCCAGGGCCGCTTCACTCCAGCGCAGCAGCGCGCGTTCGAGCAGCACTGGGCTCGTTTCGGTCTCGAACCTGCGGCGACGCCGCCGGACTACGCGCAGATATTCGGTCGCGCCGCACCGCTGGCTCTCGAAATCGGCTTCGGCAACGGCGAGCAACTGCTGCACGCGGGCCTGCACGAGCCGGAGAAGAATTTCCTCGGCATCGAGGTGCATCGCCCCGGTGTCGGCCGCCTCATGAATGCACTCGCCGCGCATGAGGTGAAGAACGTGCGTCTGTACAACCATGACGCCGTCGAGATTCTGCGTAACGCGATCGCGCCGGAATCGCTGGCCGAGGCGCGCATCTACTTCCCCGACCCGTGGCCGAAGAAGCGCCAGCAGAAGCGTCGCCTGATCCAATCGGAATTCGTCGCACTACTCGCGAGCCGAGTCGCCCGCGGCGGACGCTTGCATTTGGCTACCGACTGGGCCGACTATGCCACGCACATGCTTGAAGTGCTCGATGCCGCGCCCGAATGGCGCAACGTCGCCGGCAAAGGTCAAGGCGTGGCGCGACCCGACTGGCGCATCGAAACGCACTTCGAGAAGCGCGGCCTGCGTCTGGGGCACGGAGTCTGGGATTTCATCTACGAACGAGTTTGAGAATATCGCCGCAAAGCACCGCGTTTTTGATTTTGATTTTCAGGTCCCCGTTTGCCGCGGCGAGGGCATGACGGAAATGCCTGAAAGGTCGCGCGCACGATGCGCGCGAGTTCGTTGTACGCATCAGGGACGTGCGTTCAACGAACCCCGGCATGACCTCGCGAACCCGGAGCGCGCGGCGCGACGGGCGCGGCATCCGGGGTGCATTTCTTTTGGTTACTTTTCTTTGGGCAAACAAAGAAAAGTGACCCGCTCGCAGGATGCGGGCGGAAAGGCGAATGGATGCGGTTACAGTAAAACCGAGCAAGAGAAGAACGAGCGCAGCGCCCGATGAGATGAATCAAGGACTCCTCCTCACCCACGACATGCTGCTAGTGTTCGGCCTGCTCGCCTTCACCGTGCTCATGCTCGTGCTCGAATGGATACGCGGGGATCTGATTGCCCTGCTCGTCATCGTCGTGATCGGCATCACGCGCCTGGTTCCGGTCGAGCAGCTGTTCGACGGCTTCGCCGGCAACGCGGTGATCTCGCTGCTCGGGGTCATGATCATGGGCGCTGGGCTCGACCGCACCGGCGTGCTCAACAAAGCGGCTTCGTTCATCCTGCGCATGTCACGTGGCGTCGAGTCACGGCTTTCCTTCGCCATAAACTCGATGGTAGGCGGCCTGTCGTCGATCATGCAGAGCCAGGCTTTGGCTGCATTATTCCTGCCCGTAGTCAGCCGCGTCAGCTCACGCACCGGCGTACCGTTATCTCGCCTGCTGATGCCGATGGCGTTCTGCATTCTCTGCGGCACGAACATGACGATGATCTCGAATTCGCCGCTGATCATGCTCAACGACCTGATCGCAAGCGCAAACCGCAACCTGCCGCAGGGTGCGCAGACGATCCAGACTTTTTCGCTGTTCTCGATCGCGCCGGTCGGTTTCCCCTTACTGCTCGCCGGCCTGGCCTTCTTCGCCGCATTCACGCGCAAACTGCTGCCGTCCGACGAGGAAAGCCAGGGCGTCACCCCGGGCCGCACCGACACCTATTTCGCCGAAACCTACGGTATTTCCGGTGAAGTATTCGAGCTGACCGTCACCGCCGAGAGCCCGCTGGTCGGCATGAGCGTGCTCGAGGCCGAGGCGTTACGCGGCGCGCCGATGATTCTTGCGATCAAGAACGGCGATGAAGTCCGCCTTGCGCCGCCGGCCGATACGATGATCTGGGTAGGCACGGTATTGGGCACGCTCGGCAAGCGCGCCGAGATTGACCACTTCGCGAATCTCAACCTGCTGCTCGCGCAGACGCGCCTGCGCTGGTTCCGCGACATGTTCAATCCGACCCGCGCCGGCATCGCTGAGGCGGTGATCCCGCCGAACTCGGAATTCGTCAAGCAAAGCGTCGGCGCACTGCATCTGCGCAAGCGCTATGGCATCAGCGTGCTCGCAGTCAACCGCGGCGAGGAGATCCACCGCGAGGACGTGCGCGGCATCGCGCTGCGTGCCGGCGACACGCTCGTGCTGCACGGGCTCTGGCGCGATCTCGCCGTCGCCGCCGAGGATCACGACTTCGTCGTCGTCACCGACTACCCGAAAGAGGAAGGCCGGCCAAGCAAGATCTGGCACGCCGTCGCCTTTTTCGCACTCGCCATGGGCCTTGGCCTGTTCACCGACCTGAAGCTGTCGATCGCGATGCTTACCGGCGCGGTCGGCATGCTCCTCGCCGGCGTGCTCAAGATGGAAGAGGCCTACGGTGCGATCAACTGGAAGACGATCTTCACCCTCGCCTGCCTGATCCCGCTCGGCTGGGCGATGGATGCGACCGGCGCCGCCGCATGGCTCGCGCAGGAGGTGCTGCGCTATCTCGGCGCGTGGCCGCAATGGGCGCTGCAAGCGGTCGTCGCGGTACTCACCCTGTTCTTCGCCCAGATCGTCTCCAATGTCGGCGCGACGGTGATGATGGTGCCGATGGCGATCAACGTCGCGCTCGCCTCAAACGGCAATCCGGCAATCTATGCGCTGATCGTCGCGATCTCGACCTCGAACAGCTTCCTGATCGCAAGCGCCAATCCGGTGCTCACCCTCATCGCCGGCCCCGGCGGCTACCGTGCTCGCGACTTCCTGCGCGTCGGCCTGCCGCTGACGCTGCTGATGCTCGTGGTCATGCTGGCCGCGGTGAATCTCGTATTCCACTGATCCGCGCGATAGCGGATCAGGCTTCGCGCAACATCACCTCGCCGCCGCGCGATTCGACCGGCACTTCGGTCAGCCCGGTGCCGCGGCACGGACCCGAAACGCACTCGCCCGAGGCGAGTCGGAACATCGCGCCATGCGCAGTGCAGATCACGTGGCCTTCTTCGACGAGAAACTGGCCCGGGGCCCAATCGAGGCGTCGACCCGCGTGCGGACAGATGTTGCGGTACGCGCGCACCGCATCGCCGTGGCGCGTCAGCATCAATGAATCGCGAATTCCGTCACGTTCGTCCACGTATCCCGCTTCAAACGCACCGCCATCGGGGATATCGTCAACGCGACATAACGCTTTCGTAACGGTCATCGGTATCTAATTGCTCTCGTTCGCGGCATAGGGGATGCCGTTTTGTCCATTTTGCCACGGAGCGTCGCCGACATGTCCTACTGGCGCTGGTTCAACCGCCCTCACCATCCTTTCGCACGCGTCCTGATCGGCGTGCTCGGGATGGCGTTGCTGGCTGCTGTACTCGCCTTGGGATTCCTTGCGCTCGTCGCGTTTGCCGTAATCGGCGCCATCGTCGCGATCGTGCGCGCGCTTTCCCGCGCCGCAACGCCACATCCTGTTGCGCAGCGCAAACCGAACGTGATCGAAGGGGAATTCGTCGTGCTGCCCAGCCGCACGGCGTCGTTCAAGCACTGATCGGCCTCTCAGCCGGATCGCCGGTACCCCAGGGCGCCGTACAAGCGGCGCTGTCACGGATTCATGTCGGCCGATAGAATCCGACGATGAATGACCACCCCCCCGCCGTCGCCGCTCCGGCCCGGTCTCTCTCGCCTGACGTCCTGGTCCCGCTCGCGCTGTTCGGCGTCTACGTGATCTGGGGTTCGACCTACTACGGTCTGCGCGTCGCCCTCGGCGGCTTCCCGCCGTTCGCACTCGCGGCGATCCGCTTCGTGATCGCCGGCGGCCTGCTCTACGCGCTGCTGCGTTGGCGCGGCGGCGCAGCGCCGACTTGGCGCCAATGGCTCAACTGCCTCGTCACCGGTACGCTGCTGCTCGGCATCGGCAACGGCGGCGTCTGCTATGCCGAGCAGACGGTCGCCTCGGGCATTACTGCGGTCGCTGTCGCCAGCGCCGCGCTGTTCATGGCGATTTTCGCGGGATGGTATGGGCAATGGCCGAATCGCATGGAATGGGTCGGCCTGGTCATCGGCTTCGCCGGCATCGTCGTGCTCAATCTCGGCGGCGAGTTGCGTGGCTCGCCGGCCGGCGCGATCGCGCTCGTCCTCTCGCCAGTGGCCTGGGCGTTCGGCTCGGTCTGGAGCAAGCACCAGGACATGCCCGAGCCGATGATGAGCGCGGCCGCGCAGATGCTCGCCGGCAGCGTGCCGCTGGCCATCGTTTCGGTCGCCAGCGGCGAGCATTTCACCGGCATGCCGGATGCGACGTCGATGGCGGCGATGGCCTATCTCATCGTGTTCGGCTCGCTGCTCGGCTTCAGCGCCTACATCTACCTTCTGCACCACACGCGCCCGGCGCTCGCCTCGAGCTACGCCTACGTCAACCCGCCGGTCGCCGTGCTCGTCGGCGTGCTGCTCGGCGGCGAGGTGGTTTCGCGCCTGGACATCGTCGGCACGATCGTCATCGTCGCGGGCGTAGCGGCGATCACGCTGGCGAAGACCAAGAAATAAGTCTTCGCGAGCGGATTCCTGCTTCAGGCGACGACCACGGGAATCTTGCCGATCTTTGCCTGCCATTCGCGCGGGCCGGTCTGGTGTACGCTCGTGCCGCTGGAATCGACCGCGACGGTGACCGGCATGTCCTTGACCTCGAACTCGTAGATCGCCTCCATGCCGAGGTCGGCGAAGCCGACAACCCTGGACGAGCGGATCGCCTTCGACACCAGATAGGCCGCGCCGCCGACCGCCATCAGATAGACCGACCTGTGCTTCCTGATCGCCTCGATCGCGGCCGGGCCGCGCTCGGCCTTGCCGACCATGCCGAGCAGGCCGGTCTGGGCGAGCACCTGTTCGGTGAACTTGTCCATGCGCGTCGCCGTGGTCGGGCCGGCAGGTCCGACGACTTCGTCGCGCACCGGATCGACCGGGCCGACGTAATAGATGAAGCGTCCCTTGAAATCGACCGGCAGCTTCTCGCCTTTGTTGAGCATGTCGACGATGCGCTTGTGCGCGGCATCGCGGCCGGTCAGCAGCTTGCCGTTGAGCAGCAGCACCTCGCCCGGCTTGAACGTAGCGACGAGCTCAGGCGTGATCGTGTCGAGATCGACACGGCGCGCTCCGGTCGGGCTGTAGGTCAGCTTCGGCCAGTCTTCGAGCGAAGGCGGCTCGAGCGCGACCGGGCCCGAGCCGTCGAGGACGAAGTGCGCATGCCGCGTCGCCGCGCAGTTCGGGATCATTGCGATCGGCAGGTTGGCCGCGTGGGTCGGATAATCGCGTACCTTGATGTCGAGTACCGTGGTCAAACCACCGAGGCCCTGCGCGCCGATGCCGAGCGCGTTGACCTTCTCGTACAGCTCCAGGCGCAGTTCCTCGGCGCGATTCGACGGTCCACGCGCCTGCAAGTCGGTGATGTCGATCGGATCCATCAATGATTCCTTCGCCAGCAGCATCGCCTTCTCCGCGGTGCCGCCGATGCCGATGCCGAGCATGCCGGGCGGACACCAGCCCGCGCCCATCGTCGGCACGGTCTTGAGCACCCAGTCGACGATCGAGTCGGAGGGATTCAACATCGCGAACTTCGATTTCGCCTCCGAGCCACCACCCTTGGCCGCGACGATCACGTCGAGCTTGTCGCCCGGCACGATGCTGACGTTGATCACCGCCGGCGTGTTGTCCTTCGTGTTCGTACGCTTGCCCGCGGGATCGGCGAGGATCGAGGCACGCAGCTTGTTGTCCGGATCGTTGTAGGCGCGGCGCACGCCTTCGTTGACCATATCCTCAAGCGACATCGTCGCGTCCCAGCGCACGTTCATGCCGATCTTGAGAAACACGGTGACGATGCCGGTGTCCTGGCAGATCGGCCGGTGGCCCTCGGCGCACAGGCGCGAGTTGATCAATATCTGCGCGATCGCATCCTTGGCCGCGGGCGACTCCTCACGCTCGTAGGCTGCAGCGAGGTTCTTGATGTAGTCGACCGGATGGTAATAGCTGATGTACTGCAACGCGTCGGCAATGGACTGGATGAGGTCGGCTTGTTTGATCGTGCTCATGGCGTAGGGCGGAGGCTGATTTTCATTGAAAAGTGCAGCCAAGGATGGCCGCTTGTTGATCCTCGCAATCATGGAGGATTACCGAGATACCACCCATTTTCGCATCCCTCGCGCTGCGCTGCATCATGCCCTTTCGCCGCACGTCCTTTCGTGACCGCTGCGCTATGCTTGTGCGATGTTGAGCGTCGCTCTCGTCATCGTCTCGGGCATCGTCTGGCTCGGCGTGCTGTTCGCCGTTGCGGTTTACGGCGAGCGCCATCCGCGCGTGCTCGAAAAACGCTGGGCGATCGTCTATGCGCTCTCGCTCGCCGTGCATTGCACCTCGTGGACATTTCTCGGCAACACGACCCAGGCCAGCCGTTCGGGCTGGTGGGTGCCGCCGAATTTCGTCGGCGCGATTGCGATGTACGTCCTCGGCATCGGTATACTTTTTCGTCTCGTGCGCCTCGCGCGCGAACACAATTCGAGCTCGCTCGCCGACCTGATTTCCACACGCCTCGGCAGGAGCCCGGCGCTGAGTGCGCTGGTCACCGCGGTGATGCTGCTTGGCATGCTGCCCTACATCGCGCTGCAGCTCAAAGCCGTCGCGATGAGTTTCACCACGATCCTCGGCGATCCGCGCGGCTTGACTGCCTGGCGCGACGGTGCGCTCTGGGTGGCCTTGTCGATGGCGCTGTTCGCGATCGTGTTCGGCACGCGCAGATCGTCTGCGGTGGCGCACAACCGCGGCCTCGTGCTGGCGATCGCTTTCGAGTCGCTGTTCAAGCTCGTGGCGATGCTTGCATTGACCAGCCTGCTGTTCATGGCGCCGATCCCAGGCCAAGCCGCGCCGCCGCCTGCGCACGACCTCACCGGCTTTCCGAGCCTGATCGTGCTCGGCGCGCTGGCGATGTTCACCCTGCCGCACCAGTTCCACGCCGGCGTGGTCGAATGCCGCGACGTGCGTCACTTGAAGACGGCACGCTGGCTGTTTCCGGTCTACATGGTGCTGATTTCGGTACCGGCACTGCCGCTTGCGCGGCTCGGCGACGCGCAACTCGCCGCGCAAGGCGTGCCATCGGACCAGTACCTGCTCGCGCTGCCGCTCGCGCACGGCGAACACGCGCTCGCACTGACCGCCTTCCTCGGCAGCCTGTCGGCCTCGACCTGCATGGTCGTCGTGGCCACGCTCGCGCTGAGCCTGATGGTCGCCAACCACTTCATCGCGCCCTTGCGTCTGCGTGCCGGCTGGGGCCAGAACGAGGCGGAGAACGACCTGCGCGGTGAGGTAATATGGCAGCGGAGAGCGGCGATCATCGTCATCATCGCCCTGGCCTGGGCCTACAGCCGCGTGATCTTCGACGATGCCGCGCTGGCCGACATCGGTGCGCTGTCGTTCTCGGCGCTCGGCGGGCTCGCGCCGACGACCTGGGCGGCACTCTATCGCCCGCAACTCGGGCCGCGCGCGGTATTCGCCGGACTCGCCGCAGGCACGCTGGTGTGGATGTACACGCTGCTGCCGGGCGTGATCGCTCCGCATGCAGCGTGGCTGTCCACCGGGCCATTCGGATTCGGCGCGCTGGCGCCTATGCACCTGTTCGGCCTCAATGGCGTCGGCCCGCTCACGCGCGCGGTCGTTCTCGGCATCGCCACCAACCTCATCGTCATCGCCCTTGTCGAATTGTTCGGCAAGCGCGAGGACGCGCCTGCGGTCGGCACGCAGCTCTACAATCAGCAGTTGCGTGCGCTGGCATCGCGCTTCCTTTCCGAAGAACGCGCACATGTGCTGATCGGCAGCAATGTCGCGCACCGACCGGCCGACGCGGCCACGCTCGCCGCCGTCGAACACGAGCTGTCCGCGGTGATCGGTGCATCGAGCGCGCGCCTGCTGCTCGATATCGCACGACGCGAACGGCGCATGCAGCTCGACACGGTCGCGGCGATCGTCGACGAGGCTTCGGCCGATCTGCGCTTCAATCAACGCGTGCTGCTCGCCGCGCTCGAGAACATGTCTCAAGGCATCTGCGTAGTCGACGCCGAGCTCAACGTCGTCGCCTGGAACCGGCGCTACGCCGAGCTTTTCCTCTACCCGCCAGGCTTGCTGCGCGTCGGTCGGCCGGTCGAGGAACTCGCGCGTTACAGCATCGGCGAGGGCATGATCGGCACCGATGCGCGCGACCCGGCGACGCTCGAAGCGGCGGTGCAGCGGCGCCTCGCGCACATGCGCTCCGGCACGCCGCATCTGTCCGAACGGCGTTTCCCCGACGGCAGCGTGGTCGAGATCCGCGGCAACCCGATGCCCGGCGGTGGCTTCGTCGCCACGTTCACCGATGTCACCGAATTCCGCCGTGCCGCGCTTGCGCTCGAGCGCGCGAACGAGACGCTCGAACTGCGCGTCGCCGAGCGCACCGCCGAACTTGAACACGCCACGCACGCCGCTGAAACCGCGAACGAAACCAAGACGCGTTTCCTCGCCGCGGTCAGCCACGACCTCATGCAACCGCTGCACGCCGCGCAACTGTTTGCGCACAGTCTGGCAGCACGCACCGACGACGACGGCCGCGTCACCGCGCGCCACCTGCACTCCTCGCTGACCGCGACCGAATCGTTGCTTGGCGGCCTGCTCGACATGGCGCGGCTCGATGCCGGCAAGCTCGTACCGCGCCCGCGCGCGTTCGCGCTCAACGACCTGCTCGGCGCGCTCGCCGCCGAGTTCGCCGTGCTCGCGAACGAAAAGGGTCTGAGCCTGCACCACGTGCCGACGCGCGCCTGGGTGCGCTCGGATCCGCACCTGTTGCGCCGCGTGCTGCAGAACTTCCTTTCCAACGCGCTGCGCCACGTCGAATCGGGGCGCGTCCTGCTCGGCTGTCGACGCGTGGGCGCGGAGTTGCGCATTGAGGTCTGGGACACCGGTCCGGGCATTGCCGAGAGCGAGACCCAGCTGATCTTCGAGGAATTCCGCCGCGGCAGCGCTGCCAGCAACCAGGGCCTGGGCCTCGGACTGGCCATCGCCCAGCGCATGGCCCGACTGCTCGGCCACGATCTGAGCCTGCGCTCCTGGGTCGGCCACGGCAGCGTGTTCGCGGTGAGTGTGCCGCGCAGTGCGGCCGCGTATGCGGCGATCGCCGCCTCGACGCCGGTGGCGGAGTCGGCATTGCCGGCGGACATGCCCAAAGGCACGGCGCTGATCGTGGACAACGAGCCACAGGCGCTGACCGCACTGCGCACCCTGCTCGAACAATGGGGCTGGCGCGTGCTCACGGCATCGGATGCGGCGAACGCGCTCGAGCGAACGCGCAACGAGCGACCCGACATCGCCATCCTCGACTACCATCTGGCCGGCGGCGACAACGGCCTCGATTTGTATACAAAGCTGCAGAACATCCTCGGCGATATCCCGGCCGCCATCCTTACCGCCGATCGCGACGCGGCCTTGCGCAAGCGCACGCTCGAACTCGGCCTCATGCTGCTGTACAAGCCGCTCAAGCCGCTGGCGCTGAAACAGGTATTGCGCAAGAGCGAAGGCGCGGGGGTGCGTTTCGTCGCTTCGACGCTGACGCCGCAGGACTAGTCGAATCCCATCCTGAGCTGCAGCTATTTCTGCTGCAGCCGCAGCCGCTGCAGGAGGACGCTCGCCTGCGTGCGGTTGCGCACGCCGAGCTTCTCGAAGATCGCGCTGACGTGGGCCTTGACGGTGCGTTCCTGGATGCCGAGCGAGTCGGCGATCTGCTTGTTGAGGCGGCCCTCGCCGATCTGCGCGAGCACGCGGAACTGCTGCCCGGTCAGGCGCGCGAGACGGGTTGCGAGCGCGGCGTCGGCGGGGTCGCTCTGCGCCGACTCGAGCGCCTGCACCAGTGCCGGCGGCAGCCAGCGCTGGCCGCCGAGCACGGCGCGGATCGCAATGATGATATCGGCCGGCGGCGTGCTCTTCGGCACGAAGCCGACCGCGCCATGGTCGAGCGCGCGGCGCACGACGCTCGCTTCCTCGGTGCCGGAGACGACGAGCGCGGCGACCGCCGGATGCTGCGCACGCAGCGCGGCAAGGCCGGTCAGGCCATGGCTGTCGCGCATGTGCAGATCGAGCAGAACGAGGTCGGTGTCGGGTTCGGCCTCGAGTCGCGCCATCACCCCGGCCAGGTCATCGACCTCGGCGATCGCCGCTTCGGGTTCGACCTGCACCACCGCGCTGCGCAGAGCGGCGCGGAACAAGGGATGATCGTCGGCAATCAGGATGCGCGTGCTCATCGGCGCGCACTGTAGCAGTTCGGCGACGACGAGTCGCTAGCGCACGCGTGGTATCGTTGCCATAGGAGGCAGCGATGTCGATATCCTTCCCGCTCGGCGTCATTCGCGAAACCGCGCACCGCGGCGAAGACGATCTGCTCAGCGCCGGACTCGGCCTCGCGGGACTGCGCGCGCTGCCTGCGCCATTCGCCGATGCGGCCAGGCCGACGCCGGCCGAAATGCGCCGGCGCGCAATCCAGACGGCGTGGCTCGGCATCGCCGACCTGGGCCCACTCGGCGGCTACGGCTCAATCTACGGCGCCGTGCCGAAGGTCGACGGCCGCGAATACCAGGCCTTCGCGCGCATCGCCGGCGCGACCCAGCCGCATCGCGTGCTCGCGCAGATACCCGACGGCTTCGATGCGAGCACGCGTTGCCTGATCGTGACCGCCTCGTCGGGATCGCGCGGCATCTACGGTGCGATCGCGTTTGCCGGCGCGTGGGGACTCGCCCACCGCTGCGCAGTCGCCTACACGGACAAGGGCGCAGGCTCTGGATACTTCGACACGCCGAGCGATAGCGGCGTCGCCCTCGACGGCACGCGCGCCGAGCGCGGCGCGGTCGAGCTCGAGTTCGAACCGGCCGGCTATTGCGGAGATGCCGGCATCGCGATCAAGCATGCGCACTCGACCGACAATCCGGAGGCGCACTGGGGTGAGCACTTACTGCAGGCGGCCCAGTTCGGACTGGCCATGCTCGACCGCGCGTTTCCGCAACAGGCACCGTTCACGCCGCAGAACACGAGGATCATCGCGGCCGGTCTGTCGAACGGCGGCGCTGCGGTGCTGCAGGCGGCGGGCATCGACGCTGCCGGCTGGCTGGCCGGCGCCGTCGCGGTCGAGCCGAACGTCTACGCATCCAAGGTCGAAGGCAGTCATGCGCGCCCGCTCTACGACTACGCAAGCGAAGCCGCGCTGCTCGCGCCGTGCGCACTGCTCGATGCGCGCTTCGATGCCGTGCGCGGCGCGCTGGCGAAGCTGCCCGGCAACAACATCGCGACCTGGGCGACGCGCGCTGCGACCTTGCGTGAGGCAGGCATCCTCGATACGGGCGATCCACGAGACGCGCTCGCGCGCCTGCATGCCGGCGGCTGGGAAGACGCCGCACTCGCGACCGCAGCAAGTACGACCGCCTACGATATGTGGCGCGCGTTCGGCGCAACCTACGCGAGCGCATACACGCGCAGCGCGGTCGGTGCGATGCCCGGCGGATTTCGCTTCTCCGCACTCGGCACCGACTTCAAACCACGCGCCGCCACGGCAACGGAGCGCGCCGCATGGTGGAGCGACGCAAGTGGCATCCCACCCGGCAACGGCGTGTTCATCACCGAGACCACACCGGGTAACGGCGCCGATCCGCACTGGAAAGGTCTCGCCGGCTTGCGCGGACTGTGGAGCGGCAGCGACGACGCGGCGCAACGCCTGCGCGCATCCGTGCAGACTACGCTGGCACGACTGCCGCGCGCAGAGTTGCCGATCTTCCTCGTCCACGGTGCCGAAGACGGTTTGATTCCCGCGGTGTTCTCCTCCGACGCCTACCTTGCCTGGCTGCACGCGAACGCGCGCGATGCCGCGTATTGGCGCGTCCCGCATGCGCAACACTTCGACTCCTTCCTCGCCTGGCCCGGATTCGGTGAGCGCTACGTGCCAATGCTCGCGTATGCCTATGCAGCGCTCGAAAAAATGTATGCGCATGTCGTGCACGGCAAGCCACTCGATGCGGGCACGACGCCTGCCGCACAGCCGCGCGGCGTAGGCAAGCTGGAAACAAAGCATCTCGCATTGCCGCTCTAGCTTGTGCGCTCGATCGTGAAACAAACAACACCGACACCAATACAGAACCACTCACCAACGGGAGGAAACATGAGCAGCACACCCGCCGCCAGCAGCGGCCTCGCGCACACCGCCTTGCGCGTCTCCAACTGGGCCGAGCGCTGGTTTCCCGATGCCTATGTCTTCGCCGCACTCGGCGTGGTCATCGTCGCCCTCGCCGCGCTCGCGATCGGCGCGGGACCGACCGCCACCGCGGTCGCGTTCGGCGACGGCTTCTGGAGCCTGATCCCGTTCACGATGCAGATGGTGTTCATTGTCGTCGGCGGTTACGTCGTCGCCTCGTCGCCGCCGGTCGCACGCCTGATCGACGCGCTCGCGGCGATACCGAAGAACGCGCGCAACGCGATCGCGTTCGTCGCCATCGTCAGCATGCTCGCCTCGCTGATCAACTGGGGCTTCAGCCTCGTCTTCGGCGGCCTGCTCGTGCGCGCGCTCGCGCGGCGCACCAATCTCGCGATGGACTACCGCGCCGCGGGCGCAGCCGCGTACCTCGGTCTCGGCGCCTCGTGGGCGATGGGCCTGTCGTCATCGGCCGCGCAGCTGCAGGCCAATCCTGCGAGCATTCCAAAGACGCTGCTGCCGATCACCGGCGTGATCCCGTTCACCGAGACGATTTTTCTCTGGCAGTCGATGCTGCTCACACTGATCCTGATCGCGGTTTCCGCGCTGATCGCATGGTGGTCGGCGCCTGGCGCGGCCGAGGCGCAGGGCGCGGAGCATTTCACCAACGTGCAGAGTGACAGAAGTACGGAAGTGGACAGCACCGGGCGCGTGCCAGGCGAATGGCTGGAGCGCAGCCCACTGCTGACCATCCTCGTCGCCTTGCTCGCACTCGGCTGGGTGGTGCACGAGTTCGCGAGCAAAGTCTGGTACCTCGCGATCTCCAACCTCAACACCTACAACTTCCTGTTCGTCATGGCCGGCCTGCTGCTGCACTGGCGGCCGCGCAGCTTCCTCGATGCGGTCAAGCGCGCGGTGCCGAGCACGACGGGCGTGCTGATCCAGTTCCCGCTCTACGGCGGCATCGCGGCGATCCTGACCGTGGCCAAGGGCAGCGACGGGCACACGGTCGCGGAAAAGCTGTCGTCGGTGTTCGTCGCGCTCGCGTCGCACGACACGTACGCGCTCGTGATCGGCACGTACTCGGCGATCCTCGGCTTCTTCGTGCCTTCGGGCGGCGGCAAGTGGTTGATCGAGGCGCCCTACGTCATGCAGGCTGCGAACGATCTGCACTATCACCTCGGCTGGGCCGTGCAGATCTACAATGCCGCCGAGGCGATGCCAAACCTGATCAATCCGTTCTTCATGCTGCCGCTGCTCGGCGTGCTCGGCCTCAAGGCGCGCGATCTGATCGGCTTCACCGTGATTCAGCTCGTCGTGCACGTGCCGCTGGTGTTGTTCCTGTTGTGGGCGCTCGGCACGACGCTCGGATATCACCCGCCGGTGGTTCCCGCCGCGCCGTGAGCAAACGAAAACGGGGCGCCTTCGCGCCCCGTTCTTCGCCGCATCGACGTTTCCTCAGGATTCGCGCAACGCGGTCGTCACCGGCAGGCGCGCTGCGCGCAATGCCGGATAGAGGCCGCCGATAAAGCCGATCGCGAGCGCCCACTTGATGCCGGTCCACAGCACCGACGGCGCCACGTTAAAGGTGAACATCAACTGGCCCGTGGTGCCCGCAGTCATCGTCGATGCGGTGTAGCCGTTGAAGATCAGCCAGGCGACGAGGCCGCCGAGCGCACCGCCGATCAGCGCGAGCAGCATCGTCTCGAGCATGATCGCGACCACGACCGGCACACCACGGAAACCGATCGCGCGCAGCGTGGCGATCTCGCGCGCACGCGTCGCGACCGCGGCGAACATGGTGTTGAGCGCGCCGAACACCGCGCCGATCGCCATGATCGCGCCGACGACGATGCCGATTACGGTGATCATCTTGGTCGTGCCTTCGCTCTGCTTGCCGAAGTAGTTTGCGGTGGTGTCGACGTCGACCTGCAAGCGCGGATCGGAACTCAGCGACGCCTTGAACGGCTCGAATGCGTCGGCACCGGTCAGGCGCACGAACACCGAGCTGCGGCTGTTGCTACCGTTCGGGCGATAGGTCGAACCGACCACGTCGGCATCGCCCCACAGTTCGGATTCCATCGCGTCGTTCGATTCGAAGATGCCGACGACCTTCCAGGTCTGGTTGCCGAGCTTGAGTTCGCGATCGACATCGATGCCTTCGTACTGGCGCTGCGCGCCCTTGCCGACGACGAGCTCGCGCAGACCGGGCGTGAATTTGCGTCCGGCGATGATCTTGGCGTTCGTGCGCAGCTTCCACGCCATGTCGCTGACGCCGCGCACGGTAACGCTGCCGACGTCCTGCTCCGGATCGCCGCCTTTCATCGGCAGGTTCGCCGCGACCACGAGCTCGGGCGAGGAAATCGGCTTGCCGGCCTCGTCCTTGGCGATGCCGGGCGCCTGCTCGATGACCACGGTCGCGTCGTGACCGAGCACCGAGGACACCTCGGATGCCGACGCACCGCGCATTACGATCGCGGTGTCGTTGCCACCACTGCGGCGCAGGGTTTCGCTGTAGCCGTTCGCCATCGCCAACATCGCGACGAGCACGCCGACGACGCCGGCGATGCCGACGACGATGACTGCGGAAGAGCCGAGGCGCTGGCCGAGCGTGCTCACGCCGATGCCGGTCACCTGCGCCGCCTGCTGGCCGCGGCGCGTGAGCAGCATCCATGCGCCGAGCAAGACCAGCAGCACGACCAGCCCCTGCCACGGCAGGCTCAGGAACACGCACACACCGGCGATGACGACGACGAGGGTCAGAAGTCCGATCAAAAATTTCATGGCGTGTTTCTCCTCAACGTCCGGCCAGCGCATCGACGATATTCAGGCGCATCGCACGCAGCGCGGGCAATGCGCCGATGACGATGCCGATGGCGAGCGCCAGGACCACGCCGAGCACCCAGCTCTTCCAGCTCACCGCCGCGGTCGTGATCATGCCGCCGCTCATCGCCGGCAACCCAGCGCTGATCACCGCGACGAGGCCGAGGCCGATGACGCCGCCGAGCAGGAGCAGCAACACCGACTCGGCGAGCACCATGCCGAGCACGCTGCCGTTGGAGAAGCCGATCGTCTTGAGTACGGCCAGCTCCGAGGTGCGTTCGCGCACCGCCTGCATCATCGTGTTTCCGGTGAGCAGAATGAGCGTGAAGAACACCGCACCCATGATCGAGGTGACGATGAGGCCGATATTGGCGAGCTGCTTGATCCAGTTGCGCGTCGCCGCCTGCTCGGTCTGCGTCTTGGTTTCGTGGTCGGAATTGGCCGACAGCGCGTCGATCGCCTTGGCCACGCGGTCGGCGTCGTTGACGTCCTTCACGCGACTTATATACCAACCGACGTT
The DNA here is from genome assembly GCF_000378125.1 of Rudaea cellulosilytica DSM 22992. Taxonomy (GTDB): domain Bacteria; phylum Pseudomonadota; class Gammaproteobacteria; order Xanthomonadales; family Rhodanobacteraceae; genus Rudaea; species Rudaea cellulosilytica. Next base: position 1,915,028 of record NZ_KB899241.1, on the reverse strand, counting down.
GCCGCGGTTGTATGGCGTGGTCTCGTCGAAATTCTTCCAGTGCAGGATGATCATCTGGCTCTGGAAGGCCTTGTCGTCCTTCGCCTTCATCACGCCGCGCAGGTTGAAGCTCCAGTTCTTCGAGCCTTCCTTGTTCGGAAAGATCTGTGACTGCAGCGGAATCTTGTCGCCGATCTTCCAGCCGTACTTCTTGATCAGCACCTCGCCGGCGAGGATGCCGTTGAGGTCGTCGTTGTAAGCCTTCATTTCGCCGGCATCGACACTGACCTCGGGATAGATGTCGAGATAGTTGTCGCTGACCGCGAAGGTGAAAATCTGGTTGTGCGGATCCTGGTAGGCGCCGCCGAACCAGTTCGCGTGCGCGACTTCCTTGACTCCGTCGATCGTTGCGATGCGCGTCATCAGCGACTGCGGCAGCGGCTGGATGAACGACAGCTTCGCCCCGGTCTGCAGGCGTTCGGCACCGTTCGCCGACTGCCCGGCCTCAGCGAACGACACGCGCACGGCGTCGAGCAGGCCGAACAGCAGGAATGCGGCGACGATCGACACGAGGGTGAGAATCGTGCGCGTCTTGCGGCGGAACAAGGCCGCCCAGATGAGATGCAGATATTTCATGGCGGCGCTCCGTTATGCGTGCGCGGCTTGTTCGACGAGCGTGCCCTTGTCGAGATGCAGCGTATGGCTCGCGTACTCGGCCGCCTTCGGATCGTGGGTGACCATGACGATGGTCTTGCCGTGCTGGCGGTTGAGCGTCTGCAACAGGCCGAGCACGTCTTCGGCGGACTGGCGGTCGAGATCGCCGGTCGGCTCGTCGCAGACCAACAGGGTCGGATCGGACACGATCGCGCGTGCGATCGCGACGCGCTGCTGCTGGCCGCCCGAGAGCTCGGTCGGCTTGTGCCCGGCGCGGTCGGCGAGGCCGACGAGCTGCAGCGCGATCGCCGCGTTCTTCTTGCGCTGCGCAGCGCCGAGCTTGGTCAGCAGCAGCGGCAGCTCGACGTTCTTCTGCGCCGACAGCATCGGCAGCAGGTTGTAGAACTGGAAGATGAAGCCGACATTGGATGCTCTCCACTTTGCGAGTGCACCCTGGTTGAGATTGTCGATGCGCGTGCCGCCGACGCTGATCTGACCTTGCGTCGGCGAGTCGAGGCCACCGATCAGGTTAAGCAGCGTCGTCTTGCCCGAACCGGACGGCCCCATCAGCGCGAGGAAATCGCCCTGCGCGATATCGAGGTCGATGTGACGCAGCACCTCGACCTTCTGCTTGCCGCGTTCGTACACCTTGCTGACATTGCGGATTTCGACCAGCGTACCCATGCCTGAACTCCTCGATGATTCTTTGTGACGACGTGCGAAAGACGCCGAATTCGACAGCGGCGAAGCTATTTCGCCGACTTGATTTCCACTTTGGCCCCGTCGGCCATTTCCGCCGGCGGTTGTTTGACTACGCGCGTGCCCGCGCCGATGCCCTCGGCCAGGCGCAGATCGTTGTACGTCTGTCCGGGTGTCACGGGTTTTGCCCGCGCGTGATCGGCGTCGATCGCAAAGACGATGTCCTTGCCGTCGCGCTTGACGATCGCCGAGCCCGGCACGAGCACGCCCTTCGGCGGCGGCGCATTCGCGGCCTTCGGTGCATCTTCGAAGAACGACACGCGCGCCCCCATGTCCGGCAGGATGCGTGGGTCCTTCGCGTCGATGCCGATGCGCACCTTGACCGTGGCCTTGCCGCGGTCGGCGGTCGGGATGATCGCGATCACGTGCGCAGGAATCTTCCAATCGGGATAGGCATCGAGCGTCGCCTGCGCAGGCTGCTTCGGCACGACGCGCGCGATGTACGATTCGCTGACGTCGACCTCGATCTCGAGCGAATCCATGTCGACGATCGTGCCGACGCCGGTGCGCGTGAAACCGCCACCGGCCGACAGCGGCGAGACGATTTCGCCGACCTGCGCGGCCTTGGCCGTGATCATGCCGCTGAACGGCGCGCGCACCGTGGTGTAGTCGAGCTGCACCTGCGCGGCCTGCACGTTCGCCTGGGCGACATCGACCTGACGGCGCTGCGCGGTCACTGCGGAGGCCTGCGTGTCGACCTGGGTCTGGGCGAGTTCGAGCGACTGCTGCGAGGCGAGCTTGCGCGCGACGATGTCCTGCTGGCGTTTCAGATCACGCTGGTTCTGCGCAAGCTGCGCCTGGTACTGCACGAGCTGCGCCTGCGCCGCGCGCGCGCCGGCCTGCGCCTGGGCGAGGTAGGCCTGCTGCTGCGTCGATTCGAGGCGCGCGAGCACCTGGCCTTTCTCGACGCGATCGCCTTCCTCGATCAGCACTTCGGTCAGCGTGCCGGTGATCTGCGCGGACACGGTCGCCGAGCGCCGCGCGGTCGCATAACCGGTCGCCTGCAGCACCGAGGTGTCGGCGCCGCCCGCACTCGGCGCGGCGGCGGTGGCAGCCTCGACCTCGAAGGCCTTGGCGCCGCCCGCGACGAAATACCACCTCGCCGCACCGATGGCGACGGCCACGGCGATCGCGGCGGCAACGATCCATGGCAGGCGCGAACCGCCGCCCGTGTGATCGTCGCGCTGCTCCTTGCCGATGCGCAATTCGTTCAGCAGATCCGATTTGTCCATGATGCCCATGCGAGTTTTGCTACTTCCCAAGTGTGCCATAGACTGCCGATACCACGATTCGCGCGACAGGGACTATCCTCACGAATGCGGAATGACAACTGTCAGATCGCCGCGCGGGTGATGAGTGGCACGCAGTTTCGCAATTCGTCCTCGCATACGACGAATGGGCAGCACGCATTTCGACACACATGGAGTCGCCATGCCGGCCATACACAAAAAATCCCAGCCTGCCCCTGCCGGCTATTCCGGCAAGCCGCTGTGGTCGAAGCTGGGGTTGAAACCGGGGTTGCGCGTACGTCTCGTGCACGCGCCGGACGACTATTTCAGTCTATGCGGTTTCGACGCCACGCAGGTTGCACTGGTTGCGCGCAAAACCGGCAGCAGCGACTTCACCCACGTCTTCGCGACGAAACGGACGCAGCTGGAACGCGAGCTGCCCGGCCTGATTGCGAGTCTGGCCGACAAGGGCGTGTTGTGGATCTCGTGGCCGAAGAAATCGGCCAAGATCGCCACCGACGTTACCGAGGACACCCTGCGAGAAATCGTATTGCCGCTCGGCCTGGTCGATGTCAAGGTTTGCGCGGTCGATGCGATCTGGTCCGCACTCAAATTCGTGCGCCGCACGGCCAGCGCCAAGACAGCTTGATCCGAACCCGGCCCGATCCGACAAAGGGGTTTCCTTTAACGAATCTTGGTGTAGATTTGCGTCTGCGTCGCACCATGCAGTTCAAACCCCTATCTTCAGGAGAGAACCCGCCATGAGCTTGGCCACCGAATTCAAGGCTTTCGTGTTGCGCGGCAATGTCGTCGACCTCGCCGTCGGCGTCGTCATCGGCGCAGCATTCGGCAAGATCGTTTCCGCGCTCGTCGACAACGTCATCATGCCGCCGATCGGGCTGCTGATCGGGGGCGTCGATTTCTCGGCATGGAAATGGGTGCTCAAGGCCGCCGGCGCGGACGGCAAGGGCGAGGTTGCGATCCAGATCGGCGTGTTCCTCAACACGGTCATCCAGTTCGTCATCATCGCCGCAGCGATCTTCATCGTGGTCAAGATCATCAACAGCATGTCCAAGAAGGCCGAGGAAGCGCCCGCCGCACCGCCCGAGCCGACGCCGACCGAGAAACTGCTGACCGAGATCCGCGACGCGCTGAAGAAGTAGTCGTGTGATCCGGGCAATGAGCGGAGGGCGCAGCGACCATGCTGCGCCCTTTTCGTTTGCGAAGCTTTGCGCTCTCGAGCAGTAGCAGCAAAACTTGGTTGCCTCGTTCGCGCGCCAAGTGGCCCTTCTGCATGAAGGCCGATTTTGCGACGCTCGACATTGTCGCGAACCCGCGCCATGCCCCATCGTTCCTCGCCAGATTCGGAGTCCATCGTGAAACTGTTTTCCGCCCTGAGCCTCACCGCCGCTTCCGTGTTTGCCCTGGGCGCCGCCCACGCCGCCGACACGCATATTCCCGACGCCGCCGTGCGCGCCGCCGAGCAATTGCGCGACCGCGCGATGAATGACGACACCGCGTACAGGTTCGTCGAAGGCCTGACCACCGAAGTCGGCCCGCGCCTCGCTGCCGGCGATAACGACGCCAAGGCGCGCGCGTGGGTGATCGCGAAATTCAAGGCGCTCGGCTTCGACAAGGTTTACGAAGAGCCGGTGAGTTATCCGAAGTGGGTGCGCCGCCACGAGGCCGGCGCGATCGTCGCACCGTTTGCGCAGAACCTCGTACTGGCCGCGCTCGGCCACAGTTTCCCGACGCCGGCAGGCGGCCTCACCGCCGAAGTCGTGCGCTTCGAGAATCTCGACGCGCTCAAGGCCGCCGATCCGGCCAAGGTGAAAGGCAAGATCGTCTACATCGGCTTCAAGATGCAGCCGCACAAGGATGGCCACGACTACGGCACGGGCTCGTCGATCCGCGTCGGCGGCCCGCCGCTCGCAGCGAGCAAGGGTGCAAGTGGATTCTTGCTGCGCTCGGCCGGCACCGATGCCAAGGACCGCATGGCGCATACCGGCGTGACCGGTTTCGCCGACGCGAAGGCCAACGGCATTCCTGCCGCCGCGCTGTCCAATCCCGATGCCGACCAGCTCGAGCGCGTGCTCGCGTACGCCAAGCCGGTGACGCTCAAGCTCGACCTCGACGTCGGCTTCGACGGCGACTACACCGGCGCCAACGTGATCGGCGAAGTCACCGGCAAGAAGCATCCCGACCAGATCATCGATATCGGCGGCCATCTCGATTCCTGGGATCCGGGCACCGGCGCGATCGACGACGCCGCCGGCGTCGCCATCGCCGCGGCCGCCGCGCACCTGGTCAAGCAAATGCCGCAGCGTCCCGACCGCACGATCCGCGTCATCGCGTTCGCCAACGAGGAAGCCGGCCTCTACGGCGGCAAGGCCTATGCAGACAAACACGCAGCGGAAATCGGCAAGCATGTGCTCGGCACCGAATCCGATTTCGGCGCCGGCCCGATCTGGCGCATGAGCGCGAGCGTGAAACCCGAAGCGCGTGCGGCGATCGCGCAAATCGCCGCCGTGCTAAAGCCCATCGGTGTCGACTACGACGACAAGAAACCCGGCGGCGGCGGCTCCGATCTTTCGCAGATGCACGCCAAGGGCATGGCCGCACTGACGCTGCTGCAGGACGGCACGCACTACTTCGACATCCACCACACCGCGAACGACACGCTCGACAAGATCGATCCCAAGGAACTCGCGCAAAACGTCGCCGTGTACGCCGCGTGGACCTACCTGGCCGCGCAGGCCGAAGGCGACTTCGGTTCGGCGCCGGCTGCGTTCGCCAAGGACAAGGACGAGGAGTGACGCACGACGCAGCCACGCTGCGCGGGGGCTGCCATTGCGGCTGCCTGAGTCTTGAACTTTCGACGCTACTCACGCCCGCCGCCATCGCCCCGCGCGCCTGCGACTGCTCGTTCTGCCGCAAGCACGGCGCGTCATGGATTTCCGATCCCGCCGGACGACTCAAGCTCGAGCTGCGCGGGGAGCCGCCACTCGAGTACCGGCAAGGGTCGGGCGCGGCACAGTTCCTTCTGTGCCGGCGCTGTGGCGTGCTCGTCGCGACAACCTATGCGCACGCTGCGCGCATCTACGCTGCTGTCAATGCGGCGTGCCTCGATGGCAATCCGGGATTCGGCGCCACCCTCACCGTTTCGCCGCAAAAGCTCGACGCGGAACAGAAAACCACGCGCTGGCGCGAACTCTGGGTGCCCGATGTTCGCATAGTGCAAATCGGAGTGAACCAGGACGCGGAATCACATCCGCCGTCGCTGCGCTAAACTGAATCCGATTCCACGAGCGCGAGGCGCGGATCGCATGGCCGCATCGAACTGGTTTTTCTGGGCATTGGGCTCGGCCGGCTTCGCCGCGCTGACCGCGATCTTCGCCAAGATCGGCATCAAGGGCGTGGATTCCGATCTCGCCACATTGATCCGCACCGCGGTCATCATCGTCGTCCTCGCCGCCTTCGTCGGCGCGGCGGGAAAATGGAGCAATCCGCTCGAACTGTCGGCGCGTACCTGGATCTTCCTCGTGCTGTCCGGCCTCGCCACGGGCGCGTCGTGGGTCTGCTATTTCCGTGCACTCAAGATCGGCGATGCATCGCAGGTCGCGCCGGTCGACAAGTTCAGCCTCGTCCTCGTCGCGGTGTTCGCGTTCGCCTTCCTCGGCGAGCGACCCTCATTGCGCGAGTGGTTCGGCATCGCAATGGTCGGTGCCGGCGTCCTCGTGCTCGCGCTGAAAAAGTAGCGGTCGATTCGACTGGCCCATTTCGCTAGCGGAAAATTTTGCTCCCGCGCTGTCGATCCGATCATCTCCCGTTCGACCAGATCATGGCAATCCCGCCACGTTCCCAGGAAACGACCATGCAATACCTGTTGCTGATCTACGACAACGAAGTCCGCTTCGGCAAGATGAACGAAGCCGATCGAGGCAAACTGCACGAAGAGTACACGGCCTTCACCCAGTCGATCATCGAAGGCGGCCAGTTCAAGGCCGGCGATGCGCTCAAGCCAACGACGACGGCGACGACGGTGCGCGTACGCGATGGCAAGACTGCGATTACCGACGGCCCCTTCGCGGAAACGCGCGAGCAACTCGGCGGTTACTATCTGGTCGAAGCGACGGATCTCGATGAGGCCGTGGCGATCGCCGCGCGCATCCCGAGCGCGCGCCTCGGCAGCATCGAGGTGCGGGCGATCCACAAGTACAGCTGATCTTCGTGCCGAAGATCGAAGCCGTCCTGCAACGGGAAGCGGGTCGCGTGCTTGCCACGCTGATCCGCCTTCTCGGCGATTTCGACCTGGCCGAGGAGGCGCGCCAGGACGCGTTCACCGCCGCAATCGAGCAGTGGCCGGCTGCGGGCGTGCCGACCAATCCCGCCGCATGGCTGGTCCAGGTCGGACGCAACAAGACCATCGATACGCAGCGCCGGCGCACCTTCTTCGACATGCGCATCGCTCCGGAATTTTCGGCCGGCACCGTTCACTTCGACGCAGAACAAATCGACGAAGCGCACTTCGACGACGACCGTCTGCGCCTGATCTTCACCTGCTGCCATCCGGCGTTGAACATCGAAGCCCAGGTCGCCCTGACCCTGCGCACGGTCTGCGACCTAGACACGCAGGCGATCGCGCGCGCCTTCCTCGTCGGCGAGGAGACAATGGCGCAGCGCCTGGTACGCGCGAAGAAGAAGATCCGCGATGCCGGTATTCCGTTCGAAACGCCGGCGCCCGCGCAACTGGAACAACGCCTCGCCAGCGTACTCGCGACGATCTACCTGATCTTCAGCGAAGGCTATGCGGCGACCGCAGGCGATACGCTGATCCGCCGCGACCTGTGCCGCGAAGCGATCCGCCTCGGCCGCCTGCTCGACGAACTGCTGCCGCAACGCTCCGAGGTGCAAGGCCTCAATGCATTGATGTTGCTGCACGATGCACGCAGTGCGGCACGTACGACTCCGGCGGGCGACATCGTGCTGCTCGAGGACCAAGACCGCTCGCTCTGGAACGGCGTACAGATCGACGCCGGCACCGCCTTGCTCGATCGCGCGTTGCGCACGAAGGAGCTTATCGGCCCCTACGTCGTGCAGGCCGCGATCGCCGCGCTGCACGCACGCGCGCCGCATCACGCCGATACCGACTGGCGGCAGATCGCCGGACTTTACGAGGTGCTCGCGCGGCTGCAGCCGACACCGATCGTCGAACTCAACCGTATCGCTGCGATCTCGATGGTCGACGGCCCGGCGCACGCGCTCGACTTGCTCACCGCGCTGATCGCGCGCAGTGATACCGAACACAGTCATCTGTTCGCCGCGGCGCGTGCGAACTTGCTGCAGCGGCTCGACCGCCGCGACGAAGCGCTGAGTCAATACCGCATCGCTCTCGCCGCGGCGAAGCTCGAACCGGAGCGACGCTGGCTTTCGCGGCGGATCGCCGCGCTCGGCGGTTGAACCGTCAGTCGGCCAATCCGAGCGTCTCGGCGGTTTCCGCAGCGAGCGCGTAAGAATCGCCCTGCGGCCGCGTCGCATAGCGCTGCTTGCCGCGATTCCACTGCTCGCCGAGCGCGAACCAGTCGATCGGCTTTGCCGCTTCGCCGGTGCGCAATTCGTCGTCGAGTGCGGCAAAGTATACTTTCCAGCGCTGCATGTAGTAGTCGCGGGTGAGGCCGGCCCAGTCCTTGTTGCCGTAGTCGTGCAGTTCGGCGCCTTCGCTCGCCTTGCGCTCGCCCCAGGTGGTCAGGATCGAACGCGCATCGTAGTCGAGGCGGCGCAGTTCCTCGGGTGTCGAAGCCCAACCGCGAACGCGCTCGAGCCAGACGCCGACGAGAAAATCTCGCTGTGTCGAGAGCAGGCGATCCTGCAAGTCCATCAGCGCGAGCCAACGCTGCGTCAGCGAAGAGAACTGCGTGCGATCCTTTGTCACGAATGCGCTCTTGATTCGAGGCAACAGGATGCGGCTTTCGTTCGCCAGCGTCTGGCGCGCGACGTCGACGAGGTCGTAGCGATAGGTCTCGCTCGTGCGCAACTGCGGCGCCACTCGCAGCAACTCCGGCAGCGCGACGGCAAACGCTTTCGCGTCATAACGCAGCGCGACGGGCGACCAGTGCGAGGCCTGGAAGGCGTCAAGGCTTGGCTGCGCGGCGAACAGCGATTCCTGCCCGGCTTCGCGTTCGCTGTTGAATTCGACCGCGTCAGGCGCAATGCTGTACGCCGTCTCGCGCAAGGCCTTCCAGGCCGCCAGCGCGTGCGCATCGGCGGCGCCGTAGCGGCGCTGCACATAATTCGCCGTCCACTGCGCGGCATCGACTTCGCCGTCGCGCCAGGCCATCTCGGTGAACAAATCGAAGGCGAATGGATTAGTATCCATGCCTTCGGCAAACACCGCCGTGCCGATCATGTTCGGGTTCGCAGCGGCGATCCGCGGCAGCCGTTCGGTGTAGTTGCGGATGTTGGCGCCGAGCGTCGTACGCCCGCCGAATGCCCAGATGCCGCCGAACAAGAACGGCGCGCCCTTGAAGTCGGTCATGCGATCGTCGCGCGCGACCTTGTCGTGATCGATGTCGATGATGAAGAGTTTGTCGCGGTCGACGCCGGCGAGCAGTTCCGGCTGCGGATTGCCCTGCCAGGCAAGCATCATCCATTTCGCACCGGGATGCGCCGCCTCGAGCGCGGCCTGGACAAGATGTGCGCCCTCACGCACGGGCACGTCGCCCGAGCTGCCGCCCTCCTGGAAAATTTCCAGGTCATAAATTGCCGAATCGCCGAACAGCTCGCGCTGGTGGCGGTAGAAGCTCGCCGCGATCTTCGCGAACATCGGATCGCGCGGATCGAGCCAACCGGGCCGCGTGAAGCCGGCCCAGTCGCCCTGCGCGATCACGTGCGCCTGCGGGAATTTCTTCGTGAAATCCGCGGGCACGATGCCGTAGAATCCCGGCAGCACGGGCGTGATACCGAGTTCGCGCAGGTGCGCGAGGATCTGCCGTGCCGACTTCGCGCGCTTGGCCATCAATTCGCGGCTGATCGGGCCGTCGAAGCAGCAGAGGTTGCCCATGAGCTGCCAGTTCTGGTGCGCGGGCTGGGTGATCCACGCGCGCAATTCGCGGTCGGAGTAACCGAAATCGCGGAAGGTTTGGTAAAGCACCGAATCCATACCGCGTTCGACGATCATCGCGTTGATGCCGCTGAGTGCGTAGAGATCGATCTCGCGCTCCCAGCGCGGCCAATCCCAGTACGGCATCGTGTAGCCGTCGGTGTTCTGGTTGAGCGCGTAGCGCCAGGGGTAGCGCGCGGCGCGTTCGATTGTCTCGTCCGGCGGCGGCAGCGCCTCGTCGCCGAGACGATCGCCGTTGGTCGAGACCTGGCGGTGCGCGATGTATTTAAGGTACCAGTTGACGCCGAACAGCAACGCGCTCGCGGTCGTACCTTCGACTTTCACACGCTTGCCGTCGCGCGCGATACGAAAGCGCTCGCCGTCGTCGCCGGCATCCAGAGTTCCCAGCTCGATTTGCCCGGCGTGTGGTCCGAGAACGCGCTGCACGACGGCCTGTGCCGGCCGCAGATCGAAGCTCGGCGCCTGGCCCGGTGTCGCCGCGCCGAGCGGGATGCCGAACGCGAGCAGCAGCAGCGCGACGACGAGGCGCATGCGACTATCGGTGCTGGCGCCAGTATTCGGCGAAGAGGACGGCTGCGCTCGCCGACACATTGAGGCTTTCGACCGCGCCAGTGCCGGGAATCGTCAGGCGCAGGTCGGCGTCCGCAATCAACCGCGCAGACATGCCTTCGCCTTCCGCGCCGAGGATCAATGCGAGCCGTGCCGGCAGCTTGTTCTTGTACAAGTCCCAGCCGTCACGCGGCACGGTCGCGGCTACCCCGAAACCCGCATCGTGCAGCGATTCGAAGACGTCCTCGCCCGCGGCCGCCTGCGCGAGCGGCAGCGCTTCGGCACCGCCCTCGGCGACGCGCAGCGCCGCGCCCGAAAGCGCGGGCGCACCCGCCGGCAGGATCGCTCCACGCGCGCCGAAATTGGCCGCGCTGCGCAACAGGGCGCCGACGTTGTGCGGATTGCCGACGCCGTCCAGCCAGATCAGCAGCGCAGGCTGCTCTCGCGGAATCTCATGCAGCAGCTCGCGCAGCGACAGCAGCGGCGTCCTGCGCACCTCGAAGCAGACGCCCTCGTGGTGCTGGCTTTCCGTCAGTCGATCCAGGTCGTCGTTTTCAACCACGCGATAGCCGATGCGCTGCTTTACGCACCAGGCCAGCACGGGCTTGAACTCAGCGATACGCGCTTCGGTGAGATAGATTTTGCGTACGTCGTTCGGCCGTTTCGCGAACAGGGCGAGGCAGGCGTTGCGGCCGTAGACGCGGACTTCCTCGCCGCGGCGCTGCGCCGCGGGCCGTTTGGCGGATTCGGGCGTCGTGCGCTCGGCCTGCGGCGGCGCGGCGCGTGGCGCAGGCGCAGCCGGCTTGACCCTGGCGTTGCGCCAGGGGTCGTTCGAATGGAAATCTTTACGTTGCATGTGCTTATGCTAACCGCATTAGCATCGATGGTGCCGATATGCTGAAGATCGAAGTGGTCGAAGCCGATATCACGACGCTGCGCGTGGACGCGATCGTCAACGCGGCGAACGAGGCACTGTCGGGCGGAGGCGGCGTCGACGGCGCGATCCACCGCGCCGCCGGTCCGCGCCTGTCGGCCGCATGCAAGGCCATCCAGCTGGTGCGTCCATACGTGCGCTGCCCGACTGGCGAGGCGCGCATCACGCCCGGCTTCGACCTGCCCGCGCGCCACATCATCCACACCGTGGGGCCGATCTGGCACGGCGGCAAGGAAGGCGAAGCGGAAAAGCTGGCGAAGTGCTACCGCGAATCGTTGCGCCTGGCGTTCGAGCACGGCGCCCGCAGCGTCGCGTTCCCGGCGATCAGCTGCGGCGTATTCGGCTATCCGTTCGAGCAGGCGGCGCGCATCGCGATACGCGAGGTGCGCGCCTGGGGCGGAATTTCGCCGCAGCGCATCGTGTTCTGCTGCTTCGGCGGCGACGCCGTGCGTGCCTACCGCGACGAGCTCGGAGCATGACTTCAGCCGCGCGGCTTCGGAGTATGATGAGGAAAAGCTTCTGGAGTCCCGCCATGATCCGCGCAATTGCCATGGCACTGCTGCTGCAGATCTCCGTTGTCGCCGCCGCCGGCCCGCAGCCGGAATTCGGCGGCCAGTGCGCCGAGGGTCTCGCAGCCGGTCGCCACGTGATGACCGACTGCAGCCTCACCTGGACCGATAAGGACGGCAAGGTCTACTGCTTCCACGACGCCGCGTCGAAGACTGCGTTCCTCAAGGATCCCCAGCAGAATCTCGAACGCGCGCGCGCGTTCATCGCGGCGAGCATGGTGCAGTCGACCGAAGAGGCGATGCAGAATTTCGACAGCAACGATGCGGAAACGGTGGTCAAGGCGCACGTCGCGGCGCAGACCAAGGCCAACGGCGGCGTCTTCGCGCTGACCGATCCGCTCGACGGCTCGGCACTCAAGCTCGCCTTCGACGGCATCGATTTCACGCGCACGATCGACGGCTACGGCTTCTTCCCCGACGTCAAGTTCCACGACAGCAAGGACGCGCAGAAGAACTACCTCGTCGACTTCTGGGTGGCGCCGGCGAACGGCCAGCTGCAGATCGTCGAGACCCGCATCTATCAGGCGCCGAAGCAGCAGGACGGCAAATGGACGGCAGTCACGCGCCAGCCGATTCCGTGGTGGTGGATACCGGCGTCCGAGCATCCCGGCCACATGGCGCAGAAGCGCAGTTGGGAAGTGATGTCAGTGGTCGAGCAGAATGCGCTCGCTCAGGCCGCGAAGAATGGCGGCGTATTCAAACTCAAGGACGACAAGACCGGCAAGGACCTTAACCTGGAATTCGTCGACACGCATCAACCGATTCGCCAGCTCGACGATGGGCACTTTTTCGCCTGTACCGATTTCCGCACCGCCGGCAGCAAGGGCGAAATCTACGACATCGATTTCTGGCTCAGCGAAAAGGACGGCAAGATGAGCGTGGACCAGGTGCGCGTGCACAAGGTGCCCGAACTCAAAGGCGGACAGTGGATCCAGGTGCCGCGCTACAGTTGGAAGGATCTGGGCGAATCCAAGGTTGTTCCCTGAGCGCCGACAAGGTGCCGGCCTTCCCTTTGCGGGAACGTCGGCACGTATGCCACCCCCGCCATTTTCGTTTCCCGCACGGCGTTGAGCGGCCGCATGGCCGCTCAAACGACGCGACTAAGTCAGCAGGACGTATGCGTCCCGACTAAGCGGCCTTGGCCTTCGTCCACTGGCCCAGCGCGGCCAGACCGTTTTCTCGCGCGCGCGACACGACGATCTTCTGTGCCTCGGCGAAGTTCTTGACCAGGTCCTTCGACCAGTATTTCAGCGCGGCCGACTGCATCGCGCGACCGTAGCTGAAGGACAGCGGCCACGGGTGCGGGCCCATCTGGTTCATCGCGTTGAGGTGCGCGGTCGACTGCTCGTCGGTCTGGCCGCCCGAGAGGAAGACGATGCCCGGCAGCGAGGCCGGCACGGTCGCCTTGAGGCAGCGCACGGTCGCTTCGGCGACTTCGTCGACGGAAGCCTGGTCCGGACAATCCTTGCCTGGGATCACCATGCTCGCTTTCAGGATCGTGCCTTCGAGCATGACGTTCTGCTCGTACAGCGCGCCGAACAGCGAACGCAGCGTCGCTTCGGTCACCTCGTAGCAGATGTCGATGTCATGGTTGCCGTCCATCAGCACTTCGGGCTCGACCATCGGCACAATGCCCGCTTCCTGACACAGCGCCGCGTAGCGCGCGAGCGCGTGGCAGTTCGCCTCGATGCAGGTGCCGCTCGGCGCGTCGTCGGCGATGTTGATCACCGCGCGCCACTTGGCGAACTTGGCGCCAAGCTTGGCGTATTCGGCGAGGCGCTCGCGCAGGCCGTCGAGGCCTTCGGTGACGACTTCGCCGGGGAAACCGGCCAGCGGATGCGGGCCCTTGTCGACCTTGATGCCCGGCAGGATGCCATTGTCGAGCATGACCTTGGTGAACGGCACGCCGGCCTTGGTCGACTGGCGGATCGTTTCGTCGTAGAGGATCGCGCCGGAGATGTAGTCGCCGAGCTTCGGCGCGGTCAGCAGCATTTCACGATAGGCGCGGCGATTGTCTTCGGTGTTCTCGATCTTGACCGAGTCGAAGCGCTTCTTGATCGTGCTCGTCGACTCGTCGATGGCGATGATCCCTTTGCCCGGCGCTACCATCGCCTGGGCGATGCTTTCCAGTTCTTCGATGCTCATGGATGACTCCGTAACGTTTGAATTCGTGCGCGTGCGCGCTGCCGCGATTCGCAAATCGCGGGGGTCAGCATTATAGGCCGATTCGGATTCCGCTGCTGCGAGCTGAACGCCGACGCGACGCCGGTGCATGAACTTTTCGTTAGGCGGCCGGAAGCTTGAAGTCTTCTAGCTTGCACGCATCGAGGATGCGTTGGCGCTCCGTTACCGCGCTCGGCCCCTTGTTCACGTCGGGCGCGTTGAACGGCATGACCACATAGGTGTAGACCGGATCCTTGCCGATGTTCTTCTGCGCAGCGGTGTACTGCAGGCCCTTGACGATGTCCACCGCGACCGCGCCGAGGTCGCCCTCGGGCACGATTTTCTCGAGCTTGACCTGGCTCGTGGTGCCGCCGCGTTCGATGCGGTAGGACACCGCCACGCAGGTCGGCGTCGTCAGGCCCTTGCCGTACGAAGGTACCTTGGGATCGCCCGTGCCCGACACGAGCCACCAGTTCGAAAGTTCCGCAGGCTGCACCAGATGCGCACGCTCGAGTGCGAATGCGCTGCCGCTGGCGGCGAGCAGGGTCAAGGCGAGAACCCGAAACACCGGTTTCATATCGATCTCCTGTGGCACGCGCCGAAACGACGCTGTGGAACTTGGATCATACGCAAGCCGAAGTCGTTCGCGAAATCCGGCGTCGTGTTTCCATCGTGTTCATCCATGCACAACAGAGCACCTCGAAAACCGTCACGAGCGAAGAGCCGATCTCAACTAGAATCGGGCGCGTCGCCGCAGCGACGGAACCGGAGTGTACTGTCGAGTACATGAGGATTACATGCCGCTCCTGCGGCATGCCCTGCGGGCCAGCTTCGCTGTTCGCTTCGGCCTCCTGCCTCCGCAGTCCGAGCACCGCCGGCGCGCAAATTGTCGAGCGCAGTAGGTTTTTCGAGGTGCCCAATGGCACATTGTCGGCGCACGTGCGCATGGCAGAATGCCAGCTCTTTCCGCGGAGAAAACTCATGCGTGCGATCGCGCTCGGTGCCTTGCTCATCGTCAACCTGACTGCTGCCGCCGATGCGCCACCGCCCGATCCGCAGCCGATTCAATCAAACACGTTCGCTCCGCTCGACGTGTTCAAGCTCGAATGGGCCGACCATCCGCAGCTCTCGCCCGACGGCAAGCGCGTCGTCTACGAGCGCATGCGATTCGACATCATGAAGGACCGCAAGCGCTCGCAGCTCTGGCTCGTCGACAGCGAAGGCCGCGGCCAGCGCGCGCTGCTCTCCGACAGCGCCGACCAGCGCGGCGCGGAATGGTCGCCCGACGGCAAGCGCATCGCCTGGATCGGCGCAAGCGAGGGCAAGACACAGATCCACGTGCTCTGGCTCGACTCGGGCGCGAGTTCGGCGATCACGCATCTGACCGAAGGCCCGGGCAACCTTGCGTGGTCGCCGGACGGCCGCTGGATCGCGTTCACCCAGCGCGTGCCCGCGCAGGACACGCCGCTGGCAAAACTGCCGCCCGCGCCGAAGGGCGCCGAATGGGCCGAGCCGGCCAAACTGATCGACCGCCTCACCTATCGCATCGATGGCGGCGGCTACGTCGATCCGGGCTATGCGCACGTCTTCGTCGTCTCTGCCGACGGCGGTGCCGCACGCGAGGTGACGACGGGCAAGCACGACTTCGCCGGTCCGATCGCCTGGGCGCGCGACGGCAAGAGCGTCTACGTCTCGGCCAATCTCAACGACGACTGGGAACACCAGCCGCTGGAAAGCGAGTTGTATCGCGTCGACGTCGACAGCGGCGCACTAACCAAGCTCACCGATCGCCGCGGCCCCGATCGCAATCCGGTGATCTCGCCGGACGGCCGCACGCTCGCCTACGTCGGCTTCGACGACAAGGGGCATCCATACCAGGCCGTGCACCTGTACGCGCTCGATCTCGCCAGCGGCAAGTCACATGCAGTGACTGCCGATACCGACGTCAGCGTCGACGAGCCCGTCTGGGACGGCAATGGCGCGCTGTACTTCAACTACGACGAACGCGGCGTGACCAAGATCGGCCATGTCGGCCTCGGCGGCGGCAAGGTCGAAACGGTCGCCGACGATCTTGGCGGCACGCAGATCGGCCGGCCGTACACGGGCGGCTCGATGTCGGGCGCGGGCGGACGCGTCGCCTACACGCGCGATGCGCTCACGCACACGGCCGATGTCGGCATCGTCGCGCGCGGCAGCAACCCGAAATCGCTGACCGACCTGTCCGCGAACCTGCTCGACCACAAGGCCCTCGGCAAGGTCGAAGAGATCAACGTGAAATCCTCGGCCGATGGACGCAGCGTGCAGGCCTGGGTCGTCTATCCGCCACGCTTCGATCCGGCGAAGTCGTATCCGCTGATGCTCGAAATCCACGGCGGCCCGTTCGCCGCCTACGGCCCGCATTTCGCGCCGGAAACGCAGCTCTACGCCGCGCAGGGCTACGTCGTCGTCTATGCCAACCCGCGCGGCAGCACGAGCTACGGCAGCGAGTTCGCCAACCTGATCGAGAACGCCTACCCGAGCCAGGATTACGACGACCTCATGAGTGTCGTCGACGCGGTGATCGCGCGCGGCAGCATCGATACGAGCAACCTGTTCGTCACCGGCGGCAGCGGCGGCGGCGTATTGACCGCATGGATCGTCGGCCACACCGACCGCTTCCGCGCGGCCGTCGTCGCCAAGCCCGTGATCAACTGGTACAGCTTCGTGCTGACCAGCGACTTCTACCAGTTGTTCACCAAGTACTGGTTCCCCGGCGTGCCGTGGGAAAACGCCGAACACTACATGAAGCGCTCACCGATCGCCTACGTCGGCAAGGTGAAGACACCGACGATGATGATTACCGGCGACGCTGACCATCGCACCCCGTCGGGCGAGGCCGAGCAGTTCTACCAGGCGCTCAAGCTGCGCGGCGTCGACACCGCGATGTTGCGCATTCCCGGCGCCTCGCACGAGATCAACACGCGGCCGTCGAACATGCTCGACCAGGTGCTGTACACGATCGGCTGGTTCGAGAAGCACCGCGCGGGCGCGGAGAAGAAGTAGTCACCGCGTCCTACACTAAGCCGGAGCGCGATGATTCGCGCTCCGGTACTTCGTATCACAGATCGCCGAGGCCTTCGGCAACTCCGCCGGGGCCGACGCGCAGCAGCTTCATCGTATTGGTGCCGCCGTGCTGACCGGTGTGATCGCCCGTGGTCAGGATCACGCGGTCGCCTTCGCTGAGGTGATTCAAGTTGAACAGCGTCTGCACCGCAGCCTTGGCCGCATGCGCGGGGTCGACGCCGTGCGCGTCGAACGCGATCGGGGTGACGTCGCGGTAGATCATCATGCGCCGGCGCGCGCCGATGCGGCGCGACAACGCATAGATCGGCACGCGCGAGCGATAACGCGACAGCCACTGCGCGGTGCCGCCCGATTCGGTCAGCGCGATGATCGCGCGCACGCCGATGTGGCGGGCGGTATACATCGTCGCCAGCGCGATCGCCTGATCGACACGTTCGAGGCGTACCGCAGGCGGCGTGAACTCCTCGCCTACCTCGAAACCGTTCTCGGCGCCCAGGCAGACGCGCGCCATCGCCGCGACCGCCTTGTCCGGATGCTTGCCGGCCGCGGTTTCCTGCGACAGCATCACCGCATCGGTACCGTCGAGCACGGCGTTGGCGACGTCGAGCACCTCGGCACGCGTCGGGATCGGCGACTCGACCATCGACTGCATCATCTGCGTCGCCGTGATCACGGCCTTGCTGCGCGCGAGCGTTTCGCGAATGATCTTCTTCTGGATGCCGGGCAGCTCCGCGTCGCCGATCTCGACGCCGAGATCGCCGCGCGCGACCATGACCACGTCGGAGGCATCGATGATGCCCGCGAGCACGACAGTTTCGATCGCCTCGCTGCGTTCGATCTTCGCCACCATCGCCGCGCTGCCGCCGGCCGCGCGCATGAGCTTGCGCGACTCCTCGATATCGGCGGCCGACTTGACGAACGAGATCGCGAGAAAGTCCGCGTTGATCTGCGCGGCGGTCTTGATGTCGTCCTTGTCCTTCTCCGCGAGCGCGGCGAGCGAGAGACCGCCACCCTGGCGATTGATGCCCTTGCGGTCAGACAGCGCGCCGCCGGCGACCACGGTCGTGTGGATGCTCGTGCCTTCGATCTTGTCGACCTTGAGCGAAATGAGACCGTCGTCGAGCAGCAGCATGTCGCCGGCTTTCACGTCGTTGCGCAGGCCGAGGTAGCTCACGCCGATGCGCGTCGCATCACCCGGCGGCGCCTCGGTACGGCAGTCGAGTTCGAACGGATCACCGGACTTGAGGATCACCGGCCCGGCAAGGAATTTCTCGATGCGGATCTTCGGCCCCTGCAGGTCGGCGAGCACGGCGACCTCGCGGCCGAGCTCGGCGGCCATCTCGCGCACTTCCTTGGCGCGGCGCGCGTGATCCTCGGGTTTGCCATGCGACATGTTCAGGCGCACCACGTCGACGCCCTCGGCAAGGATCTTCTTCAACATCCCCGGCGCGTCAGTGGCCGGCCCCAGCGTGGCGATGATCTTGGTGCGGCGGACTTGCGTTTCCATCTCTCCCTCTCGTCTCTGCGTGGCTTTGGTATCGATGTCGCTACGCTAGCACAACGTTGCGCAAATCGTTGCGCCGCGGGCGGCCGGCGCAATCGATTCGCCATCGGCCACACAAAAACCAGGGCCGACGGCATCGACCACGCTACAATTGGTCCATGTCCCTGATCCAACTCCAACGCGTCGATTACGGCGTCGGCGGCCCGCTGCTGCTCGAAAAGGTCGATCTCGCGATCGATGCCGGCGAGCGCGTCTGCATCGTCGGCCGCAACGGCGAAGGCAAGTCCACGCTGCTGCGCCTGATCGCGGGCGAGATTCGACCCGACGACGGCGAGGTGCGCGTGCAAGGCGGCGTGCGCGTGGCCAAGCTCGCCCAAGAAGTGCCGCAGGACGTGGCCGGCAGCGTGTTCGACGTGGTCGCCGCGGGCCTCGGCGACCTAGGCGCGTTGCTCGCGCGCTATCACCATTTGATTGCCGAACATTCCGGTGATCTGGACGCGCTCGGCGCAGTGCAGGCAAAAATCGAAGCGCAGCACGGCTGGGATCTCGACCGGCGCGTGTCGCAGGTGCTCGCGCGGCTGGAACTGCCTGAGGACGTGGACTTCGCCGCGCTGTCCGGCGGGATGAAACGCCGCGTGCTGCTCGCCCAGGCGCTCGTGAGTGCGCCCGACGTGCTTCTGCTCGACGAGCCGACCAACCACCTCGACATCGAAGCGATCGCCTGGCTCGAAGAATTTCTGCGCAACGCCGAATTCAGCCTGATCTTCGTCACCCACGACCGCAGTTTTCTGCGTGCGCTGGCGACACGCATCGTCGAGATCGATCGCGGCCAGGTCACTTCGTGGCCCGGTGACTACGCCAACTACCTGCGCCGGCGCGAGGAACGCCTGCACGCCGAGGCGCAGGCCAGCGCGTTGTTCGACAAGAAGCTCGCGCAGGAGGAAGTCTGGATCCGCCAGGGCATCAAGGCGCGGCGCACGCGCAACGAGGGTCGCGTGCGCGCGCTCAAGGCGCTGCGCCGCGAGCGCGCAGAGCGGCGCGAGCTCGGCGGCAACGCGAAGATGACGCTGGCGACGACGCAGGCCTCGGGCAAGAAGGTGATCGAGGCGCGTGAGGTCGACTACGCCTGGAACGACAAGATCATCCTGCGCGATTTCTCGACGACAATCCTGCGCGGCGACCGCATCGGCATCGTCGGTCCGAACGGCTCGGGCAAAAGTACACTTTTGAAATTGTTGCTTGGCGAGTTGAAGCCGCAGCGCGGCGAAATCGAACCCGGCACGAACCTGCAGATCGCCTACTTCGACCAGCACCGCAGTGCCCTGCGCGAGGACTGGAACGCGCTCGACAACGTCGCCGAAGGCACCGAATATGTCGAACTCAACGGCAGCCGCAAGCATGTGCTCGGCTACCTGCAGGATTTCCTGTTCTCGCCCGAACGCGCGCGCGCGCCGATCACGCGGCTGTCCGGCGGTGAGCGCAACCGCCTGCTGCTCGCCAAGCTGTTCGCGCAGCCGTCGAATTTGCTGGTGATGGACGAGCCGACCAACGATCTCGATGTGGAGACATTGGAATTGCTCGAAGAAATGCTCGCGTCGTATCAGGGCACGCTGCTGCTCGTTTCGCACGATCGCGAATTCATCGACAACGTGGTGACGTCGACGTTGGTCCTCGAAGGTGAGGGGCGCGTCGGCGAATACATCGGCGGCTTCAGCGACTGGCTGCGGCAGCGCCCTGCGGCGACCGCGCGCAACGAGCGCCGCGAATCCGCGCCGACGACAGCATCCGCTGCGGCAACGCCCGCACCTGCCTTCGACAGCGAAGGCGCCGTTTCATCGGCGAAGCGCAAACTGAGCTACAAGGACGCTCGCGAACTCGAGCAACTGCCCGCTCGCATCGAGACACTCGAAAACGACATCGCCGCGCGCACCGCGGCGATGAACGATCCGACGTTCTTCAAGCAGGACAGCGCGGCCGTCCTCGCCGCGAACAGCGAACTTGCGAAACTGCAGGCGGAACTCGATCACGCCTACGCACGCTGGCAGGCGCTCGAAAGCTGAGCGCGACTCGGCTACGCTTCGCGCGACAACGCGAAGACCGCCGGGGAGCCTCATGCTTCGTTTCATCGCCTTTCTCGCGCTGATCGCGTCGAGCCTCGCATCGCTCGATGCTTCGGCGCAAACCGCACGCCCGAAAACCTGCCTCGTGCTCGGCGGCGGCGGCGCACGCGGCGCGGCGCATATCGGCGTGCTCAAGGTGCTCGAGCGCGAGCGCGTGCCGGTCGACTGCATCACCGGCACCTCGATGGGCGCGATCGTCGGCGGCCTCTACGCCGCCGGCTACACGGCGGACGAAATCGAGGCGGTGCTGAAAAGCATCGACTGGAAGGACATGTTCAACGACGACCCGCCGCGCGAGGAATTGCCGATGCGGCGCAAGGAGGACGAACTGCGCTTCCTCGGCGGCATCGAGCTCGGCCTGCGCGACGGTCGGATCGCGCTGCCGCGCGGCGCGATCCAGGGGCAGAAACTGCAGCTGCTGCTGCGCCGCCTGCTGCTGTCGACGCTGCGCACCGAGGACTTCGACGATCTGCCGATTCCATTCCGCTCGATCGCGACCGACATCGGCCGCGGCGAGAAGGTCGTGTTCGCCAAGGGCGATCTGGCCATGGCGATCCGCGCGAGCATGTCCGTGCCGGCGGCATTCGCGCCGATCCGCTATCAAGGCCACCTGCTCGTCGACGGCGGCATCGTCGACAACGTGCCGATCGACGAAGCGCGCAAGCTCGGTGGCGTCCACTTAATCGTGGTCAACGTCGGCCAGCCGCTCGCCTCCGAGGATGAGCTGACTTCGCCGTTCTCGATCGCCAACCAGATGCTGACCGCGATGATGCAGCGCCAGACCGAGGCGCAACTGCGCACGCTCGGCGCCAACGACGTGCTGCTCGTACCACAGCTCGGCGACATCACCAGCGCCTCATTCGACCGTGCCACACAGGCCATGGCATCCGGCGCCAAGGCCGCGGCGGACAACCTCGGCGCGTTGCGCACGCTGGCCGTGAGTGAGGCCGACTACGCGCAATTCAGCGCGCGCCATCGCCAGCGGCCGTTCGATGCGCCGCTGATCGCATTTCTCGAAGTGCTCAGCGGACGCAGCCGCACCGCGGACTACGTCAAGCAACGCCTCTCCGATCTCGTCGACAAGCCTTTCGACACGGAGCAGATCGAAAAGCGCATCGGTCTCGCCTACGGCGAAGGCAGCTACGAGCGCATCACCTACGACCTCGTCGATCGCGTCGGCCGCACCGGCCTCGTCGTGCAGCCGGTCGACAAGGGTTGGGGACCGAACTACCTGCGCCTGGGCCTGCGCCTGGCCGACAATTTCGCCGGCCGCAGCAGCTATCAACTGTTCGCCGAAGCCAACTTCACCGGCCTCAACTCGCTCGGTGGCGAAAGCCGCAACCGCATCCAGCTCGGCCAGGTCACCGAGCTGTACAGCGAGTTCCTGCAACCCTGGGGAAACCTGGGGCAGTACTACATCGCGCCGCGCCTGCAATACAAGGCCTACAATTTCCCGGTCGACGATGACGGCCGCGAGGTTGCTGAATACCGTCGCCGCCGCGGTCTCGGCGCGCTGGAACTCGGCTATACGCCCGATGCCAACTGGCAACTGTCGTCGGCGCTCGAATACGGCCGCGACGCAGCGAATCTGCGCATCGGCACGCCGGGCAGTCCCGCAGAGGGCGGCCTGGCGAAGAACGTCGCCACCGACTTCGGCGGCGTCGTGCTGCGCGCCGTTTACGACGATCTCGACAATGGCGCGTTTCCCACGCGCGGCATGCGCCTGGATGTCTCCGAAGAACTGCTGTTGACCCAGCTCGGCTCCAGCGACGCCGCGCGCATCACGCGCCTGCGCTGGGATTGGGCGTTGTCGCACGGCGCGAACCATTGGTTGCTCGGCGCCAGCATCGACACCGCCGGCGGCAGCGGCGCGAACGTGCAGATCGCTGCGCTGAGCCAGATCGGCGGCCTGGCCAACCTCTCCGGCTACACCGAAAACCAGTTGTTCGCCTCGAACACTGCTTTGCTGCGCGCGATCTACTATCGGCGCCTGACCAATGCCGATGCGCTGTTCAGCGTCCCGCTCTACCTCGGTGCCAGCCTCGAAGCCGGCGGCCTGTGGAACCAGCGCCGCGACATAGGCCGCAATCTCATCGGCGCCGGCAGCGTCTTCGTCGGCATCGACACGTTTCTCGGTCCGATCTTTCTCGGCTATGGCTACGCGCAAGGCGGACACAACGCGGCGTACCTGACGTTCGGGTCGCTGCTGCGCACGAACGAGTAGGTGCGCGACTTTCGCGCTACTTCCTTCTTGCCGGTCATTTCAATGGAGGCCGGATCCGGTTCCTCGCTCTTGATTTTGCTCGGACCGCATCCCTTCGCCATTCCGCGCCTGTCCAGCCGGGGTGATTTTCGAAAGCACGAGCTTCCACTCGCCTTTCAGTCGAGCGGCTTACTTTCTTTGCTTGTGCAAAGAAAGTAAGCAAAGAAACACACCCCAGATGCCGCGCCGCCTGCGGCGGTGCGCGAGGGCAGGCCGGGGTTCGTTGATTGAACATCCCTGTTCAAGCAACGAACTCGCGCGCGTCGTGCGCGCGACTCTGCGAGCATTTCCGACCTGCCCTCGCCGCGGCAAACGGGGACCCGAGAATCAAAAGACGGATCAAGTGCCAAGGCCAGGCGCGCAGGATGCGCGCTGCTCTGGTCTTCCGGGTCCCCGTTACATTGCGGCGGCAGCGGTCGATCAGGCCCGCAGGGTGCGCGCGTGGACCGCGCGCATTCCGCTATTGCACACGGACGTGCAATTAGCGGAACCCGGCCGCTGGCGCAAACCCTTTGGGCAGGAGCCCAAAGGGCGCAATGTTCCGGGGCGTGTTTCTTTTGGTGACTTTTCTTTGCACGAGCAAAGAAAAGTCACCCACTCGCCCGAAGGGCGAGTGGAAGCTCTTGCTTCGGAGTTCCAAAGATCAAAAACAAAGTCGCTGGACTACACCCAGCAATCTCGCCACGCCAAATGCAAAACGCCCGATCCGCGTCAGCCTGTGTTCTGCATCCCCGCCGAAATGCCGTTGACCGTCGCCACGAGCGCCGCGAACAGCGCCTCGTCCTCGCGATTCGCGGCGCGCCAGCGCGTGACGAGATCGACCTGCATCAGGCTCATCGGATCGATGTAGGGATTGCGCAGGCGAATCGACAGCGCCAGGCGCGGGTCTTCGGCGAGCACGCGGTCAGTGCCCTTGAGGCGCAGGATCCAAGCCTCGGCACGCGCAAACTCGGCCTCGATCCGGGCGAAGAATTTTTCGTGCAGCGGGCCGGCCAGGCGCGAGAACGCGGCCGCGATGGCCAGGTCGGATTTCGCCATCACCATTTCGACGTCGTCGAGCATCGTGCGGAAGAACGGCCAGCGTTGCGCCATTTCACGCAGCACGTCCTCACCGACTTCGGCCGCGGTTTTTTCCAGCGCGGTGCCGACGCCATACCAGCCGGTCAGGCCGCAGCGATTCTGCGTCCATGCGAACACCCACGGGATCGCGCGCAGGTTGTCGATCGAGCCCGAGCCGCGCCGCGACGGGCGCGAACCGAGCGTCATGCGCTCGATCACGTCGATCGGCGTGGCCTCGCGGAAGTAGTCCATGAAGCCCTCGGCGCGAACGAGCGCGCGATAGGCTTCGGCGCCGTGGCGTGCGGCGATGTCGACCGCATTGCGCCACACTGCTTCGCGCGGCTCGGGCGGACGCGGGCGTACCGATGCTTCGAGCACGGCGCCGACGGTCTGTTCGAGGTTGCGCAGTGCAAGCGCGCGGATGCCGAACTTGCGATGGATCACCTCGCCCTGCTCGGTGACGCGCAGGCGGCCGGCGATCGAACCGCGCGGCGAGGCGATCACCGCGCGCGTGGTCTTGCCGCCGCCGCGACTGACCGAACCGCCGCGACCATGGAAGAACGCGATCTGCACGCCGGCGCCCTGGGCGATCTTGAGCAGTTCCACCTGCGCGTCCTGCAACGCCCAGCGCGAGGCGACGATGCCACCGTCCTTGCTCGAGTCGGAGTAGCCGAGCATCACCGTCTGGCGATCGTCGCGCGCCGCGAGATGCGCGCGATAGACCGGATCGGCGAACAGCGCGGACAGCGTCGCCGGCGCATGCTTCAAATCGTCGACCGTCTCGAACAGCGGCGCGATGTCGAGCGGAACGTTGCCGTTTTCGTCGACGAACTGGGCTCGCCGGGCGAGCGCGAGCACGGCAAGTACATCGGCCGCGCTGCGCGCCATGCTGATGATGTAGAGGCCGATCGCGCCTGCGCCGTAGGCGTCGCGCGCGTAGGCGAGCTGATCGAACACCGCATCGAGCATCGCGCCCTTGTCGTCCGCGGGCTCAGGCAATTCGGCATCACCGCGCGCATAGGCTTCAAGCGTCGCAGCCTGCTCGGCTGCATCGCGTGTTTCCCATTGCTCGTCGACCAGCGCAACGCCAAGTGCTGCCGCGTGCACGCGCGAATCCTGGCGCACGTCGAGCCGCGCCAGATGGAAGCCGAACGTGCGCACGCGCCAGAGCAGGCGCCGCACCGAAAACCAGCCGGCGTTGCGGCCCTTGTTCGTGCGCAGGCTGTCGGCGATGAGCTGGATGTCGGCGAGCAGCTCCGCGGCCGAGCCGTAGGCAGCCTCCTTTTCGTCCGCCGTCGCCTGCACGCGTGCGCGCATGAACGCGAGCAGGACGCGGTACGGCATGTCGGCATAGCGCGGATTGATCGTGTTCGCGATCGCCGGAAGCTGCGCGCGATAGTCCTCGATGCGCGCGAACACGGCGCCATCGAACTGGGTGTGGCCGATCGTCTGGCTCAGTTCACGCGCGAGTTCGACGATTTCGGCATCGTAGCGGCGCAGCGCCAGCTCGCGCTGCGCACGCAGCGTCGCCGCAATCGTGTCGGCGTTGACGTTCGGGTTGCCGTCCATGTCGCCGCCGACCCACGAGCCGAAGCGCAGCATCGTCGGCAGCGGCAGCGTCTCGCCATAGACCTCGTTGAGCGCCGACTCGAATACCTCGTAGAACACCGGCACGACGCGATAGATCGGCCCGCCGAGATAGAAACCGACGTGGTTGAACTCGTCCTGCACGCGCGGGCGCGTGCGCGCGCTGTCGGCGGTCTGCCAGCCCGCGGTGAGCGCCATGCGCAGACGCGCGAGATCGACTTCGCGCTCATGCGGCGTGCGCTGCGCGTCGAGATCGGCAATCAGACAGCGGAAGATCACCGATTCTTTTTCCAGCAACGTGCGGCGCACGGCCTCGGTCGGATGCGCGGTGAACACCGGCTCGATGTCGAGCTTGGTCAGCCATGCGGCAATTTCCTCCATGCCCACGCCGGCCGCCTTCAGCCGTTGCAGCACGTCTTTCAGACTGTCCGGCTGCGGCGTCGCCGCCGCGCGCTCGTAGTCGCGGCGGCGGCGGATGCGGTGCACGCGCTCGGCGATGTTGACCACCTGGAAATAGGTCGCGAACGCGCGCGTCAGCTGCTCGGCGAGCTGCGGAGCGAGTCCCGACACTTCCGCCGCGAGCGCCGCCGGCGGCTCGCCGGCGCTGCGCAGGCGGATCGCCGTGGTGCGGATCGCCTCGACCTTGGCGAAGAAAGCATGCCCGAGCTGCTCGGCGAGCATGTCGCCGACCATTGCGCCGAGCCGGCGCACGTCCTCGCGCAGGGGCCCATCGGCCGGAAGGAAATCGATTTCGCGTCGCTTGTTCACGGCCACCAATGAGTACTCGCTGATCGTTGTTATCAGCGTACTTTGCCATGAATTTGTGCAATGCAACAGCATTTCCGATTGGAGCGTTCGGCCGTCCAAACGCTCAGTCTTCTCCGGGCAGGGGCTTGTCGCGCGTCAGGATCTTCGCAGCGATCGACTCCGCGGCGAGCTTTCCGTCCTTGATCGAGATCGTCGTTTCGGCCGCCGGCGTGCTCACGCTGCGGGTTTTCAGATCGAGGCTGCCTGCCGGGCCGAGCTGGATGATGCGGATATCGGCCATCGACAGCGGCGTTCCTGTGGCGAGATTCGACGCAGGCTGCCGCGGCAGCACGATCCACGCGCTGCCGGCGGAACCTTCGGCGAGTCGACCGAGGCCGTCAGCGCCGATCAGCAACGTGGTCTTCTCGTCGACACCTATGCCGAAGACGCTGCTCGCCGCGCGCGCGGAAGACGGGGAATTCAACCGCGCGAGGAAGGCGATCAAGCGCCCGAGGCGATGGCGCTGCGAGAAGTGCGTATCGGTGATGACGTCCTCGAGATGGCGGTAGTGAAGGAAATCGTCTTCGAGCGTCACGCCCTGGTCGAACGGATTGGCGAGCGCGACCTTCGACTCCATGCTGCCGCCGTCCAGGGCGCCATAGCTGTAGTGGCCGAGGATGGCGAGTCCCGCGCTCGATCCGCCGATCGGCCGGTTCGCGGCGACGTGTGCATTGAGCGCCGCCTGCACCGGCGTGCCCTTCCAGTAGCGGATGTAGTTGGATTGGTCGCCGCCGGCGAGGAAGATACCGTCCGCGTTCTTCAACGCGGCGACGACGCGCGGATCGCTCGCTGCCTGCCGGTTGTGGAAGGTGATGGTCTCGGCTGCTGTGACCGGCCCCCATTCCTTCATGAACGACTCGCCATAGCTGCCGTCGGTCGGATCGTAGCTGTCGTCGCTGACCGCGCGCAGGATCACGATGTGGCCACCGCCCGCACGCGTGGCGATGAAGCGAAACGCCGAATCGAGCTTGCCGCCGCCACCCATCAGGGCGAGGCCGAACTCGGTGTGCGCCGCGCGCGGCTTCGCCGGGTCGCCACTGACGAAATAGTCGAAGTTCTTGTCGCGATAGTTTTGCGCCTTGGCGACGGCGCCGTCGGCGGCGTGACCAGGCGAAGCACAAGCAATGGGCAATAAGAAGGCAGCAAGGGCTTTCAAATGCATGCGGACGATATCCTCGTTGGCGAATGACAACCGTGACGGTCGGGACGCCAAATTTTGAAATGCACTGCCCCCCGCATTTCAATTCGATCGCGGATAATCGTCTTGAGCATCACAAGCAGGACGAATCCGAGTTGAATCCGGCAAATTTCCAGCACGAATCCGAGCACGGCCGCGAGGGCAGCGGCGAGGCACATGCCGCACAGGTCGCCAGCCTGTTCCGCGAGCACAACCGTGCGCTGATCGCGTTCCTGTCGAGCCGACTCGATTCGACAGCGGAAGCGCAGGAGATCGCGCAGGAAGCCTACGTGCGCCTGCTGCGGCTCGAGCATCCGGAACAGGTCGGCTTTCTGCGCGCTTACCTGTTCCGCATCGCCTCAAATCTCGCCGTCGACCGCCTGCGCGCACGCAGCGTGCGCGCCGACGCGGTGGAAGACGAATTGTTCGAGGAGTGGCTCGATACGCCCGTGCCGGAACGCCGCGCGCTCGCGGTCGACCAGCTGCGCCTGGTGCGCGAGGCGCTGCGCGAACTGCCGCGCAAGACCAGTGCGGCCTTCGTCATGCATGCGATCGAGGGCAAGGGGTTCGACGCGGTTGCGCGCACGATGAAACTCACCGAACGCATGGTGCGCTACCACGTGGCGCGTGCGATGGCGCATTGCCGCGCGCGCCTCGACGCGCAGGAGGATGTCTGACATGGACAAGAACACCCGGCTGACGCCGACTTCCGACTCGACATTGCAGGCCGCCGCCGACTGGTGGGTGCGCCTGCGCGATCCGCACCGCTCCGCGAGCGACGAAGAACACTGGCTCGAATGGAGCGGCCGCGATGCGCAGCGCCTCGACGCGTTCGCGCGCATCAGTGAACTCGGCACCCAGCTCGGCGCCGTGGACGCCGAGACACGCCGCGAATTGCTGCGCGAGTTTGCCCCGGCCTCGGCGCGAACGACGCGCTGGCCCGCGTATGCGATCGCCGCATCGCTGCTGCTCGCGGTCGCCGCCGGCGGCGCGCTCTGGAACCGGCATCGCGCCAATGCCGTCGAGGTCGAGAACTACGCCACCGCGGTTGCGGTCGACCGCAACGTCGCCTTGTCCGACGGCTCGCAGGTCGCGATCGGCGGCGCAACGCGGCTGACCACGCGCTACACACGCGACCGCCGCGATGTGAACCTGAGCACCGGCGAAGCCTTCTTCCAGGTCGCGCACGACACGGCGCGGCCGTTCGTCGTCGCCGCGGGCGAAGTGTCGATCCGCGCGGTCGGCACGGCGTTCAACGTGCGCCGCACCGGTGCGCGCGTCACCATCACGGTCGCCGAGGGACGCGTGCGCGTGGCGAGCAGCGAAGCCGCGGCCAGCGGCAGCGTCTCCGCAGCCGATGCGCTCGAAGCCGTGGCCGGGCAGCAGATTTCATTCGATCCGCGCGCGTCTGGCTTGACCGTGAGCTCGATCACGCCTGCGCGGGCGACGAGTTGGCGCGAGCATCGTCTCGAATTCGTCAATGAGCCGCTCGACTCGGTCGTGGCCAATATCAACCGCTACTCGACGCGACCGCTCGTGCTCGCCGACGAGAAACTCGGCACGCTCGCGTTCACCGGTACGGTCGATCCCGGCGCACTCGATGGCTGGCTCAGGGCGCTGCCGAAGATCCTGCCGCTGCGTGTCGACGCCGACGGCGAGCGCGTGGCGATCGCGGCGGCGGACAGCAAGCGGCGCTGATTGCGTCACGCGATTTCAAAATCCCGTCACTGAACCGTCATGGTCTTTGCGCGGCGCTTTTGCCGCAGGCAATGGGGATATTCATGGGTCGCCAAGGGGTTCTGCTGCACAGGGGATTTTCGTTTGTTCTCGCCATCTCGTTTCTGCTCCTCGGTGCCGGCGCGCGCGCGCAGGGGACGGCGGAGCGCAAGGAGTTCTCGATTCCACCACAGTCGCTGGCCAGCGCGCTGATCGAGTACTCCAAACAGGCCAACGTGCAGGTGCTCACTTCCGGCGCGAATCTCGAAAGCGCGAAGTCGCCAGGCGTCAGCGGCAAGCTCACCGCCGCCGTCGCGTTGAACAAACTGCTCGAAGGCACCGCGTTCGCGCCGGAATTCACCGATGCAGCCACCGTCGTGGTGAAGCCGGGCGCGGCCAAGCCCGCGGCGACGAAGGCGAATGAGCCGCAGGCGCGCAGCAATCCCGCGCCTGCGCCGCAGGAGCCGCCGAAGGAACTCGAGAAGGTCACGGTGACCGGCTCGCACATCCCGCGCGCCCAGGTCGAAGGCCCGGCGCCGATCACGATCGTCAGCGCGCGCGATATCGCCGAGCGCGGTTTCGCCACGGTCGCCGACATCATGACCTCGCTCAGCCAGAACCTGGGCGATCTCGACAACAACCAGATCACGAACGGCTTTTCCAACGGCGCGCAGGCTGTCGATCTGCGCGGCCTCGGCCCCAACCACACCCTGATCCTCGTCAACGGTCGCCGCATCGCCGACTATCCGCAGTCGTACAACGGCAGCAGCAACTTCACCGACATCACCAACATCCCCGCCTCGCTGATCGATCGCGTGGAAATTCTCTCCGGCAGCGCCTCGGCCGTGTACGGCTCGGACGCGATCTCCGGCGTGATCAATTTCATCATGAAGAAGAAGGCGGACGGCACCACGCTCGAATTCCGCCTCGGCGACACGCAGCACGGCGGCGCGGCGTCGCAGCGCTTCACGTTGACCTCCGGCTGGTCGAACGACAAGTTCGATTCGGTGTTCGGCGTCGAAATCTACAACCAGGATCCGCTTTGGGCGTATCAGCGCAGCTACCTTGCCTCGCGCACCAACGATCCGCGCTACGGCACCAGCCCGACGCGGGTCGCCGCGCCGACGTTCGTCATCATGGATGAAGACGAAAACTACATCGACCCGGGCCAGGCGACCTGCGACAAACTCTCATACCTCAACCAGGGCACCGTGCAATACCTGACCCGCCGCAGCTACGGCAAATACTGCGGCAGCCTCGAAGACGTGCGCTACGGCACGATGCAGAACGCGCGCCGCGCGGCGAATTTCTATGGCTCGGCGACGTACCACTTCAACGATCATCTCGATTTCTTCGCCGACCTGCAGTACAGCACCTCGCACCAGGAAACCTACAACACCCAGTTGAAGTGGCAGAACAGCTATCCGCTCAACGGTGATTCCTCGCCGACGCCGTTTTACAACACGGCGACCGGCCAAGTGGAACAGTGGCAGCGCCAGTACTTCACCTACGAGGAAAACGGTGGCTTGAAGCGCGCGATGATCCGCAACATCAACAACACGCTCGCGCTCAACACCGGCCTCAAGGGCACGTTCGGCGAGGCATGGAACTACGAGGCGATGTTCAGCCACGCACAGAACCAGCTCGAAGCGAAATGGCCCGCGCTCGTCTCGGCCAAGGCGCAGATGCTCTACCTCGGCCCCTCGCTTGGCGTCGATGAGGACTCCGGCTACCAGATGTACTACGCGCCGCACGAGCGCCTGTACACGCCGCTGACGCCAGCGCAGTTCGCCTCGATAACGCAGGACTCGATCGACCGCGACACCAGCCGCGCGGAGAACTATTCGTTCTCAATCAACAACACCGAGTTGTTCCAGTTGCCTGCGGGTCCGGTCGGCTTCGCCGCGGTCGCCGAGTACGGCAACCAATACTTCGGCCTCAAACCCGACCCGCTCTCGCTCGACGGCAGCTACTTCGGCCTGCACAACACGGTTGCGGTCGGCTCGCGCAGCCATGCGGGCACCGGCTTCGAATTCCGCGTGCCGGTGTTCGCGCAGCTCAACCTCAGCGCGGCAGGCCGTTACGATCGCTACGAGTACAGCCAGAACTCGTCGAGCAAGTTCACCTACGCGCTCGGCATCGAATACCGTCCGATCGACTCGCTGCTGCTGCGCGGCTCGTATTCGACCGGCTTCCGCGCACCCGACCTGTCCTACCTCTACGCCGGCCCGAGCGGATCGAGCTCGAGCGGCGCCGATTACTACCGCTGCGCGAAATACCAGCCCGACGTGGACCTGAGCGATTGCGACTGGGGCGATGTGAATTTCAACGGCCGCAGCAACGGCAGCGTCGACCTCAAGAACGAGACGAGCAAGTCGCTCACCTGGGGCTTCGTGTTCTCGCCGCTGCGCGGTCTCGACATCAGCACCGACTACTACATCGTCAAGCTGTCGAACGAGGTCATCTACCAGAGCAGCGACGCAATCCTGCGCACCGAGGCGCAATGCCGCCTCGGCCAGCTCGACATCAACTCGGGCTTGTGCCAAAACGCCATCAGCCAGGTCGTGCGCAATCCGGTCGGCGGACCCGGCGCCGAGAACATCACCTCGGTCCTCGTGCTGCCGATCAACGCCTCCACGCATCGCACTTCGGGCGTCGATTTCAAGGCGCACTATCTTTGGGAAACCGATCGCCTCGGCAGCTTCGATTTCAACCTTGGCTTGACCTATGTCGTCACCAACCGCATCCAGCAATTCCCGGGCGATCCATTCGTCAACGAGTTGTCGGACTACTACACCTACGTCATCCCGCGCAGCAAAGCGAACTATTCGGTCGCATGGAGCTACGGCGACTTCACCACGACGCTGTACGGCGCACGCCTCGGCGGCATCCCGAACTACGACGGCGACCAGCGCATGGGCCCGACCATGCTCTACAACGCCACGCTCAACTACCGCTACAGCAAGAACGTCGGCGTCGGCGTGACCGTCGACAACCTGTTCGACGCCAAGCCCGGACGCGACAATACCTGGACCTCGTATCCGTACTACGCGCGCCGCTGGTTCAGCCCGCTCGGCCGCGCGCTGTTCGTCGACCTCAGCGTGAAGTTCGGCGGCAACGACGGCTGATCACCTTGCTTTGATCTGGGTAAGCGGAACCGGCTGGTTCCGCGGGGAGTCCGACGCCAGGGATGGCACCTTTTTTCCCACGCTCGCCGCCGCGCGCGGTTTCAGGCCTTTGCGGATTCCCCCGACGATGCCCAGCATGAATCCGCGCATCGCTGTCGTGTGATTTTTCTTCCCCGCGTGCGAATCATGTGTGCAACAGGCACACTTTCGGACACGGGGCATGGCGGCGCAGGCAGCAATGGGGATCATCGACGACAGGGCGATGCAGGCGCGGTTTCGCGACCTGCTCGAGGACCATCGCAAGATCGTGTTCAAGGTCGCGAACACGTATGCGCGCACGCCCGAGGACCGCGCCGACCTCGCCCAGGAGATCGTCGCGCAGGGCTGGCGCGCATTCGCGAAATACGATCCGGCGCGCGCGTTCTCGACCTGGCTCTACCGCATCGCGCTCAACGTCGCGATCTCGTTCGTGCGCGGCGCGGTGCATCGCGACCGGCACTCGGTCGCGCTCGACGAGACGCTGCACGACGTCGCCGGCGACGCCGAACCCGAAACCGACGAACGCGTGCGTGCGCTCTATCGCTTCATCGACCAGCTCGACGCGCTCGACCGCGCCCTGCTCCTGCTCTATCTCGAAGAGCGCAGCTATCGCGAGATCGCCGACATTCTCGGCATTTCGGAAACGAACGTGGCGACCAAGATCAGCCGGCTCAAACAACGCATCCGCGCCGACATGGCCGCGGAACATTCGTGAGGAATCGCAGCATGGAACTCGACGACATGAAACTCGCATGGCAAACGCTGGACCGGCGCCTCGACCTGCAGAACGCGCTGTTCCTGCACCAGTTCAAACAGGACCGGCTCGACAAGACGCACTCGCGCCTGCGCCGCCTGTACTGGGGCAAGATCGTGCAGATCCTGTTCGGCGACGCGCTGATCTATTTCGGCATCATGGCCGCCATCCGCCACCGCGACGTACCGCATCTGCTCGCCTGCAGCCTGTTCATGCTCGCCTATGGATTGCTCACGGTGATTTTCGGCGGCCTGACCCTCGGAAAAATTGCAAGCATCGACTACGCCGCGCCCGTGGTGGAAATACAGAAGCGCGTCGGTGCCCTGCACCGGCTCTACGCGCTGGCCAGCCTGTACCTGGGACTGCCGTGGTGGTTTTTGTGGATCGCCATTTTCGTGCTGGAAATGAAAGCAAATCTGGACATCGATCTCTTCGTCACGCTGCCCGCCTTCATCTGGATCAACGTGGCCATCGGCGTGGCCGGATTCGTCGCAACCGTGTGGTATCTGCGCCGGCGCAATGCCAGTTCGGCCGGGATGGCGGACGCCAGCGACACCCCGCGCAGCCTGCGCGAGGCGAAGGGCGAACTCGACGAAATCGAGCGGTTCGAAAAGATGTAGGCGACGCCTCCATGCCGTTCAGCTGCCGCACTTGGCAGCTGCAACGGCACGAGTTATTGCCCGGCGAAGCCGGGCGATAACGCCCATTTATCTTTTCATCGCGAATAAGCGATATAATTGTCCCAGCGTCGCGTTGAGCGGCCGCCACAGGCGGCCGCTCAACGCGACGGATACCTCTCCTGCCGAGGGGCGCTGCATTTTCGCAACTACGCGGAATCAGGCTCGGCGGGCTTTCGGGTCACCTTACCGAACCGCGCCCCAATCACTGGAGATTTCGCCAATGAACGCCGTCGTAAAACCCGCTGCACAAGATTACAAAGTGGCCGATATGTCGCTCGCCGACTGGGGCCGCAAGGAAATCGACATCGCCGAGCACGAAATGCCGGGCCTGATGTCGATCCGCAAGCAGTACGCCACCGCCAAGCCGCTCAAGGGCGTGCGCGTGACCGGCTCGCTGCACATGACGATACAGACCGCCGTGCTGATCGAAACGCTCAAGGACATCGGCGCCGACGTGCGCTGGGCCTCGTGCAACATCTTCTCGACCCAGGACCAGGCCGCCGCCGCGATCGCCGCGACCGGCACGCCGGTGTTCGCGTGGAAGGGCGAGACGCTCGAAGAATACTGGGACTGCACGCTCGACGCGGTCACCTTCCCGGGCAACAAGGGCCCGCAGCTCGTCGTTGACGACGGCGGCGACGTGACCCTGCTGATCCACAAGGGCTATGAGCTCGAACAGGGCGACAAGTGGGTCGATTCGCCGTCGTCCTCGCACGAAGAACAGGTGATCAAGAACCTGTTGAAGCGCGTCGCCAAGGAGCGCCCGGGCTTCTGGACCGGCGTGGTCAAGGATTGGAAGGGCGTGTCGGAAGAAACCACGACCGGCGTGCACCGCCTCTACCAGATCGCCGAGGCCGGCAAGCTGCTCGTGCCCGCGATCAACGTCAACGACTCGGTGACCAAGTCGAAGTTCGACAACCTCTACGGCTGCCGCGAGTCGCTCGCCGACGGCCTCAAGCGCGCGATGGACGTGATGCTCGCCGGCAAGGTCGCGGTGGTCTGCGGCTACGGCGACGTCGGCAAGGGTTCGGCGCACAGCCTGCGTGCCTACGGCGCGCGCGTGGTCGTGACCGAGATTGATCCGATCAACGCGCTGCAGGCAGCGATGGAAGGCTTCGAGGTCAACACGGTCGAGTCGACGCTCGGCCAGGGCGACATCTACGTGACCACGACCGGTAACAAGGACGTGCTCACGCTCGCGCACCTCTCCGCGATGAAGGACCAGGCCATCGTCTGCAACATCGGCCACTTCGACAACGAGATCCAGGTCGACGCGCTCAAGGCGCTGGCCGGCGTCAAGCACACCAACATCAAGCCGCAGGTGGACAAGTACACGTTCGCCAACGGCAACAGCATCTTCCTGCTCGCCGAAGGCCGCCTCGTCAACCTCGGCTGCGCCACCGGCCACCCGAGCTTCGTCATGTCGAACTCGTTCTCGAACCAGACCCTCGCCCAGATCGACCTGTGGGCGAACAAGGACAAGTACGAGAAGACCGTTTATCGCCTGCCGAAGAAGCTCGACGAGGAAGTCGCGCGCCTGCACCTGGAAAAGATCGGCGTGGTGCTGACCAAGCTCACCGACGCCCAGGCCGCCTATCTCGGCGTCGATGTGAACGGGCCGTATAAGCCGGAGCACTATCGTTACTGATTGGCTTGCGAGTTATCTTGAAACGAAACGGGCGCCGCAAGGCGCCCGTTTTGTTTACATGGAACGAAAGTGGACCTACTTCGTAACTCGCTTCTTCCCCGTGATAGATTTCCGGCGTGTGTATAGTTGCTGCCGTACCGAGCCGGGCGATATACCCAAGAGTGTGGCGATTTCTGAGGGTTCGAATCCTGCCTTACTCAGAACAGACGCTTTCTCGCCCAATGGCGCATCATTCAAGGCGATGATCAGCAGCTGAGCCAAGATCTTTTCAGTGCGACTCGGTGCTTCGGACATT
Source organism: Rudaea cellulosilytica DSM 22992 (assembly GCF_000378125.1). Classification (GTDB taxonomy): domain Bacteria; phylum Pseudomonadota; class Gammaproteobacteria; order Xanthomonadales; family Rhodanobacteraceae; genus Rudaea; species Rudaea cellulosilytica. Next base: position 1,879,232 of record NZ_KB899241.1, on the reverse strand, counting down.
TCAGCCTCTACTTCTGCTTGTTTGAAAACTGCATCGGGTAGGCGGCAATCAATCTTGCGGAATCATTGCCATTGATAATGCCGTACCACAGTTCCTTGTCTTCTAAGTACGACTTGAGCGTTACAAAATCTTTCAGCTGCTCTAGTACAGAGTCTTCAATATCGGCCCAATACTGAACGATGAACACTTCGGCGGGGCACTTAACTAGTCGCTGTATCTGATCGCCATTAACGCCCATCTTGCCGGGCGTTAGCTTTCCGGTCTTCCCCGGACCTTTGAATGCGAAAGCAGCAATCTTTCGCTTGTTGCCGATCTTGAGCCGCGTGCTTGAAAGGTCACGACTCTCGCCTCCCCAGTCTTTGAAAATTCCTCGTTCGCCTAGAATCCTCGCCACACCGTTCTTGAACGTCGATTCGGCCATCTTGACGTAAGGGTGGCTTCCCTCTGACGCGACCTTCTGGAAATTGTCTATGTCATCCACTGTAATGTGGCGCGCTGCATGCTTCTTCCGAGGAATACGGACGTCGATTTTTATGCGCTCCGCTTTTGCGGATTTCGTTACCGGATTTCGTTTTGTTGGGAACGCTGACAGCTTCGCTTTCGAGGCAGCGAGATCCAGAATCTGCTTCTTGCGTCGATGGTAAAAATCGATCTTCTGATACGCCTTGTATCCGTTCACCTTGGCGGAAATGGCAATGTGATTGTCAGTTAGATCTTTGCCCTCCAGAAGCACCCGCTTTTCCGTCAATCCGGTCTTCTTCGCAATCTCCTTTGCGGACTTAATCTTCTGCTTTCCATCGTAGATAGCAGCAAATACACTGCGACGACCCTCGCCGCGGCCCACAACCTTGGCGGCGTGAGCAACGTTCTCTTCTGCATTTGAGGAGAGATCGACGACTGACTGCGGGCTTGTCACTTACGCGTCCTTGCGCTGCCCTTTGCCTGTGGGAACAGCCGGCTGATAGAACTCTGATTCACGCTTAGTGCCGCGGCGACTTGGGCCTGCGATGCTCCGTTTCTTAGGAGAGCAAAGATAAGCAGCTTGCGGATATCTTCGGTAGCGTCAGCCAGTCTCTTAAGGTCGTCAGTGTTCGATGGCATTTGGGCTATTCCTCGCTGACCTTGTAGCCTTTCCGCGGTATACCTTTGAGCATTGCGTTTACGGTGTTAGTCGAGATGCCGAGTCGGGCGCGTATCTCGGCTTGCGACAAGCCACTTTGCCATAACTCCAACACAAGCAGATATCGGATGAGTTCGGCTTGGTTGTTTGAGTCGATGATAGCGGACTTACTCATGACGTGCGACTCTCCCGCGGCACACCCTTCAATAGCGAATTGACCCACAGCATCTGTCGACCGACAGTCCTTGCAATCTGGCTTTGCGTCGCGCCCATGGAGTACATCTGAAACACTAGTAGTTTCTCAAGCAACTCCACGGCACGTTCGCCGTCTTCTTTTTTGGACTTTGCCATGAGCCTCCTCGGATCTATGGTCTAGGGCCTCTCCTAACGGAAAGACATAGCGCAAAACTCAAACTGGCAAACTGGGGTCAGAGTACACTTTTTCTCGAAAACGAATACAGCACCGCCAGCGCCCGTCTTCTTTGTCTGGGTCAAAGCACTACCTGCCCACGCCACGACAACGCCTGTCGGCCACGGCAACGTTGCAACGTCTTTGATCAAATTCCCTTCGTACGTCCCACGCACGTCCCCTTGTTCCCTGCCACAAACATAGCGCGGCGATGATTCCAGGTCAAAAGCGGTGCGTCATTTGTTGGCGGAATTGGGAAACTTGGGTCGAAAACTGGGGTCAGGGTATACTTTTACCCCCGGCTTCACGAATACGATTCTTCGACGAGACTTCCGCTTGCAGACGTGGCGGGAGCGAACAGTCTATTTCGACTTGTACGGCCCAAACCGTTTCGCGAGCTTGCGGTGCTTGTCCGCGTCATCGAGGACATAAACCTCATATCGATCGCCGCCCGGCGCGACGCGGATGACGATGTGACCGCCATAGCTTTTGTAGATGCTGTCCATGATCGGCCCGATCACAATGCGGCTCTCCGGGCTCATTCCGGTCGAGAAGACGTCCCTGGGTCCGGGATAGAGTCCCTTGGACGCCATGCGGGTGACGACCTCTTCACCCGGTTGCGGCGAGAGCCAGTTCTCCTGGACGATGATCCGCGGCTGCAGGTTGCGCAGGATGTTCTCGTTCGTCGAATCCCGGTTGCCGTGATGATCGAGCAGCATGACGTCGACTCCTCCGACGACCGCGGACACCGGCGTCTCGATATCGCGCCACCAAGGCTGGGTGTAATTGGGAACGCCCGGGATGTCGCCGCCCGAGTAATACTTGAACTTGCCGTAGGCGAACGTCAGCACATTGCTCAACGGGTTCTCGTCGAAATGGCAATCGGTGATCGCACCCTTGGGAATGTAGTACTGCGTCTCCTCGCCGGCGCCGGTCCAGATGATTCCATTGGACGCAATATTGCGGACATGAAAGCTCGGGAATGCGTCGGCTTGGCCGAGCTTGATCTGATCGAGCGCTCCCGGCTTCAGCCCGACCACGGCTTGACCGTGTTTCAACCGGTATTCGGCGAACCCGAGATAGTTCGAGAGGGACAAGCCATCGGAGCCTTGCGAGCATTGATGAAGATCGACCGGAGTGTCGTAGGACGGCGCGGCGCGATCGATGAGGGTATCGATGGGCAGCAGATCGGCAAGCTCGGTGATCCCGGACACGCGATAGGCGCCGGTCCGCGACATGGGCTTGTCCTGCGTGATCGTGCCGATGTGATCGGTGTGGAAATGCGTGATCAGCGCATAGTCGAGCTTCACCGGCCGGCCCGCGGGCGCGAACTGGCGGATGTAGTCGGCAATCCAATAGGCCGCCGAATGCGCGCCGTCGGGGCGAGGAGGAAACGCTTTCAACGGCCGCACGGATTCAACGAACTTCGGATCCGCCTCGCCCGCATCGATCAGCAGCGTGGTTCCGTCGGGGAAGACGAAGTAGGTCGCATTGCCCCGCCCCGTGCTGATGTGATGAATGTAGAAATAGCCGTTCGACCATGCCGGAAGAAGCTCAGCATCGCCCGATGCGGCAGAGACAGGCACCGGCACACAGATGACAGTCATGGCCGTCCACGCGGCGCACCTGCGCACGATGGACCTTCGACGCACAGGCTCCGTAAGCCGGTAAAGCACGCTGCGCAAGACGGCAATAGGCTTCTTCATGTATGCATCCTTGGATAGTGCGAGTTGCAGCCGCAGTCGGATCTTAAGCCGCAGAGCTTGTCTGGCGCACTACATCCGGATACCTTCCCACGACGAAAGATCATCCGAGCCGCCTGTCGAAGATGGCTCAAGCACAGCCACGAACCATCGAGCAGCGGAGACGGCATGATCAGAACCCGGATAGCAACGTGCGGCCAGGTTTTCTTTCTCGTGGCCTGCGGATTCACGTTCAGCGCCGCGGCCCAAGAACCGCCCCCATCGGCAGCCAGCCTGCCCGCGCGCTACATAAAATCGCTCGAACTTCATCAAGCAACGCGATACGCCGAGGCCGCCGCGATGCTCGAGCCGTTCTATGCCGCCGGCCCGAACGGCATGGATTGGCATTGGAACGCCGCGATGTACCAGCTCGCCTCCGACGAAGCGCTGGCGGGTCGCAAGGAAAAAGCGATGAACGTGCTCATGGCCGCGCAAGCCCGGGGCGGCAGCGTTCCCGCGGATCAGCTCGCGTCCGACAAGAATCTGGCATCGCTGCATGACGACCCGCGATTCACCCGGCTTGTCGAGGAAGCGCGCAGTCGCGAACGCCTGTGGGCACACTCGCCTGGGCAGAGCTTGCCCTTCGCACCCAATCTGAGCGACGACGCCAAGATTGCGGGCCTGTCCACGGTATGGTCGGAGGCTCGCTTCAATTTCGCCTTCTTCGACCGGCAGCCGGATCTGGATTGGAATCAGACCTATCTGGACTTCCTGCCCAAGGTGAGAGCCACGACTTCCACCGAAGACTACTATCGTGTGCTGATGCGATTCGTGGCACTGCTCAAGGACGGCCACACGAATGTCTATCCGCCCGCGCCGCTGCGCGACGTCTTCTATGGCGGGCCCGGGCTGCGCACGCAACTCGTGGAAAATACCGTCGTGGTAATGGAGGTCAACGATCCCGCATTGCTCGCGCAACGGTGGCGCGTGGGCGATGTGCTGCTCAAGATCGATGGAGAGGACATCCACAGCTATGCAGAGCGCGAGATCGCGCCCTACCAGAGTTCTTCGACACCGCAGGATCTTCAGGTACGCACCTTCGACTATGCGTTGCTCACTGGGCGCGCCGGCAGCCAGGTCCGGGTGACCGTGAAGAATGCCGAAGGCAAGAAAGAAGAACGCGCCTTGACGCGGCTGACGCTGGAGGATCAATCGAAACTGAAAAAATTCGGCGCCTCTTTCAAGATGCGCACGGATCGAATTGGTGTCCTCACGATCGATGAGTTCGACGACACGGAGGGAACGAAAGCGCTTCTCGCCAACCTGGCGCTCGTCAACTCCTCCAAGGGGCTGATCATCGATGTTCGTGCCAACGGCGGCGGCAGCACGCCCGTGGATCTGCTGCAGGTGCTGACGCGAGATCCGATTCGCGGTCCGATGATGCGCACGCGAAGCTACGTTGCTGCTGACCGGGCGCGCGGCGCGTTGCCGGGATGGACGGACATTGCTCCATTCGAGGTAGCTGCCGATCCCGCGCAGCATGTCGACGTACCGATTGCGGTTTTGACCAGCGCGCGCACCTTTTCGGCGGCGGAAGATTTCGTTGCGGCATTCGATGCCATGCACCGGGGCATCACCGTCGGCGAGGCAACGGCGGGAAGCACCGGCCAGCCGATATTCTTCCAACTGCCCGGCGGCGGCAGCGCGCGTGTCTGCACGAGAAATGACCGTGCCTTCGATGGCACCGTGTTCGAGGGCGTGGGTCTGCGCCCGACCATCCTTGCTTCACCGACCCTCGAGAGCATCCGGCGTAAAAAGGATATCGCCTTGGAGCGCGCAGCTGCGGCACTGTTGGCTGCAAAGTGAACGGCGCTGGTCCGGCGAAACACATTGCGCTACCCGATCCATTCCTCGGGAATTTCGCAACCCATATGGCAAATGAACGGTGCTCTGTATAGTTCCCGCGACGTTCATCGATTGCGCACTACGGTGAAAATCGCAGTCACTGCTGGCCGCGCCAATCGCGCATTTTGAATCCCCCATGCCAATTGCAGGACTGTCGTCGAGGCTGGCGACATACGATTTTCCATCCCCGGCGAATTCCCGTTTGCTGCCGTGCTTGTTGCGACGGCGAACCCTACGAGGAGAACGCCATGAGCATTCATCGAAACGTTCTGAAGATTTCCGCACTGGCGATAGCACTCGGCGCTGGTCTGCCCGCGTTGGCGCAGCCGCCGCCGGTCGATCAAACAACCACGGTCGAACGCAGAACCGATGACGGTGTGGTCACGACCACGACGACCAAGCATCGGTATATGTACTACGCCGATCACGACATCTATTTCGCGCCGGACACGCGAACCTACTATTGGCTGTCCAACGGCAGCTGGCGCTCAGGCAGAGTGTTGCCGCCCGAAGATGAGGCGTATATCCGCAGTGGCGGTGTGACGGTCGAGCTGGACACGGAGCGCCCGTACGAGCGTCATGATTGGGTCGTTCGCCACTTCAAGCATCACCACGATGACGACGACCGGTAGTCGCCTCTGAAGTGAGTCTTACGTCACCCGGAAACGGGTCAAAGAAGGAAACGAAACGGGCGCCGAGAGGCGCCCGTTTTGTATGCACGGAATGGAAGCGTTTCGGCCCCGGTTCCGAAATTCGCACCGCCCGCGCCGCTATTTCATCGCACCGCTGCGAGGCGTATCGTCCACGCATAAGCGCCAGACAAAGTTTTCCGCGCGGCATCCGGAATTTCGACGACGGTTACGCCTTCGTCTCCGCGCCGCCAGTGCAACGCTTCCGGGTAGCCGAGCAATTGGAGTTTGGCTCCATTCCTCGGGGCGGGTCCTTTCAGCGTCAATTGTTGTGGCAACTTGTCTTCATCCGCATCGGCGAGATAAATCGCGTACGCCGAACCATCGCGTAGTCGTGTGTAACGCCAATGGCCGTCGGCGTATGGCGCCAACGGCCGCGATGCATAGATGGCTGCGGAATTCACGTGCATCCATGCGCCGATTTCGCGCATGCGAGTGAGCGCTTCTTCGGGCAGGTCTCCGTTCGCGTCGGGACCGACATTGAGCAGAAAATTGCCACCCTTGGAGACCACATCGACGAGCTTGTGCACGAGTTCGCGTGAGGACTTGTATTTGTCGTTGGGCTTGTACGACCAGGAATCGCCCATCGTCATGCAGGTTTCCCACGGATAGGGCAGCGGCGCTTCCGGAATCTTCTGCTCCGGAGTGCGGTAGTTCTCGTATCTTCCGCCCACGGCGCGATCGACCACGATCAGCCCGGGCTGATTCTTGCGCGCCAACGCGGCGATACCGGCCATGTCGACATCCTGGGGCCACGGCACTTCGCCCGACCCCGGCACGGCGTGCGGGTGTTCCTGCGGGTTGACCCATCCGCCGTCGAGCCAAAGCACATCGATCGACCCCAAGGTCGAGGTGATCTCGCCGATCTGCCGGTGTACGAAGGCGACGAACTTCTGCCAACGGTCCGGATGCGTGCGCGTGTCGTAGTTGACGTTGCGATCCGGCGTCGCCCATTCCGGTGCCCAGTAATCGGGATTGTGCCAATCAGGCTTGGAGAAATAAGCGCCGATGCCGAATCCCTGCTTGCGGAACGCAGCGAACACTTCCTTGGCAATGTTCGCGCGCGGATTGTTGTGGAATGGCACGTCCGGCGCGGTGATGCGGTAGTCGGTTTCCTTCGTGTCGTACATCGTGAAGCCGTCGTGATGCTTGGTGGTGAACACGACGTATTTCATGCCAGCGTCCTTCGCGGCGCGCGCCCAGGCGTCGGGGTCGAATCGCAGCGGATTGAACGTCGTCGGCAATGCCTCGTATTTCTTCTTGTAGTCGACATACGAAATGCCCGCGGGGCGAGTGCACCACGGCACGTCTTCCGAACAGATCGACCAGGACTCGACCACGCCCCACTGACTGTAAGGTCCCCAGTGGACGAGGAAACCGAATTTCCAGTCCTGCCAGTCGGCGAGCTTCTTCACGACCAGCGGATCGGTCTCGCTGACATAGTTTCCGGATTCCTGGGCGACGCCATGCGCTGCGGCAAGCGCGCAGAAAGCAAGAAGCAGGTGGGCAAAATTTTCATATATGAATGACAATTTCATAATGAAAATTCTACTCGATGAAACAACACTCCGTCGAGCTGGTGATCTGGAAGGCGCAGCGTCAACCGCGCAGCGCCGCTTCGATCCTCGCGATATCGATCTTGGTCATCTCCATCATCGCATCGAACGCGCGCTTGGCCGCGGCGCGATCGGGACCGGCCTGATCGCCGGTGGCTACCTGGAATAAGAACGCAACGTGGATCCACCGAGTCCGAGACAGGGATGCTTATGACCGTGAACTCGACCGCCGGGACATCGCCCTACAAACCGATCAAATTGCGCCAGCGGCGAAAACCGCTGGCGCAAATGCCACGCACTCCTCTTCGACCATCTCTATTTGAAAAGCGCGATCAACCGCGAACTATATTTCGGCATCGTGCCCGTTGTTTTCATCGCGGTGGTCCTGGTTGTCTTTTTTGACCGGCTGTTTCGGTTCGGGCTTGGGTTTGCTCTCGGTCCTGGGCCGCTCCGGATTCGCCGACTTCGGCTGCGTCTGCTGCGGATGATTCGCGGGCTCCGTAGTTGGCTTGGCAGGACCCGCACGTTCGCGTTCGGGGCGAGGCGGCGGCGCCAGGTTGTTGTTCTGTGGCTGCGGGGATCTTGTTTCGTGCGGCCGCTCCCGATCGGTGGGTCGGGTTTCGGCTCGCGGAGCCACGTTCGGATTTGCTTGCAGCGCCGGGGCGCGATGTTGAGAATTTTCGGGCTGCGTCGTCTGTTGCGTCTGCCGTTGTGGGGCGACCTGCATCGGCCGTGTCGTCTGCTGCATCGCTCGCTGCGGTGGAGCATGCGCTTCGCCCTGCGGCCGCGTCGGCATGCGCGGGCGAATCTGGCGCGAGGCCCAGCGCTCGCGTTCGCCAAACCACGGGCGACTGCTGTAGTGCGCACCCCAGTACGTGTTCAGTGAAAACACGACAACGGGCAATCCGATACGCGGACCGTAGTCGGTGATGTATACCCAGCGGCCACCATAGCTCTGTTCGATGTAAGTGCCCGGCACCCAACCGCGAAGGTCGCCGACGTCCACATCGCACCACGTCCAGCCTTCGAGACAACCTTCGATGTTCACCGGCGTACCGGCGGCGAGCTGATCGACGGGCGGATATTCGTCATCCGGTCCGGACTGCAAGGTGATGTCGGCGACGATGAAACCTTCCGCAGCGTAGGCCTGTGCGGATGCCGCCAAGGCTGTGGCCGCGAAGAATGCAGTCAACGTTTTCATAACGTTCTCCTTTTTGCGGAAGACGTTATTGGTTTACGCCGCCTCGACTGAAAGCAAGGTGACCTCGGGCGGCCAAAATGAATTTAAGCGAACTCATAGAAACGCAACAAAGTGCATTTCCCTGTCATTACCGACCTGCCAGTGAACGCGGAGAGCGCGTTTCAATATGGTTTCGCGCAACAGAGACAAAATTGAAATAGCGCGAGCGCCGGAACGTGCGAAATCCGCGTCGAAGCGAAACAGGGAAAAGTGCAAGACCCACTAACATGCTCGCAGCCATTTCGGCGAACAGCCGCCCTGCCCTGAAACCCTCCTGCGAGCCTCATGCAATCAATTGCGAAGCCTATGAATTTGTACAAATCGTGCGCGCTCGTCGCGGCAATGCTGTCCTGCATGCACGTCCGCGCCGTGCAAACGAGTGCTCCGAGCACCGCGGAAGTATTCGCGCCTGGCGTGATTTCAGGCCCTGCCAACGAGGATTGCGCGACCTTTTCCCCGGATGGCGACACCGTATTTTTCGATCGCGGCGGATCGGGCATCGTGATTCTGGTTTCGCACAAGCAGAACGGAAAATGGTCGACGCCGCAGATCGCTCCGTTTTCAGGGCGTTGGGGCGATCACGATCCCTCCATGGCACCGGACGGCTCATTTCTGATCTTCACGTCGAATCGACCGGCGACGGAAGGCGGCGCCCCCGATGGAAAATCCGCACCGAGCGTCAGCGGCAACCTCTGGCGCGTGGATCGCAAGGGCAACGGCTGGAGCACGCCGGTGCGCTTGCCCGATGTCGTCAACAACAACCCCCGCATCTATTCGCCCAGCGTCGTCCGCGACGGCAGCGTGTATTTTCAGAAAGCCGACGAAACCAGCGGCGAGTTTCATCTCTGGCGATCGCAATACCAGGCCGGCGAATATCTCGCCCCCACGCGCGTCGCGTTGGGTGACGGCGGCACGCATGAGCTCGATCCTGCCGTCGCTCCGGACGAATCCTTCATCGTGTTCGATTCCAACCTCGCGGCGAAGAGCAGCCCCGACCGGCTATTCATCGCATTTCGACAGGCCGACCATTGGGGCCCGCCGATCGATCTGAGCGATGTCGTCGGCAGCAAGAACAATCCTTGGGGCGCACATCTGGGTCCCGACGGACGCAGCCTGTATTTCACCTCGGACCGGCGCAGCAAAGTGAGCTGGCCGCGCACGCCGCAGCAGATGCAAGACGACCTGGTGCGCTGGCAAACCTGGGACAACGGGGCCGACAACATCTGGTATGTGTCGCTGGCGTCGGTGCTCGACGCCCATCATGCGCAGTGATCCTAGGCTGCGAACAAAACCTCCGCAACCAAATCGAAATTCTTATGATCGGTCGTTTCGAAATTGCACAGCAACGCCAGCTTCTTGCACTGCTGCTGGTTTTGTCAGCGTCGCACGCGCCGGCGGCGCAGGTGATTTCTCCGGCTCCGGAAATTTTTGCACCCGGCGTCATATCGACGGCGGCGCACGAAGCCGCGCCCGCTTTCACGCGCGACGGCAACACCGTGTACTTTCAGCGCAGCAGCGCGGTGCAGTCGACGATATTGGTTTCGCATCGCGCGAGTGAAGGCTGGTCGCAACCCGAAATTGCGCCTTTCTCCGGGCAGTGGAACGACATGGAACCCACCATGGCACCGGACGGCAAATCCCTCATCTTCATCTCCGATCGCCCCGTGCAGAGCGGCGGAAAGGCGATCAAATCGTACTTTCAAGGCAACGAGCACATCGGCGGAAATCTGTGGAGAATTCGACGCACCGATTCCGGCTGGAACCCACCGGAGCATTTATCGGCCGTCGTGAATTTCAATACAACGATCTTTGCGCCCAGCGTGGTCGCCGACGGCAGCCTCTATTTCATGTCCTGGAATACACAGACGAATCATTTCCAACTCTATCGTTCGCAATATCGCGACGGCGTGTTCTCCGCACCGGTGCCTCCGTCGTTCAGCGACGGCCAGTACTCCGACGTCGATCCCGCCGTCGCCCCGGACGAATCCTTCATGGTGTTTGGCTCCGGACGCGTTCCTAAACGAAGCATGGACCTGTTTATCGTCTTCAAACAAAACGGCGCCTGGGGCGAACCCATTTGGATGGGCGACACGGTCAACAGCCCCGGCTCCGATGCCGAACCTCGATTGAGCCCCGATTTGAAAACGCTGTATTTCAGCAGCGAACGCACTCTGCCTATCGCCTTTCCCCGCAGCCCGGAGCAGGCCAAAGCCGATCTCGCCCGGCTGCAAAGCTGGGACAACGGCAACTACAACATTTGGACGGTACCGCTCAAACCGTGGATCGACGCGCATTCCGGATCGCAGTCGCTCAACGCTCGCGCCCCAAAGTATTGAGACTTCATGTTGCCAAAGAAACGGGCGCCGCGAGGCGCCCTTTCTTTTGGCTAAATCGAAAGTGACTCTGACCTCAGTTTTGTTGAACCCAGTTTTGTTGCAAACGCTTGATTTGCAAAATGCCATGCAAGCTGCCGCCGGCCGCATACTCGCGCGTTGAATCCGGCGCAAAAAACGGTACTCTCACGCCGATGCCTCCCGTCGAAACCTTCGAGCTCCTGCTTATTCTTCTCGCCGTCGTCGTCGCCCTGCATTGGGCGGCGCGGCGCATTGGCCTGCCGCCTGCGACCGCCTTGCTCGTCGGCGGCGGCGCGCTGGCCTTCGTGCCGAGTCTGCCGCCGCTGGCGCTCGATCCCGAGTTGACACTGGTGTTGTTCCTGCCGCCGCTGCTGATGGACGGCGCGTATTTCACCGCGTTCGGCCGTTTTCGGCGGCATCTGCCGGGTATCCTCTCGCTTGCGATCGGCGCCGTCGTGTTCACTACGTTCGCGGTGGGCGTGGTCACGCATTGGCTCGTGCCGAATCTGCCGTGGGCTGCGTGTTTCGCACTCGGCGCGATCGTCTCGCCACCCGATGCGGTGTCGGCGCGCGCGGTGCTCGAAGGCGTGAAGCTGCCGCGCCGGCTGTCGGCGCTGGTCGAAGGCGAAAGCCTGCTCAACGATGCGACCGGCCTCGTGCTGTTCCGCTTCGCCGTCGCGGCGACGATGAGCGGCTTGTTCGATGCCGGCGCGGCCGTGTCGAATTTTCTATTCCTTGCCCTTGGCGGAATCGCGGTCGGCCTCGCCGTTTCCGCGACCTGGATCTTCGTGGTCAAACGCCTCGGCGAGCAGACGCTGATCATCATGGCCAACACGCTCATGTGCTGGGCTGCGTACATCGCCGGCGAGTCCGTGCATGTTTCCGGCGTGATCGCCACGGTCGTCGCCGGGCTCGTGCTCGGCTGGTATCAGCATGTGATCCTGCCGGCACGCGTGCGGCTGCGCGGCAGCTCGTTCTGGCGCACGATGGTGTTCGTGCTCGAAGCGCTGGTCTTCATCCTGATCGGCTTCTCGTTGCGCGGCGTGCTCGATCGCGTCGGCGGGATCGGCGCGGTCACGACGACGATGACCATTCCGATCTTCGGTGTCGTGCTCGCAATCGTGGTCGCGCGCTTCATCTGGGTGTTCGGCGTCGACGGCCTGCTCACCCTGCTGCGCGGCGTGGGGCTGAAACGCGCGCGGCCGCTCGGCATGCGCCAGGCAACCGTGTTGAGCTGGGCCGGCATGCGCGGCGTCGTCACGCTCGCGGTCGCGCTCACGCTGCCAGAGGCTATGCCGGGTCGCGACCTGATGCTCGTAACTGCGTTCGCCGTGATCTTCGCCACCGTGGTGATCCAGGGCACGAGCCTGGGTTGGCTGATCCGGCGCGTACGACCCGTCGACGCCGACCCGCCGGCGAAAATGAGCCTGCCTGCTTCGGAAGCCGCGATCGCCCGCGCCCGCGCTGCAGCAGTGGAGGCGAATGCCTACGCAGCGGACGGAACGCTGATCCATCCGCAGTTGCTTGCGGAGTACCGCAGGCGCCTGGAAATCACCGAGCGCTACGCAGCGGACGCGGACAAGTTCATGTCGGGCATCCAGACGCATTTCGACGTGGTGCTGATCAGCATTGCCGCCGGTCGCGCCGAACTGATCCGCATCCATCGCGCCGGATTGATCGAAGACGAAGTCCTGCACGAACTCGAGCGCGATCTCGACGTGGAAGAGATGGGCGTCATCCTGCAGCGCGGGGAATGAGACCGCGTTGCGGTGCGGATCAGGACCGGTCTACGTCGGCTACTCCGATCGGACGGAGTTTCAATTCAGCGACGAGCGAGATGCTCCTTGAATCCGCCCCATGTCCCGTACAGGTGCGCAACCCTCGCACCTGAGCCCTCGCCTACGCGTATTGATACGTCTTCGATACCGTCGGCGTGGACAAACGTATGCAAAACTCTGACTGGCGTCCCGGCGGGAACAGATATGCAGTTTTCGCTGCAGCCGAATCCTATGCAAGTTCCTGGCGTGGAGCCGCTCCACATGCCCGGCCCCAAACTGCAGGACGTCAGTTGCGCATCGTCTTTCAGCACGAAATCGCCCCGAAAGCCGTCAGGCGCGGGTGCGATGTAACCAAATATGCAGCCGGTGAGCGACAAACAGGCCGCGACAGTCGATAGGGCGAGCATGCGCATCGATGGGTACCTTCTCGGAAAAATGAGCTCTTCTGAGATCGGACGTAATTTGATCGGCAAATGTGTCGGTGCGGATGAGCGCGCGGCGACAATTCTCGAGTATCGATGCCTCGGCGCACCCTTCAATCGAGCCGTGCCCGCACGCTCACTCGTGCCTGGGCACGATCATGATCTTGCCTTGGCGCTCACCCGCTGCCGCAGCGGCCACGGCCTGCTTGATTTGCATCAGGTCATAGGTGGCCTGGATCGGAGCCTTCAACTTGCCCGCAGCGATAAGGCCGGCGAGTTCGGCGAGCAGCGCATGCTGTTGCGCCGCAGGCGTGATGCGGAACCAACGCGCGAGCCAGAAACCCTTGAGCGTGATGTCGCGGAATACGAGTTCGCGCGGCGACACCTTGCACGCATCCCCGCTCAACGCGCCGTAGTTCACGACGATGCTGCCCTCGCCGAGGCACGCCGCGAGGCGCAGCGTGGCGCTGCCGCCGACCGAGTCGACGCCGAGTTTGATCGACGCGCCGTGCGTTACGGCCTTGACGCGAGCGGCGAGATCCTCGCCATCGACAAGCACGACATCGGCGCCCAGCGTCTCGACGCCGGCCACGGCAGACTCACGCCGCACGATGTTCACCGTCTTCAGGCCGCGCTGCCTGGCGAGCTGCACGAGATAGCTGCCGACGCCGGAGTTTGCGGCGTTCTGCACTACCCAGTCGCCGGGTTTGAGATCGACGAAATTGCCGAGCAGGAGCGACGCCGTCGGCGGATTCACCGTGAGCATCGCGAGCTGCTGCGGATCGGCGCCATTCGGCAATGGAACGAGTTTCGCGACCGGCGCGAGGACGTGGCTGGCCCAGGTACCGATGCCGGCCGGCAGCAATACGGTCTGGCCCACGGCAGGACCTTGCGTATCCGGGCCCAGTTCCACGACGCGACCCACGCCTTCGTTGCCGCCGACGGCCGGTAGCGGTGGCAGGATGCCGTACTCGCCGGTCAGTGTCAGCACATCGCTCGGATTGATCGGCGCGGCGAGCACCGCGACCAGCGCCTGGCCTGGCGCAAGCACGGGGCGCTCGAATGGCACGGCCTCGATGACGGATTGCGGATCGGGATCGCGCCGGGTGTATTGCGCTTTGAGCCAGGTAGTCATGTGAGCTCCCGGGAGTGTCGCGACAGTGTCGGTGCCGGCATGGATCGCCGGCGAGAACGCGCAAGTTCGCAGGAATTCTAGACCGTTCGACGATGCCGTGCCGCTACTTCGGCAACAATCCCGTTCGTGTGCTTGTCGTGTGCAGCCTGCAAGCTCAGCCCCGCCGCGCTGCCTCGATCGCAGCGACATCGATCTTCCCCATCTTCATCATCGCCTCGAATGCGCGCTTGGCCGCCGCGCGATCCGAGCCGGTGAAGGCTTCGGTGAGGACACGCGGCGTGATCTGCCACGATATGCCCCACTTGTCCTTGCACCAGCCGCAGGCGCTTTCCTTGCCACCGTTGCCGACGATCGCATTCCACAGGCGATCGGTTTCGGCCTGGTCGTCGGTCGCGATCTGGAACGAGAATGCCTCGCTGTGGTTGATTCCCGGGCCGCCGTTGAGGCCGAGACAGGGAATGCCGGCGACGGTGAACTCGACCGTCAGCACATCGCCCTGCTTGCCCGCGGGATAGTCGCCCGGTGCGCGATGAATGGCACCGACCGCGCTGTCCGGAAACGTCTTCGCGTAGAACTGTGCGGCTTCCAGGGCAGTGCCGTCGTACCAGATGCAAATCGTGTTCTTGGGGATCATGTTCGTTCTCCTGCTTGTGATGGGTATGTGCAATCGGTCGGTTCGAGCCCTGCCTCATCGGCCTTGCATCGAAACGACGAGCGGTGTTTGCGGAAATCGACATCTGCGGAATTTTTTCGACGATCGAGGTGCGATGCGCGCTTCCATACGGGAATCGCGACCGCGCTGATGATTGAAAGATTGCGACCCGCTACGGCTGCTTCGGCAACATCCCGATCCTCTGCAGCCACGTTTCGGCCAGCGCCGGCCATTGCGTGATCGGCTGCTCGGTACGGCGCAGGCCGAACGCGTGGCCGCCGTGCGCGTAGACATGCATCTCCACCGGCACCTTGGCTTTCACCAGGGCGAGATAGTAGGTGGCCGATTCGTGGATGTTGTCGAAGGGATCGTCCTGCGCCTGCACGATGAAGGTCGGCGGCGCGTCTTTGCTAACGCGCAGGCCGTTTGCCGGTGTCTCGTAATGGTTATCCTCATAGTCCCAGATGTGACCGGGATAGAGCACCACGGCGAAATCCGGGCGGCTGCTCTGCTTGTCGGCGGCATCGACGGGAGCATAGCTGCGCTTGGCCTCGTTGCTGACCCAGGCGACGAGATGGCCGCCGGCGGAAAATCCGAGCACGCCGATCTTGTGCGGATCGATGCCCCATTTGCCGCCGCGCTCGCGCAGCAGGCCGATCGTGCGTTGCGCATCCTGCAGCGCCATCGGCACATGCGGCATCTTCAGGCCGTAAGGGCCGCCGCCGGGCACGCGATACTTGAGCACAATGCAGGTGACGCCCTTCGCCGTGATCCAGTCGCAGACTTCGGTACCTTCGAAGTCGATCGCGAGCATTTGATAGCCGCCGCCCGGAAACACCACGACCGCCGCACCGGTGTTGTTTCCCTTGGCGGGGAATACCGACAGCGTCGGTTGTGAGACGTTGTACACCCCGGTCACCGGCTTGCCGGCAAACTTGGGGTCGGGGCTCGTCTTGGTCAGCGCATATTCCGGCCCCGGTACGGGTTGCGCATTTGGCGGCGTGCGCGGCCACAGCGGGATTTGTTCGATATCCGCGGGCGGTGACCACTCGTTTGCCCAGCCTGTTTGCGCCAGCAGCATCGCCAGCGCGGCGGCCCGGCAGAAAAACCCCTCAATTCGTTTCAAGCAGTCTTCTCCCGTTTCGAACCGCTGTCGCCGGCCATCCTGCCTCATCTTCTTGCGCGGTTCGGCCCGGGCCAGGCGCGGGCGAGGGAAATTTTCTGACAACGATCGCACGCGCCGGCTCTTGCATCGTCCCATGTCTGCCCGCATAAACTGGCGTCCTGCGCGACAACCAGCCGCTTTCCGACCCCAACGATTCGACACCGCAAGTCATGACGACGACCGACAATTCCCTGCACCGCTTCCAACTCGAACGCGCCGGTGTGCGCGGCGCCATCGTGCGCCTCGACGAGGCCTGGCAACGCATCCGCGCCAACGGCGATTACAGCCGCCCGCTCGCCGAACTGCTCGGCCAGACCGTGGCCGCGAGCGCGCTGTTCACGAGCCCGATCAAGTTCGAAGGACGGCTTTCCATCCATCTGCGCGAAAGCGGCGCGCTGCGCTTGCTGTTCGCCGACTGTACGCACGACGGCCAGCTGCGCGGCATCGCGCGCTGGGACGGCGAGCAACCGCAATCGCGCGTGTCGCTCGAAACCGATGCGCGCCTCGCGATCACGATCGAGAACTCGGTGACCGATACGCGCTACCAGGGGCTGGTACCGGTCGAGCATGGCGATCTCGCCGCTGCCTTCGAGGGGTATTTTCAGCGCTCGGAACAGTTGCCGACGCGACTTGTCCTTGCCGCCAACGCAGAGCGCTGCGCCGGCTTGATGCTGCAACAGGTCGCCACGACCGGTGGAAATGCTGCCGTCGCCGATGCGGACGGTTGGAACCGCGCCGAACACCTGCTCGCTACTCTGGGGCAGGACGAACTGCTTGACCTGCCGCCGCAAGAGGTATTGCGGCGCCTGTTCCACGAGGAAGAGGTGCGCCTGCAACCCGCGCAGGCGCTCGCGTTCGGCTGCACCTGCTCGCGCGAGCGCGTCGGCACAATGCTGCGCACGCTCGGCCGCGCGGAAAACGATGCCGTGCTCGCCGAGCAAGGCTCGGTGCAGGTCACCTGCGAGTTCTGCAATCGCCACTACGTGTTCGACGAGGCCGAGATCAACGAACTGTTCGCCGACGAACCGCCGGTCGATGCGGTACCGACGCGGCATTGAATCGAAGCTACGGGCGCCAGTTCGCGTTGCACTCCCAGAACTCCACGCTGCGCCGATACGCCTCGCGATCGAGCGACACGCCCGAACCGCCTTCTTCGACGCCGAGCGCATTGCGCATCATCGTGATCGGCGCCATCGGAATTTCCTCGGGTTCCATCGTGTACAGGCAGCCGACGACGCCCCAGTCGGCGTCGATCGGCGAGCCCTCCTTGGCCAGTTGCTCGCGGCCGTAGAGGATGACGACGAGCCAGTTCGCGACCGGCGCTTCGACGCCTTCGAACCAGCGCACGAGTACCGCCAATTCGTCCTTCGTGCGCGCCTCGTAACCCGAGCGCAGCAGATGACGATTGTCGTCGCCGATCGGCACGGTCAGGCAGCGCGTTGACGTCCAGTTGCGATGCACATGCAGTTTGCAGAACGGTGCGTAACCGTCGAGCACTTTGAGCGGCGCGTGCTCGTTGAGATGGCGCTCGAACTCTTCTGGCGTGCAGTCCTGGATCGTGTTGCGGCGACGCTCCTTCGGGAACAGGCGCGCGCGTGCAAATGGCGTGAGAAAGATCGACATACCGCGCGGCTCAGATCGGCGCGCCGGGCGGAATCGCCGGCAACGGCCGCAGCTTCACCGATTTCGGATCGGCGAGATACTTGCGGATCGTCTCGGCGGCCGACGCACGGTTCGCGGCAACTGCCTCGCTGCCGCCCTGCTTTGAAAGCCACGCCTGCCATTGCTGCAGCGCTGCGCGCACGTCGGCATCGACCTGCGCATGCAGCTTGCCGTCGTCGAGTGCGTGCAGCAGCGTGTCGAGCACGACCCAATTCGCCGCGGTCTGCACGGCCACGGCAGCCGGCGCGGAGCCGTCGTGCGTGGTCTGCTGCCACGTGCCGCGGAACACCGCATCGAGCACGTCGCCGACGCCAGGCTGCTTCGCATCGCGCGCATGCTGCCAGGCGAGACGGTTGAGGCGTTCGGGCGCAAACAGGAACAGCGTCGTCTGCGCAGCAGCCGCTTCGACTGCACCGAGCGGATCGAATGTCGGCCCCGTCTTCGTCGCGAAGTATTCGCGATTGCGTGCGTAGTCCGCGCCCGGCGGCGTGACGAGGTCGAGCACGTTCGCCGGCAGCGCGAGATCGTCCGCACCGAGCGTCGCGACGAGGCGCGTGAGCGCATCGCGCTGGGTCTGCGCCGGCACGGGGGTGGAGCCTGCCTGGCGATCGGTCGCTTGCGAATAGGTGTAGCTGACACCACCGAGCAGGCGCGCGACCGCTTCGGCCTGGTAGCGATGCAACAGATACACCGGCACAAGCCGCGCTTCGAGTTCGCCGACCTGGCGATCGGGCGGCAACACGCCGAGCGAAAAATTCGCGAGCGCCTTTTGTCGCGCTGCCAGCAACGCATCGAACGTTTTCAATGTGTCAGGGCCGGAATCCCACAACAAACCGTCGGGCTCCGCATCGCCCGGGCTGCGCGCGTCCTGGTCGCTGATGTAGTGGAAGCCGGCTTTGGCAATATCCGCACGCAGCTTCGCCAGCGACGATTCTTCGGCGCCCGGCGCGAACTGCGCGTAAGCGTGGGCGATGATGAAGTCGTCCCACGCGCCTAGGCCGATGCCGTAGGCGTGGTCGAGCGAAATTTTTCCGTCGGCGCCGAGCGCGAGCAGCGGATGCGGATAATCCATCACCGAACCGTTGCCGAGCCGGCTCGCGGCGAAGTTATGGGCGAAGCCGAGCGCGTGCCCGACCTCGTGCGCCGCGAGTTGGCGCAGGCGCGCAAGCGCCATCTGCTCGGCTTCGTTCTTCAATTCGCCCGCGTTGGCTTTGTCGTACGGCGCAAGCAGGCTTTCGGCGATGAGGATGTCCTGGCGCACGCGCTGCGAGCCGAGCGTGACGTTGCCGCGAATGATCTCACCCGTACGCGGATCGACGATCGGCTGGCCGTACGACCAGCCGCGCGTGTAACGATGCGCCCAGGTGATGAGGTTGTAGCGCACGTCCATCGGATCGGCGCCTTCGGGCAGCAGTTCGACGCGGTAGGCGTCCTTGAAGCCGGCCTTTTCGAACGCCGTCTTCCACCAGTTCGCGCCTTCGAGCAGCGCCGAGCGCACCGGCTCGGGCGTGCCGCGGTCAAGATAGAACACGATCGGCTTTTTCACGTGGCCGGCGGCGTCGACCTTGTCGAGACGGAAGCGCGGCTGCACGCGACGGTCGATGCTCGAAGCAAGCGGCTGGGCGAAGTCGTACCAGCCGACGCTCAATCCGCCCGAGGCCGGGTGATAGGCACGCAGCGCATAACCGGGCGTAGGCAAGCGCACGAAACTCAGGTGCTGGCGCACGCTGACGCTCTGTGGGTCCATCGCCACGTCCTTGACGAACGCGCCCTCGCCGGGACCGCGGAACGTGAGCATCGCTTCGAGTTCGGTGTTGTCCGGAAAACTTTTCGCATCGGCGAGCGACACCGCACTGCGCTTGTCGTCGATCTCGTACTTGCCCTGCTTGGTCTCGTTCAGCCGCTGCGCGATGCCGTGGCGATCAGAAGTCAGCAAAGCACTCACATCGACAAGCGCCTCACCATTCCCGCCCTTGCGCTCAGAGACAATTTCTCCCGCCCACAACACCGACTCGGCGAATGCCTGGCGCACGCTGAGCGCCTCGTCCGCGTTGTTCGAGACGGCGCGAAACTTCGTGTTGTCCTCGACCAGCAGTACGCGCGCGCCGACGCGGCGGAACTCGACCAGATGCGACTCGCTGCTCTGCCCGCGATCGAGACCGACATCGTTCGAGCCGAGTGCCCACGGCAGCGAGCTCATCATCAGGAACGGCTGGCCGAATTCGCGTACGCCGAGCAGGATGCGGCCTTTCGCTTCGTCGCGATAGATTTCAAAGAAACCGGTCGTGTGCCGCAAACCTTGCGTCGCGCTTACGAAATCCGTTGCTGCTTTGCTTTCCGACGGCTGAGGCGCCGCGTTCACCACGGCAACGATCAGCAACCCCAGCATCGCAACCATCACTCTCCCGCTACACCCCACGATCTGCTCCCGCAATGAAAGGATGTGGATGATTCTGCCCGACCCATAGGCCGCTGCCTATGGGCCGAAAATCATGCATCCTGCTGCGATTGAGAAAAGGGAACGCCCTCCGGAATCGCCCTCAAGCAAGTGGTCGGCGAAGAGTCAGCGATGGTTTGGACCAATCTCGCGGTCGAGAAATCCAAGCAGGCGCTCGAACAATTCGGTGACGTGCTCCTCGGCATAAAAGCCATGGCCTTCGGTGCGGTCGTACAACCATTCCGGTTCCGCGCCTTTTGCCTTGAGCGCGTCGCGCATGGCCTTTCCATGTTCCTCGGGGACGCGTCCGTCGTTGCCTCCAACAACGAGCATCACCTTGGCCTTGATCTTGTCCGCCTGCGCGACCGGCGAACGTACACGCAATTCTTCTTCGTTTTCGCCAAGAGCCCACTTGAGATAATTCTTGCCGAATCGGCTCTCGGGGATATCACCACGCTTGAACATCATCGGCAAATCGTAGACACCGACATAGCCGATCGCACAGCGATAGAGGTCGGGCTCCTTGGCCACTCCCTCGAGCGCAGCATAGCCGCCGTAGCTCGCGCCGAAGATGCATACACGCTGCGGATCGGCAATTCCCTGCGCGATCGCCCAGCGCGTCGCGTCGGCGACGTCATCCTGCATCTTGCCACCCCATTCACGCGCACCGGCGTTTTGAAATTCCTCGCCGTAGCCGCCCGACCCGCGAAAATTGACTTGCAGCACTGCGTATCCGCGCGAAGCGAGTGCCTGGCCGTAGGGATCGTAACTCCAGCGGTCACGGATTCCGTAGGGGCCGCCGTGGACATACACAACCAGCGGCAACCTGCCCGGCGCTGTGCGCTGTGGTCTCGTCAGATAGCCGTGCAAGCTCGTGCCGTCCCGCGCAGCGAACTCGACCGGCTCCATCGGCGAAAGTGTTTCACGCTTAAGCCAGGGATATTTAGCGACGAGAAAGCGCAGCTTGTGTGCCGCCACGTCGTAAAGGTAATACTCGCCTGGATTCGTGTCGCTATCGACGAACACCACGGCGTGGCTGCCGTCGTCCGTGTGGCTGCCGATACTCACATGCTGTCCAGTAAACGCCTGCGCAAGATTGCGCATCATCTCCGACTCTCGTGCTGATTTGTCGACCAGGATCAGCGCGGGCCGTCCCGGCATCGAGGCGATCGCATAAGCATCACGCCCATCGAAGGTGTCGAGCAGTTCGTCCGCGTCAGCCTCGTTGCCGCTCCAGAGCACCTCCATCCTGCGATCAGCGACGTTCCACAAACAAACGCCGCCCTTCTTGTGCTCACCGGGGCAGGAGAAGTAGACCTTCTTATTGTCGCGCGTGAACCTTAGCGGCGTGTCGATACGATGCGTCACGCCCTCGTCGAACAGGAGTTCCCATTCTGCCGACGCACTCGCGCGATAGTAGACCTTGGCCTTGAGATCGTCCCCCGTCGCATGGGCAAAGCGCACCGTACCATCGTTGTCGGCAACGAAACTTGCATTGCAGATCGGAGCCGTAGCAAGCGTTTCCATGCTCCCGTCCACCGCAAGCGACCGCGCGGTCGGATAGGGCCCGTGATCGCACTTGCCCCAAGGCCTTACATTGACAAGCAGCTTTTCGTTCCCGCCCAGGCGACCTTCGACTACCGCAAAGCCCTGCATACCGGCCGAACGGCGCCAACTGTACAGCACCGTCTTGTTGCCACCATCGGCATTTACCGCGAGTAACTCGCCATTGGCAACCATGCCGTCGACATCGTAGAGTTTCGCGGACATGTTGTAGACGATACGGTGGGATCCGAGCCACCAGAAGTCCTGCACTTCGTCGCGCTCGATCGGGCGCAGATTCACTCCACTCATATCGGCAAGGCGCAACAAGGAAAGTATTGTCTTGTCCTTGACCACACCCGTTACCGCCAGATATTGCCCGTCCGGCGAAATCTTTACGTCGCGAAACTGCTCATGCTTGGCCAAATCCCTCAAGGCCGGCACCTGCGCCTGTGCCGGAACCGTGAACACCATGAGCAACAGCGCCATTGGCAATCCAGCGATCCCCGTCCCCTTGTTGTACGACATTGTTCAGCCTGCCCCCCGAAAGCCAATTACATTTGTCCGTTTGACAAACCCCATTGTTCGATCGGCAGATCTCCGGACAAGCAGCCCAGTCGCATCAGCCGAGAATCGAAGTAAACCCGATCGAGAACGCGACAGCAAGACCATGCACAAGGCCTGCGCATGCGGGAATTTCCTAGCGTCCAACGACATATCGCGTGGTAAATTCCAACTTCTGCCGTTCTGATCGAGGCAGCGCGTCATCAGCAACAAAACGATGTACGCGGTTTTTTTAGAACTGGCGTCGCTTCACCCCGCATCGAATTCCACGAACAAAAACGGCAGGGATCGCTCCCTGCCGTGGCTGTGACGTTAGATCCGCTTCAATGCGCGGTCGGCGCAGGTATGTTGACCTTGTCGATGCCGTGGATCACGCCGTTGCTCGACGCGACGTCGGCGACGACGACCTGGGCCCCGTCAATACTGACCTTGCCGTCGCTCTGCGTGATCGGTGCCGATTGACCCTGGACCATTCTTGCCGCGTTCCACTTGCCGATGTCTGCGGAACTCTTCTGGCCTTTGAGCACGTGGTAGTTGACCACGCCCACGAGTTCTTCCTTGTTTTCCGGCTTGAACAGATGCTCGAGCTTGCCGGGCGGCAGTTTCTCGAACGCCGCGTCGGTGGGCGCGAAAACGGTGAAGGGACCGGGCCCGCGCAGCGTGTCGCTGAGCGCGGCTTTCTCGACGGCCTGGCCGAAGGTCTTGAAGGAGCCGTTTGCCGCGGCGGTGTCGACGAGGTTCTGGGTGGAAGGAGTGTTGGATTGGTTGTTCATGATGATGACCTCTTGGAGAGACAGGCGCTGATGCCCAATCTCGGGACGGCCGAAGCCGATACTCCCTCGGTGAAGGAGTGCGAGGCTCAGAAGCGATTGGTGATGGAAGCGCAGCGCGGCTGAGTGGCCGTTACGACCTTGCGTCGTAGTGCATCGCAGAGTATGCGCTTGCTGTTGTTAGTTTGGCGTGACGCACGCGAACCTGCGCGGTGTTTTCCGAAGCGCATACCTTTTTCTTTGTATACAATTTCACAGTATTCAGACGCGAATGCAGCGGGAGAAATCGCGTCGGCGTGCACAGCAGAACCGAATCGATCAACCGGCGCGCACATACTCCCGCGCGAATTTCACAATCGCAGCCCGGCTCGGTTCTTTCGGTCGGAATTTCATGGAAACCAACTTGTTCACACGCGGTCTAGTATATTGACCACATCCATCGCTACGCGCCGGCACGGCGCAGTGGAATTCGACCCATGATTGCAGAACAGCCAACGGCGGCCGCCGAAGTCGACTTCGGGGGCAAGCCGGCATGGCAGCGCGCCGTCGCGCGGTACCAGCAGCCGTCGACGCCGCGGGCACTATGGCAGGTGGCGAACACGTTCGTCCCGTACGCGATGCTATGGGGCTTGATGTATCTCAGTCTGGGTGTGTCATGGTGGTTGACGATACTGCTGGCCATGCTCGCCGGCGCCTTTCTCGTGCGCATCTTCATCATCTTCCACGATTGCGGACACGGCTCGTTCTTTGGATCGAGGCGCGCCAACGACGTGCTTGGCATCATTGCCGGCGTGCTGACGTTCACGCCGTACTACCAATGGCGCTGGGAGCACGCGATCCATCACGGCACCGCGGGACATCTGGACAAGCGCGGCAAGGGTGACGTGTGGACGATGACGGTGCAGGAGTACCTGGAATCGTCGAAGCGCAAGCGGTTCGCTTATCGGCTCGTGCGCAACCCGTTCGTTCTGCTTCTCGTTGCGCCTTTGGTCCTGTTCCTCGTCATCCAGCGCATACCCTCGACCGAGGGGCGCCGCGAACGCCATTCGGTCTGGTGGATCAACCTCGCGGTGGCCTGCTTCGTCGTCGCGATGAGCTGGATCTTCGGCATCGGGGCGTATCTTCTGATCCAGTTGACTGTGACCATGGTGGCCGGCGCCGGAGGCGTCTGGATGTTCTACGTCCAGCACCAGTTCGAGGACGCGTATTGGGAGCGCGGCGACCAATGGAACTACACCGCCGCCGCCCTGCGCGGCAGCTCGTTCTACAAATTGCCCGCGATCGCGCAATGGTTCTCGGGCAACATCGGCTTTCATCACATCCACCATCTGAGCCCGCGGATTCCGAACTACTATCTCCAGACCTGTCACGACGCCGATCCGCTGTTCAGGCAGGTCAAGCCGATCACGTTCGTCGCAAGCTTGCGCACGCTGACGCTGCGGCTGTGGGACGAGAAAACCAAGAAGCTGATCGGATTCGCCCCGATCCGGCAGCGCCGCAGGGAGCAGCGCGCCGCGTCGGAGCGGGCCGCACCCATGTCGTGATCGCTTCGTGGCTGTGCCGGTCGGAACCCCGTATTTGAAGCAAATATCGCTTCATCGCGACAAAGAGATATATACTTCCGGCCTGAGCAAACTTCGCCCCGCCACGATGACGCCGATCAGCTTCGAATTCTTCCCGCCGAAAACCGACGAACAACGGGCGACGCTCGAAGCGGCGCTGCCGAAACTCAAGGCGCTCAAGCCCGAATACGTGAGCTGCACATTCGGTGCGGGTGGCTCGACACTGAGCTATACGCCGGAAACCGTGCGCCATCTGCGCGAAGAACACGGTCTCGACGCGGCGCCGCACCTGTCCTGCGTCGGCGGCACGCGCGCGGAAATCGGCAAGCTGCTCGACAGCTACAAGGCGATGGGCTGCCGGCGCATCGTCGCCCTGCGCGGCGACCTGCCCTCGGGCATGGCGAGCTATGGCGAGTTCCACTACGCGAGCGACCTGGTCGAATACATCCGCCACGACCACGATGGTTTCTTCCACATTGAAGTCGCCGCGTACCCGGAGATGCACCCGCAGTCGGGCGACGCGCACAGCGACCTCGCCAACTTCAAACGCAAGGTCGATGCCGGCGCGAACGGCGCGATCACGCAGTACTTCTTCAATGCCGACGCGTATTTCCGCTTCGTCGACGATGCACGCAAGGCAGGCATCACGGTGCCGATCACGCCGGGAATCATGCCGATCACGCAGTACTCGCAGCTCAAGCGCTTTTCGGACATGTGCGGCGCCGAGATCCCGCGCTGGATCGCCAAGCGCCTAGAAGCGTTTCGCGACGACGCCGACTCGATCCGAGAATTCGGTGCCGATGTCGTCGCCCAGCTCTGCGAAAAACTGATCGCCGGCGGCGTTCCGGGGATACACTTCTACACTCTGAACCGGGCCAAGGCTACGCTCGCGATCTGCGAGCGCATCGGATTGAGATAACCAGCATGATCGATCGACTTTCCGCCGCCGATTTCGAAACCCTGCCGGAGCATCGCCTGGCCATGGTGCACGGCGACAAGCGCATCGACTTCGAAGTGGCCGGAGTGCGTGCGTTGCCGGCGCGCTCACAACGGGCCGCGCCGCCGTTTGCGCTGCTCCTGCGCGACAAGGGTGCGCGTGCCTCGTTGCCGCAGGGCACGTTCCGCTACGAGCATCCCGTGCATGGGCCGCTCGACCTGTTCACCGTGCCGGTCGGTCCGGACGGACAGGGCATGTGCTACGAAATCATTTTCAACTGACGTAATCGGCGTCCGTCACCTGTCCGGCGACGCGCGCGTTGCCGACGCCGTCACCGGCAACGGGCGACCCAGAAAATCGTAGACGCCGCGCGGCTCGATCAGGGCGAACCCGAGTCTGCGGTACAGATGTTGCGCAGGATTGTCGGGCTCGACATGCAAGGTCACGCTGCGGCCTTCCGCATCGGCCACGCCGAGCAGCGCGCGCATCAGGCGCGTACCGATGCCGGCATTGCGGCGTGCCTCGACCAGGGCAATGTCCATCACCCGGATCTCGTGCGCGAAGCGGCACAGGTAGAACCTGCCGATCGGCACGCCGGCGTGCTCGACGACGAGGAATTCCGCACCGGGATAGTGCTCGCGATAGTGGCTGCCCTGCAGAGCGAACTGCGCATCGGTGAACTCGCGCTTGCGCTGCTCGCTCCAGTCGATCGGCGCGAGTTCCGGCGCACGTACGCTCGCGTAGAGGCCGCGCAGGAAATCCAGGTCACCGTCATGCTCGGGATGCAGCCCGATGTCGGGGCATGCACGTTGCAGCGCGACAGCGAGCGACTCGCCGTTGGCCGTGCCGAACCCAACGGTCAAACGCTTTCCGCCACGCTGAAGACGAGGTGGTTCGGCACGATACCGAACACGCCCGCTAGGGGCCGCGCTAGCTCGCCGGTAAAAGTATACTTTCCGGGCAGCATGACATCGTCGGCGACCAGTGCATAGAGACCGGGACGCAGACGCGGCATGCGGAATTCGCCGACCTGAGCCGGCTCTCCTTCGGCCTGGGTCAGACTCACGCGAAAACCCGCGAACGCTCCGGCGACCGCATCGAAACCGACCGCCCGGCTGTTCGCCAGATGCGGAGCTGCGAAATACCGATACAGATCGTGAACCGGTTCGCCGGCGTCGCCGAACAGGTTCTGCACCAAGGCCGCGCTCGGGCCGAACACCGATGCAGGAACGAAACCATGTACGGTGATGCGCGCGAGCGCGGGGCCGTTCTCTCGTTCCGCGCTCTCCCACACCCGGCCGCGCCGTTGCGCGTCGGCCGCACTGCCATCGCTGCCCTGCAGACGCAACAGCGTGAATCGCAACGGGCCGTTCGCGGAAGTTTTCGCATGCGCGATGACCCCGGCCCCCAGACATGCACCCGCGCCGAGCGCGAGCAGAGGGGTTGTCAAAAAACGTCGTCGGTTAATCGGCATGAAAAAAACTTTCCCCTGTGGAAATTTCCGGCTTACGTGCGCGGAGGATATACGCCTTGCAGCGCGATACAGAAATTCAATGTCAGATACGGCTGCATATTGTTGTGCGGCTGGTCGCCGCCGGCCGGCGCGAGTGCGTTGCTGCTGAATTGCGACAGCGGCGGAGCCGGCGTGCCGGCCACGTACGGTGTGGCGCCGGTGACACGCGCAAGCGCATTGCCGCCCGGTGAGGGCTTGCTGGAGTTCACTGTCGAACTCATCAGGCTATGCGAATGCGACGGGATTTCGGACTCGAGCAGCGTCACTGTATCGGAGCCGCCGGTCTCGCCGAGATCGTGCAGCGACAGGCCAGGTCCCTGCCCGGGATGCATAGGCGCATTGCCTTGCATGTCCGGCAGAGCGAAATTCGACTTACCATCGCCGCCGTAGGTGGTGCCGAGTAGCGAGAACAGCGCGGTATTCTGCGACAGCGGCAGAATCTGGCCGTCGCAGAACGCCCAACCCTTGGGCGGGAAATTGAACGGGAAGATTCTGATTTCAGCAACGAATGGGTCCATGACGGTGCTCGCTCAGGTTTGTGAGGGGAAGATGCCGAACAGCGAGATGATGAAATCCACGCACAGATAGGGCTGAAAATTGTCGTGCGGCTGGCTGCCGCCGACGCTGCCCACGGCGAGCGGCGACATTGCTGCCGCCGGCGCCACGTTGATGTACGGATTGAACAGCGTCGCTTCCGCATACACGTTGCCCTGCACGTTCTGCTGCGTGGCGAGGGTGCTCGTCGCGAGTAGTGGATGTGTGTGCGCCGGGATTTGCGACACGGTCAGGGTGACCGTTTCGACGCCGCCGGTCTCAGCGAGCGTGAAGCCGTTGCCGAAATGCAAAGGCACGCGACCGCGCAAGTCGGGCAGCGCGAACGTCGACTGGCCGTCGCCGCCGTAGGTCGTACCGATCAGGTTGAACAGCGTCTCGTATTCCGAAATCGGAAGCAATTGTCCTTCACAGAACATCCACCCGGCCGGTGCGAAATTGCCGGCAAACATGCGGATCTCGCCAACGTAAGGCTGTGCCATGGTTCGTCTCCGTCAGGTCTGGCTCGGGAAGATGCCCTGCAGCGCGATGCTGAAATTCAGCACCAGGAATGGCTGCATGTTTAGATGCGCCTGGCTACCACCGACGTTGGCGATGCTGCCGGGCGCCATCGCGACCATATTGCTGTCGGGGGCCTGGTAGGCCTGTGACGCCGAGCTGCCACTTAGGTTGCCGGGCGCGATGGCCAGTGTTCCCGCGTTGCTGCTGCCATTTAGCACATGGGTGTGCGTCGGGATTTCGGAGATGCTGAGCGTATGCGCTTGTTCGCCACCGCGTTCTCCGAGCGTATGGCTGTTGCCCATATGGATCGGCACCCGGCCCTGCAAGTTGGGCAGGCCGAAATTGACGCGACCATCGCCACCGTAAGTCGTCCCCAACAGAGAGAACAACCCCTGGTTTTGATTGATGGGCAGCAACTGCCCGTCGCACAACGCCCAGCCTTTCGGCGGGAACCCGAAGCTCATGATGCGGATCTCGCTCAGAAACGGTTCGGCCATATCGCACCTCCATCAACGGTGAACGGTCGCCAGCGCCGCCGCACGGGCGACGCCGGTACATCACGGCATCCGAAACCACGGATACCACCTCAAACTTCGATTTCCCCTCGCTCTCGGTGGCAGTTTCTCGTTATGGGAAACTGCCGCACGTACCCGCTGGAACGATCGTCACCGTTCCCGAAGTGTTCTCGTCGATCACGCCCGGCGGCGTCGTGAGGTTCGTGATCGTATTGGTCGTTGTGATCTGGCTGGTCACGTTCGCCTGCGTGCCCTCGAGTTGCAGTGTGTTGGACGCGCTCGTGCGCCGCGCGAAATAGAACGCCGATTGGCCCGCACCCAACGCCCACGAGGACGGATCGTAGGCCGAATTGCCGCTGATCTGAGTGCACAGGTGATCGAACCCACCGACACCGTTGCTGTCGGAAAGCAGGAAGATCGACGGAAGCGGACACGGCGCGGTCGGCCCGCACACGGCTTGGTTGGTGCCCGTGGGCCGTGGGATCGTGTTGTTGACGATCTTGTACTTGACGTTGCCGTTCACCGTGTAGGCCTGTGCGCCGAGCTCGATGCCGCTCGCGTTCGGGACCTCGCGGATCTGGTTCGAATCGATCGTCACTGCGACGTTCACCGCGCCGTTCGCCACGCGGATACCGCTGCCGATCGCCGAACCCGAATCGAGAGTTCCTTGCGTGCCGATCGTGTTGTTCTTGATTAACGCGGTGAGCGATCCGGCCGTAGACCCAGTCGATTGGACCATGTTGATGACTTGTGTGTGCTGGTTCTGGAAATTGTTGTTCTGCACGGTGATGTTGTAGCTGGAAGACTGGCCCAGATCGAGATCGGTACCGGCATTGTTGTTGCTGATCGTATTGTTCTGAATATTCATGCTCTGAATATTCCCGGTATCGGCGTTGGCGATCTGCAGGCCGGTCGCCGAGTTGCTCGAGAACGTGTTGCCGAGCGCCGCGGTCGCACCGCCGATCGCGCCCGTCGTCATCACTGAGGTTCCACGCATCTGCATCAGCATGCCGTCACCACCCGGCGTGTTGCTCACCGTGTTGCCGGTCATCGTGAAGCTCGCCATGTTGACGCTGAAATTATCGACCGTGACACCCTGGTGTCGAGCGGCGTTGAAAGAGTTGTTGGTGAGCGTGACGTTGCCGCTTGCGTTCGAAAGCGTCAGGCCGTCGTCAGCGGCAACTGAGCCCGCGTTGTCGGAAATGTTGCAGCGGTTCAAAGTGAAGTTCGTCACACCGTTCGACGTTGATGAGTTTGCCGGCGAGAGCGTCCAGCCTACTGGGATCACCTTGATTCCGGTTAGCCCGGGGTTGGTGATGTTCATGTAACCGAGGCTGATTTTTGCCACGTTCGTCATGAGGATCGCGTCGCCAGTCGTGGCTTGGATCGTGCCGCCCGAGCCGTTCGACACCGCGCCGCCATCGCCCGTGACTGTCAGACCACCGGTCAAGCCCGTGCTGTTCAGTACGATGCCGTTGACCGCACCGTTGGCGCTGATGCTCTTGAAGATCAGGTTGCCGGCGGCAATCGCCGTATTGGCGACGTTGAGCGCCGTGCCCGTGGTGGTGGTCAGTGTGCTCGTAGCGTCGGTCGCGCTGATCGTGCCGCCGCCGGTCGCGGTGAACGCCGCGTTGGCGCCGGTGGCGAGCGTCAGCTTGCCGGTGAGCGCCGTGGTCGCGCCGGTATTGCTCAGCAACTGCACGCCGAGCGCGGTCGAGTTGATCGCGCCGTTCAGCGTGACCGTGCCGTTGGTGCGGTTCTGCAGGATCACCGGCGACTGACCGGCGCTGGCGGTGATCGTACCGTCGTAGTCGACCGTCAACGTGCCGCCCGAGCTCGCCACCCCCGAGCCCATCAGGAACGCGGTGCCGGTCGCACCGGTGAGCGCGCCGCCGATGCCGGCGTGCTGGAAGGTCGACGTGCCCGCGACGCTGATCAGTTTGATGTTGTTGGCGCCGCCGGTCGAGGTGATGCTTTCGATCGTCGCGGTCAACGTGCCGTTATTCAAGTTCAAGGCCTGACCGTTGCTGTTGATCGCGACGTTACTGTTGATCGTCAGCGTGCCGAAGTTGGTGCCGGCGAGCGCCGTAGTCGCGTTGCCGAGGTTCAGACCATGGATGAAGTTGCCGCTGCCGGTCGTGATCGTTGTGCCCGAGCTGGTCAGGTTCGGCGCCGCGCCGCCGGTCGACGGCAGTGATTGGCCAGGCTGCGGGAACACCGCACCGAGCGTCGAGAGCGTGCTCGACGCGCCTTGCCCGATCAGGCGCTGGCCGTTGAGCAGCGTGATCGTGCCGCTGTAGGCCGAACCGCCGGTGTAGATGAAGATCGGATCGTTCGCCCCGGGCTTGAGCGCTAGGCCGGTGTTGGCCGTCTGGAACGTCGACGTGTTGGTGAACGGATGGCTCTGGCGGCCGTCGCAGGTGGACGAGCAGGCACCCGCCGTGTTGTTGATGAACCAAACGCGTGCTGTGATCGCAAAGGTCACCGTGCCGGTCGCAGTGCGGCCGTTGCTGGACAGCGTGTAAGTGAACGTGTCGGTGCCGCTGTTCGCGCCGGTCGGCGGATCGTAGGTGAACTGACCGATGTTCGCACCGGAAGTGACCATGGTCACCGCGCCGCCGCCGGTCGAGGTCGCATCGAACGCACTGATCGTGGTGCCGGCGGGGAAGCTGTCGTTGTCGGTGACCGCGAACGCGGGCGCACCGTTGGCCGAATTGACCAGCACGTTGCCGAGCGCGTTGTAGGCGTCGTTGCTCGCCTTCGGATTGACGTGGTAGGTGGCTGTACCCGAGCCGCTGCAGCCGTACGCGTCGGTCGCAGTGACGCTCGCGGTGAACGTGCCGGTGTTGGTCGGGGTGCCGGTGACCTGGCCGTTCCCCGCGCCGATCGACTCGCCCGGCGCCAAGCCGCTCGCGGTCCAGGTGATCGTCCCGTGGCCGCCACTCTGTGAGAACGTCGCCGCGCTCATCGCCGTGTTGTAGGTCTGGTCGGCGATCGTACCGCTGACGGTGATCGTTGGGCAGACGACGTTGAGCGTAAAGCCCTGCGTCGCGTTCGGCGCGATGCCATTATTCGCAGTGATCGTCAGCGCATACGGCGAGCCGTTCTGCGAAAGCGCCCCAGGCGTACCGGAGAGGGTCGCGGTGCCGTTATTGTTGTTGACGAAATTGACGCCCGCAGGCAGCGCGCCGATCTCGCTGATCAACATCGAGGCGCCGGTAGGGAAGCCGGTGGTCGTGACCGAGAACGTACCCGCCACGCCCGGTATGAAGGTGGTCGAGTTTGCGCTCGTGATCTGCGGTGGCACCTGGACCTGGATCGGGCCCGATGTTCCGGTAATCGAAGCGGTAACCGTATCGGTCGCCGTGAGCGTCTGGTTGCCGCCCGTCTTCAGCGTGGCCGAGAACGTACCTACGCCATTGGTCAAGGTCGAGTTCGCCGGCAGCACCGCTTGCGCGTCCGTGCTCGTGAAGTGCACCGTGCCGCTATAGGCCGTGGCTGTGTTGTTGAACTGGTCCAAAGCCGTCACGGTGAAGCTGAAAGCCGTGTTCGCGGTCGTCGACGCAGGCGCGCTGACTGTGAAGTGCGTTGCTGCAGCGGCATTGACTGTGACGGTGCCCGATGTACCGGTGATCGATGCGGTCACCGTATCTGTCGCAGTGAGCGTCTGGCTGCCCACCGTCTTCAACGTCGCCGAGAATGTGCCCGTACCGTTGGTCAAGGTCGAGTCCGCCGGCAGTACCGCTTGTGCATCCGTGCTCGTGAAGTGCACCGTGCCGGCATAGCCCGTGGCGGTATTATTGAATTGGTCCAAAGCCGTCACGGTGAAGCTGAAGGCCGTGCCCGCGGTCGCCGTCGCAGGGGCACTAACGGTGTAATGCGTCGCTGCTCCGGCATTCACGGTAATGGCGCCCGATGTACCGGTGATCGATGCCGTTACCGTATCCGTCGCCGTGAGTGTCTGGCTGCCCACCGTCTTCAACGTGGCCGAGAACGTGCCCGTACCGTTGGTCAAGGTCGAGTCCGCCGGCAGCACTGCCTGCCCATCGGTGCTCGTGAAGTGCGCCGTTCCGGCATAACCGGTATCCGTGTTGTTGAATGGATCCAGCGCTGTCACGGTGAAATTGAACGCCGTGCCCGCCGTAGCCGACGCAGGGGCGCTGATCGAGTAATGCGTCGCTGCGGTAGCACCGACCGTGATCGTGTTCGATGTGCCGGTAATCGCCGCGGTCACCGTATCCGTCGCCGTGAGCGTCTGGCCACCCGCCGTCTTCAACGTGGCCGAGAACGTGCCTACGCCATTGGTCAAGGTCGAGTTCGCCGGCAGCACTGCCTGCCCATCGGGGCTCGTAAAGTGTACCGTCCCCGCATAGCCCGTGGCCGTGTTGTTGAACGGATCCAGCGCCGTCACGGTGAAATTGAACGCCGTGCCTGCGATCGCCGAGGCAGGGGCACTGACCGAGTAGTGCGTCGCGGCAGCGGCGCTCACTGTGACCGCGCCTGACGTACCCGTGATCGATGCGGTTACCGTATCCGTCGCCGTGAGCGTCTGGCTGCCCACCGTCTTCAACGTGGCCGAGAATGTGCCTACGCCATTGGTCAAGGTCGAGTTAGCCGGCAGCATCGCTTGTGCATCCGTGCTCGTAAAATGCGCCGTGCCGCTATAGCCCGTGGCGGTATTATTGAATTGGTCCAAAGCCGTCACGGTGAAATTGAACGCCGTACCCGCCGTCGCCGTCGCAGGGGCACTGACGGTGTAGTGCGTCGCTGCACCGGCATTCACGGTAATGGTGCTCGATGTACCGGTGATCGATGCCGTCACCGTATCCGTCGCCGTGAGCGTCTGGCTGCCCACCGTCTTCAACGTGGCCGAGAACGTGCCCGTACCGTTGGTCAAAGTCGAGTCCGCCGGCAGTACCGCTTGCCCGTCGGTGCTCGTGAAGTGCGCCGTTCCGGCATAGCCCGTAGCCGTGTTGTTGAAC
The DNA here is from genome assembly GCF_000378125.1 of Rudaea cellulosilytica DSM 22992. Taxonomy (GTDB): domain Bacteria; phylum Pseudomonadota; class Gammaproteobacteria; order Xanthomonadales; family Rhodanobacteraceae; genus Rudaea; species Rudaea cellulosilytica. Next base: position 1,845,588 of record NZ_KB899241.1, on the reverse strand, counting down.
TGGTCCTGCGCGGTCACGGTGAAATTGAACGCAATACCTGGCGCCGCCGATGCAGGGGCGCTGACGGTGTAGTGCGTCGCCGCAGTGGCACCGACCGCGATCGTGTTCGACGTGCCGGTAATCGATGCGGTCACCGTATCCGTCGCCGTGAGCGTCTGGCTGCCCGCCGTCTTCAACGTGGCCGAGAACGTGCCTACACCATTGGTCAAGGTCGAGTTAGCCGGCAACACCGCTTGTGCATCCGTGCTCGTGAAGTGCACCGTCCCGGCATAGCCCGTGGCCGTGTTGTTGAACGGATCCAGCGCCGTCACGGTGAAATTGAACGCCGTGCCCGCGATCGCCGAGGCAGCGGCACTGACCGAGTAGTGCGTCGCGGCAGCGGCACTCACTGTGACCGCGCCTGACGTACCGGTGATCGATGCCGTCACCGTATCCGTCGCCGTGAGCGTCTGGCTGCCCACTGTCTTCAACGTGGCCGAGAACGTGCCTACGCCGCTGCTCAAGGTCGAGTCCGCCGGCAGCACTGCCTGCCCATCGGTGCTCGTGAAGTGCACTGTCCCGGCATAGCCCGTGGCCGTGTTGTTGAACTGGTCCAAAGCCGTCACGGTGAAATTGAACGCCGTGCCCGCGGTCGCCGTCGCGGGTGCACTGACAACAAAGTGCGTTGCTCCTGCGGCGGTGTTGGTCAACGAGAACGTCGCCGGGGTCACCACACCACTCACGCTTGCGCTCACCGAATACGCGCCGGTGGTGTTGTTGGCGGTTGCGGTCACCTGGGTCTGGCCACTCGCGTTCGTCACCGCCGCCACACCGAGGTTCGCACTCGCGCCGCTCGCGGGCGCGGTGAAAGTGACTGTCGCGCCAGGCACGGGATTGCTCGAAGCATCCAACACCGTCACGACCAAAGGCGCGGCGAAAGCCGTGCCTACCGCCGCACTTTGCGGCGTACCACTGGCCACGACGATGCTGGCCGGCGGTCCGAAGTAGGCGAACTTGTCGGCGGGGCCTGTCGGGCTGGTTCCGCTCGGCGTCGTCACCGTGACGTCCACCGTGCCCGAACTGCCGGCCGGAGCCGTCGCCGTAATCTGCGTGGGCAGATTCACCGTGAACGTCGTCGCGGGCGTCGCACCGAATCTCACCGCCGTCGCGCCAGTGAAGTTCGCGCCGGTAATCGTCACCACGGTACCGCCCGCTGTCGGGCCGTTGGGCGGCGACACCGCCGTCACCGTCGGTCCCGCGGTGGCATTGACTACGAGGGCCTGCGTCGCATCCGGGCTTACGCCATTGCTCGCGGTTACGGTGCAGCTCGCCGTGCCGGGGGCAGTCGCCGTGCCGGAGATCGTCGCCGTTGCGCCGCTGGTGTAGGAGAAGCTCAGACCTGCCGGCAGCGTGCAGCCGGTCAGCGTGATCGAGGTGACCGTCGGCGTACCCGTGGTTGTAATCGTGTACGTGCCGTTTGTGCCGACCGAGAAGTTCGCCGGGCCGACACTGGTGATCGACGGTGGCTGATTGACTTGGATCGTCACCGTGGCGTCGGATGTCCCCTTCACGTTGCCAATGCGATACAGGAACGTATAGGTGCCGGCGGTTGCCGGCGCAGTCAGACTCAGACTGCCGTTGGCATTCAAGGTCAAGGTGCCGCCCGACGTACCGAGCGCAACGCTCGCGCCAGGCGCGTTCGTCGTCACCGACCCACCCAAGCTGCCGCCACCGAACGATTGCAGCGTTGCGTTCGGATTACCGAGATTGTCGTTGACGAGTACGCCTGGCGCGGAAACGTTGAGTGCGGTACCGACGACGGTCGTGTAGCTGTCTGGCTCTGCGGCCGGCCCGTTGAGAACGACGATATTGACGAGAGCGGTCGAACTGCCGCCGGCGTTGGTCAACGTATAGTTGAAACTGTCTTGCCCTGTGTAGCCCGTCGTCGGCGTGTATACAAAACTGCCATCGGCGTTGAATACCAACGTGCCGTGGGTGGGGTTGGTATGGCCGCTGATCGTGCCGCCGTTCAAGGTGTCGTTGGCCAGCACGCCCGGAGCAGAGACATTGAGCGGCGTGTTGATCGTGGCGTTGTAGGTGTCCGGGACGGCTACGGGCTTGGGCGGCGGCGTTGCGAGATCGCCGGTGACGTCGAAGCGGAAGAAGACGTTGTTATTGCTGAAAGCAGCGAAGAAATAACGCAGGTCGATCGCAGCTTCGCCACTGCTGGAGTCGCCGGCCAGATCCGTCGCGAGCGGCGCAACGCCGTTCCAGTTGAACAGGGCGGCACCGCCAGCGATGCCGCTGAACAGCACGAGGCCGAGCATCAACCGCTTGATCATGCGCCGGCGTGCCGAGCGCGAGCCGATCAGCAGCAGGGCCATCCCGAGCAGCAACACCGCAGGGATGCCGATCATTGGCGCGGGGACTGCGCCCTGCCCCGGCAACGCGTTCACCGCCAGCAGGATTGGCGCGCCGGCCGGCGCGCCTGTGGTGGTCAGGAGGACATCGCTGCCATCGGTGCTTTGTGCAACGACGTACAGTCGGATTGTCGTCGCGCCGGGCGCGATGCTCGCCAGCGCTCCGCTCAGTTCGATTGACGTGGTCCCGCCGTTACCCGCACCGACGCTGACCGCGGCGTTGCCGAATCCGACCGGCGCGCCGAAACTGCCGCCCGCACAGGTGCTGCGGGTTACCTGTGCGACCTGCGGCGGCGAGCCCGCGTTTATAGTCGCGGTCAGCACCGATTCCGCGCCGGCGATGTTGCCGCCCGGCAGGCTTACGCTGCAGCCGGTGGCCGCGCTGTTGTCAGCGTCGACGTAAATCGAATAGGTATAGGTCTGGGCGAATACGGAAGTCGCACCAAACAGTGCAAACAAGGCGACAAATCGCCGGATGATAGGCAGCACGTGATTCCCCCGAATCCATGGTGGCTGCCTTCAGCGGACCCGTGCCTGGCAGCAGAATGCTTGATAGTACTTCAGATTATACGAAAGAATTTGAAGACCTAATCACAAATCGATGCATCAGCAGCATATCCGCTGATACGTTTCCCGGTGGTTTCACGTTATTGTGTCTTATGGCCCATCCATCGCCTGCGTTGCGCTTTCGCCTGCTGCTCGACGCCGAGCATGCGCTCGGCCCGGGCAAGGCGGACCTGCTCGAAGCGATCGCGGCGACCGGCTCGATCGCCGCCGCAGGCCGCTCGATGGGCATGAGCTACAAGCGCGCCTGGCAGCTCGCCGACGACCTCAACCGCAGCTTCGCCGAGCCGCTGATCGCGGCAAACAAGGGTGGCGAACACGGCGGCGGCACGACGCTGACTGCGACCGGCGAAAAGGTCGTCCGCGCCTATCGCGACATCGAACGCAAGGCGAAACTCGCCTGTGCGGCAGAACTGCGGGTGCTGTCGCGCTTGCTCGCTGACTAACTCCGCCTTCCGCAGCCCGGCCGCACGCCGGGATAGCTACATTCGCTGCGAAGCAATATAGTCACTTGGCCATATCGACGCGGATCCGGTCATGACTCGCCCTTCCCGATCGCCCTCGCGGTTTAACTATGCGCTGATTCTCGGCGCCACTTTCGCCAGCACAACCAGCGCGCGCGCCGACGATCTCGTCGTATCCGCGGCGGCAAGCCTGACCAACGCGTTCACCGACATCGCCCGCGCCTACGAGGCGCAGCACCCGGGCACGCAGGTGAGCCTCAACTTCGGCGCTTCCGACGTGCTGCTCAAGCAGATCGAGCAAGGTGCGCCGGCTGACGTGTTCGCCAGCGCGGATGAGGCGATGATGGATCGCGCCGCGAACGCCGGACGCATCGACGCGGCCTCGCGCCGCGATTTCGCCGCGAACACGCTTGTGCTGATCACGCCTGCCGGCGGCGCGGTGCCGGCGAAACTCGGCGACCTCGCGCAGGACGCCTACAAGCACGTCGCAATCGGCAATCCCGACTCGGTGCCGGCTGGACGCTACGCCAAGCAAGCGCTGGTCGACGCGAAGCTGTGGGACGCGCTGCAACCGAAATTCGTGCAGGCACAGAACGTGCGCCAGGCGCTCGACTACGTAGCGCGCGGCGAAGCCGAGGCCGGTTTCGTCTACGCAACCGACGCAGCCGCGCAGGCGAGCAAAGTAAAAGTTGCGCTGACTGTACCGACGGCGACGCCCGTGCGCTATCCCGTCGCCGCGATCGGCGCCTGCAAGCATAAACCTGCGGCCTGCGATTTCGTGCAATTCCTCGCCACGCCCTCCAGCCAGGCGACGCTGGCAAAATACGGATTCAGTCCGCTCAGTCCGTAGCCCATTTGGAATTCCTCGCTCCACTCTGGCTCACACTCAAGGTTGCCGCGCTGGCGACGTTGCTGGCGCTGATCTTCGGTATCGCCGCGGCGCGCGCTCTCGGTCGCAAAAGCAGTCTCGCGCGCGACACCGCCGAATCGTTGCTGACCCTGCCGCTCGTGCTGCCGCCGACCGTGCTCGGCTACTACCTGCTCGTCGTGCTCGGGCGCAACGGCGCGATCGGCAGTTGGCTGCACGATGCCTTCGGCATCAGCCTCATCTTCACCTGGCAAGGCGCGGTCATCGCCGCAGCGGTGGCCGCGTTTCCGCTGATCCTGCGCGCGGCGCGCGCCGCGTTCCGCGAGGTCGATCCGCAACTCGAGCGCGCAGCACGCACGCTCGGCCTGAATGAAACCGCGGTGTTCTTCCGCGTCAGCCTGCCGCTGGCATGGCGCGGCATCTGCGCCGGCACGCTGCTCGCGTTCGCACGCGCGATGGGCGAGTTCGGCGCGACGCTGATGGTCGCCGGCTCGCTGCCCGGCCGCACGCAAACTCTATCGATCGCGATCTACAACGCGGTCATGGCCGGCGACGACGCAACCGCTCAGGCGCTCGTACTTGTCGCGCTCGTCGTCGCCGTCATCGCGCTTGTGCTCGCTGCGCAGGCGCTGCAGCGAAGTCGTCACGGAGATGACAATGCGGCTTGAAGTCGACATCGCCAAAACGCTGCGCGCACGCGATCGCGAGTTCCGCCTCGAGCTGGCGTTTGCGAGCGAGGCAGACGTGACCGTGCTGTTCGGTCCCTCGGGCGCCGGCAAGACACAGACTCTGTACGCGATCGCCGGTCTGATGCGGCCCGAGCGCGGAGCGATCCGCGTCGGCGATGCAACTCTGTTCGACACCGAGCGCAACATCGACCTGCCGCCACACCGGCGCGGCATCGGCTACGTCTTCCAGGACTACGCACTGTTTCCACACCTGACCGTGCAACAGAACGTCGCGTTCGCGACCTCGCGCAGCACGATATTCAATTCGCGTCGCGCCCCATCCGAGGTCTACGCCCTGCTCGCACGCTTCGCACTCGGCAAGCTCGCAGCGAGCTATCCGCACGAACTCTCCGGCGGCCAGCGCCAACGCGTCGCGCTCGCCCGCGCGCTCGCGGCGAAGCCGCGCCTGCTGCTGCTCGACGAGCCGTTCGCCGCGCTCGACGCACCGCTGCGCGCGCGCCTGCGCGCAGAACTGCTCGCCGTGCGCGCACAGTTCGATGTGCCGATGGTGGTGATCACGCATGATCCCGACGACGTGGCCGCGCTGGGCGGTCGTCTCGTCCCTATCGAAAGCGGTAGGGCGGCCTAGGAACGCAAACGGAAATCGAGCGTGGCGACGGCGCCGCCCTGCGGGCGCGGCGCAAGCGAAACGTGCCAATCGAAGAGTTGGCACAGGCGGATAACGATGGCGAGACCGAGGCCCGCGCCCGAGGTGCCGGTCGAGGATTCGCCGCGCACGCCGCGCTGAAAAAGCTTGTCCGCATCCTCCTGCTTGATGCCCGGGCCGGAATCCTCGACCGTGACGACTCCGCGCCTGGCGCCGACCGTGATGATGACGTCGCCTTTCTGCGTGTACTTGAACGCGTTGCCGATCAGATTTCCCAGCGCAACCGCGACGACCGATGATGGCGCGACGACTTCAACCGCTTGATCGACGACGAGATGCACGTCGATCGGTTTGCGACCAATATGCGAGCGATAGACGTCGATAACCTGCTCGGCAACCTTGGCAACGTCGGTCGTTTCGCCATCGTTCGGCGCGCTGCGCTCGCTGCGCGACAGGTGCAGCAGTGCATTGGTCAATTCGGTCGATTGTTTTGCCGCGCGCTCGATACGCTTGAGGCGTTCGCGAATCTTGTCGTCGATCTTGTCGGAGCCGAGCAGCAGCTCGGTCGTGCCGGAAATCACCGCAAGCGGCGTGCGCAGTTCGTGGCTGACGTCGGCGTTGAAGTCGCGGTCGCGTACGACGATCGCGGTCATGCGCCGGGAATAGTCGTCGAAAGCCGCGGCGAGCTCGCCGACTTCGTCGGCGGCGAAATGCGGCGCAACCGGTGTCGGTTTGCCGGTCTGCCTCAGGGTGCGGATGCGCTGCGCCAGATCCGTGACTGGCCGCATCACACGGCGCGACAGCCAAATTCCGGTGAACAACGACAATACGCCGAAAAGGAGCACGCCCAGGAAAAGCCCGCGGTAAAGCTGATGCTCGTTGAGTTTCTGCGGACCGTAGTCATTCCAGACGAACCCCCAGTAGTCGGCATCCTTGTAAACCGCCAGCTTGTGCGGGCGCACCTTGCCGTCCACTGCCGGCAACTCCACGTCGTATACCCCGGTCTTGTCGTACTTCTGCAGATCGAACGGCACCCTGGCAAAATTCCGTGCATTGGCAATGTACGGCACCGGGTCGTATTGCGGCGGATTCCATGGCGCGTTTTCGTCCGGATGGTCACGCTTGAAGTCGACGAAGTTTTTAACCTGTCGACCCAAATCGTTGTTGACGAGTTGCTCTTCGATCTGCGCGCGCAGATACATGATCGCCGTAGCGAACAGAGCCGTCAGCCCAAAGCCGAACAGAAAGAACGAAATAATGATGCGGCTGCGCAGCCGCCGGCGGAACTTCGCGGGTTTCATGCGCGCCGAAGGATCGGCGAAGTGTCGGCGCTACGCAAGCAGGCTGCGCAGTCAGTTCGCGGCCGCGTCGGGATCGACCATGCGATAACCGATGCCGTGGCGCGTCTGGATCAGCGGCTTCTCGAACGGCTTGTCGATTGCCGCGCGCAAGCCATGGATATGCACGCGCAGGGAGTCGCTGTCGGGCAGTTCCTCGCCCCAGACGCGCGTTTCCAGCTCCTGCCGGGTTACTACCGACGGGCTCGATTCCATCAGGTTCTGCAGCAGCTTTAGCCCGATCGGGTTGAGCTGGATCGCCTTGTCGCCGCGCGTGACGATCAGCGTGTCGAGGTTGTAGCTCAGATCGGCGACCTGTAGCACGCGGCTTTGTATACCTTTTCCGCGGCGTGCGAGCACCGACAGGCGTGCTTCGAGTTCCTGCAGGGCGAAGGGCTTGACCATGTAGTCGTCGGCGCCGGAATCGAAACCGGTCAGCTTCTGGTCGAGCGCGTCGCGCGCGGTGAGCATGAGCACCGGCGTCTGCCGGCGTGCTTCCTGGCGCAGCTTGCGGCAGAGCTCGAGGCCGTCCATGCCGGGCAGCGTGAGGTCGAGCACGATCGCGTCGAAGTCATGCGAGATGGCCAAGTGCAGGCCGGTGACACCGTCGCCGGCGAAATCGACCGTGTGGCCCTTTTCCTCGAGATAGTCGCCGATGTTCGCGGCGATATCGCTATTGTCTTCGATGACCAGTATGCGCATATGCAAAGCTTACCCGTATAGCGTCCGAATTGCTCGGCCGGTCGTGGTTGGATCGCCGCACGAGGCTTCGAGTTCCCGTCCGGCCGCGCATCAAAACTTGCCGGGGACGTCGGGAGCAAGTCGATATTAGTGAGAAGTGCGGCCAGGATGGTCGCTTTTTTTGACTTTCGCCATCATGGGCGATGGCGGAAATGCGAGACAAACACCCAATAAAAAAGCCCAAGGAGGCGCCATTGGGGGAACGCACCTCGCTTGGGCTTAAAGCTACTGCCCCGATTACCGTAACCTGCCAGTCACCTGACCTGACCTTGGGAGTGTCGAGCAAGTACAGTGACGAGGATGTTAGGCATCGCTCGATTAAATCGACGTTAAGCCGATCTATTGGTTTCGTTAATTGGACTCGGTTTCCGAATTTGGCCGCCTGCAAATGTGCGAACCGGTGATTTCATGGCAATTTTCCGCCGCACTATTGCCGTGCGTGAAGGCAAAACTGCGCGTGTAACGGGCCGGCGCCGCAGGCGCCGCGAAGCGCCACTGCCGCAATGCGGCGATCGCCGATTGCTCGAATACGCCAGCCGGTTGCGCGGTGAGCACATGGATGTCGCGCACGCGGCCTTCGGCATCGACCTCGAACTCCAGATCGACCTTGCCCGCGACGCCGTTGCGCAGCGCATCGAGTGGATACGACGGCTGCACGACGCGCAACAGCTGCGGTCCCGGTGGCGCAATTGCAGCGGACGGCGTCTTCTCGGCGACAACGGCTGGCGACGGAGCTGGTGCTGCCGGCGCTTGCACCACCGCAGAAGCGGACGGCGGCGAGATCGAGCCGGCTTCCGGCACTGCGGCGTGAGGGGCGGCGATCACGGCGGGCATCTCGGTTCGCTCCGTCGCCTGCGATGCCGACGGTACGACCGTTGCGGGCTGGCGCTCCGCCTCACGTGGCGGCGCCGCGACGACGAGCGCCGCCGGCGTGATCCGCGGTACGGGGATCGATGCATCGGCGTGGATGCGCAGCGTCGCGAGCGCGAGCAATTCGGCGTTCGTCGCCGAGGCGCGCACCAACGCCGCGCCGAGCGCTTCCGCCGACGGCGCGTGCAGGCGCAGCAGCGCCAGCAACAGACCCGCGCCGGCAACCAGGGCGGGCAAGGTCATGCCGTTGTCACGCGAGAGAAGTCCGGGCGATTGCGCGGGACGCGGATCGACGATGCGACGCACGCGTTCGAGCAGCACGCCACCGCTGGCAGCGAGCGCAGGTGTCGCGCCAAAGCCGTGGCGCGACTCGCCTTGCATCCATTCTTCCAGATCGGCCAGCGTGCGCGCATAGGCTAGACGCTCGCCACCGCCGACGCCGAGCACGAGATCGTCGCAGCATTGTTCGCGCTGCTGGCGCACATCGGCGCAGATCCAGTGGACGACGGGGTGATAGAACAGCAGCGTCTCGACGATGACCTGGACCAGGTTTGCGATGTAATCGTAGCGGCGCACATGGGCCAGTTCATGGGCGAGGATCAGCTCGATCTGCTCCGGGCTGAAGCCGCTGAGCAGGCTCGCCGGCAGCAGGATCGTCGGCTTGAGCCAGCCGATCAGCGTTGGCGTGGCAACTGCGAACGAAGCGAGCAGACGCACTGGGCGCAGGATGCCGAAACGCTGACGTAGCTCGATCAGGCGCAACTGCCAATCGCGCGGCAGAGCGGTCGCGGTGCGCACCAGCGCGGCCAGACGGCGCCAGTGCAGGAACGAGCGCAACGCGATCGCGCAAACGCCGACCAGCCACAGGCCCACGCACCAAGGCAGCCACGCTTCAAAACCCGTGGCCGGCGTATCGGTCAATGCGGAAACGTTCTCCGCAGAGGCGGACGCCACCGCCGCTGAGAGGCCGGCCGGATCGACCGGCGCGGGCCACAGCAGCGCGAGCGTCGCCAGCGGACAGACGAGCATCGCCAGTAGGCAAAGCATGCCGAGGCGATGGCGCACAACGCTGGATGTGCACACGCTGCGCAGCAGCGCGTAGGCCAACCCGATCAACGCCCCTTGCCAGAGAAAATGCAGCAAGGTCCATCCCACCGCATGGACGTACGGCACCAGTTCGGCGATCAGCGCGTTCATTGCGATTTGCCTCCACCGTCGATGCGATCAAGCAACTCGCGGATCTGCCTCAGCTCGGCTTTGGAGGCACGCGGCGTCTCGCCGAGCGCATGCAGTACGAGCTGCGAGGGCGAGCCGTTGAACAGGCGCGTGACCATCTCCGAGAGGAAGCGCTTCTGCGTACGCTGCCGGCTTACCGTCGCGCGATAGACATGTGCACGCTGTGCGTCGTCGCGCGCCACCAGCCCTTTCGCGTGCATGATCTGCAATAGCTTAAGTACGGTCGTGTAACCGGCGCCGCCATCGGCGTGCAGCTGCTCATGCACTTCGCGCACCGTGCACGCGCCCTGGTCCCAGAGCACGCGCAGGATATCGAGCTCCGCTTCGGTCGGACGAGGACTTGGCTTTGACGAAGTCATGATGCCGATATTCTCACAAGTCAGAGATCAGTGAGCGCCTTTAGCGGAGTCCCCGCCGATCCTGTTCATCGCCGCGCTGTTGCTATTCGCATCCCGCGAATGATCGTTCATGTATTTCTGCGAGTCCCGACGCATCTTCTCGATTTCCGCCACGGTCTTGCAAGTATTTTGCGGAATATTCGTGCCGACCGGCGCGCGGCGCTCGCAAACCAGACGGTTGCGGTCGCTGTGGGTCAGAATGCCGTTGAGATGTTCCTGGGTGTTGAACAGCTGCACCTGGTCACTTTGCGACATCGCCGATACCGAGCCAGCCTTCTGCAGCATCGCGGCGATGGTGTCGAGGTCAGCGTCGGCCTTGGCCTTGTCGTCGGCGCGAATGAACTCGTAGCGGCCCTCGGCGCCCATTTCCTTGCGGATCTGTGCGGCCGTCGCAGCGAACTTCTCCGGCGTATCGGCCGCGACCGGCTTTTCGACGACCTTGTCCGAGGCCATGGCCAAGCCCAGACCAAGTACCTGCACGGACGCGAGCAGGGCCAGATGACGGAAAAACTGTTTCACGGTGAACCCCCGATTGTGATGAATGGAAGGACTACGTAGCGCATCGTAGTTCCAATTCCGCGAGGATGTCAACGAAGACCTTCGTAAGTCAAAATCGGGCCGAACCGGGCCGAACAGATCAGCGCTTGCGTGCCGTCCGCTGGCGCACGCGCCGCTCGAGGTATTCGATGATTTCCCCGGCGATGTCGACCGCGGTCGTGCCCTCGATGCCCTCGAGCCCGGGCGAGGAATTGACCTCGAGCACGAGCGGCCCACGCTTCGAACGCAGCAGGTCGACGCCGGCGATGTTGAGCCCCATCACGCGGGCGGCGCGCACCGCGGTATCGATTTCCGCGCTGTCGAGATCGACCACGGTCGCAATGCCGCCGCGGTGCAGGTTCGAGCGGAACTCGCCCTCGCGCGCCTGGCGCTGCATTGCGGCGACGACCTTGCCGCCGACGACGAAGCAGCGGATGTCCGCGCCCTTGGCTTCCTTGATGTATTCCTGCACGAGGAAGTTCGCATAGAGACCGCGGAACGCCTCGATCATGCCCTGGGAGGCGCTGCGCTTCTCGGCGAGCAGCACGCCCTGCCCTTGCGCGCCCTCGTTGAGCTTGATCACGTGCGGGGCATCGCCGAGCAGGGCGAGCAGGTCGGCGGTGTCGTCGGGGTTGTCGCCGAACACGGTCGCGGGCAAGCCGATGTTCTCGCGCGCGAGCAGTTGCATGGAGCGCAGCTTGTCACGCGCGCGCAGCACAGCGTCGGAAGAATTCGGGGTATACACGCCCATCATCTCGAACTGGCGCAGCACCGCGGTGCCATAGAAAGTGATCGAATTGCCGATGCGCGGGATCACCGCGTCGATGCCGTTGAGCGGGCGGCTCTTGTAGCGCATGAGGAACTTGCCCGGCTCGATGCGCATGTAGCAGCGCAGCGGATCGAGCACGCGCACGCGATGGCCGCGCTTGCGCGCTGCCTTGATCAGGCTGACCGTCGAATAAAGCTTGGCGTTACGCGAAAGGATCGCGATTTTCATTGGGTTTCCGATCTACTCAAGGGCGATCACTGCGGACGCGCAGGCAGGCATTGGATCAGGCAGCGTTTCCCATTTTCCTCGATTTCAGCCGACCGCAGCAGTAGGAGGCCGCCGGATCGACGGCAAAGCGGTCACCGAGCCCGCTACGGCCGAGCAGCATCGGAAACAGCATGTTGCGGCGGTCGGTCAGGTTGATTTCCGTCTCGAAGCAGGCTCCGCCGAGTTCGATGCGCGTGCGGATGAACCAGCGCAGGGTCGCATGACCGCCCGAGTCGGTCACCGTGCGGCGCGCGATCGCTGGTGCCGAGCATCGCACCGGCAGAGCATGCCTGCGCCCGGTCGCGGAAACACTGAAATGCAGCCAAGTCACACTATCGCGCTCATCCACGACCAGCGTATCGACGTGCAGCGAGGAGGTGCGCGCGCCGGTATCGATCTTGGCCTTGATCGCTGGAATGCCCAGTTCAGGCAAAGCCAGCCATTCGCGCCAGCCGATGACGATGGGCGGGGTTGAAGTCACGACGAGATCTCGTTGCAGGTTCGGCCGACATCATCGCAAATCCTGCGTTACGGGATTCTTGCACTCAGCGCGAAACCGCTCTCGCGCGTGCGCAACCCGACAGCAACGAGGCGAGTTCCCGCGGCGATTCGGCGATCGCGTGCGCGCCTGCCGCCGCGAGTTCCTCCCGGCCGCCGAAACCCCAGGTCACCCCGAGCGCATGCACGCGGTTGGCGAGTGCGCCGTCGATGTCGAAATGACGATCGCCCACCATGACCGTGTCGCGCGCGTCGACGCCGAAGTCGCCGAGCGCACGCGCAATCAATGTCGCCTTCTCGCTGTGCGCGCTGCCCGCAGCAGCCGCGTAGACGCTCGCGAAATGCGCGCCGAACGGCAGGCTGGCGACGATCTTGCCGGCATAAAGATCCACCTTGGAAGTGACCACGGCAAGTTTGACACCGCTGCGCGCCAGCGTATCGATCGTCTCGGCGATGCCCGCGTACACAACATATTCACGCCAGCCGATCTCGGTGAAGCGCTCGCGATACAGCGCGACCGCGCGCTCGATGGTTTCCGTATCGTCGCCGAGCGCGAACGGAAACGTCGCGCGCAGCGGCGGCCCGATCCATTTGCGCAATTCCTCGCGCGGCGGAAGCGGCGCACCGAGTTCGGTCAGCGCGTATTCGATCGAAGCAACGATGCCGACTTCCGAATCGATCAGCGTGCCGTCGAGGTCGAACAGGACGAGCTTGGTTTCTCCGCTGAACAATGGAACCTCTGAATAAACGTAGCGAGCGAAGGCAGGTCGCGCGTCGCCGGAGCGCAGGAACCGGAGTTTACTGGTCGTAAATGAGGATTCCGAGCACCGCCGGTGCGTGAGCTGCCGAGCGTAGTAGTTTAGTCAGAGGTTTCACGCGCGCGCTTTCAAAGCGGCCACGGCCGGCAGTTCCTTGCCCTCGAGGAATTCGAGGAAGGCGCCGCCGCCGGTCGAGATATAGGAAATGCCGTCGGCCACGTCGTACTTCTCGACCGCGGCGAGCGTGTCGCCGCCGCCGGCGATCGAGAATGCGTTCGAGCGGAAGATCGCATGCGCGATCGTCTCGGTGCCCTTGCCGAACGCGTCGAACTCGAACACACCGACCGGGCCGTTCCAGACCACGCTGCCGGCCTTTTCGATCAGTTCGGCGTAGCGCAACGCAGTCGCCGGACCGATGTCGAGAATCATGTCCCCGGGCGCGACTTCGGCAACCTTCTTCACTGTCGCCGGCGCGTCGGCCTTGAACTCGGGCGCGACGACAACGTCCTCGGGAATCGGTACGTCGGCGCCACGCGCCTTCGCGTCGGCGATGATTTTCTGCGCGATCGGGATCAGGTCGGCCTCGTACAGCGACTTGCCGACGGAATGCCCGGCCGCCGCAATGAATGTGTTGGCGATGCCGCCGCCGACGATTAGCTGGTCCACTTTCGCAATCAGGCTTTGCAGCAGTTCAAGCTTGGTCGAGACCTTCGAGCCGGCGACGATCGCGAGCAGCGGGCGCTTCGGATGCTCGAGCGCCTTGCCGAGCGCGTCGAGTTCGGCCATCAGCAGCGGGCCGCCGCAGGCGACATGGGCGCGGCGGATGACGCCGTGCGTGGAGGCCTGCGCGCGATGCGCGGTGCCGAACGCGTCCATGACGAAGATCTCGCAGAGCATCGCATAGCGCTCGGCCAGCGTCGCGTCGTCCTTTTCCTCGCCGACGTTGAAGCGGCAGTTTTCGAGCAGCACAACCTCGCCCGGCGCGACGTCGACCGTTTCGCCGTTCAAGTAGTCGCGCAGCAGGCGCACCGGTTGGCCGAGCGCTTGGCCGAGCCACGCCGCGACCGGCGCAAGCGATTCGTTCTCGTTGAAATGTCCTTCCTTGGGTCGCCCAAGATGCGACATGACCATCACGCGCGCGCCCGCATCCCGAGCGAGCTTGATCGTCGGCAGCGCGGCTTCGAGGCGCTGGCTCGCGGCGATCTTGCCGTCCTTGAGCGGCACGTTCAAATCCTCGCGGATCAACACGCGCTTGCCCTTGAGGTCGAGTGAAGTCATGCGAAGTATGGCCATGCGCGGTTCCTGCCCAGGTTCGTGGAAAGAAGGGAGAGACATTTTACCCGCTGCGCGCTCAAGGCGGCGCCATTGGCACAATTTGTGCCAATGAATATCCCACGGGTCGCAGGGGGCGTCATGCAGGATCAAGACTACGAGGGTCCGTTGGTGCGCGCGTTCAACGCGCTGCCCGACCTGATCACCGCCGCCACTTTTCTCTGCGCCTGGATAGCGCCGGGTCTGATCGGCTATGCCCGCGTGCGCGATCTGATGCTGCTGATGCTGATCGAGTTCATCGTCATGCACTCGGGCGCGTTCACCGCGGTGGTCTTCGGCATGCAAGACGTGTCGCGCATCAAGCGCGCGCTGTCCCTCGCCGGACTGACGGCCTTCTACCTGATGTTCGTGCTCGGATTCTCGTTGGCATTCGGCAGCGCCTGGCCGATCTGGGCCTTCCTCTGGCTGTTCGTCAGCCGTTTCCTGCAGTTGTTCACCTCGCGTGCGCAGATGGAGGCGAAAATGCAGCGCATGCTCGGCAACTGGATCGTCTCGGGCATGGCCTACCTCGCCGGCGCATTCGCCACAGTGTTCCTGCCGTTTCCCAAGTTCGGCATCACGCCGCAGGTGATCGCGGACATGCACCTGCCCGGCAGCGGCCTGTGGGTAGAGAAGCCGTGGACAGTGCTCGCCTTCGGCACGTTCTATTTCGGCGTACTCGCCTGGGCCAAACTCAAGCCAATCATGCTCCTCGGGATGAAATCACCCGGGACGTGAGCGGAATCCGGGGAAGCGCCGTCAGGCCGAGGCCGGCAGCACCTGGAACGACCGCATCATTTCGTTGTCCTCGTGTTTGAGGATGTGAGCCTGCCGCGCATTGCCCAATGCCGCGCGATCCGCGAAGATGAGGCAAGTCGAACGCGAGAGCGCATGCATACTGTCGCCTTCATCCACGATCTCGCCATCATCATGCTGACTGCCGGCGTAGTGACGGTCGTCTTCCATTTGCTGCGCCAGCCGGTCGTGCTCGGCTACATCGCCGCCGGCGTGCTGATCGGCCCGCACACGCCTCCGTACGCGCTGATCACCGACGAGGAATCCACGCGCACGCTCGGCGAGCTCGGCGTGGTCTTCCTGCTGTTCTCGCTCGGCCTCGAATTCTCGCTCAAGCGTCTGCGCCAGGTCGGCGCGACCGCGCTGATCGCCGCGCTCGTCGGCATCGTTACGATGATCTGGCTTGGCTACGAGATCGGCCTTGCCTTCGGCTGGCGCAACATGGACGCGTTGTTCCTCGGCACGATGCTGTCGATCTCCTCGACCACGATCACGATCAAAGCGCTCGACGAACTCGGCCTGCGCCGCGAGAAGTTTGCGCAGACCGTGTTCGGCATCCTCATCATCGAGGATGTGCTCGCAATCTGCATGGTCGCGCTGCTGTCGAGCGTCGCCAAGACCGGCAGCGTCGAGGCCGGCGAAGTGCTGTCCACGTTCGGCAAGCTGACCGTGTTCCTCGTCGCCTCGCTCGTCGTCGGCATCCTCACCGTGCCGCGCCTGCTCGATTTCATCGCGCGCATCAACCGCAACGAGATGCTGCTGGTCAGCGTGCTCGGCCTGCTGTTCGGCTTCTGCCTCGTCGTGATCAAGCTCGGCTACTCGGTCGCGCTCGGCGCGTTCACGATCGGCGTGATCATCGCCGAAGCCAAGTCGCTGCGCCGCATCGAACACCTGATCGAGCCGATCCGCGACATGTTCTCGGCAGTGTTCTTCGTCACCATCGGACTGCTGCTCGATCCGCATGTGCTCGTCGACTACGCCTGGCCGATCGCGGTGATCACGCTCGCGATCGTGCTCGGCAAGACCCTCGCGCGCACGTTCGGCGCATTCGCCGCGGGCCAGAGCGGGCGCGACTCGATGCGCATCGGCATGAGCCTCGCGCAGATCGGCGAGTTCTCGTTCATCATCGCTACGCTCGGTGCGACCTTGAAGGTGACTAGCGGCTTTCTCTATCCGGTCGCGGTCGCCGTATCGGCGCTGACCACGCTGCTGACGCCGTACCTGATCCGTTGGGCCGACCCGCTAGCCCACCGGCTCGTGCAGGCGACGCCGGGCGGCTTTCGCCGCATTCTGCACATGTATACCGAATGGCTGCAGGGCCTGCGCTTCGACGGCGACCGCGCCGTGATCGCCGCGATGGTGCGGCGCATCCTGTTGCAGGCCTTCGTCAATTTCTGCCTTGTCGCTGCGATCTTCGGCGGCGGCGCCTATCTCGCTTCGTCGCGCGCGCTCGACCTGTCCGCGTGGATCGCGAACCGCGCGATCGAGCACGCGCTGATCTGGGGCGCGGCCCTGCTCGTCTCGCTGCCGTTCCTGATCGCCGCCTATCGCAAGCTCAAGGCGCTGGCGATGATGCTCGCCGAGGTCAGCGTGCGCGGCAGCGGCCGACGCAGCCAGGCCGCGCGACGCATCGTCGCTGAAGTATTGCCGCTGGTGACGACGGCAGCCATGCTGCTGCTCGTCAGCGCGCTGTCGTCATCGATTCTGCCGCCGGCCGAACTGCTCGTCGCCGTCCTCGTCGGCAGTGCGCTCGTCCTCGCCCTGCTCTGGCGCACGCTGGTCAAGCTGCACTCGCGCCTACAGATCGCGCTGCTGGAGACGATTCAGTCGGAAAAAGATGCGCGCTGAACCCGTGCGCTAGGGGTTGTTCCCCAACGGATGCGTCACGGCTTCTTGCGGCTGGGGAGCATCCTCTTTTTCGTCCTCGTCCGCATCCGGATTTGCACCGGGCCGCAGGATCGTGAATTTGCCGAAGGCGAAGCCCAGATCCCAGCCCTTGCCCTTGCCGGAAATGGCGAGCGAGACGGGTCCTTTGGTCATCGCCTGCGCCTCGGCCGAGTCGACTGCGCCGGCATGCGCGCCGGCCGTCGCGTAACTGCCGAGCACGTCCTCGATATCGTACAGGTGAGTGAACTTGCCGTAGCCGTTTTTGATTTCCGACTTGCCGAAGGTGATGCCGCCGCCCTTGGTGCGGATATCGACCTTCATCTTCGCACCGTTGCTGCAGCTGATCAGGCCGTGGCCGGACGCGGTCTTGTAGAAGGCCGACCAGCCGGACAGGTCGAAATTCATCTCGCAGGTGATCTCGCGCGCGCTCGCCGCGCCGGACCAGAGCAGTGCCGCTCCCGTGAGCAGGGCCATCTTGGTAATGATGCGCATGGGAAACTCCTTCTTCGAGGGTGGTCCGAGCCTAGCAGCAGGCTGCGACCCGAAGAAGGCATGCAGCGACGGCGATTCAGATTCGTGAATCGCCACGCGCCGCAGAATCGAAGCGCTTCCCTTCTCCCACCCGAAGAAGGGAGGCATTGCGCGGTTATTTGGCGTTGGCCAGCGCCAGCGTCATGTCGAGCCCGAAGAAGGCATGCAGCGACGGCGATTCAGATTCGTGAATCGCCACGCGCCGCAGAATCGAAGCGCTTCCCTTCTCCCACCCGAAGAAGGGAGGCATTGCGCGGTTATTTGGCGTTGGCCAGCGCCAGCGTCATGTCGAGCATGCGGTTCGAGAAACCCCACTCGTTGTCGTACCACGACAGCACCTTGACCAGCGTGCCGTCGATCACGCGCGTCTGCGTCTCGTCGTAGATCGACGACAGCGGGTTGTGGTTGAAGTCGACCGAAACGAGCGGCTTCCTGTTGATGCCAAGGATGCCCTTCAAGCGACCTTCGCTCGCTTCCTTGACGACCGCGTCGATTTCCTCCTTGCTCGTCGCGCGCTTGGCGACAAAAACGAGGTCGACGACGGAAACGTTGATCGTCGGCACGCGCATCGCGAAGCCGTCGAGCTTGCCGTTCAATTCCGGCAGTACGAGGCCGACCGCGGCCGCGGCGCCGGTCTTGGTCGGAATCTGGCTCATCGTCGCCGAACGCGCGCGACGCAGGTCCTTGTGGAACACGTCGGTCAGCACCTGGTCGTTCGTGTAGGAGTGGATCGTCGTCATCAGGCCGTGGACGATGCCGATCTTCTGGTTGATCGCCCAGGCCAGCGGCGCGAGGCAGTTCGTCGTGCACGAGGCGTTCGAGATGACCTGGTCCTTGGCCGTGATCTTGTCGTGGTTGACGCCATAGACGAAGGTGCCGTCCACGTCCTTCTCGCCCGGCGCCGAGATGATCACCTTCTTCGCGCCCGCGGCGATGTGCGCCGACGCCTTGGCCTTCGAGGTGAACAGGCCGGTGCACTCGAGCACCACGTCGACGCCGAGATCCTTCCACGGCAGTTTGGACGGATCGCGCTCAGCGCAGACCTTGATCTTGTCCTTGCCGATGACGATATCGCCGCCCTCGACCTTGACCTCATGCGAGAAGCGCCCGTGCGCCGTGTCGTACTGGGTCAGGTGCGCGTTGGTTTCCGCATCGCCCAGGTCGTTCACCGCGACGACTTCGATCTCGTTGGTGCGGCCCGCCTCGTACAGCGCGCGCAGCACATTGCGGCCGATGCGGCCATAGCCATTGATGGCGACTTTCACAGACATGGGCGAAACTCCTCGGGAGGGAAAGAGAAACCGTGCGGGGCAAGCTGCGCCCGCCCCGATTTCCGAAGTAAAGTTTACCTCGTCACGGCCGGCCAAGCCCAGCGCGACGGGATGTCGCGGAGGCGCTTGCGCGTGTCACCGCGGTGGCGCAGAGAGTGGCAACCGTGCCGCCGCTGGGTTCATGCGCACGTCGATTCATGTCGGATCGTCGCGCCTGCTGTCGCGCCCACGCGCCGCATATGCAGACCTGCGGCCTGTTTTCGGCTATCCGCGATACAGTTATCCTGCGCGGAATTCGGCCACGCCAGCATGCACCAATGAACCGTTTCCAAGTCTCCGGCATCCATCTCGGCATCAGCCTGGTCATCGCAACCCTAGTTGGTTGTTTGATCTATTTCGTCTGGTATCCGCATCCGTACTTCCAGGTCGCCGGTGGCAGCAACCTCATGCTGCTAATCATGGGCGTGGATATCGTCATCGGCCCGCTGCTGACGTTCGTGGTCTACAAGGCTGGAAAGAAAGGGCTAAGCTTCGATCTCGCCTGTATTGCTGTACTGCAGGCTGTGGCATTCCTCTATGGGCTATCGGTGATTGCACAGGCGCGGCCGGTGTTTATCGTTGCCGCCCTCGATCGTTTCATCCCCGTCTACGCCAACGATCTTGAAGATGCCGACCTGGCCCAAGCCAAGCAACCGGAATTCTCGACGCGTTCTTGGACCGGTCCGCGCTTGGCCGGTGCCATACTGCCTACCGACATCAAGGAAAAAAATGATCTGGCCTTTTCCAGCATTGCCGGCAAGGACCTGGAAAAATTCCCTAAATATTACGTGCCTTATGCCGAGGTCGCCGAGGCGATGCAAACCAAGGCCAAACCGCTCGCCGAATTGGCCGCAAAATCGTCAGCCAACAAGGCTGTCATCGATCACTACCTCGCAGGCAGCCAGTCTTCGATCGGCCAACTCGTATATCTGCCGCTAATCGGCCGCACTAGCTCGTATACGATGATCCTGTCTACGACGAGTAAGCTGCCGCTCGATGCCGTCTCGATCAATCCATGGTGAAAGATATGGCGGCCGGCATTCATTCCACCTGCGCCACGCATTCACTTTGCTGCGTCCTTAGTAAAGGAAGCGCTTTTGTCCGCCATCGCAGACCGCTTGGATACCGTGTCGAGAATCGCGTTTCGGTTTCGCGTAAAAATGCATGTGACACGAACAGCCCGCCGCTACACGGCAGTTTGTGACGCATCGCGTCACATCGTGAGATTCGTCACATTTTCGAGATTCATTGACGGTATTGGCGATTTCGGACGCGCTATCCAAAGAAATCGCTAACTGCTTGTTATTCCGAAAAGTTGGATCGTGACATCGGTCGCTTGGCACAACGCTTGCTGAACATATCCCGCGCATTCGATCGAACTTGGCCGGGGGCCAAGGGTTAGGGCGGCCTTACCGAGCCCGATCGAATGCGAGCCCATGATCCATGAACAACGAGGAACTCCCATGAAAAAGATGCAGAAAGGCTTCACCCTGATCGAACTGATGATCGTCATCGCGATCATCGCCATCCTGGCCGCCATCGCGCTGCCGGCGTATTCGGACTATACGATCCGCGCAAAAGTGTCGGAAGTCATCGTAGCCGCTGACGCCTGCAAGAACTCGGTAGCCGAGTATTATCAGACCAAGGGTTCACTGCCGGCCACAATCGGCGCCGCAGGCTGCAGCGCGGCAACCAGCACCTACAATGCCGGATTGACCGTGACAAGTGGCAAGATTGACATCGCAATTGCCAACAAGCCGGAACTGGCCACTGCCGCCGGCACGACTTTCGAATTGACGCCAGCTGCATCCGCAGTCGACAAGCCGATCGAATGGACGTGCAACAGTTCCGCCACTACCACGCCGAAGAAGTACCTCCCTGGTTTCTGCCGCTAACGGCACTGCAAGCCTAACGCTTAGAAGCCCCGCCCTGTTCGCGGGGCTTCTTTTTGCCCATTATCTTTCTTATCAATGCAATACCTCGTCTCACCGAAAAAACTGCTTGCCGGCGTGCTCTTGCTTTGCCTTCTCGCCTACGCCCGCGGCCTGGTGGGCGGATTCGTGCTCGACGATTTTCCCGCAATCGTCAACAACCCAGCACTGCGTAATTCAGGAAACTCGCTGCAGCACTGGCTGACGCTTGCCTTCTCGTCGAGTTCCGGCATCTTGCGCCGGCCAATCAGCATGCTGTCGTTTGGGCTCGATAATGCCTTGTTCGGTCTTAGCCCGTTCGCATTCAAAGCCGTCAATCTGCTCCTGCACCTTCTCAATGGCATACTGTTTTTCCTGATTGCGCAGAGGATCAGCCCACGGCTTGTAAATCCGACAGCCGAGAGAAATAGCCGTTCGGATGCAATGGCACTGATTGCGACAGCGATTTGGCTCGCGCATCCGCTGCATGTGAGCAACGTGTTGTACGTCGTGCAGCGTATGAATCTGCTGAGCGCGCTGTTTTGCCTGCTGGGGCTGTTTGCCTACGTGGAAGGACGCCTGCGAATAGCACGCAGTGAGCGTGGCCTTGTTCTAGCGCTGGGAGGACTGATCCTTGCGCTCCCTCTCGCCATCCTGAGTAAAGAAAACGGTGCGCTGCTCTTCGCCTACGCATTCGTCGTGGAATTCGTCTGTTTCCGGTTTGCAGCCCCGCAGCACGTGCAGCGCCTTGCCATCAGCGTCTTTTTCGTACTGACGCTGGCGCTGCCACTCGTGCTGTTCTCCGCGTACTTGGCAACCCATCCGCAATGGCTACTGGCCGGGTACACTGGACGAGATTTCACTCTGACCGAGCGGCTGATGTCGGAGGCACGCATCCTTACAGACTACATCGCTTGGACCTTCATACCGCTGCCAGCATGGATGGGCATTTTTCATGACGATTTCGTCAAATCGAGTGGGCTGTTGCAACCGCCATCCACACTGTACTGCATTGTATTCTGGGTAGTCTTGGTCGTATCTGCACTGATTTACCGCCGCCGCGCACCCGCCTTTTCATTCGCCATTCTGTGGTTCCTCGCTGGACACTCGATGGAGTCGACCATACTCCCTCTGGAACTGGTATTCGATCATCGCAACTACCTGCCAATGGCGGGTTTCCTGCTTGGACTGGCTTGCTGGATTGGCCCAAAGGTCGCATCGCTGCCATCGCGCCTGATTGCATGCATGTGCGTGGCTATGCTGCTCGTGCCGCTCGGCATTACCGCAGCCCGGGCCTACGACTGGAGCAGCGAAATGCAGCTTGCCAAGAGCGAGCTGGATCACCATCCACAATCTAGCCGCGCCCTATATGTCATGGGCCAGGAAATCATCTTCACTGGAACCGCGGCCGGCGAGCGCAGCAAGTCGGAAGACGAAGCATTGCCCTATTTTGAGAGAGTAAAAGCCATGGATAGCGCTGATATCTATAGCGCTTCAAGCGCCCTCATGATCATGGGGCGCGATGGCAAGGAACTGCCACCCAGCGCTATCGACGATCTCGCACGACGGATAAAGAACGAGCTGCGAGCGGACATCAACCCTTTCCTCACTGTACTTAAAGCCGCGACCGACGGTTCGCTACGCATTGATATCACACAAATGGAGAAGCTCGTCTATTCCGCACTCGATAATCCAGTGTTCACACACTCGATACGCGCGGCCATCCTGAGTAATTTCGCGCACTATCAATTTCAGCGCCTGCACGACGCTCAATCCGCGGTGAGCCTTGCACTAGCCGCGACGGCGGAGGACCCTACCAATCCGTTGTTTCAAATGGACGTGACACAGTTGGCTCTCGCCTTGGGCAACGTGCAGGAGGCGCAGAAGCATTTGGACTTGGCAAAGCAGCTAAACAAAGCAGGGTTATACGACCGGGCGCTGCGAGACTTGGCCAACGATGTATCGAAAATAAGCGCGTCACCATAAATGCTGACTCTGCACGTTACTTAGATCGCGTAGATCGCGACGGACTGTTCGAGGAATTGAAACGCGTCGGCGCCAATACGTTCGAATACCCCTCGCATCGCCGGAACACACCTTGAACTTCAGACAATTGGCGTATGGCCTCCTCAGTTTCGTTCCCGCCATCCCGCAGTCCCTGTACAAGGGTACCGGTGGCACGATCTCGGCGGAGTACTGTTATTGCATCTGGCTACGCCATCTCGTACTAGCACGAGGCGCCGGTATGAACCGGTTTCCGAACACGGTGGCCGAACTTGGACCAGGCGATTCAATTGGCGTCGGGCTTGCCGCGCTCCTCAGCGGCGCAACTCGTTGCATTGCGCTCGATACTGTGGCACATGCTAACGCCGCCGCGAACCTTCGGGTCTTCGATGGCCTAGTCGAACTGTTCCGCCGTGAAGCGCCCATCCCGGATCGCAGACAGTTTCCGGAAATCGTTCCAGATTTGCCCGACCATACCTTTCCGCACGAGATT
Organism: Rudaea cellulosilytica DSM 22992; assembly: GCF_000378125.1. GTDB lineage: Bacteria > Pseudomonadota > Gammaproteobacteria > Xanthomonadales > Rhodanobacteraceae > Rudaea > Rudaea cellulosilytica. The sequence goes on along the minus strand of NZ_KB899241.1, from coordinate 1,822,306 downwards.
CTGAGCAGAGAGCGAATGCGCAAAGCTCTTGCTGATGATCGGCTAGCATGGCTGAGAACTTTGGTCAGTGGCAAACACAGGGATCCCTCGATCATTGATTATCGGGCTCCTTGGGAATACGTGGCCGATGCCGACGCTGGGTCCGTGGATTTCATTCTGACGAACGCAGTGATGGAGCATGTCGCGAATCTGCCCGAGGCTTATGCGGCTATGTTCCGCTGGCTGCGACCGGGCGGCTATGCTTCGCATCATATCGACTTTCGATCGCACTCTTTGTTTCGAGCGTGGGATGGACACTGGGCTTGTCCGGACTGGCTGTGGCGCCTGTTCATGGGGCGCCGGGCATATCTATTGAACCGCGAGCCGTTTGCCACGCATCGCACACTTGCCCATGCATCCGGATTCAATGAATGCAGTTGCGTTCGCATCGAAAGCGCGCCTGTCTCAAAACACCTCGCGAAGCCTTTTCTGGGCATGGAGGCGCAGGATCGAATCACTTCCGGCGGATATCTTCTATTGCACCGGAGTGCAGCCCCTCTCCAAGAACGTAATCGAAGTCAGGCTTCACGGCAAACCATAGGGCAAGTGTCTCAAGCATGAAAGAACGCAATGCCTATCGTGACCACCAGCCAGCCGGCTAGAAACGCCATCCTGCAGTCATCAACCCTCGTGCATTGCCGTCGGCAATTGATGATCGCACCTTGGCGGGGTTTCATTATGCCAATCTCGCGTGCACAATAAAGCTCCTCGCAACGGCCCGCGTCTCCGGCCCACCGTGCTGCCAAAACGGTTTCTAGCTAGTCTCGCTCGCTGGCGCCCTGGGCGGATAGCGCGCAATACCGCGCACGCGAGCACGTGGAATTTGGTGCGGGTTGCCCTGCAGGCGCTGAACTTGATGGTCCTGACTCGAATACTAGGCGCGGAAGGCTACGGCTCACTCGCAGGATCGGTCGCGCTGTTCATGACCTGCGGACAATTCACCGGTTTGGGCAGTGGAGTAGCCTTCGTCCGGCATGGCGTACGCGGCGGCGAACTGTGTGGCAGGCTCGCAGCCACCGAACGCGCCTACTTGCTGAGTGGACTCTTGTTGTTCGCCTTGGTGTGGCCATTTTCGGTTGTCCTGCTCGGGGCAATCGTGCCATTAGGTGCGCTAGCTTGTCTCGCTGCAGCCGAAGTACTGATCGCCCCGGCGTTGCAGCCGCTGGTCTATCGCTATATGGCCGAAGAGCGGATATTTTTGTCGAGCACGATCGGCACACTTGCGCCTGTCTCACGATTGGCAGCTGCGGTTTTCGCTCTATGGTTCGGCTTACACGATGTTTCCTCGTTCGCGCAGCTTTATGTGGCCTGGATCATCGTCATTACCGGAATCACCCTGTATGTGGCGTGGCCGCGCCGCGGTGATTTGAAGTCCTCGTCCTCGATTAGCGACACGCTCCGAGAAGGGCTGCCCTATGCCGTCAGTAGTGTGGCGCTTACTGCAGGTAATGAGCTGGACAAGACGATTCTTTTGCGCCTAGCCGGCGACGCGGCGACGGGACCCTATGCCGCTGCATACCGTATTGTGATGGCGGCGACCCTGCCGGTGAATGGCCTGGTCCTTGCTGCCGCGCCGCGGCTATTTCGAATCGCCGACGTGCGAACCGACCGCTTGATTAGCGTCATGCTGACCGCCGTGTTTGTTTATGCGCTTGTCGCAGCATCCCTACTCTGGTTGCTTGCACCTCTCGCGCCGTGGTTATTCGGGAAAGGTTTTGCACATGTGCAACCTCTGTTGCATTGGATGTGCCCGATCGTCATCACCAGTTGCCTGCGCCAATTTGTAACTGCCCTGCTGACCACAGGGGACTTGCAGAAAAGCCGCAACTTAATCGAGATCGGCGGAGTATGCATTTCGTTTCTGCTACTAGTGCTGCTCATTCCGCAATGGGGTGCCTACGGGGCGATCATTGCTGTGGCATGCGGCGATCTTTGGGTCATTTCATTGGGGACTACATGCATCATGTTGAAACGTTTTCTCCGCCCCTCGGCCAATAGAATTAGCGCCCTTAAAAAGTTTCTACGCCGATTGGTTGAATACCGCGGGACCGGCAATTGGATTTACACCGAGCGAGTTCTAGCCTGGACTTCCGAACAAGCCATTGTTGACCAGTTCAATTTAGGCATGCGGCTCTTTTGTCACTACGTGCGTCTATACAATCGATACGTCGGCACCAAAACTATAATTTTTGGTCATGGCGTTTACAAATTTTTGCAATTTTGGAATCGAGGTGGAGTTGCACGACTTATAATCCGAGGACATCCAGCTTGGCTCGATCTCGAAGATCCTGGGGCTTTGTATGCGATCCAAGAACTGAGCCAAGGATCCACCCTCTCGTCACTGATTGAAACGTTGTCTGTTAATGCGGACTTGTTCATCGATGTCGGCGCCAACCAAGGAGCCTTTACTGCGATTGCCAGCCGTCGATTGCACGCTGCTGCCGAGATCATTGCAATCGAACCACAGCCGAAATTGGCCGAGTGTATTGAGCGTACCTTGCAAGAGACGCGGCAAGGAAAATGGAGGGTTTTGCAGGTCGCCGTTGCAGACAACGCTACGACCATGAAAATGGTAGTGCCTGACGAAAATCTAGGCGAAGCTCATTTGTTACCAGCCAATTCTGCGAATATGGCCGCCGCATTGACGACTCCCGTTGCTATGCTGGATGAACTTCTGGGCACGACAGTTGCAGAATGCAGGGCTGTCGTCAAAATGGATATCGAGGGTGCCGAGATTGCCGCTTTGCGAGGTGGTCGCAGATTTTTCAATCTCTGCAAGCCCACCTTGATTATGGAAATCAATCCCATAGCGTTGGGGCGGTACGGCCATTCAGTAGCCGATCTCGCTCAAGTGCTCAGTGAACTCGGCTATCGTTTTTGGAGCTACTGTAGCGAACCATATAAATACGAACCTTTGGAGCGCCTGCCAGAGTGTTACTGCGACATCGTCCTGTACGCTGCCAAGGCTGCAGAATGAGCGAACATATCGCCATTTTTCTGCCGTCACTCGACGGCGGCGGAGCCGAACGAGTGATGTTGGCATTGGCCGATCGATTCGTCTCCCGCGGCCTGCGTTGCGATCTTGTTATAGCGATCGACAAGGGACAGTTACTCGATTGCGTACCACCCGGCGTGCGTTTGATTAAGCTTCACAAGCACAAGACCCTTAGGGCAGTGTTCGCCTTGGCACGCTATCTACGCTGCGAGCGCCCGGATGCACTCCTCGCAACGGTTTTCACCGCCAATATCTGTGCATTGCTCGCGGCGATGCTAGCCTTGACTGACACTCGAGTAGTGACCTGCGAGGCCAGTCTCACGGAATTCGACATGCAGTCGAGCAAGCGATGGCAGACTACAGCAAACAGATTGGCTGCTGGACTACTCTATCGCAGAGCGGACGAGGTAATTGCAATTTCCAATGGCGTGCGTCAAAGCCTGCTAAAAAATAGATTGGTTGCGCCATCGCGCGTGCATGTTGTTCATAACCCCTTACCCTTTTTCGTATCGCCTTCGGAACGTATACGAGCAAAGATCAAACCCTTGGTACTCGCGTGTGGGCGACTCGAACCACAAAAAGATCATGCCACACTGCTGCGCGCCTTTGCCAACGCCCGCAAACATCTCGATGCGAGACTCGTGGTTCTCGGTGAAGGCTCGCTACTCCAAGCGCTGCAGTTCCAAACGAAGGAACTCGACATTGAAGATGATGTAACTTTTATTGGATTCATCCCCGACCCTCAACGCTATATGCTCGAAGCCTCCGCTTTCGTGCACACCGCCCGCTATGAAGGATTCGGTATCGTTTTACTTGAAGCCCTTGCCTGCGGCTGTCCCATCATCGCCACAGACTGCCCCGGCGGGGTGCGCGAAGTACTGGCAGACGGCAAATATGGCACACTTGTGCCGGTCGGTGATGATCAAGCGCTCGCCGCTGCAATCGAGCAGATACTTACAGGAAAAGTGCAGTTTCCGGATGCGGGCGATTACCTGCGTCAATTCGATATCGATCGGGTTGCAGAAAAATACCTGTCAGTGCTTTTTCCTCAAACTTCGAACCCTATCTGACACTTTGGGTAATTGCCGGTCTTTCCGATCGTGCCTCAGCTCCTTCACTCCTCCCACAACGTTCGACACGTGTCACGACTTCCGACTGTGAACATTGAGCCAGCCAACTACCGATGCCCCGATTCTGGTGCGTCACTTGTACTGGTGGACGACGAGTTGATTACCCTGGACGGAAGGAAGTTTTGCATTGTTAATGGCATTCCCAGGTTCGTTCCGAGGGAGAACTACGCGAATGCGTTCGGCGAGCAATGGAACCGATTTCCAAAAACGCAACTTGACTCGCACACCGGCCTGCCCCTGTCAGAAAACCGGCTGGCGAGATGCATGCGTGGCCGCCTTACGCAGATTTCAGGCAAACGCGTTCTTGAGGCTGGGTCCGGAGCCGGGAGATTTACTGAAATATTACTAAAGTACGGCGCAGTTGTTGATTCGTTTGATTACTCTAATGCTGTCGAAGCCAATGCGGTCAATAACGGCACATCTGTCCATCTCACGCTTGCTCAGGCAGACATTCGGAAACCGCCTTTCCCACACGAAAGCTACGACTTCGTTGTGTGCCTTGGAGTCATACAACACACCCCCAATCCGGAAGAGAGCATTCGATCTCTCTGGCGGATGCTGAAGCCAGGCGGCGCACTCATCATCGATCATTACCGTTGGAAGCTGAGGAACTTTCTACCACCGCCTGTCGGTGTGGGAGGCAATGCCTACCGCCACTACTTCCTCAGACTACCGAAAGACCGTCAGTTTGCCGCGGTCAAGCGAGTATTCGACTTCTGGTTCCCGCTTATCTGGAGATTCCGCAAGTCCCGCATATTTCAAACCTTAGTCGCCAGACTCAACCCTATAGTCAACTACTATCCGCACTTCGGCCTGCGAGACCGTGACATGTACTACGAATGGATGCTGCTCGATACACACGATGCAATGACCGACGTATACAAGCATCGTCGCACACCCTCATCCGTCCAAAGCACCCTGCAGACACTTGGCGCAACGAATATCATCGTCAGCACTGGCGGGAACGGTGTCGAGGCTTATTGCGAAAAACCTGCGGCTCGGACAGCGACAAGCTGATGTGCGGAATTGCTGGCCTGCTTGATCATTCCGATGCCTCGCTGCAGGTGTTGTCGCGAATGCTCGATCGCCTCAAGCATCGAGGACCCGATGACTTCGGGACATGGGGCGACCGAGACAGCGGCATCGCACTCGGCCATCGTCGCCTGTCTATCATCGACCTGAGCTCGGCCGGCCATCAGCCGATGATATCCGCCAGTGGACGTTTCGTGTTGATCTACAACGGCGAGATCTATAACTTCATCGCACTGCGATCGGAGCTTGAAAAATCCGGGACGCCAACGTGGCGAGGGCGTTCTGATACCGAAGTACTGTTGGCCGCATTCGAAGCCTGGGGAGTAAATGGGGCAATCAAACGTTGCAACGGCATGTTCGCGTTGGCTCTATGGGATAGAGATGCCCGCACGTTGACCCTTGCGCGCGACCGGATGGGCGAGAAACCTCTCTATTTCGGCTGGATAGCAGGCCGCTTCGCATTCGCCTCAGAGATGAAAGCGCTGGATCGGGTGCCGGGTTGGTCGCCGCGGATGAACGGGCCGATGATTGCTTCCTTTCTGCGTACAGGTTACGTGCAAGGCCCCGAATCGGCAGTCGAGGGTATCTTTAGGTTGCCGCCGGGCACCTTGCTTCAATTGACGCTTGAGGAGATGCAACAATCTCGCGATTGGGCATGGCTCGAACCGAAAACCAACCATTACTGGTCGCTCGCGGAAGCGGCGAGCGCCGGCCAGGAAGAGCTACTGACCGATGCCGATGGTGCTGCGAAACTGCTTGAGCCGCTACTGCGCGAAGCGGTGGCACTGCGCATGGTCGCGGACGTTCCTCTGGGCGTATTTCTTTCCGGCGGTATCGATTCCAGCTTGGTGACCGCTTTGATGCAGGCGCAAAGTGCACGCCCGGTGCGCAGCTTCAGCATCGGCTTCAATGAACCAGGCTACGACGAAGCTCCGTTTGCTCTCGCCGTCGCGCGACACCTGGGCACAGACCACACCGAGTTGTATGTGGATGCAGCAGCGGCGCTGAAACTGATACCAAATTTGGCGGAGACGTTCGATGAGCCATTCGCCGATCACTCACAGCTGCCGACGTTGCTGGTTTCGGAATTGACACGCAAGCATGTAACGGTGGCCCTGACAGGCGACGGCGGTGATGAGCTATTCGCTGGATACCAGCGTTATTTTGCAATCCTCGAGCTGCAACGCTTCCTCGGACACTTGTCGCCGAAGCTGCACCGAAGCTTGGCCGCACTATTTAGGCTTTCGGCCAAACTGCTCTCGCCGTTATCGCGAAGCGGTCACGCGATCGGTTCGTGGTCATTTCGCCTGTCACGGCTCTCTGAACGCCTTTCTACGGTCGATCTCGACGCAATGCGTTTGTCGTTCATCGGCGGCGCCGGCAATTCCCGGCTGCTACGTGGGCCTTCCGCCGCAGCAATACACTACGATCAGCCACCGTCGAAAATACACGAACCACTGCGTCGCTTGATGTATGGCGATCAGAATGACTATTTGGTCGACGACATTCTGCACAAAGTTGACCGGGCGTCGATGGCGTATGGCCTCGAGACTAGGGTACCGCTGCTCGATCATCGGATTGTCGAACTTTCCTGGCAGTTGGCACCGACGCTGCTGATCCACCACGGTCACGGCAAACTTTTGTTGCGCCGTGTGCTGGAACAATATGTGCCACGCGCGCTGTTCGAGCGACCCAAACAAGGCTTTGCACCGCCAATGGATGCTTGGCTGCGCGGGCCGTTGCGTGAGTGGGCCGAATCCCGGTTATCTCAGGATTCGTTACGTGAGCTGCCGATGCTCGATTCGGTCGCGGTACGCGCGATATGGAACGCACACTGCCGACGAGACGCTAACGCTGGGTATGTGATCTGGAATGTTCTGATGCTCGCAGACTGGCGCGAGCGTTTCAGGGCGAGGTGCTAGTGCGCATTTTGGTACTCTCCGATCTCCCGCAGTTCGTCACCGGCGGCGCGGAAAAGCAGGCCGCGAACCTGATCGAAGCCTGGCTAGATGCTGGTCACGATGTAGCCTGCTTCGGGCGCCGCATGGGTGCTGACGCAGTGCAGATCGGCCGGCATTGCGTTCCTGTGCGCCGGATCCATACGATTCAGTGGCTCGGCCGCTGGATGCGTGCAGTGAGCTATTTTGTTTCGCTGAGCATCTTGTTGCTGCGCGACCGGTGGCGATTCGATGTGATATATACACGCTTCCTCGGCGAGGCTGCCGCAACGGCGGCCGTACTCAAACGCCTCGGGCTTCTGCGTGCAATTCTGGTTTCGACGCCCGCCAACACCGGCGGTCGGGGCGATGCGAATTTTCTGCTGACCGTTCCATTTCAGAACTTGCTCGTACGCCTGCTCGATAGGCAATGCGGCGCCATAAATTTGATCGCGCCTGCCATGGCGGACGAACTTCGCAATGTCGGTTTCTCGGGGCGCAATTTCACTTTCATACCTAACGGCGTGGCGGTCCGCACCGCACCTCTATCCGGAGACCAGCGGAACAATCGATTCATCGCAGTAGGGCGTGTAGCCAAACAAAAGGGTTACGACGTCCTGCTCGAAGCCCTGTCGCACATCGATAAACACCCGACACCATGCGTCGTACGCATCGCGGGCGATGGCCCGGAACGCGATGTGCTCTTTTCACTTGCAACCCAACTCCAAGTCTCGGATGCGATTGTCTGGCTGGGTGAACTCGACCACCCCTCGGTGCTCAATGAGCTCGATCATGCTCTTGTGTTCCTGCTGCCGTCGCGCTACGAGGGCTTGTCCAACGCGGGGCTGGAAGCGATGGAGCGTGGACTTGCCGTGATCGCTACTCGCTGTGGTGGACTCGACAGATATATCCAGGCCGACATGGGTTGGATCGTCGAGCCGGGTGATGCGCCAGCTCTCGCACGTGCACTCGGAGCGGCGATTTCCGCTACTCCGGACACGCTTGCCGAAATGGGTGCACGTTGCCGCACACTGGTACTGCAGCAATTCGACATCCGGATTGTGGCTACGCGCTACCTCGAACTGTTCAGACAACTGGCAGAACGTCGGCCTGGTCGAGTCAGGCCATGATCAGCGTGGTGATTCCTGTCTATCGTGACGCCGCAAACGGCTTGGAGCTTGCGGAAGCACTGCTGCATCAGCGATTGCCGGACAATTGCCCACTTGAAATCATCATTGTCGATGATGGCTCCGGTGATAGCACTCCCGACCTGCTGAAACAACACGAAAATAAAATTTTTCGTGTCATCGCGCTGATACACAACACAGGGCGCGCCGCCGCTCGCAACGCCGGCGCCGAGAGCGCGCAAGGAGAATATCTCGTCTTCATCGACTGCGATTGCCGCCCCATCGGCGACGATTTCCTGGTTACACATTTGCGGCGAATGAACAGCGGCTGCATCGCATCCTGTGGGCGCGTTACCGGCATCGGCAGCGGTTTCTGGACGCGCTATCAGGAGGCTGCCTCCCTACGCAGGGAACGGCAACACGCGCGTGGCGTGGTCTATTCCGGCAGTACACAAAACTTCGCCGTGCGCAGGCAGGCATTCATGCAGTTGGGGGGGTTCGACGCTCGTTACCGGGAGTACGGATTTGAAGATCGCGATTTGCTCATCCGCCTGTCCCGCCTCGGGGACATCGGCTGGTCCACTGATGCCGTTGTGCGGCATCTGGACCAACTCACACTGCCGGACGTATTGGCCAAAATGCAACAATCGGGAGGTTCGTCTGCGGCCCTTTTTTCGTGCGATCACCCCACTGCCTACAGGGCGTTAGGATACGCGGCAATCGACTCCCGATTGCATCGTTGGCTGCGTCCTTTCGAAGTGGTGTTTGGCCAGCTGCTCAGTTGCGCGAAAGTAGTCGAATTGATGCTTGATCGACCTTGGATGCCATACCCAGTTGCCAAGGCAATCGTCAAAGTACTTGGAGCACTGGCATTTGTCCGCGGAAGCGCGGACGCCGATCGCTGATCAGTCCCGCGCCTTAGCCAGCATTTCCCTGATCGACGCCCCAAAACAAGGCCACGCGAATCTGCCTGCGAACAACTTGCAGGACTCAGTCATGCTGTCGCCGTTGGCCACCGTTTCAATAATGGCATTCGCCAACTCTAAATAATTGCCGGATTCGACAAGTTGCCCGGATACCCCTTCCGCCACGGCATCGATCACCCCACCAGTCGCGAATGCGACAGTAGGTAGTCCGTGCGCAGCCGCTTCGACGGCGACCATGCCGAAGCCCTCGGGATCACCGAGGATATCGCGCACCGGGAACACATGCACATCTGCAGCACGATAAACAATTCCGAGCTGGTAATAATCGGTGATCGTTCCAAGAAAGCGCACGTTGCCGGCCACTCCCACTCGTTCTGCCGCCGCCAGGATGCTGTCCAGCGATTGTGCTTCGGCGTACAACGCGTCGACCGGCGCATCACCGACAATCAGCAGGATGACGTTAGGATATACAGCGGCAACACGTGGTAACGCATTCGTCACGAATTCGCGCAAACCCTTGCGCGTGCTAAGCCGCCCCACTGAGAGCAGTACTGGATGATCGCGCAGACCGTGCTCGGTACGAAAACGTGCGACTACATGCACATCCGGCAACGATTTTGGGACTTCGACACCCGGATGCACGATGCCGATGCGTGTTCGCTCTACACCAACTCTCTCAGCAAGCAATCCGGTTGCAAGACTATTCGCGATCACACAATCCATGCGTCGCAATGCCGGCAACCAGAGCTTTCGATAGATGGGATGCGGAACCGCGAGGTCAAGCCCGTGCACATAGGCGGCGGCACGCGTACGTGCCAAACGCGCGGTTAGCCACACTGGCAAAGCAGTCAACCCGCTGCCGGCAAGCAGCAAGTCTGGCCGCCAACGACGCGCCTCACGCCAAGCGTACCATTGTGCGTACAAAAAAAATTTCCATAGTGGGCGCAACGGTAATTCGATCACGCGCACGTCCGGCGGAGCCGTTGCCGCAGAGCCCTGCGGCGCTATTACATGTACCTCGGCATGTCTCGACAACTCGTCGGCCATATGCCAATTCAACCGTTCCATGCCACCAACGAGGGGCGGCATGTTACGGGTGACAAGCAGAATGCGTAACTTGCGCGTGTCAGTCATTTCGCCGATAGGTCAGCGAAGTAATCTGCTCAGAGATTAACCCGATCAAAAACACGATCACCGATGCCGAGAAAAGCAAAACGCTCATGTTGGTGAGACGATGGGCACTAAAATAGGTATACATATAGTGGCCGAAGCCGAGCAGAAAAAAAGCAACGCTGGCAGGAGCGAACAATTTGAGGGGCGAGTACAGCGTGGCGATCTTGAAGATAATGAGCAGGAAGCGTATGCCATCTCGTAGGGGCCTGATATGGCTTTTGCCGATGCGCTGCGCGGCCGAGATGGAGATGTAGGTCACTGCATAGGCACTTCTAAAAAACGCCATTGTGCTCGTCGTTGGATAGGAAAAACCGTTCGGCAGCAGGTGCAGAAATTCGCTGAATTTCCCTTTGCGAACTGCACGAAAACCGGAGGTGAGATCAACAACCTTGAAGCCTGTCATGCGGCTGGCGAGCCAGTTGTAGATGGTATTGGCAACGCCACGACCGACTCCCGCCTGCCCAGACCAGTCGCGTGCGCCGACGACCATATCGTAGCCTTCGTCAAGCTTCGCCAAAAGGCGCGCGACATCCGTTGGATCGTGCTGACCATCAGCGTCCATAAATACCAGCTTCTCGCCTGATGCCTCGCGCGTACCACGTTTGATTGCAGCGCCGTTGCCCATAGAATAGGGCTGAGAGAGAAGCTTGACGCCATGGGCGACACACACCTGCACGGTATCGTCCGTCGAACCGTCGTTGACGACGATGATCTCCGCCTGCGGTTGCGCGGCACGAAGTCGCGGGAGCAAATCGGCCAGAGCGGCTGATTCGTTTTTCGCGGGCAAGATGATGCTGAGCAAAATAAGCACTCCCCAAAAGGCGATCTGGCGTCGATAGTAGCGGAAACCCTGCGATCAAGCCCGAGAGGACATGGCAGATTCCCTATTCTGCGTAACGACGCACGGAACACTATAGTCCCGCCACCTTGCGCGGCTCCGGTTTGGCAGCCAAAGCGCTATACTTGGCACAGCATTTCATGGGGATAGGCATGACCACCACGATGAGCGCACCCGCAACCGCTACCGGCCCTTCGCTGGCCGGCTTGAGCGGCGTTGCCAAGCGCTTGGTCATGCAGGGCTTGCTCTCGGAGAACGACGCGCGGCGCGCCAGCGACGCGTCGATGAAGCAGAAGATTCCGGTCGCGAGTCTGCTGCTCGAGCGCAGCCTCGTCAGCAGCGCCCAGCTCGCCGTGGCCATGTCCGAGGAATTCGGCGTGCCGCTGCTCGACGCGGAAGCCATCGACCTGAACCAGGTCCCGCAAAACCTGATCAACGAGGATCTCGCCAACAAGCATCAGGTGCTGCCTATCTACCGGCGTGGCCCGCGCATATTCGTCGCAGTGGCCGATCCGACCAATACGCGCGCGCTCGACGACGTGAAGTTTCACACCAAATCGGCCGTCGACGCGGTGCTGATCGACTCGGAGCAGCTTTCGCGCCTGATCGACCAGGTCTACAGCATGGGCACGGCCGGCTTCGCCGCCCTCGACGATGCAGCAGGCGGCTTGGAGAAGATGGTCGTCGGCGACGGCGAGGAGGACACGGAAACCGGCATCGACGCGCGTGACAACAGCGACGCACCCGTCGTGAAATTCGTCAACAAGGTGCTGGTCGACGCCATCCGCCGCGGCGCCTCGGACATCCATTTCGAGCCGTTCGAAAACACCTATCGCGTGCGCTTCCGCATGGACGGCATCCTGCGTGCGGTGACCTCGCCGCCACCGCGCATGGCGACGCGTATGGCCGCTCGCCTCAAGGTGATGTCCGGCCTCGATATCTCAGAACGGCGCGTGCCACAGGACGGCCGCATCAAGCTGAACCTGTCCAAGACCAAGGCGGTGGACTTCCGCGTCAGCACCTGCCCGACGCTGTTCGGCGAGAAAGTTGTGCTGCGCATCCTGGATGCCTCTATCGCACGATTGGGCATCGACAAGCTGGGCTACGAGGACGACCAGAGGGATCTGTTCGTCGACGCGATCCGTAAGCCTTACGGCATGGTCATCGTGACCGGGCCAACCGGATCGGGCAAGACCGTTTCTCTTTACACCGCGCTCAATATCCTCAATATCGAGGAGCGCAACATTTCGACCGTGGAGGACCCGGTCGAAATTCGCTTGCAAGGCGTCAACCAGGTTCAGCAGAACGTGAAGCGCGGCATGACCTTCGCAGTCGCGCTGCGCGCCTTTATGCGCCAGGACCCAGACGTGATCATGGTTGGCGAAATCCGCGACGTCGAAACGGCGGAGATCGCGATCAAGGCGGCGCAGACCGGCCACATGGTGCTATCCACCCTGCACACAAACGATGCACCACAATCGGTCGCGCGCCTGATGAACATGGGCATTGCACCGTACAATATCACCTCGGCGCTGTCCCTCGTCGTCGCTCAGCGCCTTGCCAGGCGCCTGCACGAATGCAAGAAACCGTTGATCCTGCCGCCGGAAACGCTTCTCGCTGAGGGTTTCACGCAGGAGGATCTCACCGGCCTGCAACTGTTCGACGGCGTCGGTTGCCCCGTCTGCAACGAAGGCTACAAGGGGCGTACGGGCATCTATCAAGTGATGCCTATCAACGAGGCGATCACCAAGATCATCCTCAAGGGCGGCAACATGCTCGATATCGCCGCTGCGGCCAAGGCCTCGGGCGTGCGCGACTTACGCACCTCGGCCTTGCTCAAGGTCAAGCAGCGTGTTACCAGTTTGGCCGAAATCAACCGCGTCACGAAAGATTGAGCGCCTTCACTGTCGTTCTCGCCAGAGTCCCGCGGAAATTGAGGCTCGAAGAAGACAGCGTGTTCGTTCGAATCCGGCACAGACTGAATCCCACCCCGCTCATAAATTAGGCCCTGCCGTAATATTCTGTTGGCATTTTCTGCACTTGCGCGCATTTTTTGCGCTATTGTTAATGTACTCTTAACCCAATCCGCAGGTTGAGCACCGCCCATGGCCACAGTCGCGACGACCACCCGCAGTAAACCTAGCGCCGCCGATATTGGCCGGACACGCGCCCAGGTCAACCAAAGTCTGACGTTCGTATGGTGGGGCACCGACGGGCGCGGTAAGAAGCTCAAGGGCGAGCAGGTTGCAAAGTCCGCAGCGCTGCTCAAGGCCGAGCTGCGGCGTCAGGGCATCAACGCAACGACGATCAAGCCCAAGCCCAAGCCACTGTTCGGTGCCTCGGGGCGCACCATCAAGCCACGTGAAATCGCGGTGTTCAGCCGCCAAATCGCGGTGATGATGGCGGCTGGCGTGCCTATGGTGCAGGGCCTGGATATCTTGGCTAACGGCCAAGCCAACCCGCGCATGAAGAACATGCTGCTTGATATCAAGACCAATATCGAGGGAGGTGCCTCGCTGGCAGAATCGATGCGCAAGTACCCGGTCCAGTTCGATGAGTTGTATACGAATTTGGTCAAGGCCGGCGAAACCGCGGGCGTGCTGGATACCGTGCTCGACACCGTGGCGAGCTACAAGGAAAACATCGAAACAATCAAGGGCAAGGTCAAGAAGGCCTTGTTCTATCCGGCGGCAGTACTTGTAGTCGCCTTCATCGTTACAATGATTCTGTTGATCTTCGTCATTCCGCAATTCGAATCGGTGTTCGCCAATTTCGGCGCCAAACTGCCGGCGTTCACGCTTATGTATGTGAACCTGTCGCGCTTCGTCACTCACCATTGGCTAATCATGACCGCGATCATGGTCGGCGCGATCGTCGGTATTGTCTTCTTGTACAAGCGCTCTCCGAGGTTCGCACATTTCATCGCACGCGCCTCGCTCAAGATTCCCGTGGTCGGGCAGATCCTGACCCAATCGGCGATCGCACGCTTTGCACGTACCCTCGGCGTGACCTTCAAAGCCGGCGTGCCACTGGTCGAGGCGCTCGATTCGGTATCGACCGCGACTGGCAGCCCGATCTACAACGAGGCGGTAAAGAAGATCCGCGGCGATGTCGCGGTAGGTCATCAGTTGCAATTTGCGATGCGTCAGACCGAACTGTTCCCGAACATGGTTGTGCAGATGGTCGGCATCGGCGAAGAGGCCGGTGCGCTCGACACGATGTTGTTCAAGATCGCCGAATTCTACGAGCAGGAGGTCAACAACGCGGTCGACGCTCTGTCGAGCCTGCTCGAACCGTTTATCATGATCATCATCGGTATCATCGTCGGTGGCATGGTGATCGCGATGTATCTGCCGATCTTCCAGCTCGGCAACGTGGTCGGCTGACCCGATTCGCGCATGCAGGAATTCCTGGCGATACCCGGCGTAGCCGTGGCGCTGGCTGGCTTGCTCGGCCTGCTCGTAGGCAGCTTTCTCAATGTCGTGATCCTGCGCTTGCCAGCGCGGCTGATGCACCAGTGGCGCGAACAGAGCCGCGAGATGCTCGAGCTCGGCGGCGAAGTCGAACCCGCGCCGCCCGGGCTCGTCTGGCAGGCCTCACACTGCCCGCAATGCAAGCATGCGCTCGGCGCGCTGGAGAACATTCCGGTTGTGAGCTGGCTGGCGCTGCGCGGACGCTGCAAGCACTGCGGCACGAAGATTTCTGTGCAATATCCGCTGGTCGAGTTGTTGACCGCCGTTTGCTCAGCTCTGATTGTGTGGAAGCTCGGCGTGGGCTGGCAGGCGGCCGCGGGACTGTTGTTCACCTGGGCCCTCATCGCGCTTGCCGGCATCGATGTGCGCACTCAGTTGCTGCCCGACCAAATTACCCTGTCGCTGCTTTGGTTCGGCTTGCTGATTGCGCTCGCTCCGTTTTTCGTCGACACGTCGTCCGCGATCCTGGGCGCTGCGATCGGCTACCTTTCGCTCTGGTCAGTGTACTGGGGATTCAAATTGCTGACCGGCAAGGAAGGCATGGGCTATGGCGACTTCAAGCTGCTCGGTGCCCTCGGCGCCTGGATGGGACCGTGGGCGCTGCTGCCGATCGTGCTACTGTCCTCGCTGATCGGCGCGGTGGTCGGCGGCACGCTACTCGCGGTACAGGGCCGCGACCGCGCCACGCCGATTCCGTTCGGCCCGTTCCTCGCAGCTGCGGGCTGGGTGCAGTTCGTGCTCGGCGCCCAGATTTCAGCGCTCTGTCGGACATGGTTCGGTATATAGCAAGGGCAGCAAGACGATGCCAGGGAATTGGCTGAACGGCCATAGTCACCAGAGCGCACATCTTCTCTCAAAGTCACACCATGAGTGAACCCCGATCCAGACTCTCTTCGCGCGTAGTTGGATGGGGATGCTTTGCACTCTATTTGGCACTGCAGCTTTTACCCGGCCTTGTCTGGCTTGAACGCAATCGCTTCAGCCCAGGCTGGATCAGCGCGATTGTTTTCCCGTGCGCCCTACTGCTCCTATTCTGTGCAATATTCGGCAACAGGCTTTGGCTCGCATGTCTGCTGCTGGCGCCATTTGCGCTGCTCGCTCCACTCGAAGCGTTCTATATCTGGCGGTATCAAACACCCAGCACAGCCGAAATATTGGCCACGGTGTCCGCAACCAATCCGCGCGAAATACGCGAATATCTTGCTGACACCCTGATCCCGATTTGCATTGCCTTGGCTACGGTCACGGCATTCACAATCGCGACGATACGGCTTGCGCTGCGCAATGCTTTCAGATGGCAGCATCGTTCCAGAAAATTGACTCTTGCTCTTGCTATTGCCGCTCCACCAATCCTGATGCTCGCAGCATGGTTCACTGTCAGACCCGATATCCTAGCGCAGATGCGCGCGAATACGCCCCGACTGTTCATCCATTCGATCACGCTCGGCTATCCATTTGGCGTCATACCTAGGCTCATCGAATATCGTCGACAATCGCTGGCCGTGCAGCAAAACGTTGAGCGTCTGAAGAATTTTAGTTTTCACACTCGTCGCGATGCGACAGTCAGCGCTCGCCAGATATACGTGCTCGTCATCGGCGAGAGTAGCGCACGCAATCATTGGCAGATATTCGGTTACGAACGGTCGACCAACCCGGAGTTGAGTCGAATCAAGAACCTGATAAAAATTCCTGACATGCTTTCTTCTTGGGTTGTTTCCCGAGATGCCATCCCGCAATTGCTGACGCGCAAGCCGATCGACGACAATGCCACGCTATGGTCGGAGCCGTCGATCGTGCAGGTGACAAGGGAAGCCGGCTTCCACACTTACTGGATTTCCAATCAATTGCCGCTTGGTGCTTTCGATTCGCAAACGGCGGTTTACGCAAACGAAGCCAGCGATCGGCAATATCTCAATCAGGCATCCTGGACTTCGCCAGGCAGCGTCGACGAAGTTATGCTCGAACCGCTAGAAATCACCATCAAGCAGTCCAGTGGGGACATATTCATCGTATTGCACATGATGGGCAGCCATACTTTCTACGACTATCGTTATCCCGCTGATTTCCATCGCTTTACTCCCACGATGACCGATGCGCATAGCGATGTTTCATCGCTTTCTCCTGGTCATTACAAGGTAGTGCTCGACAACGTTCAGGAATTCGTCAATAGCTATGACAATACCATTCTCTATACGGATCATGTTTTAGCTAGAATAATCGGCGTTCTGCAAGACAGCGCAGCGGTAAGCGCATTGTGGTTCGTCTCCGATCATGGCGAACGGATGCCGAGTTCAACCTGCCCGAACAAGGCAGGACATGGTTTCGGAACACGCGATGAGTATGAGATACCCGCCCTGTTCTGGTATTCGGATGCTTATGTCGCGGCGCATCCTGAGCGTGTGGACGCCCTCGCTACGAACGCGAACGGGCATACGCTGAGCGCAGACACCTTCGAATCCCTGATCGACATGGTCGGGATCGACTTCCCCGGGCATGACGAATCGCGAAGTCTTTTCAGTTGGGAGTGGCGCTATCGGCCGCGCCTTGTCACACGTTTCTGGACA
This sequence comes from Rudaea cellulosilytica DSM 22992, assembly GCF_000378125.1. GTDB lineage: Bacteria > Pseudomonadota > Gammaproteobacteria > Xanthomonadales > Rhodanobacteraceae > Rudaea > Rudaea cellulosilytica. Next base: position 1,805,072 of record NZ_KB899241.1, on the reverse strand, counting down.
GCTGATTTCGACAAGGCGCAGTTCGACGAGGACTGCCAAACCGTAACTCTGCCTGCTAGGACTATACCAGCGTCGGATACGCACGCCGGGCTGCCGGCAACCCCCCAATGAGGCCCGCACGCGCACCGGTTATCGTGCTAACCGGCGGCATCGCCGTCGGCAAGAGCGCAGTGCAGCAGCAGTTTGAGCGACTTGGCGGTGCGGTCTTCGACGCCGATGTTGTCGCACGAGATCTAGTCGGGTCCGGCCAACCCGCGCTCGCGGAAATCGCCGCCGCATTCGGCCCCGAAGCGTTCACCCCGGCAGGCGAACTCGACCGTCGCCGCCTACGCGAGCGCATCTTCGCCGACGAGGCCGCGCGGCGGCGTCTTGAGGCGATCCTGCATCCGCGCGTGCGCAGCGAACTGCGCTCGCGCGCCGCCGCGTGCAGCGCGCCGTACTGCCTGCTGGCGATTCCGCTGTATGCCGAATCGGCGCAGGCCTATGCTTGGGTGGACCGCGTTCTCGTGGTCGATGTACCGCGGGCTGTGCAACTTGCCCGACTCATGCAACGAGACGGCATGACCGCGGAGTTCGCGCAGCGCGCCCTGGCCGCCCAGGCGACGCGGGCGCAACGTCTCGCGCTTGCCGACGACGTGATCGACAACAGCGGCAACCTGGATGACTTGCCGCAGATCGTGGCGCGGCTGCACCGACTGTACACGGCGCTAGCGGTCCGCGAAAAAACCTGAGATGCCGGCGACGCCTTGCGCACCATGCGCATGCGCCATCGAGGTGTCGGCCGCGGTCAGGCCGCCGAGAGCGTACACCGGCAGCGGCGTCGCCGCGCAAAGCTCGCCGAAGCGTCGCCAGCCGAGCGGTGCTGCAGCGGGATGGCTGCGCGTGGGCAGCACCGGGCCGAGTACGACGAAATCCACGCCGATCGCGGCAGCATGCTCCAGCTCGCGCTCATCGTGGCAGGACGCTGCCACCCACCGATCGCGCGGCAAAGGGCGAGACATCTGCTGCATCAGTTCGACCGTCGGCAGATGCACGCCGTCGAGGTCGAGCTTTGCGGCGAGGCCGGCATGCCCGTTAAGCAGCAGCATCGCACCTGCTGCCCGAACGCGGGCCTGGACGACGCGGGCCAGCGAAGCGATTCGCTCTGCCGACATCGTTTTCGCACGCAATTGCAGCAAACGCACGCCGCCGGCAAGCGCATGGTCGATGCGATCGAGAAGAGCCGCAACCTCATCGTCCGGTTCTGGGGTAATCGCATAGTGGGAGGGCAGGCGCAGTGCGGTCGCAACCGGACGATCGGGCTGCGGCATGGCGATGCCGGCGAGCTCATCGACTCGATGCCAGGCGAGCGCCTGCCCCTCGTGCCCGTGCGGCGCACCCGAGAAATCGAGCACGCGGTAGACGTCGAGGAAAATGGATTTGTCGCCGAAGTCCCAAGGCACGCCGATCAACGGCTCGATGGCGCCGATGTCGACGCCGATTTCCTCGCGCAGTTCGCGGCGCAGCGCCGCATGTGCGGTCTCACCGGGTTCGAGCTTGCCGCCGGGGAATTCCCACAGTCCGGCAGAGTGCTTGCCGGAAGGCCGACGCGCGAGCAGCACGCGGCCTTCGTTGTCGCTCAGGATGCCGGCGACGACATGGATGCGATCGCGCATTGGCGTTTCCGCTAACGCGCGACGACGCTCAGGCCAAGCGCCCGTGGCATTGCTTGTATTTCTTGCCCGAGCCACACGGGCACGGATCGTTGCGGCCGACTTTCGGGGCGTCGCGCACGATCTGACCCTGCTGCAGCGGCGGCGGCGGCACGTTGTCCGCCTGGGCCGTGGCTTCGCCAGCCAGCGGCGCCGCATCGGCGTGCTGGAATTCGAGCGCGCGACGCTCCTGCTCGCGGCGCTGCTGCTCCTCGAGCGCAGCGACCTCTTCCTCGCTGCGAATGCGCAGCATGGCCAGGCGCTGGATCACTTCGACCTTGACGCGTTCGAGCATGGCCTGGAACAGGGTGAAGCCCTCGCTCTTGAACTCCTGTTTCGGCTGCTTCTGTGCATAGCCGCGCAGGTAGATGCCCTGGCGCAGGTAGTCCATGCTCGCGAGGTGCTCCTTCCAGTGCTGGTCGAGCACCTGCAGCAGGAAGAACTTCTCGGCCGCGCGCATGATTTCCGAGCCGTATTGCGCGTCCTTCTCGCGGAAGTAGCGGTCGACTTCGTCGATCACGTGGTCGCGAATGCCGTCCGCGCTGAGATCGTGCTGGCTTTCGGCCCAGTGCTTGACCTCAAGCTGCATGCCGAATTCCGACTGCAGCGCGCGGTCGAGCCCCGCCAGATCCCACTGCTCGTCGACGCTGTCCGCCGGGATGTAGCGGCGCACGAGATCGCTCATCACGTCGTAGCGGATGTTGATGATGTTCTCGCTGACGTCGTTCGCGTCGAGCAGCTCGTTGCGCTGCTGGTAGACGACCTTGCGCTGGTCGTTCGAGGTGTCGTCGAACTCGAGCAGGTTCTTGCGGATGTCGAAGTTGTGCGCTTCGACCTTGCGCTGCGACTTCTCGATCACGCGCGTGATCATCTTGTCCTCGAGCGCCTCGTGCTCCTTCATGCCGAACAGCTGCATCCAGCGCGTGACCCAGTCGGGCGCGAAGATGCGCATGAGCGAGTCTTCGAGCGAGAGGTAAAAACGGCTCGAGCCCGGATCGCCCTGGCGACCGGAACGGCCTCTCAGCTGGTTGTCGATGCGGCGCGACTCGTGGCGCTCGGTGCCGATGATGTGCAGGCCGCCGGCGGCGAGCACCTGCTCGTGGCGCTGTTTCCAGTCGGCCTTGAGTTTTTCGCGATCGGCATCGGTCGCATCTTCGGGCAACGCCTGCAGCTCGGATTCAAGCGAGCCGCCGAGCACGATGTCGGTACCGCGGCCAGCCATGTTCGTCGCGATCGTCACCGCGCCGGGGCGGCCGGCCTGGGCGACGATCTGCGCCTCGCGCTCGTGCTGCTTGGCGTTGAGGACCTCGTGCGGGATCGGTGGCTTCTGTTTGCGCAGCTCGTTCGACAGCAGCTCGGAGGTCTCGATCGACGTGGTGCCGACGAGCACGGGCTGGCCCTTCGCGTGGCATTCCTTGATGTCCTCGATCACCGCTTCGAATTTGAACGGCTGCTTGAGGAACACGATGTCCTGGTTGTCCTTGCGCACCATCGGCTTGTGCGTCGGGATGACGACGACTTCGAGGCCGTAGATCTGCTGGAATTCGTAAGCTTCCGTGTCGGCCGTGCCGGTCATGCCGGACAGCTTCTTGTACATGCGGAAGTAGTTCTGGAACGTGATCGAAGCGAGCGTCTGGTTCTCGCGCTGGATCGGCACACCTTCCTTCGCCTCGACCGCCTGATGCAGTCCGTCCGACCAGCGCCGGCCCGCGAGCGTGCGGCCGGTGAACTCGTCGACGATGATGACCTCGCCGTCGCGTACGATGTATTCCTGGTCGCGGCGATACAGCGTGTTCGCGCGCAGCGCGGCATTCAGATGGTGGACGACGGCGAGATGCTTGGAGTCGTACACCGACTCATCCGCGCCGATGATGCCTTCGGCACGTAGCACTTCGTCGGCGTGCTCCATGCCCTCTTCAGACAAGTGCACCTGCTTCTGCTTCTCGTCGACGAAGTAGTCGCCGGTGCCGTCCTCGGTTTCCTGCCGGGTCAGCTTCGGCACGATGCGGTTGATGCGTGCGTAGAGCTGCGGCGAATCGTCCGAGGGACCGGAGATGATCAGCGGCGTGCGTGCCTCGTCGATCAGGATCGAGTCGACTTCGTCGACGATCGCGTAGTGCAGGCCGCGCTGGTAGCGCTGTTCCTTCGACAGCGCCATGTTGTCGCGCAGGTAGTCGAAGCCGTATTCGTTGTTCGTGCCGTAGGTGATATCGGCGGCGTAGGCGGCGTGCTTGTCGGCATGATCCATGCCCGGATAGACGACGCCGACGCTGAGGCCGAGGAAGTTGTAGACCTTGCCCATCCATGCCGCGTCGCGGCGCGCAAGGTAGTCGTTGACGGTGACGACATGCACGCCCTTGCCTTCGAGCGCGTTGAGGTACACGGGCAGGGTCGCGACCAGGGTCTTGCCCTCGCCCGTACGCATCTCGGCGATGCGGCCGGAGTTGAGCACCATGCCGCCGATCAGCTGCACATCGTAATGGCGCATGCCGAGCACGCGCTTGGAGGCTTCGCGCACGGTGGCAAACGCGTCGGGCAGGATGTCGTCCACGGTCTCGCCGGCGGCGAGGCGCGCCTTGAGCGCGTCGGTGCGCGCGCGCAATTCCTCGTCGGACAGCGCCTGCATGGACGGCTCGAGCGCGTTGATCCTGGCGACCGACTTCTGCATCTGTTTGATCAGACGTTCGTTGCGGCTGCCGAAAATGCCGGTGAGGATGCGGTTGAACATGGATTCGATGTTTGGCTATGGGAGCTTTTTTTGAGAAGTGCGGCCGCAGACGACCGTCCCGGCTTTTGCGCCTTTGGACAAGCGCAAAAACAAAACCGCCTAGACTACGGCGGCTTGCGCTCATTATAGGGGATTTGGGCGTCGGACGCTTGTTTCAAGCCCGACGCGCCACACCGGGAAGAGCGGATTTACACGGGTTTGATCTTGCCCTTCACGTACGCGTACGGATTGACCACCTTGCCGTCAAGCCAGACTTCGAAATGGCAGTGGGGGCCGGTCGAACGCCCGGTCGAACCGACCTTGGCGATGGCCTGGCCGAATTTCACGCGTTCGCCGACCTTAACGAGATTGACCGAATTGTGCGCGTAGCGCGTCATGTAGCCGTTGCCGTGATCGATTTCGACGACGTGGCCATAACCCGACTTGTCACCGGCGAACGCGACGACACCGGCCGCGACCGCCTTGATGTCGCTGCCGATCTCGGCATCGAAATCCAGGCCGAGGTGCGTTTCCATCTGGCCATTGATCGGATCAACGCGCGAGCCGAACGGCGAACCGATGTAGCTGGTCGACACCGGGTAGCCGCTCGGCACGAGCGCGTTGCGCGCCTTGCGGTCGAGCAACAGGTTCTCGAGCACGGTCAGCTCGGTTTCCTGGAAGGTGAACTGGTCGCGCAGGGCATCGATATTGCCGGCGAGGTCGAAGTCGAGCGTGTGCGACGCCGCGACCGGGTCCTCGGCGCCGCCGAGAGCCGGCGGCTTGGCGAAGTCGAATTCGCCGTCGCCGAGCTTGCCGATTTCCGTGAGTCGTTCGCCGAGCGCATTGAGCCGTGTGGCCTGGGCCTGCAGCGAGCCAAGCTGCAGCGCTAGCGCGTCCATGTCGCGGCGCGAGGCCGTTTCAAGCTGGCTGAGATCGCCCTGCTGACGACTGATCGCGTCACGCATCGCGGCGACGTCATGCAGCGCGCGATCGCGGCTGTTGGAGAAGGCGCTGGCTGCAACGACGCCGATGCCGACGCAGAACAGAGCACAGGCCGCAATCGCGCCGATGATCTTGCTGCGCATCCGCCAACACTTCAGATCAAGTGTGGTCGGCATTGCGTTGGAGCTTGCGACGATTATGATGTTCATCGTTTCGCAATGAATTCTTTAGGGGCAACGTCGGGCAAGCCCGCCGCGCTTCGTTTACGCCATGCAGCCATCCGATCGATCGCCGGCCCGCAACAAGGCCCCGCTCTCCGCCAAATCCATTGGCGAATCCGCTCCCGTCGCCGCCCTGCTTGCGCGGGCGCGCGCCCTGGATGCGCTCGATCGTCAACTGCGCCAACCGCTGCCGGATGCGCTGCGTCGCCAATGCCGTTTGGCGACCGTGCAATCCGGGCGGATCGTCTTTCTAGCGAGCTCCTCGACCTGGGCGGCCAAGCTGCGTCTTCATCAGAACGCGATACTTGCCCATGCCCGTACCACCTCGGGCCTTCCCATCGAGAAATTCGCGGTGAAAGTGGCGGCCCTGCCCCCCGTTCCCCGGGAATCGGCAAAACCCAAACCTCTTTCCAAAGCCAGCGCCGAACATCTGCGGCTGGTGGCTCGGTCCCTGGCCGACCCGGAACTCCGGGCGGCTTACCTCAAACTGGCATCCCTTGCCGAATAATTCGTCCCGCAAAACAAAAAGCAGTCGCTGCGGGACAGCGACTGCTCTAGTGAAAACTTATACTGCCTGTGCCGGGTGTGCGTACGAAATCGGCGCCTTGGACTGATCCGGGAAGCTGACTTCTTCCCAGGCCTTGGCGTCAGCCATCAACGCGCGCAGCAGTTTGTTGTTCAACTCATGGCCCGACTTGTGGCCGTAGAACGCGCCGATCAGGCTGTGACCGAGCAGATAAAGATCGCCGATCGCGTCGAGGATCTTGTGCTTGACGAATTCGTCCTCGTAACGCAGACCGTCTTCGTTGAGCACGCGGTAATCGTCGAGCACGATCGCGTTGTCCATCGAACCGCCGAGGGCGAGGTTTTTCTCGCGCAGCATTTCGATGTCGCGCATGAAGCCGAACGTGCGCGCGCGGGAGACTTCCTTGACGAACGAGGTCGTCGAGAAATCGATCTCGGCCTTGGACGTGCGGCGGGTGAAAATCGGGTGGTCGAAATCGATCGAGAAGCCGACCTTGAAGCCGTCAAACGGCTCGAAGCGCGCCCATTTGTCGCCTTCGCGCACGACGACGGGCTTCTTGATGCGGACGAACCGCTTGGCGGCGGCCTGTTCTTCGATGCCCGCTGACTGCAGCAGGAATACGAACGGACCGGCACTGCCGTCCATGATCGGCACTTCGGGCGCGGACAGATCGACATAGGCGTTGTCGATGCCGAGACCGGCAAAAGCGGAAAGCAGGTGTTCGATGGTCGCGATGCGCACGCCGTCTTTGACGAGTGTGCTGGAGAGGCGCGTGTCGCCGATGTTCTCGCTGCGGGAGCGGATCTCCATCGGCTGCGCAAGGTCCACGCGGCGAAATACGATGCCGGTGTCGACAGCCGCAGGACGCAGCGTCATATAAACCTTTTCGCCCGTATGCAGACCAACACCCGTCGCCCGGATGACATTTTTGAGCGTACGTTGTTTGATCATTTTTCTTATGACCCCTGGGGCAGGAGCGGACAAAAACGGCAAGAATCCTAACACACCGATACCGCCGCGCAAAGTAAAGCGATGTAAAAAACCTACGCATGTTGCGTGAATGCAACATGTGCGGGCACATCTTCTCAGAGATAGTACCAGCGTCGATCCGCTTCAACCGACGCTCGCAAAAACCCGTTAAGGATTCGTTACGCGACTGTGCCGTCGCGTAACGAAGTCCGGGACCCGCGGAGGTCGAGAGGTTACGCGCCTACGCGATGCGAAATAGCGCATCGCGTTTGCGCTCCTGGGCAAGTCAAGAAGGTCAGCGAAGAACTCTTGTGAGAGGTCTCCGATCGCCTCCTCAGTCTGCCTGACGGCGCAAGAACGCCGGGATATCCAGATAGTCTACTTGAGCCTCCGCCATCGGCGCCGCCTCCGCCGCTGCCGCCACCGATCGCGCCGGCGACGTGCGCACCGGCTGGATATAGTCGTCGTACACCGGCATGTTGTCGGTGCCTGTGCGTTTGACCAGGTGCGGACGCGTGGCGACCATCGGCTCTTCCCGACGCGCATGCTGGCGTGCCGCATTGCGGTTGAGGCCGGTGGCGACGACGGTGACGCGGACGTTGTCCTGCATCTCCGGATCGATCGCCGTGCCGATGACCACGGTCGCATCCTCGGAAGCGAACTGGTGGACGACCTGGCCGATCTCGTCGAACTCGCGCATGGTCAGGTTCGGACCCGCGGTGACGTTGACCAGGATGCCGCAGGCGCCGGACAGGTTGACGTCCTCGAGCAGCGGATTGTTGATCGCCGCCTCGGCCGCAGCCACGGCCCGGTCGTCCCCGCGGGCGATGCCCGTGCCCATCATCGCAAAACCCATTTCGGACATGACCGTGCGCACGTCGGCAAAGTCGACGTTGATCAGGCCCGGACGCGTGATCAGGTCGGAAATGCCCTGCACCGCACCGAGCAGCACGTCGTCGGCCGACTTGAGCGCCGAAACCATCGTCACGTCGTGGCCGAGCACGCTCAGCAGCTTCTCGTTCGGCACCGTGATCAGCGAGTCGACGTACTGGGAGAGGTCCTCGATGCCCTTCATCGCCACCTGCATGCGGCGACGGCCTTCGAACGGGAACGGCTTGGTCACCACCGCCACGGTGAGGATGCCGAGTTCCTTGGCCAGCTGCGCCACGACCGGCGCCGCGCCGGTACCGGTGCCACCGCCCATGCCGGCCGTGATGAACACCATGTCGGCGCCCTGCAGCAGCTCGACGATGCGCTCGCGATCTTCCAGCGCGGCCTGGCGGCCGACTTCCGGATTCGCGCCTGCGCCGAGGCCCTTGGTCACGTTGCCGCCGAGCTGCAAGGTCAGCTTGGCACCGGTTTTCTTCAGCGCCTGCGAATCGGTGTTAGCGCAGACGAAGTCCACGCCATCGATATTGGACGACACCATGTGGCTGACCGCGTTGCCGCCGCCGCCACCGACGCCGATGACCTTGATTACTGCATTGGGTGCGAGTTTTTCGACCAGTTCAAACATTTCCCTTACCTCCGCTAGTTGTGTGTTGCTTGATGTAGTTATCGATCACCGGCTGCGGCGCTCCGCGCCACTCCGGCCCCGCGACGGACAGGCACATGTGCCGCCGTGGGGTGGATCCGTTTCGGATCCGCAGCACGCTCCTGCGTACCGCTTTTCTCTTCAGCTCTCCCTTGAAAGGAAGGGCTGGTTGGGAATGGTGTTGCTCAAAACTCTCCCTTCACCCAATGCTTGACCTTGCCCCAGAAGTTGCCGACGTTGCCGGCCACCGAACTTCCGGTCGTGCGGGTCATGCCGTCTTGCCGGCTGCCGTAGAGCAGCAGGCCGACGCCGGTCGCGTGGATCGGGTTGCTGACCACGTCAGCCAGCCCAGTCACGTGCTGCGGCAGACCCACGCGCACGGGCAGGTGGAACACTTCCTCGGCCAGTTCGATGACGCCTTCCATCTTCGAACCGCCGCCGGTCAACACGATGCCGGCCGCGACCAGCGACTCGTAGCCCGAGCGGCGCAGCTCAGCCTGGACCATGCCGAACAGCTCCTCGTAACGCGGCTGCACCCACTCGGCCAATGTCTGCCGGGCGAGACGACGCGGCGGGCGATCGCCGACGCTCGGTACCTGGATCGTCTCCTCGGCGTGCGCGAGTTGGGCCAGCGCGCAGGCGTACTTGACCTTGATCTCCTCGGCATGCGCGGTCGGCGTGCGGAAGCCCTGGGCGATGTCGTTGGTCACCTGGTCGCCGCCGATCGGCAGGCTCGCGGTGTGGCGGATCGCGCCCTGGGTGAAGATTGAGATATCCGTGGTGCCCGCGCCGATGTCGACGAGACAGACGCCGAGCTCGCGTTCGTCCTGCACGAGGATGGCCTTGCTCGACGCGATCGCGCCCGGAATCAGGTCGTCGACCTGCAGGCCGCAGCGGTTCACGCATTTGGTGATGTTCTGCGCCGCGCTGACCGCGCCGGTGACGATGTGCACGTTCGCCTCGAGGCGAACGCCGCTCATGCCGATCGGATGACGGATATCTTCCTGGCCATCGATGACAAATTCCTGCGGCTCCTTATAAAGAACGCGCTGGTCCGCCGGGATCGCTACCGCGCAGGCCGCGTCGAGCACGTGGTCGATATCGCCCTGGGTCACCTCGCGCTCGCGGATCGGTGCCGTACCGTGCGAGTTGCGGCCGAGGATATGGCTGCCGCTGATGCCCGCGTAGACCGAACGGATCTCGCAGCCTGCCATCAGTTCGGCCTCTTCGACCGCGCGCTGGATCGACTGCACGGTCGATTCGATGTCGACGACGACGCCGCGCTTCAATCCGTGCGAGGTGTGCGAGCCGATGCCGATGATTTCGACCGGTTCGCCCGGCGCATATTCGCCGACGATCGCTACGACCTTCGAGGTGCCGACATCGAGTCCGACGATCAGGGATTTTTCGGCTTTGTGCTTCATGTGGGTCTCTGCGCCGCCGGCTTGGGCGGCGCGGCGGGTTTGTCAGGATTGGGAATCGGGCCCGACGCAGGCACGGCTGCGAGCCAACGGATCGCAAAGCCATTGGCGTAGCGCAGGTCGGCGCGCGCGAACGTATTCGTGGCGCGGCCGGCGGCCAGGCGCGGGAACACGTCGAGGAAGCGTTGCAGGTGGTCGTCGATGTCGCGCTGGCCGAGCAGGATCTCCGAGCCGTCGACGAGATTGATCGCCCAGCTGCCGCGGGCGGACAACGAAACGCCGGCCAACGCAAGACCGCTGCCGCTGAGCGTGGTCAACGTCTTCTGGTAGAAATCGATTACATCGGCGAGCGCAGAATCGGGGCCGGAAAGCTGCGGCAAGCCCTGGATCGTCTCGGTGCCCGGCGCGGAGAACAGCGATCCGTTGCGACCGATCAATTGCTTGTCGCCCCAACGCGCGAACGGCTGCTGCTCGAGCACGCGCATTTCCAACGTGTCTGGCCAGCGCTTGCGCACCTCGACGCGTTCGACCCACGGCAGCGCCGCAACCGCCGCGCGCACGTCGTCGAGCTTGATTGCGAAAAAACCGGTGCCGAGATAGTTCTTCGCGGCCGCGCGGATCTGTTCCGCACCGACGTGGTTGAACTCGGCCTCAACCTGCAGGTTGCGGATCGGCCAGCGCTCCTGCGCGAACCAGCCATTGAGCACCCCGACGATCGGCAGGCCGATCAAGGTCAACGCGATCACCCAGGCGAAGAGTTTGAGGACGCTGCGGTTCATGTGTGCCGCCCCACGTCGCCATCGAAGCTCGTTTCGAGAATGCGCCAGCACAGTTCTTCGAACTCGATGCCGACCGCACGCGCGGCCTTGGGCACGAGCGAGTGACTGGTCATGCCGGGCGCTGTGTTGACCTCGAGCAGCCAGTTGCGGCCTTCCGCATCGCGCATGACGTCGACGCGACCCCAACCGGAACAGCCCGCGGCGTCGAATGCCGCCAGCGCGAGCGCGCGCATTTCGGCTTCGGCCGCACCATCGAGGCCGGGGCAAATGTATTGCGTGTCCTCGGCGATGTACTTGGCGTTGTAGTCGTAGTAGGCGCCTTTCGGCACGATATGGATCGTCGGCAACGCCTCATGGCCGAGAATGCCGACGGTGTATTCGCCGCCGCCCTCGATCAGCGTTTCCATCAGCAGGTCGCCGTGATAGCGCGCGGCAAGTTCCACCGCGGCATCAAGGTCGGCTTCGGCGAACACGCGCGTCACGCCGACGCTCGAACCCTCGCAAGCCGGCTTCACGATCAGCGGAAAACCGACCTCGCGCGCGGCCGCGTGCACATCCGCGCCGCGTGGCAGCGCCTTGTAGCGCGGTGTCGGCAGGCTGAGCGACAGCCACACCTGCTTGGTCCGCGTCTTGTCCATCGACAAAGCCGAACCGAGCACGCCCGAGCCGGTGAACGGTACGCGCAGCGACTGCAGCGCGCCCTGCAGCTCGCCGTTCTCGCCGCCGCCGCCGTGCAGGATGTTGAACACGCGCGCAAAATGGCCGGCGCGCAACGCGTCGAGCAGCGCCGGGATGCCGTCGATCGCCTGCGCATCGACCCCACGCGCCTTGAGCGCGTCGAGCACGTTGCGGCCCGAATTCAGTGAAACCTCGCGCTCGGCGCTGTCGCCGCCCATGACAACGGCAACGCGACCGAATTGTTTGGCGTCCGTGATGCGCATTACTTTACTTTTCCACTTTTGGATTTCTTCGCCCCGGCCGGAGCCAGCGCAGCCAGTTCGCCGACCGCGGCGCCGATGTCGCCCGCACCCATGACGAGGACGAGATCACCGTCGCGCAGCAGCCCCGGCAGCATGGTTTTCAGATCGCGTGGATGCTCGACGAGTACCGGCACGACCTTGTTGCGCGCACGCACCGCGCGCGCGAGCGAGCGCCCGTCGGCATTCGCGATCGGCGCCTCGCCGGCCGGATAGACCTCGGTCAGCACGAGCACATCGGCTTCGCTGAGCACGTTGGCGAAGTCGTCGAGCAGGTCGCGCGTACGCGTGTAGCGATGCGGCTGGAACGCGACGACGAGGCGGCGCTGAGGCCAGCCGCCGCGTGCGGCCGCGAACACCGCGGCGAGTTCGCGCGGATGATGGCCGTAGTCGTCGACCAGCAGCGCGCTGCCCCGATTTTTTCCAGTACCGTTGAGTGCGATCTCGCCGCGCATCTGGAAGCGCCGGCCGACGCCCTGGAAATTCTCCAGCGCGGTCGCGATCGCTTTCGCATCGACGCCAAGCTGCCAACCGACCGCGGCCGCGGCGAGCGCGTTCTTCACGTTGTGCAAGCCTGGCAGGTTGAGCGTGACCGCCAGCGGCTTCTTCTGCTCGGGCAGATGCAGATCGAAACGCATGCGTCCGCCGTCCTGGGTGATGCGACTCGCACGCACATCGGCGCTCTTGTGCGTGCCGTAGGTCAGCATGCGCCGCGTCGTCGTGCGCGCCAGCTCGGCAACTTCGGCGTCATCGATGCAAAGCACGGCGACGCCGTAGAACGGCAGGCGATGCAGGAAGTCGTCGAACGCCTTCTTCACCTGGGCGAAATCGCCGCCGTAGTTCTCGAGGTGATCGGCGTCGATGTTGGTGACGATCGCGATCACGGGGTTGAGCATCAGGAACGAGCCATCGCTTTCATCGGCCTCGGCGACGAGATAATCGCCCGTGCCGAGACGCGCGTGCGTCGCCGCGGCGAGCAATTGGCCGCCGATGACGAAGGTCGGATCGAGCCCGCCTTCGGCGAGCACCGAGGCGACGAGGCTGGTCGTCGTCGTCTTGCCGTGCGTGCCGGCGACGGCGATACCGCGGCGGAAGCGCATCAATTCGCCGAGCATCTCGGCACGCGGCATCACCGGCAAGCGCCGCTCGCGCGCGGCGAGCACTTCGGGATTGTCGGCCTTGATCGCGGTCGAGACGACGACCGCATCGGCCTTGTCGACGTTGCCCGCCTTGTGCGTCTTGTAAATCTTGATGCCGAGCGCGGACAGATGCCGCGTCACTGCGGAGTCGGCCTTGTCCGAACCGGTGACCTTGTAGCCGAGATTGTGCAGCACCTCGGCAATGCCGCTCATACCCGCACCGCCGATACCGACAAAATGCACGCGGCGCGAGGATTCGCGAATCCAGTCCGAAGTGGCGTGGGCGATCTGCGGCGTCATGCGGCCACCTGCAGGCAGATGTCGGCGATGTTTGCCGCGGCTTGCGGCTTCGCCAGTGCACGCGCGGCTTCGGCCATTTTCAGCAGCGCTTTGCGATCGTTCTGCGCCAGGATCAGGTCGCCCAGAAGCTTGGCATCGACCTTCGCCTCGGGCGTCAGCATCGCCGCGCCGCGATCGACCATGGATGCTGCGTTGCTCGTCTGATGATCGTCCACCGCAAATGGGAACGGCACGAGCAAGGAACCAACGCCTGCCGCGCACAACTCGGCGATCGTCAGCGCACCGGCGCGGCAGACGACGAAGTCGGCCCACGCATATGCAGCCGCCATGTCGTCGATGAACGGCTCGACCCTCGCCTCGATGCCGGCCTGCGCATACGCGGCGCGCGCCTCGTCGACGAACTTTGCGCCGCACTGATGACGTACCGTCGGGCGCGCGGATTCGGGCACCGTCGCCAGCGCTGCAGGCAACATTCTGTTCAACGCGCGCGCGCCCTGGCTGCCGCCAAGCACGAGAAGGTTCGACGACATGCGACCGGCAAAACGCTCGGCCGGCGGCGGCAGCGCCGCGATCTCGGCACGCACCGGATTGCCGATCCATTCGCTGCGCGACAGCGCGCCTTCGAACCCGCACAGGCGGCGCTTGGCGAACTTGGCGAGGATGCGATTGGTCGTGCCGGCAATGCTGTTCTGTTCGTGCACGACCAGCGGCACGCCGCGCAGCCAGGCGGCGATGCCGCCGGGGCCGGCAACGTAGCCACCCATCGACAGCACGCTGCGCGGGCGCATGGCGCCGATCAACTTCCACGCCGCGAGCACAGCGCGAAAAATCTTCAACGGCGCAGCGAGCAGGCTGGCGATGCCTTTACCGCGCACGCCGGAAATTGCGATTGTCTTGAGTTCGATACCGGCCTGCGGCACGAGCTTCGTTTCGAGGCCGCCCTCGCTGCCGAGCCAGAGCACGGGCACCGCGCGCGCCATCAATTCCTTGGCCACGGCGATGCCAGGAAAGATGTGGCCGCCGGTACCGCCGGCCATGATCAGCACGGGCGCGGCGCTCATGCGGTCGCTCCCGACGGCATGCCACCGATCAGGTCACGCGGCTCGGTCAGGTTCGCATCGCGGACGCGCTCGGCGCGGCTGACTTCGTAGCTGATGCGCAGCAGGAAGCCGATCATCACGCAGGTCATCATCACGCTCGAACCGCCCGAGCTGATGAGCGGCAGCGTCAGACCCTTGGTTGGTAAGACGCCCATGTTGACGCCGACCGAGACCAGCGCCTGCAGGCCGATGCACAGCGCGATACCGAACGCGCAGTAGCCGGCAAAGCGCTGGCGCAGCTCGATCGCCTTCATGCCGATCATCAACGCACGGCCGACGAGCAGGGCGAACAGGCTGAGCACGAGCACGATGCCGACGAAGCCGAATTCCTCGCCGATCACGGCAAGGATGAAATCGGTGTTCGCTTCGGGCAGGTAGTGCAGCTTCTGCACCGAACCGCCGAGGCCGACGCCGAGCCACTCGCCGCGACCGATCGCGATCAAGGCCTGGGTCAGCTGGAAACCGTCCTTGAACGGATCTGCCCAAGGATTGAGGAACGAGGTCAGGCGTTTGACGCGGTAGTCCGAGGTCGTCGCCACCCAGGCAATCACCGGCAGCAGCGGGATCGACAGATAGACGAGATTGCGCATGCGCGCGCCGCCGAGCCAGATCATGCCGACGGTGACGGCGATGATCAGCGCTGACGAGCCGAAGTCGGGCTGTGCGAGCAGCAGCACGACGAGCACGCCGGCGACGCCGATCGGCTTGATCACGCCGAACAGCTTGGTTTGAACGGCTTCCTGGTGGCGCACGAGATAGCTGGCCAGGTAGACGATGAAGAACAGCTTCACCGCCTCCACCGACTGGAAGTTCGAGATGCCGAGTCGGATCCAGCGGCGCGCACCGTTGATGCGCACGCCGAGTCCAGGCACAAACACGAGCAACAGCAGCAGCACGGCGAACAACAGCAGCAAAAATGCGTTGCGCTCGAACCATTCCAGTTCGGTACGCATGACGACAAAGGCGATGCCGAACCCAAGTGCAAGGAAGACGGCGTGGCGGATCGCGTAATAGAACGGGCCGCCGGGGCTGATCGCGATCGAACTCGACGCGACCATAACAAGGCCGAACGCGGCGAGCGCACCCGTGAGCACGATCAGGCCGATGTCGTACTTGCCGAGGGTCTCGTCGATGCGCTTGGCTTGGCTCATCAGCGCACCTTCAATGTGGCCAGGCCGATCAGCACGAGCACGACGCTGATAATCCAGAAGCGCACGATCACGCGCGACTCGGGCCAGCCCTTGAGCTCGAAGTGATGGTGGATCGGCGCCATACGGAAGATGCGCTTGCCGGTGAGCTTGAAGCTCGCGACCTGCAGCATCACCGAAGCAGTCTCCATCACGAACACCCCCCCCATGACGAGCAGCACGATCTCCTGGCGCACGATTACCGCGAGCGTACCGAGCGCCGCGCCGATCGCGAGCGCGCCGACATCGCCCATGAACACCTGCGCCGGATAGGCGTTGAACCAGAGGAAGCCGAGGCCGGCGCCGGCGAGCGCGCCGCAATAAATCGTCAATTCACCCGCGCCCGGAATCGACGGTATGCCGAGGTATTCGGAGAACACCTTGTTGCCGGCGAGATAGGCGAACGCACCGAGCGCGGTGACGACGAGTACGCTGGGCATGATCGCGAGGCCGTCGAGGCCGTCGGTCAGGTTCACCGCGTTGGAAAAGCCGGCGATCATGAAGTAGGCGATCGCGACGAAGAAAACACCGAGCGGAACCACGACCTGCTTGAACAGCGGCACGTAGAGCGAGGTCTCGGCCGGCGTCTGCGCGGTGCGGTACAGCGCGACCGCGACGAGCAGTGCGAACACCGACTGCCAGAAATATTTCCAGCGCGCGGCGAGGCCGGCGCTGTTCTTGAGCACGATCTTCTTGTAGTCGTCGTAGAAACCGATCGCGCCGAACGCAATCGTCACGCCGAGCACGATCCAAACGTAACGGTTGGCGAGGTCCATCCACAGCAGGGTGGAGAGCGCGACCGCGAGCAGGATCAGCGCGCCCCCCATCGTCGGCGTGCCGGCCTTCGATAGATGCGACTGCGGGCCGTCGCTGCGGATGACCTGGCCGGCCTTGATCTCGGCGAGCTTGCGGATCACCGCCGGGCCGACCAACAGCGAAAAGGCCAGCGCGGTCAGCGTCGCCATGATCGCGCGAAAGGTCAGGTACTGGAACAGGTGCAGCGCGTTGAAGCTGCCGCGGAAATATTCGGCGAGTTCAAGCAGCATGACGCGCACCTCCGTTGCCGTTGCTGCCCGTTGCCTCGAGCAGTGCGCGTACGATGCGATCCATCGCCGAGCCGCGCGAACCCTTGACCAGCACGTTGACGCCCGCGTGCACATCGGCCGTGAGCGCCTGCGTCAGCGATTCCTGATCGGGGAAATGTTGCGCACCTTCGCCGAACGCCGCAGCCGCGGCGCGCGACAGCTCGCCGACCGTGTACAGCCAGGCGATGCCGCTCTTCTTGGCCAACGCGCCGATCTGCGCGTGCAGCTCGCGCGCCTGCGCGCCGAGCTCGCGCATGTCGCCGAGCACGAGCCAGGCTTCCGCGGGTTCCTGCACCAGCGTCGCGATCGCCGCGGCGGTCGAGGCCGGATTCGCGTTGTAACTGTCGTCGATCAGGGTCCAGCCACCCGGCATCGCATGACGCGCAAGGCGACCCTTGACCGCGGGAGCGGTTTCCAACCCCTGCTTGATCGTCGCCAGCGGCACATCGAGCGCGAGCGCGATAGACGCCGCGGCGAGCGCATTGGCAACATTGTGGCGGCCGGCCAGCGGCAACGCGACCTCGGCGTCGCCGACCGGCGTGCGCAGCGTGAAGCGCGACTCGGCACCGAGCTTGCGAATCTCCGCTCCGACGTCAGCAGGTTGATCGAGACCGTAGCGAATCGTGCGTCCGGCCCGATTTATACTTGTAAACAATGTCGCAAATGTCTCATCGGCGTTGATCACGGCCACGCCGTGCGCCGGCAGCGAGGCGTACAGCGCACCCTTGGTCTCGGCCACGCCTTCGAGCGAGCCCATGCGCTCAAGATGCGCCGGGCCGATGTTATTGACGAGGCCGATTTCGGGCCGCGCAATGGCAGCAAGGTAGTCGATGTCGCCCGGCTTGCCCGCGCCCATCTCGAGCACGGCATATTGTGTGTCGTCCGGCATCGCCAGCAGCGACAGCGGCAGGCCGATCTCATTGTTGTAGTTGCCCGCGTTGACATGGGTCTTGCCGTGCAGCGACAGGATCGAGGCGACCAACGTTTTCACCGTGGTCTTGCCGTTCGAACCGGTGATGCCGACGACGCGTGCACGCTGCTGCGCGCGCGCGTGGCTGGCGAGGTCGCCGAGCGCAAGCAGCGTGTCGGCGACGACGACCTGCGGCAGCTCGCTCGCGACGGGTCTTGCGACGAGCAGCGCAACCGCGCCGGCCTCTTTCGCTTTCTCGACAAAATCGTGGCCGTCGAAGTTGTCGCCCTTGAGCGCGACGAACAGCGCGCCCGGCATGGCCTGGCGCGTGTCGGTGGCGACGCCGCGGACCATGAGGTCCTTACCGCTCAGCGCGCCGTGCGTCCACAGCGCGACTTCGGACAGACGCAGGATCATGCCCGTGCCTCCAGCGCGCGGCGCGCGACGGCGAGGTCGTCGAACGGATGCTTGATGCCGCCAATTTCCTGGTACGGCTCGTGGCCCTTGCCGGCGATCAGCACGATGTCGCCCGGCTTGGCCTCGCGCAGTGCGAGCGCGATTGCGCGCGCGCGGTCGCGCTGTACGACGATCGCGTCGCGATCGGCGAAGCCCGCGATGATCTGGGCGACGATCGCCTCACCGTCCTCGTTGCGTGGATTGTCGTCGGTGACGATCACTCGGTCGGCCAGGCGCTCGGCGATCGCCGCCATCTGCGGGCGCTTGCCCTGGTCGCGCTCGCCGCCAGCGCCGAACACGCAGATCAGCCGGCCGTCGCAATGCGCGCGCAGGTTCGCCAGCGCCTGTTCGAGCGCGTCGGGCGTGTGCGCGTAGTCGACGACGACGAGCGGTGCGGTGCCGCCGCCGAGACGGTTCATGCGCCCGATCACCGGCCGCGCGTTGGTCAGTGCGGCGCGGATTTGCGCGAAGCCGTAGCCAAGCGCACCAAGGCAGCCGGCGACGGCGAGCAGATTGGCGACGTTGAAACGGCCGAGCAGCTTGGTCGCGATATCGCCATCGCCCCACGGCGTGCTCAGGTGGAAATGCAGGCCATCGCCACTCGTGCGCACGGTGGTCGCAACGATCTCGGCATTCGCGTTATCGACGCCGTAGCGCAAGCTCTGCACATGAGCCGGCAGATCGGCAGCAAGCTTGCGTCCGAACGCGTCATCGATGTTAATCACCGCGGTACGAAGATTCGGCCAGGCGAACAACCGCGCCTTGGCCGCGCCGTAGGCGTCCATCGTGCCGTGGTAGTCGAGATGGTCGCGTGTCAGATTGGTGAACGCGGCGACGTCGAACGTCACCGCGTTCACCCGGCCCTGTGAGACCGCATGCGAGGAAACTTCCATGGCGACGTGGCTCGCACCCGCGTCGCGGAATTCTGCGAGCAGCGCCTGCACGCTAATCGCATCGGGCGTGGTGCGCTCGCCTTCCCGGATCGCGCCGACCAGACCCGCGCCAAGCGTGCCGATCGTCGCCGCGCGCGCGCCGAGGCCGTCGAGCGCGGCCGCGAGCAACTGTACGATCGAGGTCTTGCCGTTCGTACCGGTGACGCCGATCACGCGCAGCGATTCGGACGGGCGCGCGAAGAAACGCGCGGCGATTTCGCCGACCTGGTCGTGCAGGTCGTCGATCCAGATCTCGGGTGCGCCTGCGGCCTGCTCGACCGCGGCGATCGCGGGCGCGTTCTTCGCCTTCTCGGCCAGCACAACGACCGCGCCGTTCGCGACCGCTTTCGGCGCGAACGTGATGCCGTGCGCCGTCGTACCGGCGAGCGCGAAGAACGCATCGCCCTCGCGCACGCGGCGCGAGTCAAGCGTGAGCCCGCGCACGACGATGTCGCCGCAGGCGCCAAGCGCGTCCGCCGGCGCGATGCCGGCGAGCAACTCCGAGAGCGGGCGCGCAGTCGGGTTCATGGATCGGCCGTCTCCGCTTCGCCGACGACGTTTGGATCTGCCGCCGGCTCCGGCGGCAGCTTCGGCAACGCGAGCGGATCGGGGCCCGGGCCGCCGGTGTACCAGTTCTTGACGTTGTCCGGCGGAATGTCGAGCACGCGCAGCGCGCCCTGCATCACGCCGCTGAACGCCGGCGCAGCGACAGTGCCGCCCATGTACTGCACGATGTCGGTGCCGGTCGCGCCGGAAATGACGATCGCGGCAACGAGCTTCGGATTCGTCGCCGGAACGAAGCCCACAAATACCGAGTTGTAGACGTTGCGGTAGCCGCCGTTGTGCGCGATGTGCGAAGTGCCGGTCTTACCGGCGGCGAAATAGTTCGGCACCGCGGCTTTCGGCGCGGTCGAGTCCGGCGCGATGACGGTGCGCAGCATCGCCAGGACTTCGTCGGCGATCTTCTTGTCGATGATGCGCTTGCCCTCGTCGCCACCGCCCTTGACGAAAGTCGGCGTGTGCAGGACGCCACCAGCGGCGATCGCCGCGTAGGCGCGCGCGAGCTGCAGCGGGGTCACCGAAAATCCGTAGCCGTAGGAAATCGTGTCCTGCTCAACCGGCCCCCAGAGTTTGGCGATGCGCAGATTGCCGGGCGATTCGCCAGTGAAGCCCGAACCAGTCGTTTCGCCGAAGCCGAAGCGATGGAACATGTCCCACATCTGATCGCGCGACAGGGTCGAGCCGATCTTCGCCGCGCCGACGTTGGAGGAATGCGTGATCACGCCGGTCACGGTCAGCAGGCCGACGTTGCGGTGGTCGTGGACGACGTGGTCGTAGTGCTGCCAGGTGCCGGGATTGGTATCGACCTTCGAGTCGGGTTTCCACTTGCCGCTTTCGAGCGCGGCGGAAATCGTGACCGCCTTCGCCACCGAACCCGGCTCGACCACATCGGTCGCCGCACGGTTGCGCATATGGTCGAGCAAATCCTTCGCCGGAATGTTCGGGTTCTGCGAATTCGGATTGAACGAAGGCTGGTTGACCATGGCGAGGATCTCGCCGTTGTTCACGTCCATCACGACGATCGAACCGTAGGCCGCCTTGTGGTCCTTGATCGCGGCCATCAGCTCGCGATAGGCGAGGTACTGGATGTTCTTGTCGATCGACAGGGTCAGGTCGCGGCCAGGCTGTGGCGCAATATCGAGATCGACGTCATAACTTTCGACCGCGCGCCCGTGCAGGTCGCGGATCACGCTCTTGCTGCCGGGCTTGCCGGCGAGATATTCGTTGAATGCGAGCTCGAGTCCTTCCGAACCGCGGTCGTCGACGTCGGTCTTGCCGAGGATGTGCGCGGTCACCTCGCCGTTCGGATAGAAACGGCGGAACTCCGGCTGCTTGTCCACGCCCGGAATGCCGAGCTTGAGGATCGCCTCGGCCGCATCGGGGTTGAGATGGCGCACGAGATAGACGAACTGCTTGTCCGCACGCTGCATGATCTTCTGCGCGAGCGCGTTCGCATCGAGGCCGAGTGCCTTGGCGAGTTCCGGCACGCGGTCCATGTGGTCTTTGAGCGTCGACGGATCGGCCCAGATCGATGCGACCGGCGTCGACACCGCGAGCGGATTGCCGTTGCGGTCGAAGATCGTGCCGCGCGGCGCATCGATCTTGAGATCGCGCACGTAACGCTGGTCGCCCTGGTCGAGGTAGAAATCTTTGCTTACCCATTGCAGGTCGATCGCGCGCACGATCAGCGCCGTCGCCGCGAGCGCGAGGATCATCAGCACGACGGTAAGACGACGCTTGAGGTTGACCGCAGCTTGGCGCGGCTTCACTTTCGCCGCATCACCCGCGGCAAAATCGAACCAGCGCCTGGCACCGCGCGCCGGCTGGTTTTTCGCCGCGGCCTGCGCGTCGCGCTGCGCGCGCAGCCCCGGCAGATCGAACTGGAACAGTTCGCGCTTGGTCATCGCTTGATCACCACGGTATTCGCCGAACTCGGCGAAATCATGCCGAAGCTCTCGCGCGCGACCTTCTCGATGCCGTTGATTTCCGCCTTCGTCGCGCGCTCGAGTTCGAGCCGGCCGAACTCGTAATTGAGGCGATCGCGCTCCTTGGTCAACTCGTTGTATTCGGTGAACATGCGGCGGCTCTCCTGCCGCGTGTAGACCACGCCGAACGCGCAACCGATCACGCCCGCAAGCAGGACGAGAATGATGGCGTAACCAATTCCGCGCGCGACCCCCATGAACGTAGCCATCAGAGTTTCTCCGCCACGCGCAGCACCGCGCTGCGGGCGCGCGGATTCGCTGCGATTTCCTCGTCGCCCGGCAGTTGCGCGCCGCCGATCGTCTTCAGACGCAGCGTCGCCGCCACGGGGGGCGGCAGACCGCGGCGCGTCGGCGGCAATTGAGACTCGTCGCGCAGGAAATGCTTCACCGCACGGTCTTCGAGCGAATGGAAACTGATCACGACGAGGCGGCCGCCCGACTTCAGGCGGTCGGTCGCAGCGCGCAAGCCGCGATCGACCGCGTCGAGCTCGCCGTTGACATGGATGCGCAACGCCTGGAACGTGCGCGTGGCCGGATGCTTGTTCGCCTCGCGCCGACCGAGCGTGCGTTCGATCAGTTCGGCAAGTTCGAGCGTGCGTGCGATCGGCGCCTCGGCGCGGCGCGCGACGATCGCGCGCGCGATGCGCCGGCTCATGCGTTCTTCGCCGTACTGCCACAACACGTCCGCAATCTTCCTCTCGTCTGCGCTCGCGAGAAACTGCGCCGCGCTGATTCCCGAACTCGTGTCCATGCGCATGTCGAGCGGTGCGTCGGCGCGGAAGCTGAACCCGCGCGCGGCCTCGTCGAGCTGCGGCGAGGACACGCCCAGATCGAGCAGCACGCCGTCCAGGCCGTGGAGCGTCGCCTCCCAGTCGGCGAGATCGGCGAAGTTGCCGTGACGAATAGCCACGCGCGCGTCCTTGCCGAACTCTGCACGCGCATGCGCCACCGCAGTCGGGTCGCGATCCATCAACAGCAACTTCCCCGTCGGCCCAAGCCGGGCCAGGACGGCGCGCGCATGACCGCCGCGGCCGAAGGTTCCATCCAGGTACGTTCCGTTCTCGCGCACACGCAATCCCTGCACCGCTTCGTTCAACATCACCGGCAGATGGGCCGGTCCCGCCGCTGCGCCTTCTTCACTCATCGTCGTTCGGGCGCATGCGGTTGATCCTCTCAAAATGGTCTGCACAACCCCGTCCACGGGTTGGCAGCCCGCGGCGAGTTCAAAACAAGTTCGAACTCGCCTGCGACGGATCAAGCGCATGCGCGCTTGGCCCGCGAGCGAGGCGTCCTGCCTCGCGGAAGCTCTGCATGCGCGCAGAGCTTCCCTCACAGCTTCAAATCCAGCATCTCGTCGGAGAGATCGCCCTCGCCAATCGTCTGGCGGATCTTGTTCAGGTGCGCCTGCTCACTCCACAGCTCGAACTTCGCGTTCATGCCGAGCAAAATCGCGCGCTTTTCGATCCCGGCGGCCATGCGCTGACTCGCTGGAACCAGGACGCGCGCGGACCCGTCGAGCTCGATCTGCGCGGCCGCGCCTACGAGTTTCAGCTGCAGGTCGCGGTGCACGCGCTTGACGCTCGACAACGCGTTGACCTGATCGCGCACCTTTTCCCACTCGGCTTGCGGGAACAACCACAGGCAGCCATGCTCGAACGGGTTGTAGGTGAACACGAGGCGATTCGCGCACGCGGACGCGATCAGGTCGCGATAGGCGGTAGGAAGCGCCAATCGACCCTTGTCGTCCAACGTGACCGCGGTTTCGCCCTGGAACATGATCCGCAATTCCCACTAAAAACCACAAAATCCCACTGACCGCCACAATATCGACGGCATACAGGGCTGTCAAGGAAAAATTGCTTTGCAGATCAAGGAGAAGCGCAGGAATTTGTGACTATTTCGTGCGCTTTCTGAGGAAGCGACAAAAGGTGATTGAATTCACGCAAGTTTTCCCCAAGGGCCAAAGCTCCCTCGCAGCGGATTTGGTGCCGGCATTGCGCCCAAGCACGACCGCCATCCGCGTCAGTTTGCGCGGAATATACAATTGCAAAAGAATACAAGTATAGAAGTATCCAGAAACGCGACGCGAGCACGGCCCGGGGGCCGCCGCCGCGATCAGTCGGCCACGGTCAGCGCGGCCTTGGCGTACAGCGCCTGATCCAGCCCGATTGCGAAGCGGTCACCCGGCCGCGCGCCAGAGCGAATCTCGACGTACTTGCCGGATAGCGCGCCGAACTGAATGCGCTGGCGGTGCAACTCGTTGCCGCTGAGCAGGTAGATGTCG
Source organism: Rudaea cellulosilytica DSM 22992 (assembly GCF_000378125.1). Classification (GTDB taxonomy): domain Bacteria; phylum Pseudomonadota; class Gammaproteobacteria; order Xanthomonadales; family Rhodanobacteraceae; genus Rudaea; species Rudaea cellulosilytica. The sequence goes on along the minus strand of NZ_KB899241.1, from coordinate 1,781,366 downwards.
CGCTCCTTGAACGGCTGGATGTCGTCGGCGCGCTCGACGTAGACCGCCTCGCTGGTCGGGGCGCCCTCGATGTCGCCGGCCAGCGACTCGGCCGCACGCACACCGAACGGCAGCGGTTCGTTCGGCGCGACATCGACCAGGACCGAGTCATCGCGCACCTTGGGATCGATGCGTACGACCGTGCCGCGCACCACCTTGCCCTGCACGTAAAGCGTCGCCTTGTTGCCGTGCGCGATCGACGCCGCCTTGGCCTGCGGAATCTTGAGCGCCGCGATCAGGTCGTTGCTGCTCGACACGAGTGCGAGCTTCTCCCCCGGCGACACCGCCTGGCCGAGCTCGACGAACACGTCCTGGATCGGGCCATCGACCGAACTTCGGACCTTGAGCTCCTCGAGTTTCTGCTGCGCCAGCGCGAGACCGTCCTTGGCCTGCTTGAGCGCCTCCTCCTTGATTGCGATGCGCGAAGCGCCGAGATCCTGGGCGAGCGCGACCCGGTCCGCCTGCTCGGCGATCTGCGAGCGCAGGCCGCCGACTTTCGCATCGGCGCGCGCCATGTCGAGTTTCGAGATGATGCCGCGCTCCATCAGCGGACGCAGCGCATCGCGCTCGCGCACCTCGATCGCGAGTCCGCGTTCGAGCTCCTTCTGCCGACTCGATTGCGCCATCGCCTCGATCTTTTCGCTGAGCACGGCTTCCTTGAGATCGAGATTCGCCTTCTCCAGGGCGACGCGCGATGCCTGCGCCTGCTCGGCGAGGCGGCTGTTGCTGAGGCGAAAGACGACATCGCCCTTCTTCACCATCGCCCCGGGGGCGAAAGGAATTTCCTCCACCGTGCCCGAGGTCGGCGAAGCGAGCAGCTTTTTCTCCTTTTCGACGAAAATGCCGGAAGCCGGCACCGGCACGACCAGATCACCCTGCTGCACGAGCACGGTTTCGAAATTGCGGCGCAGGACGAATACGTCATCCGGCTTGCGTTTCCCCGCGAACACCAGCGCAACCGTCGCGGCTAGCGCACACACGCCCAAGCCGAGGCCAAGGACCAGGCGGGGGTGACGGGATGCAAAATGAAGGTTCATGCTCTTTCCTGCTGCTGACTGGCTACGGCTGACCGCGCCCGCCGCCATCGCGCCGACCAGATCGGTGCGATGGCGGCTTTCTATGATGGAACTAGCCGAAACGCGCGCACTGTCGCCTGCGAAGCGGATCGACGGCGGCCATTGGATGCCGCTGCGCGCCGGTTAGTTCCCGAACACGCGCAGGCGGACAGTCGCCGGGACCGGACACGGCTCCCGTCTTCATTTCACAAACAAGTGCGACCGAGGGTGTCCGCATCGCGATCAGCGACGACTGGTTGCTTCATTGAAAAGGGCGGCCACGAATGGCCGCTTTTTCGACATTCGCGTTCACGGATGAACGCACAAATAAAGGGAGTCGGCCGATAAGCCGGGTTTTGTCGTTGGACAGTCATTCCTCTAGGCTCACCGTCGCCGATGAGCTCGAGCAACCTACCCGGGAGCGACGCGGGCCGCGCCATGCTCCCCTATTCGGTCTTGCTCCGGGTGGAGTTTACCGTGCCACGCGACGTTGTCCCCGCGCGCGGTGCGCTCTTACCGCACCGTTTCACCCTTACCACGCACCTCGCCACCCTGGTACTGCCGACCCTTCTTGGAATTCGGGACTTGGCCGTTGCGCGCTGCGCGCCCAACGTCAAGTCCGGTCAATCGGCGGTACAGGGGTGACGAGGCCGTTCGGCGGTCTATTCTCTGTTGCACTGGTCGTCGGCTCACGCCGCCCAGGTGTTACCTGGCACCCTGCCCTGTGGAGCCCGGACTTTCCTCGAGACGCTTGCGCGCCGCGCGACTGTCTGGCCGACTCCGCTGCGGATTTTAGCCGATCCGGCCCGGGTTTGCCGGACCGATCCGCCTCACGCGGCCTCGCGCAGCGCCGCCTGCCAATGCGTACGCAGCTCGCGATTGAAATCCTGCCAGCGCTCTTCGGGGAAAAAGATGCGCGCGCCTTCGTATTCCACGCGCTTGCGCGTGCCGGGAATCGTCTCAGCCAGCCAACGCGACCAAGCTGCATCGAAATACACGTCATCCGTGCCCCAGACGATCAGTGTCGGTGCGGTGAACGCCTTGAGCCGGCCTTCGATCGCGCGCGTGTGCTTGTTGTCGAACGCGGCGAGGAAACGTTCGAGATCGCGCAGACGCTGCGGGCTGCGCAGGAACGGACGCAGATAGGTTTCGATGTCCGCATCGCCCAGCCGTTCGGGATGCTCGTAAGCCGGACCCAGCGCTTCGGGCGAACGAAAGATGCCCTTGTCCGCAAGCATCGCCTCGAGCGTGCCACGCAAGCCGCCATCGGCTGCCATCGCCAGAAACGGCTTGAACGCCTCGGGCGGCCAATTGTCGTGCGTGTCGCAGTCGGTCAGGGTCAGGCTGCGTACGCGCTGCGGATGCAATGCGGCGAAAATCTGCGCGATGCCGCCGCCGCTGTCGTTGCCGACGAGATCGACCTGGGCAATGCCGAGCGCATCGAGGAACTGCGCGAGCATGTTCGCGTTCGCGGTCACCGACACGTCCTGCTCGGGCAGGATTTCGGTATCGCCGTGCGCAAGCAGGTCGACGGCAATGCAACGGCGCACGTCGGACAATCCGGCGAGCTGGTGGCGCCAGAGATGGCCGTTCAGCAGCACGCCGTGGACGAACAGAGCAACGGGACCGCTGCCCTGTTCGACATAGCCGATCGTGCCGGAAGCCGTGCGCACGCTGCGCCGAGTCGGGGAGGTTTGCGTGCTCATGGCGTCAGCCCTGCTCCTGCGCCGATGCGTGCGCTTCCTTGAGCTTCTGTGCGCATTCATCGCAACACACTTCGACGGTCTTGCCGCCGATCTTGACTTTGATGGGGTTGGCATCGAGCTCGCAGTCGCAAGCCGCACAAGTCTTGGTGGTCATGACATTCTCTCTTCGTTGGCGCCCGACGTCCGGGCAGGTGCATTACGCCACCGCGAGGATTGACCCGCTGTCAGAATCTTTAGCGATTTCGATTCAGGCCGACTTGTGCAACGCGGCCTGGCGAAATTCGGTCGGCGAACGCCCGTAGGTCTGCTGGAACGCGGCGCTGAAGTGGCTGTGGCTGGAGAAGCCCAGATCGAGGCTCAGCGCACTCAGGTCTTCGTACTGCGCGATCAAATCGAGCGCCCGCGCAAGGCGCAGACGCAGCTGATAGCGGTACAGCGGCAGGCCCTCGACCTGCTGGAAACTCTGGGTCAGATAGACCGGCGAAACGCCGACTTCGCCCGCAATGTCGGCCAGCGTCCAGCGCCGCGCGAGATCGCTGGTCAGCACGAGCTTGGCGCGGTCAACCAGACGCTGGCGCCCGCTGCTGGCCGCCGCCGCGTGCGTCGTGCGCGGTCCGAGGGCGCGCTGCGCGAGCGTCAGCGCAAGGCCTTCGGCTTCGAGCGGCTCGGCGATTCCCGCACGCAAGCTGTGTCGCAACAGCGCAACCAGCGCCTGTGCGCGCGCATCGATGCGCAGGCGCTGGCGGCGAAAGCGCAACGGCACACCCTCGTGCAGCAGAGCCGGCGGGGCCAGTTCGCGCAACAGGTTTTCATCGACCGCGACAACGAGGCTCGCGTCGCCGCCCTCGACCGGATGGCTGACGCTGTAGCCTTCCTGTGCATTGAACAGCAGCACCTGGCTCGCATCGGCCACTGCCTCGTCGCGGCCGACATGGCGCACGTAGACACCGCGATACGGAAACACCAGATGCGTGCCGCTCGCGCATTCCTCCGCGCTCTTGTGCCGGCAGTTGCCGCGACAGTACACGTCGCGCACGGTGACCGTCGGGGTTTTCAGCAATGTCTGGACGGTGAATTCGGACATGTGGGTGTCGATCTGCGAGGCGGAGCCACTCACGGTCCACGGACGAAGACGCATCCTACAACGCCTTGGGTGAAACACTCGTGATCCGGGCCGTAGTACGCAGTGCGCCTGAACGGCCGCCGATTGGTCCTAGCGAACCGGCTGCACGAGCTGACACCGACATCATGCCTTGCTGGTCTTGCCGCGCTGTTCACGCGGATGGCGTCGACATCGGCTTCGCAGCTGCGTCTCCGAAATCGATGCGCATCGCATAGCGGCGTTTCGAGGGATGCGTGACTTCGTTGAAGCCGGCCGCCCTGAACGCGCCGACCGCACCGACATGCAGCTCGCCCCAGGTGATCTCCTCGCCGCGTGTGGCCATCGGATAGCCCTCGATCGCCGCCGCGTCGTGCCGCCGCGCATAGTCGACGGCCGCCGCAGCCAGCGCGTAGCTGATGCCGCGCCGTCGATAACCGGCGCGCACGACGAAACAGACGACGGCCCAGACCTTCGCATCCTCCTTGTCCTCGCGCCGCTCCGCCCAAGGCACGGGCGAGTTGCGCAGCGGGGCGAACTGGCAGCGCGGGCCAAGCCGGCACCAGCCGACCGGATCATCTCCCAGGTAGGCGAGCAAGCCTGGCGCGGCCGGACGGGCTCCGACGATTTCCTCATGCAGAAAATCCCGGCGCAGGTCACGCGGCATGTGCCAATACTCGCGCATTGGCAAGATGGCACGCTGGCATTGGCAGGCCGCCGCACCACCGCGCTTGCCGAACACCGTCTGCAGATCCATCCATCTCGCCTCGTCGACCGGGACGATCCTCAATGAATCCATCACGCCTCCCGCGGCCCCTGTGCCGAATACAGCGCCTTGCGCGGCGCGCCGGTGATCTCGGCGGCGAGCTTGGCCGCGCGGCTCGGCGGCAGCTCGGCGCTGAGGATCCTGTAGACACGCAGACCCTCGATCAGTTTCGCCGCGTCATCGTCGTCCCCGGCGCCCTTGACCAGCACGACGAATTCGCCGCGCTGCTGGTCGGCATCGCCGGCGACTCGCTGCGCGAGTCCGGCCAGCGTGCCGTCGAGCACGGTCTCGAACTGCTTGGTCAGCTCGCGCGCGACCACGGCTTCGCGTTCACCGCCAAATTCCGCAGCGAGGTCGGCGAGCGACTCGACGATGCGATGGCTGGACTCGTAGAAGATCAGCGTGCGCGGATCCGCGCGCAGCACCTGCAAGGCGGCGCGGCGCGCAGCCGACTTCGCCGGCAGAAATCCTTCGAATGCGAATCGATCCGACGGCAGGCCCGCCGCCGACAACGCCGCGATCGCGGCGCACGCGCCGGGAATCGGCGACACCGGGATCCCCGCCGCGCGCGCCGCGCGCACGAGGCGATAACCGGGATCGCTGACCAGTGGAGTGCCTGCGTCGCTGATCAGCGCGATGTTCGCGCCACCCTGCATGCGCCGCACCAGATCGGCGCTCGCCTCGCGTTCGTTATGTTCGTGCAGGGCGAGCGTACGCGTCGCGATGCCGTGATGGCGCAGCAGCGCCGCGCTGTGGCGCGTGTCTTCGGCCGCGATCAGGTCGGCCTGAGCGAGCGTCGCCCGCGCACGCGGGCTCAGGTCGTCGAGATTGCCGATCGGCGTCGCGACGACGAACAGCTTGCCGCCCGCTGCCAGCGGTTTGTCGTCCTGCCTGCTCATGCCGCGCGCCTGTAATGGGATCGCCGGCTAGTTTAGCCGCCCCGCGCTTCCGCTATCATGCGCGCACACTCGGGATCGACCTTTCATGCATACGACGAGCCGCACCCTGCGCTGCCTTCTTGCCGTCCTTGCCGCCGCTCTGCTGCTCGGCGGCTGCGCCGAACTGCCCGGCAATCGCGACAATGGGCCGGCCGCGAGCGAAGCGGAACAATGGTTCAAGAACGGCGAATTCGACCGCGCCGGCCAGGCCTTCATGGATATTGCCGAAGGCGACCGCGAATATCGCGACCACTATCGTTTGCGCGCCGCCGAAGCGTTTCACGAGGAAGGCAATCTCAACGCAGTCGCCTGGGCGCTCGATGGGGTCAAGGCGCGCCGCCTGCCCGAAGCCGAGCAGCCGCGACTCGATCTGCTCGAAGCGGAACTCGCGCTGTCGAAGAAGGACACGCAGCGTGCGCTGACTCTGCTCACGCTCGATGAGACGAAGCTGTCGCGCCCGCTTCGCCTGCGCACGCTCGAGCTGCGCGCACGCGCGCAGGCGCTTGCCGGCGACCCATTCGCGAGCGCTCGCACGCGTGCCGCACTCAATCCCGCGCTGCAGGGCAAGGACCGCGAGCGCAACGAAAACCAGATCGTCGATACGCTGGCTAGCATCGATGCGGAGATGCTCAAGCAACAGGCTGCCTCGTTGCTGCCTGGCGACGCCTTGCGTGCCTACATCGATCTTGCGTTGCGCCGATCCGGACAGGCGCTGGCGCAGGGGATCACGCAGCCGGGATTGCCGGTCGGCACGCAGGGCGGCGCGAATGCGATGAACGGCGAAGGCTATCGTCCGGCGCGCGTGATCGCGCTGCTGTTGCCGATCGACGGTCAGCTCAAGGCCGTTGCCCAGGCCGTGCGCGACGGCGTGTTCGCCGCCTATTTCTCCGACACGCACACGTCGCGTCCGGAACTGCGCGTGTACGATGCCGGCAACAGCGCCGCCGACGCGATCAGCGCCTACCAGCACGCAGTCGCCGATGGCGCCGATCACGTGATCGGACCGCTGCGCCGCGATGCGGTTTCTGCCGTGTTCGCGCAAAGCCAGCTGACGGCGCCGGTGCTCGCGCTCAACCTGCCCGAACGCGGCGAGGCGCCGCCGCCGGGCAGCGCGGCATTCGGCCTCAATCCCGACACCGAAGGCGCGCAGGCCGCTCAGCACATGCTCGATCGCGGCCTCAACCACGCCGCGATCATCGCTGCCGACAGCGATTGGGCCGAGCGTGCCGCGGCCGCATTCCATGCCCAGTTCGAGGCCGGACAGGGCAGCGTGATCGGCGAATCACGCCTGAAGGCCGGCGAATTGAACTTCGCCGCGAACATAAAAAATGCGCTCGCCACATTGCCGACGCCGAGCGCCGCCGGCGGCAACGATGCGGCCAACCCGGCCAACAGCGGTGTGTTCATCAGCATGACACCGCAACAAGCGCGTCTGTTCGTGCCGCAACTCAAGCTCGCCGGCTACGTGAACCTGCCCGTGTTCGCTACCTCGCATCTGTTCGGCGGCCTGACCAATCCGGGCATGGATCGCGATCTCGACGGCGTCGAGTTCTGCGACGCGCCTTGGTTGTTTGATGCGGTAGTCGGGTTGCCGCACCACGGCGACATCGCCAATTCGCTCGAATCCGCGCGCGGCGCCGGTGCGCGCCTGTTCGCAATGGGCATGGATGCCTATGCTCTCGTTCCCTACCTCGAATGGATGAGCCAGCACCACGATGCCTATTTGCCCGGCGCGACCGGTCAGCTCGGCAACGACGGCAGCGGCCGCATCCAGCGCCTGCTGACCTGGGCACGCTTCAGCGAAGGCGTCGCCACACCGGTCAGCGGCAGCCTGCAGGTCGGCGCACCGACGCCCTAGGCGCATGGCGTCGATGAGCGCGCGCGCAATCGGTGAACTCTGGGAAAGCGCGGCGCTCGCGCATCTGCGCAAAGCCGGACTCGAACCCGTCACACGCAACTTCCATTGCCGCTACGGCGAGATCGACCTCGTCATGCTCGATCGGAACGCGCACGACGGAGATGTCCTGATCTTCGTCGAGGTGCGCTACCGCGACGATGCAACGCGCGGCGGCGGCACCGCCTCGGTCGGCGCGACCAAGCAGCGCAAGCTCGTGCAGACCGCGCAGGTGTTCCTGCAGGCGCATGCACGGTTCGCCGACCTGCCTTGTCGTTTCGACGTGATCGGCTGTGCCGGCACGCCGCAACGACCCGTCTTCGAATGGACGCGCAATGCCTTCGAGGCGGTGTGAGGACACCGCGCGTTCAGCGCCGAGTCACCGCCCAGGCGCAACCGTACCGCCACCGCCCCGACCCCTTCACCATGAATCGCGCATTGTATAAATTGATACTTCTTCTCGCCCTGGCAACACCGTTGCAAGGCTGCCTGCTCGCTGTGGCCGGCGCGGGCGTGGCCGCCGGAGTCGGCGTGGCGCACGATCGCCGCGATGCCGGCACCGTGCTCGCCGACCGCCGCCTCGCGTTGAACGCAAGCGATGCGATCAACCGCGACAAGGCTTTCGTCAACGACGACAACTTCGTCCACACGGTCGTCTACAACGGCAGCCTGTTGCTCTGCGGCCAATTGCGCAGCGCGGAGCTCAAGCAGCGCGCGCAAGCGCAGGTCGAGCATCTCGACGGCGTCAAACGCGTGGTCAACGAAATCGAAGTCACCGACGAGCCGATCGGCTTCTGGCGCCGCCGCGCGGACAACACGATGACCGCACGCGTGAAGACCGCGCTGCTCGACATCACCAGCCTCAATGATTTCGACCCGAGTCGGGTCAACGTGACCACGGTCGACAGCGTCGTCTACCTGATGGGCATGGTCAGCCGCGACGAGGCCGATGCCGTCGTCGAAGTCGCGCGCAATGTCACCGGCGTCGCCAAGGTGGTGAAGGTGTTCGAATACACCGACGCCTGACGGTATGTGCGCACTCGTCATCCCCGCGTGCGCGGGAATGACGGGCAGCCGAGCTAAGCAAGATAGTCGTGCACGACTTCGCCGTAGGGCAGAAGCAGGTCCGCTTTCAGGTGCACGGCGGAGAGGACCTCGCGCACCGGCAAATCCGCCACCGGCGCGAGCGCATGCGCGAACAGGTCGAGCGCGCCGGGCCCGGTCCACGCGCCCTTGAACTCCTTGCACTGCATCGCATAACGCACCAGCTCGCAGATGCGCGGCGTGCCGTCGACATGCGGTAGGATTTTGAGCAGATAGGCCGGCGCCTCCAAGCTCGCGATCGCCTTGTTGCGATCCATCGGCGCGTACTTGAAGCCCATCGTGCCACGCGCAACGGGCATGTCCGAATAGCGCAGCTCGCCGACGAGCGTATCGCGATGCACCTTGAGCGTCGGCTCGCCGATCTTTTTCGGGAAGCCCCAGAGCTCGCGCCCGCCCGCGGTCGGCGGATGATCGTCGAGGAACATCATGCGCACGTAACCGCCGGGCTCGCCCTTGTACTTGATCGGAATGACCTGGCCCGACTCGGTGTAGTCGCCGAAGCCGGTCGAATCCGGCATGCGGATGAATTCGTACTTCACCACCGGCTCGGTCATCTCGAGCGGCGCCGGGATGATCTTCGCAAGCGCATCGGGATCGGTGCGATAGGTGATGATCAGGTACTCGCGGTCGACGAACAGATACGGCCCCGGCGGATAGGCCGGGTTGTCGATCGGCATTGCGAACGCGCGCTTGCGGATTTCTTCTTCGGTCATGGGAGGTGCTCTGAAGAAACAGTCGGGAGGTGGTGAGCGCTCATGATTTTCGCGATCAGCAACGAGGGCAAAGGTGCACCGAACTATCCCACAAGTCTCGTTAAGGCTGCCAGCGCGAGCGCGGCATAGACGCCGGCGAGAACGTCGTCGAGCATTACGCCGAACCCGCCTTTGATGTTGCGGTCCGCCCACGACACCGGCCAGGGTTTGGCAATGTCGAAAAGCCGGAACAAGGCGAATCCCGCCGCAAGCAGCCACCACGCAGACGGCATCCACAGCAGCGGCATCAGTGCGATCCATTGGCCGACGAATTCGTCCCAGACGACGAAACCCGGGTCGTCGACATGCAACCTGTCGACGACGCGCGCACACGCCCACACGCCGAGCGCGAATGCGAACGCGACGACGGCGAAGTACAACGGCCACGGCAGTTCGCGCAGCGCCAACCAGGGCAGCAGCGCGGCCAGCGAACCCGCGGTGCCGGGCGCGACCGGGCTCAGCCCCGTGCCGAAGCCGCAGGCGATCCACCTGGCCGGATCGCGCAGCAGTGCGGCGCGTTGGCTTGGGTCGAGCCTCATGGCGAAAAATGCTCCCAGCCCGGACGCGGCGACGCCACGAGGCTACCGTCCACAGCGCGCACGCGCACGCCTGGCTCAGCGACGATGCGGCCGATGCGCGTCGCCGCGCAACCGCTGCGCGCAAGGTCGTTGAGCAGTTCGATTGCGATCGCCGGAGCGGCGCTGAAGCACAACTCGTAGTCGTCGCCGCCAGCGAGTTGCAGCGACACTCGCGCTTCCGCGGCGACGAGGCCCAGCAGCGCCGGCGATGCCGGCAGCAGCGTCAGATCGATTTCGGCACCGACCGCGCTGGCGTGGCAGATATGCCCGAGATCGGCGACGAGACCGTCCGACACGTCGATGCAGGCATGCGCGCGAGCGCGCAACAGCAAGCCTTGCGCGACGCGCGGCGTGGGCCGGTTCAGCCTCGCGAGCAGATGTTCCTGCGCTTTCCCGGCAACACCCGGACCTTGCAGGAGCGCCAGGCCCGCCGCCGCATCGCCGAGCGTGCCGGTGACGAACACCGCGTCGCCGACTTTCGCGCCACTGCGGCGTAGCGCCAGCGATTCCGGCACGAAGCCGTGCACGGTCACGGTGATGGAAAGCGGCCCCTGCGTCGTGTCGCCGCCGACGAGGGCGAGATCGAATTCGCGCGCGAGCGCGGCAAAGCCATCGACGAACGCCGCTGTCCACGCGGCATCGGCGTCGGGCAAGGTCAGCGCCAGCGTCGCCCATGCCGGCGTCGCGCCCATCGCGGCGAGATCGCTCAGGTTGACCGCGAGCGACTTCCAACCGATATCGAACGGCGCCGTATCCTTCGGGAAATGCACACCCGACACGAGCGTGTCGGTGCTGACCGCGAGCATCTGCCCTGCCGGTACCGCAAGCAACGCCGCATCGTCGCCGATACCGAGGCGCACATCCTCGCGCGCGACCGCGCAGCGCGCGCGGATCAGGTCGATCAGCGCGAATTCTGCCACGTCAACCGCGCGCGCCTGCGGCGTACTCCGCCTGCCTCGCCTGCGCGGCGAACTTGTCGAGCACGCCATTGATGTAGGTGTGACCGTGGTCGGCGCCAAAGCGCTTGGTCACCTCGATCGCCTCGTTGATGACGACGCGGTACGGCACGTCGATGCGATGGCGCAGCTCGTACGCGGCGAGGCGCAGCGCGGCGCGCTCGATCGGATCGACCTGGGCGACGCTGCGGTCGAGGAATGGTGCCAGCGCCGCGTCGAGCTCGGCGCAGTGCGCATCGACGCCGCGCAGCAGGTCCTCGAAGTATTCGAGATCGGCGACTTCCATGTCCTGCTCGTGGCGGAATTCGTCGATCACTTTCGCCATCGAATTGCCGCTCAGCTGCCAGGCATAGATGGCCTGCAGCGCGCGCCGACGCGCGCGCGAACGCGCGTTGAGGTCGACGCCGTCGGCGCGGGGCTTATTCATCGCGTCCGCCCTCGATCGCCGTCTTGATCGCAACGTTCAGTTTTTCGCATAGGTCCACCATTTCCATTGCAGCGAGTGCCACTTCCTCGCCCTTGTTGCCGTGCGCGCCACCGGCGCGCGCCTGCGCGTCGGCATGACGCTCGACCGCAAGCACGCCGTTGAGTACGGGCACGCCGTGATCGAGCGCGACACGCATGAGGCCTTGTGCGCAGCCGTCGGCGACGTGCTCGTAGTGACGCGTGTCGCCGCGCACGACGCAGCCAAGCGCGAGAATCGCCGCGTGCCGGCCCGCATGCGCGAGCCGAGTCGCCACGACCGGAATCTCCCACGCGCCAGGCACGCGCACGAGATCGACCGCCGCGTCGGCGACGCCGTGCTCGCGCAGCGCGCGCTGTGCACCGTCGACAAGCACGTCGACGATGCCGGGATTCCAGCGGCTGGCGATGATCGCGAATCGCGCCGCCACGTGGGGGCGCAATTCGCCGGAATAGTTCGGCATCGGGAAACGCAGGCAGGCGCGGAGGATTCCGCAACGCATAGTTTACCGGAAGGGCGTGCCCGCGGACCGATCGGCGCGTTGGGTTACGCCGGTTCCTCGTAGCCGGCAATCTCGAGGCCGAAGCCATCGAGGCCGTGGAAGCGCCGCTTGGTGCCGAGCACGGTCAGGCGGCGCACACCGAGGTCGGCGAGAATCTGCGCACCCAGGCCGTGCTGGCGGCCGTCGTGGCCGGTCTCGGTTTCGCGGCGCGTGCCGGCTTCGAGGCGTTCGAGCGCGCCCGCCGCCTCCTTTGCATCGGCAAGCACGACGACGACACCGCGGCCTGCCTCACCCACGCGCCGCAATGCCGCGCTGAGGGAGAAGCCCGCCGGCGTGTCGGCAAGGTGCAACACGTCGCTCAGCGTATCGCGCACATGCACGCGCGCGAGCACGGGCGCACCGTCGTCGACCTTGCCGCGCACGAGGGCAAAGTGCGGCAGGCTCGAAAGGGCATCGCGATAGCCGACCAGACGAAATGCGCCGAATTCGGTTTGCACTTCGCGCTCGAACGCGCGCGCGACGGTTTTCTCGGTCTGCAGGCGGTGGCGGATCAGGTCGGCGATCGTGCCGACCTTGAGCCCGTGTTCGCGCGCAAACGCGATCAGCTGCGCACCGCGCTTCATCGTGCCGTCGTCGTTGACGATCTCGACGAGGATGCCCGACAGCATCGGCAGGCCGGCCAGACGCACGAGGTCGATCGTCGCTTCGGTGTGGCCGGCGCGCGTGAGCACGCCGCCCTCGCTGTAGCGCAGCGGGAAGATGTGGCCGGGACGCGCAAAATCCGACGCCTGCGATGTCGGATCGGCCAGCGCGCGGATCGTGCGCGCGCGGTCGGCCGCGGAGATGCCCGTGGTCGTGCCGTGGCGGTAGTCGACCGAGATCGTGAACGCAGTGCGATGGCTCTCGCTGTTGTCGGTCACCATCTGCGGCAACTGCAATTCCTCGAGCCGCGCGCGCAGCATCGGCTGGCAGATGATGCCGCTCGAATGGCGCACGATGAAGGCAATCGATTCCTCGGTGACCGCCTGCGCGGCCATGATCAGATCGCCTTCGTTCTCGCGGTCCTCGTCGTCGGCGATAATGACCATGCGCCCGGCGCGGATGTCGGCGACGATGTCTTCAATGGGGTCAAATTGCATGAGTTCGTTTCCAGAATGGCGGCACGAAGTGCCCGCGCCGATGCGCGTAAATCAAGAACAACGCCGCCACGATAACGCAAAGCACGACGCTGACGAGCGACGCCTCAATGCCGAACGCGCCGCCGGTCAGCCAGTCCGGACCGACGAGTTCGGTGCGCAGCAGGCCCTGCCCCGAATGCCCCGAATCGGCAATGCCGAACAGACCGGTCTGGGTGAAGTTCCATGCCACATGGATACCGGCCGTCCACCACAGCGAACGCGTGGCGACATAGACCGCACCGAGCATCACCCCGCCTTCGATGCCGAGCGCGGCAATCGACAGCGGCGTCGCGCCCGGATTGCCGATATGCAATGAAGCAAACAGCAGCGCGGACAAGGCGATCGCGGCAAAGCTACCGAACACGTTTTCCAGATTGCGCAGCACGACACCGCGCGCGACGAGCTCCTCGAACGTGCCGGCGAGGATCGCCACGCCGGGCAGGCCGGCACGCGCGAACGCGCCACCCGCATCGAACTTGGCAACGCTCGCGAGCGCGAGTGCAGCCACGACAATGCCGATCAGCAGCGCGCCGAGCGCGAGCCCGTACAACGCCCCGTCTGCGTGCCGCGGTGCGAGTTCGTCTGCTGCGCGCCGTGCGACGAAACGCGCGTAAAGGTTGTACGCGTTGCAGGCAATCACCGCCGCAACGAGCGCGAACAGCGCGCCCCAGAGCGCGTCGAGGCGATAGACGACCTGCATCGCGAAGCGATACGCCGCGTTGAGCGGCAGCGCAAGGATCACGAGTTCCGCAATCAACGCGCCAACTGGTTGGCGTAGCCAGCGCATATCAGCCGCGCAGCAATCGCTCGACGTAACGCGCGATCAGGTCGATTTCGACATTGATCGCATCACCGACGCGCCGGTCCTTGAACGTCGTCACCGCGATCGTATGCGGAATCAGGTTCACGCCGAAACGCGCGCCGTCGGTCTGGTTAACGGTCAGACTCGTACCGTCGATACAGACCGAGCCCTTGCCGGCGATGTACTTCGCCAGTTCCGCCGGCACTTCGAACGTCCAACGCTGCGAGCGCGCGTCAGGCTCGATCGCGAGCACGCGGCCGACGCCGTCGACATGGCCCGAAACAAGATGGCCGTCGAGACGGTCGGCCAGGCGCAGTGCCTTCTCCAGGTTCACGCCGGAACCCACAACCAGCGAGCCAAGACTCGTGCACGCCAGGGTTTCATTCGATACGTCGAACGCGAGCCGCGTCGCGTCGATCGCGACCACGGTCAGGCAGACGCCGGCTACGGCGATGCTGTCGCCGAGCGCGATGCCGTCGACGCCGAGGCCGTCTGCGTCGACCACGAGGCGCACATCGCCGCCACGTGGTTCCATCGCCGCGATTTTTCCAACCGATTGAACGATGCCGCTGAACATGAGCTATTCCCGATACAAAATCCGTGAGTCGTCACCGATCTGGCGCCGATCGGTGACGCGAAAACGCTTTGCCTGCGCCATGTCATTCAGTTCGGACAAGGCGAGCAGCGGCCGCGCCTTGTCGCCGAGCACGACCGGCGCGACGTACAAAAGTAATTCGTCCACGGATCCATCTTGCAGCAAGGCGCCGCACAGCGTCGGCCCGGCTTCGACCTGCAACTCGTTGACGCCGCGTCGACCAAGTTCGTGCAACACCTGTGACAAGTCGAGGCGTCCGTCGCGAACCGCAATCGCGGCCAGTTCGACCCGAGCGAAGCCGTCGTGCGCCGGCCTCGCGTCTGGCGCATGAAAAATCAGTGTCGGCGCACTACCGTCGAGCAAATGCGAGCCGCGCGGCGTGCGCAGCTCGCGGTCGAGCACGACGCGCAGCGGCGCCGTGTGCGGCGACGCCAGGCGCACCGTCAGGCGCGGATCGTCGGCGCGCACGGTGCCACTGCCGGTCAGGATTGCCGAGCTGCGTGCGCGCCAACGCTGCACATCCTCGCGCGCGGGTTCGCCCGTGATCCATTTCGACTCGCCGTTGGCGAGCGCGGTGCGGCCGTCGAGACTCATCGCCAGCTTGATGCGCACCCAAGGCCGGCCGCGCTCGATGCGCGCGAAGAAGCCGCGGTTGAGTTCGCGCGCGGCCTCGCGCATCAGGCCCGGCTCCACGATGATGCCAGCCGCGCGCATGCGCTCGATGGCACCGCCTTCGCGCTGGAACGCGTCTTCGCTTGCGATCACGACGCGCGCGACCCCGGCCGCGATCAGCGCATCCGCGCACGGCGGCGTGCGTCCGTGCAGACCGCAGGGTTCGAGCGTGACATAGGCCGTCGCTCCGCGCGCACGCGCACCTGCGTCGCGCAGCGCGAAGACTTCGGCATGCGCTTCGCCCGCGCGTTCGTGCCAGCCTTGGCCGCGGATCTCCTCGCCCTGGGCGATCACGCAACCCACGCGCGGGTTCGGCTGCGTCGTGTACAGGCCACGCTCGGCCAGCCGCAGCGCACGCGCCATATGCGCGTGGTCGACGGCGGAGAAGGCGGCACCCGCAGCGGACATCAGCGCTTCTTGTTCTTCTCGATCGGCACGACCACGTCGCCAAGCAGCGGCAGTTGCAGGCCCTCGATCGCCGGCAGGTCGCGTTCGAGCTTCTCGATTTCCTCGCGGAACGCCTGCACGTCCTCGAAGCTGCGATAGACCGAGGCGAAACGCACATAGGCGACCTGGTCAAGCTTCTTCAGTTCGCGCATCACCAGTTCGCCGATATGGCGCGAGGAAATCTCACGCTCGCTAGTGCGGCGCAGGTCGTTGACGATCTCGCGGATCGCCGAGTCGACGTCGTGCGTCGCGACGGGGCGCTTCTGCAGCGCGCGCTCGAAGCTCGTGCGCAGCTTGCGCTCGTCGAAACTTTCGCGACGATTGCCGCTCTTCACCACCGTCGGCAATTTCAGCTCGGCGGTCTCGAACGTATTGAAGCGTTCGCCACACTGCGGGCACTCGCGGCGGCGGCGAATCGTCGCGCCGTCGTCGGTCTCGCGCGAATCGATCACGCGAGTGTCGTTGTATTGACAGAACGGGCAGTGCATCTAGGCCCTGCTCAACCGTAGACCGGAAACGCCTTGCACTGCATCTCGACGTTGCCGCGCACGCCGGCGATCACGCGTTCGTCGCTCGGCGCGTCGAGCACGTCGCAGATCCAGTTGGCAAGGGCGACGCATTCGGGTTCCTTGTAGCCGCGCGTGGTCACCGCCGGCGTGCCGATGCGCAGGCCCGAGGTGACGAACGGCTTCTGCGGATCGTTCGGCACGGCGTTCTTGTTGACCGTGATGTGCGCCTTGCCGAGCGCGGCTTCGGCGTCCTTGCCGGTGACGCCCTTGCCGATCATGTCGACGAGCATGAGGTGATTTTCGGTGCCGCCCGAGACGATCTTGTAGCCGCGCGCGATGATCGCCTTGGCCATTGCCTGCGCGTTCTTCACGACCTGCTGCTGATAGGCCTTGAACTCCGGCTCGAGCGCTTCCTTGAACGCGACCGCCTTGGCCGCGATCACGTGCATGAGCGGGCCGCCCTGGATGCCGGGGAACACGATCGATTGCAGCTTCTTCTCGATCTCCTCGCCCGCACCCCTGGCGACGATGATGCCTCCGCGCGGGCCGCGCAGGGTCTTGTGCGTCGTCGAAGTGACGACATGCGCGTGCGGCAGCGGATTCGGGTACACGCCCGCGGCGATGAGGCCGGCAACGTGGGCCATGTCGACAAACAGGTAGGCGCCGACCTTGTCCGCGATCGCACGGAAGCGCGCCCAGTCGACGACCTGCGAGTAGGCGCTGAATCCGGCCACGACCATCTTCGGCTTGTGCTCGAGTGCGAGCTTCTCGACCTCGTCGTAGTCGATCAGGCCGCGCTCGTTCACGCCGTACTGCGCGGCGTCGAACAGCTTGCCCGACGCATTGACCTTGGCGCCGTGAGTGAGATGGCCGCCATGCGCGAGCGACATGCCGAGAATGCGGTCACCCGGATTGAGCAGGGCCAAATACACGGCCTGGTTCGCCTGCGAGCCCGAATGCGGCTGCACGTTGGCATAGTCGGCACCGAACAGCTGCTTGACGCGCTCGATCGCGAGGCGCTCGGCGATGTCGACGAACTCGCAGCCGCCGTAGTAGCGCTTGCCCGGATAACCCTCGGCGTACTTGTTGGTCAGCACCGAACCCTGCGCCTCGAGCACGCGCGGGCTGGCGTAGTTTTCCGATGCGATCAGCTCGACGTGATCCTCCTGGCGCTGCTTTTCCGCCGCAATCGCGGCAGCCAGTTCGGGGTCGTAGCCTTCGATCTTCAGGTTCGCTGCAAACATCGGACCGCATCTCCGGGGCAAGGGCCGGCTATTTTACGGGTTATTGCCGCCTTCGGCACGGCAAAACGTGGCGGCGGCGGCGGCCATCGGCGATAATTGGTGCGGCACTCGTTCGACGCGCCTGTCCCAAGGCCGTCGCGGCTGCCAGCATTTTTCTTGCAGGCGCGTCAACTCGTGTTTGGGTACGGCGCCTCCCACGGAGCAATCAATGCAATACATCTACACCATGATCGGTGTGTCCAAGGTCGTGCCGCCGAAGCGCGAGATCATCAAGGACATTTCGCTTTCGTTCTTCCCGGGCGCCAAGATCGGCCTGCTCGGCCTCAACGGCGCGGGCAAATCGACCGTGCTGCGCATCATGGCCGGCGTCGATACTGAGTACAACGGCGAGGCGCGGCCGCAGCCGGGCATCAAGATCGGCTATCTCGCCCAGGAGCCGCAGCTCGATCCCGAGAAAACCGTGCGCGAATCGGTCGAGGAAGGCGTCAGCGACCTCACCGATGCGCAGAAGCGGCTCGATGAGGTCTACGCGGCCTATGCCGAGGAAGGCGCAGATTTCGACAAACTTGCCGCCGAGCAGCAGCGCCTCGAGGCGATCCTCGCCGCCGGCGACGGCCACACGCTCGAGCGCACGCTCGAAGTCGCCGCCGACGCCCTGCGCCTGCCGGCGTGGGACGCGCAGATCAAAACCCTATCGGGCGGCGAGAAGCGCCGCGTCGCGCTGTGCCGCCTGCTGCTGTCGAAACCCGACATGCTGCTGCTCGACGAGCCGACCAACCATCTCGACGCGGAATCGGTCGAGTGGCTGGAGCAATTCCTTGCCAAATTCCCCGGTACCGTCGTCGCGGTCACCCACGATCGTTACTTCCTCGACAACGCAGCCGAGTGGATTCTCGAACTCGACCGCGGCCGCGGCATTCCGTGGAAGGGCAACTACACCTCGTGGCTGGAGCAGAAGGACGAGCGCTTGAAGCAGGAAGCATCCAGCGAGAAGGCGCGGCAGAAGGCGATCCAGAAGGAACTGGAATGGGCACGGCAGAACGCCAAGGGCGGCCGCTCGAAGGGCAAGGCGCGCCTGTCGCGCATCGACGAATTGCAATCGGTCGACTACCAGAAGCGCAACGAGACCAACGAAATCTTCATCCCGCCGGGCGAACGCCTCGGTGACAACGTGATCGAGTTCAAGGGCGTGTCCAAGTCCTTCGGCGACCGCATGCTGATCGACGACCTCAGTTTCAAGGTGCCGCCTGGTGCGATCGTCGGCATCATCGGCCCGAACGGTGCCGGTAAATCGACGCTGTTCAAGATGATCACCGGCCAGGAAAAGCCCGACAAGGGCGAGATCATCGAAGGCCAGACGGTGAAGATCGCTTACGTCGACCAGAGCCGCGACAAGCTCGACGGCAAGCACAACGTCTTCCAGGAAGTCTCGGGCGGCTCCGACATCCTCAATATCAACGGCATCGAGATCCAGTCGCGCGCCTACATCGGCCGCTTCAACTTCAAGGGTCCGGACCAGCAGAAGATTGTCGGCTCGCTCTCGGGCGGCGAACGCGGCCGCCTGCACCTGGCGAAAACGCTTCTGCAGGGCGGCAACGTGCTGCTGCTCGACGAACCGTCGAACGACCTCGACATCGAAACCCTGCGCGCGCTCGAAGATGCGCTGCTGGAATTCCCCGGCAACGCCTTCGTGATCTCGCACGATCGCTGGTTCCTCGACCGCATCGCCACGCATATCCTCGCCTTCGAGGGCGACTCGCACGTCGAGTTTTTTGCCGGCAACTACAAGGAATACGAGGAAGACAAGAAGCGTCGCCTCGGCGAGGAAGCGGCGAAGCCGCACCGGATCAAGTACCGCAAGCTGGTTTGAGGTGCGAACCGCATGAATTTCATCGAGGCCCTGAAACAAGCGTGGCGAATCAACAATTCGCTGGTCTGCGTCGGCCTCGATCCGGAACCATCGAAGTTCCCCGCGCACCTGCGCGGGCGGCCCGACGCGATCTACGAATTCTGTACTGCGATCGTCGATGCGACGGCCGATCTCGTCTGCTGTTACAAGCCGCAGATTGCACATTTCGCCGCGCGGCGTGCGGAGGATGCGCTGGAACGGCTGATCGCGCACATCCACGAGAAACATCCCGGCGTGCCGGTGATCCTCGACGCCAAGCGCGGCGACATCGGCTCGACCGCGCAGCACTACGCGAACGAAGCGTTCGAGCGCTATGGCGCCGATGCGGTCACGCTGAATCCCTATCTCGGCCGCGACTCGGTGCAGCCGTTTCTCGACCGCGCCGACAAGGGCGTGATCCTGCTCTGCCACACCTCCAATCCCGGCGCGGCGGACCTGCAGGAGCTCATCGTGCGTGGCGCGGACGGCAGCGAACTGCCGCTGTATCAGCACGTCGCAATGAATATCGCGCGCGACTGGAACGCGAACGGCAACTGCGCCCTCGTCGTCGGCGCGACCTGGCCCGAGCAGCTCGCGCAGGTGCGTGCGCTCGTTGGCGACATGCCGATTCTCGTGCCGGGCGTCGGCGCGCAGGGCGGCGACGCCGAAGCGGTGGTGCGCAATGGCAGCACGCGCAGCGGCGACGGGCTGATCATCAGTTCGTCGCGCGCGATCCTCTACGCCGGCAGCGGCGAGGATTTCGCCGCCGCGGCGCGCAAGGCATCCCTCACGATGCGTGAAGAAATCAACCGGCACCTTCACGCCCGCCCTTGAACGCGACGGTCGTGCAACGGGCGTCGTTAGCCGCCCTCCTCAGATGAACGAACCTATCCCCGCCCTGCCCCTGGTCTCGATCCTGATCCGCAGCATGGATCGGCCTACGCTGGCGCGCGCGCTCGACTCGGCCGCAGCGCAGACCTGGCCCAATCTCGAGATCGTCGTTATCGCGGCCTGCGGCCGCACGCATCGTGCGTTGCCGGAAACCTGGAACGGCCGGCCATTGCGCTTGGTGTTTGCCGAGTCTGGCGACAGGCTGGCGCGGGCCGATGCGGCGAATCTGTGCCTGGTCTCGGCTCGTGGCGAATGGCTCAACTTTCTCGACGACGACGACGAGCTGCTGCCGCAACACCTTGCCACGCTGCTCGCCGCGCCGCGCAACGAAGATGAGCGCGTCGTGTTCTCGCGCACGCGCGTCGTCGATGCAACCGGCCGCACGCTTGGCCACGTCAGCCACGCGGGCAATCATGTGCAGCTGTATTTCCACAGCCGCGCGACGACCTGCGCGCTGCTGTTCCAGCGCAGCCTGGTCGACGAAGGCGTGCGCTTCGATCCCGACTTCGCCGTGCATGAGGATCATGATTTCCAGATCAACTGCGCGACGCGCAGCGAATTCCGTTATGTCGACGCGGCAACTTGCCTATGGCACGCGCAGGCAGGTGATTCGGGCTGCGGCTTCGGCGCGAACGACGATGCGCCGCAGCGCACGCAAAGCCTGCGCAAGATCCGACGCAAGTGGGATGCAGCCTTGCGCCACTGGCTGAGCGACGTGGACGCCGTTCTGTTCACTGCCCGCCAGTATTTTCTGGGCGGCGACGCCACCGCCGCGCGCGCATGCTTCGATCAGGCTCTTCATCTGCAGCCCGGTCATCCGCTGGCGATACGAGCCTTGGATGAAATGTCGGTGGGTACGGAACCGGCGGCGCGCGATGCCAATCCGACGCTGGTTCCGCAACACGACACGCCGCTGGTTTCGATCCTGATCCGCAGCATGGATCGCCCGACGCTCGCGCGTGCGCTCGATTCGGCGGCGGCGCAGACCTGGCCGAACCTTGAGATCGTCGTCGTCGCCGCATGCGGAGGCCGCCACCGTGCGTTACCGGAAACCTGGAAAGGTCGTTCGCTGCGACTGGTCCGTCCGCAACCCGACCGCCTGTTGCCGCGGCCCGAGGCGGCCAACGCGGCACTCGAAGCTGCCCGCGGCGAGTGGCTCAATTTTCTCGACGACGACGACGAACTGCTGCCGCAGCACGTCGCGACGCTGTTGGCCGCGCCGCGCGCGCGCGGGGCGCGTGTCGTCTACTCGCGCGCGCGCGTGGTCGACGCAGGCGGAAAACCGCTTGGCCGCGTCGGATTCGCGAGCTTCCCGGTGCAGTTGTACTACCAGAACCGTTCGCATCCGGCCGCGACGCTGTTCCATCGCAGCCTGGTCGACGAAGGCGTGCGTTTCGATCCCGAATTCCCGGTCTACGAGGACCACGACTTCTTCATCAACTGCGCCACGCGCTGCGACTTCCAGTTCGTCGATGCGACGACGTGCATCTGGAATGCATTCATCGGCGAGTCCGGCGTCGGTCACGGCAGCAACACCGACGAGGTGCAGCGCGCGCATTTCCACGCCAAACTGCATCGCAAATGGGTCGCATTCTTCCAGCCGCTGCTCGACCAGCCGGAGACGCTGATCTTCGTTGGCCAGCAATACCTGCGCGAGAAAGATTCACAACGTGCGCTCGACTACCTCGAACGCGCGCTCGCGGCGCAACCGAGTGATATCAACGCACTCAATCTCGCCGGTTTGGCGAACCTCCACTCAGGCAATTTCGACCGCGCCGAGACGCTGTTGACCCAGGCCTTGCGCCAGTTGCCCGAACATGCGGGCTTGCGCGAGAACCTGGCTCTGCTACATCGTGTGCGTGACGCGGCAACGGCGCAGAAGCAATAGCGGCACGCTCGCCGCGAACGCGGCCCAGATCGCGCAACGGACGAAAACGCGCAGCGCGGGATTGCGCGCGGCGGGATCGAATTTGCTGAACCAGCGCCACATGCCGCGGCGCTTGTGCCAAGCCACGAACACCGGGCGATGCCGGCTCGAACCGCCCTTGCCGTGAACCACGCGCACCTCGTTCGCGCAGGCGACATGCCAACCCGCGTCGCGTACTCGGCGGCAGAGATCGAGATCTTCGCAATGGAGGAAATAGCCTTCGTCGAATCCGCCGATCCGATCGAACGCCTTGCGAGGCAGCAGCATCAGCGCGCCGGACACCGCATCGACCGGCTCGACCGCCGGCTCGTTCGCAGCCGCCGGCATGTCCACACCGGCGAACACCGGCCAGCGCGGGGCGAAATGCGCCAGCCCCGACGCGCTCATCAATGCGCGCCGCAGCAGCGGGTCGCGACGACGCGAAGCTGGATCGATGCTCCCGTCGATGCCGGCCTGCAGCACGCCGAGCAGGCCGATGCGCGGATCCGCGCGGAGCACGGCGCGCAGTCGCGCGATCGTGTCGCTTTCGACCAGGCAATCCGGGTTGAGCAGCAGCAACGTTTCGCCGCGCGCGATCGTCGCGCCGCGGTTGCAGGCGGTACCGAAGCCCAGGTTTTCCTTGTTGCGCAGGATGCGCACGGACGCGTTCTGCGCGAAGCGCAGCGCGAGCTGCTCGATGCTGCCGTCACGCGAGTCGTTGTCAACGACGATGATCTCGACCGGTGCCGTGCTGCGCAGCACGCGCTCGATGTTGTCGCCGACTCCGGCGCCACTGTCGGCAGTGACGATGACGACGCTGGTGAAACCCTGCTCGGCGGACGATCGCTCGCGGGAATCGCTCACGTGCGCAACGGCTACAGCGCGCCGAGCAGCTTCTCGCCCTGCTCTGCTGCGTGACGCCACAGCGCCGGCCAATGCTCGAGCGCATCGGCCATGCCGTCGAGCTCGCCGACGAGCGCCTTGGCGCAACCGGCATCGTCGATGTCTTCGGGCCAGTCGCCCAGCCGCGGCGGAACCTTCGCAAGAAGCGCCTTGGCGTTGCTTTCCACGATCGCGCGCGCATCGGCCTGCCAGTAGATCGGCGCCTCGGTCGCCGCTTCGATCTGGTGCTGCAGGCGATCGATCAGATCGGCACGCGCGTAGCTCAGGTATTCGCGCAGATTCGACACGCGCTCGGCCTCGCTCGCGCCGGCAAGATCGCGTAGCACGTCGGCAAAGAACGAAAGCCGCTGCGCGGGATCGGCTGCCTTGTACAGGCCGAATTGCCGCTGGATATAGTCGCGCAGGAACAGGTTGACGCGCGGAGCAAATGCGCTACGCGTGATCTCGGAGCGGTTGCGCTGGCTTTCCTGCACATGCGCGATCGCTTCGGGCAGTTCGAGCACGACCGCGTCGGGATGCGCGTAGCGGGTCAGCGCACTCCACAGGCTGTCCTCGCCGCGACCGACCGGATTCGTGCACGGCAGCAACAGGCTGTTGTCGAATGTGAACGGGGTAAACCCGGTGATTTCCTTCGGCAACGCTTGGGCGACGCCGAACCAGATGTGTTGCGCCTCGGTGTTGCGCAGGTAGCTTGCACGCTCGCGCCACAGTTCCTCGCGACTGCGGCCCTCGAGCCGATACAGCCACAAGCCGTTCTCGGTGCGAGCGCTGCCGTAGGTGCCGAGCTGGGTGGCGACGACGCGCGACGGCGCGGACAGGATTTCCAGCCGCGACAGGTTCATTCCGCGCAACGCCTGGCGCGACAGCGGATACGCCGTACGCGTCAGCGCGCCGAGCATCTGCCCGCAGGCATCGAGATGCAGCGCGAACGGATCCTGATCGACGTCCTCGCCGTAGCCGAACGCTTCCTCCATATTGGCCAGGAATGCCGCTTCCATCGGCGGCGACGGGTTCGGGTCGAGTCCGACGCGCGCGAACGGCGGTCGCTTGAGATTCAGGCGCAGGTCGTCGTCGAGCAGCGCGAAGCGCGAGCCGGCCGAAAGCAGCAAGGCCATGTTCCAGCCGCGGCCGCCGCCGAAGCGCTGCGTACCTGCGCTCTTATCGCGCACGAGCAGGTTCTGGATCGTCGCCTTCGCCTGCGGGAATTCGCGCGCCAGCTTGTCGACGATCTTGGTGCGTTCGGCGTGGCCGATGTAGTGCACCTTGCAGCCGGTCGTGCGCGCGAATTCACGCAGCAGATCGCGCTGCTCATTGATGCTCGCCTGCAGTACCGAATCGTCGAGCAGCACGTAGCGGCGGCCGGCGCGGAAGCGGCGCTCGTACTCGGCAAGCGAGGTCAACAGGTGGGCGAGTTGCTGCGGGCGGTCGCAGGCGCGGATGAATACGGCGCGCATCGGCGCCTGCGCGATCGCGGACGACGTGCCGAGGCGCTCGACGAAGCTGGCATCGGAGATGAGCAACTTGCGCTGGACGAGACTTTCTAGCACGCGCTTCACGTCGTCGCGCTTGCTGGCGAGTGCGGGTTGGGTCGACTGAATGCGGGCGACATGCTCGTCGAGCGTGCGGAACTCGCGGCACTGGTCCATCGCCTGCAGGACCTGGAAGGTCATGACGTGCGGCTCGCCCGTACGCCGGATCTGGAAAATGCATTCCTGGCTCGACAGTGAGGCGACCATGCCGTCCTCGGACGCATAGGTCGGCGCGTTCGGATCGGCCTTCGGCGCCGCGGCATTCAGCGGCGGCAGGGTGTAGTTGAATTGGTAGCTCAAGAGATTGCCTGAAAGAAAGGAGATGCCTGCGGCGCAATCGCCGCGCAAGCGAGTTTACGATTTCGCCGCAGTCTGCAAGCGCTCGACCTCGGCGCGCAGCATTTCGACCTGCGCTTCGAGTTCGGCTATGCGTCCGCCGGCGGCGATGTTCTTGCGCACTTCATGGTTGTAGTGCGTGTACACCGATTCGGCCCGGTCGCCAAACAACGCCAGCCGCGGCAACTCGCCCAGCGGCCGGCGCGAGCACACCGCGATGAAATACAGCGGGTCGTATTGCAGGCCGGATTTTACCAAAGTCGAGCCGTCGGCGGCCGCTTCGGCGGTCTTCGCGGCGATTTTGCAAGTCGGCGATTCGCCATCGTCCAGCGCCCAGATCGCGGACTGGAACAGCAGCTTCTGTCCGTACAGGCGTACTTCGGGAAAATGCGACTTGAGCAGAGCCAGCAATTCGTCGCGATACAGCTCGCGTACGTGAAATTCGTTGCGGAAACCGGTGACGTCGCTGTAGGTGCGCTTGTCAGGTGAGGAGACGATGAAAATGCCGTCCTCACCGAGGACGCGCGCGAAGCCGGCAACCATCGCCTCTTGAGCCGCGACGTGCTCAAGGGTCTCGATCGAAACGATGAGGTCGACGCTTGCGGCAGGCAGATCGAGCTGCGTGCAGTCGCCCTGGACATAGCGCAGGTTCGCGGCGCCGCCATAGCGCGCCTGCGCGTGTGCGACCGCCTGCGCGGACACGTCCAGGCCGATTACCGAGCGCGCGCTACGCGCAAGCAAGGCGCTGCCGAAACCCTCGCCACAGGCTGCGTCGAGCACGCGCTTGTCGCGCGCGAAATCAAGAGCAAAGGCGTAGCGTGCCCAGTGCTCGTACCAGATCTCGCGCACGCACTCGGGGGTGAAGCGCTCGCCGGTAAATTCCAAGGCCGGCGCAGAGGGCGAAGTCGTCATGACGAACTCGAAGAAGCTGAATCGGCGCCATTTTGCGCCATGACTTGTGCGGGCGCATCGTTCCAGCGGTGATGCAGCCGGACCAGGCCAAATTCGCGCGTACTGCCGCGCACGACGATACCGCGCTCGATCGTGTCGAACAGGCGCACGCCCTCGGTATCCATCGGATGCGCCTTGACCGTGTAGGCTCCCGGCAGCAGGGTAAGATCGTCGAACACGATTTCGGCGACCCAAGTGTGCGCATCGAGACGCTGCGGTGCGATGCCGTCCATCTCGCTGCTGACGCCGTACACGGCCGTGCCGTCCACGCGTGCGATGCCGAACGCCACAGTCGGTGGACGCCCGTCACGCGAGCGCACGCGCGCGGTCAGGCGCAACGTGTCGCCCTGGTTGAGGAACACCGGCGTTTCCTGCTCCAGATCGTTGGCGGCCAGGCCAAGCAGGTGGAATTCGACGCCCTGCGCGGCGATGATGCCGCGATCCGGCGCGGCCACCGACTTGCGTTCGTGGTAGGCGAGGTAGGCCTGGGTCACCTCGAACACGTCGCCGGCGGCCGCCACTTCGCCCTGGCGCAGCCACAGCGCGTGCCGGCACAGCTTCTGGATGTGGTACATGCTGTGCGAGACGAGAATCAGCGTGCCGCCATGGGCGAGATAATCCTCCATCCAGCGCACGCATTTCTTCTGGAACGACTCGTCGCCGACGGCGAGTACTTCGTCGGTGATAAGCAGGTCCGGCCTGAGTGCGGCGACGATCGCGAAACCGAGGCGCACGACCATGCCCGAGGAATAGTGCTTCACCGGTTCGTCGACGTAGCGGCCGATGTCGGCGAATTCGATGATCTGCGGCAGTTTCTCGCGCAGCTCATCGGCAGCGAGGCCATACAGCGCCGCCGACATCGCGACATTGTCGCGACCGGTATATTCAGGATGGAAACCGGCGCCGAGTTCGAGCAGCGCGCCGACCCGGCCGCGCACCTCGACACTGCCCGTCGTCGGCGTCAGCACGCCAGTGAGCAGCTTGAGCAGCGTCGACTTGCCGGCGCCGTTCTCGCCGATCAGGCCGAGCGACTCGCCGCGCAGGACGTCGAGATTGACTCCGCGCAACACGGGCACCGAGTCGAGGTCGTCGATGCCGACGAGCAATTTGCCCAGCGCGCGCAGGCGATCGCGGCGGCGGAACACCTTTGGATAGGATTTGCCGAGATCGCGCGCCACGGCGAGCAGGTCTGCGCCGCCTGTCGCGACCGTGGCCTCGTTCCGCACCGTGTTCACAGGAAATCCTCGAAGCGCGCATCCAGTCGGCGGAACACCGCGTAGCCTAGTGCGAGGACTGCGAACGCCAGCACGAGCGCAGCCAGCTGCGCGCCGATGCCGACCGTGCCGATGCCGAGCAGTTCGGCACGCAGATACTCGGGGTAGAACGTGAAAGGATTCCAGCCGAGCCAGGCGCGGAATCGCTCGGGCAGATAATCGCGCGAATACAGCACGGGCGCGGTGAACATCATCAACGGCAGCAGTTGTGCGAGCACCTGCGAGGTATCACGCACAAACACCTGCACTGCGGCGAATAGATAGCCAAAGCCGAGCGCCAGCACAAACAACAGCGTGAACGCGAGCAGGGCCAACGGCAGATGCACGAGCTGCAAAGGCACGCCGAGCAATTCGCTCGCTATCACGACGACGATGAAACCGACGCCGTGCAGGAGAAAGCTCGCGCTGCTCGCCGCGAAGACGAGCGCGCCCCGCGGGAAGGCGACTTTGCCGATCAGTCCCGCATTGTCCTGGATCACCGTGGCCGAACGCAGCACGGCTTCGCTGAAGGCGTTCCATGGCCACACGCCGAGCGCGAGAAACGGCACGATCGCCACCGGTGTGGCGCCCGCTCCCGGCAAGCGCATGTTGAATACGTAGGTCCAGACGAAACCATAGATGACCAGCTGGATCAGCGGTTGCAGCAATGCCCACACGCCACCGCTGATGCTGCCCAGATAACGGTTGTGCAACTCGCGGCGAATGAAGTGGAGCGAGATGGCCCGCAATTTCCCCACTCTACGCGGTTGGAGCTCATCGAGTGTCATGCCATCGAACTACCGTCTGAATTGTATGCGAACGCTGTGGCGAGGCGTTCTTGGGATTCCCATGGCCTGCTTCTGCTTTCTTTTGCAATGCCGTCAGCTTTGGCTCGAATCTTCGAGCCAAAGCCAGTTGCTTTTACATGGGGACGATCGAGAGCGGACGCAGGATTTCGCTCATCGAAATGATGCGCCTGCTGAAAGGTTACTTAGAACCTTTCTCCGCCGCCTTGGTTGCAGCGCCGATGTCAGGCTGTTCTCCGAGCTTGTAGCGTTCGCGCATGGCCTCCATGCCTTGTGGATTGACGCTCGACGCCCCGTTGTCCAGTTTGGCAAGAAACGCCTTGCGTTGTTCGGCGACATAGTTCTGCTTGAGCTTGGCGATCAACTGATCCTTGACCGCACCGAACTCCTGCGGTTTCGCTGGTGTGCGCTGAATCAACTTGAGCACGTGGTAGCCGTATGCGGTCTTGACCACCGGCGAAATCTCATCGACTTTCGTCAGCTTTTTCGCAGCGGCGCTGAACTCGCCCACCAGTTTAGACGACGTCGCATCGCGAATCTGCCCAAGATTGCTTGCCTTCGAAGGATCCTCCGAATATTTCTTCACCAGCTGGTCGAAGGCCGCGGGATCGGCCACCGCTTCCGCGCGAACTTTTTCCGCCAGCGCTTTTGCGTCCGCGTCGTTGCGGCCTTGTTCGGAAATCAGCACGTGCTGCACGTCGACGACTTCGGGAACGACGTAGTCGGCCTTATGCGCCAGGTATTGTTCCTTTGCCGCGGTTTCCATCGAAGGGATCTGAAGCGAGGCCTCGTAGGCATTCATCCGTCTGCGCGACAAAATCCGGTCGCGAGCGAAAGCGATTTCGGCCTGCGCGTGCGGATCCTGGTCGAGCTTCATCGCAATGGCCTGGTTCGCCAATTGCTTGTCGCGCAGGATGCCGATCAGCATCTGCTGCACACGATCGGGGCTGCTGAGATAGGTTTCTCGCTGATTCTCGGGCATCTGCTGCAGGAAACCATCGACGTCCGCCAACGTCACCGCGGTGCCGCCTTGCTTGACCAGCTCCACATCGTCGCCCGCGAATGCCGTACCCGCGATGCCGGCCAGCGCCAGAATCGTGCCGAAAATTTTCTTTAGCGTCATGTCTTCCCTTCTGCCTAAAAGCAAAGGCCGGAATTATCCGGCCTTTGAAATTGATTGAACAATCCAGCTTGCCGCTTCGAAAAGCCCCCGCATTGTCGCGGGGGCTTTACAGAACGCCTTACCTGTACAGCGTGTACGACACCTGCGAGGTGTTGCAGCTGCCGGCCGAGCCGTTGTAGCAGAGCGCATCGCCGTTGATGTTCGTATCGGCGAAATTGATGTAGTAGGTCGTGCCCGCCGTCACCTGACAGGTCGACGACGTAGTACTGACGTACAAGCTGTTCGACGCATTGGCGCCCTGCACGCAGATCGCGCCGGTGCTGCCTCGGGTGAGCGCTCCGGGCACCGTGCTCAGCGAGATCATGCCGCCGTCGCCATAGCTGGTATTGGCCACGAGCTGGAACGCGCCGGTCGTCGTGGGCTTGAATGCCAACGCGACGTAATAACCCGACTGGATCGTGAACGTTGGCGAGTAGCCGGCGTACTTGTAGGCCGGGAACGACGAGTTGCCCAACACCGTGCCGAGATCGGTCAGCGCATTGTTGTAGGCAATAGTGCTCGGCATGATATTGACCTGGCCGCTGCATTGGCGCTTAAGCGTGATTCCGTTCAGCGACGAACTCATCTGAGTGGCATCACAACCACTGGTGTTAACCGGGGCGGGGTTGACCGTCAGCGACGTGGATCCCGACACCGAGACCGCGGGGTTGTAGCCGCTCGTATTGGTCGTACACGTCGGCGTGAAGGTGAAAGTTCCTTGCGTTGTAGGCGCACTGAGCGCGAACGTACCGGTTCCGGTGATGGTGCCGGCCGAGGTGACCGAGAATCCGTTGGTCGGATTGAGCGTACAGGTCACCGCGGCCGCCGGGGTATTGTAGGTCACGCTGACGACCGGCGGGGCCGCACTTGAGCCAAGCGTATAGCTCGTCGGACTGATGGAAACGGACACGCTGGCTGTCTGGTTGCCGGGGGGGCTGGTGCTGCAGCTGTCCGTAGCATTGTCGAGGGTAATGGTATTCGTGGACGGATCGTAATGGAAGACGGTGGCGCCGGTGATGTTGCAACCTCCCGCGACGATGGTCGGCGGGGTGCTGTAAGTCGTGGTTGTGGTGGCAGGGGTTTGGGCGAACGCCGAGGAGACCAGCAGCATTGCTGCGCTGGCCAAGAACAGTTTGTTCAGCATGTTATGTACTCCGATTTCTGCAAGGCTGGATATCGACAACGTATCAGGACCGCGGTTCTGCACGGCACCGCCAATCCTTCATTTTTTTACGACCCCCAAAAAGCACAAAGGGGAGCACAAAGTGCTCCCCTTTGCTTGAAACTCTACATCTACCGATCCGCTCTGTATTACGAGCAGGCCGAACCCGAGGCCTGGGCGCAGGTGCGATGCAGCTTGTGACGGAACAGCGCCGAATAGTTCGACAGCACGCCACCGACGTTGCCGTTGACCAGGTTGGCAACCCAGAAGCCCGTGACCGGCAGGCCGCGGAACACGTTGGCGGCACCGACAGTACCGTCGGTGTAGGCCGCCGGCAGGACGTGGTTCGCTGCGCTCTTGCCGTACAGATCGATCACGGCCCAACCGTTGTTCGCACCGGCCGGCGGAGCAATGTTCGCCGTCAGGTTGGAACCCAGCACTGCGCTGGCCGCCGTGCCAATACCCGGCTGGTTGAACGTGACCACCTGTGCCTCGTAGCACAGCGCGGCACCCTGCTGGCTCTTGGCCGGCGAGAAGCCGATCGTGCCCGACGTGGTGCGCTCTTCGCGGTCATAGATGCCAATGCCGATCGGCGCGCACGAAACGCCCTTCGAGAACAGCTTGTCGAACGGCTGCAGATGGCCGGCAGCGGCGCTGGCGGAATCGACGTAGAAGCGCTTGGTCGGGAACGTGATGACCCACTCGGAGTTGGCCGCGGTACCGCCAGCGGTCCAGTACTCGTTGAAGATCTTGTCGGCCATGAACAGCGAGCTCACGGCGTCGACACCCGAGGTGTAGCTCGTGGTGATCAGCGTCGGCGAGGTCGTGGTCGGGCTCGGCGCAAACACATAGCTCACGTGCGAGGTGGCGCTGGAGATGTTCGGCGACAGCGAACCCGGAGCGGTGTGGTGCGAGAACGTATCCGAGTAGAACTGATCGATCGCATCGGCGTTATAGCCGGCAATCGTGCCCTGGTTGACGTTGATGATCGCGCCGGAGCCGAACAGGCCACCGGAGGTCGCAGACAAATCGATCGTCACATCGCCGCCAGCGGTGATGTCCCAATAACCGCCGTTCCACGCGTCCGCAACCTGAGTGCAGTCGAGCGGAACACCAGCCGAGTGGGTGATCGACTTCAGGGTATCCTGCGACGCATTGGTCACCGTACCCATTTCGATCAGCTCGACATAACCTTCGAGCGTACGCGAAACACCGGTCGGGCCGCCGTCGGCCGCCGTATCACCCGTGCCGTCGTAGGCATAGGTCAGGAACGGCTGAGCCGTGGCCAGGCTCGTCGGGAGCGCCGGCACCGTGCAGCTGTTGTCGTTGGTGAACACGCCCGCACCGCCGCCAACCGGCACAACGGCTGCCGTCCAGACGTCCTGCGGCGAGAGGTACAGGTTGAAGTCGAGGACTTCGCGGCTGTCGTAGGCTTCAAGGAAGCGGACCTTGACGGCCTTGCCTTGATTGGTCGTATTGACCACGGTCAGCAGCGTGTTGTTGCCGCCGTTGACGGTGTAATACGGGTAGATGAGGACCTGACCGAGACCGTCATTGTTCAGATAGACGGCGCTGGCCATGTTGGAAATGCCAGCCACACCGGCGATACCGGCGATGACGGCAGTCGTAAGACTGGTTCTTTTCATTACTAAACTCCTTTCGGTCACAGGGCTTATGTTTTTGCTGGCCCGCCCATTCGTACTCCTGCTTTTAGGCAAGAAGTCCCGACGAGTCCAAGCAACAGCACTTCAAGTCTACGATATCCGAATCGCCCGCGCAACTCCCCGAGAAAACTATTTCCGAGGTTCCCCGCACCGACCTTTCTGGCGATCGATAAGGCCTACATGCCTGCACTCTCGCACTACGATAAAACCCTGAAAAAACAAGGAAATTTGGGGCCGAAAACAGGATCCCGATTCGCTAATTGTGACTATTTTTGGCGCTGTCATCGGCTGCAGCAGGAGGAGCGGCGTTCGCGGGGGCGTCCGCGGCAGGAGCAGGTGCCGCCGCCGCTTGCCCAGCTATGTCTTTTGGCTCGATTTTCGATTCCGGCAGGAAATACCACTGCCCTTCGCTGCGCACCCATTTCTCGACGATGGGGGACGGATATTCCATGTCGCTAGGCCGCTGCATGACGGCCCCGGGAACAATCGCCACGACGACGAGCTTTGCAGTGCATACATCAGTCTCGCACTGCACCGAATCGACCTTTGCGGATTTCCAGCTTATGCGTGCGGTAGCGACGAAAGCTACGTACTGCTCCAGTGTATGCGTGGAGCGATAGCCTGGACTGAGATAGTCGTAGGCTTTCACCGCGTGCTTGCCGGCAAGCAGATCCCAGCGCTCGACCGCCCTCTGCCGAACGAGTTCCGCCGGATCCTTGCTGCTGCAGCCCGCGGCCAGCAGCAACGACATGCCGATAACGCCGGCGAGAACAAGAGTCTTGATTCTGGTCATGTCCATACTCACTGCTTGGATTTTTCGAGAGGTGCAGGCGCTGCGGAAGGCACGGGAGTGACGACGGCGCCTTTCGCGTCGCCCGGCACTTCGCCCGTTTCTTTTTCCATCTTCTTCTTGGCGCGCAGCGGTGCCAGCGATTCGAACTTGTCCTGGTATTCCTGGGTGACGGCTTTCGCATCTTCGGCGTTGTAGATCACCGTGGGAGTGATCAACACGATGATTTCGGTGCGGTCACGATGATTGGTCGTGCTCTTGAACAGATTCCCAACCCACGGAATGCTGCTGAGCAGAGGCACTCCCGTATTGCCTTTGGAATTGTTCTCGCCGATCAAGCCCCCAAGCAGCACGGTCTGTCCGCTTTGCACGGCGATCTGCGTTTGCAACGTGCGCTGCGAGATCGCGGGATTCGGCTGGGTAGCCGTGGTCGATCCCGGTACGGTGAGTTCCTGAGCGACGTCCATATAGACCAGACCGCCCGGATTCACGCGCGGGGTAATTTGAAGAGTCGAGCCGGTGCTGACATAGGAAGTCGAACCGATACCCGTGTTCGTCCCTATGCCGCTGAGGCTGGAGGTGCCGCTCGTGGTGCCCAAGCCATACAGCGAAGTCGTCACGATCGGCACCTGGGTGCCTACGGTGATGCTTGCTTGCTGATTGTTCAGCACGACCATTGATGGGGCGGATAGCGTTTTAGTCGTCGTGTCCTGCTGCAACGCGTTGATGGCGACCTGGAAATCCTTGTTCAAGAACGAATAGAAAATTCCTGGACCATTCGTTGCCTGGGCACTGCCGCCGCCGCCCAATTGCAATTGGTGGCGATCATTCGGGTTTCCGGCGAAGTTGCCCAAGCCACTACCCTTGGTACCGAAGTCCGAACCGGTATAGCTGGCCAGTCCTTGCTTGTTCTTCAATCCGGACAGCCACCATTGCACGCCGTAGTTGAGGTCGCCGCCGAGCGTGACCTCGAGCACCTTGGCTTCGATCTGCACCTGCAGCGGTGGCACGTCGAGGCGATGGATCGCAGCAAGGATCGAATCGTATTCGCCCGGCGTCGCCATCACGAGCAATTGGTTGTTCTCCTCGATCGCGGTGATGCGGATGTCGGTGTCCTTGTTGCCGCCCGCGAGGCCCGTGCCGGTTCCGGTCGTCGAGAGATTCGGCGTCGTCGAGCGCTGCTGGTTGTTGATGCTCATCGCGCCGCTGCCGATGCCGCTCGACAAACCGCCGCCGATCGAGCTGCCGCGCAGCCCGGGCGCAGTGTTGCCTGAGTTGCTCTTGCTCGTCGAGCCGCTGCTCTTGCCGGTGAAGATTGCGTTCAAGTGGTCGGACAACTCCACGGACTTGACGTTCTTCACGTCGTAGACGTAAAGCTGCGTGCCGTTCTCGCCGACGCCGATATCGAGGCGGTAGATCCACTCCTGCGCGCGCTTGAGATAGTCGGGTTGCGGAGTGATGACGACGATCGAATTGGTCGCCTCCATCGGGATGAAGCGGAACATGCCGGCGAGCGGCGTCTCTGCCTTGTCGCCGAACATCTTGTCGAGCTCGGGCATGAGCTTGGCGACCTCCATATTGCGCAGGCCAACGACGCCGACCGACATGCCCTTGAGCCAATCGACATCGAACACATTGATCGTGTGCTCGTAGCTCTGCAGCTCGAACGCGGTGCCAGCGAGCACGATCATCGCGCGCGAGTTGTCTGCGGAAACGATCGCATCGGGTTTGGCGTAGGGTTTGAGCAGCTTCTGCATCTCGCTCGGCGAGATGTACTTGAGCGGGAATACGCGCACCTGATAGCCGGGCACAGCCTTGATCGAGTACAAACCAGGGCTCAGGCTGCCGGCAATCGCATCCTTGACCGGGACGACCTCGTAGCGGCCCTGCTTGCGCACGAGAGCGTTATTCGTCCACGCCAGCAGCATCTCGAGGATCGGCATCGCCTGGTCGATCGCCACCGGCTTGGAGCTCGAGAAGGTGACGTTGCCGGTGACCGTCGGCGAAACCGTGTAATTCTCGTTGAGCAGCCCGCCCAGGATGTTCTGCACCACCGCCTGGATCGGCAGGTTTTCGAAGTTGAAGGTGATCTCACCCGAGCCGGCGGATGTGGCCTTGGAGACCGGTGCCGCGGCTGCTTCGTAGTTGATCAACTGCCCGGTGCCCGGCGTCAACGTGGCGTCGGTGCGCGGCTTGCTGCCGGCGCCCTGCCTGATCGTAATCGGCTTGGACTCGTCCGGCACATGATACGGCGGCGGCGGCGGCACGGGTTTTTCCGTGCTCAATTCCGTGGTTACCGCGTCCTGTTTGATGCCGGGCAGATTGGCGCAGCCGACTAACAATACGGGCGCCGCGAACAGGATCCCAAGGACGGGACGAAGAGGTAAGTTCACTTAGCACTCCTTACAACGGAAACCCGCTTCATTGATCGCTTTTGCTTTCAGGCTGATTCTGCAACTGCGCCGCCCTTTGCTCCAGCTCGCGTTTGACCGCGTCCGCCTGCTTTGCGCTGGCCTCAAGGAATTTCTGATGTTCAGCATCACCAGCGGGATCCTTGCCGCGCGGCAGTAGAGCAAATGGAATAGACCCTGTTGGGCGGGACACGGCCGGCTGCGGCGGCAAAGGGGCCGCCGCAGGCTTGGGCGGCAACGCATCCGGCGGCGGAGGCGGCGCGTCTTCTTGGGTCGGGGCCTCTACCGTCGCCACCTTGGACGACGCCGGCTTGGATCGGCCGCAACCGATCTGCAAAAGCGCCAGCGTAATGCACAAGCTGAAAAATAGGGGTTTCATTGCCATTGCGTTATACCTTTGAATTTGGATTATTGCTGCTGCGCAGGCTGCGCTGGCTCGGTCTGTGGCGCCTGCGGTTGCTGCGGTTGTTGCTGTTGCTGCTCGCGTATCTGCTGGCGACGCGCATCGATGCGCTGCTGCAGATCCGCTGCCGCCGCATCGGGAGAGGCCGGCGCCACCGGTCCGGGCAGTGTTGGCGGCGCCTGCCCGGGTTGGGGCTGGGGCGCGCCCGGTACCGGCGGATTGGGCGTACGCGGTGGTGGCGGCGGCGTGGGTTTCTGACTGCTCGCGACCGGGATGAGTTCCACCGTTGCGCTCTCGCCGGCGGAATTCTTGAACACCGCGCTGCGCGGCTTGAGCTCGGCGAGGCTCCAGGCAGCCAATTCGCCCGGCAGCGCGCCTCCCTCCTTCACCGTCATCGATTTTTCCTTGCCCTTCTCCTTGACCATCGCGAGACGGGCCTTCGAGGTAATGATGACGCCGGCGAGGACCACCTCGAGCTTGGGGATCGGCTTTGCATCACCTGGCACGTCGGGGGGCATCGGCGGAGTCGGCCTGCGGTCCTCGTTGAACAAAGGACGCGCGTTCACGTCGGCAAAATTGTCCCAGGCGCCGAGCCTGTACTGGGCATTGGCCAGTTTCTTCTTACCCGTAGCGGGATCGAGCGGATCCAACGTCCACCAGCTGTAGCCGCGCCCGATGCCCGCCCAGAACAGCACGACCAGCAGCAACATCAGCGCGGCGATGCCGGCCAGGGTCAGGGTCAGGCCACGCGAGGCACGCAGGTTCAATTGGCCCCCTTTGCGCCGCCGGACTGGCGCAGGAAGCCGGAAAGCACGAACTGGGCATTGACCGAGGTCGCACCAGGTGGTGCCGGCTTGCCGCCGGGCATGAACATCTGCTGCTGCCGATATATCACGAGCCGGTCGACGAACAGATAGGGGTTGCTCGACTCGAGCGTATACAGCACCCGCGCAAACATTTCCGCCTGGCAGTTCATGTTGACGTTCGCCGACACGCGCAGATACACCTCCTGGGCGCGGTTGGTGGACGGGGAAATGCCGTTGACCGTGCAGCGCGCATTCGGATCGAGGTTCTGCTCGACCGCGCGCTTGAGCCGCTCGGAAAGATCCGAGAACGCGCTCGCCGCGTCGGCATCGTTGAGAAACGCCTGGTTCTCCTGCTCCAGGCCGGCAACGTCCTTGAGTTGTTGCTCGATCAGCGGCCTGCTCTGGATCAGCTCGGCGAAATGGTACTGCTGGTCGCGCAGATCATAGTACTCATCGCGCATCGTCAGGTAAGGCGACACCAGCCACCAATGCACGAACAGCAGATAGCCGAGCAGCAACGCGATGACCAGCAGAACCACGGCAAGAAACCGTTGGCCGCGCATGGATTCAGGCAGCAGGCGCATCAGCGTCCTCCGCAGGCTTCGCGCCGCTCTTCTCGTGCGCCTTCCTGTCCTTGTCGGTCGATTCCGGCTCAGGTTGCTTGCGCAACTGGAAATTCATCGTGAAGCGGTCCTTCTTCGTGCGCGCGTCCGGCTGCACCGTGCCGATGAAGGTCGCGTTATCGAGCACTTCCGATTTCTGCAGCCCCTCGATCAACTTGTTCGCGTTGCCGCTCTGCCCCTGCACTTCGACCTTGCCTTTCTCGTCAACCGTCAAGCGCTCGAGGAAGGTGTCGTCGGGCAGACGCTTGGTCAGGTCCGTCAGCATTGCCGTCATCGGCGTCGAGTCGCGCTTGAGCCGATACAGGTAGCTGATCGAAGCCGTGTTGTCCTTGAGCCGCTTATTCAGTGTCGCAGTCTGCTTGGCTTCGGCCTTGGCTTTGTCGACTTCGGCGTTCATCGCATCAAGGGCGATCTGGCGATTGTTGAGGAATAACATGCCGGCGACGACAAACAGGACCAATGCCACCGCACCGAGCGCAAGGTTGAGACGAAGGCGCTGATTGACGCGCTTGACGCGCCGCTCCGCGGACAAAAGGTTGAGCCCGGCACGAGTGCTACCCGCTGCGGCGCTCCAGCAATCGACACCGTCGAGCGCAACGCCGATCGCGCTCAGCGTCGCCAACTCGCCGTCGAGCTGCGCGCGCGGCACGACGTGCAACTCGATCTTGAGGTTCTTGGCCACGGCATCGCGCTGCACGACCCGATAATCAAAGTAGACCTGGTCGGCCTTGAACGGGGTCTGCCGATCCATCTCGAAGGTAAGCACCTGGCGCAGCTTGTCTTCAGCCGCCGCAGGCAGGGTCAGCTCGCGCCGCAATGTGCGCCGCAGCGGGATGCAGTAGAACACGCGCAGTCCCGGATCGTCGATGCGGTCGCGCAGCCGCGAGAATTCATTGCGCTGATCTTCCGCGGCCTGGTCGCGCGGGATGCGTCCATACTCGGTGCTGCGCCCCTTGGATTGACGCCATATCCCGAACTCGCTGGGGCTTGCGTCGACAAGCAGTTCCTGTGCGCCTTCCGCGAACAGCTCGCGCCAGTGCACGGGCAAGAGATCGGTCAGCTGGCGGGCCCACCACGAGAAAAACTTCGGCAACCCGCTGTTCGCGTAGCGCAGGCGCAGGCGCATGAGCTGGGTGTCAATGGTGGTGGTCAAACTCATGGGCAAAATCTATCGGGGCAACAAACGGTTGAGTGAATCTGTTTGGTTCGCAATATGGCGCGGCTTAAAGACTGCGCCGGAAAGGATAAGTTCTCAAAACGTAACGAAAGGTAACGAACGGGCCCGCGGCTCCACCCAGCCAGACTGCAGCGCCCGCTCCTGCGCTACGACGCCTCGCCGTCGCGCCAACGCAACACGGTATAGGGCCGCCCCGACGTGCTCACCCCACCCGCGCGTATGGTGGCGTCGAAGGTAATGCTGACGCCGTTCGGGAGGGTGGCCTTGGACTTAATACTATACGTGAGGCCGCCGCCGCTGGCCATGATCGGCACGCCTCCCGGCAAGGTCAGACCCTCGATCGCTCCCGTGGTTCCCGGCGGCGTCGCCTGACGCGCAGCGATGATCTGCTGGGCGAGCGGCTGGGTCATGCCCGGGATCGCCATCAGTGCCTCGTAGGGAGCGAACGCCGCGTTCGGCGTGCGTGTCCCCGAATACACCGTGATCGCCGGCTCGATCTTCTTGTAGATCTCGTAATTCATGCCGAGCACCTGCTGTACCTCGGCCACGGTCTGGAACGGCAGGTTGGTGGGCCCGTAGTCGAGTCCTGCGGCGGCGTACTGCGGCGCCTCGGCGCCGTGCGGACGCACCTGCTGGTCGGCATCGCGCCAATCCTGGATCGCATCGGACAGCGCCTCCGCCGCGCCGAGGTCGAGACCGATCGACTGGAACAAGGCCATGAGGGTGGCGCTGTCGACCACGTTGAGATCGATCTTGCCCGACTCGTTGGTGATCTCCACCTTTACCGTCGCACCTTCATAGGGGAACTCGTATGGCCGCCCGTCTGCAACCCAGCGCTGCATCGGGTCCGGATTGCGCAGCTGGGCCAATGCCAGCTCGACGCCCGCGATCGCGTCGTAACGCGCCGAGG
The DNA here is from genome assembly GCF_000378125.1 of Rudaea cellulosilytica DSM 22992. Lineage (GTDB taxonomy): Bacteria > Pseudomonadota > Gammaproteobacteria > Xanthomonadales > Rhodanobacteraceae > Rudaea > Rudaea cellulosilytica. Next base: position 1,742,496 of record NZ_KB899241.1, on the reverse strand, counting down.
TCGTGTCGAACATGTGCCGCGATTCGAGATTTTCGGTACGTGCCATGAGAGCAAAGCTGCCGAGCAGCACGCCGATGAGCGCGATCACCCACATCACCAGGATCAGCGCCACACCGCGCGCACGGAAAGCCCCGCCGTGGCCGGGCGATGCGCTCATGTGCGGCCGACGCCTGCCGTTCGCGGTTAAGGAAGAATGCGCTTGCGTTCGGTTCATGGCGTCAACCCGCCGGACCCGAACGCCGCGCGCCGACATCCATCATCAGCGGTATCGTCATGCGCGGCCACTCGATTCGGTTACCGGCGGCGAGGCGCAGGTCGAGAGCGACCATCAACGGCGTCGTGCTGGAATCCTTCCAACCCTGACTCCAGTTCATCAACTCACCCTGCTGGTTCAGGCCGCGGTAACTGAAACTGCCCTCCTGGATATGGTCGAGCAGGACCACGGTCGATTCCTCGGCGACCTTGTTCTTGTCCATATCGAAGCCGTTGAGCAGCGTGCTCGTGAACACCAGCTGCATGCCGTCCTTGCCCGGAGCGAGCTCCAGGGTTTGCACATATGCGCCGCCGCGCGAAAGGTAGCCCGGCATCGGCGCGACGAAGCGCATGAACTTGCCGTCGCCGCGGAAAACTTCCACCTTCAAGCCGTCCTTCGAACGTGCATAAGGAAACGGCAGGATGCGCGAGATCTGGTGACGCAGGAACTCCTGCACCGTACGCAATTTGTCGATTCGCTCGATCGCCGCCTCGCCCGAGTGCATGCTGCGCACCGATGCGGTGATGCCGTTGTAGGCGCCCGCCAGCAGCAGCGCGAGCAGCAGCACGGCCAGCATCACTTCGAGCAGGCTGAACCCCTGTTGGCGTGGGAACGTGTGCATGCCTAGCCGAACCCTGGCGGCAAGCCACTCGACGGTTGATTGCCGTTGCGCGGCGGCGCCATCGAGCGCAGCGTGACGAAGCGCGCGTGATGCTGCAGGTACTGATTGCCCCAACTCACCACGAGCTCGAGCTGGAACAGCTCGGGCTGGCCGGGCGCAATCGCTGCCGGCGCCAGCGTCGAGCCAGGCGTAGCCTGCAACTGGTAGCGCTGGACGCTGAGCTGCCAATGATAGGTATCGTCGAAATCGCCGCTGCTGCCGCCTTCCTTGAGCGGCTCGCCGATGCCTTGGATGTCGAGCAGCGATTGCGCGTATAGCGCAGCCTGGGTCGCCTCCTGCGCTTGTCGCGTGGTGTGGATCGCATCGGTCAATGTCTTCATCAGGATGCTGAAGCCGAGTGCGAAAATGACGAACGCCGAAATCAGCTCGATCAGGGTGAATCCGCCCTGGCCACGCGGCATGGCGTTTCGCGATCGCATGTTCATTGATGCAGCTCCTCGCGCGTCACCGCACCGGTCAACCAGTCGACGTTGATCCGCCACTCCACGCGCTCCATGAGCACGGAGATATGACCGCCGGTCGAGGCGCCGTCGGGAAAGAAGCGGATGCGCCCGGTGGTCTCGCTGATGATCTCCTGATCGGCGGTATACAAGGCCAAGCGCATGTTCTTGGGCAGCTGCACCATCGACCTGCCGGGCGCCTGGTAGCTGTTGTTGGCGATGTCGAGATCGAACGTGGATTCCTTGCCTTTGACGATGGCTTGTCCGCGGGTGTAGCGCAACGCGGCGATCATGTCGCGGGTCGCTGCCTGCACCTTCGCCCCGCTCATGCTCTTCGAGAACGAGATCGACACCGCGCCCACCGCAAGCGCGATCAGGAAGATCACCGCGACGATTTCGATCAGGCTGAAGCCCCGCGATGAGCGCACGCTAGTCATGTCAGAGCACTACTGCGCGGGCCGGCGGAAGCCGGTTACTGCCAGTTGCCGACGTCCTTGTTCAGGCCGTCGCCTCCGGGCTGGCCATCCTTGCCCAGGAAAACGAGGTCGTAGTCGCGCCCGTCGCTGCCCGGCATCTTGTACTGGAATTGATGGTTGAACGGATCCTTCAACTGGGCTTCGGTCGCATACGGACCGTTCCAATTGACCGCGCTGCTCGGACGCGAGACGAGATCGTTGAGGCTTGTGGGCGGATTGCCGTTGTCGAGCGAATAGCGCTCGACGCTGTTTGCAAGCTGACGCATCTGCGCAATGCCGGCCTTGACCTTGCCCGAATTGACGGTGTCGCCGATCTTCGTTACCACGACGCTCATGATGATGCCGATCAACACCAGCACCGCGATGATTTCGATCAAGGTGAAACCCGCGCTGCGGGTCAGGTTTGCCGGAAGATCGCGGCGCGTTCGCAAAGACATGGACGTCATCATTGTCATACTCATTGAATGGAACTGGCCAGATTCAAAATGGGCAGCAGGATCGCCATCATAATTACGGCGACCAGTGCCGTCATTACCAGGGTCAATGCGGGCACCAGAGCGGCGAGCATGCGATCGATCGCATTCCTCGTCTCCAGGTCGAAAGTGTCGGCGGTCTTCATCAACATGGTGTCGATCTCGCCGGACTCTTCACCGACCGAGATCATCTGCGTCGCCAGCTTCGGAAACCGCTTGCTCTGTGCAAGCGCATGGGCCAAGCCACCGCCGGTCTTCACGTCTTCCGCCGCCTTGTCCACCGACTCGGCCAAAGCCGAATTGCCGAGCACGTTGCGCGCGATCGACAGCGCGGTAAGCAATGGAACACCGTTCTTGAGCAAAGTTCCCAACGTGCGCGCGAGCCGCGCGGTTTCGAGCTTGGCAAACAGCGGCCCGACCACGCGCATGCCGAGCACGCGCGCGTCCCAGGCGAGCTTTTTCTCCGGATCGGCCAGGTGCCTGCGGATCGTCACCACGCCGAAGACGCCCGCGATCAACATCAGCCACCACCAGTCCTGCAGCAGCGTGCCGACGAATAGGGTGATCTTGGTGATCAGCGGCAACTCGACATTCATGTCCTTGAACATCGGCAGGAACTGAGGCACGACGACGGTGAGCAGCACGAACAGCGCGGCGAACACCATGACCACGAGGATCACCGGATAGATCAGCGCATTGACCACGCTTTCCTTGAGCGACTTGGCGCGTTCGAGATAGTCGGCGAGGCGGGTCAGCGTGGAATCGAGCGAACCGCCGACCTCGCCTGCGCGCACCATGTTGACGTACAGGCGCGAGAACACCCCGGGCTCGGCTTCGAGCGCCTCGGACAGTGGCGCGCCGCTGCGCACGTGATCGCGGATGCGCTCGACGATACGCCTGGCCTTTTCGCTTTCCGGTAGTTCCAGAAGAATCTGCAATGCGCGGTCGAGCGGCTGGCCGGCGCCGAGCAGAGTCGCAAGCTGCTGGGTGAACTGCAGCACCTGCGTCTGGTTCATCGCCTCGCGCTTGAACAAGCCGGCAAGTCCGCCGCCACCACCCGTGCCGTCCGCCGCGGATACCTCGAGCGGGATGTTGCCCGCGTCCTGGATCTTTGCGATCACTTCGTCGTTCGAAGCGACGTCGTACTGGCCTTCGACGATCTCGCCATCGGCAGTGACCGCCTTGTAGCGAAACAGTGCCATCAGCTTTCCGAAGTCACGCGCAACACTTCCTCGATCGTCGTCTGCCCTTGCAGCGACTTGACCAGGCCGTCCTCGTACATCGTGCGCATGCCTTCGCTGCGTGCCAGCTCCTCGAGCTTGTTCATGTCGGCGTGCTGCATGACCAGACGGCGCAGCGGCTCGCTCATGACGAGGAACTCCATGATCGTCGTGCGGCCGTGGTAACCGGTCGCGGACAACGGCGACGGCATCGGTTTGTACAACTCCACTTTTCCTTCAGGCTGGAAGCGGCGCAGGCCGAACTCCTCGATCACCTCGGGCATCGCTTCGTACTTGTGCGCATGCTCGATATCGAGCCGGCGCACGAGGCGCTGGGCGAGCACGCCGTTGACGGTGGACGTGAGCAGGTAATCCTCGACGCCCATGTCGAGCATGCGCGTGACCGCGCCGGAGGCATTGTTCGTGTGCAGCGTGGACAGCACCAGGTGACCCGTCAGTGCGGACTGGATCGCGATCTTCGCGGTCTCCAGATCACGCATTTCGCCGATCATGATGATGTCCGGGTCCTGGCGCACGATCGAGCGCAGCGCGTGGCTGAAGTCGAGACCGATCTGCGGCTTGGCCTGGATCTGGTTGATGCCTTCGATCTGGTATTCGACCGGATCTTCGACCGTGATGATCTTGACGTCGGGCGTGTTGAGCTTGGACAAGGCCGTGTACAGCGTCGTCGTCTTGCCCGAACCGGTCGGGCCGGTGACAAGCAGGATGCCGTGCGGCAGTTCGAGCACCTTGAGGAACTTGGACAGAAACTGATCGGTGAAGCCGAGCTTGTGGAAATCGAACACGACCGATTCGCGGTCGAGGATACGCATGACCACCGACTCGCCGAAGCTGGTCGGCACGGTCGAGACGCGCAGGTCGAGTTCCTTGCCCTGCACGCGCAGCGGAATGCGTCCGTCCTGCGGCAGGCGGCGCTCGGCGATGTTCAATTTCGCCATGATCTTGATGCGCGAAATGACCGCCGCAGTCGATGCCGCCGGCGGCGACTCGGCCTCGAGCAGCACGCCGTCGATGCGGTAGCGCACTTTCAGGCGGCTCTCGAACGGCTCGATGTGCACGTCGGACGCGCGCTGTTCCACCGCGCGCTGGATGATCAGGTTGACCAGACGGATGACCGGCGCTTCGGAAGCGAGATCGCGCAGGTGCTCGATGTCATCCTCGCTGCGCGTCGCATCCTCGGACAGACTCTCGACGATCGAACCCATCGCCGAGCGACCCGAGCCATAGTAACGCTCGATCAGGTCGTCGATCTCGGAGCGGAAGCCGACCTTGATCTCGGCGCTTTTGCCGGTCGCGAGTTGCGCCGCCTGGATCGGATACTCCTCGGCCGGGTCGGCGACGACCCAAATGACTTTGTCCTCGGTTTCGCCGATCGGCACGATGTGGTGCTGCTTGAGGAAGCGGATCGACATGGCCACGTTCTGCGGCGGGGTGTCGGGAAACTCCTTCGCGGTCACCAACTGCAGGCCCATCACCTCGGCCAAGGCATCGCCCATTTCGCGTTCGGAGACGAGGCCCAGACGCGTGAGCAGCGGAACGAGATTGCCCTCGCCGTTTTCTTCCAGCAGCCGTTTCGCGCGGAGAAGATCGTTCTCCTTCAGGCGGCCGCGCGCGACGAGATACGCACAAATGCGCTCGTCCAGTGTTTCGTCGTGCCCCTCGTGCGGAGGAGTTGGCAATGGTTGTACGGCGGACATGATCGTTATTTCCCCTGCTGCCGCGTTTCGACCGCGGTCTCGTGATTAGGTTCAACAGCTGCAGCGGCCGGCGGCCGGGTCAGCTCTTCGATGAACGGCCGGTTCAGCAGGATCCACAGTGCCGCCGGCACGAGCGGCGGCAGTATCAGATAGCCGAACTGATAAGCCAGCGCGACCACCTCCAGCGAATAGCCCAGCTCGTGCATCTTCGCCGTGCCCTCGGCCAATTGCAAACCGAGCACCTTGAACGTTTCCGCGACGACGCCGAAAGCCTGAACCAGCCAGAGCGCGACGAGGCCCACGCCGATCTGCGCAAAACGCTGCCATTTCTCCAGCGGCGTCGCCATGACCAGGCCGGCAAACAACGGCACGCTGTAGCCGTAGATCATCGGGTTGAGCGCGAAGTCGAAGAACGCGTACTTCGGTGCGCCATCCTTGACCGCGTTGTAGATGACGTTGCTATTGACCTGCATCCAGTCGGAGTGGTGCGCGATCAGCTGCCCGGTTGCCTGGTTGATCTCGTCGGCACCGACGATCACGTCGAGGTATAAACCCGGCCAGACGTGCAGCAAGGCGAGCTTGGCGATCTGGATCACCGGCCACGCGAACGGGGCGCGGAACGCGAACCAAAGAAAGAACGCGAACGGCAGCCAGAGCACGGCCGCGAGCATGAAGCGCCGGAGCGGGGAAATCGTCATCGCCGGATTCGCAAGGGCACGCTCAGCAGACCCACACGCGCGCGTTGCGGAACATGCGCATCCACGGCGAATCCTCGCCCCATTCACGCGGCGCCCACGACATCTGCACGCTGCGGAAAACGCGCTCCGGATGCGGCATCAGCGCGGTGACGCGGCCGTCCGCCGCGGTGATGCCGGCGAGGCCGCCCGGCGAACCGTTCGGATTGAGCGGGTACGCATCGGTCGCGCGGCCGTAATGGTCGGCATAGCGCAGGCACACCGCGGTGCGCCGCAGGTCGCCGCCTTTGACGAACTCGGCGCGGCCCTCGCCATGCGCGACCGCGACCGGGATGCGCGAGCCGGCCATGCCCTTGAAGAACAGTGACGACGACTCGACGACTTCGAGCGTAACCAAGCGCGCCTCGTACTGCTCGGACGCATTGCGCTCGAAGCTCGGCCAGCCTTCGGCGCCGGGAATGATCTCCTTCAGTGCGGCGAGCATCTGGCAACCATTGCACACGCCGAGCGCGAACTTGGTCGTGTCTGCGAAGAACGCGGCGAACTGGTCGCGCAACTGCGCGTTGAACAGGATCGACGTCGCCCAACCGCGACCAGCGCCGAGCACGTCACCGTAGGAAAAGCCACCGCACGCGGCCACGCCGCGGAAATCCCTGAGCTTGTGGCGGCCGCTTTGCAGATCGCTCATGTGCACGTCGTAGGCATCGAAGCCGGCGCGTGTGAACGCCGCCGCCATCTCGACCTGACCATTGACACCCTGTTCGCGCAAGATCGCGATCTTCGGTCGCGCATCGGTGTGAATGTACGGCGCGGCGATGTCGTCGGCCGGATTGAACGTGAGCTTCGGGGTGATGCCGGGGCTGCCGTCGTCGCTGCGCAGACCGTCCTCGTCGCGTGCGCATTGAGGATTGTCGCGGCGCGCGGCTATCTGGTAGCTGGTTTCCGACCAAGCGCGCATCAGATCTTCCCACGGCCAGCGGGCGAGCGCCTCGCCGCCAAGCCAGAGTTTCACGCGCTTGCGCTTGCGCGGATTGCCGCAGAAGTTCGCGAGCCTATCGAGTTCGTGCTCGGCGAGCAGGGCGAGGAATGCGTCGCGGTCGCTCGCGCGGATCTGCACGACCGCACCCAGCTCCTCGGAAAACAGCGAAGCGAGAATCGCCTCGCCCCAGCCGTTCATCTCGACGTCGAGGCCGCAGTGTCCCGCCAGTGCCATCTCGATCAGGGTGACGAGCACGCCGCCGTCGGCGCGATCGTGGTACGCGAGCAACAGGCCTTGCGCGTTCGCCTGCTGGATTGCCGCGAAGAAATTCTTCAACCGCTGTGGATCGTCGACATCGGCCGGCAGGCCGCCGCCGCGATTGTAGACCTGAGCGAGCATCGAACCGCCGAGGCGGTTCTTGCGTGCGCCGAGGTCGATAAGCCACAGCTCGGTCTCGCCCGCATCCGTGCGCAGTTGCGGAGTCAGCGCCTGGCGCACGTCGGTGACGCGCGCGAACGCAGTCACGTTGAGCGATACCGGCGACACCGTCTTCTGCTTGCGCCCGTCGAGCTGCCATACCGTCGCCATCGACAGCGAATCCTTGCCCACCGGAATCGAAATCCCGAGCGCCGGGCACAGCTCCATGCCGACCGCCTGCACCGCGTCGAACAGCGCCGCGTCCTCGCCAGGCACGGCGACCGCGGCCATCCAGTTCGCCGACAGGCGGATTTCGCCGATGTCGGCAATCGGCGCCGCGGCGAGATTGGTGATCGCCTCGCCGACCGCGAGCCGCGCCGAAGCCGGCGCCGACAACATCGCGACCGGCACGCGTTCGCCCATCGCCATCGCTTCGCCTGCATAGCCGTCGAAATCGGCCAGCGTGACCGCGCAGTCCGCGACCGGCACCTGCCACGGACCGACCATCGGATCGCGTGCGCAGAGGCCTCCGACCGTGCGGTCGCCGATCGTGACGAGGAACGACTTCGAGCCGACCGCCGGTGCGCGCAGCACACGCTGCAGCGCATCCGAAAGCGCAATGCCATCGAGGTCGGGCACGATGTCCAGGCGCACCGCCTTGCGCTTCGTGTCGCGCTGCATCTTCGGCGCCTTGCCGAACAGCACGTCCATCGGCAGGTCGATCGGCGGTGCCTGCGGATTCGCCGCATCGTCGAGCAGCAGCAGGCGCTCGGCGGTGACTTCGCCAACGACTGCGAACGGGCAACGCTCGCGCTCGCACAACGCGGTGAAGCGCTCGACATCGCCGGCGTGCAAGCCGAGCACGTAGCGCTCCTGCGATTCGTTGCACCAGATTTGCATCGGCGACAGCGAAGGATCGGCCGAGGGCACCTTGCGTAGCTCGATGCGTCCGCCGACATGCGAATCGTTGAGGATTTCCGGAATCGCATTCGACAAGCCACCCGCGCCGACATCATGCACGCTGACGATCGGATTGTCGGCGCCAAGCGCCCAGCAGCGGTCAATCACTTCCTGGCAACGCCGTTCCATCTCGGCGTTGTCGCGCTGCACCGAGGCGAAGTCGAGCGCCTCGGAAGAATCGCCTCCGGCGAGCGAGGATGCGGCACCGCCGCCGAGGCCGATCAGCATGGCCGGGCCGCCGAGCACGACGATCGCGTCGCCCGGCTGCAGAATGCCCTTTTCCACATGCGCAAGACGCATGTTGGCGAGGCCACCGGCGATCATGATCGGCTTGTCGTAGCCGCGCCGATAGTTCGGATCGGCGGTTTCCTGCTCGAACGTGCGGAAATAGCCACCAAGACACGGCCGGCCGAATTCGTTGTTGAACGCCGCGGCACCGATCGGCGCATCGCGCATGATCTCGAACGCCGTCGCCATGCGCGGCGGCAGCGGGCGTTCCTTCTCCCACGGCCGCGGCCAGTCGGGAATGCGCAGGTACGAGGTGGTGTAGCCGACGAGGCCGGCCTTGGGCTTGGCGCCGCGACCGGTTGCGCCTTCGTCGCGGATCTCGCCGCCGGCGCCAGTCGCCGCACCCGGATACGGCGCGATCGCGGTCGGGTGGTTGTGTGTCTCGACCTTGATCGCAAACGGCACGGGTTCGTTCGTCGCGACGAAGCGGCCGTCTTCGTGCGGGAAGAAGCGCGCCGCGGAACTGCCCTCGATCACCGCCGCGTTGTCCTTGTACGCCGACAGGGTGTGCGCGGGCGCGACGTTGTGCGTGTTCTTGATCATCGCGAACAGCGAGCGGTCCTGCGGCTTGCCGTCGATCGTCCAGCTCGCGTTGAACACCTTGTGCCGGCAATGCTCGGAATTCGCCTGTGCGAACATCATCAGTTCGACATCGGTCGGATCGCGACCGAGTTCGGCGTAGCGCGCGATCAGGTATTCGATCTCATCGGGCGCGAGGGCAAGGCCAAGGCGCGCATTCGCCTCGGCCAGCGCCGAGGCGGGATCGCCGTCGAGCGCGATGCGTTCCAGCGGTGCGACGGCACCGGCGCGGAACAGCGCCTGCGCATCGTCGAGCGTGGCCAGCACTGATTGCGTCATCGGGTCGTGCAACGCCTGCGCCAATTTCTGCCATTGGGTCGATCCGGACATCGGCGGATTGGCGATCGTGAACGCGATGCCGCGCTCGACACGGCGCACGGCCATGCCGCAGCCGCGCAGAATCTCCGTCGCCTTGGTCGACCACGGCGACAAGGTGCCGAGCCTGGGCACGACCCACAGCGTCGCCGGCTTGGCTTCGCCGTTCTCCGCGCGAAGCACGCGGCAAAGCGCGTCGCGGTCGACCGCGGCTCCCGGATCGGAATCGACGAAGTAGACGTAGCGCGCTGCGCCGACACGACAGTCGGACAGGGTACGGTTCAGTTCACGGTTGAGACGCTCGAGGCGAAACGCCGAGAGGGCCGGCTGTCCATCAAAAACCAACATGGCGAGCATCGGCTACTTGCGGAAGGGGCGCGTATTCTAGCCGACGCGCAGGACGCGCGTCGCCCCGGCGGTGAGATTGCCGGGGCTTGGACTTCAGGGACGACAGAGGAACAACGGCATCCGGTCGCTTACTTCGACGCGACAGCGCCCTTCGCGTTCTGCGCCGCCAGTCGATCGAGCTCGGCGAGGAACTTCGCTGGATCCTGGACGACACCGCCGTTCACCTGCACGCCGCTTTCGTTGAGAATGGTCGGCGTGCCGCTGATGCCGATCTTCAACGCCAGCGCAGTCGTCTCGGCGACCGGATTGGCGCAGGTCTTCTTGCCCGGATCCTGCCCATTCATCGCTGCAGTGTAGGCAGCATTGCGATCCTGTGCGCACCACACCGCCTCGGCCTTCTTGTCGGCGCCGGGATGGATCGCCAGCGGGAACAACACGTACTCGACCGCGATGCCGACCTGATTGTAGGCCGCGATCTGCTTGTGGAACTGACGGCAGTACGGGCAATCGACGTCGGTGAATACGGTCACCGTGTGCTTCGGATTCGCCGGGGCAAACACTATGCGCTTGCTCTGCGGCAACGTCTTCAGCGACGCAAGGCGCAGCGATGACTGGGCACGGCCGGGCAAGCTGGCCTTCTGCGCCACGTCGATGACGTCACCCTGAATCAGGTATTTGCCGTCGGCGCTTGCATAGACCACTTGGCCTCCGCTGACGACGACTTCGTAGAAGCCGGGCAACTCGGCCTTGGCCATCGCCTGAATCTTCACGTTGGGCGCCAGCTTGCTAAGCGCGTCGTATATGGTTTTTTCCTCCGGCGCCGTCGGTGTGAACGACGGGGCCGAGGCAGCGGAGCTGACATCGGTGAACGAGGGGGCACTCTGGGCATGGGTAGCCACAGCCACAAGGGCGAGACTGGCGGCGGCAAGCAAGTGTTTAAGCATGACGATTCTCGAAGGGGATAGAACGTGCGCGACGAAGCGATTACGACATACACATAGACGAAAAAGATCCAGCCCGGCCGACAACCGGAGCCTACGGCCTGATGACCGGAGTCCCACGGTATTTCTTGCGATTATCGCACGATTGGCCGGTGTCGGCGGGCTTTTCGGGGTAGCTTCTGCTCATGCACGGTTGCAATTTGAACGCATAGGTAGGCGCAGCTTGCGCTCGGCATCACCCCCGCGGGTGATGCTGGCTGTGCAGGCGCTTGAGGCCTTCGCGCGCGACCAGCGTATAGATCTGCGTGGTCGACAACGAACTGTGGCCGAGCAGCATCTGCAACGCACGCAGGTCGGCTCCGTGGTTGAGCAGGTGGGTGGCGAAGCAATGGCGCAGTACATGCGGCGAGATGCGCTTGGCGTCGATGCCGGCGCTGGCGGCGTGCTGTTTCACCATCGTCCAGAACATTTGCCGCGTCATCGCCTCCTTGCGCCGGGTGACAAAGACGGCATCGACGACCTTGCCGGCCAGGAGTGCCGGCCGCGCATCAGCGTAATAGCTTTCGAGCCAATCCAGTGCCTCCTCGCCGATCGGCACCAGGCGATCCTTGCCGCCTTTGCCGGTCACGCGCAGCACGCCCTGGCGCAGGTTGATCTGGTCGAGAGCAATGTTGACGAGCTCGGAGACGCGCAGCCCGGTCGCGTAGAGCAATTCGAACATCGCGCGATCGCGCAGGCCGAGCGGCGTGGCGATATCCGGCGCACGGATCAAGGCCTCGACCTGCGCCTCGCTCAGCGCCTTCGGCAGCGGCTTGGCCAGCTTGGGCGTATCGAACAATAGCGTCGGGTCGACCTCGATCGCGCCGAGGCGCTGCTGCATGCGGTAGAAATGGCGCAGGGTCGAAAGCAGGCGCGCATTGCTGCGCGAGGAATAACCGCCTTCGCCGCGTTCGGCGAGGTAGCGGTGCAATTGCTCGCGCGTACAGCGCAATATGCCGGTACCCGCACGTGCCACCCAGCGTGCCAGTCCCTCGAGATCGCGCCGATAACTGGCGAGCGAATTTTCGGCGAGGCCGGATTCGGACCAGGCACGCTCGAGGAAGTCTTCGATAAGCGCATGCTCGCCGGCATCGATCTGATCGCTGACGCGCAATGCGGCGGTTGCGGACTGTCTTGCGGATTTCCTCATCGCTGCATCGGGTAGACTTCGTCTTCGTGTTGGAGCCATCGACGTCATTTCAACACAAGCCGCAGCTGTTTTTCTTGAACCCGTTCCGTTCGTAAGTCACGCGACGAGCTTTGCTTGCGCGGACCGCGCGCCGAGGACGAACCGCCAAGCCCTTGATGAACTCGACCTCCCAGCGCACGACCGCCGCCCCCGCTCACTTCGGCTGGCGTCTGATCGCTGCGACCTATGACCTGTTTCCGCTGCTTGCGCTGTGGTTTTTCGCCACCATCGCGGCGATCCTGCTCACCGGCGGCGCGCTCGACGTCCATCGCCTCAGCCACAAGCTGCTCGTACAGGTACTCGTGCTTGCGGTCGCCGCTGCCTATTTCGTCGTGTCTTGGTTGCGCGGCGGCCAGACCGTCGGCATGAAACCCTGGCGACTGCGCGTGGTCGGCATCGACGGCGGCGCCATCGACTTGCGCCGCGCGCTGCTGCGCTTCGCCGTCGCGCTCGTGTCGCTTGGCGCGCTCGGCCTCGGGTTTTTCTGGTGCCTGATCGATCGCGAGCGGCGCGCCTGGCATGACATCGCGGCCGGCACGCTGCTCGTGCGCGTGGAGAAGAGCGTGTAGCGCGTGGCGAATTCGAATACTTTCGCGCGGGGCGCGAAAGTCACGCCCCTACGCGTTCCTGCGGAAATACACGAATGCCGCCACCACGAGAAACAGCGAGGGCAGCGCATTCACGACCGCGAGATTGAAATTGTATACCGCGCCCATTCTGACTACGGACTGCTGGAAAAAGTAGTAGCTGATCGCAAGTACCATGCCCATGAACAGGCGCTTGCCGAGCCCGCCGGTGCGCAGCTGGCCGAATGCGAACGGCACCGCGCAGAAGGCGAGCACAAGCACGTTGAGCGGATAGAAAACGCGGCCCCAATAGGCGAGCTCGAACGTCGTGGCATCCTGCTGATTGCGACGGTTGTAATCGATGTTGCGCGAAAGATCAGCCATCGACAAGTACTCTGGGTGAATCGCCGAAACGGCGAGTACATCAGGGTCAAGCTGCGATTTCCATTGTTTGGTTTCTTCGGTTGTGCTCGTCGCTGAGCGACCCTCAAATTCGCTACGGCGTACATTGTGCAACGTCCATTCGCCATTTTCGTGCGTCGCCGACTTCGCGATCGACAGCGCGGTCAGTTGACCGATCGGCGTGAATTCGAACACGCGTACGTCGAATAATTCGATTACCGGAGCCGCACCCTTCTTCGCATGCGTACGCGCATGCTTGGCGTTGATAACGGTTGTGCCATCGCGCGCCCACAACGTCCCGCCTTTGCCGATCGTTACGTCGCGGTTCTTCGCCGTCAGCGCCATCGCTTCGGCCTTCTGCTGCGCGCGTGGCGCGACCGCTTCGCCCATCAGCGCGACGAACACAGTCAGGATGGTCAGCGCGAGCACGACCGATGCACATATGCGCAGCTTCGACATTCCCGCGGCGCGCAACGCAGTCAACTCGCCGCTGGCGGCAAGCGCGCCCATGCCCATCAGGCCGCCGATCAGACCGCCGTAAGCGAAGTATTGGTACATGCGCCGAGGAATCGTCAGCAGGATGTAGGCAACCGCTTTCGCCAGCGTGTAGTCACCTACACCGACGTCATTGATCTCGTTGACGAAGGCCATCATTGCATCGAGCGCGACGACGACGAGCCAGGCGAGCAGCACCGCGCCGATCACCGACAGCGCGACGACCTTGTCAACTTTCTTGAAACGCAAGCGGTCGAGGCCGATGCGAGATGTCCATGTCGCCGTCATCACACTGTCCCCGAGGCGAGCTGCGTTTTCGCTGGTTTCGGCTTCGGCAATTGCTGGCTGCGCCAGAGCAGATATAGCGCGATCAGCAACACGGGAATGTGAATCCACCACATACCAAGCGCGAGGCTCATTTTGCCGCTGACGAGCTGGTTGCGCGCGATGTTCATGAGCGCGTAGTAGATCGCCCAAGTCAGGAACGCGATGATCAGACCCGCGTAACGCGGCTGTCGCGGGCTCGATTTAGACAGCGGCAGGGCGAGGAGCATCAGCACAAGAGTCGAAATGGGCGCGGCTAGGCGCCAATGCAGTTCGGTGCGCTGCACGAGATCCACGCTGCGCAGCAAGTCGGTGGTCGGCGCGGCGCGCTTGACCGCATCGGTGGTGGCGTCGGGCTCGGAATCAGTGAGTTTGACGTCGTTGCGCACATAGCGCAGCAAGCGATAGTTGTCCTCGCCGATGATGCCTTCGACGCGGAAGCCGTTGTTGAGGCCGAGATAGCGTTCGGCACCGTTGACGTCGTGATACAGCTCGCCGTCGGCCGCGGTGATCACGTTGATGCGCAAGGGCGCGGTCGCGGCCTTGGCTGCAGCGTCCGGAGTATTCTTGTCGATACCCACCGCGCGCTCGCTGGCGACGAACATCTTCTTGAACTGGATGCCGTCCGCGCTCATCGCTTCGACGTACATCATGCCGTCGCCGTTCGGCAGCTCCACGAACTTGCCCGGCTCGAGCCCGGCGATGATCAGCGAACGGTTCGCCTGCAGGATCAGATTCTGCGACAGGCGCACCGCGGCCGGCGCGAGCCAGAACGAAATCAATGCCATGGCCAGCGCCAGCGGCACGGCGAGCAGTGCGAGCGGGCGCAACAGGCCGGTGACCGGCAGGCCCGAGGCGGCGAACACAGCCATCTCGCTCTCGCGGTACAGGCGCCCGTAGGCGAGTTGCACGCCGATGAACACGGCCAGCGGCGCGAGCAGGGTCAGCGCATCGACCGTGCGCAGGCCGATCAGCGAGAACAGCAGCTCGGCCGGAATGCGCCCGCGCGCGATCTTACCGAGCAGGTCGGCCACCGTGCCGCCGATGCTGACAAGCAGCAGGATGGCAGTCGCGGCGATGAAACTGACCAGCAGCTCGCGCGCGAGATAGCGGTCGATGATGCGCAGGGTGGGAAATCGCATTTGCGGTAAACTTGTTCTCTTGTTTTGCGCTCGAGGCGTCGCGATTGCACACGCAAACGCGTTTACCCAGCCTTAATTGTAGCCGAGTGGGAAGGTCTTCCCTTCTCCGCCCGCAATTCCGCACCTCTTGCGGCCGGCGCAAGCTTTCTTTTTCCAAATCGATACGGTAACGAAATGACTCTTCAATTCAGCCTCGAATCGCGCAACGCCGAGATCGTGGAAACCCCCTGCGTCGTCGTCGGCGTGTTCGACGAGCGCATGCTTTCCACCGCCGCACAGCGAATCGACGCGGCCGCAGGTGGCGCGATCACGCGTCTGCTCGAATCGAACGACCTGTCGGGCAAGCCCGGTACGACGCAACCCCTGTTCGGTCTCGTCGGCGTCAAGGCCGCGCGTGTACTTGTCGTCGGTCTCGGCGACGCGAAGAAATTCGATGCCGCGCGCTATGCGAAGGCCAATGTCGACACCACACGTGCGCTCAAGGGTCTGCCGATCGACAGTGCCGTCTCCTACCTCGCCGAACTCGACGTGCCCGGCAAGGACCTCGCTTGGAAGCTGCGCACCGCCGCGCTCGCCAGCGACGCACAGGCGTACAAATACACAACGACGTTCAAGCCGCGCGAGAAATCTTCGCGGCCGGAATTGCACGCGCTCGCCTTCGCCGCGCCGGCGGGAAGCGACGCCAGCGTGCTCGAACAGGCGACCGCCATCGCCAAGGGCGTGCGCTTCGCGCGCGAACTCGGCAACCTGCCGCCGAACATCTGCACGCCGGCCTATCTTGCCGGCGAGGCGCACCAGCTGGCCAAGGATCACCCCGGCGTGATCTGTGAGGTGCTTGAAGAGGAGGCGATGTACAAGCTCGGCATGGGCGCCCTGCTCGGCGTGGCACAAGGTTCGGCGAACAAGCCGCGCCTGATCGTGCTCGAGTGGAAAGGCGGCGGCGCCGATGAAAAACCCTACGCGCTGGTCGGCAAGGGCGTCACCTTCGACACGGGCGGCATCTCGATCAAGCCGAGCGCCGGCATGGAGGAGATGAAGTTCGACATGTGCGGCGCGGCCGGCGTGCTCGGCGCGTTCCTGACCGCGGTCGAGCTCAGGCTCAAGCTCAACCTTGTCTGCGTCGTGCCGGCGGTGGAGAACATGCCCGGCAGCAACGCGCAGCGGCCGAGCGACGTGGTCACGACGATGTCAGGCCAGACCGTCGAGGTGCTCAACACCGACGCCGAAGGCCGCCTGATCCTGTGCGATGCACTGACCTACGTGCAGAAGTACAACCCGCAGACGATCATCGATGTGGCCACGCTGACCGGCGCCTGCGTCGTCGCGCTCGGCAAGCACGCGAGCGGCCTGATGACCCAGGACGATTCGCTCGCCGACGAACTGCTCGCCGCAGGCCAGGCCACGCTCGACCGCGCCTGGCGCCTGCCGCTATGGGACGACTACCAGAGCCAGCTCGAGACCGGCTATGCCGACATCGCCAACATCGGCGGCAAGTACGCCGGCGCGATCACCGCGGGCTGCTTCCTCGCGCGCTTCACCGAAGGCTTCCGCTGGGCGCATCTCGACATCGCCGGCAGCGCCTGGGACGAAGGCCGCAAGGGCTCGGCGACGGGCCGGCCGGTGCCGCTGCTCGTGCAGTATCTGCTCGACCGCGCTCAATAATCCTGCCTGCGAATGCCCCGCGCCGACTTCTACCTGATCGCCAAGCCGCGCTTTCTCGACGATCCGCTGTTGCTCGTCTGCGAACTGGCCAAGCGCGCGTTCGAATCCGGGCAGCCGGCGCTAATCCTCGCGCGTTCGGCCGACCAGGCCGACGCACTCGACGAGAAGCTTTGGGAGTTCGACGAGCAGGCGTTCATCCCGCACCAGATTGCCGGCGACGACGACGACGCGATCACGCCGGTGCTGATCGTTGCGCCGGGCACCGAGACGCCGGACCGCGCTCTCGTGATCAACTTGCGCGACGAATGCGCGCCGGGCCTGTTCGAGCGTGTGCTCGAAGTCATCCCCGCCGACGAGGCGCAACGCCTCGGCTCGCGCGAGCGCTGGAAGACCTACAAGGCCGCCGGCTTCGAGGTCAACAAGCACGACATGTAACCGCGGCCTCGCCGGCTGCGCAGCGAAATTCCGCATCTCGCAGCGCGAGCGGAGGCCGGCTGCGCTTGACATGCATCCGTCAAAACGTTATCAATTCGTCAAATTTTTTTGACATATCGAATTTCGATGACCGACGGTTCCAGCCCGCGCGGCCAGCGATTTCGCTAGGTCGTGTCGACACGCCACGGCGGTCGATCGCCCGATCTGCCCTTAGACCCGCAGCACCGGCAGGATGCCGCCATCCGCCCACTCCACTCCCCGGGGAACATCCAATGAACACACGCTCCAGCGCTTCTTCCGCCGTCCGATCTCGCGCGCCGCATCCGACGCGCAACAAAATTGCACACGCCGTCTTCTGTGCCCTTGCCGCGCTGACTTTCGCCAGCGCCCATGCATCCGAGGCCAGCGATGCGACGACGGCTACCGCCGACCCACAGGGCAAGCCGACCGATGCGAATGCGGATACGTCCGCTTCGCTCGAAACGGTGACAGTCACCGCGAACAAGCGCTCCGAGTCGCTGCAGAAGGTGGCGATGAGCATCTCGGCGATCGACGGCAAGGACATGACCAATGCCGGCTCGCAGAACTTCACCGACCTGATCTCGAGCGTGCCGAGCCTGGGCATCTTCAAGACCGGCTCGGGCCGCTCGCAGATCATCATGCGCGGCGTCAACGCGGGCAATTCCTCGGAAGACGATCCGCAGACGCAGGAGACCGTCGGCCTCTATGTTGACGATGCACCGGTCGCGATCAACGGCTTCAATCCCGAGTTCGGCCTGTTCGACCTCGAGCGCGTCGAAGTGCTGCGCGGTCCGCAGGGCACGCTGTACGGCGCGGGCTCGATGGCCGGCGCGATCCGCCTCGTCACGCGCAAGCCGCTGCTCGACACGGTCGAAGGCAGCGTGGAAACCTCGGTCGCCGACATCGATCACGGCGGCACGAGCTACGACCTGCGCGGCGTGATCAACGTGCCGCTGGTCAAGGACGTGGCCGGCCTGCGCGTGTCGATGTACGACGACCGCAACGGCGGCTTTATCAAGAACACGACCACGGGCGAGAACAACATCAACCGCGCCGACGCCGCCGGTGGGCGCGTCGCGCTGCGCGTACTGCCGACCGACAGCCTCACCGTCGACCTGTCGATCTGGGCCCACGACCAGAGCGATCATGGCCGCGGCCTCGACGAGACCGGCAGCTACACGCGCTCGTACAAGTCGCCGGAGAATTCGAACGAGGACTACACGCTGTCGAACCTCACCCTGACCCAGGCCCTCGGCTGGGGCAGTATCGTTTCGTCGACGTCGTATTTCCAGATGAACATGCTCAACCGCTGGAACCTCGACAAGATCTACACCTCGACGTATCCCGCGCTCGGCCTTTCGGCAAACGGTCCGACGGCATCACTGGCCGACCAAACGCATCTCAACGACTTCACCCAGGAAGTGCGCGCGGTCTCGAACGACGATGGCGTGCTCAAGTGGCTTGCCGGCGCCTACTATCACCGGCGCAATCGCGGCTACACCAACGCCTTTCCCGATCCGGGCTGGGATGCTTACACGGGCTTCCCGAGCGCCGACTTCGGCGCGCCGCCGGACTATCCGTTCTGGGGCATCCAGAACGTGCACATCGAGGAAGCCGCGCTGTTCGGCGAAGGCACGTACAAAGTCGGCAATTTCTCCCTGACCGGCGGCCTGCGCGCCTTCGACTGGAAGGAACGCCACTGGCAATACCAGTCCGGCTTCTTCAACGGTGGCGCCACGTCGAACGGCATGCAGCATTCGAAGGAGAACGGCGTCAATCCGAAGGTCAACGTCGCCTACGACATCGACGAGAGCAACCAGGTCTATGCGCAGGCGGCGAAGGGCTTCCGCTATGGCGGCATCAACCAGGTCATTCCGCTCAACCTGTGCGGTGCCGAGCTGGAGGCGAACAATCTGCATCCGTCGACCGACTATGGCTCGGACAGCCTTTGGAACTACGAGATCGGCGACAAGGCGAGCCTGCTCGACAACCACCTCACCATCAACGGCAGCCTGTACCTGATCAAATGGAACAACGTGCAGGTGCGCCGCGGCCTTAATTGTGGCGTCAACTACGTCGAGAATGCGGCCGGCCTGACCAGCAAGGGCGCAGAGCTGGAAATCGCCTGGCGCCCGATCCAGAACCTGAAGGTCACGGCGGGCGGTTCCTACACGCATTCCACGATCGATGCGGACACGCCCGAATTGCCGGCGCTCAAGGGTGAATTCGCTCCGTTCGTGCCGAAGGTCTCGCTCAATGCGAACGCCGAGTACACGTTCCCGCTCGGTGCCGACATGCACGGTTTTGTCTGGGGCGGCTGGAATTACGTCGGCAAGCGCACCACCCAGTTCGATCCGGCCAATTCGCTCTACCGCGTGATGGACGCCTACGACACGCTCAACGTGCGCGCCGGCGTGCAGTGGAGTTCGATGGAAGCTTCGGTATTCGTGCAGAACCTCGGCAACAGCGACGGCGTGATCCGCCAGGTGTCGGCGACGCCGTTCTACCCTGACGGCGCCTACCGCGTGCAGCCGCGCACGATCGGTGCGTCGTTCCGTTACTGGTTCTGAGCACCGTGATCCGGCGTCCATTCATTCCCGCGCGTTCGGGAATGAATGGACGGTTGCTGCAAACCCATCGAGGATATGACGATGACCCAACCGCATCGAAGCCGTCCGACACGCTCCTCCGCGCGCATCGCATCGCTTTGCGCACTCGGCTTGGCTACGATGCTCGCCGCATCTCTCCCCGCCAAGCCACCTGTGACCGCAGCGAAACCCGCCTCCGCCCCGACCACCGCCGCTGTGCTCGCCGCGGCCAAGCCCGGCGACTGGCGCGCGCTCGATCCGCAGAACACGCTCTACCTCGACTTGCCCAACGGCCGGGTCGTCATTGAACTCGCCCCGGCGTTCGCGCCGAACCACATCGCCAACATCCGAGCGTTGGCGCGCGAGCAGTACTACGACGGGCTCTTCATCGTGCGCGCGCAGGACAACTACGTCGTGCAGATGAACGACCCCGACTACGAGAACGAAGCCACGCGCAAGCCGATCAAGACGGCCAAGCGCCACCTCGCCCCCGAGTTCACCGTCGCCCTCGACGCGAAGGCGCCGTTCACGCGCCTACCCGACGCGGACGGCTACGCGCCGGCGACCGGATTCTCCGACGGCTTCGCCTCGGCACGCGATCCGCAAGCGCAGCGCATGTGGCTGACCCACTGCTACGGCTCGGTCGGCGTCGGTCGCGACAACGCGCCCGACTCGGGCGGCGGCGCGGAACTTTACGTCGTCATCGGCACGCCGCCGCGCCAGCTCGACCGCAACGTCACCGTCGTCGGCCGCGTCGTCAAGGGCGTCGAGCTACTGTCGACGCTGCCGCGCGGCACCGGGCCTTACAGCCTGTACGAAAAACCCGAGCAGCGCACGCCGATCAAGAGCATCCGCGTCGCCGCCGACGTGCCGGAGAAGGAACGCGTGGCGCTCGAAGTGCTGCGCACCGACACGCCTACGTTCGACGCCTACATCGAATCGCGCCGCAACCATCGCGAAGAGTGGTATGCGGTAGCGGCCGGACATATCGACGTCTGCAACATCGAAGTGCCGGTCCGGCCTGCAGGCGGACGCTGAAGCATCACGGGGAGGCCCTTCTGCACGGGAAGAGGGGAAAAGAAAACAAGGGAGCAAACGCATGAGCACGGTCGCCAAGCGAAAAACCAAACCGCGCCTCGGCAAGCTGCACATCGGCATGGGCGCGCGCATCCAGCACCGGCGCAAGCAGCTCGGCCTGACCCTGAGCGAGCTCGGCGCGCGCGCCGGCCTGTCGGCGCCGTTCCTCTCCCAGGCCGAGCGCAATCAGACGGTGCCGTCGATCATGTCGCTGATGGCGCTGGCCAAGGCGCTCAAGGTCGATCTGCAGTACTTCCTCGAAAGCCCGACCGAGCGCAACATCGTCTGCCGCGCCAAGGAACGCCCGCGCATCCGCATCAATTCGCCGGTCACGTTCTACGATCTTTCGTCGAGCCTGATCCATCGCATGATGGACGCGATCCTCATGGAAATCCCGCCCGGCCATGCCTTCCCGACCGATCAGCGCGACGGCGAGGAATTCGTCATGGTGCTCAAGGGCCGTATCCACGCGCGCGTCGGCGAGATCGAGACCGTGCTCGGCCCCGGTGACAGCATGCATTTCAATTCGCAGTCGCCGCATTCCTCACGCAACGAAAGCAAATCCAAGGTTGTCCTGCTCTACGTCGGCACGCCGAGCGTGATCGGCGAAGAGCCAAGCGGCGGATAATTCTCGCCGCGGTACGACTTGGGCGAACCGCCTCACATCGTTACAATTGCCGCTCCTTTCTTCCCCTTCTGTTTTCCGCCCGCCGCTTGCGGCCGACGGAGGATTTACCGACGCCCGTATGGAAAAGAGCTACGAACCCGCCCAGATCGAGGACAAGTGGTACGCCGCGTGGGAAGCCGCGGGCGACTTCCAGCCACGCGGTGACGGCACCCCGTATTGCATCCTGCTGCCGCCGCCGAACGTCACCGGCACGCTGCACATGGGCCACGCGTTCCAGCAGACGATCATGGACGCGCTCACGCGCTACCACCGCATGCGCGGTTTCCG
The DNA here is from genome assembly GCF_000378125.1 of Rudaea cellulosilytica DSM 22992. Lineage (GTDB taxonomy): Bacteria > Pseudomonadota > Gammaproteobacteria > Xanthomonadales > Rhodanobacteraceae > Rudaea > Rudaea cellulosilytica. The sequence goes on along the minus strand of NZ_KB899241.1, from coordinate 1,720,817 downwards.
CGCGCTGTGGCAGGGCGGCACCGACCACGCCGGCATCGCGACGCAGAAGATCGTCGAGAACCAGCTCGCCGCCGCCGGCAAGTCGCGCCACGATCTCGGTCGCGCGAAGTTCGTCGAGCGCGTATGGGAGTGGAAGCAGGAATCCGGTTCGACGATCACCAACCAGATGCGCCGCCTGGGCGCGTCGGTCGATTGGTCGCGCGAACGTTTCACGATGGATCCTGGCTTGTCCGCCGCCGTGCGCCGCGTGTTCGTGCAGTGGTACCGCGACGGCTTGCTCTATCGCGGTCGCCGTCTGGTGAACTGGGACCCGGTGCTGATGACTGCCGTGTCCGACCTCGAGGTCGACAACCAAGAAAAGGAAGGCTCGCTCTGGCTGATCCGCTATCCCGCGAGCGACGGTGGCGAAGGCATCGTCGTCGCGACGACGCGCCCGGAGACGATGCTCGGTGACGTCGCCGTCGCGGTGCATCCGGAAGATGAGCGTTACCAGGCGCTGATCGGCAAGACGTTGAAGCTACCGCTGACCGGACGAGAGATTCCGGTGATCGCCGACGACTACGTCGACCGCGAATTCGGCACCGGCGGCGTCAAGATCACTCCGGCACACGACTTCAACGACTGGCAGATCGGTGCGCGCCACAAACTCACACCGATCACGATCCTGACGCTTGATGCGAAGATCAACGACAACGCGCCGGAAAAATATCGCGGCCTCGATCGCTTCGCCGCGCGCAAGGCCGTGCTCGCCGATCTCGAAGCCGAAGGCCTGCTCGTCGAGACAAAGAAGCACAAGCTGCAGGTGCCGATCAGCCAGCGCACCGACGCGGTGATCGAGCCGATGCTGACCGATCAGTGGTTCCTCGATCTCACGAGCGAGACGCGCGTCGACGGCAAACCCGGCCCGGGCGGCCGCAAAGCGATCACCGAACCCGCGCTCGCCGCGGTGCGCGACGGCGAGATCAAATTCGTGCCGGAAAACTGGGCGACGACCTACAACCAATGGCTGGAAAACATCCAGGATTGGTGCGTCAGCCGCCAGCTCTGGTGGGGGCATCAGATTCCGGCCTGGTACGACGAAGCCGGCAATATCTTCGTCGGCGAGGACGAGGCCGACGCGCTCGCGCACGCGAGCACGAAACCGGTTGGCGCGCTGAAGCAGGACGAGGACGTGCTCGATACGTGGTTCTCCTCCGCGCTATGGCCGTTCTCGACGATGGGCTGGCCGAGCGAGGCGCCGGTGAAGAACGAGCGCGGCGAGATCGTCGCGAACTGGCCGCAGGATCAAGCGTTCCTGCCGAGCGCGGTGCTCGTCACCGGTTTCGACATCATCTTCTTCTGGGTCGCGCGCATGGTCATGGCGACGCAGTATTTCACCGGCAAAGTGCCGTTCCGCGAGGTCTACATCAACGCCATCGTGCGCGACGCCGAAGGCCAGAAGATGTCGAAGTCGAAGGGCAACACGATCGATCCGCTCGATCTGATCGATGGCATCGACCTCGACTCGCTGGTGAAGAAATCGACCGCTTCGCTGCTTATCCCGCAGGTGCGCGAGAAGGTCGAGAAGCGTATCCGCAAGGATTATCCCGACGGCATCGCCGCGGTCGGCACCGATGCGCTACGTTTCACCTTCGCCGCGCTGGCAACTTACGGCCGCACGATCAACTTCGATCTCAAGCGCGCCGAGGGCTACAAGGCATTCTGCAACAAGCTGTGGAATGCGGCGCGCTTCGTGCTGATGAATATCGAGGCACCGCCAGTCGCACCCGCGCGGCCGCAGACCGAAGCCGAGCAGTGGATCCTCGCGCGCCTGCGCGCGACGCTCGCGGATGTCGAAGCGCAGATGAAACTCTACCGTTTCGATCTGGTCGCACAGGCACTGTACGAATTCGTCTGGAACGAATACTGCGACTGGTTCGTCGAGTTGGCGAAACCGGCGCTCAACGGCGACGACAAGGCCGCAGCGGAATCGACGCGACACACGTTGCTGACCGTGCTCGAAGCCGCGCTGCGTGCGCTGCATCCGATCACGCCGTTCATCACCGAAGAAATCTACCAGTCGGTCGCGCCGTTGCTCGGCTTGAAGGAAACCAGCATCACCCAGCGCAGCTATCCGCGCGCCGAGGATTTCCCCGCCGACGATGCGACCGCAAGCGCCGACATCGAATGGTTGCGCGCGGTGCTGGCCCAGATCCGCCGCATCCGCAGCGAGATGAACATCGCGCCGGGCAAGGCGATTCCGCTGCTCTACGCAAACGGCAGCGCCAGCGATCACACGCGTACGGACAAGTTCGCCGCACAGATCGCGTTTCTCGCCAAGGCCGAATCGCAACGCTGGCTCAGCGCAGGCGAAGCCGAGCCCGCTTCCGCCGCGGCGATCGTCGGCGAGATGAAATTGCTGATTCCACTCGCCGGTCTGATCGATCTCTCGGCGGAGAAGGCGCGACTGGAAAAGGAGATCAAACGCCTCGACGGCGAACTCGCGAAGTCGAGCGCGAAGCTCGCCAACTTCGGCGAGAAGACGCCGCCGGCCGTGATCGAGCAGGAAAGGCAACGTGTTGCCGACTTTTCCGCGACATTGGCCGGCTTGCGGGAACAGTTCGAAAAGCTCAAACAAATCTGAGCAGTAAAGCCAAGGTGAAAGACGTCATTCCGGCAGACGCCGGAATGATGAAAAATGCGTTGGGGAGATACGATGAAAATCCGCCACATTCTTTTCTTCCTGCTTGCGGCAACGGCTTCAGCGTACGCCGAAGAAAAGAAGGTCATCACCCACGAAGACCTCTGGCTGATGCCTCGCGTTGGCGCACCGGTCACGAGTCCCGACGGAAAATATGCGGCGTTCAACGTCACCGAGCCGAGCTACAAGAAGGACGAGAGCGCGACCCACCTGTGGTTAGTCGCCACCGACGGCAGCACGCCTGCGCGGCGCCTCACCGCGAGCAAGACCGCGGAGAACGGCATCGCCTGGAGCCCTGACTCGAAACGCATCGCCTTCGCAGCCAAGCGTGGCGACGACAAGGTTGCGCAGGTCTGGATTCTCGACCTGGCCCAGGGTGGCGAAGCGATCAAGGCGACGACATTGTCGACCGGCGCCACCGAGCCCGAGTTCTCACCCGAGGGCAAGCGTCTGTTGTTCACCAGCCACGTCTACACCGAAGCGAAGAACGACAAGGACAACGAGCGCATCGCCAAGGAACACGAAGAGCGCAAGTACAAGGCGCACGTCTACACCGGCTTTCCGATCCGCAACTTCGACAAGTGGATCGAGGACACGCGCCCGCACGTGTTCGTGCAGACGATTGGCGCGAACGATGCGCGCGATCTCCTCGTCGGCAGCGCGCTCGCGAAACTGCCCGGCTATTCCGCGCCCGACGAGAACGCGGGTTCGACCTGGGCGCCCGACGGCCGCAGCATCGTCTTCGTCGCCAGCCGCAATCGCGATCGCGCCGCCTGGCAGTTCACCAACGCCGACTTGTTCCAGGTTTCCGTCGACGGCGGCGAACCGCAGCGCCTCACCGGTGCCGACTCGCTCGACGCGGGCGACAGCTATGGCAAGCCACGCTTCAGCACCGACGGCCGCACGCTCTACGCGGCGGTGACGCCGCAGACGGGTGCGGTATACAACGCCTCGCGCCTCGCCGTGATCGATTGGCCGAGCGCGAAAGCCCGCGCGCGCATCGAGTTGCCGAATCATCTTTCGGTCGGCAGCTTTGCGCCGGCGCCCGACAGCCGCACGGTGTACCTGACTGCCGAAGATGCCGGCCAGGAAAAACTCTATCGCGCCGCGACCGGCGACAAGGAAGCCAAGCTCGTCGGCGCGCCCGCGCACGGCACCTGGGCAAACCTGAGCGGTGGGCCGAAGTCGCCCGTGCTGCTCGCGCAGTACGAGTCCGCGAGCGAGCCGCCGGAGATCGTGCGCCTCGACACCTCGGGCAAGATGCAGAAGCTCACCAATTTCAGCGCCGAGCGCGCGGCCAAGCTGGACCTCGGCCCGGTCGAGCACTTCGCCTTCACCAACGCACGCGGCCAGCGCATCGACTCGATGCTCGTGAAGCCGCCGCATTTCGACCCAGCGAAGAAATATCCGCTGCTCGTGGTCATGCACGGCGGCCCGTTCTCACAATGGCGCGACCAGTGGGTGCTGCGCTGGAACTACCACCTGCTCGCCGCGCCCGGCTACGTCGTGCTGCTGACCAACTACGTCGGCTCGACCGGCTACGGCGAAGCGTTCTCGCAGGCGATTCAGGGCGATCCGCTGAAAGGTCCGGGCGACGACATCAATGCCGCCGCCGATGAGGCGATCAAGAAGTATACTTTCATCGACGCGAGCCGCCAGTGCGCCGCGGGCGCGAGCTACGGCGGTCACCTGTCGAACTGGATGCAGGCGACGACGACGCGCTACCGCTGCCTCGTCAGCCACGCCGGCCTGGTCAACCTCGAAGCGCAGTGGGGAACCTCCGACACGATCTACGGCCGCGAAATCGGCAACGGCGGCCCGGTCTGGGAGCAAGGCGCGGTGTGGCGCGAGCAAAATCCGATTCGCTACGCGGCGAAGTTCAAGACACCGGCACTGGTCTCGGTCGGCGAGCACGATTTCCGCGTGCCGATCAACAACGCGCTCGAATACTGGTCCGCACTGCAGCGCCAGCGCGTCGAGAGCAAGCTCATCGTGTTCCCGGACGAGAACCATTGGGTGCTCAACGCCGAGAACTCGAAGTTCTGGTACGGTGAAGTGCAGGCGTGGCTGGCTCGATGGTTGAAGGACGAAAAGCCAGCGAGTAGCTAAATCGGACTTCAATCCGGAATGCGTCATCCCTCCCTGCAGCAATTTCGAAGCGCCAATCGGACTCGATGAATCGAGCCCCTACGACCGCACGTGAACAGTGTCTCGCGCAACGGGACTTGTGGGAAGATTCGGTCCATCGGTTTCGATGAAAGGACGCTCAAGGCCATGACCGCATCGACAGCCTCGTTGAAAACCCGCGCGCTGGATGTGCGCGATCGCGTCCTCGCGCTGCGCCATTCGCAGCGCGCGCGCAAGCTCGCCTTGATCGCGGCAATCGTGCTGATCATCTATGCGCTGCTCGGCTTCTTCCTCGTGCCCGCGCTGCTGCAGCGCTGGGTCGATGCGAACGCGGGCAAGCTGCTCGGCCGGCCGGTATCGGTGGCTGCGCTGCAATTCAATCCGTTCACGCTCAAGCTCGGCGCGGACCAGGTGCATATCGCGGATGGCGACGGCAAGGCGCCGTTCGTCGACATCGACCGCGTCGTGCTCAACGGCGCCTGGACCTCGCTGCTGCGCTGGGCGCCCGTGCTCGACGAGATCAAGGTCGAGCATCCGCGCATCGCGCTAACGCGCATGGCAGATGGGCGCTTCAATTTCTCCGATCTGATCGAGCATTTTTCCGGCCCGCCGGCAAAACAAGGTGGAACGCCTGCGCAGCCCGCGCGCTTCTCGCTGTCGAACATCAGCATCCACCACGGCGAAATCCGCTTCGACGACAAGCCGACGAACGCGAGCCACCGCGTCGAGGACATCGAGGTCGGCATCCCGTTTCTCGCCAACCTGCCGAGTGACGTCGACGTGTTCGTGCAACCCCTGCTCGCGGCACGCATCGACGGCCGGCCGCTGCGCATCGAGGGCCAGACCAAACCATTCAAGGACAGTCTCGAATCGACGATCGACCTCACCCTCGATCGCCTCGACCTGCCGCAGTACCTCGCCTACGTGGCCGCCGAGTTGCCGGTGGCGATTCCGAAGGGCTTCGTTTCCGGCAGCGTGCGCGCGCATTTCGTCCAGGACAAAGCGGCACAGCTGCGTCTCGACGGCGCGATCGTGCTCGACGATTTCGCGATGACCGACAAGACGAAGACGCCGATCGCCGAGGCGAGCCGCGTGATCGCCTCATTCGCCGACGTCGAGCCGCTGATTTCGCGCTACCGTTTCGACAACGTCAATCTCGATCACGCCAAACTGCGCTATGTTGCCCGGACGGGCGGGCGCAGCAATTTCGACGCGCTCTACGCGAAGCCGAAACCGGCGGGCGACAAGATCCCGGACAGCGAATTCGCCATCGCGCATCTCGGCCTCGTCGCCGGCCGCTTTGACTATGTCGACGAGACACTGGCGGATGCGACCGTGACCATCGACAGCCTCGCCGGTTCGGTGACCGGCATCGATACGACCAAGGGCACGATCGCGGCCGTCGAGGTCAAGGCAAAGCACAACGGCGGCGACCTCGCCACGCGTGGCAAGCTCGACCTCGCCGCGAGCCGCTACGCCGGCACGTTGAACGCATCGAGCGTCGGCCTCGCGCCGCTGCAACCGTTCGCGCTGCCCGCCGGCAGTGGCGCGACGATCCGCAGCGGTGTCCTCGACACCGAAGGCAGTTTTGTCGCCGACTGGAAAGGTCTGTTCAACCTGCATGTCGAACCGGCGAAATCGACGCTGCGCGATGTCGCGATCGTCGTGCGCGACGCCAAGGAGCCGGCGATCGCGTGGAAGGCGCTCGACGCCGCGCTGGTGAAGTTCGACCTCGGCGCCGGCGAAGCGCACCAGGGCGACGTCGTCATGCACGGATTGCGCGTCAACGCGCGACGCGAACGCGACGGCAGGATCGATCTCGCCAGCCTGATCGGCAACGAGCCCGCGACGAAAACCGCCGCTGCGGCGAAGTCCGCCAAACCGGTGCAACCGTGGAAATGGAGCGTCGCGCGCCTCGCCTTCGACGACGCCGCGGCGACGATCGAGGACCGCACCACGGCGAAGCCGACGCGGATCGCGGTCGAAGCGATCAAGGGCGACGTCACCGGCTTGAGCGAAGACATGAAGCAAACGCTCAAGCTCGCGTTGAGCGGCGCGATCGGCCAGGGCGGTTTCGAAGTCAACGGCAACGTCAAACCCACTCCGCTCGATGTCGATCTCAAGTTGAAGACGCGTGAACTCGATGTCGCCGGTCTGACCGCGTATGCCGAAGTGCCGCTCAACGTGCGTGTGTCGTCGGCGCTGCTGACCAGCGACGGCGAACTGCGCTATGCCGCGACCAGCCCGGCCAAGACCGCGTACCGCGGCCGCGTGACGCTCGGCCGCCTGCGCGTGCTCGACAAGCTGACCGGCGACGACTTCGCCAGTTGCCGCTCACTCAATATCGGCGCGATCGACTACGTGCAGAACGGCGCCGCGCCGATGCAGCTCAAGCTCGGCGACATCGCGTTGTCCGATTTCTACGCGCGCGTCATCATGAACGCGAACGGCAAGCTCAATCTCAGCGACATCGCCGGCGCGAACGCGGCGACGCCGGTGTCGGTCACGCGCGTCGAAGGTCCGTCGAATCCGGCACCCGCGGCGCAAGCCGCAACCCCCGCGCCCAAGCCCGAAGCGGCGAAACCTGCCGCGGCTATCCAGGTCGGACAGATCACGCTGTCGCGCGGCCATCTCAATTACACCGACAATTTCGTCAAGCCGAACTACACCGCCGACATCACCCAGCTGTCCGGCAAGATCGGCGCATTCGGCACAGCGGGCGGCACGCCCGCGCCGGTCACCCTGCGCGGCCTGCTCGACGATAACGCGCAGGTCGATATCGACGGCAAGATCGACCCGCTTGCGCCGGTTGCCTACGTCGAGATCAAAGGCAAGGCCGACGGCGTCGAACTGACCCACCTGTCCGCGTATTCGGTCAAATACACCGGCTATCCGATCATCAAGGGCCGCCTCAATGCCGACGTCAGCTACCTGCTCGACCAGGGCAAGCTCAAGGCCGACAACCATCTCTACATCGACCAGCTCACCTTCGGCGACGAGAACAAGGACCCCGGCGTGAGCCACCTGCCGGTCAAGCTCGCCGTCGCCCTGCTCAAGGATTCGAACGGCGTGATCGACGTCAACGTGCCGGTATCCGGCTCGCTCGACGATCCGCAGTTCTCGCTCGGTGGCATGGTCTGGCGCGCGTTCGCGGGCATGATCGCTAAGGCCGCGACCGCGCCGTTCCGTCTGCTCGCCTCGGCATTCAAGGGCGGCGACGGTCCCGGCGAAGATCTCGGCTACGTCGAATTCGCGCCTGGCGCCGATCGGCTCGATGCGGCCGCCGAAGCCAAGCTCGCACAGATCGCGAAGATCCTCGGCGAGAAGCCGCACCTCAGTCTCGGCATCATCGGCCGCACCGATCCGGCTTTGGACATCGAGGGATTGCGCCGTGTCACCGTCGACGAACTGATCCGCAGCGAATACGCACACGACCACGGCGACGAGGCCGCCTCCGCGCCGCTGTCGCCCGCCGACACCGACAAATATCTCGAAGCCGCGTACAAGCACGCGAAGTTCCCGAAGGAAAAGACGCTGGTCTGGCTGACCAAGTCGCAGCCGCCCGAGGAAATGCGCCGCCTGCTCGAAGCGAACGTGACGATCGACGACGGCTCGATGCTGCATCTCGCCGAACGCCGCGCCGGCCATGTCGTCGGCTTCCTCCATGGCAAAGTCGAAGACCGCCGGCTGTGGACGCTCGCGCCGCAACTGACGCCCAAGGGCATCGACGACCAGGGCAAGACGACGCGGGTGGATTTCACTCTCCAGTGACGTTGCGCGCTTCGCGCGCTTTTGCTTCTCGCTTGCCATTCCAGCACAAGCTTGAACCCAGTCTTTGTTGTTTTTAATCCTCATTGGCCGCGTCCATTCGCCTTTCCGCGCGCGTCCGGCGCGCGGGTTACTTTTCTTTGCTTGCACAAAGAAAAGTAACCAAAAGAAATGCACCCCGGATGCCGCGCTGCCTGCGGCAGTGCGCGAGGACAAGCCGGGGTTCGTTGATTGAACTTCCCTGTCCAAGCAACGAACTCGCGCGCGTCGTGCGCGCGATCCTACGGACATTTCCGTCCTGCCCTCGCCGCGGCAAACGGGGACCCGAAGATCACCAACCAGATCAAAAACAAGGCGCGCGACGCCTTTGCTTTTCGCTTGCCTTGCTTCTGCGCGCAGGAGCGCGCTGCTTCGGCTCTTCCGGGTCCCCATTGCATTGCGGCGGCAGCGGTCGGAAACGCCCCTCAGGGGGCGGCGCGACGGATCGCGCCGATTCGGCTGCCAGCACACGGATGTGCTGTCAGCCGAACCCGACTGCTGACGCGGACCCCTTGGGCAGGATGCCCAAGGGGCGCAATGCTCTGGGGCGCATTCTCTTTGGTGACTTTCTCTTGGGCGAGCAAGAGAAAGTCACCCGCTCGTCCGCAGGACGAGTGGAAGCTCTTGCGTCAAAAAACATAGATAAAAAACGAGGGCAAAGCAAAATTGGGAATGACGAGCAACCGTCAATCCTCCGGCGGCAACAACTCCATCGCCATCACTATCGCATCCTCGCGCCCATTCTTCGCCGGATAGTAGTTCGGCCGCATCGCGATCTCGTTGAAACCGAGCGTTGGATACAGCGCGACCGCGGCGCGGTTCGACGGGCGCACCTCGAGGAAAATGCGCTGCACGCGATGCCAGCGCGCAAGCTCGATCATGCGCTTGACCAGATGCCGCCCGTGGCCATGCCCCTGCTGCACCGGAGCGACGCAGGCGTTGAGCAGATGCGCCTCGCCCGCGGCAACCGAAAGGATGCCGTAGCCGATGATCTCGCCGCTCTGCTCCAGCACCCAGCATTCGTAGCCAGCGCGCAGGCAGTCACGGAAGATGCCGGGTGTCCACGGAAATTCGTAGGCGACGGTCTCGATCGCGGCGACGGCCTCGACGTCGTCGATACGCATGACGCGCATCTGCGATCGCGGTTCGGCGAGGATCGCGACCATCGGTTAACCTGCCGTTTCGCGCAACCGACGCGCTAGGGGTTTCAGCGCCTGCCACAGCGCGCGCTTGTCTGCGGCGATGCCGGGAAGCCGGGCGGGATCGGCAGTTACCGCAATGGTCGCTGTATTTTGTTGCATTGTGGACAATTGTGCACCGAGCGCGCGCGCCATCGCCGCGCCGAGAACGAGATAGACCTGCGCATCGGCAAAGTCAACCAGTTCGTCGTTCGCATCGGCCTCGATCCAGTCGATCGCCGCAGAGGAAATGCCGAATGCTTGCGGCAGATGCTTGAACAATCGCGCCAGACGCGCATCGGCACGGACGCCGTGCGCACAAACGATGGTCAACCGCAATGAGTTACGCGCCGGCACGATGTTCGCCTCGTGCGTGCCGACAGCCGCGGGCGAAGGCGCGCGAGTGCGCAGCGCGTAGACGTCGACGCCCATCGCCTCGAGCAAGCGCAGGCGCGTCGCGTCGATCACGACTTGCCCCCCGCCAGCGCGACGAGATCGGACTGGAACTTCGCGAATGCCGCGTCGACCGCGGCGCCGAAAGCAGTCATGGTCGCGGACATCGACTCGTTCGCCGCGGTCTCCTGGACCTCGTAGTTCTGCTCGAGCAGCGGCTCGCCGGAATCCTGCTCGACGCGCATCTCGAACGCGACCTGTACGACGATACCTTGCGCCTGCTGCACGCGCTCGTAATGCAGGATGCGGCCTTTGATGCGCAGCGCCTGCACGCTCGCGGGCAGACGGTCGGTGACGAGCGTCGAAACACCGGCTTCGCGCAGGCGGTTGGTCAGGCGCTCCTGCAGGCCGCGCGCAGGCGGATCGGTCCAGAGCTGATAGTGGTAGGCACGCAGCGCGCCCGCATCAGGCGTGGCCGCGTAGAGCACGGACTGCTCGGCGTAGACGCCTTCGGAACGGAACGTACCGACCTCGATCGGCAGTATCGACAGCGGCTGTTGCAGGCGCTGCGGCGGCGCCGCAGGCGGCAAGCGATAGTAGGTCACGTCCGGTACGGTCGGCGGCGAGCACGCGACCAGCAGCAGCGCAGCCATGGTCACCGTGGCGAATCGCAGGCGAGTCATTTCGGCTCCTCCTCGATCTTGTCGCGCTTCGGCGCGATCAACAGGCGGTTCGGGCTCATGCGCACCTCGCGCGAGAACTCGTTGAAGTTGCGCGCGGCGACCGCAAGGTTTTGGGTGATCGAGTCGATGCGCTCGGACAGCGAGGCGAGGATGCCGCGCAGGTCGTCGACCGAATCGCGCACGCCGGGGCGGTTCTCGCGGATCACCTCGTCGATCTGGCTGATCGCGCCGTCGAGCTTGGCCTGGGTCGCGCGCAGATCGTGCGACAACGTCTGCACGTTGCCGAGGATCGCGCCGATCGCCGCGCGGTTCTGCGGCTTGAGCAGGTCGTCGACCGACGCCGACGCCGAATTGAGCCGCTGCAGCAGCTGGCGCGACTGCTCAACGATTTCCGGCGTGCTCTCGTCAAGTTTGCTGGCGATCGAATCGACATGCGTGGTCAGCGTCTTCACCAGCGGCGACACCTGGTTGCGCGTGAGGTCGCTGAGCTGCACGGCCAGTGCATTCATCGACGAGAACAGGTCGGCGTTCTCGAGCCCGGCCAGTTCGCCGCCCGGCTTGGCCATGTCTGCGCTCGCGCCCTCGCTGATGCCAATCGCGACGTCGGCGAGCAGGCCGGTCGAGGTCAGACGCGCGACCGAATCCTTCGGGATCGGCCAATCGCGGCGTACCGCGAACGTGACCTTGTAGCGCGTCTCGATCTTGCCCTCGTGCGGCGCGCGTTCGGGGTCGATCGCCGCCACCTGGCCGATGCGGAAGCCTTCGTAGAACACCGGCGCACCGTCGCGCAGGCCGGTGACGTTGCGGTAGCGTGCGACGTAGTCCGAACTGGCGCCGCCGCGTCCGGTGATCGCGGCGAGCGCGACGAGCAGCAGCGCGACGGCTGCCGCGACAACGGCGCCGACCAGCACGTAGTTGATGTTGTCGCGTTTCACCCGCGCGCTCCGAAGCCGTCGCGGCACCGGCGCCGCGTGCCGAAATGATACACGGCTGCCGGCCGCGGAAGTGCGCTCAGAACCGGTCCTCAGAACTTCGCTTCATGCTCCAGCGCTGCGAACCCAAGTGTCACCGCACCGACGCCGACGTTGACCATGCCGGTCACGCTCATCGGGCTCTCGAGCACTTCGACGCCGTGCTCGGCGCAGGTTTCCTTGAGTGCCGGATAGCCCGGCAGCGCGGCGAGTTCGGCGAGATCGCCGCCATAACTGACGCACAACACGGGTACGAGCAGGCCCGCGCGCACGCGCTCCTGCGCGTAGGCGAACAGTATCTTCGCGCCCGCGTCGAAACCGCGCACCTTGCCGACCGGGCCGGTCTCACCGCGCCAACCACGCAGGATGGGCTTGATGTCGAGGGCACTGCCGAGCGCCACGCTGAACAGACCGACGCTGCGGTCGCCCTTCTTCTGCGCCCTCGCCCTGAGGTAGTACAGGTCGCGCGGCAGCATGTAGCCATAGCTGTTCTGAGCGATGAATTCGAGGCGTTCGCGCATCGCGCCGATGCTTGAGTTCGCGGCGATCAGGCGCGTCGCCTCATAGACGCCGACGCCCTGGCCGGCGAACAGCGTCTGGCTGTCGATCACACGCATCAGGAACGGCCCGTCGACGCCGGCTGCCCTGCGCACCGCCTGGTAGCTGTTGAGGATGGCGAAGCTGGCCTTGCGCGCGTGCTCGAAGATCGGGCTGCGCGTGGAGGTGATCGTCAGGCAGAACACGCAGTCGTAGTCGAGCACGAGGCGTTCAAGGAACACGTCGCGGATCTGCTCGACCGTATACGGCTCGGTTTCCGCGGCGGCACCGCGTGCGCCTAGATTCTCGGCGAGATAACGCGCGGTCAGGGCGGGATCGCGATCGTCGACGAGCGATTCGTTGCCGATGCGGATGCTGATGGGAAGAATGCCGACGTCGTGCTCGGCGAAAAACTCCGCCGGCAGATCGCAGGCGGAATCTACGACGATACCGAAGCGCACGCGGCTCTTCTCCCCGGGCCTATCGCCCTGTTGTTGTTAATCTGTGAAGCATCACACAATACCCAAGTGCATTTCGTCGAATGCGTCACAAAACAACCCTAAACGGGCGCGGCGTGCTCTTCGGTAAGGCGGCGCAGATAGGCGTCGGCATCGACTGGGGTCTCGCGCGGACGTCGGTTGAGCAGGTCCTGGATACGCTCGTTGTTCGCGTGACGCACCTTGTCCACCGTGTCGGTCATCAGGATTTCGCCCTGGTCGAGCACGGTGATCGTATCGGCGATCTTGAATGCGCTTTCCAGTTCGTGGGTGACGACGACGATGGTCATGCGCAGCGCATCGCGCAGGCGCAGGATCAACTCGTCGAGCTCGGCCGAGACAACCGGATCGAGACCGGCCGAAGGCTCGTCGAAGAACAGCAGTTTCGGATCCATCACGATCGCTCGCGCAAGCGCGGCACGCTTGATCATGCCGCCGGAAAGCTGCGCCGGCATCAGCTCCTGAAAGCCGCCGAGATTGACCACTTCGAGCTTGAGTCGACTCATGATGCGGATCGTGTTTTCGTCGAGCCGCGTCATCTCGCGCAACGGCAGCGCGACGTTGTCGCCGACGCTGAGTGAGGTCAGCAAGGCACCGCCCTGGAACGACACGCCGATCTGCCGGCGCACGCCGAGCATCTGCGCCTCGTCCGCATGGCCGATATCGACACCGAGCAATTTGATCGTGCCGCTGCGCGGCCGATGCAGGCCGAGCAAGTGGCGCAAAAGTGTACTTTTACCCGAGCCCGACCCACCCATGATCACGCGGATTTCGCCCGCATGCACGTTGAAGTCGACGTTTTTGAGGATGCGCCGACGCCCGTACCAGGCTTCGAGTTTTTCCACTTCGATCAGAGGCAGCGACGAAACCACGCGATTGCTCCGTTGCCTGCTGCTCAGCGATTCAGGAAGAACGAAAAGATCATGTCGGCGACGATGATGTAGCAGATCGACAGTACGACCGAGCGCGTGGTCGCGCGGCCGACGCCCTCCGCACCGCCGCTCACGGAAAACCCGGTGCTGATGCCGATCAATGAGATCAGGATCGCGAAGACCACCGATTTGGCCAGACCCTGGCCGATGTCGCCCGGCGTCAGCAGCGCGAGCGTCTGCGAAATGTATGCACCCGGTGTGACGTTGAGCGCGGGCGCCGAATAGACCGCGGCGCCGAAGATCGCGATCGCGTCGGCAAAGATGGTCAGCGCGGGCAGCATGAGCAGCATCGCGAACAATGCCGGCGCGGCGAGATAGCGCACCGGGTCGATGCCGATCACCGCGAGCGCGTCGACTTCCTGCGAGACATTCATCGAGCCGATGCGCGCGGCCAGCGCCGAGCCCGAGCGGCCGGCAACAAGGATCGCGGTGATCAGCGCACCGAACTCGCGCGTCACCGACTTGGCCACGGCGATGACGACCTGCGACTGCGCGCCGAACTCGCTCAACGCGGCAACGAACTGGATACCGAGCATGATGCCGATGACCAGCGCGAGCAGCGCGGTGATCGGCAGCGCGTCGACGCCGATCTGGCGCATCTGCTCGAACACCGAAGGCACGCGCACCGGCTGACCGCGGCGCCAGCCGGTCAGCGCGAAGCCGATGCTTTCGACCAGCAGCATCGCCGCATGGCCGGTACCGGCGAGCGATTTCAGCGTCGCGCGGCCAAGCGATTCGAGCGGGCGCGTGATCGCATCCATGCTCAGGCCGACCGTGCCGCGTCGAGGTCGGCGAAGATCGGGAACACGCGGTCGAGGCGCGCGAGCTGGAGCACGGCCATGACCGCGCCGCTCACGCCGACAAGGCCGAATTTCTGGTTGCGGCTGCGCGCGTTCTGGAAGCCTTCGACCAGCGCGGCGATGCCGGACGAATCGATGTAGCTGACCTGGGATAGCTCGACGCCGACCTTGCCGGTATCGCCGAGCGCGTCGAGGATGGCGCGCCGCACCTGCTGCGACCAGGACAGGTCGACCTCGCCGCTCAATCGCACGAGCACGTAGTCGCCCAGGGTTTCGCTGATGCATTCGTTGCCGTTCACTCAATCGCTCTCCCGATCGTTTTGTACCTGCGCTGCGATCCGCTTGCGCATGACCAAGCGGTTGCCACGGCCGCCCGGCAGGCCTTCGATATGCCAGAAATCCATCGTCGCGTCGATGAAAGCGACGCCGAGGCCGCCGGCGCGGCACTCGGACAGGTCGCGCGGCTTGATCCGCGCCGGATCGACGCAAGGCGCCTCGTCGCGCAGTTCGAAGCCGAGCATATCGCGCTCACGCGTGACGCGCAGTGCGATCGTTCCGGTTTCGCCGCCGCAGTAGGCGTGGCGCATGACGTTCGTGCATGCCTCGTCGACGACGAGGACGAGGCGGTCGCGCAACTCGGGTGCCACGTCCTCGGCATCAAGCGCGGTGCGCAATTCGGCGCGCACGCGACGCATCTCGCGCGGATCGGCCGGGAAGCGCAGCGCAAGCAGTTCGCGCACCTCACTGCCGCGTGGTTCCTGTAGCAGCAACAACGTGGTGTCGTCGACGAGGCGACGCCGCTTCAGTTCGCTAATCAGCGCGCGCAGGCGCGGCTCGGGCGCG
Source organism: Rudaea cellulosilytica DSM 22992 (assembly GCF_000378125.1). Lineage (GTDB taxonomy): Bacteria > Pseudomonadota > Gammaproteobacteria > Xanthomonadales > Rhodanobacteraceae > Rudaea > Rudaea cellulosilytica. The sequence goes on along the minus strand of NZ_KB899241.1, from coordinate 1,705,369 downwards.
AGCGCTGCGTAGCGGCGGATCAGCTCGCACAGGCCGTCGGCGCCGAGGCGCGCGCGTGCGCCTTCGCGCACGTCGGTGGCGCCGTCGGAGAACAGATACAGCGCCGCGCCGCCGAGGTCGAGCGTGCGCTCGCCGTACTCGGCCTCCTTGATGATGCCGAGCGGAGGCCCGTCGGCGGGCAGTTCCTCGAAGCGGCCGCCGTGGTCGAGCAGACCCGGCGGGAAGCCGGCGTTGGCGATGACGACCTGGTGCGTGCGCCGGTCATATATGCCGACGACGGCGCAGACGAAGCGACCGTTCTGCAGCGTTTCGCACAACTCCGTGTTGACTTCGCGCAGCCACGCCGCCGGCGCGGGTGCGGCCTTGCCGTTCCAGCGCAGCAGGCTGGCGACGCGTACCATCAGGAATGCCGCGTCGAGGCCCTTGCCGGAAATGTCGCCGACGAAAAATGCGAGGCGGCCATCGGCCAGATCGAAATAATCGTAAAAGTCGCCCGAGATCTCGTGCGCGGGCAGGTTGACGCCGATCAGCGGGAATTTCCCGCGTCGGCGTTTCGGCAGCAGCGACTTCTGGATCGAGCGCGCCAGTCCCATCTCGCGGCGAATGCGCTGCTGCTCGGCAACTTCGAGCGCGAGGCGCGCATTGTTGATCGCGAGCGCCATCGGTGCAGCAACGAGGCGCAGGATTTCCGCATCGTCGGCGTCGAATGCGCCGCCGTCGCGGCGGTTGATGATCTCGAGCGCGCCGATCGGACCCTGCGCGGTGGCGAGCGGCACGCACAGGATTGCACGCGTGACGAAGCCGGTTTCGGCGTCGACGCGGGTGTTGACGCGCGCGTCGCGGCGCGCATCGTCGCTGCGTTGCGGCGCGTTCTCGGCGACGGCGCGCCCGACCACGCCCTGGCCGACCTCAAGCTTGAGGCCGACGATGTCGACCGGGCCCGCGCAGACTTTGCATTCGAGCAGCTTCGTCGCCGGATCGAGCAGGAACAGCGAAGCGCCTTCGGCGTGCATGAAATCCATCGTGCGCGTCAGCGCGGGACCCAGCGTCGTCTTCAGATCGAGCGAGACGGCGAGCGACTGCGACAGGTCGGCGAGAAAGCTGAGAGCGCGCCGTCCGCTTGCGCGCGCGGAATCGCGCGAGTCGGCGGCAACGGGGCGCATTGCGTTCAGAACCTGTTCTCCAAGCGTAGCGAGCGAAGGCCCGATCCGATCCAGAATCGGGCGTGCGCACGGAGCGCAGGAACCGGAGTGTACAGTCGAGTACATGAGGATGACTCACCGCGTCCGCGGTTCGCCCTTCGGGCCATTCGCTGCGCGAATGTTCGCTTCGGCATCCTGCCTGCGCAGTCAGAGCACCGTACCCAAGCGAAATGCCGAGCGCAGTAGCTTGGAGGACAGGTTCTCACGGCGGCGGCTCCGCGCCGGGCTTGGCATCGTCGCTGCGCACATCGCGGCGGCCGCGCGCTTCGCGCATGCCCCACAAGGTCAGCAGCGGGCCGGAAAGCACGTACAGCCCGGCGATCACGAACAGCACGAGCGCGGTGTCGACATAGAGCGCGACGAGGACGAGCACTGCGATCGGGATGATCGCGAACGGCACCTTGTCCGATTTCGGCCCCGATTTGAAGCTCCAGTAGCGCACGCGGCTGACCATGAGGCCGCCCGCCAATACGGTGAGGAACGGCGCGACGAACTGCGCCATCGTGCCGTTGATGCCGTATTCGTTCGCCGCCCACAGCGACGACATCAGCAGGCCCGCGGCAGCCGGACTCGCCAGTCCCTGGAAATAGCGCTTGTCGGCCACGCCGACCTGGGTGTTGAAGCGGGCCAGACGTAGCGCCGCACAGGCGGCGTAAACGAAGGCCGCGCCGAAACCGAGCTTGCCCCAGAACGGGCCGTACGTCTTCAGCGTCGACAGCGACCAGCAGTACATGACGACCGCGGGCGCGATGCCGAAGCTGCACATGTCCGACAGCGAGTCGTACTGCACGCCGAATTCGCTTTGCGTGTTGGTCAGGCGCGCGACGCGACCGTCGAGCGAATCGAGGATGCCGGCGACGAACACCGCGATCGCGGCATCGACATAATTGCCGGCGAACGCAGCAAGCACGGCATAGAAGCCCGAGAACAGCGCACCCGTGGTGAACAGGTTAGGCAGCAAGTAGATCCCGCGATGCGGTTTAGGCTTGGGGTCGGAAACGGAATCCACGCTGATCCTGCCGGTTCTAGGCGATGAACGAAGTGTACCGCAAGCTCTCGCGAGGTAAGGTCAACAGGCCTTATAATCTAAAGCGAATCAGCTGTTCCGGAGCCCTTTCATGCCCCGTGCCAACGCCGTTCCATCACGTTGCATCAGATGGCTTCCGCTCGCGCTCGCCACGCTGTTCGCGCAAGCCGAAGCCACCGAGCTATATCGCTGGACGGATGCAAACGGCGTTATCCACTATTCCGACACCCCACCGCGAGGTCAGACCAACGCGAGGCGCATGCGCGTCGCGGGCGCGGAAAACACCGAACCCGCTACGCAAGTGCCACCGACCGGTTCAGCTCCGGTCGATCCGAACCTGCCGGCCCGGGAGGCCATCGACGCGCAGGAGAACCGCAAGCAGAACTGCGACAAGGCACGCTCGACGTTGGAACTACTGCAAGGCAAATCCGAGCTCGCAGATGCGGCCAGCGGCAAGCCGCTCGACGCGACAGCGCGTGCCGAGCGGACAGTTGCGGTACAGCAAAACGTCGCGATCTACTGTCGAAATTCCCAGTGATTGTTGTGCTTTGGCGCAGCCACTGCGTCTAGATCTGATTGACCGAGCCGGTCGGGGCTCCATCGCCAGACGTATTGCCGCTCACGCGATTGTTGCCGAAGGAAACGATATTCCCGCTGCCATCGGCGAACAGCCCTACCTGATTGTTTGTGACTTGCACGTTGGACAAGCGCACTGTCGATTGGCTCCCGTGCGAATAAATGCCGCCGGTTGCATTTGACGAGACACTTCCTCCTTCGATGGAAAGCGTCACTGCGGCGGAATTGGAAAATGCGATAAAGCCACGGTTGACGTTGTTGCTCGCGACGCTGTTGTGCACTACAACGCGGGAATTGTCTTCGGCGCGAAGTCCGCGTCCGCTGTACTCCATGACAGTATCGGTGATGGTCACATTTGCCGTGGCGCCGTTGGTGGGATGAATCCAGATCGCCCCGGAGCCAACAATTTGCGGACCGATATTGCTGATCGCCGTGCGCGAAATGTTCACACTTGCGTTATTGCTCGGGTTGATGTCGATGCCTTGCTGGGAAAAGCCGAATATCCGGCAATTGTCGATATAAAGCGCACCCCCGCTGATGAACCGGATTCCGTTCAACCCTGCGTTGGCGTTTCCGTTGCCGAGAAGGCCATCGAATTCCACATCTCGGATCATGACCACATCGCCCGATTGCGCGGCGACGACGAAGCCGTTTGTTCCCGCGACGAGTGTCGAAGACGTTCCACCCTTGCCGACGATAGAGATCGATTTGGTGATCGTCAGCGCGCCGAAGCCACCCGGATCGAGGGCATCAATTTCGCCCCCAGGCGCTGTTTTCGAAATTGCGCCAGCCCACGTCTTGCAAGGCGCGGTACGGCTGCACGGGTTGGCGTCGTCGCCGACCCCGGAAACCCAGGTACGTGTGGCTTGCGCGTGGAGTGCGCTGGCAAATACGAACTGGAGCAAAAGCAATAACAGACTACGGACGAAGCGCTTGCTATTCATGACCGTTCCCCTTGCTTAAACGGTCGTTATTGTATCCAAAATCTGGTTGCTTTCGGCTACTTCCTGAGGCAAAGAGTTTTGAGACTCAGTTCCGCTATGCACTCGCCCAATCGTCGTCTTGGCACAAGTTCGTGCCTGATGGATAAGAAGGGGCGCAGGAAGCACAAGTCCATACTGAAACCACCGCGAACGCAATGGTAACGGCCATCTAGACAACGTCTGATTCCTGATCATCGGCACGGATGATCATTCTTCGCAGCGCATGTCCTCAAGGTTCAACCGCCACCTAGGACAATTCGCTACGGTTTGGCCGCTTTGTGCAGTGCAGCTACAATCGCGGGCCCTGTCGAGCTCCGCGAATCCCATGCGCCTGTCCCAATTCCATCTCGCCACCGTCAAGGAAGTGCCCTCTGATGCGGAGATTGCCAGCCACCGGCTGATGCTGCGCGCGGGCATGCTGCGCAAGCACGCCGCCGGCCTCTACACCTGGTCACCGCTGGGCCTCAAGGTACTGAAGAAGGTCGAGAACATCGTGCGCGAGGAAATGAATCGCGCCGGCGCACTCGAAGTCATCATGCCGACCGTGCAGCCGCGCGAGCTTTGGGATGAAACCGGCCGCTGGCAGAAGTTCGGCCCGCAACTGCTCAAGATCAAGGACCGCAAGGAAGCCGAGTACTGCTATGCGCCGACCGCCGAGGAAGTCGTCACCGACTTCGCCCGCGGCGAGCTGAAGAGCTACAAGCAGCTGCCGGTCAATTTCTACCAGATCAATACCAAGTTCCGCGACGAGATCCGCCCGCGCTTCGGCGTGATGCGCGCGCGCGAGTTCCTGATGAAGGACGCCTACTCGTTCCACCTCGACGAGGAAGGCCTCGGCCGCGAGTACGACAATATGTACGCGACCTACGCGCGCATCTTCACCCGCCTCGGCCTCGCCTTCCGCGCGGTCGCCGCCGACACGGGCGCGATCGGCGGTAGCCGCAGCCACGAGTTCCAGGTGCTTGCCGATTCGGGCGAGGACGCGCTCGTGTTTTCCGACACGTCCGAGTACGCGGCCAATGTCGAACTCGCCTCCTCGCTGGCCCCCGCGCCGCGCGCGAGCGCAGGCGAGGCAATGCACGAAGTGCCAACGCCGGGCAAGTCGACCTGCGCGGACGTCGCCGCGCTGCTCGGTATCGACATCAAGCGCACGGTGAAATCGGTTTGCGTGATCGGCGAGCAAGGTTTTGTGTTGGCGCTGGTACGCGGCGACCACGAGGTCAATGAGGTCAAGCTGCAGAAGATCGCCGGGCTCGCCGAATACCGCCTCGCCAACGAGCAGGAAATCCTCGACGCGCTCGGCGCCAAGCCCGGTTATCTCGGTCCGGTCGGGGCCGATCGCAGCAAGGTCCACGTCGTCGCCGATCGCGAAGTCGCGGCGATGGCCGATTTCGTCGTCGGCGCGAACAAGGTCGATTTCCACGTCGCCGGCGTCAACTGGGGCCGCGACTTGGCCGAGCCAGACATCGTCGCCGATATCCGCAAGGTCGTCGAAGGCGATGCATCGCCCGATGGAAAAGGTACGCTGAAGATCGCGCGGGGCATCGAAGTCGGCCACGTGTTCGCGCTCGGTACGAAATATTCCGAGGCGATGAACGCGAACGTGCTCGACGCCGACGGCAAGAACCGGCCGATGCAGATGGGTTGCTACGGCATCGGCGTGTCGCGCATCGTCGCCGCGGCGATCGAGCAGAACCACGACGAGGCCGGCATCATCTGGCCCGAGCCGATGGCACCGTGGCGCGTCGCCGTCTGTATGATCAATCCGAAGAACGACGCCAAGGTCAACGAGGCCGCGACCGCGCTCTACGACGAGCTGAATGCGGCCGGCATCGATACCGTGCTCGACGACCGCGGCCTGCGCCCCGGCGCGATGTTCGCCGACATCGAGCTGATCGGCATCCCACATCGCATCGTCGTGTCCGAGCGCGGTCTCACCGCGGGGACGTTCGAATATCGTGGCCGCCGCGACAGCGAAAGCCGCCAGCTCACACGCGAAGAAGTGATCGCGCTCGTGCGCGGATGAAGCCCGGCCTCTTCGGCCACGAAGCGCTGGAATCGCAGCCGACGAGTCGTGACATTCGCGACTTCAAGAAGGAATTTAAATCCCGGATTCACGGTTGAACGTTGTCGACTTTCATGAGACCGTTCTCACGGGGCCGCCGCCGCTGTCTGCAAGGGGAATATGAATGGCAATCAATCTCAAGGGCTTGAATCAGCATCAGCTGAACGAATTGATCCACCGCGCCGAATCGCGCAAGCACGAATTGGCGAAGGAAAAAATTATCAGGGTGCGCGAGAAGGTTCTCGCCCTCCTCAAGGCCGAAGGCGTCACTCTCGAAGAACTGTTCGATGGCCGCGGCGCGGGTCGTAAGGCGCGCAGCGCGGCCAAGGCGAAGTACCGCAATCCGGCTGATCACGCGCAAACCTGGTCAGGCCGCGGCAAACGACCGCGCTGGTTCAACGCCGCGCTCGCCGCGGGCAAGAAGGAAAAAGACCTGCTGGTCTGATTTCGCTGCGATGGCAACAGAAAAAGCCGGCCGTGAGCCGGCTTTTTCGCTTAAAGGGCGCGGCGGGGCGCAGCGATCAGATCGCCGAACAGCAGGCCTGCAACAAGCGAGACAAGAATCGCGAACAGCGACGCCGCCGTGTGGATGCCGAGGAACACGTCGCGGCCGACGATCGCCGACACGGTCAGGAAGCCGAGGCTGCCCGGCACGAGCAGGATGATGCCCGGCTCGCGCACGAGCGCGCCGGGCCGATTGGTGGCGCGCGCGTAGAGATTGCTAAGCGCACCCATCGTCGCGCCGGCGAGAAACACGCCGAATTCCGCGCCGAACTGGCGGCTGCCGAAATACGTGATCGCGTAGCCGAACGCGGCCGCACCCATGACCAGCGGAAAGTCCCGCCACGCCGCGCGGAACAGCACGGCAAACCCGTAACTGCCGAAGGGCAATGCGGCCCAGACGCTCCAATCCGGCACCGGCGCCGGGGTCGCGACCGGAGGAACGAGGCCGAGCAGCTTGCACAACTCGTTCGCGACCAGCGTGCCGAAGGCGAGCTTGATCAGCGTCTGCACCGCGTCGGCGAAGCGCGCGACACCCGACACGAGATGGCGTGTGGACAATTCGCGCACCGCAGTGGTCAGCATCATGCCGGGGAACAGCACGATCAGGCTGGCGAGCACCGTGACCTTGAGCGTCAACGGCGTGATGTAGAGGCTGATCTGGGTGGCGAGCACGGTGGCTATGAGCGCACTCAGCGCTTCGAGCGCGAGGCGCATCCGCTGGCTGCGCGCCGCGATGTCGGCAAGCGTGCCGACGATGAGGCCGATGCAGCCGGCCGCAGCGACGTCGGCCCAGGCACCGCGCATCAGCACGGCCAGCGTCGCCGAGACGAGGCCGAAGCATAGAACTTCGCGCGCACGGGTGCGGCGGCCGATGCGGTCGCTCAACGTCTGCAGCAGGTGCGAGCCCTCGCCGATGTCGAGTTCGCCCGCGATGACCTTGTCGGCAATCTCGTTGACTTCGACGAGGTGACGCAGGTCGATGTCGCCTGGCGAGAGGCGGATGACCTGAGTCGTCTCGGCGACGCGACTGCTGTCGCCGAGGTCGGTGAACGAAATGATGATCGCGGTCGGGCTCGACCAGACTTGCGCGCACAGGCCCAGTCGCTCGGCGAGCTTGTCCACCGCGCTTTCCAGGCGCGGTGCCGCGGTGCCGTACTGATGCAGGCGCCGCGCGGTCTCGACGACGAAGGCGATGCGCGCGTGCAGCGGCGCGCGCGCGCTCGTCACGATCGCGTGCTGCGCCGCGCCGGCAGGTTCGTTCAAGATCGGGGCGGATGACATACGGCGCGCATTGTAGCCGCGATCGCCGCCGCGGCAGCGCGTACCGCCGGCACCGCTGCGCCATGCGGTGCCCGACGGGGTTGCGCAACGGTCAGTCGCGATCGAGCGAGAAGCGTCCTGCGCCCGCTGCGCACAGCGCAAGGAAGCCGCCGGCGATTGCGATGTTCTTGTAGAAATGGATCATGTTGTTCGCCTGCTCCGCGCCGGTCATCGTCCAAAATGCATGCCCGATCAGGCCGGTGCCGATCGTGTAGATCGCCAGCAGCAGCGCGAGCGGTCGCGTACGGAAACCGACGAGCAACGCGATCGCGACCGGCACTTCCATGAATACCGCAATCGCCGCCGCCACGGCCGGCAGGGGCGCACCGACCGATCCCATGTAGGCCATCGTGCCGGAGAAATTGAGCAGCTTGGGCAGGCCGGACTTGAGGAACAGGGCCACCAACAGCACGCGTGCAAGCAGGAGCAACAGGCTCTGCTGGGAAGCGAGAAAGGATTGTCTCTGCATCATGGCGTCGACCTTTGGCAAGAATGGGCGTGCTTCGGATTGCGAAGAGCCGGCAACGATGAAGCCGGGATTCGCCATCGAAAGCGGTGCCCGGCACTTTAGCGGCAGCGTTTTGAAGAATCCATCGCCTGGTTCGGCGATCCTCAGGCGTGAGCCGCGCGGTCGCCAAGCATGTCGTGAATGGTGCGGAACGTCAGATTGATCCGCGCGGCGACCGGGCGCGCGGTTTTCGGCAAATCGTGGCGATAGAACTGCTGCGTGCTCCCGGCCATGCGCAACAGGCTGCCCGCGGGCAAGTCGAGCTCGAGGCGCAGGCGGGGGTCACGGCGATGGCGCAGGCGGAAGCGGCGCACGCCGCCGAAACTCAAAGACAGGATCACCGGCTCGACACCGAGTTCGGGCTCGGCATCGCTATGCCAGCCCATCGAATCGCGACCGTCGCGGTAAAGGTTGGCGAGCACGCTGTTGCAGCGTTCTCCAGCATGGACAAGCAGCGCGTCGCGCAGTTCGGCCAACGCCGGCGTCCAGGCGTGCGGCACGAAACGCGTGCCCGAATAGGTGTAGACCGCCTCGGCATCGCCGATCCAGCAAGACAACCTCGGCGAGTCGATTTCGCGACCGAAGATGCGCAGGCGATGGCGTTCCCAGGGAATTTCTTCGTGCAGTCGCGTGAACCAGCGCGCGGCTTCCGTTGCATCGCAAAATCGCGTCAGGCGCACGTCGGCGCCGGGCAGTTCGTACAGCCGCCAATTCACGTGCCGACTTCCTCGCGTCGCCTGCACGCAAACACGAGCAGCATCGATGCAATCACCAAAGTGACTAGAGACAGCACGAGGCTGTGGTCGGCAAGCATTCGCTCGATGGTGCGGCTGCCGCGCACGAACGACGCAGGTTGGACTCGATTGCCTGTGCGGTCGCCGAGAATGCTACGAACGTTCTCGTCCGCGAGATGCCGTTCGAGATAGACGCGGTCGGGGAACGGCAATATCGATGCATCGGCGCGCGCGATTGCCGTAGTGTCGTTCTCCCTCACCGTGGCAACCAGCAGCGCTTCGCCGCGCGCCATCCGTTCCGCACGCCATTGGAGATAATGCAGCGGAAGTGGAGCGGCAAGCACGATCGCCACTGCGAACAGCGCGACCGCGGGAACGGCGAATCGCGACAACAACCGGCTAGGGCCGGTGCCGTCGAGGCGCAGCAGGCAAGCGAGGTTCGCCATGATCGCGACCGCGATGACGTCCATGTAGCGGCTGATCGGCAGCCAGAGGCGGAATTCGCTGCGCAATACGATCATCGACAACACGTGCAGATAGCCCCATGTGGCGAGTGCGACGACGAACAGATCGACGCGCCGTTGCGCCCTGTCGTCGCTCTTTCCGCCAACTATCTGCACCAACATCGAGGCGGTGGGAGCGAAAGCCGCAGTCAACAACGTGACTTGGACGGCAATAAGCGCAACATCGAACAGTCGTGCATAGTCGGAACGGGTTTTGCCGACGAGTAGCAGCAACGCCACCATGACGGCGGCGGCCTGCGGCACCGCGAGCGCGAAGGCATCCGCGGTCGGCAGATCCCTGCGCACCGCGCGATACCCGACGATACCGATGCCGAGCAACGGCGCGAGGCAACCGGTGCCCATCGCCAATGCGGACAGCATCGCCGCAACCGTTGTCCACACTGCCTGCCTGCGGCTACCGCACGCGGCGAGCCATAGCGTGGCTACACTGCCGGCGATGAGAAAGGTGAACGCGTTGTTCCAGGTCGCGCTCAGACTTTCCCAACTATAGGGAATCGCGGCAAGCGCCACACCGGCACAGAGCCATGCATTACGCCCTTTGTTCAATTGGCCGGCTCCACTCGCAAGCAGTACGCCCGCGACGATGGCAGACAACACGGCCAGCAGCACGCCGACCGGACGTGAGTCGTACTGATTGTCGGCGGCGACCAGTTGCAACCAATCGAGCAGCTTCGTCCAGGTCAACAGATGCTCGTTGTGCGGCTGAAGCAGATAGCCAGGATCGAAAACCTGCATTGCGCGCGGCACAGCTATGCCATCCATGCCCGCCCATTGGTCGTAGTACGGGGCTTCAGGCATCGCGTAGAGTGTGGCGGCGACGCGTGCGGCCGCAATCAACAGTGCAAGCCCTATGGCCAGCGGCACCAGGCGCAAAGCACGCGGCTCGCTTTGCGGCATCGTCATCGGATATGGGCTGACGCTGCGTGCGAGCAATCGAAAACTTTGCCCGATGGACTCATCCGCCAACTGGGTAAGCCGGAGCCGCGTCAAGCGCGGCCGCACAAACCTCGGCGAGTTCGAGCAGACGCAGATCGGAACCGGGCGGGCCGATGAACTGCATGCCGGCGGGCAGGCCGTCGAGCGTCATGCCCATCGGGATCGTGACCGCGGGCAAGCCGGCGAGGTTCGCGATGCAGGTGAAGTCGCCGGAATTGTCGGGCAACGGCGCCTCGAGCGGGAACGCGGTCTGCGGCGTGGTCGGCGTGACCAGCACGTCGACCTCGGCGAACATCTTGCGCATGGCGACGACGGCGTCATCGAGCAGGCGATCGGCGGCGACGTAATCGGCGGCGGATTTTCCGCGCGCGTAGTCGAGCCACTTGCGCATCTCAGGCGATACCGGATGCGCGGTGTCGGCGAACGCCCGCGCATGCGTCACCAGCATTTCGGCCTCGATCATGAAGAACGCCGCGCGACGTGCGCGCGCCAGCGGGAAATCGCCAAAGCCGACGTCACGGCGATTTTCGAGCTCGTGGGTCAGCGCCATCAGCGCACGCTCGAACGCATACTTGACGCCCGGCTCGATGCCGAACGCACCGAGATCGCCGAGCAGGCCGACGCGCAGCTTGCCAGGCTCCCAGTCGGGCAGCGCAAGTTCCACGCGCCGACGGCGCGAGCGCGGATCGCCCGGGTCATGGCCGCCGAGCACGTGCAGCAGCACGCCGAGGTCGTGCACGCTGCGCGCCATCAAACCAACCGAATCGAGACGACGCGCGGCCGGAACCATGCCGCGCACGGATATTTCCCCGCTCGTCGGCTTGAGCGCGTACAGGCCGCAATAGCTCGCCGGGATGCGGATCGAACCGAGGCTGTCCGAACCGATCGCGACCGCGGCAAGTCCCGCAGCTACGGCCGCCGCGCATCCGCCGGAGGAACCGCCGGCCTGATAGCCGTGGCGGAACGGGTTGTGCGCGGCGCCGGTGTGCGGATTGTTGCTGGTCGCGGCGAGAGCAGCCTCGGGCACCTGGGTCTTGCCGAGGATCACCGCACCCGCACCGCGCAGGCGCGCCACCGCATGGGCGTCTGCCGTCGCCGGCGCATGCGCGCCCGGCAGGCCGCAACCGGTCGGCAAACCAGCCACGTCGAAGTTGTCCTTGATCGCGACCGGCACGCCGTCGAGGCGACCGATCTTGCCGCTCGCGCGGCGCACGTCGCCGGCGCGCGCTTCGTCGAGCGCGCGCGAATTGAGCGCGACGTAGGCATTCAATTTGGCATTCTGCGCTGCGATTGCGTCGAGGTAGGTCTGCGTGAGCGCCTGCGCGCTGATGCGCCCACTGGCAAGCCAATGCAGGATCTGGCACAGCTCCGCGCCGCGCAGCCGCTTCGCATCGGGCGGCGGCAGCGGCGCGAGCGATTCGGTGGCGACTGGACTCAATTCGACATTCATTCAGTTCTCCCCTTTGGAACCTTTGATTGACCTGCTGCGCTCGATAATTGCGGGCCGGCGGTGCTCGGAATCCTCATGTACTTCTACGTACACTCCCGTTCCTCCGCTCCGACGACGCGCAAATTCTCTTCGCTCGCTACGGTCAATCAGAGGTTCCTTTCCCTGCATTATTACCAAATTTTTGTTATCAGAGCGTGCATTTCGCGAAGCGAAACCGAACAGGAACGAAACGGCGAATATTTGCTGCGCACGCGGCAAAACCGCACAATCGCACCTGAATAACGCATTCTCCGACGAGAGGCTGCCACATCGGCACAGGGACGTGCCGACGCGACGAGCACAGAAGCGCTGGTCGCGGAAAACGTGGCGCGGCTTCGCCTCGACCGTTTTCTTGCAAGCCGTGGCAGGATGCCCGGTTTTGCAACCAACAATGAGCCTGCCAGCATGAGCGAGCCCACTCCCCGCGATGTGATGGAATACGACGTCGTCACCGTCGGCGCCGGACCCGCCGGCCTCGCGTTCGCGATCCGGCTCAAGCAGCTCAAGCCCGACATCCGCGTCTGCGTGATCGAGAAGGCGTCGACGATCGGCGCGCAGATCCTTTCCGGCGCCGTGATCGAGCCGCAGCCGCTCAACGAGCTGCTACCCGAGTGGGGCAAGAATCCACCGCCGATCTGCGTGCCGGTGACCGAGGACGAATTCTGGTTTCTGCCCGATCAGGCGCGCGCGATCAAATCACCGATCACGCCACCGCAGATGCACAATCACGGCAACTTCATCGTCTCGCTCGGTGCGCTGTGCGCCTGGCTCGCGCCGCAGGCAGAGGCACTCGGCGTCGAAATCTATCCAGGTTTCGCCGCGAGCGAACCGCTGTTCGGCGACGGGGGCGCCGTGTGCGGCGTGCGCATCGGCGACATGGGCGTGGCCAAGGACGGAAAGCACAAGCCGGGCTACACGCAAGGCATCGACATCCTTGCGCCAATCACGATTCTCGCCGAAGGCTGCCGCGGCCATCTGTCGAAACAATTGATCGCCAAGTACCAGCTCGATGCCGACAGCGATCCGCAGACCTACGGCATCGGCATCAAGGAACTCTGGCAGGTGCCCGCGGGGCGCACGACGCCGGGCAAGGTCATGCACACGGTCGGCTGGCCGATGGACAACGCGACCTATGGCGGCAGTTTTCTCTATCACCTCGACAACGACCGCATCGCGATCGGCTTCGTCACTGGCCTCGACTATTCCGATGCGCTCCTATCGCCGTTCGAGGCGTTCCAGCAACTCAAGAACCATCCGCACATCAAGCCGCTGCTCGACGGCGGCAGCCTCGTCTCGGCCGGCGCGCGCGCGATCGTCGAAGGCGGCTACCAGTCGCTGCCGAAGGTCGAGATGCCCGGCGCGATGCTGATCGGCGATTCCGCCGGCCTGCTCAACGTGCCGAAGATCAAAGGCACGCACCAGGCGATCCGCTCGGGCATGCTCGCCGCCGAGCACGTCGTCGCGGCGAATTCGCCGACCGGCTGGGACGCAAAGCTGCGCGGCTCGGCCGTGATGAGCGAGTTGAAGAAGGTGCGCAATATCCGCCCCGGTTTCAACAAGGGGCTGTGGCTCGGCCTCGCCAACGCGGGTTGGGAAACGCTCACGCTGGGCCTGTCGCCATGGACCTTGAAGAATCACGCCGACTGGTCGTCGCTAAAAAAAGTCGCGCCCAGTGAGACTGTCGCCGAAGACCAGAAGCGCCTCGGCTACATCGAGCGCACGCTCGCCCCGCGCGACCGGCTCGCCTCGGTCTACTTCGCCGCGACCGAACACGACGAGGACCAACCCGTGCACCTGCATGTCGCCGACACCGACGTCTGCGTGACCAAATGCGCGAGCGAATACCAGAACCCCTGTACGCGCTTCTGTCCCGCCGGTGTTTACGAAATCGTCGCCGACGAATCGACGCAAGCCGGCAAGCGCCTGCAGATCAATGCCGCCAACTGCGTGCACTGCAAGACCTGCGACATCAAGGATCCGTATCAGATCATCACCTGGGTGACGCCGGAGGGTGGATCGGGGCCGAACTATCAGAATTTGTGAAGTTGTTTTTCTGTTCGTCCTTGATTCGTCGCGCGGATGTGAGTTTCGGCATCCCGCTGCGCAGTTTGCGAACGCGGCGCTTTCGGTAACCAAAGCTTGGCCGTCTTGCTCTGGCCTTTGATTTTTGTCGTCGCATCCGTTCGCTTTCCGCGCGCGTCCGGCGCGCGGGTTACTTTCTCTTGCTCGCACAAGAGAAAGATAACCAAAGAGAATGCGCCCCGGATGCCGCGCTGCCTGCGGCAGTGCGCGAGGACAGGCCGGGGTTCGTTGATTGAACGTCCCTGTCCAAGCAACGAACTCGCGCGCATCGTGCGCGCGATCCTCATGGACATTTCCGTCCTGCCCTCGCCGCGGCAAACGGGGGCCCGAAGATCAAAAACCAGATCAAGTGCCAGAGCCTGGCGCGCAGGATGCGCGCTGCTCTTGGCTCTTCCGGGTCCCCATCACATTGCGGCGGCAGCGGACGATCAGGCCCCGTAGGGGTGCGCGCGTGGAGCGCGCGCATTCCGCTATTGCACAGGGACGTGCAATTAGCGGAACCCGGCCACTGACGCGGACCCGGTGCGCAGGATGCGCGCCGGGCGCAATGTTCTGGGGCGTGTTTCTTTTGGTGACTTTTCTTTGCACGAGCACTGCGCCGCAGGAGCGGCGCGAACAGCGGAGCTGGCCGCAAAGCGGCGGAGGGCAGGATGCCCGAAGTCAAGAAAAGTCACCCGCTCGTCCGCAGGACGAGTGGAAGCTCTAGCTTGAGGACGAAAAAGCCGCGGCGCCGAAAGCCGCGGCTTTTACTTGCTTCAGGACTGCGCGATGCGCAGTCCGCTACGCGCGCACCGGCGCGAGCGCGTAGCCGCGCAGGCGCGCGGCAAAGGCCGCGAGGGCGGCGATGCCCGAGGCTTCCGCCTCGCGACACCATTCGATCAGTGCCGCCTTCATCGCTTCGGCGCCACCACTGTTGCGCTCGAGTACGGTAGCCAGGCGTGCACGGAAGTCGCAAACGGTGCGCAGGGTCGGACGGTTCTCGACCAGCGCCTGCATCTTCTGCCGCGAGTGCTCGTCGAGCCAGCGTCCGCCATTGCCGAGCGCGCGGCGCAGCGCGCGCGGCACCGCCTTGAGGTTGGCGCCGGCTTGGGCGGCGTCCTCGCGCAGGGTCGGCACGATCACGCCGCGGAAGTAGTCGCTCATCACTTCGAACTTGTGCGAGACCAGCGCCTTGATCGTCTCCGCGTCCGGCAGCTGCATGTTCGGACGCACGTCGAGCGTCGGTGCGACGCGCAGCACCTTGGCGAGGCCGACCGCGCGCAACGCGCAGATGATGCCCCAGCCGATGTCGACCTCGAACTTGCGCAGGGCGAACTTCGCCGAGCTCGGGAAAGCGTGATGGTTGTTGTGCAATTCTTCGCCGCCGATCCACAGGCCCCACGGCGACAGGTTGGTCGCCATGTCCGCGGTCTCGAAGTTGCGATAGCCCCACCAATGACCGACACCGTTGACCACGCCCGCGGCCCAGAACGGAATCCAGACCATCTGCAGCGCCGAGATCGCGACGCCCCAGATCCCGAACAGCAGGATGTTGACGACGAAGGTCAGCGTCGGTCCCCAGTACGGGTGGGCAGAGTAGAGATGGCGCTCGATCCAGTCGTCCGGGCAGCCCTTGCCGTACTTCTCCAGCGTATCCTGATTGACCGAAGCGACGCGGTAGAGATCGACGCCCTGCCACAGCACCGTGTTGATGCCGAAGAACTTCGGGCTATGCGGATCTTCCTCGGTCTCGCACTTGGCGTGGTGCTTGCGATGCACCGCGACCCATTCGCGCGTGACCATGCCGGTCGACACCCACGACCAGAAGCGCAGCATATGCGCCACGATCGGATGGAAATCGACGCCGCGGTGGCAGGCGCTGCGATGCAGGTACAAGGTCACCGCGAAGATCGTCAGCTGAGTGACGATGAGGAAATAGATCACCTTGAACAGCCAGCCCGCTTGCAGCAGACCGCCGTTGAGAAAATCCAGAACAGTATCAAACATATGCGTCTCGTTAAGCCCTACCCCGGGTATAGCAAGCCATCATACGTCAGCCGCGGAACCCGCGCCAGTGAAACTGGTGCGGTTCATACGCCCGTTCGGCCCCTTGGTCGCGCTCTAGCTGAATGGGACAATAAGCCATGCCCGAATTACCCGAAGTTGAAACCACGCGCCGCGGCATCGCGCCGCACCTGATCGGACGGCGCATCGACCAGGTGGTCGTGCGCCAACTACGGTTGCGCTGGCCGATCCCGAAGGCGCTGCGCGACAGGCTGCCGGGCCAGCGCGTCGAGGCGGTCGAAAGGCGCGCGAAATACCTGCTCGTGCATACCCAGGCCGGTAGCGCGCTGCTGCATCTGGGCATGTCGGGCTCGCTGCGCGTACTCGCGGGCGATGTCGCGCCCGGCGCGCACGACCATGTCGATTGGCGCCTCGATTCGGGGCGCATCCTGCGCTACACCGATCCGCGCCGCTTCGGCTCGCAGCTCTGGCAGGCGCCAGGCACGACACACGAGTTGCTTGCCGGTCTCGGCCCCGAACCGCTGGCCGAGGACTTCGACGGCGCGTATTTGTGGAGGAAATCGCGCGGTCGCGCGGCTGCGGTGAAGATCTTCCTGATGGACCAGAAGATCGTCGTCGGCGTCGGCAACATCTACGCGGCCGAGGCGCTGTTCGCTGCCGGTATCCACCCGAACCGCGCGGCGGGCTCGGTGTCGCTCGCGCGTTACGAACGCCTCGCCGACGAAGTGAAGCGCATCCTCGACTACGCGATCACGCGCGGAGGGACAACACTGCGCGATTTCATCTCGCCCGACGGCACGCCGGGCTATTTCGAGCAGGAGCTGTTCGTCTATGGCCGCGCGGGCGAACCGTGCAAGGTCTGCGGCGCGACGATCCGTGCGGTCACGCTGGGTCAGCGCTCGACGTTCTACTGTCCACGCTGCCAACACTGACCGCGGCCGCGGGCACGAGCATGCGCGCCTTGCGCCAGCCGCCATAACGGTAGTACAGCGCCGACAACGCTGCGGAAACCAGCGAGCCGAGCGGAAAGCTCCACCAGATCGCGTCCGCGCCCCACGCGCCGACGAAGCCATAGGCAAACGGGATGCGCACGATCCAGAGCGCGATGAGGAGGATGAGCAGCGGCGGAATCACCGCGCCGGTCGAGCGCACGACGCCAGCGAACACGAACGAGATGCCGAACAGGATGAACGACCAGATCACGATGCGGTTGATGTGCTGGGCAATCTCGATCGACCCACCGTCGGCCGGCAGGAACAGGCCGAGCGCCCCGTGGTTGAACAGATAGACGACCGACACGAGGCAACCGGTAAGCAGGACGTTGAAGCCAAGTCCGGTCAGCGCGACCCTGTCGACGCGGTCCCACAGGCCGGCGCCGACGTTCTGCGCGGCCATGCTCGATGCCGCCATGCCGACGGCGAGCGAAGGCATTTGTATGTAATTCCACAACTGGAAACAGGCGCCGTAGGCGGCCGTCGTGTGCGCACCGAAGCTGTTGACCAACGAGATCATCGCGATCATCGAGGTCGACATCACGATCATCTGCAAGCCCATCGGCACGCCTTTGGCGACGAGCGATTTCAGAATCACCGGGTCGATGCGCAGATAGTGCAGTTCTTCGCGCTTGATACGCAGAAAGTGCTTGCTGCGATACAGGTAGGTGACCAAGCCCATGAGCGTAAGCACGGTCGCGATCAACGTCGCCGTCGCCGAACCGGCGATGCCCATGCGCGGCACCGGCCCCCAGCCGAAGATGAGCAGCGGATTGAGCGCGATGTCGAGCACGACGTTGACGACGAGGAACACGAACGGCGTGCGCGCATCGCCCGCGCCGCGCAGGCTCATGCTGACGAAGGCCATGACGTAGATGAACGGGATCGCGAGAAAGATGACGCGCAAATAGGCGACCGCGAGCGGCTTGGCGTCCGCCGGCATGTGCATCCATGCCATCAGCGGTTCGGCCAGAGCGAGCCCGATCGCGGCGATGACGACCGACAGAACAATGAAAAACACGAGGCTCGTGCCGATCGCGCGCTTGGCTTGATCGAGGTTGTTCGCGCCGATGCTTTGGCCGACGAGGATCGTCGCCGCCATACCGACGCCGAATACCGCACCGATCAGGAAGAACAGGATCGTGTTCGCGTTCGACGCGGCCGCGAGCGCGGCTTCGCCGAGGCCGTGGCCGATCCAGATCGCATTGACCGAACCGTTGAGCGACTGCAACACGTTGCCGGCGAGGATCGGCAGAGTAAAAAGGAACAGCGTCTTGCCGATCGCACCTTGGGTCAGGGCGTGATTCGGCTTCTGCATCGTCGAAGACATGAGTTGGCCGTGGGCGCGGGAAGGCGCGTATCCTGACGCAGATGCTTTGCCGGCGATAGTCTTTTGAACACGCCAGCCTCGGCGTAAACTATCAAGGTACCCCGAAGAACCTACTGCGCTCGATGTTGCGCGATACGGTTTTTCGAAGTGCCCTCAACGGCGGGGCAGAAAGTGGAACGGCATGCCCGCGAGCAGCAACCCCGCACCCCAGATCAAGGCCTCGGCCCCGGTGCCGACCAGCGCCCATAGCCCGTAGACGAACGCCAGCGCGGCGACGCCGAGGCGCCATCCAGACGGGCGATCCAGGCGCGACTCGAGGCGAAGCATCGCCGCCGCGCTGAACGCGTACGGCAACAATGCCGCGGCCGTCGCGAGCAGGATCGACGCGGTGAACACCGCGACCAGCGAACCCGCGAAGTTCGCGAGCACGAGCAAGGTCGCCAGCACGCTGCCGACGACGAGGCCGATACGCGGCGTACCGTTCGCATCGACGCGGGCGAAATACGCCGGGAACAATCCGTCGCAGGCCGCCGCATACGGCACCTGGCCTTGAACGAGGATCCAGCCGTTGAGTGCGCCGAGACAGGACACGGCCATCGCCACCGCCATCGCCGTACCTGCGCCCTGCCCCCACAAGCGCGACGCCGCGTCGGCGAACGGCGCGGTCGACGTGGCCAGCCGATCCAATGGCACGAGGCCGAGCACTACGGTGCAAGCCGCGATCGTCACCGCCGCGGCGAGCGCGACGCCGAGCAGGGTCGCACGCGGAATGGTCTTCTCGGCATCATCGACATGCTCGGCCGGAATCGTCGCGCACTCCATGCCCTGCAGGGCCCACAGCGCGAGCGCCGCGGTCACCGTCGTCACCGACAGCCAGCCTTGTCCGCTCGGATTGAACGGCGTGAACGACTGCGCATCGAGCTTGCTTGCGCCAACCGCGATGATGACGAACAGCGGCAGCAGTTTCAGGATCGTGATGACGAGCTGGGCGATGCCCGCCGTGCGCACGCCGGCGATGTTGAACGCCGTGCCGAGCCACAACACGATCAGCGCACACGCCGCTTCATTTGCGGGTGTGGCAAGCGCGGGGAAGATCGCCGCGACGCTGCCGGCGAACGCGACCGCGATCGCAGCGACCGCGCACCAGACCGAGATCCAGTAGCTCCAGGCCATGATGAAGCCGGTCAAATCGCCGAACGCGATGCGCGCGTAGGCATACGGACCACCGGCAACAGGGTGGCGCCGCGAGAGATAGGCAAACACGCCGGCAAGCAGCAATGCACCCGACGCCGACAGGGCCCAACCGTAGAGACTGGCCTGCCCGTAGGGCGCCAGCGAAGCGGGCAGCAGGAACACGCCCGAGCCGATCATGTTGCCGACGACAAGTGCAGTCGCCGACCAAAACCCCAACGCACGCCGCCCTGTCGTCATGCATCGATTGTGGGACTACGACCGTTCAATCGCAATTGGTGGCGATGTCGTCCCGGGCAACGGTTAGAACCTATCTCAAAACGTAGCGAGCGATGACAGTTCGTGCGTCGCCGGAGCGCAGGAACCGGAGTTTACAAATAGTAAATGAGGATTACATGCCGCTCCTGCGACATGCCCTGCGGGCCAGCTTCGCTGTTCGCTTCGGCCTCCTGCCTCCGCAGTCCGAGCACCGCCGGCACGCGAAATGTCGAGCGCAGTAGTTTTGAGATAGGTTCTAGGCTTTCTTCACGAACTCCGATTTCAAGCCCATCTGACCGATGCCCTCGACTCTGCAGTCGATGTCGTGATCGCCGTCGACGAGACGGATGTTCTTCACCTTGGTGCCGACCTTGACCACCGACGAAGAGCCTTTGACCTTGAGATCCTTGATCACGGTCACCGTGTCGCCGTCGGCGAGGACGTTGCCGACCGCATCGCGCACGACGCGCGCTTCCTCGACGGCTTCCGCCACGGCCTGCTGCGGCCACTCGTGCGCGCATTCGGGGCAGACATACAGCTCACCGTCGACGTAGGTGTATTCGGAATTGCATTTCGGGCAACGCGGCAGATCGCTCATCTCGACGCGCCCCTCAGTTTTTCTGGCCGATATTCTGCTCGAAAAGCCGGTAGATACGCTTGTACTCGTCCAGCCATGAATCGGCATTGGTGAAGCCGTGACGATCGAGTGCATAGGGAGAGATCGTGAAACCGTCCTTGTGCAGCTCGATCAGGCGTTGGTACAGGCGCATCGAGTCCTCGAACAACACGTTGTCGTCGATCACGCCATGGCAGATCAGCAGCGGATCGCGCAGGCCGTCGGCGAATTCGATCGGCGACGAACGTTTGTAGGCGATCGGATCGTCCTGCGGCGTGTTGAGGATGT
The DNA here is from genome assembly GCF_000378125.1 of Rudaea cellulosilytica DSM 22992. Classification (GTDB taxonomy): domain Bacteria; phylum Pseudomonadota; class Gammaproteobacteria; order Xanthomonadales; family Rhodanobacteraceae; genus Rudaea; species Rudaea cellulosilytica. The sequence goes on along the minus strand of NZ_KB899241.1, from coordinate 1,684,740 downwards.
TCGAGGTGTACTCATGGTTGTACTGCATCCAGTCGGTGACGGGACGCAGCGCGGCGCCCGCGGCGAACTCGCCCGGCGCGCGGAACAGCGCCATCAGGGTCATGAAGCCGCCGTACGAACCGCCGTAGATGCCGACGCGTTTCGGATCGACATTGGCGTGGTCGACGAGATACTTCTTGCCGTCGAGCAGGTCTTCGAGTTCCGGGTGGCCCATCTGCCGGTAGATCGCCGTGCGCCAGTCGCGACCGTAGCCTTCCGAACCGCGGTAGTCCATGTCGATGACGACATAGCCCTTCTGCACGAGCAGGTTGTGGAACATCTGCTCGCGGAAATATGCCGGATACTGCAGGTGCACGTTCTGCAGGTAGCCGGCGCCATGGACGAAGACCACCGCGGGACGCTTCGCGGACTTGTCCGCATTCGCAGGCTTGTATAACTTCGCATGAATGACGCCCTTGAAGTGCGTTGACGGCACTTCGACGATCTCCGGCGCAAGCCAGGTCATGCCGGCGAACGCCGCACTGCGCGTGTCACCGAGTTCTCGCGGAGTGCCAGCGCCGTCGGCATTGGCGATCGCGAGTTGCGCCGGCACGTAGCTCGACGAATGGGTGACGAGCAATTGCCTGTCGTCATGACTCAGGGCGAAATCCTGCATGCCCTTGTACTGGGTTACGCGCTCGAGTTTGCCGCCGGCCGCTGGCACACGGTAGACATCATAGGCGTAGGGTGCTTCGGCATTCGCGCGCAGGTAGAACCATTTCCCGTCGGTCGACAGTTGCGGATGCGAGACCTCGAATTTTCCGCTCGTCAGCGCCGCAGCCTTGGCGCCCGCCGCTTTGGTATACAAATGCGCATAACCGGCCTCCTCCGACTCGTACCACAGCGTGCGCTCGTCGCGCAGGAATCCGAATTCGTTGAAATTCCAGTTGATCCAGGCCGGGTCGGTCAGGCGATGCTGCGGCACGAGCTTGTGCGCGGCGAGGTCGACCGTCGCGATCCAGCGGTCCTTGTTGTCGATCGCGCGCAACTGGATCGCAAGCGCTTGGCCGTCACGGCTCCAGACGATGCCGCCGCCACCGCCGTCATCGGCGTTGGAGACGATGCGCACGCCGCGCTGCTTCGGTTTGTCCGCCGCCTTTTCCTTCTTTTGCGCATCGGTTTTCTCCGCGGCGCCGGCCTTGCTTGCAGCCTTGGTGTTCTCCTCGCGCACGCTCTTGAGCGGATCGTCATGGATGCCGGGCAGCTCGTCGAGGGCGAGCGGATACGCCTTGTGCGCGACGAGGTCGAGCAACTGCAGCGACTGCGGTGCCGGCGCATTGCGACCGACGCGTATGCGCTCCTTCTCCGGCTCCTCGTAGCCGGATTCCGTGACATAGCGGGTCAACTCGCCGCGGCGGCCCTCGTCGTGTTTCTTCGCCATCGTCACCACGAGCAGCCAGCGCCCGTCGGGCGAAAGCTCCGTGTCGAGCAGCTTCACCTCGTCGCCGAGGAAGAACGGCGCGCTCGCACGCGTCGAATCGGCGCGGCGCATTTCCTCCGCATGTTCGCGGCGTGCGTCCTTGTCGGCCTTGAGCTTCGACAACGTCGAGAACGTGCGCAGCTGGAAATCGCGCAGGTCGTCGTCGGCCGGTTTGGCCTCGGGATCCTTCTCGGCCTTGAGCACGGCGGCCGGTGCGGTCACGTGACTGGCGAGATCGTGCACGAACCAGTCGTTGCCAGAACGGAAGCTCAACATGCGCCCATCGGCGGAGAACTGCGGCGCGGATTCCCGCTCCGGCGTGCGCGTGACCTGGCTCAGCGCGCCATTGCGCAGGTCGCGCACGAAGATGTCGCCGTTGCGCGCGAACGCCGCGCGCGTACCGGCGAGGTCGTAAACCGCATCGCTGCCGTCGCTCGTCGCCATCGCGGCGCCATCGACGACTTGATCTTTGCCTGCGGCGAGGTCGATGCGATGCAGGTCGACTATCGCTGTGGTCCCGCGCCGGGCCGAGTAGTAGACCGCCTTGCCGTCGGCAGACCAGTACGGCTGCTGCGGCGCGGCGCCGATCCAGGCCGGGTCGGCCATGATCGTTTCCAGGGTCAGTGCTGCGGACGCCGTGGATGCGGTATCGGCCTGCGCCGCTGCGGAGGCGAAGACGAGCGAAGCGGTAAGGAGGCTGAGCAGACGGCGTGGCATGCGTGAATCCCGGTTGCGCGCAAAGCGCGCAGCATAGCCGAGGCCTGCATCCAAGCAAGCGGCCGAAAGTCATGTCTCCTCAAAGACAGATAGCGATGTAGCCCGACCTCAAACCAATCGTCCCGAGACCGTCAAACCTCTCGCGCGCCGAAAAAAGCGTCAATGCACGCCCAAGGTTTTGCGGAAGAACGCGAACGCATCCGCATTGATCTGCACATGCGCCGCGGCGCGGTCGACGCCTGCCGGATCGTGACACATGCGCTCGATATCCTTGGCCAACGCCGGCGAGCACGGCGGCAGAAACACCCAGTGGTCGGCATTCGGAATTTCCTTCACGCCGACCAGGGTCTTGATCAGCGGCCGGATATGCTTTGCGTTTGCCTCCGGCGGCAGCACCTGGTCATTCTCGCCGTAATAAAGAAAGACCGGAATGCGCACGCGCTCGAAGCCGGTTTCGTCGAAGATCAGGCTGAGCGGTGCCATCGCGAATGCCGCCTTTACGCGCGGGTCGGCCGTGTCGCCATAGCGGCCGAACTGGCCTTGCATACCGTCGAACACCTGCTGCAAGGTCAGCCCCTCGTTCGCGGCGGCGGCCTTGAACTCGTCGGCATGGCCGCAGACGTCGGCGTCTTGGGGATAACGTTCGCAAAAGCCGATGAAGCGATCGAACTTCGGCTTCGCCCCGGCGACGAGCAGGCTTGTGTAGCCTCCGGCGGAGAAACCGCCCACACCGATTCGGCCGGGATCGATCAAGGCCTTCCAGCGCGGATCGGCGAGCAGCATCGTGATCACGGCCTTTACCTGGATCGCGCGACCGGCCAGTACTTCGATATGGCCTACGCCGCTCGTATCACGAAAATAGTCTTTGGGATGATTGAGCGTGGCAACGATGAACCCGCGCGCCGCGAGATACGTCGCCAAGTCGTGATGGCCGAGCGCGCTGCCGCCGTTGCCGTGCGAAATCACCACCAGCGGCTTCGCTCCGGGAATCGCCGCGGCATCCACCGTTGCGGCGACATCGTAAGGTCCCATTTCCGTCGTGCCGCGCGTCGGCTGCTTCGCGGGATAGAACACGAAGCCGTCGGTCTGGCCACCGTTGACCGGATCGGGGATGCGCACGGCCGCCACGCCGACACCGTTCACGCCGCGCGCATGGGCGAGCGCAGAGACGAAGAACAGCACGGCGGCGAAGAAGACGAACAGGCGACGAAGCATGCGGGAAGTCCGGTTGTGCGAGGGGCGCAGAATAGCGGACGCGGATACCTGCACAAGTGAAAGGTGTCACCCGCTGCCTGCCACGGTCATGCCGGCACCAGCGGAACCTGGACAGCCACCGCCTGCAAAACTCCGTTTCTGCGCCCGGTCTTCGCTGCCGAGTTTTGCGGGGACGAAGGTTCTAGGTAAGCTCCCCACTCAATTCCTCATTCCGGCCTCGTCGTGCATGCCCCTACCAACCGTTGAAATCGAAACCGCCGCCGATCCGAAACACGCGGTGATCTGGCTGCACGGCCTCGGCGCCGACGGGCACGATTTCGAGCCGATCGTGCCCGAACTCGTCGACCGCGCATGGCCCGCACTGCGCTTCGTGTTTCCACATGCGCCGGTGCGGCCGGTGACGGTCAATGGCGGCATGCCGATGCGCGCGTGGTACGACATCACCGGCATGGAGATTGCGCAGAAGCAGGACGAGGCCGGCATGCGTGCATCGATCGCGCAACTCGACGAGTTGATCGCGCGCGAAGTCGCGCGCGGGATAGTCGGCGAAAACATCATCCTCGCCGGCTTCTCGCAGGGCGGCGCGATCGCGCTCGCCGGCGGCCTGCGTCACGCGCAAAAGCTCGGCGGTATCATGGCGCTGTCGACCTACCTGCCGATGGCCGAGAAGACCGACGTGGAAATCGTGCCGGCGAATCGCGCGATTCCCATTTTCATGGGCCACGGCACGGTCGATCCGATCGTGCCGCTGCGCCTCGGCGAGATGAGCCGCGATGCGCTGCAACGCCTCGGTTATGCGGTCGAATGGCATAGTTATCCGATGGCGCACCAGGTCTGCGCCGAGGAAATCGCCGACCTGCGCCGCTGGCTCGGCGCACGCCTGAGCTGACAGCCGCGAAGCCCGCGTGAGCACGCAACCGAAGCCGACGTCGACGCCCGATTCTTCGTGGCTGCCGGATTTCTGCAGCCTGCCGGTCATCGTCGCGGTTATGATCATTGCCGAGCTGACCGTGCTCGTGATCCTGATCGCGCCGAGCGACGAGTCGCAGCCGCTGCTGTCGCGACTCGGCACCGTGACCGTGTTCGTACAATGGATCGCGATGCTGTGCGTGGTCGTGCTGTGCAAGGCGCGCGCGTGGCTGCAGCGCCTGCCGCGCCTGCACGGCGTGCTCGTCGCTTACCTGCTGATGCTCGCGATCACGCTCACCGGCAGTGCGCTCGCCTTCGTGCTCGACCAGTTGCTCAATTTGAAGCTGACCTTGCCGGCGCAATATCAATGGCGCTTCCTGTTGCGCAACGTCGCCCTGTGCGCACTGATCGGCGCGGCGCTGCTGCGCTATTTCTACGTGATCGAGCAGTGGCGCGCGCGCGTGCAGGCCGAGGCGCGCACGCGACTCGACGCGCTGCAAGCGCGCATCCGCCCGCATTTTCTGTTCAACAGCATGAACACGATCGCGAGCCTGATCCGCACCGAACCGGTCGCGGCCGAACGCGCGGTCGAGGACCTTTCCGACCTGTTCCGCGCCGCGCTAGGTGCCGACGGCAAGCCGTCTACGCTCGCCGCGGAGCTCGAACTCGCGCAGCGCTATCTCGCCATCGAACAACTGCGCCTGCGCGAACGCCTGCACGTGCAGTTCGATCTCGCCGCCGATCTTCCGGGAGACCTGCCCGTGCCGGCACTGCTGCTGCAGCCGCTGGTCGAGAACGCGATCCACCACGGCATCCAGCCGTTGCCCGGCGGCGGCACGGTGAGTCTGCGCGCGCGACGACAGGGCGACGGCGTCGCGATCACGATCGCCAACCCACGCCCGGCTGAAGGCGCGCGTGCACCATCGCGAAACGGCATGGCACTCGCCAACACGCGCAGCCGGATCGAATACCACTTTGGCCGGCGCGGTGCGCTCAGAGTGAACGAGGGCGACGAGGATTTCGAAGTCGCCTTGTGGCTGCCCGAACTGCCAATCACGGAGTCGCCGCGCCCGGCGTGAGCCGATTGCGCGCTTTTTCCGCTACAGAGTTTGTCGGGCCGCTGCCGGCCACGACAAACGACGTCCGTCCGCGGATCTGAATCCACCTTTCGAAGGAGCCCCTCATGCACGTTCCGAACCTGCGCACCTGCGCATTCGTTTTCGCTGCCGCCAGCGCGTCGCTGACGATGTCCTCGCCGACACACGCCGATGGCATGAGCGATCCCAACAAGGCAGCAGCGCTTTGCACGGGCGATGCCTACAAGGCGCGCACCGATGCGGAAATCCAGCGTTGCTGCGACAACATGGTCGGCCTGTCCGGCAAGCAAAAGTTGAAACAGTGCGTGGCGGAAGCGACAAAGTTGGTCGGGGGCAAGAAGGAAAAGCCGAAGCAGTAAACCCGACGCCGGATCGGATCGGGCAATCCCGGTTTTTTTCCGCAGCCGGAACGCTGCGGAAATACGGGCTAGAATGGGCGCTCCATGACGGTGACGCCACGCTCTCGCCAACGATGAAGGTCCTGATTGTCGACGACGAACCTCCCGCGCGCGCGCGCATGGCGAGCCTGCTCGCCGAACTCGACGGCATCGAGGTGCTCGGCGAGACCGGCGACGGGCGCACAGCGGTCGAGCTTTCCGCGCAGCTTGCCCCCGACCTTGTGCTGCTCGACATCAGCATGCCGCTGATGAACGGCCTCGAAGCCGCACACCACCTCGCCACGCTCGATCCCGCGCCCGCAGTGATCTTCTGTACCGCCTACGACAAACATGCGCTCGCCGCGTTCGAGGCGAATGCGGTGGACTACCTGGTCAAGCCGATCCGCCTCGAGCGCCTGCAGGCTGCGCTCGCGCGCGCGCAGCGCTACAGCGGCCAGACCCTGGCGAAGCTGCATTCCGCCGCGTCCGCGCAGCGCACGCACCTGTGCGCGCGCATGCGCGGAAATCTGGTCATGGTGGCGGTCGCGGACATCGACTACCTGATCGCCGACGACAAGTACGTTCGTGTGCACCATGCGCGTGGCGAGGTGCTGATCGAAGAATCGCTGAAGACGCTCGAAGCCGAGTTCGAGCAGCGCTTCGTACGCATCCACCGCAACTGCCTCGTCGCCAAGAACCGCATCGCCGGTCTTTCGCGCACGAGCGACGAACGCATTTTCGTGCGCCTGGCCGACAGCAACGAACAGCTCGAGGTGAGCCGGCGCAACCTGCCCGCATTGCGCAAGTTCGTCAAGGGAACTTCTGTTTAACTTACTGCGCTCGATGTTGCGCGCCGTCGGTGCCCGGACTGCGAAGGCAGGGATGCCAAAGCGAACAGCGGAGCTGGCCCGCAGGGCATGCCGCAGGAGCGGCATGTAATCCTCATGTACTCAACTGTACACTCCGGTTCCTGCGCTCCGGCGACGCACAAATTCTCTTCGCTCGCTACGGTTAATCAGAGGTTCCCAAGGGCGGCTAAGACCATTCGCGGACGAGACCGCCGCAACGCCTGCCGATAAAATGCCCCGATGAACATCCTCAGAATCGCCACGCGCCAGAGTGCGCTCGCCCTGTGGCAGGCCGAACACGTTGCCGCGCGCCTGCGCGTCGCGCATCCCGAGCTGAGCGTCGAACTGCTGCCGATGACGACGCGCGGCGACCGCATCCTCGATCGCCCGCTCGCGCAGATCGGCGGCAAGGGCCTGTTCCTCAAGGAACTCGAAGTCGCGCTTGCCGAGCGCCGCGCCGACATCGCCGTGCACTCGTACAAGGACATGCCGATGGAGCTCGATGCCGGATTCGAAGTCGGCGCCGTGCTCGAACGCGCCGATGCCGCCGACGGCTTCGTCAGCGCGAACTTCTCCCGTATCGACGAACTGCCGCGCGGAGCACGCGTCGGCACGTCCTCGCTGCGCCGCCAGGCGCAACTGCGCGCGCTGCGCCCGGATCTCGAATTGCTCGACTTGCGCGGCAACGTCAACACGCGCCTGGCCAAGCTCGACGCCGGCGACTACGACGCGATCGTACTTGCCTGCGCCGGTCTCGAACGGCTCGGCCTTGGCGCGCGCATCAAAAGCCGGCTCGCCGCGCCGGAATGGCTGCCTGCCGCGGCGCAAGGCGCGATCGCCGTGGAATTGCGCGCCGGCGACGCGCGCACCGCAGAGCTGATCGCACCGTTGCACGATGCCGCGACCGCGCGCTGCACCGGCGCCGAACGCGCGATGACGCGGCACCTGCAGGGCAACTGCGAAGTGCCGATCGCCGCCTGGTGCGTGGAAACCGAATACGGCCTGCAGTTGCACGGCCTCGTCGGCGACGCCGCGAACGGACGGCTGATCCGCGCTTCGGGCGCGACCCCCTTCGACGCCGAGCCCGAGGCGCTAGGCCGCAAGGTCGCGGAAGAATTGCTCGCGCTCGGCGCGGGCGAGTTGTTGAAAACCTGACCGCAGCCGAGGCTTTACGGCAAGCGAACCCTTGCCACGACCGGAAGGTGGTCCGATGGGAACCGCGCCTCAACGCTGTCGGTCAGCGTCGCATACTTGAGCACCTCGACGCCGCGGCCGACGAAGATGTAGTCGATGCGCTCGGGCAGCTTCGAGTCGAGCTTGAAATCCTCGAACGTGCCCTGCGGGCCGTACGCCGGCTCGGCGCTGACTTCGCGCGCGTCACGCAATGCCGTCTTCATCGTCTGGATCTGCTCGGTCTCGGGCGTCGAATTGAAGTCCCCAATGCAGATCATCGTGGCGTTGCCCGCGATCTCGCGCATCTTGCGCAGCATCAGCTTGGCCGACTCGCGCCGCGCGACTTCGCCCTGGTGGTCGAAGTGCACGTTGAAGACGAAGAAGCGCCTGCCGTTGACGCGATCGTGAAATTTCGCCCAGCTCGCGATGCGGTTGCAGCACTTCGCGTCCCAGCCTTTGGAGGGGCGATCCGGTGTTTCGCTTAGCCAGTAGTCACCATGCTTCTCGACCTCGAAACGCGCCGTGCGGTAGTAGATTGCCGAATGCTCGCCGGCGTCCTTGCCGTCGTCGCGGCCGATGCCGACGTGAGCGAAGCCCGGCATCGCGTCGAGATCCGTGATCTGCTCGGGCAGCCCTTCCTGCGTGCCGACGATGTCGAACTCGTGGTAGCGGATCAGCGCCCTGACCGCGTCGACACGATGCGGCCAAGCATTTGCGCCGTCGGACGCGGTATTGAGGCGCAGGTTGTAGGTCGCGATGTTGATTTCCGGCGACGCGCCAGCCGCAAAGGCAAGCTGCGCGGCGCAAAAACAAGCCAGTGCCACGAGCACTTGTGCGATGCTGAGCGGGACAACGGGTTGACGCAGGATTTTTTCGCGGCAGGATACGTACACGACCATGGTTGCTTCCTCATCCGACATGACCGCGATCATAGCGTTATGCACCTGCCCCGACGCGCAAACCGGCCAGCGCATCGCGACCGTGCTCGTCGAAGAACGCCTCGCCGCCTGCATCAACCGCCTCCCGGGACTGATCTCGACCTACCGCTGGCAAGGCCTTCTCCACCGCGAGGAAGAGCAGCTGCTCATCATCAAGACCACGCGCGAACGTTTCGATGCGTTGCGCGAGCGCATCCTCGCCCTGCACCCCTACGAATTGCCCGAAGTCGTCGCTATCGACATCGCCGCCGCGCATGCGCCGTATCTGGCATGGATCGAAACGCAGACAAAGCCGCCGCACCCTTGAACCGGCGCCCGTGGATTCGAGCGCAGTAGGTTTTTGCAGGCGCGCTCTTGTACATTCCTCCCTGCTGCATTTCGCCTCCGAGCCGCCCACCCCGCCATGGCCTCCATCGTCCTGCGCAACCTTCGCAAGCTCTACGCCGACGGCCGCGTCGCGGTGAAGGACTTCAGTCTCGATGTTCGCGACGGCGAGTTCGTCGTCTTCGTCGGCCCCTCCGGCTGCGGCAAGTCGACGACGCTGCGCATGATCGCCGGCCTCGAGGAAATTTCCGGCGGCACGCTCGAAATCGACGGCAAGGTGGTCAACGACCTCGCGCCGAAACAGCGCGACATCGCGATGGTGTTCCAGAACTACGCGCTGTACCCGCACATGAGCGTGCGCGAGAACATGGCTTTCGCGCTCAAGCTCGCCGGCCGTGGCAAAGCCGAGATCGACCGACGCGTGCTCGAAGCCGCGCGCATGCTGCAGCTCGAGCCCCTGCTCGAGCGCAAGCCCGCCGCGCTGTCGGGCGGCGAGCGCCAGCGCGTCGCGCTCGGCCGCGCGATCGTGCGCGAGCCCAAGCTGTTCCTCATGGACGAGCCGCTGTCGAATCTCGACGCCAAGCTGCGTGTCGAGATGCGTGCCTCGATCGGCCGGCTGCACGACCGCCTCGGCGTGACCACGATCTACGTCACCCACGATCAGGTCGAGGCGATGACGATGGGCGACCGCATCGTCGTGATGAAGGACGGCGAAATCCAGCAGATTGCCGCGCCGATCGAGCTCTACGAATTCCCGCTCAACAAATTCGTCGGCGGCTTCATCGGCTCGCCGGCGATGAGCTTTCTTCCCGCGCGCTGGGAAGCGGGCGCCTTCAACGGCCGGGGATTTGCGCTGGCATTGGCGCCGGCGCAGCGCGAACGATGGAAGCTCTGCGAACACCAGGACGTCTGGCTCGGCCTGCGTCCCGAGACGCTGCGCCTCGTCGATAAAGACACCCCTGCCACGCACGGCCGCCTGCACGGCACTGCCGAAGTCGTCGAGCCGCTCGGCGCGGAGACTATCCTCACCCTCGCCATCGGCGCGGAAGATCGCGTCGTCGCGCGCATCGCCGGCCATTTGCGCCTGCGCGCCGGCGCATCGGTCGAGCTCGGACTCGACCCGGAAAAGTTGCACGTATTCGACCGTGCGAGCGAACTGAACCTGGGCCGCGTTGCCGCCTGAGCGCAGGTCGCGCACGAGGTGCGAACGCATAAACAAAAACCCGCGCAAAGCGCGGGTTCATTGTGCAACCCATCTCGGATTTTCAACTGCCAGTGTGACCAGCTTTCGGCCAGACCTTGACCTCACCGTTCAGATGGCTTTCGAAGGGGCCTGGAAACGGATTCGATGTGTCGCGCTTGGCGCCCAGGTAGTCGGTATCGATCATCATCGGCGAGCCGTCGGCGAGCGTGTATTCCTGCTGCGGAATTTTCGCTTTGCCGAGCAGGGCGGTGGTCACGAGGGGACGCTTCACGGCCTGCTTCCATTTTGCGTCTGTGGCGAGGGTGAGGTACCAGCCGTCGGCTTTTTGCACGAGTTTCGTGCCGATATCGAAGACGGGCGCATTCAGGGCGTCCTTGTCGAAACGCGATCCCCATGCGCCCTTCGCGAAGACATTGCCGGTCATGTGACATTCCCAGCCCTTGCCGGCCGCGTTGTAACCGAAGAGTTCGACACCCTTGGCAAGAATATTGTTGATCCAGCGGACGTCTCCGACGGGATTGTCGTGCAAGGCGATCTGATCGGTGGCGTGTGGCTTCATGTACGGCGTGCGGCGCTCGTCGGGAAGTATCTGCAGACTGCCGGTGACGAGGTTGTGCGCGAAAGCCGCACCCTGGGAGTTCGCCAGGTAAGCGCGAGGCGAAAGAAACAGGTTGTTGGCGACGAGAAAGGGGCCGTGATCCACTTCGGTAAAGAGGTCGCGGCTGTTGTCATGGAAAAGATTGCCGGTGATGCGCGTACCCTGCGCCATCCAGTCGAGCCAGATGCCGCCCGCGTTGCCGATGTGATGGATGTGGTTGTCGGCAATGACGACATCGATCGCACCGTGGAACTTGATACCGGCCATCTCCGCGCCGTCCCAGATGTCTTGCGTGTTGCAATCGCTGATCTCGTTGCCGACCACCTGGCTGAAGGCGCAGCCGAGGCTGCCGACGACGCCGGTCTGACCGCAGTGATGGATGCGGTTGTTGCGCACGATATGCGAGCCGATTTTCTCCTTCGTCCAACCGCCGGTCTTGAGTGCGTCGTTGATCGTGAGGTAGTAGCCGTCCGTGGTGCCGCGCTTGCCGTCGAACTCGTCGGAGTACTTGCCGAGCGCGACGCCGGAGCAGCGCGAATAGCAGATCTCGTTGTTCTCGATGATCCAGCCCTTGTTCCAGTAGGCGCTGACGAGACCGCGCTGGCCCATGGTCGGTGCGGCCCAGTTCGTTGCGGCGTTGCGCAGTTCGAAACCGGATAGGGTGATGTAGTCGATGCCGATTTTTTCCGGCGTGAACACGGTGGGGCGCACGCAGACTTCGACGGCACCGGAATTCGGATCGGTGGCCGCGGGGAAGCGTGCATAAATGGTCGTGCTCCCGTGCTCCCTACCCTGCTTGCCCTGATCCACGAGCGCGAACCAGGCCGGCCTTCCATCTGCCACCTTCGTCATCGCGTCGAGATCCAGGGCCTCCGGGAGCCATTCGCCATGCACGTAGACCATGCCGCGCCGGTGGTCGCGTCCTTGGCCGTCAAACCAATCTCCGCCTACTTTTTCGACGTAAGGATTGAACGCGCCGAAATAGGCGTTGGGGATAACAAGCTTCCACGTGTCGCCGGAGACCTTCTCCCAATGGGTGAAGGAATCGGAACCCGTGATGACGACCTTCTCGCCTGGCGCTGCGCGGTAGGTGATGCGTTTGCTGTCGGACGTGCCTCCGCGCGGCGGTCTCACCCACTCGCGGTACACGCCGGCGTGGACGACGATGGTGTCGCCGGGCATGGCTTTGGCGGCCGCGGCAGAAATCGTCTTCAGTGGCTGCGTGACAGAGCCTGGCGCGGAGTCGTCGCCATTCGCCGCGTTGACGTGAATCTCTGCCGATGCCGCGGTGTCAACCGATGCGCTCGCGACATTGGCATGAATGCCGGTCGCCACAAGAAGACCGGCGCAAACGGCCTCACACAAGAACTGACGGCGCGACACGGAATCTGGCTGGCTCATGAAATGCTTACTCCTGAGGAATCGGTTCGATCAGACAGATGCCGCGTGAGCTTCGACCACGCTCGGCGGCGTTGGTGCATCCGCGCGCAGAAGGCCGGTATGCTTGAGTTCGGCCCAAAAATCGGCGGGGATCGGCGTCGTGACGAGGCGCAGCGAGGCAAGTGTCTGCGCTTCGTTGGCAAGCCCGGGGAGTACTGCGGCAACCTGGGGGTGGCCAAGCGGAAATTGCAGTGCCGCAGCCGCAAGCGGGACGTCGTGAGCCGCGCAGATGCGCTCGATCGCGGCCACTTTTTCCACCACCGCCGCAGGCGCGGCACCGTAGTCGTAGCGGCTGGCCTTGGCCGAACCGGTCGCGAGAATGCCACTGTTGTAGGGACCACCGATCACCAGCCGCACGTCGCGTTCGATGCAAAGAGGAAACAGCGTGTCGAGCGGCGCCTGCTCGATCAGCGTGTAACGGCCGGCAAGCAGCATCACGTCGAAATCGCCGTGCGCGAGCGCCTCGACGCAGACTTCCGCTTCGTTGACCCCGAGCCCGAAAGCGGAAATTTCGCCGCTATCGCGCAGCTCGCGCAAGGCGCGATAACCGCCCTCCATGAAGGTGCGGAAATGATGCGGGTGATCCGCGCCATGAGTGCGCTCGCCAAGATCATGGACGAACAGGATGTCGATGCGCTCGCGCCCCAGCCGGCGACGGCTCTCTTCCCACGATCGCATCACCGCGTCGTAGCTGTAGTCGTATACGGGCCGGAACGGTTCCGGGGAGACGAAACCGGAGCGCACCGCGTCGAGGTCGGCATCCGCATCGGGCTCGAGCAGGCGGCCAACTTTGCTCGATAGCACGATGCGGGCATCCGGGTCATATTTTGCCAGGATTCGCCCGATCCGTTTCTCGGAAAGGCCGAAGCCATAGAAGGGCGCGGTGTCTACATAGCCAATCCCGCTTTCGAGTGCGGCGGCGAGAGTGCGCTCGGCATGCTCGTCGGAAATCGGTCGATACAGATTGCCGAGATTGGCGCCGCCAAACGCGATCGGTCCAATCGTTTTCAGCAGTGCGGCGCAGTCGTGCGATACAGATGGCATCAAAGATTTCCGTAGTTCGATATTGGCGTGCAGGTAGCGGCGGGCCGCCTCAGCGCTTTGCGAGGCGGAATCGGTTGGCCGGGCGTCCGCGCACTCCGACGTCAAGGGCGAACAAGCTGCCTTCCAAGCTCTCGTCGAATTGACCCGCTTGCATGCCGAATCTCGATGAGGTGACAAACAACGTCGAAAAGTCTTCACCGCCAAAGGTGCAACTGGTCGGGGAGTCGCAACCCACCTTGACTTCGCGATCCACACGTCCGTCCGGTGCGAAACGAACCACGCAGCCGCCGCCGGCAACGCGGCAGTTCCAAACGAAGCCTTCGGAATCGAGGCAGGAGCCGTCGGGGAGACCCTTCGCATACGCCGGCGTGAAACTGCGCCGACCCGTCACGCTGCTCGCGCCGTCCCAGGCGTAAGCGTAGAGCGCGTTCTCGAGGGTATCGGCGGTGACGAATTGGTTGTTCGACCAGACGAACGTGTTCGTGATGCCGAACTCGGGCCCCGTCAGCGCACGTACCGAACCCGCGCCGTCGATGCGGTAGATCGCGCCGCGACGCCCGGACATCGGCAGCGGCCCGCCGTGAGAATCCACATTGTTCTGCATCGTGCCGACCCAGAAACTTCCGTCGGGGGCGACACAACCTTCGTTGAGCCGATTATCGGGTCGGTCCGCTTCCACGAGCGCGAGCGTTTCGAAGCGATCTTCGAAATCCCACAGCGCAACTTCATGACGGAAGCCGATGACCGCACCGTCATCCTCGCGCAGGCCGATCGAAGTGGGCATCTCGGCGGTGGCACGGACCACGTGTGTCCCGCTCGCGGGATGAAAACGATGAAGCCGTCGTCCGACGATATCGACCCAAAACAGCGTCTGCCGACGCTCGCACCAGACGACGCTCTCGCCGACCACATCATTGCACTGCAGAACGCTATTCATGTTTGGAACTCCACCGGCCATGCCCAAGCATCATCCTTTTCGCAGAGCGGCATGACGCTGCTCGGGCAGCACGGCGTACCAGCCAGGCCGCGCCGGATCGCGGTCGTAGGCATAGCCGCCCAGTTCTTTGTACAGTTCGGCGTATTGGGCGAGCTTGTCGCGGTCGAGCTCCACGCCCAGACCCGGCCCCTGCGGCACGGCGATCTTGCCGCCGCGGTATTTCATCTTGCCGCCTTTGATGATGTCGTCGGTCAGATGGTGGTAATGCGCATCGCCGGCGAAGACCTGGTTCGGTAGCGCGGCGCCGAGGTGCAGCATCGTCGCGAGTTGGATGCCGAGTTCGCCCGAGCTGTGCACGGCGACGCCGATGTTGAACTTCTGGCAGATCACGCCGCCGAGCCACGCCTGGCGCAAGCCACCCCAGAACGTCGTGTCGAGCAACACCACGTCGGCCGCGGTCGCACGCACGTTCTGCGTGAGCTGCTCGAAGTTGACCACGACCTGGTTGGTCGCGGTCGGGATGCGCACGAACTCGCGCACGCGGCGCATGCCCTCCAGACCCCAGGCGGGATCTTCGTAGTAGTCGTTGTTCAAATCCTCGATGGCCTTGCCGAAGCGGATCGCCTGCTCGACACTCCAGCCACCGTTCGGATCGATGCGCACGCCATCCTTCGGAAACGTGTTCGCGACGGCGCGGAACACTTCGAGCTCGTGATCCGGCGTGAACACCCCGGCCTTCAATTTGTGTGCAGTAAATCCGTGCTCGGCCTTCAGCGCCTTGGCGTGCGCGACCATCTGCTCGGCCGTCTCTTCCCCGCCCTTGCCGGTCTTCTTGTCGAAGTCGCGGAAGAATAGATAGGAAGCGAACGCCACCTCTTCACGCAGCGCGCCACCGAGCAGATCGCAGGCACGGATGCCGAGCTTCTTGCCGATGATGTCGATGCAGGCGAACTCGATCGCCGCGTGCATCTGCGCGCGGTTGTTGTAGAGCGAGGCGGTCGGGTTGCAGATCTTCCAGTACAGCTGTTCGAGCTGCAGCGGGTCGTGCCCGATCAGATACGCATTCAGGCCGTTGATCGCCGCTTCGGTGGACTCGCCGCCGCCACCCATCTCACCGAGGCCGATGATGCCTTCGTCGGTCTCGACTTCGACGATGGTGCGAACGAAACGGCCCCAGTGCGAGCCGACCGAGTGGCGCAGCGGCGCCTCGAGCGGGACGGTGACCGTGGTTGCTTTGATGTTCGTAATCTTCATGCTCTCTTACTCCCTGCCACGCTGATACCGAGACCACCGTCGATGCGGTAGTACTGTCCGGTGATGAACCCTGCCCTGTCCGACGACAGGAACAGCACCAGTTCCGCGATTTCCTGCGGAGTGGCGATCCTGCCGAGCGGATGCATCTGCTTGCACTCCTCGAGCACCTCCTGAGGATCGGGCGATTGCTGGATCGCCCAGTGCAGCATCGGCGTGTCGATCGTGCCGGGACAGACCGCGACGCAGCGCACCTTGGGCGCGTAGTCGACCGCAATGCTGCGCGTCAGTCCGAGCAGTGCGGTCTTGCTCGTGGTGTAGGCGGCCACGTTGTGCTGACTCAGGAAACTCTGCACGCTGGCCATGTTGATGACGACGCCGCCGCCTTCGCGCTGGATGACCGGCAACGCCGCCTTCGCGCACAGAAACGCGCTCTTGAGGTTCACGCCGAGCGTGCGATCCCAGACCTCTTCGCTGGTTTCCGTCACCGTGCCGTAGGTCTGGATGCCGGCGTTGTTGACGAGGATGTGAAACCCGCCGAGCGTCTGATCCGCTTGCTGCAGCGCCTGATCCACTTGCGCTGCGCTTGAGACGTCCGCCTGGAAAAAGTGTGCGCGCGGACCGAGAGTCCGCGCCAGTTCGCTGCCCGCGGCGACATCGACATCGATCAGAGCGACGCGCGCACCTTCGCGGCAGAACGCCTCGGCCACCGCCGCGCCGACGCCTTTGGCCGCACCGGTAACGACGACGCCTTTGTTGGAAAATTCCGCAGTCATGTCGTTCTCTTATTTGCCGGCGCTCAGGCCGCCGTCGATGATCAGCGCCGATCCGGTCACGAAGGCGGATTCGTCGCTGGCGAGATAGACGGCAGCCGCAGCGATCTCTTCGGGCGAGCCCATGCGGCCCAACGCCTGCGTCGCGCTCATTTCCTTGTAGGCCTTGGCCGGATCCGGGTACTCCTTGATTCGCGCCTGCACGAACGGTGTCTCCACGCGGCCCGGGCAGATGCAGTTGATCCGCACCTGCGACTCGGCGTGATCGAGCGCCATGGTCTTGGTGATGCCGACGACGGCGAATTTGGTCGTGCAGTAGGCGAGCCGATCCTTCACCCCAACGATGCCGCCGATCGAGGCGAGATTGATGATCGAGCCCGATCGGCGCTCCATCATCTTCGGCAGGAAGATCTTCGACAGGAAGAACACGCCCTTCACGTTCACCGCGTAGAGCCGATCCATGTCGGCCTCCTCGGTCTGCAGGATCGTGCCGACGTGGCCGATGCCCGCGTTGTTCACGAGGACGTCGAGTCCTTGCGGGTGGGTGGCGAAGATGGCGTCGGCTGCCGCGCGGCAGGAATCGGCGTTGGCGACATCCAGCGTGCACACCACCGCTACACCGCCGGTCGCGCGGATCTCTTCCACGACGGTTCGCGCAGCGGCCGCGTCGCGATCGCCGATGTAGACCGTCGCGCCTTGTGTTGCAAATGCGCGAGCGATCGCCGCGCCGATGCCGGAACCGGCGCCGGTGACCAGCGCCACCTTGCCTCGAAGATCAAACATAGGTCGAGCCTCTCTCAGAATAAATGTGGTGATGGACGATGGCGGTCATGCGTTCGCACTCTGCAGAAACGCGAGATCCACCTTGGCGTGAACGTGCTGGCCGGACTCGGAGTGCAGGACCACGCCCTCGGGCGCGGGGACGATGTCGGCCACGCGGCCGAAGGTGTCGGGAATCCGCGCCGCGGCCATGATGTAGTTGACCTCGAGCGGCTGGTTCGGATCGAGCGTCAGCGAGGTCGGATAGCCCGCGTGGGACAGTGCATTGGGACGCACCGATTCGGCCAGACCCAAGAAAAAGTACGAGGTCACTTCCTCGACGCCCAAAGTGTCGACGTGGCGTCCATCCCACGGCGCAAAGTGGCGACCGCCGTTGGAGAACCAGAGCAGGGTCTGGCGCAGGACGTGTGGGTCCTTCAGCGCGAACCAGACATATCCTTGCGCGGGAAACGAGACCGCGCTCCACGCCAGCGCAAGATCGGGCTCGGCGACGAGCATGACGACATCTTCGTAGCCGCGCCGCGCGGGATAGCGGCTCAGGTCGGCGTTGCCGCCGAACACGGTGCGCACTTCGGCGAGCGAACGGAACTGGGCACCCGGCAGCAGGCACGAATAGCCGCGGTTCTCGGGTCGCTCCACCGGTTCCGGATAGACTTGACCGAGCCGAAACGGACTGACCGAGATCAGCCCGCCGCCGGACTCGGGACACTTCAACATCGCGTGGTGGCCCAGGCTCATCGGCCCGGACATGCCGGAGATGGTGTGGCGCGAATACACCGCGTTGTGGCCGTCCACGAGCGAGATGTGTTTGTCGACGCGGCCCCGCCGCACTTGCGTTTGCATGCTCAGATGCAAGGTCGTGCGATCGCCGTTTTGCACGAGGTCTTCGAACGTCCAGTGAGCGTTCGCGGTTTCGCCGTGCGGGGGATGCTGTTCGTCATTGAACGACGTGGCATTGCCGCCGAAGGGCAGGCAGAAGAAATCGCCGCGCAAGGAGCGCATGCACGCGGGCAACGCGGGATCGATCGGCTCCTGTGCCCACGGTGCCACCGCCATCGGCGCGAATCGGCCGCCTTCGCGATCGAACGTCACGGGCGCGACATGCCCGCCGAGCTCGGTGATACACACCTCAACCTCGGACGAGGCGATGTGCCAGGACGGCTGGCCGAGGACCATCGTTGTTCGCATATTCATGCCATGAAGCGGCCGGCGAGGGCTCCGCGCCGGACCTGTCTCATGTTTCGATGGTCAGCGGCGGCGCCGATTTCCACTGCCCGCGCGTGAAATCAGGAAAATCCTTCGGCCGGCTGCGATCGCGAACCGATTGCTCGCTGAGGTCGAACGGTGCCGACCACGCTGCGCCGTCGTACACGTTCTGATCCAGGGGAAGTCCGTTGCGCAGGCAATAGACAATCCGCCACAGCATGACGAAGTCCATGCCGCCATGCGCGTCGGGCGATGCGCGCATCTCCTTCTCGAGGTTCTTCCACAGCACGCTGTCGTACTTGTTCTTGTACTCGGTAAGATCGGTGGTCCACTCTTCGAACTCATTGCCGCCCTTGTCGATCGCGATGCGATCGGGATATCCGGCGAAGGTGCCTTTGACGCCCTGGATCAGATTGTGTCGGCTGTAGGGACGCGGCGTGCTGACGTCGTGCTGCACCATGATGCTTCGGCCCTGCACCGTTTGAATGATGGAGGTGTTCATATCCGCCATCACGAAGTGCTGCTTTCTCCTCGGGCTGTCCGCCGGAAATTCCCGCTCCGCATAGGCGCCCCAGCTGCGGGCCGGTGAGCTCGTCGACACGAGGAAGTCGAAGCGGTCGCCGCGATTGATGTTCATGTACTGTGCGATGGGGCCGAGGCCGTGCGTCGGGTACGAGTTGGCGCGGCGCTTGGTGTACCACTCCGCTCGCCACGTGCCTTCGCCGATGAAGTCTTTCAGCTTGTAGCGCAGATTGTGGATGTACGCGCCTTCGCCGTGGGTCAATTCGCCGAACACGCCGGCGCGGACCATGTTCAGGACCATCAGCTCACTGCGGCCGTAGCAGCAGTTCTCCATCATCATGCAGTTCACTTGCTTGGCTTCGGCGGCTTCCACCAGCGCCCAGCAATCTTCGATCGTCGTCGCCGCAGGCACCTCGACAAAGGTTTCCTTGCCGGCCGCGATCGAGTAGAGCGCCATGCGCGCATGCCATTCCCACGGCGTCGCGATGATCACCGCATCGACGTCGTGTCGATCGATGAGTCCCTTGAAGGCTTCGACGCCGCCGCTGATCGCTGCCGGGCGTTTGCCCGTGGCTTTTTCGACCACGGCCACGGACGTCTCGAGCGCGGGCGCGTAGATATCGCATATGGCCGTGATTTCGGCTCCCTCGACCGGCAGGAGGGTTTTGGTCAACGAGCCGCCGCGCTCGCCGACTCCGATGATGCCGAAGCGAATCTTGTCCATCTTGGGCTTGACCAATCCCATGACCGAGCGCTTTGCGCCTGGCGCCTTGTCCTCGGCATGGCTGCGAGGCTCGGCCGCCGAACTGCCCGCCGGCAGCGCTTGCGCGGCGGCGGCGATCAGCGCACTTCCCAGCAACTTGCGCCTGTCGAAATTGATGTTGTCGTTCACGTGCCGATCCTCGTCTTAGTAGGAAGAGTGGAGCATTGCTTGGGTAAATTGGCTCGCGACGCCCGCGCGTGTTTTACCGACGTCGGAGCGTGATGCCAGATAAAAATCCGCCGCTGTCTGCGATGTGATGCGAATCTGTTGTGCCACCGTGAGCCCGGCGAACAATATGGTGGATTCAAACAGCCAGTCGTCGTACGAGCTGGCGAGATTGAGAACGGGCCAGTCGCTTCCCCACATGAGCCGCTCGGGTCCGAACGCCTCGATGAGCACATCGAACACGCGGTGCAAATGCCCGCGATTGACGCGTCCGGGTGCGATCGTCAGCAGCCCCGACCACTTGCAGTAGGCTCGCGTATTGGCCGCAAGTCGACGAATGTCGGTGGCCCACGAAGTCAGGTCCTCTCCGATCGGCGGATTGGCTGCATGGTCGACGACCAGCTTGAGATCCGGATGATGGTGCAACAACAGTGTCTCGATGACCTTTATCTGCTGCGGCCTGATCAGTGCATCGAAGCACAGGCCCGCTTTGGCCATCGCGCGCAGCGCCGGTCGCAAATTGGCGCTCAAGATCCAGGCGGCGTCATCCATCTCCTGCAGCATCGGGCGAAAGCCGACGAGCTTCGGGTTCATCGCGGCCCGCTCGATGGTCTTCGCCGCATCCGGCGCGGCGAGGTCGGTCCAGCCGACGACACCGGCGACGAACGGGTATTGATTGGCAAGTTGCAGCAGGAAGGCGGTTTCAGCCTCGGTCGGCGCGGCTTGAACCAGGATCGTTCGTCCGATGCCCGATGCCTTCAACGGCATCTCCAAATCCGCGGGAAGGTAGTCGCGATAAAGCAAGCCGAGGTCTGGCGTGAGCCAAGGATAGTCTCCTCGGGCGAGCGACCAGAAATGCTGATGGGCGTCGACGGCCAGGCTCATAGGACGCTGCAATTCAGGCCAGAACGGTTCGGTCGACACGATCTATCGAAGCCGTGCCGGTAAGCGTCATTGCAACCCGCATTTCCTTTTCGATCATGCCCAGCAGGCGAGCGACACCGGCTTGGCCGGCGCTGGCCAGTGCATAGGCATAAGCGCGGCCCAGGAGTACGCCTTTGGCGCCGAGAGCCAGCATGCGCAGCACGTCTGTTCCTGACCGGACTCCCGAATCGGCCAGCACAGTCAGACGGTCACCGACCGCATCGGCAATGGCCGGCAGCGCTCGTGCGGTCGACGAAGCGCCTTCGAGTTGGCGACCGCCATGATTCGATACGACGATGCCGTCGGCACCGAAGCGCTGCGCATCGCGCGCATCGTTCGCGTCCAATATGCCCTTGATGATGATCTTGCCTTTCCAGACGTCGCGAATCCATTCGACGTCGGCCCAGGAAATCGATGGATCGAAGTTCGCGCCGAGCCAGCCGATGTAGTCGTTCAATCCCGCCGGCTTCGCACGATAGCGCGAGATGTTGCCGAGATCGTGCGGCCGTCCCAACAACCCCACATCGACGGCCCAGGATGGATGACGAACGGCTTGCCACAAGCGACGTGCCCCGGCAAAACGTCCGCTCATGCCCGAACGCGCGTCGCGATAGCGCGGACCAGGTGCGGGCATGTCGACGGTGAACACGAGCTTGGTCACACCGAGAGCCTCTGCGTGCCGCAGCGCGTCCCTCATGAAGCCTCGATCCTTGAGCACATAGAGTTGGAACCAAATCGGTGCGCCGTTGGCGGCGATGACCTCCTCGAGGCTGCACACCGACACGGTCGACAACGTGTACGGAATTCCGGCCGCCCTTGCCGCTCGCGCGGCCTGCACTTCTCCGCGGCGCGCATACATTCCGCTCAGGCCCACCGGGCCCAGGATCACGGGCATGGCCAAGCGCTCGCCGAAGAGTTCCGTCCCCAGCGAAAGGCTAGCGACATCGCGCAGAACGCGTTGTTTCAGGTTCACTGAAGCAAGGCCGTCCTGGTTGGCACGCAATGTCGCCTCGTCGCCGGCGCCGCCGTCGATATAGTCGAACAGAAACGGCGGCAGCTTTCGGCGCGCCGCTTCGCGATAGTCGCTCGGCCCCGAGATGATCATCGCTCAGGCCTGGCCGACCACCTGTCGCTGGGCGCCCAGGCCTTCGATGCCGAGTTCCATCACATCGCCGGCATTGAGGTACACCGGCGGCTTTTGCCCCAAGCCAACGCCAGGCGGTGTACCGGTGGAGATCACATCGCCGGGCTGCAGGCTCATGAACTGGGACACGTAGTGGACCAGGAACGCGGGCTTGAAGATCATCGTCTTGGTCGAGCCGTTCTGGTAGCGCCGGCCGTTGACGTCGAGCCACATTTTCAGATCGCCGACGTCGCCGGCTTCGTCGCGGGTCACGAGCCAGGGCCCGATCGGACCAAAAGTGTCGCAGCCCTTGCCCTTGTCCCATTGACCGCCGCGCTCGATCTGGAAGTTGCGCTCGGACACGTCGTTGATGACGCAATATCCGGCGATGTGGTCCAGCGCCCGATCTTTCGTGACATACGATGTGTGTTCGCCGATGACGATGCCGAGTTCCACTTCCCAGTCGAGCTTGGTCGAGCCGCGCGGCTTCAGCACCTTGTCGTTGGGGCCGCATATCGCGGAGGTCGCCTTGAGGAAGATGATCGGTTCTTCCGGGATCGCGGCACCCGTCTCGGCAGCGTGATCCGCATAGTTGAGACCGATGCAGATGAACTTGCCGACGCGTGCGACACAGGCGCCGTAACGAACTGTTTCCTCGACCAGCGGCAAGCTTGCCGGATCGATCGCGCGCAGGCGCGCCAAGCCTTGAGCCGAGAGCGCATCGAGGGCGATGTCGTCGACGATGGAGGAGAGGTCGCGGATACGACCCTGTGCATCGAGCATGCCCGGCTTTTCCCGGCCCGATTCGCCGTAGCGTAGAAGTTTCATCGTGCACCCACCTTTGCCAAGCCAACACGAACATCTGCCTCACCACTCTCGGCGCCAACGGGAGAAGGACGCCGCCAGTTTTTTCGCGCTTCTTCGCTCAGCGTCAGACCGTGCCCGGCTTCGTTCGAGGGGAAGATGTAGCCGTCGCGGATGTCGAAGGTCTTGTTCACCAGGTGATCAAGGTTCTGATAGCTGTACTCCAGCCAATTCACTTCCGGCAGTGCGACGGCGAGGTTCACACCGACTTCAAGGAAGCTGTTGCCGAGCGCGAGTTCGACATTCTTTTCTGCGGCATACCAACCCAATCGCATGACATCGGTGATCTGGCCGCCAACGTTGATGATGTCGGCGGCGCCCGCATCGATCAGCGAACGCTTCCCGGTAACGTCGAGATATTCGCCGGTATTCAGATAAGTGGTGCCGCTCCCGCCGCGGAGCAGGCGCAACCCGGCCATGTCGTCCCGCGGAATGGGGTCCTCGACCCAAAAAATGTTATGTCCGGCCTTGCGGAATAGATCGAGCGCTCGCAGAGTCTGCTTGGGCGTCCAGGCCTCGTTGGCGTCGACCATGACGATCGCCTCCGGCCCGACCGTGCTTTTCAGCAGATCAAGCCGGTGTACATCGCGCTGGACATCGGGATGACCCACTTTGATCTTGAACGCCGTATGCCCATCTTTCGCCGCTCTGGCGAAGATCTGACAAAAGTCGTGGTCCGAAAGGTGAAAATCCAGGCCGCTGGCATAAGCGCGCACCTTTTCTTTGACACCGCCCAGCAGTTTCCACAGGGGCAGTTTTATTGATTTCGCGTAGATATCCCAGATGGCCTGTTGTATGGCATCCTCGAAGGGCAGGCTCATTTTTCGGCGATTGCCGCCGCGGCGCATGAGTTGACGGTGAGCCAAGACCGCCGGGATCTGTCCCTCCAACTCAGGCCAGGCCTCGAGCGCGAACACGCGGGCGATTTCGTTCTCGTCCGGTAGGCTGGCCATGACCGAATTCACGAAGCCCAACCCAACGCTACCGTCATTTCCCACCAATTCGAGGCTTGCGGCGTGAACCTCATTGGACGAAATTTGGCTGTCGCCTATCAGGCGATCCCTGTCAAACTGAAAGCGGGTGATTCTGAAGTCGACAATTTGCATAAGGCGATCCATCTAGCGACATTGTGAAATATCAGATAGGATAATAGATATGATAAAAAAAGCAACTAAGCAAGCCCGGCGTTCCGTCTCGGCACCCAAAAAAGGGAAACCTGCCGCGAAAGGCGCGACACGCCTGAGCAAAACTGCCTATCAACTCATCATGGACGGCCTGTTCCACCGGCGCATCGCCGCCGGGGCCTACATGTCTCAGAACGAGCTCGTCGAGCTTTTGGGCGTGCCGATCCAACCTTTGCGCGACGCTCTGCGCGTCCTCGAGGTCGAGGGGATAGTGAAGATCCACCCGCGCGCCGGCATCGAGTTCATCAAGGCCGACATGGACCTGATCCGCAGCACCTATCAGTTCCGCATGATCATCGAGTGCGAGGCGGTCCGGCGCTACGCCGAGAGGGCGCCGATCGAAGAGATCGAAGCATTGCTCGCCGACCACCATGAGTTCATCGAAGAGATGGAGAGGAACGGTCAAGACCCGCTACCCAAGCTGCATAAGCTCGAGTCGCGTTTGCATGGCGGCCTGATCGGCAGCCTGGGCAATCCGCTCATTGAATCGACCACCAAGCGCCTGCAGAACTACACGTCGCTGATCCTCATGGATCGTAGCGAAACGGCGCCGTTGATCAGCCGTACGCTCAAAGAGCACGTCAACATTCTCGAGGCCTGCCGCGATCGCAACGTCGAACTGGCCGCGTCCGAAATGATGGTGCATCTGAATTCGGCAATGCATCGCGCCATGGGACTTTGAGAGAACTGAAGCGAACCTGCGCAAGATCACGACACTGCATGACCTCACCCTCGCCCCGCCTGCTCGTCGAAGAACGCCGCCGACTCATCGTCGAACTGGTCCAGCGGCAAGGTCGTGCAACGGTCGAGGAACTTGCGGCTCGCTTCCATATCTCGCCGGTGACGATACGTTCCGACCTCGAGGCACTCACGCGCAATGCGGCGATCATGCGCTCGCATGGCGGTGCAGTACCGATGCCGCCAGGCACAGCCGACGCGCCACCGAGCTTCAAGGAAGCACATCGCAATGCTCAGAAGCGGCGCATCGGCCATGCCGCGGCCAAGCTGGTCGAGGACGGCGAAACGATCATCCTGGACTCCGGTTCGACCACGATCGAAATCGCCCGCGCGCTGCGCCAGCGCAAATGGAATGAACTGACCGTCGTCACCAACGGGCTGCAGATCGCGCTCGAGCTCAGCGCGGTCCCATCGATCCGCGTGATGATGCTTGGTGGCCTGCTGCGCTCCAGCTCGCATTCGCTCGCCGGCCCCGGCGCCGAGCACACGCTTTCTCAGCTCTCGGCCGATCGCTTGTTCCTCGGCGTGGACGGCATCATCCCTGGGATCGGTGTGACCACGCATGATCCACAGGAAGCCTCGCTCAACGCACTGATGATCCGCGTCTCGCGCAAGGTCGTCGGTGTGTTCGATGCGAGCAAATTCGGCCAACGCAGCCTGTCCGTCATTGCTCCCATTACTGCATTGAACGTTGCGATAACAGAAAAAATTGCAAATGCGGAATACGTACAGGCGCTGATGGACAGCGGTGTGCGCATGGTGTTGGTGTGAGTTTTTTGTCCGGCTTATGCCAGCAATGCGGCACGCGCCCGAGCCTACAACCCAATCGGTAACCAGCCGTGCACGTCGACGACGATGTCGGTGGCGGCTTGCGCCACAGTAGATCGATACCTTGCCGTTGCTGCCCACCCCCGCCGCATGCTGACCAGCGGCAAGAAGGATGGCGGCTATCTCGCAGATCGCGATATCTCGTAAAG
Source organism: Rudaea cellulosilytica DSM 22992 (assembly GCF_000378125.1). Lineage (GTDB taxonomy): Bacteria > Pseudomonadota > Gammaproteobacteria > Xanthomonadales > Rhodanobacteraceae > Rudaea > Rudaea cellulosilytica. The sequence continues at coordinate 1,659,190 of NZ_KB899241.1, read as the reverse complement.
ACAGCCCAGCTTCGCCACCATCATCGCTCTCCTCATAGCTAGTTTGACTAGCTGCTGCACGTGGCTACAGCTGCTGCGGCTTGAGTTCGGTCGCTGCTTCTGACTCGAGAGAGTTCGCAAGGGAAATGGTGACCACTGGTTCACCAAGGTCGCCGGGTTCGCAACGAACCAGAAAATGATCTCTGATTGCCAGCCGACCAATTGCTTTCCCTTCGCAATTGCTGGTCGGTCTGTATAGGTTGAATTGCACAGCATCGCTGTCGCTGGCTCTACGCACCGCTTGTAGGGCGTGGCTGAGCATTTCAACGGCACGCTGCCTCACGGCTTGACCGCTGCGTTCCACCGGCGACCGATCGCCGCTAATGTCGATGCCGGCGGCCCACGCATCGCGGGTCAGCGCCACCGGAACGCGGAAACCGGCGGCACGCGCGAAAGGGGATACGTCGACAAGTTCGCCTCTTGCCAATCTGTCCCGACGGCTCGGCAATCGCGCTGCGCGCGCACTCCTAGTATCACCATCCATCGCTGGTCATCCAGATCGAATTTCCGAAACTCTTAGCTTTCGTCCCCTAAGGACTTTGCCCTTTGCCCAACTTCGACGACGCGTCGAACAAATGCAATAGCCAGAAAATGCCCTACGAAGACGAATGTGGAATTGCCCAAGTCATTCCTGGATGCCCAAGCGCCGCTGCAATTCCTCGAGGGAAACCCCCTTGGTTTCCGGCAACGCAATCCAGACAAAAACGAATTGCGCCACCATCATCGCGCCAAAGAAGAGGAATGGCGCGAAAGCGGATATGCCCACGAGGACCGGGAACATCCAACTCACCGCAGCGCAAATTACCCACAGGCTGAAGCAGACCACCGCAGAGCCAGATGCACGAATCGCGTTCGGCAGAATTTCATTGATGTAAACCCACACCACCGCGCCCTGCGAGTAAGAGTGGGAGCCGACCACGCCCATCATTGCCAAGATCACAATCCAACCATGTGCATGCGAGTAAAACACCCACGCCGCCAGCAGGTGCGAGAAAACAAAGGTGACCGATCCCGCTAGCAACAATGCCCTGCGGCCAATCCGATCGATCACGGCCATCGCGACGAGCGTCAGCACGAGATTGGTGAAGCCCAGAATGACAGATTGCGACAGTGCGCTTGTCTTGGATGCTCCGGCCATGCGGAAAATATCCGCGGTGTAGTAAATCACCGCATTGATACCGTCCAGTTGATTGAATGCCGCAATCGCAAAGGCGAACAGCAATGGCCTGAGATACTTGCGTTGAAAGAGGCTTGCGTGATGACCCTCGATATCCGCATGCATGGACTCGGCGATCTCGCGCACCTCTGCGCCAGGGTCCTCATGTCCGAACCGTGTCAGCGCCTTTTCCGCATCGTCCATGCGGCGCTGCCGCACGAGCCAGCGCGGGCTCTCGGGGAGAGCCAGCACGGTACAGAGAAACACGACTGACGGAATTGCCATCACCCCAAACATCCAGCGCCAATCATTTGTCGCGTCCGCGCCCAACGCCCAAGCCACGAAGTAATTGGAAAGATAGGCAAGCAGGATGCCAAGCACGATGTTGAGCTGGCTGATGGCGACCAGCACACCACGGCGCTTCGGTGGAGCGATCTCGGTGATGTACAGCGGGGAAACCACAGACGCTCCGCCGACGGCCACCCCACCGAGCCAGCGGAATGCCAGCAGCGCGTACCAATTCCACGCCATCGCGCAGCCCAACGACGCCACGACGAAGACAAACGCCAGCCCCGCCAGTACCGGCTTGCGCCCCCACCAATCCGCAGGACGGCCCACCAGAAATGCGCCGAACAGGGTGCCGATCAGGGCACTGGAAACTGTCAATCCAAGCAGATTGTCCGTAAGCGCGAAAACCTGCCGCAGCGATTCCGTTGTGCCTGAGATGACAGCGGTATCGAAACCGAACAGCAACGATCCCAGTGCCGCAACAAATGCTCCCGCAACAAGCATGCGGCTCGTGCCGCCCGTGTGAGTGGTATTTCGGTCACCGGCGAAAGTGATTTCCATGCTAGGGGGCTCTCTGGAAACGGATGGTTCTGAGGCCAGCGATTGGCATAAGGCGACCCATCTAGCGACAATGTGAAATATCAGATATGATAATAGATATGATAAAAAAAGTAACTAAGCAAGCACGGCGTTCCGTCTCCGCACCCAAAAAAGGGCAACCTGCCCCTGGAAGCGCGACCCGCCTGAGCAAAACCGCCTGCCAACTCATCATGGATGGCCTGTTTCAACGGCGCATCGCCGCCGGGGCGTATATGTCACAGGGTGAGCTCGTCGAGCTTCTGGGCGTGCCCATCCAGCCCCTGCGCGATGCTCTGCGTGTGCTCGAAGTCGAAGGCTTGGTGAAGATTCATCCGCGAGCCGGCATCGAGTTCATCAAAGCCGACATGGACCTGATCCGGAGCACCTATCAGTTCCGCATGATCATCGAGTGCGAGGCGGTCCACCGTTACGCCGAGAGGACGTCGATCGAGGAGATCGAGGTGCTGCTGGCCGACCACCATGAATTCATCGAAGAAATGGAGGGGAACGGCTTCGACCCGCTACCGAGGCTGCATGAGCTCGAACACCGGTTGCACGGCGGCCTGATAGGGAGTCTCGCCAATCCGCTTATCGAATCGACCACCAAGCGTCTGCAGAACTACACCTCGCTGATCCTTATGGATCGTCGCGAAACAACGCCGTTGATCAACCGGACGCTCAAAGAACACGTCAAGATTCTTGAGGCGTGTCGCGACCGCAACGTTGAACTGGCCACGTCGGAAATGTTGGCGCATCTGAATTCGGCAATGCATCGCGCCATGGGGCTTTGAGGGAAGCATCGTGACGCACCGACATTGCTTCGCGCTGGATCTCGTTGATCACCAGCAGGCGATTGAAGCCTATGAAGAGTGGCATCGCCCCGGAAAAACACCGGCGGAAATCGTCGCGTTCTTCTGCGATCACGGCGTGGAGGATTTGCAGATATATCGCGCAGGCAATCGCCTGTTCATGATCCTGGACTTGAGTGACGAGATTAGCGCGGCTGATTTCGCCAAGGCCGGAGACAACGCCTGCATGAAGGCGTGGGTGGACAAAATGAGTGTCTACCAGAAACCGATCGCATTCGGCTCGATTGCTCCGCAATCGCCATCCGAGGATTGGGTGGCAATGAGTGAACTGTTCAACTTGAAAGATCATCCCTGACCCGCAGGGCCGGGCCAACGCACATCAATACCAGCAGGACCATTCGTGAGCGCAAGTCGAATTCGCCGTATCCACGCCCGTCAGATTCTTGATTCTCGAAGCCGCCCGACGGTCGAAGCGGAAATCACCCTTGCCGGTGGCCAGACTGCACGTGCCTCCGTCCCTTCCGGCGCGTCCAAAGGCAAGGCCGAAGCGGTGGAACTGCGTGATGGCGGCGAGGCTTGGAATGGCCTTGGTGTATCGCGCGCTGTATCCAATGTCACAGGCGAAATTGCCCGTCTACTCGACGGCCACGATGTGCTCGACCAAGCGGGCCTCGACGAGAAGCTTCGCGACGCCGACGGAACGCCGAATCTGGCCCGTCTCGGCGCGAACGCCACGCTCGCCGTCAGCCTCGCTGCCGTGCGCGCCGCAGCAACGGTGTCAGGGCTACCCCTTTACCGCAGGATCGCCGAACTGGCCGGCACGACGCCGACCCTGCCGCTGCCGATGGTCAACATCTTGTCCGGCGGTCTGCACGCCGGACGAGGCATGGACGTACAGGATTTCCTGATGATTCCGGTGGGCGCTCGCTCCTACTCCGAGGCGCTGGCTTGGATCTGTCGGGTAAGAAGTGCGGCTGCCGAGCTGTGCGCCGAGCAAGGCCTCACTACGCTGCTCGCCGACGAGGGCGGGCTTTCTCCGGGTTTCGCACGATCGGAACAAGCGCTCGATCTGATGGTGGCGGCGTTCGAACGCGCCGGTCTGGCCGCTGGCGAACAAGTCGCGATTGCGCTCGATGTCGCCGCGTCGTCGCTGCAGGACAACTCAGGGCAATATCGATTTGATCGCTTGGGACAGACTTACAACGCCAAGGAGATGATCGAGCTTCAACGCCAGTGGGTGCAGGCCTATCCGATCGTGTCGATCGAAGACGGATTGGGCGAGGATGACTGGGACCACTGGCCCGCGATGACTCAGGCGCTCGACTCGAGACAGTTGGTCGGCGACGACTTGTTCGCAACGCAGCCATCGCGGATCAACCGCGCCATCGAAGAAGGGATCGCCAACGCCGTGCTCATCAAGGTCAATCAAAACGGCCTTTTCTCCGGTGCGCTCGCGGCGATCGACACGGCTCGGCGCGCAAGATATGCCACGGTCATTTCCGCCCGCTCGGGAGAAACGGAGGACGCCTTCCTCGCCGACTTCGCCGTCGGCGTGGCCGGTGGTCAGATCAAGATCGGTTCGGTCCGCAGCTCCGAGCGCCTGGCGAAATACAACCAACTCCTTCGACTCGAAGAGGAAGGTCTTGCCTGGTCGGGCGCTTCCATGATCGCGCCGCTGTGAACGCTCCTGACCGCGAGCTGGAGGCGTTCGTCGTCGAGACCGGCTTGATTCAAAATGCCGGCGAAACGCGATGGTTGCCGCTCGCCGGCGGTGTGTCTTCGGATATCTGGCGAATCGAGACGAAAGATAGGGCTTTCTGCGTCAAGCGCGCCTTGCCCCAGCTCAAAGTGGAATCGGAATGGCTCGTCCCCGTCGGCCGCAATGCGTACGAATGGGACTATTTGCAAGTGGTCGATGCGATCGCACCGGGCCATGTCCCTCGGCCCATTGCTCACGATACGGCGCGCGGCCTCTTCGCGATGGCCTGGTTGCCGCCGGAACGTTACCCGCTCTGGAAGAGCGAGTTGCTAGCCGGGCGCGTCGATGTCGCAGCCGCAGCCGCCGTAGGCGAGCTGCTCGGCGGCATTCATGCGGCGTCGGCACGTGATGCGACACTGGCTGACCGATTCGCGACTGATGATCTGTTTCATCAGCTGAGGATTGATCCTTACCTGCTGACGATCGCAAAGAAGCACGTCGATTTCGCGGATGTGTTGACCGCTCTGGCCAAACGAACCGCCACAACTCGTTTGGCATTGGTCCACGGCGACGTGAGTCCGAAAAACATTCTGCTCGGGCCAGACGGTCCCGTGCTTCTCGACGCGGAATGCGCATGGTTCGGCGACCCGGCGTTCGATCTGGCCTTCTGCCTCAATCACCTTTTGATCAAACGTCGCGTGGTCCGCGGAGCCAAGGAGGCATTGGGGGCGAGTTTCGACCGGCTGGCGGAATGTTACCTGCGACAAGTCGATTGGGAATCGCGCGACGATCTCGAAGCCCGCGCGGCAACCCTGCTGCCCGCATTGGCTCTCGCGCGCGTCGATGGCAAATCACCGCTCGAATACCTGGATGAATTGCAACGCGAACAACTGCGACAAGACTGCCGCGCCGCGCTCGCAGCACAGCCTGCCTCATTGGCACACGTCAAAATGTTGCTCGACGGATAGTGCCTGGCAATTCGTTCAAGGCACGAACGCAGCGACGAAGGATTAATTAGTTGCCCATCGCTTGCCGTTGCCCGCCTGGTTCACTGGCAGGCAACCGTGATACGCACCCGGGATCGCCACGTATTGCAGCACTTGCGTCGCGCCGAGGCGCGAGGTGAAGAAGCCGAGCAAGGTCAGCTCTTTCGTCGTCAGGATGAAAGGACGCGGATGCGCCCACACTGTCGGCTTGGTGCGCTGCGCAAGCATCGCGGCGCCACGAACTTCCTGCACGAGCTTCTTCTGCTGCTCGGCGCTTGCCGCGCGTTCATCGGCGATCGCGGCATCCTGAAACTTCTGCACCAGCGCCTTCTGCTGCCGGGCATCCAGCTTGAGGAACGAGTTGCCATGCGCCTTCCTCGCCGCGGCATCGAAGTCGCGTAGCCCGCTCCGGTAGAACTCCTGAGCCTCCTTCGAATAGACGTCTTCCAGCATCGTATCGATGAAGGCGGGGACACCGACGTCGAGCGCCCCCGGCGTGTCGGTGCGCGGAATCATGATGTCGGCGACGCGGGAAACCAAAGCCAGTTCGCCTTTGCTGAGCACGGATGGCTTCCAATCCGCACTCGGTTCCTCGGCATAACCCCTGAGCGCGCCGAACATGGCCGGTGCGGAAATCGCACCGCCCATCAACAATGCCACCCGCTGTATTGCTTCGCGACGATCCATGGTTCGTCCTCAGATATTGTTGCGCTTGAGTTCTTCGACAGCGTGGTTGGCCGCACGCGCGGTCAGCGCCATGTAGGTCAACGAAGGGTTTTGGCAGGCGGATGAGGTCATGCACGAGCCGTCGGTGACGTAGACGTTCTTGCACGCATGCACCTGGTTCCAGGCGTTGAGCACCGACGTCTTCGGGTCGCGCCCCATGCGCGCGGTGCCCATCTCGTGGATGCCTTGGCCAATGCCGTAGTCATGGTCGAAGATGCGCACATCGCGGTATCCCGCCGCTTCGAGCATCTCGGCGGCATCGTTGACGATGTCCTTGCGCATGCGCAGTTCGTTGTCACGCAGGCGCGCGTCGAACCGAAGTATCGGCAGGCCGAACTTGTCCTTCTTGGTGCGGTCGAGCGTGACCCGATTGTCGTGATGCGGAAGGATTTCGCCGAAGCCGGTCATGCCGATCACCCAAGGCCCCGGCGCCTGCGCCTTCTTCTTCAATTCCTCGCCGAGTTGCGAGGCGTTCTGCAGTTCGTCCCAGCCGGCGCGCGAAGCGCCGCCCTGATAGCCGAAGCCGCGCAGGTAGTCGCGCTTGTCTTTGCCGACGTTGCGAAAGCGCGGGATGTAGAACCCGTTGGGACGGCGCCCAAAATAGTAGTGATCGTCGAAGCCCTCGACCATGGCGCTCGCACCGGAGCCGAGATAATGGTCCATGATGTTGCAGCCGAGCTCGCCGCTGTCGTTGCCGAAACCGTTCGGGAACCGGCTCGAGAGCGAGTTCAACATGATCTGGGTCGAGCCGAACGTCGATGCGCACAGGAAAATCACTTTCGCGAAGTAATCCGTCTGCACACCGGTTTCCGCATCGAGCACGCGCACGCCAGTGGCCCTGCCCTTTCTCGCATCGTAGATCAGTTCGTAAACGATCGCGTTCGGCACGAGGGTCATGTTGCCGGTCTTCTGCGCCGACGGCAGCGTGCTCGAATTGCTGCTGAAGTAGGCGCCGAACGGACAGCCGCGAATGCACTGGTTGCGGTAACGGCAGGTGCTGCGCTGCGGGCTTTGGTCGTGAGTGAGCGGAGCGGTCATGTGCGCCACGCGTCCGATCGTCATCGCGCGGCCGAACTTGTTCTTGAGCTTGCCTTGGAACTCGCGCTCGACGCAGTTGAGCTCCATCGGCGGCAGGAACTTGCCATCGGGCAATTGCGCCAGCCCCTCGTTTTGGCCGCTGACCCCGATGAAGGTCTCGACATAGTCGTACCACGGCGCGATGTCGGCGTAGCGGATCGGCCAATCCACGGCAACGCCGTCTTTCGCGTTGCCCTCGAAATCCATCTCGCTCCAGCGATAGCTCTGCCGGCCCCACATGATCGAACGGCCACCGACGTGGTAGCCGCGAATCCAGTCGAAGCGATAATCCTCTTCGTACGGATTGTCGATATCGTCGACGAACCAGTGTTTGGATTCCTGCGAGATCGCGTAGGTGCGCGCCTGCTTGGGCTGGCGTTCGATATCCTGCGTCGTCGAGCGGTTGCCGTGAGGCAACTGCCAAGGATCCGCCGTAGTGGTCGGATACTCGCCATGGCGCACCATGCGTCCGCGATCGAGAACCAGGGTTTTCAGCCCCTTCTCCGTCAATTCTTTTGCCGCCCAGCCCCCGGTTATGCCGGTGCCGACGACGATCGCGTCATAGGTGTTCTTATCCATCTCGGATCCCCTAGTTGAGCGAATGCAGATAGTCGTAATTGACCCGCGCGGCTTCGAGCGAACTCATGCGCGAGAACGGTCCTTCCTGCTCGCTGAAATAGTGCTTGACCCCCGCGGCCTTCGCCGCAGCGAAGATCGGCTTGTAGTCGACCACACCGCGGCCCAGTTCTGCGCCGCGCATCTTCTCGGCCATCGGCTTGGCATCCTTGTTCTGCTTCGGCTGGAAGTCCTTGACGTGGATGAGCGGAATGCGGCCTGGATACTTCTTGAAATAGTCGACCGGGTTGCGCCCGGCGAACATCATCCAGCCGCAATCGATTTCGAATTGCACGAGCGTCGCATCAGTCTCACGCAAGACGATGTCGTAGCCGGCCTCACCGTTACCTAAGTCGACGAACTCACGATCGTGGTTGTGCAGCGCGAACTGCAGGCCCGCGCGCTTCGCCGCTTCGCCGATGCGATTGGCGACCTCCGCCGTGCGCTTCGCCTCGTCCGCGCTCATCCCCAGTTGCCATTCGAGTTTGGTCTTTGTCGCATCGACGACCAGCCCCATCAGCGAACCCGCGACGACATAGCTGGCACCCAGCACGTGTGCATCCTCGAACGCCTTGTCGAGATGGTCCAAGTCGAACTGCACGTGGGTGCTTGGGCAGCGCAGTCCTGCATCGTCGAGCAGGCGGCGGAACTGCTGCGGTGCAAGGCCAGCAAAGACTGCGGGCTCCACCTCCTTGAAGCCGATCTTGGCGAGCTTGTTCAACGTAGCCGCGGGATCGCGCTGAAGGGCATCGTTGACCGTCCAAAGTTGAATGCCGATCGGCTTGCCCAGTGGATTGGCCATCAGCTGACGTGACATCCCCGCAGTGGCGAATGCCGCCCCGAGCGCGGCCGAACGGATGAGAAATTGTCTGCGTGATGGCTCGTGCATGTGCTTCTCTCAGTGGCAACGGTGTTTGCAAATCGACGAATACCTACTCATCGACGACGGTAAAAACGGTGCGGCCAATTTCCGTGGCTCGCGTCGAGCCAATTAATGTTAGCGTTACCACAATGATAGCCAAAAAAGCGCGTAGAGGGCGAATTGGGTCGGGTCGACATCGATCGCTCGCCATAGAACTAGCGCTCTTCCACGTTGAGGCCCCGAGGAGTGCTATTGATAGTCAGCTTGCGTCCCACTTGAGAGACGTTAAGCAGTTGCCCCTCGAATCCCCGTGGCTCGCGGTTTGCCACTGTTGTATGTGTCACCCAGTCGGGCTGGTATCCAAAGAACTCGCGAATGATCGTTTCCGCAAACGAGGCGCCCGAGCTGACGTAGTAATCCTGATCTCCTCGGCTGGCGATCCTTGTCGGCGCATCCGAGGTCTTGCCGAGCAACTCGCGGGATTGAGAAAACGGCCCTTCCGAAGTCACCTCCGCGCATCGATGCAGAAAGTCGAGCGCCTTGCCGTACTGTCCGAACTCGCTCATCACGGCGATCGTTTCGGCAGGCCACGCGGAGAAGGCGCCCATCGGACCATGATCGGGGCGATCGGAATTGGCAGCCGCCGGATCCGTCAACGATTGCGCGCGCATCCAATGGTCGGTCAAGAGTTCCCGCTCGACAAAGCCGGTCATTTCGCGGCGTGTTTGTTCGGAAAGATCGCTAGTGATGGTCAATCCGACGGTTGTGTAATCAAAGACATGGCGCATCTGTACTCGCGTGCCATCGCGATGCAGGGAATCAAAGACGCCTTGTCCGGGTTCGTAGAGATTCAACACTGCAGCGAGCAAAGTCTTGGCCTCGCTGCGCAGCTCCTCGGCGCGCCCGGAATTTCCTTCGGCGGCATAGATGGCAGCAAGGCGCCGCATCATCCAGACGTTCGCCGCGTTGAACGAGGGCACCTCGTGGATATAGGTCGGAACGCACTCGAGCAAATTCGGAGCTTCGCCATAGTCCGCGAGTGTGCGTCCGGGCCTGACCAGGGTTTTCCAATAAGTCGCGAGTGCGTCCATGTGCTCGAGGACGGTTTTGCCGTTTATCTTCTCCGCGAGGAAGGCGTGGTCTCCGGTCACGTTCAGATAGGTATCGATCTGCAGAAAGACGGAGAAATCGTTCGCGCTATACCAAGGGCCTTGCAGAGAACCGGTGAGGAATTCTTCGGCGTAACCACGATGAATATCCTTGGTCAGCCACTGACGAAGATATTCCTTGAGCATGGCGGGATCGAGCAACGCCAGCACAGTTGCCCATTCGCGTGTATCCCAGAAGTACACCATGATGTTGTTGTAATGGGGAGCGTTGCTGACGTAGACGCGCGGAGCAAGCGGAAAGCTTGTGCGATACGTGGCCAAAAGCGAAGCCACGCTCACGTAATAAACCCGGCGCAGCTTTTCGTCACGGGTGACCAGGCGCGGCAGATGACCTGAGAAATAGCGGTTGTTCGGCGTGAACATCGCCTCAAACCGCTCCTGCCAGTCGTGCTCGACCTGCTCAAAAGCCGATGAAAATCTGCGGACCCACTTCCCTGCGAGAGCGCGGACATCAGCTTCCTTCGCACCCAGAGCGAGCGCGTAATCGATGCTCATCGAGGACCGCGGCTTCAGCATGATCCGCCAAATCGCCGTCCCGGAGCCATCTTGAGCGAAAAGCTTGTCCGGCTTGCGCGCAAAGAAGAAGCAGTTGGCCAGTCCGCCGCTCACATCGCGCAGCACCAGGCCGCTGCCGCCCTCGGACACCGCCGCCGCAAATCGATTGCCGTCGCGTGGGACTTCCCAACCCCAGTTGCGATGCAGCGATGTGCTTGCCGACAAATTGATTTTCAGTTCGAAGGTCTGAACCGAGGGTCCTTGATTCGAGAAAACCAGGTGAAACAGAAACCCATTTTCGGAGTAAGGCATGCGCGTAGAGCTCTCGATGGCAATGCCTTCGGCTGCCCCTCTGCGCAAAACCTGATAAGGAAACCAGCGCGTTTCCTGGAGCGCGGGCCGACGGCCATTGATGGACATGCCACCAGTTTCGCCGGCCATCGTGATCGGCGGGAAACTAACGTTCTCGATCGACACGAGGTCGGAGGCCACCTGCGCCGCACCGCGCGTGTTGTTCAACGCCGGCAGAGAACGAAGACTCGGCGCGCTCTGCCATTGGCCTCCCAACTCTGCCAAAGAGGGGATGGCCTCTGATTGTGCGTAAACAGCTTTCGTTGCCAGCAGTAGCGCAAGCACCAGGGCGGCCACCACGGGATGCTTCTTGAATTCAACACCAAGATCCCGTTCGCGATCCGTTTGCTTTGCCGAATTTTTTCTCACAGGGATATTCATCCACCAACAAGATTTCAAATCAGAATGCGGCTTTGTCCGTGGAACAGTCTAACGGCGGTTCGGCTCATCCAAGTTTCGGCAGGCCGGCGCCGGCGTCCACGCGCAGCGTAAATCCGTCCACCTCGTCGGCGAGATGCGAACAGAGATAGAGGAACGCGTTGGCGATCGACTCGGGTGAGTTGCGTTTGCCGAGCGGCGAGACGCGGTCCACCCAGGCTCGGTATACAGGGTCGTTGTCGTAGATGAGCTTGGAACTGCCCGCCGCAACATTGCCGGGGCTCACGCAGTTCACGCGGATCTGGTGCTTCGCGTATTCGAGCGCGAGGTTTCTAGCGAACATCTCGAGCGCAGCCTTTGATGCGACATAGGCGCTAATACCTTCCATCGGGATCTGAGAGACGAACGAGGAAGTGAAGATCAGGTGTCCGGCGCATTCGCGCTCGCGCCACTGCGCGAGCACGGCGCGCGCGAGGTAGGTCTGTGCCGTGAAGTTGAACTTCACGATGGCGTCGAAATTCTCCTGCGTGCAGGTCTCGAACGGAAACACGCCGGTGCCACCCGCATGCCCCAAGGCGACATTGATGCCGGGGTGTTTGGCGAACGCCGCGTCCGTCACCCGCGTCACGGCGACCGGGTCGGTGACATCGAGCTCGAAGTAATCTGCGCGCACGCCCCATTGCGCCAACATCTTTCGCGCCTCGGCCTCCGCTATGCGGTCGGTAATGACCAGCGTCGCACCGGCCTTGTCGAGGGCCTTCAGGATGAACTCGGCGATGGCGCCGAGACCGCCCGTCAGCAGGATGGTTTTGTCGGAAAGATCGATGGACATGAGATGAGCGCAGTCGATTGAAGAAAAAACTCACGCAAAGGCCAAAGCGGTGCGTTGGAGGACAGCTGCTTCGTGGATTCGATGCCATTGCGTGAGAAAGAGGGAAGTTGTTACTTAAAGCACCTTGTACTTCTTGAGCGCGGCGGTGGAACTCATGCCGGCTTCGATGGCCTTGCGCACGACGTTCTCCTTGCGCGCCTTTTCGAGCGACTTTTCGATGACTTCGCCCTGGACCTTTTTCGGCACGACGACGACACCGTCGAGGTCACCGAACACGAGGTCACCAGGTTCGATCCAGACGCCGCCGATCTCGATGGCACAACGAAAATCGGTCACCTGCGTGCGCACCGAGGAATCCTGCGCGAAACGGCCGCGGCTGAAGACCGGCCAGTTCTGTTCGAGCATCTTCGGCGTGTCGCGATGGAAGCCGTTGACGACCGCACCGGCGGCACCGCGCGTGCGCGCGGTGGCGGTGAGCAGTTCGCCCCAGTAGGCACAGCGCATGTCGCCGCCGGAGCAGAGGTAGATTTCGCCGGGATCGAGCTGGTCGAGTGCCTCGGTGAGCAGGCCGAAGGGTTTTTTCTGCGGGCCGTGCACATCGATCATCACGACCGGCATCGCGCGACCGACCAGCTTCATCTCGGTCAGCGCCGGCTGGATCGGCTGCGGCAGGAACTGGTGGTAGTAGCCGAGTGCATCGAGCACATCGCCGACGACGGGCGTGTAGAGCTCGTTCTTGACCAGGGCGAACAGCTCGCGCTCCTTGGCCGAGGGCTGCGGAATGACGAAGGGCTTTTCGGTTTTCTTGCTCATGGGAAATGTCGGAGGCTTTGTTTCAAAAAATGACGCAAACCGGACAGCCGATGACGAAGGGCGCGGCGGCCTGCCCAGTGGGCAGACCCGTATCCGCGTCGAACCGAAAGGCGACGGCGTTGTCGGAATCCTGGTTGAGTGCGACGAGCCATCGGCCGGAGGGCGTGAAGTCGAAGTCGCGCGGGGTTTTTCCGCCGCTGGAAAAATTCGCAGCCGAAGCGAGGTCGCCGCGCGCGTCGATGTCGAACACGGCGAGGGTATCGCTGCCGCGCACGGAGACGGCGAGAGTTCTACCCGAAGGATGCAATCGAATAGCCGCACCGCCGGGCGTGCCGGAAAAATTCGGCGGAGGTGCAGTGTGCGAAGCAACGAGTTTCCAATCGGCGCCTTGACCCTCGTACACGCGCACGGCACCGTCGAGTTCGCTGAGCAGGTAGAAGCGCGGCAGCGTCGGATGGAACACGAGGTGGCGCGGGCCGGAACCGGCGGGCGCGTCGATCGCAGCGGTGGGACCGAGCGTGCCGCCGTCGAGAGAATGCACCCAAACCTTGTCGCAACCGAGATCGCAGACAAACAGATGTCCGCCGTCCGGCGCCACGACCGCCTGGTGCGGATGCGAGGCCTCCTGCCGTTCGCGATTGGGGCCGGAACATGCATAGGTGATCTCGCGGTGCGCCGCCGCAATGGAACCGTCTGCGCCGAGAACGTGGGCGGTGACGCCGCCGAGGTAGCTCACGGCATAGACTGTCTCGCCGCCGGGCGACAGCGCCAGGTGGCAGATCGCGCTGCCGGGCGTTTGGCGCGGATCGCCGATGCGTTGGAACGCGGCATCGAACACGCGGATTTCACCGCCGCCGGTGTGGCGCTCGCTGGCGACAAGGAACGTGTCGCCGGTCCGCATCATCCACATCGCATTTTCGACGTGAGGATGCGCGCTGACGCGCGCGAACGTGCCTGTCGCCTCGTCGAGTTCGCAAACGCTGACGCCCTCGCCTTCGGCGCGGAAAAATGGGTTAGGCGCGTTGACGGAACCGATGAAGAGACGGGTCGGAAGCATCACGCCGCCTGCATCGCGGCTCTGAGGTAGCCCATGGCGAAAGCCATGCCCGCGTACCAGGGCGCTTCGCAAGCCATCTGCGGCGCATGGTCCGGGATGATGACACCGTCGTAATTGTTTTCCTTGAGGACGCGCATCACGCGCAGCACGTCGATGTCGCCTTCGTCGATGAAGGTCTCGCGGTAATGCGGAACCTTGCCGACGACATTGCGCAGATGGATATAGGGCGCCATGTTCAGGCCCTTGTCGCCGAATCGCGAATACTTCTTGGCAGCCTCATACGCATCGCCCTCGGTCATCTCCTGGATGGTGCCGAGGCACATCTCGATGCTGTTGTGATAGCTCGGCTTGGCGGCCAGCAGGCGGTCGTAGAGATACGGCTGGTTGACGAGACGCGGCTGGCCGCGCACGCGTTCGAGCGGCGGATCGTCCGGGTGCGCGGCGAGGCGCACGCCGGCCTGCTCGGCGACGGGCACGACTTCCTCGAGGAAGCGCTCAAGACGGCGCCAGAGTTCTTCGCTGGAGATTTCCGGCAGGAAGCCCTCGCCGGGCTGGTCGTGCCACATGTTCCACACCATGCCTTGGCGGATCGGCGCGGTGCTGCCCTCCTCGATGCCATCCATGATCACGCATTCGGCGCCGCCGCGCGCGCGTCCGGTCACGCGGCCGGCCACGCCGGCGAGCGAGAAGTTGTAGCCGATCATCGCGATGCCGGCCTCGCCGACATTGCGGATCATCTGCTTCACCTGCTCGATCTGTTTCGCGCGCTTGGGCCCATCGAGCAGGATGTCGTGCCAGTGCGCGGGATCGAAGTTCTCGATCGCATACCAGACCAGACCCTTGGCTTCGATTTGCGCCTTCAGACGCTGGAGATCAGCAACTTCCCAGATCTTGTCCGGATCGCCAGCGACGCCCCAGCCGTTGAGCCCGCCGATCGGCTGGTCGCTGGTCTTTTGCTCGCTCTGGTTGAAGTAGTCGACGAGGTGAACGACGAGGTGCGTGGCGCCGCACTGACGCGCAAAGTCGTAGTGCGCCTCGTCAAGCATGTGTCGGTAGAGGCCAAAGCCGAGTTTCATGGCTTGGCCTTCAGCTGCCCAAGAACCGTTCGTTCAGTGTCCGATGCCACTTCACGTCTTTCCAGTTCTCGAAGTGCGGCTGCGCATAGTTGTGCGTGGTCCAGCCCCAGAAACCGCAAGCGATCGCGTCGTCGCACGACCACTTGGCCCATTCCAGCAGCCAGCCCCAGTCCAGTTTCGGATGGTCGGTGTAGTACCACGACGCCCAGCCCTCGGTGCAGGTCAACGGTGCGCCGCGGCGAGTACTCCAGTTGGCGAACTCTTCCATCTTGAAGCGCTGCCGCGCGTGCAGCATCGGCGCGATCGCCGCCGCGGTCTTCACCGCGCGATCCGAGAGCTCGGCGAACCATTTGTCGGTCTTGAACAATCCGTCCTTGATCAGATCGTTGAAACGCGTGCGCTCGGTCCAGCGCGGATCGGCGTCGGCAAAGAAGTGCGCGTCCACGCAATCCAGTTCCAACGGCACGTCGAGCCAGCGCAAATCGTCGTGGATCGACGTCGTGAATCTCAGCTCGGGAAATTCGCGCCGCAAAAACGCCAGCGGCTTGTTGATTTCATCGGCCAGGAAGGCGATTTGCGCCGGCGAAAACTTCGGCAGGTCCTCGTATCCTGCACCGGTCGCCTTCTTCATCCGGTCAAGCAGGTCCGGGAAGAAGTGGGGCGTCTCATTGGCGATGTCGATATAGAGGAGACGATCGAATCCGAAGCGTCGTTTCCATTCCGCCAGTTGCGGCGCCCACATTTCGGCGCCTTCCATCATGTTCGCGGGTCTGCGCAACACCGGCGGCACGCCATGAAAAGTCGGGCCGTCCGGCATGAACCACCAGGCGCTCAGCGTATAGTGCAGCGACGGGCGTCGATGCAGTTTCTCGATGAAGTCGATTTCCCATTGACCGACCGGACCCTTCACGGCCGTATTCCACCCCCAGGGCATATAGGGCAATTTCGGGTCGGCAAACTCCAGCACCCGCTGCGGCTTGCGCAGGTCGATCCACTGCGGCATCGCATCGAGGCGCACCGTGTTGTAGCCGCGCTCGACGGTCTCGTCGAGCACGCGATCGTAATCGGCCATGGAGCCGCCGGGCCCATGGCGCAGCAGATGAATCGTGTCCCACATCGCCATCGTCAGGCGCCGCGGCTTCAGATCCTCGCGCATATCGTAGGCGCCGACCGTTCTCCTTTCGGTGCTCGGGCCTCTATCCGTGGCCACCTGCGCCGGAAACTGCGCCGCGGGCGCATCTTTCGCCGCGTCCGTCGCGCGTGCAGCACTGCTCAACGCCAAGCCGCCCAGCGCTCCTGCCGCCCCGCCAATCATTTCGCGTCGTGAAATTGTCATATAATATAAATTAAAAGATCAGAATGTGTATCTGATATTGTATGCATTCGGATGATCTGTCAAATTGACACTGACGCAATGTGCTCAGGAATCAAGGCGCCCGGATAAACCAACGGCGAGCTTTCAGCCAGTTGTGGCAGAAGATATTAGGTGAAGGAAACTCGCATGACGGCAAAAGACAGAATTCACTGCCTTTACGTGTTCGTTGCGACATCGGTACTGCTTGCCGCCTATGCACACGCCGCCGCACCCTCGACGCTGGCGGCGACGCCGCCGATGGGCTGGAACGGCTGGTACCAGTTTGGCGCCAAGGTGACCGAGCAGAACATCCGCGACGCCGCCGACACGATGGTCGCAAGCGGCATGCGCGACGCTGGCTACATCTATCTGAATATGGATGACGGCTGGCAGGGCAAGCGCGACGCCAGCGGCATACTGCAACCGAACGAGCGCTTTCATGACATGAAGGCGCTGGCCGACTACGTCCACGCCAAGGGACTGAAGCTGGGCATCTATACCTCGCCGGGCGGCAAGACCTGCGCGGGCTACCCTGGTTCACTCGGGCACGAGGAGCAGGATGCCAAGACCTATGCCACTTGGGGGGTCGACCTCGTCAAGTACGACCTGTGTAGCTTCATCGACGACTCGATGAAGAAGCGCCATCCCAACGATGCTGCCGCGCAGACACGCCTGATGATCGATGCCTACGTGAAGATGCGGCGCGCGATCGACGCCAGCGGTCGACCGATGGTTTACTCGCTATGCCAATACGGCATGGGCGCAGTGTGGGAATGGGGTGCATCCGAGGCCGTTGGCGGCAACCTTTGGCGTACCGGGCCGGATGTGGGTCTGCGCGGCCTATACTGGAACGACATCTACTACAACGCGAGCGTGCAGGCGGGGCTCGCCCGCTACGCCGGACCGGGCCACTGGAACGATCCGGACATCCTCGAGGTCGGCGTCACCATCGACAAGATCGCTCTTTCCGCGCCGGAGAACCGCGCGCATTTCAGCCTATGGGCGATCATGGCCGCACCGCTGCTGGCAGGCAACGACATCGCCCACATGACGGCCGACGTGCGCACCGTGCTTACCAACCGCGACGTCATCGCCATTGACCAGGACCCACTGGGACAGCAGGGTCAGCGCGTCCATGTCGACGGCGCGATCGAGGTATGGACCAGGCACCTGGCAAACGGCGACCTGGCGGTGGCGGTCTTCAATCTGGGCGAGGAGCGCACCGCCGAACGGCCGCTCTATCTCGACCCGGCCGCGTTCGGATTGCAGGGCCCGCAGACCGGCAAGGATCTGTGGACCGGCAAGACAGTGACACTCGATGCTCGTCGACCGCTCACGCTTCAGACCCACGACGTGTTGCTGGTGCGCGTGCACAAGTAAAAGCCCGGCTCGCGAGCCTGACCTGCACGGCACCTTCGCTGCGCTGCACACGCGACCAAGTAATTCGATTCGTGGGTGTTATTTTTCGAACGACGCCGCGAGCGTCTGC
Organism: Rudaea cellulosilytica DSM 22992; assembly: GCF_000378125.1. GTDB lineage: Bacteria > Pseudomonadota > Gammaproteobacteria > Xanthomonadales > Rhodanobacteraceae > Rudaea > Rudaea cellulosilytica. The sequence continues at coordinate 1,641,340 of NZ_KB899241.1, read as the reverse complement.
CCGGCTTTGGCGTCGAACTCGTAGTTGGCGCCGACCTTGCGCACACCGTCCATGGACCACAGCGGCGCACGTCCGTTGAAATTGTCGCGGATGCGGACGATGCCGTCGTGATGCGCGGTCAGTCGGAAGGATACCGTCTTGCCACCCGCGCGCACCGCGGAGACCGAGACGCCGCCCTCCGCGCGCAGATCCTCGAACGAGGCGTCAGCCCACTCAGATGGCGTGGCCGGGAAGATGCGGATCACGCTCGTGTCGCGCACACCGGGCGTGGGGCTCCAGCTTTGCAGCAGCATCTCGTGCACCGCCTGCGCGGCAAGGAAGTTTCCCTCGAGCGTGAACGGTCGGTAGTGGGACTCGGCATAGCCTCGTTTCGTCTGGTCGCCGTTGAGATGGAATCCGTTGCGCGAAATGAAAGCCTCGACAAAGATTTTCAGATACTTCAGCGCGTCTTCGGCATCGCCAATGCGCGCGCGCAAGCAGGACATCCAAGTGAAGCTGTAGCCGACCCAGGCGCGGGTGCCGAGTTTGTCCCACTCGGCGAGCGAAGCCTTGATGCGGCGACGATCCTCATCCGAGCCTTCGACCGTGATCAGGTTGAACGGATACAGTCCGATCAGATTCGACAGATGCCGGTGCGACGACGGCAATGCAGTCACCGCGTCGAGCAGCAGACGCCCGTCATCTGCTGCGTGGTAGTCGCCGAGTCTGGCGGCGAGCGCCGCCCAGTCGGCGGCCTCCGCCGTGAGGTTCTGCGCCGCCGCCATCTCGCGTAAGGCGAGAAAAAGCATGCGCAGAGTCATCAGGTCGAAGTTGCTGTTCGGCGTGAGCCAGGACTTGGGGCTGTCGTCGAAAATTTCCGGTGAGGTCGAGAGCGGCAGCACGAGCCGGCCGGACGCATCGGGCTTGAGCAGTTGCCTGAGGGAGATGCCGATGTCCTTGCTCCACGGATAGGCGCGTTCGGCGAGGAACCTGGCATCGCCGGTGTAGCGCCAATGCAGGTAAAACAGATGCGCGCTCCAGGCGCCCATCGTCGGCGACGTCGAGTACTGGCCCCAGCCGCCGAGCGGGTTGCCTGCGAGGGTCATGACCCCGGGTGGGTTTGCGCCATCGGTGCCAAAAAAATCGTGTGCGAACTTGCGGAATTTCGGTCGCAGCTTCCAGAGGAAATCAAGATAGGCGGCGCCCTCATCGAAATGCCCCGCGGTCTGGTACGCGATGTAGGTCATCTGCGTATTCAGATCGTTGTGGTAATCGCCCTTCCATGGCGGGAGCTGGCCGTTGTCTGCGGTCCATACGCCCTGCAGCGGCATCGGCGGCGCGCCGCGCCGCGATGCTGCGCCATAGAAGTATTGCGCGATGTCGTATTGACGCTGGATATCGGCGTCGGGGATGGTTACGCGCGACCGCGACCAGAAATTCTGCCAGCTGCGTTGGTGCGATTTGAGTCCGTTGTCATAGCCTTCGGCGAGTGCCACCTTGGCGCGCTGCCGCGCGATGGCGAGCGGGTCGGCACCATCTTGCGTGCTGGTGATGGCCACCGCAAAGACTGCCCCATCGGACGTGTCCTTCCTCTGCACGTACACGCAGTATTTGAGTTTGTCCGCGGCTTGCTGGACATACCAGCGCGCGTCTGCGTCCCTACCCTTGAGCGCTTCCGGGTAGCCGAGCCTGGCGGTGCCGCCACCCGAAGAGGATTCCTCTGCGACACCGGCACTCGCGCGCGAGACATCGCCGGTGGACATGAGCCGAATGTCTTTAACACCCTCGGGAAACCGGAGCATCGCGACCGGACGGTTGGCGTGAAAGAACGCCGTCGCGGCAACGCCGGTAGCGGAGTCGGCGCGGGCCTCGGCAGCGGCAAGATTGAGCGAGAACGCAGAGAGCTTGATCGCCGGATCAAGGTCGAACTCGATGCGGCCGACCGGGAGTTTGGTCGGGAACGGCTCAAGCCAGGGCGCATCGAGAATCCTGTTGATCTCGGCGTAGTTACTCTCCGCTTTCAGCTTGAGGATCGTCGCATAGTTGAACTGCTTCGGGTCGTAGGCCTTTGCCGGCCGTTCGTCCCACAGATCACCTCGATCTAGCGACAGGCGCAGCGTGGAACCGGAGCCCCAAAGGAGGCCGCCGGTCAGTCCGTTGCCCAAGGGGATCGCCTCGTCCCAGGAATCGATGGGCGCAGTGAGACGCACAACGTTCTGCAAAGGCGCTGCGGCTCTGGCTTCGCCGGAGAGGCCGATTGCCATCGCCATGGCGCTGAAGAAAGCGAGGAGGCGAAGCGTCATCTCGAATCACACCGAAAGGATTGTGCCGAAATTAGAAATATCACCGATAAGCACCAAAGGAACCCGCCAGCGCGTGGGGTGCATTCTGTTTCGTCATTCAATTCAGTTTCCTCAATGTATGGCACTTCTTGACGGCGGGAATCACAGGCGACGTTCTGGGCTTGCGCGCACCGATCAAATTGATCAGCCGGACCGATCCATACCGATCACATGACCGACGCTGATCACCGGCAAATAAGGTATGACCTCTTTCGTCCAGAAGCAGACTTACGGGTATTGGAAATGCTTGCCCTCAAGCACCTCAGGTAAGACATGAAGTTCAAAGGGCCGCGCACACGGCGCGGCCCTCGCATTACATCGACGTCATGCCTGTCTGTCCTTGCGCTCCGAACTTGCTACTGCAGCGAGAACCAGTGCAGGTTCCAACCATTGTTCGATACCAGCAAACGGACCGTGTGCTGGCCCGCGGGCAGGGTGAGCGTGTCGGTCACCGTAGTCCAGTTCTGCCAGCCGCCGGTGCTCGGCAGGGACGTGCTCTTGACCGTCGAGCCATCCACCTGGAACGCAACCAAGCCGGTGTAGCCGGAGTTGACCGCAACGCGATAGCTCACGGTATAGCTGCCCGCGGTGGCTACGTTGACGCTATAGTCCATGGTGGAACCGTTCGAGAACCAGCCGACGCCCTGCGTGGTGCCGCTATCCGTCACGGAGATGACCTGCACTCCCGAACTGGCCGCGACGTAGCTGGGTCCATCGATCTGACCGGGCAACGACTGTCTCGTGGATGTCAGCGTGAACGAGCCGAAGTTCCAGCCGTTGGCGACCACCTTAATCCTGATGGTGTGTGAGCCCGCGGTCAGCGACACAGGGGTGGCGGAGACCGTCTCCCAGCTGTCCCAGCCGCCGGATACCGGCAACGAAGTCGTTGTCTGCGCCACACCGTCAACGAGGAACTGGGCGCTCGCCCCGGAGTTGTTGACCGCCACCCGGTAGTTCAGCGTGTAGGTGTCCGTCGCGGTAACAATGACGTTGTAGTCCATGGTGTTGTTCGCGCTGAGGTAGCCGACTGCCGGTCCCTCCGAACTGGAAACCGTCTGGATCGCGCCCGACTCGGCGTCATAGTCGATCGCCTTGATCTTGCTTGGCACCGCGTGCGCGAGATAGCTCAGTTGGGCCGACTTGAAGTTCCACCCATTCTGCGTGACCAGCAGCCGGATCGTGTGCAGGCCGGCGGTCAGCGTGACCTGGTCGTTGACGTTGGACCAGTTGTACCAGCCGCCGGTGGGCGCGAAGGTGGTTGTCTTCTGTGCCACGCCATCGACGATGAACTGCACGGCGCCGTTGTACGGCGAAATGTCCGCGATGCGGTAGGTCACCTGGTACACGCCGTCCTTCGCCACGTTGGCGAAGTAGTCCATGTAGGAACCATTCGAGAACCAGCCGACGGCGTGGCTGCCATCCGCAGGATCATTGATCACCTGCGCGCCGCCGCCGAGGGCCGAGGTGTTGTCCGCGGTGAGCGTGCCGTTGATCGCGACCGGCTGGACCTGGTTGCCCGGCGGCGGCGCGGCGGTACCGCCGTAGACATAAATGTCGTCGAAGTAGTCGATCGCACCAGAGCCGTCCGGATCGCCGAGACTCATATAGTGGAACGACGCCATCGGCTGGGTCGCGACCACAGTTCCATCGATGGACATGACCACGTTCGAGCCGGAGGTGTAGTCCCACTTGAATTCGTGCCAGCCGAAACCGCGCGGCACCGTCGTCACCGTCGTAGTCGAGCCGCTCTTGACCAGGAAGTAGTCCGTGGAGACACGACCGTCGGTACCCAGCGCCTGCTGGGTCACGCCGTCATCGACGCGGCCCCACGAGTTCGGCAGGTGCTTGGCGTCCATGTCCGAATAGGCAAGATCGATTCTCCTGTCCATGAACTTCATCGTGACGATCTTGTTCAGATTGCTGGTGAACGTGCGCGTCAGCATCTGCCCGTTCGGATTCGCCGTCGTGTCGATGCGCAGCGACTTTTTGCCGAAGAACGGACCTTCCGCCATGTATACAGTCGACTGAACCGGCGTCCCCTTCTCGGCGATCCACTTGTTCGTCGTATCGATGCTCGCCCCCTCGAAGTCCTCCGAGAAGTAGATGTTGGCAGGCGGAGTCGGAGCGGCATGGGTGATCGCAAACTGCGTCGGGAACGCCGACGTCAGACCGATGTTCGCGTAGTCGATCAACGAGTCGTTGAAATTGTTGACGCCGCCGTTGTCCGGTGTGCCGTTATTCAGATTCCAGTTGGCGTTGGTGAAGCTCTGCCAACCGAGGTACGCGTCCATCGTGTAGCTCTGCGGGTTGGTGCACTTGATGTTGCTGAACTGCAGGCCGGACGCGCTGATCGCGAAGTCCACACACATGACCGTGTTCTTGTCGTGCATCGACGGGCTGGCGCCGATGTTGTCGATGATGAACTGGTCGAAGTAGTTGTAGTGCGCCGATCCCGGATCGTAGCTGTGCGGACTCGTGTACTGGTAGACCAGATCCTTGTTCATCAGCACCCAGCCGAACACCGCGCTGTCCTCACCGCCGTCCTGCTGGGCGTCGTGCACATAAACGTCGGAGAAATGGTTGCCGATCGTGTACATATCGGTCATCGGGTTGTACGCACCGTCGTAGGTCTGGTTGCGCAGGTAGCCGGCGTTGAGCAGGATGCCGCGGCGCGGCGAGTTGAAGATCTCGAGGTGCGACAGCGTGGAGTGGCCGGTGCTGGCCAGCGAGATTCCCGGCTGTGCGCCGGCAAGCCGGCCGATGTCGTCGATCAGCACGTTGCTGATCGTATGGTTGCCGTTGTACTTGCCGATGCCAGGGTAGCCGCCGTCCGAGTCGATGCCGCCCATGCCGAGGTGGTCGAGCTTGCTGTTGGTGACGGTCAGCGAGTCGTTGTCGCGGAACACCTCGATAGCGTTCATCCCGGCGTTGGTCACGCGCGAGTTCTGGATCGTGATGTGGTTGGTGTCGGTCAGCGTGATCGCGCCGACGTGATATTCGATCCGGTCGGTATCCTCGCAGTACGACGGGTTGGTGCTGCCGGTCGCTTCGGGCGGAAAGAACTGCATGCCGTAGCCGTCATAGGCGTTCCACGCGTACACGTAGTTGTTTGCGAACTCGGTGTCCTTGATGGTCTAGCCGTTCAGCACGATGTTGTGCACCTGCTGAGTGGGGTTCGGCACCGCGGAGAGGCTGGCCTTGTCGGCGCCCTTGAAATAGATCGCCTTCTGCATGGTCGGCCGGACCACCGACACGTTGATCGCGCCGGTTCCCGGATTAATCTCGGACGCGTTCGGGTAGTAGTAGAGCCAGCCGGTGGTCTTGTTGAGGTAGTACTCGCCCGGCGCATCGAGGAAGGACAGATTGCCCTGCACGAAGTATCGGTAGTCGCTGCTGAACGTCCAATGCGTACGGTTGACTTCCGGGTGCTGCGCGTCCTTGACCACGGTCAGGCGCTTGCCCGAGGTGTCGACGTTGCCGATCGGCAAGGTCTCCTGGTACCAGTCCGAACCCCCGGTGGCATAGCCGCTCCAGATGACGAACTGCGCGTCGAGCTGGCCGCGCGACTGTGCGTTGACCAGGCCCTGGATACTGTTGGCGTCGAGATCGGATCCGTAGGTGATGCTGTACGTATCGCCGCCGGTGGTGCGCAGGAACTGGTTCGAACTGGCAGGGAAGCGCGGGTCGTAGGTGTAGTTCTTCGACCGGGCCATGACCGCCCGATTGTCATTTACATATAGCGTGTTGAAGTTCGTGCCCGCCGGCAGCTGCGTCTTGAACACGTGGCCGACCGACGCCGATGGCAGATCATTGGCAAGGTCCGCACTGGTGGTCGTCTGCCATCCAGTGACGAGGCTGCCGCCGATGATGCGCACGCTGCCCGGCACGCCGTCGCCGCTCTGGTAGACGATGTTGTAGCCGTTCGTGCCGGAGTCGGCCGGCCCGAACGTCAGCGTGCTGGACAAGTAGTAGTCGCCCGGTGCGATGTTGACGTCGATGTCGCCGGTCATGTTCGCATTGACGGTCGCTACCTGCTGTCGCGCCATGTCGATGGTTCTGAACGGCGCGTTGGAAGTGCCCGGGTTGCTGTCGTTGCCGTTGACGCCGTCGACGTAGAACGTAACCTGCACTGACGCGTGCGCCGGTGTGACGGCCATGGTCATCGATGCCGCGACCGCTGCGCAAAGCGCCAGCGCTCGGGTGATGGTTCTTCTGATCTTTACTGTCACTGGAAGACCTCCCTCGTGATGTTTCGAATGGATTTTTGTCTTTGTTCTATGCGATCAAATTGGCGTTGATATAGGACTAGTAGATTCGTTTGCGATCCGTCACCCGTTGGTCGTGACCGTTGTAGCCGCGTAGAACGTCGCCCGTTTCGACGGCGCATACGCTTTGGGCGGCTGCAAGTAGCCGCTGAAGTTCGATGTGGGGAGGATTCATCGCTGGATCGGCAAAAAAAAATGGGCAGGCGATGAACCCATCGCCTGCCCTTCCGCTCGATCAATACACTTGGAACTCGGACAACCCCGGCAAACCCGAGTAAGAAGTGATTTGGAACTTAACCCAAGTCACGTTCTTCGTTGCGAACGTAAATGTATTCGCGGTGCCATCATTGTTCAGAGCCGCAACGGTGATCGAACTGCCATCGCTGAAGGTCAATGTTCCACCCAGCACTTGGTCGGTGGTGTTGTTGCGATCGTAGAGCACGATCTGGCTGATCGATTGGCTCGCGGACCAGTCGAGTCGACCCCATGGGCTGGTATCGGTATTGGCTGGCGCCCATTCGCCCGTTCCCAGCTGGCCGATGATGCCGTCCGTCATCTTGGCCGCAGAGTAGTTCGAGTTGTATTGGCTCGATGCCGATGCGGTGGCGCCTGGCGCGAGATTCACTTGCGCCACGTCGAGCACCTGCATCTCAGACAGTCCATTGGTGCCACTGCTGTTCGTCACCTGGAATTTCACCCAGGTCACGGTCTTTTCCGGGAAATAGACTTCCAAAGCCGCGCCGTTGTTCGGTATGCCCGTCACCGTGACGGAGCTGCCGTCGCTGAAGGTCAACGTGCCGCCTTGGGACCAGTCGGTGGTGTTCAGGCGATCATAGAAGACGATCTTGTTGGTCTTGACACTGCTGGTCCAGCTCATCTGGATCCAGGGATTCGCCTCGCTATTGGACGCCCACTCGCCGGTGCCCCATTGACCGATGATCCCGTCGGCCACGTTTGTCGCGGCATATTGGCTGCTGAATTGGCTCGATGCCGTGATATTGGCCGTCTTTGCCAGATTCCAGTCGTAGACCTGGAATTCGGCGAGCCCGTTGCAACCGCTGCTGCCCGTCACCTGGAATTTCACCCAGGTGATGCTTTTGTCCGCGAACGTGATCACTTTGACCGTACCGTTGTTCGGTATGCCCGTCACCGTGACCGAACTGCCATCGCTGAAGGTCAAGGTGCCACCCTGCGACCAGTCGCTGCTGTCGGGACGATCGTAAAGCACGATCTTGTTGACGATGTGGCTGCTCGACCAGCTCAACTGAATCCAGGGATTCGCTTCGCTGTTGGACGCCCATTCCCCGGTGCCTTGCAGGCCGACGATACCGTCGATGACGTTGGCTGCTGCGTATTGGCTGCTGTATACGCTCGAGGCGGTCACCGTTGCACTCGTGGCCAAATTCGTCGGCGGCACTGTGAGCGGCGGCGGCGGCGGCGTGACGGTGCCACCATAGATGTAAACCTGATCGTAGTAGCTCACGCCGAGACCATCGTCAGAACCAAGTTCGACGCGGCTGAAACTGGTTTGCGTCGCCAGCGTCTGCACCAGCGTACCGTCGATGTACATCTTCACGTCGGTGCCACTCGTGTAATCCCACTTCAGCTCGTGCCATCCATACGTGCGCGGCACGGTCGTCAAAACTTCCGACGATCCCACCAGGACGACATAGCTCTCGTTGCTGAACGCCGTATCCATGCCAAGACCGAGCACATTGATGCCATCGTCTGCTCTGGCGATCGATTTGACGTTCGTCGAAATCGTCTTGCCGATGCCGCTGTAGTTCACCGGCTTCAGGTTCTGCCGATCGAACAACCTCATCGAGACGATCTTGTTCAACGAGGTGCCAAAATCGCGGTACAGCACCGGCTTGGAGCCCGAAGCAGCGGCGTCGCTGTCGAGCTTCAACGATGACTTGCCGTTGAACACGCCCTCCGACATCCATTCCGTCGAGATAAGCGGTTGATTGCCGCGATACATCCATTTCGACTGATCGAGGCCGCTCTCGAACGCATCCTTGAAGTAGATATTGCTCGGCTCCTGGAAGGTGATCCGCGCTGGCAGGTACGCGCTCGGATAGCTCGCGTTGACGCCGATATTCGCATAATCGATCAACGAGTCGTCGAAGGGATAAACAGTAGAAGTGAAATCGATGTTCGCGTTGACGAATTTGGCGCCGCCCTCGAAGTTGTAGTGCTGCGGATTCACCGACTTGAAATTCTTCACTTCGAAGTTGGAGTAGTCGCCCATGTCGAAATTCACACCATTCGGCGCGATGTCCTTCATGCTCGGATTCGCGCCGACGCCGTCGACCAGCATCTGGTTGATGAAGTTGGGCAGCGCGCCGTAGAGGAAGCAGCCGAAAAACGCACCGTCATCGCCGCCATCCTGTTGCGCATTGTGCAGATAGATGCCGTTGAAGTGATTGTCGTGCGCATACAAGTCGGTTGCCGGATTGAAATCGGCGTCGCCGGCCGGCGAGGCCGGTGGGGCGTGATAGCTGGGCTCGCGGTTGTAGCCGCCCGAAAGGAAGATCCCTCGCCTCGAAGAATTGAAGACCTCGAGGTTGGAGAACGTGTTGTAGCCCGAGTTTATGATGGTCATGCCGCTCGCAGAACCGACCAACTGGCCCACGTCATGAACGATCGTGTTGGTGACCGTGTTGTAGCTGTTGTAGCCATTGCCCGCAGCGTCTCCGCCCAGGCCCGGATAGCCCCCTTCCAGTTCGATGCCGATGTTGCCTACGCCTTCCACGAGGGTGTTGCTGATCGTGTCGTATTGGTTGGCGAGATAAAGGTTGATGCCCATCATGCCGGCATTCTTGACGTGCACGTTCGTCACCGTGATGTGGCTCGTATTCGTCAACTGTAGGACACCGTTCTGGAATGCCGGCCGTTCGGTTTGTTCGCAGTACGACGGCTGCTTCACGCCGGTGACCAATGCTTCCGGCGGGTAAGAACCGATGCCGTCGAGATCCCCGCGGTTCCACGCATAGCTGTAATAGTCAGGGAAATTCGTGTCCTTGATTTGCAGTCCGTCGAACGTGATGTTCGTGGCCGGGGTCGCGCGGGACGATCCCATCACCTCGATGACTTTGTCGACAGTGGGGATCACGATGTCCTGACTGCTGATGCTGCCCGAGCCCGCCACCGGGTAGTAGTACAGATATCCGGTGGTCTTGTTGAAGTAGTATTCGCCCGGTTGATCGAGGAAGGCCAGATTGCCTTGCAAGACAAACCTGGCGTTCTGGCCAATGGCGTAATGCGGTCGATAGGCTTCCGGATGTCCGGCCACGGTCTTGAAATTGATCGTGCCAGTGGAGGTATTGATGCTAGCGATGGGGATCGTATCGGTCATCCAGTCCCTTACATCCCAATCCCATACATACACCTGCACATCCAGATCACCGCGCGTCTGCGCATTGACGAGGCCTTGCTCGGCGGCGGCATCCAGATTCTTGCCGTACTCGGACGAGACGGTTACCGTCGAATTGGGCGCAATATTGGCGCTGGACGTGTTCCATACCTTGAACTCCGACAGGCCGTTGCAGCCGGTGCTGCCGGTTGCCTGAAACCGCACCCAGCTGACGGTCTTGTTCGAGAACGTCACGGTCTTGTCGGCGCCGTTGTTCGGGATCCCGGTGACGGCGATCGAACTGCCGTCGCTGAACGTCAATATCCCGCCCTGAATCCAGTCGCTCGTGTTCACGCGATCGTTGAGCGTGATCTGGTTGATCGTCTGGCTGCTGCTCCAGTTGAGCTGGATCCACGGATTGTTTTCGCTGTTTGACGCCCACTCGGTGCTCGAAGAATTGTCTACGGCGTTGTTCTTGGTGTACTGGGTGCCGACAAGATTGTAAGAAAGCGATGAGATGCTTCCACCTACGGCCGTCATGTAACCTGTATTTGTCGACGGGAACCCAGGGATTTGGCTTAAATTCTTGGTTCGCGCCATGACGGCGCGTTTATCGTTTACATACAACGTATTGAAATTGACCCCTGTTCCAACATACGTTTTGTAAACACTGCCTTCGGCCGCGGCGGGCAGATCGGCGTCGGCGCCTGTGCGTACCACGAGATTCCATGCGGACGTTATCTTGGTTCCGCCGATGAACTTCGCCGTGTCCACGCCATCCGTCGCTCGGTAGATGACGTTGTATCCGTTAGACCCCGAATCGGTTTCGGTGAATTCAATCGTGCTGCCGACGTAGTAGTTGCCGTAGGCGATGTTGACGACGATATCGCCAGTCATGCCGATATTGTTGGATCTGACGACATCGCGCGCTCGCGCAATCGTTGCGAATGGCTGCGTTTGCGTGCCCGGATTCGAATCGCTGCCGCTTGGCGATACATAAAAATTCGCCTGAACAGTCGCATGGACTAGAGCCGGAATGCTCGGTGCGATGGCTAGAAGCATCACAATGCGCGAAATTACGGATGGCCTTTTGGGCTCATTATTTTGTGCTGTCATAGTTATCCCTCCCGTGTATCTAAGTGTTTTAAAAATAGAGGGGGCATCTACGGTGCGTATTTTTCATCACCAAGTTCACCCCAAATTGGATGTGGGCAAAGACTCCTTGTGAGCTGCGAGTTTTTTTCGAAATTTTTTTAGGCGCTTTCTGCACCATGACTACCCGATCGACGATGCCGGGGCGGACTGATCTCCGTTGCGGCCCTGGGTGTCGCCCCGCAACCATCTCCTACTTCTCTCGAGACCGTGCCGCGCATAGCAATAGAGCAAAGGCACGCTAATGCGTTTTCACATTCCTGAACATCACGCGAACTAGTGATATTTCTTGTTTGATAATGTAATATCTCAAGAATTCACCAAGTGAATGGGCCATGCCAGAAGTCGTGCTCATAGTCCAGGACGAACCGTCTGCGCGAGCGCGTCTGTTTCGCATCCTTATGACGCTGGGGTATGCGGACGACGAGATCGTCTGCGTCAGTGACGTTGCCCAGGCCAAAGATGTGGCTGGAAGACATAGCCTCGAGATGGTGCTCGCTGATCTCAGAATGCCCGACCGCGACGACGTTGAACTGATTGCCTGGCTCCGCTCCATCAACAAATCGCTGCCGATACTTGTGGTTTCGGCCTGGAATGTTGAAGAAATGGTTCTCGACGCGATCCGCGCAGGCGCAAATGGCTATCTGCTGAAAGAGCGCGACGATCTGGAAATTGCAGTGCTACTCAAGACCGTAGCAAACGGCGGCGCGCCGATCGATCCTTTCATAACGCGGCATATTCTCGGTTTGGCGAATGGCTCAACCCCAAACAGGGCTGCGTCCAAACCGGACATTGCAGAGGAGCTGCCTGGCGGCCTCTTGTCGAAGCGAGAACTGGCCATCCTGACCCGCGTTGCAGAGGGCATGAGCAACCGTGAAATCGCCGAGGTATTGAACATATCGCAATGGACGGTCGATACCCATATCCGGCATATCTACGGCAAGCTTAAGGTCAACTCGCGAACGCAGGCGGTGCGAACGGCACGCAGGCTCGGCCTGCTCTTCTGAACGTATCCGCCGGTATATCGCCTGCGTCCAATTGCCGTCAGGCAGCTTCAGATGGCAACGCAGTCAGGCGACTCGGTCCTTTTAAGCGCGCGACAACCCAGGCCGCCATCACGGCGGACAAGAGGCAGATAACTATCGCCGCATAGCCGTAGCTCTGCATTCCGTAGTTCGCGCCGAGGAAACCCGCCAAGGCCGTCCCGCCCGAAGCGAGCAGAATCTTGCCGCTGCCGGTGGCCGAGGCGACGCGACCTTTCGGGTCCACCCGCGCCGCCAGTCCGAAAATGAACGGATAGAGGAACCAGAACATCACTGTGAGCGCGCTGAACACGCTCCAGAATTGAGGTTGGTTCTTGGCCGTCGCGATGCCGAGGATGATGACGCCGACCAGCGGCAGGCCGATCAACAACGGCAGGACATTGCCGACCCGCTTGGAAACAAAAATCGCAATCACGCCGCCCGACGCGCCGATCAGCGAAACCACCGACATCCCGGCGCCCAAAGCCGTGCCTTCGAGGCCAACGGAATGCGCGATGCGCTCGAGAAAAACGTAGAGTCCGCTCACCGCTGCCGACATCAGGGCCATGGTCAGGACCACGCCTGCGGCGGAAGGCATGTCGAGACGATCCTTGGGCTTGTGCTGATCCGCGATGATTGTGTTTAGGGCCGTGGGTGAACTCTCGAACGATTTGAAGGAAATCAGGAATAGCGGCACGGCCAGGACCACGGCCAGGATGACGATGCCGCTGAACACACCCGCGGCACCATAGGTCTGCATGCCGTAACCGAGCATCGGATTGATGAGCACGCCGAGGAGCAAGGCGATGGTTCCTGCGGCGCCATAGGTTCGCTGCGGCGCCTCCGCACCTGCGCCGATCGCCGAAGCCAGCGAATAGACAAGACCGAACGCCGCGCCGGACACCGCCCGGACCAGGGCGAGCGCGCCGAGCTGGGTCACGTAAATGGACGCGATTTGCGCCGCGATGGCCAACAAGGTGGCGAAGATCAGCACCGCCTTTTTCGGCAGTCTATGCACGAAGGCGGACGCGCCCAACATCACGATGCCCATCGTGAAGACTTCGGCGGTGATCATCCAACTGGCCTGCTGGATGTCCAGATGCGCCGATTCAACCAGGCTGCCGGAGATCCACGGAATGGCGCTTTGCGCCGTGTTGCCGAGCGTGATGCCGAAGCCGACCACCAAGGTTCTGCGATCAGGAAAGAGGGAGGCTATCGAGGTCATCTGCGGCTCTGTGTCGTTTGTGGTTGCGGCTTCTCAACCGGGTGCCATCGATCGTGTCGACCGGCGCGGCCGCCGGTCACGAAAATCCGATGCAATTCTCGAGCATGTTGCCACCATCGAAGGTGGCGCGGTTCAAAAACAGCTGTGGGCACGCTCATTTTCCGTCGACCTCCCCGTTGGAGGTCTGATGAAAACGAGACGTGCCCACACTGACAGCTAGGGACCTATCAGAACTTGGCGCGCACCCCGAACTCGAGTCGGCGACCGACAATCTGGTACGCCAGTGCATCTTGCGGCTGGTTGGCGTAGAGCCGGTTGTTCGAATTGCCAAGATTGACCACATCGGCGACGACAGTCCAATGCGGATCGATAGCGTAGGAAACCGAGGCGTCGACCTGTCCGTAGTGGTCGTTGTATTCCGTCATGCCGAAGATGTCCTGGCCGATCAGAACATAACGACCACGGTAGGTGTAGGCCACGCGCGCACTGAAACCGTCCTTCTCGTAGAACACTGCGGTATTGAAGCTCTTCCTGGAAACGCCGTCGAACTCGATTGTCTTGCCCGCGAGCGTGCCGTTGGTGTATTTCGCCGAGCTGCCCGCGAGCGTACCGTTTACGAGGAAGCCGAAGCCGTTCTCGAAGACCTGTTGATAACCGAGTTCCAAACCATGGACCTTGGCACCGCCCTGGTTTTCGGGGGTAGTGAAGTGGCCCCAGACGTAGCCGAACCGCTCGACGTTGTCTGCATTGGAACCTGCAATGAAGTTGCCGATGTCCTTGTAATACACCGCCGCCCACAGCGCGCTGGACGGAGCCAGATACCACTCCAGACCGAGATCGTAGTTGGTGGCCTCGTAGGCTTTCAAACCCGGATTGCCACCGGCGGCGATGCGGTTGTTGGTTCCATTGTGGGAAGAGTCGTTGTCGCCAAAGTTGATGATGTTGAGCGACGGCGCCAACTGGGTCGCGAAGTCCGGCCGCGTCACACTCTTGCCAGCCGCAAAGCGTGCCAGCAGGTCATCGCGGATGTCGAGCTCGAGGTTGAGCACCGGCAGCAGATTGAAATAGCTGCTCTTGTAGTCCTTCGAGGTGACGCTGGTCGACGTGTACTGGAGATGGCCGAGATGCTGTTCGTCATAGACGATGGTGAACGGCCGGAAGTACCCGGTCGCCGATTCGTTCGTGCGTACGCCGCGGAATCCGACATTGCCCTTGAGTGGCATGCCGGCAATCTCGGTCTCCAAGTTGTCCTGGATATAGAACGCGTCGGTCTTCTCAGCCACGCTGTATGAGGAATTGGGATCGAATTTCATCGAGTATCCCGGCGTGTTCGGATCGATCTTCTTCAACGCGTCCAGCAACTGATCGGTATTCATGAAGAAGAGCTGATCGAGCGGGAAGGCGAACTGGCCGTTGCCGAAATTGCCGTCCGGATGAATTCCGCTCGCGCCGGTGAGGATGGGGAAAGCGCCATGGCCACCCGTATCACCGTAGTTATTTTTGTCAACATCGCGTTCGGCAAAACGCACGCCGAATTCGAGCTCGCGGGAGAGCGGCACATTATCGAGATCGAGCTTGCCGCCGAGAGCAAACGCCGTCTCGGATTGATTGTTTTGTTGCAATCCTATGCTCGCACCGCGCGCGAAATAACTGGCCCCATCGGAGGGTACGCTGGCGTTCGGCTTGATCTGGAACGTCGTGCCGTCGTAATAACTGGTATAGGGCCAGACGTAGGCGGTATTGACGCTGGTAAAGCCTCCGCCTAGCGATCCGTTGCCGCGCGCATAAGCGAGATCGGCGTTGAGGTGCAGGCTGCCAAGGTCTTTCTTGTAGTTCAAGCCCAATTGAGTCAACGAATCACGTTGTTGCTTGTCTTCGAACACATCGGTCGTGGTCGAGGTAACCGGCGACGTGGTGATGTTCCCATTGCTGGCGGTGAGGCCCGGCACGGTACAGTGAGTCTGGCCTGCGGCCAAGCTCTGCTGGCAGTCTCCCCAAGAACTGATCCCCGGCTTGCCCGGTGGCACCACCGCTGCCGGCGGATCGACGAACTGATAAGTGGCCGAAGTGCCGAACGTGGCGTAAAAAGACCGGTCGTCGCTCTTGCGCTTCGAATACAGCGCGTTCGCCGTCAACAAGCTGTCGTCGGCGAACTTCCAATCGGCCTTGACTTGAGCGGTCGTACGTTCGCGCGACTCGAGCTGCTGGCGCGCCATCATGGCCCACGGATAGCTCTGGCCGGTCAGGACCGGTTGCCCCGCGCCGCCTGAGACGTCCGGCAGGGCTGCCCAGTTGCTCGGCAAGCTCCAGCCGTAGGTGTCCATGCCGTCTTCGCGGATCGAGCGCTTCGAATACGTGAGGCTGCCCAGGATACCGAAATCCTTAGCGTCGTTTCTCCAGCTGCCGAGAACGGAGAAGCTCGGGTCCGTAGCCTTGTTGTTCTCGCGATACGTGGCGTTCGCCGAACCGAAGATGTGATTGCCGAGATCGATCGGATCGCGGGTCACAATGTTGACCACGCCGCCGATGCCGCCCTCGATCATCGCCGCGGTCGGCGACTTGTACACCTCGACGCGCTCCACGATTTCCGCCGGCAGCACGTCGAAGTTGGTCGCGCGACCAGTGCTTTCGCCCTGGCCGCCGTTGCGAATCGGTTCGCTGGTTACGGTGCCGCTGACCACGGTGCGGCCATCGACTTCACCACGCACGAAGTTGGGACTCAGGCCGCGGATCGAGACGAAGTCGCCTTCGCCGCGCGTTCTCTGGATCGTCACGCCCGGCACGCGCTGCAGCACTTCGGCGATGTTGGCGTCGGGCAGCTTGCCCACGTCTTCGGCGCTGATCGCGTCCACGAAAGACTCAGCGTTGCGCTTCACGTCGAGCCCTGCCTGGAGCGACTCGCGGATGCCGGTCACGACGACCGTTCCCATTTCCTGGGTCTGATCGGCTTTCTTCTTGGAAGCCGCATCCGACTCGCCCGCAGTGGCGGCCGGCTGACCGGCCGTGCCCGAGGGCGCCGCCGCATTTTGTGCACCTGCCATGATCGGCAGCAGTGCGGTTGCAATTGCCGTCGCCAGAACGACGCGCTTCAGAGTGATGGTCATGTCTTCGTTCCCCTCCCAGATGATAGTGGTTTGATAGCCGATGGTATCGAAATCTCTAATCTTGCATGTAAAATATCAGCAGAGTTTAGTGATGTCAACAGATTTGAAACAAATCGTAAACAGCGGACAATGGCAGGTGCGCGCTTTCGGAAAACCGGGGCCCTACGGCAGGAGATTGCTATGAACAAGAAGCCTTATTCGTTCGCGTGTTTCGGAGAACTGCTGCTGCGCCTGTCCGCACCCGGACGCGAGCTGTTGCTGCAATCTCCGCATCTGCACACGACCTTTGGCGGCGCCGAAGCGAATGTCGCCGTCGCGCTGGCGGGATTCGGCCACCATGCCGCGATGGTCAGCGTGGTGCCGGACAATGCGATCGGTGCCGCGGCCCTGGGTGAACTGCGACGTCGCGGCGTGGACGTCACCGGTGTGTTCGCGGCAGATGGGCGCATGGGGCTGTACTTTCTCGAGACCGGTTCAGGCAACCGCGCAAGTCGCGTGCTTTACGATCGCGCGCATTCGGCATTTGCGCTCTCTGCGCCCGAACAATATCGCTGGAACGAATTGCTCGAAGGCGCGGACGTCCTGCATCTGTCCGGGATCACGCCAGCAGTCAGCGCGCAGGCTGCACAGGCAGCGCTCGACGCGGCGCGTCGAGCGAGAGAACGAGGTCTTACGGTCGTGTTCGACGGCAATTTTCGTTCGACCCTCTGGCGCGCGAGAGATGTCGAGCCCAGCCTGATCCTGCACAAACTGTTTGCCTGCGCCGATATGCTATTCGCCGACGATCGCGATATCGCTCTCGTGCTCGGCCGCGATTTTTCGCGCGAATCGGCTGAGAACATCGGCCGCGTCTCGGCCGATGCGGCGTTCAGCGCGTTTCCGCAACTCACGCGCATCATGGCCACGCAACGCGTACAGCACAGCGTCGACCATCACGAACTGTCCGCGACAATGCACACGCGTTCGGGCTGCGTATTCACGCCGGCGCTGACGATCGCGCAGATCGTCGACCGCATCGGCACTGGAGACGCGTTTGCCGCCGGCGTCCTGCACGGCCTTTTCAGCGGCATGAGTGATGCCGATGCGCTGGCCTTCGGCCTCGCGGCCGGTTGCCTGAAGCATTCGATTCCCGGCGATTTCTTCCCACTCGGCGCGGCGGATGTCACGGCGTTCTGTCGGGAACGCCGTTTCGACGTGCGCCGCTGAGCGCAGCGCGAGGTCAGCAGATCGGCGCCCCAGGCGCCTGTGTTGTGGCCTTCAACTCAGTCCGAGCGGCGGTGCCTTGCAATAGTTATCGATGAAGACCTGGTGCATTGGCATCGCCTCAACGCAGGTCGCGACGACGTTCTTTACGTCGCCAAGAAATTCGTCCAGCTCCGCTTCCGGCAGCTGATCGACGACCGGGTGGTAGCTCTGCGGCAAGATGCCCTGTCCGATCATCACTTGCACCCAACTTGTGACCGTAAACATTTCATCGGCATCACGGAAGTAGCGCCCGCTGTTGCGGAACAGCTCGATGTAGCCGCGTAGCGAATCGGGGATGGACATCGTGCGGCAGTAATCCCAGAACGGCGTATCCGCGCGCTCGGTCGCGTTGTAATGCAGGATCAGGAAGTCGCGGATGCGCTCCCACTCGAACACCGATTGCGCGTTGTAGCGGTCGATCAGGACCTGGTTGAAGTCGGCTTCGGGAAACAGATCGAGCAGGCGCGCGATACCCGATTGCACGAGGAAGATGCTGGTCGATTCGAGCGGTTCGATAAAGCCGCTTGCCAGCCCGAGCGCGACGACATTCTTGTTCCAGAATTTCTTGCGCCGCCCACTGGTGAAGCGCAGCGGGCGTGGATCAGCCAGCGGCTTGCCGTCGAGATGCGAGAGCAGGTAGGCCGCGGCTTCGTCATCGCTGATGTGATTGCTCGAATAGACGTAGCCGTTGCCGACGCGATGCTGCAACGGAATGCGCCATTGCCAACCCGCCGGACGCGCAGTGACGCGCGTGTAGGGCGTCGGCTGGCCGAAGCTTTCGCTCGGCACCGCCAGCGCGCGATTGCACGGCAGCCAGTGCGACCAATCCTCATAGCCGGTGTGCAGCGCCTGCTCGATCAAGAGGCCGCGGAAGCCGGAGCAGTCGATGAACAAATCGCCGTCGATGCGCTCGCCATTCTCCATCACGACCGCGTCGACGAAACCGTCCGGCTCGCGCAGCACGGTCTGCCTGATCTTGCCCTCGGTGCGCTTGACACCGCGCGCTTCAGCGTAGCGGCGCAGCCATTGCGCGTAGAGTCCGGCGTCGAATTGGTAGGAATACGCAATATTCGACAGCGGCGACGATGCCGGCACGTCGTTCGGCGACGGCATGAATTTGCCGCGCTCTGCTGCGAGCGCGGTAAGCGAGTAATCGCCGATTGGCGAGGCGCGTCCCATCCGCCACGCCTTGAGCCAGCATTGATGAAACGGCAGCCGGCCATAGTCGCGCCCGGTCGGGCTGAACGCATGTACGTAGTGCTGTCCTTCGCGCAGCCAGTCGACGAACTGGATGCCGAGCTTGAACGTCGCCTGCGTCTCCTTGACGAACTCGATCTCGTTGATGCCCAGCATGTTGTTGAACAATCGCAGATGCGGCAGGGTCGACTCGCCCACTCCGACGATGCCGATCTCTTCCGACTCGATCAGGCGGATCGAGTAATTCTCGGTGCCGAGCACCTTGACCAATGCTGATGCGGCCATCCAGCCGGCGCTGCCACCGCCGACAATGACGATGTTTTTGATGCGATTCATAACCTGCTCCAAATTTGTCTTTCCCCAAAAAATAGGGGGAGCGCCGCACGCGATCGAATCATGTTGCCAAGCCGAGCAATCGAGCAGCGTTGTCGTGATAGACCTTGCGCAGGATTGTCTCGGGCAGGCCGACGCCGTAGATCGACCAACGTCCCTGCGGCGGAACGTCGGCAGGCGCGTAATCGAAATACTCGTCTTCCGTCTCCAGGAAGCGGTAGTAGATTTCGTAGAGCTCGTCGCCGAGCAACTGCTGCGGCACCTCGTCGCCCCAGGGCGGCGGCACCGCGTCGGTGCCGAACAGAATGCGGTCCTGATAACGCTCGAAGAACTGCCGGCTCGCACGCGGCTGACGCCCGAGCTCGCCGACGCGCGCGCTGATGTCGACGTGCACGTTCGGGTGGCGGTCGAGACAAGCGGAAATCGCCGCAAGGTCCTCGGCCTGCGAACCGACATGCATCAAGACGAAAGTCGTCTGCGGATGCCGCGCAATGACGCGGTCGCGCGCGGCGATCAATTCGTCGTAGCTTGGAAATTCCGCACCGTAGAACGACCAGTCCGGATGATTGGCCAGTTCCTCGTAGCGCTCGTTGTGCGCGTCGGTCGGCAGGAAGAATGCCGCCGGATCGGCGCTGTGGATGAACACCGGCAGGCTCAGATCTGCGCAAGTCGCCCACATCGAATCGAAGCGGTGGTCATCGATCCTCAGCCGCGCGCCTGCGTCGAGGTGCTCGCGCAGATACAGCCCCAGCGTCTTGAGCAGCTTGAGGCCGCAGGCGCCGGCGCGCTTGGCCTGCGCCAACGCATCGGCCTGGCGCTGCGGGTAGTCGGCTTCGGCGACATGTTCGAACGACGGCTCGGTCATCGTCAGGAAGCGCCCCGGCGCCGCACGGTCGAAGCGATCGATCGTCGCTTCCAGTCCCTTGCCGACGCCGCCGGTCAGGTTGACCATCGCGCGTATACCCTTGCGCTCCATGATCGGCAGCAATTCCTCGGGCGAAGCGAACCAGGTCATCTCCTCGCCGACGGACACGCCGTTGCGCGTCTGACTCATCCAGCTCAAATGCGTGTGCACGTCGATGACCGGAAAGCGCGGACGCTCGATGCGCGTCTCGCGCACGCGCAACATGCTGCGCGGCTGGAAGTCGGTCAGGCGCAGATCGACCTTGCTCGCATCGCGTGCGGTCTGCAGCGGGTTCTTGCCGGCACTGCCACGCACGATCGACAGCGGCGGCGTGCAGCAGAAGCATCGGGCCTGCGTCGGCGACGCCATCGGTGGTTTGCGTTGGGTCGAGGTGTTCATTCTGGTTGTCCTGGGCGTTTCACGCCGAAAAAAATGCCGCCGCTTATCATTGCTTCGATCGATCGGATCGCGCGCCGGCCTCGAGTGCAGGGCGGCGTAATGAAAGCTTGCGCCCGTCCGCGCTGATCTGCCTGCGGCTCGCCGCGGCGTCGGCGAGGAGGTTAATTTGAAAAGTACTTGAATATTTCATTTACTTTCATTTACTGTACAATTCAGCATACTACACTTTCATTTTATGTCATATTCCTTCGGGTTCAGCCTCCACCAATTTTCTTTCGCCCGAAAGTCGACCTCTTCATCGCACGTCAGCTTAGGCAAAAGCACTTGAAGCTTCCTGTTTTTGTATCTAATATATTATCAAACTGTGTTGATATATCAATCGCTCATCTCTAAAGCTGATCTTTGATGCCAGCCCTCATATCCCATTTGTCACCCTCGGCTGAACTCGGCCGCTTGCTTGCCGGCAATGCGGAGCAGCAGTCGCAGGCCGGCTACGCGGATACCCTGCGCGAAATCCTGCAGCAGCCGCAGACCTGGTACGGCACGGCCGAATTGCTCGCCGGTCCGACCGTTGCTGCCGTACTCGCGCAAGCCCTGAGCGTACGCCCAGAGCACATCGTACTGACCGGCTCGGGCAGTTCAGTGCACGTCGGCGAATGCCTCGCTGCGGTGCTGCAGGCCGCCCTGCGCATTCCCTGCCGCGCCATCCCGGCCGGCGATCTCTTGACCGATCTGCGCGGCACGCTCGCGCCGGGTCGCGGCCTGATCATATCGATCGCGCGCTCGGGCGACAGCCCGGAAAGCGCCGCCGTGGTCGATTCGACTCTCGCCTCTGCGCCGGCCTGCACGCATCTGGTGATTACCTGCAACGCGAACGGTCGCCTGGCGACGCGTTATCGCGACGAGCCGCGCGTGCGCGTGCTGCTGCTCGATGCGCGCACCAATGATCGCAGTCTGGTGATGACCAGCAGCTTCACCAACATGCTGCTCGCCGGCGGCGCGCTCGCACAAGTCGATGCCTACAAGGCGCAGTCCGCGCGGGCCGCCGATATCGCCCAGCAACTGTTCGACGATTACGCCGATGCGCTCGCGATAATCGCGCGCAAGAATTTTTCCAACGCCGTCTATCTCGCCAGCGGCCCCGGCCTGGGCGCCGCGCGCGAATCGGCACTGAAGATGCTCGAGATGTCGGGCGGCGCGGTGGCGACGATGGCGGAAACGTTTCTCGGCCTGCGTCACGGTCCGATGTCGGCGCTGAACCGCCCGAGCCTCGTCGTCGCGCTCCTGTCCGCGCAGGCAAGCGTGCGCGACTACGAATACGATCTGCTGCGTGAACTCGAGCGCAAGCAGCTCGGCCTCGCCCGCGTCATCGTCGGCGAGGGGATTCCGGCCGGCGTCGTCGGTGCGGGCGATCTGGCCATCGATCTGCCGGGCCTCAATGCGCTCGGCGAGACCCAACATCATATGATCGACGTCGTCGTCGGCCAGTTGCTCGCCTTCTTCCGCTGTCTGCATCTGGGCCAGAAGCCCGATGCGCCCTCGGCCGGTGTGCTCACGCGCGTAGTCGAGGAATTCGCCATCCATGCGGCCGGCCAAACGCGATGAAACACATCGTCATTGCCGGCGAGATCAACGTCGACCTGATCTTCACCGGCGTGCCCGTGTTACCGCAGTTCGGCCGCGAGACGCTGGCGCAAACCTACCTGCCGTGCCCCGGTTCCTCGTCGATGATCCTCGCCATGGGCCTGGCCCGGCTTGGCGATCCGATGCGCTTCGTCGGCTGCTGCGGCAACGACGCTTTCGGCCGATTTTGCATCGATGCACTGCACGAGCGCGGCGTTGACACCGCGGGCGTGGTTCCCGATGACGGCTTGCGCACGGGCGTCACTGTGGCGATGTCCTCGAACGTCGACCGCGCGCTGCTCACCTGGCCCGGTGCGATCGCCGAACTCGCGGCAGACGATGTGAGCGATGCCGCGCTCGCGGGCGCGCAGCATCTGCACGTCTCCTCCTATTACTTGCAGACCAAATTGCGTCCGCAACTCGGCGAACTGTTCGCGCGTGCTCGCGCGGCCGGATTGACGACCTCGCTCGATCCGGGCTCCGATCCCGAACAGCGCTGGGGACGCGAGCTGATCGAGGTGCTGCGGCACGTCGATGTATTCCTGCCGAACCAGAGCGAGGCCAGTGCGATCACCGGCACCGATACGCCCGAGGACGCACTGCGTGCGCTCGACAACGGCAGCACACGCCTGGTCATCAAGACCGGCAGCCGCGGCGCAATCACGCTCGATCACGGCAAACCGCTGTCGGCACCGGGCTATTCGACACAGGCCGTCGACACGACCGGCGCAGGCGATTCGTTCAACGCCGGCTTCCTCCACGCCTGGCTGCGTGACCTGCCCGCACTCGACTGCCTGCGCTGGGGCAATGCCTGCGGCGCCTTGTCCACGCGCGGGGTCGGTGGCACCGCGATGCAAGGCACGGCCGATGAAGCCCTCGCGCTGATCGACGCGCCATAGACAAACCCAGGACCGATGCAACCAACATGAA
This sequence comes from Rudaea cellulosilytica DSM 22992, assembly GCF_000378125.1. GTDB lineage: Bacteria > Pseudomonadota > Gammaproteobacteria > Xanthomonadales > Rhodanobacteraceae > Rudaea > Rudaea cellulosilytica. The sequence continues at coordinate 1,618,265 of NZ_KB899241.1, read as the reverse complement.
AGCTCTGCTCGACCTCGTCGCCCAACATCGTTCCGGACAGCCGGTCGGCATTCCTTCAATCTGTTCGGCGCATCCGGTCGTGCTCGACGCCGCGTTGATCCACGCGCGCGACAATGGCCGGCCCGTGCTTATCGAGGCCACCTCGAACCAGGTCAATCAGTTCGGCGGCTACACCGGCATGCGTCCTACCGACTTCCACGCCTTCGTCATGGCCAAGGCGGACCGTGTGGGTCTCGCGCGCGAGCAGGTGCTGCTCGGCGGCGATCATCTCGGCCCGAACGCATGGCAGGACGAACCCGCCGCAGCGGCGATGGCGAAGTCCGATACGCTGATCGACGACTACGTGGCCGCCGGCTTCCGCAAGATCCATCTCGATTGCTCGATGGCCTGCGCGGACGATCCTGCGGTGCTGGCCGACGCCGAGGTCGCCATGCGCGCCGCGCGTCTCGCCGCCGTCGCCGAGCGCGCGTGGCAACGCAGCGGCGGTGAAGCGCCGGTCTATATCGTCGGGACCGAAGTGCCCGTGCCGGGCGGGGCGAAAGAAGAACTAGACGAACTGCAGGCTACGCGTCCCGAAGCGATGGCGGCGACGGTCGAAGCGCATCGCAAAGCCTTCGCCGAGCACGGTCTCGCAAACGCCTGGCAGCGCGTGATCGGTCTCGTCGTCCAACCCGGCGTCGAATTCGATCACCATGACGTGGTCGACTTCCAACCGGACAAGGCACGCGCGCTCAGCGCCGCGATCGAACCTTTCCCCGGACTGGTCTACGAAGCGCACTCCACCGACTATCAAACGGCAGAAGCACTCGCCGCCCTCGTGCGCGGCCACTTCGCTATCCTCAAGGTCGGCCCCGGCGTGACCTACGCGCTGCGCGAAACATTGTGGGCGCTGTCGTTCATCGAGGACGAAATGCTGCCAGCCGCAAAGCGTTCCGGTCTGCGCCAGGTCGTGCTCGAGGTCATGCGTGCCGAGCCCAAGTACTGGAACAAGTACTACACCGACGCGAGCCGCCTGACATTCGACCTGCAATACAGCCTCAGCGATCGCGTGCGCTACTACTGGGCACATCCGCGCATCCACGAGGCCTGCGACACACTCATGCGCAACCTCGATGCGGCTTCGCCGACCGGCGCACTGCCGCTCGCCCTGCTCAGCCAGTTCCTGCCGCGGCAGTACGACGACATCCGCGCAGGACACCTGGCCAACTCGGCCAGCGACATTCTGCGCGCGGGCGTGACCTACGTGTTGCGCCAGTACGCAGAGGCTTGCGGGCAGCGGTTTAGTGCAAACGGCTTCGGAAAATAAGGAACGGAAATGAAGGCGGGCGGTATTCAGCAAAATCCGAGCACCTCGATCGCCATCATCGGCGGACTGTTTTTCATCATGGGCTGGTTCACCTGGATCAACGGCCCGCTGATTTCGTTCGTGCAGCTCGCGTTCGACCTCAATCTGGTGAACGCATTTCTCGTGACCTTCGTCTTTTATCTTTCGTATTTCTGCTGGGCGCTGCCGGCGTCGTGGCTGCTCGATCGCACCGGGATGAAGCGAGGCATGGCGACGGCGTTGTGGATCATGGCGGGCGGCGCGATTCTGTTCGGCGAATTCTGCACGCGGCGCTGGTATCCGGGCGCACTCGCCGGCCTGTTCGTGATCGGCGCGGGACTTGCGGTGCTGCAGACCGCAGCCAATCCCTACATCAGCATCCTGGGGCCGATCGAGAGCGCGGCGCAACGCATCGCGATCATGGGCATCTGCAACAAGATCGCCGGCATCGCAGCGCCGATCCTGCTCGGCACGCTGGTGTTGCACGGCATGGGTGATATTGCCACCAAAGTCGCTGCCGCCGATGCCGCGGGCAAGGAGCAACTGCTCGACACGTTCGCCGCGAGCATCCATCTGCCGTATCTGGCGATGGCCGGCATGCTTGCGTTGCTCGGTGTCGGCATTCTGCTCTCGCCGTTGCCCGATGTGCGCGCCGAGCACAATGGCTCAAGCGCTGCATCCGGCGCGCAAGAGAAAACGCTCTGGCAATACCCGCATGTATGGCTTGGCGCGCTGGCGATCTTCGTCTACGTCGGCGCCGAGGTGATGGCCGGCGACGCGATCGGCACCTACGGCCGCAGCTTCAACATTCCGCTCGACGAGGCGAAATTTTTTACCTCGCTGACGCTCGGCTGCATGTTGCTCGGCTATGTCACCGGATTTGTGGCCATCCCGCGCTTCGTATCGCAGGACCGATACCTGGCCGGGTCGGCGATTCTCGGAGTACTGCTCACGCTCGGCGCATTCCTCACCAAAGGATATCTGTCGGTGGGTTTCGTAGCCGCGCTGGGCTTTGCCAATGCCATGATGTGGCCGGCCATTTTCCCCCTCGCCGTGCATGGCCTCGGGCGGCTTATCGAACGTGGGGCAGCCCTTTTGATCATGGGCATCGTCGGTGGCGCACTGATTCCGCAACTTTTTGCGGTGCTGCGACAGACGTTCGATTTCCAAGTCGTGTTCGCCGCGTTGATGGTGCCCTGTTATCTGTACATCTGGTACTTCGCGGCAAAAGGCCATTTGGCCTCTTCAAGCACGTCGGAAAAATGAGCGTGTAGAACCTTTTTATTCGGCATAGTCGAGTCCGGGCATGTACCGGTTCGACGCGGGCTGACAAATCCAGGAGGGATTTGCCCAGGCCTTTCCCAACAGATCAATACCGTTGTCCAGTCGCCCCAGCCACGATCGCACGCAACGCCTGCGCGGCTTTGCGCTCACTGAAGCGGGACGTTGGCCAGCTGACCGAAATCATCGACGAGAGCGGCGAGACCGGTTCCGCCCACGCGGCCACGGCGATGATGCCGCGCTCGGTTTCCTCGCGATTCCATGCGTGCCCCGTTTCGTGAGCTTGCGCGATTTCCTTGCTCAGCCGTCCGTCACTGGCTAGTCGTACGCAGAGGTCCGGTCGCTGACTCAGGAGCAGCTTGCCCATCGCGGATCGATGCAGCGGATAGCGCTGCGCCAGCCCAGGCCGCACGACCACCTGATGCTCCCATTCGACGTAGTCCACGTGGCGCAGTCGGTTGCCTTCGGCGACGCCGAGGACGATCAATTCCCGGAATTCGCGGGACAGTCGCTCCAGACGCGGACGCATGCGTTGGCGCAGCTCAGCGAATGGGTCGGCCGATGTCCAGGCGTGGAACCGAGGAGTCACGCGAAATGCATGGTTCTCGTGCTCGATGAGGCCATAGACCTCCAACGATTGGAGTATGCGCAAGATCGTCGTGCGAGGCAGGGATAACGCCCGAGTCAGTTCAGCCATGGTCACGCCGCGCGGGTTCAGTGCGACCGCGGAAAGAATGTCCAGCGCCTTGAACAGCGACGTGGCGAGCTGGCGCGATGATCGAGCGACTGTCTGTTGCTGTGGCATCACCTAATGTCAACATATTTGACTTTTTTGTCAACATTGCGCTTCTCGGCGCTATCTTCGGCGCGGCCAAAACATAACTACGGCGCGCAAGCAGCGCAGGCCGCAATAACACGACGCAATCATGGAGGCGAGTTGCTTTCAGGGGCAAGGTTCCACCTTGCTGAAGGCGCACCCCTAAAACACATGAATAGTCCTGGGAGGGATGATTGTGACTACGAAATGCGATGGGCTAAAAAGACCATCTCCGATCTTGAACGCGATGATGTTGCTGGCACTGGCCGCAACGGGCTTTTCGACCGCGGCGCAGGCGACCGTACAAGCGACTTTTTACATATCTCCGAGCGGTAGCGACAGCAACCCGGGTACGCAAGCGCTTCCGTTTGCCACGCTCGCGAAAGCCCGCGACATCGTCAGGGCCAACAACGGCAGCATGACGGGCGATATTTACGTGTATATCGCCCCAGGCACTTATTATGTGCCCAGCACGATCAGCTTCAGCGTGGCCGATTCTGGTACGAACGGCTATAACATTTACTATAAAAATTCCGGCGCGATCGGCAGCGCTGTATTCGTGGGTGGCGTGCAGGTCAACTCCACCTGGTCGCTGGTACAGGCATCGACCAACGCGGCAAATCCGGATTCGGATATGCAGCAAACCCTCGTCGGCACCGTGTACAAGACCAATTTGCTGGCTCAACTAAACGCGACATTTCCCGCCGGACTCCCGGCAACTTCCGGCCCGTTGCCGCTCAATGCGAACGGCGTGTTCGGCGTCAATACCCTTTACGTCAACGATGCGAGGGCGACTCAGGCAAGGACGCTGAATTCGAACAAATACCCTGGCTATCCGTCGACGCTTTTCGACAACCCGATGGGTTCGAGTTCCGGCACCTACATCAGCATGGTCTATAACTCTGCGGACGCGTCGAACGTCTTCGCGAGCCAGCTGGCGAATGCACAGACGAGAGGAGATCTCAGCGTACAGATCGTAACGAACGACATCGGTGCTGGCCGTTCCTGGGACAGCGATACGCTGCCGGTGACGAGCATCAACACGACATCAAGGACGCTGACATTCAATCCGAACAATGTGGGAGATTTTGCTCCGCTTTATTGGATTGGCGGCGGTTCCAGATACTACTTGCAAGGCAATCTGGCGTATTTGGACACGCCCGGAGAGTTCTACTTCAATCGGGTCACCTACGATCTTTACTATTATCCCAAGGCGAACGAAACAAATTTAGCGCTGCAGAATATTATCGTTCCGACCACGCAGCAGGTCATCACGCTTGCGGGTCAAAGAACCGGTACCGGTGACAGCACCGTCATCACGCCCGTTCACAATATCGTCTTCGACGGGCTCCAGTTTGGCGACACGAGCTACCCGGATTATTACTGCAGTGGTTGGCCATGGCTCGCCTACCCTGGAGAGGGAACGGGTTACCCACTCCCCAGTTACGCCACCAATTCGACCAACCCGATATATGCCGGCTCGAGCGATCGTCCGCAGTTTCAATCGGGCGTGGTAAATATCACTTACGCTCAATACATTACGGTCACCAATTCCCATATAAAAAACGCGGGCATGATTGGCGTTGAGCTGGGACTTGGCGCCAGTTACAACACCATCAGCAATTCGCTAATCGAATATACGGGTCACGTCGGCGTCGATATCGAGGGCGGTTTCCCCGGGGTCGACGGAACGTCGCAGGCAGTCAGCTTCACCAACAACAACCTTGTCGATAACCTCGTCATTCACGACGTGGGGCAGTTCAATCTGTACGCGTATCCCATCGGCGTCACCGGTGCGACTGCCAATACCGTGTCGCATATCGATGCGTACAACTCGCCACGGCGCGGGATCAGCTTGATGGGTTCCGATGTTCCGGGCTGGAACAGGTCGGGTTATAGCAATTCGCGCGACGAATACACCCACGGCAACCATTTCTCGCATATCTATCTGCACAATCTCCAGCAGGATGGCGGCGATGACGGCGGCATATTCTGCGGATTCCTTTATTCGTCGGGGACCCCATTACCCAACTATCTTGATCAGATCATCGTGGAAAAATCGGCCGCCATTCCCACGATGACCGGTATTACACCGAACAATATCAACAATGATTTGGGGCCGGGTGGTGCTCAGTACTCCAATATCAAGACGGTGAACGCGGCCCAATATAATGTCGAGGGGCTCGGTGTTAGCAGCAGCAACACGACGTTCAATTTCGTGAGTCCGGCAGATGGACTTGACGGATTTGTCGATTCGAATATGGATTATGCAAACATCGGCGTAAACGCTTCGACATTCCCGGCGGCATACGCAGGTGCGATCACCAATACGACGGTTACGCCGCCGTCGAACATTTATTTCTCGGACGACTTCGAAAGCGGCCTGGATCTGACCAAGTGGTCCTACAGCGGAATGCTGCCGACGATCAGCAAGGAATACATGTCGGAAAGCCCGTTCCATGGCACCGCGGCGCTGGATCTAAGTGGCGCAGGAACGGCGAAGGCCATCCTGTATCGCAGTTTCCCGAACAACCTCAACAAAGTCGTCTCCGTGGATTTCTTTGACAGAGATACGCCTCAGCTTGTGACCTACGATACCGGGCATGGGTTAACGGCGACGGGGGCCACTTCTGCGCGAGTAGACAATGGTACGGCTGCCGGAATCGTTTCGATGGGCGTGAACGCAGGCGTCAGCGGTGGCTACTATGTCGTCAACGTTGGCGGAACATCCACCGCTACCAGTCTTCGCAGAGCAACGGGTTGGCACAACTTGAGGTTCGACTATACCGATTCCACCTCGGTGAAATTGTATGTCGACAACACCCTGGTCAAAACCATCAGCGGTACCGGACTGTCCTTCAACTACGTGGCGCTGGGCTCCCCAAGCTCCAACGCGGACAGCTACTTCGACCAGTTTTACATTTACGGTGGAGCATCGGCGCCGCCGCCGCCCTCGCTTACGGTGCAGCCGCTGGTACAGCAACTGCCGGGAACGATCGCTGCGATCAACTACAACACTATGTGGGGCATCGGGGCATCGCTGACGTCCAGCGAAGGTACGTCATATATCGGTTGGGACGCCCTCGGTTCCCGGCTCGATTACGCCGTCAATGTGACCCAAGCCGGGACTTATACGCTGCAGTACCGGGTTGGCATTGCCTCGGGCTACAGCGGCCAGGTGCAACTGCAGGTTAATGGAGTCACCCAGAAGACGACCTCGCTTCCGGCCACCGGCGGTTGGGACACCTGGGCGACGGTGACCGACACGGTGACGTTGAGCGCTGGAACGCAGACGATCAGGCTGCTGGATAGTCAGGGTTTGTTTGATTTGAGTTGGTTTTATATCGGGCCGACGCCGACGCCGAGCACGAACACGATTCAGGCCGAAAGCTACAGCTCGCAGAACAGCGTACAGAACTTCAGCGGAGGCACCGGAACGATCGTCGGGAATATCCAGAACGGCTCGTGGATGGCCTACACCGGCATCGATTTCGGAAACGGCAACAGCGAGTTCATCGCCAATATGTCGGTGCATCCGCAATACGCCGGCAATCAGCTCCAGCTGAGATTGGACAGCCCAACGGGGACGTTGATCGGAACACTGACGACGACGAGTACGGGCAGTTGGTCGACTTTCACGAATCAAATCTGTGCCGTCTCTGGGGTCAAGGGCGTACACACCCTGTACATCGTCGGCTCCGCACCGGCGAGCGCCTACGTCGCCAATATCGATTCGTTCACTTTTTCGAATAATCGCCTGAGCACGAGCAAGATCGAGGCAGAAAGTTATGACTCGCAGACCAGTGTACAGACCGTAAGCGGTGGTTCCGGACAGATCGTCGCCTATATCCAGAACGGCTCGCAGATGGTCTATAACAACGTCGATTTCGGAACAGGCAACACCGAGTTCGTCGCGAATATGTCGGTGCATCCGCAATATGCCGGAAACCAGCTCCAGTTGAGATTGGACAGCCCCACGGGGACATTGATCGGAACGCTGACAACGACAAGCACAGGCAGCTGGTCGACCTTCACGAATCAGCGGTGCCCGATAACCGGAGCAAGCGGAGTACATACCCTTTATATCGTCGGATCGGCGCCGGCGGGTGCGTACATAGCCAATTTTGATTACTTTACATTCGACAATGGGGCACCAAGCACCAACGTCTTCCAGGCCGAGAGCTTCAATTCGTACAACAGCGTGCAGGTCGCAAGCGGAGGCACCGGAGCGGTAGTCGCATACATCGTGAATGGCTCATGGATGGCCTACAACAATGTCGACTTCGGAACGGGCAACACGCAGTTCACCGCGAACATGTCGGTGTGGCCAACCTATGCCGGCAATCAGCTGCAATTGAGGCTGGACAGCCCGACCGGAACCTTGATCGGAACGCTGACGACAACAAGCACGGGAAACTGGACGACCTTTACGAATCAAACGTGTGCAGTATCCGGAGTAAGCGGAGTGCACAACTTGTATATCGTCGCGGTCGCATCGGCGAATACCTACGTCGCCAATATCGATTGGTTCCAGTTCAACTAGGTCAACGCACCGCCGATCTCGTCCATGCGCATGAACGAGGTCGGCAAGGCGGTGATCTGTAGCGCACTAAGCACCGTGCACCGGCTGTCATAGATCTAAGGCAGAAGATCACCGCCTTAGATCAGTGCGCCTGTTTGGCTTGTTGGCGCCGGCAGGCCGCAACTCCGCTTTTCGTCGAAATTGTGCTGGCGCTTCGTTTGGAAGCACTTGAAAGTTTTGCTCTTTGCATCCAAAATATTACTTTCGATATTTGATATATCAATTATCCTTCAAATGCTTCTCGAATATCAGCCTACCCTGCACTTCGTTCAAAAATGAAAATCACCGACGTCAAAACCGTGGTCGTGAACGCCGAGATGCGCAACTGGGTGTTCACCAAAGTCGAAACGGATGTGCCCGGCCTGTTCGGCTGGGGCGAAGCCTCGCTCGAGTGGAAGACCCGCTCGCTGGTCGGCACGATCGAGGACATGAAGCAGATGGTGCTCGGCGAAGACCCGCGCAACATCGAGCACATCTACCAGAAGATGTACCGCCAGAGCTTCTGGCGCATGGGCGTGATCGGCATGAGCGCGATCTCCTCCATCGAGCAGGCGCTGTGGGACATCGCCGGCAAGGACCTCGGCGTGCCCGTCTACCGCCTGCTCGGCGGCAAGGTGCGCGACAAGGTGCGCATGTACACGCACCTCGGCGGCGGCAACATGAAAGCCGTCTACGAAACCTTCGAGGTCGAGCCGCTCATCGAGCTCGCACAGCAGTGCGTGGCCAACGGCTACACCGCGATCAAGGTCGTGTTCGTGCCCTATTCCGAGCCGCTCGAAGGCCCGGCCACCGTGAAGCGTTTCGCGCACATGTTCGGCACGCTGCGCGAGGCGATGGGCGACAACATCGACATCATGGTGGACTTCCACGGCCGCACCTACCCGGCAATGGCGATCCAGTACATCAACGCCATCGAGGAGTTCCATCCGTACTTCTGCGAGGAACCCGTGCCGCCGGAGAATGTCCCCGCGCTGCTCGAGGTGCGCCAGTCCACGCGCGTGCCGATCGCCACCGGCGAGCGCCTCGTCAGCCGCCATCAGTTCCGCGAAGTGTTCGAACAGCGCGCCTGCCATGTCATCCAGCCCGACCTCTGCCACTGCGGCGGTCTGCTCGAGGCGAAGAAAATCGCCGCGATGGCCGAGATGTATCAAATGGGCGTCGCCCCGCACAACCCGCTCGGCCCCGTCGCCAACGCGGCCGCGCTGCACTTCGCCCTCTCCACGCCGAACTTCCTCATCCAGGAAGACATGCTCACCGATGTGCCGTGGCGCTGGGATGTGGTCAAGAGCGACCTGCAGACCAAGAACGGCTACTGGCTGCCCTGCGAGACGCCAGGCCTCGGCATCGAGGTGGACGAAAAAGCCGCTGCCAAGCATCCGTTCAAGCAGGAGGTCATGCACTCGCTGACCATCCGTGCGAAAGACGGCGCCGTGCTCGACTGGTAGCCAACACGGATACACGCATGAGTCTGCTCAACGGAAAAATCGCCCTCGTCACCGGCGCCGGCGACGGCATCGGCCGCGGCATCGCGCTCGCCTTCGCGCGCGAGGGCGCCGATGTCGCCGTCTGTGCGCGCCGCGTCGAGAATGTCCGCGAGACCGCGCGTCTTGTCGAGGCGCTCGGCCGCAAGGGCCACTGGGGCGCCTTCGACATCTGCGATGAAAGCGAAATCGCCAAGTTCTGCGCCGAGACGGAGCAAAAACTCGGCCCCGTCTCGGTGCTCGTCAACAACGCCGCCGTCATGCCGGTAGTGGACGTCGAGGACATGAGCGTCGAACAGTTCGACGAGTGCGTCGGCGCGAAATTCAAATCCGCCGTGTTCATGTCGAAGCACTGCATCGCGCAGATGCGCCGCGCCGGCGGCGGCTCGATCATTCACATGGCGAGCGTCACCGGCAATGTCGGCTTCGCGAAACACGCGGTGTACGGTGCCTGCAATTCCGCGCTGATCGGCCTCGCGCGCGGCCAGGCGATGGAGCTCGCGCCGTTGAATATCCGCGTGAACTCCGTCTCGCCCGGCACGGTGGATTCGCCAATGCTCACGCGCTACATCGCCGACTGCGGCGAGGACCCCGTCGCGCTGCGTGCCTCGTTCGATGCGAATCACCCGCGCGGCAAGGTCGCCTCGATCGACGAGGTGGCGAACGTCTTCGTGTTCCTCGCCTCCGACCTCTCCGCCAACATCACCGCGCAGGACCTGCGCTGCGATGGCGGCTTTTCCTTCAAGGGCGGCCAGGCCGCCGTTTGATCCCACGCGCGCACGACACGGCAATTCCTCGATGAGCATCACCTCTCTTTCAACCGTTACTGGCCATGAATTCTCCGCCGACGAAATCGTGCCCGGAAGCGGCAGGACCGGCACGTGGATCGGCCGCGCCTGGGTGCCCGCCGCGCTCGCCAAAAACGGCGTCGCCGGTCCGCGCATCGTCACGCTGCGCGACGGCCTGGTCATCGACGCCTCCGCACGCTTCCAGACGATTTCCGATGTGCTCTCCGCACCCGAGCCGGTGAAGGTCGTGCGCGAAGCCGGCGCGAGCGGTGCCTCGCTCGGTGCGCTGCAGACGGTGCTGAACGACAGCCTGTTCACTCGCCGCGCCGCGCGCCTCGCGGACGAGACGCGCGTGGTACTCATGGCGCCGAACGACATCCAGCCGATCAAGGCCTGCGGCGTCACCTTCGTGCGCAGCCTGCTCGAGCGCGTCGTCGAGGAAAAGGCCAAGGGCGACAAGGCCAAGGCCCTGCAGATCCGCAAACTCATCCACGACTCGCTCGGCGACGACCTTTCGAAGACCAAGCCCGGCTCGCCAGCCACGGTCGAGCTGAAGAAGCGCCTCATCGCCGAGGGTGTGTGGTCGCAATACCTCGAGGTCGGTATCGGCCCGGATGCCGAAGTGTTCACCAAGGCGCAGCCGTCCTCCGCGGTCACTCACGGCATGCAGATCGGCGTGCTGCCCGAATCGACTTGGAACAATCCCGAACCCGAGGTCGTGCTCGCCGTGTCACCCGCTGGAAAAATCGTCGGCGCCACGATCGGCAACGACGTCAACCTGCGCGACTACGAGGGCCGCAGCGCGCTGCTCCTTGGCGAGGCCAAAGACCAGAACGGCTCGTGCGCGCTCGGCGCCTTCATCCGCCTTTTCGACGAGACCTTCTCGCTCGAGGACGCCGAGCAATGCGAGGTCGAGCTCACGCTCGAAGGGCCTGACGGATACCAGGTGAGCGGCCGCAACAAGATGGCCGAGATCAGCCGCTCGCCCGCAACGCTTGTCGCCCAGGTCTGCTCGGACAACCATCAGTACCCCGACGGCTTTCTGCTTTTCCTCGGCACCATGTTCGCGCCGACCGCCGATCGTGACAAACCCGGCGAAGGCTTCACCCACAAGCTCGGCGACCGCGTCGAGATCGCCACGCCGCACCTCGGCCGCCTCGTCAATTGGGTCAACCACACTGACAAGATCCCGCGTTGGGAATACGGCGTGGGCGAGTTCATCCGTTTCCTGCGCAAGACGTAACAAGGGTATCCGCCGCACCGCAACGCCACTCCCCTCATTCACTCGGTTTCCACATGTCCAGCGCATCCGCCGTCGCACCCACCCTCGGAGATTCATCGCGAGAGAAAATCAACATGGGCTATCTGCTGCCCGTGTGCCTGGTCGCGACGCTCGGCGGCCTGCTGTTCGGCTACGACACCGGTGTGATTTCCGGCGCGATCGAGCCGCTCACCGCAAAGTTCTCGCTTACGCCTGAACTGAAAGGATGGGTGAGTGCCTGCGTGTTGCTCGGCTGTGCCGGCGGCGTGCTCGCGGTCGGGCCGATTTCCGATCGCTTCGGACGACGCCTCGCAATGATGCTCGCCGCGATCATGTTTCTCCTCTCCGCGATCGGCACCGCGCTTCCGCAGAGCGTCACGGTCTTCAACCTCTTCCGCATCTTGGGCGGTATCGGCATCGGCATCGCGTCCATCTCGACACCCATGTACATCGCGGAGATCGTGCCCGGCGCGATCCGCGGGCGCATGGTCGCGGTGAACCAGATCGCCATCGCCAGCGGCATCGCGCTGACCGCGTTCGTCAATTACTTCATCGCGAAAAGCCACGCCGGCGACCTCGACGGCGGGCAGCGCTGGCTCATCGAGACCGGCTGGCGCTGGATGTTCGCCACTGGCATCGCGCCCTCGGCGGTCTTCGCGGCGCTGATTCCGTTCCTACCGGAAAGCCCGCGCTGGCTCATCGAGCGCAACAAGGACGACCGAGCCCATGCGATTCTTGCGAAAGCCGCCGGCGAGGACTTCGCCCGTGCCGAAGCCGCCGGGATCCGTGAATCGCTCGCGCGGGAGAAAGGCACCTGGAGCGAACTCTTTTCGCGCTCGCTTGCGCTGCCGCTGTTCCTCGGCATCGCGCTCGCCGTGCTTCAGCAAGTCACCGGTATCAATGTGTTCATGTACTTCGGCGCGACCATCTTCAAGGGCATGAGCCAATCCACCGGCGTGGACGCGGGACTGCTCACCCAGATCATCATCAATGGCTCGTGCATGCTGTTCACCGTCGTCGCCATCGCCACGGTGGACCGGTGGGGTCGCAAGCCGCTCATGCTGCTCGGTTCCGCCGGCATGTTCGCTGCGCTGATTGCCATGGGGCTCATCGCGCAGTTCTCCGCCAGCCCCGCGCAGGTCGGCAACTGGATGCTCGCCCCGATCCTCGTCTACATCGCCTGCTTCGGTCTGTCGGTCGGTCCAGTCGTCTGGGTCATCCTCGCGGAAATCTATCCGACCGCCGTGCGCGGCCGCGCGCTCGGCATCGCGACCTGTGCACTCTGGCTCGCGGACTTTGCAGTAACGCAGACCTTCCCGATGATGGATGAGAACCCCTGGCTCGTAGAGCACTTCCGCCACGCGTTCCCGTTCTACTTGTACGGCTTCTTCTGCCTCGTGCTCATCGGCGTGATGAAATTCGTGCCCGAGACCAAGGGCAAGTCGCTGGAACAGATCGAAGCGATGTGGCGCAAGCACGGCGAGCCGGCTTGATTCGCAGCCGCCGAATCAACGTTTTTCATCGGCGCAATAACACGCCAACGCAAGAACAAATTGAAGGAGCAGGCGAAGTGAGTGTTCAAGGCATCAATCCACGCAATGGCCAACCCGTTGGCGAACCGATTGCGGAAACGAGCGCCGCTGAGGTCGATGCAATCTGTACGCGCGCACAGGCGGCGTTTGCAGTCTGGTCGCGCACTTCGCGCGAAGAACGCGCGGTGGTATTGGAAAAGATCGCGGCGGCGCTCGATGCCTCGACCGACGAACTCGTGGAAATTGCCGATGCCGAAACCGCGCTCGGACAGCCGCGCCTGAGCGGCGAGATCAAGCGCACGTCGAACCAGCTGCGCCTGTTCGTGTCCGTGCTGCGCGAAGGCAGCTATGTCGAAGCGACGCTGGATTCCGCCGATCCGGGCATCGTGCCGCCGCGGCCGGAGCTGCGGCGTATGCTGCAACCGCTCGGTCCGGTCGCGGTGTTCTCGGCGAGCAATTTTCCGTTCGCCTTTTCGACCGCGGGTGGGGATACCGCATCGGCGCTGGCCGCCGGTTGTTCCGTGATCGTCAAAGCGCATTCCGCGCAACCCGGCCTCGCGCGCGCGACCGCGCAGGTGGTGGCACGCGCGCTTGCAGACGCCGGCGCACCGGCCGGCGTGTTCGACATCGTTTACGGCACCGCCGCGGGGTCGAGCCTGGTGCAGCATCCGGCGATCAAGGCCGCAGGATTCACCGGCTCCACCCAGGGCGGCCGGGTATTGTTCGACCTGGCGCAGGCGCGAGCGGAGCCGATTCCGTTCTACGGCGAATTGGGCAGCATCAATCCGACCGTGATCCTGCCGGGAGCCGCGGCCGATCGGGGCGCGGAGATTGCGCAAGGTTATGCGCAGTCCCTCACCCTCGGTGTCGGCCAGTTCTGCACGAATCCCGGTCTGACCTTCGTGCCAAAAACATTGGCCATGGAACTCGCCGATGCCGTCGCCAAAACCGCGGGCGGGGCGATGCTGACCGCGCGCATACGCGACGCCTACGTTTCCGGAACGCAGAGTCTGGCCGCGCACGCCGCGCACATCGCCAATGGCCTGGCCAACGAAAATGCCTACGGGGTCCAGCCGCAGTTGTTCGCGGTCGACATCTCGACGTTTGCGCAGGATATGGAAAAGTATACTGAGGAATGTTTCGGCCCGGCCGGGCTGATCGTGACCTACGACGACGTCGATCGCGTCCTCGCCCTTCTCGGCCGCCTGCCCGGCTCGCTGACCGCGGGCGTGCACGCCGCCGCGTCCGACCAGGCCGCCGCCGCGAAAGCAGCGGACGCACTGCGCCGCATCGCCGGCCGGGTGATCTACAACGGCTGGCCGACCGGCGTCGCGGTCGCCTGGGGCATGCAGCATGGCGGCCCCTGGCCGGCCACGACGAATCCATTGCATACCTCGGTGGGCGCAACCGCAATCCGCCGCTGGCTGGCACCGGTGACGTTCCAGAGCTGGCCCGATGCGTTGCTGCCGCCGGAGTTGCAGGAAGGCAACCCGCACCAAATTCCGCGCCGATGGGATGGCGTGCTCGGAGCGCAATAGCGGCGGTGGTGGTAGAGTTCGCAGGGTAAGGAGCCTGCAACAACCGTCTACGTATCTACTCCGCCTTCCGCGCGACTTTTTTTTGTTGCTATTATGTTAACGCTAACATTAATTGGATCGGCATGAGCCTCGTCGTTGGAATCGATGTCGGCACGCAAAGCGTCAAGCTGATCGCTTACGATCCCGCCGCATGCAAGGTCGTCGCCGCACACGGCCAAGCCCTGCAATTGATCGCGCATGACGACGGCAGCCGCGAGCAGCGCGCCGAATGGTGGATCGATGCGATCCGCGCCTGCTTCGCCAAGCTCGAACCCGCGCAACGTGGGCGCATCGTCGCGGTCGGCGTGTCGGGACAGCAACACGGATTCGTCCCGGTGGATGAGGCCGGCCGCGTACTCGCACCAGCCAAACTGTGGTGCGACACGAGCACGCAGGCAGAGTGCGAGGAGATCATGGCGGCGGTCGGCGGCGATCGCCGCTGCATCGAACTCGCGGGCAATCCCATTCTGGCCGGCTACACCGCCTCCAAGCTGCCGTGGACGCGCAAACATCGGCCCGAAGCCTATTCGCGCCTGGCGACGATCCTGCTGCCGCACGACTATGTGAATTTCTGGTTGACCGGAGAACGCTGGATGGAACACGGCGACGCATCCGGTACCGGCTGGCTCGATGTGCGCACGCGCAACTGGTCCGCGCCGCTGCTCGCCGCGACCGACGCGCAGCGCGATCTCGCCGCGCTGCTTCCGCCGCTGGTCGACGCCGATGCGAGCTTCCCCATCGCAGCCGTGATCGCCGAGGAACTCGGTCTGCCACACAACGTGCGTGTCAGCGCCGGTGGTGGCGACAACATGATGGCGGCGATCGGTACGGGCAACGTCGCGCCGGGCGTGCTGAGCATGAGTCTCGGCACCTCGGGCACGCTGTTCGCCCATGCCGATCGCGCGCTCGTCGACGACGGCGCCGGCTGGGCCGCGTTCTGTTCTTCTACCGGCGGCTGGTTGCCGCTGATCTGCACGATGAACTGCACGGTCGCCACCGAAACCGTCGCGCGCGCGTTCGGCTTCGCCACGCAGGACGGCGATGCGCTGTTGGCGGACACGAGCCCTGGCGCCGACGGCCTCGCGATGCTGCCTTTCTTCAACGGCGAGCGCACGCCGAATTTGCCGCAGGCGCGCGCCGCGCTGCACGGCATGAACTTCGACAACTTCACGCGCGCCAACGCTTATCGCGCGGCGATGGAAGGCGCGACCTACGCGTTGCGCAACGGTTTGGAATCACTGCAGGCGGCCGGCATGCGCTTCGACACGATCCGCTTGACCGGCGGCGGCAGCCAGAGTGGCGTCTGGAGGCAGATGATCGCCGATGTCTTCGAACTGCCCCTCGACGTACCCGAGCAGAGCGAAGGCGCGGCCTTCGGCGCCGCGCTGCAGGCGCTATGGGCGCTCGACCACACCGAGGGCGGCGCGGCCGACATTGCGACGCTCGCGCGCGAACACGTGCGCTGTGCACCCGCACTTTCGACAAGACCGCAGGCAACCAGCGCGGCGGCATATCGCGCTCCCTATCAGCAATTCCTGCGTCACCTCGAATCGGCACAGCAGTTCCATTCGCGCGCCTCGCGCGAATAAATCGAATGACTTCCGCGCGCCTCGCGCGCATGCATCAAATGACTTCAAACGGCAAACGGTAATCTCCATGAGCACTCCTTTCATCGGCAAACGCGAATACTTCCCCGGCATCGGCCGCATCCCGTACGAGGGCCTGGGTTCCGACAACCCGCTCGCGTTCAAGCACTACGACGCGAACAAGAAGATCGGCGACAAGACCATGGCCGAGCACCTGCGCTTCGCGGTGTGTTACTGGCATTCGTTCTGCAACGCCGGCCACGATCCATTCGGCCCCGGCACGCGCCACTATCCCTGGGACGCACCGCTGGCCGCCAACGATTCGCCGCTCGCGCGCGCCGAGGCGAAGATCGATGCGGCCTTCGAGTTCTTCACCAAGCTCGGCGTGCCGTACTACTGCTTCCACGACATCGATATGGCGCCGGATGCCGACGACGTCGCCACTTACGAAAAAAATCTCAAGCACATGGTTGCGCTGGCCAAGGATCGGCAGAAAGCCAGCGGAGTGAAGCTGCTCTGGGGCACGGCGAACCTGTTCTCGCACCCGCGCTACATGAACGGCGCGGCGACCAATCCGGACTTCGCCGTGGTCGCGCGCGCCGCCGCTCAAGTCAAGAACGCGCTCGACGCGACGGTCGAACTCGGCGGCGAGAACTACGTGTTCTGGGGCGGCCGCGAAGGTTACGCCTCGCTGCACAACACGAACATGAAGCGCGAGCTCGATCATATGGCCCGGTTCCTGACGATGGCGCGCGACTACGGCCGCAGCATCGGCTTCAACGGCGTGTACCTGATCGAACCCAAGCCGATGGAGCCGATGAAGCACCAGTACGATTTCGACTCGGCGACGGTGGCCGGCTTCCTGCTCAAGCATGGCCTCGACAGGGATTTCAAGCTCAACATCGAAGCCAACCACGCCACGCTGTCCGGACACACCTTCGAGCACGATCTGCAGGTGGCCTCCGACCACGGCCTGCTCGGCAGCATCGATGCCAACCGCGGCAATGCACAAAACGGCTGGGACACCGACCAGTTCCCGACCGATCTCTACGACACGGTCGGCGCGATGCTGGTCGTGCTGCGCCAAGGTGGTCTCGCACCGGGCGGGCTCAACTTCGATGCGAAGGTGCGCCGCGAATCGACCGATGCGGAAGACCTGTTTCTCGCCCATATCGGCGGCATGGATGCGTTCGCGCGCGGCCTCGAGGTCGCCCATGCGCTGCTGACCCGATCGCCTTGGGAGACCTGGCGCCAGCAGCGCTATGCGAGCTTCGACAGCGGCGCCGGCAAGGATTTCGAAAACGGCAAACTGAAGTTTGCCGACCTGCACGCGCTCGCGTCGTCGAGTGGCGAGCCGGCGAAGATCAGCGGCCGGCAGGAGCGTTACGAGAATCTGCTCAACCAATATCTTCTTCGTTGATCGGATGCCAAGCATCCCGCGACGGACGAGATTGAAACAAAAAAGTGCGTGAGAGGGGCATCCGTGCCGAGCACGGATGCGAGGGTCCACGAAAACAACGACGGATACACGTCATGAACAGCATCCCGTTCGACCACACCGCAACCGCAGGCAATACAGAAAACACACGCCTCATCATCCTGATCAGCTGCGTCGCCACGATCGGCGGCTTCCTGTTCGGGTTCGACAGCGGCGTCATCAATGGCACGATCGACGGCCTCAAGCAGGCCTTCAACTCGACCTCGACCGAGATCGGCTTCGAGGTCGCCTCGATGCTGTTGGGCTGCGCCTTCGGCGCCTTCTTTGCCGGGCGCCTCGCCGACCGCTGGGGGCGGCGCAGCGTGCTGATCATTTCCGCGGTGCTGTTCCTGCTTTCCGCGCTCGGCGCGGGTTCGGCGACGACTTCCGCGTTCTTCGTCGCCGCACGCATCGTCGGCGGCTTCGCCGTCGGCGCGGCGAGCGTGATGTCGCCGGCGTATATCGCCGAAGTCGCTTCGGCGCGCTATCGCGGCCGGCTCGCGACGGTGCAACAGATCGCGATCATCAGCGGCCTGTTCTGTGCGTTCCTCAGCAATTATCTGCTGGCCAAGGCGGCCGGCGGCTCAACCGGCGCGTTGTGGCTCGGCCAGGCTGCATGGCGCTGGATGTTCTGGATGCAGGCGATCCCGTCGCTGCTGTTCCTGCTCTTACTGCTGCCGATTCCGGAAAGCCCGCGCTTCCTCGTCGTGAAGAAACGCACTGCCGACGCGCTTGCGGTGCTGGCGCGCTTATACGGTTCAGTGCAGGCGAAAACCAAACTCGTTGAGATCGATGCCTCGCTCTCGGCGGATCATCACCGTCCGCGCCTGTCCGACCTGATCAACAAGGAAACCGGCAAGATCCGTCCGATCGTCTGGGTCGGCATCGGCCTCGCCACGTTCCAGCAACTGGTCGGCATCAACGTCGTCTTCTACTACGGTGCCGTGCTCTGGCAAGCCGTCGGTTTCTCTGAGAGCGATGCACTGCTGATCAACGTCATGTCGGGCGCGCTGAGCATCGGCGCCTGTCTCGTCACCGTATTCCTGATCGACCGCATCGGCCGCAAGCCGCTGCTCTGGATCGGTTCGCTCGGCATGGCGGTGACACTCGCCCTGGTCACGCTCGCTTTCGCCAGCGCCGGGCTTGATGCAACCGGCAAGCTGGCGCTGTCGGGATCGATGGGCGTGCTCGCCCTCGTCGCCGCGAACGTCTACGTCATCTTCTTCAATCTGTCGTGGGGGCCGGTGATGTGGGTCATGCTCGGCGAGATGTTCCCGAACCAGATTCGCGGCTCCGGTCTCGCCGTAGCGGGTGCCGCACAATGGACTTCGAACTTCGCTATCACGGTCACCTTTCCGGTTCTGCTCGCCAGCATCGGTCTCGCCGGCGCTTACGGCATCTATACCGTGGCTGCAGCGATTTCCGTGTTCTTCGTCCTGCGCAAGGTGCATGAGACCCGCGGCAGGGAACTCGAGCAAATGGAAGGCTAGCGACCTAGGTCCGACGCGTATTCCGCCGCTGCGGCGATGCGACCGAGTCACGCTTGATCAGCTGATGCGCAACGACCTGATCGACCAGCACGCTGCTGCCCTGCTCCTTGCGCCGGATGCTGCGCAACAGAATGTCGACGGCGCAGTCGGCCATCGCCGCAACCGGCTGGCGAATCGTCGTCAGCTCGGGCCACACCATCGTCGCCGCGGATGTGTCGTCGAAGCCGACGACGGAGAGATCGCACGGCACGTCGAGGCCGCGACGGTGGGCGACGGAGACGACCGCCGCGGCCATGTCGTCATTGCTCGCGAAGATCGCGGTCGGCGGCGAACGCAGTGCGAGCAGTTTCTCGGCTGCATTGAGTCCCGAGCGATAGGTGAAGTAGCCCTGCTGCGCGAGTGCTGGATCGAAGGCGATGCCGGCTTCGAGCAGCGCAGCGCGGAAGCCCTTGAAACGGCACAGGCTGGAACTCTGGTTCGGATGGCCTTTGATGTAACCGATGTGCGTGTGCCCGGCGGCGATCAGATGTTCCGTCATCTCCTTGCTCGCGCTGAAGTCGTCTATGCGTACTTGGGAGATGTCGTGTTTTTCGCGACTCGAGGCAATCGCGACGACCGGCAAGCCCGCGTCGGCCAGCTCGGCGAGCACCGACTTGGATTCGCACAGCGGCGGCGGCAGGATCGCGCCGGCAACATTCGTCGCCAGCGCACGTGCCGCCTTGCGCTGGGCCTCCGCGTCGAACCCGTCCCAGGTGTAAACGACGAGCTGTGCCGCAGTGCGCGAAGTGCCGTGCAATGCACCGACCAGGAGTTCGCGCAGATATGCCGAACTCGGGTTGGTATAGATCAGGGCGATGCTCGTGCCGCGCGCCGCCGCCAACGAACTCGCCGCGAGATTGGGGATGTAACCCAGCTCGCGAACCGCGCGCAGTACGCGCTCGCGCGTCGCTTCACGCACTGCGCTTTGACCGTTGATGACGCGCGACACGGTCATCGACGACACCTTGGCGCGTGCGGCTACCACGTCGATCGTGACCGCTTCGCTCTTGCGACGCGTCGATTTACCGGCCGGCTTCTTCAAGGTTTTGTTCCTAGCCTTCGCATGCGTGGCATGTCGTACCGCCCATCTATGGATAACGATTTATGAGCCGCCCCTACAATACTGACGCGCTGGCGGAACTGGCGCCTGGGAATCTTCTCAAGATTGCCAGCAAAGCACTAGTCGTGGCCGTCGCGCCCGAGGCCGGCGGGCGCATCGCGCAGATCGAGTACCACGGCCAGGAGTGGCTGGTGGGATACAGCCGCGAACATGCGGCGATGATTGGTTGGGGTAGTTATCCCATGCTGCCCTGGGCCGGACGCATTCGACACGGTCGCTTTGAATTCGCCGGGCGGCTTCACCAACTGCCCCCGAATTTTGGCGGACATGCGATTCACGGCGTCGGCTTTGCGATGCCGTGGCAGGTCGATGCGCATTCGCCCGCGCATGTCGAACTTTCCCTTGCACTGCCCGACGACGAGCGCTGGCCTTTCGGTGGCAGCGCGCGCCAGCGCATCACCGTTGCGGAGCACTCGCTGCGAATGCAGCTGCAGGTGACTGCCGGCGAGAAGCGCATGCCGGCCGTGATTGGTTGGCACCCCTGGCTGCGCAAGCCGGATCGAATCGAATTCAGACCCAGTCGCGTCTATCCACGCGACGCAGAAGGCATCGCGACGTGCCCATTGGCCGAGCCGCCGCCCCCGCCCTGGGACGACTGCTTCCTCAACAGCGAGCCGGTAATCCTGGAGCGTTCCTCGCAACGTTTGCGCCTGAGTTCCAACTGCGATCATTGGGTGGTCTACGACGAGCCCGCCTACGCCACGTGCATAGAGCCGCAGAGCGGGCCGGCAGATGCCTTCAATCTCCATCCGACTCGATACCTGGAGCCAGGAACGACCGTTACGGCCTGGTTCCTTTGGGAATGGCTCTGATGAAGATCGGGTGATTCGCACTGGCCATCGAGCCTTGACTCGATACGCGATCGCCCGAATGAGATCGAGCCGAAGCGGCTGGTATAAAAACAAAGGCCGCCAAAAGGCGACCTTTTCAAAGCGAAGTTGTTGATTCTTCGCGCGAGTTTGGTGGCGATGGGTGGGCTCGAACCACCGACCCCAGCATTATGAGTGCTGTGCTCTAACCAGCTGAGCTACATCGCCGTCGGAAGAAAATCGCCTTCGCATTGCGCGAAGGGGGCGTGATTGTTGGGATTCGCGCCTCGTCTGTCAAGTGAATCATAGCAAATCCCCGGCGCGGCGGTCGATTGCGCTGCCCGCCCGCAGCGTCGAAAATGGCCGCATGTTCAGTCGTCGACTCTCCCTGCCCGACCGCATCCTGATCGAAATCGAACGCGCCGTGGGCACCGCGCTCGGCAGCGTCGAGCAGGCTTCGCGCCCCTCGCCCGCCGTCGGCGTGGTCGAAGCTGCGTTGAACGATGACGAGCGCCGCCACGCGGCTGGGCTGATGCGCGTGAATCACACCGGCGAAGTCTGCGCGCAGGCGCTCTACTCCGGCCAGGCTGCGGTTGCACGCCATGCGGACACACGCGCGCAATTGCTCGAAGCGGCGGCTGAGGAAACCGATCATCTCGCCTGGTGCGCCGAACGGCTCGATGCGCTGCACAGCCGACCGAGCCTGTTCAATCCGCTCTGGTACGCGGGCAGCTTCGCGCTCGGCGCGGTCGCGGCGCTGGTCAGCGACAAGGTCAGCCTGGGCTTCGTCGTCGAGACCGAGCGCCAGGTCGAAGCGCACCTCGGCGAGCATCTGGAAAAACTTCCCGCAGGCGACGCCGCAAGCCGCGCTGTCGTCGCGCAGATGAAGGAGGACGAGGCGCGCCACGGCCGACATGCGCGCGAGGCCGGCGGTATCGACCTGCCGCCGCCGATTCCCACGCTGATGCGCCATGCCAGCACCCTGATGAAGGCGGTGGCGTATCGCTTCTGAATCCGAATCCGGATCAGCAGCGGTTGCGTCCCGGCTTGCACGCTGGGCGCAGCCGTTGCCGCGCCTCGGCGTCGAGAATCTGCATCGCCTGAGCGACACGCTTTACCGCAGCGCGCAGCCGCGCAGCCGCAACGTGTCCGCGCTCGCGCAACTCGGCATCCGCACCGTCGTCTCCTTGCGTGCGTTCAACGGCGACGAGCGCCGCTTCGCCGACAGCGGCATCGCGCTCGTGCGCTTCCGCATCAATACCTGGGACATCGACGACGCCGAGGTCGCGCGCGCACTCGCAACGATGGTCGAATCGCAACGGCACGGCCCGGTGCTGGTCCACTGCTGGCACGGGGCCGACCGCACGGGTGTGGTTTGCGCGGCATACCGCATGGTCGTGGAAGGCTGGGGCAAGGCCGAGGCGCGCGCCGAGATGTTCGACGGTGGTTTCGGCTACCACGCGGTGTGGCGCAATATCCCCGCGTACATCGATCGCTTCGACATCGAGGCGATGCGGCGGTGGCTGAAAGAAATCGGGCCGGAATCCAACTCGAAGTCTTAACACGCTGCTTAGAGCGCGGCTAGGCAAAAAACGTCGATTCCGGCCTGCTGCATCCGCCCGGCATTTCGGGCAAGCTCGGACGACGACCAATCCGGAAAGCACGATGCCCAAGCCATCCAGTTCGAAGCTCGCGCGGTTCTCGTTGATGCCTGCCGCGTGCATGGCTCTTTCTTTGGCGGCTGGTGCCGTTCACGCCGAACCCGGTATCGATTTCGCGCTGCATCGGCCGGCAACGGGCTCGCCTGTCTGCAAGGCCAGCGAACCGGCTAGCAATGCGGTGGATGGCACTCTTTCCAGCATTCTCGACAAATTCTGCTCGCTCACGCGACCGGCCTGGCTGCAAGTCGATCTCGGCCAGGTGCGGCAAATTCGCGAGTTCACGATTCGGCATGCGGGCGCCGGCGGCGAGTCGCGCACCTGGAACACGCGCGCATTTGAAATTCTCGTTTCGCTCGACGGCTCGCATTGGCGACGCATCGTCGAGGTGGTCGACAACACGGCCGACGTCAGCCATCACCCGATCGCGCCCGTCGACGCGCGTTACGTCAAGCTCGTCGTCCGCGTGCCTGCGCAGGACGGCGATCCGGCCACGCGCATATTCGAACTCGAAGTGCGCTGAGCGCTCATGCCTCGGCAGTGTTCTGCAGGTACTCGCGGCGGGCGGCCGCTGCGGTCTTGTGCTTGCCGTCGTGGCTCCAACCCGGCGGCATGACCAGGTAGAGCAGTTTGTTGCGCAAGCCGGGAGCCGCGCAGAAATCGCGCCAAAGAGCGGCGAACTCGCCGAAATACACATCCACGAAGCTATTCGGGTTCATCGGGCGGGTGATGCCGTATTCGATCGCGATGTCAGCGCGCGCATTCTGATAGGTGCCGAACAACCGGTCCCAGACATTGAGCAGGTTGCAGAAGTTGGTGTCCATGTAGAGCGGGTTGCGCGCATGATGCACGCGATGGTGTAAGGGGGCGAGCACGAGCAGCTCCAATGCGCGCACGCGCCCGCGCCGGAAAAGGCCCTCGCCGACGTGAATGAACGCACCCCAGATGCCGTCGATGAACATGATCGCGAACAGCAGCAGCGGGTCGAGTCCGGCGAGCATGCAGATGCTGGTGCGCACGACGTCGGCATACGGTGCTTCGAGGAAGAAATGCGCGTTGCTCACCATCAGGTTCATCGAACGTGGCGCGTGATGCGTGGAGTGCAGACACCAGAGCAGTCGCACCTTGTGCGCAAAAAAATGATAGACGAAATGGGAGAATTCCCAGACGAGGTAGCCGTAGATCCATCCGTACCAGGTGAATCCGACGCGGAACGGCGCCAGCGGCTGCAGCAATCCGATGCAGAAGCCCACGGCAGCAATCGAGATCAGGTGACCGATCGCGCGATTGGCGAGATAGATCAAAAAGGTCAGCCCGTAGGCTTCCTCGATGAAGCGGCGCTTGAACATCGCCGTCGCCACCTCGATCAGCAACAGCAGCGGCACCAGCGGCGCGAGTGCTGACGTAAGTCCTTTCCAAGTCGCAAGCGCTGCATAGTCGCCCGAACGGATCAGTTCGAGCAGCCCTCCCACTCCCAGAAATTCAACTAGCTCATCGCGCAGGAAATCCAAAGCGACCATCGCGACCTCGCCCTCAGAAGACAATGAACGATCCGTGCGGCTAGGCGCCGCGTCGCGACTGTATTGCGCTTTTGCAGTCGAAGCAATTTACTTTGGTGCGCCGTCGCGCAGCCAGGCCAATACTGTCTCGCGCTCGGCGTCGGTCATCTGGGTGAGATTGCCGATCGGCATCACGCGCGTGGCGAGCTGGGTCTGCATCGCGACGGTGTTGGCGAGGATATGTTCGGGCGTATCGAGCATCACGCCTTTCGGCGGCGCGGGAAATCCAGCGAACGTCGGATGCGGCGCGTGGCAGGTCACGCAGCGCTGGTTGATGATGCCCTGTACTTCGCCGAAGCGCTGCGCAGCGGCTGCGGAATTGCGCGCGCCTTGCGTGGACGTACTCGTGCGCGGAGCGAGCGCGGCGATCACGCCTGCGAGCACGATCAAACCGATCACGAGCGGTACGGGCGAGGTCTTGCCGCCGCGCTCGTGCGCCTTGTGGCGCATGACGAACCAGGCGCGGATCGCGGCGCCGGCAACGCTCATCGCGATCAGCACGAGCCAGTTCCACTTCGCGCCGTAGGTCAGCGCGTAGTGGTTGCTGATCATCACGAACAACACCGGCAGCGTGAAGTACGTGTTGTGCACCGAGCGCTGCTTGCCGCGCAGGCCGTAGACGGGATCGAACGACCGCCCCTCGGCCTTTGCACGCACCATCTCACGCTGGCCCGGGATGATGACGAAGAATACGTTGGCGACCATGATCGTGCCGATCACGGCGCCGAACAGGATGTAGGCGCCGCGACCGCTGTAGAGATGGCACAACGCCCATGCGGCGATGCTCAACATCACCGCGACGAGCAACCCCAATGTTCGTTCGCTGCGCTGGAAGAAGAGCCGGCACAGTGCATCGTAAATCAGCCAGCCGCCGGCGAGGAATGCGAGCGCGATGCCGATCGCGGCCGGCTTCGACAACGCCATCACCTGCGCATCGATCAGGTAGATCTCGGCCTGGCCGAAGTAGAGCAGGCACAGCAGGAAGAAACCCGACAACCAAGTCGTGTACGCCTCCCAGTAGAACCAGTGCAGCGACTCGGGCAGATCAGCCGGCGCGGTTTTGTACTTTTGCGCATTGTAGAAACCGCCACCGTGCACGGCCCAGACCTCGCCGCCGACGCCGGCGTCGATCAGTTCCTTGCGCTTCGGCGGCAGCAGCGAATTGTCGAGCCAGACGAAATAGAACGAGGCGCCGATCCAGGCGATGCCGGTGATCAGGTGCAGCCAGCGGCCGAGCAGGCTGGCCCAGTCGAAAAGATACGCGCTCAATCAGCTGTGCTCCGCAGGGAATCGATCGCGCGCAGCACCGATTCAGGTGTTGCCGGCGCGACAAGGTCGGGAATCGCGCCCGCCGTACCACACGCGGCGACTGCATCACGGATCGCGTGCAGGGTCGAGATCGCGAGCATCAGCGGCGGCTCGCCGACCGCTTTGGAGCGATGGATCGTGTCTTCGGGATTCGGCGCATGTTCGAGGATGCGCACATCGGCATGCAGCGGCCAATCGCGTACGGATGGAATCTTGTATGTGGACGGCGCATGCGTCTTCAGCTCGCCGTTCGCGCTCCACCAAAGTTCTTCGTTCGTCAGCCAACCGACGCCTTGCAGGAAACCGCCTTCGATCTGGCCGCGGTCGATCGCAGGGTTCAACGACTTGCCGACGTCGTGAAGGACATCGACGCGCGTCAGCTGCGTCTCTCCGGTCAGGGTGTCGACCGCGACTTCGGATACGGCCACGCCGTAGGCGAAATAGAAGAACGGCCTGCCGTTGAGGCGGCTGCGGTCCCAATGGATTTTCGGCGTCGCGTAGAAACCGGTTGCCGACAGGGAAATGCGCGCCTGATACGCCGACTGCACCAGCTGCGCGAACGTCTTTTGTTCGTTGCCGATCTGCACAAGGCCTTTAGTGAATTTCACTTCATGCGGTTCGACGCCGTGCGTCTTGCATGCGTGCTCGATCAGACGCGTGCGCAGCGTCCGGCACGCGGTCTGTGCCGCCTTACCGTTGAGGTCGGCGCCGCTCGACGCCGCGGTCGCCGAGGTATTCGGTACCTTGCTTGTATCGGTCGCGGATGTGCGCACAGCCGAAAGCGGCAAACCGAACTCGTGCGCGACGACCTGCGCAACCTTGGTATACAGCCCCTGCCCCATCTCGGTGCCACCGTGATTGAGGAGTACGCTGCCGTCGGTATAGATGTGCACTAACGCGCCGGCCTGATTGAACACGGTCGCGTTGAACGAGATGCCGAACTTGACCGGGGTGAACGCGATGCCGCGCTTGACGATCGCGTTCGCCGCATTCCATTGCGCGATTTCGGCGCGTCGTTCGCGATAGCGGCTGGTCTTTTCCAGCCCGTCGGTGAGACGTCCGAGGATGTTGTCCTCGACGTACTGCCCATACGGCGTCACATCGCGCGGCGATTCGCCGTAGTAGTTGCGCCGGCGCACTTCGAGCGGATCGAGTTGCAGCGTGCGCGCGATATCGTCGATCGCCTGCTCGATCGCGAGCATGCCCTGCGGGCCACCGAAACCGCGGAACGCGGTGTTCGACACCGTATGCGTCTTGCAGCGATGCGAGAGGATCTCGATGTTCTCGATGTAGTAGGCGTTGTCGACATGGCAGATCGCGCGATCGTTGACCGGTCCGGACAGATCGGCCGAGTAGCCGCAGTTCGAGGCGAGCATCACCGCGAGCGCGGTGATGCGGCCCATATCGTCGAAGCCGATGTCGTAGTCGGCGATGAAACCGTGGCGCTTGCCGGTGATCAGCATGTCGGCGTCACGTTCGAGGCGCAGCTTGACCGCACGCCCGGCCTTGCGCGCGAGCACGCAGGCTGCCGCGGCGATCAGCGCGGGCTGTGATTCCTTGCCGCCGAAGCCGCCGCCCATGCGCCGGCATTGCACGACGATCGCATGCGCAGGCAGCGCCATCGCGTGCGCAATCACGTTTTGCACCTCGGTCGGATGCTGGGTCGAAGAATGCACGTGCAGCGTGCCGTCCTCGCCGGGAATCGCCACCGCGATCTGACCTTCGAGGTAGAAATGATCCTGGCCGCCGACCGTCATCGTGCCTTGCAGGCGATGCGGCGCTTTCGCCAGTTCCTCACGCGCGCGGCCGCGCGCGACGATCTGGCTCGGGGTCACGTAACTTCCCGCGTCGATCGCGTCGCGGATGGACAAGATCGCGGGCAGTTTCTCGTATTCGATCTTCGCCTTGAGCGCGGCCTTGCGCGCGATCGTCATCGACGTCGCCGCAACCGCGAACAATGGCTGGCCGGCGTATTGCACGAGTCCTTCGGCGAAGATCGGATCGTCGTGGACGATGCCGCCGTAGTTGTTCTCGCCGGGCACGTCGCTCGCGGTCGCGACGGCGACAACACCGGGCGTCGCCAGCACATCCGACAAGTCCATCGATTTGACGCGGCCGTGCGCGACGCGGCTGATGCCGAATGCGGCATGCAGTGCCGACGGCGGCAGTTCCATGTCGTCGGCGTAGACCGCGCGGCCGGACACGTGCAGGTGCGCGCTTTCGTGGCGAACCGACTCGCCGATCGGCGCACCGACGTCGACTTTGGCCGACAGGTCATTCATGCCGACACCTCGGTGGCATCCGTGCGCAGGACCTGCTTTGTCGCGTGTTCGAGAAAGAAACGGCGCAGCAAGTTCTGCGCGCCTTGCAGGCGATAGACAGCACTCGCGCGCATGTCGCTCAGCGGCTTGAAATCGTCGGCCAGGGCGTTCGCCGCCTCGGCGAACGCGGCTTCGGCGAACGCCTTGCCGACCAATGCAGCTTCGGCTTGCTTTGCGCGCGCGGGAATCGCCGCCATGCCACCATAGGCGATGCGCGCGGCAACGACATGCTCATCCGCTACGTCGATCGCAAACGCTGCGCATACCGCCGAGATGTCCTGATCGATGCGTTTGGACAGCTTGTAGCTCGCCACGCGCGTCGCCGTATTCGGCACCGGCACGTTGACCGCGACGACGAACTCGCCGCGCGCGAGGT
Source organism: Rudaea cellulosilytica DSM 22992 (assembly GCF_000378125.1). Lineage (GTDB taxonomy): Bacteria > Pseudomonadota > Gammaproteobacteria > Xanthomonadales > Rhodanobacteraceae > Rudaea > Rudaea cellulosilytica. The sequence continues at coordinate 1,589,879 of NZ_KB899241.1, read as the reverse complement.
CCTTCTTCATGTAGCCGAGATAGAAGTCTTCGAGCGCGAGCGTGCGCGTCGCTTCACCGCGGCGCAGTTCGATCATCGCGCCGAGCGCGATCAGCGCCGGCATCGCGTCGCCGATCGGCGAGCCGTTGGCGATGTTGCCGACCAGCGTGCCCGAGTTGCGCACCGGCGGCGAGGCGAAGCGCTGTGCCAATTCGGTCAGCGCAGGCACGTGCGCGACGATCGCACTCCATGCATCGGTCAACGGCACGGCGGCGCCGATGCGCAAAGCGCCGCCGCGGTTCTCGATGCGCTGCAGTTCGACGACCTCACCGATGTAGATGATCTGCGGTAACTCGCGCAGATGCTTGGTCACCCACAGTCCGATATCGGTGCCGCCGGCGAGCAGCAGTGAATCCGGCGCAGCTTCGACCATTGCGGCAAGCTCGTCGAGCAACATCGGCGCCCAGAATCCAGGCCGTATGAGCGGCGATACGCGGCGCAGCGCACCGACCGCATCGATGCGTCGACGCGCCTGCGCATCCGCACGCGACCAGCGCGTAGGCTCAGCATATTCGCGCATCGCACAACCGGCATCGATGATCGGCCGGTAGCCCGTGCAACGGCAGAGATTGCCCGCCAGCGTCTCGACGACTTGCTCACGATTCACACGTTCCTGTTGCTGATACAGCGCAAACAGGCTCATGACGAAGCCTGGCGTGCAGAAGCCGCATTGCGAGGCGTGCTGGTCGACCATCGCCTGCTGTACCGGATGCAGCTTGTCGCCGTCGGCAAGACTTTCGACCGTAACGAGCTCCTTACCGTCGATCGTCGGCAGAAAGCGAATGCAGGAATTGACCGCGCGGTAGCGCATGCCCGCGTCGCCGCCGGAACCAGTCAACTCGCCGAGCACGACCGTGCACGCGCCACAGTCGCCTTCGGCGCAACCTTCCTTCGTGCCGGTGCGTTGTCGGTGTTCGCGCAACCATTCGAGTACGGTCGTGGTCGGCGCGGCATCGGCTACTTCGACGATCTCGCCGTCGAGCACGAAACGGATGGCGTTGACCCCTGGCTCGCTCATGCTAACTGCCGCGATAGGTGGAGTAGCTCCACGGCGAAACGAGCAGCGGCACGTGGTAGTGCTGGTCGGCGTTCGCTATGCCGAAGTCGATGCGCACGATGTCGAGGAACGGCGGATCCGACAGCGCAACGCCCTGCGCGCGGAAATAGTCGGCAACGTGGAAGGCCAGCGTGTAGCGACCGGGGTGCAGCGCGGCGCCTTCGAGCAGTGGCGCATTCGCGCGCCCGTCGGCGTTGGTGGCGAGGCTCGCCAGCTCTTCGCCGGAATCGGCCGCATGCAGTTCCACGCGCATTCCGCGTGCCGGAATGCCCTGCGCCGTGTCGAGCACATGTGTGGTGAGTCTGCCCATGATGTTCTCGCCGGCGGCCTGTCCGCCGGATCTTCTGTCCGCTGCGTTGTCTGCATGTGTACAAAACAATTAAAGTCGTTGCAAGCACTTCCTGGGGAACGAACGACCATGAGCAACGATGCGACGGCGGAATTCATTCGCAAACTGCCCAAAGCCGAGCTGCACCTGCACATCGAAGGCACGCTCGAACCCGAACTGACCTTCGAGTTGGCGCGCAAGCACGGCGTCACGCCGAAGTATCCCAGCGTCGAGGCGCTGCGCGCGGCCTACGATTTCAGCGACCTGCAATCTTTCCTCGACCTCTATTACGCAGGCGCCGACGTGCTGCGCGACGAGGACGATTTCCACGCGCTGACGATGGCCTACCTGCGCCGCGCGCATGCCGACGGCGTGGTGCACACGGAAATCTTCTTCGACCCGCAAACGCACACCGCACGTGGCATCGCCTTCGCCACCGTGTTCGCCGGCATCCACCGCGCGCTGCGCGATGGCGAGCGTGAATTCGGCATCAGCTGGCGCATGATTCCCAATTTCCTGCGCCACCTCAGTGCCGACGATGCGATGCGCACGCTCGAGGAATTGCTGCCGTACAAGCGACACTTCGCCGCGGTTGGCCTCGATTCGTCCGAGCGCGGTCATCCGCCTTCGAAATTCACCGCAGTCTTCGCGCGCGCGCGCAGGGAAGGCCTGCGCACGGTCGCGCATGCGGGCGAGGAAGGCCCGCCCGAGTACATCCTCGAAGCGCTCGATCTGCTCAAGGTGTCGCGCATCGATCACGGCGTGCGCTGCGAGGAAGACGAAGCGTTGGTCGAGCGGCTCGTGCGCGAGCAGATACCGCTGACCGTCTGCCCGCTGTCGAACGTGAAACTGTGCGTCTACAAACGCATCGAGGACCACAACCTCAAGCGCCTGCTCGACCGCGGCCTCAAGGTGATGGTCAACTCGGACGACCCGTCGTATTTCGGCGGCTACGTGCTCGACAACTACCTCGCCGTGCAGCGTGGCCTCAATCTGTCGAAACCCGACGTCGCCCAGCTCGCGCGCAATTCGATCGAAGCCTCGTTCCTGGACACGGCCGCGAAGAACCGGTGGCTGGCGAAGATCGAGGCACTTGCCGCGCAGGGAAGCTCGGATTAACCGCAGCAGTTAATCAGAGGCTCCCTAGCTATTGGCAGCCCAGATTGGCGATGCTGCCGAGCCGCTGCCACGTGCGCGTGCCGCTGCCGGCCGGCGAATTCGCGGGCAGGAAAGCCGACGCGGCGTAACTGAACGTCATCGTGCCGCAGTCGGGGAATGCAAAGCTCATCGTGCCCCACGGCGCGCGCGTCACCGCGCTGAAGTTGCCGGCAAAACCGCCGCCGCTCGCGGTCTGCACGGCAACGTTTTCGATGTGCGTCGCGCCGATCGGAAAGCTGGCCTGCGCAGCGAGCCAGTACGGCGCACCGAGCGCATCGAAGGTGAACCAGGTGGCGAACAATGTCCGTGTCGTGCCGTTGCCGTCGTCGAGGATTTCGACGAGCATGCCCTCGCCGCCGTGCGCAGGATCGTACCAGGCGCCGGTCTGGTAGCCGGAGATTGGCAGCGGCACCGCGCCCGGAAAGTCCGCCGGATTGTAGTCGCCGAGGTCGAACTGCACTGCGCGGCCGGTGTTGTTGTCGACGGTCAGCGTGAATGCGTGGTTGTAGTCGAACGCCGCGGCACCGATCGGATTCTCGAGCACGTAGACGCTGTCCTCGTAGACCGGCGAATTGACGAAGACTTGCGTCGCGGTCGTGTTCGGATCGCGCGCGAGGCGTACCCAGTCGATGTGCGTGCCCTGCTCTACCCAGACGCCCGGGAAAGTTGGATAGAAATCGGTGTTACCCGATCTGCCTGCGGCGCGCGTGAGTCCGAACAGGACCGCCGACTTGCCGCCGCTGCACGGCACGCGCGCGATCGTAACGCCCACGGCCTCGGCGTAGTTGCACTCCTGCTGCGCGACCGCGTAACTCGGCGCCGCGGGATTGACGAAGCAGGCGTTGAAATCGCCGTGCAGGGTCAGCGGCAGGCTCATCGCCTTGGGGGCATTCACCGCCTGGCCGAGCGACAAGCCGTCGGCGAAGCAGCTCGGCGGATAAGCGCGCGCCGGACTCGCCGCGTGCGCGCCTGCCGCGAATGCGGACAGGCCGAGGCAAGCGAGTGCGAATCGAAATCTCATGCCTCCGCTCCCGGATGCCGCCCCGGTGCGGAGCGGCATCGCCAAGTCGCGAGACTGACTACTACTGGCAAGCGAGACTGTTGATGACGCCCAGCCTCTTCCAGGTTCTCTGGCCGTTGCCCTGTGGGCCGCCCGATACGGTGCCGGCACTGCCGTTGTAGCTGAATTTGATCGTCTGGCAATCCGTGAACGACACGTTGATCGTACCCCAGACATTCGCCTTGACCGCAGGTGACGGCGGTGGCGGCTGTGCGGCAAAGCTGCTGCCGGTCGCGTAAAGCACCTGCACGTTTGTCAGCTGCGTGGACCCGATCGGGAAACTGCCTTGGGCGACGAGCCAGAACGGCAGGCCGAGCTGGTCGTAGGTATACCAGGTCGCGAACAGCGTGCGCGTCGCACCATCGCCATTGTCCAGCACCTGGGTCACCAGGCCTTCGCGGCTGCCGGCAGAGGGGTCGTACCAGGCTCCGCTTAGGTAGCCATTGATCGCCATCGGCGCGTACGCCGCGGGATAGGTCTGCGCCGTAGGAGCGTAGTCGGGAACGCTGATCGTCACGCGGCCGTTCTGGTAACCGTTGTCGAAGCGGATCGTGAAGGCGTTGTTGAAATAGAAGAAGCCAAGCGAGGGACTGGCATAGTTTTCGAGCACGTAGGTCGTACTGTTGACGATCGCCGAACCGATCGAGGTGTCGGCGAGCACCGTATTCGGCTCGGTCGCGACGCGCACGTAGTCGGTGAAGTTCGCGTTGTCGAACGCGATGCTGCCTTGGGCGATGCGGATGTCCGGAAACTGCGGATACAGCTGGCTGTCGCCTTCGTATTGCGCCTGGCGCTGGATGCGCATCAGGGTCGCGCCGACGTAACCGCCGTCCGGGTTGTAGCTGAGCGTGTCGCCGCTGCTGCTGCAGGCGACGCGGAAGATCGTGACCGTCACGTCTTCCGAACTGTCCTGAGTGCCGTTCTTTTCATACAAAGTCACGGTGCGGCTGTACAGCGTCCCGCTCGGCGACACCGGCAGCGGCTGGATGGAATTCGCGACACTGGGCAACGTGTCCGAGAAACAGCTGGCAGGATAGGCGCGATAGCTGCTCGCCGTGAGCTCGTTCGGCGTTACCGCCGCCGCGGAGACCGTGGCCGATGTGGCCGTCGCACGCGGCGCGGCGAGCACGGCGCGATGAGCCTGCACGCTGCTGAAATCGGCGCGCGGGGCACCGGCTAGAACCGGGCCGCGATCGGCGGCGATCGCCGGCAACGCCAGCGCGCTTGCAAGCAACAGAGTGCCGGCAACGATACGTTTCGAAGGGACCGACATGACTCTCTCCTGCAGGGTGTGAACGGCTGGGATTGTAGGCACAACTTCGGCGCGCGGCGGTTAACCTCTCGTGAACACCTTCGCGGCTTGCAGGCGCCCTGCGATAATGCCGGCCGAATTCGCAACGAAAACGTTCTCCACAACGCATCCCCATGCAGCTAGTTGACATCGGCGCCAACCTCACCCACGAATCCTTCCGCCACGATTTCGACGCCGTGCTCGCGCGCGCGCAGGCGCACGGCATCGACCAGCTCGTCGTCACCGGCGCGAGCGTGCAGGGCACGCGCGATGCGCTCGCGCTCGCGCTCGCGCATCCGCACTTGCTATATGCGACTGCGGGCGTGCACCCGCACCACGCAAGCGACTTCGATTCGGAAACCGAAACGCTGCTGCGCGAATACCAGGCCAAACCCGAGGTCGTCGCCGTCGGCGAAACCGGACTCGACTTCCATCGCAACTTCTCCCCGCGCGAGGCGCAGCTGTTCGCGTTCGAGCGGCAACTGCAATTGGCGATGGAGTGCGGCAAGCCGCTGTTCCTGCACCAGCGCGACGCGCATCTGGATTTCCTCGCCTGCATGGACAACGTGCGCGGCCGCATCGGCGCGGCCGTCGTGCACTGCTTCACCGGCGAAAAGAACGAACTGTTCGACTATCTCGACCGCGATTTCCACATCGGCATCACCGGCTGGATCTGCGACGAGCGCCGCGGTGCGCACCTGCGCGAGCTCGTGAAAAGCATCCCCGCCGATCGACTCATGCTCGAAACCGATGCGCCTTACCTGCTGCCGCGCACGGTCAAGCCGATGCCTTCGCATCGGCGCAACGAGCCGATGTACCTCGCCCACATCTGCGCGGAAGTCGCGCGCGACCGCAGCGAGGACGTCGCTGTCACCGCCGCGAATGCGACGGCGACGGCGCGCAAATTCTTCGCCCTGCTGGGTTAGAACCTATCTCAAAACGTAGCGAGCGAAGACAGTTCGCGTGTCGCCGGAGCGCAGGAACCGGAGTGTACTTTCAGTACATGAGGATTACATGCCGCTCCTGCGGCATGCCCTGCGGGCCAGCTTCGCTGTTCGCTTCGGCATCCTGCCTTCGCATTCCGAGCACCGCCGGCGCGCCCGATCTTAGATGGGATCGGGTCGAGCGCAGCAGTTTTGAGACAGGTTCTAGTCGGACTTGGACTTGCGCCCGAACAGCCGTCCGGCCGCCGCGAACAGCGCGATCGCGCCGCCGATGATGACCTTCTTGAATGCGAGCAGCATGGCGAACAGTTTGGCGAACAGGCCGGCCTTGGCCGCAAGCGTGCCGGCGACGAGCGCACCGATGCCGTAGGCGGCGATCTTGTCGGTCGAGGAATTGAAGTCGGCGTAACGCTGGCCGGGATCGAATTCGGTCATCGCCAGTACTTTCGGCATTTCCGCCTTGACCGTGTCGAGCTGGCTCATGCCGGCGACCGCATTGAGGCTCAGATAACCGCCGCGGCCGAGCACGCGGATATCGTAATTGAGCGTGTGTTCCTTGCCGTCGCCGAAGGCGAGATCCTTGGCCCAGTAGAGCTTGTTCGACGCCGCATCGTAGTGCGGCGGCTCGGCCCAGCCGACCAGGTCGACCGCGGGATAGCCGTGCTGTTTGCGCCCGGCATTCGCCTCGTGCGTCGCCTCCTGCATGTCGTGGAGCATCTTCGTGTAGTCGATCTTGCCCGCCTCGGCGTCGGAGACGTAGCCGTCGTTCGAATAGGTGACGACGACCGCCCACGAGCCCTTTTCCTCGGTCAGCGGTGCCGCGGTCGGCACGAGCATGCCGAGCACGTCGGCGTCGGGGGGATTGCCCCAGAGCTGCTCGAGCACGCGCTGTGCGTCGCGCGCATCGAGATAGCGGAAGCTGTCATCGAGTTTCAGCGACGCGTTCGCGCGCGCGACCTTGACCGTGCCGGTCTGGAAATGCAGCGAATCGACGAATTGCTGGACGGTCTTCTGCCCCGCCGGAGCAGCGTCGTCAGCGACGGCGGATTGACCAACGAAAAGACAGGCCGCAAACAGGGCCAGCGCACGCAACATCATGTTTCCCCCGAGGTTAGCGTTGCCCTCTTGGCAACGGCGCAAGCATGCCGGGGGCGATTCAGCCGCGCAAGCCGATGCATCCCTCGTCGCGGACGCGGCTGCGCAGCGATCGCCTGCGCGAGTCCACAGCATTCGAGTTCCACTGCAGCGCGATCGACATACCGCAGCGGCGAGCTCGCGCGCCGCTGCCGTTAAGTTGCTCAGGGCTGCATGCCGGCTAGCGCCAGCGAGGCCGGTGCGGTCGAGCCGTCGCGCACGAAGGCGACGAAATCCGCACCACGCAGGCACTCGCGATGGGCGTAGTGCTCGACGACTTCGCGGCCGCGTTCAATCGCGCTCGCATTGTTCGTCTCGAGCACGGCGCCAACGGCGCTGCGAGCCGGCAGCTTTTCGTGACGGCAGTCGACGACGAGCGCCGCGCCGGCACGCACGGCGATGGCGGATAGCGCGGTCTGTTCAGGCTCGACGCCCGCAGCGGATACGGACTGCGCAACGGCAAAGTTCAACGCGGCGATAAGAGTTGTGCGTAGAATGTTCATGGTGCTCTCCGATGGAATCCGGTGCGGGATGCGCCGGTTGGAGACAGCATCGCGAAACGCCTTGACCCAAGCTTGAGGGCGCGATTGGGAAACCCTTGAGCGCGGCGCGGGAAAGCTTGGGAATGCTTAGGGCACCGCAAGAATTGCAATAACCGGTTGTTTCCCACTGATTATTCTTCAATATCCCTGGGCACGACTGACGAGCCGGCGATGCAGGACGAGGTGCGAATGGAACGCTGGATCGGGTTCGACACAGTCGAGATCGATACGGTTGGGCGCCGATTGGTCGTGTCCGGGCGCGAGATGCGGCTGGAGCCGAAGGCGTTCGACGTGCTGCTGCTGTTCGCGCGCCAGCCGGGCCGGGCCTTCACCCGCGACGAGATTCTCGATGCCGTCTGGGGCCATCGCCACGTCACCCCGGGCGTGCTCAACCGCGTCGTCACCTTGCTGCGCCAGGCGCTCGGCGAAAGCGCCGAGCGCCAGCAGTACATCCATACGCTGCACGGCGTCGGCTACCGCTTCGATGCGGATGTGCAGGCTGCACCGCGGAAGCAAGTGACCGAACTGGAACAAGGCGCCGACGCCGAGCCGCCGGCTCTCGATCTGCGCCAGACGTTTGGCGGAGTTTCATCGACGTCGCAGGCACCGCCGCTGCCGTCACCGATCGCAAGTGACCGCGAGGTCAGCGTGTCGTCCGCTCCTGTGCCAAGCACACAGCGCCCTTCATCGCGATACGTCGTCGCTGCGCTGGCCGCGCTCATGTTGGCCGTCGGCCTCGCCGCATGGCTCATGCGTCGCGGCGCCGAGCCGGCCGCGCCGCTCCGCCCCGCCACCATTCCGACGCTGATCGTGCTGCCACTGCGCGCGGTCGGCGGCGGCCACGACGAGGCGGTCCTGGCCGACGGCTTGTCCGAAGAGCTGATCACGCGGCTCGCGCACGCCGAGGGACTGCAGGTGATTTCGAGCACGTCGGCGCGGCTCGCGCTGGAACAACATCTCGATCCGCAGCAGCTCGCCCAGCGCGCGGGCACCACGCATGCGCTCGAAGGCAGCTTGCGCGAGTCGGGCGACGCACTGCGCATCGACCTGCGCCTGATCGAGACACCGTCGGGCCGCACGCTGTGGGCGCAGGACTACGAACGCAAGCTCGCCGACGTGTTCGCCATCCAGCGCGAGATTGCCCAGGCGGTCAGCACCGCGCTTGCAGCGCGCCTGGGCCTGTCCGCGACGCCGCGCGAAGACAAGTTCGACCTGACCCAGTACCGCGAGTACGTGGAACTGCGTGCCATGCTGGAATCGCCCGAAGTGACGCTCAACGCCGCGCTGAACCGGCCGCGCCAGGAAACCGCCCTCGCCCGCCTGCGCGAACTGATCGCGCGCGCACCGGACAAGCCGATAGCGTTGGGCTATCTCGCGCGCGTGCTCGCGGGCTGGCGCGATCAGCGCACCCAGGCGCCGCTTCCCGGCGCGATCGAGGAAGCCGATCGCTATGCGCAGCGCGCGCTCGAGCTCGATCCCGGCAACGCCGACGCGCACGAGGCACGCGGCATGCTCGCCTGCAGGCGCATGGACTGGAACACCTGCCTCACCGAAGCGAAGCAGGCCGTCGCGCTCGCGCCGGCCGACGTCAGGCTGCGCAGCACCTACGCCTATCGGCTCGGCAGCCTCGGCTACCTCGCCGAAGCGCAGCGCGAGGCCGAGGCGGCCGCGCGCACCGATCCGCTCGTGCCGCCGACACAGATGATCCTGGCGCGGCTGTACGACACACTGGGCCAGCATGACGAAGCCAAGCGCGTCTTCGACACGGCGTTCAAACTCGACGCGGCGATGCCGCAGATCGGCGTCTATGCCGCTTGGTACAACGCGTTCTGGCGCGGCGACTACGCCGCGGCCGAAACGATCGCCGCGCGCATTCCCGAGGAACACGGATATCGCGAGACCTACCTCGCAGTCTCGCGCACGCGCGGCGATCCCGCGCGCTGGCCTGAAGTACTGCCGTTGATCGAGGCATCCGAACGCGAGACCGGCCGCTACAATTTCCTGCGCTGGCAGCAGCCCGGCTTCGATGCACATGCCGCATTCGCGCGCATCGAAAGCATGCTGCGCGAAGGCTTTCCGAGCTATTTCCTCTCGCTCTGGCAACCCGAGTATGCGCATATGCGGCGCATCCCGGAGTTCCAGGAGTTCCTGCGCACCGCGCACATTCTCGACTACTGGCGCGCGCGCGGCTTTCCGCCGCAGTGCCGGCCGGACGGCGACGGCGCGAAGTGCGATTGAGCCGTTTCCGCTCGATCGCGGCAGCGATGAGCCGATGACCGAATGTCCGCCTGCATTTCGCAGGCGCCGCGGCGCGGCAGCATCATCTCGTTGGAAGGACCGGCCGATCGAGCGACGCCGCCGATGCGACATCCGCGCTGGCATTCGTGCCCGGTTGCAGGACGAATTCGGCGTGACCGGCGCCCGCGGCGCAAATGCGCTGCGCGGAATGCAGCAACCGTTCCCGGGCGGCGCGGTTGAGCACGAGACCGCTCTGGCTCAAGGCCCAGTCGACGTGGCGCATGCGCGGCGGCGCATCGCCCCAGCACGGCACAAACACATCGGCGCTGGCGGGACGCTCATGCACTTGTGGAGCGCAGGCAGCGCATGCCGCCATCGCCAGCAGCGCGGCGGCGGATTTGAATGCGGACAAGGTCGGGGTCGACATGACGTGTTCTCCTTGCAAATGCGAAGCAACTGCCGGTCTTACGGCTGGACCTGAGCCAGCGCGGGTGGCGCTGAGTCTTCGTCACGCACGAATGCGACGAAGGCCGCACCACGCAGGCACGCGCGTTGCGCGATATGCAGCGCACGCTCGCGTTCGGACTGGATCAGGCTGATGTTGTTCGAGTCGATCAGATCGGCGACCGCCTGATGACTGGGCAAGCGCACGTGGGAGCAGTCGACGACGACACGCGCTCCGCTGACCGTCACGGGATCGAGTGCGATATCGGTGCGTGGATCGGCTGCGCTGGCGTTCGCGGCGACGAACGCAACAGCAAGGGCCACGGTCGAGGTGTTCATTGACGCATCTCCTGAAGTTCGGGCGACGAAACGTCGCCGTTCACTCAGAAATGCGGTAATCGCCGTGGGCGATTACTTCACGGGCATGACGCCGAGGACGACGAACCTGTCCTCAAAGCGTAGCGAGCGCAGAGAATTTGCGTGTCGCCGGAGCGCAAGAACCGGAGCATACGAACAGTATGTGAGGATGAGCGCAGTAGCCTTGAGGACAGGTTCTACGAACGCAGGCCGACTCCGCGGCTCAACAGGCTCAGGCAGTACGTCGCGAGCACGACGACGAACGCGAGCATGATCAGGTAGGCCCAGGTCAGGTCGATGTCGCTGACGCCGAGCAGGCCGTAGCGGAACGCGTTGACCATGTACAGGATCGGGTTGAGATGCGAGATCTCTTTCCACGGCGACGGCAGCTGGGCGACGTTGTAGAACACGCCGCCGAGATACGTAAGCGGGGTCAGCACGAAAGTCGGGATGATCGCAATGTCGTCGAACTTGCGCGCGTAGATCGCGTTGACGAAACCGAGCAGGGCGAAGATCACCGCGGCGAGCAGGAACGTGGTCAGCGTGATGATCGGGTGGTACAGGTGGATCTTGGTGAAGAACAGGCTGATCGCGAGCACGATCAGGCCGACCATGAAACCGCGCAGCACCGCGCCGGCGACATAGCCGGCGAGGATCGTCCAGCTCGGCATCGGCGAGACCAGCATTTCCTCGACGAAGCGCTGGAACTTGGCGCCGAAGAACGAACTGGTGATGTTGCCGTAGGCATTCTGTATCACCGCCATCATGATCAGGCCCGGCGCGATGTACTCGACGTAGGATATGCCGGCACCGCTATTGTCCGTGGCGATGGTGCCGATGCGACTGCCGATGAGGTTGCCGAAGATGATGAAGTACAGCGTCATCGTCACCGCCGGCGGCAGCAGCGTCTGCGCCCAGATGCGCAGGATGCGCACGATTTCGCGGCGGGCGATCGTGCCGAGCGCGACGAGGTTGCCTTGCGCGTTCATGCAGCTTCACCCTGTGCGCAAACGGCGCAAATTGAAAAAAAACATTTTTCTTTACCCACTTTATGGCCAGTCATGTTCTCGCTTTTCTCGCTCATGCTGCGGCCTTGCCGGCATCGACCAGGCGCACGAACAGTTCCTCGAGGCGGTTGGCCTTGTTGCGCATCGATCTCACCGTGATGCCTCGCGCGGACAAAGCCGCAAACAACGAGTTGAGATCGTGCGCGCGCGACATCTCTGCCTCGATCGTGTGATCATCGACGCGCGCGAGGCGCACGTCGCTGAGCTGCGGCAGCTCGCCGTTCGCATCGGCCACGTCGAACACGAAGGTCTCGACATCGAGCTTGGCGAGCAGCTTCCTCATCGAGGTGTTCTCGATCACGCGGCCGTGGTCGATGATCGTGATGTTGCGGCAGAGCTGCTCGGCTTCCTCGAGATAGTGCGTGGTCAGGATCACCGTCGTGCCCGCCGCGTTGATGCTCTCGATGAACTTCCACATCGAACGGCGGATCTCGATGTCGACACCCGCAGTCGGCTCGTCGAGAATCAGCAGCCTGGGCTCGTTCATCATCGCGCGCGCAATCATCAGGCGTCGCTTCATGCCGCCCGACAGCGTACGCGTCACCGCTCGCGATTTGTCCCAGAGCGCGAGTTCCTTGAGGTATCTCTCCGCGCGCTCACGCGCCACGCCACGTTCGATGCCGTAGAAACCTGCTTGGTTGATGCAGATGTCGAGCGGCGTCTCGAACAGGTTGAAATTGATCTCCTGCGGCACGAGGCCGATCATTTGCATCGCCTGACCGCGATCCGTGCGCACCGAGTGGCCGAACACGCGCACGTCGCCCGAACTGGGATTGACGAGCGAGGAAATGATGCCGATCAAGGTGGATTTGCCCGCGCCGTTCGGCCCCAACAGGGCGTAGAAATCGCCGGCCTGGACGGTGAGGGAAATCCCCTTGAGGGCTTCGACGCCGGTGGCGTAGGTCTTGCGCAGGCCGGCGACTTCGAGCGCCGGAACGGATGCTGGAGCGTTGCTCATGGCTGCTTTGACGAGGCTAAGCGCGTAGTATAGCGGCCTTTGGAAACTCCGAATTCATTCGGAGCTTCTTGCGCCGGACTCGGCGCATCTGAAAAATTCCCAGACGGAATTTTTCAGATAGTCCATAACCCTTTGCGAATCCGGTTTTTTTCAAGTGGCTGAACACTTTTCCCTGCGTCTCGCCGACAGCCGCATGCTCGCCCCGAGCGTGCGCCATCTCGCCTTCGAACGCGCCGACGGCGCGCCGTTCGCCTTCCTGCCCGGCCAGTTCGTGCAGGTACATTTCCACTATGCGGACGGCAAGCCGACCAAGCGCAGCTATTCGGTGGCGACGATAGGCGCGGGTGACGGCTCGGCGGTGGATCGCGTCGAGATGGCCGTGTCCTACGTCGACGGCGGCGCGGCGACCGCGCTGCTCGGCGGCCTCGAACAGGGCGGCACGATCGAGGCCAGCGGCCCGTATGGGCGCTTCTGCCTCATGGACAACGATGCGAACGGACGCTACGTGCTCGTCGCCACCGGCACCGGCGTGACGCCGTACCGCGCGATGCTGCCGCAACTGAAGGCGCTGTTCGCGAAGCGCGACATCGAAGTCGCGCTGATCTACGGCGCGCGCAACGAGGCCGAGTTGCTCTACGGCGACGAATTCGAGGCATTCGCGCGCGAGAACCCGCAATTCCGCTTCTACGCCTGCTTCTCGCGCACGCCTCGCGCGGCTCCACGCCCCCACGACCGCAACGGCCGCGTGCAGGTCGCGCTCGAAGAGATCAAACCCGACGCCGCGCGCGATATCGCCTATCTCTGCGGCAACCCGGACATGGTCGACCAGAGCTTCAACCTGCTCAAGGAAGCGGGCCTGCCGATTCCGCACATCCGCCGCGAGAAGTACGTTTCCTCGCGCTGATCGTGCTCGCGCCGCGGCTCAGGCAGTCACGGCGACGCATCCATCAATGTAAAGCTTACTTGACAATTCGTCGACGCCGGCGCAACATCCGTATGTAAAGCTTGCTTGACATACCTAGTCGGTTGCTGCGCGAGGGATTTTCGATGACGCGTCTTTCCAAGGCCCAATACGATCGCCTTGTTCTGGTCGCAATGGTGGTCTACGTCGCGCTCGTGCTCATGCTGCTTCCCCACGCGCGCAGTGCGGCGGCGCCGTGGTCGCGCCTGGTTTCGTCGCTGCTGCCGACCTTGCCGATGCTTTACGTCATCTGGCTGCTCGGTCGGCGCATCTGGCTGAGCGACGAACTCGAACAACGTACGCATCTGATCGGCCTCGGCGTCGCGAGCGCGGTGGTTGGCATATTCGGCCTGATCGGCGGCTTTCTCGCGGTGACCAAAGTCATGCCGTACGAGACCGCCGCAACGCTTCTGCTTTGGGTTTTTCCCATACTGATGTTCACCTACGGTCTCGCGCACTGGTGGGCGACGCGGCATTACGGGGGCAGTCTCTGCGACGAAGCCGACGGCATGCCGGCACATGTCCGGCTGTTCGTCGTCGCATTGATATTCGGCGCCGTCGCCGTATGGTCGTACTTCCATCCGACCGACGATTTCGCTTTCGGCATGCTGTGCGGCATCGCTAGCGCGTCTCTGGGCGCCGCCGTTGTCTTTGGCCTGCGTCGCTGGCTCAGGCCACGGGGCGGCGCAAGCGCCGAATGAACAACAAGGTACGCGAACTGCGCGGCGAGCGCGGCTGGTCGCAGGGCGACCTTGCCGAAAAACTCGACGTGTCGCGGCAGACGGTCAACGCGATCGAGACCGGCAAGTACGATCCGAGCCTGCCGCTCGCGTTCCGCATCGCCAAGCTGTTCCGCATGACGATCGAGTCGATTTTCCAACCGGGCAAGGATTGAAACATGGGCAAGAGAAACCTGTTCCGGCTCGCGCTGCTGCTGGTCGCAGCCGGCGTGCTGGCATGGAAACACTTCGCCGCGCCGCAGGCGAACGGCGACGACGCCTCGGCGCGCAGCGCCGGCAGCGTGGCGATTCCCGCGAATGCACGCGAGTTCACCCTCGGCACGCTCGCGTTCAAGGCCTGCGAGTTGCCGCAGAAAAAATCCGGCGCGACGACCGCCGCATTCTGCGCGCCGTTCTCGGTACCGGAACGGCGCGACGACAACCCGCACGACGATGCGGCAAGTCGCAAGATCGACCTCAACCTCGCCCTGATCAAGAGCGAGGCAGAACGCGCCGACAGCGACATCGTCGTCTTCCTTGCCGGCGGGCCTGGCCAGGCGGCGGTCGAGACCTGGCCGCAGATCGCAGGCGCTCTCGCCCCGCTGCGCAAGCACCATCACATCCTGCTGCTCGACCAGCGCGGCACCGGCAAATCGCATCCGCTCGATTGCGAGGCGACCCGTGAGGACGAAAAGAACCGCGCGCAGATCGGCGAAACCGACAGCGGCATCGACGTTGCCAAGCTGCGCGAAGCGACCGCGAAGTGCCTGGCCGAAGTCGAAAAGAAGGCGGACCCGCGCTACTACACGACCACGGCCGCGGCGCGCGACCTCGAAGACCTGCGCGTCGCCCTCGGCGCGCCGCAATTCGACCTCGTCGGCGTGTCCTACGGTACGCGCATGGCCCAGCAGTATCTGATGCGCTACCCCGACGGCGTACGCAGTGTCGTACTCGATTCGGTGGCGCCGAACGAGCTGATCTTCGCCCAGGATTTTGCGCGTAATCTCGAGGACGCCCTGCAGGCGCAATTCGCCCTGTGTAGCAAGAATGCGGCCTGCACCGCCGCCTTCGGCGATTCTTACGCGAGTCTCGGCAAGCTGCGCGATGCTTTGCGCGCACAGCCACGCGACTATTCGTTGCGCGATCCGATCACGTTCAAGGCGACCGATCTGCGTCTGACCGCGAACCGTCTCGCCACTCTCGTGCGCATGTTCGCCTATTCGCCCGAGACCGCGGCGCTGCTGCCGCTGTCGATCGCCGAGGGCCTGAAGGGCAACTACACGCCGCTGGCCGGGCAGGCGCAGATGCTGCACGACGACATGTCCGGTGCGATGAACGGCGGCATGCAGGCCTCTGTCGTTTGCAGCGAGGATGCCGACCTGATCAAGCCCGATCCGAACGACGCGCACACGCTGCTCGGCACGAGCCTGACCGACGCAATTGCGGCGATGTGTGCCGTCTGGCCGCATGGCGCCATGCCGGCGGATTTCCACGCGCAGCTCAAGTCCGCCAAACCGATCCTCGTGCTCGAGGGCGAGCTCGATCCGGTTACACCGCCGCGCTATGGCGAACAGGCCATCAAGGGTTTGTCGAATGCGAAGCTCATCGTCGCCAAGGGCCAGGGCCACAACGTGATCGGCCGCGGCTGCATTCCGAAACTCGTCGGCGAGTTCGTCGAGAAACTCAATCCGAAAACACTCGACGTGAAATGCGCCGACGCGCTTGGACCGATGCCCGCACTGATCGATTTCAACGGAGCCGCACCATGATCGAAGTCAAGGATCTGCACAAAACATTCGGTTCGGGCACGAAGAAAGTCGTCGCCGTCGACGGCGTGAGTTTCACTGCACGCGACGGCGAGATCACCGGCCTGCTCGGCCCCAACGGCGCGGGCAAGACGACGACGCTGCGCTGCCTGTACACGCTGATGCAGCCCAACTCGGGCCAGGTGCTCGTCGACGGCATCGACGCCGCGGCCGATCCGCTCGCGGTGAGAAGAAGCCTCGGCGTGCTGCCTGACGCGCGCGGCCTGTACAAGCGTCTGACCGCGCGCGAGAACATCGCCTACTTCGGCCAGTTGCACGGTCTCGACGACGCGACGATCCGCATGCGCAGCGACGCGGCGATCCGTGCGCTAGAAATGGACGACATCGCCGACCGCCGCACCGAAGGCTTTTCCCAGGGCCAGCGCGTCAAGACCGCGATCGCGCGCGCGCTCGTGCACGATCCGAAGAACGTGATACTCGACGAGCCGACCAACGGCCTCGACGTAATGGCGACGCGCGCGATGCGCGCGTTCTTGAAACAGCTGAAAAACGAAGGACGCTGCGTGCTGTTCTCTTCGCACATCATGCAAGAGGTCGCCGCGCTCTGCGACCGTATCGTCGTGATCGCGCATGGCCGCGTCGTCGCCGACGAGTCGCCCGACGCGCTGCGCGCGCAGACCGGCGAAGCGAATCTCGAAGACGCCTTCGTCAAACTGATCGGCACCGACGAGGGACTCGCCGCATGATCGTTCTCACTTTGATTGATACGGAGATCGCATGAACACTGCCATCGGGAAATTCGCACGCCGCGCATGCCGCCATCGCCGCGAAGACGATCTGCAGATCATCCTCGCCATCTTCGTCGCCTGTTACCTGCTGTTCGCGAGGTGAACATGAAATCCGCCCTGATCGTTTTCCTCAAGGAAGTCCGCGAAAACCTGCGCGACAAGCGCACCGTGATCAATACGCTGATCACGGGTCCGCTCATGGGCCCGCTGATCTTCGTCATGCTGATCAACACGATGGTCTCGCGCGAACTGGAAAAGGCTGAAGCGCCGTTGAAACTTCCGGTGATCGGCGCCGAGCACGCGCCGAACCTGATCGAGGCGCTCAGGCAGCAACGCATCGAGATCCAGCCCGGGCCGGCCGACGCCGAACGCGCGGTGCGCGAGCAGGATGCCGACGTCGTGCTGCGCATTCCGCCGCGCTATGCGGAAAGCTGGAACAAGGGCGAAGCCGCGCAGGTCGAACTGGTCTTCGACGAATCGCAGCGCGATGCGCAAAGCGCGGTGCGCCGGCTGCAGGGCGCGCTCGAAGGCTACGGCCAGCGCACCGGCGCCTTGCGCCTGCTCGCGCGCGGTCTGTCGCCGTCTGTGATGAAACCGGTCGTCGTCGCCGAGCGCGACCAGTCCACGCCGCAGAGCCGATCGGGGCAGATGTTCGGCATCCTGCCCTACTTCTTCATCCTGGGCGCCTTGATCGGCGGTATGGCGCTGGCGATCGACACGACCGCGGGCGAGCGCGAGCGCCAGTCGCTGGAACCGTTGCTTGCCAATCCGGTGCCGCGCGGACAGATCCTCGCCGGCAAGCTCGCGACGACGACCGCGTTTTCGATGACGACCGTGCTGCTCTCCATGCTCGCCTTCTCGATCGCGAGCCGTTTCCTGCCGACCGACAAGCTCGGCATGGACCTGCACATCGGCCTCGGCTTCCTCGCGCGCGGGCTGTTCGTGATGCTGCCGCTCGCCGCGCTGCTCGCGGGACTGCAGACCATGGTCGCCGCGTTCGCCAAGAGCTATCGCGAAGCCCAGACCTGGCTCGGCCTGCTCACCTTCGTGCCGGCGATACCGACCATGCTGCTGACGGTCCTGCCGTTCAAGCCGCTGCCGTGGATGTACGCCGTGCCGCTGATGGGCCAGCAGATCGCGCTGACGCGCTTCCTGCGCGGCGAAGTCGTGAATTCCGACGCACTCGTGCTCTGCTTCGTCTGCACGACTCTGGCGGCGCTGGCGGCGTACTTCGTCACCGCGCGCATCTATCGCAGCGAGCGGTTGGCGATTTCGGCCTAACGACGGGTGTGCACTCACGCGCGGCATTCGTCGTCTGCGCGTTAATAGCCCGCGCTAGGCTTTATCCGATCATTCTCGCTGAGAGCACGCGAGAATATCTGCCGAATCAAGAGTAGAGCAATAACTCGAGCACCTGCTACGAGCGCGACTCGCGCGCGCTCAGCGCAGCGCAATACAGCGCCAGCAGCCACCAGAACACCAACCCCCACCACGCCGCATAAAACTCGAGATGCGTGTTGAGCGGGAACGTCATCGCCGCAAGCGCGAGTGCGGGCGCGAATGCGCGTTCGCGCGCAGCGGCATCCGCGCGCCACCAGGCGCTCCACGCAATCGCAAAACCGAAAATCCAGAATGCAAGTCCGATCGCACCTGCTTCGCTGAGGATTTCAAGCACGATCTGATGTGCGTGCAGCGCGCCTTCGTCGGGATCGGCATTCGCGAACGCGTCGCCCGCCCCGGCGTACTGCGCGTAGGCGTACCGAAACGCATGCACCCCGATCCCGTTGATCGGGTGCGCCTCGAACATGCGCCACGCGGTCGGCCAGATGCGCGTGCGGCCGGAACTGGCGTAATCGACCGAAGCTTCGGTGCCTTGCAGCGCGCGCAACGAGCGCTCGACGCGCGCATCGAACGCGGGCGAGGCGTGCAAGGCGACGAGTACGGGCACAGCCGCGAGCGCGACTGCGCCGGCGCTCCATCCGACGAAGCGCAACGGCGCGCCCGCCTCGCGCCAGAGAAAGGCAAGTGCGACCAGCGCGTACATGAGCCAGCCGGCGCGTTCGCCGGCGAGCAGAATCGGCACGAGGGCAAACACGAATGCAGCAACCAGCCCGATACGACCGAAACGTTCGCGCGCCGCGGCAAGCACGAACGGCGACAGCACCGCGAGCACAGGACCAAGCTTGAGATTGTTCGCGCCGAAGATGCCCGAAAGCCGATCCTTGTCCGATGCGCCGGCGATGCCGTAGCCGGTGAACGCCTGCACCCAGGCGTCGAACAACCACAGCGCGACGACTGCGCCGATCGCGAACGTGACGCGTGGCCAGATGCGCGCCTCGCGCAAGCCAAGACAGGCAAACAGCGCGAATGGCAGGAAGCGCAGAAGACCGCCGACCGTGCTCCATGACTTACCCGGCGCAACCGAGTCGAACGCCGATATCAGCGCTGCCAGCCAGTAGCAAAGAAACAGCGCAACCGCGAGGTGGACACCAGCGTGGGTGCGCAGCCCCCTGCGTTCGCGCCACGCAAGCACCACGCCCGCGATAACGCACAGCCCTAGCGCAGCATTGGCGTAACCGATGCCCGGCGCCAGCAGCACAAGGATGGCAATGAGGAGCACCGCAGGCCAAACCTGAAAAAGCGTTCTATTCATCTGATCAGCGCAACATGTTTGAAGCCTTTTCCGTCGATGATGAAGCCATCGGGGCAGAAGAAGCATGGACGACCTCGGCGTACAACGCCAACGTCGCGGCCTGCATATCGGCGAGCCGGTATTTTTCCAGCGGCGCGACCGGTGGTGCGGCGCGCAGCAAGTTGCTGGCGCATTCGAGCAAAGCCTTTGCGTCGCCGAGCATCACGCCGCCTTGCGGGTACAGCTCGGTGAGCAATTCGCCGACGCCGCCGTGGGCGTAGCCGAGCACGGGCCGGCCGAGCGACAACGCCTCGACCACGGTGCGTCCGAACGACTCGGGCTGCGTCGACAATTGCAGGACGAGGTCGGAAACCGAATACGCCTCACGTACGTCGCTACGCGGCGGCGTGATCGCGAGACGGTCGAGCACGCCGCGTTGTTTCGCGAGCGCTTCAATTTCACCGATGTATGCCTCGCGCCCCGTCTCGCGCGCACCGAGCAACAGCAAGCGCGCATCGACATCGCGTGCGCGCAGCGCGGCGAGCAGCTCAACCGCATCGCGATGACCCTTGAGGCGCGTGCCGCGGCCGGACAAGACCAGCAGCTTGCCGCCGGCGAGCTGCGGAAATTCGGCAAAGAAACGTGAGCGCCAATCCTCGCTGGCGCGATAGTCGCGTGGGAATTCAAGCGGATCGATTCCACGCGGAATCACCGCGACGCGCGCGGGATCGAGCCCGGGATAGTGCTGCATCAAGTAATCGCGCAACGTATTCGACACGCTGATCACGCGCTCGCCGCGCGTGAGAATCGCGCTGTAACGTCCGGGCGAGTTGAGCCCATGTACCGTCGTGACGAAGTGCGGTCGCGTGGCCTGGGGCATGCCGCGCAGCGCGTGCCAACCGATCCATGCCGGCAGACGCGAGCGCGCGTGCACGATGTCGGGCTTGATCTCGGAGAACAAGCGCCGCAGCGCCCAAACATGGCGCAGCGTCGTCAGCGATTTGCGTCCGATATCGATTGCGACATGTTCGCTGCCCTCGGCGACGAGTTTGTCGACCAGGCGTCCGCCGGCTGAGATCGCGATCGAACGATGTCCGGCCGCGGCGAGCGCGGCGCCGATCTCGAGCGTCGAGCGCTCGACGCCGCCCGCATTGAGGGTAGGCAGCAGTTGCACGACGGTGAGGGAACGCGCGGGCATTGCGGCGCGCGAAAACGCGGAATCAGGACTTGAGCGTGAAGACCGCGCCACAGTAAGGGCATTTCGCACTACCCGTGGCCTCGACCGGCAGATAAACCTTAGGATGCGAGTTCCACAGCGACATGCCCGGCATCGGGCAGGACAGCGGCAGGTCGGCGGCGGTGACCTCGTAGCGATTCTCGGCGTTGGCGGGAATCGTCTTCGCCGCGGCGGGGTTCGGCGAGACAGCGGCAGCGGCGGTCATATTGCATTTCCGTACGGACAGCCGCGGGGCGGCGAAGGAATGGATTTTAGCAAGGTTCGCGCCGGCAGCGCAGAAGTGCGCAGCAGTTCTCGATCCACGATTGTGCAGGGCCGCATTTCCGTGACCCGAAGTATGGGTATGATGCTCCAGTTGCCACTACCGACGGGGAATACCGCAATGGATTTCAACAAACTGATCGCGCGGGTCAAGAACATCCTGTTGACGCCGAAAACCGAATGGCCGGTGATCGCCTCCGAACAGGAGACGGTGCAGAGCCTGTTCACGAACTACATCATGATCCTTGCCGCGATTCCCGCGGTGGTCCAGCTGCTCAAACTCAGCATCATCGGCATTTCGATTCCGATCGTCGGCGGCACCTACCGCGTCGGTATCGGCATGGGCATCACCCAGATGGTGGTGACCTATGTTGTCGCGCTCGGCGTGTGCTATCTGATGATGCTCATCGTCGACGCGTTGGCGCCGACGTTCGGCGGCGAGAAGAACCAGGTGCAGGCGCTCAAGTCGATCGCCTATGCGAACACCGCGGGCTGGGTCGCGAGCGTTCTCGGCCTCGTCGGCCTGCTCGGTTCGCTGGCGGCGCTCGCCGCGGCGATCTACGGCATCTATCTGCTTTACATCGGCCTACCGAGCACGATGAAGTGCGCGCAGGAAAAGGCCGGCGGCTACGCGGCCGCGACCATCATCATCGGTTTCGTGCTGTCGCTGATCCTCGGCATGGTGCTGGCCAGCGTCACCGGCTTGAGCGGCGCGATGGGCAGTGCGATGAGCGGCAGCCTCAACAGTTCGTCGACCTACACGCCCGACCAGAACAGCACGCTCGGCGCACTCGCCGCGATGGGCCAGCGCGCGGAGGTCGCGAGCAAGAAGCTCGAGGCCGCACAGAAATCGGGCGATGCCAAGGCGCAAGCGGATGCCGCCGGGCAGATGCTCGGCGCAGTGCTCGGCGGCGGCGCGGTCGAAGCGCTCGCGCCCGACGCGCTCAAGCCGTTCGTGCCGGAGACTCTTGCCGGCCTGCCGCGCACGAGTTTCTCGGTGCAGAAGCAGGCGCCGATCGGCATGCAGGTGTCGATCGCCGAGGCGCGCTACGGCAACAACACCGGTGACGGCCCGAGCTACGAGCTCACCGTCACCGATGCCGGCGGCGCCACGGGGCTCATGGCGCTAGCCGGATTCGGCGCGCTGGAAAAGGAGGAGCAGAGCGACCACGGCTTCGAGAAGACCTACCACCAGAACGGGCGGCTCGTGCACGAGGAGTGGAATAATTCCGGCGACGGCGAGTACACCATCATCCTCGGCGACCGCTTCGTCGTCATGGTGAAGGGTTCGCATGTGCCGAATGTCGACGCGATCAAGACGGCGCTGGGCGGCTTCGATCTTGCCGGCCTCGAAGCGCTCAAGTCGCAGGGCGTGAAGAAAGGCTGATATCGCACCGTTTGACGAGTTGCCGCTGCGCGACGCGCAGCAGGTGAGAAGACTGCCTCCTCACCCGCCGTTTTCCTCTGAACGCTGACGCCCTTCCCGGGCGCAACAAGCGCAGCGCATGGCACCGCGATTTCCGAACCTGCTTATTTCGCCTGGGCCTGCTTCGCATCGAGCGTGATGCGGACGGCGATGTCGTCGCTGACGTTCGGCACGTACTTGTTCACGCCGAAGTCGGAGCGCTTGATCACGGTCTCGGCGTCGAAGCCGGCCGCCTGCGCCTTGAACGGTCCCATCTCGAACAGGCCGATCTTGTTGACCTTGGCGTTGAGCGTCACCGGCTTGGTCACGCCGTGCACGGTCAGGTCGCCGGTGATCTTGAGGCCGTTCTCGCCGGCCTTCTCGACCTTGCTGCTCTTGAACGTGATCGTCGGATACTTGGCTGCGTCGAAGAAATCCGCACTCTTGAGGTGCTCGTCGAGCTTGGCCACGCCGGTATCGAGGCCATCGAGCGGCAGCGTGACCGAGACCGACGACTTGGTCAGGTCGGCCTTGTCGAGCAGCACGCTGCCTTCGATCGTCTTCAAGCGTGCGGTCGGATTGGAAAAGCCGAAGTGATTCCAACCGAAAGTGACATTGCTGTGGGAGGGGTCGATGTCGTACTTCGCCGCGGCCGCGGGAGTGACGGCAGAAGCTTTCGCGCCATCGGCGGCAAAGGCGGGAATGCTGGCGAACAACAGGACCGCCGGCAACAAGACAGACAGGGCAAGACGTTTCATATGTGCAAATCCTCAGGGGTGGGGTCGATGACGCAGCTGCAGAAAATTTTGGTGTGAATCCGCGCCCGATGGTTCAATCCACCGCGGCTCGATGACGAGATGGGCGCAGTATATCGACGCACAATCCCCGGATTGCGCTCGCGGATAGGACAGTGAGGCATATCAACCGTACAATCGACCGGTGAAGCAGGAACTTCCCCATCGCCCAGGAAGCGCCGCCGGCGTTGTTGTCGTCACCGATGGTGCGGCGGGCAACGAGCGGCAGGCGTTGTCGCTCGCGCTGGCGATGCGGGTGTCGCCGCGCGTGTTGCGCATCGCACTGCGCGCGCCGTGGCGCTGGTTCGGACCGGGATTCACACATGGCGCCGGCCTGTCCATCCTACATTGGCAGTGGAAGATGCTGTCCTCGCCCTGGCCCGCGCTCGCTATCGGCTGCGGTCGCCAGGCCGCAGTGATCACGCGCGCGCTGCGCGAGGCCAGCGGCGGCGCCACGTTCGCAGTGCAGATCCTCGATCCGCGCGTCGACCGCAAGCATTTCGATCTTGTCGTCGCGCCGCGCCACGACGGCCTCGAAGGCGACAACGTCATCCAGACGATGGGTTCACTCAATCCGATCGACGCTGCCTGGCTCGCCGAGGCGAGAGTGGAATTTTCCACATTGCAGCAGCTGCCACGGCCACGCACGGCCCTGCTCGTCGGCGGACTCCGGCACGGACTGAACATGGACGAACGCTGGTTCGACGCGCTGCTCGCGCAGCTCGAGCGCTGGCGCGAACGCGACGCCGGTTCGCTGCTGATCACGACCTCGCGACGCACGCCGCCGGAATGGCGTGAACGCCTGCGCGGCGCATTCAAGAACGGCACCACCTGCTTCTGGGACGGCGAAGCCGATGGGGTCAATCCATACCCGGGCTATCTCGCCGTCGCCGACCGTATCGTCGTCACGCCCGACTCGGTCAACATGCTCAGCGAAGCCTGCGCGACCGGCGCGCCGGTATTCACCTCGCTGCCGGCAGGCGCGCCGGCCAAGCTCGCGGCATTCCATGCCGAACTCGTCGACCAGGGCTGGCTGCACGACATCCACGCGGATGCCGCAGGCAGACAGCAACCGCCGCCGATGCGTGAAATGGCGATGGTCGCGAGCAAGGTCTGGCATCACATCGAGGCGACGCGGCCCGATGTGGCTGTCGCGTTCGAGCGCTGATTCTTTCCTTCTCGCACCGCGAGAAGCTAAGCGAATTTCAGGTCGAACGCCGTCGCGATCGCCGTTACCGCTTGCGTGTGGCACAGCAGTTCCGCGTCGCGCTCGACCAGACGCGGGCGCGCATCGAGCGTGCAGGTCAGCCCACGCGCGAGCAGGACCGCATGCGCATCGGCGAGCGCACGCGCCTGCACGCGGTCGAACAGTCCCGCTTGACGTGTGAGCGCGATCAGCGACGCTGTGTTGCCGCTGCGCAGCAGCGCCGCGTGTTCTTGCGCGTGGATCAGCACGAGCGCCTGCAACAGGAATTCGATGTCGAGCAGTGCGCCCTGGCCCTGCTTGAGATCGAGCAACTCGGAGGTAGAGCGATCGCGCTCGACGCGCCAGCGCTGGCGCATGCCGACGACTTGTTCAACCACGTCGTGCGCGTCGCGCGCCTGCGCGAGCGTGGCCGCGCGCACGCCGGTGAAGCGCGCGAGTGTGTTCGCGTCGCCCGCGATCGGCCGCGCGCGCACGAGTGCCTGCTGTTCCCAGACCCAGGCGCGCTCGCGCTGGTAGTCGGCGAACGATTTCATGCTCGTCACGAGCAGACCCTTGCCGCCGTCAGGGCGCAGGCGCACATCGACCTCGTACAGCCGGCCCGCGTGCGTCTGCAGGCTGAGCCAGGCGACGACGCGCTGGGCGATGCGTGCGTAGTAACGCGCGCCGTCGAGCGGGCGCGCGCCGTCGCTCTCGGCCTGTGCGTACTTCTCGTCGTAGACGAACACGAGATCGAGATCGGAGCCGAAGCCGAGCTCCTCGCCGCCGAGGCTGCCGTAGCCGATTACGGCGAGACCCGCATCGTCGCCGAGTCGCCCATGCTGGCGCTGCATTTCGTGCATCGCCATGTCGAGCAATTCGGCGACGACGAAGTCGGCCGTGCTCGACAATCCGCGCGCGGTCGCGGCGGCGCCGAGATGACCGCCGCGATAAGCCAGACCGACGCGAAACGCGGCGCTGTTCTTCTGCTCCTGCAGGACAACCAGGCGCGTCTCGGTGTCGCCGGGCGGCACATTGGCGAGATGCCGACGCGAAGCCGCGACGAGTTCCTCGTGGCTCGGCGCCTGCGTTTCCATGCGCGCGTCGAGCAGGTCATCGAGCAGCAATGGGTGCGCGATCACCCTCTCGGCGAGCAGCGCGCTGTCGGCGAACAAAGCGACCAGGCGCCGGCGTGCGCCGGCCTGTTCCTCGAGCAGGGCGAGATAGGCCGAGCGGCGGATCACGCCGTGCAGCAGGCGCAGCAATCGATCCAGGCAGACATCGGGACCGACGCTGTGTGCGGCCTCCTCGATCAGCGTCGGCAACAGCGCGTTGAGGCGTGCGTGGCCGCGCGCCGACATCGTCTGCGCAGCATGCAGCAGTGTGGCGACCTTGGCATGCAGCGTCGCCGCATCGCGATATCCGAGCGCCTGCAGCGCCGCCGCGTCGGCACTGCCCTCGGCGACGCGCTGCACATAAATCGTCGCCTCCGCGGCGGCGGGCCGCGCGTCGGCCTGCAGCGGCGCCATCACCTCGGCGAAGATCGCGGCGACATCGGCGCGCGCTCGCGAGAGTTCCACCATCAGCGCCTCGACATTCGCATAGCCCAATGCCTGCGTGATGCGCGCACGTGCCTCGAGCTCGTTCGGCAATGCGTGGGTCTGCTCGTCGCGAAACATCTGCACGCGGTTCTCGACCCGGCGCAGCAGCAGGTAGGCCGCGCGCAGGCGCTTGGCGCGATCGGCCGCGATCACACCAAGCTGTTCGCAAGCCGCAAGCGAAGGCAGCAGGCCGCGTTCGCGCAACGCCGGTTCGCGTCCGCCGCGGATCAGCTGCAGCAGCTGCACGATGAACTCAATCTCGCGGATGCCGCCCGCGCCGAGCTTGAGATTGTCTTCCAGATCTTTGCGCGCGACTTCGGCGTCGATCAGCGTCTTCATCTCGCGTAGGCCGGCGAAGGCGGTGTAATCGAGATAGCGGCGATAGACGAACGGGCGCAATGTTTCGATCAACTGCTTGCCGGTGCGCAAATCGCCGGCGACCGGACGCGCCTTGATCCAGGCGTAGCGCTCCCAGTCGCGGCCCTCGCGCTGGTAGTACTGCTCCATCGCTGCGAACGACAACGCAACGCGGCCGGCGCTGCCGAACGGGCGCAGGCGCAGGTCGACGCGGTAGACGTAACCGTCGACCGTGATCTCGGCGAGCAGTTTGACCAGCATTTGGCCGAGCCGGGCGAAGAAGGTTTCGTTCGCTAATGGGCGCGCGCCATCGGTTTCGCCGTTCTCGTCGAAGGCAAGGATCAGGTCGATGTCGGAAGAAAAATTCAAATCCGCGCCACCGAGCTTGCCCATGCCGATCACGACGAGGCGCTGGGCGACGGCGTGCACGTTGCGTGGAACGCCGTGGCGGCGGATCAGCGCGCGTTCGCCGAAATCATGCGCTGCGACGAGGCAGGACTCGGCCAGCGCGGTCGAACCCGCGAGCGTCTGCTCGACGCCGTCGAGGCCATTGATGTCGCGCCAGATCAGGCGCACTGCCTCGCGGCGTCGGTAGCGGCGCAACGCGCGCATTGCCTCGGCCTCGTCCAGCGTCGGATCGAGCACGAGCGGACGCGTATCGGCGTGATGCGGGTTGGCCATCAACATGAGGCCGCTCGCATTCAACAACTCGGGATCGCGCTGAAAGCTCTCCCAGGCGAAATCGCTCGCGAGCAAAACGCGGCGCACGCGCTCGTCCACGCCGGCGTCGTCGTGCAGCACCACGTTCGCCTCGCGGCAGCGAGCGAGCAGGCGTGCGTAGCGGTCGGCCACAAATTCGCGGGTGAAAGGCGTGGAAGGTGAGGGCGCGATGGACACGGCCTAAGCGTTGCACAAACGGGGCGTGCATGTTCGACAAAGCGCGGCGTACACGCAAGGTTGGCGCACTGCGCCGCAGGAGCGGCGCGAACGGCGCAGCCGATCGCGTAGCGGCGAAGGGCAGGATGCCCAGTGCAAATAAAAAGCCCGCCGCGATTGCTCGCGACGGGCCACCCTCCCCCACAAGCCCTAGGGCTTCGTGTGGGGGTATTGGATTACAAATTTTTCACGTACGCACGTCGCGTCGCAACAATTCTCTGGCGTATGTGCTTTTCCAATGCCCCCGCCGGCGCCGCCTTGCCGGCTAAACTTGTTTTTTGCCATGCGATGGACGAGACCCGTATGAACGCGCACATGCAGGTGCCCGAGGAGTGGCGCAACTGGATCGCACACAATCTGGAGCGCGGCTGCGACCTGGAAATGCTCGTCGCGGACATGCTGCGCGCGGGTTTCGATGCCGGCGCGGCGCGTAACGCGGTATTCGGCATGGCCGACCAGAGCGTAGCCGCCGCAGCGGCCGCGAACGGCACCTACGTCTACGAAACGCCGCGCCTGCCCGCAGGCAATGTCATTCATGCGCAGGAACGCGATGTGCGCGTCGTGCTGCGCATTGACCGGCCGACGATCGCTTTCGTCGACAATCTGCTCGACGCCGACGAATGCGATGAACTCGTGCGCATGTCGGCACACAAACTCGTGCGCTCGACCATCGTCGACCGCGAGCGCGGCAGCGCCGAAGTGACTACCGGGCGCACGAGCGAGGGCACGTACTTTGAGCTCAACGCCGACGCCTTCATCGCGCGTCTGGACCGCCGCATCGCCGCATTGATGAACGCGCCGATCGAGAACGGCGAAGGTCTGCAGATCCTGCACTACCGGACTGGTGACGAATACGCACCGCACTATGACTACTTCCCACCCGAAGACGCAGGCAGCCGCGCGCATATCGCCCAGGGTGGCCAGCGCGTGGCGAGCCTCATCATCTATCTCAACGACGTCGAAGACGGCGGCGCGACCGTGTTCCCCAAACTCGGGCTGCGCATCGGGCCAAAGAAGGGCGCCGCGGTCTACTTCGAATACTGCAACAGTCTGGACCAGGTCGACCCGCAAACCCTGCACGGCGGCCTGCCGGTGCTCAAAGGCGAGAAATGGATCGCGACGAAGTGGGTGCGGCAGCGGCGCTATGTCGCCTAGAGAACATCGCAAATGCAGAGCGACATGAACCACGCGCCCCGCAAACCGCATCCACGATGGCGGAACCGCCACTGCACAGTGGTCAGGTAAAATGAACTATCCACGATCACACGACTCGGCACGCGCTGAAAGCGCGACCGGTTGCTGCCGGTCTTCACTGCCTCTCGATTCGAACTCTGAGATCATTTCCGGATGAAATTTCTGCGCCACGGCATTCTCCTGCTCATCCTCGCCTGCCTGTTCGCTTCGCCCGGCCTCCGCGCCGCGGAGGCCGACGAGTTGTTGCCGGTCGAACAGGCCTTCACGGTCAATGCGAAGGCGCTCGATCGCGGCACGCTGCAGCTCGATTGGAAGCTCGCCGAGCACTACTACCTCTACCGCGACCGCATCAAGGTGACGACGAACGACGCGGGCGTCGCGCTCGGCGCACACGAATTGCCAGCGGGCGAGAAGAAGCACGACGAGTTTCTCGGCGACGTCGAGGTCTACCACCAGAATTTTTCCTCGACGCAAAAACTGACCGCCCCGGCCGACGCCGCGCAGGTCACGCTTGCGGTGCGTTACCAGGGCTGCCACGAAGTCGAGCCGAAGATCTGCTATCCGCCGCATACGGTGAAACTCGCGCTCGATCTGCCCACGGCGAGCGGAACCGCGTTGCCCGCCGCAGGCGCGACCAACCTGCTCGGCAGCGGCGCCTCCGGCAGCGCGCTTGATACGGGCGAGCCGCTGCCGGTCGACAAGGCCTTCGTCTTCGAGGCCATCGCGTCGGGGTCTGGCGAAGTGCTCGTGCGCTTCACGATGCCGAAAGGCTACTACCTGTATCGCGACAAGACCTCGTTCCGCGCGGACAACGCGACACTCGGCGCGCCACGCTGGCCCGAAGGCAAGTTGCACGAGGATGCAAGCTTCGGCAAGACGACCGTGTATTTCGACCAGGTCGACGTGCCGATCGGCGTGTCGAGCCTCGCTGCGGGCCAGCCGCTGCACTTCACCTCGACGTTCCAGGGCTGCCTCGAAGGCAGCGTCTGCTACCCGCCGACCACGCGCAGCATCCAGGTGACGATGGCCGGCGCTGCCAGCGGCGACGGGATCGCGACCTCGGTCGCCGACATTTCGCCGCAGGCACGGCCTGCGGCAAGCGGCGGTTCGCTGTTCGCAGCGCTGTTTGCCGCGCTGCTCGGCGGCCTGATCCTCAACCTGATGCCTTGCGTGCTGCCTGTGCTTTCGCTCAAGGCGATCTCGATCCTCGAAGGCGGCGAGTCGCCGCGGCACGCGCGCAAGCACGTGCTCTGGTACACCGCCGGCGTGATGCTCTCGTTCGCCGCGGTCGGCCTCGCCGTGATCGCGTTGCGCAAAGCCGGCATGGCCTACGGCTGGGGCTACCAGTTGCAGCAGCCGCTGATCGTCGCCGTGCTCGTCTACGTGATCGTCGCGATCGGCCTGTCGCTGTCGGGTGTGGTCCAGTTCGGTGTCGGTCTGACCAATGCTGGACAGGGTCTCGCCTCGCGCTCGGGACCGGCCGGCGATTTCTTCACCGGCGTGCTTGCGGTCGTGGTGGCAAGCCCCTGTACGGCGCCATTTATGGGTTCGGCGCTCGCCTTCGCCTTCGCGAGTTCGACGCTGACCGCGTTCCTCGTGTTCATCGCGCTCGGCCTCGGTCTGGCGCTGCCGTTCCTGCTGATCGGTTTCGTGCCCGCGATCGGCCGCCTCCTGCCCAGGCCCGGTGCCTGGATGGAAACACTCAAGCAGTTGCTGGCGTTTCCGATGTATCTCACTGCGGCATGGCTGATCTGGGTGCTCGGCAACCAGCGCGGCGTCGATGCGATCGGCCTCGTGCTTGTCGGCGTGATCGTGCTCGGCTTGGCGCTGTGGTGGTTCGAACGCAGCCGCTATGGCAGCGGTCCGTGGCGCGCGCTAGCGCTCGTCGCACTGCTGCTCGCACTGCCGCCGCTGTACGCGATTGCGCGTCTTGAACGCAGCACGGTCGCGGCCGCTGACGTGGCCGGCCAAGTCGCCTTCAGCCCGGCCAAGCTCGCCGAGTTGCGCAAGGCCGGCAAGGCGGTCTTCGTCGATGTCGGTGCAGACTGGTGCACGACCTGCAAGGTCAACGAGCGCGCCGTGCTGCACACCGATGCGTTCCGCGCCCTGCTCAAACGCACCGATACCGTGTTCATGGTTGCGGACTGGACCAATCCCGATCCCGATATCGAATCCTTCCTCGAGAAATTCCATTCGGTCGGCGTGCCGCTCTATGTCGTGTTTCGCAAGGGCGAGGAAGGTCACGCCTTGCCGACCGTGCTGACCCAGGGCATAGTCGAGTCGGCAATCGAGGGCAAGTCGGCGCCGTAATGCTGCAACGTTCCCATCTCGTAATCGTCGCCGTGGCCATCCTCGGCGCCTTGCTCGGCTTGTTCGCTTCGACGCACATGAACGACTACGCCGATCGCCCCGTGCCGCCGGGCATGACCGTGCTCAAGGTCGGCGATCAGCGCGCCGATCTCGAGCTGTCCGATGTCGAAGGCAAATCGCGGCGACTGTCCGAATTCGACGGCAAACTCGTGCTGCTGAACTTCTGGGCGACTTGGTGCGGTCCGTGCCGCGAAGAGATGCCGCTGCTCGACGCGACCCACGAAAAATTCGCCGACAAGGGCCTGCTCGTGGTCGGCGTCGCCGTCGACGATGCCGATGCCGTGCGCGACTTCCTCAAGGACTATCCAATCCGCTACCCGATCCTGCTCGCCGGCGACGACGAAGACGCCTCGCTGCGTTATGGCGACACCCGCAGCGTGCTGCCGTATAGTGTGTTGATCGGTCGCGACGGCAGGCTGCTCGCCCAGCGCGCGGGCTATTTCAGCGAAGAAAGCCTCGGCGACTGGCTGCAACCGCATCTCTAGTCAGGCGGGACGGAGCCGCAACAACCCGCAGCCTGCCAAGTATTCAAACAGCGGATCAACATCGGCCATCTTCGCCGAATTTGTACGTATCGCACTGGACAAGTCGGCATCGACGGCGCAGACTTCCGCGCCTTGACCGGGCCGCCGGCCCGTCGGACTTTTCCATTCGTGGCGAAAATACTCGTCCTGCACGGCCCCAACCTGAACCTGCTCGGCACGCGCGAGCCGGAGATCTATGGGCGCGCGACGCTGGACGAGATCAACGCCGACCTGGCGGCACGTGCCAACGTCGCAGGTCACGCGCTGGAATGTCTGCAGTCGAATGCCGAACACGAGCTGGTCGGGCGCGTGCAGCAAGCGCGCACGGACGGCACGGCGTTCATCCTGATCAATCCGGGTGCGTTCACCCATACCAGCATCGCCCTGCGCGACGCGTTCGCCGCCGTGGCGATTCCGTTCATCGAAGTGCATCTTTCGAACGTACATGCGCGCGAGGCGTTTCGCCGGCACAGCTATCTGAGCGATCTCGCCGTCGGCGTGATTTGCGGTCTCGGGCCGATCGGCTATGGATTGGCGCTGGAAGCAGCAGTGCAGCGTCTTGACCAATCCTGCATCGACGAAAAGCCCAAGCAAAGATAATCGGAACCAAAAGAAAGGTTTATCAATGGATCTCCGCAAAATAAAAAAACTGATCGACATCCTCGAGGAATCCAACCTCGCCGAACTCGAAATCAAGGAAGGCGAGGAATCGGTGCGCCTCTCGCGCGTGCCGAAAGGATCCGCCATGGGGCCAGCCGCGCCGATGACGCACGTCCAGGTTCCCGCTGCCGCGGCTGCACCGGCATCCGCGCCCGCGGCGAGTGCGTCGGCCCCGGCGCCTGCCGCCGGCGGCAAGGAACTGCCGCCAGGCCATGTCCTGCGCTCGCCGATGGTCGGCACGTTCTACGCCTCGCCGAATCCCGAGGCGCCGGCCTTCGTTAAGGTCGGCCAGACGGTCAAGGTCGGTGACACGCTCGCGATCATCGAGGCGATGAAGATGTTCAATCAGATCGAGGCCGACGCGGCCGGCACGGTGCTCGCCGTGCTTGCGTCGAGCGGCCAGCCGGTCGAGTTCGACGAACCGCTGTTCGTGATCGGCTGAGTCGGCGCGCCCATGCTCGATAAAGTCGTCATCGCCAACCGCGGCGAAATCGCGCTGCGCATCCTGCGTGCCTGCGCCACGCTCGGCATCAAGACCGTGGCCGTGCATTCCACGGTCGACCGCAATTTGAAGCACGTCGGCATGGCTGACGAGTCGGTCTGCATTGGCCCCGCACCCGCTGCAGAGAGCTATCTGTCGACGCCGGCCATTATTGCTGCGGCCGAAGTGACCGACGCGCAGGCGATCCATCCCGGTTACGGCTTCCTGTCCGAGAACGCCGACTTCGCCGAACGCGTCGAGCAATCCGGCTTCATCTTTATCGGCCCGACGGCGCCGGTAATCCGCCTGATGGGCGACAAGGTCGAAGCGATCAAGGCGATGAAGGCCGCAGGCGTGCCCTGCGTGCCCGGTTCCGGCGGCCCGCTCGGTGATGATGCGGCGACGAATGCGAAGATCGCGCGCGAAATCGGCTATCCGGTCATCATCAAGGCCGCGGGCGGCGGCGGTGGCCGCGGCATGCGCGTGGTGCACACTGAGGCGCATCTCAACAACGCGATCCTGACCACGAAGTCCGAGGCCAAGGCCGCGTTCAACAACGATCAGGTCTACATGGAGAAGTTCCTGGAGAATCCGCGCCACGTGGAAATCCAGGTACTCGCCGACGGCCAGGGCAACGCGATTCACCTCGGCGAGCGCGACTGTTCGATGCAGCGCCGCCACCAGAAGGTCGTCGAGGAAGCGCCGGCGCCGGGCATCACGCCGCAACAGCGTGCCGATATCGGCCGCGTCTGCGTCGAGGCCTGCATCCGCATCGGCTATCGCGGCGCAGGTACGTTCGAGTTTCTCTACGAAAACGGCCGCTTCTACTTCATCGAAATGAACACGCGCATCCAGGTTGAGCATCCGGTGACGGAGATGATCACCGGTGTCGATCTCGTGCGCGAGCAGTTGCTGATCGCGGGCGGCGAAAAGCTTTCGATCAAGCAGGAAGACATCAAGATCACCGGTCACTCGATCGAATGCCGCATCAACGCCGAGGATCCCGACACGTTCATGCCATCACCCGGCATGGTCAAGCGCTTCCTCGCCGCCGGCGGCCCCGGCGTGCGCATGGATACGCACATCTATGACGGCTACAAGATCCCGCCGAATTACGACTCGATGATCGGCAAGCTGATCGTGCACGGCCGCGACCGCGAAACCGCGATCGCGCGCATGCGTATCGCGCTCGGCGAATTGGTCATCGACGGCGTGAAGACCAACATCCCGCTGCAGCAACGCATCATGGCCGACGGCGGCTTCCAAGCCGGCGGCCAGAATATCCACTATCTCGAAAAACGCATCGCGGAACAGCGCGAGAAAGGCATCGGGCGCGGTTGAGGATACGCCGATGGCCTGGCTCGAACTCTCCCTGACCCTGCACGCGAAGCAGCAGGAACGCGTCGAACTCGCGCTCGAGGATCTCGGCGCTCTCTCGATCACGCTGCGCGACGCCGACGCGGATACGCCCGACGAGCGCGCGATTTTCGAGCCCGGCGTCGGCGAGCTGCCGCTGTGGAACGAGATTGTGCTCAACGCACTGTTCGCGAGCGATGTCGACCGCAGCGGGCTCGTCCACGCGCTGCACGAGCTCGTGCCCGAACTCGCGCCGGACCGCATTGCGTTTCGCGAGGTGGCGGACCAGGACTGGACGCGTGCCTGGATAGACACCTATCAGCCGATGCGCTTCGGCGAACGCCTGTGGATTTATCCGAGCACGACCGAACCCGGCGCGGACGATGCCGACAAGGTGATAGTCCATCTCGATCCCGGCCTCGCCTTCGGCACCGGCACGCATCCGACCACGGCGTTGTGCCTGGAATGGCTGGACGCGACCGACGTGAGCGGCAAGAGCGTGATCGATTTCGGTTGCGGCTCAGGCGTGCTCGCCGTGGCCGCGCTCAAGCTCGGCGCCGCGCGCGCGGTCGGCGTCGACAACGATGCCCAGGCAATCGAGGCGAGCCGCACCAACGCCGAGCGCAACGAGGTCGCGGCCGGACTCGAGGTGTATCTGCCGGAGGATTTCCCCTCGCAACGCACGGACATCCTGATCGCCAACATCCTCGCCGGCCCCCTGGCCGATCTCGCTGCGCAACTCGCGGCCAGCGTCAAGCCGCAGGGACTGCTCGCCCTGTCCGGCATCCTGCGCGGACAGGAGACGGAACTGCTCGCGCGTTATGCGCAGTGGTTCGAAGACCTCGCCGTTGCAACGCGCGAAGATTGGGTGCGCATCACCGGCAGGAAGAAGGCCGCAGACTGATCGCCGGAGTGTGGAAATTTCGCACTCTGCACCTCCAACCTCCGCACTTCTTACAATTCCGCCATGTACACGCAATGCCCCGACTGCCTGACGATCTACATGATCGCGCCCGAGGCCTTGGCCCAGGCGCGCGGCAGCGTCGTCTGCAAACACTGCACCGCGGTGTTCGACGCGCTGCGCACGTTGACCGCGGACCTGCCGGTCGGCGTGCAGCATCTCGCGCAGCATGAATCCGGCGCGACGGTCCCCGAGCTGACGCTGCCGATCATGCGGCCCGTGGCTGCGGCGAAGAGCGCCGCCCGCCCCGCCGCCCCAACCGCGGCGCCGACCCCGGAGTTCGCACGCGCGCATCGCGCGGCACGCGCCTCGTCCGGCTGGGTATGGAAAGGCGGCATCGCCCTGCTCTTCCCGCTGTTGCTCGCCCAGCTTGCCTGGGCCGAACGCCGCGAGTTGCTGCAAAACCCGACCGCGCGCGCCTGGCTCGAACGCGGCTGCACCGCGCTGCATTGCTCGCTGCCACTCGCGCGCGACGCGGATAACCTCACCCTGCTCTCGCGTGACGTGCGCCCGCACCCCTCAGTGCCGAACGCGCTGATCATTTCGGCGACGCTGCGCAATGACGCAGAGGTGGCGCAGGCGTTCCCCACCGTCGAGATCACGTTGACCGACCTCGATGAACAGCGCATCGCGATGCGCCGCTTCAAGCCGGCCGAATATCTCGGCGACGCGCGCACGCTGAATTCGGGTCTCGCCGCGCATGGGTCGACTGCGCTCGTGTTCGAGGTTGCCGATCCGGGCAAGAACGCGGTGGCGTACGAGTTCAAATTTCTCTGAATCATGCCGCGCCTGGCGAACACCGTCGTCGGAAGGCGGCCAGCCGTAAGCCGTGCTTTAAGGCATCGACGCGTCTTGCTTATGCCGCGAATTGCCGACGCCGTGCAAAAAATACTTAACCCAGGGACGTTACAGCGATAGACTACCCGACCCGCGTTGCAAATTCTTCGGCTTCGCTCGACTCGTGAAGCCGACCCGGGATTGCCGTATCAGGGAAGAACCGAAAGCAAAAAAGGTATCGCACGATGAATGCTGCCCCTAACCTGCGCCTGAGCGAAGCGACCGAGTCCGCGCTGCAGCCTGCCCTGCGCGAGTGTGTCGCGCGCGCGGTGCGCCGCTATCTGCACGACATGGATGGCGAGGCCAGCGACCTGTACACGCTGGTCCTCGACGAGGTCGAATGCCCGCTGCTGCGTGAAGTCATGGACTGGGCCGGCGGCAACCAGAGCAAGGCCGCCGCCGCGCTCGGTATCAATCGCGCAACCCTGCGCAAAAAGCTGGCGGCACACGGGCTGTAACGAAAGGTCGCACACTGCGCGCTTCGCCGGTTCAAGAGCGAGCGCAGGGAAATAACACCGGCGAGGCGGCGCACCGCGCGAAGCGCGCAGCGCAGCCCCACGCACTATAATCTGCGCCCCTCCCCTGCTCCTCACCGCCCGTGACAAACTCTCACGTACCCATCCGGCGCGCGCTGCTCAGCGTCTCCGACAAGACTGGCCTGATCGAACTCGCGCGCGCGCTCGCCGCATGCAAGGTCGAGCTGCTTTCCACCGGCGGCACGGCGAAAGCGCTGCGCGATGCGGGCATTGCGGTGAAGGACGTCAGCGAGCTCACCGGGTTCCCCGAAATCATGGATGGCCGCGTGAAGACCCTGCACCCGAAGGTGCACGGCGGCCTGCTCGGCCGGCGCGGCACTGACAATGCGGTAATGGCCGAACTTGGCATCCAGCCCATCGACCTGCTGGTGCTGAATCTCTATCCGTTCGAAGCCACCGTCGCCAAACCGGACTGCACGCTGGAAGATGCGATCGAGAACATCGACATCGGCGGCCCGGCGATGCTGCGTTCCGCGGCGAAGAACTGGAACGACGTCGGCGTGCTCACCTCGCCAGATCAGTATGCGACGGCACTCGCGGAAATCGAACAGCATGGCGGTCTTTCGCGCGCCACACGCTTCAAGCTCTCGGTCGCGGCGTTCAACAACGTGTCCAATTACGACGGCGCGATCAGCGACTACCTCTCCGCGCTCAAGCTCGACGATGCACACGAGACCATCTCCGGCCACGAGACCTTCCCCGCGCAAGCCAACGGCCGCTTCGTCAAACTGATGGACCTGCGCTACGGCGAGAATCCGCACCAGCAGGCAGCGTTCTACCGCGACCTGCATCCCACGGCAGGCACGCTGGCCACGTTCAAGCAACTACAGGGCAAGGAACTCTCGTTCAACAACATCGCCGACGCCGACGCCGCGTGGGACTGCGTGCGCAGCTTCGTCAAGCCGGCCTGCGTCATCGTCAAGCACGCCAATCCCTGCGGCGTGGCCGTGAGCCTCGACGGCATCGGCAAAGCCTACGACCTCGCCTACCAGACCGATCCGACCTCGGCCTTCGGCGGCATCATCGCGTTCAACCGCGAAGTGGACGGTGCTACCGCACAGGCGATCGTCTCGCGCCAGTTCGTCGAAGTGGTGCTCGCACCCGCGTACGCCGACGACGCGCTGAAGGCGTTCGCAAAGAAAGGCAATGTGCGCGTACTCGAAATCCCGGTGCCACCCGGCACGGATCTCGTCACCGCGCACCCCGGCAACAACTCCAAACGCGTCGGCTCGGGCCTGCTGATCCAGACCGCCGACATCGGCATGGTCAAGGCGGAGAACCTGAAGGTGGTGACAAAAGTCGCGCCGACGCCGCAGCAGATCGACGATCTGATCTTCGCCTGGAAGGTGGCCAAGTTCGTCAAATCCAACGCGATCGTCTACGCCAAGGATCGCCAGACCATAGGCATCGGCGCCGGCCAGATGAGCCGCGTGTACAGCGCAAAAATCGCCGGCATCAAGGCTGCCGACGAGAAGCTCGAAGTACGCGGCTCGGTGATGGCCAGCGATGCGTTCTTCCCGTTCCGCGACGGTATCGACGCCGCCGCGGCGGCGGGCATCGCCGCGGTGATCCAGCCCGGCGGCTCGATGCGCGATGCGGAAGTGATCGCCGCAGCCGATGAGCACGGCATGGCGATGGTATTCACCGGCATGCGCCACTTCCGGCATTGATGCCGCTGCGCGGCATCAACCCAAAGTTTGCATGGCAAACTTCGGGCCTCGGCCCCCTCTTCCACACCCCCATTCGCGCCTTTGGCGCGAATCGCCCCCTGACTCAGGGGGCTCATCTCAGCAGGAATCACGGCATGAAGATTCTGGTCATCGGCAGCGGCGGTCGCGAACACGCACTGGCGTGGAAGTTGAAGCAGTCGCCGCGCGTCAGCGAAGTCATCGTCGCGCCCGGCAACGCCGGCACGGCGATCGAGGCCGGCGTGCGCAACGCACGGATCGCGGCGACCGACATCGACGCGCTGCTGCATCTTGCCCAAGCGGAAAATGTCGCATTGACCGTGGTCGGCCCCGAGGCGCCGCTGGTCGCCGGTCTCGTCGACCGCTTCCAGGCGGCCGGTCTGCGCTGTTTCGGCCCGAACGCCAAGGCCGCTCAGCTCGAAGGCTCCAAAGCCTTCGCCAAGGACTTCCTTGCCCGTCACGGCATCCCGACCGCGCACTACGCCGTGTTCAGCGAACTCGCGCCCGCGCTCGCCCACGTGCGTGCGAAAGGCGCACCGATCGTGATCAAGGCCGACGGCCTCGCCGCGGGCAAGGGCGTGGTTGTCGCAATGACGCAGGCCGAAGCCGAGCACGCGCTTGCGGACATGCTCGGCGCAAACACACTGGGCGCCGCCGGCGCGCGCGTCGTCATCGAGGAGTTCCTCGACGGCGAGGAAGCAAGCTACATCGTCATCGCCGACGGCAGGCACGCGTTACCGATGGCGACCAGCCAGGACCACAAGCGCGTCGGCGACGGCGACACGGGACCGAACACGGGAGGCATGGGCGCGTACTCGCCGGCGCCCGTGGTGACGCCCGAAGTCGAAGCGCGCGTGCTGCGCGAGATGATAGCCCCGACGCTGGCCGGCATGGCCGCCGACGGCGCACCGTTCACCGGTTTCCTCTATGCCGGCCTTATGATCGACAAGCACGGCGCGCCGAAGGTGATCGAATTCAACGTGCGCTTCGGCGACCCGGAGACGCAGCCGATCATGCTGCGCCTGCAATCCGATCTGGTCGAACTGATTGAAGCGGCGCTGGACGGCAAGCTCGACACACAGCGCACACAGTGGGATGCGCGCCCAGCGATCGGCGTCGTCCTCGCCGCGCACGGCTATCCGGGCACGGTGCGCACCGGTGACGCGATCGTCGGCCACGATGGCGATTTCGGCGCCGACGTGAAGGTGTTCCATGCGGGCACGAAAATGCAAGGCGCCGATGTCGTCAGCGCAGGCGGACGCGTGTTGACGGTGTGCGCGCTCGGCGCGGATCTGCGCGCGGCGCGGCAGCACGCCTACGCTGCGATCGAGCATATCCGCTTCGACGGCGGCTTCCATCGACGCGATATCGCCCACCGCGCACTGCAGCGCGCGGATTGATCGCTCCGACAAAGGCTAGGCGTCATGCTCTCAGCTCAGCCGGGCATGACGCCGGCGGCTAGTTGCCGGGCTTTGCCGGTGGTGCTGCGGCAGCCGGCGGCGGCGCGGCCAACAGCGGCGCCTTGAAGTACGGATGGCCGGCAGGCCACGGACGATCCGGCACCTGTTGCTTGACGAATTGCTGCATCGTCGAGCGAAGCAACGCGGCCGCCTCGACATTGCGCGCACGCGTCGCCTCGAAGATCGCCTGCGCCTGGTATTCCTGCGCTTCCTTGAACTTGCCATGCGCGGCCAGCGCGAGCGCGAGCGCGGCGGCGTTCGTCGCATCCGGACGCTTCTTGTAGAGCGCCTGGCCGTACTCGAGCGCGATATCGCGAGTTATCGCGTCGGCGTCCGCACAGGTGCTGGCGACGCGCACGAAGATCTGCAGCAGGTCGCCGTCGTCCTTGCGCCGCGCGAGCACGGCGTTGACCGCCTGCAATGCGCCATCGCATTTGCCCTGTGCCGTGAGCGCGGCGACCAGGTGTGCGTACGCCGTGGCACTGTCGGGCTGCAGTGCGATCAGGCCGCGATACTGTTCGGCGGCCTGCGCGTAGCGCGTGCGGCGCATCTCAGCATTGCCGAGCAGCAGCCAGGAATCGGGCAGCTTGCGATCGGCTTTCTGCGCCCGCTTGTACTCGTCGTAGGCTTTCGCATCGTCGCCGGCATACTCGGCGACGATGCCGCTGGCGACGCGCGCGGTCGCGCTGTCGGACTTCGCCTTGAGCGCCTGGTCGACATAGGTCTGCGCAACCGCCTGGTTGCCAAGCGTCGCCTCGACACGCGCGCCGAATGCGAGCGCCTCGACGTCGTCCGGGGTCTTCTGCAGGACCACGGCGAGCGTGTCGCGTGCCGCCTGAAGGTTGCCCTGCTGTACCAGGCTGCGGGCGTCGGCAAGCGTGCTGCCGATTTCCTGCGGCGCGGCGAGCATGCCCGCAACGAGCGGATCATCCAGCGCCGCCGTGCCGCGCCCAGCCTTCGCGCGCGCCTCATCGGCAGCCTTGGCGTTGTTTTGTCCGGCATAGGCGTCGGCGAGATAGGCGTACAGGCCGGTCGCCTGCGGATCGAGCTTGAGCGCCTTGTTGATCGCGTCGACCGCGTCGGCGTAGCGCTTCTGCTTGAGCGCGAGCTGGCCGAGCATCGCAAACACAACCGGCACGTCGGCATGTTCGCGCGCCGCGTCTTCAAGCAGCTTGCGCGCACCGGCGGTGTCGCCGAGATCGACGAGCGTGTCGGCGAGACGATAGCGGATCGGCAAATAGATCTTGTCACGCTCGAACGCGGCCTGGAAGTTGGCGCGCGCATCTTCGTTGCGCTTGAGTTTGCGTGCGATCACGCCGCGCAGGTAGAACCAACGACCGTCGTTCGGACTGACCTGGGTGGCATCGTAGAACGCGACCGCCGCGGCTTCGTCGAACCCGTTGCGCGCGTACAGCGCGCCGAGATCGGCGTAGGCTTGGGCGAGCGGCGGACCGACGAGATCGGCTTTCGCCTTGTCGATCGTGGCACGGTCGGCGACTAGCTTCTTCGCCGCGTCGGCAGTCATCTTCGACGTGTCGGGCGTCGGCACGGGCTGCAGCGTCCCGTCGGCATGGACCGCGATCGCGGCGAAAGCGAGCAGGAAAAAAACGGAAAGCTGTAGCGATTTGCGCATGATTGTGTCCGGAAACCAGGTCGTGCCAAGCAGCGTAGTTTATCAGCCGCGAGGTTTGTTACTCTGGCTACGGGGTGAACGACGGCCGTGGCGCTGCGCGATGCGCGACAGCTCGCGGCGTAATACGTCGGCACGCAACGCGGCGCCATGCGTCGTTTTCAGACAACATGCGCGAAGCTCGAAGCACACAGAGGGTAGCGATGTCCGATCACAGTCAGTTCCGCCTGTTGCGCGAGCGGCGCTTCCTGCCGTTCTTCCTGACCCAGGCGCTCGGTGCGTTCAACGACAACGTGTTCCGCGTGGCGACGATCCTTTTGATCGGCTTCGCCATGAACCTGCCCGACGAGCAGGTGTCCTTCTACAATAACGTCGCGCCGGCGCTGTTCATCCTGCCGTTCTTCCTGTTCTCGGCTTCGGCGGGTCAGCTCGCGGAGAAGCTCGAAAAGACGCGCATCATCCGCTTCGTCAAGGTCTTCGAGATCGCCGCGATGGCGATCGCGACCTGGGGCTTCGTCACCAAGAGCCCGTGGCTACTGCTGTTCGTGCTGTTCCTCATGGGTGCGCATTCGACCCTGTTCGGGCCGATCAAGTACGCGATCCTGCCGCAGGCGCTGCGCGACAACGAACTCGTCGGCGGCAACGCGCTGGTCGAGACGGCAACCCAGCTCGCGATCCTGTTCGGCATGATGGCCGGCGGCGCGCTGATGTCCGCTGGCGGCGCGGACGGCCCACTGTTCGCCTCGATCGCCGTGCTCTGCGTCGCCGTCACCGGCTATCTCGTGTCGCGGGCGATTCCGCCGGCGCCGGCGACCGCGCCGGAACTGAAATTCAACTGGAACATCTTTTCCGAGACCTGGCGCGCGATGCGCTTCACCGCACAGGATCGCACCGTGTTCAACTCGGTGCTCGGCATTTCCTGGTTCTGGTTCTTCGGCATCGTCGTCACCGCGCAGCTGCCGAGTTACACGAAGATCTATCTCGGCGGCAACGATGCGGTGTTCACCTTCACCCTCGCGCTGTTCTCGATCGGCACCGGCATCGGCTCGCTGCTGTGCGAGCGCCTGTCCGGGCACAAAGTCGAGATCGGCCTGGTGCCGTTCGGTTCGATCGGCATCACCCTGTTCGGCGTCGATCTGTATTTCGCGCGTGCGCAGCCGGCGCCCGTGCAAGGGCTGGGGCCGCTCGAATTCCTGCATTCCGCGGGCGGCTGGCACATCGCGCTCGATCTGACCTTGATCGGCGTGTTCGCCGGCTTCTACATCGTGCCGCTGTTCGCGCTCGTGCAGAGCCGCGCCGAACGCCACCATCTCTCGCGCATCATCGCCGGCAACAACATCATCAACGCGCTGTTCATGGTCGCGGCGACGGCGCTGTCGCTCGCGCTGCTCAACGCGCTGCACTTCAGCATTCCGCAGCTGTTTCTCGTCGCCGCGCTGCTCAACGCCGTCGTCGCGATCTACATCTACACGCTGGTGCCGGAATTCCTGCTGCGCTTCGTCGACTGGATTCTGATCAGCCTGCTCTACCGCATCCGCACGCAAGGCCTCGACAACATTCCCGAGCAAGGCCCGGCCGTGCTCGTCTGCAACCACGTCAGCTTCATGGATTCGCAGATCGTGCTCGGCTGCATCCGCCGGCCGGTGCGTTTCGTCATGTACTACAAGATCTTCAACACGCCACTGAAACCGCTGTTCAGGGCGATGAAGGCGATACCGATCGCGGGTGCGAAGGAAAACCCGGAACTGCTGCAACGCGCGTTCGAGGAAGTCGACAAGGAACTCGCCGCCGGCCATCTCGTCTGCATCTTCCCCGAAGGCGGCATCACGCGTGACGGCGAGATCGCGCCGTTCCGTTCCGGTGTCGAGAGGATTCTCGCGACGCGACCCGTGCCCGTGGTGCCGCTGGCACTGCGCGGACTCTGGGGCAGCATCTTCAGCCGCAAGGATTCCTGGCTCAACCGTGCGCGCCTGCCGCGTCGTTTCCGCGCGCGCATCGAACTCGTCGCCGGTCCGGCCGTGCCGGCGGCCGACGCGACCGCTGTGCTGCTCGAAGCCAAAGTGCGCGCGCTGCGCGGCGATCTGGCCTGATCGGGTTTACCCGACCGCTCCGGAAATCACGATCACCGCGATCACCGCGAGCCAGACGATCAGCACGCGGCGGATCAGGGTCATCGCATCGTCGAGCTCGACCAGCGCATCGGTCGTGTCTACCGCGTGGCCATCACCGGCTTCGACATCGGCATCGACGCTCGCGCGCGC
Source organism: Rudaea cellulosilytica DSM 22992 (assembly GCF_000378125.1). Taxonomy (GTDB): domain Bacteria; phylum Pseudomonadota; class Gammaproteobacteria; order Xanthomonadales; family Rhodanobacteraceae; genus Rudaea; species Rudaea cellulosilytica. The sequence goes on along the minus strand of NZ_KB899241.1, from coordinate 1,546,664 downwards.
GATCGCGCCGAGGAAACCAGACTCGAAGCTCCAGTAGCCTTGCGGATGCGCGGCGTGGTAGCCGCGCCAGGTCTTGAGCACGGCGTCGAAATCGGACGCGATTGCGAGCGCGAGCGCAATCAGGTGGGCGGGCAGCCAGTCAAGCAAGCGTGCGAATTTTTGCGCGAACGACTGCTGCGCGGCGGGCAACGCCTGCGCATGTGCGGGCGTGTACGCGAGCAGGTGGGCGAGGCGATAGAGCAAGGCGCCAACCGGTCCGAGCAAGGCGAACCAGAGCACCACGCCGAACACGCGGCGCAGGCCCGAGGTAAACGCGGCCTCGACCAACGGCTCGGCGCGGAACGGCAGCGGCTCGCTCATCTCCTCGGGCTTGAGCGCCTGCGCCGCTTCGCTGCGGCGATCGGAATCGGGCGCCTTGTCGACCGCCTCGACGTCCTGTTCGAGATCGCGCGGACCCATGCAGTAGAACAGCACGACGATGCCGAAGACGAGACTCGGCAGGCCGAAGACGTTGCCGCGCAGCACCAACTGCACGGCAAGGCAGAGCAGCGCGGGAAGTCCGAGCGTGATGAGCAGGCCGAGTTCCGCGCTGGACTGCGCCGCGCCCTGGTCCTGCCAGCCGCGCAGCCAGGAAAAGTTGCGCAGGCGTTTCAGGTCGGGCGCGAAATGCGTGAGCAGCAGAACGAATACGATCGCGACGAACACGATGGCCATGGAAACTCCTTGCACCCACCGCACGTGGGCGCCGCCGATTGTAGCAGCGGCAGTCAGCCGCGCGCGGCCCGGCGCAGCGGATCGCCGCGCGTCAACGCGTCGAGTTCGATGCCCGCGGTTTCGCGCAGCCAATGCTCGACGAGACGGTAAGACACCGACAGCGGCGAAGGCATCAGCAGTTCACCCGAAGCGAGCCCATCAACGAGCTGCCGCGCGCTGAACCAGCGCGCATCCTCGAGCTCGGGACCGAGCTTGATCGCCGGGTCGTCCGCGCGCGCGGTGAAGCCAAGCATGATCGACGACGGAAACGGCCACGCCTGCGAGGAGTGGTAATCGCAGTCGACGACGCGCACGCCGGCTTCCTCGTACACCTCGCGCTGCACGGCAGCTTCGAGCGTCTCGCCCGGCTCGACGAATCCGGCCAGCGTGGAGTAGCGCCCCTTCGGCCAGCTTGCCTGGCGGCCGAGCAGACAGGCATCGCCATGCGCCACGATGACGATCATCGCCGGATCGGTGCGCGGGAAATGCTCGGCGGCGCATTGCGGGTTCGTGCACACGGCGCGATGGCCGGCGCTTTCCAGACGCACGGGCGAGCCGCAGACGCTGCAGTAGCGCGTGCGCTCCTGCCAGTTGACGATTGCACGCGCATAGGCAAACAGACCGGCGTCGACGGCTTCGAGCGCCATGCCGGCACTGCGCAGGTCGATGAAGTCGCCGCCGAGCCGCGCGGCGATCGCTGCGGCCGCGGCATCGCCTTGGCGCCAGGCGAACCAGTCGCGATCTTGCACCTTGCCGAGGTAGATCGTCGTCGCCTCCGCGCCGCCGTCGCGGACAAAATCGTCGCGACTCAATTCCGCCAGACGTTCGCGGCCGGAGGCGACGAGCGCACTGCCGTCGTCGCGCAGGAGCAGGAACCGCGCGGCCGCGCCGCGCAAACGGTCGTTGATCGTCGCGGTATCGCTGCGCCAGTCCGCGTCGCGTTCGATGTCGAGGGAAGAGAACGTATTGGCGCGGCTGCGCGAGAGAGAGCTGCTCATGGAGTTATTTTAGCGCGCGTATCTGATCGAAAAAAAAGCACCCTCGGGCGGGTGCTTTTTTCGGACGGCAACAGCCGATCAGATGCTGAACGACGAACCGCAGCCGCAGGTCGTCTTCGCATTCGGATTGCGGATCACGAACTGTGCGCCCTGCAGGCTTTCGCTGTAGTCGATTTCCGCGCCCATCAAATACTGCAAGCTCAAGGGATCGACGACGAGGGTGACGCCTTCCTTTTCCAGCGCGAGGTCGTCCTCGGCGCGCGCCTCGTCGAAGGTGAAGCCGTACTGGAAGCCCGAGCAGCCGCCGCCGGAAATGTACACGCGCAGCTTGAGCTCGGGATTGTTCTCCTCGGCGATCAGCTCGCGCACCTTGTGCGCAGCCGCATCGGTAAAGATTAGCGGCTGCTCGAGGGCAGTCTGGTAGCTGGGCGTAGTATCCATACGTTGGTAGATCGTGCCGATCCGCGCGAAATCAAGTATGCGCGGCGCCGGACAACTCGAACTCGTCCACTTCTTCCGGCGCAGCCAGCTGCTTCGGCGTTTCGGCACGGTGCACGATCTTGCCGTTGATCTGCGCGCCGGCCGACATTTCCATGACCTTGTAGTAGACGTTGCCCTCGACGCGCGCGCCGGCGGCAAGTTCGAGGCGCTGCGTCGCGGTGACGTCGCCGTCGACCTCGCCATTGATGACCACATGCGGTGCGGTGATCTGGCCCTTGATGCGCGCGCTGTTCGACAGCGTCAGCACGGCGTTGTCGCCTTCGCCATGCAATGCGCCTTCGACGCTGCCGTCGACGTGCAGGCGGCCGTTGAAGGTGACATCGCCGCGAACCTGAGTGCCATTCGCGATTAGCGAGGTGGTCTCGGCCGGCGGTACGGCCTGATTGGACTTATTTCGATTCCCCAGCATGCGTCCCTCCCGACGTGGTCAGTATTTCCCCCCATGTGAAATCGCGCGAACTCTTGCCGAACTCGGAACCGGCATCGGCCTCGACACGCACGCCATTCGGCACGAAGCCCTCCGGCAGCAGAAGAGTACCTTTTATTTGTTGAAAATACTTGAAAGAAAATCCGATTCCCTTCGCATCGGCGTTGGCGGCGAGATCGGTCCAGTCGATCGTCACGAGTTTGTCAGCGCGCGTGCCGCTGACGCTGAGTCTGACCTGTCCGCTTGCGATCTGGCCCGGCTTGAGATTCTGGGTCAGGGTGACGGAAAAATTGAACAGGCGCGAATTGTCGCGCGCCGCGACCAGACTCAGCGCCTGCACGCTGAAGCCTTCGCGTTTGGCGTCGGCGCGGGTCAGGCTGCTGTAGAAGGCAAGGTCGGCGCGCAGCCCGGCGATCTCCGCCTGGCGTTCGCCGATCTGGCGCTGCAGGTCGGCATTCGCCGCATTTCCCACCTGCTGCGCGCGCTCGAGTACGGCGACGCGCTGCTGCAGGGTCGCATTCTGTTCGAGCGCGCGCCTGAGCTGGGCCACGCCATCCGCCGGCACGTTCTCGCGCAGCGCCCAGGTGAGCGCGACGGCGACGAGGATCGAGGCGAACCAAAACAAGCCGATCGTCGTCCATTCGCGCCAGCGCGAGCGCTCCTGGTGCGGGCGAATGACCAAGGCGGGAGGCGGCGGAACGTGGGCCATGCGCATGCCGTGCAGTACGAGCCGGGAAGCTTAGCGAAAAACGCAGCCCCGCATCCATTCTCCGCGGCTATACTGCTTGCCGGTTCACACTCGCTCGCGCCCGATGCTCTGGATCAAGGCCCTGCACATCGTCTTCGTCGTGACCTGGTTCGCCGGCCTGTTCTACCTGCCGCGCCTGTTCATCTACCACGCCGAATCCGACAACGCGGCGGTGCGTGCGCAGTTGCAAGTCATGCAGCGACGGCTGCTCGGAATCACGCACATCGGCGGCGCGCTCGCGCTGACCTTCGGCATCTGGACGCTGATCCTCGTGCCCAGCTACCTGCACCAGGGCTGGCTGCACGCCAAGCTGGCACTCGTGCTCGGCCTCGTCGCCTACCACGCCTACCTGGCGCATCTGGTGAAACAGTTCGGCGAAGACCGCAACACGCGCTCCTCACGCTGGCTGCGCGTGTTCAACGAGGTACCGGCGCTGTTCTTGATCGCGATCGTGCTGCTCGTGGTGCTGAAGCCCACATAGGCCATGCCGGCTCGGCCGGCATTCCACTTATCTTCCGCTCTTTCGCGTATCGCCCGGGCTCAAGAACCGAGCTTCTGCTGCAGATATCCGGTTTCACCAATCTGCTTGACCAGACCAAGCTGCGTCTCGAGCCAGTCGATGTGCTCTTCCTCGGATTCGAGGATTTCTTCGAACAGCTCGCGGCTGACGTAATCGCCTACCTTCTCGCAGTGCGCGATCGCGGCCTTGAGGTCCGGATGCGCAATCTGCTCGAGCTTGAGATCGCATTTGAGCGCTTCGATCGGACCCTCGCCGATCAACAGCTTGCCCAACGCCTGCAGGTTAGGCAGGCCTTCAAGGAACAGGATGCGCTCGATGAGTTTGTCCGCATGCTTCATCTCGTCGATCGATTCCTTGTACTCGTGCTCGGCCAACTCCTTGTAGCCCCAGTTCTTGTACATGCGCGCATGCAGGAAATACTGGTTGATCGCGGTCAGTTCGTTGAACAGCGCCTTGTTGAGGTGAGCGATGACCTGCTTGTCGCCTTTCATTGGGTAACTCCGTACGTTCTTCAAAAATGACTATAGCGCGCGCCAACGACGCGCGAAGAAACGCGAATCGTGAGCATTTGCGGGAGGGACCGGAACGATGCGGCTGCGCCGCACGGCGATCGAAGCGGCGCGGCTAGGCAGCCTGCGCGATGAGCGGGAGGCCGAATGCCGTGCGGGTGCGGCGATGCGCATCGCGCAGCACTTGCTCGGCAAGATCAGCGCAACTGCCGCAATCGCCCGAGCAACCGGTGCGACGCGTGAGTTCGCCCAGGCTGCGCACACCCTCGGCGGCGGCCTGGCGGATCATCTTCTCGGTGACGGCATTGCAGATGCAGACGTACATGGACGCGAATATGGTGATGCGACGGCCATATTCAATTGCAAATGAGAATGATTGTCAACTACCTTCTCTCTGAGACGCAACCCGTCGGCAAATGCGGCGCCTGAAAACGCCGAAAGGCGCTCGAAGCGCCTTTCGTTCCTGAATAGTGCGCGACTCTGCGCTCTTCGCTATCCCGCCTTGGCCAAAGCCGTCTTGCCGAGACGCTCGGCCAGATCAGCCATGCTTTCGGCCACCGCTCGTGCATTCTCGGCCATCTGCTCGGCCGCGGCGAAGGCGGACTCGGTCATCTGTTCGGCCACCGCGAGCGCATCGCTCAGACCGACATGGCTGTAATTCGTCGCGATCGGTGCGAGATGGCGCAGCGCGCGCTGGTATACCTCACGCTTGAACGAGACGACATGGCTCGCGGGATACCAGAAATCCACCCAGCGCCACTGGTCGAACTCGGGTTCGTCGGTGGCGTCCAGGCGCACCGCGGACTCGTCGCCGACGAAACGCAGCAGGAACCAAACCTGCTTCTGGCCGATGCACGTCGGTTTCTGGTTGCGCCGAACCATGCGCGGCGGCAAGCGGTAGCGCAGCCAGCCGGGCGTCGCGCCGAGCACCTGCACGTGATGCGGGCGCAGGCCGGTCTCCTCATGCAGTTCGCGATACATCGCCTCGAGCGGGGTTTCGTCGCTGCGCATGCCGCCCTGCGGGAATTGCCAGCCGTCCTTGAACGCACGGCGCGCCCAAAACACCCTGCCGTCGTCGCGCAACAGGATGATGCCTACATTCGGACGGTAGCCATCCGGATCGATCACGCTTTCTGCTCCAAAATCACCGCCGCTGTACTGCGGAGAAACCGATAGCAACCGCAGAATATGGCGCTTGCGCCCGATTCTTCCACAGCCTGCGGCGACGGGCAAGCGAACACAGGGTCGCGGCCATTGCGCGTACCAATCCTGCAGCAGCGCTAATTCCGCCGCTAATCACCGGGCGATCAGAGCTCTTCCACCGCCGTGCGTTTGGAGCGGCGGATCAGCCAAGCCACGCCGCGCAGGTCGGAGATGCCGACCAGAGCGCGGTTGAGATTGTTGTATTTCGACACGCCCGCACCGCGCGCGCGATGATTCACCGGCACGCTCTTCACCTGCCAGCCGGCGCGCTGCATCAGCGCGGGCAGGTAGCGATGCATGTGGTCGAAGTACGGCAAGTCGAGGAACGCGGCGCGTTCGAACAGTTTGATCCCGCAGCCGGTGTCCGGCGTTTCATCCTTGAGCAGGTTCGAACGGATTCGATTGGCCCAGCGCGAGGCCCAGCGCTTGCTGCCCGAGTCCTGGCGGTTGACGCGCCAGCCGGCGAACAGCTTGATCTCTTTCGCCGACTCGTCGCGCATCGCGATGAGCTTGGGGATATCGGCCGGATCGTTCTGGCCGTCGCCGTCGAGCGTGGCGATCCAGGTACCGCGCGCGGCCTTGATGCCGGTACGCAGAGCCGTACTCTGCCCGCTCTGGGCGACGTGGCGCAGCACGCGCAGTTCGGGGAACTGCGCCTTGGCCGCAGTCAGCACGGCCAGGGTGTCGTCACGGCTCAGGTCGTCGACATAGACGATCTCGAAATCGACCTTGCCGCGTAGTGCGGCGGCGATTTCGGTCAGCAGCGGGACGATATTGTCGCGCTCGTTGTGCACGGGCACGACGACGGATAAGTCGGGCATCGCTTCGATCCGGAAGTTGATGCGGTCATTATCGCCTGCCGCGGCGCCGCTTGTCGCCAATGGCTTAGCCGCTGATGGCAGCGCGCCAAAGCGCCTCGACGCGATCGAACTCCGCCGGGCTTTTCGCCAGCAGGATCAGGGTGCCGTTGCCGAGCGGCAGGCTGCGGCCGCGCAGCCCGTCGCGCTCGAAGTCCGCGGCCGCACTCACTTTCTGGTCGGCCACATAGATCACAGTCAACGGACCATCTGTCGTCGGCATAACCAGATGCACGGAACGGTGTTTGCTGGCTCCGACCGGGCAGGGTGCGACGAAGCTGATGCCGTCGGGGACTTGCTTCAAGACGACGCCGCGCTTGGCAAACGTGGCGGCAACCTCGGCCGCGGCGATCGGCGCGGTCAGCGCGAGCACTTCCTGCTCCGACTCCAGATGCTCGACCGCCTGCACCGACAGCGGCTTGGCCTCGGCGCGCATGCCGACGACGCCGATCCCAAGCACGAGCGCGGCAGCCACCGCGAACATCGAAGCGCGGCGCAGATTCACGCGCCGGCGCCGCTCCGCCGTAGTCTGCGCGAGCAGGATCGCCTCGGCGAGCTGCGCGGGCGCGGCGACATTCAGCGCGCGCGCAAGATCGCCCTCGAACGCCAGCGCCCGCGCATGCGCCTCGGCGCAACGCGGGCATTCCGCGCGATGCTGCACGAAGTCCGCAGAAGTCATCTGCGGATCGATCGCGAGTTGTCGCCGGAATTCAACGCAATTCATAAACCTGTGCCTCGATCGGCTCGCCGCCGAGCATCGCCTTCAACTTCTGCCGCGCGCGGAACAACTGGGTCATCACCGCGGCACTGGAAATGTTCAACTCGCGCGCGATCTCCTCGCAGGAGAACCCGCCGAGCACCTGCATGAGCAGCGGCTCGCGATATTTCACGTCGAGCTTCAGCATCGCCGCGCGGATCAACGCATCCTCGCCCGAGCCTTCCGGCGTCAATGCCTCGCGCATGTCGGCCACCTCGACTTCGTCCACGTCCACAAACTGCGGCGTCTTGCGCTCGTACAGACGCGCGTGCTCGCGGCGCAGGATCGTGATCAGCCATGCCTTGGCCGCCGCGGTCTCGCGCAAACTGTCGAGCGATCGCCACGCACGCAGGAACGACTCCTGTACGAGATCCTGCGCCAGCGCCTCCTCGCCGCAGAGCCAGTACGCGTAACGAAACAGGTCGCCCGAATACCCGCGTACGAGCGCGTCGAACTGTCGCTGCTTGCTGCTCACAGGGGACATGACCGGGTTGTCTGCGCGAAACTTTCGTTAGTTTGGGTTCAAAGACTCAGCGACGGATTTTTTCGAGGATTCCTTCGAGCTCGTCGAGGCTGTGATAGCCGATCACGAGCTTGCCGCGTCCGTTGTTGCCATGCTGGATCGCGACGCTAGCTGCGAGTTTCTCGGACAGCTCACGCTCGAGCGCGACGATGTCGGCGTCGCGCGCGGCCGCTTTCTTCGCCTTGCCCTGCGGCTCGGCCTGCGCTTTGCGCGCGGCGGCCTCGAGCTCGCGTACCGACCAGCCGTGTTCGGCCGCGCGTCGCGCCAGGCCAAGCGCGAGCGCCGGCTGCAGCGTCAACAAGGCCTTGGCGTGGCCTGCCTCGATCTGGCCTTCCTTGAGCAGGCGCTTGATCTCCTCGGGCAGGTCGAGCAGGCGCAGCAGGTTCGACACGGCGGAGCGCGAACGACCGATCGCCTCGGCGACCTGCTCGTGCGTGTGCTTGAATTCGTCGATCAGGCGGCGCAGCGCGTGCGCCTCTTCGAGCGCGGACAAGTCCTCGCGCTGGATGTTCTCGATCAGGGTCATCGCCGCGACCGCCGGATCGGCGACCTCGCGCACGATGGCCGGAATCTCGGCCAGCCCGGCGAGCTGCGAGGCGCGCCAACGGCGCTCGCCGGCGATGATCTCGTAGCGATCCGCGCCGACCGGACGTACGACGATCGGCTGGATCACGCCCTGCGCCTTGATCGAGGCGGCGAGCTCGGCGAGCTTTTCCTGATCGAACACGCGCCGCGGCTGGTATTTGCCCGGCGCGATGCGCCCGACCGGCAGGTTGCGCAGATCGTCGCCCGCTGCGGCGGTCTCCGCGGCAACATCACCGCCGCCGAGCAATACGTCGAGATCGCGCGAGCCCAAGCCGCGCCGCTTTGCAGCTGCCATGTGGTGTCTCTGGAAATCCTGTGTGCGCTAGTTTAGCGCACGAGCAGCGAGGCGATGGACGGCGGTGGCGCTTCGGCGGCCGGCGCGGCATCGGATTTTTCCCCAACGGCGGCAGCGGGCGGACTCGAGACCGGCGCTGGAGCCGCCACGGACTGCGTCGATCCCGTGGTCGCCGCCGCACGATCGCGCCGCAAAAGTTCACCGGCAAGACCGAAATAGGCGATCGCACCGCGCGATTCGCGATCGTAAAGGTTGATCGGCTGACCGTGGCTCGGCGCTTCGGCCAGGCGGATATTGCGCGGAATCACCGAACGCAGCAGTTTGTCGCCGAAATGTTTGGCCAACTGGGCGGAGACGTCGTTGCCGAGGTTGTTGCGCACGTCGTACATGGTGCGCAGGATGCCGTCGATCTCAAGATGTGGATTTAAGCGCGTACGTACCGCCTTGACCGTGTCGAGCAGGCTGGTCAGGCCCTCGAGCGCGAAGTACTCGCACTGCACCGGGATCAGCACGCCGTCCGCCGCGGTCAGCGCATTGACCGTCAACAGGTGCAGCGACGGCGGGCAGTCGATCAGGATCGTGTGGTAGCGCTGGCCGAGCTTGGCCAGCTGCTCCTTCAGCCGCGACTCGCGCGCGAGCATGTCCATGAGCTTGATCTCGGCCGCGGTCAGGTCGCGACTGCCGGGCAGCAGATCGAAATTGGCCGGCGTCGGCACAATCGCCGTCTCGATCGGCGCCTCGTCGAGCAGCACTTCGCAGCCGGTTGGCTTGGCTGTGCGCTTGTCGATGCCCGAGGCCATCGTCGCGTTGCCCTGCGGATCGAGATCGACGAGCAGCACGCGGCGTTTCGCCTCGGCCAGCGCCGCCGCGAGATTGACCGCGGTCGTGGTCTTGCCCACGCCGCCCTTCTGATTCACTACCGCAATGATGCGAGTCATCGACCAACCCCAAAGGATACATTGCCGGTAGTGAGATCGGATTTCTGTCCGACACATACTCGGCTCATCGGCGTTGAGCGGCCCCGCCGCTCGAACGCCGACAGTTATCGCTACGGCGTAGCCGTCAGCGATAACGCCTAATTATGACGGCATGTCGCGCCGCGCCCAAGCCCGGCACGGCCAGCGCCACGATTTCCTCGATGCGGAAGCCCGACGGTAGACCGCGCAGTTCCTCCTCGTCGATTACGCCCTTCATCGCCACGCACACCCCATCAGGCGCGAGCAGATGGCCACCCCAGGTCAGGATATCGCCGAGCGCGGCGAACGCGCGTGCAGTGATGCAGTCGTATTGTCCCTGCAGATCCTCGACGCGTGCCTGCTCGACGCGCGCGTTGGCGAGGCCGAGCACACGCACAGCCTCGCGCAGGAAACGGGTTTTCTTGCCGTTGCTGTCGGCCAGCGTGACCTTGCGCTCAGGTGCCAGGATCGCCAGCGGAATGCCGGGCAATCCAGCGCCAGTGCCGAGGTCGACCAAGGTTGCACCGCGCACCAGCGGCGCGATCGCCAACGAGTCGAGCAGATGGCGCGTGACCATTTCCGCCGGATCGCGCACCGCGGTCAGGTTGTAGACCGCGTTCCAGCACACGAGCAGATCGAGATAGTCGATCAGGCGCTCGTTCTGCGCGGGCGTCAGCGCAAGGCCAAGTTCGTCCGCACCGGCACGCAGACGGGCCTGCAGCGAGGGGCGATCAATGGCGGGAGGAGCAGCGGGCATGCGGGCGGGTCTGGCGCGGAACGGCCGCGCGGGGCCGGCAAGTATCGCGGCAGCGCGCGGCAAATTCCACCGCGCAGGCGACCTGGAGCGGTCGCTCCTGGGGCCAAGGCGGAGCGAAAATCCGCTCCGTCAGACCAGTTGTACGCGCGTCACCAGCAGGCCGCGCTCGCGCAGACTGCGGTTCAGCTCGGTCTTCAGGTGCAGGTTACGCGCGGCGGCGTCACGCTCCGGGGCCGCGGCGACCAACTCGGGCAGGCGTTCGCGCAGGCGCACGCCGACCTCGTCGATGATCGCGTCGGCGCGCGCGGCGTCGAGCACCTGGTAGTAGATCTTGCCGTGCAGCGCACCTTGGTCCGGGGTCGCGATTTCGCCGACTTCGACGACATTGCCGAACAGGCGGATCTTGTGCGCGACGCGCTCGATCAGCGGCAGGACCAGGTGGGTGCCGGCGCCTACCGTACGCATATGCCCGTCGACGCGGCGCAGAGTATAGGCCTGGCCTTCGGGGATGCGCTTGATTGACGCAACGAACAACAGGACAGTGGCGCACAACAACGCCATCACTACGATCGGGGCTAGCATTTTTGTTCCCTCTTCCAAGAGGTTATGTGAAGCTAGTAAGGACGACTCTGGAAACGTCCGGTACAACGATGAATCTCCGAACGTTTGTGGAGTATGCCGAGGCATCTCGGAATCACCGCTGAATATTACCGCTCGATTTTCCGACGTACTGCGACCGCCTGCCCGATTTCACCGCGTCGCCGCTTGGATTATCGTGTGCGCTCTCTTTCGAGGTAACGACCAACCATGCCCTACCCCGCTACCCGCCTGCGCCGCATGCGCCGCGATGCGTTCTCGCGTGCGCTGATGCGCGAGACGACCCTGCTGCCCAGCGACCTGATCATGGTTGCCTTCGTCATCGACGGCGAGGACAAACGCGAGCCGATTGCGTCGATGCCCGGTGTCGACCGCGTGTCGATCGACCAGCTCGAAAAGCTCGCCGGCGAATGCGTCGCCGCCGGCATTCCGGCGCTGGCCCTGTTCCCTTCGCCGCCCGCGTCGGTCAAAACCGAGGACGGGCGCGAGGCCTGGAATCCCGACAACGTGTTCCAGCGCGCCGCGCGCGCGCTCAAGGCGAAGTTCCCCGAACTCGGTCTGATCGGCGACGTCGCGCTCGATCCGTACACGACGCACGGCCAGGACGGCGTGATCGACGAGCGCGGCTACATCCTCAACGACGTGACCATCGAAGCGCTCGTCAAGATGACCCTGGCCCAGGCCGCAGCCGGGTTCGACATCGTCGCGCCGTCCGACATGATGGATGGCCGCGTCGGTGCAATGCGCGCCGCACTGGAAAAAGCCGGCTATGTGAACACCCGCATCCTCGCCTACTCGGCCAAATACGCCTCGGGCTTCTACGGCCCGTTCCGCGACGCGGTCGGTTCGGCAGGCAATCTCGGCAAGGGCGACAAGCACACCTATCAGATGGACGTCGGCAACAGCGACGAGGCCTTGCGCGAGATCGAGCTCGACCTCGCCGAGGGCGCTGACGCGGTCATGATCAAACCCGGCATGCCGTATCTCGACATCGTCCAGCGCGTGAAGCAACGCTTCGGCGCGCCAACGTTCGTTTATCAGGTGAGCGGCGAGTACGCGATGCTCAAGGCCGCCGCGCAAAACGGTTGGCTCAATGAGAAAGCCGTCGTGCTCGAATCGTTGACCTCGATCAAGCGCGCCGGGGCCGATGCGATCCTGACCTATTTCGCGCTCGACGCCGCGCGCTACCTCAAAGAACGGAGTCAGCCGTGACTTCGCCCGACTACGCCGTGTTCGGCCATCCGATTTCGCATTCGCTGTCGCCGCGCATCCACGCCACGTTCGGCAAGCAGACTGGCATCACGCTCGACTACGCCGCGATCGATGCGCCGGCGGACGCGTTCGCCGCGACGCTTGCACGCTTCGCCGACGCCGGCGGTCGCGGCGCGAACATCACCCTGCCGTTGAAGCAGGACGCGTTCGGCCTCTGCGCGCAGACCTCCGATTTCGCCAGCCGCGCCGGCGCGGTCAACACGCTGACGCGCGTCGACGGCTCCTGGCACGGCGATAACACCGACGGACCCGGTCTGATCCGCGATCTCACCGGGCGCCACAGCCTCGATTTACGCGAACGCCGCAGCCTGCTGCTCGGTGCCGGCGGCGCCGCGCGTGCGGCCGCGCATGCGCTGCTCGACGCGGGCATCGGCGAACTAGTTATCGTCAACCGCAACGCCGAGCGCGCCGATGCGCTCGCCGATTCGATCCGCGATCCGTCGCGCGTACACACGCGCTACTGGAACGACCTCGCCGACCTCGGCAGCTTCGACCTCATCGTCAACGCCACCTCGGCCGGCGTCGCCCGCGAAACGCTGCAGCTGCCGTTCGCCCTCGTCGCGCCGCGCGCGCTGTGCTACGACCTGTCGTACGGCGCGGCCGCGTTTGGCTTCGTCGCCTGGGCTCGCGCTGCGGGCGCAGGCAAGGCGCTGGACGGCCTCGGCATGCTCGTCGAACAGGCCGCCGAATCATTCGCGATCTGGCACGGCATGCGGCCGGATACCGATCCGGTGCACGACGCGTTGCGCGCGGAATTGCCGCTGCTGGCGACGGATTGATCATGGAATGTCGCGCCGGCTGCGGTGCCTGCTGCATCGCGCCGTCCATTTCCTCGCCGATCCCCGGCATGCCAAACGGCAAACCGGCCGGCATACGCTGCATTCAATTGGATGAGCGCAACCGCTGCTTGATATTCGGCAAACCGGAGCGACCTGCGGTCTGCGGTAATCTCAGACCCGAACCGGCGATGTGCGGCGCAAACGCGGCCGAGGCGATGGCGACGTTGGCGCGGCTGGAAAGCCTGACGATCGCTTGATTTAGGCCCCGAGTATTTCCCCACGCTGCGGGTCGAAGGCGACGAGATTCATGCTCGCAGCGAGCGCAAGGACTTCCTCGCGCTCGATAAACGCGGCCTTGAAGCAAGAGAGTTTCCCCCCGTCTTCGGGCAGCAGCAGAAATTCAGGCGGCCCTTGCAGCCCAAACCATGCGCGTATCTCGCCATGCGGCGGCTCCCAGCGTACGGCGGGAAACGCGCGGCTGATTTCACCGCGCACGAACTCCAACGAGCCGATCGATGGGAGGTCCGGACCGATGGCGTCGATCGCAAGCACTTTGCCGTCGCCGGGCTTGGCGAAGAAGAAATAGTCGTAGCTCACCGCGCCTACCGATTCCGCTCTGCCTCAAGGTATTCGTCTTTCAAGCGCACATAGTGCTTGGCCGAGTAGTACAACTGCTCGATCTGCTTGTCGGTCAGCGTGCGCACGCAGCGCGCGGGATTGCCGAGCCAGAGCTCGCCTTCGCCGACGATCTTGCCCGGAGAGACCACCGCGCCGGCGCCGATCATTGCGTGCTTGTGCACGTGCACGTTGTCGAGCACGGTCGCGTGCATGCCGATCAGGCAGGCGTTCTCGATCGTGCACGCATGCAGGATCGCGCCATGGCCGACGGTGACATCCTCGCCGATGATCAGCGGCGCGCCGCCCGGCGTGTACGGACCGTCATGGGTTACGTGCAGCACGCAGTTGTCCTGGATGTTGCTGCGCGCACCGATGCGAATGAAATTGACGTCGCCGCGTGCGGCAACGAAGGGCCAGATCGACGTATCGGCGCCGATTTCGACATCGCCGACGACCACAGCGGCCGGGTCGACGTAGGCGTTTTCGCCGAGGCGCGGCAGGCGGCCGCGATAGGGGCGCAGGTGCATGGGATTCCTTCTCACGTGCCAGGTACCGGGCGCGCATCGTAGCACCGTGGCCGCTTTGCCCCCGCCCGCACGTCGTCGCTCCCATGTCGCCGCACGCGGAGGGCGCTAAACTGCCGCCATACGCTACCGAATCGCAGGATCGACCATGGACATGCCCGTCACCACGAGCGACCTCGCCGCCACACTCGAGCGCCTGCGCGCCGCGCAGCGCGCGAACGTGCCGACGTATCAGCAGCGCATGGACGATCTGAAGCGCCTGCGCAGCTCGTTCAAAACACGCCAGGAAGCGTTGATCTCGGCGATGAACGCCGACTTCGGCCGGCGCGCGCGCGCGGACTGCATCCTCGGCGATGCGTTCACGGTGCTCGCCGACATCGATCACATCCGCGCCCACCTGCACGGTTGGATGCGCAGCAAGCGTGACTTGGCCGACTGGCTGTTCTGGCCCGCGCATACCGAAGTGCGCTACCAGCCACTCGGCGTGGTCGGCGTGATTTCGCCGTGGAACTACCCGGTCAACCTCGCCCTGCTGCCGCTGTCGGCCGCGATCGCCGCGGGCAACCACGTGATGCTCAAGCCGTCCGAGCACACGCCGCGCACGTCGGAAGAGTTGAAGGCGCTGCTCGAAGAAGTCTTCCCGACCGATCGCGTCACGACCGTACTCGGCGGCGCCGACGTTGCCGCCGCGTTCGCCGCGCTGCCGTTCGATCATCTTTTCTTCACCGGCTCGACCGCAGTCGGGCGCAAGGTCATGCTCGCCGCCGCGCAGAACCTGACGCCGGTGACGCTGGAACTCGGCGGCAAGTCGCCGGCGATCCTCGCGCCCGGTTATTCGATCGCGACCGCGGTCGATCGCATCGCGGCGGGCAAGCTACTCAATGCGGGCCAGACCTGCATCGCGCCCGACTACGTGTTGATGCCGAAGGAAAGCGTCGCGCCGTTCGTTGCCGAAATGCAGCGTGTCGTCGCACAGCGCTATCCGGACCTCGCGACCAACGCCGCTTACACGAGCATCGTCAACGAAGGACAATTCAAGCGCCTTGCCGGCTATCTCGACGAGGCACGCGCGGCCGGCGCGAACGTGGTCGAACTCGCCCAGGGCGATGCCGCCAACCGCGTCCTCGCGCCGACGCTCGTGATCGATCCGCCCGCGCATCTCGCGCTGATGCAGGACGAGATCTTCGGCCCGATCCTGCCGATCGTCAGCGTCGATTCGGTCGATGCCGCGATCGATTTCGTCAATGCGCGTCCGCGCCCGCTCGCGCTCTACCATTTCGACCACGACCGCGCACGCACCGAGCGCGTGCTCGAGCGCACGATCGCCGGCGGGGTCACCGTCAACGACACGGTGCTGCACATCGCGCAATCGAAGCTGCCGTTCGGCGGTGTCGGCCCGTCCGGCATGGGCCACTATCATGGCCACGAAGGCTTCCTCACCTTCAGCAAGCAGAAACCCGTGCTCTACCAGGCACGCTTCAGCAGCATGAAAGTGCTAAGACCGCCCTACGGGAAACTGGCGAATTTCGTGCTGAAATTCCTGTCGCGCTGACCGATCCTGCCCTCAAAGCTACTGCGCTTTGAGGATAGGCTCTAAACCCATTCGCGCGGCACGAGATACTCGGCCAGTCGCGCCTCGGTCGAACCGGCAGGCGGCGCGTAGGCGTACTCGAAGCGCACGCGCGGCGGCAGCGACATCAGGATCGACTCGGTGCGCCCGCCAGATTGCAGGCCGAACAGCGTGCCGCGGTCGTAAACGAGGTTGAACTCGACGTAACGCCCGCGCCGGTACAACTGGAACTCGCGCTCGCGTTCGCCGAAAGATGTACCTTTTCTTTTTTCCACGATCGGCAGGTAGGCATCGAGGAAACCGTTGCCGACCGCGCGCATGAAATCGAAGCAACGCGCGAAGCCGCCTTGATTCAGATCATCAAAAAACAAGCCGCCGACGCCGCGCGTCTCGTTGCGATGCTTGAGGAAAAAGTAGTCGTCGCACCATTTCTTGTAGCGCGCGTAGACGTCCGTCCCGAACGGCGCGCACAGGTCGCGTGCGACGCGGTGCCAGTGCACGACATCCTCATCGAACGGATAGTAAGGTGTCAGGTCGAAGCCGCCGCCGAACCACCACACCGGTTCGGCGTCCTGCGCGCGTGCCTCGAAATAACGCACGTTCATGTGCGTGGTCGGCACATACGGGTTGCGCGGATGCAGCACGAGCGAGACACCGAGCGCCGACCATGCGCGCCCGGCGAGTTCGGGCCGATGCGCCGTGGCGGACGGCGGCAAGGTCTTGCCTTCCACGCGCGAGAAGTTGACCCCGCCCTGTTCGAACACGGCGCCGTCCTTGAGCACGCGCGAGCGCCCACCGCCGCCCTCGCTGCGCATCCACTCGTCGGCAACGAACCGTGCGCCGCCGTCGACGCGTTCGAGCGCGGTGCAGATGCGATCCTGCAGATCGCGCAGATAGGTTTCGACAACGGCCAGGGAATCCACGGGAATGCAGCTTTTCGATGCGGAGGGAGCGTGAATGATACTGCGCCGCGCGCGCGTATCGGTACGCATCATCGAGCATGATGGCCGTCGCCACGTTGCGGGGTGTTGCTGCGCAAACCTATACTTCGCCATCGTATTTCGCTTCGACGCTTCTTCTTGCCAGCCCGCATTGCGCCGCTTGCCATCACCGCCTGTACCGCTACCTGCGCCGCCGGACGCGGGTCGCAGGCGATTGCGCGCGCGCTCGAAACGCGCGCCGGCGGATTGATCGCGAATTCATTTTCGACCCAGCCGCTCGACTGCCGGATCGGCCGCGTCGCCGGGCTCGAGCAGCTTTCCCTGCCCGATGCGCTCGCGTCATTCGACTCGCGCAACCATCGTCTCGCCTGGCTGGGCCTCACCCAGGACGGCTTTCTCGAACGCGCGCATGCGCTGCGCGAACGCCACGGTGCCGCGCGCGTCGCGCTCGTGCTCGGCACGTCGACGTCGAGCATCGGCGAAACCGAGCGCGCCTATCGCGAACTCGATGCGCAGGGACGCCTCTCCAGCGCGCAAAGCCGCCCGCAGGTGCACCAGCCGCACGCGCTCGGCCTGTTCGTCGCGCACGCGCTCGGCCTCGCCGGGCCGAACCTGACGATCGCAACGGCCTGCTCGTCGAGCGCGAAGGTGTTCGCCAGCGCCGAACGCCTGCTGCGCCTCGGCCTCGCCGATGCGGCGATCGTCGGCGGCGTCGACACGCTCTGCGACAGCGTGCTGTTCGGCTTCAATTCGCTCGAACTCGTCTCCAATGAGGAATGCCGGCCGTTCGACGCGAACCGCCGCGGCCTTTCGCTCGGCGAAGCCGCCGGCTTCGCCATTCTCGAGCGCATGCCGCAAAGTGGAAAAGTGGAAAAAGACACACCGTTGCTGATCGGTTACGGTGAATCCAGCGACGCGCACCACATGTCCGCGCCGCATCCGCAGGGACTCGGCGCCGAACGCGCGCTCGACGACGCGCTCGCACGCGCAGGCATCTCTGCGGCCCAAGTCGACTACATCAACCTGCACGGCACGGCGAGCAGGCAGAACGACGAGGTCGAGGCCGCGCTGATCGCGCGCCGCTTCCCGGCGTCGACGCGCGCGAGCTCGACCAAGGGCTGGAGCGGACACACGCTCGGTGCGGCCGGCATCCTCGAAGCGGCGATCACGCTGATCGCGCTCGAGCGCGGCTTCGCACCGGGCACGCTGAACACGCGCGAGCTCGACCCGGCCTGCGGCCCGCAGATCCGCATCGACAACAGCGAAGCAAATTTGCGCATCGCGCTGTCGAATTCGTTCGGTTTCGGCGGCAACAATTGTTGCCTGGCCTTCGCGCGGGCGGACACGGCATGAGCGCGGCGCTGGAACTGGCGATCGAAGGCATCGGCGTTTGCGCGTCGGGCATGCCCGACTGGGCGGCAGCGCGCGAGCTGCTGCGCAGCGGAAGCGCGCACACCGCGCAACCGTTCGAGCGGCCTGCGCCGGCATCGCTGACGCCGAACGAGCGCCGCCGCGCGCCGGATTCGGTGTTGCTCGCGCTCGCCGCGGCCGAACAGGCCTGCGCGATGGCCGGACGCGCGCCGCGCGACCTGCAGAACGTATTCGCTTCGGCCTACGGCGACCTGGCGATCAACGATTATCTTTGCGCCGTGCTCGCGCACACGCCGCTCGAACTGTCGCCGACCAAGTTCCACAATTCCGTGCACAACGCGCCGGCCGGATACTGGACGATCGCGAGCGCCTGCATGGCCTCGTCGACCGCGTTGAGCGCGGGTTCCGCCACGTTCGCCGCCGGCCTGCTTGAAGCGGCCACGATCGCCGCGAGCGAAGCGAAGCCGGTGCTCTACGTCGCATTCGACATCGCGGCGACGGGCCCGCTCGCTGCCCTCATCGACTGCGATGCGCCATTCGCCGTCGCCTTCGTGCTCGCGCCCGCCACGGCGCAGCAGATCGCGCGGCTGCGCCTGGATCTGCAGGCCCATGCTGCGGCAGAACTTGCGCCGCTGCCGCCGTCGCTGCACGCTCTGCAGGCGCGCAATCCGGCAGCCGCAAGTCTGCCGTTGCTGGTCGCGCTGGCGCAGGGGGAGACCAAGGGGTTTGACTTCGCCCTGCATGCCGACAAAGACTTGCCGGCATCGGCATTGCATCTGGAGATTTCGTTTTGACCGGGGAGCAAACTCAGGCAGCGCAGAGCGCGGAAGCGGCAGCGACCGGCGTCGTCGTGATCCCCGCGTTGAACGAGGAGCGCGCGATCCGCGCCGTGCTCACGGCCGCGCTGCGCTATTGCGCCAAGGTGATTCTCGTCGACGACGGTTCCAGCGACCGCACCTCCGAGGTCGTCGCCGACCTGCCGCTCGAACGCATTCGCCATGCCGCGCCGCAGGGCAAGGCGATGGCGCTGCGCGACGGCTTCGAACTTGCGCTCAAGCTCGGCGCCGACGGCGTGCTGACGATGGATGGCGACGGCCAGCACGACGCGGCCGACCTGCCGCGCCTGCTCGCCGCGGCCAAGGAGTATCCAAACCATATCGTCATCGGCGCGCGCCTGCTCGGCAAGGACGCGCAGCCGGACAAGAACCGCTTCGGCAACGCGCAAGCCGATTTCTGGGTGTCCTGGGCCTGCGGCCAGCGCATCGTCGATTCGCAAAGCGGTCAGCGCTACTACCCGCGCGCCGCGATCGAGACCGCGCTCGCGCTGCCGCACGACGGCTTCGTCTTCGAGAGTGAAATATTGATCGAGTGCGCAACGCGAGGTATCCGCACCGTCTCGGTGCCGATCAAGGCGAGCTACGAAGAGGAACGCCGTGCCAGCCATTTCAAGCCGTTCCGCGACGTCAGCCGGATCACGCGCATGATCGCCGGACGCCTGCTGCGCGGCGGTTTCATGCTTGGCAACCTGCGCCGCTCGCGCACGGTGCCGCCGATCGTGATCGATCTTCCGACATCGTGAAAAGAGCTTTTTAACGCGGATAAAAGCCGATAAAAACGGATAAGAGCAGATAGAGCGTTGAAAAATTTCTCACCGGCTTGATCGGCTCTTATCCGTGTTCATCCGCTCCGATCCGCGTTAAAAATGGCTGCGCAGAATGCCTGCGCCAGCGCAGCGCGGCGATCGAGATCATGCCGGCGATCAGGCTCAGGTACAACGTCGCGATGCGCCACAGCAGCAGCGCACTGGCAATCGCGGCGGTCGATGCGAACGGCGCGAGCGTCACGGCGAGACCGAGGTCCGCGCCGCCGCCACCGGCCGGCACTCCGGTCCATTGCGCGACGTGCAGCACGACGCCTTGCAACAGCAGTGCGAGCGAGAACGGCACCTGCGCGTCGAGCAGTGCGAGGATGAGCCAGAGCACGCCGTAGCGCGCAAGCCACTGCATCGCGGTCGTGGCGAAGGCAAGCGCGAAATACGCGGGCGGCCCTTGCATCAGGATCTGCGTCTGCGCGAGCACGTTGTTGACGAAGCCGCGCAGTGCATCGCGACGTCGGCGCAGGAAGCCGATACGCTCGATCGGCCCATGCCTGCCGAAAAACCATGCGCCGAGCGGGCGCCGCGCGAGTACGAGCACGACAAGCAAGGCCAGCGCGCCAATGCCGCCGAACGCGGCACCGTGGGCGAGCAACGGCGACAGCTGGGTACTCTGCGACAGGCACAAGGCCGCAACCGGCATCGCGATCGCGAAGAACATGAGGTCGAGTACCTGGTCGGCCGCCGAGATCGCCGCCGCCTGCGCGTACGAGCCGCCGATGGCGCGCACGTAGTAGATGCCGGCCGCGTAGCCGCCGACACCGCCGGGCGTGGCGAGGAAGGCGAAATCGATCGCGAGCGAGATCGCGAGATTGCGCCACGCGCCCACGGCGAGGCCGAGACGTTCGATCAGCAGCCATTGTTTGACCGCGCGCATCGCCCAGCCGAACAGCACGAGCGCGAGCAGGTACAGGTATGCGTGCACGGGCAGGTCGAAACTCGTGAACACGGCACGCCGGCCGCCGAGCCAGACCGGCACAACGAGCGCGACGACGAGCGCGACGAAGATCAGCAGCGTGCCGGCGCGGCGCATCATTGAGAGATGCCGCCAGGGACAGCGGCTTTTCGATTTCGGCGCTCAGGGACGAGTGCAGAGATGGCTTGCGACTTCGTCGCGGCGCGACGCACAGCCAGCAGCGCGGTCAGCACTTCGCGCCAGCATGCGAGCAGCTCGTCATGATCGGCATCGGCCGGATGCAGGCCGACACGCACGAGCGGCGCGCGTGCGGTCAGGCGCAGGCCCGCATGCAGAAATACACGGCTCGCGGCGCGGCGCCAGCGCGAGCGCGGCGAGGCGGTCAGGCACGGCGCGGCGATACGTTCCTCGCTGCCGCGGTCGAGTGCGACCAGCGCCGTGTGGGTCGAGGTCCAACGCAGATCAGTACGCTGCAGTGCGCGCCGTGTCGCCGCGCTCGCAAGCCAGGCCGGCGGCACGAAGCCGTCGACCGCCCAGCCCTGTCGACGCAGCAGATCGAGTCCGGCGTGCAGGCGCGATTCGGCGGTGTCGGCATCGAGTGCGGCGAATTCGCCTTCGCCTGCAGTCAGCACGCGCCGACGCAGCCAGGCGGCGGGCGAGTGCGGTGCGGGCGCGTCGTCGCGGTGAAAATAGCCGTGCAGTGCGACTTCGTCGCCGCGCGCGATACGCGCATCGATGGCGCGGCGGAATTGCGGTGCGGCATCGATGCGGCCCTGCGCATGCCAGTCGGGCACGACGAGCAGGGTCAGCGGCGGCGCGCCGAGCGCGTCGACGAGATCGAACAGGCGCGCGCATTGCGGCCAGGTTGCCGGTGCGACGTCGTGCACGGCGATGCAGAGTCGCGCGCTCACGGCCGGCTCGGCGTTTCGACGGAATCGGCCGCTTCGGCCGCGGCGACGAACGCGTGCGAACGCGTGCGCAGCAGGCGCGCGTAGCGGTCGAGCTGCAGGTCGAACACGCTGGGCCAGGAGTAGCGGCGTTCGACGCGCAAGCGTGCGCGTCGGCCCATCGCAGCCGTGTCACCCGCGTGGACTTTTTCGATCGCGGCGCCGAGCGCGCGGGCATCGCCCGCCTCGGCGAGCGCGCCGACCGAATCGTCGATCAGTTCGGGCAGCGCGCCCGCGCGCACGCCGACCACGGGCAGGCCGCAGGCCATCGCCTCGACCGCAATCAGGCCGAACGTCTCCTGCGTGCCCGCGTGCACGAGTGCGTCGGCGCTTGCGATCAGGCGCGCGAGACGCAGCGGATCCTGCTCGTACGGCAGCATCGTCACGTTCGTCGAAAGTGCCTCGCGGCGTTCGCCGCCGACCAGGATCAGGTGGTAGCCGCGCCCGAGCCGCGCGAACGTGCGCAGCAACAACGGTACGTCCTTCTCGCGCGCCATGCGTCCGGCGAAGATCGACAGGCGCACGTCGGCGGCGAGACCGAGTTCTTCGCGCAACCGCGCATCGCGCCGCGCCGGATGGAACACATGGGTATCCACGCCGAGCGGCTGCACGACGATGCGTGCGATGCCGCTGTCGCGCAGGCGTTGCGCGATCAGCCGGCTCGGCGCCTGGATCAGATCGAAGCGCGAATACAGCCGGCGCAGGTAGGCGTCGGCCGCGCGTCCGGCGAGGCGGCCGAAGCGGCTCGCGATCATGCGCGGCAGATCCGAGTGCGCAAACGCGACCGTCATCGCGCCGCAATCCTTCGCCGCAGCGAGCGCCGCCCAAGCAAGATGGTAGGGATCGCCGACTTCGATCACGTCGGGGCGCAACGCGGCGAGGGCGCTGCGCCAACGCGCCGGGCGCAGCGGCACGCGGTAACCGCCCGCGCACGCAATGTTCCAGTCGCCGCGGGTGAAGATGCCGGGCTCGATCTCGGCGCTTGTCGCACCGGGCACGAGCAGGCTGTGGCGCACGCCCGTACGCCCTGCCAGATGGCCGTGTTTGGCCAGCAGGTAGCGCTTCACCCCGCCCGAATGCGGCGCGAAGAACAGGCTGATATCGGCGATATGCATCGATGCGCACCATGGGCGCCGCGGAAATGCCATGCACGATGCGGGCATCGAATGACAAACGTATTACGCGGCTGTCCGTGGCAAACAAAATGACGCGCGGCATTCCGGCCACGCGCCCGAAAGACGCCGTCGCGCGGATGCCCGGCGACGGCGGAGGCAACGCTGATCAGACGCTGCGCGTCGCCACTGCGGGCGGCACGCGCGAGGCGCGCGTCGCCGGGCCGAGCACGGCAAGCTGGCCGAGCAGCCACAGGCAGGCGAAGCCGATCGGCACGTAGTACCACGGCAGCAATTTCGCGCCGTCGACATGGGTCAGCAGCCACAGGCTCAACGCGTAGGTGAGCAGGCCGCCGAGGAGCAAGCCGCAGGTCGTGATGACGAAATTCTCGGTCTGGAAATAGCGCAGGATCGAACCGCGCGTCGCACCGAGCGCGCGGCGCGTGCCGATCTGCTTGGTCCGCTGCGCGACCCAGAAGCTCGCCATGCCGACGATGCCGAGTGCGGTGATCGTCAGCAGCGCGGCGATCACGCTGCCGAGAATGATCGCCATCGCGCGATCGTTCGCATAGGCCTGCGCGCGCACCTTCTCAATGCTGCGCATGCTGCGCACGATGCGGCTCTGGTTGGATTCGCCGAGCTTGGCTTCGACTACTTTCATGACCTCGTCGCGACGGCCGGGTTCGGCGCGAATCAGATAAGTCGAGCCGTTGCCATAGGCCAGGTGCGTCGGCCACATGACCGAGTATTCGACGTCCTCCGCATCGACCCAGGGCTTCTCTAGGGCGTCGACGACACCGATGATCGTGAACGGCTCGTTCTCGTCGTAGATTTGCTTGCCGATCGCGTTACCGTCCGGAAAGAGTTTTAGCGCGAGCGCCTGGGTGATGATTGCAACCGGCGAAGTCTTGCGGTTGTTCATCGTCATGAAACTGATTTCTTCGGGCTTGAAGTTGCGCCCGGCGACGAGTTTGAGCCCGTAGGCGTTGATCGCGTGGTCGTCGACCATGTAGTAGGCCGTGCGCGCGGTGGCCTGCTTCTGGTTCGGCTGCAGGCCGACGCCGCTGCCCCAGCCGCTTTGGCCCATCGGCACCATGCCGTTGGTCATCGCCACATCGACGACGCCGGGCAGGTTGCGCAGCATGGCGAGGTCCGCATCGACGGTCGTCTGCACGTTGAAGCCACTGCCGAAGCCGTAGCTGCCGACGATGAACGTATCGGTTTCGTTCATCCCGCTCGGCCGATGCATGCGTTCGAGGCGCTGATTGATGATGAACAGCGCGTTGCACATGATCGCGAGCGTCAACGCCACCTGCAGGCCGATCAGGATCATCGCGACCTTGCTGCGCATCAGCGCGGAGAGAATGGGACGGAATTCCATGTGTGTGACCTCTCAGAAATCGATGCTTGGCGCATGGATGCGCCAACCGCGAGGCTCTTGCGAGCGGGAGCACGTAGCGCGGCTGTGCCGCGCTCGTGCGTGCGATGATTGCGGCAGGATGCCCAATTCATCGCCAGTTACTGCGTCTTCAATTGCGCTGCCGGCGCCACCTGGCACGCGCGCCAGGTCGGATACAGTCCGGCGAGAACCGCCGCAGTGATCGCGAGCAGGATCGTCGTCGCCACCATCGACCAGTCGAGATGCGCCACCGTCTTGTAGTCGGTATACAACGCGCGTACGGCGTACAGGCCGAGTCCGGTCAACAGCAGACCGATGAACCCGCCGGACAGGCCGACCACGCCGGATTCGACAAGGAACTGCGCGAACACCTGGCGCCGACTCGCACCGAGCGCGCGGCGCAGGCCAACTTCACCGGCCTTGCGCGTGAATTTCGCCAGCAGCAGGCCGATCGTGTTGACGAGGCAGACGAGCAGGAACGCAAAACCGAGTCCGGCCTGCACCTTCACGTCACCCGAAACCACTTTCTGATCGGCCATCCACTGGTTGACGTCGAGCAGGCGATTGTCGAGCGGCCGCGCAAACCGGCCGAGTTTCTTCTGTTCGTTGACATAGCTGTCGAGAAACGATTTGTATTCCGCCTTGCGCGCAGGCGAATCGAGCTGCACCCAGACCTGCATCCACACGCATTCGGAGGCGAGATACGCATCCCAGCCCGGACCGGATTCCTTGAAGCAGCTGTTGTTGCCGCTCGAACGCTGCTTGAGGTCGATGCCGGTGGTGAACGGGATGAAGAACGCTTCGGTATCGTCGAGCGAACCATTGGTCAGGTCGTAGTACTTGACCCGCAGGGTCCAGTCGTCGAGTACGCCGCTGACTCGGTAGTCGTTGCCGTCGATGCGCACGGTCTTGCCGGTCGAATCGGCGCCGCCGAACAGTTTCTCGTTGGTCTCGCGCGAGAGCACGACGACGCGCGCATGCGCATCGTCCTCGGCCTTGCCCCAGCCCTGGCCGTACTTGAACCGCGGCTCGAACATCGAGAAGAAATCGCCGTAGGCGACGCGCCCGACCGTGAGAAACGGCTTGACCTCGGGATTTTCCGGCTGGATCGGCAGGGCGAGCTTGAAGATCGCAGTCTGCTTGTCCGCCTTGCCCGCCTGCATCAGCGCCGTCGCATCGCGATAGCTGACCTGATCGGGCGGCGAGCCGTCGTCGCCGTAGGGCTGGTTGATGTCCCAGTTGTCGAGCTGCACGTGCAGCAGCTTGCTGCTCTTCCACGGAATCGGATCGCTGCCCATCAGATGCAGCACGGTCAGCGTGGTCATGCTCGCGGCGATGCCGAGCGCGATACCGAGCACCATCAGCGCGGTCAGGATGGGGTTGCGCCTCAGGCTGCGCAAGCCGAGTTGGAGATAGTACGAGAACATCGTCGTTCCTTTGCTTTGCCCTGCCCTCATCGAAAAGGGCAGGAAAGAAGAATCAGGCCGCCGCCGTTTCCACGTCCGCGTCGCGCGTCTTCACGCGCAGCGAAGGCTCGGCATCGAAATCGGTGACCTGGCCGTCCATCACGTGCACGTTGCGCTGCGCGCGCGCGGCGAGCTCGGGATCGTGGGTGACCATGATGATCGTCGTGCCCTGGCGGTTGATCTCCTCGAGCAGCTCCATCACGCCGCGGGCCATGAGCGAGTCGAGGTTGCCGGTCGGCTCGTCGGCCATGAGCAGGCGCGGCGAACCGGCCAGCGCACGCGCGATCGCGACGCGCTGCTGCTGGCCGCCGGACAGCTCCGACGGATAGTGCTTCATGCGCGAGGACAGGCCGACGCGCGACAGCGATTCCTCGATGCGCTTCTTGCGCTCGGCCGCGTTGAAGCCGCGGTAGCGCAGCGGCACGTCGACGTTGTCGAACAGGTTGAGATCGGGGATCAGGTTGAAGCCCTGGAAGATGAAACCGATCTTCTCGTTGCGCAGCTTCGAGCGCGCATCGTCGCCGAGGCCGCGCACGTCGACGCCGTCGAGCCAGAACTCGCCCGAGGTGAACTCCTCGAGCAGGCCGGCGATGTTGAGGAAGGTCGTCTTGCCCGAGCCCGACGGCCCGGTCACCGCAACGAACTCGCCGTCGCGCACGTGGATCGAGAAGTCGCGCAGCGCGTGGGTCTCGACCATATGGGTCCGGTATACTTTTGAAAGATGCTGCATCTTTAGCATGGGTTCATTCCTGCTGGCTGATTCGATTCGCGGGATTCAGTTCAAGACCACTTTCTCGGCGCCGTTGAACGAGTCGGTGCCGGAGATCACGATGCGGTCGCCTTCCTTGACGCCGGAGACGATTTCGACCGCGTTGAGGCTGGTCGCGCCGACCTGGATGGCCTTGCGCTCGGCGATGCCGTCGTGGACCAGATAGGCGACGCGACCCGCGCCCGTGTCGACGAACGAGCCGCGCTCGACCATGAGCACGTTCGGGCGCTCGTCGATGAGAATGCGCGTGGTCAGCTGCTGGCTCTGGCGCAGGCCGGCGGGTTTGTCGGCGGCGAAACGCACGCGCGCCACGACCTGGTTGTTGACTACCTCGGGCGATACCGCGGACAGCTCGCCCTTGTACTTCTGCGCGCCTTCGGCGATCTCGGCCGGCATGCCGATGGTCAGATCGTGGGCGAACACTTCGGGCACCTGCAGCTCGACTTCGAGCGAGGTCAGGTCGATCACGGTGACCAGGCCAGTGTTGATCGGCACGTTCGCCTTCTGCTGCACGAGCAGCTGGCCGACCTGGCCGGCGACCGGCGAGCGCACCTTGAGCAGGTCGACCTGGCGCGCGAGATCAGCGACGAGCAGCTTCTGCCGCTCCAGCGCGAGGCGCTTGGTCCTCAGCTCGAACGCCGCGGTTTCGTTCTGCAGGCGCGCATCGGCCTGCGCATGGGTGACGTCGAGTTCGGCTTTGGCCAACGCGTCCTTCGAACGCAGCACTTCGACCTCGGCCATCGCGCCCTTGTCGAACGCGAGCGATTTGCGTTCGACCTCGCGCGCCGCAGTCTGGCGATCGATCTGCGCCTGCTCTATCGTCTTCTTCGCGAGCAGTTCTTTCTGCTTGGCGTCGATGCCAGCGCGGCCGACGTCGATGTCGAGGCTCGCCAGCGTCGCCTGTTCCTGCTGCAGCTTGTTGTTCAGCTCGGGGCTGTCGACTTCGGCGAGGATCTGGTCCTTCTCGACCTTGTCGCCGGCATGGGTGAGCAGCGTGATCGTGCCCGGCGCGGTCGCATACAGCGTCGGCGCCTGCGCGGCGACGACCTTGCCCTGCGCGGACACGTCGCGCACCAGCGTGCCGCGCTTGATCTCGCCGAAGCGCAAGCTCGCGACCGACACCGAGGTGCCGGCGGAGATCAGGCGCGCGACCGAAGGCACGAGCCAGACCAGGGCGACGAGCACGGCCGCACTCGTCGCGCCGATGATGATCCAACGTTTGTTGACGCGCGGTTGCGCGATTTCGATGCGGCGGTCTTGAGCGGAGGTGTCGCGGATCATGGCAAGGGTCGGATTCGATAAGAGTCGCTACGACCCTAGCGAAGCAAGCCTTGTGCCAACGATTACTTTTCTTTCAAACCATTGCTGCAATTGAATTTCTCACCGCGACGCAAGCCGCGCCCGCTGTCCGTCAGCACGGACGGACAGCGGGCGGACAGCGTTCTGTCCGCCCGGAACCTGCCCTAAAACCGTAGCGAGCGAAGGGAGTTTGCGCGCCGCCGGAGCGCAGGAACCGGAGTGTACATGTCAGTACATGAGGATTCCGAGCACCGCCGGCGCGCGAAATACCGAGCGCAGTAGGTTTTTGGGCAGGTTTTCAGGATTTCTTCGCGGAGGATGCTTTCGCTCTCGCAATCCAACCGTCGACGCGCGCTTCGAGCACGTCGAGCGGCAGCGCGCCGCCGTCGAGGACCTCGTCGTGGAACGCGCGGATGTCGAACTTGTCGCCGAGTTCCTTCTTCGCCTTCGCGCGCAGCTCGAGGATCTTGAGCTGGCCGAGCTTGTACGACAGCGCCTGGCCCGGCATGACGATGTAGCGGTCGGTCTCGGCCTGCACGTCGGGCTCGTCGTCGGAGGAGTGCGCATGGAACCAGTCGACCATCTGCTGGCGCGTCCAATGCTTGTAATGCACGCCGGTGTCGAGCACGAGACGGTTCGCGCGCAGCAGCTCGTCGGAGAGGTGACCGAAGTAGCTCAGCGGGTCCTGGTAGAAACCGACTTCCTCACCGAGGCGCTCGGCGTACAGCGCCCAGCCTTCGACGTAGGCGTTGTAGCCGGCCTGCTGGCGAAACGGCGGCAGCCCTGGCAGGGTCTGCGCGATCGCGATCTGCATGTGATGCCCGGGCACACCTTCGTGATAGGCCGTGGTCTCGATGTTGAGCAGCGAGCGGTTCTGGAAATCGCCGGTGTTGACGTAGACGCGGCCGGGGCGCTTGCCGTCGGGCGTGCCCTGGTTGTACTCCGCAGCCGCGGCTTCCTTCTCGCGATACTCCTGCGTCGGCACCACCTCGACCGCGCTCTTCGGCAGCAGGCCGAACAACTGCGGCAGCTTCGGCTCCATCTGCGCGATGTACTTTTTATACAAATCCACAATCTGCTGGCGCGAAGTCGCGTGCGTCTTCGGATCCTTGTTCATCGCCTCGCGGAAGGTCTTCAGGTCCTTGTAGCCCTGCTTCTGCGCGATCTTGAGCTGCTCGCCCTCGATGCGCTTGACCTCGGCGAGGCCGAGATCGTGGATTTCCTGCGGCGACTTGTTCGTCGTCGTCTGCTGCTCGACCGAGAACTTGTACAGCGCATCGCCGTTCGGCAGCGCCCACATGCCCGGCTCGGTGCGACCCTTCGGCGCGTAGTCCTTCTCGACGAAGTCGGCGAGCTTGGTGTAGGCCGGGCGCACCTTCTCGTCGACCGCCTTGAGGATCGCATCGTGCAGGCGCTTGCGGTCGGCCGCGGCGACGCCGTCGGGGAATTTCGCGACCGGATGGCCGAACACGCTGTCCTCGCCGGCGGGCTTGGCGATGTCGCGCATCTGGGTGACGACTTTCTCGAGCAGGAAACGCGGCGGCAGCATCTTGTCGCGCTCGCCCTGCTTCAGCGTCTCGGTGATCTGCTCGAACAGCGCCGGCAACGCGTTCAGGCGCGCCAGATACTCCTCGTACTGCTTGCTCGTCTCGAACGGCACCATCGAGACGAACTGCGGCAGCATCAGATGCACGCCGTTGAACTGGTCGAGCGGCATTTCGTTGAGTTTGAGTTCGACCATGCGGATGTTGTCGCCGAGCTGGCGCAGCATGAGTTGCTGGTTGAGCCGGTCCTGCTCGTCGAAGCCGCTCGTGTCGATGGTCTTGAAGCGCGCGAGGAACGCCTCGTTGTCCTTCTTCTGCTGTTGCGCGGCGGCCGGCGACGCATCGCTCCAACGATCGTTGTAGC
The DNA here is from genome assembly GCF_000378125.1 of Rudaea cellulosilytica DSM 22992. Taxonomy (GTDB): domain Bacteria; phylum Pseudomonadota; class Gammaproteobacteria; order Xanthomonadales; family Rhodanobacteraceae; genus Rudaea; species Rudaea cellulosilytica. The sequence continues at coordinate 1,517,133 of NZ_KB899241.1, read as the reverse complement.
GATAGTCGCCGAGCATCGTGGCGAACTCGGGCTGGTGCTTGAGCGTGTACTCCCACTGCTCGGCGAGCAGCGCGTTGAGCGCCTTGACGCGCGTGGCCGCATCGTCGGCGGCGTGCACGGACGCGGACGCGCCACAGGCAACGGCAACGGCGAGCAGCAGGGGTTTGAGGGCGATGCGCGACATGGCGGCTCCGGAATCGAGGGAGCGCGCACTTTGGGCGGATCGCGGCGCGAAGTCCAGTACCAAAAGTCGGCGGCGGCGCCTCAGCCTGAAAACAGATCCCGTTCGCCCTGAGGTATCGAAGGGTGAACGGCCATGGTGGATTGCCGCTCGTGGTTCGATACCTCACCACGAACGGAAAAGGTCTCAAGGAGAAACACTACCAAGTCCGCGGCTTACTCCGCGTCGGGCTGTTTCGCCGGCGCGGCGTCGGCGAACGCGGCCAGTTCGGCGCAGCGCGCATCGATTGCGGCGATCGTCGGGAACCGGCCCATGTCGATGCCGAAGCGGCGCGCGTTGAATACCTGCGGCACGAGCATGATGTCGGCCAGCGTCGGCGCATCGCCGTGGCAGAACGCGCCGCGCGCCGGGTCGTGTGCGAGTCGGGTTTCGAGCGCGGCGAAACCGGTGCTGATCCAATGCCGGATCCAGTCCTCGCTGCCGTGCTTGTCCAAACCGCAGTGCGCGCCGAGGTATTTGAGCACGCGCGTATTGCATAGCGGGTGGATGTCGCAGGCGATGTCGAGCGCGATCGCGCGCACCGCCGCGCGAGCGGCCGCGCCGGCCGGCAGCAGCGGCGGCTGCGGATGGGTTTCGTCGAGGTATTCGATGATCGCGAGTGACTGGTGCACGGTCGTGTCGCCGTCGACGAGCACCGGCACGAGGCCCTCGGGCGCGACGCTGCGATACGCCGGCGCGTGCTGCTCGCCGCCGTCGCGCACCAGATGCACCGGCAGATACTCGTAGGGCAGGCCCTTCAAGTTGAGCGCGATGCGCGCGCGATACGCGGCCGAGCTGCGGAAGTAGCTGTAGAGTTTCATGACTTTGCCTAGAACCTGCCCTCAAACCACGTCGACGGTGAATTCGCCCAGCCCGTCGATACCGCCGCGCATGCGATCGCCCTTGACCACCGCGCCGACACCCTCGGGCGTACCGGTGTAGATCAGATCGCCCGGCACGAGTTCGAAAAACTTCGACAGGTAGGCGACCGTGTCGGCCACCGACCAGATCAGATCGGAGAGATCGCCCTTCTGTTTCGGCGTGCCGTTGAGTTCGAGCCAGATCGCGCCGCGCGCAAGATGGCCGACGTCCGCAGCGCGATGGATAGGCCCGATCGGTGCCGCGTGGTCGAAGCCCTTGCCGATGTCCCAGGGCTTGCCGGTTTCTTTCATGCGCGTCTGCAGGTCGCGGCGCGTCATGTCGAGGCCGAGCGCGTAGCCGTAGACGTGATCGAGCGCCTGTTCCGCCGCAATATCGCGGCCGCCCTTGCCGATCGCAGCGACGAGTTCCATCTCGTAATGGCAGTTCTTCGTCTCGCTCGGATACGGGAACGCACCGATCGTGCCCGGAGCGACGTTGACGATCGCATCGGCCGGCTTGCAGAAGAAGAACGGCGGCTCGCGCGTGGGATCGGCGCCCATCTCGCGCGCATGCGCGGCGTAGTTGCGGCCGACGCAGTAGATGCGATGGACCGGAAACACGAGGTCGGTGCCGGCAACCGGGACCGCCACCACGGCGGGAGGTGGAAAGACGGGATTCATTTCGGGAAACTCCATCGAAGGCGCATAAATATATTATCGTCGAGCCGCGTTGCGTTCAGCGTAAGCCGTCGGTTACGGCGGCCGCCGCGGCCTGGCGCGCATAGCGCTGCGCGAGCACCGCGCAGACCATCAACTGCACCTGATGGAACAGCATCAGCGGCAACACGATCGCGCCGACCGCACTGCCCGCGAACAGCACGTTGGCCATCGGCACACCGCTGGCGAGGCTTTTCTTCGATCCGCAGAACAGGATCGTGATGCGATCCTCGCGCGAAAAGCCGAGGCGCTTGCCGAGCTGCGAGGTCACGACCAACGCGACCGCGAGCAGCACGCAGCAGAGCACGAGCAGCAGCGCGAGCGTGCGCAGCGACACCTGCTGCCACAACCCCGCGACAACAGCGGCACTGAACGCGGTGTAGACCACGAGCAGAATCGAGCCGCGATCGACGAGGCCGATCACCTTCTTGTGCCGGTCGATGAAGCCGCCGATCCACGGCCGCAAGATCTGCCCGGCGACGAACGGCACGAACAACTGCAGCACGATGCTTTCGATCGCGCCGAGCGGTGCCGGTCCGGCACCGCCCGCGTTCGTATGCATCAGCACGCCGACGAGCAGCGGCGTGATGAAGATGCCGAGCAGGCTCGACGCCGACGCGGCGCAGACCGCCGCGGGCACGTTGCCGTGCGCGATCGAGGTGAACGCGATCGAGGACTGCACGGTCGACGGCAATGTGCACAGAAACAGGATGCCAAGCGCGAGCTGCGTGCCGACAATGCCCGCGGCCAGCGACTGGGTCAGCACGCCGAGCAACGGAAACAGCACGAAGGTGCACGCGAGCACGAGCAGATGCAGGCGCCAGTTGGTCAGGCCGGCGATCACCGCCTCGCGCGAGAGCTTGGCGCCGTGCAGGAAGAACAGCAGCGCGATCGCGATGTTGGTGACGACTTCGAACACCTCGGCGGCCTGCCCGCGACATGGCAGCAGCGTGGCGAGGAGCACGGTGGAGATCAGTGCGAGGGTGTAGCGGTCGAAGATCAGGGAGAGGGTGTTTTTCATTTCGGGCGTGAGTTTATGACCGCGGGCAGCATCTCATTCCGGCCTCGCCATTGCAGCGCCGGCCGTTGTTCCCGTCAATCCTGGGACAGCCCGAGCCGCCGCTCATTGATTGCCCACGATGCTCATGTCTTCGGCGATCTGCGCAAACTGCTCGAGCGCTGCTTCGAGATCAGCGGCAATATCCGCGGCAATGACTTCAGGGGCCGGCAAGTTTGAGGACTCTTCTAGCGCTTCATCTTTCAACCAGAAGATGTCGAGGTTCAGTTTGTCGCGCTTGGTCAGTTCTTCGTAGGTGAAGGACTTGAAGCGCTCGCTCTCTTTGCGATCGTTGCGGTTCTTGTGGTGGTAGCAGGCGACGAAGTCGTCGAGGTCGCTCCGTTTGAGGGTGTTTTCCTTCAGCGTGAAGTGCAGGTTCGTGCGCAGGTCGTAGATCCACAGCTTCTGTGTCCACGGCTTTTCCTGCGCGGGCTTGCGGTCGAAAAACAGCACGTTCGCCTTCACGCCTTGCGCGTAGAAGATGCCGGTGGGCAGGCGCAGCAGGGTGTGTACGTCGGCCTGCTTGAGCAGTTCGCGGCGGATGGTTTCGCCGGCGCCGCCTTCGAACAGCACGTTGTCCGGCAGCACCACGGCGGCGCGGCCGTGCTGCTTGAGGATCGTGAAGATGTGCTGGAGGAAGTTGAGCTGTTTGTTGCTCGTGCTCGCCCAGAAATCGTCGCGGTTGATGACCAGCGATTCCTTGGACGTCTCGCCTGCATCGTTGACGATCGTGACGCTGCTCTTCTTGCCGAACGGAGGATTAGCCAGGACGATGTCGTATTCGCCGTGCTTGCCGGCAAGCGCGTCCTTGGTGACGACGGGCAAGTCCTCGTCCGACTCCGAACCGACGCCGTGCAGCAGCAGGTTCATCGCGCACAGGCGCGTGACGCTGTCGACCAGCTCGATGCCGAAGAACGTGCCACTCTTGAGCTTCTTCTTCTGCGCGCGGTCGAGCTGGAAATGCTTCGGGTCCGACAGATACGAATATGCGGCGAGCAGGAATCCGCCCGTGCCGCAGGCGGGATCGCAGATCGTCTTTCCCGGCTGCGGCGCGATCACATCGACGATCGCGGCGATCAGCGGACGCGGCGTGAAGTACTGGCCTGCGCCGCCCTTCACGTCCTCGGCGTTCTTTTGCAGCAAGCCTTCGTAGGCGTCGCCCTTCACGTCAGCGCCGAGGCTGGACCACTGCTCCTTGTCGATCAGGTCAACGATGAGCCGGCGCAACTTTGCCGGGTCCTGAATCTTGTTCTGCGCCTTGCGGAAGATGACGCCGAGCATGCCTGAGCGCCTGCCGAGTTCCTCCAACGTGTGGCGGTAGTGGATTTCGAGATCGTCGCCGTCGAGTTTCAACAAAGCGCTCCAACCGAAACCCTTCGGAATCAGCGATGGTTTGTTGAACGGCGGCTTTTCCTGCTCGTCCGCCATTTTCAGAAACAGCAGAAACGTCAGCTGCTCGACGTAGTCGCCATACGACAGCCCGTCATCACGCAGGATGTTGCAGTAGTTCCAGAGTTTTTGGACCAGGGTGGCGCTGTTCATTCTCAGATTTCCAGGATGGTTCGAAGCTTGTCCACGGCCTGCCGATGCCGGGCCGCAGATTGCTTCATTCTTTCGATGTTGGCCAGCTTCCAACGCAGCGCGGGCAATTCGGAGAGGTGCGGAATCGGCAACAGCGACCAATCCGGATCGCCGCGCTTGATCGAGAGCAGAAATCGCCGCTCGTTCGCGCTCAGGTTCGACAGCAGCTGGCCGGGAAATGCAGCCTGCACGCCTTCCAGAATCTCGACGGCAATCGGCTCGCGCGGCATTCCGGCGAACTCCGTGTCGAACGTCGCGCGCAACGATTTTGCGCGCGGCGCTAGCAGTTCCGCCATCGGCCGATGATGACTGGCTAGATAGACGACGAATGCCTGCCGCAACGGTTCGTCGATGCCTTCATTGTCGAGCAATAGCGCGATGTCGAACCAGTCGCGCGGATGCTGGCGGTCCAGCGCCGCGCAGAACTTGCCGGCATAGAGATCGGCGAACGAAACCACGGGAACCGATACCGACAATTCGAACAGGTCTTCGGCCGCCGGCATGAGCCTGCGCGTCTCGACCGGAAACACAGTGCCACGCAGCACCGGATTGGGTTCGATCTTGATCCGCGCCTGTTCGGTTAGCGCAAGCTGCTTCGGTCTGTCGGCGTTGCCGGCGTCCACCACTTTCAGCCCGGGCACCAGTCGTTGCGCGTGCGCCGCAATCTTCACGAGCGCATCGGTGGCCTCGGCCAACGCGTCGTCGCGCGGCGTCAGCGGCAGAAACGCCAGATCGATGTCGACCGACAAGCGCGGCAGATCGCGCACGAACAGATTGATCGCCGTGCCGCCCTTCAACGCAAAGCAGTCCACGGAAGACAGCGCGGGCAGGTAGCGCAGCAGCAAGCGCGCCTGTTCGAAATAGGGCGTGTCCTTCATCGATCCGCCTCGCGCGGCACCGTGATGCCATAGCGCGCGTTCAACTGCCCGCCCGCAACCACCTGGCGCTTGCCCGAACCCAGATCGATGCGCGCGTCGTCGAGCGCATCGCGCCACGGCATCTGCGTCGCGTCGGCCAGATACAGGCAGAGCCGCTTCACCTTCACCGACGTGCACGCTTCCAGCAATGGCTGCAGCAACGTCGGCCGCAGCGTCGGCAAGCCTTCCATCAATTGCCGCGCTTCCGCGAAAGCGATGTCACCGGGCACGCCCTCCAGCATTTCCAGCATGGCGCGTTCCGGCGAGGAGAGCGTCAGAGAAAATTCGCCGAACGCTTTCGTGGTCATGCCGAGGGCGACGGCGTCAGCGACAAACAGCGAGGTGCCGAAGTAACGCAACGCCGCCGCCCAATCGTGCTGCAACAACCAACGCGGTAAGCGTTCGCCCGGAGGTCCGTACAAATCCACGCGGCGTCGCGGCGCCAGCGGCAAATAATGCGCGAGGCCGGACAGTTCCAGCGCGGTGCGCCCGCCCGGATGGATGGCTTTGCCGATGTGCTGCTGCACAGCGTACAGCGCACCTTGCCAGCCAACCTTGTCGCCGCGCCGCACGAACGCGCCCACGCCGACCGGATCGATCCAGCCACTCTTGCGATATTGCTCGGCGAGCTTGCGCGACACGCCGTGCAGGGCAAAAAAGGCATGCAAAGCCACCGTGCCCCGAGGCCAGGCCTGGAGCAGATGGTTTATTTTCATGCTTTCACGGCTATCCATAGGTGGCATATAAGCATTAAATCAAACCAAGCGCCACCACAAAGTTCATCTTTACGCAAATATACGATGCCTGGATAGTCTTGTTTGCATGTAAATAAACTGCGATAGAGTGCCGCCGCGGACGGCGGATTGGCGGTCCGCCCGCCACTATTGGCGGGTCGACAGCTCGCCGCTGAACGCCTTCTGCAGAATCGACTGGCGCAGGCGCGTGGCGCGCTGCAGGTTGGCGGATACGGTGGCTTCGAGTTCTTCGATCACGCTCAGGCGGCGCTCGACTTCGGCAACGATGCGGGTTTGTTCGGCAAGAGATGGCAGAGGAATTGTCGTCATCCGCAATTGTTCAAAACTCAGGTGCGGGCGGCCTTGACCATAAATGTAGCGCTTCCACTGCGCTTGTCCGTTTTCTTGTGATGCCAAATAAATTTCGGCAAACTTTGCAAAGCCAGAAAGAACTGGGCGTAGTAACGCGACGCTCTGGCAAACGAAGTGATCTTCCAAAGCACTTGGAACCCGACACACGTCACCAGTTTTTGCACCGACGATCGTGATCAAAATGTCGTCTTTCCGAATTCGCGTTCGTTCGGTTTCCGCATCCCCTTTCGGAGCATCGACGGATTGCCGCGCGCTTAAGTCGAGACGCATCGGTCGAACGTTCTGCGCAAGAATGAAAGTGCCTGTGCCTTTGTTATAGAACTGTGACCAGTCACGCGAGCCACTTGTGATGTGACTGCAAAGTTGGTCAACGCTGGCCACGACCCACCCCTTCGGAATCAGGGCTAGATTGGTGCTGTCCGACGCGGTGGGCTCCTTATATTTGCCACGCCCCTGCCAATTCTTGCGGCGCTCGGTGAGAATGCGGGCGAGCAGTGCTTCGTCGGTTTCAAATTTCGATTTCCGATTTTCGGTTTTGGCGAGTTCGGCTTCGGTGGGCACGAGCCGGCCTTCGCAGGCGGCTTTGAGGACGGCGGCACGGTAGCGTTTGAGGTTGGCCTGCACGCGCCGCAACGCCGCCACTCCCGCGTCGAGTCGCGTGAATTGCTTCTCGATCTCCGCGACAATTTCCTTTTGTTCGAGAAGCGAAGGTTGAGGTAGAAATGACTCTTCGAATCTCCCCTTCGTAATGTGCGCCAATCCCGCTCCGCCATGCGCTGCTCGAATGTACTCGGCCAAATTCTGATTGATCGCGAGTTGTAGAAACTTCTTGTCGAACTGCGTCAAATCGAAGAGCACCTTGTAAATGTGCTGATTGAGCCAAGCTTTGTCGCCGCGCCAGATGTGCGCTCCGAATGATGTGCCAGGCGTACCGGACCATGCAAAAAGTAGGTCGCCTTCGCCGAGTAGAAACTTCGATGGCAGATCACCTTCGAAGTAGTTGAATGGCGCGTGCGGATTGTTCAGGTTTTGGATTCGGACGATCGGTGTGCCGCTCTTCGCCCATTCGGTTGGTTTGAACGCGCGTCCATTGATCAATTCGAGGACATCGCCGATTCTGACTTTCACCCACTCGCGCTTGGACGCAGCTTCGCGTTTCGTCTGCGACAGACCTACTTCGTACTTGCCATTGCGCTCGCGCACTTGGTGAGCATTCGCCACCGCGACATTCGCTTTCGCACTCATGCGGCAAGCGCCTCATTGAGTTCATCCAGCAACTTCGGCAGTTGTTCCCCGAACAGTTGGTGTACCTTTCCCAACCCACCGCGCTGACTAAACGGCGAGTAATCAAAATCCTCCGCCTCGATGCTCAGGCTCGTCGCGATGTGATCGCGGATCAGCTCAAGCCAGGCGAGCTGCTCGGCGCTAAATGACGTGCCAGCATCTGCCTTCGCCTTGAGCCATTGATTGAAGCGCTCCGCCACTGAGTCCGCAAACGGCGCAAGCACGGGCTGCTGCTCCAGCGCGAATCGCACCAACGACACGAGATCGGCAAAGCGTCCCGCCTGCGTGCGGCCCTTGACCTTGGCGGGCGTGGTGACGGCGAAGGCGTCCCAGATGCGATCTTCGGTCCACGCGGCGTGCTTGTCGCGCAGTTTGCCTTCCAGTTCCTTGAGCATCGATTCGGTGAGGCGTTGCTTGAACGGGCGACTGTAAAGGATTTGCAAGGCGTCGATCTGCGTCTGGTGTTGCGCGAGGTAGTCGCGGAATTCCTGGACGAGGCCGGCGGCCTTCGTCTTCGCGGCTTCGTCGAAGCCCTGGCTCAGCACTTCGTCGGGCGTGTAGATGTCGAGCGCCTGCTCGGTTTCCTTCTTCAGAGTTTCGAGCGTCTGGCGTAGCGCGGGTTTGTCGAACGGTGCGCAGGCGTCGATGATCAGTTGCTGGCGCGTGGCTTCGAATTGCTGCGGCGTGACGCTTTCCGGATCGGCGCTGGGCGTGCCGGTGGCGCGTTCGGCGATCGCGTCGGGATCGTACGCGCGCAGCAGCGCGCCGGAGAGCGTGGCGGGCGTGTGGCCGCCGGACGCAGCGGCGATCTGCTGACGCTGCGTGGGTTCGAGTTCGCGATCAAGCCGGGCGAGGCGCGCGGCCAGTGTGGTGAGCGTGTCTTCATCGCGGCCGCCGGGAAAGATCACGCGCTGCAGCAGCGTCTTGAGCGGCAGGCTCGGCTCGCGATCGAGCGGGCGCGATTCAGTCTTGTCGCTCTCGCAGACGCCGACGGCGTCGACGATGACGAAGTGGGTCTTGGCGCGCGCGTCTTCACCCGACACCGCTTGCAGATCGGTCGGCGTGAGCACGCGCGTGCCACGGCCTTTCATCTGCTCGAAGTAGACGCGGCTGCGCACATCGCGCAGGAAGATCAGCACTTCGAGCGGCTTGACGTCGGTGCCGGTGGCGATCATGTCGACGGTGACGGCGATGCGCAGCGTCGGCGACAGGCAGAATTCGCGGATCAGTTGCTCGGTATCGGCCGGCTTGCCGGTGACGGGATGCTTGGCCTGGTAGGTGATCTTCTTGCAGAAGTCGTTGCCCTTGCCGAACACCTCGCGGCAGATGTGGACGATGTCTTCGGCGTGCGAATCGTCCTTGGCGAAGATCAGCGTCTTGGGCACGAGCGCGCGGCCCGGGAAGAGTTCGGTCTGCACTACGTCGCGATAGGCGTTGAGAATCGTGCAGATCTGGTCTGGTACGACGACGGAGCGGTCGAGGTCGGCGGGCGTGTAGTCAAGATCGTCGGCTAGGGCATCCTGACGCTTGCGTCGGGATGCCTTGCTGCGGTGGTCGATCATCAGACCTTTTTCGACCTTGCCGCCCGCTTCTGTGACCTTCGTCTTGATGCGATAGACGTCGTAGCCGACATTGACGCCATCGGCGACGGCGCGCTCGTGGTTGTATTCGGCAACGCGGTTCTGGTGGAAGTACGCGATCGTCTGCAGCGCCGGCGTGGCGGTGAGGCCGATGAGAAAGCCGTCGAAGTATTCGAGCACCTGCCGCCAGAGGTTGTAGATCGAGCGGTGGCACTCGTCGGTGATGATGAAATCGAATTTTTCGATCGGCACGGCGGGGTTGTAGGCGACGTCTTTCGTGCGCGTGGTGCCGAGTGCGGCGGCGAGTTCCGCGCCGGACAGATCGTCCGCGCCTTCGGCGAGGTCTTCACCGCGCAGGATCGAGTAGAGGCGCTGGATCGTGCAGATCGTGACCTTGCAGACGTCGTCGATATGTTGCGACTTCAGGTGCTGGACGTTGTAGAGGTCAGTGAACTTGCGATCGGTGTCCGGTGTGCGGTAGCTATGGAACTCGCCGGTGGCTTGCTCGCCGAGATTCGAACGATCGACGAGGAAAAGGATGCGGCGCGCTTTGGCGTACTTGATCAGGCGATAGGCGAACGCGCAGGCGGTGAAGGTCTTGCCAGCGCCGGTGGCCATGTGGATCAGGGCGCGCGGGCGGTTCTCGGCGAGGGATTGTTCTAAGCCTTTGATGGCTTCGATCTGGCAGTCGCGCATGCCGCTCGTCACGAGCGGGTGCGTTGTTGGCATTGCCTTCAAACGCGTGCGGAGTGTGTCGGGTTCGGAGGCCCAATCGGCGAGGGTTTCCGGTCGATGGAATGCGAAGATCGGACGGGAGCGCGGTTCGGGGTCTCGCTGATCGCGAAAGAACGTCTCGACACCAGTGGATTCGTAGGCAAACGGCAGCGGGCAGTCGACACCGGCGGCGAGATACGTCGGTATATTGGCGGCATAGACAGCGGATTGCTCTGCGACGCCTGACAATGTTGTGCCCTGCTTCTTTGCTTCGATCACGCCGACGGGTTTGCGATCGACGAGCAGCAGGTAGTCGCAGGGGCCGGTCTTGAGGCGCGCCTCGCGAATTGCGATGCCGCGACCGGCGGTGAAGTCGACTGCGTCAGCACTCTGCACGAACCAGCCGCACGCGGCGAGCTGCGCGTCGATCTGTTCGCGGGCGCGTTGTTCGGGGGTCTGGGTCATCCCTGATCCCCAAAGCTGCCGCTATGTCTATGTGCCCCCATGGTAGAAGGATAGCGTTTTTTCGTATCCGACCGCCCGCCGGCATCGGCCGCGGCTACGTTGGGTCTCTTGTTTTGGCTCGGGGGACCAGAAATCTCAGTTGGCTGGTAACGAACTGAATTGAAAGGGCTTTGTCTCGTTGTAACTTTGCGCCGCCCCACTCTTTACGCCGCGAAAATTCGTGACGAAAACGAGCCAGGATTTTTTGTGTACACAGCGCCAACGTTTGGGCAGACTAATCTGCTATTCAAATATTTGACAAATACCTGATTTAGGAATAAAAGTCTTTTATTCGTATTTCAGGTATTTTGCCATGTCGCCGCCGGCCCACATCCTGCTCACCGCCTCGCAGCTGGGGTCGATTCTGCGAGCCGCACGTAAGTCTCGAAGCATGTCCCAGTCGGCCTTGGCCGACCGACTCGGCTTGAGTCAGTCACGGGTGTCCCACCTGGAACAGAATCCCGATGACCTAAGCGTAGAGCAACTATTGGCTTGGTGTTCCTTGCTCGGCTTGGAATTGGCCATCGGCGCGCGTGGCGCCAAGGTCCCACCAAGCACGCAGACGGACTGGTGACATGGGCCGTCGCTCGCACAGCCGCAACCTCTCGCTCTGGACCAACGGTGAGCGTGTGGGCCGCTGGACGATCCCCGCACGCGGAGAAATGGAGCTCCATTACGACGCGAATTGGGTTGCCGCTGCGATCGGTCGTCCGCTGTCGCTGTCGCTGCCCTTCAACCTCGACAACCTGCCGCTCAAAGGCAAGAAGGTCGCCAACTATTTCGACAACCTCCTGCCCGACAGCGACGCCATCCGTCGGCGTGTTGCCCAGCGTTTCCACACCGGATCAACCGATCCCTTCGACCTGCTGAAAGCCATCGGCCGCGACTGCGTAGGCGCAGTACAGATTCTGGGCGAGGACGAGACCCCTCAGGGTTTCGACCGCATCGAAGGCATACCTCTTTCCGAGGAGGCCATCGAGCGGCACCTGATCGAGACAGTGACTCCGCGCGCGTTCGGCGCCGGCAGTGATCCCGACGCAGACTTCCGCATCTCCCTCGCCGGCGCTCAAGAGAAGACCGCCTTTCTGTGGTGGGACGGGCAATGGCAGGTGCCACGCGGCGCGACGCCTACGAGCCACATCTTTAAGCTTCCGCTCGGGCTGATGGGCGGTCGACAAGCCGACTTCACTACCTCGGTCGACAACGAGTGGCTATGCCTGCGGCTGCTCAAGGCCTACGGGCTGGAAGTTGCCGATGCTCGTATCGCAACCTTTGGCAAGCAACGCGTGCTTGTCGTCGAGCGCTTCGATCGGCGCGTCGCACCCGACGGCCGGTGGCTCATGCGGCTGCCGCAGGAGGACTTTTGCCAAGTGGAAGGCTGCTCGCCATTCCAAAAATACGAAAGCGAGGGAGGGCCGGGGCTTGTTGCCTTGTTCACCACGTTGCGACAGTCGGTGAATGCAGACGCCGACATGAAGACGCTAATGACCGCGCAGATCCTGTTCTGGCTCTTGCGCGCGCCGGATGGGCACGCCAAGAACTTCAGCATCCATATCCTGCCGCGCGGTCGCTTCCGGTTGACCCGCCTGTACGACGTGATGTCGGCCTATCCGGTGCTCGGCGACGGCCCCCATCAATGGTCGTCACGCGAAATCAAGCTGGCGATGGCGCTGCTTGGCAAGAACAAACACTACACAATGCAAACCATCCAGCGCCGGCACTTCGACAGTACCGCACAGAAGGTCGGCTACGCGCCGACCGCTGAGCCGATCATCGAAGACATCCTGGCGCGCACGCCGGCAGCTATCGCTGAAGTGCAGGCGGATCTGCCGCAGGATCTTTCGCCGCGTGTCGCCGAAAGCATCTTTGGTGGGCTTGAGCGGGCTGCGGCTGTGTTGGGGGCGGGTGCTTAGCCATGGCGGGCTTTTTGTTTTGACTGGGGGACTAGGATTACTCGCGCCATCCATGGCGCTCGGCCCTTCGGGCCCGGCTCCGCTTCGCTACGCCGTTCAAAATCGGCAATCCTGCCGATTTTGTCGAACCCGGGGGCTCGAACCTACTCCCGAAACAAAAAAACGAATGGCCCCACGAGGGGGCCATTCGCTTTTTTGGCTGGGGGACTAGGATTCGAACCTAGATAGGCAGAGTCAGAGTCTGCAGTCCTACCATTAGACGATCCCCCAATTCCGGCCGGATCGTCTATCTGACTTGGCGACGATCCGGATTTGGGAGCACGAGCCGGCGTCGCGAGACGACGGCTCGGGTAACGCTTAGCGCTTGGAGAACTGCGTGGCGCGGCGGGCTTTGTGCAGGCCGACCTTCTTGCGCTCGACTTCGCGCGCGTCGCGGGTCATGAAACCGGCCTTGCGCAGCGGGCCCTTGAGCGTTTCGTCGTGTTCGACGAGCGCGCGGGCGATGCCGAGGCGGATGGCGCCGGCCTGGCCGGTGTTGCCGCCGCCTTCGACCGTGACGAGCACGTCGAACTTGTCGGTGGACTGGGTCAGCTCGAGCGGCTGGCGCACGATCATGCGCGAGGTCTCGCGGCCGAAGAATACGTCGAGCGGCTTGCCGTTGACGACGATGGCGCCATTGCCGGCGCGCAGGAACACGCGAGCGGCGGAGGATTTGCGGCGGCCGGTGCCGTAGGTCTGTTGGATGGTCATTTTATTAGGCCTTGATTTCCAGAACTTGCGGCTGCTGGGCGGTATGCGGATGCTCGGCGCCCTTGTAGACCTTGAGCTTGCGATACATCGCACGGCCCAGCGGGTTCTTCGGCAGCATGCCCTTGACCGCGATCTCGAGCACGCGCTCGGGGTGCTTGGCGAGCAGGTCCTTCAGCGCGATCGACTTGATGTTGCCGATGTAGCCGGTGACGTGGTGATAGGTCTTGTCGTCGAGCTTCTTGCCGGTGACCGCAATCTTCTCGGCGTTGATCACGACGATGTAGTCGCCAGTATCGCAGTGCGGGGTGTAGACCGGCTTGTGCTTGCCGCGCAGGCGCACGGCCAGTTCGGTCGCGAGGCGGCCGAGCGTCTTGTTGCTGGCATCGACGAGATACCAGTCGCGCTTGACCGTTTCAGCTTTGGCGCTGACAGTGGAAGTTTTCATGGGAAACCTGTGCCCTGCGGGCTCGATATTGACGCGTGAAGCGAGGAACCGCGAATTTTAGCGGAACCGTAACGCGGCGCGCAAGTCCCCGTTTCGACCCGAGATGTCGACCGAAGGGTATGGCGGACCGGCCGGGGTCGCCTGCTCGAGGCTACGACGAACTTGTGTGGGTAGCGGGATTCTGCTTTAATAGTCGGCTCGCTGCGCCTTGCGCGGCGACTTCCGGCCAGCTGCATCAGCCGGGCCGTCTCTGCTCTGGCTAAGGGCAGCCGTTCCGATATCGAGGAGTAAGCTGTGGCTAAAGTATGCCAAGTCACCGGCAAGCGCGCACAATCCGGCAACAATGTGTCGCATGCCAACAACAAGACCCGGCGCCGCTGGCTGCCGAACCTGCACGAGCGCCGTTTCTGGGTGCCGAGCGAAAACCGTTGGGTGAAACTGCGCGTTTCCACCAATGCCCTGCGTACGATCGACAAGAACGGCATTGAAACCGTGCTCGCCGAACTGCGCGGCCGCGGCGAAAAGATTTAAGGAGAACACGCAATGGCATCCAAGCGCGACAAGATCCGTCTCGTGTCCTCCGCGGGCACCGGTCACTTCTACACGACCGACAAGAACAAGAAGACCACGCCGGACAAGATGGAAATCAAGAAATACGATCCGGTCGTGCGCAAGCACGTCGCTTACAAGGAAGCGAAGATCAAATAACCGCAGCAATGCGGCCATTCCGGACAGCACAAGGCTGTGCGTCGATCCGGGATACCCTGCCTTGGTCACAGGCAACAAACAACCCGCCGCGAGGCGGGTTTTTTGTGCCCGCCATTCATGGCGGTCATCCTGCGGGTCCGCGTTTACGCGACGCAAACTCTTTCAGTGTTGCGGCTTCAACTCCGGCACGAGCACCGCCCAGACGTTGTCGAGCACGCGCGGCTCGCCTTCGGCCTTCGGATGCAGGCCGTCGTCCTGCATCCATTCGGGTTTCTCGGCGACGCCGTCGAGCAGGAACGGGACCAGTGGCACATTGAATTCGGCGGCGAGGCCCCGATAGATTTCCCGCAGACCGTCGCGGTACTGCGGTCCATAGTTGATCGGCAACTCGATGCCGAGTAACGCAGATCGCGCTCCCGCGGCGCGCGCGGCAGTCAGGATGCTCTTCAGGTTGGTGCGGATTTCGGCAATCGGCAGGCCACGCAACCCGTCGTTGGCGCCGAGCTCGACGATGACGAGCGCGGGTTTGTGCTCGGCGAGCAGCTTGGGCAGTCGAGCGAGGCCGCCGGAGGTGGTTTCGCCGCTGATGCTCGCGTTGACGACCTGGCGCGGTACGCCCTGCTCGCGCAGGCGTTGTTCGAGCAGATGTACCCACCCCGCTTCGGGTGCGATGCGATGTGCGGACGACAAGGAGTCGCCGAGCACGAGGATGGGCCCCGTCGGCGTGGACGGCGCCGCCTGTGCCGAAGCGGCACCGGCGATCGACAGAAGAACGACGAGAAACGATTTGAGCATGAACATGACGAAGAACGACGAGATCGTGATCCGGGCGGACAAGGTTAGCAAAAGCGTCGACGGACCCGACGGCCGGCTGACGATTCTCGACGATGTCGGCTTCACGCTCGCGCGTGGCGACAGTCTCGCCATCGTCGGCGCCTCGGGTTCGGGCAAGACTACGCTGCTCGGCCTGCTTGCCGGGCTCGATCGCCCGAGCTCGGGCGAAATCATGCTCGCCGGCGAACGGCTCGACACGCTCGACGAGGAAGCACGCGCGCGCCTGCGCCGCCGCCGCGTCGGTTTCGTGTTCCAGAATTTTCACCTGCTGCCCGCACTCAACGCCGAGGAGAACGTGATGCTGCCGCTCGAACTCGAAGGCAGCACCGACGCGCGCACGCGCGCGGGCGAGGCGCTCGCACGCGTCGGCCTGGCCGCGCGCAAGCATCATTATCCGGCGCAGTTGTCCGGCGGCGAGCAGCAACGCGTCGCGCTCGCGCGCGCGTTCGTGCACGCGCCGGAAATCCTGTTTGCCGACGAACCGACCGGCAATCTCGATCGGCGCACGGGCACGGCAATCGGCGATCTGCTGTTCGCGCTCAATCGCGAACACGGCACGACGCTCGTGCTCGTCACTCACGACACGGTGCTCGCCGAGCGTTGCGCGCGCAGGCTGGCGCTGGACGGCGGGCGCATCGTCGACGCCGCTGCCGCATGAAGCCGCTGACCTTCGCCGCGCGTAGCCTGCGCCGGGAATTTCGCCACGCCGAACTGGCGACACTGGCATTGGCGCTCGTGCTCGCGGTCGCCGCGCTGACCGGCGTGGCGACGCTCGCGAGCCGCGTCGAGCATGCCCTGCTCGCCTCGGCGGCCGAATTGATCGGCGGCGATCTGTCGATCGGCGCGAGCCGCACGCTGCCGCAGAAACTGGTCGACGAAGCGACGCAGCGCGAGTTGAAGACGAGCCGCCTCGCCGATTTTCCGAGCGTGGTGTTCGCCGGCGAAGCGAGCCGGCTCGCCGACGTGCGCGCGAGCGACGATGCGTTCCCGCTGCGCGGCGTGCTCGCCGTGCGCGATGCGGCCGGCGCCGAACGCGAAGTGCACGCGCCGCCGCCGGGCTCAGTCTACGTCGAGCCGGCCGTGCTTTCCGCGCTGGCGCTGAAGATCGGCGCCAAGATCCAGGTCGGCGGACGCGATCTCGTCGTTGCCGGCGAGATCACGCGTTCGCCCGACAGCGGCAACCTGTTGCGCCTCGCGCCGCGTGTGATGATGTCGCTCGCCGACGCGGAGGCGATCGGCCTGCTCGGCGCGGGCAGTCGCGCACGTCATCGCCTGCTCGTCGCCGGCGACGAGGCGGCGGTGGCTGACTACGCGCGCGCGATCAAACCGCAACTGCCGGACGGTGCCGAGATCGTGACGATCGCCGAAGCGCAGCAGAATCTGTCCAGCGCGTTCGAGCGCGGCGGTAATTTCCTGCGCCTGGCAGCATTGCTCGCGGCGCTGCTTTCCGGCATCGCGATCGCACTCGCGGCGCAGCGGTTTGCGCGGCGCAAGCGCGAGGAAGTCGCGCTGCTGCGCTGTCTCGGCGCAAGCCGCGCGGAGATTCTCGGCGCGCTGCTGCTCGAACTCGGCCTGCTCGCGCTGCCGGCCTGTCTGCTCGGCGTCGTGGTCGGCCTCGGCTTGCAGCAGCTCGTGTTCGCCTTCGCCGGTGATCTGCTGCCGGGCGCGCGTCCGGCGATTCCGTGGCAGCCTTCGCTCGCCGCGTTCGCGGTCGGCGTCGCGGTGCTGTTCGGTTTCGCCCTGCCGCCGCTGCTGCGCCTGCGCGACGTCGAACCGATGCGCGTGTTTCGCCGCGACGATGCGCGTCGCGCCGGGCGCTTCGATGCGCTGTATCTGCTCCCCGTCGTCGTCGCTGCCGGGCTCATCGCGGTCGGCGCGGGCGACACGCAGCTCGCGCTGACCCTGTCGCTCGGCTTCGCCGGCGTCGCCGCAGCAAGCTTCGTGCTCGGCTTGCTCCTGCTGCGACTCGTGAGCGGCGGCGGCAAGCTGCTTCCCGGCGCGTTGCGTTTCGGTCTCGCCAATCTCGCGCGCCGGCGCGCGTTGACCTTGCTCCAGGCCGGCGCGCTGGCGCTGAGCCTCACCGCCTTCGCCGTGCTCGCCGTGGTCGGACCGTCGCTGCTCGCGAGCTGGCGTGCGGAACTGCCGGCCGACACGCCGAACTATTTCCTGATCAACCTGCAGGACGAACAACGCACGCCGATGCAGGACCGGATCGCCGCGCTCGGCGCGACCAACATCAACATGCTGCCGCTCGCGGTCGGCAAGCTCGTCGCGATCAACGGCAAGACGCCGAAGGCGGAGGACTACAACGACCGCCGCGCGGCGAGCTGGATCAACGGCGAAACGCGCATGTCATGGAGCCAGGACCTGCCGCCATCGAACAAGCTGCTGCAAGGCCGCTGGTTCGCGGCGAACGCGACCGACGATACGGGCGCGCAGGTGTCGGTCGACAAGATGTGGATCGACATGTTCCATCTGAAGCTCGGCGACAGCTTGACCTTGCGCGTCGGCGAACGCGAGATCGTCGCGACGATCGCCTCGATCCGCGGCGTGCGCTGGGATTCGTTCCGCGCGAATTTCTTCCTCATGCTCGACGCGCGCACCGGCAGCGAACTTGCGCACAGCACGATCGCGAGTTTCCATCTGCCGCGCGATGTATCGCTCGCCTCGCTGTCGCGCGATTTCGCCAACGTCTCGCTGATCGACTTGAACCAGATCCTCGATCGCGTGCGCGAAATCATCGGCCGCGTCAGCCGCGCGGTGATCTCGGTGCTCGGCTTCAGCCTCGCTGCGGGCCTGCTCGTGCTGCTCGCCGCGCTCGCCGCGACCGCGGACGAGCGACGTTTCGAATCGGCGCTGCTGCGCACGCTCGGTGCCCACTCGGCGCAGCTCAGCGCGGCGGTGCTCGGCGAGTTCGCCGCGCTTGGGCTCGTCGCCGGCAGCATCGCGGCGATCGGCTCCGCGGCGATCGGCTATGCGCTGGCAACGCGCGTGTTCCGCTTTGAAAGCTACACGCCGCCGTTCGCTTCGTTGCTTGCGGTCGTGTTTGCCGCGGCCGCACTCGTCGCGATCGCCGGCTGGCTGGCGACGCGACGCATCGCGCGCACGCCGCCGATCGCGGTGCTGCGCGAAGGCTGATGCAGGCTCCGAATAAACTTCCGCGTCGTCCGCTCAGCGCCGCAGCGCATTCTCGACCTGGCCGCGCTCGTAGTCGGCGAGATGCGAAGCGACTTCGCGATAGTGCGCCACAAGCGTGGCATCGTCAGGCATCGACCGGGCCAGCGCGATGAGCACCTGGCTGCGTTCGTAGTCGCCGCCGACTTTGGCCGTGGCATCGAGCACCGCGTTGACGCCTGCGTTGCCGAGCTTGCCGGTCTCGATCAAGGCGAGCAGCGACTGGGCACGCTCGTAGTCGGAGCCGATTTTCGCGGCCGACTGTGCGTAGGCCGGCGCGATCGCATCGACATTGCGCGCATGCTTGGCGATCGCGACGAGCACCTGGCCGTGCTCGTAGTCGCCGTGCACGTCGCCGCTCGCCTGCAGCAGAGCGGCCAACTCGCCGTCGTTCAGATCGCGGCGTTCGAGCACGGCTTGCAAGGTGCGCGCGCGCTCGTAGTCGCCGTTGATATGCGCGGTCGCGGCCAGCCAGTTCGCGCGCACTTCGGCGTTGTCGTCGAGGCGCGGCAGGATGCCGGTCAGCAGCTCGGCGAGTTCGTAGGCGCCGTGAATGTTCAACGCCTGTTGCAGGAACGCCGACTGTTGCGGCGCGTCGAGCTTCTGCTTGGCGAAGATTTTCGACAACGTCTGTTGCTTTTCGTAGTCGCCGCCGATCGCCCCGGCGAGACGCATGCAATGATCGAGGTCGGCCGCCGACAACGGGCCCTTATCGACGAGCAGGCCGAGGTACAAGCCGCGCACGTAATCGCTGTGGATCTGGTCGATCTCGGCCAGTACGGCCGAAGCGCCGCCGTTGGCGTAGATCCGCGCGACGCGCGTCTCGGCGGCGAGGCCGCTCTCGCGAATCAGGTTCGGCAGCAGCGCGGCGAGCCAGGCATGCCCGGCTGCGTCGAACGCTTGCTCGCGGCGATCGACGAAGTAGCGGCGCTCGAGCTTGCCAGCGCGCTCGACCAGTTCGAGGCGGCGCGTCATGCCGTCGCGCTTTTCTTCCAGCGTCGCAGTGCCGCCGGCGCCGAGGCTCGCAATATCGGTTTCGTCGGCGCTGAATTCGATCTTGCCCTTCGCATCGAGCGACAAGCCGCGGCTATCGTCGTCGATGATCACGCGCATCGAGGCGTTGCCGTCGTGACTTGAGATGCTGATGCTGCTGTTTGCCTGGCTCGACTTGGGCACGCTCGGTGGCGCGGGCGGTGCCGGCGGCGTCTGCGCGCGGGCGACGGGGCCGAGAAAGCCGACGCTCGGCAGGCCGAACGCGCAGGCGATCAGTACGGCTGCGGTCGCGGCACGCAGCAGAAATCCGGGTTGGGGCGTGGACATGGCGGTTCCTTCGAGAAGACGGTCGATGCGTTGGATCAGGCTGGAGCCGCGCGCGGCCATGGCCGGCATCAGCGCGTAGGCACGGTTGTCGAAATGGCGCTCGGCGCAGGCGGCCAGGCATTCCGCCACCGCGTGGGCGTCGCCGGTCTGGCGCGCGGCGAACGCATCGCAGGCCAGTTCGGCGAGTTCATCGAGCCGGCGCTGCGCGACGCCCGCGAACGGCAGGAACCAGAAGCCGGCCCGCCAGCATTCGATCACGAGCCGCCATTGCGGGTCGCGGCGCGCGACGTGGGCGAGTTCGTGGGCCAGCATCGCCTGCAGTTGGCGCGGATCGAGCGCGGTCGCCGCCCATTCCGGCACGACGATGCGACGGCCGAACGCAAACGGACTGGCGACGTCGGGCAAGGTGTACAACGCCGGCATGCGCACACCGGCGCGATGCGCGAGCGCGGCAAGATCGGGATCGGCCGGCGGCAGCGCCGGCTTGGCGCGAGCCAGCGCGCGGCGCAAATTCGTGAACCGCAGGCACAGGCGTGCGAAAGCCAGCAGCGCGCCGCTCAACCAGAAGATCAAAATGGCGAGCGGCAGCGATGGCTGCAACATCGCGATGGCCGATGTCCGCGGCATCGCCGGATGTTGCGCAATGGCCACCGTGACCGATGACGCGGCGTTCGCGGTTTCGTTTGCCGGAGTCGCCGCATCCGCGAGCGAGGCGCCGCGAGTCGACACGAGGACAGGCGCTTGCGTTTGCGCCGGGTTGGGCAATGCCGACGTTGCCGCCGAAGCGGGCAGCGCCAGATGCCATGTCTGCGGCGCCGTAGGCATCAGCGCCTGCAGGCTCGCAGTGAGTACGCCGCCGAACAGCGCACAGCGCCACATCAACTCTCGCGTCGCGGGCGCCATGCGCAGCGTGCGATCGACCAGCCAGGCCGCGACGAGGAGCAGGCCGCCGTGCAGCGCGATCGAGAGCAGCCAACCGGAAACGGGTGCGAAGTTCATGGTGTCTGCCCTTTCTTCAAGCGTTTGCGCAGGCGCTCGATATCGCCGGGTTCGATTTCCGATTCGCGCAGCAGATGGGCGACGAGTTCGCGCGAGTCGCCGCCGAAAAGGATGCCGATCAGGCCGCCGACCATCGAACGGCGCACCTGCGATTCGCTCACCAGGGCGCGATACATGAGCTGGCGTCCTTCGCGGCGCTGGGCGACGACACCGCGCCTTTCCAGGCGCGTCAGCAGAGTCGCCACGGTCGTGTGCTTGAGCCCGCGCTCATCGGCGAGCACCTTGGCGACGTCGGCGACGCT
The DNA here is from genome assembly GCF_000378125.1 of Rudaea cellulosilytica DSM 22992. GTDB lineage: Bacteria > Pseudomonadota > Gammaproteobacteria > Xanthomonadales > Rhodanobacteraceae > Rudaea > Rudaea cellulosilytica. The sequence continues at coordinate 1,496,148 of NZ_KB899241.1, read as the reverse complement.
GGTTTCGCCGCGCAGCCAGAGCACGCGCACGACGGCAATCTGCAGATCGCTCAGAGCGACGTCCTGATCCGGGTCTGGTTCGCGCATTGTCTTCTTCTACAAACGTAGTACTACATTTGTAGAAGAATCGGGCGACCGATGCAACAGGCCGAAAGTCATGGCCGCGCGAATCAGGTAGGTGAAAAGCAAAACGCCGGCGCTAGGCCGGCGTTCTGCGATTGAAAACCGCTCAGTGCTTGAGCTGGCGCCGCAGGCGTTCGATCGCAGCGAGCTGCGCGAGCGCTTGCGCGAGTTCGGCCTGGGCCTGCGCGATCTCGACCGCATCGGTGCGGTTGGCGAGCGCGCGCTCGGCTTCGTCCTTGGCCTTGCGCGCGGCGGCCTCGTCGAGATCCTTGGCGCGTACGGCGGTGTCGGTCAGCACGGTGACGACCTGCGGCTGCACCTCGAGGATGCCGCCGGAGACGTAGAAGAACTGCTCTTCGCCGTTCTCTGCAATCACGCGCACCTGACCGGGCTTGAGCCGGGTGATCAGCGGCGCGTGGCGCGGTGCGATGCCGAGCTCGCCCTCTTCGCCCGTGGCGACGACCATGGTCGCATTGCCGTGGAAGATCTCGGCCTCGGCACTGACGATGTCGCAGCGGATGGTGGTTGCCATATCGATTGCTCCGGCCGGATCAGGCCGCCTTCTTCTCGGTCATCTTCTTGGCCTTCTCGAAGGCCTCGTCGATGCCGCCGACCATGTAGAACGCCTGTTCCGGCAGGCTGTCGCACTCGCCGTCGCAGATCATCTTGAAGCCGCGGATCGTTTCCTTGAGCGAGACGTACTTGCCCGGTGCGCCGGTGAACACTTCGGCGACGTGGAACGGCTGCGAGAAGAAGCGCTCGATCTTGCGCGCGCGGCCGACGGTGGCCTTGTCTTCTTCGCTGAGCTCGTCCATGCCGAGAATCGCGATGATGTCCTTGAGTTCCTTGTAGCGCTGCAGCGTGCCCTGCACGCGGCGCGCGGTCTCGTAGTGCTCCACGCCGATCACGTTCGGATCGAGCTGGCGGCTGGTAGAAGCAAGAGGATCAACCGCGGGGTAAATACCAAGAGATGCGATATCACGCGACAAAGCGACGGTCGAATCCAAGTGCGCAAATGTCGTTGCCGGCGACGGATCGGTGTAGTCGTCCGCCGGCACGTACACGGCCTGGATCGAGGTGATCGATCCGGTCTTGGTCGAGGTGATGCGCTCCTGCAGGCGGCCCATTTCGTCGGCCAGCGTCGGCTGGTAGCCCACCGCGGACGGCATACGGCCGAGCAGCGCGGACACTTCAGTGCCGGCCAGCGTGTAGCGATAGATGTTGTCGACGAAGAACAGCACGTCGCGGCCCTTGCCGGAAGCGTCCTTCTCGTCGCGGAAGTATTCGGCCATGGTCAGGCCGGTCAGCGCGACGCGCAGGCGGTTGCCGGGCGGCTCGTTCATCTGACCGTAGACCATCGCCACCTTCGACTCGGGCAGGTCCTTCAGATTGACCACGCCCGCTTCGATCATCTCGTGATAGAAGTCGTTGCCCTCGCGCGTGCGCTCGCCGACGCCGGCGAACACGGACAGACCCGAGTGCTGGGTCGCGATGTTGTTGATCAGCTCGAGCATGTTGACCGTCTTGCCGACGCCCGCGCCGCCGAACAGGCCGACCTTGCCGCCCTTGGCGAACGGGGCGACGAGGTCGATGACCTTGATGCCGGTTTCGAGCAGCTCGTTGGCCGCGGCCTGGTCGTCGTAGCTCGGCGCCGGGCGGTGGATGGTCCAGTGGTCTTTGGCGTCGATCGGACCGACTTCGTCGATCGGATTGCCGAGCACGTCCATGATGCGGCCGAGCGTGGCGTTGCCGACCGGCACCTTGATGCCGGCGCCGGTGTTCGTCGCGACGAGGCCGCGCTTCAAACCGTCGGTGGAGCCGAGCGCGATCGTGCGCACGACGCCGTCGCCAAGTTGCTGCTGCACCTCGAGCGTGATCGCCATGCCGTCGATCTTGAGCGCGTCGTACACCTTAGGCACGGCATCGCGCGGGAATTCGACGTCGACCACGGCGCCGATGATTTGTACTACTTTGCCCTGACTCATTGGAGTGCTCCGGATATATCTAAAATTTGTATCAGCGCGACTTATACCGCCGCAGCGCCGCTGACGATCTCGCTGATTTCCTGCGTGATCGCCGCCTGGCGCACCTTGTTGTAGATCAGTGTCAGCGAATCGATCGCCTTTTTCGCGTTGTCGCCGGCCGACTTCATCGCGACCATGCGCGCGGCGTGTTCGCTCGCGAGGTTTTCCAGCGTCGCCTGATAGACCAGCGACTCGATGTAGCGCGTGAGCACGTGGTCGAGCACGGTTTCGGCGTTCGGCTCGTAGATGTAGTCCCAGTCGTGCGCCGTCTCGAGCTGCGCCGACGGCGGCAGCGGCAGCAGCTGATCGAGCGTCGGCTTCTGCGTCATCGTGTTGACGAAGTCGTTGTAGGCCAACGTGAGCTGGTCGATGCGCTTGTCGGAATATGCGTCGAGCATGACCTTGATCACGCCGATCAACTGCTCGATGTGCGGACGCTCGCCGAGATGAGCGACGCTGCCGACGAGATTAACCTTGAGCCGCTTGAAGAACGCATTCGCCTTCGTGCCGATCGCGACGACGTCGATCTCGACGCCCTTCTCCTGCCACTGGCGGATCTCGCCGAGCAGCTTGCGGAACAGGTTCGAATTGAGACCGCCGCAGAGACCGCGATCGGTCGACACGACGATGTAACCGACGCGCTTGATGTCGCTGCGCTCGACGAGGAAGGGATGCTTGTACTCGCTGTTCGCCTTGGCGATGTGACCGATCATCTGGCGCATCGCGCGCGCGTACGGACGCGAGGCCTTCATCAGGTCCTGCGCCTTGCGGATTTTCGAAGCCGAGACCATTTCCAGCGCGCGCGTCACCTTGCGGGTGTTCTGTACGCTCTTGATCTTGGTTCGGATTTCGCGTGCACCAGCCATATCGTCTCTTCTTTGTAGGCTGGGCCGCAAAGCCCAGCGTGCAAACTCATCAGAAAAAGCCGGGCTTGGCAGCCCAGCCTGCGGATTACCAGGAACCCGTCTTCTTGAACTCTTCGATGCCTTTCTTCAACGTCGCTTCGATCGCATCGTTCCAGTCGGCCTTGTCGTTCGCGGCCTTCATCCAGTCGGCGTAGTTCGCGGCGAAGTGCGCGTGCAGGCCGGCTTCGAACGGCAGGATCTGCGCGATCGGCAGGTCGTCGAGATAACCCTTCTCGGCCGCATACAGCGAAAGCGCGAGCTGGCCGACCGAGAGCGGCGCGTACTGCTTCTGCTTCATCAGTTCGGTGACGCGCTGGCCGCGCTCGAGCTGGGCGCGCGTGGCCGCGTCGAGGTCTGAAGCGAACTGCGAGAACGCGGCGAGTTCGCGGTACTGCGCGAGCGCGAGCTTCACGCCGCCCGACAGCTTCTTGATGATCTTGGTCTGCGCGGCGCCGCCGACGCGCGACACCGAGATACCGGCGTTCACGGCCGGGCGGATGCCGGCGTTGAACAGGTCGGTCTCGAGGAAGATCTGGCCGTCGGTGATCGAGATCACGTTGGTCGGCACGAACGCGGACACGTCGCCGGCCTGCGTTTCGATGACCGGCAGCGCGGTCAGCGAGCCGGTCTGGCCCTTGACCGCGCCATTTGTATACTTTTCCACGTATTCCTCGTTGACGCGCGCGGCGCGCTCGAGCAGGCGGCTGTGTAGATAGAACACGTCGCCCGGATACGCTTCGCGGCCCGGCGGACGCTTCAGCAGCAGCGAAATCTGGCGATACGCCCAGGCCTGCTTGGTCAGATCGTCGTAAATGATCAGCGCGTCCTGGCCGTTGTCGCGGAAGTACTCGCCCATCGAGCAGCCCGAGTACGGCGCGAGATACTGCATCGCGGCCGAGTCGGAAGCCGAGGCAGCGACGATGATGGTGTGGTCCATCGCGCCGAATTCTTCGAGCTTGCGCACGACGTTGGCGATCGACGACTGCTTCTGGCCGATCGCGACGTAGACGCACTTGATGCCCGTGCCCTTCTGATTGATGATCGCGTCGACCGCGAGCGCGGTCTTGCCGGTCTGGCGGTCGCCGATGATCAGCTCGCGCTGACCGCGGCCGATCGGAATCATCGAGTCGACCGACTTGTAGCCGGTCTGCACCGGCTGCGACACCGACTTGCGCGCGATCACGCCCGGCGCGACCTTTTCCACCGGCGAGGAAAGCTTGGTGTTGATCGGACCCTTGCCGTCGATCGGTTGACCGAGCGCGTTGACGACGCGGCCGAGCAGTTCCGGACCGACCGGCACTTCGAGAATGCGGCCCGTGGTCTTGACCGTGTCGCCTTCGCGCAGGTGCTCGTATTCGCCGAGCACGACCGCGCCGACCGAATCGCGCTCGAGGTTCAGCGCCAGCGCCGTGCCGTTGCCCGGCAGCTCGATCATTTCGCCCGACATCACGTCGGCCAGGCCGTGGATGCGCACGATGCCGTCGGACACCGAGACGATGGTGCCTTCGTTGCGCGCTTCCGCGGCGAGCTTGACCTGCTCGATGCGGTTCTTGATCAGTTCGCTGATTTCTGAAGGGTTAAGCGTGGTGGCCATTTCTCAAGTCCTCTGCGCGCGTGCGCGGTGAACGCAACGTCGCTTCTGGTTAATGTCAAAAGTCAAAGGTCAAAAGTCGGTTGGATCGAGCATCGCTTGCGCGGCTGCTCCTGCGACTTTTCACCTGTGACTTCTGACGCACCGGCGGCGCGGACGCCGCCGGGTCGTCAATTCACCAAGGTCTGTTCCAGACGCGCCAGGCGTCCGCGCACCGAGCCGTCGATCACGACATCGCCCGCATCGATCACGGCACCGCCGATCACGGCTGGATCGATATGCTGGTCGAGTTCGATGCTGCGGCCGAAACGCTTGGCCAGCGCGGCTTTGATCGCGTCGGCCTGCGGCGCCGGAATCTCCGCCGCGGAGCGCAACGTCACCTTGAGCACGCGCTCGGACTCGCGCTTCAATTCCTCGAACAGCGCGGCGATTTCGGGCAGCAGGGCGAGGCGGCGGTTGTCCGCGAGCAACGACAGGAAATTCGCGAACGTGCCGCTCGCGGCTTCGCCCGGCGGCAACAGCAAGCCGACGAGTTCGTCGTTGGACAAGCGCGGATTGCCGATCAGCGCACCGATGCGCGCATCGGCCACGGCCTGCCCGGCGAAACCGAGGTTCGCCGACCACGCCGCCAGTGCGTTCCCGTCACGCGCGGCTTCGAACGCCGCACGCGCGTAGGGACGTGCCAAGGTCAAGGTTTCGCTCATGCGCTCAGATCTCGGCTACCAGCTGATCGAGCAAGGCCTTGTGCGCATCGGCATTGATCTCCTTGCCGATGATCTTCGAAGCGCCCTGCACGGCGAGCGAAGCGACCTGGCCGCGCAGCGCTTCGCGCGCCTTGCCGACCATGCCGTCGATCTCGGTCTGCGCCGTGGCCTTGACCCGCGCCGCTTCGAGCAGCGCATCAGCCTTGGCCTTGTCGACGATCTGGTTGGCCTGCTGATGCGCCTTGTCGACGATTTCCGCCGCCTGGGCACGAGCTTTCTTGATCTCGTCGGCCACGCGCGCGTCGGCGTCCTTGAGCTCCGCCTTGGCGCGATCGGCCGCGGCGAGACCTTCGGCGATCTTCTGCTGGCGCTCCTCGATCGCCGCCATGATATGCGGCCAACCGAATTTCATGACCAGCCAGACCACGGCGAAGAACGCCAGACCCTGGATGACGAATGTGATATTGGGGATCATCGCTGACTCCATCGAGCCGACGCAGAGCGCCAGCCGAATTCCTGTGACGGCCTGATTACTTCAGGACGCTGAAGCTGCCGAGGAACGGGTTGGCGAAGATCAGCAGCAGCGCGATCGCAACGCCGATCATCGGCACCGCGTCGAGCAGACCGGCGACGATGAACATCTTGGTCTGCAGCATCGGGGTCAGTTCCGGCTGGCGCGAGGAACCTTCGAGGAACTTGCCGCCGAGCAGCGCGAAGCCGATCGCGGTACCGAGAGCGCCGAGGCCGATCAGAAGGCTGGCGGCGATCAGCGTGAAGCTCATTACGTGTGCTGCATTTTCCATGGTGGTCTCCTAAATCAAAAGTCAAAAAGTAGAGAAGTGCAAAAGTACAGAAATCAGTGCCGTTCGGCGGCCATGCTCAGGTACACGACCGACAGCATCATGAAGATGAATGCCTGCAGGGTGATAACCAGAATATGGAAAGCGGTCCAGAGGAAGCCGGCGATGAACTGGCCGAAGCCGAGCAGGTAGGTCGAGAAGTGCGAGAGCGTCGCATCGAGCGTCATCACCGCGATCAGGATGAAGATCAGCTCGCCCGCGTACATGTTGCCGAACAGTCGCAGCGAGAGCGACACGGGACGCACGGCTTCTTCGATCAGGCGCAGCAGCAGGTTGGCCGGCGCGAGCGCGATCTTCGCGCCGAGGCCATGCGCATGGAACGGCGCGCTGACCATCTCGCCGAAGAACACCTTCGGACCCTTGTGCTTGAGGCCGAAATACTGGATCAGCAGGAACACGCACAGCGCCATGCCCAGCGTGGTGCTGAGATCGGCCGTCGGCACGATGCGCAGATACTTCAAGCCCGCGGCATGGCCCGCGGCCGGCAGCATGTCGACCGGCAACATGTCGAGGAAGTTGAACAGGAAGACGAGGCCGAAGATCGTGACCGCGAGCGGCGCGATGAGCTTGCTCGTACCGTGGAAGGTTTCCTTGACCAGGCCGTCGACGAAGACGACGACCATTTCGATGAAGCTCTGCAGCTTGCCCGGATTCTCGACCTTGGCGCGGCGCGCGGTGCCGATGAACAGCAGGCAGAACAGCGCCGACAGCACGAAGGTGAAGAACAGCGTGTCGATGTTCAGCGTCCAGAACCCATCCTCGCGCGGCCAGCGCAGATGATGCAGGTGATGCACGATGTACTCGGTCATGCTTCCTGACGAGGATTCGTGTTCGGCGGCTTGCGCTTGCAACATGGAAAGGGACTACCCGATCAAACTTGCTGTTGAATTCTTCAGCGGAAAATTCCGACCGCTGCCCAAAATGCCACCTGCGCCGCGAGGACGCCAATGATCAGCGGCAAAGGCGCCAATCCGAATACGGCCAGCCCAAGATAGAGCGCGAGTACCAGCCAGACCCACTTCATCACTTCCGCGGCGTACACTGCTCGCGCGATGCGCCGAATCGGCGCGATGCCGTCGGCGTACAAACGCCATGCGAACAACGCGTTGCCGATCGCGATCACTCCGCCGCCATACCAGGTCGCCATCCCCGACCGCCAACCCTGCGCGCAAAACCCCAAGCCGACCAATCCGGCGACGCCGAGTTGGAAGAGCACGATCCGGACGGCATTGCGTCGGCCATGAGCAATGGAGTTCCGCATGGGATTCGGCTTCAAGGTTGCGATGCCGGAAGGGCTGCGACGGCGCCCCCGGGACCTGAGGAAGCATCGTCTATCGCAAAGCAGCAAGATTATACCCGCCGGCTATTTGCAGCCGCAAGACAGATAGGGCTTTGGTACAGGGGCGCAGCCGCTATTTGCACCATCTTGCGACATTGTGTCGCACTGCTGTGACGCCAATGACTTCACCGCTCGCGGTCGAGCACATGCCCTGCCCTCGCATCGAGCATGGCCGCGGAATTGCCAAACTCGGGCAATAAAAAAGCCGGATGGCTGGGCCATCCGGCTGAACAAACGCTGCGGAATACAAAAGGGGAGGGAGGATTGCCGCAGCGCGATTTCCGCAGTGACCTGCGGGAATTCGATTAGCGCGTGGCCTTCTTCGCCGCGCCGCTGACCTGCTTGGTGAAATCGGCCTGCGCCGCGCTCACCTGCTTCTTGAAGCTGTCGTTGGCGACTTCGAGGCTGCCCTTGGCGATCTGGCTCAGCGCTTCACCGGTCTTGACCGTGACGCCGAACACTTCCTGGCCGTTCGCGTAGAACTTCTCGGCCGAATCCTTGACCAGGTTGACGCCCTTCGGGAAGATCGTCTTCAGGCTGTCGAAATCACGCACTTCAGCGGCTTCGGAGAGGAAGTCGACCGTGGCGGCGACATTGCTTTCCAGCGCCTTGAGGTTGAGGTTGGTGACGCGCTCCAGACCTTCCACGGCCAGCGTGTGCGCCTTGAACGCCGCATCGGCGAAAGACTTGGAAAGGGCGAGAGCCTGGGTGTTGAAATACTCGGACATGATCATTGCCTCGAAAGATGGTTGGGTTAGTGGCAAGCACCATAGCACCAAATTTGGTGCATTGCAACAAGTGCGATTCCGCCCCACTGTTTTCGACTGCAGAGCTTGTCCTATAAAGGTTTCATTCGCCTGACAGAACAGCGATCGAACGCTCGTTTTGCGCGGCGCGTCACGAAAATATTCAAGGCCCCGCGTAGGCGCAGCCGGCGGTGCAGGTCTCGTGCACGACGATGCGGCTCAGCTGCGGCAGGCGCGGCTTGAGCGCCGTCCAGATCCATGCGGCGAGGCGCTCGCTGGTCGGGTTGTCGAGTCCCTCAATTTCGTTCAAGTAGTGATGGTCGAGACGCTCGAAGATCGGCGCGAAGGCAACCTTGACGTCGGCGAAGTCCATCACCCAGCCGGTCATCGGATCGATGTCGCCGGACACATGCACCTCGATGCGGAACGAATGCCCATGCAGACGCGCGCACTTGTGCGTCGGCGGCACGCCAGTCAGACGGTGCGCGGCCTCGATGTGGAAGATCTTGAAAATGTCCATGGGTTCTTCGCATACAGCAGTCGGTCAATGCGCCAATGATACGGGAACACCGCCGCACCACTCGAAATCGGTGCCAGCCGCAGCCGATGGAATGCTCCGCAAAGTCGGGATTCATGCCAAACTATGCGCTTCGCGCCCGTAGCTCAGCTGGATAGAGCATCAGCTTCCGAAGCTGAGGGTCGGGGGTTCGAATCCCTCCGGGCGCGCCATTCAATTCTTGAATTCGCCAACCGGTGTGGTCATACCATCGGAATCCCGTTCGAATTCCTCCGAAAATTGGCAACGGTTTCGCGATTTGATCGGCAATCGCGCAGTGCTGCGCAAAATCGGATCACGTTTCTGCCAACGTGACGTATAGCCGTACGCGTCTTGCGCTTGCTAACCTAAGAATCGGGGAGATACCTCTCGACTGCTCGATCATTCACAGGGAACAGGCATGGCGATTTGTCGATACGCTCTGGTATTGGTCCTTTCGTCGGCATGCGGAACGACTCTGGCACAGTGTCCATCGCCGATGCCAAGTACTTCGGCCTCCGATGCAACTTCGATACAGCCCTCATGCGCTCGCCCGACGTCGGGTGTTCCGTACCTGGGATATGCGGTCTCGCAAATCCAGGGCCGTATCAACAATTACTTGCAACAATCCCACGTCCCCGGCCTCGCGATCGCGGTGGTGCACGGCGGCAAGGTCATCTACAGCCAGGGCTTCGGCGTTGCGAACATGGACACAGGTGCCAGAGTCGACGCGGATACCGTTTTCCAATTGGCTTCGATCTCCAAGCCCATCGGCGCCACGGTCATCTCCACGCAAGTAAGTGCGAAAAAAGTTGCTTGGTATACATCGATCGCGGGTTCGCTGCCGTGGTTTGCCTTGGGCACCTCCTCCAGCGCAGGCAGTTCCGATTGGGTTTCGCAGAACGTATCCATCGGCGACATGTACTCGCACCGCTCCGGTTTGCCCGACCATGCCGGGGATGACTTGGAAGGGCTGGGCTACGACCGAAAGACAATCCTTCAACAGCTCCGATACCTCTCACTGGAACCGTTCCGCGCGTCGTATGCCTATACCAACTACGGGATCATGGCTGCCGCAGAAGCGGTTGCCCAGAAGGTGGGCACCCCGTGGGCGCAACTCTCCGACGCCGCGCTCTACCAGCCTCTCGGCATGACGCGCACCACCTCCGATTTCACAACGTATATCGCCTATCCGAATCATGCGGTCGGCCACTCTCCGATCGACGACAATCTCGATGGAACATGGCGTGTCACGCCGCAACAGTACAATGGCGATCGCGCGGCGGCCGGCGGAGGCGTCTCGTCCAGTGCGAACGATATGGCGAAGTGGATGCTCATGCTCCTCGCCGGAGGTAAGGCGCCGGACGGCACACAGCTCATCGACCCGGTTGTATTGCGCGACATCATGTCTGCGCACAACATCCTGCCGCTCGGGAAAGAAGCGACGATCGCAAGCAACAACGCGCTCTACGGATACGGATTCAATACCGGGCAGGCGAGCAATGGAATGAAGCTCGCCTCGCACAATGGCGCACTCGGTCAAGGAGCCAGCACGAACTTCGAGATTGTCCCTGCCCTGGATCTCGGCATCGTCGTGCTGACCAACGGATTTCCGTTGGGCTTGCCCGAGACCGTGACGAGCGACTTTCTTGAACTCGCCCAGTTCGGCGAGGTGCGGACCGACGCATGGGACTTCTACCAGACAGCATTCCGAAGTGCGATCAAGGACGCGTTCGCATCCTCGTCGGTAGCCGCCGCCGCACCGCCCTCCAACGCCAAGCCTGCACAGCCGCTGGCGAATTATGCCGGCACCTATCACAACGACTACTTCGGCGACGCCCTGGTCACCGTGGTGAACGGCGCACTGCAGTTGCATATGGGGCCAGCCGACGGCGGTATGACCTGGACGCTGACACATTGGGATGGCGACGTATTCAAGTTATGGCAGGGAACCGAAGATGCGTCCCAGACGACGGTGTCGGCGATCAGCTTCAACTTCTCCGGGCCGAAGGCCACGCTGACCGACGAGTACTATCAGCGCACGTCACGGCTCGGAACGCTCACCCGCGTCCAGTAGTCCCTATGGTGAAAGGACCTGGAGCGCGTTATCTCGCTCAAAGGCGAGACTCAGCGCCTCGCGTTGCGCGACGTGATTCTGGGGGAGAGAGATGACGACAAGATAGCGAAGGACCTTGACGAACTGCTCCTGTCGAAAACCAGCCAGATTCATGATGCACTCCTGTCTCTCGCGACAGATGAGCACGCCAAGAAGGAAGCGAGCGAGCTTGTCGCGACGCTCGCGCTGCAGGAAGACATGGCGCGTATCCTTCCTACGCCACCCGCCCCGCAGAGCCGGTACGAGAATCGATGGATCTACTCGCTAGTCACCGGCCTGATTGAACCTACGACGGAAAGCCAGTGGGAGTTACTCAAGCGCGCGGCCCGTGGCGACTACGACGATCTGTGGGTTGACGCCGGCGCGATACATCGGTTCGCAGCCGTTCAATTTTGCAGGAAGTCGCGGAGAGGAATCCTGACCGAAAGAAGACGGTAGACCGCGCCATCGCTTACATCGACGGCGGCGCAAAGCCAGTTGCAGATGCTGACTTGGCCGAGGCGGGCAAGAAGGCAGCACAGGCGATCGGCTTTTCAGGGTGGCAGGGCAACAAAGCGCCGCGCTATTCGGAGGGTCGGGACGTGGCGCTAGTCGATGCCAGCTTCATCATTGGCCGCGATCTCTTGGTCTACACCGCAACGTTTCATCATGTGGGCGATCAGTGGCGCCTGCGCGCCATTCGGGAAACGATGCAGGCCTTGCTCGCGACGGATGCGAAAGAAGCGACGGACAAATAGGTACAAAAAAGCGTCTCTAGTTACGAGATGCGCAATTTGTAGACCACTGTTTCAACAAGTTCTTTCCAATTGACCTTTCTTAGACGCTGCCATTAGTCTCGATCGTGCCCGGCTGCAGCAGCCCACGAGGAGATTGTCCATGCGCATTTCCACGCTGTTGGTTCTCGCACTGGCTGCGGTACCGTTGTGCAGCGGCGCGCAGGCTCCAGCGCCACCGGCCGCGGCAATGCCTCTGCTGACGTCGATCGGCGATGACGTGCGGGCAGACGAGTTGCGCGCCACGATCAGCAAACTGGTCGGCTTCGGAACGCGGCACACCTTGTCCGACACTCAATCGAACAAGCGCGGCATCGGTGCCGCGCGGCGCTGGGCGAAGAGCCGCTTTGAAGAGATCGGACGCCAATGTCACGGCTGCCTGCAGATCGAGACCCCGGAGCAGAGCGCGACCGGCGAGCGCATCCCGAAGCCGGCCGCGATCGTGGACGTGCTTGCGATCCAGCGTGGCACCGGCGAGCCGGAACGCGTCATCGTCATTTCCGGCCACATCGATTCACGCGTACGCGACGTCATGGATGCGAAAAGCGATGCGCCGGGCGCCGACGACGACGGTTCCGGCACCGCCGCGGTCCTCGAGGCGGCACGCGTCTTGTCCAAGCACAAGTTCGACGCCACCCTGGTCTACGCCGTGCTCTCGGGCGAAGAGCAAGGCCTCTACGGCGGAAAACTGCTGGCGCAATACGCGCGTGACCATCACTGGCGCGTCGAAGCGGCACTGAACAACGACATCGTCGGCAACACCTTGGGAACGAACGGCATCAAGGACGCGACACATGTCCGTGTGTTTTCCGAAGGCACGCGCTCGACCGAAACGCCGGAGGAGGCAACTCGCCGACGCTACAACGGCGGCGAAGTCGACAGTCCTTCACGCAATCTCGCACGCTTCATCAGCGGCCTCGCGGATACCTATCTCAAAGCCTTCAGCGTACGCATGGTCTACCGCACCGATCGCTACAGCCGCGGCGGCGACCAGGTGCCGATGCTGGCGGCGGGTTATCCCGCGGTGCGCTTTACCGAGGCGATCGAGAATTACACGCGCGAGCACGAAGACGTACGCATCGAAAACGGGGTGCACTACGGCGACGTGCTCGATGCAGTCGATTTCGCATATCTGGCGCAAGTCGTGCGCCTCAACGCGATCACGATGGCGGCGCTGGCGATGGCCCCCGCTCCGCCCGCGCAGGTCAAGATCGAAGGCGCGGTATCGATGGACACAACCGTAAGCTGGAGCGCCGTGCCCAATGCCGCGAGCTATCGCGTGTCGTGGCGCGATACCACCGCGCCCTTCTGGAGCAACAGCAAGCTTGTCGGCGATGCGACTTCACTGCTGTTGAAAGATGTGAATATCGATGACTGGTTCTTCGGCGTCTCGTCCGTTTCCAAAGATGGCTACGAGAGTCCGGTCGAGTTTCCCGGGGCCGCCGGGGCGTTCAATGTGGCGCCCGCTGTAGCGAACGAAAAATGAGGCCGACCCGCGGGCGAAGATATCGATACTGAAAAACAAGCGGATGTTCTCGCGCAAGACTCACACCTCCAGTCGATCATCCTTGCGCGCCACCAGCGCGTACAGCACCGGCATCAGATAGATACTAATCAGGAGTCGGGTGAAGAGGCCGCTGACGATGACCAGGGCAAACGGCATCTGCGTGTCCGTGCCGACGCCGGTGGCGAGCGCCGCCGGCAATAGCCCGAGCGCCGCCACCAGTGCCGTCATCATGATCGGACGCAGACGCAGGATCGCGCCTTCGCGAATCGCCTCGGCGAGCGAGACGCCGTTGCCGCGTAGTTCGTTGACGTACGAGATGTAGACGACCGCCGTCTGCACCGAGACGCCGAATAGCGCGAGGAAACCGACGCCGGAGGATACCGAGAACGGCGTGCCGGTGATCCACAGCGCGACGAGGCCGCCGACCGGCGCCGACAGCAGCACGCCGAGCACCGTGATGAACGGGAATTTGAAGTTGCCGTAGAGGGTGAACAGCAGGAAGAAGATCAGGAATACCGTGAGCGGCAGAATGACGCTGAGCTGCGCGCGCGAGGCAGTGTATTCCGTGTATTCGCCACCCCAGTCCAAACGGTAGCTGCGCGGCAGAGGCACCTTCTTGTTGACTTGCTCGATCGCATCTTCGACCGCACCGGCCAGGTCGCGTCCTTCCACCGAGAATTGCACGCCGATGTAGCGTGAATTGTTCTGGCGATAAATGAACGAGGCACCCGACACGACCTTGATGTCGGCAAACTCCTTGAGCGGGATTTGTTGTCCTCCGGGCGTCGCCACGAGGATGTTGCCGATTTCGTCCGGGTTGTCGCGGTAATCGTGCTCGAGGCGCACGACGAGGTCGAACTGTTTTTCACCTTGCACGACTTGCGTGGCCACGTCGCCGCCGATCGCGGTCTGGATCAGGCCGTTGATGTCGGCGACGTTCAAACCGTAGCGGGCAATCTTGGCGCGATCGATGTTGATGGTCAGGCTCGGCTGGCCGAGTTCGCGGACCAGGGTCACGTGCGTGATTCCGCGCACGTTCTCCAGCACCTTCTTGATCGCCTTGCCCTTCTGTTCGAGCACATCGAGGTTCGCGCCGAAAACCTTCACGGCCAGCGCGCTCTTCAAACCCGTTTCCGCTTCGTCCACCGCGTCTTCGGCAGGCTGAGTGAAATTGAAAATGATGCCCGGAAAGGCCTGCAGCTTTTCATTGATCGCTTCGATCAGCTTGGCCTTGGTGCGATAGGCGCCGGTCCATTGCGAATACGGTTTGAGCGCGACGAAAAATTCGACGTTGAAGAATCCGGTCGCGTCGGTGCCGTCGTCGGGGCGGCCCAGTTCGGAGGCCACCGTGGTGACTTCGGGAAAGCTGCGCAAGATCTCGCGAATTTTCGGCGTCACCTTCGCCGACTCGTCGAACGATATCGTGTAGGGCATCGTCGCGCGGACCCACAATGCGCCTTCGTCGAGCTGCGGCATGAACTCCGCACCGATATGCGGCACGAGCAGCAGCGAAGCGGCGAGCACGAGGGCCGAAGCGAACGTCGTCGCCCACGGCCGCGCGAGACAAAAGTCGAGACCTTTCACGTACACGGATTTGACCGCTTCGAATGCGGCGTTGCGGCGCTCGCGCACGCCTTTGCGCATGAACCAGGCGCATAGCACCGGCAGCAACGCGAGGGTAATGATCAGCGAGCCGACCAGGGCGAAAACCATGGTATCGGCCATCGGCCTGAACAGTGTGCCCGACGGCCCCGACAGCACGTAGATCGGCAGGAAGCTGACCACGATCACCGCGACGGAATAGAACAGCGGGCGGTCCACCTCGGCCGCCGCGTCGCGAATGATTTCCTTGATATTGAACTCGGTTCCTTTTCGTTCCGCGATCTGGCGGAAGATGTTTTCCACCATGACCACGGCGCCATCCACGAGGATGCCGAAATCGACCGCACCGATCGATAGCAGGTTGGCCGAGGCGTGCTGCGCGTCAAGGCAGATGAATGCGAACAACAACGCCAGCGGTATGGTGATGGCGACGATCAGTCCCGCACGAAAATCGTAGAGGAAAAAGATCAGGACCACGACGACGAGCAGCATGCCGCGCAGCAGATTGTCTTCGACGACGCTGGTCGTCAGTTCGATCAGATCGGTGCGGTCGTAGAACGGCACGACCTTCACGTCCTTGGGCAGGATTTCCTCGTTGAGTTCCTTGGTCTTGGCCTGCACGCGCTTGAGCACGTCCTGGGTCTTTTCGCCCGTGCGCAACAGGACCACGCCCTCGACCGCGTCATCCTGCTTTTCGTAGCCGAACTCGCCCAGGCGCGGAGCGATATCGATGACCACGCGACCGACATCCTTGACCAGAACCGGCGTGCCGTTGTTCACCGCCAGCACGACGTTGCCGATGTCCTCCGGCGTGACCATGCGGCCCATGCCGCGCACGTAGTAGAACTGGCCGCCCTGCGAATAAAATCCGCCGCCGGCGTTGCCGTTGTTGGCGGTCAGCGCTGCCTCCACCTGTACCGCCGACAAGCCTACGCCGGCGATCTTGGCCGGATCGAGCAGCACCTGGTATTGCATCGTGCCGCCGCCGAATCCGGAATCGTCGGCTACGCCGGGGACGGATCGGTATTGCGGCTCGACCGTCCACGCTTCGAGCGTCTTGAGCTCCATCGGCGGGCGGTCGGAGCTTTGCAGGACGTAGCGATAGATCAATCCCGACGGCGCAGACTGCGGGGACAGCGTAGCAGTCACTCCGTCCGGCAGACTGACGTTCGGCAGACGATTGAACACCTGTTGGCGGGCGTAATCGTTGTCCGTGCCGTCGCGAAACGTGAGGATGACGTCGGACAAACCGTACAGCGAGATCGAGCGGACGTTGACGGTTTGCGGCGTGCCGTTCATGCCGAGCTCGACCGGTATCGTGATCAGCCGTTCCACCTCCTCGGCGGCGTGGCCAGGCCACTGAGTGATGATCTCGACATTGGGCGGCGAAAGATCGGGATAGGCATCCACCGGCAGGCGGCTGAGCGAGCGCACGCCGGCGCCGACGAACAACAGCGTGATCAGAATGACGAGCAGCGGCTGCCCCAGCGAGGCGGTGACGATCTTGTTCATGATCGAAACCGTTCGCGACTGCGACGGAGGCGGGCTCGACGGCACGGGTTCGCTCATTGGTCTTGCATGAACTGAACGAAGACGCCACCGTCGACCACGATCCTGTCACCGACTTTGAGGCCTTCGGCGATGTCGTACTGGTCCTGCGAACGGTAACCCAGCGTCACGTGTTGTCGCGCGAAGCTGCCGTCGGCCTGGGCGAGGTACACGAACGGCAGATTTTCGTCGTCACGCAGGATGGCCGAGACCGGCACGAGCGTTCCGCTGCTTTCTTCATGCGCGCGGATGCGCACGCGCACGTACATCTGCTTTTTCAGAACGCCGCCCGGATTGTCGACGACCACGCGCACGCCGACCGCGCGGGTCGTCGGGTCGACCAGGGCGGCGATGTTGTCCACAGTCCCGGAAAGATTCTTGTCGTCGGTGCCGGTGATCACTTCGGCGGTGTCGCCTAGGCTGACCGAGGCGAGGCCTGCGCCGAAAATTTGCGCCGTGACCCAGACGCGCGAAAGGTCGGCCACGGTAAAACAAGGCGTCGTGCCCGCCTGCAGAAGTTGGCCGGGAGTGATCAGCTTTTCCACTACTGTGCCGTTGATCGGCGATCGAATCACGCTTTCGATGCGCGAGGTCGATTTGCCTTGTTGAACATCCCTGATGACGCGCGGATCAACGTTGAGCGAGACCAGCGCCTTGAGCGCGGCGTCACGGTCCGCCTCGGCGCTGACCGCGTCGGTTTGCGCCTGCGCCTCTTCGCGCTGCGAAATGCCGTTGTGCTGGAGCAGATCCTTGTCGATATCCGCGAGCTTGCGATTGGTTGCCGCCGTGGCGAGCGCCTTGCTGTACGTACTGATGGCCGTGGCGAAGTCGGGCGAATCGACGATACCCAAGGCGTCGCCTTTCTTGACGTGATCGCCGAGGGAAACGACGAGTCGCGATACCG
The DNA here is from genome assembly GCF_000378125.1 of Rudaea cellulosilytica DSM 22992. Lineage (GTDB taxonomy): Bacteria > Pseudomonadota > Gammaproteobacteria > Xanthomonadales > Rhodanobacteraceae > Rudaea > Rudaea cellulosilytica. The sequence goes on along the minus strand of NZ_KB899241.1, from coordinate 1,478,871 downwards.
GGCCCGAGAACGGCGCCAGTACGCTCGTGGCCTGGTCGTTGTCGAAGTCGACCGCACCGGTCGCTTCGGTCATCTTGTGGTATTTGGATGTCTCGACCGTGTAAAGCCGGATGTTTTTCAGCTGCGCCGGCGTCAGCGTCGCGTTGCGCGCGGCAGCGGCCGGCGCCGCGGCAGTTTGGTTAGCCGTCGGCGAGCAGCTCGCGACAAGCACCATCGCCATCGCCAACGCGGCAATTGCGAGCTCGCGTGGAAACGCGATCCGAAATCCCGAGGGGAGAGTCATGCAGAGCACGCTGTTTCTCATCTTTGTCCTGGCTTGTTCGCTCTGGTTATTCGCTCTGGCTCATTCGCCCTGGGTCAAATCCGCACGCTTCCACCAACCGCCGCCGAGCGCCTGAAACAGCGCGGCGGTATCGGCGTAGCGATTGGCCTGCGCCTGCACCAGGCCGATCCGCGCCTGCTGGTACGCCTGTTCGGCGCCGAGCAGCGAAAGATAAGCGGCGTAGCCGCTCTGCCATTGCCGCTGGGACAAATCCAGCGTGACCTTGGCGGCGTCTGCGGCAGCGGCCGCGGTCTTCAACCCCTCGGCATCCTGCTCAAGGGCGGTCAAGGTATCGGCCACATTCTGAAACGCGGTCAGCACCGTGCTGCGATACTGTTCGGCCGCTTCGACATAGGCCGCTTTCGCGGCGCGCTCCTGGTGCAGCAGAGTTCCGCCTTGAAAAACGGGCGCGGTTATCGCCGTGGCCAGATTCCAGAACCCGGTACCCGACTTGAACACCTGGCTCATCGCCAGCGCCGTGCTGCCAACATTCGCGGTCAAGGAGATATTCGGCAATCGGTTCGCCGTGGCGACTCCGATCTGCGCGCTCGCGGCGTGCATGTTGGCCTCGGCCTGGAGCACGTCGGGACGCTGTGCGACGAGCTCCGAAGGAAGGCTGACGGGCAATTCCTGCGGCAGTTGCAAACTCCCGAGCTCGAATTTCTCCGCCGGCGCCTGATTCGGAAAACGCCCGGCGAGAACGGCCACGAGATGTTGTTGCTGGATCAACTGCTTGAGCAGCGGCGGCAGCGACGCCTGCACCTGGGCGAGCTGCGCTTCCTGCGCGGCCAGATCGAGCCGCGCGGCATAACCCTTGGCCAACTGGTAGCGCAGGATTTCGACCATGTGCGTGTTGATGCCGATCAGCTCGCGCGTGGCGTCGACCTGCGCCTGCAGCGACGCCTCCTGGACGACGGCGGCGACCACATTCGTGCTCAGGGTGATCTGCGCTGCAATCGTCTGAAAGCGCACGGCTTGCTCCTGCGCCTGCAACGACTCGAGCGTCCTCCGATTCAGTCCGAACAGATCGGGCGCGTACGAAATGCTGAGCTGCGGCGTGAACAGGTTGTACAGCGAGGCGTTGTTGCTGGGCACGGGTGCGAGCGACCCCGAGGCATCCTTCTCGCGGCTCGCCGAAAAACTGGCGGAAACGGCGGGATAGAAAGCGCCGCGCCCGGCCAACGCGTTTTCCCGCGCCACCAACAACGCGGCTTGGGCGGCCTTGAGGTCGGCGTTGTTCGCAAGCGATTGCTCGATCAGATCATTGAGCGGCTTGGAATGGAACAGCGTCCACCAGTCGCCGGCGATGTCGCTGCCTTTGACGAAGCGCTGCGCTTCACCGCCGAAAACGCCCTCGGTGGCAACGGTCGTGGCGAGCGGATGAGAAGCGTAGTCGCCGGCGTCCGGCGCAGCGGGCTTCTTGAAGTCGGGGCCGACCGCACAACCGGCGCTCAGCAAACATGCCAAAGCGAGAACCGCACGCAGCGCAAGGAATAGCGACGAACCGCCAACGAGGTCAAATTGTCCTGCGCGCTCGTCTCCGGGTCCTCCGCTCTCCGAATGTGCATCGGCACCCTTTCTATTCATGCGAGCGTGGTTGCCGAAGAGATAAACACGAGATGTTATATCGTATCAAATCGTCGCGAAAGACTACCAAAAGTCATGGTCGCGAAGCCCGAGGGCGGGCATGGGCGCTCGCAGGCACCAGATCTTGCCCCGTTCGCTTCAATATCTCGGTGACCCTGGGGTTCGCAGTTTTCGCCACCCGCGCTGCGCCAAAACGGGCCGGGATCCGGCCCGAAGCTTCGCCCGCAGCCGGCGGTGCGAAGCGCCTAGCTGACCTCGATGCGGGGATTGCCCGATGTCATCGTGCCGATGATCGTGGCGCCGACAAAACCCGCCGAGACAAACAGCTCGACGACCCGGGCGGCAATGTCGGCAGAGCAGGCGACCAACAGGCCGCCGCTGGTCTGCGGGTCGCTCAGCAGTGATTGGCAAGGCGCGGCAGCCGGCGACAGCTCGACCTCACCCGCATACGATTGCCAATTGCGCGCCGACGCGCCGGTGACGATTCCGGCTTCGGCAAACTTCGCAGCTTGCGCGAGGCGCGGAATTTTCGCCGCGTCCACGCGCGCGCGCAAACCGCTGGCGCGGCAGATTTCGAGCAGGTGGCCGAGCAGGCCGAACCCGGTCACGTCGGTCAGCGCGTGCACGCCGTCGAGCCGCGCGAGTTCGCTGCCGGGCCGGTTGAGCTGCGTCGTCGTCGCGATCAGCTCGCGATAGCCGGCCGCGTCGAGCAAGCCCTTCTTGAATGCCGCGGAGTAGATGCCGACGCCAAGCGGCTTGCCGAGCACGAGCACATCGCCGTCGCGCGCGCCGCCGTTGCGTTTGACCTCGCGCGGATCGACGATGCCGGTCGCGGCGAGGCCGTAGATCGGCTCGACCGAATCGATGCTGTGGCCACCGGCAATCGGGATCCCGGCTTCGGCGCAGATCGCCTCGCCGCCGCGCAGGATCTCGCGGATCACTGCGCGCGGCAGCACGTTGATCGGCATGCCGACGATGGCGAGCGCGAACAGCGGGCGTGCGCCCATTGCGTAGATGTCCGACAGCGCGTTGGTCGCGGCGATGCGGCCGAAGTCGAACGGATCATCGACGATCGGCATGAAGAAATCGGTGGTGGCGACGATCGCCTGTGCGTCGTTGATGCGATACACCGCGGCATCGTCGGAGGTGTCGCGACCGACGAGAAGATCGGCGAAGGGTCCCGCGGCGGGCATGTCATGCAGCAGCTCGGAGAGCACTCCGGGCGCGATCTTGCAGCCGCAGCCGCCGCCGTGGGAGAGCGACGTGAGACGCGGAACGGAGGCGTCGATCGTGCTCATGCTGCAACCGCTCTCACGATGGGAAAAGGAACTGCAATAAAGCTGAATTTTGATTGAGAAGTGCGGCTATTGACGGCTGCTTCTTGATTTTCGCGATCATCGATGAGCGGACAAAGAAAGTGGCGGAAGGTAGCAGGAGTCGAACCTACCAAGGAGCGATCGACGCCCCCTACCGGGTTTGAAGCCCGGCCGCATCCCCGGATGCGAATGCCTTCCACGCCGTTCCGCAAACTCTTTCAACCGTCGATGCGCCAAACGCCATCGCCGCGCAAGACATGCGCATCGCGCACGCGGCCAGTGTAGCCAATGCGGTCGAAGAACTCCAAGAGCTGCACCGTGCGCTTGCGGCCGAGGCCGACTGCATCGCGATACTGCGCCGCCTCGACCTTGCCGTCGCGCTGCGCAAGCTCGCGCAGAATCGCCGCAAGCTCGGCCACGCACTCGTTGGCATAAAACAGGTCGCGCACGACCTGATACACGTCGCCGCGCGCGGCGGCCTTGCGCAATGTCTTGCGCACCGCTTCCTCGTCGGCACCGAGCGTGCCCGCAAGATCGCGCACCCACGGCGGATCGAAGCGACCGGCAACGATCAGCGGCTTGAGTCGTTGCAGCAGCCGCGTTTCGGCATCGCTGATTTCGGCGCGATGCTGCGGCAGATGCAACCACGGCCCGCTGCGCGCCACGGCGCGTTCGGCGACGAGCGCATCGATCAGCGCATGCCAAACCGCCTCATCCAGCGTCGGCGCAACGTGACGACGCCAGCGCCACGCGGCGATACCGGGTTCGTCGGGCTGTTCCGCATGGATGGTTTGCAGTGCGGCCAGCGCACGCGCGCGTAGCACCTGCCAATGCGCGGCGAGAAAAATGTGCGCGCCATGCGCGGTCTCGATCCGTGTTGCCGAATGCGGCAGTACAATTTGCTCCTGCGCACGTCCGCACAGGCGCACCAACTCGGTCGGCGCGATACCGTAAGTGGCCTCGGCCAGCAGCGGCGTCACCCCTTCGCCAGCAAGCATGTGCTCGATCGCGGTCAACCAGGCGAGTCGCTTCGGACTGCGTCGCCTGCGTTCGGGCGCGTTGGGGTCGAGCACAACGCCGCCGCCGAGCGTGTGCGCGGCCTGTGCGTCGCGCAGGATCAGCTGATCGCCCGGGGTCGCGCAGACCGGCACATTGAAGACCAGTTGCGCATGCGCCGACTCAGCCGTCGTCGCCCACTCGCCACCGAGCAGGACCACGCGGGCGACACGATGCGCGGTACCCAGATGGACGTGCACCGGCGCGCCATTGCGCAACGCCGTAGAGCCCGCCAGCAGGCGCATGCGCACATCGATATGCGTCGTCGGCTCGAATGCACGCGCATCGGCCAGCCAATCGCCACGCGCGATGTCGGACTTGTCGATGCCGGCGAGATTGATTGCGCAACGCTGGCCGGCGCGCCCTTCCGTACTTGTGCGGTTCTGCGCGTGGATTCCGCGCACACGCGCCGCGATATCCGTGGGCATCACGGTCAACGTATCGCCGACCTGCACGCGGCCCGCATGCACGGTACCGGTGACGACGGTGCCATGGCCGGCGAGCGTGAATACGCGATCGATGGCGAGGCGGAACAATCCTTCCTCGCTGCGCCGTGCGGCGTCTGCCGCGACGGCATGCAGATGCGCGCCCAGTGCGGCGACGCCGGCATCGCCAGGCGCGCTGGCGTTGAGCGCGAATATCGGCGCGCCGCGCAAGCCGGTCGATGCGAGCAGAGCGGCGACCTGTGCCTCGACCTCGCGCACGCGTGTCCGCCCAACGCGATCGATCTTGCTCAGCGCCACGACGCCGCTGGTAACGCCGAGCAAATCGAGGATCGCCACGTGTTCGCGCGTCTGCGGCATCACGCCATCGTCTGCGGCGACGACGAGCAGGACGAAATCGATGCCGCCGGCGCCGGCAACCATCGTATGCACGAAGCGCTCGTGGCCCGGTACGTCGACGAAGCCGAGCATGTCGTCGCCCTCGCCCGCCGCACCTTCGACCGGCACGTAGGCATAGCCAAGCTCGATCGAAATGCCTCGCGCTTTCTCCTCTTTCAAGCGATCGGTATCGACGCCGGTCAACGCACGCACCAGCGTAGTCTTGCCGTGGTCGATATGGCCCGCAGTGCCGACGATCATGCCGAGAGCAAATTCAATTGCGCGGCGAACTCCGCCTCGTCGGCGCTTTCGAGACAACGCAGGTCGAGCCACAGCGTCTTGTCGGCGATGCGGCCAAGCACCGGCCGCGGCAGACGACGCAGCGCGGCATCGAGGCGATCGAGACTGCCGCGACCCTTGCGCGCGCGGATCGAGAGACCGCAGCTCGCGAGTTGTTCGACCGGCAGCGCACCGCTGCCTATCTGGCTGCACATTGCAGCGACCGCAACGTCATAGCGTTCGGCCAGGGCTGGCTGCACGATCGACAGCAAGCGCTGTGCCTGCTCTTCGATTTCCACGACAGGACGGTTCAACAGGCGCAGCGTGGGCAACCTCGAAGCGAGGAATTCGGGCGCGCGATACAAGCCGAGCACGGCTTCGAGCGCGGCCAGCGTAAGCTTGCCGGCACGCAGCGCGCGCTTGAGCGGATTCTTCTTGAGCTTCGCGATCAGGTCGGCGCGACCGGCGAGGATGCCGGCCTGCGGACCGCCGAGCAGCTTGTCGCCGCTGAAGGCGACGAGATCGGCGCCTGCCGCGAGCACATCGCGCACGACCGGTTCGCGCGGCAATCCGAACGTAGCGAAATCGACCAGGCTGCCGCTGCCGAGATCGACCGCAAGCGGCAAATCGCGTGCATGCGCGATCTGCGCAAGCTCGGCGGTATCGACGCTCGCGGTGAAGCCGCTGATCGCATAGTTGCTCGCGTGCACCTTCATCAGCAACGCCGTGCGCGCGCCGATCGCTTCGCCGTAGTCGCGCGCATGCGTGCGATTGGTCGTGCCGACTTCGACGAGCTTCGCGCCGGCGCCGCGCATCACGTCGGGGATGCGGAACGCGCCGCCGATCTCGACGAGCTCGCCGCGCGAGACGACCACCTCGCGCCGGTTCGCGAGTGTGTTGAGCAGCAACAGTACGGCCGCGGCGTTGTTGTTGACCACGGTCGCCGCCTCGGCGCCGCTCAGCTCGCAGATCAGCGCTTCGACAAGGTCATCGCGATCGCCGCGGCCGCCCGTGTCGAGATCGAATTCGAGATTGACCGGCGCGGCTGCCGCGCGCGCGATCGCACGCACCGCCGCGTCGGGCAACAAGGCGCGGCCGAGATTGGTATGCAGCACCGTGCCGGTCAGGTTGAACAGTGCGCGCAAGCGCGGCTGTGCGGCTTCGGTCAACTGCTTGTCGACCACGCGCGCGATCGCATCCGCATCGAGTTCCTCGCGCGCGAGTTCACCGGCAAGCGCGCGCGCGCGCAATCGATCGAGCTCATCGCGCAACGTGGCAAGCACACGGCTGCGGCCGTGGCGTTCAATTAGCGGCGCAACGGCTGCTGCGTTGAGCAGGCGGTCGAGCGAAGGCAGCTCGCGCGCGCTGGCGGCCTCGGCATCCATGCGCTTCAATCCGCCGGTTGCCACAACAATGGATTGCCGCTCGCGCGCGCATAGCCTTCCTCGGCGAGCAGCAGATCGAGCGCGATGCTCGCGAGATCGTCGGCGACCGGCTCGACCGCGGGATCCTTTTCCTGATAGAAAATCTTGCGGTAACTGTGGCAGTGCTCGCAGGTTTCCGCGCGCACGGCGGAGACATCGGCGGCCGTGTCGTTAGCGGCGATAGCCTTGAGCGAGCGGTAGGCAATGTCCTTGCCGGACGCGCTGCACTGGCTGCACTGCACGCGCACCATGTGCCATTCGCAGGCACACAGAGTGCAATGCAGGTAGCGATGGCCTGCATATGGCGCGTGCGCTGCGACGAGGCTCGCTACCGGCAGGCTGCCGCACAGCGGGCACAAGCCCGGCACGTCGAGCGATCGCACCTGGTCGGCCACGAAGCGGCTCGACAGCGCCACCCAGTTGACCTGCAGCGCAGCCATGACGAATGGCGCCGCCGCCGCATCGACCTCGCCTCCGCGCGCACCGAGCACCAAATCGGCCAGTACTTCGAGCTCATCGCGACCGGCATTGCGCAGGCGCGCGGCGAGCTGTGTCGCGGCTGCGGGCAGGCGCGGTGCCTGCGCGACCGCGGCGCAGATCGTGGCGAAAGCATCGCGCCACGGCTTCGCGCGCGCGCCGTCCGCCGCGGGAATCGGCGGCATGCGATGCGCTTGCACGGTTTCGATCTGCGTCGCGCTTGGCAGCATCGCGGGAAAATCGGCGAGCGCCGCATGCTGCGCCTCGGCGACGACGGCACACAATTGCAGGTAATCGCCGATCGGCGACGTCTCCGCGAGCGCGCGCAGGCGCGCGGCGCGCCGCGCGAACAGCTGCGCGCGATCGGGCAGACGGATGCGCGGGATTGCATGCGCCGCGAGCTGTTCGATCTGACCCGGTTCGAGGATTCGTTGCGTCATATTGCTATCGTCGTCGCAACGCGGTGCAATTTCCAGTGCGGCAAGGATGGACGGGACTTCACCCACGACCGGAATCCGGTTAGCCTGAGTGGCGCAAGACCGATAGGCTGCGGCAATCGGTAGCCGCAGATAGCTTGCGGCCGCGACGAGGATCGGGGGGCTTTGAGGATGACACGCTCTGTCAGTCGGTGGTCGCGCACGGGTGGCTTGCGCACGTTGGGCGCGGGATACACGTTCGTCGAATTGCTCATCGTGGTGACGATCATCAGCATCCTCGCTGCGATCGCGATGCCCGCGTACAGCGACTACGAACTGCGCGCGGAAGCGGCCGAAGCACTGATCTTCCTCGGCGATGCAAAAGTCGCCGTGAACGAATTCCACGCACGCTGGGGGCGTATGCCGGCCGACAATCGCGAGGCTGGATTGCGCGCGCCCGAGGCTCTGCGCGGCAAGTATCTGCGCCGCCTCGACGTTGCCGGTGGCGTCCTCGTCGCGACGCTGGAACTCGGCCACGACCTCGCCGCCGGCGCGCGTGAGCGCACGCTTACGCTACGGCCCTGGGTGAATGCCGGAACTCCGGCCGCGTCGATTCTCTGGTCCTGCGGTGAGTACGATCCCAAGGCACCGCCGGGGTATCGCGTCGTCGGCGATCTCGCCGAGAATCCGGTCGAGGCCAAATTCGTGCCAGGCGTTTGCCGCAAGTAGCGTTGCAATTCCGCATCCAGGGCGAGGAGTGTCGATGGCCAATGCATTCACCAATCGTCACCGTATCGCGGAAGTAGCGCGGCGTCTTCTGGCCTTGCGCGATGAGTCGATCGCCCCGGCCGGCGCCGTGCGCATCCTGGTCGCCGAGGCGGTGCTTCCGGCGCAGTCGAGGGCGGACCCGGCGCTGCCGTTCACGTCCGCGATCGACAGTCTCGTTGGTCCTGCAGCCGGTCCGAGTCCCCTTGCGGGTGTCGTCGACTATGTCGGCGCATGCGAAACGCAGGGGCACGGCGACGCGGCGCTGCGCTTGCTCGCCCGTCTCAAGATTTCGCGCAGGCAAGGCCGCATGTCGCTGTCCACGATCGGCGTCGAGGTGCTGTTGCTCGTGCTGGTTCTGGCCATACACGGCATTTTCGTCTTGCCGCAGTTCAAGGCAGTGTTCGCCGCGGCCGGCGCGCCGCTGCCGGCATTCACGCGCGTCGTACTTGCGCTGATAGGGCCAACGGGGCCGTTCCTCTACCTAGCCATCTTCGTACTGCTCGCCGTATTGACCTGGCGCATCCTGCCCGTACTTCTCGGGCCCTTGCTTCGACCGATCGATCGCCTGCTGCTGTCCCTGCCTCTGCTCGGTCCTGTGCTGCGCGAGCGCAACTCCGACCGTATTTCCGGCTGGCTCGGATTCGCCGCGGCCGACGCGGCATCGCAACGCGCGGCGGTCGAAGCGGCGCGGACCTGGTTTAGCGGAGGACTACTTTCGCGTGAATGCGCAGAGGTGCTCCGCTTTGCCAATACAGGCCAGGAGTTGACGGCGTCACTCGCTCAGGCGCGGGGATTCGACAGCGAATTCCACGCCGTAGTCGCGCTACCCGAGCGCGCGGACGCTTTGGCAGCGCTGCGCGCGCGCTGGCGTACCGCAGAGGCCCTGCCGGAGCATCAATCCCAGTTTGCGCCGCTGCTGGCACGCGTGGTGATGGGCCTCATCGTGGGAGCTGTCGTGGTCGCGATGTACCTGCCGGTGTTCGGATTGGCTTCGGTGGTGGGATGAAGATGGCACAGATCAGACAAAAACGTCGCGGAGTTCCGATGCGCCCGAAAAATTCCGGCTTCACGCTGATCGAGCTGATGATCGTGGTCGCGGTCATCGGCATCCTCGCCGCAATGTCGCTGCCAAGCTATCAGGATCGCGTCATTCGAACGCAGGTGCAGGAGACCGTTGCTTTTGTCGCGTTCGCGCGCGATGCGGTGCAGACGTTCCACACCAAGACCCATCGCCTGCCGCTCGACAACGCCGAAGCCGGGCTGCCTGCGGCGAAGCAGATCATCGGCAATTTCATCAGCGAGGTCGAGGTCGATCACGGCGCCATTCACGTGCGCTTTGGCAATCGCTCGAACCAGGTCATCGCCGGCAAATGGCTGAGTTTGCGTCCCGGCATGGTCGCCGGCGCAGCACAGGTGCCGATATCGTGGCTATGCGGCATCGCTCGTCCGGTCGACGGACTGACCTACGCTGGCGCGGACCGCACCGATCTCGGACCGGAAATCCTGCCGATCGAGTGCCGGCTGTAAGGACCCCAGCGCGCCCGCGCGCCTTCAACTCAGCACGTCGAGCACGGGCTGCAGCGGCGGCGGCAATTCCGCCTCGCCGAGCTGCGCGAGCAGCTCGCGTTCGATCGTGCGCTGCATCGCAGCGAGCGGCAGCGCATTCGGCGCGAGGCCGAACGGGTCTTCGAGCTGGTGACTGAGCGCGTCGAGGCCGAAGAAGGTGTAGGCGACGATCAACACGGGCAGCAGAGTCCAGAAGCCGAGCGACCCGGCCAGCGCGAACGGCAGGGTGACGCAGAACACGGATGCGGTGCGCAACAGCAGCAGCGAATACGAGAACGGCACCGGCGTCAGCAGGATGCGTTCGCAGCCGCCCTGCACGTGAGCGAGGCGGTCGAGCTGACGATCGAGCACGGAATAGTGGATCGCGTCGATGCGTCCGTCGCGCATCATTTCCAGGCAGCGCCGGCCGACGCGGCCGAGCACGGCATCGGTGGGATTGGGACCTTGCGCATCGCTGCCGATGTCGCACCACGGCGCGATCGCCGCGGCCACGTCGTTGCCGCGCAGGCGCGCACCAAGGCCATTGGCGAAAGCGCACACACCGCGCAGCAGGAATTGTCGATCCGACTCGGGCAGGATCGCGATTTCGCGTGCGAGCGAGCGCGCAGCGATGATCATCTCGCCCCAGAGCATGCGCCCTTCCCACCAGCGCGCGTAGCAGGCGTTGCTGCGGAAGCTCATGAACACCGACAAAGCGATGCCGATCAGCGTGAATGGGATTGCGCTGATCCGACTGAAGATGCCGGGCCATTCGTCCGCGGCAACGACCGCAACGATGCTGATCACCGCCACGGCGAGCATGCGTGGCGCGATGTGCGGCAGGATCGAGCCGCGCAGCGCAAACAAGATGTCGCGGAAGGTGGGCTGCTTGCGGACGATCACGGGCGACGCGCGCGGGCGGTTACTTGCGCTGCGCGCGCGTCGCTTCGCGGAACCACAGACGATGGTGCTTCCACGCCCAGCCGTAACTGACCGTGCCGCGCGTCATCGCTTTCACCGACCCCTTGACCCAGATCGCCGCGTAGATGTGAACGATGATGGCGCAGATCAGCACGAACGCACAGAACGCATGCAGCAGCGAGGCGAAGCGGATCACTTCGACCGAAAAATAGACGGCAAAATAGGCTCGCCAGATCACGATACCCGACAGCAGCAGCCCGATGAGACAAAGCACAATCGCATAGAACAGCAACTTCTGTCCGGCGTTGTACTTGCCGACCTCGGGAAGTGCGTCCTCGCGATTGTTGACCACGTCCTTGATCTGCCGCAGCCATTGCCAATCGCGCGGCTGCATGACGTTCTCGTGCCACAGCTTCGCGCCGAGGAACACGAACGCGATGACCATGACGAGGCCGATGAACGGATGCAGGATGCGTGTCCACGGGCCGCCACCGAACAGGTTCGTCAGCCAGAACAGCGCCGGATGAAACAATGCCAATCCGGACAGCGCGAGGAGGACGAAACTGATCGCGACGATCCAATGATTGATCCGCGTTGCCGGCTCGTAGCGAACAATTTCATCGCGTTTGCGTTCGGTGCTCATGGCGTCTTCTCCAGCTCGCGCCGCGCGGCTTCTTCGTCCTGCTCGTCGGTCTCGTTAGGACCGATGCCGATGTAGTGGAAGAATCCGGCCGCCGCGGTCGCGATGATCGCGAGCAGACCGAGCGGCTTGCTGATGCCTTTCCACAAGCCGACCATCGCGCTGATCTTCGGATTCTCGGGCAGGCCGCTATACAACTGCGGCTGGTCCGCATGCTGCAGCACGTACATCACGTGGGTGCCGCCGACGCCGGCGGGATCGTACAGGCCGGCCTGGTCGAAACCGCGCGACTTCAGATCTTCGATGCGCTCGGCGGCATGCTGCTGCATGTCTTCCTTGCTGCCGAACGTGATCGCGCCGGTCGGGCAGGTCTTCACGCAGGCCGGTTCGAGGCCGACCGAGACGCGGTCCGAGCACAGCGTGCACTTGTACGCCTTGTGATCCTTCTTCGAAATGCGCGGAACGTTGAACGGGCAGCCGGTGACGCAGTAGCCGCAGCCAATGCAATTCTCTTCGTGAAAATCGACGATGCCGTTCGCGTACTGCACGATCGCACCCGGCGACGGGCAGGCCTTGAGGCAGCCGGGGTCGGCGCAATGCATGCAGCCGTCCTTGCGGATCAGCCATTCGAGATCGCCTTTCGGATTTTCGTACTCGGCGAAGCGCATCAGCGTCCACGACTGATCACTCAAGTCGTGCGGATTGTCGTAATGTCCGGTGCAGGTGCCGATCTCGTCGCGCAGGTCGTTCCATTCCATGCACGCGACCTGGCAGGCTTTGCAGCCGATGCATTTGGACACGTCGATCAGCTTGGCGACCTGGCCCGCGTGCGCGCCGCGCGCCTGCGGTTCGGGCAGGGTCGTTGCCGAGCGGCGGATGATGTCCAGCGATTGCAGTGCCATCGTGGTTCTCCTTAGAACATATCCTCAAAGCGTAGCGAGCGAAGAGAATTTGCGCGTCGCCGGAGCGCAGGAACCGGAGCATACACACGAGTATGTGAGGATTCCGAGCACCGCCGGCGCGCAAATTATCGAGCGCAGTAGCTTTGAGAACATGTTCAAACCTTCTCGACTTTGACTAGGAACGACTTGAACTCGGGCGTGTTCGTGTTCGCATCGCCAACGAACGGCGTCAGCGTGTTCGCGAGATAACCCGGCTTGGCCACGCCAAGGAAGCCCCAATGGATCGGCACGCCGACCGTGTGCACGGTCTTGCCTTCGATCGTCAGCGGCTTGATGCGCTTGGTCACCATCGCGACCGCCTCGATGTGGCCACGATTCGAGCTGACGCGCACGCGGCTGCCGTTGCCGATGCCGAGTTCGTCGGCCAACGCTGCGCCGATCTCGACGAACTGCTCCGGCTGCACGATCGCGTTGAGGCGCACGTGCTTGGTCCAGTAGTGGAAATGCTCGGTCAGGCGATACGTCGTCGCCACGTGCGGGAATTTGTCGGCCTTGCCGAACGCCTCGCGATCCTGTGCGAACACACGCGCCGCCGGATTGTTCATCGCCTGCGGCTGATTGGGATTCAACGGATTCGTCGCCAGCGGCGACTCGAATGGCTCGTAGTGCTCGGGGAACGGCCCCTCGGCCATGTTGGCGCGGGCGAAAAAGCGCGCGACGCCTTCCGGATTCATGATGAACGGCCCCATGCCGTTCTCCGGATTCTCGTCGACCTTGAAGTCGGGTATGTCGGCGCCGGCCCACGCCGCACCGTTCCACGCGATCAGTTTGCGCTTCGGATTGAACGGCTTGCCGTGCGGATCGCAGGACGCGCGGTTGTAGAGCACGCGCCGGTTCGCCGGCCATGCCCAGGCCCAGTTGATCGTTTGGCCGATGCCAGTCGGGTCGGCATTGTCGCGCCGCGCCATCAGATTGCCGGTCGGGCCCCAGGCGCCGCAGAAAATCCAGCAGCCGCTCGCGGTACTGCCGTCGTCGCGCAGTTCGGCGAAACCGGCGAGCTGCTCGCCGGCCTTGCGCGTGATCTTGGTCGCGTCCTTCGGATCGGCCAGGTCCTTCAGCGCATTGCCGGAATATTCGCGTGCGAGTTCCTCGGGGTCCGGGCTGTGCGGCTGCGCGTATTTCCAGGTCAGATTGACGATCGGATCGGCGAACGCGCCGCCGTCCTTGCGGTACATATCGCGCATGCGCAGGAACAGCCCCGCCATGATCTCGAGATCGCTGCGCGCCTCGCCGGGCGGTTCGGCACCCTTCCAGTGCCACTGCAGCCAACGCGAGGAATTGGTCAGCGAGCCGTTCTCCTCGGCGAAGCAAGTCGTCGGCAGACGGAACACTTCGGTCTGGATCTTCGACGAGTCGACGTCGTTGAGCGGGCCGTAGTTCTTCCAAAATTCGCTCGTCTCGGTCGCGAGCGGGTCCATGATGACGAGGTACTTCAGTTTGGAAAAGCTCGCACTGAGCTTGGCCTTGTTCGGCGCCGCCGCGAGCGGATTGAAGCCCTGGCAGATATAGCCGTTCATCTTGCCCTGGTTCATGAGCTCGTAGGCCTGCAGCATGTCGTACTGCTTGTCGAGCTTGGGCAGATAATCGAACGCCCAGTTGTTCTCCGCCGTCGCCGCATCGCCCCACCACGATTTCATGAAGCTGACGAAAAACTTGCGGTAGTTCTGCCAGTAGCTGAGCTGGTTCGGTCGCAGCGGTTTCTGTGCTCGCAAACCGATGTAGGCCTCGAAATCCTGCTCCTTCTCGCCCGGCAGCGTCATGTAGCCGGTCAGCAGGTTCGACATCAGGCCGAGGTCGGTCAGGCCCTGGATGTTCGAATGCCCGCGCAGCGCGTTCATGCCGCCGCCGGAGATGCCGATGTTGCCGAGCAGCAGCTGCACCATCGCACCGGTGCGGATCATCTGCGAGCCGATCGAGTGCTGCGTCCAACCGAGCGCGTACATGATCGTCATCGCGCGATCCGGCGTGGCGGTCGAGGCGATCATGTCCCAGATCTGCAGCACCTTGTCCTTCGGCGTGCCGCAAACGCGCTCGACCATCTCCGGCGTGTAGCGCGTGTAGTGCTGCTTGAGCAGGTTGTAGACGCAGCGCGGATCGGCCAGCGTCGGATCGGTCTTGACGTAGCCGTCGTCGCCGCGCGCGTAGTCCCAGCTCGATTTGTCGTAGCTGCGCTTGTCGACGTTGTAGCCGGAGTAGATGCCGTCGGTGAACGCGAACTCGTCCTTCACGATGAAGGACAGGTCGGTGTAGTTGACCACGTACTCGCGCTGGATCTTGTCGTTGGTCAGGAGGTAGTTGATCAACCCGCCGAGGAAGACAATGTCGGTGCCGGTGCGGATCGGCGCATAGACGTCGGCGACCGAAGCCGAGCGCGTGAAGCGCGGATCGACGACGATGAGCTTCGCCTTGTTGTGCGCCTTCGCTTCGGTGACCCATTTGAAGCCGCACGGATGCGCTTCGGCGGCGTTGCCACCCATGATGAGAACCAGATCGGCATTTTTAATGTCGACCCAGTGATTCGTCATCGCACCTCGGCCAAACGTCGGGGCAAGACCTGCCACCGTCGGGCCGTGTCAGACACGTGCTTGGTTGTCGAACGCCAGTAAGCCTAAGGAGCGTGCCACCTTGTGGGTCAGATAACCGACTTCGTTGCTCGATGCCGACGCGGCGAGCATGCCGGTCGTCAGCCAGCGGTTGACGGTCAAGCCGTCTGCATTCTTCGCCACGAAGTTCGCATCGCGATCGGCCTTCATCAGCTTGGCGATGCGATCGAGCGCGTCGTTCCACGAGATGCGCTGCCACTTGTCCGAGCCCGGCGCACGATACTCGGGAACCTTGAGTCGGCTCTCGCTGTGGATGAAATCGACGAGGCCCGCGCCTTTCGGACAGAGCGTGCCGCGATTGACCGGATGATCCGGATCGCCCTCGATGTGAAAGATGTTCGATTGCGCGTTCTTCGCGCGATCGCCGAGGCTGTACATCAGGATGCCGCAGGCGACGGAACAATAAGGGCAGGTGTTGCGCGTCTCGGTCGCGCGCGTGAGTTTGTACTCACGCACCTCCGCAAGCGCCACACCGGGGGAAAAGCCCATGAGCGCCAGACTCGAACCCACCAGCGTGGTGCCGGTGATTTTCAGGAACTGGCGTCTAGTCATTTCAGACATGACATTCTCCTCGTTCATTCGCCGCGGAGCCTGACCGCGGACGGCCCACAACCATCTTAGTACAACCGAGGTGTTGTCGGGGACCCAAAACCGTTCCCGCAGACGCAGCGCATACTTGGAATCCCCACCCCCGACCCCATAATCGAAAGCCCATCGACATACGGGTGCGCCATGCAGGACAGTTTTCACGCCACAACGATCGTCTGTGTACGCCGCGACGGCAAGGTCGTCATCGGCGGCGACGGCCAGGTCACGCTCGGCGCGACCGTGGTCAAGGCCAATGCACGCAAGATACGCCGGCTCGGCGCCAAGGGCGAGGTGATCGCCGGGTTCGCCGGCGCGACGGCCGATGCGTTCACCCTGTTCGAGTTGTTCGAGCAGAAGCTCGACAAGCACGGCAACAACCTCACCCGCGCCGCGGTCGAACTGGCCAAGGACTGGCGCACCGATCGCCGCCTGGGTCGGCTCGAGGCGATGCTGGCCGTGGCCGACAAGGAAGTGTCATTGCTGATCTCCGGCAACGGCGACGTGCTCGAACCCGAACACGGCCTGATCGCGATCGGCTCGGGCGGGCCCTTTGCACAGGCGGCGGCGCGTGCGCTGCTGCAGCACAGCGACCTGCCCGCGCGCGAGATCGTCGAGAAGGCGCTCGGCATCGCGGGCGATATCTGTATCTATACGAATCACAACATCACGATCGAAGAGCTTTGATGCCCTTCGCCACCGGGAGAAACGGCGATAACTCAAGCGCCGGATGAGGGAAGAGCTTGGCCGATCGGCAATGCCTTTCGAGCATGAAACGCCTTTTCCTCACCCGTCGTGCTACGCGCCAGCTTCTCCCCGCGGAGAGGTGAAGCCTTCCCTCCATTCACATACCACCAGCGACCATGTCCGAACTCACTCCCCGCGAAATCGTCACCGAACTCGACCGTTTCATCATCGGCCAGAACGCGGCCAAACGCGCCGTGGCAATCGCGCTGCGCAACCGTTGGCGGCGCATGCAGCTCGATCCGGCGCTGCGCAACGAAGTGACGCCGAAAAACATCCTGATGATCGGCCCGACCGGCGTCGGCAAGACCGAAATCGCGCGTCGGCTCGCGGCGCTGGCCAACGCACCTTTCATCAAGGTCGAAGCGACCAAGTTCACCGAAGTCGGCTACGTCGGCAAGGACGTCGAGCAGATCGTGCGCGATCTCGCCGACGCGGCGGTGAAGATGGCGCGCGAGGCGGCGAAGAACCAGGTTAGGTCGCAGGCCGAGGAACGCGCGGAAGAGCGCATCCTCGATGCGCTGATCCCGCGCCGCGCGTCGAGCTGGGATCAGCCGCCGCCGGAGTCGCTCGACACCGACACGCGGCAGAAGCTGCGCAAGCAACTGCGCGAAGGCGCGCTCGAAGAGCGCGAAATCGAGATCGAAACGGCGGTCAACGTCGGCGTCGAAATCATGGCGCCGCCGGGCATGGAAGAGATGACCAACCAGCTCAAGGGCATGTTCTCGCAGATGTCCGGCAACAAGACGCAGAAGCGCAAGCTTGCGATCAAGGCCGCGCGCCCGCTGCTGATCGAGGAAGAAGCTTCGCAGCTCGTCAACGATGAGGAGATCAAGCAGCAGGCGCTCGAATCGGCCGAACAGAACGGCATCGTCTTCATCGACGAGATCGACAAGGTCGCGCAGCGCGGCGACTGGGGCGGCGCCGGCGTGAGCCGCGAAGGCGTGCAGCGCGATCTGCTGCCGCTGGTCGAGGGCTCGACCGTGTCGACCAAGCACGGCCTGATCAAGACCGACCACATCCTGTTCATCGCCTCGGGCGCGTTCTCGCTGGCCAAGCCCTCGGACCTGATTCCCGAGCTGCAGGGCCGTTTCCCGATCCGCGTCGAGCTTTCGGCGTTGTCGGCGAACGACTTCGAGCGCATCCTGCGCGAGCCGCACAGCGCGCTGACCAAGCAGTACAGCGCACTGCTGGCGACCGAGAACGTCAAACTCGAATTCAGCGACGATGGCGTACGCCGCCTCGCCGAGATCGCCTTCCAGGTCAATGAACGCACCGAGAACATCGGTGCCCGCCGGCTGCACACGGTTTTGGAGCGGCTGCTCGATACGATATCCTATGAGGCTCCGGATCGCGGCGGGCAGACGTTCGTCGTCGACGCGAAGTACGTCGACGAACACCTCGCGGCGCTGGTGCAGGATCAGGATTTGAGCAGATACATTCTGTAACTCTGCTCGTCTTCCCGTTTTCCGGGAAAGCAAGAATTGGTAAAAGCATAGAAATGGCAATCATCAACCACCACCGCGAAGGCGGAAACAACGTCGTCCAGTTCCGCGGCCGTGGCGCGCGCGCGCAGTTGCGCGAGGCGCTCGACGGGCGCGTGCCCGTGCGCGTGATGCGCGAGAAGATTTCCGCGGGCTGGACCCACGGCTACGTGATCGGCATGTCGACCGAGTTCGCGCTGATCGCGGAAGTCTCCGACGCGATGCGCTTCGACGGTTTCCTCGCGATCGCACTGTCCGATGTGAGCCATGTCGAGGAAGATCCCGGTCGCGAGTTCGTCGAGCGCGCACTCAAGCTCAATGAGGAAGCATTGCCGGCGCTGCCCGAGATCGATCTTGCCGACTGGCAGACGATCGCGCAGTCGGCATCGTCGGTGACGCCGCTGATCTCGCTCAACATGCTCGACGACGAGACCGGCGAAATCAGCTATGTCGGCCGCCTCACCGGCGCCGAGCCCGACGCACTGCTGCTGCAGGAGGTCGATCCGAACGCCAACTGGTATCCCGACACGGGCGCGTACGAGTTCCCGGCGATCGGTTCGATCGCGTTCGGCACGGCATACATGCTGCTGCTCGCGCGCATCGCCGGCGTGCCGCCGATTCCGCTGCCGCCTGAAGCGCTGCCCGCGTCCTGAGCGCAGCGTGAAACGGCCGACCCGTTGGCTCTTCTTCTGTGCCGCAGTCGCGGCGCTCGCCGGTTGCGCTCATTCCGGACAGCCTGGCATGTCTGCCTCTTCATCCAAATCGCAAGCCGCACCGGTGCCGGTGCGCGGATTCGTCACCGACATGGCCGCGTTCGATGCGTTCATCGCGCGCCGACCGACCGCGGACGAATTCCATGCCGCCTATCCCGACGTGCTGCTGATCTTGCCGAACATGCCGACGACGATGGAGATGCGCTACAACAACAGTCGCTACTTCGCCGAAGTCGGCGGCGATGGCCGCATCAGCGGTGGAAGATTCCAGTAAGCGACCGGCACCGGGCGGCAGCGCCATGACCGGGGCCGCGCCACAGCCGACCGATATCACCCTGCATCGCGCCTCGCGCGTGCTCGAAGTCGCCTTCGACACGGGCGAGACATTCCGCCTGCCCTGCGAATACCTGCGCGTGCATTCGCCCAGTGCGGAAGTGCAAGGCCACGGCCCGAGCCAGCGCGTGCTTCAGTACGGCAAGCAGAACGTGGGCATCGCCGAAATCGCGCCGGTCGGCCAGTACGGCGTGCTCCTGCGTTTCGACGACGGCCACGACACCGGCATCTATTCCTGGAGCGTGCTCTACGACCTCGGCAAGCACCAGGCCGCGAAATGGCAGGCCTATCTCGACGAGCTTGCCGCCGCGGGCAAGTCGCGCGCGCCGCAGCTCTGATCAGCGCCGTGCCGGGATGACCGGCAGCAGCACGTGCGATGGCCGCGTGCGGTCGAGATGCAGGCGGTTCGTCGCCACGCGCGGATGTTCGGCAAAACCCTCGGCTTCCCCGGAGTTCGGATTCGCGTCGAAGTGCGGGAAATTGCTGCTCGATATATCGACGCGCAGACGATGCCCGCGCTGGAACAGATTCGAAGTCGGGAAGGCCTCGATGCGGATTTTGTATATTTCTCCACTTTTCATCATTGCCGGCTTTTCCCAGGAGTCGCGGTAGCGCATGCGCAGGATGCCGTCGGTGAGATTCATCGCGTAGCCGTGCGGATAGTCCTCGTTCGGCGGATAGACGTCGATGAGCTTGGCGGTGAAATCCGTATCCGGCGCGTCCGACGAAACCCATAGCTCGAAGAGCAAAGGCCCCGTGACTTCAAGGTCCTCGTGCAGCGGCTCGGTCTGGAACACGAGCACGTCCTCGCGCTCGGCAAGCGCGCGATACGGCTCGGTCGAACCGAAGAATTGCGCTGCCTCGCGCTGGTCGAACGCGCCGCCGACCATGACCGGCTTGCCCGAAGTCACCGTGCCGCCGATCGTCGGCACCGGGTGCTTCGGATCGTAGCGATACTCGCGATGCGCGGCATCGGCTTGTGGCGGCGCCTGCGTCAGCGCGCCGTCGGGGTGAAAATAATGCGGCACAAGGCGCATGCCCGGCAGCGGCCAGTCGCGCTCGTTGCGCCAGCGGCCGCCGTGCTGCATGCGCCCTTCCGCATTCTTGCGCCCGCTGCCGCCGCCCATGACGAACGGGCGCACGGGCGCTTCCGCGTCGACGCCATTGGCGCTGCCCTTGAGCCAGCGGTCGAACCAGCGCAGACGCAGGGTGAGGAAATCCGGCGCGAGATGACCATCGACCGTCGCCTCGGCGCCGAAGTCGACATCGCCCGCATAGGTCAGTTGACGGTCGCCATGCGTCCACGGACCGAGAATCAGGCGCACCGGTCCGCGCTTGTGTTTTTTCAGCCCGAGATAGTTCTGCGTCGCCGTGCGCGGATACGGGTCGAACCACGACGACATATGCACCATCGCCGCATCGCAGTACCGGTCGTAGAAGCCCTCGGCGTAGATGCCGAGCTGCTTCCAGTAGGCGTCGAAGTTGCCGTGCTGCCATTGCTCGAACAAGTAGTTTTCGTAGTCGGGCGCGAGCGCGAGCGGAGAATCACCGCGATGCCACGGCAGGCGCGCGAACCAGCGCTTGATGTCGATCGCCTTGTAGGCTTCGAGTTTCTTCGGATCCGATCGAATCTGCGGACTCTCGGCCGCTTCGGAGAACGCCCAGGTCGCCTGCTTGAGCTCGAACGCGCCACCCTGGCGGATGCCGCCTTGATAAGCATTGGCGAAGCCGCCCGAGTCGAGGAACATCGCCTTCACCCCGGGTGCGCCGGCACTGCCGAGCGCACCTTGTGTGTGCGCCGCGTACGACAAGCCCATCGTGCCGATGCGGCCGTTCGACCACGCTTGCTTGAGTATCCACGCGCAGGTGTCATAGCCGTCGTTGCCGTCGGCGAGATATTTGACGAAGGTGCCCTCGGAGCCGTAGCGCCCGCGGCAGTCCTGATAGATCACGGCATAGCCGCGGCGCACGAAGAATTCCGCAACCTCGGCACGCGATTTCGGCTGTGGGTTATCCGGCGTGCGTTCGGAGCGGCTGGCGAGCGTCTTGCCATACGGCGTGCGCTCGAGGATGACCGCAAAGCGCTGCGCGACCGGTTTGCCGTTGCGCGCCGGCAGATAGACGTCGGTCGCGAGACGGACGCCGTCGCGCATGCGCACCATTTGATCGCGCAGCACGACGACTTCGTAGTCTTCGGTCTCGCCTGCGCGCATCCGCGCCCACGGCGCAGCGGCTCCCGCGATCAGGCCGAGCGCCCAGCGCCCGAAGCGGCGGCGCGACCAAACGGAAGGCGGAGCTGGCAATGGTCCGGTCATGGCGAAAACCGCGGAGAAGACGGGGCTTGCGCTAGACTAACAGAGGGGATGCAGTCGAAAAATCGGGGTTGAACCGGCCAAGCTCATCACTTGAAGAGAACTCGTCATGCCCGAAGAAATCGAAATCGACACCGATAAGCTGCAGGAAGCCATTCACGAGGAAATCGAGAAGGAAGAAGGCTCACTGCTGCGCACGATCGCATTGACCACGGCGCTGTTCGCCGCTGTCGCGGCGGTGGCATCTCTGCTCGCCGGCAGCACGGTCAATGAGGCACTCGCGCTCAAGACCGAGGCGACGCAGTTGCAAGCGCAAGCCTCCGATCAATGGGCGTACTACCAGGCCAAAGGCATCAAGGCCGTCGTGCTCGAGGCCCAGCGAGGCGTGCTCACGAGCGCGGACAAGCCGGTTTCGCCCGAGACCGAAAAGAATATCCAGCGCTACAAGGACGAACAGCAGGAAGCCAAGAAGAAGGCCGAGGAGTTCGAGCACGAGCGCGACGAAAAGGGCAAGGAAGCCGATCACCTGATCCATCAGCACCACTATTTCGCCTACTCGGTGGCGATGCTGCAGGTCGCGATCGCGCTCGGCGCCGTCGCCGCGCTGACGCGCAAGCGGCTGGCGTGGATCGGATCGGCCGCACTCGGTCTCGTCGGCGCGGCCATCTTCTTCTGGGCGCTGTTCGCACACTGATCCGCCATTTGGCCGGACGACACCGCGCGCACTAGACGATCAGCCGCCACGAAAGCGTGGCGGCCGATCGCCGGTTCGACCGACTCAGTTCTTTTTCGCCGCCGCCTTGGCCTTTTCCGCCGCTTCTTCTTCGGCCAGCTTTTTCAGCGATTCGGCGTAGCTCTTCGCTTCCGCCGCCTCAGCCGTGATCTCGATGCGGATCTCATCGCTGACCTGCGGCACGAAACGGCCGAGGCCGAAGTCCGAGCGCTTCAGCGTGGTCATCGCGTCGAAGCCGATCGTCGCCAAGTTGTTGCGCGGATTCACACCGATCCTGTTCAGGCGCACGTCGAGCACGACGGGTTTGCGCAGGCCATGCAGCTCGAGTTCGCCGCTGACTTTGTATTGGTCGGCCATCGCGCCCTTTTCGACGCGATTGCTCTTGAATGTGGCGGTCGGGTACTTCGCCGTCTCGAAGAAATCGGCCGAACGCAGGTGCTCGTCGAGATCGGGCACGCTCGTGGTGAATTTGTCGAGCGGGATCGTGACCGTGACCCGCGCCTTGGCCGGATCGGCCGGATCGAACTCGAGCGAACCTTCGCCCTGGCCGAACTGCAGGGTCGGGTTGGCGAAGCCGAGATGGACCCAGCGCGCGATGCCCTGGGTGTAGTTCGGCTCGAACGTGTAGGTCGTCGCCTGCGCGGACAGCGAGACGAGCCCGAGCGCGGCGGCGAGAATGGAACGGTGCAGCATGGGGACTCCTTTTTGGGGCTGGCAATGTCGACTGTGGATGAACGAAACGCGCGCCGACTGTGCCGGGATCGCGCCGCGCAAGTCCTGAGCCGCGCCTGAAACGTCCTGAAATTCTCTGAAAGAAGCAGTCGTCGCGCCCGCTCAAGGCACGAGCGCGGCCCCGCTATACTTCACGCCCGCATTTCGATCCGGCGACATGAACGAATCGGCGAAATTTCCGCTGCGCATCGGCGCCTGGCGTGTGGACGCCCTTGCCGGCGAGATCTCGCGCTCGGGCGGCGAGCCCGTGCGTCTCGATGCGCGCACGCTGCGCTTGCTGTTGCACCTCGCCGCGCGCGCCGGCGAAGTGGTCAGCATCGACGAACTGCTCGACCGGGTCTGGGCCGGCGTGATCGTCACGCCCGATTCGGTCTATCAGGCCGTCACTTCGTTGCGCCGCCAGCTCGGCGATGATCCAAAGCGGCCGGCCTACATTGCGACCGTGCCGCGCCTCGGCTATCGCATGATCGCGGCAGTCGGACCGTGGACGGACGACGCTGCCGAACCTGCCGAAACGGCGCCGCAGGCATCCGCGGCTGCCGCGCCCGGTCCAGCCAAACCGACGAGGCGCTGGATTGCACTCGCCACAGTCATCGCGCTGATCGCGATCCTCGGCATGGCCTGGCTGTTCGCGAACCGCCATCCCGCGGGCGAGGCCGTGGCCGCGCACGCTGCACCGCCGTCGATCGGCGTGCTGCCGTTTCTCGATCTCACCGAGGGCATGGTCCAGGAAGAGTTCGCCGACGGCATCACCGAGGAATTGATCGGCAAACTCAGCAAGATTCCCGGCCTGCGCGTACCGGCGCCGACCGCGTCGTTCTACCTCAAAGGCAAGCAGCTTGCGGTGGCCGACGTCGGCCGGCAGCTCGGCGTCGTTTACGTGCTCGATGGCAGCGTGCGCAAGTCGGCATCGACCCTACGCGTGGCCGCACGGCTGATGCGCGCCGACGACGGCTATGTGCTCTGGTCCGAAACCTACGACCGCCCCGTGGACGATCTGCTGATGATCCAGGACGACATCGCGACCGAAGTGCAGAAGGCGCTCGCGCAGGCCTTGCGTTGAACGCGGTGGGTTAAGATAGGCGCATGAGCGAAACGAATCCGAACCCGGCCGACACCACCCATTTCGGCTACCGCGACGTGCCCGTGGCCGAGAAGGAAAAGCTCGTCGGCAAGGTGTTTACTTCGGTCGCGTCCAAGTACGACCTGATGAACGATGCGATGTCGTTCGGCGTCCACCGTCTGTGGAAGCGCTGGTTCGCGGCGACGAGCGGCGTGCGCGCGGGCGATGCGGTGCTCGATCTCGCCGGCGGCACGGGCGATATCGCCGCGCTGCTGTTGCCGATGGTCGGCGCGAGTGGCCGCGTCGTGCTCGGCGACATCAACGCGGCGATGCTGCGCGAGGGCCGCGATCGGCTGTTGAACGAAGGCCGCGTGCGCGGCTTGGCGTACGCCCAGGTGAATGCGCAGGCACTGCCGTTTCCCGACGCGAGCTTCGATGCGGTGACGATCGCGTTCGGCCTGCGCAACGTCACCGACAAGGACGCCGCGCTGCGCGAGATGCAGCGTGTGCTGCGCGTCGGCGGGCGCGCGTTGATCCTCGAATTCTCCGCGGTGCGCGATCCGCTGCTGAAGAAACTCTACGATTTCCATTCGTTCCAGGTGCTGCCGCGCCTCGGCTCGCTGATCGCCGGCGATGCGGAAAGTTATCAGTACCTCGCCGAATCGATCCGCAAGCATCCCGACCAGGCCACGCTCAAGGCGATGATGGAAACCGCCGGCTTCGCGCGCGTCGACGTGCGCAACCTCACCGGCGGCATCGTCGCGATCCATCGCGGTTACAAGATTTAACACCTCGATCCGTTCGCCCAGGGCTTTCGGCACGGTGCGGCGGTTTTCCGCTGCGGCAAAATGGCGGACTTTCGCCCGAGGAGTCGCCATGCGCAGAAGCCTGAGTTGTGCCCTGTCCATCCTGTTGGTCACCAGCGGCATGGCCATGGCCGTCGAGCACGACGAGGCGGAGAAGCCGGAGGCGAAATCTGCGGCGGCGAAGGATAAAGAAAAAGCCAAAGCCGCCGAAGAGAAATCGGTCGTCACGAGCCACAGCGTATCGATCAACGGCCGCAACTACGCCTACAAGGCGACCGCGGGCACGCTGACGATCCGCGACGACAAGGACGCACCCGACGCGAGCGTGTTCTACGTCGCCTACACTGTCGGCGACGGCAAGGATTCCGAAAAGCGCCCGGTAACCTTCTTCTACAACGGCGGTCCCGGCTCGGCGAGTCTGTGGCTGCACATGGGCTCGTTCGGTCCGGTGCGCGTGGCCACGTCGAGTCCCGAGGCGACCGCGCCGGCGCCGTATCAGGTCACCGGCAATGCCGACAGTCTGCTCGACAAGAGCGATCTCGTCTTCGTCGACGCGATCGGCACCGGCTATTCGCACGGCCTGCCCAAGGACAAGGACGGCAAGCCTGCCGAGAAGGACAAGGACGACAATCCGAACAAGCGCTTCTGGGGCACCGACCAGGACATCGACGCGTTCGGCCGCTTCATCGTCCGCTACATCACCGTGAACCAACGCTGGAACTCGCCGAAGTTCCTGTTTGGCGAGTCCTACGGCACGCCGCGTTCGGCCGGCCTTGCGCGCTATCTCGAAAGCCACGGCGTGGCGCTCAACGGCGTCGTGCTGCTGTCGTCGATCCTGAATTACGCCTCGCGCATGCCCGGCCTCGACAACGATTACGTCAACCTGCTGCCGACGTTCGCGGCGATCGCCTGGTACCACAACAAGGTTCCGAACAAGCCCGCGTCGCTGGAGCCGTTCGTCGACGAGGTGCGCGGTTTCGCGCGCGGCGAATATTCGGTGGCGTTGGCCAAGGGCCAGGACCTGAGCCCAGCCGAGCGCGACGCGATCGCGCAAAAACTCAGCCGCTACATCGGCCTGTCGCCGCAGTACCTGAAGGACGCCAACCTGCGCGTCAGCCAGCCGCGCTTCCGCAAGGAACTGCTGCGCGACCAGCGCCGCACGCTCGGCCGCTTCGACGGCCGCTTCGAAGGCATCGACGCCGACGCCGCGGGCGAATCGCCCGAGTTCGATCCGTCGAGCACGGCGATCAGCGGCGCGTTCTTCTCCGCGATCAACGACTATCTGACGCGCGAATTGAAGTATCCGAGCGACGTGCCGTATCGCATGAACGCCGGTGCGGCGATCGGCGAGTGGGACTGGCGGCATGCGATCTCCGGCTCGACGCGCAAGGTGCAGCTGCCGGCGATGGTCGGCGATCTGTCCGAGGCGATGCGCACCAATCCGCATCTCAAGGTGCTGTCGGCGAACGGCTGGTACGATCTGGCCACGCCATTCTTCGCCACCGAATACGATCTCGCCCATCTCGACATCGACCCGAGCCTGCGCAAGAACCTGAGCTTCAGCTATTACCCGTCGGGGCACATGGTCTATCTCAACCTCGATGCGCTCAAGCAGATGAAATCCGATCTCGTCAAGTTCTACGACAGCGCGCTGTCAAAATAGGAATACCGATGAACACGTTTGCTCGCACCGCCGTCGCCGGCATCCTGGGCCTCGCCATCATGACTACCGCGCACGCCAACGCATCGACCGAAAGCCGCGACCCGCATTCCTACGCGCAACCCGACAAGGTGCGCGTGACCGCGCTCGACGTGGACCTCACGGTCTCGTTCGACAAGCACGTGCTGTCCGGCAGCGCGGTGCTCGACCTGGAATGGCTCGATCCCGCCGCACGCGAACTCGTGCTCGACACCAGCGGTCTCAAGATCGAACGCGTCGAGGACATGAGCGGCCAGCCGAAGTACCCGCCGCTTGAATTCCAGGTCGACAAGCCCGACCCGATACTCGGCTCGGCGCTGCGCATCAAGATGCCGCGGCAGGCGAAGCGCGTCTACATCGCCTACTCGACCAGCCCGGACGCGGCCGGCCTGCAATGGCTCGATCCTGGCCAGACGGCGGGCAAGAAGCATCCGTTCGTTTACTCGCAGTCCGAGTCGATCGCCGGGCGCAGCTGGATTCCGCTGCAAGACACGCCGCAGGTGCGCTTCTCCTACACCGCGCACATCACCACGCCGAAAGATTTGCGCGCAGTGATGAGCGCGAACAACGACGCGAAGCACCCGCTCGACGGTGATTTCCGCTTCGCGATGCCGCAGAAGATTCCCTCGTACCTGCTCGCGCTCGCGATCGGCGATATCGCGGTCAAGGAAATCGGTCCGCGCAGCGCGGTGTATGCCGAACCTGAAACCGTGACCGCGGCGGCGAAAGAATTCGACGATATCGAGAAGATGATCGTCACGACCGAGAAGCTCTACGGCCCCTATCGCTGGGATCGCTACGACATCCTCGTGCTGCCGCCGTCGTTTCCGTTCGGTGGCATGGAGAATCCGCGCCTGACGTTCGCCACGCCGACGATCATTGCCGGCGACAAGTCGCTGGTCAGCGTGATCGCGCACGAGCTCGCGCATTCGTGGTCGGGCAATCTCGTCACCAATGCCGCGTGGAAGCACGTCTGGCTCAACGAGGGTTTCACGACCTACGTGCAGGGTCGCATCGTCGAAGCAGTCTACGGGAAACAGCAGGCCGACGAGGAATTCCTCGTCGCCGCGAACGAGCTGAAAAAGGAATTCGCCACAGCCAAGCCGGCCGAGCAGTTGCTCGTGCCCGATCTGACCGGCAAGGACGCGGACGATTCGCTCAGCGACGTACCGTACACGAAGGGCTCGTGGTTCCTGCAATACCTCGAAGGCAAGTTCGGCCGCGACACGTTCGATGCGTTCCTGCGCGGCTACTTCGACCACTTCGCCTTCCAGAGCATCACGACGGATCAGTTCGTCGCCTATCTGAAGGCGAACCTGCTCGACAAGCATCCGGGCAAGTTGAACATGGACGAAGTCAACGCGTGGCTGCACCAGCCGGGCATTCCGGCCGACGCGCCGCTGCCGAGCTCGGCCCGCTTTACCGTGCAAAACATTGAGCGCAGCGAGTTCGTTGTCGGCAAGCGCAGCGCGAAGGATCTGAATGCGCAGACCTGGTCGACGCAGGAATGGCAGTACTTCCTCGACCAGCTGCCGCCGAAGCTGTCTGCCGAGCAAATAAACGCGCTCGACAACGCTTATCACCTGACCGGCACGCACAACGCCGAGATCGCGTTCCGCTGGTACCGCCTGGCGATCGGCAGCGGCTATGAGGCCGCGTATCCGGCGATGCGCGAACACATGCTGCGCATCGGCCGCCGCATCCTCGTCGTGCCGCTCTACGGCGAACTGGCAAAAACGCCGAAGGGCAAAGACCTGGCCGAGAAGATCTACGCCGAAGCCAAGCCGGGCTATCACCCGATGACGCGCGCGGCGGTGGAGAAGGCGTTGCGGGAGCCTGGCAGGCAGCGCTAGTCGTACTTTTCACCTCTGTCGACGCGCTTCGCGCATCGACAGAGCGCCAAAGATGCCGCTGACTTCGACTCGCACCTCTGAAGCGATTCAGTCCAGCGAATAGCCGAACTGCTGCTTGAACTGATCGGCGAACTCGGCGTAGGTGAAGCGCTGGTTCTGCGTGCCGGGATGCTCGATCTTGAGCGTGCCCATCAAGGAAGCGATGCGGCCCGTGGTCGGCCAATCCATGCCGCGCGTGAGGCCGAAGATCAGGCCGGCGCGGTAGGCATCGCCACAGCCGGTCGGATCGACGATGCGGCGCTCGTGGCCCGGCGGGATCACGTGCTGTTTCTTGCCCTCGTGCACGATCGAGCCCTTCGGACCCTGGGTCACGATGTAGGCCTTCACGCGCGCGGCGATGTCGTCGGCGCTCCAGCCGGTACGCGCTTGCAGCAGCTCCGACTCGTAATCGTTGACGATCGCGTAGTCGGCCTGCTCGATCATCGTGCGGAATTCCTCGCCGTTGAACAGCGGCATGGCCTGGCCCGGATCGAAGATGAAGGGCGTGCCCTTCTCGGCGAATTCGCGCGCATGCTGCAGCATGCCGTCGCGGCTGTCCGGAGCGACGATGCCGAAGCTCACACCCTCGACGTCCTTCACGTGATGCTCGTGCGAGTTGAGCATCGCGCCCGGATGGAAGGCGGTGATCTGATTGTTGTCCATGTCCGTGGTGATGAAGCATTGCGGCGTGAACAGCTCGTCGTAGACGAGCACGTGGTCGAGGCGGATGCCGCAGCGCTGCAGATGCTCGCGGTACGGGCCGAAGTCCTGGCCGACCGCGCCGAATGGAATCGGATCGTCGCCGAGCAGCTTCAGGTTGTAGGCGATGTTGCCCGCACAGCCGCCGAACTCGCGGCGCATGCGCGGCACGAGGAACGACACGTTCAGGATATGCACCTTGTCGGGCAGGATGTGGTTCCGGAACTGGTCCTGGAACACCATGATCGTGTCGTAGGCGAGCGAACCGCAGATCAATGCAGACATGTAGCAACTCCCGAAAAATCGAATTCGTTTCTGTTGTCTTCCCGCAGGCTGCGGGAAACGGTTTATTTTAGTTTTTCCCGCAGCAGCGCGTTGAGCTGCTGCGGATTGGCCTGACCGCGCGTGCGCTTCATCACCTGGCCGACGAAGAACTGCAGCAGCTTCTCGTTGCCGCCGCGGAAGTCGGCGAGCTGGGTCGGATATTCGGCGAGCACCGCATTGATCGCGGCGGCGAGCGCGCCCGAGTCGGAGATCTGCTTGAGACCGCGTTTCTCGATCACCGCATCGGCATCACCTTCGCCGCCCCACATCGCCGCGAACACGTCCTTGGCAATCTTGCCGGAGATGACGCCCTCGCGCAGTCGTGCGAGCAACTGCGCCAGCGCGGGCGCGGAGACGCGCGACTGTTCGATCGACAGAGCCGCTTCGTTGAGCGCGGCGGAGACTTCGCCGAGGGTCCAATTCGCTGCCAATTTCGCATCTGGATGCAACGCGCCTTGGGTGTTTAGGGTTTCTGCGGCGAGCTTGGCCTCACCGGGCAGCGTGGCGAGCACGGCTTCGAAATAATCCGCGGTTGCGCGATCGGCGCAGAGCTGCGCCGCATCGATCTCGGGCAGGCCGAGCGCATCGACATAGCGCTTGCGCCGCGCCTCGGGCAACTCGGGCATCGTCGCCTTCACCGCGGCGATATCGTCGGCCGTCACCGCGAGCGGCGGCAGGTCGGGATCGGGAAAATAGCGATAGTCGTTCGCGTCTTCCTTGCCGCGCATCGGCCGCGTCTGGTGGCGTGCGGGATCGTAGAGGCGCGTTTCCTGCACAATGCGCTCGCCGTTTTCCAGCGCGCGGATCTGGCGTTCGATTTCGTATTCGATCGCCTTTTCGACGAAGCGGAAGCTGTTGACGTTCTTGATCTCGGTGCGCGTGCCGAGTTTTTCCGAACTGACTGGGCGCACCGACACATTCGCATCGCAGCGGAACGAGCCTTCCTGCATATTGCCATCGCAGACGCCGAGCCAGCGCACAAGCGTGTGCACGGTGCGCATGTAAGCGACAGCTTCCGCGGCCGAGTACAGCACGGGCTTGGAGACGATTTCGAGCAGCGGCGTGCCGGCGCGATTCAAATCGATGCCGGTCGCGCCGTGGAATTCCTCGTGCAGCGACTTGCCCGCGTCTTCTTCGAGATGCGCGCGCTCGATCGCCACCTCGATAGTGCGGCCGTCATCGAGACGCACGGCGAGCTTGCCCTCGGCGACCACCGGTAGCTCGTACTGGCTGATCTGGTAGCCCTTGGGCAGGTCGGGATAGAAATAATTCTTGCGCGCGAACACGCTGTGCGACGCGATGCGTGCGTCGATCGCGAGGCCGAAGCGGATCGCCTTGTCGAGCGCGGCGCGGTTCGGCACCGGCAGCGTGCCGGGCAACGCGATATCGACGAGACCGGTATGCGTGTTCGGCTCCGCGCCGTACGCGGTCGACGCGCCCGAGAACAGCTTCGACTGCGTCGACAACTGCGCGTGGATTTCGAGGCCGATAACCGGCTGCCAGTTTCCGTAGGCGCTCATGCCACGCCCTCCGGCTTGTGCGCATGCCAGTCGCTGGCAAGCTGGAACTGGTGCGCGGCATTGAGCAGACGCGCTTCCTCGAACGCGGGCGCGATCAACTGCAGGCCGACGGGCAGCTTCTCGCTGAAACCCGCGGGCAGCGAGATCGCCGGCAGTCCGGCGAGGTTGACCGCGACGGTGTTGACGTCTTCGGCATACATCGCGAGCGGGTCGGAATTCTTTTCGCCGAGCTTGAACGCAACGGTCGGCGTGGTCGGCCCGGCGATCAGGTCGACTGTCTTGAACGCTTCGGCGAAATCATTCGCGATCAAACGGCGCACGCGCTGCGCGCGCAGGTAGTAGGCATCGTAATAGCCGGCCGACAGCGCATAAGTGCCGACGAGAATGCGGCGCTTCACTTCCGCGCCGAAACCTTCGGCGCGCGTGCGCGTGTACAGATCTTCGAGCGACTTCGGTTCTTTCGCCGCGTAACCGTAGCGCACGCCGTCGTAGCGCGCGAGATTGCTCGATGCTTCGGCCGGCGCGATCACGTAGTAGGCAGGAATCGCGAGCGCGGCATTCGGCAGCGACACGTCGACGAGCGTGGCGCCGAGCTTTTCGTATTGCTTGAGCGCGGCCTGCACGGCCGCGGCGACGCCCGCATCGATGCCGGCGCCGAAGTATTCGCGCGCGACGCCGATGCGTAGACCTTGCAGCGGCTTCGCCAATGCAGCGAGGTAATCGTCCACCGCGCGATCGGCACTCGTCGCGTCACGGCCGTCGTGACCGGCCATCGCGGCGAGCACCTGCGCGCAGTCTTCGGCACTGCGCGCGAGCACGCTCGCGGTGTCTAGGCTGGACGCGAATGCGATCATGCCGAAGCGCGAGACGCGGCCGTAAGTCGGTTTCAGACCGGTAATGCCGCAGAACGCGGCCGGCTGGCGAATTGATCCGCCGGTGTCGGTGCCGGTCGCGAACGGCACGATGCCGGCGGCGACGAGCGCAGCGGAGCCGCCCGACGAGCCGCCCGGCACGCGCGCGGTGTCCCACGGGTTCTTCACCGGACCGTAGAACGAATTCTCGTTCGACGAGCCCATCGCGAATTCGTCCATGTTCGCCTTGCCGATCGCCACGGCCTGCGCAGCGGCAAGCTTGTCGACGACGGTGGCGTTATACGGCGGCACGAAGTTGTCGAGCATGCGCGAGGCGCAGGTCGTGCGCAGGCCGTTCGTGCAGAAGATGTCCTTGTGCGCGAACGGAATGCCGGCCAGCGCGGACGCGGGATTCTTCGTCAGCGCGGTATCCGCGCGTTCGGCGGCGGCGAGCGCGCCGGTTTCGTCGAGCGTGATCAATGCATTCAGGTCGACGCGATTTTTCGCCGCGGCGAGCGCCTGCCGGGTCAATTCGGTTGCCGACGTTTTCCGCTCACGCAGTGCCTGCGCGAGTTGCATGATTCCAAAAATTTGAGCCATCTTAAAAACGTAGCGAGCGAAGGTAGTTGGCGCGTGGGCGGCGCGCAGGAAGCGGAGTGTACATGGCAGTACATGAGCATGACTCGCCGCATCTGCGGCTCGCCCTTCGGGCCATTCGCTGCGCGAATGTTCGCTGTGGCATCCTGCCTACGCAGTCCGAGCACCGACCGCGCGCCAAATGCCGAGCGCAGTAGTTTTTAAGACGGCTCACGCTTATTCGAGAACTTTGGGGACCAGATAGAGGCCGCCGCGCGCATCGGGCGCGAGCGCGAGAAACGCGTCGGCGCGGTCGGGTTCGGTCACCGCGTCGGGCCGCCAGGCCAGGGTCTGCTCGTGCGGATGCGCGAGCGGCTCCACGCCGTCGATCTGCGCCGCGCCGAGCTGGTCGGCGAGGTCGAGCACGCGACTCAGCTCGCCGGCGATCGGCGCGAGTTCGTTCTCGCCGACGGCGAGCCGGGCAAGGCGGGCGATATGGCGCACGGTGGCTGCGTCGATGGACATGCGGAAAACCCGAGGTAGAACTGCGACGATAACATATCAGCTAGCGCCTTCGGCGCCGCGGATTTTCAGGCCGGCGGTGATACCCCGGCCGCCGGCCGCGCGAGTCGGGCCTGGATGTCCTCGAGCCGGTGCCCGCGCGTCTCGATGCCCCGCCGCAGCAGCATCGCACCCGAAAATCCCAGCGGTACCGCGATCAACACGGCCGAGAGCATGAAATGCTCGAAGAATCCGGCGACGCCGAGGCCGGCGCCGAGGATGCCGCCAAATTTCGAGCTCGCCGCGATCAGGCCCGCGCCGGTGCCGCGATACTGCACGGGATAGATTTCCGCGGCGTAGGGAATCAGCATCGCGATCACGCCGCTCGTGCTGATCAGCAGCGCCACGGTCGCCGCCGTGACCGCGGCCGCCGAGCGCACTTCGAACGTGGCGAGCAGGCAAAACATCAGCAGCGCGAGCGCCGACAGCGAGATGAACAACACCAGCGTCTTGATCGCGCTCCAGCGGTGGTAGAGCCAGACG
The DNA here is from genome assembly GCF_000378125.1 of Rudaea cellulosilytica DSM 22992. Classification (GTDB taxonomy): domain Bacteria; phylum Pseudomonadota; class Gammaproteobacteria; order Xanthomonadales; family Rhodanobacteraceae; genus Rudaea; species Rudaea cellulosilytica. Next base: position 1,445,624 of record NZ_KB899241.1, on the reverse strand, counting down.
ACGAGACCGATGCCCGGCAGTGCGAGTACGGCTGAGCCGGCGAGCAGCGCGCTCGTCGCCTTTGCCTCGATGCCGAGCTTGACCAGGTTGGTCGGCAGCCAGAGGATGAAGCCGAAATTGGCCAGGCCCCAGCCAAGGCCGCAGACGACCAAACCCCAACTGATGCCAGCCAAGCGGCCACGCAGCAGTGCGCGCAGGCCGCCGCTGTCGATCGGCGCATCGATTTCCGGTGCGCCGGGCGTGGCGTCGGCGTCCAACTCGATCGCGGCACGCGCCTCGGCGGGCGTGTGCGCGCCGGAGAACTTGAGCAGCACGGCGCGCGCTTCGTTCTCGAGCCCCTGGCTGGCGAGAAAGCGCGGCGATTCGGGAATCCAGCGATTGAGCAGCAGAATGATCGCGCCGGTCGGCAAGTTGAGCAACCACAGCGAGCGCCAGCTGAACACCGGTTCGAGTAGCGTGGCCGCGCCGGCCGCGGCGAGATAGCCCGCCGAAGTTCCGACGCCGCCGAGCGCGACGAGCAGCCAGCCGCGGTGCGCGGCCGGGATCGCTTCGGCCATCAGCGTGAACGCGATCGGCAGCAAGCCGCCGGCCGAGGCGCCCATGAGGAAACACATCGCGAGGTTCCACTGGAACGAGGGCATCGCGCCGCAGATCGCCGTGGCCATGAACATGATCGCCGACAACAGGATCGCGGCGCGGCGGCCGAACAGGTCGCCGAGGCGCCCCCAGACGACCGAGCCGACCGTGGTGCCGATCAATGCCCACAAGGCGAGTTTCGCCGCGGTCTGCTTGCTGATTTCGTATTCGGCGGTCATGCCCGGGATGACGAAGCCGAGCGTGGCTGGCTTCATCACGTCGATCACGAGGGCGACGACGAGCACGGCCACGAGGGTCCAGTGCTCGCGATTGAGCGGCACGCGGTCGGCGATGTGGAAGCCGACATGATCGCGTGCGGATTGCAGCGTTTCGCGCATCTGCGCGAGGCGCGGCATCAGGCCATAGATCGACAGGCCGAGGCCGAGCGGAATCAGCGCCATGCCGACGAGCATCGTCGTGTCCATCGGCATGCCGGCCAAGTGGTAGTGCATATGCGCGCCCATCGCCAGCATCGGCCCGTGCGAGAACACGCCGGCGGCGATCAGCGCGCAGCCGAGCCAGAATGCGACGGGATGGTGGAAGGAAATACTTTTCGTGATCATCGATGCAAAAAGATAGGAGGGAACCTCTCGAAACCGTAGCGAGCGAAGAGAATTTCCGCGTCGCCGGAGCGCAGGAACCGGAGTGTACAGTCGAGTACATGAGGATTCCGAGCACCGCCGGCGCGCAAATTATCAAGTGCAGTAGGTTTCGAGAGGTTCCCGAAGGCGAGCTGCCGGACTCGGACTGCTAAGCCGGAGTGATGACGTCGACTACGTCGACATTGCCCGCAATTTAACAGCATTTTTCCTTGCTTCGCCCGGAGGCGCTTACTACACTGGCGCGCTTTTCTTTTCACGCAAGACGCGACGCAACAGCAGCACGAGCGAAAACAAGAATGTTCAAGGGTTTACGCGGACTTTTCTCCAACGATCTGTCGATCGATCTCGGCACGGCGAACACACTGATTTATGTGCGCGGCCAGGGCATCGTGCTGAACGAGCCGTCGGTCGTCGCGATCCGCCAGGACCGCGGTCCCGGTGGCCCGCGCTCGGTCGCTGCGGTCGGCGCTGACGCCAAGCGCATGCTCGGGCGCACGCCGGGCAACATCGTCACGATCCGGCCGATGAAGGACGGCGTCATCGCCGACTTCACGATGACCGAGGAGATGCTCAAGCAGTTCATCAAGAAGGTGCACCGCGCGCGCATGTTCCGCCCGAGCCCGCGCGTGCTCGTCTGCGTGCCTTGCGGCTCGACCCAGGTCGAACGCCGCGCGATCAAGGAGTCGGCCGAATCGGCTGGCGCGCGCGACGTGTATCTCATCGAGGAACCGATGGCCGCGGCGATCGGTGCCGGCATCCCGGTGCACGAGGCGCGCGGATCGATGGTGCTCGACATCGGCGGCGGCACTTCCGAAGTCGCGGTGATCTCGCTTAACGGCATCGTCTATTCGCAGTCGGTGCGCATCGGCGGCGACCGTTTCGACGAGGCGATCATCAACTATGTGCGCCGCAATCACGGCACCCTGATCGGCGAATCGACCGCCGAGCGCATCAAGGTCGAGATCGGCTGCGCGTACAAGCAGGATGAGGCTCGCGAGATCGAAATTTCCGGCCGCAACCTCGCCGAAGGCGTGCCGCGCATGATCCGGATCAATTCGAACGAAGTGCTCGAGGCGCTGCACGAGCCGCTCTACGGCATCGTCGCCGCGGTGCGCGTCGCGCTCGAACAGACCCCGCCCGAATTGTGCTCCGATGTCGCCGAACGCGGCATCGTGCTGACCGGCGGCGGCGCCCTGCTCAAGGACCTCGATCGCCTGATCTCCGAGGAAACCGGTCTGCACGTGCACGTCGCCGACGATCCGCTGACCTGCGTTGCGCGTGGCGGCGGGCGCGCGCTCGAACTCGTCGACCAGCACGGCGGCGATTTCTTCGCGTCGGAGTGAAGGGCCGGGAAGCCGAAGTTGACGATCGGGGGTAGTTGAGAACAGGGGCAACGCGCTTTTTCCGATTCCCGATCTTCGAATCCCGCTCCGAAAAATGGCCATCCCCGCCAACAACACGGCACCGCTGTTCGGCGAAGGCGCATCGAGCACGCTGCGTCTGGTCGTCTATCTCGTCATCGCAATTGCGCTGATGATCGCCGACCGACGCGGCGACTGGCTCGAGCACTTGCGTGCCGCTGCCAGCATCGTCGCCGAACCGATCTGGCGCCTGGCCGCTGCGCCGTCGGAACTCGCGCGCGATGCGCGCGTCGCCCTCGCCGACCGGCACGCATTGAGCGAACAGAACGCCGAGCTGAGCCGCCAGTTGCTGCTCGCACAGACGCGCCTGCGTCGCGTCGAAGCCGTGCAGGAGCAGAACCAGCGCCTGCAGGAGTTGCTCTCGGTGCAGAAGACGCTCGGCCTGTCCGTACAGCTCGCGCGCGTGATCGACGTCGACTTCGGCCCGTACAAGCGGCAAACGATCATGCTCGATCTCGGCAGCGACAACGGCGCAAAGGTCGGCCAGCCCGTGATCGACGCGCGCGGTCTCGTCGGCCAGATCGTTGAGGTACGTCCGCACAGTTGCACGGTGCTGCTGATCTCGGACAAGTCGCACGCGGTGCCGGTACGCATCGAACGCACCGGCATGCGCACGATCGCGCGCGGCAACGGCACGCTCGACACGCTGGAGTTGCCGAACATCCCGACCAGCGCCGACGTGAAGCCCGGAGACAAACTGCTTACCTCGGGGTTGGGCGGACGCTTCCCCGCGGATTTTCCGGTCGGCGTGATCCGCTCGGTCGGCAACGACGCGACGGGCATGTTCGCCGCCGCCAAGGCCACACCCGATGCCGCGCTCGACCGCAGTGCCGAGGTGCTCGTGCTGCACGAGCTCGCCAATCCGGTGGGTCCGCCCGCACCCGCCGAGAACGTCGGCCCGCCGGTGTCGCTCAAGGGCAGCGACGAGCCCGCGCCGCCGGCGCAACCGACGTCGCCACCGGCGACACAGCCAGACCCGACGAATCAGGGGGAGCCGTAATGCGCATTCGCGGCCTCAACTGGCTGTTCTGGGGCGGCATCGCCGCGACCTTCGTGTTCCAGCTCGCGCCGCTGCCGGCCGTGCTGCTGGCGTTCAAGCCGTACTGGCTCGCCCTCGTCCTGATCTATTGGATGATCGAAGTCCCAGAACGTGTACCGCTCGGCCTGTGCTTCGTGCTCGGCCTCGTCGCCGACGTGCTCGGCGGCGAGGTGCTCGGCGAACAGGCGCTGCGCTTGTGCATCCTGTGCTTCATCGTGCTGCGCTTCCGCTCGCGCCTGCGCTTCTTCCCGATGTGGCAACAGACCCTCGCCGTGTTCGCGTTACTGCTCAACGATCGCGTCGTTTACCTGATGGTGCACGCGATCGCCGGCGATCCGCCGCCGCCGCCCGACTTCTGGCTGGCACCGGTGGCCGGCATGCTCGCATGGCCTTGGCTGTTTCTTCTGTTCGACGATTTGCGTGCGCGCCTGCGCGCGGGTGATGCTTGAGATGAACTTGCCGGGCTCGCGCATGCAGGTCCGCAACGCCCGCGTCGAGGCAGACATGTTTCGTGCGCGGGCCGTCATCGGCTTCCTGCTCATCGTGATTTGTCTCGGCACGCTGGTGTCGCGCTACGTGTTCCTGCAGGTCTATCGCGGCACCGAGTTCAGCGAGACCTCGGACAAGCAGCGCATCTCGGTACGCAGTGTGGCGCCGAGCCGAGGTCTCATCTATGACCGCAACGGCGTGCTGCTCGCCGACAACGTCGCCGCGTTCCGGCTCGAGATCGTGCCCGAGGCGGTCGAGGGCGGACGCAAGGGCATGGAGCATCTGCTCGCCGAACTCGGCGACGTGGTCGCGATCAGCACCGACGACGTCGAGCACTTCCGCAACGCACGCGCAAAGAAGAAGGCGTTCGAGAGCGTGCCGCTGCGGCTCAAGCTCAGCGAAGACGAGATCGCGCGCTTCTCGGTCAACCGCTGGCGCTTTCCCGGCGTCGAAGTGGTGCCGTACCTGACCCGCGCCTATCCGCTCGGGCCGCTGTTTGCGCATGCGATCGGCTACGTCGGCCGCATCGACCTGAACGAGCTGGTCAAGCTCGATCCGAACCTCTACGCCGGTGCCACGCACATCGGCAAGACCGGCGTCGAGCGCTGGTATGAGGACGAGTTGCACGGCGCGCCGGGCAGCGAAACGGTCGAGGTCGGCGCCGACGGCCGCGTGCGCAGGAAGCTCGACTACGTATCGCCGACGCCGGGCAAGAACCTGTATCTGTCGATCGATGCGCGCCTGCAGCGCGCCACCGAGGAAGCGCTCGGTGCGCGTCTCGGCGCAGCGGTCGCGATCGATCCGCGCAACGGTGAAGTGCTCGCCTTGGTCAGCGAGCCCGACTTCGACGGCAACCTGTTCGTCAACGGCATCGCCCAGGCCGACTACGCGCAGCTGATGCAGGACCCGCGCAAGCCGCTGCTCAACCGCGCGATCGCCGGCGGCTTCATTCCCGGCTCGACGATCAAGCCCTATGCCGCGGCGGCCGGGCTGGAACTGGGCGTGCGCACGCCCTCCGATACGGTGGTCTCGACCGGCGAATATCACATTCCGGGCCAGGCACGCGGTTACCGCGACGACTTCCCTGCCGGTCGCGTCGATCTCAAGCTCGCGCTGGCCTGGTCGGTCAACACGTATTTCTACTCGCTCGCCTACGAGATGGGCATCGACCGCTTCAGCGGTTTTCTCGGCAAGTTCGGCTTCGGCGCGAAGACCGGCATCGATGTCGCCGGCGAAGCCGCGGGCGTGCTGCCCTCTGCCGAATGGCTGCGTGCGACGCGCAACCAGCCCTGGTATGCGGGCTACACGGTCAACGTCGGCTTCGGCCAGGGCTTCTGGGTGGTCACGCCGATCCAGCTCGCGCATGCACTCACCGTCGTTGCCGCGAAGGGCGCGAACCGACCGCCACATGTGCTGCGCGCGACCCAGGCCGGCATCGGCGCACCGGTGCAGCCGGTGCCGCTGCCGATGCCGGGCCCGAACGTGGGCACGCACGCGGGCACGTGGAAGGCGATCGAGGAAGGCATGTGGCTCGCGGTGAACGGGCCGCCGCCGAGCACGGTGAGCGGGCTCGGCAAGGAGTTTCCCTACGCGATCGCCGGCAAGACCGGCACCGCCGAGCGTTTTTCGCGCTTCGACGAGACCTGGACCTCGATCGCGACCTCCTCGGCCGATCGCCATCAGGTGCTGTTCGAGTGCTTCACCCCGACCGAGGATCCGCGCATCGCCGTCGTCGTCGCGCTTGAGGCCGGCCACAGCGGTGCCTCCGACGCCGCGCCGATCGCGCGCAAGATCCTCGATGCCTGGCTCAAGTACGACGACGATGCGCCCGCGCCGCGTGTCGCGGAGGCCACACAATGATGCTCGCCTTCGAGCAGCTCGGCCCACGCCTGCGCCTGCTTGCGCGGCGCTGGCTGCGCGCCCCGGCGCTCGACTGGCCGCTCGCGCTGGCATTGGTGCTGCTCGCCGGCATCGGCCTGGTTAACCTCTACAGCGCAGGCGGCCCGGATACGAAGGTCGCGCTCAACCAGGGTGCGCGCTTCGTGCTCGGCGCGATGCTCATGGTGCTGCTCGCGCGTGTCTCGCCGCAGAGCCTGCGCAAATGGACGCCGTGGCTGTACGCGGGCAGTGTGTTCCTGCTGCTCGTCGTCGCCGTGCTCGGCGAAGGCCGCGGCGCGCACCGCTGGCTCGATCTGAAAGTCTTCCGCTTCCAGCCGTCCGAGCTGTCGAAGCTGACGATGCCGATGATGGCCGCATGGGTGCTGAGCCGCGGCGAGCTGCCGCCGAAGTTTTCCTCGCTCGCGATCGTCGGCGCACTGATCGCCGTACCGGCCTGGCTGATCGCCAAGCAGCCCGACCTCGGCACCGCGCTGCTCGTCGTCGCTGGCGGCATGTTCGCGATCTTCCTCGCCGGCATGGCCTGGTGGCGCATCGGCCTCGTGCTCGCGACAGCAGCGGCGGCATCGCCCTTCGCCTGGCACTTCATGCACGACTACCAGAAGAAGCGCCTGTTCACGTTCCTCGATCCGGCCGCGGATCGTCTCGGCGACGGCTGGCACATCATGCAGAGCGAGATCGCGGTCGGCTCGGGCGGCCTCTGGGGCAAGGGCTGGCAGCACGGCACGCAGTCGGCGCTCGAATTCCTGCCTGAGCACACGACCGATTTCGCCTTCGCGGTGTTCTCCGAGGAATGGGGCCTGATCGGCGTCGTCGCGGTCATTCTGATCTATATCTTCATCGTCGGTCGCGGCCTGATGATCGCGGCGACCGCGCGCGACACGTATTCGCGCCTGCTCGCCGGCTCGATCAGCATGTCGTTCTTCGTTTACGTCATGGTCAACGGCGGCATGGTCGCCGGCATCCTGCCCGTGGTCGGCGTGCCGATGCCGCTGATCAGCTACGGCGGCACTTCGGTCGTAGCGCTCCTTGCCGGATTCGGCATGCTGATGTCGATCCATAACCACCGCCGACCGGCGCATTGAGGGCGCCCTTGATTTGAATTGAGACGCCACGGCACCTACGCTAACGACATGAGCAGAACGATCGTCACCGCCGAAGCCAAGCAATGGATCCTCAACCGCACGCTCGCCGGCGCCGGCAGCGAGCAGGTGATCGCGGAACTGATGGCGGCCGGCTGGCAGCGCAAGGCGGCGAGCGATGCGCTCGCCGTCGTCGTCGCCGAGAATGCGCGTGCGCGCGTCGCGATCGAGGCGAACGACCGCCCGGCTGAAGGCGTGCCCGAACCCGATATCACGAAGATGCCGCTGTCGCTCGACGCGGGCGACCGCGAAGTGAAGGTGCTGGTCGAACTGAAGTCGCCACGCGTCGTCGTGTTCGGCGGCCTGCTCAGCGCCGAAGAATGCGCCGCGCTGATCGAAGCGGCGAAGCCGCGCCTGGCGCGCTCGGAAACGGTCAACCGGCAGACCGGTGAATACCAGGTCGACATTGCGCGCACGAGCCGCGGCATGTTCTTCCAGCGCGCAGAGAGCGAGCTGCATATGCGCATCGAGGATCGCATCGCGAAGCTGTTGAACTGGCCCGCGGAAAACGGCGAGGGTCTGCAGGTGCTCAACTACCAACCCGGCGCCGAATACGAGCCGCACTACGACTACTTCGACCCGGCCGATCCCGGCACGCCTGCGCTGACGCGCCGCGGCGGCCAACGCGTCGCCAGCCTGATCATGTATCTCAACACGCCGCAGCACGGCGGCGCGACGACGTTCCCCGACGTCGGCTTGTCGGTGCTGCCGCAGCAGGGCAACGCGGTGTTCTTCAGCTATCCGCGGCCGGATCCGCTGACCAAAACCTTGCACGCCGGTGCACCGGTCACGGCGGGCGAGAAATGGATCGCGACGAAGTGGCTGCGTCAGCGCGTTTTCGCTTAACGACGATTCGCTTTCGGGGCGACGTTGTCGGCGCGGCATGCTACCCTCGCCGCACCCGTTCCCGCCGCCTGTTCGATCGATGACTTTCCGCGTTTTGTGTTGGTGCGCCTGCCTGCTGTTCGCTTCGTTCGCCGCACTGGCGCGCGCCTACGACCCGCCGACGCCGGCGCAGGTGGCCGCGGCACAAAAGCAGTTCGCCGACGACCTCGCGCGTGACACCGATCTTTCTGCGGCCGACGTGCTCGCGACGCTGGCGAAGGCGCGCTACCAGCAAACGATCATCGATGCGATCTCGCGCCCGGCCGAATCGAAGACCTGGCGCGAATATCGGCCGATCTTCCTCACCCAGGCCCGCATCGACGGCGGTGTTGCGTTCTACCGCGCGAACAAGGCGCTGTTCGATCGTGTCGAGAAGGAGTTCGGCGTACCCGCCCCTATCCTGGTTGCGATCATCGGCGTGGAGACGAACTACGGGCGCACGCCGACGCGCTATCACGTGCTCGACGCGCTGAGCACGCTCGGCTTCTACTACCCGCCGCGCGCAGATTTCTTCCGCGGCGAACTGCGCCAGCTGTTCCTGTTGCACGGCGCGAATTTCCCGTATCCGATCGAGAGCCTGATGGGCTCGTACGCCGGCGCGATGGGCATGGGCCAATTCATGCCGTCGTCGATCGCGAAGTTCGCGCGTGACGAGGACGGCGACGGCAAGATCGACTTGTGGAATTCGCTGCCGGACATCGTCGCCAGCATCGCCAACTATTTCGTCGGCAATGGCTGGCAGGCGGGCGGTCCAGTCGCGGTGCGTGCCAAGGTCAGCGCGAATGCGCGCGCGGTGACGCCGGAAAACCTCAAGCCGGCGTACCCGCTGCAGCAGCTCGCCGAATGGGGTTACCTGCCGGCGACGAAACTCGACGCGAGCGGCGACACCCTCGCCACGCTGGTCAAGCTCGAAGGCGAAGACGGCCCCGAGGTCTGGATCACGCTGCAGAACTTTTACGCGATCTCACGCTACAACCGCAGCCCGCTGTACAGCCTCGCCGTGTACCAGCTCAGCGCGGAAATCGCGGCGCAAGTTGGCGGTCAGTCCGCGCCGAAATGAAGGCGGGCGCGGCCGCCAGCCTGCTGCGCGCGGGAGCTGCGGCCGCCTTGTTGCTGATCGCCGGGTGCGGCGGACACAAGACGGTTCGACCTTCGTCATCGTCGCCGACATCGCGCGTCGACGACACCTCGCGCCCGCAATCGCGCCGCTACGCCCAGGACGGCGATTCCGGTCCCGGCGGCACGCTGCCCGACGTCAGCAGGATTCCCGAACCGGTGCCGAAGTCCGAGCCGCGCTCGGCCTACGGCAACAAATCGCCGTACGAGGTGCTCGGCAAGACCTATAGCGTGCTGCCGAATGCATCGGGCTACGTCGAGCGCGGCATTGCCTCGTGGTACGGCAACAAATTCCACGGCTACGCGACCTCGAACTTCGAGAAATACGACATGTACGCCTACAGCGCCGCGCACAAGACGCTGCCGCTGCCGAGCTACGCACGCGTGACCAATCTCGAGAACGGGGCGAGCGTGATCGTGCGCGTCAACGATCGCGGGCCGTTCGCCGAGAACCGCGTCATCGACCTGTCCTACGTCGCCGCGATCAAGCTCGGCATCTGGCAGAAGGGCACGGGCCTGGTCGAGGTGCGCGCGATCGATCCGGAGCATCCCGAGCGCGACGCCGCGGTGCGCAGTCCGGTGCGGTCCACGCCGGGCATCGCCTCCCCGGCGGCGGCAGCCAGCATGCCGCCGCCGCGCCTAGAAGAGCGTACGGTTGCGGCCGCGCCGGCGCCCGAAAAAATCCATAAACCTGCTCTATATCTGCAGGTCGGCGCGTACTCGGATCAGGCCAACGCCGAGCGCGCCGCATCGACGCTGCGCAGCGCGCAGCTCGGTGCGGTGCGCGTGGTCGAGGGCAGTTCGAACGGCCGCTCGGTGCGGCGCGTGCGCATCGGCCCGCTGCGCGACGCGGACGAGGCCGATGCGCTGGCGCCGAAGGTGCGTGCGCTCGGCCTTGGCGAGCCGCGCGTGGCGATCGACGATTGAGCAGCGAAGGTCGTCGCATTCAGCCGGGACGTGTAAAATTCGCGAATCGTAAGCCGGTATCGCTCCTCACCCCGCTCGCGCCTGCGCGCGCAGGACGAACCAGAATGGAATGCTCCCAGAGATGAAGAATCTGCAATTCGTACAAAAAGCTGCATTGTGTATTTTTGTTTCCGCGTCGCTGATCGCGGTCGCGCCGGAGGCCGGCGCGGTCAAGCATCGCCATCAGCAGGCGCAGCAGAAGAAACAAGAACAGCAGGAGCAGAAAAACGCCGAGCAGCAGAAGTCCGGCGACGATGCCGCGGGCGCCTCGCTGCCGGTGCAGCCGGCGACGCCGATGCCGGGCGCGAACACGCTCAACGTGCCGGTGCCGCCGCAGCCGCAGCTCAACGCAAAGAGCTGGGTGCTGATGGATTACACCAGCGGCCAGGTGCTGGCCGGCGACAACATCGACACTCGCGTCGAACCCGCCTCGATCACCAAGGTGATGACGTCCTACGTCGTCGCGGCGCAGCTCGCCGCCGGCAAGATCAAGCTGGAGGACGAGGTCTACATCAGCGAGAACGCCTGGCGCGGCGGCGGCGCGAGCACCGACGGTTCGACCAGCTTCCTCAAGCTCAATTCGAAGGTGGCGCTCAAGGATTTGATGTACGGCATGATCATCCAGTCGGGCAACGACGCGGCGATCGCGCTGGCCGAGCACGTCGCCGGTTCCGAGCAGACCTTCGCCGCGCTGATGAACCAGTATGCGCAGCAGCTCGGCATGAGCGGCACGCATTACGTCAATCCGACCGGCCTGCCATCGCCGGACGAGTACACGACCGCGCACGACATCGCGCTACTGTCGCGCGCGCTGATCCACAACTATCCCGAGGAATACAAGATCTACGCGATCAAGGAATTCGAGTGGAACGGGATCACCCAGCACAACCGCAATTCGCTGCTGTGGCGCGATTCGACGGTCGACGGGATCAAGACCGGCCACACCAAGGAAGCGGGCTTTTGCCTCGCCACCTCGGCCAAGCGCGGCGAGCAGCGCCTGATCGCGGTCGTCATGGGCACGGGCAGCGAGAAGGAACGCGCGGACGCGAACCAGAGTGTGCTCAACTACGGCTTCCGCTTCTTCGAGACGCACAAGCTGTTCGACGCGAACAAGGCGTTGACGACGCCGGCGCTGTGGCGCGGCGCGAATGCGAGCGCCGCCCTCGGCCTCGCCGACGATCTGCTGATCACCTTGCCGCGCGGCCGCTACGCCGACATGAAGGCGAGCATGGACATGCCGAGCCGCCTGATTGCGCCTTACACCAAGGGCCAGCAGGTCGGCACGCTGCGCGTGAAGCTCGACGACAAGGTCCTGGTCGAGCGCCCGCTAGTCGTGCTCGACGAGCAGCCCGAGGGCGGCTGGTGGCGCCGCTTCGTCGATAGCATCCTGCTGTTCTTCAAGAGCGCGCCGACGACCGAAACCGCGCCGGTCGGCACGGCCGCCGTGGGCAATCCCCAGCCGGTGAAGTGATGAAGAAGTTCGACCAGCACGAGCTCGACAAGATCCACGCTGAAAACCCCGGACAGGGCTTTCAGTTTCCGGGCGCGTTCGAGATCACTGCGGTCGGCCACGCCAATGCCGGCCTCGAGCAGCGCGTGCCCGCGGTCATCGCGGGCCTCGACCTGAACGTGGTCGCCGGCTCCGAGCGTGTGCGGCCGTCGAGCAACGGCAACTTCGTCTCGGTCAGCGTCACCTTCACCTGCCCTTCGCGCGAGATGTACGAAACTGCGCACGCGGCGCTGCGCGCGGATCCGGCGGTGAAATGGACGCTGTAAATTTCCGGTCCGGTCCGCATCCGCAACGGACGAATCGCGCGGTCCGGTCGATTGATAGTCCGCAGCGCGGCCCCATTTCCGCAGTTCCTGCCAGTTGAAGGTGTCATCGTGTCAGTGGTTTGCGAATCTCCCGTTCCCGTTGCGCAATCCCGGCCACTGATCACGCGCCGTTTCCCGGGTCTCTCGCCTTACGAGCCGATCTGGCGCGCAATGCAGGCTTTCACCGACGCGCGCGACGCGGAAACGCCCGACGAGCTCTGGCTGGTCGAGCATCCGCCGGTGTTCACGCTCGGCCAGGCCGGCAAGTGGGAGCACGTGCTGCTGCCGGGCGAGATTCCGGTCGTACCGGTCGACCGCGGCGGCCAGGTCACCTACCACGGCCCGGGCCAGATCGTCGCCTATCCGCTGATCGACCTGCGCCGGCTCAAGCTCGGCATCCGCGAGCTGGTCTGCCGCATCGAGCAGGCGATCATCGACACGCTGGCGAACTGGAATGTCGAAGCCGTGCGCAAGGAGGGCGCCCCGGGCGTCTACGTCGCCGGCGCCAAGATCGCCGCGCTCGGCCTGCGCGTGCGCCGCGGCTGCACGTTCCACGGCCTCGCGTTCAACGTGAACATGGACCTCGAGCCGTTCCACCGCATCAACCCCTGCGGCTATCAGGGACTGGCCGTGACCCAGCTGATGGACCTCGGCGGCCCTTCGAGTCTGGCCGAAGTCGAGACCGAACTCGTCGCGCAACTGGCGCGGCAGCTGGGTTTGACCGTTCAAATGGCACCGCCGCCCGTGACGATCGGAACTGGCGCGCAACCCTTGGCGAATGTTAGCGTGCACGTATGAATTCCCCGGAAAATACGATTCTCAAGACCATTCCCATCGCCCTGGTGGACGGCGCGGTTGTGGCCAATCCAACCCCGGTTCGCACCGGCGAGAAACTGCTCGGCGAGGACAAGACCGCACGCAATCGCGCCGGCTTCGACCGCGGCGCGCCGATGCTGCGCAAACCCGACTGGATCCGCGTGCGTATTCCACCCGGCAACGCCGTGGCCAAGCTCAAGTCCAAGCTGCGCGCGAACCGCCTCGTCACCGTGTGCGAGGAAGCGTCCTGCCCGAACATTCATGAATGTTTTGGCAAGGGCACGGCCACGTTCATGATCCTCGGCGAAGTCTGCACGCGACGCTGCTCGTTCTGCGACGTTGCCCACGGCCGGCCGAAGCCGCCCGACGCCGAGGAGCCGCGCCATCTCGCCGAAACGATCCGCGACATGGGCCTGCGCTACGTCGTTGTCACCTCGGTCGATCGCGACGACCTGCGCGACGGCGGCGCGAGCCACTTCGCCGACTGCATCCGCGAAATCCGTGCGCTCAATCCTTCGACCAAGCTCGAAATCCTCACCCCCGATTTCCGCGGCAAGGGCCGCATGGAGCGCGCGCTCGAAGTATTCGCCGAGGCGCCGCCCGACGTGTTCAACCACAACCTTGAGACGGTGCGCGAGCTGTATCCGAACGTGCGCCCGGGTGCCGATTACGACTGGTCGTTAACGTTGTTGCAACGCTTCAAGGCGCAGCATGCGGACGTGCCGACCAAGTCGGGCATCATGCTCGGCCTCGGCGAAACCGAGGCGCAGGTGCATGGCGCGTTGAACGATCTGCGCGCGCACGATGTCGATATGGTGACGATCGGCCAGTATCTGCAGCCGACGCCGCATCATCATCCCGTGCTGCGCTACTGGACGCCGGCCGAGTTCGACGCGCTGGCTGAGTACGGACACAAGCTCGGCTTCACCCATGTCGCCTCGGGCCCGCTGGTGCGCTCGTCGTATCACGCCGACCAGATGGCGCATGCGGCTGGATTCGTCGAGCAGGTGACTACTGAATTCGGAGAAAGCAAATGATGGTTCGTGACAAGCGCTTGTGGATCGTTCCGACGCTGCTGGCAGTGGCCCTGGCGACGACGTTGGTCTTCGCCAAACCGTCTGGCGATACCGCCACGGCGATCGCGCTCAAGCCGAGCGTGGATCAGGCCGACGCGGCGCAGATGGCGATGAAGATCCTCACGCGCATGCACTACAAGCCGGAAGCGTTCGACACCAAGATGTCGCAGCAGGTTTTCGACCGCTACCTCGATTCGCTCGACGCTGACCGCCTGTTCTTCACCCAGGCCGACGTCGACCGCTTCACCCCCGCGCGCGACACGCTCGGCGACGCGATTCTCAACAAGGATTTGTCGGTCCCGTTCGCGATCTTCAATCTCTATATCGAGCGCATCAGCGAGCGCACGGCTTACGCGCGCGCTGAACTGAAGAAAGGTTTCGATTTCAGCAAGGACGAAAGCTATCAGTACCAGCGCGAGAAGGCGCCATGGGCGAAGACCGACGCGGAGGTCAACGACCTCTGGCGCAAGCGCGTCAAGAACGACTGGCTGCGCTTGAAGCTCGCCGGCAAGGACGAGGCGAAGATCCGCGAGACGCTGGACAAGCGCTACGCGAACTATCTCGACCGCGTCCGCCAGCTCACCGGCGAGGACGCCTTCTCGATTTTCCTCAACGCCTACGCGATGACGATCGAGCCGCACACCAACTATCTGAGCCCGCGCCAGGCGGAGAATTTCGAGATTGCGATGCGGCTCTCGCTCGAGGGCATCGGCGCGGTGCTGCAGCGCGAGGACGACTACACCGCAATCCGTGAAATCGTGCCGGGCGGACCGGCCTCGTTGTCGGGCAAGATCAAGGTCGGCGATCGCATCGTCGGCGTAGGCCAGGGCGAACATGGGGCTATTGCCGACGTGATCGGCTGGCGCCTCGACGATGTCGTGGAAAAGATCCGCGGCACCAAGGACACGACCGTGCGCCTGGAGATCCTGCCCGCCGACTCAGGCCCCGACGGCAAACATGTGACCATCGCGCTCGTGCGCAAGAAGGTCGCGGTCGAGGAGCAGGCGGCAAAGAGTTCGATCATCGAGACCAAGGACGGCGACGTCACCCACAAGATCGGCGTGATCACGTTGCCGACCTTCTATCAGGACTTCGAGGCACATCGCCGCGGCGACGCGAACTACAAGAGCGCCACGCGCGACGTGGCCAAGCTGCTCGCCGACCTGAAGAAACAGAATGTCGAAGGCGTGCTGATCGACCTGCGCAACAACGGCGGCGGTTCGCTCGACGAGGCGACGACGCTCACCGGTCTGTTCATCGACAAGGGGCCGGTCGTGCAGGTGCGCAGCGCCAACGGCCGCATCGACGAGCACGAGGATCGCAGCGGCGGCATGGCCTGGAGCGGCCCGTTCGCCGTGCTCGTCAACCGCAACTCGGCCTCGGCTTCGGAAATCTTCGCCGCCGCGATCCAGGACTACGGGCGCGGCCTGATCCTCGGCGAGCCGACGTTCGGCAAGGGCACGGTGCAGAACCTGCTCGACCTCGACCAGATGTATGGCAACGAGAAGCCGACCTACGGCGAGCTCAAAATGACGATCCAGCAGTTTTTCCGCGTCAACGGCGGCTCCACGCAGCTGCGCGGCGTGACGCCCGACATCCAGTTCCCGGTCACCGGCGATTTCGCTCAGAACGGCGAACAGTCCTACGACAATGCGCTGCCGTGGACTTCGATTTCCGCGGCCGACTACAAGCCGACCGGAGACCTGAAATCGCTCGCGCCCATGCTGAGCGCGCGCCACGACCGCCGCGCCGCGGCGGAGAAGGAATGGATCGCCTACCAGGCCGACGTGACCGACGCGCGCAAGCTGCGCGAAGACAAGACCATCTCGCTCAACGAAGCGGTGCGGCGCAAGGAGCGCGACGAGCAGGAAGCCAAGCGTCGCGAACGTCATCCCGAGCAGTTCGCCGATGCAGCGTCGGCGACCACGGGCAAGGATACCGCTTCGGCGAAGACGTCTGATGCCAAGACTGGCGCGAACAACGTTCCGCGTAAGAACGTTGATGTCGCCGCCGATCGCAAAGCGGCGGACCCGGATGCGGAGAATCCTGCCGCGAAAGCCGGCACGGCGAGCGCCGCGAAAGTGGCCAAGTCCGGTGACAACCCGAACCAGGACGACGGCCTGCAGGCCGACGAGCGCAGCCTCAAGTCCGATCTCGACGAGGAAAAGCGGCGCAAGGCGCTCAAGGACGTGGTCCTCAACGAGGCCTCGCACATCGTCGCCGACGAAGTCGAGCTGCTGCGCGCCGATACCAAGCTCGCCGCGCAGGTGCTGCCGCACGGCACGGTGGGCAGTAGGGACGCGGTCAACTGACTGGCCGGCGGGTCGCGCCCAGCGTGACCCGCCTGCATGAGCCCGACCTCTCGCTTGTCGAAAGTTTTTACGACAAGGGGACGCCTACGTTCACGCATGTCGTCTTCGACGAGGATGACGGCCATGCTGCGATCATCGATCCGGTGCTCGATTTCGAGCCGGCGTGCGCGCGCATACGGTTTCGGCCGACGAGATGCTTGGGTTCGCCCCTCGGCGCCGCCGCATCCGCGCACTGCGCTTGCCACTTGACCAGATCGGGAACGACGCTTAGCTGAATTCGCCGGCAACGGGGCTGCCCATGCGCTTTCCCGCACTCTTGAGTATAATGCGAACCATTCTTATTTAGATGCAGGCTTAGCGTGCTGCTTTCGGAACTGGCGATGGGCGCATCGGCCACGGTAATCGAGGTGAAGGACAGCGTGACGGATGACCGCATCGCGCAGCGTCTGCGCGATCTCGGCTTCGTCGCCGGCGAGCCCGTGCGCCTGGTTGCGCGCGGTCCGCTCGGTGCCGATCCGCTGCTCGTGCAGATCGGCTACACGCGCTTCGCGCTGCGCCGCGCGGAAGCCGCGCGTGTGACGATCACGACCGAGGCAGCGCCATGAACGCCGTCGCCGCGCCGCTGCGTATGGACGCGTCCCGCGACCATACTCATTTACACGTTGCGTTGGTCGGCAACCCGAACTGCGGCAAGACCGCGCTGTTCAACCTGCTCACCGGCACGCGGCAGAAAGTCGCCAACTACGCCGGCGTGACGATCGAACGCAAGGAAGGCCACTACACCGCGCCGAGCGGACGCAGCGTGCGCGTGCTCGACCTGCCGGGCGCGTACTCGCTCGCCGCGACCAGCCCGGACGAGGCGATCACACGCGACGTCGTCACCGGCCAACACGCGCAAGAGGCCGCGCCCGACCTGATCGTCTGCGTCGCCGATGCGACCAACCTGCGTCTGCACCTGCGCTTCGTGCTCGAAATCGCGCGGCTCGGCCGGCCGATGCTGCTCGCGCTCAATATGATGGATGCGGCGCGGCGGCGCGGTATCCGCATCGACACGGCGGCACTGGCGCAGAAGCTCGGCATGCCGGTCGTCGAAACGATCGCGGTCAAGCATGGCGGCGCGAATGCACTGATCGCGCAGATCGACGACGCGCCGCCGACCCATCCGTATCCGCAACCGGCCACGCCGTCTGCCGACCTGCACGCCGAAGTGCGCTCGATCCTCGCCGCCACGGTCAGCGTGCCGCGACGCACCGCCGCGATCGACGATGCGATCGACCGCGTCGTGCTGCATCCGGTGCTGGGTCTCGCGATCCTCGCCATCGTGATGTTCCTGATCTTCCAGGCCGTGTTCTCGTGGGCGACGCCGCTGCACGACGGCATCGACGAGGGCATGCAGGCCGCAGGCGCGTGGATCGGCAACGCACTGCCCGACGGCGCGTTGCGCAGCCTGCTCACCGACGGCGTGTTCGCCGGCCTCGGCACGGTGCTCGCATTCCTGCCGCAGATTTTGATCCTGTTTCTTTTCATCCTTTGCCTCGAAGAGTCGGGCTATCTGCCGCGCGCGGCGTTCCTGCTCGACCGCATGATGCTGTCGGCGGGCCTCACCGGCCGCTCGTTCATCCCGCTGCTGTCGAGCTTCGCCTGCGCGATTCCGGGCATCATGGCCACGCGCAGCATTCCCGATCCGCGCGATCGTTTGACCACGATCCTGATCGCGCCGCTGATGACCTGCTCCGCGCGCCTGCCGGTGTACGCGCTGCTCATTGCCGCATTCATTCCGCAGCGCACGGTGCTCGGCGTGTTCAACCTGCAAGGTATCGTGCTGTTCACGCTCTACATCGGCGGCATCGTCAGCGCACTGCTCGTCGCCTGGGTGATCAAGCGCCTGCGCCGCGACAAGAGCGAGCACGCGCTGATGATGGAATTGCCCTCGTACCGCATGCCCCATCCGCGCGACATCGCGATCGGCTTGTACGAGCGCGGCATGATTTTCGTCAAGCGCGTCGGCGGCATCATCCTCGCGCTGACCGTGCTGCTCTGGTTCCTGTCGAGCTTTCCCGCGCCGCCCGCAGGGGCGAGCGAGCCCGCGATCCACTACAGCCTTGCCGGCATGATCGGGCGCGGGCTGCATACCGTATTCGCGCCGCTTGGTTTCAACTGGCAGATCTGCATCGCGCTCGTGCCCGGGCTCGCCGCGCGCGAAGTCGCGGTGTCCTCGCTGGCGACGGTCTACGCGCTCGCCGGCAACGAAGATGGATTGCAAGCCGTCGTCGCCGCGCAATGGTCGCTCGCGACCGCGCTGTCGCTGCTCGCCTGGTACGTGTTCGCGCCGATGTGCATCTCCACGCTCGCCACGGTCAAGCGCGAGACCGGATCGATGCGCAATGTCCTCGTGCTCGCCGGCTACCTGTTCGGCCTTGCTTATCTTGCTTCGCTTGCGACGTATCAAATCGCGAAGGCCCTCGGCGCATGAGCTACGCGATCTTCCAATCCTTCGCGATCGCGTTGATCCTCGCCTGGAGCCTGTGGTTCGCCGCACGACGCCTGTTCCCGCGCAGCTATCGCGCCGCGCAGGCGCAACTCGCCCGCTGGCTCGCCGCATCGTCGATTAGCGCGTTGCGCACGCTCGGCGCGAAACTGACCCCGCACCAAGTCGCCAGCGGCGCCGGCTGCGGCAGTGGCGGCGGCTGTTCGAGCTGTGGTACCTGCGCGCCCGCGACCACGGCGGTCAGAGACGACGTCCATCCACTGGTATTCCATCCGCGCGCAAAGCGCTGATTTCTTTCCCGCGCGGCTGCGCGGCCTGCTCGCTGTTTCCTCGATACACACGGTTCTCGCGTTCATCCGAATCTGCGAAGATGCCGGCGTGCAGGCACAGGCTGAAAACCGGTTCGATCTGCTCGTGGTCGGCGGCGGCATCAACGGCGCGGCGATCGCGCGCGATGCGGCCGGGCGCGGCCTGTCGGTGTTGCTCGTCGAGCAGGACGACCTCGCCGCGCACACCTCGAGCGCGAGCAGCAAGCTGATCCACGGCGGCCTGCGCTATCTCGAGCAGTACGAATTTTCGCTTGTCGCCAAAGCGCTGGCCGAGCGCGACGTGGTGTTGAACTCAGCGCCGCACATCGTGCGCCCGCTGCGCTTCGTGCTGCCGCACGAGCCGCATCTGCGCCCCGAGTGGATGATCCGCGCGGGCCTCTTGCTCTACGACCATCTCGGTCGGCGCCGTGCGCACACGCTGCTGCGCTCGCGTCGCGCGGACCTGCGCGAGCACGTCGCCGGCAAACCACTCAAGGCCCAGTTCGAAACCGGCTTCATCTACTCGGATGCATGGTGCGACGACGCGCGCCTGGTCGTGCTCAACGCGCTCGACGCACAGGCGCGCGGCGCAGAAATTCTCACACGCACGCGCTGCGTGCGCGCGCAACGCGGCGAACAGGGATGGCGGGCACAATTACGCCAAAACGACAGCGCCTCGCGCCATATTGAGGCTCGCGCACTGGTCAACGCCGCCGGGCCATGGGCCACGAGCTTCCTCGACAAGGTCGCCCACGTGCCGCACGCGCATTCACTGCGCCTGGTCAAGGGCAGCCATATCGTCGTACCACGTCTTTACGAGCACCACTACGCCTATACGTTCCAGCAGGCCGACCGGCGCATCGTGTTCGCAATCCCGTTCGAGCGCGGCTACACGCTGATCGGCACGACCGACATCGAATTCACTGGCACGCCCGAAGCGGTGCGCATCGATGCGGACGAGATCGCCTATCTCTGCGCCGCGGCGAACCGCTATTTCGCTCATGCAATCGCACCGGCCGACGTGGTCTGGAGTTATAGCGGCGTGCGCCCACTACTCGAAGAAGAGGGCGTTACTGCATCGGAAGTGACGCGCGACTACTTGCTCGATTTTGACGGTGGCGCCGGCGCGCCGTTGCTCAACGTCTTCGGCGGCAAGATAACCACGCATCGTCGCCTTGCCGAAGATGCACTCGACCGCCTCGCGCCTGCGCTCGGCAACACGCATGGTGCATGGACCGCGGACGAACGCGTGCACCTGCCCGGCGGCGAGTTCGCCGACACACAGCACTCGAGCGAAGAAGCGTTCGATCGTTTTCTGCTCGCAACGATGCGCCGCTATCCGTGGCTGCCCGCTGACCTCGCGCAGCGCTATGTGCGCGCCTACGGCACGCGCGTCGAGCGCGTGGTCGGTGCGGCGAACACGCTCGCGGACCTCGGCGAACGTTTCGGCGCCGACCTCCATCAGGCCGAAGCCGACTATCTCGTGCGCGAAGAATGGGCCTGCAGCGCCGACGATGTTTTGTGGCGACGCAGCAAGCTCGGTCTGCGTTTCGATGTAAAAGAGCAGCAACGATTGGAAAAATATCTTGAGGGAAGTCCACAATGAGTCCATATCTCGGCGAGTTTCTCGGCACAGCGACGCTGATGCTGCTCGGCAGCGGCGTGGTCGCCGGCGTACTGTTGCCGCAATCGAAATCGCAGCACGGCGGCTGGCTGGTCATCGCGGTCGCGTGGGGCCTGGCCGTTCTGTTCGGCATCTACGCAGCAGCGCCGAGTGGCAGCGGCGCGCACATGAACTCCGCGCTGACGATCGCACTCGCCGCACTCGGCAAGTTCCCGTGGGCGCAGGTACCGGGCTACGTCGCCGCGCAGGTCTCGGGCGCGGCGCTCGGCTCGACCCTGGCGTACCTCGCTTATCTCCCACATTGGAACGGCGACCTCGATCCGCTCGCCAAGCGCGCAGTGTTCTGCACGGCGCCGGCGATCCGCAACTTCCCGGCCGCGATCCTGTGCGAAGTGATCGGCAGCTTCGTGCTCATGTTCGGCGTGCTCATCATCGGCGCGAACAAGATGACCGAAGGCTTGGCACCGTTCGCGGTCGCCGGCCTCGTCGTCGCGATCGGCCTCTCGCTCGGTGGTCCGACCGGCTACGCGATCAATCCCGCGCGCGATCTCGGCCCGCGCATCGCGCACGCGCTGCTACCGATCCCGGGCAAGGCCGATTCGGACTGGGCCTATGCCTGGGTGCCTGTGCTCGCGCCGGTTGTCGGCATGCTGCTGGCGGCAGGATTCTGGCACGCATTCTACGCATGAAAAGTATAAAAATGCAGAAATGGAGAAAGGCATGAGCCAGTACGTACTCGCGATCGACCAGGGCACAACGAGTTCGCGCGCGCTGCTGTTCGACCACGCCGGCGACATCGCCGCGAGCGCGCAACGCGAGTTCGCGCAGAAGTTTCCGCAGCCGGGCTGGGTCGAGCACGATCCGGCCGAGATCCTCGCCAGCGTCGAAGCGACGGTCGCCGAGGCGATTGCGACCGCGAGCAAGCTCGGCGAGGCGATCGACATCGCCGCGATCGGCATCACCAACCAGCGCGAGACCACCGTGGTCTGGGAGCGCGCGAGCGGCAAGCCGGTGCACGACGCGATCGTCTGGCAGTCACGGCAGACGCGCGCGATCTGCGACGAACTGATCGCCGCCGGTCACGACGCAGTCGTACGTGCGCGCACCGGCCTCCTGATCGACGCGTATTTCTCCGCGACCAAGGTCAAGTGGATTCTCGATCGCGTGGATCCCGCGCGCGAACGGGCCAAGCGCGGCGAGTTGCTGTTCGGCACGATCGACACCTGGCTGATCTGGAACCTGACCGACGGCAAGGCGCACGTCACCGATGCGAGCAATGCCTCGCGCACACTTCTGTACAACATTCACGAGCAGCGCTGGGACGACGACCTGCTCGCGCTGTTCGGCGTGCCGCGCGCGATGCTGCCCGAGGTGCGCGCATCGAGCGAGATCTACGGCCATACCACGCATTTCGCGCGCGGCCGCTCGATCCCGATCGCGGGCGTCGCCGGCGACCAGCAGGCCGCGCTGTTCGGCCAGGCCTGCTTCGAGGCGGGCATGGCCAAGAACACCTACGGCACCGGCTGCTTCATGCTGATGAACACCGGCACGAAGCCGGTGGCGTCGAACAACGGCCTGTTGACGACGATCGCATGGAACATCGCCGGCAAGACCGAATACGCGCTCGAAGGCTCGATCTTCGTCGCCGGCTCGGTGATCCAGTGGCTGCGCGACGGCCTGCGCCTGATCGATGCCGCACCGGATTCCGAAGCCTACGCGCGACGCGCGAAATCGAACGAGGGCGTCTATCTCGTGCCGGCCTTCGTCGGCCTCGGCGCGCCGTACTGGCGCAGCGACGTGCGCGGCGCGCTGTTCGGCCTCACGCGCGGCACGCGCAAGGAGCATCTCGTGCGCGCCGCGCTTGAGTCGATGGCTTACCAGACCCGCGACGTGCTCGCCGCGATGCAGGCCGACGCAGGCCTGAAACTGTCCACCCTGCGCGTCGACGGCGGCGCGATAGCGAACGACTTCCTCGCCCAATTCCAGGCGGACATGCTCGGCGTGCCGGTACAGCGGCCGCGCCAACTCGAGACGACCGCGCTCGGCGCCGCCTATCTCGCCGGCCTTGCGACGGGCTTCTGGCAGAGTCGCGATGAAATCGCACGACATTGGGCAATCGGCCACAGCTTCGACGCCGAGCTTGGCGAGACCGAACGCGAGCGGCTCTACGCCGACTGGCAGCGCGCGGTCGGCGCGACACTCGGATTTCGTATCGCGCCGGGCTAGGGCCGGCGCTTGGTTTTGCCGCGGGAGATTTGCGATGAGTGCGAAGACGCATATCGAGACGCAAGCCTTCGAAGTCGAGGACGAGCACGGCCTGCGCACGATCCTCGTCCACACGCAGCCGGTCAGCGTCGACGACCACGGCAACGCGACCGCGCTGCCGCTCGGCTCGGAATGGCGCCTGCGCAATGGCGAATCGGTGATTCCGCTTTCGCCGACGGAATTCGAATCCGCGCACGGAAAACGCTGGCGCAAGGTTGCGGGAAGCGAGGCGCGTTAGCACAAGGCACACAATTCCATCACGCTTTTTTCGTTTTCTTCACGGCGCGCTTGCCAGAATCGGGCTAGCCACACTTCGACGCCGTTCAAAACCCCGCCGGCAAGCGGATCAAAGGAGACGGAAAATGCCACAGCAACCCACGTCCAGCCCTGCCGAGGCAGAGGCGCGACCGGCCGGCTTCCTGGTCAGCTTGTTCGGCCTGCTCGCCGATTTTCTGTTCCTGCGCGAAGGTCAGACGCGCATCGACCTCTACGCATTCCTCGCGTGGCTTCGGCAGCATCGACATGCAGATCAGGCCCAACGCATCGAGGCCGATCCAATCTTGCTCGAAGCCGTCCGCAATGCGCTCGCCGAAGGCCATGGTGAAATCGTTACCCGTCTCGAAGCACTCGACGAAGCGCTGCTGCGCCTGTGCGAGCCGCCCGGCCCGTTCGCCGCAGTTGCGCGCGCCGCACGTCCCGATCTTGCATTGAGGGCGTTGCGCACGTGAGTGTGAAGAAAACGACGGCGCGCGTCGACGCGCCGACGTTCGGCGTGGAGGAGGAATTCTTCCTCGTCGACCTGCGTAGCGGCCGCTCGCCGGGACGCGTGCCAAAGACATTCGTCAAGGCCTGCCAGCGCCGGCTCGGCGAAGCGGTCGCGTTCGAACTGCAGCAGGCCCAGGTCGAACTCGTCTCGCCGATCTTCGAGGACGCCGCGCACGCGCTCGACACGGTCATCACGTTACGCCGCCAGATCGCCGAAATCGCGCAGGCGATGCACCTCGGCATCATCGCCTCGGGCTCGCATCCGATCGCGCGCTGGCAGCAGCAGGCGCAGACCGACAAGCCGCGCTACCGGCGTTTCGCCGACGAGTACCAGATCGTCGGCCTGCGCGGGTTCTTCTGCGGCCTGCATGTCCATGTCGGCGTGGATGATGAGATCGATCGCGTGCAGCTGATGAACCGCATGCTGCCATGGCTGCCGCTGTTCCTCGCCTTGTCGACCGCATCGCCGTTCTGGAGCCTGCGCCGCACCGGCATGTTTTCCTATCGCCAGTCGGCCTACACCGAGTGGCCGCGCACCGGCACGCCGGATTTTTTCGCCGACGAAGCCGACTACCGGCGCTTCATCGCGATCCTGAAACGTGCCGGCAGCATCCGCGATGGCGGCGAGCTGTGGTGGACGATCCGGCCGTCGCCGAAGCATCCGACGCTCGAGTTGCGCATCGCCGACAGCTGCACGCGCGCGGCGGACACGATCGCGCTGGCGACGCTGTTCCGCTGCCTGGTCAGCGCGCACCTGCGCCTGCCCGAGCTCGGCGCGCAGCGCAGCTCGGCGACGCGCCGCCTGATCGAGGAGAACCGCTGGCGCGCCGAGCGCTACGGCATCGAGGCGGAGTTCATCGACGAGGCGCGCGAACGCACCGTGCCGGTGGCTCAGCTTGTCGAGGAAGCGTTGACGCTGGTCGAGCCCGATGCGCGCAGGCTCGATCCACACGGATCGCTGCGCGCGCTGCGCACGATCCTCGCGCGCGGCACCAGCGCGCATGCGCAGTTGCAGGCCTACGACGATGCACTCGCCGCTGGCCTGAGCCATCGCGATGCGCTGCGTGCCGTCGTCGCATGGTTGCTGGAAGCGACGGTGCCGGGGCAGCAACTCGCCTAGACCGCGGCCGAACCACGAATCACTGCGGTTCTTCGATCACGTAACCTTTTCCTCGCATCATCGCGAGGCGGCCGTCGGGACTGACCAATTCGGCAACCGGCAGCACCGCGAACGTGCTCGCGTTGCTCCACAGCGCGGCTTCGGCGGCGTCGAGCCACTCGCCGCGGATGCGTTGCCTCGCTGCGTCGAGCCTCTCGCGCAGATTCGCATTCGCAGTGAGGGCGTTGAGGCAGACCGCGCGCTGATCCGGGTACGGAAGACTTTTCAGCTTTTCCAGATCACCGACCGCCCAGGCGTTGGCACGTGCGCGCATCGCATCGAGGTCCGTTTCGAGTCGCGCGATCGTCGTCGCCAGACAGTCGATATCGAGCTGACCGGCCGTGCTCTTGAAGTCGTCGATCGCCTGGCGCGCGTTGTCGACGGGAATCGCAACGTCGATTTCCTTGATCGGCACCCTGTATTTCTTCGCGATCTTCTCGATAACCGGCCACAGCGCATTCTTGTTGGTCATGCCCGACTTGCCGATCGCCTTGCCGTACAGCTCGTTCGCGGCGAGGATCGGGCGCAGGCGTTCAACGCCGTCGTCCTTGCCGAGATAGCGCTGTTTCAACGGCAGCCAGCGCGCGTACAGATCGGCAGGCAGGATGTCCTTGAGCGTCTTGCCGTCGGCATTCTTCTTCGCGCCGAGCGCAGCGGGGAGCAAGAAGACGGTGCGGAAGAGGCCGATCTTGAGGTCCGCCTGCGCGTCGGTCAGCACTTCCTGCGAGGAGGCGATGATCTTTTCCACCTCGCTCGCTCGCCAGCTGATCGTCTTCGGCAGCGGCGCCTGCGTGCCGAGGATCCACAACACATGATCACTGTCGCGCCGCGTCACTTTCCACAAACCCGGACCGGGCTGCTCGCCGGTGACGAGCACGGTGGCGAGCGTCGGCGCTGTTGCGCCTGCGGGCGGCGGAGCTTGCGCGCTGGCCAGCCCGGTCAGGACCCACAACAATACGGCGGCGGAGCGGACCATCACAATTTGGGATTCACCCCTTTCGTGGCCGCTGCCGGGCCGCCGATGTAGCGCACCGCGAGCTGGTAGTCGTCGCCGCTTTTCACCCACACGTCGACGACGAACTGCGTCGCTGCATAGCTCACGACGGCGGTCGTGCCGAATTCATGCACGGCGATATCGCCCATCGCGAAACCGTCACCGCGCGATTGCGCGAGCAGGTGTCGGATGAAGTCCGCGCGCGGCAGCGGTTGGCCCGGCGCGGCCGCGTCGCGCTGCTCGAATCGCGGCGCGAGGAGTTTTTCCAACGCTGCCTGATCGTGTTTGCGCGCAGCATCGTCAATGCGGATTTCGAGATCGCCGAATTGCTTCGCGGTGCGGGTCATCGTCATCACCCGACCCGGCGCCTGCGCGCTCGTCGCAGAGGACGCAGCCACGAGCAACGTGCAGACGGCGATCGGGAAAATTTTCATGCGCATGGTCCTGCTCAACGAAAAACGGTGCGGCCCAGTTGGACCGCACCGTTGTTTTTACACTCGAAACCGAGCGCGGATCAATAGTTCAGCGCGCAATACCCGCCGCCGGCGTTGACCCAGTTGCGCTGGATCAGATAGTCCAGCGAGCCGAGCCGCATGTTGGCCTTGGAACCATTCGACACGGTGTATTCGGTGCCGAAGGTCCATGCGCACTTGTCGGCATTTTCCTGACCGCGGCGGTCGTACCAGGCATTGAGGTCCGGATCGCTCACCGCCTCCTCGAGTTCGTGCGAGATCACGCTGGCCATGCCGTCCGCACCGATGTCGCCGTTCGGGCTGGTGCTCTGCGCCGTGCAGCTCGACGGGCATTGCGAGGCCGCATCGCCGACGAACGCGTATTTGATGTCGCGACCGCCGATCGTTGCGTGCGTGTGCCAACCGCAGTAGCTCGTGCAGAAACCCGAGGATGCGGTCACGTCGGGACCGGTAAGCACGAAGTACACGGCGTTGCTGTCGGTCGGATTGGTGTCGCTGACGATCTGCTCGATCTGGTTATCGCTGAGCGAGGTGCCGTACGTCTCCGCATGCGTCGTCGAGCCGTTGTAGCTGACCGCATTCGTCACGTGCGTGTTGGTGCTGTCGTAGTAGGTTGTGTTGATGTTGAAGTACGGCGAACCGCCGATGTTCTGCGCCAGGTTGGACAGGATCGAGTTGGCCGAGCTGGTCGGCCAGCCCGAGTTGCCGTACCAGATGTAGTAGACGTGGGTCGTGCCGAGAATCACCGGGCCGCCGTGGTAGTTGATGCCATTGCTCGTACCGCCGCCGCCGGGTTTGGCATTGTTGTCCGGTTTCGAGAACGCCTGGCCTTCACCCCAACCCTTGCCCGACGGTTTCAGATCACCGTTGCCATTGGCGTCGATCGGGCCGTTCGCATGAGCGACCGTAAATGCGAACAGGCCCGAGATGCAGAGTGAGAGTAACGCGGATTTTGCGATACGCATGCGGCTGTCTCCAGATGGGAAATTGAAAAAAGGGGAACTGCAAACTCGGGGAACGTGTACGCACGAAGGCCCGCGCCGAACCGGCTGGAGAGAGCCTGTCGCATCAGACAGAAGGAATTAGATTGTCCCCGCGGCAACTGGTAACAAATGAAACCATTTGATGCAACTTGCGGTGCAACAGACGCCGCGCCGCCGGCGAAACATGCATCTATCTTTGTTAAGACTTTCTAAAATCTGCGAAATTTATCCAAGCGCCGATGGTATCGGTACCGGTCCCAGGCACAAAAAAAGCCGGCGGTGCCGGCTTTTTTTGAGACGAAAACCGCTTTTCAGCGTTTCATCGAATTGAAGAACTCGTCGTTCGACTTGGTGTTCTTCATCTTGTCGAGCATGAACTCCATCGCGGCAAGCTCGTCCATCGGATGCAGCAGCTTGCGCAGGATCCAGATCTTCTGCAGCACGTCGGGCTCGATCAGCAGGTCCTCGCGGCGCGTGCCGGAGCGATTGATGTTGATCGACGGATAGACGCGCTTCTCGCTGATGCGGCGGTCGAGGTGCACTTCCATGTTGCCGGTGCCCTTGAACTCTTCGTAGATCACCTCGTCCATCTTCGAGCCGGTCTCGACCAGCGCGGTTGCGACGATCGTCAGTGAGCCGCCCTCTTCCACGTTGCGCGCGGCACCGAAGAAGCGCTTCGGGCGCTGCAATGCGTTCGCATCGACGCCGCCGGTGAGCACCTTGCCGCTCGACGGCACGACGGTGTTGTAGGCACGTGCGAGGCGCGTGATCGAGTCGAGCAGGATGACCACGTCTTTCTTGTGCTCGAC
Source organism: Rudaea cellulosilytica DSM 22992 (assembly GCF_000378125.1). Classification (GTDB taxonomy): domain Bacteria; phylum Pseudomonadota; class Gammaproteobacteria; order Xanthomonadales; family Rhodanobacteraceae; genus Rudaea; species Rudaea cellulosilytica. The sequence goes on along the minus strand of NZ_KB899241.1, from coordinate 1,417,545 downwards.
CAGGCGCTTGGCGCGCTCGATCACCATTTCCGCAACCTGCACGTGGCGCATCGCAGGCTCGTCGAACGTCGAGGAGACGACCTCGGCGCGCACGCCGCGCTGCATCTCGGTGACTTCCTCGGGACGCTCGTCGATCAGCAGGATGATCAGATGCACGTCGGGGTAGTTGTGCACGATCGCTTGGGCGACGTTCTGCAGCATCATCGTCTTGCCGGCCTTGGGCTGGCTGACGATCATGCCGCGCTGGCCGCGGCCGATCGGCGAAACGAGATCGAGAATGCGCCCGGTGATGTCCTCACTCGAACCGTTGCCGCGCTCGAGGTGATACATCTTGCGCGGGAACAGCGGGGTAAGGTTCTCGAACAATACCTTGTTCTTCGACGCCTCGGGCGGCTCGCCGTTGATCGTGTCGACCTTGAGCAGGGCGAAGTAACGCTCGCCTTCCTTGGGCGGGCGCGCGGTGCCGGCGAGGTGGTCGCCGGTGCGCAGGTTGAAGCGGCGGATCTGCGAGGGCGAAATGTAGATGTCGTCGGGGCCGGCAAGGTAGCTCTCGTCCGGCGTGCGCAGGAAACCGAAGCCGTCCTGGAGGATTTCGAGCACGCCCTCGGAATAGATGCTGCCACCGGCGCGCGCATGCGACTTGAGAATCAGGAAGACGATGTCCTGCTTGCGCGCTCGCGCAGCGCCTTCCTGGACGCCGAGTTCCTCGGCCATCTTCAGCAGCAGGTGCGCAGGCTTGCGCTTCAATTCGTTGAGGTCGATCGTGACGCCCGTCTTCGGGCCCTGGATCTCGACGAATTCCTCGTCGGCGTCGTTATTGCCACCACCGCCGCGGTTGGGATTGTTGCCGTTGCCGCGCTGCTGGTTGCGGTGACGATTGCGGCCGCGGCCGCGGCGGTCGTCACGGCCGCCTTGCTGCTGCTTCGACGCCTCGCCTTCGTTGCCAGTTGCCTGCGCAGCAGGTGTGGCGTTCGCGGCGGGTGCGACGTTGCCTTCGGATGGGGGATTGCGGCTTTCGCCGGGGGTATCGTTGGTTTCGGACACGGGCAAACCTTCTTCGGTGCCGTTGGGATGGATGAAAATGGGCGCCATTTCCGCCGCGCATGCCGCCCTGCGGCACGCGCGATCGAAGTCGAGAACGGCGCGACTCGATGCTCGGGGGTTTTCTCTAGGGCTCGACGTCGCTGCCGCTTCAGGCGGCCAGGCGATTCAGTCGTGGGATGGATCAAACCTGAGCAGGGCTTTTGAGCCCTTCGTTAAAATATACCTTAGCACTTGGCAATGCGGGCGTCCAGCGGATGTGTGAGTTCAGTCACCGCCACCGCCGGAATCGCCGCCACCGCAATCGGAACCGCTGCCGGCATCGCAACTGCCGCTGTCGCTGCCTGTGTCACCGCCCGAAAACCAGGTCGACGAGCCGCTGTCGCCCGCGTATCCGCCGTCGGAATCCGCATCGCGCGAGGCGCCGCCGGACTTGGAAACGCCTCGTCGCGTGCTGGCGTGAGCGATCGCGATCGCCGCCAACACACCACCCGCAACGAGCAAAAACAATACCGCGCCCATGATCGCCGCCTCCCCGGCTGTCGATCGACGGTCCCGCCGGCTTACACGGCCTTGCCGACCGGCTGCTCGATGGCTTTGTCGATCAACTGCTCGAGCTGCTTCTTGCCGACCGCTCCGATCTGCGTAGCCTGGACCTTGCCGTCCTTGAAGATCATCAAGGTCGGGATGCCGCGCACGTTGTAGTTGCGTGGGGTCTTCTGGTTGTGATCGATGTTGATCTTCTTGATCTTGAGCTTGCCGGCGTAGCTGCCGGCGAGTTCGTCGAGAATCGGCGCGATCATCTTGCATGGGCCGCACCACTCGGCCCAGAAATCGACGAGCACGGGCTCGGAAGACTTCAGCACTTCGGCGTCGAACTGGTCGTCATTGACATGGGAGATGGCTTGATTGCTCACGGTGTGGCTCCGGCGGAAAACTGGAAAAGACGCGCTGATGCGGCGCGAGGGCCTGGCTTGCGCTACAATTGCTCGCTACGCGATCGCTGCGGCGGATGAAATCTCGAGGGCTCGCCCCCATTTCAGCCGAAGCGCGAGCGCATTTCAAGCGGCACCAAGCAAAGCACGAGGTTCGCAGGAATTGGGGACGATTCCGCGGGATTTCAAGCATCAGGCGCAGCCGCTCGCGCGATATTCCGCGTGACTTCCGAATCGAACCCATGGCTGCCCAAACCTTAACCGATACCTTCTTCGACACCTTCGACCTGCATCCGAGCGTGATTGCCGGCCTGCACGCCGCGGGCTTCACCCGCTGCACGCCGATCCAGGCGCTGACCCTGCCGCATGCGCTGCAAGGCCGCGACATCGCCGGTCAGGCGCAGACCGGCACCGGCAAGACCGCGGCCTTCCTCGTCGCCACGATGCAGCGCCTGCTGACCAAGCCGGCCCTGCCCGAGCGCGGGCCGACCGATCCGCGCGCCGTCATCGTCGCGCCGACGCGCGAACTCGCGATCCAGATCGAGAAGGATTTCCAGCACATCGGCCGCGCCACGGGCCTCAAGTCCGCGCTGATCTACGGCGGCGTCGACTACGACAAGCAGCGCGACATCCTGCGCGCCGGCGTCGACATCATCATTGCCACGCCGGGCCGCCTGATCGACTACTTCAAGCAGCACGTGTTCTCGTTCAAGGCGGTCGAGGTGTTCGTGCTCGACGAGGCCGACCGCATGTTCGACCTCGGCTTCATCAAGGACGTGCGCTTCCTCATGCGCCGTTTGCCCGAGCGCGAACTGCGCCAGTGCCTGCTGTTCTCGGCGACGTTGAGCCACCGTGTGCTCGAACTCGCCTACGAAAACATGAACGAGGCCGAGCAACTCACGGTCGAGACCGAGAACGTCACCGCCGATCGCGTGCGCCAGATCATCTACTTCCCGGCCAGCGAGGAGAAGATTCCGCTGCTGATCGGCCTGCTGTCGAAGTCCGAAGCCAAGCGCAGCATGATCTTCGTCAACATGAAGGTGGCCGCGGAAAAAGTCGCGCGGCGGCTGGAGCGGCAGGGTTTCGTCGTCGGCATGCTCTCGGGCGACGTGCCACAGAAGAAGCGCCAGAGCCTGCTCGGCAAGTTCCAGCGCGGTGAGATCGAAATCCTTATTGCTACCGACGTCGCCGCGCGCGGGCTGCACATCGAGGGCGTCAGTCACGTCTACAACTACGATCTGCCGCAGGACGCCGAAGATTACGTGCACCGCATCGGTCGCACGGCTCGTCTTGGAGCGGAGGGCGATGCGATCAGCTTCGCCTGCGACATGTACGCGCAAAGCCTGCCCGACATCGAAACCTACATCGGCCAGAAGATCCCGACTGCGGCGATCGATCCGGCCCTGCTCGTGCTGCCGCCGCCGCGGCATCGTCCCGACCTGCCCGCCGGCAGCGTGGAAGACGAAGACGACGGCAGCGTGCCGGTGAAGGGCCCACCGCCGTCGCGCGCGCGTGGACCGCGGTCGCGCAGCGGAGGCAGCGGCAGCGGTCCGCGTCGCGACAGCCAGCGTCGTGAGCCGCGCCGCGAAGCTCAACCCGTCGTCGCCGCCGCGCAGGCGGGTGCAGCGACGAATCCGGCAGCCGCCACGACCCGGGTCGATGGCACCGAAGCGGGCCGCCGGCGCCGGCGCGGCGGACGTGGCCGCGGTCGCGGCGAGCGCGTCGATGCTGCGAGCGTCGCCGGCGCCGAGGCCAGTGTCGCGCACAAGGGCAAGCCCGCAACGATCGCCACTACCCCCGCTTCGGCCGCAGTGGTCACCGAGGCCAAGCCGGCGAAGAAGCCCGGGTTCTTCCATCGCGTCGTGCGGTTGTTCAAGCGTTCCTGATTCTGCGGCAGTGGGCGACGACGGCCGCAGCATGATCCGCGACGCCGCCACGCGCGACTTCCGCGCGATCCTCGGCCTCAACGCCGAGTCGGTGCACTTTCTCAGCCCGCTCGATGAAGCGCAGTTGCTCCGCCTGCATGCGCAGGCCGCCTATCATCGCGTAGTCGAGATCGATGGCGCGGCCGCTGCATTCCTGCTCGTGCTGCGCGAAGGCGCCGATTACGACAGCCCGAACTATCGCTGGTTCGCGCAACGCTATCCGCAATTCCTCTACATCGATCGCATCGTCGTCGCCGCGGATCGACAAGGCCACGGACTCGCGGCAATGCTCTATGACGATCTGCTCGCCTTCGCGAAGACTACGGGCGTGGAAACGCTGACTTGCGAATTCGATCTCGACCCGCCCAATCCCGCGTCGGCGAAATTCCACGCGCGTTACGGCTTCCGCGAAGTCGGCACGCAATGGCTCGGCGGCGGCAAGAAGCAAGTGTCGCTGCAGGCACGCGCGCTGCCGGCAAGCTCATCGACGTAACGGCATGAACAGTGCCACTTCGTTCGCCTCCGTACTTGCCCAAGTTCGCAGGCAAATGCAGTCTGGTCAATTGGCACAGGCTCTCGCAGCCATCGACCAAGCTCTGCGTGATCTGCCGGTGGACCGGGACAAGCTGCTTTTCCTGCGGCTGGATATCGTGCGCAGCGCCGGCCAAACCGCTGCGCAAGCCGACACGCTCCATCTGATCGGCGAGGCCGCACGCAGAACCACAGCGGAGACCAGCGCGCGACTTGTTTCGAGCCTGCGCTTGCGCAATCTGCCGCAGGAAGCGTGGAACCTGCTCTCGCAACTGCCCGCACATGCAGCATTGGCCGCCGAGGCCTACCACCTTGGCCTGGATTTCACGCGCCTCGGTCAGGCTCTCGTCGCGCGCCGTTGCTATGAATTCGCACTGGCCTGCAATTCCGATTTCGCCGAAGCCCATCTCAACCTTGGCAGCTTGCTGCTACAGGATCGGCTTTTCCGCGATGCACAGCCCCACTTCGAAACGGCCGTGCGTCTGCAGCCTCGATCCGAAGCTGCGCTGATCGGGTTAGGTCAATGCCTGTTGCACACCGGAAACGGCAAGGCAGCGCTCGAGGTCTTCGAGACGGTATCTGGCGCGATCGCCGACACAGCACAGATGCTTGCCTGGCGTGCAACCGCCCTGACCCAGGACGGCGATGACGCCGCCGCCATCGCCCTTTACCGACAGGCGCTCGATCGCGATCCGCGCAATTACGACGCATGGTTCGGCAGCGCACTGATTCACGAACGCGACAAGAATCTCGACGCGGCGGCGCAAGCATATGCACGGGCTTGGGCACTGCAGCCGCAATCGAATTGGGCACTCGGCAGCCTGGTGTTTTCGCTGCAGTGCATGGCGGACTGGTCGCGCTGGGAAGCGCCGCATGCCGAATTGATCGACCGCCTGACTCGCGGCAATGTCGGCGACTATGCCACAGCGCTGAGCAGCCTCGATCTGTCCGCAAAGGCGCTGCGCCAGGTGGCCGCGCAGTTCGTGCGCACCCAATCGGCGCTGCATGTGGCGGAGGTGCGCCAGCGTGCGTTTCCGCCACGCAAGCCGGGGCGACTGCGCATCGCCTACGTGTCGTCTGATTTTCGCGATCACGCCACGAGCCGACTGCTCGTCGAAACGCTCGAACACCACGACCGCGAACGCTTCGAGATGTTCGGTTTCGCCCTGAATCCGCCCGACGGCTCGGCGCTGGGACGTCGCGTTGCCGCCGCCTGCGAGCATTTCATCGAGGTCACGGATCTTCCGCCACAAGAAGTCGCTAAGCGCCTGCTCGAAACGCAGGTCGACGTGCTGATCGATTTGAACGGCCATACCAAAGGGGCTTGCATCGGCCTCACTGCGCTGCGTCCCGCGCCCATCATCGTCAACTATCTCGGCTATCCTGGCACGGTGGGCGACTACGCGGACTATATCGTCGGCGATCGCCACACCATTCCGCCCGGCAGTGAGGACGAATTCAGCGAAGCCGTCGTGCGCCTGCCGGGCTGTTATCAGGCCAACGACCGCCGGCGCGCCGTCGGTACAGCCGTCGATCGCGCACAACTCGGGCTTCCCGAATCGGCCATCGTCGCCTGCTCATTCAACCAGTCGTGGAAAATCACGCCGGCGATCTGGGCGATCTGGATGCGCTTGATGCATTCGCATCCGCGCCTGCTGCTCTGGCTGCTCGATGAAAATCCGTGGTTCACACAGAACCTGCGTCGCCATGCGACCGAAGCCGGCGTCGATCCAGACCGGCTCGTATTCGCGCCGCGCGTCCCGCAGGCAGAGCATCTCGCCCGCCTCGCGCTCGCCGACATCGCGCTCGACACGCTGCCTTGCAATTCCCACACGACCGGTTCAGACGCACTGTGGATGGGCGTGCCGATGGTCACTCTTGTCGCCGACTCTTTTGCCGGCCGCGTCGGCGCCAGCCTGCTGCACGCGGTGGACTTGCCCGAGCTCGTGACGCGCAGCGAAGACGCATACGCAGCGAAACTCGACGCCCTGATCCGTGCACCGGATCAACTCGCGCGGCTACGGGCAACGCTGTTGGCCCGCCGCGACCACGCCGCGCTGTTCGACAGCAAATCCACTGCGCGCGCACTCGAACGTGCCTATACCATCATGCACGAACGCCACACCTCGGGCCTACCGCCCACGGCGATCGATCTCGCCGACTGATCGGGATACGCAACGGATCGCAGCGCCGGCTATCATTCGCCCTCATGCCGCCGATTCGGTGATCGCACCGCAATCGGCACACGCCAACATTCCGGGGAGGATCAATGAGCCTGTTCGATACGATCACGCGGCACAAGTCCGTCGAAGCGCTGCAGGCCGAGGCCGGCAAGCGCGGCGACTTCCGTCGCGTGCTCGGCCTATGGCAGCTCACTGCAATCGGCATAGGCGGCATCATCGGCGTCGGCGTATTCGTGCTCGCGGGACAGCAGGCCGCGCTCAACGCCGGGCCGGCTGTCGCGCTCGCGTTCGTCATCGCCGGCATCGCCAGCGCCGCGGCCGCGCTGTGCTACGCCGAGTTCGCCGGCATGATTCCGGTGACCGGCAGCGCCTACACCTACGGCTATGCCGTACTCGGCGAATTGCCCGCGTGGCTGATCGGCTGGGATCTGTTGCTCGAATATGCATTGATCGTCGCCGTCGTCGCGATCGGCTGGTCGGGCTACGTGCAATCCGCACTCGCCAGCGTCGGCATCGTGCTGCCGCTATGGGCACAGGGCGCGCTCGGCACCGGCGAGGGCCGCGTGTTCAACGTGATCGCTGCACTGGTCACGCTCGGCGTCGCCGCGCTGCTCGTGTTCCGTACCGAGTGGGGCGCGCGCTTCAACACGGTCATCGTCGCGATCAAGGTCGCCGCGGTCGCGCTCGTGATCGGCATCGGCGTGTTTTACATCAATCCGGCAAACTGGCATCCGTTCGTGCCCGAGCGCGTGGTCGGCGCCGACGGCGTCGGCCACTTCGGCTGGCATGGCATCGCCACCGCCGCCGCAGTCGTGTTCTTCGCCGTGTTCGGCTACGACACGCTGACCACGGCGGCCGAGGAATCGAAGAATCCGCAGCGCGACCTGCCGCGCGCGGTGCTGCTCTCGCTCGGCGTGTCGATGGCGATGTACCTCGCCGTGTCGCTCGTGCTGACTGGCATCGTCGCGTATCCGAAACTCAACACCGAGGCACCCGTAGCCGATGCGTTCAAGAGCCTCGGCCTGAACTGGGTCGCTGCGACGATCTCGGTCTCGGCCGTGTTCGGCCTGATCAGCGTGCTGTTCGCGTTCATGCTCGGCGCCGCGCGCATCTGGTATGCGCTGGCGCGCGACGGTCTGCTGCCGCGCTGGTTTGCGCACGTGCATCCGACCTACGGCACGCCGCACCGCCCGACCATAGCTCTCGGCGTGTTCACCGCGCTCGTCGCCGGCCTGTTTCCGCTCGACGAAGTCGCCAAACTCGTCAACATCGGCGTGCTCTCGGCCTTCATCGTGATCTGCGCCTCGGTCATCGTGCTGCGCGTGCGCAAACCGGAATTGCCGCGTTCGTTCCGCACACCGCTCGTGCCGTTGGTGCCGGTGGTAGGCATCCTGTTTTCGATCTGGCTCTTGTCCGAGCTCGCCGCGATCACCTGGCTCGTATTCGTGATCTGGGTCAGCATCGGCCTTGTCGTCTACTTTGGCTACGGCATGCGCCACAGCCAGCTCGCGCGGTAGTCCAGCGTGATTCGTTTCGAGCAAGTCAGCAAAAAGTATGCCTCCGGACAGGAAGCGCTGACCGATCTTTCCTTCGAGCTGGCCGCCGGCGAGATGGCCTTCGTCGCCGGCCACTCGGGCGCGGGCAAGAGCACGCTTCTGCGCCTCGTCGCACTGATGGACCGGCCGACGCGCGGGCAGATCACGGTCAACGGCCAGAACTTCGCCAAGACCAAGGCGCGCCACGTGCCGCGCGTGCGCCGCGGCGTCGGCATGGTGTTCCAGGATCATCGCCTGCTAATGGACCGCAGCGTGTTCGACAACGTCGCCCTGCCGCTCGAGATCGCAGGCTGCACGCGCGAGGAAATCGGCAAGCGCGTGCGCGCCGCGCTCGACAAGGTCGGTCTGCTCGCGCGCGAGGCCTCGGCACCGGTGACGCTGTCGACCGGCGAACAACAGCGCGTCGGCATCGCGCGCGCGATCGTCGGTAAGCCGCCCGTGCTGATCGCCGACGAGCCGACCGGCAACCTCGATCCGATGCTGTCGGCCGAGATCATGAAGCTGTTCGCCGAATTCGAACAGGTCGGCACGGCCGTGCTCGTCGCCAGCCACGATCTGAATCTGATCAAGCGCATGGGTAAGCGCGTGCTCGTGCTTGATCACGGGAAACTCATCGACGACTTCCGTCCCGCAACGGCGAAAGCCGAGGTACCGGCGTGAACCGTCGCGTGGCTCCTGCACAGATCAAGGCGGAAAAGCCCGTCACGGCACCGCCCGCACCGCGCGCGACCGCGCACGAGCGGCCACGCGTGGGCGCGTGGCGCGAACATCATTCACGCAGTTTCCGGACGAGCCTGCAGCGTCTCACCGCTCGCCCCGGCGCGACCGCTTTGACCTTGCTCGTCATGAGTCTCGCGCTGTGCCTGCCGTTCCTGCTTTGGCTTCTGCTCGACAACGCACGCGCGCTCGGCGGCCATCTCGACGATGCGCGTGGAATCGGCGTGTTCTTGAAGCCCGAGGTCGATTCCGCCGCCGCGAAGTCGCTGGCCGAGACGCTGCGCCAGCGCGCCGACGTCGCCGATGTGGTCATCAAGACGCCCGAGGAAGGACTCGCCGAATTCCGCAGCCAGTCGGGATTCGCCGATGCGCTCAAGGTGCTGCAGAGCAATCCGTTGCCGACCGTGCTGATCGTGACACCGAAGATCGCGACGGCGCCCACCCGCGGCGCGCCGCCGATCGTCGACGAACTCGCGCGCGACAAGCATGTCGACCAAGTGCAGTACGACGCGCTCTGGCGCCAGCGTCTCGATGCGATTCTCGCCTTCACCGCGCGTCTCGCCGGCGTGCTCGCGGTCCTGCTCGGGCTCGCGGCATTGCTCGTGGTCGGCAACACCGTGCGCAACGATATCGCCGGACGCGCCGAGGAAATTTCGGTGATGCAGCTGCTCGGTGCCGACCGCGCCTTCGTACGCCGGCCGTTCCTGTACACCGGGCTTTGGTACGGCGCCCTCGCAGGGCTCTGCGCGCTGATCCTGATCGGCGTTGTCGAGATCGCATTGTCGGCGCCGCTGGGCCAATTGACGTCGAGTTATGGCGGACGCTTCGCGATCCACGGCCTGTCGATCGTGCAGGCCCTCGCCTTGCTCGGTGCCAGCATCGTGCTCGGCTGGCTCGGCGCATGGATCGCGACCACGCGGCAATTGTCGTTCGGACATCCGCAATGAGCGAAGACAGAATCCAACTCGAGCCGTCATGGAAAGCGCGCGTCGGCGACTATCTGCAGCGCCCCGAGATGCAAGCGCTGAGCGAATTCCTGCGCAGCGAACTGCGCAGCGGCAAGGTGATCTACCCGCCGCCGAAACGCATCTTCGCCGCGTTGAACACGACGCCGTTCGACCAGGTGAAGGTCGTGATCCTTGGCCAAGACCCGTACCACGGGCCGAGCCAGGCGCATGGCCTGTGCTTCTCGGTGCTACCCGGTGTGGACGTGCCGCCGTCGCTGCAGAACATCTTCGCCGAAATCGAAACCGACCTGAATATCCCGCGCCCCAATCACGGCTGCCTGCTGCCCTGGGCGCGCCAGGGCGTGCTGCTGCTCAATGCCGTGCTGACCGTCGAACGCGCGCGCGCCGGCGCACATCAGGGCAAGGGCTGGGAAGGTTTCACCGATGCGGTCGTCGATCATCTCAACCGCGACCGCGAAGGCCTCGTCTTCCTGCTCTGGGGCAGCCCGGCGCAGGCCAAGGGCAGGCTGATCGACACGCGCCGCCACTTAGTGCTCAAGGCGCCGCATCCTTCGCCGTTGTCGGCTTACCGCGGCTTCTTCGGCTGCAAGCACTTCTCGCGCACGAACGCGTACCTGCGCGAGCACGGGCAGACCGAAATCGATTGGCGCCTGCCACCGGCGAGCGAGATCGTGCTCGACTGAACGTTCGATATCACATCTGCCGGAACAGATGCAGATAGCTGCGGCTGACCGGCAGCACTTCATCGCGGTTCTTCATATGGATGTCGGCCGTGTCGTTGTCGCTGCGCACGACGTGGCTGATCGCCCGCAGATTGACGACGACCGAACGATGCACTTGCACGAACTGCGCGGGATCGAGCTGCGCGATCAGCTCCTTCAAGGTTGCGCCCACCAAGGCCTCCGACGCGTGGCCTGCTTCGCTGCGCCAGGCAACGCGCGTGTATTTGGTGTCGGAACGCAGATAGTCGACATCGTCGACGGCGATCAGGCGCAAGGTCTGGCCGGTCTGCGCGCGCAGCCAGCGCAGCGGCGCGGGCGCACCGTTGCGCTGCAATTGCGTGGCCAGTTCACGCAGCAAGTCTTCGGTGTTCGTCGCCGGTCGCGCGGTGGCGAGACGCTGTTTGAGCCGGTCGACCGTTTCCGCAAGGCGCTCCGGTTCGACCGGCTTCACCAGATAGTCGAGCGCGCCGTGGGTGAATGCGTGAACCGCATACTGATCGTAGGCGGTGACGAAGACCAGATGCGCGCGGCGACCGATCACGCTCGCGGCTTCGACGCCGGACAAACCCGGCATCTGCACGTCGAGGAAACAAATGTCGGGACGCTTCGCCTCGAACAAATCGACGGCTTCGCGCCCGTTGCGCGCCTGCGCGACGATCGCGAGCTCGGGCCAGACCCGGGCGAGCTGATGAGCAAGCGCGGCGCGCAGCAACGGCTCGTCGTCGGCGATCAGCGCGGATGCGCCTGCGCTCATGCGCCCGCCATCTGCGCGGGCAGATCGAGTTCGGAGCAGACGCCGTGCGGTTGCCGTTCGCTCACGCACAGGCTGGCGCGATCGCCGAAGACCAGACGCAATCTTTCGCGCAGCGTCGACAGGCCTGTGCCGAGTCCGCCGGTCGTCGCACGCAAGCCCACACCGCCGTCGCTGACGCGCACGAGGCAGCGCTCGCCGTGCCGGCGCACTTCGATGTCGATGTGGCCGCCTTCTTCGGCCGGGTCGATGCCGTGGCGCACGGCATTTTCCACCAGAGTCAGCAAAGTGATCGGCGGACAGGTCAGCGCACGTGCGCCATCGTCGATGTGCAGCGTGTAATTCAAGCGATCGGGCATGCGCATGTGCATCAGTTCGAGATAGGCACGTACGAGATCGAGTTCTTGACCCAGCGTCGTCGAAGCTTCATGCAGGCGCGGCACCGCGGCGCGCAGGTAGGCGATCAGCGCGCGCAGGACGGTCGGCGCCTGCGGCGACCCCGCATCGACGAGAGCTTGCACGTTCGCCAAGGTGTTGAACAGGAAATGCGGCGCGACCTGCGCCTGCAGCAAGTGCAGCCGCGCATCGAGCGCCTGGCGTTCGAGTTCGCTGCGTTCGAGGTCGAAGGCGAGCGCCTGATCGTGCGCGAAAGCTTCTTTCTGCCGGACCAAGGCGCCGAGCGCGATCCACGGGCCGACGAGAAGGCCGGCAACATTCATCGCCGTGAAGCAGCCGCGCAAGTGCTCGACTTCCCAGAATGGCAGCCCTTCCACGTTCGGCAGCCAGGAAAACGCGGCGACGGCCGTCAGCGGTATCGCCACGGCCACGCCGAATACCTGCAGTACCCAGCGCGCAAGCCACGCCGGTAGGCGCCGCGGCCATTGCTCGAACAGTCCAAAAGCAAACACCGCGCCCAGACCGATCACGAGAACATGGACGCCCAATGCGGACGCCGGCGGACAGCCAACAACCAGCAAACGCCAGAGGACGACGGCAACGCCAAAGGCGAGCAGCAGGCGCCGCCAGCCCAGCATCAGGGCGAGGCCGTGCGGCTTGGGAGTCATCGTCGCGGACATGGGACTAGCATAGTCCAGTTCCGCTTTCAGCCGCTGCCGACTTGCGTCGCTCGCGAACGCTCGTTCCACTTCGCCACGTCGACGCCCTTGAGCAACAGCCACAAACACAACGACAGCTCGCCGATGAACGACGGAAGCAGGATCGCGGGGAAAAGCGCACCCGCAAGATTCGGCGCGAGAATCAGGGCGAAGCTGTTGATCAGGTAGCACACACCCGCGATCGGCATCAGCACGCCGAGAAATTTCGGCAGATACCCGCTATGGAAAATCAGCCAGCCGAGCACGATGCACTCGCAGCCGAAGAAGATCAGGCCGATGCCGAAGCCATGTTCATGCGCGCGGATCGCGACGTAGGCCAGGGCTTGCAGCTGTTCGGGCGTGAACGCGCCAAGGTACTTCGCGTCGTCGAGCAGAAACAGCGGCAGCATCAGATTCAACTTGTTCGCAACGAACACCGATACGGCGACGACATCGAACAGCAAGGCGAGCAGAGCGATATTCCGGTTGACCGGCCGCAGAAGGACGTAGAGCACCAGCCCCAACCCCACGTCGCAGGCATGCTGAAGCAGGTCGCCCGCGATGCCAATGCGCCAAAGCGAGGACGCAGCCAAAAGGCCATGCGCTGTTGCCGCGGCGTCGCCGGGAACGACCAGTCCGTTGCGTACGAACATCTCGCCTAACCCGCCGGCGACGATGATGATGAGATAGAGCACGCCGCCGATACGGGCATAGATCTGCGGTGAGAAAATGGAATTGTGTTCGTTCATGATCTGGTCTCAAAGGCGAGGCAGCCACATGATCGCCGCCGCCGCGGCAACGCCTACAGCCATCACCAAGCTGAGCACGGTCAACCCACTGGCCATAGCGAATTTCGCACTCTTGCTGCGACTTTGCTGCGCGCGGAAATAGAGCCCGGCCACGCCCTGTGGAAGAAAGTATGCCAACAAGCCGAGGACGATCAGCGCCGGCCCCGTGAACGAATCGGGATCGAATCCCACGGGCCCGCGATTGACGACGATCCAGAACATCAGGCCGATGCGAAAGAACCAGACGCCGCTGACGGCGAGAAAAAGACGCAATGCCCAGCGTCGGTGCAGATCGAACCTGCGCACACGCGCACGCCGCCATGCGAGCGCGGCGCAGGTGAGAATCAGCAGTGCGTTGAAGCTGATGATGACGTTTGCCGTGACGTCGCCGGGCGCACCGCCACGCACCCAGATCATCATGAGCCCACCCGTGGCCATGAGCGCCGCGGCGATGAGGTAGGCGCGGCCGGTCCAGCGATGCAGGGCCGGCACGCGGCGCCGAATCGCCGGGGTCAATTGCATCAAGCCGCCCACGGTGATCACGAAGGCAAAGGCCAAGTGCACCCCGAGGACGAGATTGAAGAAGGTGTCGCCGGCGACGTAGCCGTGTGGCATCACTTTGTTCCAAAGCGCGGGGCGTCCCGCCAACGTCGCGCGACCGTAGAAGCCGGCGATGTAGGTCGCAAAGATCAGCTGACCGGCGGCGGTGACGATAAACCAGAATACCGCGGCGGCGCGCAACGCCGTGGCGCCGAACCGCGCGTAAGGTTCCGCGCTCGTGCGCGGCGCATGCGCCGGCGAGAATGCCCCGGCGTGAGAATGCCCGAGGGCGCCCGCGTCTTCGACGGATACGTTCATGGCTTGCCTTCCAAATTGGACGGAAGGCAATCTCGCTGCATCGGCGCGCAAGCGGAAGGGCCGCACCGATGAGCGGCGGGATTTGCGGTTCGGGCCGCGTCATCCGCCGACGAGCGGCGGCGGATATGCAACGAGAATGCGTTGTCAGTGCAGCAAGGCGGCTGAAATGTCTTTCGCCGCGTCACGCAGATGCTGGATTGCCTGCTTGACCGACACCGTCACTGGATGGCGCTCGACAAACGGAATGGTCAGCGTGCCGACCGCATGCCCGTCCTGCAGGATCGGCGCGGAAAGGTCGGTCACCGCATCGACCGCCTCGCTAGGCAGAGCCGCGTAGCCCTGCTCGCGGATTTGTTCCACCGTGGCGAGAAACGGCTTACGCTTGAAGCGCTCTTCGCCGGCTTCCATCAGCGCCAGCCAACGCTGCTGCGTTTCCTCACCTTGAAATGCAAACAACACCGCGCCGGAAGTCGCATGCGCAAGCGGTCGGCGATGGCCCACGCGCACGACGAAGCCGATATCGCTCGGCGCGTCGACGCGCGCGATGACGACGATCTGGTCCTGCGAGGCAACGACCAGATGACAAGGCTGCTTGATCTGTTCGGCGAGGCGATGCATCACCGGCAGCGACGCCTCGGTGAGCCCCTTGATCGGCGGCCGCTCCATGCCGAGCAGGAACAGGCGATTGGTCAGCGCATAGGCGCCGTCGTTGCCCTCGCGCACGAGATAGCCGCGCGCTTCGAGCACCTGCAGCATGCGGAAGATTTCGCTCTTGGAGTAGCCGATGCCCAGCGCGATTTCGGTCAGGTTGAGCGAGCCGGGCGTGCGCGCAAGCAGTTCGAGGATATCGAGGCCCTTGTCCAGCGCCGGGGCGCGGTATTTGGTCGTTTTCGTCACTGCGAATTCCTTGTGCCACCGGCTCGCGACATGTCGCGACGCTCTGTTAAATTCTAGAAACTATGTTTTATATTTGCAACCGCAGGAAAATCGCTGCTAGACTTCAAATGATTCTATCTGTGCGACAGCAGAACACAATTCCACGCACACCGGGAGGATATCGATGCACTACGCGAGCAACGGCGCGGTGACGCCAAGGGGGCACGTCGCG
Organism: Rudaea cellulosilytica DSM 22992; assembly: GCF_000378125.1. Lineage (GTDB taxonomy): Bacteria > Pseudomonadota > Gammaproteobacteria > Xanthomonadales > Rhodanobacteraceae > Rudaea > Rudaea cellulosilytica. The sequence goes on along the minus strand of NZ_KB899241.1, from coordinate 1,402,368 downwards.
CGCACGGCTTTCGTCGCCTTTGCGCTGATCGTCAGCCTGTTCTTCCTCTGGGGCATGGCGAACAATCTCAACGACATCCTGATCAAGCAGTTCAAGAAGGCGTTCGAGCTGTCCGATTTTCAGGCCGGCCTCGTGCAGAGCGCGTTTTATCTCGGCTACTTCCTGCTCGCGATTCCGGCCGGCATCTGCATGCGCCGCTTCGGCTACAAGGGTGCGCTGCTGATCGGACTGGTGCTGTATGCCGCCGGTGCTTTCCTGTTCTACCCCGCCGCGGCGCTGCACACCTACGGCCTGTTCCTCGCCGCGCTGTTCGTGATCGCGAGCGGCCTCGCCTTTCTCGAAACCTCGGCCAATCCGCTCGTCACCGTGCTCGGCCCGGCCGACAGCGCGACGCGTCGGCTCAATCTCGCCCAGTCGTTCAATCCGCTCGGCTCGATCACCGGCGTGTTCGTCGGCCAGCAGTTCATTTTCTCCGGCATCGAGCACACGCCGGCCGAACTTGCGGCGATGAGCGACAGCGCGCGCCAGGCGTATTACGTCGCGGAATCCGCCGCAGTGCAGACGCCGTATCTGGTGATCGGCCTCATCGTCGTCGTCTGGGCGGTGCTGATCGCGATGACGCGCTTTCCGGCAACCGCGGTGCAGGAGTCGGACCACGTCGGCGGCGTCTCGCACATCGGCAAGTTGTTCCACAACGGCAATTTCGTTCTCGCCGTGGTCGCGCAGTTCTTCTACGTTGGCGCGCAGGTCGGCATCTGGAGTTATCTGATCCGCTACATCCAGGGCACGGTTCCGGGCACGCCGGAAAAAAGCGCGGCGACGTATCTGATGGCCTCGCTGTTCGCGTTCATGATCGGCCGCTTCGGCGGCACGCTGGCGATGCTGTTCCTGACCCCAGTGCGCCTGCTCGCGCTGTTCGCCGCGATCAATATCGGCCTGACCTTCTACGCGATCGTCTTCCCCGGCCAGCTCGGCGTGTACGCGCTCGTCGCCGCGAGCTTCTTCATGTCGGTGATGTTCCCGACGATCTTCAGCCTCGGTTTGAGCGGCCTCGGCGACGACGATCGCAAGCTCGCCTCCTCATTCCTGGTCATGGCGATCGTCGGCGGCGCGGTGCTGACCGCGATGATGGGCGCGGTGTCCGACGCCTTCGGCATCCATCGTTCGATCATCGTGCCCACGGTGTGCTTCGCGGTGATCCTCGGCTACGCTCTGCGCGCGGGCAAACCGGCGACGGAGTGATGGCATGCGACTCTACTATGCGCTCGACCTCAAGGACGATCCCAGCCTGATCGCCGAGTACGAGCATTGGCATCGGCCCGAGAACATCTGGCCGGAGATCGTCGATTCGCTGCGCGATGCCGGCGTGCGCGACTTGGAAATCTTCCGCGCGGGCAATCGACTCGTGCTCATGCTCGACGTTGGCGATGATTACTCCGCGGAACACAAGGCGGCGAGCGACGCTGCCAACCCACGCGTGCAGGAGTGGGAAACGCTGATGTGGAAGTTCCAGCAGGCGCTGCCGTTTGCGAAGCCCGGTGAGAAGTGGGTGGCGATGCAGCCGATCTTTTCGCTGCGGGCGACGCTGGCGGCGAGGCCGGATCGTAAATAGCCGATCCAGCCCGCGCAGCGAAGGCGCTCACGGCAACCGTTCGCGTTGAGCGTAGCTCGCGTAGCGAGCGAAGTCGAAACGCTTCCACCCCTTCGACTCCGCGCCTTCGGCGCTACGCTCAGGGCGAACGGACTTAAAAATAACCGTTATCGCCTAATCTTTCGTCTCAATCACCAGCACCGTATCGATCGGATCAAGCGCCTTTTCCGGCAACTGCACATCGAGCGTCTTGCCGTTCTGCGTGAACTTCAGCGGCGCATGCTTCGCATCGGCGAGCAGATAAGCCGATTTCGCCTGGACGTCGCCCGCATCGACGTGGAACGTCTTGTCCGGCCACTCGAACAGGTGCACGTAGACTTTTCCTTTCTTGCTCGTCGCACGCCAATCCCACTTTGGAATCCACTTCGGCTTGCCGTCGTCATTCTTTTCGCTCGTCGAATAACCGCCGTGGTCGCCGGCGAACGGCGTCGGCCCGGTGCCGTAGATCGACTCGCCGTTGACCTTGAGCCAGCCGCCGATGTCGCGCAGGCGTGCCACTGCGGGCGCCGGAATCACGCCGCTCGCTTCCGGCCCCACATTGAGCAGGTAGTTGCCGCCCTTGCTGGCGATGTCGACCAGGTTGCGCACCACGACCTCGGTCGATTTCCAATGATCGTCGTACTTGTTGTAGCCCCAGTGATCGTTCAAGGTCATGCAGGTTTCCCAGTACACGCCGGGACCGAAGCCGCGCGCCGGAATGTTCTGCTCGGGCGTGCCGAAGTCACCAACGCCCTCACCCTTATCCATGCCCGCAAGACTGCCCGCACGCGAATTGCCCACGCGGTTGTTGATAATCAAGTTCGGATCGAGCTTGCGCAGGAACGTGTACAGCTCGCGGCCGTCCTCGTTCGTCCACCAGTCCATCCACTCGCCGTCGAACCAGAGCACTTCGGTGTGCGTCTCGCGGACCAGTTCAGCGAGCTCCGTCTTCATCTCCTCGATGTAGGCGCGCTTTTTTGCTGGGTCCATCTTCGTCGGGTTGTAATGCTTGCCGGGCTGCGACGGCGACTGCGACGGATCGTGCCAGTCCATGATCGAGTAGTACGTGCCGAAATGCAGACCTGCGCGGCGCGCGGCCTCGGCCAGCGGTTTGAGCACGCCCTTGCCGTACGGAGTGCGCTTGGCGATGTTGTAGTCGGTGCCTTTCGTGTCCCACATCGCGAAGCCTTCGTGATGCTTGGAGGTGATCACGATGTACTTCATGCCCGCGTCCTTGGCGATGCGCACCCATTCGTCGGGATCGTATTTCGTCGGATTGAACTGCGCGGCGAATTTTTCGTAGTCCGCACGCGCAATTCCGGTCTCGTCCATGAACCACTCTGCCAGATCCTTGCGGCCGTTCCATTCACCGCCTGGCACCGCGTACAGGCCCCAGTGGATGAACATGCCGAAGCGCGCCTCGCGCCACCACGCCATGCGCGCGTCGCGCTGCGCCGGCGTTTCGGCGGCTTGAACCGGCGCCGCCGGTACGGTTGGTTTTGCAGTTTGCGCTTGCGCTGCGGCGGCCGCTGCGATCAGCGACATCAGAACGGCGCGATGTACGAGTTTGGTTTTTATCTTCATGCCTCGACTCTCCCTCAGGTCGTCACTCGTGACGGAAAAAACGACAGCAGTGCGGATTTACTGCGCCCACACGGCGCCGCTCGGAAACAGGTGCTCTTGGATCGATGCCTCTTTCATCTCGGCCGACATGCCCGGCGCGGACGGCGCGAGATAGCGCCCGGCGCGGATGCGCACCGGATCGAGGAAGTGTTCGTGCAGATGATCGACGAACTCAATCGCGCGATCCTCCATCTTGCCGGTGATTGCGACGAAGTCGGCCATCGCCAGATGCTGCACGAGTTCGCACAGGCCGACGCCGCCCGCATGCGGGAATACGCGCACGCCAAACTTCGCAGCGAGCAGCAGGATCGCCAGGTTCTCGTTGACGCCGCCGACGCGCGCCGCGTCGATCTGCACGAGATCCACCGCCTGCGCCTGGAACAACTGCTTGAACATCACGCGGTTGTGCGTGTGCTCGCCGGTCGACACCGGCATCGGCGCGACGCCGCGGCGGATCGCGGCGTGGCCGAGCACGTCATCCGGGCTCGTCGGCTCCTCGATCCAGGCGATGTCGAACTCGACGAGATGGCGCAGCCAATCGATCGCGGGACCGACGTCCCAACGCTGGTTCGCGTCGATCGCAATCCCGACCTCGTTACCGACTGCATCGCGCGCGAGGCGGCAGCGGCGTACGTCGTCCTCGACGTTTGCGCCGACCTTGAGCTTGATCGTGCGGAAGCCGTCGGCGACGGCCTCTTTCGCCAGACGCACCAGCTTGTCGTCGCTGTATCCGAGCCAGCCCGGCGAGGTCGTGTACGCGGGATAGCCCTTCTCGATCAGCTCGGCGATGCGCGCCGCTTTGTCGCTTTCGGCGCGCTTGAGAATATCGAGCGCCTCGTCCGGCGTCAGCGCATCGGTGAGATAGCGGAAATCGATCTGCGCGACGATCTGCTCCGGCGACATGTCGGCGATGAAACGCCACAGCGGTTTGCCGGCGCGGCGCGCGGCCAGGTCCCACGCCGCGTTGATCACGCCGCCGATCGCCATGTGGATCACGCCCTTCTCCGGGCCGAGCCAGCGCAATTGCGAGTCGGCCGTGAGGCTGCGCGCAAACGCACCGAGATCGCTGATGATGTCGTCGACGTCGCGGCCGATAACAAGATGCGAAAGCGCGTGAATCGCCGCCGTCTGCACGTCGTTGCCACGACCGATCGTGAAGACGAGGCCGTGGCCGGCGAGACCGTCGGCCGCGTCCGTGCGCAGCACGACGTACGCGGCGGAATAGTCGGGATCGGGATTCATCGCGTCCGATCCATCGAGCTGGCGCGACGTCGGAAAGCGCACGTCGAGCGCGTCCAGGGCAACGATTTTGGCCACGTGCTTACTCCCTTGTGTGGTGTCGCGCTGCAACGGCGCGGTCGTCTCGCGGTTCATCGGCGATGCGCGATCACGCGCTGACGTTGCTTGCCAAGGCCTTCGATCTCCAGCTCCATCACGTCGCCGGGTTTGAGATACACCGGCGGCTTCTGGCCGAGGCCGACGCCGGGCGGCGTGCCGGTCGAGATCACATCGCCCGGCATCAGGGTCATATAGCGGCTGATGTGGCTGACGAGGTACGCCACGTCGAACACCATCGTGCGCGTGCTGCCGTTCTGGAAGCGGTGGCCGTTAACCTCGAGCCACATCGAGAGGTTCTGTGGGTCGGGGACTTCGTCGCGCGTGACGAGGTACGGCCCGATCGGGCCGAACGTGTCGCAGCTCTTGCCCTTCACCCACTGCCCGCTGTGTTCTAGCTGGAACTCGCGCTCGGAGATGTCGTTGACGACGAGATAGCCGGCGACATGATCGAGCGCCTGCTCGCGCGTTACGTCGCGCGCGATATCGCCGATGACGACGCCAAGTTCGACTTCCCAATCGGTCTTGACCGAATCGCGCGGAATCATCACTTCGTCGTTCGCGCCGACGATCGCCGTCGTCGCCTTCATGAAGATGATCGGCAGCTCCGGCACCTTCGCATTCGTCTCGGCGGCGTGGTCGGAGTAGTTGAGGCCGACGCAGATCATCTTGCCGACGCGGCCGACGGCGGCGCCGTAGCGCGGACTGCCGGCGACGACCGGCAACGTCGTCGCATCGAGCGCGCGCAGCTTAGCGAGCCCGGCATTCGTCAACACGTCGCCGGCGATATCGTCGACGACCCCGGACAGATCGCGCAGCGTTCCCTGCGCATCGAGCACACCGGGCTTCTCGCGTCCGGGCTCGCCGTATCGAAATAATTTCATCGTGTTTCTCCTTACAACTTAAGTGGCCCAGCCGCCGTCGATGACGTGCGTGGCGCCCGTGGTGAACGAGGATTCCTCCGAGGCGAGGTAGACGACGAGCGCGGCGATCTCGTCCGCCTCGCCGAGCCGGCCCATCGGCTGTCGATCGGTGAAGCTTTTCCAGACCTGCTGCTCGTCGCCGCCCATCGCCTTCACGCGCTGCGCGAGCGACGGCGTCTTCACCGTGCCGGGACAGATCGCGTTGCAGCGCACGCCGCGCGCGACGTAGTCGGCGGCAATGGCCTTGGTCAATCCGATCACCGCCGCCTTGGTCGCGCCGTAGGCGAAGCGGTTCGGCACGCCTTTGATGCTGGAGGCGACCGACGCCATGTTGATGATGCTGCCACGGCCGCGTTCGAGCATGCCCGGCAGCACGGCCTTGCAGGTGTGAAACATCGCATCGACGTTGATCGCGAACGAACGTCTCCACGCCGCATCGTCGCAGTCGAGAATACTGCCCGCAGCCACGTAGCCCGCGCAGTTGAACAGCACGTCGATATCGGGGTTCGCCGCGACGAGCGCGGTGATCTGCGCCGGATCGGTCACGTCGAGCACGGCTGGGCGGATCGCCGCGTGTTCACTGGCAAGCGCATCGAGCGCTGCCTTGTCGATGTCGGTCGCGACTACGCTCGCACCCTCGCGCGCGCAGGCAAGCGCGCTCGCGCGGCCGATGCCCGCGCCGGCCGCGGTGATCAGACAATGCTTCCCTTTCAGTCTTTCGCCCATCTCACACCTCATTCCAATCGATAGAGCTGCGCCGCCGTCTCGCCGAACACCTTCGCTTCGAAGCCGGGCGCATAGCGGCTGACCAAACGGCGGGCCATGTCGAGCCAGCCGGGATAATCCGAAGCAAGATCGAGCACCGGCCAATCGCTGCCCCAGAGCACGCGCTCCGGCCCGAAACAGGCGAGGACGTGCTCGATGTAAGGCGCGAGGTCATCCAGCGTCGCGCCGGACCGTGCTTCGGTGAGCAGGCCCGACAACTTGCAATACGCCCCGGTTTCACGCGCGAGACGTTCCAACGACGGTGCCCACGCATCGAAACCGCCGTGCGCGATGTCGGGCTTGGCAGCGTGATCGATCACCGTACGCAATAGCGGATGGCGTGCGAGGCGCGCGAGCAGCGCAGGAATGTGCGCGGGCTTCACCAGCGCGTCGAACGCGAGATCGTGGGCGATCATGGCCGCGAACGCGGCGTCGAGCTCCGGGCGCTGCACCCAGTCCGGATCGGAAATGTCCTGGATCATCGGACGCAGGCCCTTGAGCACGCCGCCACTCGCCGCAGCGAGCGCAGCGATCCGCTGGGTAGCATCCGGCGCGGCGAAGTCGGTCCAGCCGACGACGCCCTTGATGAAGGAATGCTTGCGCGCGAGTTCGACGAGAAAATGTGTCTCCTCCTCCGTCGCTGCCGCTTGTACGAGCACCGTCGCGGCCACATTGTTCTCGGCAAGCAGCGGTGCGAGATCGCCGGGCTCGAAGTCGCGGTACAGCGCACGCAGCTCGGGCGTCAGCCAGGCGTAATCGCCGCGCGACAGGCGCCAGAAATGCTGGTGCGCGTCGACGAGCTTCATGACGGCAGCACCGCGTCGCGTGCAAGCAGGCCGGCTTCCTGCAGTCGACGCCAGAGCGTCGGCGGAATTGCCGTGTCGCGGCGTGCCGCGGCGCTGTCGATCTCCGCCACCGAGCGCAGCCCCGCGACCACGGTGGCCACGGCCGGATGAGCGAGCGGGAACTGCAGCGCCGCCGCACCGACGTCCACGCCGAGCTCGGCGCAGATCGCGTAGATTTCCTGCGCGCGTGCCAGGGTCGTCGCGTCGACCGAGGCGTAGTTGTAGGTCGCCCCGGGACCGCGCGAGTCGCCGAGCAGGCCGGAGTTGTAGGGGCCGGCGACGAGGATGTCGACGCTGCGACGCTGCGCCTCACCCATCAACTCGCGCGAGGCGTGCTGCTCGAGCAACGTGTAGCGGCCGGCGAGCATGATGCAGTCGAGTTCGAAGCGCGGCAGGATCTCGAGGCCAACCTCCTGCTCGTTGACGCCGATGCCGATCGCGCCGACCAGTTTCTCATCGCGCAGCCGCGCCATCTCCGGCAACGCCTCGTCGAGCGCCTGTGCGAGCATCGACGCATGCCGCTCGCCGTGGGTCAGCCGGCCGATGTCATGCAGCAGAAGAATGTCGACGCGGTCGACGCGCAACCGTCGCAGACTCGCCTCGAACGAACGGCGCACGCCGGCACGGCTGTAGTCGAACACGGCGCGGCTTCCGGACACGGCGAAACCGTCGGTGATTGGCGCGCCGCTCGCCGTATCGGATTCGATCAAGCGGCCGACCTTGGTCGAGACCGCAAACTCGGCGCGAGGCCACGCCGCGAACGCATCGCCGAGGCGGCGTTCGGAAAGGCCGTGGCCGTAGAAAGGCGCGGTATCGAAGTAGCGGATGCCGCGACGCCAAGCCTGCGCCAGCGCCACGTGCGCGTCGTCGTCGCTGACCTCGGCGTACAGATTGCCGATCGGCGCGGCGCCGAATCCGAGCGAACCTAGAGACATGGTTTCAGCGGTTTCGAAAAGCGACATCACAGCACTGCGGTAGGCGGGTAACGGAGGTCCGAAACGGCGGTTATGTCATATATGAATGTAGATTGTATATGCAAAACAAATTTCTGGCTCGAAATCGGCGATTTTTTTACCCGATGCGCATTTGTCGTTGGCCAGCCTGCTCTTTGTCGAGCGCGGCATGGGCTCGCCGGCGGCGCCCTAGGTCGACTTCACCAGCGGCCGCGGAAGATGCCGCACGCCAAGCAATTCATTGTTCCGTCGGAATGTTGTCGGGCAAAAAAAAACCCTTTCGACAGGGGTGCGAAAGGGTTGGAGGGCGCAGAACAAACTCGCGCAAATTGATTCGGTTTTTCTGGACGCGGATCAGTTGCTCGTGGTCACGACCAGGACAGGTCGATAAGTGGCGTTGGTATTTTCCTTCGAGGCGTAGTTCACCCAGCCGTTGCTGCCGACATTGGTCGGCGAACTGATCGCGATCGACAAAAACTTGTCGCTCGCGAGCGCGCTCTGCGCCTGAGCCGTGACATCGAAAGAAATCGGCGTGCCGATTGCCGGCACGCTCCAGCTGCCGAGCAGCGTGGTGCTGATCGCCGGTGCGGTATTCCAGGTGATCGCGCTCTCGCCCCAGGTGTCGTTGGCGACAAGGAAGGCCTGATTGGTGAAGCCGGACTGGCCTTCGCTGGAGGGTGTCAGGACCACTCGTGCTGCGGTGATGGGCAGACCGACGCCGGCGACACTGAAGCGCAGAAATGCCTTGCGCGCATACCCGACCGCGTCGTTCTTGATCGGCATGTCGATCGTGCTGCCGTAATTCGTGTTCGCGTAGGTGCCGTCGCGGACATAGGCATCAGCGACTGTGTCAAGCGTGAGCGAATTGGTCGGATTCAGATTGAATTTGACCGAATAACTCTTGCCGACCGAGCCGTTGACGTTGACGCTGAACTGGATAGTCGGACTCAGCTGGGTCACGCTGACCTGCGGATCGGACGACATCACGCTGCTCGCCGTGCGATTGATCGTGATCGCGATCGAGCCGGTATTGGCCTGGGTCGGGTCGGCCACCGCCACGTCGAGCTCGGTACCGTTCTGCTGCGTTGTGACCGAGGCCTGCTGTGCGCTGGTGAGATAGGCAAACCCGTTCGCGTCGTTGACGGTGGTCGAGCTGTTGCCCCAGAAGTTGGCGCCGACCACGTTGATGCTCTTGTCGATCACGGCCTGCGCCGATGTCGTGTTGGCGAGCACCACGATGTCCGGACTGGCCGCGTAACTGGCCATCGAGCTCGACGTCTGATTGGGCAATACCACATAGGCATAGCTGGCGCCGCTCGGTTGCGTGCCATGCGCAAGGGCCAAGCTGAGGAAGTTGTTCGTCGACTGCGGTGTCGTCTGGCCGCCGGTATTGATCGCGTTCCAGGTGCCGATGCGGTTCTCGCGCAAGGCGTTGACACTGACCGGCGTCGGAAAGTAATAACCGACGCCGGAACCCGCGGCGTTGCCGTCGAGCCAGGCCCAGCTCACATTGGCCAGCGTCGACGCGGTGCCGAGCGAGGTCGGTTGTGCGGTGCCGTTGACGATGAGCGCATTGTCGCCAGCGGCGTCGATGCGACGGTTGTCGACGATCGTCTCGACCGCGCCGGTGCTGGTGCTGCTGATGCCAGTCCCGAGCGCAACCATCTTGTTGTCGAACAGGAACCACGATTTCTTTCCGGCAAGCGAACTGCCGGTGTCGTTCGACATCGAGAACTGCATGCCAGCACTGGTGTAGATGCCGTTCAACACCGATGCGCCGACCCAGTTGTCCGGATTCGCCAGGAGCGTCCAGGTCTTGAGCGTTGCCGTCGCACCATCCGTCGTCGTGCCCGCTAGCCGCAACGGATTGACGGTGGGCCAGTAGTCGTCGTCGTACTGGGTCTGGTCGGCGTTGTAGAGGTAGGTCATACCGGTACCGGTGTACCAAGGTTTGAGGTTTTCTCCGTTGCCGCTCTCGTAGGCGGTGATCTTCGGCGAGAACAGGCTCAAGCCGACGGCGAACCCCGGGCGCAGATGCACGACGCGCTGCATCGAGGCAAAGTTGTAGCTCGCGGTCTGCGGCGCCGCAGCCGGGACCGTGTTGTTCGCGACGAGCGACTTCAAATTCGCGATGTCGTAGGGCGGCAGGCCGCCGGCATAGTAGCTGTTGTAGTTGACGGTGATTCCCGAGCAGGAATTGGTGTAATTGCCGAAGCTCGCATCGCGCGTCACCTGACCCTTGACCAGGCTTTGGATGTAGGACTGCTGCGCCGCCGGCGCACCGTAGGAAAGGCGCAACAGCGACACGATCACGCCGCGACCGTTGGCGTGGTCCCAGCTCGTGCAACGCGAGATCCCGCGCCCCATCACCATGTCCATCATCGCCCCGTTGTAGAGCAGCGGCGCGTACGACTGCGACACCCAGCTCCACACGTTGTTTTGATTCGGATCGGTCACCGGCCACGCTGAGTTGTTGAACAAGTTCAACATCAAGGCGACGTCGCCAAGCAAGACCGCGCCGTAGCTGCCGGTGTAGGCGACATTGCCGTGCTGGATGAACGATCCGTCGACGTAAAAACCGTCGCTGCTGGTGACGTAGGGGAACACGCCGCTGAGATCGTCGCGCGCGAGCGCGACCTTGGCGGCGTCCTTGGCAAGGACGCCGCTGAGCAGCACGACCTGGTCCTGGTCGGCGAGATTCGCGCCGGTCATGCTCAAGCCAGGCTTGAGCGACTGCGTCGGATCGGGCACGAAGTGGTTCATCGCACCGGTGTAGTTGGCGATCTGCGTTGCCGTCAGCTGCGGGTAGATCAGCAGAGCGGCTTTGCCGAGCGCCTGCGGCGCGCCGATCTGCCAGTCCCACCAGTTGTCGAATTCGGCCGTGCTTGCGTTGTAATGATTGGCGTACATCCAATCGAGCCCGCCGACGACCGCCTGCAGCAACGATGCGTCGCCTTGCAGCGAGCCACCCGGCTGGGCCCACGCCGACGCGAGAATCTTCAATCGCGCGTAGTTGCCGGTGACGGTCGCGGAATGCGTGAAATCCGCAAGATCACTCCAGAGATAGGTGCGGCCCGCCTGCAGATTCATCGAAGAGAGATAGCCGCTCGCCTGCGCGGCGTTGTAATTCACCGACGCGGCGATGTCGGGATCGTTCATGTCGTTCGCAGCACCGACCAGGATGCCGTTCCAATTCGTACGGATTTGATCGTAGTTGTCCGCACTCGCGCACGCACACTGCAACGACAGCACCAAACAAGCCAAACAACGCAACAACCTCGTCATGTTCATCCTCCCGAATGAAATGAGCAGATGGCACCGGACGCCTCAGTGGGTCTTTTCCGGCGAATTCTTTGAATGCGTCTCTATGTACTTCGCCCAGGCTTCCTTGTTTGCGATCTTTCCCGCGCCGGTCCAGCCGAAGCCGGCGCGATAGCGGATGGTTCCGTCTTGATCAGTGCGCACGAGCGCGATGGCGTGCTCGTGGCCGCTGTCGTGCGGCATGCGCTTCATCTCGCGCACCGTGCCGGCAGCGAACAACGCTGCCGTGCCGAGGCCATTGCCGTCGACCGTTTCCCACACGCTCATCCAGCCGGCGTCGGGCTGAAACGCCATCTCTGCGCCGGCATGCTGTGTGTTGAGTCCGACCGCGAGATCCAGCCCGGCGAGCGGCACGCCGTCGATGGTGAAGCGCGAGCTGATTTCGTTCAGTTGTTCGCCGAGGCGTAGCCGGATCGTGCGCGTTTCGTGGATGTTCTTGCGCCCGGCCACCGGTGGGTACTCGTAGTCGGCGGTGAACTCGGCCACCTCCGGACGTGTCCAGAGCACCGCGGCGCGCACGTAGGTGTCCGAGGTGACGAGCTTGCCATCGCGCCACAGACCGAGGCCACCGTCGCCGCGCGTGTCGCCGACGTGGTAGCCGTCGTAGCCCTCGCCGTGATCCTCGTGGTAGCTCACGTGGTGCAGGTGATCCTCGCGGTACCAGTGATCGACCACCGGCCAGGCGACGCGCTTGAACCAGACGTCGATGCCGCTGTCCTCCGGACCGGGGCGTGATTCGGGACCGTAGATGCGGAACGCAACGCGATCGTTTTCCCAGGCGAGATCGTCCGCGCGCTCGGGCACGAGACGTGCGTAGGCGCGCGGTGTGCGGTCGACGTCGATCTGCGCTTGCGCCACGGCAAGAATTTTCTCGGGTGCGGTTTTGCTGGCGACGCCGAGCGCGCGCAGAATCTCGCTGCCGGCGAGCAGTACCGCGCCGGTGCCGTAAAGTTGGCGCGAATTCGCATCGAGACTTTCCGGCGCCTCGCCGACACGCTGCACGTAGCCGACGTAGCCGTCCGGTTTGATCCGCGTCGTCAGCCCGTGCCAGCCGCGTTCGACCGCCGGCCAGTACTGCGCGCGATCGAGCAGGCCGTGATTGACGCCCCAGGCGAGGCCGAACACGAAGAACGCGCTGCCGCTGGTTTCGCCGACGGTCACCTGATCCGGATCGGCGAGGCTCGGACGCCAGAGGCCGTCGGCCTGCTGCGCGGCGATCACCGCGGTCGTCATCTCGCGGAACAACTGCTCGTAGAACGCGCGTGTCGGATGCTCCTGCGGCAGTTGCTCGAGCAGCAATGCAAGCCCGCCGTAAACCCAGCCGTTGCCGCGACTCCAGAACGTCTTCTTGCCATGCGGTGTCTTGCGGCCGATGTAATTTCCATCGCGATAGAACAGCTTCGCCTCGCGGTCATAGAGCTGATCGTAGGTCTGGCGGTATTCGCGATCGAGGTAGTCGAGATACTTTTTATCGCCGGTCGCGCGGTACAAGCGCACCAGCGTCGGCGGTGCCATGTACAGCGCATCGCACCAGGTCCAGCGATCAGTGACATTGACTCCGGCGGTCTTCGGCTTCGCGCGCCGATCGAGCACTTCATCGATAGGGTGGTTCACTGCCTTGTCGAGGCGCGAACGCAGCGTATCCAAGCGCTCGGCATGCACATGATCGAGCGCGTAGAGATCCAGCCAGGCATGCCCGACCGCCCAGTCGTCAGCGTGATACGTGTCCCAGCCCGGCGACCAACCCGACTGGCCGCCGAAGCGCAGCACGGCAGCAACATAGCGCGCATCGCCCGTGGCGAAGCCCATGCGCAACAAGCCGTCGTACAACGGCGCGATCTGCCAGTCGGTCGTCTCGATCGGCAGCGGATTGGCGAGCTGCCAATCGGCGGAGCGCTGCATCACCGCGCGTACTTCATTCGCACTCAAGCGCGCGTCCGCCACGCGGTACGGCAACAGCAGCGCGAATGAAAGCCAGCAGATCGAAACAATCAATTTCATGTGTGTTCCTCGACTCACGAATTCAGCTGGAAACCCGCTTTGCTTCTTCGTTGTGCATTTCAGATCGCCGCTGCCACCGTTGCTGACCGCGTCGGCGCGAGCACATGGAACAGCGCCAACGCAACGAGATAAGCGCCGCCAGCCAAAGCGAACACCGGCACATAGCTGCCGCTCCACTGCAAAAGATTCGCCGTGATCCAGGCGATGAGCATGCCGCCCACCGCACCGAACATGCCGCCCAAGCCGCACACCGAACTGACCATGCGCTGCGGGAATCGGTCGGACACCGTGGTGAACAGGTTGGCCGACCAGCCCTGATGGGCGGCGGCGGCCAGGCCGATCATCGCCACCGCGGTCCAGATATTCGCGACGCTCGGCGCGAACCAGACCGGCGTCACCGCCAGCGCGCACGCCAGCATGGCGATCTTGCGCGCGCGGTTCGCCGGCATGCCGCGCCGTATCAGCCAGGAGGAAATCGCGCCGCCGACGATGCTGCCCGTGCCTGCGGCGAGATACACCGCTGCGGTCGGCACACTGAGGCCTTTCAAGTCGATCTTGAAACTGCGCGCAAAGAAATCCGGCAGCCAGAACAGATACAGCCACCAGATCGGATCGGTCAGGAATTTGGCGATCGCGAACGCCCAGGTTTCGCGGTAGCGCAGCAGGTCGCGCCAGCGCACGCGTGCGCCCGGGCTCGCCGTTTCGGGCTCGTTGGCGATGTAGTCGAGTTCCGCACGCGTGACATGTCGACTCTGCCACGGCGACGCATGCAAGGCGAGCCAAAACGCCAGCCAGACAAATCCGAGCGCACCGACGACGACGAACGCGGCTTGCCAGCCGAACGCGGCGACGACCAGCGGCACGAGCAGCGGCGTCACCAATGCGCCGAGCGTGGCGCCGGCATTGAATATGCCGGTGGCGAGCGCGCGCTCACTTTTCGGAAACCACTCGGCCACGGTTTTGATCGCCACCGGAAAATGGGCCGACTCGCCCAGACCGAGCGCAAACCGCGCGGTGATGAACCCGGACAGGCTGCGCGTCAACGCGTGCGCCATCGCCGCGAGACTCCACAGCGCGATCGCGATCGAAAACCCGCGATGCGTGCCGATCCGGTCGACGATGCCTCCGGTGAGCAGCAGCCCGATCGCATAGGCGGCCTGGAATGCCAATACGATGTGGCCGTAATCGGTTTCGCTCCAGCCGAGCTCGCCCTGCAACAGCGGCTTGAGGATGCCGATCAGCTGCCGGTCCATGTAGTTGATCGTGGTGGCCGCGAGCAGCAGTGCACAGATCGCCCAGCGATAGCGGCCGACACGTGCGACAACAATGGCGGTTTGCGACGAGGCCAGCGACATTACGTTCTTCCCCTCTGCAATGCGGCGCCGATCGCATCGAGCCGCGCGCGCGAGGCGAGCCCGGCGTGATGGAAATGAAACTCGTCGACGCCAGCCGCGGCGTAGGCGTCGAGTTCGGCGCGCAATGCCTGCGCGTCGCACGCCTTCGGCGGCAACGCGAGCACGTACGCGGCTAGCCTGCGCTCCTGACGCCATTGGTTCAAGCCGGCGATGTTCGCCAACGCTAGGTACGATTCCGGCCAACAATTCGCGACCAGCGTGCTGGCGTCCGCATCCACGCCTCCAGCAACTGAGGCGAAAGGCCCGGTCGACCAGCGGTCCGCACTCGCGTGCAGCGCGATATCCAGGGACGGTGACAACGCGCGCGCCGCATCGATCACCCGCTGGCGCAGTTCGCGCGCAATCGCACCACGCACCTTCGCCAGTTGATCGGCGAGCTTCTCGCCGAGCGCGGCTTCGATCGACACGGCAGCGGCGTCGACGCCCGCTCGCACGGCCGAACGCAGATTCTCGGCATCAATGCCGGCGCAGGCGTAGCGCGTCTCGCAAGCGACGCAAAAGCACAACGACAAAAGCTGCTTTTGCGCATCGTTGTAGTCGGCGCCTGCGGTTTTTTCGTGATGACCACCGTGCTCGAAGCCGAATGGACCCACCGCCTCGAGGACCAAACCCTGCGGTTGCGCCAGCTGTACGATCTCGCGCACCAGGGTCACGCAATAGTTGACGACCTCGGCGTGCGCCGGACAGAGCGCGTAGGCGTAGCGGTCACCCATTGCGTTGCGCACCGTGAGGTGCGGCGCCATGTGACCGAGCCGGCTGGAGTGCGTCAGTGCAGCCCAGGCGTAAACCGGCAACCCGACATTTTGCAATTCGCGCGCAGCAAGGCCAAAAGAGTTTCGCGTCGAAAGCCAGGCCGGGGCTGTCGGTTGCAACGCGCGATTGCGCCAGGTCTCCTTGCGCACCGGCAAGTACAACGCCGCATGCGCGGCATCGACGACGCGGTGCTGTGGATGCAATGGTGTCGCCGCACGCACCGAGTGATATGCCACCGCGAGCGCGACCGCGCCGATGCCGAGATCGCGCACGCGCGGCGCGGCATCGGGATCGCCGATCAGGTCCCACACGTACATATGCGCGATCGCGAGCTGGGCCATGTTTGGCTAACGGTGCAAGTTGTGCGGACGATCGAACCGGATGGGCAACATCGACATTCCTCGAGCCGATGAATACCCGCCTACTTCTTCAGGCCGCCGCCGACTTCGGACCGGCAAGCGCACGCCCCGCGGCGATGATCCGCTCGAGCTGCTCGAGATGCTTCGGCGTCGGTTCGACCAACGGTGCACGCACCGGTCCCGCCGCGATACCGTTCAATCTCACCGCGGCTTTGACCAGCGACACGGCGTAACCGGGTACTTCGTTGCGCAACTCCACGAGCGGCGCATAGAAATTCTGCAACAACGCCTCAACGCGCGCCGTGTCGTTGCGTTCCAGCGCGCCATAGAAGCCCAGTGCAATCTCCGGCGCGAAGCAGAACACGGCCGAGGAATACAGCGGCACGCCGATCGCGCGATAGGCCGGCTGCACCATTTCGGCAGTCGGCATACCGTTGAAGAATTGGAACGGCTTGTTGCCGATCCCGCTGCGCACCGCGAGCACGATGCGCTGCATTGCGTCGAGGTTGCCGAGGCCATCCTTGAAACCGATCACGTTCGGCAGTCGCGCCACGCGCGTCGCTGTCGGGGGAGTAAATACGGCGTTGTTGCGCTGATAGACGATCAGCGGCAGCGAGGTCGACGCGGCCAATTGCTCGACGTAGTTTGCTACGCCCTCGGGCGGGCAGCTGACGAGATACGGGGGCAGCAACAGCAACCCCTGCGCGCCGGCGCGCTTTGCCGCCGCCGCAAATTGCTTAGCCTGCGGCAGCGAACCGCCGCAACCGGCGAACACCGGCACGCGACCGGCAGTCGCCTCAACCGCGACGCGCACCACCGTCTCGAACTCGCCGACCTCGAGTGCGTTGAACTCGCCGGTGCCGCAGGCGGCGAACACCGCACCCGGTCCCTGGGCGACGCCGCGCTGGACATGCTCGGCCAGCGCGGCGTCGTTCACATCACCGTTGGCTGCAAAGGGCGTGATCGGGAAGAACAGCACGCCGGAGAGATTCGAAGGGGAATTTTTTTTCATGTCGTAATGCCGCAATGGAAAGTTGATCGAATCGTCGTCGTGGGATCGATCGATTCCTCGACCGCCTGCAAGCGACTCCATGATCCGCGACGGTTTCTCAATGGAAGTCCCAGTCGAGACGCAGGCCGTAGTAGCGGAACGCATCGCGCGCGGGCGTCCAGGTCGACGCCACCACCGGGACGACCGGATTCGGCGCCTTCGATGAATACGTCCCGGTGACACCTACGTTGGCGAGCGAATAGTGCTTGTTGAACACGTTGTCGACGAACGCAGTCAGCTTGATCTTGCCGGAATGGTCGCGCACGCCGAAGCCGAGATTGGTGATGCTGAAGCCCGGCACGTGCGCTCCCGGATCCTGGGACAGGCTCAGGTTCAGCGCCGACTGATAGCGCGTGTTCGCGGTGACGAAGGCGTCGAACGGGCGATCCGGCAGCGGGATGTCGTATTGGCCACCGACGTTGAGGCGGATCTTCGGTGCGTTCGGCATCGTCGCGCCGGTGAGGTCCTGCGTGTTCGCGCCACCGAAGGCCGGGTTCTTCACCACGCACGAATCGTTGAAGCCCGAATTCGTCGTCTTGTTCGGCACGCCGTAGCACGGGCCGTTGACGAACGGGCCGATGGTGGCATCGGTATAGGCGATCGCCGCGTTGAGCAGCAGGTGCTCGGCCGGAAGGATCGACAGATCCGCTTCCACGCCGCGCGTCTGCACGTACGGTACGCTGAACAGCGTCGTGACGAACGTCGCCGTGCCCGGAATGACCACGCCGGAGCTCTGCTGGTAATCGCTGAAGCGCGAGTTGAACAGCGCGACATTGAGCGTGGCGCGGCCATCGAAGAAATTGTCCTTGACGCCGAACTCGTACGACCTGGAAGTTTCCGGCTTGACCGGAAACTGCGCAGCAACGACGGCTGACAGACCGCTGGTCAGATCGTAGGCCTGCCCTTTGTAGCCGGTCGAGTACGTCGCATACGCCATCAAGTCTTCGTTGAACTGATGCTGCAAGCTCACGCGGCCGGTGACGGCATTGTCGGCATCGCCGTCGCGCGAGAAACCGATCGTCGGATGAAAATCCACGCCCGGGTCCGGCCGACTGGTGGACGCGGGCGGCAAGCCGCGCAGATAGCTGTAGCCGATGACCTCGCGGTTGAGGCGCAGGCCGCCAAGCACGGTCCAGCTCGGCTGGAATTCCCAGCTCGCCTGGCCGAACACGGCATAGTTCTGGTTGTAGGTCGAGGCGAGATATTGCACCGGCGCGGTCAGCGCCACGCCAGGGTAGCCGCGAATGATGTTGCGATCGATGCTGTTCTTGCCGTACCAGAGGCCGGCGACATACTTGACCGTGCTGTCGTCCGGCGAGGTCAGGCGCAATTCGTCGGTATGGGTCACGACGCGATGGATGCCGTATTGGATATAACCGTCGTCGACGCCCGCCGGTTGGCCGTTGGCCAGCGGGTAATAGAGCAACGTTGGCGCGTCGACGAAATCCTGGTCGCGATAGTCGCGGGCGAAGTATTTGTCGAACGAAGAAATGCCCGTCAGCGTGGCGCCGTTCGCAAACGTGTAGATGCCGCGCAAGCCGCCGCCCTTATCGGTGGACTCCAGGCTCGTCGGGAAATCGTTGCGAATCTTGTGGTTGTCCGTCCCGATTGGAATCCCCGCGTAGAGCGTGCTCAGCGGCAACTGCGCAATGTTGTTCAACAATGCGCCCTGCAACGGCTTGATGGACGTGGTCACCGCAACGCAGCAGCTGTCGTTTTCCTTGTTGTAGTGCGGCGAGAATTCGAAATCGAGATTGTCGAGCGCATGCCAGGTGAACTTGCCGAGCAGGGTCTTGCCGCCGGTGCCGTTGACCTGCTGGCCATTGGTGAGATTCTCCACATTGCCCGGGAAGCGCGTATCGCTAGCTGCGATACGGAACGCAAATTTGTCCGAGGACGCGTCGACCGAGGCGCGTACGCGCCATTCGCGATCGCTCGTGTAGAGCAGGCTGGCGCTGCCTCCGGCCGGGCCGCCGGTCGGCTTGGTCGTGATGTTGATCGCGCCGGCGACCGCGCTCTTGCCGAACAGCGTGCTCTGCGGGCCTTTCAGGACTTCGATACGGCTGACGTCGGCGAGGTCGGTGAATGCCTGGTACTGCGCGCCGTAGGGAATGTCGTCGATGATTACCGCGACATCGGATTCCACCGCGATGCCGATCGACGCGGTGCCGATGCCGCGCATGTTGATACCGAAGTTGTCCGGCGTCGTGCTGTAAGACATCGTCAGTGACGGGACCAGGTTGATCACGTCGGCCAGCTCGCGCACATTGTTGCGCTGCAGTTGCGCATCGGTCATCACCGAAATCGACATCGGCACGTTTTCGAGCTTCTCGATGCGCTTGTTCGCGGTAACCACCATCGCTTCCAGCTTCGCCGGTTGCTGCTCGGTCGGGCTGTCTGCTGCCGCGCTCGGCGCGGCGGTGGCGTTGTCGACGAAATCCGATGTGGAGGCAAAAGCCGAGGGTGCGCCGTAAAGGGCGGCAACTACGGCGGCGGCCAAAGCCAGGCGCAACGGAGCCCGGCCAGTAGTAGCGATCAAAGTCATGATTTCCTCCCGTGGTTCATATATGCGAACTAACTTCATGGATATATAACACTACGAGAAATTGTTCTGTCAAGTGTTGCGGCGATCATATATGTGAATTAAAGTCCTGTCCGTGGAAATTTGAGAACAACGGCAAGCGCGCCACGCGCCCGCGAGAATGCACGGCGGGTGGGCTCAATCGGCCAGCGAATCCGAATCGAAAAACGGGCCACGTATGAAGAACAAACCCAGCACTCCAGTCCGCACCTCCGCACCGAAAGAGAGCGCAGCGAAGGCGTCCGCGAGCGCGGTGAAATCCGCGGATCGCACGATCGTATTGCTCGAGGCATTGGCGAACAGTCCGCACGCCATGACCTTGACCGAACTTCAACAGGCGATGGGCGTGCCCAAGTCGAGCCTGTACATGCTGCTGCAGACGCTGGTCGCGCGTGGCTGGCTGCACAGCGACGCACGCCTGGGCACGTACGGCATTGGCGTGCGCGCGCTTCTCGTGGGCACCTCGTATCTGGATCACGACCGCGTCGTGCAGGCCGCGGCGCCGGTGATCACCGAGTTGCGCGGTCAAATCAACGAGACGGTGCACCTGGCGCGCCTCGACGGCAGCGATGTCGTCTACCTCGCCAGCCGCGAATCGCAGCATCATCTGCGTGTGATTTCGCGTGTCGGCCGGCGCGTGCCCGCGCACGCCACCTCGCTAGGCAAGTCGCTGCTGGCGACGCGTACCGATGCCGACGTCGATGCGCTGCTGCCGGCGAAGCTCGTGCAGCTGACCCCCAACACCGTGCACGACCGCCGCGCGCTGCACAAACAACTCGACGAATTCCGCGCGCTCGGCTACGCCTTCGAGCGCGAGGAAAACACTCCTGGCCTGTGCTGTTTCGCTGTCGCCCTGCCCTATCGCTCACCGGCGGTGGATGCGATCAGCTGTTCCGTACCGCTGGCGCGTCTGGACAAGAAGCACGAGAAGGAAGTGATCCAGGGTCTTTTCGAAGCCGCGCGCGCAATCAGCGATTCCCTGCCTCACTCCAACCTAGGCTGACTCGTGGAACGACGCGATTTTCTCGTGACCCTATCCGCTGCCGGCGGCGCTCTGGCGCTGCAGGCAAATGACGCCAGCGCAGAAAAGTCTGCGTCGCCACTCGCAACGGACGAGCGCGGCGAATGGGTAAGCTGGTTGCATCGCATCGCCCGACCCGTGTTGTCGAATCTGGCCAACGGCACGCTGCGCCGGAACATGCCGTTCGAGCGCGGCCCGGGCTACGACCTGCACCCGGACGCGACCTACGTCGAGGCCGCGGGTCGCACCCTGTCCGGCGTCGCGCCATGGCTCAGCCTGCCCGACGACACATCGAGCGAAGGGCGGCTGCGGCATGATCTTCGCGAAGATGCCTTGCGCGGGCTGACGCATGCCGTCGATCCGAAGAGCCCGGATCGCCTCAATTTCAGCGCAGGCCAGCAGCCCATCGTCGATGCGGCCTATCTCGCACACGCATTCCTGCGCGCGCCAAAGGCGTTGTGGGAACCACTCGATGCGAAAACCAAGCGCGGTGTGATTGCCGCGTTCCAGTCGCTGCGCGACCGCAAGACGGCGTACAACAACTGGCTGCTGTTCGCGGCGATGAGCGAGACGTTCCTGCGCTCGATCGGCGAGGCGTGGGACCCGATGCGCGTCGACTACGCCCTCCACAAGATCGAGGACTGGTACGCCGGCGACGGCTGGTACAAGGACGGGCCGGAGTTCGCGTTCGACTACTACAACTCGTACGTGATCCACCCGATGCTCGTCGACCTGCTGCGCGTGCACAGCGCGCAGGGCAAGGACGAAGCCATGAGCGCACGCTACGAGCTCGCGCGCAAGCGCATGCGCCGCTTCGGCGCGATCCTCGAGCGGATGATTTCGCCCGAGGGCACCTACCCACCGATCGGGCGTTCGATCACCTACCGCACGGCGGCCTTCCAGGCGCTGGCGCAGTTGGCGCTGGCCGACGATCTTCCCGAAGGCATCGCGCCCGCGCAGGTGCGCAGTGCCCTCGGCACCGTGCACAACAGGATGTACTCGAGCGCAGGCGTGTTCGATGCGAACGGCTGGTTGCAATTGGGCTTTGCCAACCATCAGCCCGACATCGCAAACATCTACACCTCTACCGGCAGCCTGTACATGGCGACGCTGTCGTTCCTGGCGCTGGGACTGCCGGCAACGCACGCCTTTTGGACCGCCCCGGCAACCGACTGGACCGCGAAGAAAGCCTGGGCCGGCATACCCGTGCCACAGGACCACAAAATCGAATTCTGAGACCACCGACCTCTATGCAACGTATTCTGATCACCGGCGCGGCCGGCGGCATGGCCACTCTGCTGCGACCACACCTGGCGCGCGCAGGGCGCATTCTGCGCCTGTTGGATATCGCGGACGTTCCCGCAAACAACGATGGCGCGGAGATCGTCCGCGCTTCGATCACTGACATGGCGGCGATGCAGGCCGCGTGCACCAATGTCGATGCGATCGTGCATCTCGGCGGGTTGTCGATCGAACACGAATGGGCGCCGATTCTCGACGTCAACATTCACGGCACCTACGTCACCCTCGAAGCGGCGCGGCGCGCCGGCGTGAAGCGCGTCATTCTGGCGAGTTCGAATCACGCCATCGGCTATACCAGCACGCAGCACGGCGAAGTCAGCGCCGGGGCCTTCCCGCGTCCGGACACGAACTACGGCGTGAGCAAAGTCGCGATGGAGGCGCTCGGCAGCCTGTACGCAGATCGCTACGGGCTCGATGTCATCGCGATCCGCATCGGCTCGTGTTTCGAGAAGCCCAAGGATGCGCGCATGTTGCGCACCTGGCTGTCTCCCGGCGACGGCGCGCGATTGATCGAGGCTTGCCTCGCCGCGCCGGCGCCTGGCTACCGCGTGGTTTGGGGCGCGTCGAACAACACCCGGCATTGGGTCTCGCTCGACGAGGCGCGCGCGCTCGGCTACGAGCCGCAGGATGATTCCGAACGGTTCGCCGCCGAGCTGCTGGCCGAGCAAGGCGAGCCCGACCCCGCCAGCCCGCTCATGCGCTATGTCGGCGGGGCTTGGTGCAGCGAGGGTTGGAACACCGCAGTCAAAGAGCAATCCAAAGGGCAGTCGAAATGAGTATTCAAGGGTTCAATCCGCGTACGGGCGCGGCTGTCGGCGAGCCGATTCCCAAGACGACCGCTGCCGAAGTTGCAGCGCTTTGCACTCGCGCGCAGGCGGCGTTCGCGGTCTGGTCCGTGACTTCGCGCGAAGCACGTGCGCTCGCGCTGGACAAGGTCGCCGCGGCGCTCGATGCCGCAACCGGCGAACTCGCCGCAATTGCCGACAGCGAAACCGCGCTTGGCCTGCCGCGACTCAATGGCGAGATCAAGCGCACGTCGAACCAGCTGCGCCTGTTCGCCGGCGTGCTGCGTGAGGGCAGCTATGTCGAAGCGACGCTCGACAGCGCCGACGCGAGCATCGTGCCGCCGCGGCCGGAATTGCGCCGCATGCTGCAGCCGCTTGGCCCTGTCGCCGTGTTCGCGGCGAGCAACTTTCCCTTCGCGTTTTCGGTCGCCGGCGGCGACACCGCATCGGCACTCGCCGCAGGCTGCAGCGTCGTGGTCAAGGCTCACCAGGCGCATCCGCAGACCTCGCTGGCGACCGCGCGTGTCGTTGCCCAGGCGCTGGCGGACGCGGGTGCTCCCGACGGCATTTTCGCGCTCGTCTTCGGCACCGATGCGGGCGTGCAGCTGATCCAGAATCCGGCGATCAAAGCCGGCGGCTTCACCGGCTCGACGCACGGCGGGCGCGCGCTCTTCGACCTGGCGAGTGCGCGGCCCGAACCGATTCCGTTCTATGGCGAACTCGGCAGCATCAATCCGACCGTGATCCTGCCGGGCGCTGCAGCCGAACGCGGCGCCGAGATCGCACAGGGCTACGCGCAGTCGCTGACACTCGGCGTCGGCCAGTTCTGCACCAACCCCGGGCTGACCTTCGCGCCCGCGCCGCTCGTCGCCGCGCTGGCCGCCGCGGTCGACCAATCCACTGGCGGCGCGATGCTCACGGCACGCATGCGCGATGCATATGTCGCCGGCACGAGCACCCTCGCCGCATCCGCCGAACGCGTCGCCGAGGGTGCAGCCGCCGCGGACACGGCGTTCGGCGCAACGCCACAGCTGTTCCGCGTCGACTTCGCCAAGTTCGCGGCCGACGTGGAAAAGTACACCGAGGAATGTTTCGGCCCGGCCGGGCTCGTGGTCGCCTATGACGACGTAGAACGCGTGCTCGACCTGCTGCCGCGCCTGCCCGGTTCGCTGACTGCGAGCGTGCAAGCCGCCGCCAGCGACGCGCCCATCGCGGCGCGCGCCGCCGACGCACTGCGCCGCATCGCCGGCCGCGTGGTCTACAACGCCTGGCCGACGGGCGTCGCGGTCGCGTGGGGCATGCAGCACGGCGGCCCTTGGCCTTCAACCACTAATCCGCTGCACACATCGGTCGGCGCGACCTCGATTCGCCGTTGGCTCGCGCCGATCGCGTTCCAGAGCTGGCCCGATTCATTGCTGCCGTCCGAACTGCAGGACGCCAATCCGTCGCGCATTCCACGCCGCCGCGACGGCGTGCTCGGCCAGCACTAAATTGGCGGCGGCGAAGCCGCAGATGGGACTCAGCTGCCTCGCTGCCCACGCAGCGCGCGGGCAGCTGTGGCCGTGCATCCGATGCAACGCATTGTTCCATCAGTGGTTATCTCAAATGAAGGATCTTTAACGCTGAACCGGCCCCATTCGTGTACTATGCGGTCCAACAAAAGGATGTTACTGTTCGGTCACGGAACTTTTTACGCGCTTTAGCACTCTCTTAACCCGAGTGCTAAACTGCACCGCCTGAGGAGAGCCCATGTCCACCGCTACAGCCCTGGTTGCGAACAATCTGCCGATTCCGAACGCGCTCGGCAGTCTGGATTCCTATATCACCGCCGTGCACCGCTTTCCGGTGCTGACGGTCGAGGAAGAACAAACCCTCGCCAAGAATTTTCGCGCGAATGACGATCTCGATGCCGCCAAGCAGCTCGTCATGGCGCACCTGCGCTTCGTCGTCCATGTGGCCCGTGGCTATTCCGGTTATGGCCTGCAGATCGGCGACCTGATCCAGGAAGGCAATATCGGCCTGATGAAGGCGGTCAAGCGCTTCGACCCCGACATGGGCGTACGCCTCGTCTCGTTCGCCGTGCACTGGATCCGCGCCGAGATGCACGAGTTCATTTTGCGCAACTGGCGCATCGTCAAAGTCGCCACGACCAAGGCGCAGCGCAAGCTGTTCTTCAATCTGCGCAAGTCGAAGAAGCGCCTGGGCTGGATGAACAATGCCGAAGTGCAGGCCGTAGCCAAGGATCTGGGCGTAACGACCGCCGACGTGCTCGAAATGGAAGCGCGCCTGTCCGGCCACGACATGGCTTTCGACGCACCCACCGATGCAGACGAGGACGCCAAGCCCGCACCGGTCGCCTATCTCATCGACGACAACGCCGATCCATACCAGTCGCTCGAGAGCGAGAGCCAGGAAGAGTCCGATCTCGGCATACTCAAGAACGGCATGGCCAAGCTCGACGCGCGCTCGCGTGACATCATCCAGCGCCGCTGGCTCAAGGACGGCAACAAGGCGACGCTGCAGGAACTGGCCGACGAGTACAAGGTTTCGGCCGAGCGCATCCGCCAGATCGAGGTCAATGCGATGAAGAAGATGCGGACGCTATTCGCAGCGTGAGAATTACGCAATTCCGATCGAGCAACGGCCCGGGCAACCGGGCCGTTTGTTTTTCCGCTCCCGCGTGTTCGGCGGCTCAGCCCGCTTCAATCTCGTCCCTGCCGTCGGCCGGCGCTTTGTGGCCGATGATGATGCGTGCGGCACGCTGGTAGCTCCAATACGCCACCGCCCAGTTGATCAACACCGACAGGCGGTTGCGAAAACCGATCAGGAAGAACACGTGCGCCGCGAGCCAGAACCACCAGGCGAGCACGCCGGACAGTTTCACGCCGTGCACATCGACAATCGCGGCCATGCGTCCGATCGTGGCGAGGTTGCCGTAGTCGCGATAGCGGAACCGCGGCGGCGGCGAGCGCCCAGCCACGCGGTCGCGTATCACCCGCGCGACGTAACTGCCCATCTGCTTCGCTCCTGGCGCGACGCCGGGTACGGGCTTGCCGTCCTGAATGACGGTGGCGAGATCGCCGGCGACGAAAATCTCCGGATGCCCCGGCACGGTCAGATCGGGCAGCACGGGCACGCGTCCGGCGCGATCGAGTTCGACGCCGAGCGAGCGCGCCAGCGGCGAGGCCGCGACGCCCGCCGCCCAGACCACGGTGCGTGCGGGCACGAAGGTGCCGCCCGAGCGATAACCTTGCGCATCGATCGCCTCGACCGGCGCGCCGGTGAGGACTTCGACGCCGAGGCGTTCAAGCTGCTTCCGCGCCTTCGCCGAAAGCGATTCGGGAAAGCTCGACAGGATGCGCGGCCCGGCTTCGATCAGACGCACGCGCGCCGAGGCCGGGTCGATGTGGCGGAACTCGTGTTTCAACGTGTGCCGGGCGATTTCGGCGAGCGTGCCGGCGAGTTCTACGCCGGTCGGGCCGCCGCCGACGATGGCGAAGCTCAACCACGCCTCGCGTCTGGCCGGATCGGTTTCCGTCTCGGCGTGCTCGAACGCAAGCAGCAGACGCCGGCGCAGCAGCAGCGCGTCGTCGAGCGTCTTCAGGCCCGGTGCGAACGGCGCCCAGTCGTCGTGGCCGAAGTAGGCATGCGCCGCCCCGCTGGCCAACAGCAACGTGTCGTACTCGACCACGCCGCCATCGTCGAGGCACACGCGTCGCGCGTCCGGCTCGACGCGTTCGACCGTCGCCAGACGCACCTCGACGTTCTTCTGCTCGCGCAGGATATGGCGCAGCGGCGCGGCGATGTCGGGCGAGGACAGGCCCGCGGTGGCGACCTGGTAGAGCAGCGGCTGGAACAGATGGTGGTTGGCGCGGTCGATCAGCAGGATGCTGACCGGTGCCGAGCGCAGCGCACGCGTGGCCCAGAGTCCGGCGAAACCGCCGCCGACGATGACGATGCGATGAGTTGCCATGCGTGCATCGTAGTCGCTTGCCGGGATGCGAGAAAGCGTCGCGATATCAGTACAAATCGAGTGGATCGACGTCGAGCGACCAGCGTACGCGACGCGCTTCGCGCAGCGCGCGTACGCCGGCGATCCACTCGGGCAGAAAGGCATGCAGGCGCGCGCGCGCGTCGGCGCTCAACAGCAACTGGCCGCGCTGCAACCCCGCACGACGCGGCATCGGCGCGGGCATCGGACCGAGCAGGCTGACGCCCTCGGGGTGTGCCGCCAGCGCGAGCGCCGCATGCAGGAACTCGTCGACCTGGGCCTGCTGCGGCGCATCGGCACGCAGCAGCGCGAGGTGCGCGTACGGCGGCAGATCGGCCTCGCGCCGCTCGCGCAGCAGGCTCTGCGCTGCCGTGGCATAACCGTGACCGAGCAGGGTGCGCAGCAGCGGATGATCCGGATGATGCGTCTGCAGCCAGACCTGCCCCGGCTTGCGCGCGCGTCCCGCGCGGCCGGCAACCTGGACAACGAGCTGCGCCAGACGCTCCTCGGCGCGGAAGTCGACGCTGAACAGTCCTTCGTCGACGCTGACGATGACGACCAGCGTGAGGTTGGGCAGGTCGTGGCCTTTCGCCAGCATCTGCGTGCCGACGATCAGCGCAGCACGGTCGGGCGCAAGCGTGGCCAGCAATTCGTCGAGCGCGTTCTTGCGCCGTGTCGTCTCGCGGTCGACGCGGACCAGCGGCGTGCCGGGAAAAATTTCCGCGAGCGCTTCTTCGAGGCGTTCGGTGCCCAACCCTTGCGGCGCCAAGTGTAAATTGCCGCATTGTGGACAAGTGGACGGCACGCGCTGCTCGGCGCCGCAGTGGTGGCAGCGCAGCCGCGCCGCGCCGCGATGCCAAGTCAAAGCCTTGTCGCAGCGTGCGCAGGCGGCGTGCCAGCCGCATTGGCGACAGGTCAACACGGGCGCGTAGCCGCGACGGTTGCGGAACACGAGCGCCTGCTCGCCGCGCTGCAGGCAGGCACGCAGCGCGGCGATCGTCTCATCCGCAAGGCCATGGCGCAGCGGCTTGCCGCGCAGATCGACGAGGCGGAACTGCGGCAGCCGCGCGACTCCCGGGCGTGCCGCCAGATGCAATTTCGCATAGCGTCCGGCTTCGACGTTGGCCAGCGTTTCCAGCGACGGCGTCGCCGTGCCGAGCACGACGGGCACCTCGAGTGCGCGCGCGCGCACCAGCGCCAGGTCGCGCGCCGAGTAGCGCCAGCCTTCCTGCTGCTTGTACGAGGCGTCGTGTTCCTCATCAACAATGATTAGTCCCGCGCGAGTTAACGGCGCGAACACGGCCGAGCGCGTGCCGATCACGACATCGGCCTCGCCGCGAGCGCATGCCAGCCAGGCGCGCGTGCGCTCGCCGTCGGCGAGGCCCGAATGCATTACTTCGATGCGCGCCTGGGTGCGTTCGCGGAAACGGCGCAACGTCTGCGGGGTCAGGCCGATCTCGGGCACGAGCACCAGCACCTGCCCGCCGCGAGCTACGACCTGCTCGATCAGCGCGAGATAGACCTCGGTCTTGCCGCTGCCGGTGATGCCTTCGAGCAGGGTCGGGGCGAAGTTGCCGAAACGCGCGGCAACCGCGGCGACGGCAACATCTTGCTCCTCGGTCAATCGCGGCCCCGCGATTTGTGCGCGCGGCAAGGTGCGCAGCACGAGCTGTGTCGTCGCGACCAGGCCACGCTTGCGCAGGGCGGTCGCGGCACTGCGCCAGCCGGGCAGTTGCTCATCGAGCTGCGCATAGCTGCGCGGCCCGACGCCGAGCAGTTCGAACAGCGCTGCCGCACGCGAACCGGCGCGTGGAACACTTGCCGGCTGCGCATCAGTGCGCGCGAGGGCGCGCTCGCCCGACGCGATCGACGGCAGCGGCTTCGGTGTACGCAAGCCGACCGGCAGTGCCGTCTCGAATACCTCGCCGAGGGGGTGCTGGTAGTAGCGCGCCGCCCACGCCAGCGTTGCCGACAGCTCGGTCGACATCAGCGGCGTGGCGTCGAGCACGCGCAACGCGGGCTTGAGCTTGTGTGCGTCGACGGTCGAATCTCGTGCGTGGCCGATGACGACGCCGACCCGGGTCTTGCCGGCGAACGGCACCGCCAGACGCGTGCCGACCGCGACCGTACTCGCCTCGACTCCTGCCGGCGGCAGGTAGTCGAAGCCCTGGGCCAGCGGCACTGGAATCGCTACCTGCAGAATGGTGGGCACGCCGGCTTCCGGTGCGGGTAAGAACGAGGCTTTTGCTGTGCAATCATCAGTTGCGCGAAGAACGTGATCCAAGCCTCAACTTTAGGCGGCAAGTCGCCGCCCCTGTTGAGCTTTTTTGCTTATCCACAGCAACTGTGGATAAGTCTGTGGAAGAGAGGGTGAACCAAGCCACAGAGGGCGCATCGTAGCGCGTCCCCGTTCGCCTTGGACAATCTTTAACCAATTTGAAATATATCATTCCAATCAATTAGTTGCGTTTGTTTTTCCGCACGATAACGAGGCTCGAACCGGGCGCCTCGCGACGCCCTTGCATGACCGCAAGGCTTGTGTACAGAGCGGACGGCACGGGAACAAAGTCCGCACACAGTCAACCATCGGCGCGCCGGCGCGTTAGTTGTCACAGCGGCACACAGCAAGGTTCAAGATCATGGCCGAAATCGCTGGCACAATGACAGGCTCGCAATTGGAATTCGCCCGACGCGTGGATGCGACCAGCACGAATCAGCGCGCACTCGATCAGTTCCTGCGCGGCGTCGAACGGCGCGCCCTGCGCATGGCCGAACTTGCCTGCGGCAGCCGCGATGATGCGCTCGATGTGGTCCAGGACGCGATGTGCGCGTTCGTCAAGAACTACGCCGCCAAGCCGGAGCCCGACTGGGCGCCCCTGTTCCATCGCGTGCTCGACAGTCGGCTCAACGATTTCCATCGTCGCCGCACGGTGCGCAACCGCTGGTTGGCGGTGTTCGAGCGCAAGGAGGACGATGACACGCTCGATCCGATCGAGCAGGCGCAGGATCTGCAGGACCCCGGTCCGCTGCTGCGCCTGGCCGGCAGTGAAGCAGGCAAGGCCCTCGACGCGGCGCTGAAAGCGCTACCATTGCGCCAGCGTCAGGCGTTTTTATTGCGCATGTGGGAAGGCTTCGACGTGGCGACGACCGCGCGGGTCATGCAATGCAGCGAAGGCAGCGTGAAAACGCACCTGTCGCGTGCACTCGCCGCGCTGCGACGTGCGCTGGAGGATCACCAATGAACGGCAACCAGCATTCCAACGACCGCCCCGCCTGGATCAATCGGTCGACCCAGCTGCTCGACGATTCGGTGCGCGATCTCGACGCGGTCACGCTCTCGCGCCTCAACCGCGCGCGCCAGACGGCGCTGGCGCAGCAACGTCCGCACGCGCCGCGCGTGTGGCTGCTGCCCGCCGGCCTCGCCAGCGCCTGCGCTATGCTGCTCGCCGTCGTCGTATGGCAGCCGCATCACCGCAGCGAAACGCAACCCTCGGCAGCGCCCGTCGCCGTCGACGACGGCGACAGCGAGGAAACCTCGACCGAGTTCTATCAGAACCTCGAGTTCTACGCTTGGCTTGACGCGCAGAACAAGGGCGGCGACGGTTGAACGCAATGCGCGTGTTCGTTTTCGCTGCGACGCTGCTCGCCGGCGCGGAGGTGCATGCCGCACAGCCGGCGTCCGCTTCGGCGACCGTCGCGCCGACGGAAGCGGCGTTGCCGGCGCAGCCGTGGTCCGGATTGACCGATGCACAACGCGATGTGCTCACGCCCGTGCACGCGATCTGGGACGAACTCGCACCCGACGTGCAGCAACATCTTGGCCAGGTCGCTCAGCATTGGCCGAAGTTGACCGAAGCGCAGCGCGAGCAGATCCGCAAGCGCATGCAGAAATGGGCGGACATGCCGCCGGCGCAACGCATCCGCTTGCTCGAACGTTACCGGCAATTCCACCAGCTGCCGCCCGAGCAGCAGACGCGCATGCTCAACGCGTTCAAGCGCTTCGACGCGCTGCCCGAAGCCGAGCGTGCGCAGCTGCGCGAACAATTCGAGCGCATGAGCCCGACCGAACGCAATGCCTTCCTCGCCGGCGCCGGCATGGCCGGCCATGTCGGCATCGTGCGCGAAGTGCTGCAGACCGTACCCCCGCCCGAACGACGCGCGACGCGCGAGATGTTCGACACGTTCACGCCGGACCAGCGCCAGGCGTTCGCCAAGGCATGGCGCGCGCTGCCCGAGGATCAACGCGATGGCTATCGCCGCCAGATGCTGGCGATGTCGTCCGAGCAGCGCAGCCAGGCCCTGCAAGCCAAGCCCTGATTACTGACCGTTTCGCATGCGCAGCACGATGCGGCTATAGTCGCGCGTCGATCCGCAGGACCCGCCTTCGCGCATGCGCAACACGGCTTTTTCCCCGACCCCAGCCGCAAGCCTGCCGCGTCGCTGGCGCATCGCCGCACTGCTGATCGCTCTCGCCCTCGGTGCATGGTGTTACGCGCCGGGACTGCGGGCCTTCTTTGCCCAGGACGATTTCGCCTTTCTCGCTCTCGTGCGCCTGCTGCACCAGCCATGGCTGCTGTTCGTGCACAACCATTTCCCCGACTACGCCTACTTCCGCCCGCTCGGCGTGCTGCTGTGGTGGCTCGTCGCCGACGCGGCCGGCGACGCCGCGTGGCCGCAGTACGTGCTCAACCTCACCCTGCATCTCGGTTGCGTTGGGGCTTTGTATGCTTTGTTGCAGCGCCTGCGCCGCGACGCGCCGTTGAATGCGTTGTGGGCGGCAGTGTACGCCGTGCATCCGCTCGCGATCGGCACTGCGTTGTGGCTGTCCGATCGCTTCGATCTGCTCGCCACGCTGTTCTCGCTGCTTGCCGTCGCCACGGCACTGGCCCATGCCGAGCGGCCACGCGCCGCCGCTTTGTTCGGAATGCTCGGCGCACTGCTGTCGGCCCTGCTGAGCAAGGAACTCGGCATCGTCGGCGCCGCGGCCGCGTTCGCCGCCATCGCGCTCGCGCCGCGCGCGCGCCTGGACGCCAGGCAGCGCGTGCTCGCACTCGTCGCGATCACCACGCTGACACTGGCTTGGCTCGCTTATCGCCGCGCGATGCTCAGCGTGCCGAACGGCGACGGCGCGATGCATCTGCCCGCGCTCGCCGCATTCGCGAGTGGATTCTGCAACTGGCTGCGCGCCGGCGCCGTCTATCTGTTCGCCGATCCGCGCGCGCCGCGCTGGGCCATCGTCTGCATTGCGTTCGCGACCGCGGCTTGGCTCGCCGCGGCGCTGCTTGCGCGCCGCAGCGCGGCGAATTCACGGCCGCGCCTGCACGTGGCCGCGGCTCTGCTCGCGCTGATCCTGCTGCCAGGCCTGGTCCAGGCACCGGTCGCGGCCAAGCATCTCGCTGCAGGCGTCGGTTCGGATCTGTTCTTCTTCAACCTGATCGTACCCTCGCGATTCTTTCACCTCGGCCTCGCCGGATTGATCTGCGGCCTCGCGCTGATCACGACGTCGCCGCGGGTTACCGTGAGATCATCGACGCTGCGCCTGTCGACGGCGGGCATCCTGCTGGCCCTGGTCGGACTCGTGCCCGTATCGCAGCGCATCGCACACGGCTACGCAGATGGCACGAACAAGCAGGCCGCCGCGTTTGCCGCGGCCGAAACAGCACTCGCTCAGGCGACGCTGCCGCAGCACGGCTGCCAAGTATACTTTTTGCAAACCTCCACGCTATGGGGCTTCGCCGGCCTCAGCGACTCGATCGCCAAGGGCCTCTCCGCGCAACCGGAGCGCCTCGCCCACTGCCTGATCAGCACGGAGCAACCCGCATGGAGCTACTTCGTGCGCAAGGACAGCGTGCAGCCAGACGACTACCGTCCGCTGCACCCGCTCGAGGTTGCAGGCAAGCCGTTCCCCGTGCTCGAAATCGGCGACACGCAAGCGCTGTACTTCAGCATGGGCGAGGACCTGCGCTCGGCACCGCCCGCCAGTGCGATCTTTCTCGAATACCGTGACGGTGCTTTTGTCGACGTGAGCACCGCAGTGCGCAACGGCGAACTCAAACCCAAATTTGCAACGTCAAATCAGAATTGAAAGATTTGATTGAGACGTGCGGCCACGGATGGACGCTTCGTGATTTTCGCGATCACGGACGATTGCTACTGAGCGCAAATCATACGGTAGCGAGGCTGACCAGAAACGCCGCCGCCGCGCAGCACGAGATCAGGATCGTATAGCAGGTGCCGATCATGCCGTACTTGAGCGTGGTCATGATCCAGCCCTGTTTGTATACTTTTTTCTGCATGAGGAACAGGTAGATCGGCAGCCACCACCCCATCACGAACAGCAGCAGGTTGAGCCAGCCGACGAGCCAGGGTGCCGCACCCTGCGCCCAGCTCTTCGCCATGCCGACGAGCACGAGCAGGAACAGCG
Source organism: Rudaea cellulosilytica DSM 22992 (assembly GCF_000378125.1). Taxonomy (GTDB): domain Bacteria; phylum Pseudomonadota; class Gammaproteobacteria; order Xanthomonadales; family Rhodanobacteraceae; genus Rudaea; species Rudaea cellulosilytica. The sequence continues at coordinate 1,369,290 of NZ_KB899241.1, read as the reverse complement.
ACACGAAGATGAAGGCATGGCTGTGCAGGGCAACGATCATGTGCTCCATGTACAGGCGCCGCTTGAATACATACAAGATCTTCAGCAGCAGCGCGAACACCGGCATCAGCACGAACAGTACTTGCGGCAGCGAGCCGATCGCGCCGAGAATCAGTGGCTTGGGATCCTTGCCGAGCTTGTTCAGATTGTCCTTGGCATGTTCGAGCAGCTGAGTGAGCTTATCGTCGAGGAATTTCGGCCCGCCCAAGTGCACCGGATTCGCCTTGGGATCCCAGGTCTTGTCGGCGATCGGGAAATTGAGATCGTCGCTGCTCGTGTCAGCGGGCGCGGCTTCGCCCTTGGCCTTGGCTTCCTCGACCTTGTTCAGATATTGCAGGCGCTTGTCGGCCTTCTTCTGGATTTTCTCGATGGCTTTGTCGATGCCGCGCTTGCCCGCATCGGGTGTCACCGACTGGGCTTGCTTGAGGCCGGCGATCGCCTCGTCGCGGCGCTGGTTCACTTCTTGCGCCGTCTTCGCCTTCGCGATCGCATCGTCACCATCATTGCCAGCGTTGCCGAAGTTGACGTCGCCGATAGCGAACTGCATGAGGAAGAACGCGAGGATGCTGAGGAAGAAATACAGGCGGAACGGGGTGACATAGCGTACGCGCCGGCCTTCGAAATATTCGTTGGTCAGATAACCCGGGCGGAAATACAGCGGCCACAGCGTGCGAAAGATGCGCGAATCGATGTTGAGAATCGTGTCGGCTGCGTCGGCGAGGATGCTCGACAGATGCCGCACCATGCCCTTGACCGGCTGGCCGCAGGCGTAACAATGCGGGCCGAGCAGCGTCGTGCCGCAATTTGCGCAGGTCGCCTGCACGGGTGCTGGCGCGGACTCGCAGCTTTCCGCGTGCGTGCCGAATTCCGCGTCGTGTGCGGCCGCTTCCGGCGGCATCAGCGGCACGGGTGGCAGGGGGTCGAGCGGGGCTTGGTCGGCGGCGGGTGTGGTCATGGCGGGCAATGCTAACCCGGATCGGTTCCGATGTAGCGCGAGCGCTCACGCATGCCTGGAGACGGCTTCGGCTAGACTTGGGCATCCGCAGTTTGCAAGTCTCTCCCATGCCTCCCTCTCCCGCCGCACCGCCCGCGGCAGGCGCCGCGCCTATGTCGTTTGGGCGCGAATTGCGCGACACACTGATCCTCGCCCTGCCGCTGATCGCCGGCCAGCTGTCGGCGATCGGCATGAACGTCGTCGACACGATGCTCGCCGGCCACTACAACGCGCACACGCTCGCCGCGGTCGCGGTCGGTGCGGGTGTGTGGTCGCTCGCAATCGTCACCGGCATCGGCGTGATGATGTCCGTGCCGCCGAGCGTGGCACAACTCGCCGGCGCGCAGCGTCGCGGCGAGATCGGCCCACTGTTCCGCCAGGCGCTGTGGATGGCGTTGCTGCTCGGCATCGGCCTGCTGCTGTTCGTCCGCTACGTCGGACCGATGCTGCTCGGTGGTTTCGGCGTCGATCCGGGCATCATCGAGGACACGACGAAGTTCGTCCGCGCGATCTCCTGGGGCGCACCGGCGCTGACGCTCTACTTCGCCATGCGCGGCCTTTCCGAAGGACTCTCGCTGACCCGGCCGACGATGTACTTCGGCCTGTTTGGCCTCTTGCTGCTCGCACCGATTGGCTACACGCTGATGTACGGCAAACTCGGAGTTGCACCGCGCGGTGCGCAAGGCTCCGGCGAAGCGACCGCGCTCGTACTCTGGATCGAAGCGATCGCCTTCGCGCTGTATCTGCATCGCCATCGCAATTATCGCGAGATTGCGCCGTTCGCTCATTTCGAATCACCGCGCTGGCACGAGATCGGTGCACTGCTGCGCCTCGGTGTGCCGATGGGCATCGCCCTGCTGATGGAGTCGGGGCTGTTCGTGTGCACCGCGCTGTTGATCGCCTCGCTCGGCGCGGTCACCGTGGCCAGCCATCAGGTCGCGCTCAACGTTGCGTCGATCACCTTCATGGTGCCGCTTGGCCTGGCGATGGCGACCACAGTGCGCGTCGGCAATGCGGTCGGCCGCGGCGATCGGCATGGCGTGCGCTCGGCCGGGCTGGCCGGCATAACGCTCTCGCTCGGCACTCAGTTCGTCGCTTCGACGGCGATGGCGGTGTTTCCGCAAGCGATCGCGCATGCCTACACCGACGATACGGCCGTCGCCGCGCTCGCCGCGCAGCTGCTGGTCCTCGCCGCGATTTTCCAGCTCTCGGACGGTATCCAAGTCACCGCCGGCGGCGCGTTGCGCGGACTCAAGGACACGACGATGCCGATGATCATCACCGTGCTCGCCTATTGGGCGATCGGCATGCCGGTCGGCTACTGGCTGGCGTTCAGACAAGGATTGGGCGCACGCGGGATGTGGATGGGCCTCGCCGCTGGGCTGACCGCGGCGGCAGTATTGCTGACCCTGCGTTTTCTCCGCGCCAGCATGCCACGCAGGGCATGACTTAAGGCGGTATGCCGGTCGTCGGCAATTCGGTTAATCTGCGTCACAGATCACTTTCGATATTTTCCCGAGGAAGATTGCGTATGGCCGAGAAAAGCCGCGGCGTGTTCGCCACCCTGTTCTTCTGGGCCTGGAGCCTGTTCAACTTCATCCGCCGGTTCGTGTTCGGCGTGATCGCGCTGTTCCTGTTGCTGATCTTCTTCGTCGCGCTGCGCGCGGGCGGCGGCAAGGTCGTATTGCAGGAGCGCACCGCGCTCGTGCTCGACCCGAAAGGCAATATCGTCGAGCAGTACAGCTCCGATCCGGCGCAACGCGCGTTCGCGGGCGCGTTCGGACAGAAGATCCGCGAAGTGCAACTGCGCGATCTCATTCGCACGATCGACGCCGCCGCGGCCGACAAGCGCATCGAGCGTCTCGTCATCGAACCGGACCAGATTGCCTCGGCCGGCATGTCCACGCTGCACGAGATCGGCGCCGCAATCGAACGCTTCAAAGCCGCAGGCAAAGAGGTCGTCGCCGTATCGAACTCGATGAGCCAGGGCCAGTATCTCATCGCCGCGCACGCGAACGAGGTGCTGCTGCACCCGGATGGCGATCTGCTGCTCGAAGGCCTCGGCCGCTACCGCACCTACTACAAAGATGCGCTCGACTGGCTCGGTGTCGATGTGCACCTGTTCCGCGTCGGCGAGTACAAGTCGTACGCCGAACCGTACATCCGCAACGACGCTTCGCCCGAATCGAAGGAAGCCGATCTTTACTGGATGAACGGTGTCTGGGGCGACTACCTCAAGGAAATCGGCGGCGCGCGCAAGCTCGACCCGAAGGCGATCGCCGCGCAGATCGAGAACTACTCGACGTCGATCAAGGCCGCCAACGGCGATCTCGCCAAGCTCGCGCTCGACGCCAAGCTGGTCGACAAGCTCGCCACGCGTGACGAAGCCGAAGCGCTGCTGATCCAGAAGGGAGTCAAGGAAGAAAACAGCTTCCGCCAGATCGACTTCCAGGACTATGCCACGCTCGTGCAGCGTGAAAATCCGCTCGATACGCGCCCACAGGTCGGCGTCGTCGTCGCCCAGGGCGAGATCCTCGACGGCGACCAGGCTGCCGGCACGGTCGGCGGCGAATCGACTGCCAAGCTCGTGCGCCAGGCGCGCGAGAACAGGAACATCAAGGCGGTCGTGCTGCGCGTCAACTCACCGGGCGGCAGCGCATTCGCCTCCGAACTGATCCGCCGCGAAATCGAACTGACCAAGGCCGCGGGCAAGCCCGTCATCGTCTCGATGGGCGACGTCGCCGCGTCGGGCGGCTACTGGATCTCGATGAACGGCGATCAGATCTTCGCCGAGCCGACCACGATTACCGGTTCGATCGGCATCTTCGGCCTGTTCATGAACTTCCCGAAGACGCTGGCCAAGCTCAATGTGCACACCGACGGCGTCGGTACGACCTCGCTCGCCGGAGCGCTCGATCCGCGCCGCGCGCTCGACCCGAAGGTCGGCGACATCATCCAGAGCATCATCGACAAGGGCTACCAGAACTTCATCACCAAAGTGGCTGCCGCGCGCAAGAAGAAGCCCGAGGAAATCGACGCGATCGCGCGCGGCCGCGTATGGAGCGGCGCGCAGGCGAAGGAGCGCGGCCTCGTCGATCAACTCGGCGGCCTGCGCGAAGCGACAGCCGCGGCGGCGCAGGCGGCCAAGCTTGGCGACAACTACCAGGTGCGCTACGTCGAGAAGTCGCTGTCGGCGTGGGAGCGGTTCATCGTCAGCCTGTCGAACGACGCATCGGCGAGCTTCGTTCACAGCCTCGTGCCCAAATCGATGCGCACTCTGCTCGCTCAGCCCGACGTGCAGGGCCAGCTCAAGTTGCTGAGCTCACTCGACTCGAACAAGGTCGGCGTGTTCGCCTACTGTTTCTGCGAGATCAAGTGACGGCAGAATGCCGTCATCTTGTGCAGGCCAAGGATGGCCGATGACATGGGATCCCGTCTGACGCCGCTACACATCGCGCACGCTATTAGCCGCCCGCGTCTTCCAGCTTCTTGTCCATGTCCTTCTTCTGCTGATCCAGCGTGCCTTGCACGGCCTTCGCCTTGTCGAGGGCTTTGAGCTGCGCATCGATCACCGTCTTCTGCCGCTCGGTCGGCTTCGGTTGGGCCGCGGGCGCGGGCGGCGGTGTGCCGCGTGAGCAAGAAACGGAGAGCACGGCGAGGACGAAAATCGATAACGTGGCGATACGCATGGCGAACTCCGCAACCAGTCGCTAAAGTTTGCGCCGCGGAGTCTTGCGTGTACAGGCAAGGCGATCACGCTTTGCCGAAGGAGACAGCCATGACGACAAATACCGCGCGCTGGCGCCTGGATGGACAAGTCGCGCTGGTCACGGGCGCGAGCCGCGGCATCGGCTATGCCACCGCACGCGAACTCGCGTTGCTCGGCGCCGATGTACTCATGGTCGCGCGTGACGAAGCGCATCTGGAGTCAGCCCGGGCCGAACTGGCCGAAGAATTCCCCGCCAGCGACATCGTCGCGTTCGCAGCTGATGTCGCCGACGCCGAACAGCGGCTCGAAGTGTTCGACTGGGTCGCTGACCTCGAGCTGCCGCTGTCGATCCTCGTCAACAACGCCGGTGGCAACGCGAGCAAGCCGACGCTCGACTACGCCGCAGACGAAGTGCGCGGGCTAATTGAAGTGAACGTGATGAGCGCATTCGAGATGAGCCGACTCGCGCACGCGCAACTTGCCGAGCACGGCAACGCCGCGATCGTCAACGTCAGCTCGGTATCGGGACTGACCCATGTGCGCACCGGCTCGCCCTACGGCATGACCAAGGCCGCGCTCGCGCAACTGACCAAGAACCTTGCCTGCGAGTGGGCCGAGGACGGCATCCGCGTCAATGCCGTCGCGCCGTGGTACATCCGCACACAGCGCACCGCAATCAAACTCGCCAACGAGGAATACCTCGACGAAGTGCTCGAACGCACGCCGATGGGCCGCATCGGTGAACCCGAGGAGGTCGCCGCGGCGATCGCGTTCCTGTGCCTGCCCGCCGCGGCGTACATCACCGGCGAGTGCATCGCGGTCGATGGCGGTTTTCTGCGCTATGGATTCTGAGGCGTGAGCGAAAAGATCCGCCTCGAATACCAGCCGCCGCACGACTTCGCCAACCTGCTCGGGTTCTTCGCCAAGCGCGCGATCCCCGGCGTCGAGCGGGTCGATGAGGATAGTTATCGGCGTATCTTCACCCTGAATGGCGAGGTGGGCGAATTCGCCGTCACCCGCGCCAAGCGCGGTCACGCGCTGGATCTGCAAGTCGATTCTGCGAATGCCGTGCACGTCGCCGACATCGTCGCGCGCGTGCGCCGCATGTTCGACCTCGACGCGGACATCGCCGCGATCAATGCGCATCTCGGCCGCCGCCGGCACCTGAAGGCGTGCATCGCGAAGCACCCGGGCCAGCGCCTGCCCGGCGGCTGGGATGGCTTCGAGATCGCGATCCGCGCCGTGCTCGGCCAGCAGGTCACGGTTGCCGCCGCGCGTACGCTGACCGAGCGCGTGGTGCGCAAATTCGGCCACGAAGTCGAGACGTCGCGCAGTGGCAAAGCAGTTTTGTTCCCCACACCGGCCACGCTCGCCGACGCGGATCTCGGCGGACTCGGCATCACCGGCGCGCGCATCGCCACGCTGCGCGCGATCGCCGCGGCGGTGCGCGACGGCCGCGTCGATTTCCGCCGCGAGCGTCCACTGGCCGAGTTCGTGTCGATGTGGACCGCGCTGCCGGGAATTGGTGAATGGACCGCGTACTACCTGGCGATGCGCGGCGTCGCCCATGCCGATGCGTTTCCGGCGGGCGACATCGTGCTGCGCAAGGCCGTTGCACGCGACGGCAAGCCAGTATCCACGCGCGCGCTCGAGGAAATGTCGCAGGCGTGGCGGCCGTATCGCGCCTATGCCGTGCTGCATCTGTGGCGCTCGACGATGGCATGATCGAGCTGACCGGTTTGCCCTCCCCGCGCTGCTGCGGCGGCCCTTGCGCGGCGATGCTTGCACGCTATGCTCGACGCAGCGAAACATACACTCGAGGACCGTCATGAACGAAGCCGCTTTCCACACCGGCGACGATGCGCGCCGCGAAGTCGACCGCTGGCTCGGCAACTACAGCGAGGACCATCGCAATCCGACCAACATCACGATCCATTGGATCTGCGTGCCCGCGATCCTGTGGACCGTGATCGCCCTGCTCTGGGTCGTACCGGTGCCAGCAATGGTGGGGCGCGCCGGGCTCTGGGCGGCATTGGCGATGGTGCCCGCGTTCGCGTTCTACCTGCGCCTGTCGCGGCCGCTCGCGTTCGCCATGCTCGCAATGTTCGTCGTGCTCGGTCTTGGCACCGAGGCACTGTACCGAGCGCTCGGTGCGACACAACTGATGTGGTTGGCGATCGCTGTGTTCGTCGTCGCCTGGATCGGTCAGTTCATCGGCCACAAGATCGAGGGCAGGAAACCGTCGTTCCTGACCGATCTCGCCTATCTGCTGATCGGTCCCGCATGGATCGTGGCCAAGCTAATGCGACGCGTCGGCATCAATTACTGACCGGATAAAAAAGGGCGCGATCGCTCGCGCCCTTTGCGTGGTCGTTGCCGCGCGCGACTAGAACCGATACTGCACCGAAACCGCGAAGGTGTTGTCGTCGTTCGCGGTCTTGCCGACGAGATGATCGAACGTCGCGCTGGTCTGGTCGATCTTGCCGTCCTCGACGAACAGGTGATAGTAGCCCGCGTCGAAACGCAGCTTGTCGCTCATCTTGTAGCCGAGTCCCAAGGCCACGCCCGTGCGCGAGCCGTCCGGCACGCGCGGGTCGCGCGTCTCGTCGACCGTGGGCGTCTTGTCGTAGCCGAACCCGGCGCGCAGCGTCCATTGATTGTCGAGTTTGTATTCGCCGCCCAGCGATCCCGACCAGCTGTTCTTGTAATTGAACAGCGTCGGCCGGTTGTACGGCGCCTGCGCCGTGTTCTGGTACGAGATCACGAGCTCCTTGAAGCTCGACCAGTGCGTGAAGCTGAAATCGGCGCCGAGGCTGAGGCGGTCGTTGACCGTATGCCACCAGCCGACGTTGGCGAACCAGGGCGTGTTGACGTCGGCCGTGCCGGTCGTATTGGTGAATGCGCCGCCGAACAATGGCAGGAGATTCGACGGTATCAGGAATGTCGCCTTGCCGTTGATCGTGTGGTCGATCTGCGAGTGAAAATTGAAGCCGACGCGGTCCGCCGGCGTCGGTTTCCACAGCACGCCGAGGCCGAAGCCGAAGCCCCAGTCGGCGCCCTTCAGCCCGCCTTGGCCGTCGGCTTCCTGCGGCAGTAATGCACCGCCGGTCGGCTGCATGAGGATCGTGCCGAGGTTGATGTCCGATTTCAGTTCGGCGCGCAGGCGCTGTGCAATCAGGCTCGCGCCGATCGACAGCGTGTCGTCGATCTTGTACGCCAAGGCCAGCGTCGCCGCCGGCGCCTTGAGGTTCGTGGAAACGGCCTGGTAGCGACCGACCCAGCGGTCGTCATAGTAGGTCTTCAGGCCGAACGGCGCGTTGAACCCCGCGCCGAAAGTGAGCTGGTCGTTGATCGGCATGACGAAATGCGCCGCGGGAATCGGCACGGTGGCGCCACCGTCGCCGCCGTTGCCGCCGGTCAGCGGATTGCCCAGCGCGTCGGTACCGCCACCGGAGAACTTGATGCCGTAGTCGATCACGACTACGTCGGTTTGTACGCAACCGCCTTTGATGTCGGACATCGCGGCGGGATTGTTCTCGACGACGGCGCAGTCGTCCGGCGCGGCGGTGCCGCCGGCGCCGTAGCGGCCGACGCCTTGCGTATCGTTCTGCCGTCCGAGCTGGAACGCACTGGCATACGCACCCTGGCTGACGAGGCTGGCGGCGACGGCGAAGCTCAGCGCGGTCAGGGCCGGAACGATTCGCTGCTGTTGTTTGATCTTGATCATGGCGAGATGGTCCTTGAAGGTTCCGGGTTTATTGCTTCACGACGGCGCTGTTCGTGATCTGCACGGCGGTGCCGTTGGTCGCGAAGAAGCTCGCGGCTTGGGTCTGCATTTCCACCGTGGTCTGCGGCGAGGCGGACGGATCGAGCAGCGAGGAGTGCACGCCGCTGACGAACTGCACCGAATTGTGGATACCGGGGGCCGACTGCGTCGTCGTACTGATCCGCGTGAGGCCGAGCGCGGAGATGATCGGCAGGCCGCCCGACAATGGAGCACCGGTAACCGTGTTCGGAATCACTTGATCGGGCAGCCACTTGCCGTTGGCGTCGTAGTACTTAGCAGTCGCGGAATCGCCGGCCAGCGGCACGCTGCCGCCGACCACGGCCTGCGCGAGCAGGTTCTTGGTCGCGAGCACGGCGCCGGTACCGGCATCTCCTGCGTAGTTGATCGGATCGCCCGAGTCGATCACGCTCTGCGTGGCGACAACGAAAGTGTTGAAGTCCGCCGTGCCTGGGCTAATGCCGGCGGCGCCGAGGCCGGCAATGATGACTGGACCGAAGGTCGGCGAGCCGACGAGCAGGTTGGTAATGCCACCGCCCGGCACGTTGAGCACTGCGTTCTGCACCGCGGTGTTCGGCGTCGCCGCAAGCGCCATGAACGTTGTGCCTTCGATGCTGCCGAGCGAGATGCCGAGGAAGGCGACGCGCGCGGGATCGAACAGCGGCGTGCCGTCGAGACCGGTGACGTAGGGAATCGCGCTGCGCAGTTCGAGCAGGTCGGACACGCCCTGACGCAGGTTGTCGCGCGAGGTGCGCAGGCTGGTCAGGTTGATGAAGTAAGAGCCCGACGACGCGACCGTACCTGCGGCCACGGCGCCAGTGGCTGTGTTGATCTGCGGCAGATCGAAGGTACGTTCGCCGGTGATCAGCCCCGCCGCCGGTGTGCCGGCGAGGAAGGCGTTGCGGTAGAACGGATTGCTCGGGGCGAGGCCGTGCAGCGGTAGGTCGATCGCGATCGCGGCGAAGCCGGCCTGGCTCAGCGCGCCAACCGCGGCGAGCATCGTCGTGCGATCGCTCGTGATGCCATGCTGGTAGATCACCACGGGCCAGCCGGCCGCGGGCTTGCTTTTGCCCGAGTTCGCGTTTGGCACGCTCATGATGACTGGCACGGTCTGATTCGACGTTGCCACCGGCAGCCGGTTGGCTGCGGTCACGTTGGTCGATGTCGGATCAAGACCGAGTGCGTTGCACGAGGCGACCTGGCCGCATGGCGGCGCGGTCCAATAGTTGGTCAGCGGCGCGACCGGATTGGCCTGAGTCGGTGCGGACAAGTAGTAGGGCACGGTCAGCGCGCCAACGTAGATGTCGGCAATCGGCGGCTGGCCAGGAATCGCGTCAGCGAGAGTCATGCCAGTCGGCACGACAGCGATGCTCTGATCCGGCACCGCATCGACGAGTCCGGCGATGGTCTGCATCGTCACCGTCGTCGCCTGCGTCGTCGCCGTCCACGACAGCACGATGGACGAGGGATCGACGCCTGCGGTCTTGGCCGCGGCTTCCTGCAGGTTGGTCAGTTGGCGCAGCGGTTCGAGCGCGCAGGCGTTCGCATCGCTCAACGCGGCAAGTGTCGACTTGCCGCCCGTGCACAACGGACTCGTGCGCTTGGAAAAACCGTAGATCAGCGACTGGCGCACCGGCGTGCCTGCGGCGTCGGTGATGCCGTTGGTCAGCACCGCCATGTACGAGGTCAGCTGCTTGAGCGGTTTGGTCGGCACGAGTGCGAGTGTCGCGCCTGTGGCCGCATTCGATGCGAGCGTGGCGACATATTCCTGCGGCGAAGTGAGTTCACGCACAATGCTGAGCACCGCACCGGTCGCCGCATCGGTCCTCACTTCGAACAAATGCACGCTCTTGCCGCTGCCGCTGCCGCCAGCGACGCTGCCGGGAGTCAGCGGGCCGGCAAACGTCGTACTCCACGGAGCGGTGGTGCTGAAGCCGTCAAGCGAGTTCAGCGCGTTATACACGGCCACCTGCGCGGCAGGCGTGCCGCTGGCGATCGGAATGTTCAGGGTCAGATCTTTGGAGCCTTGACGCAGCAGGTCGGTCGGGAACGGCACCGTGCTCGTGGTCGGATCGAATTTCGCCGTCGTGTGCAGCGGCACCGGGGCGGTGTAGTCGTAGGCCTGCGCACTCTGGCCGGCAAGCGCCGTCAGCAGCAGGGACGGCAGAATCAGTGGGCGAAGAGCGAAACTGCGCATGGTTATCTCCTCCGCACGGGGGCGGCATGCTTGGGTAGGTACGGAAAATTCAAACGCTTGTTTTGAGGATTATGCCGAGAACTTGCGGGCTCGGCTCGCTGCATCGCAGCACCCTGCCCGCTCACCCTTCGCGACCCGAAGCTCGGCGGAAGTCTCATCGAATGCATGTCGGCCATGCGACGCTCCCCTGTCGCGACGATCTTCCGCCTTGCCCTCCACCTCGTCAATCGGCGCTTCGCGAATCCGCGCAGCCGAACACATCCTGCGCGCGAAACGCACGCGGCGTGTAACCGAAGTCACGCTCCGCCGCCGTATTGTCCGCGATCAACGGTTCGCTCAGGCGTGCGAGCGCACCCGCACCGAGGCGACCGCGCAAGAGCAGCGCACCCGCGCGCGCGAAGGTCAACGGCACGGGCAACGGCAACGCCAGACGTGGCGGTCCCGCGGCGATGCGCCGGAGCAGCGCGTCGAAACGCAGGCGCTCGCCACCACCGAGTTCGTAGATTTTGCCGAATGTCGCCGCATTGTCGAATGCAGCGAGGAAGGCGGCGGCGAGGTCGGCCGCATGCACCGGCTGACGCAATCCGTCCGCGCGCGGGATCGGCAGTACGCGGAATCGCTTGGCGAAACGCGCAATCGAGGCCAGGCTGCGGTCGCGGCCGGTGCCGTAGATCAGGGTCGGGCGAAAGATCGTGCAGCCGATGCCGCATTCGCGCGCGGTTTGCATGAGCAGGGTTTCCGCAGTGCGCAGGCGCGTGCTCAACTCGCGCTCGGCCGCGTCGACCGAATCGCGCTTGCTTTCGGCGCTCATCGAGCTGATCGCGATGACCCGTTTTGGACCGCCGCGCGTGCCTGCCGACGCGGTGCGCGCAAACCACGCGGCGAACGCATCGAGCGGACCCAAGCTGAGCACCGCGTCGTGCGGCGGCAGCGACGCCACCTCGACGCAAAGATCGCCTTGCAGCCAATCGATTTTTCCGCTTGCGCGGGCGCGAGACGCGGCCGTACGGCTGACCGCGAGCACACGCTCGCCGCGCGCGGCGAGTTGCGGCAACAGGAATTCGCCGATCACTCCGCTCGCGCCGAAAACCAGAATCGAGGACAAGCCAGGCTCCGCAATCAAGACCGGCGAAGTCTAACGTCAACGCCGCCCGCACCCGCATCGTGCAACGCAAATTTCGCCAGCCGCAACGCCGCTTGCGCTATGCTGCGCGCCTTCGACGACTACGGCGGAGTCAGGCATGATCGCTCGCATCTGGCGCGGAATCACGCTCAAGGAAAAGGCCGACGACTACCTCGCCTACCTCGACCGCACCGGCCTCGCCGATTACGCAAAAGTACCCGGCAATCGCGGCGTCACCGTGCTGCGCCGCATCCAGGGCGAACACTGCGAGTTCATGCTGATCTCGCTCTGGGAATCGATGAGCGCCGTGCACGAATTCGCCGGCGAGAATCCCGAGAAGGCCGTCTACTATCCCGAGGACGAGCAGTACCTGCTGCAGATGGAACCGCTGGTGCGGCATTACGAAGTCGCCCAGCAGATTTTTCCGGATGCAGCCGCGCAGGCGTCGGCCGGCGACGACAAGCCAGTCGCGAAGAAACGCAAATAAACCCAAGTCGTTTCAGCGCGCCTCGACGTCAAGCGGCAGCTTGCTGCCGCTTCAACGGCGAGAGTTATCGCTGCAGCGCAGCGGTCAACGATAGCCCTATTTCTTCTTCGGAATGTACAAGTCGGTGATCGTGCCTTCGTACACTTCCGCCGCCATGCCGATCGACTCGCCCAGCGTCGGATGCGGATGCACGGTGAGGCCGATGTCAGCGGCTTCGCAGCCCATCTCGATCGCGAGGCCGAGTTCGCAAATCAAATCGCCCGCGTTCACGCCGACGATGCCGGCACCGATGATCTTGTGCGTGGTTTCGTCGAAGATCAGCTTGGTGAAGCCTTCGGTGCGCGCGATGCCGATCGCGCGGCCCGACGCGGCCCACGGGAATTTGCCGATGCCGTACTTGATGCCCTTGGCTTTCGCCTCGCCTTCGGTAACGCCGACCCAGGCCACTTCGGGATCGGTGTAGGCCACGCTCGGGATCACGCGCGCGACGAATTCGCTCTTCTGTCCCGCGCAGACTTCGGCGGCGACCTTGCCCTCGTGCGTCGCCTTGTGCGCGAGCATCGGCTGACCGACGAGATCGCCGATCGCGAAAATATGCGGCACATTGGTACGCATCTGCTTGTCGACCGGGATGAAGCCGCGATCGGTCACCTGCACGCCGGCCTTGTCCGCGTCGATCTTGTTGCCGTTCGGCGAACGACCGATCGCAACGAGCACGCGGTCGTAGACCTGCGGCTCGGGCGCCTTCTCTCCCTCGAACGTCGCCTTCAAGCCTTCCTTGGTTGATTCGATCTTGGCGACCTTCACCTTGAGATGGATGCCGGCATAGCGTTTCGACAATCGCGTCGCGAGCGGCTTGACCAGGTCAGGATCGGCGCCGGGCATCAGCTGATCCAACAGCTCGACCACGGTCACTTGCGCACCGAGCGCTTCGTAGACGCAGGCCATTTCCAGGCCGATGATGCCGCCGCCAACGACGAGCAGTTTCTTCGGCACGTCCTGCAGCAGCAGCGCGTCGGTCGAATCCATCATGCGCGGGTCGTCCCACGGGAAGCCCGGCAGCTTCACCGCCTGCGAGCCCGCGGCGATGATCGCCTTCTCGAAACGCACGAGCTTCTTTCCGTCCGCAGTTTCGACTTCGATCTCGTTCGCCGACACGAATTTGCCCGTGCCCTGCACGACCGTCACCTTGCGCTGCTTGGCCATGCCGGAGAGGCCGCCGGTGAGCTGCGCGACGACCTTGTTCTTGAATCCACCGAGCTTGCCGATGTCGATCTTCGGTGCACCGAAATCGATGCCGATATCGGCGGCATGGCTTGCCTCGTCAATCACTTTTGCCGCATGCAGCAGCGCTTTCGACGGAATGCAGCCGACGTTGAGGCAGACGCCGCCGAGCGTCGCATAACGCTCGATCAGCACCGTGTTCGTGCCGAGATCGGCGCTGCGGAACGCAGCCGTGTAGCCGCCGGGACCGGAGCCGAGCACGACGACCTGGCACTCGATGTCCGCTTTGCGCCCGGAAGCGCCCGCGGCTTTCGGTGCCGGCGTGGCGGCGGCCGGAGCGGCAGCCGCGGGAGCCGGAGCAGGTGACGCTTTCGGTGCCTCGGCTTTTGCCGGCGTCGCGCTCGCGCCTTCCGTTTCGAGAATCGCGACCACAGTACCTTCGGAAATCTCGTCGCCGAGCTTGACCTTGATTTCCTTGACCACGCCGGCAGCCGACGCGGGAACTTCCATCGTCGCCTTGTCCGACTCGAGCGTGACGAGGCCCTGATCCTTGGTCACCGTATCGCCCGGCTTGACCAGGATTTCGATGACGGGAACGTTGCTGTAGTCGCCGATATCGGGGACTTTGACTTCGGTAGTTGCCATTGTTTCGAGTCCTCGATCAAAGCATCGCGCGACGCATGTCGGCCAGCAGCTGGGCCAGATACGCGGTGAAGCGCGCGGCCAGCGCGCCGTCGATCACGCGATGGTCGTAGCTGAGCGAAAGCGGCAGGATCAGGCGCGGCTGGAAGGCCTTGCCGTCCCACACCGGCTTTATCGCCGACTTCGTGACTCCCAAAATCGCGACTTCGGGCGCATTGACGATCGGCGTGAACGAGGTGCCGCCGATGCCGCCGAGCGAGGAGATCGAGAAGCAGCCGCCCGACATTTCCGCGGGGCCGAGCTTGCCGTCGCGCGCCTTCGCCGCGAGCGCGGAGATTTCCTTCGCGCTGTCGACGATGCCTTTCTTGTCGGCATCCTTGAGCACCGGCACGACGAGGCCGTTCGGCGTGTCCGCGGCGAAACCGACGTTGTAGTACTTCTTCAACACGAGGTTTTCGCCGCTCGCATCGAGCGAGGCGTTGAACTGCGGGAACTTCTTCAGCGCAGCAACGACGGCCTTGATCAGAAAGCCGAGCATGGTGAACTTGACGCCGGCCTTCTCGTATTCCTTGTTGAGCGAAACGCGCAGCGCTTCGAGCTCGGTGATGTCGGCGTCGTCGTTGTGGGTGACGTGCGGGATCATCACCCAGTTGCGCGCGAGGTTGGCGCCGGAAATCTTCTGGATGCGCGACAGCGGCTTGGTCTCGATCTCGCCGAACTTGGCGAAATCGACTTTCGGCCACGGCAGCAGGTCGAAGCCCGCGCCGCCGCCCGCTGCGGCCTTCGGCGCTGCAGTTGCGCCGGAGAGCACGCCCTTGACGTACTTCTGCACGTCTTCCTTGCTGATGCGGCCCTTGCGCTCGCTGCCCTTCACCTGCGCGAGGTCGACGCCGAGTTCGCGCGCGAACAGGCGCACGGCGGGGCTCGCGTACGGCACCTTGTCCGGCATCACCGTGTCGGCACCGAAGTTGATCGGCGGCGAGGCCGGGCTGCCCGAGGCGACGACGGGCGCCGCAACCGGCGCGGGTGCAGGCGCGGGCGCCGCTTGTGCAGGCGCTGCGGCCTTCGCAGCCGCCGGAGCCGGAGCGGACGCCGCGCCGGCGGCTTCGATCAACGCGACGACATGGCCTTCGGAGATTTCGTCGCCAACCTTGACCTTGATCTCTTTGACCACGCCCGCGATCGACGACGGCACTTCCATCGTCGCCTTGTCGGATTCGAGCGTGACCAGGCCCTGGTCCTTGCTCACCGTATCGCCAACCTTGACCAGCACCTCGATGACCGGCACGCCGGTGTAATCGCCGATGTCCGGCACCTTGGCTTCTTGCACGCCGCCGCCTGCGGCGACCGCCGGGGCCGGGGATGGCGCGGGAGCTTCGGTTTTCGCCGCGGGCGCCGGCGCTGCTTTCGCCGCCGCCGGAGCGGGCGCCGCGGCTTCACCGCTTTCGATCAGCGCCACGATATGACCTTCGGAGATCTCGTCGCCGAGCTTGACCTTGATTTCCTTGACGACACCGGCAACCGACGAGGGTACCTCCATCGTCGCCTTGTCCGATTCGAGGGTGACCAGGCCCTGGTCCTTCGTCACGGTATCGCCCGGTTTGACCAGAATCTCGATCACCGGCACGTTGGTGTAATCGCCTATATCCGGCACCTTGGCTTCTACGACGTCGGCCATGCTCCCTCCTTACTGTGGGCGCGCTGCCGCCGTGGCGCCGCGCCGGTCACAACTGATGACGAATTGCACACGGCCGCGGCCGCCTCGCCATGATAATCCGAACCGGGCCGTCTTCCCTACCATCGGCGCGGCAATCTTGTTGTCACGCCTCGATGCGCAGGCCGATATCGCGATGACTTCCGGCCTTGGCACCGCCGCCCGCAGCCCGCTACGCTCGCCGCATCGGCCCAGGCCGCGCCCAGGAGACTCCATGCTCGCGATCCGCAACCTGTCCAAGACCTACGCCAACGGCGTGCAAGCGCTCAAGGACATCACGCTCGAGATTCCCAACGGCATGTTCGGCCTGCTCGGCCCGAACGGCGCGGGCAAGTCCACACTGATGCGCACGATCGCGACGCTGCAGGATCCCGATTCCGGCTCGATCCATCTCGACGATATCGACGTGCTCGCCGACAAGCAGACCGCGCGGCAGACGCTCGGCTACCTGCCGCAGGAGTTCGGCGTCTATCCAAAGGTGACCGCCGAGGTGATGCTCGATCATTTCGCCGTGCTCAAGGGCGTGACCGACAAGCGGGAACGCAAGGCGCTGGTCGAGGCGCTGTTGCGCCAGGTCAACCTCTGGGAGAAACGCTACTACAAGCTCGGCACGTTCTCGGGCGGCATGCGCCAGCGCTTCGGCATCGCCCAGGCGCTGATCGGCGCGCCGCGCCTGATCATCGTCGACGAGCCGACCGCGGGCCTCGACCCCGAGGAGCGCAACCGCTTCCTCAATCTGCTCGCTGAGGTCGGCGAACAGGTCGTCGTGATCCTGTCCACGCACATCGTCGACGACGTGACCGATCTGTGCCCGCGCATGGCGATCATCGCGCAAGGGCAGTTGCGCCTGGTCGGCGAGCCGCGCGAAACGATCCGTTCGCTCGACGGCCGCGTCTGGCGCAAGGCACTCGCAAAGGACGAGCTCGCGGCGGCACGCGAGCAGCACAACGTGCTGTCGACGCGCCTCGTCGCCGGCCAACCGGTCGTGCACGTGCTCGCTGACGCGAGCCCCGGGGACGGCTACGTGGCGGTGGCGCCGAATCTCGAGGACGTCTATTTCGGCGAACTGCGCCGCGCCGCCGCACCGGTCGCACAGGCAGCCTAGTCCATGCTCGCGAAAATCCTCGCCTTCGAGCGCAGGCTGATCCTGCGCAGCCCGCTGTTCTGGATCGTCGCACTCGTGTTCGGCGCAATCGCGTTCGCCATGATGGCCTCCGAAAACGTCAGCTTCGGCGGCGGCATCGGCAACATCCATCGCAACGCGCCGCTGGTCGTCATCAACCTGCTCGCCGCGCTGAGTTTCCTTTCGATCCTGCTCGTGACGATCTTCATCGCCGGCGCGGCGCTGCGCGATTTCGAACAGAACACGGCCGAGCTGTTCTTCACCACGCCGATCAGAAAACGCGACTATCTGCTCGGCCGTTTCGGCGGCGGTTTTCTCGCCGCGCTCGGCGTGATGCTCGTCGCCGCCATCGGGCTCTGGTTCGGCAGCAAGATGCCGTGGCTCGACCCGGCGCGGCTCGGGCCAACGTCGGTCGGCGCCTATCTGTGGTCGTTCGGCGTGCTCGTCATTCCGAACCTGCTGTTCATCGCCGCGCTGATGTTCGCATTCGCGACGCTGACGCGCTCGATGCTCTACACCTATCTCGGCGCAATCGCCTTCGTCGTATTCATGCAGGTCGCGCAGAGCATGACGGCGAACCTCGACGCGCGCTGGATCGGCGCGCTGGTCGATCCGTTCGGCAGCGACGCGCTACGCGAAATCACGCGCTACTGGTCGGCGCAGGACAACAATACGCGCCTGCCGCCGCTGTCGGGCTGGTTGCTTGCCAACCGCGCTCTGTGGCTTGGCGTGTCGGCGCTGCTGCTCGTCGGCGCGTTCCGCCTGTTCCGCACCGACCGCGAAGGCTTGCGCCTGTTTCGGCGCAAGACCAAAGCGGCGCCCGCATCGGTCGCGGCAACTCCGAGTGCGACGATCGCGATGCCGCCTGTGCGCCTGCAATCATCAGCCGGCGCGCAATGGCGCCAATTCCTGCACCAGACCTGGTTCGACCTGCGCAGCGTGCTGACCGGTGCGCCGTTCCTCGTGCTGCTGGTGCTCAGCCTGCTGATGATGTTCACCGTGCTGATGTTCAGTGGCGAGATTTTCGGCACCAAGGTGTTGCCGGTGACCTCGCGCATGGACTTGCCTTTGCGTGGTGGAATCAACCTGTTCCTGACGCTCGTGCTCGCGGTCTATGCGGGCGAGCTGATCTGGCGCGAACGCACGCTGCGCATCGCCGAAGTGACCGATGCCTGCGCGGTGCCGAACTGGGTGCCGCTCGCGGCGAAGCTCGTCGCGCTGTTTGGAGTGATTGCCGCTTTCATGTTCGCCGGTGTGCTGTTCTGCATCGGCTTCCAGTTGTTCCATGGCTACACGAATGTGCAGCTTGGTCTCTACGCGAAGATCGCCTCGCTCGCAATGTTACCGTTCATCCTGACCGCGGCGCTTTTCGTGTTCCTGCAGACGGTCAGCGAGAACAAGTTCTTCGGTTATCTGCTCGTCGTCGTCGTGCTCGTCGCCCAATTCGCGCTGCCGATGCTCGGCTACAACCATCCGCTCTACAACTACGGCAAGGCGTCGCCGACGCCGCTGTCGGACATGAACGGCTATGGCCAGTTCATCGCACCGAATCTCACTTTTCGCGCGTATTGGGGTGCGCTCGCGATCGCGTTGCTCATCGCCGCGGCGGCGTTCTGGCCGCGCGGCACCGGCGCGAGTTTCGCTCAACGTATGCGCAGCGCGTTCGCACGGCTACGCCGAGGCCTTCCCGCGTATGCGCTGGCGGCTTCGCTGCTCACGTTCGTCGGGCTCGGCAGCTGGATTTTCTACAACACCAACGTGCTGAACCATCACGAATCCGAGGATGCGGGCAAGGTGCACAGCGCGAACTACGAAAAAACCTATCGTGCGGCGTGGAAGGACCGTGTGCAGCCGCGCATCACCGAAGTCAAAGCCGACGTCGATTTCTTCCCGGATCAGTTACGCGCGATCGTGCGCGGTCACTATCGCATCGAGAACAAATCCGGCACATCGATCGATGAACTTTTTGTCCAGTTTTCGCAGCTGAAGAAAGTGCACAAGCTCGACTTCGCCGCGCATAGCGTGGAGAAGCGCGACGAGGACTACGATCTGGAAATCTACAAGCTTGCGACGCCACTGGCGCCCGGGGCGGTGATGGATTTCGATTTCGAGGTCGAGATCGGCCAGGATGGGTTTCCGGTTTCAGGTGGCGAAACCCAGGTGGTCTACAACGGCAGCTTCTTCAACAGCAGCGAGCTTCCGCATTTTGGCTATCGCGAACATGCGCAACTGAGCGATCGCAACGACCGGCGCAAGTATGGCCTGCCCGAGCTGCCGCGCATGGCGCCGATCGACGACATGCAGGCGCGCGCCAACTCCTATATCTCGCGCGATGCGGATTGGGTCGATTTCGAAACGACCGTGTCGACCGTGCCCGACCAGATCGCGCTCGCGCCCGGTTATCTGCAACGTGAGTGGACGCAGAACGGCAGGCGCTACTTCCATTACAAATCCGACACGAAGATCCTCGACTTCTTCTCCTGGTTGTCGGCGCGCTGGACGGTGAGGAAAGACCGCTGGAATGACGTCGCCATCGAGATCTACTACGACCCGCAGCATGCGTACAACGTCGACCGCATGATCGAGTCGGTAAAGAAGTCGCTCGACTACTACACGAAGAATTTCTCCCCCTACCAGTTCCGCCAGGTGCGCATCCTCGAGTTCCCGAACTACGCGGGCTTCGCGCAGAGTTTCGCCAACACGATTCCGTATTCCGAATCGATCGGCTTCATCGCCGACCTGTCGGACAAGGATGCGGTCGACTACGTGTTCTACGTCACCGCGCACGAAGTCGCGCACCAGTGGTGGGCGCACCAGGTCATCGGCGCCAACGTGCAGGGGGCGACGATGCTGTCCGAATCGCTGGCGCAGTATTCCGCGCTGATGGTGATGGAGCATGAATACGGCGCTGGACAGATGCGCAAATTCCTCAAGTACGAACTCGACCGTTACCTGGCGACGCGCGCGACCGAACGGGTCAAGGAAATGCCGCTCGCGCTCAACGAGAACCAGCAGTACATCCACTACAACAAGGCCTCGGTCGTGTTCTACGCGCTCAAGGACTACATCGGCGAGGACACGCTCAACGCCGTGCTCGCCGCGTTCGTCAAGGCGAAAGGATTCCAGCAGCCGCCGTACACGACCTCGTACGAACTGCTCGACCAGCTGCGCGCGGGCATCGATCCGAAGTGGAATTCGCTGATCGACGACCTGTTCACGAAGATCACGTTCTTCGACAATCGCCTCAGCGAGGCGACCGCGAAGAAGCTCGCCGACGGCAAATACGAAGTGACGCTGAAGCTCCACGCCGAGAAGAAGTACACCGACGGCGTCGGCAAGGAGAGTGACGGCAAGATCGATCAGCCGATCGACATCGGCGTGTTCGCCAAGGCGCCCGACGGCAAGGAAGCGAACGAGAAAGTGCTGTATCTCGAAAAGCGCGAGATCAAGGACGGCGACGGCACGATCATGCTCACCGTCGACGGCGAGCCCTATGAGGCTGGCATCGATCCGTACAACAAGCTCGTCGACCGCAATTCGAACGACAACCGCAAGAAGGTGACGCTGCAATAGCGCCACCTTCCGAGGGCGGAATCGTCACGGCTGCTTGGGCAGCGTGCCGCGCAGTTTGGCGTACGCCGGCAACTCGACGGGCACACCGTCGACGTCGCAGCCGCCGAACGTGCAAAGCTGCTTGCGGATCGGCTCGTTCGCCTGCGCCATGAGATGGAACAGCGCGTTCTGCTCGAGCGAGCCATGCACGGCGGCCGCACCGGGGCCGCGCGCGAATACGGCGACGTCGTCGCCGCTGTGCGTTTCCGAACCGAGCGGCACGACCGATTCCTGCACGTAATCCGGCGCCTCGGTGTCGACCTGGTCAAGATCGGGGCGGCCCTTTTTCGCTGGCAAGAACGCGGTCGCGTTGTGCGGATATTTCTTCGCCCCTTCCGCTTCGCGGTCGCTCTCACCCGCGTAGCCGGGGCCGTTGGCGTAACCGAGCGTGGTGAACGAACGCCCGATCGCATCGCGCGCGAGTTCCTTCGACGGCGCGCCTTCGCCGCTCGATCCACGCAGCTTGCCCAGGATCGGATTGCCGCGATTGGCGTAGCCGGCGAACGTCATCGTATGCGAGTGATCGGCGGTGACGATGATCAGCGTGTCGTCGGCGCTGGTCATATCGGTCGCCGCACGGATCGCATCGGAGAACGCGATCGTCTCGGTCAGCGCGCGATACGCATTGCCGGCGTGGTGACCGTGATCGATACGGCCGCCTTCGACCATCAAAAAGAAACCATTCCGATTATTTTTCAATACACCGATCGCGGCGCGCGTCATTTCGGTCAGGCTCGGCTCCATCTCCGGCTTGTCCTGCTCGCGCTCGTATTCGTATTTCATGTGCTCGGGATTGAACAGGCCGAGCAGACGCGTCGTCTTCGCCGGATCGATCTTGGCCAGCTGCTCGGCGTTCCAAACGTAGGCTGCGCCGGGCTTGGCCTGCCATTCCTTGATCAGGTCATGCTTGTCGAGGCGCTTGCCGATCAGGCCGTCATACTGCGGATCGGGCTGCGGTGCGGGCATGAACTCGGTGCGGCCGCCACCGAGCGCGACGTTGAGGCCGCCGCCGAACGGAAACTCGACGAGCTGGCGCGCGAAGTCGACGCAGCCCTGCGCGCGCGCCTCGTCGGGCATCGCCATGTCGTATTCCCAGTCGCGCTCGGGCAGGTGGCCGTAGGTCGCGGCCGGCGTCGCGTGGGTGATGCGTGTGGTCGTCACCGCGCCAGTCGCCATGCCGGCGCGCGCGGCCAGTTCGAGTGCGGTCACCGCCTCGTTGCCCTGCGAGCCTTTGCAATCACCGCGCTTGCCGGTCTGGTTGACACCGATCACGCCCGAGCGCGTCTTGATGCCGGTCATGATCGCGGTCATCGTGCCGGCAGAGTCAGGTGTCTGGAAATCGGTCGTGTAGGTGCGCGACAGCGCGGTGTAAGGGAACGTCTCGAAACTCAGGCGATTCTCCTCACCCGACTGACCCTTGCGCTGACCTTCGAGGATGCGCGCGGCAGCGATCGTCGCCGTACTCATGCCGTCGCCGAGGAAGACAATGACGTTCTTCGCCTTCGACTTCGCTGCCGGAAGATCGGCGCGATTCGCTGCGGCGGCCGCGGCGCCCGCGCGAAACCACCACGCCGGCGTCTCGCCGTCAGGATGCTTGACCTCAGCGACGTCGATCGCATGCGGTTGAGCGGTTTTCCCCGCTGCGAGCGCGCCGCCTCCGAGCAGGACACAGAGACCGGCGGAGATGAAACCGGCGAGATTGATCGAACGCGACATGAGCGGACCCCTTCGTAGGCGATCCGCAGATTATCGACACGATTGTGACGGCTTGACGAAACGTGTCCTGCGCCGCGGGGCAAGCCGGCCCGCGGCGCCTGTCGCGACGGACTACGGCGTCGTCGTGCGCACCGTGTCGTTGTGCTTCTTGTTGCGGATGCGCGCGCTCTGGCGGTTTTCCTTGCCCTGGATGCGCGCCTGCTCGCCCGCGCCGACATGGCCGTTCGCGCCCGCGCGCGCTTCGGCGCGATCGACGTGCGCCTGCCCGCGCTCGAGCGAGGCGGTCTCCTTGTTGGTCAGCTGGCCGGAGCGCACACCTTGGTTGATACGGGCCTCCTGGTTGACGTTGCGCTGCACGTCGGCCTGCATGCGCTGCGAGGACACGGAATTCGGATTGCCGATCACGGCGTTGTGCTTGTCTTTGTAGATGTCGGCGCTGACATGATTCTGTTCGCGCTGGATCTGCGCCTTCTCGCCGGCGCTGAGCTTGCCATCCTTCATGTCGTGGGCTTCGGTGGCGTCGATGCGCTTTTCCTTGCTCTCGAGGCTGGCCGCCTCCTTGGTCGAGAGCTGGCCGGATTGCAGGCCCTGCTCGATGCGTTTCTGCTGGTCCGTGTCGCGCGCGGTTTCGGTTGCGGCATTCTGCGCGTGCGCGCCGAACGAAAACAGGATAGCGGCGATAGTCGTTGCGATCAGTTTGCGTTGCATGTGAATTCTCCCTTGGCGGTGGTGGAGGCGCAGAGACTGCGCACGCTCCGCAACAACGAGGCTGATAGCGGTGCGTTGACAGCAAACGCTGAAGCGAAGCCAAACGGCGAAATGTGGACGCGACCTTGTCATCCGATCGGCGCCTCGCCCGTTAGATGGCATACCTTTCATCGCTGCCGCCGTGGACATGACACGATCACGAATTTTTCACGCCATAGTCCTGCTTGCGGCAGGCGCCGGCGCCGCGCAAGCCGCCAATTCGCCCGCTACGCTGAGCCGCGATGACGCACTCTGGCTCGATCGCATCACTTGGGGCCTCGACAGCGCCACCGTCGCACGTTTCCGCGAGCTCGGCCGCCGGCGCTTTCTCGACGAGCAGCTCGCAGGCAAGAACGACAAATTGCCCGCACCAGTGCAGGCGCAGATCGACAATCTCGACATCGCCCATGATTCCGCCGCCAAGCTGGTCGTCGACGAAGTCGCCGAGCAGAAGCGCATCAACGCGCTCGGCGACGAGGAGATGAAGAAGTCCGCGCGCAAGGACCGCAACGACATGGGCAACAAGATGGCCTACGAGGCGACGCGACGCGAGCTGCTGCGCGCGATCTACTCGCCCGACCAGCTCAAGGAGCAAATGGTCTGGTTCTGGCTCAATCACTTTAACGTGTTCGCGCAGAAGGGCTACGTGAAGTTCCTCGCCGGCGACTACGCCGACCAGGCGATCCGTCCGTATGCGCTCGGCCATTTCCGCAACCTCGTCATGGCCACGCTGAAATCGCCGGCGATGCTGCAATACCTCGACAACGCGCAGAACGGCAAGAACCGCATCAACGAGAACTACGCGCGCGAGCTCATGGAACTGCACACGCTCGGCGTCGATGCCGGCTACACGCAGGGCGACGTGCAGGAACTCGCCAAGATCCTCACCGGTGTCGGCGTCGACACCAATCACGATGATCCGAAAGTGCGTCCCGTTATGCGCCAGTATCTCGTGCGCGAGGGCCTGTTCACGTTCAATCCCGAACGCCACGATTTCGGCGACCGCGTGCTGCTCGGCCAGAAGCTCAAGGGTGGCGGCTTCGACGAGATCGAGCGCGCAGTCGACTTGCTCGTCAAGCAACCGGCCTGTGCGCAGTTCGTCTCGCGCAAGCTCGCGACCTATTTCGTCGCTGACGATCCGCCGCCGAAGCTCGTCGACAGGATGGCACGCACGTTCCAGCACAGCGACGGCGACATCGCGCAGGTGCTGCGCGTGATGTTCGAATCCGACGAATTCATCGCCTCGCTCGGCAGGAAGTTCAAGGACCCGATGCACTATGTCGTCTCGAGCGTGCGCCTTGCCTACGATGGCAAGACGATCACCAACATGCACCCGGTCGTCACCTGGCTCAACAACCAGGGCGAAGCGCTGTTCGGCCACTCCACGCCGGACGGCTACGCGCTGACCGAGAATGCGTGGGCGTCTTCCGGACAGATGAGCCGGCGCTTCGAAATCGCGCGCATCATCGGCAATGGCAACGCCGGCCTGTTCGATGCCGCCGACGGGACGCAGAGCGTCGACACCGGCTTTCCGCAGCTATCGTCGAAGTTGTACTACGACGGCATCCAACCCTATCTGTCGAAGACGACGCTCGCCGCGCTCGACAAATCGGCGTCGCAGCAGGAATGGAATGCATTCCTGCTCGCCTCGCCCGAATTCAACTCTCGCTAGGTGCTCCCATGAATCGCCGCCACTTCCTCCAGATCGCAGCCAGCGTGTCCGCGCTGCCGATGTTGACTACCACCGGGCGTGTGTTCGCCGCACCGCTCGCCTCGCCGCGCTTCTTGCTCGTGTTCCTGCGCGGTGGCTACGACTGCGCGAACTTGCTGGTGCCGTATTCGAGCGACTTCTATTATCAATCGCGGCCGAACATCGCCGTGCCGAGGCCCGACCCGAAGTCCGACAGCGGCACGCTGGCACTCGACAGCGACTGGGCCCTGACGCCGGGACTGCGCAATTCAATCGGCGAAATGTACAAGAACAAGCAAGTCGCCTTCGTGCCGTTCGCCGGAACCGAAGATCTATCGCGCAGCCACTTCGAAACGCAGGACAACATCGAGCGCGGCGAGCCGGCCCAGGCGCGCGGCGATTTCAATTCAGGCTTCATGGCGCGCCTGTCCAGTACCTTGACGAGCAAGGCGCCCCCGATCGCCTTCACCGATGCGCTGCCGCTGACGTTCCGTGGCGCCAGCGACATCCCGAACATTTCGCTCAAGTCCGTGGGCAAGCCGGCCTACGACGATCGGCAAGCGGCAATCCTCACCTCGATGTACGAGGGTCATCGCCTGCAGGGCGCGGTCAACGACGGTCTCGAATTGCGCGCGCATGTGGCGAAGGAATTCGAGACCGAGATGAACCAAGCCAACCGCGGCGCGGTTAGCGCGAAGGGTTTCGCACTCGAGGCACAGCGCATCGCCAAGCTCATGCGCGACCAATACCGGCTCGGCTTCGTCGACATCGGCGGTTGGGACACGCATGTCAACGAAGGCAACGACAAGGGCCAGCTTGCGAACAATCTCGCCAACCTCGGCGACGGTCTCAAGGCGTTCGCGCAGGAACTTGGGGCCGAGTGGAAGAACACCGTCGTCGTCGTCGTCTCCGAATTCGGCCGCACCTTCCGCGAAAACGGCAACCGCGGCACCGACCACGGCCACGGTTCGGTCTACTGGGTGCTCGGCGGCGGCATCGACGGCGGCCGCATCGCCGGCGAACAGGTCAAGGTGCAGCAGTCCACATTGCTGCAGAACCGCGACTACCCCGTTCTCAACAATTATCGCAGCCTGCTCGCGGGCATGTATGTGCGCCTGTGGGGTTTGTCGCCGGCGCAGCTGGCAACGGTATTTCCGGAAACCAAGGCCGCCGATCTCAAGCTGGTGTGAAGCGCGCGTGACTGCGCCGGTTTGCGCGGGCGAAGCGCCGCTGGCAGCTAGCTCACGAGCCCACTATCCACGTTGGAAACAGCCTCGTAGAACCACTTTCCCGTGCTATCCCGTTTGCGTTCGACCAGCACGCTGCCGCCTCCCCAGAAGCAGGATCCGAAACTGATTCGCAATCGAGAACCCTCGCGCGATATCGCTCCGACGTACCCGTCAGCATCTTCAATGCGCTGATTGGGCACGCCGCTGGCGAAGCGCAGTTCGTGCTTGAGTAGGGCGCGAATGAAGGGCAGCGCGTCGGCAGCCCCAACCGAATTGTCGATTGCGAAATACTTGTCGGGTGTTTTGTCGAAAACTACCTTGCCGCTGGTGCGCGCAGCGTCGCACATGAGCTCGTCGGAATCTCGTGCGTGCTCACAATGCAGAACGTTCGTCTGCCCGGTATTTTCGCCCGTCACCTCGGGGCGATAGGTAATGAAAAGCTGCTGCGGCGCCGTCATCGACGAATAGCAGGTCGACAGACGCTTTCCCGCATCTTTCAACCAGGGTACTTTCGACTCGACCGCGGCGTCATCGACAAACAATGGCCCTTTCTTCGATCCCATTCCGCCAGGGCCCGTCAGATTCTCCTCGAACGGAAGCACGATTCGATCGCTTCCCTCAACCGTGCTGCAGACAATAATGATGACGAGTACGGCAAGCGATTTCATTGCGCACCTGTTGTCGGATGGTCGAAGGCACCTATCCTTCAGTTCTTGAACATCCCGCGCAACACCGCACCCGCGATGCCGCCAGCGATACCGGTCTCGACGTTCTCGACGGTTTCGCCCGCGCCGATATAAGGCTGCAGTGCGTGTGCGAGGCCAGGTACGGTCAGCGTCTGCAGCCAGACCTTGCCAGGCCCGGTCAGGCGCGCGATGAAAAGCCCGTCGCCGCCGAATACCGCGTTGGCGAAGCCGCGCATCAAGGTCACGTCGAAATTGACCGTGCCCGCGATCATGCCGACGTGACCCGGGTGTACTTTTATACTTTCACCCGGGGCCAGGTCGTAGACGACGGCCTCGCCGCCGAGCTCGACCCAGGCCGTGCATGGACCAGTCAGTTTCTGCATGACGAAACCGTTGCCGCCGAAGATGCCGGCGCCGAGCGAGCGCTGGAAGCCGGTCGCAAGCGTCACG
Source organism: Rudaea cellulosilytica DSM 22992 (assembly GCF_000378125.1). Classification (GTDB taxonomy): domain Bacteria; phylum Pseudomonadota; class Gammaproteobacteria; order Xanthomonadales; family Rhodanobacteraceae; genus Rudaea; species Rudaea cellulosilytica. The sequence goes on along the minus strand of NZ_KB899241.1, from coordinate 1,342,124 downwards.
CCTTCGGTCGCGCAGAGGAATCCATGGCGATGAATCAGATAGGATTCGCCCGCACGCACGTCCACCTGCTGGATCGTGCCTGGCACTTTCGCGGCGAACGCAATCACGCCCGGCGCCCCCGCTGCGGAATATTCGGTCATGAACAGGCCGCCACCGGAAAACGCGCGTCCGAGCGCGCCCCAAATGCCTTTTGCCCCCGCGGTGAATGCGGTCGTGCGCATCTGCACCGCGTCGGTCATCCACGAGAATTCGCCCGGCTCGGCGACGATCTTGTCGTTAGCTTCCAGTCCGATTTCCAGCACCGGCATGGTCGTGCCCGTGATCTTTGCTTTCATCGATATTCCCCTTGGGTCGGTTCAACCTGAAATTCGCAATGCTGTGGATCAAGGCTTGCCGGCCGTGCCGACGACGAGCACCTCGAAGCTGTCGTCGAGCACCGGTGCGCGCGGACGCGGCTGCTCCTTCGTCGGCTCCGGCTTCGGACCGAACTTCGCCGCGACAAGGTAGACGCGATGGCTTTCCGCGTCGAGTGCGAGCGTGCGCGCACTCGGCTGCGTCGACAAGGTCTGTACTATCGCGTAGTGATCGGCGTCGATCTGCTTGACGACGGTCAGCGTGCCGTCCGCGCCGTTGGAACTAAACACGAGACCGCGCTGTGCATCGTAGGCGGCCGCGTCGGGGCCCTTGCCGATCGCGACGCTGGCGACAGCCTTTCCGTTGACGCTGTCGGTCACGGCCATCTTTCCGTTCTGACAGACCGAGAACAGCCGGTGGTGCGCTTCGTCGAAGGCGAGGCCGGTTGGATCTTTGCAATCTTCGAGCTTCCATCTCGCCACCAGTTTCGCGCTGCGCGCATCGATCTGCGCGAGCTCGCTCGTGTCTTCGATGTTGAAGAAGATGCTGCCCTTGTCGTCCGTCACCGCGAACTCGGGCTTGCCGCCGACCACAATCGTGGCGACGGTCTTCTCGGTCTGCGGATCGATCACGCTGACATCCTTGCTGCGGCCGTTGAACGTGAACAGGTGCCTGCTCGCTTTGTCGTAGAGGATTGCATCCGGATTGTGCCCGCTCACGGCGATCGTACCCGTGGGCTTGAGCGTGGCGAGATCGAATACGCTGAGACTGTCCGCGCGGCCATTGCTCGTGTAGCCGCGGCCGAGCTCACGCACGAGCGCGACACCGTGCACGCCGTCGGTGCCCGGAATGGTCGCCGTAAGCGCGCCGTCGGCCAGGTCGACCACGAGCACGCGATCGGAACGGCTGACGAACAAGTGCCGGGAGGCCGGATCGGCCAGTAGATAATCCCATCCTCCGGCGCCGCCGATGACATGGCGGCCGACGATCGCATAGGCGGGCACGTCGGTCTTCGCCAACGACTCGGCGTGCGCGACAAGACTCAGCGCAAGCAAGCCTGCCGAGCAGGCAACGGTGCGGAACAGGCGCATGCGACGACCTCGGGCAACGGAACCGGTGGTCGCGAGTGTCGCGCAGTGCGCGTTGGATTTTCCCTAAACGTCCTTCGCGTAGCGCAGCAAGACGCGCCACTGCGCGAATTTCGCCGTGCGCGGGATCGATGCGTTGGCCGGACTCGTCGACGGCAGCGCGAGTACGTCGATGCGCTCGTGCAACGCGGCATCCAGCTTCGGCTCGATATGCCGGCGGAATCCCTCGGCCGCTTTGCCACCGTTGAGCGCGATCGCGCGGATCGCGGGTTCGCGTGCGAGCAGCTGCGGGATAGCGTTCGGCACCTCGCTCGCCTTGACGATGCTGCTGTCGAGGCTGCCGGGCCGCTCGACCTGCCGATATACATCCCAGATGCCGATGCCTCGCGCATGAAGCCGCCTGATCCGTTCCGCATAGGGCAATTCGCGACCTGCGTCGAACATTTCGCCCATGAACGTCCAGAACAGATTCTGCGCATGGCCGTAAGACTGGCGCAGTTCGAGTGAGCGCAGCGACGGCACCGTGCCGAGCACGAGCACGCGGCAGTCCGCACCGACTTGGGGCGGAAAACTCGCAACCTTGTGAGAGACGGGCTTCTGCATGAACGAACACTTTTATACAAGTATATTTATTCACGATGCTCAGTCATGTTGATGAACCCTGGGCGAACGTGAGAACCGATAACCGTGGATTAACGCCGATCTAATCGGCGCTTCACTTCGCCTGCGTAACATGCTCCGGGCGCCGCTATGGTCAGAGAATAGTGGCGTATCTTCCTTCCTCAACGGAGAAACATGGTGAACGCAGACATCATCCACGCCAACTGGACCCGACTACGCGGACCGATGCAAGAGAATTGGAGCAAGCTGACCGCCGCCGACCTCGCGCGCACCGACGGCGACCATAAGTATCTGGTCGATCGGCTGCAGGTGCGCTACGGCTGGCAGAAAGACAAGGCCGAACAGGAATGCTCGATGTTCGAGCAGCACATGCAGGGCGCCATGAAGCGGCAGCACGCCGCCTGATCGCGCACTGCGCAACATTCATCAACTTCACTGCGAGTAAGCCAACGATGCGGACGCCGCGCTACGAAAACGTGCGCGGCTTCCGCATCTTCTTTCGGAACCTACTCGAAACTACTAAGCTTTGAAGCCGGATTCTCAGGCGCCGTTCTTCAGCGCGGCGAGATCGGTGAGCACCTGGCCGGAATTTTCCTTCGGATCGACGCCTACGTAGTGCTTGGCGACCTTGCCGGCCGGATCGATGAGAAAGGTCTCGCGTTTGGCGTAGCTCATTTTCATCTTTTCGCTGTAGGTGAGCACGCCATAGGCCTTGGCGGTCGCCTGCGTGTTGTCGGACAACAGCGGGAACGGCACGTGATACTTCTCGGCGAACGCCGCGTGCGACTTGATGTCATCAAGACTGACGCCGAGCACCTCGGCGCCGGCCTTGCGCAGCTTGAGCACGTCGTCGCGGAACGTGCAGACCTCGGTCGTGCAGCCCGGCGTATCGTCCTTCGGATAGAAGTAGAGCACGACCCACTTGCCGCGGTACTGGTCGAGCGTGCGCCAATCGCCCTTCTGGTCCTGCAGCTTGAATGTGGGTGCCGCGGTGCCGACGGCCGGGGCCGTGTCCTCGGCATGAACCTGGCATGCGATGGCCGCGGCGGCGACCAGGGCGACAAAACGAAAACCGATTTTCATGGCGTGTCTCCTTGGGGGATAAACGACAGACCGGCGCGCACGGCTATTTCTTGCGCGAGGGTTGCCGGTGATGGATTTCGCGCTATTGCAAGACATGGCTAACCTCACTTCATCTGCAGCAGATCCCATTTGTTGCCGTACAGATCCTCGAATACCGCGACCGTGCCGTAAGCCTCGTGGCGCGGCGCCTCGTGGAACTTCACGCCTTGCGTGAGCATGCGCGCGTGATCACGCGCGAAATCATCGGTGTGCAGGAACAGGAACACGCGGCCACCGGTCTGGTCGCCCATATGCGCGCGCTGTTCCGGCGTCGCCGCTTGCGCGAGCAGCAGCGGCGTCGCGGCGTCGCGTGCAGGCGCGACGAGCACCCAGCGCTTGCCGCCGCCGAGGTCCGCGTCGTCGACCACGACGAAGTCGAGGCAGCGCACGTACCACGCAATCGCCTCGTCGTAATCGCGCACGACGAGGCTGACGGCGCCGATTTTCCTAGTCATGAAGAGACTTGTTTCGATTCGAGGCTTTGCCTTGGCATGCAGCAAGCTCCAGCGATGGGGTTGCGAAGGGGAGAAGCGCAGCTCTCCCCTTCGATCAATTATGTTTCTTCGTCGTGTTCGGCAGATGCGACATATCGAGGCCGCCGGTCTCGAATACGAGCGTCTTCTTGCCGTCGCCGGCGAGGACGACGTCGATCGCAACCTTCTTGGTCTTCAGCACGCGTGCAATGAAGGCCTTGTCGTCGTCGATGAACAGCGCCGGTTCGCCGGTCGGCGGGATCGTCGCCTTCCACGGCTTGGCCGGCTCGCCGTCGAAGCTGACCGGCAAGGTCTTGCAGCCTGACTTGCAGTTGAACTTCTCGTTATCGAGGATCAGATACACCGTCTGGCCCCACTCGGGGTGCTGGCGCAGGATCAGGCGCACGTGCTTGGCATCCTTGCCGGTCAGGCCGGGCGGCGTCAGCGGCGGATTGTTCTCGATCGAACCGGCGTACTGCGTGCCGCCCTTGACCGAGGTGACCGTGTACGCCCACAGGCGCGCGAGGCGACGCGCCTCGCCCTCTTCCTTGGCCTTCGCCGTGACCTCGGTTAGCGTTTCTTTGATCTTCGCGGCGGCGGCGCTGTCCGGATATTTCGCGACAGCTTCCGCGCCGACCTGCGCGGCGATGTCGAGGCTGCCGCTCGCGCGCATCCGCTCGTAGAGCTTCAGGCCTTTCTCGGCTTGAGCCTCGGCGTTCGCCTTCGCCGCGGCAGCGGCATCCTGTGCCGGTGCGGCAGCCGGCGCCGGAGGAGCCGATGGGTTCGAACAAGCCGCAACGAGCACTACGCCCAAGGTGGCGATATTGAAAAGCGGCCGCTGCATCATGACGCATCTCGTTATCCGATCGAGCGTCAACGATACCCCATTTGGTTGCGCATTCCGAACGAGCGTACGCCTGGCCTATTGGACGTCGCGCTTCAGCACCTCGGACAGCCATTCGGCATAGACATGCGCCGTTTCCAGCGAACCGCTGCGCAGGCCACGCGTCGCGATGTCGAGCGCGTGCTGCAGTTGCTGCCTCTGCGCCGGCGTCGCGGCTTCGTCGTGCAGCGCACCGCCGCCGGACCCCATGCCCGCGCACGGATTTTCTGCGCGTGCGTCGAACCGCTTGTCGTCCGGATCGACGATGCAGTTGATCACATGATGGAAATGGGCACGTGCGCTGGTCAGGCGATCCGCTGCACGCGCCATCTCCGCATGGATCTGCGCCGTGATCGCCTCGATGCGCTGCGCCGGTGCGGCAAAGCCGTACGGCACCGCCGTTCCCATCATCAAAGCCGCGGCCACGAGCCTGCTGATACTTGTCATCGGAATCCCCTGTCGGACGAGAAGTGCTGCATGCGGCAGCTTATCCTTCTGACCGGAACGAGCGCATTTTTCTTGCATGGGCCGCGTCAACGGCAGGGATCGTGGCCGAGATTCTTGTCGTAGGTAGACACGTCCTGGTCGTGGATATGGCCGCTGCGTCCGGCAGCGCCGGCGCGGCGCATTTCGTAGCAGGCGTCCTCGCGCGCGATGCGCGTCGAGGTGACCGCAACCGATTTCGTCGCCGCACCCTTCGCACCCGCACCGCGTCCGCGCTGCGTAGTGCCCTGGTCGGCGGCGGCGACCGAGCGCGGACAAGCGCTGTAGCGATAGAACACTTGGCCGTCACTGGTGCGGCATTCGTACGCGCCACTGGCACGCGGCTCGCCGCGATGCGCCGACTGCCGAATGCGCTCGACTCGCTGCGCTCTGCGCACGTCCACTTCGCGGTCGACCGCGTACTGTGGCGACGCCGCATATGCCGGGGTCGGCGCAAGCGCAACGACGGATTGGTCGGCAGCCCGTGCGCAGGGCTGATCCTGGAAGCTCGCCGCACCGCGCGCATCGGTACATTTATATACTTCGGCGCGCACGCCCGCGGCATAGCTGGCGAGCAGCAGCACGGCGAGCCATTCGTACCAGCGCAGCGGTCGCGGCGTGCGTTCGAGATCGAGCATGGCGTGTCCTCCCCGTTTTCGCAGCATCCTGCGCCACGTCCGATTTCGTCGCCATGCGCAAACGACGCTGCGCGGTGTAGGAAATCACCGATCCGTGACGCTGCCGATTTCCGCTCGGCGCGAACGCTACAGCTTGGTCGAAAACGTCACGAAGAACTGGCGCGGTGGAATCGGATAGGTGCTGTAGGTACCCGACGCGGCGCCGACGATGACTTCGTAGACGCCCTTCTTGTTGGCAAGGTTGCTGACGTTGAAGCTGAGCTTCGCATCGTGCAGCCCATTGTCTTCGAGCGGCAGCGCGTAGGAGGCCTGCAGGCTGGTAAGAAAATAGCTCGGCACGGACAGGTCGTTAGTGTAGGTGGCATAGCGCTTGCCGACGTAGTCGCCGATCAGCTGGGCCTCGAACGCGTCAAACTTCGCGCTGAGCACGGACTTGTTCATCCAATCGGGGCTGGCCGGGACGTTCTTGCCGGCGGTCGGCACCACGGTCGTGCCGCCGGTCGTGTAGTTGTCCTGATATTGCGAGCGGTTGTACGAGACCGCGTCGTAGAAGCTGAAGTGCTCGCCGAAGTGCAGGGTCGCGGCGAGATCGATGCCGTCGGTCTTCACATCGCCGACGTTGTTGATTACCACGGCGCCCGGGTTGATCGTAGTAAACCCCGCCGTGGCGCCCACGCTCAGCAGGCGGTTGGCGAAATCGACGTGGTAGGCACTGACCTGACCGTCGACGGCGCTGATCGGCCCGAACTGCATCTCATGCTGGAAGCGCCAACCGGCTTCATACGCCCACGCAGTTTCGGGCGCGACGTTCTGCTTGAACGCGTTGAACAGATCCTGGCTGCCAAGGCTCCACGGCGATAGGCCGCCCGCGCCGTAGGTGATGAACTGGCGCATGTTCTTCTGCACGTTGACGAAGAGCTGGTCTTCGGCCGTGACATCCCACAACGCACCAACCTGCGGCAGGAATTTCTCGCGCGTGTAGATGCGTCCGCTCGGCAATTCCAGGAAACCCACGGTCGAATTCGGCAGCGGCGAGATCGGCGCCCAGCCGTGCGCGAATTGATAACTGGCCTTGAAACCGGCCTGCAGGCGGACGCTGTCGCTCAATTTCCATTGGTCCTGCACGTAGGGCTGCACGACTTCGTTCTTGATCTCGCTGTTGTACTGCGTGATCAGCGGCGTCAGCGAATCGCCCGGACGCTGATACGGGCTGGTCGGATGATTGACGTCGAGCGCGTACCAGCGGCGGTTGGTCGAGGAGCGATTCATTTCGTACCAGAGGCCGGCGTCGAGCTGGTGGTCGCCAAGCTGCCAGTCGAACGAGGAAAGCCAGCCGCGCCGGTTGATGTCGTACTCGGTCGTGCGCGTGGCGTAGCCGGAGCCGCCGAATACGGTTTTCAGATCCTGCCCCGGAAAGTACGCGCCGAACAGCTTCGGCAAACCCGCGACCTGGATCGGGCCCGCGACGACACCGACGCCGTCGTCGTGGTGATAGTAGACCTGGTTCGACCAGGTCATCGCATCGTTCAATCGCCACTCGTACTTGGCATACGTGAGATAGTCGGTGCGCTGCGCGTCGCTGTAGTAGTTGCGATAGTTGTTGCCGGCCGAGGCGGGCGGCGCGCCGTTCGCTCCGAGGTAGGCGAGCGCCTGCGCAAAGTTCGGGTAGATGAACGGACGATTGTCCGGCCGCGGCGTACCCTCGCCCGCGCCGCTCGCCGAGCGGTAGAGACTGTCCTCGTTCGGCTCGATCTTGTCCGAGTAGGCGACATACACGGTGAGTTTGCCGTGCTCGTCGTCATGCACGAACTTGCCGTTCGCCTGCCAGCCGCGCTGATGGCCGGCGAAGTCCCAAGCGCGTTGGTCCTGGTGCATGATCGAGGCATAGGCCGAGTTGCCGCTGCCGAACTCGCCGGTGTCGTAACGCAGGAACGTGCGTGTAGTCGCGTTGCTACCGAGTGTCTGGTTGATTTGCACGCCGCTCTGCTTGGTCGGATCGGACGAGAACGTCGCCACCGTGCCGCCGAGATTCGAGGTCGATGCGGTCGACAGGTCGCCCGCACCCGAGGCCAGCGTCACTGCGCCGACATTCTCGCTGATCACCGCACGCTGCGGCGAGAGGCCGTTGTAGTTGCCGTACTGCTGGTCGCCGAGCGGGACGCCGTCGAGCGTATAACCGAGTTGCTGGGTCGAGAAGCCGTGGATGAACAGCAGCGTGTTCTGCTCGTTGTTGCCCCACGGATCGGCGGTGAGATAGAGCACGCCGGGCAGGGTCTGGATCGCCTTGAGCGGGCTCGCGCCGGGCAGGATCTTCTGGATCTCCGCGCCGCTCAACGATACGGCCGAGCGCGTCGAGTTCTTCGCGCTGACGACCACGGAATCGAGCTGGCTGGCGCCGTCGGGCGCCGCGGCGTCCGTTGCGTCGGCGGGCGCTGCGGTTTCCGCGGCCCCGATTCGCGCGGCCGTCAGCGCGCAGAACACCGCCGCGGAGAGCAGGCACAGCCGTTGTCCGCGCGCGTGAGCGCGCGACGAATTCGTCTTGGTCATGATTCGTCCTCGAGTTTGGGGCGATGCGCGCCCACTGCTCCGCAGCATGCGGCGCTGCATCATGGCGACGATGCTAGGCAGAGCGTGTGTCAGCAAAGTTGCAGCGCGATGGCACAATTCGCTCATGCGCAAGATCGTGCACATCGACATGGATGCCTTCTACGCCAGCGTCGAGCAACGCGACGAGCCGAGCCTGCGCGGCAAGCCCGTCGTCGTCGCCTGGCGCGGCGCGCGCTCCGTTGTTTGCGCAGCTTCGTACGAAGCGCGCAAGTTCGGCGTGCGCTCGGCGATGCCCGCACTGCGCGCGGCACGCCTGTGTCCGCAGGCGGTGTTCGTGCCGCCGGATTTCTCGCGCTATCGCGCCGTGTCGAAACAGGTGCGCGAGATCTTCCACAAACACACCGATCTCGTCGAACCGCTCTCGCTCGACGAAGCCTATCTCGACGTGACCACGCCGAAGACGGACTACGCTTCCGCCACCGCGATCGCGAAAGCGATCCGTGCGGAGATCTTCGAGACGACGCAGCTGACCGCCTCGGCCGGCATCGCGCCGAACAAGTTCCTCGCCAAGATCGCCTCCGACTGGCGCAAGCCGAACGGCCTGTTCGTGATCAAGCCCGAACAGGCCGAAACGTTTCTCGCTCCGTTGGACGTGGCCAAGATTCCCGGCGTCGGCAAGGTGATGAACGCGAAGCTCGAGGCGCTCGGCGTGCATACCTGCTCCGACTTGCGCGCGTTCGACCTGCGCGAGCTCGAGCGCCGCTTCGGCCGTTACGGCCTGCGTCTGCGCGAGCTGAGCCTCGGCATCGACGAGCGCCGGGTGAATCCCGATCAGAGCGTGCAGTCGATTTCCTCCGAAGACACGTTCGCGCACGACGTGCTGCTGAGCGAGATCGAACCGATGATCCGCGAACTCGCCGCGAAGACCTGGTCGGCGACGCGCAAAACCGACCGCATCGGCCGCACCGTCGTGCTCAAGCTCAAGACCGCCGACTTCCACATCCTCACGCGCAGCCACACGCCGCCCGTGCCGCCGCAGACAGAAGAGGCATTCGTTGCGCTCGCTGTGGGTCTACGCGAACGCGTCGACCTGCCGCCGCGCACGCGCTACCGCCTTGTCGGCGTCGGCTTGAGCAATTTCATCGATGCCGATGAGTCACTCGCGCAGTCGGAATTGTTCTAGAACCTGTCGGTTTCCGCGCCGACTATTTCGTCGCAGACAATGTATAAATGTGGATTTATTCAACATCCGCGATTCACAGCCGCTAATGAAGTCGCCGGACAGAATTCACAATGTCTACGCATTGCGTGCCTTTGTGGATTCTTCGTGGATTCAGGCGTTTCTAACGGCATCGCGGCACCGCGCTCGCTAGGCTGCCGTTGCCCTGCGGCCGCGTACCCGGACGCAGCGCACCCGTCGCGCCGATGCAGTTTTCCAAGCGCCCGATCGAGGGACAAGCCGACAAGCTCGAGTCGGCGTCCGTGGTCCCGAGGTCGAGCAAGTCCACGCATCGGCGCGACGGTCTCCCTTCTTTCCGAGGTTGCATCATGAAAACCAGACTGCTCTCCCTTCCGCTCGCGCTCTCGATCGTCGTAGTCGGACCTGCCTTCGCACAAACTGCCGCCGCCGTGCCCAGCGCGGTCACTAGCGCGGCCACCACGGCCGAAACCGCCTGCACGCAAGTCCGTTCGGACGAACTGCAATACCGGATCCAGGTCGCGCTCGGCGATTCCACCACCGCAGCCGCCGCGCAAGCGACGCTAGCCGCCGACCGCACCGCGTTGCAGACCGCGCTGCAGGCGCTGCACACGGCGGTACAGTCGTATCTTTCCACTGACGACGCCGCACTGAAGAATGCGCACGCTCAGCTCGAAACCGATTTCAGCCAGCTGAAAACCGACGCCGCGGCCGGCAACGGCAGCACCGCGGCCGACCAGACCAAGATCGCGACCGACGCGGCTGCCGTGCAGACCGCCGAAGCGCAGCTCGCTGCCGATCACCTCGCGCTCGCCAACGCCGGTGCCATGCCGCATTGTGGCGGCGGACCGGGCGGACGGGGTGGTCCCGACGGCGGGCATCATCGGCCCGGGTTCTGATCGTGAGAGACAAGCGCAGCGGGCGCGGCCCGCTGCGCTTATTCGATAACGTGCGGCAGGAAGCGCGCGGTGTCGCGCGTGATCAGCGTCGCGTCCTCGCGGACACCGACGCCGGACGGACGGTCGCCGATCACCCAGCTGCCGATCAGCGGATAGCCGCCGGCGAAATGCGGCAGCGGATGCACGGCCTGGCGGATCGTCGGCGCGTCGTCGTACGGGCCCTCGCTCGCCGCCGTCGTGTCATCGGCGAGGTGCATTTCGATGTTCGCGCCTTCGCGCGAGAAAAACGGCTTGCGCACCCAGCCGGTGGGTAGCGCGGCGCGCGCATCGTCTTCGAAGAACGCCGGCAGCAAGTTCGGATGATTTTCGTGGCGCTGCCAGAGCAGCGGCAGCACGCCTTTGTTCGACAGGATCGCCTTCCACGGCGGTTCGATCAGGTGGATGCCCGATTTCGGCAACGCGCTGCCGAACTCTTCCGCGAACATGAATTCGAGCGGATAAAGCTTGAACAGTGTGCCGATCACGTAGTCATCGAGATCGGTGAAGCGACTGTCTTTCGCCAAACCGATGTCCTCGATCGCGATCGCTTTCGTCGCAATGCCGGCCTGCTCGGCGCAGTCGCGCAAATAAGTGATGGTCGCCTGATCTTCGACCGACTCGCGCACGGCGGAAAAATAGAACGGCCGCGGCAAACGCTTGGCGATCAAGCCGAACGCCTCGATCAGGTTTTCCTGGATCAGGTTGTACTGGTCGGACTGCGCCGGCAACGCGCCGAGCCGCTTCTGCTCCTCGAGCCATTGCCATTGGAAGAACGCCGCTTCATAAAGCGAGGTCGGCGTGTCGTAGTTGAACTCGTAGAGTTTCGCCGGGCCGCGGCCGTCGTAAGCGAGGTCCATGCGGCCGTAGACGTGCGGCTCGGCGGTACGCCACGACTCGGCAATCCAGTTCCAGTACGCTTCGGGAATCGCGAGCCGTTTCAGCAGCGCGTCGTCGCGCACGCAGTCGGCGACGAAGTCCATCGCCATCTCGTGCAACTCGCCGCTCGGGGCTTCGATATCGCGCTCGATTTCCTCGATTGTGAAGGCGTAATACGCGCGCTCGTCCCAATACACCTCGCCATCGATGGTGTGAAAGCGGAAACCGAGCGCCTCCGCGCTCGCGCGCCAGTCCGGCCGCTCGGCAATCTCGACGCGGCGCATGGCTCAGCCGCCGGCGGACGACGACGAGCCGTGCGCGCTACTGCTCGATCGACCACTCCAGCCGCTGCGTGCCGCGGCCACCGAGCCGAAGCCCGACCGCGACACGGTGACCGCGCGGTTCGGCGTGATGTCGACCGAATGGTACGAACGTGTCGTCGAGCTGCTGCCCGAGACGCCGCCGCCGAAGCCGCTGAAGCGATCGTCACCGTACTGGGTGTACTGCCCGCTGCGGAAACGATAGATCGGCGCCGAGTCGTAGTAACCCGACGGGTAGCGCGGTGACATCAATTGCGAGATCAGGAAGCCCGCCATCAGCGGCGTCCACAGGCTCGATTCGTTCGCGCCGTCGTGCACGACGCGCTCGCGGCACAGATCGCCGAATTGGGCGATGCACTCGTCCTTGGTCTTGAACTTCGGCGAGTTCGCCTCGTTCGCCTTGGCGGCGTTGTCGAAGGCGCGCTGGCAGACGTCGGCGGCGTTGCCGTCCTTTTCGCAGGCGGCGATGTCGGTGTAGAAACCCTTGCGCAACGTTTCTTCCGGCGCGTCGTCGCAGCCCGCTAGCAGCAGCGGAGCGGGCGCCATCAGCACGAGGGTCAGGGCACGGGAACGTTTCATCGAGTGGTCCTCACGGTGAGCATTCAACAAAGTCGCGCGGCAACGGACTTGGTTCGATGCTCAATACGTCATGCTTGCGGCATTGAGGATGCCGACGCCGATCGAGATGCCAGCGAGGAAAAGCGCGGGTGCGCGCTCGTCGTTGCTGATCTCCTCGGAGATGTGCGGCAGGAACCAGTGCACGACCAGGAAGGTCAGCGCCTGCACCACGAGCGCGACGAAACTCCAGATCAAGCAGTCTAGCCAGCTCACCGATTGCGCCGTCGCCGTCGCCACCGGAATGATGAAACCAAGCAGTGCGCCGATGAACGAGATGGAAGCGGCTTCCTTGTTCTCGCGGATCAGGCGCATCTCGTCGTGCGGCGTGATCCACAGATAGATCACGACGAACACGGCAGTCACGCCGAGCGCGAGGCCGAAGTAAGCGAGGAACGCGGGCAAGGTGCTCAACGAATGGGCAAGGTCGGTCGGCATGACGCAACTCCTTCAGGTGATCTCGAATTCGGCCGTGGACAGCGCAATGCCGACAGCCTGGCTGATGACGAAGTCCGTGGGTCCGGAATCCTCGCCGGCGACGAGCAGCAATTCGTTGCGATCCATGCCCGGCAGCTCGCGCGAGTAGAGCATCGAATACAGGGTCAGGTCGTAGTCGGCCGTCGTCATGTTTTTCTTGTAGACGCTTTCCTCGAGCGGCACCGGCGGCGTCATGCCCTCGCCTTCGCCCCAGACACGCCGATAAGTGGAATTGCCAAGCGTGTAGTCGGGCAGACGTCCCGCCGTGCACCAGCGCTCGAACGCATCCTTGTTTACGGGATTGATCGATTCGGCATAGACGAACAGGTTGACGTCGCCCGCCTCGCCGTTGGCCGTCGCGATCTGCAGGAACGCATCGTCGGTCAGGTACAGGCGATAGAGGCGATTGCCCTCGCCGAGGTCGATGTCGCCGATCGCTTCGATCGTCTGCGGGCTGGACGGCCATTCGAAATTGAATGCGTCCGCGCCGAGCTTACCGGTGAGGTCATCGAAGGTTACCGCGCCGCGCAGGCGCGCGCCGTAGGGCAGCTTCGCCACAGACGCGTCGTTTGATTTGTTGCCGAACCAATCCATCGACAAATCCCCTTATCTACTGCTCGTCATCCCGGCAGGGAATGCCGGGATGGCTGCATGCGACTCAACCCGCTTTCGCTTTCTCGGCTGGCACCGCGAGCGCTGGGCTCGCGGCCGGCGCACCAAGCTGTGCCGGCGGCTCGACCGTCGCGGTGACCTTCTGGTAGCGCGCGAGCACGTCGTCGGCGCTGACGCTGCCGGCGACAAGGCCCGCCTGCGCGAGGCGTGCTTCGAGATCGCCGTCGCCTTCGCTCTTGGCCAGTGCGTCCGCCGCCTCGATCTGCGCGCCGCGCTCGGCCTGTTGCGCCTTGACCCGATCAAGCGAATCGAGCGCGGTGCGCAGCTTGGCGTTCTGGCCGCTGTGGCGCGCGGCGATCACCGACTGCGAGCGCAATACGCTTTCGTTGACCTTGACCTGATCGACCTGTTGCTGCAAGCCGGTGATGCGCCGGTCGGCGGTTCTGATCGCGTCGTGCATCTTCTCGATCGCCGCGGCAAGCGAGGCGTAGTCCTTCTGCTCGCCGGCAAGTTCGCTCTCGAGCTGGGCGACCTTCGCCGCGACCTCGCGCGCGAGGTTCTGGTCGTTGGTCGCGAGCAGGCGTGCGATGTGACCTTCGTACTCGGCCTTCTTCGCCTGCTTGGCCTGCAACTTGTCGCCGGCGAGCTTCTGCTGGGCCATCAAGCGCGCAAGTTCGTCCTTGGCACGCACGGATTCGTTCTGCGCGTCACGGATCTCCTGATCGAGAATGCGCACGGCATTCTTGTCGACGATGGACTGGCCGGCTTCGGTCGCCGCGCCGCGGAACAGGGTGAGAATTTTTTCCAGGATGCTCATCGGATTCTCCTTCGGTCAGGCGCGGTGAATATAACCCTGCAGCGCATGTGCGGCCTGCAGCGTATTGTCGGCAAGCGTGATGACTTCCTCGACGATATTCGCGATCGGTGAGCGCGTCGACAATTCGCCGAACACGGTGTAGACATCTTCGCCGTCGAGCGTCTGCAGGCCGATGTTCGACAGCGGATTGATCGGATTCAGGCGCAGGCAGGCATCGTTGAATGCACCGCGGTCGTGCACTTGCGAGCCCAGGCACAGCGGCGTCGATACGAACAGTTGCTGGCCCGAGGCGGCGAGATGGATGTCGAGATCACCATGCTCGGGCAGCGAGATCGCAATCGTCGGTTCGGCGCCGGCTTCCAGGCGCAGGCGCAACGGCAGGCGTTCGCGCGCGACGTGGGTTTCGAGCGCATCGAACAGGGTTTGGGTGGTCCACGGGTGAGTCATGGCGGCGTAATCCTTGATGGTTACGAGTGGCTGGGAAAGCGTGGCTTCGCGCAGGGAGAGTTCAAGCTGCATCAACACGGGAACGTGTTCGGCGCGGATGTAGACCTGGCGCGCGACCAAGCCCTTGGCCTTCATGCGCTCGCGGAAGGCCTGCTGGCGCCGGGATACGGCGGAACGCGACTTGCTGGCGGATTTGTCTGGCATCGAAAGTTACAAGTAACGTTACACGTAACGTCGCCGGTTGTCAACTGTTCAGTTGTTGACCACTTTGGATCAGACGCAAAAAAGGGCCATTCGGAATCACCCGAACACCGACGCCCGACACAAGATCCAGGCGATCGAATCCGTCGCAGTGTCTTGCGGCCGGCATTGACGACATCGCCTGCCTGGCTGCGCGAAATGGCGAGGTGGATTCCTACACATCCCTCGGCGCGTGCGCTATCCTCGCTGTAATCGTTTTCACACCGCGCAGACGCAGGGAATGTCCGGAACATCGCAACGCGTGCAGTTTCCCGCGGATTTTCTCTGGGGCGCGGCGACGAGTGCATACCAAATCGAGGGCTCTCCGCTCGCCGACGGCGCCGGACCGAGCATCTGGCAGCGCTTCACGCGCACGCCGGGCATGATGGCGAACGGCGACACAGGCGACGTCGCCTGCGACCACTACCGACGCTGGAAGGACGACGTCGCGCTGATGAAGCACCTGGGCCTCAAGGCCTATCGTTTCAGCATCGCCTGGGCACGCGTGCTGCCCGAGGGGCGCGGCCGGGTCAACGACAGGGGGCTGGATTTCTACAGCCGCCTCGTCGACGAACTGCTGCGCAACGACATCATGCCGTTGCCGACCCTGTTCCATTGGGATCTGCCCGCCATGCTCGACGATCGTGGCGGTTGGCTCAATCCCGACGTCGCGAGCTGGTTCGCCGACTACGCCAACATCATGTACGCCAAACTCGACGACCGCGTGCAGCAATGGGCAACGTTGAACGAGCCTTGGGTCGTCACCGACGGCGGCTACCTGCACGGCGCGCTCGCACCGGGCCATCGCAGCAAGTACGAAGCGCCGATCGCGAGCCACAATCTCCTGCGCGCGCACGGCACGGCCGTGCAGGCCTATCGCGCAAACGGCAAACACCGCATCGGCATCGTCGTCAACATCGAGCCGAAGTATGCGGCATCGCAGAGCGCGGAAGATCTCGCCGCGGTGAAGCGCGCCGACGCCTACATGAACCGGCAATACCTCGACCCGGTTTTTCTCGGGGCTTATCCCGACGAACTGCAGGACATCTTCGACGACGCGTGGCCGTCGTGGCCCGCCGCCGACCTCGCGCTGATCAAACAGCCGATCGACTGGCTCGGGGTCAACTACTACACGCGCAACGTCACCCGCTTCGATGCGAACAACTATCCGTTGCGAGTCGCGTCGGTCAAGCAGGACGCGACCTACACCGAGACTGGATGGGAAGTGTTCGCGCAAGGCCTCACCGACACGCTGACCTGGATCAAGCAGCGCTACGGCAACCCGCCCGTTTACGTCACCGAAAACGGCGCGGCGTTCTACGACCCGCCTCAGGCCGACGATGGCGTGATCGACGATCCGCTGCGCGTGAACTATTTCAGGAAACATCTGGCCGCGGTATCGGACGCGATCGGGCAGGGCTGCGACGTGCGTGGCTACATGGCCTGGTCGCTGCTCGACAACCTCGAATGGTCGCTGGGTTTCTCCAAACGCTTCGGCATCGTGCACGTGGACTTTGCCACGCAGCAGCGCACGATCAAGGCCAGCGGCAAGCTCTACGCGAACGTGATCGCAAGCAACGGCGATGTGTTGAACCACGCCTGATGCCGGATCACGGCAGCCTGCCCGACAGCGGCCGCTTGCCCGTGTCGACCCAGTCGACGAGTTCGCCGAACGCGCGCGCGATTTCATCGGGCTCGAATACGCAGTGGCCTTCGCGATTGATGTATTGCTGCACGAAGTTTTTGCCGTGGCCGGCACGTTCCGCGGTCAGCGCGTATTCGAAGGCACCCGCCGCGGGCACGAGCGGATCGCCGGTATCGTGCAATGCGAGCAAGGGTCTGAACAGCTTGCCGCTTGGCGTGTACCAGCGTGCGACGTACGCGGCCGCCGGCGCATCGGCGCGATAGCGCTTGACGCCGTCGTTGAGCGCGAAGTCGTCGCCCGACCCCGAGTAGATCAGATCGGCGTTGCCGAACGGATTGCCGTGAGTGCGTCGTTGCAACTCACCGAGGATCTGGGTGACGAACGCGAGTATGTCCGGAAAACTTTTCTCCGATGCCGCGCCATACAGGCGCAGCAGGGCGTCGCGCGCGGCAGGCTTGGCTGCGAGCGCATCGGCGATGCGCTTCTTCATGTCGGCATAGTCCGGCAGCGGGTCCGGTACCGGCACGAGCGGCCCGAGCAGGTCGGGAAAGTAATAGTCGAATGCGGCGCGCATCGCGAACGCCTTGTCGAGAATGCGGTTCGACGGCTCGATCGCGCCGCACAGCGCCAGCGCGCCGCTGTAGGTCTCCGGTCGCGTTTCGATCGTGAACGCGGTCAGCGCGCCGCCCATAGACTCGCCCATCACCCAGGTGCGCGCAGGTTTGCCGTAGGTCGCGACGAATTCGCGGCGCAGGGCTTCCGTCTCTGCGTAGGCCTGCTCGATCGCCCAGCCGCCGCGCGAATAGCCGGACTGAATCAGTGCATAACCCTTGGCAAGGAGTCCGTCGAGCGCTGGCCAGATACGCTTGCCCTTGGCATATGCGGCGGGTTCATGCCGGTAGCCATGGTAGTAGACGATCAATTCGTGGTTCCAATTGGCAGGAATGTCGATGCGATACGCCGCGCCGTCGCGCGTACCCGTCATGTTGACCGGCAACACGGCTGCCTTGCGCGCCATGTCGACGCAGCCTGCCGCCTGCGAAGCGAGGCATGCCACGACGACGACGATGCGCAAAATTCCACTTTTTCTCATCGTGTCGTCTCTTTTGCTTGCATGCGAGGATGGTCCGGTACGGCGCCCGGTGCAGGCCGCTTGCCTGCATCGACCCAGTCGACGAGTTGATCGAATGCGCGTGCGACCTCATCCGGCGTGAACACGCAATGGCCTTCGCGGGCGACGTATTGCTGGACGAAATTGTCGGCATGGCCGGCGCGCTGCACGGTCAATGCATAGGTAAATGCGCCGGCGGCGGGCACGAGCGGATCGCCGATGTCGTGCACGGCGAGCAATGGGCGCGTGAGCTTGCCGCTCGGCGTGTACCAGCGCGCCAGCCACGCCGCCGCCTGCGCATCCGCGCGATAGCGGCGCACGCCGGCGTTGAGCGCGGCATCGTCACCCGAGTTCACGTAGATCAGGTCGGCATTGCCGAGCGGGTTGCCACCGGCGCGACGCTGCAGATCGCGGAAGTCGGTCAGCGTATCGGCGACCACGTCGGGCAGCGACTTCGCATCTGCCGTACCGTACCAGCGCAACAGCGCCTGCACCGCCGCGGGTTTCGAAGCGAGCGCGGCGGTGATCTTCGCGACCATCCGCTTGTCGGCGACATAGTCCGCCGGCACCGGCACGAACGCCGGCAGCACGCCGGGGAAGTAATAGTCGAACGCCGCGGCGAGCGCGAAATCGCGCTGAAACAAGGCATCGCTCGGTTCGAGCACGCCGCACAGCGAGAGTGCGCCGGCATAGATGTCGGCGTGCCGCTCGATCGTCATCGCCACGAGCGCGCCGCCCATCGACATGCCCATGACGAGAAACTGGTCCGGCTTGCCTTGGCTCGCGGCGAAATGCCCGCGCAGGCGCTCGGTGTCCTTCTCGGCCTCCTCCAGTGCCCAGCCGCCCGCCGAATAGCCGGATTGGATCACCGCGTACTTGCGCTGCAGGATGTGGCGGAACATCGGCGAGAGCGGCTCGCCCGCCGTATACAGCAACGGAGTTTCCGAAGTGCCGTGAAAAAACACGACTACGCGTCGATTCCAGTCGGGCGGAACATCGATGCGATACGCCGCGCCGGCAAGCGTGCCGATTTCGGTTGCCGGCTTGGTTTCGGCATGCGCGTATGAAGCAAGTGCCGTCAACGCCAGCAGCACCCCGCGGAAAAACTTCATCCCTTCACGCTCCCAAGTAACAGTCCTTGCAGATACTGGCGCTGCAACAAAAGGAACAGCAGCAGCACGGGCAGGATCGTCACGACCGAACCGGCCATCATCAGTTCGTTGTCCTGCACGTGCTCGCGCGAAAGGCCGGCGAGCGCGACCGGCGCGGTCTGCCAGGCCTGATCGCTGAGCACAATCAGCGGCCACATGAAATCGTTCCAGCTCGCGAGGAACGTCAGCACGGCGAGCGTCACGCTCATCGGCTTGAGCAGCGGCAGCACGATGCGCAGGAAGATCGTCCATTCGCCGGCACCGTCGATGCGCGCGGCCTCGATCAGCTCGTCGGGAATCGAGCGCACGTACTGGCGCACGAGATAGATGCCGAGCGCGGTCGCGAGCGCAGGCACGATCACGCCGCCATAGCTGTTGACCAGATGCAGCCACTTCATCAGCAGGAACAGCGGCATCATCGCCACCTGTAGCGGCACGAGCAGTGCGGCGAGCACGAGCTGGAACAGCCGCTCGCGGCCGGCGAAGCGCAGCTTGGCGAAGGCGTAGCCCGCACTGAGATTGAACGCAAGCGAGGCGAGCGTGATCGTGCCCGCGACCAGGAAGCTGTTGAGCAGGTAGCGGCCCATGCCGGCGCGCAAAAACAATTCGCGATAGTTGGCGAGTGTCGCATGCGCCGGCAGCAGCGGCGGCGGCGCGTGGCTCGCCTCGCCCGGCTGCATGAACGACGCCGACAGCATCCACGCGAGTGGCAACAGAGTGACCACGCTGCCGGTGACCAGCAGGCCGTTGACGATCCATTTCGTCATGCGCGAATTCATGCGCGCTCGTCCTTCGCACGCGCGAAGCGCAACAGCACGCGCGTGATGACGAGGATCAACGCAAACAAGAGGAAGGCGATCGCGCAGGCGCGACCGAGGTTCCACCATTTGAAGCCTTCCTCGTACATCAGGTACAGCACGCTCACGGTCGACTGCAGCGGATCGCCGCGCGTCATCACATAAGGCTCGGCGAACAATTGGAAGTAGCCGGCGATCGTGATGACCGCGACGAGCAGGAGCACGGGGCGCAGGCCCGGCAGGGTGATGTGCCAGAAGCGCCGCCAGGCCGAGGCGCCGTCGATGCGCGCGGCCTCGTACAAATCCTGCGGTATCGCCTGCAGCCCGGCGAGCAGGATGATCATGTTGTAGCCGAAGTTCTTCCACACCGCGAACAGCACGAGCGCGGGCATCGCCCAGTGCGGATCGCCAAGCCAGTCGATCGGACCGATGCCGAGATGGCTGAGCGCATAGTTGATCAGCCCGTAACGCGTGTGGAACAGATAGCGCCAGATGATCGCGACCGCGACGACGGTCGTCACCACGGGCGCGAACAGCGCGGTGCGATGCAGGCCCTTGAAGCGCGCGAGCGGCGAATTGAGCAGCAAGGCCGCACCGAGCGAGAGCGCGAGAGACAGCGGCAGCGCGAGCACGACGAACCAGACCGTATTGGCCAATACCTTCCAGAACAGCGGCGTGCGCAGCACGTCGACATAGTTTGCGAGGCCAATGAAGCGCAAGTTGTCGAGATTCGCCAGCGCGTAGATGTCGAAGTCGGTGAAGCTCAGCAGCAGCGCGGCGCAGACCGGCAGGACAAGGAACACGCCGAGCACGACGAGCGCAGGTGCGACGAAGGTCCAGGCGGCGCGCTCGCTTCTCATCGCTGCCCTCCGCGCGCGAGCAGCGTGCGTCGCTTGGCCAGGATCTCCTCGTCGACCTTTGCATCGAGCGCACGCAGCGCCGCTTCCGTGGATTCGCCGCCACGCACGATGCGCTCTGCGGCGAACTGCATTTCGGTCGCGATGCGCTCCCATTCGGGCACCTTCGGCGTCGGCTTGACGAGCTCGAGTTGGGCGCGGAAGGCATGGGTGAACTCGTCAGTCTCCAGTTCGGCAAAGTCCCAGGCACTGCGCCGCGCGGGCAGGTCGCCGGTCAGCGTGTAGAAGCGCTGCTGTTGCTTCACCTGCGAAAGGAATTCGACCAGTTCCCACGCGAGCCGTTTGTTTTTCGACGCACGAAAAATCGCGAAGCTCGATCCGCCCGCCGCGCCGCCGCCCGGCCCGTTCGCCCCAGGCAGCGGTGCGGTGTTCCAACTGTCCTGCAACCGGGCGGGCAAACGCCGCTTGAACTCGCCGATATTCCATGGCCCGGTGATGTAGAACGCGAAGTAGCCCTTGCCGAATTCGTCCCAGACGTTGGCGATCTGGGTGTTGCTCATCGCCGGCGCCCAGTTCTCGCGGAACGCGTCGACATAGAAATCGAGCGCGCGGCGGAATCCGGCGCTTTCGAAATTGCCGCGCGTGCCGTCGTCGAGCAGCAAGGGTTCATTCTGCTGGATCGCGAGATTGAGCAGCGGCTCGAACTCATTGAGCGGCAGGAAGATCGCGTACTTGTCCGCGCCCTGGTTCTTCTTGATCGCCGCCATTGCACGCCGCCATTCGTCCCAATCACGCGGCGCGTGGTCGAAACCAGCCGCGGCGAGCAGGTCTTTGCGGTAGAACAAAAGGCGCGTGTCGACATACCACGACACGCCATACAGCGCACCGTTCACGACATTGGTGTCCCAGATGCCGGCGAAATAGTCGTCACGGCGCACGATGCTGGACTGGTCGACATAGGCCTGCAACGGCTCGAGTGCGCCTAGTACGGCGAACTCCGGGATCCAGGTGTTGCCGAGCTGGCAAAGGTCGGGCAGCGCATCGCCCGCGAATGCGGTCAGCAGCTTCTCGTGCATCGCCGTCAGCGGCATGTTCTGCACTTCAACGCGCACGCCCGGATGCGCGCGCTCGAACTCGGTCAGCAGCTTGCCGACCGCCTCGCCCTCGGGACCGAAAGCCCATAACTTAAGCGTCGTCTCATTCGAGGCGGGCGCACAGGCGCAGAGCGCGAACATGGTCGCCCACGCCGCGATCCGCGCCAATCCCATCATCCCACCTGACGACACGACACCTCCGGAAGGCGGCTTCGGCGCGCGCCGTGCCGCCCGCTTATTTGTCGACGGACTTACCGAGCCAACCCCCGCTGAATCCGGCGCGCTTCAGGCCCTCGCGAATATACGGATTCTTGCGCATCGTTTTCCAGACGAAGCCGCTGCGGTAGTTTTCGAGCATGAGCAGGATCGGCCCTTGATCGACGCCCAGATACAGGTTGTCGAACCAGCCCTTGTCCGGTACGACACGACCGGTGCGCACCGAACGGTCGGTGAAGGTGAAGCTCGGATTGAACGCATCGACGAAACCGTATGGCGTGTAGAGATCATCGCCATAACGCTGTTTCATTTCCGCGATGGCCGGGACCACGATCTGCGGCGTGAACGCGATCGAGGCCGCCGCCGCGGTCGGCGCGATCGTGCCGTCGTCGACCGCCGCGCGCGAAAGGCCCGCGCCGCGCTCGATGTAGCCGTAGAATGGCTTCGAATCGTTCTTGTAGCGATCGGGCTCGCCCGGCTGCGTGTGGCCGCGCGGACCGTTGCTCGCGGTCAGGCCCCAGACATTGCCGTCGTAATCCTTCCACTGCAGCGGGTTGTGGATCGCGTATTCGCGTTGTGCGAGCGCGGCGCGCTGGCTGTTGGTGAAATAGTCGATGCCCTTGCCGCGCATGTACTCGTCCTGGATGCCGCGGAAATCGACCCAAGAATGCGCCCACTGGTGCCAGAACGAGGGGCTGCCAGCGAGATAGGTCTGGCCCTGGAATTCACCCCAGATCTTGTCGTTGGGTTGCGTCCAGCGCCTCCATGTCGCCGGCCCCAGGCCGTAGGTCGGCGAGCCGAGTGCAAGGATGTACAGGCCGATCGCCTCGCTGAAGCCGCGATAATAGTTGTAGTCAAAGCCGTTCTCGGGCGTCCAGCCACCCTGTACGAGCGGATTGCCGTCGCTGAACCATTTCCAGTCGACGCGGCGGTAGATCTGGTCGGCGAGCTGGCGGATCTCCTTCTCGTCCTTCGTGTTTTTGTCGTAGTACGACTGCGCGAACAGCACGCCGTAAAGCAGCCACGCCGTATCTACCGACGACAATTCGACCCACGGCTCCGGCCCGAACCGCGCGCCGCTGTGCATGTCGAGAAAGTGGTAGAAGAACCCATGCGCGCCGCTCGCGTCCTTCTCTTCGTTCTGCTTGGCGTTGGCGAAGAAGCGCAGCGTCGCGAGCGTGCGTTTCACCGCTTCGTCGCGCTTGATCCAGCCGCGCTCATCACCGATGCCGTAGGCGGTCAGGCCGAAGCCGACCGCGGCGACCGAGGAGAAGAACGAGGGATCGTTCTCGTGCCCCGGCGCCCAGTGATCGGGCACCTGGCCGTTTTCGGGATTCGCGCTGGCGATGAAGAAATCGAACGTGCGCTTCTCCAGCTCGTCGAGCATCGCCTGCTGCTCTTTCGGCAGCGACTGGAACGTGGTGATCGGCGCGCCGCCGACCGCAGGCGCAGACGGGGCTTTCGCAAACAGAGGAGTCGACGCTCCCGCGGCGACCACGAGGAGGAAGCTGAAAACGTTTACACGCAGGCGGTGGAACGGCTTGCTCAGACTCACGAAAGGCTACTCGATTAGGGAGAAGGAAGTGACGCGACGGGCGCATCCCACGCCCTCGCGACGGGAATTGCGATGCAGCTGTGACATTGCGGCGGCGCGATTGTTCCCGCATCAGAAACCGGTCTCAAGGCCGCGGCGCCTTGCAGTAACGGTCGATGAAGGCCTGGTGCGGCGGCATCACCTCGACACAATTGGCAATCACTCTCTTCACGCCGCCGACGAGATCCTCGAGCTCCGCCTGCGGCATCTGGTCGACCATCGGATGCCAGCGCTCGGGCAGAATGCGCTGGCCGACCATCACCTCGACCCAGCTCGGCTGCGCGAACATTTCCTCGGCGTTACGATAGAAGCGGCCGGAATCACGGAACAGGCGGATGTTGTCGGTCAACTCTTTCGGCACCGACATCGTGCGGCAATAGTTCCAGAACGGCGTATCGTCGCGCTCGGTCGCGTAATAATGCAGGATGATGAAATCGCGTATGCGCTCGATCTCGAACGCCGCCTGCGCGTTGTAGCGATCGCGGATCACGTCGCTGAAGCCCTGGTCGGGAAACAGGTTGATGATGCGCGCGACCGCGGACTGGATCAGGAAAATGCTGGTCGATTCGAGCGGCTCGAGGAACCCGCTCGCGAGTCCGATCGCGACCACGTTCTTGTCCCAGCACTTCTTGCGCTGCCCCGGCGTGAAGCGCAGTACGCGCGGACTGCCGAGCGCGCATCCGTCGATCCATTTCGCCAGATTGGCTGCGGCTTCGTCGTCACCGATGTACTGGCTCGCATAGACATAGCCGTTGCCGGTGCGATGCTGCAGCGGGATGCGCCAGGTCCAGCCCGCCTCGCGCGCGGTGCAGCGCACGAACGGCGTCGGCGGACCGACGTTCTCGCACGGCATCGCCACCGCGCGATCGCACGGCAGCCAATGCAACCAATCCTCGTAGCCGGCCTTCAAGGTCTGTTCGATCAGCAGGCCGCGAAAACCCGAGCAATCGATGAAGAGATCGCCTTCGATGCGTTCGCCGTTCTCCATCACCACGGCATCGACGTAACCATCCTCCGGCCGCTGAATCACCTGCGTGACCTTGCCCTCGGTGCGACGCACGCCGCGCGCCTCGGCGTAGTTGCGCAGGAATTTCGCATAGAGGCCTGCGTCGAAGTGATAGGCGTAGGCGATATTCGCCAGCGGCGAGTGTTCTTTAACGTCGCGCGCCGAAGCCATGAACTTGCCTTTCAGCGAAGCCGCGGCGTTGAGCGAATAGTCGTCGAGGCCGCTCGCCTTGCCCTGCTTGTGTGCCTTGAGCCAATACTGATGGAACGGCAGCAGGCCGTGGTCATGGCCGATCTGGCCGAAACCATGGATGTATCGGTCACCGACGCGGGCCCAGTCGACGAATTCGATGCCGAGCTTGAACGTGCCTTGGGTCTGCTTGATGAATTCGGTCTCGTCGATTTCCAGCGTCTGGTTGTACAGCTTCAGATGCGGCACCGTCGCCTCGCCGACGCCGACCGTACCGATCTCCTCGGACTCGATCAGGCGGATCGAATAGGCGCCGGCAAACACCTTTGCGAATGCCGCGGCCGCCATCCAGCCGGCCGTGCCGCCACCGACGATGACGATGTTCTTGATGCGGTTGTCGGTCATGACCCTTCAGTGTTCCATGTTGGAAGATCCGGACAGCAAACTGGCCGCATTGTACTTGGGTAATGGCCGCGGGCTTTCACGGATGCGGGAGGGGTGCGTCGCGCCACTTCGGAAACGCCGCCGTCACGACTGGAGATCCGCGGCGCTGCGGTCCTGCTCGGGCGACAGCCATGCCGCCGCGTCGTCTGCGGAAAAGCGGCGATGCCCGCATTCGAGGATCCTCGCGTCCGGGACTTTCACGAGCGGTGTGTAGCGCGGGTGATGCGATTCCTTGTACGGATCGTTGCTCGCCGCGTTGTAGCAGCAAATCATCGACCAGCGCGGGTGTTCCGAACGGTTCTGGTCGGACCGATGCAGCATGTTTGCATGGAAGAACACGACATCGCCGGGCTCCATCTCGACGTAGACGACATCCAGGCGCTTGAGGATTTCTTCGACGCGCGCGAGATCCGCGCCGGCCTGCTCGCCGGTCAGCACGTGGTCGATGCGGCCTAGATGATGCGAGCCGCGCACGACCTGCAGACAACCGTTCTCGCGCGTGCTGCGATCGACCGCGATGAACGCGCTCGTCAGATGCGGAAACAGCACGCCGTTCTGATACCAGTAGCCGTAATCCTGATGCCACGCCCACGCGCCGCCTGTGCGCGGGTCTTTCATGACCATTTTCGAGTGGTAGTGATAGACCTCGCCTCCGAGCAGTTTCTCCGCGGCGCCGACCAGCGATTCGCTGCGCGCGATCATGCCGTAGATAGTTTCAGTCGGATGATTCCACAACGACAGGCGCACCGTGCCGCCTTCGCCGTCCGAGCGGCCGAACGCGTGCCGATCGAGCACGCGGTCTTCTTTCACGGTGCGCGCGAGCAGGCCGATTTCCTCCGCGTCGAATGCCTTGCGCAGGACCAAATAGCCGTCGCGTTCGTAACGGCGCAGGGCTTCGTCGTCGATCGCACAATGGGCCACACCAGCTCCTCGGGACACTACTCATCGGCCGCAGAAAGCCATATATTTGGCAGCCTTGTAAACGTTTACATATAGCAGGGAGTATAGCTGCGCCACGGCACGGTCGCATGCTGCAGCGCCATATCAAAACTCTTGAAGGGAGGGAGTCGAATGCATCTTCGATACCACATGATGCGCATTGCGCGTCGTCGCGCTGCATGGGCGATTCTCGCCGCCGCGTTTGCCGCGCCGGTCGCGTTCGCGCAGACGGCTTACTATCGCCACGTCGTATTCGACAACAGCGCGCAGCTCAAGCTGTATTGGCACAGCGGAGCGGTCTCGACGATGCCTTCAATGCTCGAAAACATCGACTACAGGCTGCCGGTCGAGTCGAAAATTTTCCGCACCCCGCCCAATGCTCTGCGTGTGGCGTGGGAGTCCAAGCCGAACGGCTCGTGGGACGCAGAAATCCACGTCGCAAACTTCCCGAACCGCTATCCGGAACTCTCCGGTAGACAATTATACTTTTGGATCTATTCGCCCGAGCCGATCGCCGCGGCCGATCTGCCGAACCTGATGCTTTCGGACGCGCGCGATAGCCTGCAGGTCGCCACGTTTCCGGGCAGCTTCACCGAAACCGTTGCGCTGGCGAAATATATCGGCGCAGACCTGCCGGCGAACCGCTGGACGCAGGTGCGCATTCCAATGCTCGAGCTCAAGTCGGCATCGGTGTATTCGTTCCATCCCGAGCGCCTGCAAAACGTGATCTTGATGCAGGGCCGCGCGGACGGGAAAAGGCACGTTCTGATCGTCGACGATGTACGCGTCGACGACGATGCGCAGCTCGCTGCTGCGCCCGTGCTCGCTGCGCCCGAAAACGTCGAGGCAAAGGGTTACGATCGGCACGTCGTGCTGACCTGGCAGGCGCAGGAACCCGAGGGCTTCGACCATTTCGTGATCTATCGTGCGCTCGACGGCGAAACGTTCGAGCCGATCGGAATTCAACTTCCCGGCACTCACCGTTATTCCGATTTCATCGGCCGCGCGAACGCAAAGGCGAAATACAAAATCGCCAGCGCCGATGCGGCGAATCGCGTTTCGGCGCCGTCCGCCGTCGTCAGCGCGGCCACGCGCGAAATGAACGACGACGAGTTGCTCACGATGCTGCAGGAAGCCGCGTTCCATTATTACTGGGAAGCCGCGGCGCCGAATTCAGGCATGGCGTTCGAGAACCTACCGGGCGACGACCGCATCGTCGCTATGGGCGCGAGCGGCTTCGGAGTCATGGCCGTGCTGGTCGGCGTCGAGCGGCATTTCATCACCCGCGATCAGGGCCGCGAGCGGCTGGAAAAGATCGTGAGCTTCCTTGAGAAAGCGCCGAAATATCACGGCGCATGGTCGCACTACATGAACGATGCCACGGGCGAAACGATGCCGCTGTTCGGCATGCTCGACAACGGCGGCGACATCATCGAAACCTCGTTCATGATTCAGGGGCTGTTGACTGCGCGGCAATATTTCAACGGCACGGATGCGCGCGAGCAGGCGCTGCATCAGCGCATTAGCAAACTGTGGGAAGGCGTCGAGTGGAACTGGTATCGCGACAAGCCGGACAGCGCATTTTTGTACTGGCACTGGTCGCCGCAGTGGAGCTACCAGATCCATCATCCGCTGATCGGCTTCAACGAGTCGTTGATCGCCTATCTGCTCGCAATCGGCTCGCCGACGCATTCGGTGCCGGCGTCGATGTACTACTCCGGGTGGGCGAGCCAGAGCGCGCGTGCGCTGGAATACCGTGCGGGATGGTCGGGCAGTCCCGATGGCAATCACTACAAGAACGAAAAGACGTACTACGACATCAAGCTCGACGTCGGCGTCGGCAGCGGCGGCCCGCTATTCTTCACGCACTATTCGTTCCTGGGCTTCGATCCGCATCTCATACAGGACAAGTATACAAATTCGTATTTCGACAATAATCGCAATATCGCGCTGATCAATCGCGCGTGGTGCATGGACAATCCGAAGCATTATCAAGGCTATGGCGCGGACGCCTGGGGCCTGACCGCGAGCTTCGGCCCGAACGGTTACACGACGCCGGCGCCCGACAAGGCCAACGACGAGGGCACGATCACGCTGACGGGCGCGCTCGCTTCGTTCCCGTACACACCGGAAGCGTCGATGGCGGCGTTCAAACACTATTACCGCGATCTTGGCGCCGAGTTGTGGGGCATCTATGGCCCGCGCGACAATTACAACCCGACGCTGCATTGGGTCTCGTCGCACTACATGGGACTCAACCAGGCGCCGATCGTGGTGATGGTCGAGAACTACCGCAGCGGCCTGCTGTGGAAGACGTTCATGTCGAATCCCGAAGCGACGGCAGCGCTGAAGAAGCTCGACGAGGCCACGCGCGCGGAATCGCAGAAGTGAGCAAAATGAAACGCGCCCGCACCTGAGCGCAGTGCTTTACATCGCGATCGGCGGCGCCTTGCACCATTTGTCGATGAACGCTTGATGCGATGGCATGACATCGACGCAACTTCTGATGACCTGTTCCACCTTGCCGACGAATTCGTACAAATCCTGGTCGCTCATGCGATCCACGATGGGATGATATTTTCTCGGCACGATGCGCTGGCCGACCATCACCTGCACCCAGCTCAACTGGCCGAACAGTTCGTCGGCGTTGCGATAGTAGCGACCGGTGTCGCGGAACAGGCGGATGGTATTGGCGAGCGGTTCGGGCAGGCTCATCGTGCGGCAGTAATCCCAGAACGGCGTGTCGCTGCGTTCGGTCGCGCAGAAGTGCAGGATGATGAAGTCGCGGATGCGCTCGATCTCGAAGGCCGCCTGCGCGTTGTAGCGATCGATCGTCGATTGATCGAACTCGCGATCGGGAAACAGGCTAAGCAAGCGATTGATTGCGGACTGGATCAGATAAATGCTGGTGGACTCCAGTGGTTCGAGGAATCCGCTCGCCAATCCGATTGCAACCACGTTTTTGTCCCACACTTTGTTGCGACGACCGGGCGTGAAGCGCAACACGCGCGGGTTGCCGAGCGCACGCCCGTCGAGCCAGCCGAGCAAATTATTCGCCGCCTCGTCGTCGCTGATGTATTTGTTCGAATAGACGTAGCCGTTGCCGGTGCGATGCTGCAGTGGAATGCGCCAGGTCCATCCGGCCTCGCGCGCGGTGCAACGCACGAACGGCGTCGGCGGACCGACGTTCTCGCACGGCGCGGCGACGGCGCTGTTGCACGGCAGCCAGTGCGACCAGTCCTCGTAACCGGCCTTCAGGGTCTGCTCGATCAAGAGGCCGCGGAAGCCCGAGCAGTCGATGAACAGATCGCCGCTGATCTTCTCGCCATTTTCCATCACGACCGCGTCGATGAAGCCATCGTCCGGTCGTTGAATCACCTGCTTGACCTTGCCTTCGGTACGGCGCACGCCGAGATTTTCTGCATAGCGACGCAGATAGCGCGCGTACAACCCGGCATCGAAGTGATAAGCGTAAGCGATGTCCGCGAGCGGCGACGAGGCCGGCACATCGCTCGCCGAGGTCATGAACTTGCCAAGCGGCCCCGCCATCGTGTGCAAGGTATAGGCGCCGATATCCTTGGCACGGCCCGCCTGTCGCGCCTTGATCCAATACTGGTGAAACGGCTGGCCGCCAAAATCGGCACCGATCGTCGTGCCGAAGCCGTGCATATAGCGATCGCCAATGCGACCCCAATCGACGAACTCGATACCGAGCTTGAACGTGCCCTGCACTTGCCGCATGAACTCGGCTTCGTTGATTTCCAGCATCCGGTTGAAATGGCCGAGCGCCGGTACCGTGGCTTCACCCACGCCGACCGTGCCTATTTCCTCGGATTCGACCAGACGAATCGATACCGCGCGCCCAAATACCTTGGCCATCGCCGCGGCAGCCATCCAGCCGGCGGTGCCGCCGCCGACGATGACAATATATTTGATGGATTTTTCAACCACGCAGTTTTCCTTCTCCAGATTCCCGGATCTGTTCAGCGCAGTGCGCGGTTTGACTATCAGCCACTGACGTTGAAAGCGATGGTAATGCGCGGCGTGTCGCTTTCGTGCGCTTCCACGTAGTGCTCAAGCCAACAGGGAAAGATCACCAGTAACCCCGGCTCAGGGACAAGTTGGATGTCGTTGTGGCCATTGGGCACCATACCCTTGAGCAAGCCATGCACGACGCCGGGCCGCGGTTCGCGCAACACGAAACTGCCCGAACCGGGAGGAACCTGTATGTAGATGCTGCCCGAAAGCAAAGAGCCTTCATGTACGTGCGACACATTGAAGCCGCCGCGGTCGTGCAGATTGATCCAGCTTTGCAATCGAAATACGGTATTGCCGATGCCCATGTCCTGCAAAGCCGCCGTGCAACCAGCGCGCACCGCCGAATTCAGGTCGGCAAACTCCGGACGCTCAAGCACGAACATTTCCGTGCTGTTCCAGCCGCGGCGGTTGGTACGCCCGCCTGTTTCGGGGTGCGCCGCGCGCATGGCGCAGATCAATTCGGCCCACTTAGGCAACTGGCTATAGAAAGGGACCAGCCGCGACTGCCAGATGCGTGTCGCAAACAGATCGTAGCGGGCGAGTGGCGGAACCCAGCCTTTGGCTTGTGGAAATGTGCTGCTCAAGTTCCGCTTCTTTTGCTGCGCAATCAAGATCAATAATGGATTCTCGCTTGACTCGCTTTGCTGTTCCAAAGCGTTTCGCGGAGTCTGCCGATTCAGGCCGTTCTTAGGAAGAGCCGTCCCTGGCTCAGGAATTCCTTAAGTAACAACGCAAATGCCCTTTTCGTTTAGAACGTATAACGCATCGTGAAACGGAATGTACGCGGCACGCTGTAGATATTTCCGTGTGGGTCGAAGCCAACTCGCAGACTACTACCCGAACCGAGCCAAATGGGATCCGACAAGTTCTTGTAGTTGAGCAGATTGATTGCATCCAGACGCAACTGCAAACCCATGCCGTGAGTCAGGTCAAAGGTCTTGGATGCTGCGAGATCGAATTCGCGATACGTGTAGATATCCCCACCGAACAGGAATTTCTTACCAGAAGGTACGGCCGTCGTTGGATAGCATGGGCCGCCGTAGCCGTTCGCATTGCCGTCACCGCAGGTAATTTCCGTAAATGGCCGTCCTGCCTCAAGCACCAGTTTGCCGGTCAGTGTTATATCCCACGGAATATCGTAGGAGCCGACAGCAACCAAACGATGTTTGGCCACCTGGTCGGAATCCGTGAACGGATAGTCTTTGATGCTCGGTAAATCGAAAGCATAGCCGTCGGTGACGAGGCGGTTCTGCTTCGCGTCGGTATAGGTATACGAGATATTCGCATACCAACCGCTTTCCTTGGTGTAGGGCTTCTCAACCGACACCAGCAGTTGCGTGGTTTTAGATTCCACACCGTTGTCGAAAATCACGAAATTGCTGTTGAAGCCTGGCGGGCCTGAGGTACCCCACTGGTTGCCGCCGACGGTGTTGTAGAAGGCGCCATTGGCATAACGATTGCCGAGCTGCCCGATGATGCCGTCATAGCTCAGGATTCGCGCAAGCCCGATGCTGGTATTCCAGTCGCCGATCTTGTTGCGCATGCCGAGGCTGAACTGATCCGAATACGGCGCCTTCAAATTGTTGTTCAACATGTTAATTTCGCCACCGATATTCGCCGCGGCGTACAAATTATTCACGTTCAGATACTTCGGATCCCACGGCACGCAGGTGTTGGTGACCGGTGAAGTCGGTCCGCAATTGCCGATTGCTTGCGGATTCTGGAAAGCCAATGTCGGCTCGGCGAGCGAAAACTTGCTGTTCTCCAGCGACAAGGTATTGAACAACTGACGGTCGTAAGCGCGCCCGATGCCACCGAAAATGACGTGCTGTTCGTCGGCATCGAGGTCATAGGAGAAACCGAGACGCGGCTGCCATTCGTTCTTGAACGCCTTGCGATTGTGGCCGTTGCTGAGGTAGTTGTTGATATTGACGCCGCCGAGCGCATAGGCCTGCGCAAGTGTTTCGCCCGGGGTGGGCTGTGGATTTCCATTGTTATTCGTCGGATACGGCGCGTTGAACGCTGCGACCACGCTGGCGGGTGTCACCCAGTCCTGATAAGTCGGCGAGGACTCGTAATCCGTACGCAGGCCGAGGTTCAGGGTGAGATGCTCGTTGACAGCCCAATCGTCCTGGATATACGCGCCGATTTGTTTGTCTTTTGAAGTGACCTGCGGACTCAGTCCGGCCACCGGATTGGCAAAAACGACTTGGTAAGGGGTTGCCGAAGTCCCGCTGTCGGTGACCGCATAATAGTATTCCGGGTTTCCGGCGGTCGCGTCGGCATTGGTCAGCTTGACGTCCTTGTATTTGAATCCGACCTTGATGACGTGATCACCGTAAAAATTGAAGCTGTTGAAGGTCAAGTCATCTTGTATGGCGGTGCCTTTCTGTTCGGAATTAAAATAGCTCCGCGGATCTTGCCCATTGATTGTTATCAAGTTCTGATTGTTGCTGCCAGTACCCTGCCACGTGTATACCTCAGCATAGGCGCCTTGCGAAGGCGCCGTCGGCAGCGATTTGGCATCTTCGTAGCTAATGGTCAATTCATTCGTCCAGGCATCGGCAGAATGCTGCCAGCGCACACTCGAACGCGTGACGTCGTTCTTGTAATGAAACGCAGCCGACGCAGCAACTTGTTCTGTAGCGCCTACAGTTTGCGTTTCTCGGCGAAGGCTTCCATCGAGATCGATGCGATCACGATCTGAGAGCTCCCAATCGATCTTGCCGAAATACAGATTTTCATGGAACGGTTGCGACGCCGGGCCGTATTGCGCCGCCACGCTGGCCGGCAACAAAGCGGTCGTGTTTACAGGCGCACCATTGGCGGCAATCGCCGGCGGAACGACCGCTGTGGGCTGCGAGATGTCCTTTCCTTCGTAAGTGAAGAAAAAATGCAACGCGTCCGTGATGATGGGGCCGCCCACCGCAAAACCGTATTCATTGTCGCTGGACGGCGTTTTTTTGCCCGCCACTTGTTCGGCGGGTGTCGTCGAGCGCAAGCTTTCGTTGGTCGTGGTGCCGAAAACTTCACCATGAAATTCATTGGTGCCCGACTTGGTTTGCGCAACGATGGCGGCGCTCGAAATCTGGTCGTATTCGGCCTTGTAGTTGGACGTGATGACCTTGTATTCGCCGATCGCGAGCTGCGGGAACGGGTTGCCCAAGTCGCCGCTTTGGCCTTGTGGCCCGGCTTGGCCGACGATGCCGCCACGTTGAATGTAGTTCTTCTGCCCGATGCCGTCGATATAGACGTTGGTGGCGCTGTTGTTCTGCCCGCCGCTCTGGATCGAGGTTTTACCGTTCTGGCTGATGAACACCATGCCCGGGACGGTGTCGGCGAACTCAAGGAAGTTGCGCGAAACTTGCGGGATGGTTTCGATCTGGTGCAGAGATATCGTGTTGCCGACTTCGGAGGTCTTCACTTCGGCAAGCGCGATGCCCGTCACCGTGATGCCTTCCAACGTCGCGGCCCCTGCTGAACTCGCAGTCGCTGCTGGCGCGGTGAAATCCAAGGTTGCGGTGGACGCCACGCTCAATGTGATCGTCTTCTCCGTACCAGGCCCTGCGTCAACCTGATAGGTACCGGGTGGCAAAGCGACAAGTGCATAGCCTCCGTCGGCGCCGCTCATCGTGACACGGCGCGCGCCTGTGGCGATGTTTTTCGCCGTGATCTGCATGTTCGGCGCAGCCTTGCCACGCAGATTTGCATCGGACGTTTGCGCCCAACTCAGCGCCGGCATCGCCACGGTGGCGACTACGGCGGTACGAATCAGCGAGGCAAGAATTTTCTTCTTAAAGGGCAGCGGCTTTCTCATGTTCTCCTCCCAAGGGAAACGTTGTTGTACGTGGATTTTGTGGTTCGTTTTTTGTGGTCCGCTCGTTAACTCCGGGCGCGCGCTCAGGCGCGCTTCGCTGTTGTCCTCCCGCTAGTCTTGCCGCCACTGCTCGCGCGCACGACAACCTCGCAGGCAAGCATCGGCGCTGCGCCGTGAAGCGCACGGCCGGGTTTTTCGATAGCCGTGGCGAGGCGCTCGAGCGCGCTGCGTCCGAGGTCGGCGATGCGCACGTGCACTGTGGTCAGCGACGGAGTGACATAACGTGCGATAGGGATGTCGTCGAAACCGGCCAGCGCGACGTCGTCGGGCACGCGCAGGCCGCTCTCTGCGAACGCGCGCAGGCAACCGACCGCCATCATGTCGTTCGCAGCGAAGACCGCGCGAGGCCTGTCGGCACTCTTCGCGAATGCGCGACCTGCACGGTAACCGGACTCCTCGCCGAAATCGCCGGTCGCCACCTTCACCGCCGCCTTCGGCGCGAATGCAGCCATCGCCTCGCGGTAGCCGCGCTCGCGTTGCTGGGCGTCGAAGTTGTCCTCTGGGCCGCCGATGAAGGCGACGCTGGCATGACCTGCGTCGAGCAGGTGCCGCGTCATCGCGTAGGCGCCACCGTAGTTGTCGATATTGAGCACGTCGTGCTGGGCTCCTTTGAGTGCGCTGTTGAGCAGCACTGCAGGAACGGCCTCGGGCAGATTAGCGCGCAGGAAGGCGGCATCGACGTGCGGCGACAGGATCAGCATGCCATCGACACGGCCCTGCATTGCACGCAGCGCCGCAGCGGCCTCGTTAGTATCGCCATGCGAGGAGGAAACGAGCAGATGCAATCCTTTCGACCGCGCAGCAAGGTCGATGCCGCGGATCAGCTCGGAGAAGAATTCGCCGTACAGATCGGGCAGCAGTGCACCGACGGTTTGGGTGCGCTTGGTGATCAGGCTACGCGCCGCGCTGTGCGGCACATAGCGCAGGCGCGCGGCGATGCTGGCGATGCGCTGGCGCGTCTCATCGGTGACCGCGGGAGAACCGTTGAGGGCGCGCGACACCGACGCCACGGAAACCCGTGCCTCGCGTGCGACATCCCGTATGGTTACCGCCATGCCTTCACGCCCTCCCGCGCAATGCATACGCCCGCGATGCGACACGCATGCTTGCGGTTTTAATGAACGTTTACACCGTCTCTTCGGCGGAATGTAAACGTTTTCATCGGAGTTTGCAAAAGCGCTGCAACAAAGGGACAACGGGCAAGGAAGGGGATTTGCCCGGACGAAACATTTTTGTCCGGCCAGCCGATGCCCCGGTGGCAAATGGCGCCCTAGCCCTTCTTTTCGGCGGCGGCCGGTGCCGGCTTGCGCTGCAGCGCCAGGCCCTTGAGCACGTTCATCGCTTCGCTGAGCGCGTAGTCCTCGGTGTTGCCGCGTTGACTGAGCGGCTTTTCCGCGGCGCCGTCCCGTTCGCTATCGCCCTTCAAGTGATTCGGCAGATCGCGCTCGCCGGTGATATAGCTCGGCGGCGTGTCGCGCGCGACGAGCTTGAGATCGCCGAGTTCGATGTCGGGCTGGATGCCCGCGGCCTGGATCGAGACGCCGCTCGGCGTGTAGTAACGCGCGGTCGTGAGCTTGATCGCATGCGTCTCGTCGAGCGGCAGCACGGTCTGCACCGAGCCCTTGCCGAAAGTGCGCCGGCCCATGATCAGGGCGCGGTGGTTGTCCTTGAGCGCGCCGGCGACGATCTCGGCAGCCGAAGCGGTGCCGTTGTCGGCAAGCACGACGATCGGCGCACCGTCGATCAGGTCGCCGCGCGTCGCGTTGAAGGCGAGATCGGACTGCTTGAGCCGTCCTTTCGTGGTGACGATGAGGCCCGAGTCGAGGAAGTCATCGCTCACTTCGACGGCCGAAGTGAGCAGACCACCCGGGTTGCTGCGCAGGTCGAGGACCAGGCCTTTGACCGGCTGGCTCTTGTCGCGCAGCTTGGCCAGCTTGCGCTTGACCTCGCCACCGGTGTCCTCCTGGAACTGGGCGATGCGCAAATAGACGTAGCCCGGCTCGATCCAGCGCGTGCGTACGCTGGCCACGCGGATCGGCTCACGCGTGAGCTTGATGTCGACCGGCGCGCTCGCGCCCTCGTGGACGACACCGAGCGTGACTTGGGTTCCAGCCTTGCCGCGCAGCAGGTTCGAGGCTTCGCTGGCGTTTTCGCTCGTGATCGGCTTGCCGTCGATGCGCACGATCGTGTCGCCGGCCTTGATACCACCGCGCTCTGCCGGCGAATCGTCGATCGGCGCGACCACGCGCAACACGCCTTCGACCGTAAGCACTTCGATGCCGAGGCCGTTGTAGCTGCCGGTAGTGTCCTCGGACAGTTCGGTCATCGCCTTCTCGTCGAGGTATTCGCTGTGCGGATCGAGATTGGCGAGAAGACCCTTGACCGCCGACTGCAGCAAGGTCTTATCGTCGACTGGCTCGACGTAAGCCTGTTTGACCAGGGCAAACACCGCGGCGAATTGGCGCACGTCGTTGATGTCGACCGTGGTCTTCTTCGTCGCTTCGTTGGCCGGCGCAGGCGGCGCATCGGGTTTGACCTCATCGGCGCGGGCGAGGGAGATGCCTGCGGCGGCGGCAAGAGCGAGGGCAAACAGTTTGTTCGGCATGGGAGTGAACCTCGTGGAAATCGTCATTCCTGCAAGAGTCGGAATGACGGCAAAAACGTAACTCTTTCAATCAATGGGACTGGGCAACCCGCAATCAAGGCTTGAACCACGCGCGCGGATCGACCGGCTTGCCCTGCGCGCGCAGTTCAAAGTATGCGCCCGGCATCTTCTGTCCGCCCGTGCTGCCGCTGGTCGCGACGGTTTCGTTCGCATTGACCCAGTCGCCGACATCCTTGAGCAGGGTCTCGTTGTAGCCATACAAGCTCAGATAGCCGTCGCCATGATCGACGATCAGGAGCAGGCCGAAGCCGCGCATCCAGTCGGCGAACACGACACGTCCATGCGACACCGCGTGCACTTCCGCGCCTTCCGCAGCGGCGATCACGATACCGCTGCTGACGCGCTCGCCGGCGCGCGCGCCAAATCCCGCTACCAGCCTGCCGCGCACCGGCCAATTCAATCGACCACGCAGCGAAGCGAACGGTTCCGCGCCGGCGAGTTGTTTGGGAATGTCGGCAAACACATCGCGCAGTTTGGCGAGCAGGTCGCCGAGATCTTTCTCATCCTGGCCGAGCACCGCGAGGCGCGCCTGGTCGTCCTTGAGCTGCCTGTCGAAATCAGCCAGCACCTGCGCGCGCTGCACGCGCTCGGCATCGAGTTGCCTGGCTTCATCGGCACGCTGCGTGCGCGTCGTGGCGAGTTGCGCGGTCTCGTCTTCGATCGCCTTGTGCACCTGGGCAAGCGCGTCGAGATCCTTGAGCAGCGCCTCGATCTGCGCGACGCGCGCGCGCTCGAAGTAGTGGAAATACTCGAGCATGCGGCCGATCCTGGCCACGTCCTCCTGCGCGAGCAGCAGCTTCAATTCTTCGCCGCGACCGACCACGTAGGCGGAACGCAGCAATGCCGCCAGCGTATCGCGCTGCGCGCCGAGCTTGACGTTGAGCGCATCGCGCCGCGCTTCCAGCTCGGCCAGCTTGTCCTGCTGCCCGGCAAGCTTCTGCTCTATCGCATGCAGTTCTTTCGCTGTGGAAGCAACCTTGAGATCCTGCTCGCGCAGCGCAGCAACGGCCGCATCCTTCTGCGCATTGGTTTCTTTTTGCGCATCGATGATTTTCCTGATCTCGACGCGAACCGAATCGAGTTTCTGCTTGGTTTGCGCTTCCTGCGCGATGCGCTGGCTCTCATCGCCACCCTGGGCGCGGACTTGGCTCGCGTCGAGCAGGCTGGCAATCGCCAGCATCACCGCTGCCGATGCCCGAGGCGGCCAAACGCGGAACGGGAAAAACCAATTCAAGCGAAGCGGACCAGCGAATGGCCTGTCATCTCCGCCGGTTGCGCCAAACCCATCAACGCCAGCGCGGTCGGCGCGAGGTCGCGCAGCGCGCCGTGCTCGAGCGTCGCCTTGCGACCGACGTAGACCAGCGGCACCGGCCCGACCGTGTGCTGGGTGTGCGGCACCCCGTTCGCGTCGAGCATCTGTTCAAAGTTGCCGTGGTCGGCGCTGATCAGCATCTCGCCGCCGGCGTCGAGGATCGCCGCAAGGATCTTGGCGAGCGCGGCATCGACGGCCTCGGCGGCCTGGATCGCGGCGTCGAGCTTGCCGGTGTGACCGACCATGTCGGCGTTGGCGATATTGCAGACGATAAAGTCGTATTGCTTGCCGCGGACTGCCGCGGCGAGCTTGTCGGCGACTTCGGGCACACTCATTTCCGGCTGCAGATCGTAGGTCGCGACCTTCGGACTCGGCACGAGGATACGGTCCTCGTGCACGTACGGTTCCTCGCGCCCGCCGGAGAAGAAGAAGGTGACGTGCGCGTATTTTTCGGTCTCGGCGATGCGCAGCTGGCTCAATCCCTTCGCGGCGAGATATTCGCCGAGCGAGTTCGACAAAGACTGTGGTGGATAGGCGATCGCGGTAACGGCGAGATCCGCGCTGTACTCGGTCAGCGTGACGAACGCCGCAAGTCTCGGCCGGAGTGCGTCGAAACCCGTGAACTTCGAATCGACGAAGGCCTGGGTCAACTGGCGCGCGCGGTCGGAGCGGAAATTCATGTAGATCACCGCGTCGCCGTCGGCGGCTTTCGCGCCTGCGCCGATCACGGTCGGCTTGACGAATTCGTCGGTCTCGCCGCGAGCGTAGGCAGCCTCGAGCGCCGCAAGTGCATCGCTCGCATGGAATTCCGACTGTGCATCGACGATCGCATCCCAGGCCAGCTTGACGCGCTCCCAGCGCTTGTCGCGGTCCATCGCGTAGTAGCGGCCGCTGACCGTGGCGATACGCGCGTTGCCGAGCGCGGCGCACTTCGCCTGCAGCTTTTCCAGCGAGGCGCGCGCGCTTTGCGGCGGCGTGTCGCGGCCGTCGAGGAAGGCGTGCACGGCGACCTGCGCAACGCCCTGGCGCTTGGCCAGGTCGAGCATGGCGAAGATGTGCTCTTCTTGGCTGTGCACCCCACCGGGCGAGAGCAGGCCGAACACGTGCAGGGTCGATTCCTTCGCCGCAGCGCAGGCGCCGACCAGGGCGGGATTGGTGTAGAAGCTGCCGTCCTCGATCGCCGCGTCGATGCGGGTCAGGTCCTGATAGACGACACGCCCCGCACCGATGTTCATGTGGCCGACTTCGGAATTGCCCATCTGCCCGTCGGGCAGGCCGACGAAGCGACCGTGCGTCTCCACCAGCGTATGCGGATACGTCGCGAGCAAGTGGCGCCAGGTCGGCAGGTTGGCTTGGGCGAGCGCGTTGTTGGCGGGGTCGTCGCGATGGCCCCAGCCATCGAGGATTAA
The DNA here is from genome assembly GCF_000378125.1 of Rudaea cellulosilytica DSM 22992. Classification (GTDB taxonomy): domain Bacteria; phylum Pseudomonadota; class Gammaproteobacteria; order Xanthomonadales; family Rhodanobacteraceae; genus Rudaea; species Rudaea cellulosilytica. The sequence goes on along the minus strand of NZ_KB899241.1, from coordinate 1,303,031 downwards.
CAGCAGTACGGGCTTCGGAGCGGGCACGGAAAACCTTTTTCTGACATGGGCTGTAACAACGGAGAATGGTAACGGAAATCCCTCAACTCTCGTCATTCCCGCCTTCGCAGGATCGACGCAAACCCTAATTCAACCTTTTCCGCCGCCGCCGCATCAGAAAACTGGCAGACTGATTCCAACCATCCGGGAGATTTCCATGATCCGCATCAAGCTCGCCCTACTGCTTGCACTCGGCCTCGTCGCTCCGGCCTTCGCCGATGACCAGGGTGACGTCGACAAGGTCAACGGGGCCATTTCGATTGACGACGGCGCCAGCGGCGGCAAGCTGAGCACGGTCAACGGCGGTATCCGCATCGGCGCGAACGCGCACGTGAAGAGCGCGGAGACGGTCAATGGCGGGGTCCATGTCGGCGCGGGCGCGACGCTGGATTCGGTCGAGTCGGTCAACGGCGGCATCAAGCTCGGCGCCAACGCCAAGGTCGGCAGAACGGTCAACGTCGTCAACGGCTCGATCACGCTCGAACAGGGCGCCGACATCGCCGGCAAGGCATCGAACGTCAACGGCGGCATCCAGCTCGATGCCGCGCACGTCGGCGGCGGCATCGACACGGTCAACGGCGACATCACGATCGGCGCCAATTCGCGCGTCGAAGGCGGCATCCTGGTCGAGGAGAACCACAGCTGGTTCGCCTCCAACTCGCGCAAGCCGCGCATCGTCATCGGTCCGCATGCGGTCGTACAGGGCACGCTGAAGTTCAAGCGCGAGGTCGAGCTCTGGGTCAGCGACAGCGCGACGATCGGCGCGGTCGACGGCGCGAGCGCGCAGAAGTTCAGCGGCGACCGGCCGCCGCAGTAGTCTTTGCCTCCCTTCTCCCGGAGTGGGAAGGGAAACGGAGCAAGGCGCTTGCCGCACCTGCAAGCGCTAACGCAAAATTGCGCATCCTCACGCAGGCCGTGGATGCCGCATGCCGATACTCGTCCTCTTTTCGCTCGCCCTGCAGATCGCCTGTGCCGTGCACGCGGTGCGCACGCGCCGCGAGCTTTATTGGATCTGGATCATCCTGATCGGCTCGTATCTCGGCGTGATCATCTACGTGATCGCCAACGTGCTGCCAGACCTGCGCCACGACCCGCGCGCGCGCAAGACCGCGAGCAAGGTGCTCGATACGGTCGCGCCGGAGCGCCGGCGCAAGCAGATCGAGCAGCGCCTCGAACTCGCCGACACCGTCGACAACCGCCGCGCGCTCGCCGAGGAGTGCATCAACCTCGGCGACTTCACCAACGCGGCCGAGCTGTACCGCTCGATCCTGAGGGGTATCAACGCGAATGACATCGGTTTCTCGATCGGCCTCGCGCGCGCGCAGGTGGGCCTTGATGATTTCGCCGGCGCGAAGGAGACTCTCGACAGGCTCTACGCCGCGCATCCGCAGCTGCGCTCGAACGATGCCGACCTTCTGCGCGCCCGAATCGACGAGGCGCTCGGCGATCCCGACGCCGCGCTCGCACGCTATCGCGACCTGGCGACGAGCTATCCGGGCGAGGAGGCGCGCTACCGCTACGCCACGCTGCTCGTGCAGCGCTCGCGCTTCCGCGAGGCGCGCGAGGTGTTCAACGACATGCTCAAGCGCGCGAAAGTCTCGCCGAGTTATTACCGGCGCAAGGAAGCGCGCTGGCTCGACGCGGCCAAGCGTGACCTAGCCAGCCTTGGGCCGGGTTGACGCCGCGCCGTCCGCCCCTCCGGAATCCACATCCTTGAATACCCATCTTCCTTTGCCGGGCGCGGCGGCGGCCGACCGCAACCGCGGCATCGACGCGCTGCGCGGCATGTCCATCCTGTTCGTCGTTGCCCACCATTTCGCGATTCGCATTCCGCTGACCAAGACCGCACTCGCGGATTTTCTCCCGCCTTGGTTCCTGAAGGGCCTGATCTACAACGGCGCCGAATCGGTGGCGATCTTCTTCGTGATTTCCGGCTTCCTGATCACTCGTCGCTCGCTGACCCGCTGGGGAGACTTGAGCGCGCTATCCGCGCCGCAGTTCTATCTGCAGCGCGCCTCGCGCATCCTGCCGACGCTGTTCCTGGTGGTCGCGCTGCTGAGCGCGCTGCATCTCGCCGGCGTGCCCTACTACGTCATCGACAAACCGAACCAGTCGCTGGGCGGCGCGATCTTCGCCGCGCTCGGATTCCATGTGAACTGGTACGAGGGCACCACCGGCTATCTGCCCGGCGGCTGGAACGTGATGTGGTCGCTGGCGGTCGAAGAAGTGTTCTATCTGGCGTTCCCTTTGGTCTGCCTGACCTTGGGCAAAGTGCGCTGGATGTTCGTCGCGGTGCTGGCCGCACTCGTGCTGTCGATGCCGTTTGTGCGCATGGCATTGCATGACGCGGGCGGCGGCATCTGGTACGAGGAGGCGTACTTGCCCGGCATGTCTGCGATCGCGCTCGGCGTGCTCGCGGCGATGTTCGCCACGCGCATCGCCGCGCCGCCGCGCTGGCTGGCGTCGGCTTTGTGCGCGCTTGGCGGCGTCGGCCTTTGCGCGGTCTTCTTCGCCGGTACGCCGCTGTGGAAGGCAATCGGTGAGTACAACGTCTGGTTGCTGATCGGCAGCGCCGCGAGCCTGATCCTCGGCCTGCATTGGCAGGCGGCTGCGGCGACACCGTGGCGACTGCGCGGCCTTGGCTGGCTGCGTTCTTGCGGCAGACTCAGCTATGAGATTTATCTTTTCCACATGTTCGTCGTGTTCGCCCTCGTTGCGGTTTTCCGCAGCGGCGGATTCGATATGCGCTGGGGCTTCCTCTGGTACGTGCCGGCATTGGTGCTGGCCTGGCTGCTCGGCCTCGCGGTCGCGCGCGGATTCTCGCAGCCGTGCGAGCGCTGGCTGCGGCGCCGTTTCGGCCACGCTGTGATGCAGCCCTTCGTCGCGCAGACCGCGCCGGGCTGATCCTCTCTCATGACGCTTCGATTTCGCCCGCCGCGGCGCGGCTTGCTCCTGTTTTGTGCCGCGGGTGTTGCCGCATTGTCCACTTTTATACTTTTTCAGCAACGTAAGCCAGCTCCGCAGCCGGCGCCTCCGGCGCGCGTGCTAGCGCCGGCGGGCCCGGCGGCGACGGCTCTCGGCTGGAGCGCGCGCATCGCCCTCGTCTCGGGCGACGGCGTAGCCGGACTGCGCGACGGATCCGCTGCGCAGGCACGCTGGTCCGATCCGTGGGGCATCGCGGTCGATGCGCACGGCGTGAGCTACGTCGCCGATGCGGGCGAAAACAATCGCATCCGCCGCATCGCTGCCGACGGCGTCGTCTCGACCCTGGCAGGTGGCCGCGAGGGTTTCGCCGACGGCGTCGGCGCAGCGGCGGCATTCAACACGCCCTCGGGTCTCACCCTCGACAACGCCGGCAACCTCTACGTCGCCGACACGGGCAACCACGCAATCCGCAAGATCACGCCGCAAGGCGTAGTGACGACGCTCGCCGGCACCGGCACGGCCGGTTATCGCGACGGCGCGGCCGCGCAAGCGCAGTTCGACGCGCCGATCGGCGTCGCGGTCGACAACGCCGGCAAGGTCTATGTCGCCGATACCTACAACGACCGCATCCGCGTGATCGGCACCGATGGCATTGTCGCCACGCTGGCTGGCGCCGGCGCCCCGGGCTATGGCGACGGCGTCGGCACCGAGGCGAGTTTCGATACCCCGTGCGCGGTCGCGATCGACAAATCGGGCACGCTCTGGGTGGCCGACACCGGCAACGGCGCGATCCGCCGTGTTGCGAGTGATGGCAAGGTCGGTACCTTCGCGCGCGCGACGATGCTCGACGACAAGCCGCTGCTGCGCCGACCGCTGAGCCTCGCGTTGACTCACGACGGGTTTCTTTATGTCGGCGACATGGCGCACGGTCGGGTGCTGCAGTTCGCGCCCGATGCGCAGATGGCGGTGCTGACCGGCGCGGACGGCGACGGCGACCGCTTCGTCCGACCGGCCGGCATCGCGCTCGACGCGGCCGGCGTACTACAGCTGACCGACGCCGCGAGCCATCGCGTGCACGAGATTCGTCCCGCAGCGGCCACGCCGACCGTGCAATCGCCGGAGCCGATCGGTCCCGCGCCCGATGCGCCGCCGCCCGACACGGGCGGACGCTGGCCGGTGCGACCGCAGAACGTGCGTCACGAAATCGTCGGCACGGTCGGCGAAGCACGCGGCGCCTATCACGGTGACGCGCTCGATCATCTGCACGATGGCCTCGACATCCACAACAATGTCGGCGCCGCGGTGCTCGCGATCACCGATGCCAAAATCGAAGACCCGCTGCCGACCTGGGGTGTCGACGAGCTGCGTGAAGGCCTCAGCCTCGACGCGCTGAGCTACATCCACATGCGCGTCGGGCGCAACATCAAGGACGCAGAACTCGATGCAACGCGCTTCCAATTGTTGCGCGACGAAACCGGCGCCCTCTATCGCGTGCGTGTGCGCCGTGGCACGCGCTTCAACGCGGGCGATGTGCTCGGCACGACCAACGCGATGGCGCACGTGCACCTGACCTGGGGTGATTGGGGCTACACGCGCAACGCGATCGCGCTCGGCTTCAAGGACTTCGCCGACCGCGTGCCGCCAAGCATCGACAGCGTGCAGGTCGAGGACGCCAACGGCAAGGCGTTCTCACGAAAACAACGCGGGCGATTGGTCGTACCGCGCGATGCACACGGCGTCGCAATCGTGGTCGAGGCTTGGGACCAAGTCGACGGCAACGAGGCGCGCCGACGCCTGGGCCTGCATTCGCTCGGTTACCAGATTCTCGCCAAGGACGGCAGTCCCGCGCCCGGATTCGAACAGCCGCACATGACCCTGGTTTTCGACCGCATTCCCGCCGACAGCGCCGCGACCAAGGTCGCCTACGCGGCGAAAAGCGGCATCACCGTCTACGGCAGCGCGGCCACGCGATTCCGTTATGTCGTCACCAACAACGTGCGCGACGGAAAGTTCGCGGCCGGATCGTGGCAAACCGATCAGTTGCCCGCGGGCGACTACACCGTGCGCATCATCGCGAGCGACTACGCGGGCAATATGGCGATAAAGAATCGTGACCTGCCGATTGCCTTGCTGGACCCGGCCGATATCGAACCGCCGAAGCCGGAGCGCAAGGCCTCGCGCGCGAAGAGATCCAGCCGTTAGCGCGCTTCGACGTCTGCCGGCGGCTGTGCCGAGAACCGCTTGTAGTGCCACTGGTATTGATGCGGCGCGAGGCGAATGCAGTTCTCGACACCGCGATTGAGCGCGGCGACGGCAGCAGGCAAATCGGGATCGGCGATGCCCTCGGGCGCCGGCAGAATGTGCAGCACATAGCCTGCGCCATGCGGCAGGCGCTCGGCGAAGGCGAACAGCACGCTCGCGCCGGTGCGCTGGGCGAGGCGCGAGAGCAACACCATGGTCAGCGCCGGGCGGCCGAAGAACGGTGCGAATTCGCCTTCGCCTTGCTTGGGTTCCTGATCGGGCAGGATGCCGACCACGCCGCCCGCGGCAAGTCGCTTGAACAAGCTGCGCACGCCGGCCGCGCCCTCGGCGCGCACCTGCTCCGCCGACAGACCGCCGCGCGCGCGGATCAGCAAGGGTTCGAGCTCGGCCTGTCGCGGCGGGCGGTAGGCGATCGCGATATGCGTGCGGCTGCACAGCCAGTAGTTGAGCAATTCGAAGCAGCCCAGGTGCGGCGCGGCGACAAGCAGGCCGCGCTTGGCCGCCAGCGCCGCATCGAACAGCTCGCCGCCGCGTACTTCGCGCACCAGGGCAAGCGTGCGTGTCGGATCGCCGGTCCAGATCTTCGCGATCTCGAAGAAGGACTTGCCCGCCTCGGCCAACGCCACACGTAAGAAATGACTCCTTTCCTCGCCAAACGTCGTATTGATTCGGGAGAGGGTGTGCTCGGCCTTGCGTCGCATCGGGTTGTCGGTGCGGGCGAGCAGCCAGCCGAATCCAGCGCCGAGGGCGTGCAGGATACGCAACGGCAGCCGGCCAAGCAGGCGCAGCAGGCCGTAGATGATCCAGATGTACCAACGCATGCGGGGGAAAGCGTGGAAAAAGCCGATTGTAGCCGGACGCTACCCGAGCCGTCGGGGTTGACGGCGCGTTGCCGGCTCGCGAGCATCGCCACTGCGTCCCCTGCCGCGGCAAGCACCGCATCGGAAACCCATGATCGCCCTGATCCAGCGCGTCGTCGAAGCGCGTGTGGACGTCGACAACGAAACCATCGGTCGCATCGGGCCGGGACTGCTGGCGCTGGTTGGCGTGCAGCCCGGCGATGGCGAGACCCAGACCCAGCGCCTGCTCGAACGCCTGCTCGGTTACCGCGTATTCGCCGACGCCGACGGGAAAATGAATCTCTCGCTGGCGCAGGCCGGGGGTGGATTGTTGCTCGTCTCCCAATTCACCCTCGCCGCGGACACGCGCTCGGGCATGCGGCCGGGCTTTTCCACCGCGGCCACGCCCGCCGAAGGGGAACATTGGTTCAAGCGCCTGGTCGAATTGGCAAAAATCCGCCATTCGCCAGTGGAAATCGGTCGTTTCGGTGCCCATATGAAGGTCAGTCTCGTCAACGACGGACCGGTGACGTTTTGGTTGGAGGCGCGCTAGCCGTGCCGGGAATCGTCGCCTGTGGTCCCGCGACGTCGATTGGCCCTGCTTTTGCTTGTCATTTCAAGCCATTCCGCCGCCCAATTCGCGATTCCCGGTCTTCCTTGACACCCCTCCTATACTTTCCAGTCTTTGATCCTGAGCCGTAGATTCCATGAACGCAGAAACCCGCAGCCAGCAACAGTCCGAAATCAAGACCCTGATCATCAAGGGCAAGGAACAAGGGTTCCTGACCTACGCCGAGGTCAACGATCACCTGCCCGACGACATCGTCGATCCGGAGCAGATCGAAGACATCATCGGCATGATCAACGACATGGGCATCGAGGTGCACGAGGTCGCGCCGGAAGGCGATACGATCCTGCCCGACGCGCCGGTGGCAACGGACGACGAAACCGCGACCGAGGAAGCGGTGGCCGTGCTGTCCGCAGTCGACGCCGAAGTCGGCCGCACGACCGATCCGGTGCGCATGTACATGCGCGAGATGGGCACGGTCGAACTGCTCACGCGCGAAGGCGAAATCGCGATCGCCAAGCGCATCGAGGAGGGCTTGGGCCAGGTCCAGTCCTCGCTCGCCAGCTTTCCGTGGTCGATCCAGCTGCTCGTCGAGGAATACGACCAGCACACCGAAGGCCGCAAGCGCCTGTCCGAGGTGCTGACCGGCTTTGTCGATCTCGAGGTGCCCGGACTCGAAGTCAACGAGGAGATGCTCGAAGTCGAGGAAGCCGGTGCCGCGGGCAAGGACGACGACGAGGAAGAAACCGAAGGCGGCGAAGAAGCCGGCCCCGGCGAGACCGGTCCCGATCCGGCCGAAGTGACGCGGCGCATGGAAGAACTGCGCGCGCTCTACCTCAAGTTCCAGAAGAGCGCGGCCAAGGTCGGCACCGAGGACAAGAAGACGCAGAAGATCCGCGACCAGATGGCCGAGGCATTCCTCAAGCTCAAGCTGCCGTCGATCATGATCGACGCCTTCGTGCGCAAGCTGCGCGAGGTGGTCGCTCTGGTCCGCCAGCACGAGCGCGTGATCATGGACATCTGCATCAAGCAGGCGCACATGCCGCGCAAGGATTTCATCAAGGCGTTCCCGTCGAACGAGACCAACCCGAAGTTCGCCGACGACATCATCCGCAAGAAGCAGAAGTGGGCCTCGTCGATCAAGGCGCACAAGGAAGACATCCTCGCCGAGCAGGAAAAACTCGTCGCGCTGGAAAAGACCCTGTTCCTCTCGCTCGCCGACGTCAAGGAAATCAACCGCGCCATGTCGATCGGCGAGGCCAAGGCGCGCCGCGCGAAGAAGGAGATGGTCGAGGCCAACCTGCGCCTGGTCATCTCGATCGCGAAGAAGTACACCAACCGTGGCCTGCAGTTCCTCGACCTGATCCAGGAAGGCAACATCGGCCTGATGAAGGCGGTCGACAAGTTCGAATACCGCCGCGGTTACAAGTTCAGTACCTATGCGACCTGGTGGATCCGCCAGGCGATCACGCGCTCGATCGCCGACCAGGCGCGCACGATCCGCATCCCGGTGCACATGATCGAAACGATCAACAAGCTCAACCGCATCAGCCGCCAGATGCTGCAGGAAATGGGCCGCGAACCGACGCCGGAAGAGCTGGCCGTGAAGATGGAGATGCCCGAGGACAAGATCCGCAAGGTGCTCAAGATCGCCAAGGAACCGATCTCGATGGAAACGCCGATCGGCGACGACGAAGATTCCCATTTGGGCGACTTCATCGAAGACACCAGCATCGAATCGCCGGTCGACGCGGCCACGGGCACCGGCCTGCACGAAACCGTGCGCGACGTGCTCGGCGGCCTGACCCCGCGCGAGGCCAAGGTGCTGCGCATGCGCTTCGGCATCGACATGAATACCGACCACACGCTCGAAGAGGTCGGCAAGCAGTTCGACGTCACGCGCGAGCGCATCCGCCAGATCGAAGCGAAGGCGCTGCGCAAGCTGCGCCATCCGAGCCGCTCGGAACAGCTGCGCTCGTTCCTCGATCTCGAATAAGACATTCGTTCAGCTGTGCAAGAAGAGGCCGCGTTGCGGCCTTTTCTTTTTTGCGCGTCGTTCAGGCGCCGCTCGCGGCGAACATCACGCGCACGCGTGTGCCGCGCCCACCGGCCGCGCTCGTGAGCGTTACCGCAGCGCCGTGCGCGCGCGCGATTTCCTCGACTATCGCGAGGCCGAGGCCGTTGCCCTCGCGCTCGCCGGCGACACGGTAGAAGCGCTCGAACACACGTACGCGTTCGGATTCGGGAATGCCGGGACCGTCGTCCTCGACTTCGAGAAATACCTGACGCAACTCGGAAACCGTTGCGCAACGCACGGTGACGCTGCCTCCGGCCGGCGTGTAGGTCAGCGCATTGTCGATCAGGTTGGCGAGCAATTCGCGCAGCAGCCAGTCGCTGGCCTGCGTAGGCGCAGGCTCGGCCTCGAGCCCCAGATCGATGTGCGCGGCGAGCGCGCGATCGAAATGCGCGGCGACGCCGTCCTTGGCGAGATCGGCGAGATCGAGTGTGCGGAAGTCCCCACCCGGATTTGCTGCCGGCTCCGCGCGCGCGAGCGCGAGCAACTGGTTCGCCGTATGGCCGAGCCGCTGCATGCCTGCATGCAGGCGCGCAACGCGTTCGCGCAGGGCCGGATCGCTCGCACCCTGCTCGCGCAGATCGTTCGACAGCAATTCGAGCTGCGCCTGCAGACCGGCCAGCGGCGTGCGCAGTTGATGCGCGGCGTTGGCGAGGAAGCGATGCTGCGCATTCGCCGCCTCGGCGACGGTCGCGAACAGGCGATTGAGCGCCTGGGTCAGCGGACGCACCTCGCCGGGCACCTGCGATTCGTCGAGCGCGGCCAGATCGCGCGCGGAACGGCGTGCGATCTGATCGCGCAGCGCCAGCAGCGGCTGCAGACCCGCGCGTACGCCGACCCAAACCAGCAGCAGAGTGCCGAGCAATTGCGCCAGATCGCTCGCGACGATGAAGCTCAGCATGCTGTGCAAGGCCTCGCGGCGCTTGTTCGTCGTCTCGGCGATGCTGACCGCGATGGTGCCGCTGGCATTCGTCAGGCGGTAAGTGGCCACGCGCACCGGCGCATCGCGATATGCCGCATCGGCGAACGAAGGATTGTCGCTGCCCGGAGGTGCCACCGGCAGGCCTGCATCGCCGGCGACAAATTCGCCGTCGGCACCGAGCACGAGGTAGTAGATCTCGTCGTGGTTGTCGGCGCGAAGTACGGCGATCGCCTGGTCGGAAAGTTCCGATTTCACCTGGCCGTCGGTGCCGATGTCGAGGTGGGCGATCACGGCGACGATCGAACTCGCCAGCACCTGATCGTAGGCGGCGTGCATCGGCGTCGCGGTCGAGTAGTAGTCGATCAGCACGCCGGCCGCGAGCAGCAGCGCGAGCGGCGCCGACAGCAGCAGGAGCAGGCGACGGCGGACCGAGAACGTGCGCGCGGCTGCGGCCATAAGAACCTGTCCTCAAAGCGTAGCGAGCGAAGAACCGATTTTATCCAACATCGGGCGCGTCACCGGAGCGCAGGAACCGGAGTGTACATAGAAGTACATGAGGATTACTCGTCGCGTCCGCGACTCGCCCTTCGTGCATTCGCTGCGCGAATGTTCGCTTCGGCATCCTGCCTGCGCAGTCCGAGCACCGCCGGCGCGCAACATCGAGCGCAGTAGCTTTGGGGACAGGTTCTCAGGATTCGTCGAGCCGGTAGCCCAACCCGCGCACGGTACGGATCGACACTGTATCGCCGAGCTTGCCGCGCAGGCGCGAGACATAGACCTCTACTGCATTCGTCGTGATGTCGTCGCTCCAGCTCGACACCGCTTGTTGCAGGCGCTCCTTGTGCACGACCTGGCCGACGTGCAGCGCTAGGCATTCAAGCACGGCCCACTCGCGCGGGGTCAGCTCGAGCGGCTGGCCGTCGATGCGCGCTTCGCGCCGCGGCAGATCCATGTGCAGGCCGCCGGCGCTGAGTTGGGGATTGCCCGCCGCCTTGCTGCGCCGGATCAACGCACGGCAGCGCGCGGCGAGCTCGGGTACGGCGAAAGGCTTGACCAGATAGTCGTCGCCGCCGATGTCGAGCGCGTTGACGCGGTCGGCGAGGCCATCGCGCGCGGTCACGATCAGTACCGGCACCGCGCTATTCGCGCGGCGCACGCGGCGCACCAGTTCGAAGCCGTCCATGCCGGGCAGGCCGAGGTCGACGAGGAGCAAATCGAACGTCTCCTGCTGCATGGCCGCCTCGGCCAGCTCGGCACTGGCGACACGATCGACGGCGAAGCCGCTCTGGATCAGGCCGCGCAGCATCGCATCAGCCACGAGGGCGTCGTCTTCGACTACCAGGATGCGCATACAGGCCTTCTCACACAGGGTCTAGGCAACGGCAAATTCCGTCGCAAACATGACTATACGGGGCGGAAAGCGGGGAGCGTTAGCGCCAGGGCGATCGAACCGCGCGCAAACGGCCTTGGAACCGTACAATAGAGGGCGCTGACAAATGCCCCGATTTCAAGTGAAAGACCAACTCCGCACCCTGATCGAGCAGGCGCTGGACGGCCTGCGCAGCGCCGGCACGCTGCCGGCCGACGCCAGTGCTGCCTTCGTCCTCGAACGCACCAAGAGCCGCGAGCACGGCGATTTCGCCACGAACGCGGCACTCGCACTGGCCAAGCCCGCACGCACGAACCCGCGTGCGCTCGCGCAAGCGCTCGTGGCGGCGCTGCCGCAAAATTCGCTCGTCGAAAAAGTCGAGATCGCGGGACCGGGCTTCATCAATTTCTTCCTCAGCCCGGCGGCATATCACGAGGAAGTGCGGCGCGTGTTCGCCGAAGCCGCGCAGTACGGGCGCAGCACGATCGGCGCGAACAAAAAGACCCAGATCGAGTTCGTCTCGGCCAACCCGACCGGGCCGCTGCACATCGGCCATGGCCGCGGCGCGGTGGTCGGCGACTGCCTCGCGCGCGTGCTCGAGGCGACCGGTTCGGACGTCGGACGCGAGTTCTACTACAACGATGCCGGCGCGCAGATCGACAACCTCGCCAAATCGGTGCAGGCGCGCGCGCTCGGCATCGACGTCGACGATCCGCGCTGGCCTGCGGACGGCTATCGGGGTGACTACATCAAGGACGTCGCCGCCGCATTCCTCGCACGCGAGGTCGCGCATGCGGACGGGCGCGACGTGCCCGCGACGGGCGATGCAAACGATCTCGACGCGATCCGCCGCTTTGCCGTCGCCTACCTGCGTCATGAACAGGATCTCGACCTGCAGGCGTTCGGCGTCGCGCCGTTCGACACCTACTACCTCGAATCCTCGCTGTACACCGACGGCTCGGTCGAACGCACCGCGCAGGAACTGGTCAAGCATGGCCACACCTTCGAGCAGGACGGCGCGCTGTGGTTGCGCACGACCGATTTCGGCGACGACAAAGACCGGGTCATGCGCAAGTCGGACGGTACCTACACCTACTTCCTGCCCGACGTCGCCTACCACGTGAGCAAATGGAATCGTGGCTACCGGCGCGTGATCAACGAGCATGGCAGCGACCATCACTCGACGCTGATGCGGGTGAAGGCCGGCCTGCAGGCGCTCGACATGGGCATTCCGAAAAACTGGCCGGAATACGTGCTGCACCAGATGGTCACGGTGATGCGCGGTGGCGAGGAGGTGAAGATCTCCAAGCGCGCCGGCAGCTACGTCACCCTGCGCGACCTCGTCGACGAGGTCGGCCGCGATGCGACGCGCTACTTCCTGATCGCGCGCAAGTCCGATTCGCAGATGGTGTTCGACATCGACCTCGCGCGTTCGCAGTCGAACGACAATCCGGTCTACTACATCCAGTACGCGCATGCGCGCGTGTGCAGCGTGCTGCGCCAGCTCGACGAGCGCGGCCTGGCGTGGAACCGCGACAACGGCCTCGCGCAATTGGCCAGGCTCGACAACGAACACGAGAGCGCGCTCATGGCCGAGATCTCGCGCTATCCTGAAGTGGTCGAAGCCGCGGCACTCAATCTCGAACCGCACCTGATCGCAAGTTATCTGCGCGATCTTGCCAACGCGCTGCATACCTACTATCACGCGCATCAATTCATCGTCGAGGATGTCGACCTGCGTGATGCGCGCATCGCACTCGCCGTCGCCGCGCGGCAGGTTCTTGCGAACGGTTTGGATTTGTTGGGCGTGTCCGCCCCGGAGCAGATGTAATGGCCAAACGGAATTCACAGGCATCGCGCAACGGCGACCGCCGGCAGATACCCGCTTGGGCGATGGTGATGCTCGGCGTCGCCCTCGGCGTGGTCGGCTCGGTTGCCGTGCTCTACGGCGGCAAGATCCCGACGCTGCGCGGCGGCAAGAATCTGCCGCAGCCCAATCCCGAGGCGGTCGCGCCGAAGGAATCGGAAAAGGCGCTCGCCGACGATACGGCCAAGGCACCGCCGCCCGCGCCGCCGAAGAGCAATTACGATTTCTACACGACGCTGCCCGAGAAAGAGGTCGTGATCCCCGATGCGGAGCTTTCGGCCAAGGCCAAAGCCGAACAGCAGCGTGCGAAGCAGCAGGCGCAGGCGAATGCGGCGAACCCGAACAACCCGCCAACGCCGACGCCGCCTGCCGCGAGCGGCGGACGCTACATGCTCCAGGTCACCGCAACGAGCGATGCGGCCGCAGCCGACGCGCTGAAAGCCAAACTCACGATGCTCGGCTTCACCGCCAAGGTCTACACGAGTACCGTGGACGGCAAGACTTTGCACCGCGTGCGCCTCGGCCCGTTCTCGACGCCGAGCGAAACCGAATCGTCCAAGCGCGCACTTGCCGAGAACAGCATCAATTCCGTCGCGGTCAAGGAAGCGAATTGAATTCTTCGTTCTCCCATCGGGAGAAAGCCAGCATCATCCCGCCGCCGCGAGCTTGAATGCCGCGCGTGCCGCGTCGAGCGTATCGGCGATGTCCTGTTCGCTGTGCGCGGTCGAAATGAACCCGGCTTCGAACGCCGACGGCGCGAGATAGACGCCGCGATCGAGCATCGTGTGAAAGAAGCGGTTGAACGCAGCGACGTCACAGGCTGTGGCCTGAGTATACGTTTCCACTTTTTCCGCGCTGAAGAACAGTCCGAACATGCCGCAGACGCGATTGACGCTGAACGGCACGCCGGCATCGAGCGCGACCGCGACGAGACCGTCGGTGAGCAGATTGGTCTTGCGTTCGAGTTCCGCGTAGAAACCGGGGGCCTGGATCACTTCGAGCATGGCCAGGCCCGCGGCCATCGCGATCGGATTGCCCGACAGCGTGCCGGCCTGATACACCGGCCCGCTCGGCGCGATTTTCTCCATGATCTCGCGCCGGCCGCCGTAGGCGCCGACCGGCATGCCGCCGCCGATGATCTTGCCGAACGTGGTCAGGTCGGGTGCGATGCCGTATAGCGCCTGCGCGCCGCCGAGCGCGACGCGGAAACCGGTCATCACTTCATCAACGATGAGCAGCGCGCCGTAGCGCGTGCACAGCTCGCGTAGACCCTGCAGATAGCCGGGACGCGGTGGAATGCAATTCATGTTGCCGGCGACGGGCTCGATGATCAGGCCGGCGATCTGCTCGCCGACCTGGGCGAACAGCGCCTTGGCCGCGTCGAGATCGTTGTACGGCAGGGTCAGGGTGAGATCGGCGAGCGCCTTAGGCACACCCGGAGAAGTCGGTACGCCGAGCGTCAGCGCGCCTGAGCCGGCTTTCACCAGGAACGAGTCAGCATGGCCGTGGTAGCAGCCTTCGAACTTGACGATCTTGTCGCGCCCGGTCGCGCCGCGCGCGAGGCGGATCGCCGACATCGTCGCCTCGGTGCCCGAATTGACCATGCGCAGCACTTCGACCGAAGGAATCAGGCGCGTGATCTCCTCGGCCATGCGCACCTCCATCGGGCACGGCGTGCCGAACGAGAGGCCCGCGCGCGCGGCTTCGACGACTGCGGTGCGCACCTTCGGATGGTTGTGGCCGGCGACCATCGGCCCCCACGAGCCGACGTAGTCGATGTAGCGCTTGCCCTCGACGTCCCAAAGATAGGCGCCGTCGGCATGATCGGTAAAGAACGGCTCGCCGCCGACCGACTTGAACGCGCGCACCGGCGAGTTGACGCCGCCCGGCATCAGCGGTTGGGCGCGCTGGAACCAATCGTGATTCGTGATCATGTTTGTCACTTTCTCAACTTGTATACATTGCCGCGTAACGTCGCGCCGCGGCTTCGGGATCGGCTTGCGCGAATATGCCGGAAATCACAGCGAGGAAATCGGCACCCGCGTCGATCAGCGGCCGCGCATTGTCCGGCGTGACGCCGCCGATTGCCACCAACGGCAGGCCGAGCGGCTTCGCCTCGCGCAACATCTCCGGCGTGGCCCGACGCGCGTTCGGCTTGGTCGGCGAGGGGAAGAACGCGCCGAAGGCGAGATAGTCCGCGCCGGCTGCGGCAAGGTGCCGCGCCCGCGCCGGCGAGTCGTAGCACGACACGCCGATGATCGCGCCGGCGCCGAGGCGCGCACGCGCGGCCGCGATATCGCCGTCATCCTCGCCGAGGTGCACGCCGTCGGCGCCTGCGGCGAGCGCAAGCTCGACGTCGTCGTTGACGATGAACGGGATTTCGAAACGCGCACACAGCTCGCGCAGCGCGCGTGCCTCGAACGCGCGGCGCGCCGAGTCGGCGGTCTTGTCGCGATACTGCAGCAGCGCGACGCCACCACGCAGGGCGGCTTTGACCGCGGCGAGGAGGTCGGGCCGCGGGCCGTCAGTGATCGCGTAGAGGCCGCGCCGGGTCAGGTGTGGATGCATGGCGCCTAGTCTACCGTTAGAATTAGGCACTCTTTCGCGCCACCCTTGCGCGCGAAAACCAAAAAATGGCCCTTCCGGCCGCACATCATTTAGAAGCCCCGACTCCGACCATTCCTGCAATGAACGCCGTAGCACAAACTGACGATACCCCCTTCCGCAAATTCATGTGCGTGGTCTGCGGCTGGATCTACGACGAAGCGCAGGGCTGGCCCGACGACGGCATCGAGCCGGGCACGCGCTGGGAAGACATTCCGGAAACCTGGACCTGCCCCGACTGCGGCGTGACCAAGGCCGATTTCGAGATGATGGAAATCTGATTCCGGCACTGCCGCCGGGATGACGTCGATTCTTGTCGACGTCAGTTCACGCGGGGCAGATTCGTGCCGATTTCGGCGACCTGCAGCGCCACCGCATCGACATCGTCCGCTTGCGGCACCAGCGACAGATAGCGGCGCAGATCCTCGCTCGCCGCGCGCACGTGGCCGAGCTTGAGATAGTACTGGCCGCGGTCGCGATACTCGCCCGGCTGATGCGTATCGAGCGTTAGCAACCGGTCGCAGCAGCGCAGCGCCTTTTCCCATTGCTCGCGTTCGGCGTAGACGCCTTTCAGGTTGCGCAGCATGCGCGTAAGGATCGCGCGATGGCTGGCCGGTTCGAGCATGCGCGCGAGACGCGCGTCGTCGATGTCGTGCGTGTCCAGGTGCGTGCGTGCACGACGGCGCAATTCGGCCGCGTCGAGCGAACGGCCTTTCTGGAACGGATCGAGCACGACGATGCCTTCATCCAGCGGCAGGCGCACGAGGAAGTGGCCGGGGAACGAGACGCCTTCCAGCGGCACGTCGAGCCGACGCGCGAGTTCGATCTGCACGACCGCAAGCGAGATCGGATTGCCGAGGCGACGATCGAGCACGTCATTCAGGTAGCTGTTGCGCGGATCGTAGTAATCCTGCTCGTCGCCGGAGAAGCCGAGTTCGTCGAACAGGAAGCCGTTCAGCGTGCGCAACTGCGTCGCCGCGGATTCGGTCGGATCGAGGATCTTGCGCAGGCGCGCGCCGTAGTCCTGCAGCTGCGCCTCGTAGTCGGCCGCGGCCAGCGCCGGATATTCATCCTTGGCGATCAGCAGTGCCGATGAAAACAGCGGGATGTCCTCGTCCTTGGCGCCGCGCAGGGTGGTCCAGGGATTGTCCCTTTGCATGTTTTTATTCTCCAGGGCAGGAGCTTGCCCGATAGTACTCGAAACAAATTGAATTTGTGCTAACCGCATTCTTTGTTGAAAAGTGCGGCCACGGATGGCTGCTTTTTGATTCTCGCGATCAAGGACGACAGAAAAAGCCCGGTAGTTCGGCCAGGGATGACCGCTTTGTGATCCTCGCAATTACGGACGACTGCAAGAAATAAGTCAGAAGCTGGCCACGCGCCTTCCATCTGGGCTTGATCTACTACTTGCCTAGAAATGGTGTCGCACACGGAAATTTGCAATGCGCCAGTTCGTGCCAATGAGTGATGAGATGCTGTACCGCGCAGGCGGGCCGCCCGGCCGGCTGGTGCCGTATCGAGTCGGCCTGGATTGCTGGCACGCACTCGGTGAAGACGGGATCTACCACTTCAACGACGACGCGATCCTCGCCGCCGCGCCACGCAAGCATGGCGGCGCTGCCAACGACGGCTCGGTTATTTCGGCGGCGCGGGCGCAACCAGCCTAATCTCGAACACGTTGGGCCAATATTTGCCGGTAACGAACAGGCGATCGGTTTTGGCGTCGTAGGCGATGCCGTTAAGCACGTCCACGCCCGTAGCTTCGCGGTCGGCGTGCGAAAGCAGGCCGGTCAGGTCGATCCACGCCGTTACCTTGCCGGTCTTCGGGTCGATGCGCGCGATGCGCTGGGTTTGCCACAGGTTGGCGTAGATTTCGCCCTTGATCCATTCGAGCTCGTTGATCTGGGTCAGCGGCTGACCTTGCGCGGTCACCTCGATCGCGCCGGTCTGCGTCAGCGTCTGCGGATCGAGCAAGCGAATCGTCGATGTGCCGTCGCTGAGCAGCAGGTTCTTATCGTTGCGCGTCATGCCCCAGCCTTCGCCGGGATAGGAAAATTCCCTTTCGACCTTGCTCAGGTCGTCGATGTCGAGCACGAATCCGTGCTGCGTGCGCCAGGTCACCGCGATCAGCTTGTTCTTCCAATCGACGATGCCCTCGCCGAAGAACGCCTGCGGCAAATCGTGCTGCTGCACCACGCGACCGCTCTTCAGTTCCACCTTGCGCACCGACGAAGCGCCGTTCATGCCGGTGCTTTCGTAGAGGAAGCCGTCGCGAAAGAACAACCCTTCGGTGAACGCGCCGCGATCGTGCGGATAGACGTGGACGACTTCGTACGAGTAGACCGGAATGTCGGTCGTCGTGGCGACGGGCGTAGCGAGGGCGGACAGGCCCGGCAGTGCCGAGGCGAGGACAAAGACCAATTTCTTCACGGCATCTGGTCGCCGCCGATCAGCACGACATCGGCGCGGCGCCGCGCGAACAGGCCGACGCAGACGACGCCCACGATCTGGTTGAGTTCGGCTTCGAGCGCGGGCGGATCGACGATGCGCAAGCCGTGCACGTCGAGGATGACGTTGCCGTTGTCGGTGACGACGCCGTCGCGCCAGACCGGCTGGCCGCCGAGCTTGACCAGCTCGCGCGCGACGTAGCTGCGCGCCATCGGGATCACCTCGATCGGCAGCGGGAATTTGCCAAGCACGTCGACGCACTTGCTCGGGTCGATCATGCAGACGAACTTCTTCGACGCCGCGGCAATGATCTTCTCGCGCGTGAGTGCCGCGCCGCCGCCCTTGATCAGGTTCTTGTGCGGATCGCACTCGTCGGCGCCGTCGATATAGACGCCGAGCTCACCCGCCGCATTGAGGTCGATCACATCGACGCCGAGCGCCTTCAGCGCCGCAGTCGATTTTTCCGAACTCGACACCGCCGCCTTGATGCGCTCGCGAATCTTGCCGAGTTCGTCGATGAAGTGCATCACCGTTGAACCGGTGCCGACACCGACGATGCTGTTGTCCTCGACGAACTTGATCGCGGCCTGCGCGGCAAGGCGTTTCTGTTGTTCCTGCGGAGTCATCACTGTTCCAAAGACAAAATGAAATCCCATTGCGCCTTCGTCACCGGCAGCACGGACAGACGGTTGCCGCGTTGGACGAGGGCAAAATCCTTCAGCTCGGAACGATCCTTGAGCTCGGTCAGCGTGATCGTGCGCTTGAGCTTGCGCTTGAACTTGACGTCGACGAGCGACCAACGCGGCTCGGCATGCGAGGACTTGGCGTCGAAGTAGTCGCTTTTCGGATCGAACTGGGTCGGATCGGGATGCGCTTCGGTGCCGACGGTCGCAATGCCGACGACGCCGGGCACCTCGCAGCTCGAATGGTAGAACAGCACCTCATCGCCCTTGCGCATCGCGCGCATGTGATTGCGTGCCTGGTAGTTGCGCACCCCGCTCCACGGCTCGGTCTTGCGCGTTTTCAAATCGTCGATCGAAAATTCGTCCGGCTCGGACTTCATCAGCCAGTAGTTCATGGACGGCTCTCCGGTGGCGTGCAGTCGATCAATTCTTTGTCGGTGGCGATGAAGTCGAGCGCAATGTCCCAGTCTTGCGCGGGCAGCGTTGCCACCTCCTGAAAAGCGTAGCCGATTCCGACCAGCAGCGGTTGCGCGGGACGCGGCAGGTCGCGCAGAAAGGCGAAGCTGCGGTCGTAGTAGCCGCCGCCCATGCCGAGCCGCC
Organism: Rudaea cellulosilytica DSM 22992; assembly: GCF_000378125.1. GTDB lineage: Bacteria > Pseudomonadota > Gammaproteobacteria > Xanthomonadales > Rhodanobacteraceae > Rudaea > Rudaea cellulosilytica. The sequence continues at coordinate 1,283,831 of NZ_KB899241.1, read as the reverse complement.
GCCCGCTGCGATCGAATGCGGTCAGCGGTACGAGCACGAGGTTGAGCTGCTGAGGTGCGAGCAAGTCGGCCTGTGCATGCTCGGGCTCGGGAATGCCGTAACGATTGGGCGTTACCTGCACCCCAGGCTTCAGCGGTGCGAAACGCAAAGTCCGGTCTGTCGCCAAGATCGGCAAGAAATAGGGCTGTTCGCGGGTGCGCAGCTGCGCCACGGCAGCGTGCAGCGGCACTTCGCCGCCAACCGCCCAGTAGCCGGCGATACGCGGATCGACGAGGAATTCAGGGAGTTGTTCGAGGCTCGCCGCGACGTTGCTCGCCGCGGCGATGCGCTCGGCCGGCGTCAGACGCGTACGCTGTTCGCGCATTTTCGCGCGGATGGAGGCTGGGTCGTCGGCCATGCAGCAGAACTTCTCAACGCAGATCAGAGCGGATTTACTTGGACAAAAGCGGAGTAATCATTTTGCTTGATCCGCTCTTGCCCACGTCGACGCATACGCCACAAACGCGGAAGATTTTGGTTGAGAAGTGCGGCCAAGGATGGCCGCTTCTTGATTTTCGCGTTCACGGACGAACGCAGAAGTAAACCGCACAAACAAAGTACGCCCTCCGCGATGCCGATGCTCATCAAACGACCTTGATCCGAAGATCAGGTGGGAGGGCTCGCTGGTCGTCAGGCTTTCCGCACACGGCGGACATGCACACGGACTTTCGCATCGCCATCCCGGGGTCGTATATAGGACCAAGGCGATATGTTTGGATGCGCTGTCGCACACCGCAGGGGACGCGCAGCTATTTTACGTGTGCAGCCAAGGCAATGTCGAGTTTGCCGCGCAGCGTCTGCAAATGCTGCGCCAAGGAGCCACCGTCGATATCGGCGCGCTGCTTGCTCTGCATGAGCTCGTGCGCGATGTTGAGCGCGGCCATCACCGCGATGCGGTCCAAGCCCTGCGTGCGCGTATTGCCGCGCACTTCGCGCATTTTGCCGTCGAGATACGCCGCCGCAGCGATCAGGCCGGGACGCTCCTCGGGCGTGCACGCGATGAGGAACTCGCGGTCGAGGATGCTGACCGCCACGGGGGTTGCCTCGCTCATCTTGGGCGCCTCATGCGTTGCTCTCCAGCGAGCGTAGTCGCACGATCATCGCCTCGACGCGCGAACGCGCCTGCTCGTTCTTAGCCATGAGGTTCGCGCGCTCGGTGTTGAGCTGCTCCTGGCTGGCGCGCAGGCTACGGTTTTCCTCGGTCAGACGATGCACCAACTCGACCAGGCGATCCAGTCGCCCGCTGATTTCGGCGAACTCGCTTACAAGGTTGGGCGTTTCGGCCATATCGGCACTATATGCAAGCGCCACGGTACGGTCAACGCGCGGCCACGACTGGACTCCCCCGCGCGGCGGACCGCGCATGCACGCTGCTACAATGCATCGATTCCAAGCACCCCAGGCCAACGGTGTCGACCACGGCGATCAGCTACAGCGAACTCGGCGACGCACTCGCCCGCGTCCACGCCGGCGTCGGCGCAAGCGAGCTGCAGGGTTCGCTCGCGGGTTACCTCTGCGGTGGCGGCAGCGCCGATGCACGACACTGGTTCGATGCGCTCGAGCTCGACCACGACGGTGAGATCGCTGCCGCGCTGCCGCCGGACCTGCTCGAACGCTTGCATCACGACTGCTCGGCATGGCTCGCCGATCCCGAACTCGGTTTCGAACCTTTGCTGCCCGCCGCGGAAACGCCGATCGATGTGCGCGCCGATGCGCTCGTCGAGTGGTGCCGTGGCTTTCTCGGCGGCTTCGGCCTCGCCGGCGGCGGCCATCACGACTCGCTGTCGAACGACGCGCGGGAAATCCTCGCCGACTTCGGCACGATCGCGGCGACGCGCTTCGAATACGCCGGCAACGAAGACGACGAGGCCGCGCTCGCCGAAGTGATCGAATTCATCCGCGTCGGCGCGCTGCTGCTGCACGCGGAGTTGCATGCGGCGCCGCAAACCGGCGCAACCTTGCACTGACATCGCCGCATGATCGAAGCCAAGGAATACGCCCGCCGCCGTAAACAGCTGATGCGCATCGTCGGCGGCGATGCGATCTGCATCGTGCCGGCCGCGCCGGAGCGCGTGCGCAGCAACGATTCGCATTATCCGTATCGGCAGGACAGCGATTTCCAGTACCTCACCGGCTTCGGCGAGCCCGAAGCCGTGCTCGCATTGATCCCCGGCCGCGAACACGGTGAAGAAATCCTGTTCTGCCGCGAACGCGACGCCGAACGCGAGGCCTGGGACGGCGCGCGTGCCGGCACCGAAGGCGCGGTCGCGCGCTATGGCATGGACGATGCGTTTCCCATCGGCGACATCGACGACATTCTGCCCGGCATGATCGAAGGCCGCTCGCGCGTCTACTATCACTTCGGCCGCGACGTCGAGTTCGACACCAAGCTGATCGGCTGGGTCAACCGCGTGCGCGGCGAGATCCGTCGCGGCGCGCGCGCACCGCACGAATTCGTCGCGCTCGGCCACATCCTGCACGACCTGCGCCTGTACAAGACGCGTGCCGAGCTGCGTGTCATGGCGCGCTGCGCGAAGATCGCCGCCGAGGCGCATCAGCGCGCAATGCGCACCGCGCGGCCCGGCATGAACGAGCACGAAGTCGAAGCCGAGCTGCTGCACGCGTTCCGCAAACATGGCGCGGTCGCGAGTTACGAGCCGATCGTCGCCGGCGGCGCGAACGGCTGCGTGCTGCACTACCGCGCCAACAACGCACCGCTCAGGGATGGCGACCTGCTGCTGATCGACGCCGGCGCCGAGCTCGACTGCTACGCCTCGGACATCACGCGCACGTTCCCGGTCAACGGCAAGTTCACGCCGCCACAGCGCGCGCTGTACGACATCGTCCTCGCCGCGCAACGCGCGGCGATCGCCGAGGTGCGAGCCGGGCGGCCGTTCATCGCCTACCACGACGCCGCGGTGCGCACGATCACCGCGGGCCTGATCAAGCACGGGTTGCTCAAGGGCGACGTGCAGAAGAATATAGATGACGGCGCGTACCGACGTTTCTACATGCACAAGACCGGGCACTGGCTCGGCCTCGATGTGCATGACGTCGGCGACTACCGCGTCGACGGCGAATACCGCGAACTCGAGCCCGGCATGGTCGTCACGGTCGAGCCGGGCATCTACATCGCGCCGGATGCGAAAGGCATCGCCGCGCAATGGCGCGGCATCGGCATCCGCATCGAGGACGACGTGGTCGTCACGCGCGGCGAGCCGGAAATTCTTACCGCAGCCGTACCGAATGATGCGGACGAGATCGAGGCGCTGATGGCCAAGGCCCGGACCTGACGCGGCATGACTTTTCGTTTCAATGCAGTTGCACTCCCACTGCTCCGACTGGCGTCGATCGTTTCGTTGATGCTCCTTCCGATTGCGCTCAACGCAGCTAGCGTTCCGGTTCACTACGGCCTGTTCGGCGACGTCCGTGTCGCTTCGCCCAGCGGCGAACCCAAGCGCACCGTCATCTTCATCTCGGACAAAAACGGTTGGGATGCGCGCGCCGAGATGCTTGCAAATGCACTCGCGAACGACGGCGCACTCGTGTTCGGCATCGACTATCCGGCTTACCTCAAGGAAATGCTGTCGATCAAGAACGACGCCTGTCATTTCCCTTCGGCGCACATCCAGGAAATGAGCGACTGGATGCAGAAGAATCAGAAGGTGAAGAATTTTTCCTATCCGCTCCTCGTCGGCGATGGCACGGGCGCGGCGTTCGCGTATGCAACCGACGCGCAGGCGCCGAAAGGAACGTTCGGTGGCCTCGTCACGCTGGGCTGGGATTTCGGCCTGCGTTTCCCGAAGGCGTTCTGCAAAGGCGATGCCGGCGAGATGTCCGTGGCCGACGGCAAGGACGCGTTCCATATCGCGCCTGTAGGCGCGTTGCCGAACCGGTGGCTGCCTTTGCCGTTCGCTAGCGGCGCTCGCGTCGACGGTGCGTTGTCTATGCTGAGCAAACTGTGGCAATGGTTTGCGCTGCCTGTGTCGTCGCTTGCGAATCCGCCGCAAGATGCGGGCGCGGAACTGAATCTGGGCATCGCCTGGCTGACTGCGCCGGGCGCGATCGCAAAGCCGCTGCCTGGCGATGTCGCCGATCTGCCGTTGATCGAGGTGCCCGCGCAAGGTGCGTTCGCCGAGCGCATCGCGATCATCCTCACCGGCGACGGCGGCTGGGCCGGACTTGATGTCGCCGTCGCCGACCAGCTGAGTAAGCGCGGTATCGCCGTGGTCGGCCTCAACACGCTGAAATTCTTCTGGCAGACGCGCACACCGGCCGAAGCCGCCGACGCCGTGACGCGCATCATCGGCCACTACGGCAGCGAACACCCGAATGCCGACTTCGTCGTCATCGGCTACTCGTTCGGCGCGAGTCTCGCTCCCGTCGTCGTCAACCGCGTCGCCGATGCCGCGCGTGCGCGCATTGCGGCGCAGGTGCTGATCTCGCCGGATCCCGAAGCCGTGTTCGAGATCCACGTCGGCGACTGGTTCGGTTCCACCCACCACGAGGGCGCGATTGCGATCGCCCCCGAGATCGCGAACACGAAGGTGCCGGTGATCTGCGTGCACGGTGCCGAGGAAGGCGCCGACAGCTTTTGCGCGACGCTGCTTGGCAAGCCGAACGTCACCGATGTTTCGCTGCCCGGCGGCCATCATTACGACGGTGACTACGATGCCCTCGGCGCGCGTATCGCCGCGAGCCTGCCCGCAAAACCCGACGGCCGCGCACACTGATGCAGCTCGTCGATTCGCTCTGGCAGGATGCGCGTCGCGCACTCGCGCGCGACGACGCGCGCGCCGCGATTGGCGCGCTCGATGCGCTGCTCAAACTGATGCCGGTGTTCACTCCCGCGCACTTGATGCTCGGCGGCATCGCCCATGCGCAGGGGCGCCTGCGCGATGCGACACGGCACGCACTCGATGCGGCGCGCCGGCTACCCGACGACGCCGACATGATCGGCAACGTGGTCAACGGCCTGCTCATGGTCGGTGAAGTGGTGGCCGCGCGCGAATGCCTTTCTCATCCGGCGATCACGCGCTGCCGCATCGGTCTGGTGCTGGCGCGCCTCGCCGGCATGCAGCAGATGCTCGGCGAGCATGCGGCCGCGCTGGCCTTGCTCGACCGCGCGCGTGCGGCGGGGCTGAACGACGCGGATCTGAGCTACCTGCGCGGCGTCCAGCTTACCTTCAACGGCCGCGTCGACGAGGCGATCGTGGAATTGGAGCGCTGCCTCACGCTCGGACCGACCTATGGTCGCGCCTCGGTCACGCTCGCGCGCCTGTCGAAGCAGACCGCCCAGCGCAACCATCTCGACTACATCCGCGCGCAGCTGCGGCGCGTGGCGCGCGGCAGCGAGGACCACGCCGCATTCGAGTTCGCGCAGTACAAGGAACTGGAAGACCTCGGCGAATACGATGAGGCATGGCAGGCGCTGGAGCGCGGCAATGCCATCATGTACGACCAGCTCGGCCACGACATCGCGCGCGAGCGCGCACGCATCGATGCGCTGATCGCGCGCTGCTCGGCCGAGTTCGTGAACGCGCCCGGTTCCGCACGGCACGCAGGGCCGCAGCCGATCTTCATCGTCGGCATGCCGCGCTCGGGCACGACCTTGCTCGATCGCATCCTCGGCAATCACAGCCAGGTGATATCGGCCGGCGAACTCGGCGACTTCGCGCGCCAGATGCGTTGGGCGGCGGACCATGTGACCGTGCAACCGGTCGACGAAACGATACTGGAGCGTGCGCCGCGGCTGGACTATGCCGAGATCGGCCTGCGCTATCTCGCGCAGACGCAATGGCGCGCCCACGGCAAGGCGTGGTTCATCGACAAACTGCCGATCAACTATGTGCAGGCGGCCTTCATCGCGCGCGCGCTGCCGCAGGCGCGCATCCTGCACATGACGCGCGCACCGATGGATGTCTGTTTTTCAAACTGGCGCGCCTTCTTTGGCGGCGGCTACGCCTACAGTTACGACCTAGGTGCATTGGCGACGCAATACGCCGACTACCGGCGTGTGATGGCGCACTGGCATGCGCTCATGCCGGGGCGGATTCTCGACATCTCCTACGAGTCGTTGACCGACGATCCAGCACAGGCGGCACGCGAGGTATTCGATTTCTGCGGACTGCCGTTCGAGGCCACGGCGCTCGACATCGGTCGCAACAGAGCACCGGTCGCCACGTTGAGCGCGATGCAGGTGCGCGGCGAGATACGCCGGCGCGAGGTTGCCGAATGGGTGCCTTACGCTAGGCAGCTGGGGCCGCTCGCATCCCGGATCGAAGCGATCGCGTCCTCGCCTTCCGTTTGAGCGACACCTCCGCAGCGAAAGACACGGCGGCAAAAAAAGGGCCGGCGCAGAACGCCGGCCCTAGCAAACACAGATCGCGTTTTCGTCGACTTACTTCTTGCTGCCGCCGAAGTGCACGTTCATTTCGACCATCACGAGGCGACCATAGCTGTTGTAGCTGTAGACGTCGTAGTACGGATACGAGGTGAAGGTTGGATCCTTCGGCGGACGCGCATTGAAGATGTTGTTGCCGATCAGGGTCAGCGATGCATCGTCGCTGAAGTTGTAAGCCACCGTGGCGTTGTACTTCATCCACGGACCCACCGTTCCGGTGCCCTTGAAGTTGAAGGTCTTACCGTAGCGGATGTACTTCACCGCGGTGCTCCATGGACCGATGTCCCAAATCACGCTGGCCGAACCGATGTCCTTGAACTGGTTGCCGTACGAGTTGGTGCGCAACAGGTCGAGGGTCGGATCAGTCGGGAACTGCTGCTGCAGGTGCGAGGTCTGCACGTTGTAGTCGGCATTGAGCGTGAAGTCGCCGAAACGTCCGGCCTCGAACTTGTAAGCGCCTGACGCGATGATGTTCGACACCGACTCGCGCGAAATGTTGATCGGATAGGTGGTCACGCTGTTGAGCTGACCTGCGCCGACCGGCGCATTCAGCGGATTGCGACCGACCTCGGCCTCGAACGCCTTGCAAGAAGCTGAATTTCCGTCGACCGGCGTGCCGTTGGTCGTGTGGCCAATCAAGCAGTCGGCTTCACGTTGTAGGATCGTGTCGATGCTGTACGAATTGACCTCCTGATCGATCCGCACGTGCACGTAGTCGGCCTTGAGGGTCAAATTCGAAGTCGGCGACCAGACCAATCCGTAGCCGAACGACTTGGCTGTGATGTATTTCAGGTTCTGGTTGCCGCTGCTGTTGCCGGAAATCTGCACGCTGTCGTAGGGCGGGTTGCAGCTCGTGTAATTGTCGCCCTGGTGAATGCGGCAGTTGTAGTAGTCGGTAGCGTTGGTGAAGAAGCTGGAGCCTCCGGAGAACACGTAACCCATGTCGGGTGCGCGGAACGCGGTGCCGTAGTTGCCGCGGAACAACAGGGTATCGATCGGACGGAACTCGAGACCGACCTTGTAGGTGAACTTGCCCTGCGAGTTCGCATCGGTGCTGTACTTGTCATAGCGACCGGACAGGTCCGCCGTCAGCATACTGAAGACCGGCACGTTCAACTCGCCGGCCACAGCGTAGCGATCACGCGTACCTTGACCGCTCGTGCCGCCCGTTCCCCAGAATTCGCCGCTGACGACGCGCGGATCGACCGGGTTATTCCAGGATTGTTTGCCCCACTCGGCGATGCCGCCGAAGCCGACCGCACCGGCCGGGAGCGAAAACAGGTCGGTGTTGTTGACCTGGATCGCGGCCGTTTCGTTGTAGGTCGACGAATCGCTGCGCACGTCGTCGCTGATTGACGCATATTGCGCCGGCGTGAGGGCACCCCAGAAGTTGGGGTTGTTGCTCGGGCCGAGATGGTACGCGGGGTAGCCGTAGCCGTACGGATCAACGCCGACCTGCTTGCCGAGGAAGAAAGCGTCGGCCTTGTCGGTCAACAGACGGCGCTGCTTGGTGCCGGAAAGGACGTCCGAACGATGCAGATAGGCGTCATAGTTCCAGTTGGAATCGCCGAACGATCCGCGGATACCCGCGGTGCCGATGTATTGCTCGCTCCAAATGGACGGATCGGCGAGTGTTCCGACTTCTTCGGGCGCGAGGATGTGCTGGTAGACGCTGACCAGATGATGGGTGTCGACGTCGTAGATGTAAGGAGCCGTGCCGAAACCCAGGCCCCAGAACGTGACGCCGCCCACCGTGATCTTCTGCTTCGACGTGCTCGCTACGAAATCGCCGTACAACTCGGTGGTGTCGTTGAGGTGATAGCGCGCGCTCAGGTAACCACTGGCACCCTTGCTGCCATTGAGGAAGGTGGTATACCCCGGAGCGGCGGTGCTGCCGCAATAATTGCCGAAACCGGTGCGCGTGGAGTACCTGACCGTATTGTTGAACAGGTTGCTGATCGGCGAGCACGCGGCCGAACCCGGATCGATGTACTTGCCGGTAAACGCGTTGGAGAAGACGCGAACGCGCGAGGCTGCTTGCGCGGAGGCTACCGGAGCGTCGAGGCTGGAATCGGTGTAGCTGCGCTGATAGCCGTAAATCGGGTTTTGATTGTCGAGCTGCAGGGCGTAGATAAGATCGAGCTTGCCCCACGAATTGCCGCCGGAAATCTGCACACGCTGCTGCTGGCCGCCGCCGTCGGTAAATCCGCCCATGCGGTAGTCGAGGTAGACGCCATCCAGACGCTGCTTGGTGATGATGTTCACCACGCCGGCGATGGCCGCCGAACCGTAAATTGCCGACTGGTTGCCCGGCAGGATGTCGATATGGTCGACAATCGCGTTGGGGATGTTCGACAGATCGACGAAATTGGAGTTGCTGTTATAGAGCAACGGATAGTCCGCAAGCGGCTTGCCATTCATCAACACGAGAGTGAAGCTCGGGTCCAAACCAAGCAGGCTGATCGTCTGCGCGCCCGGGGTGAAGCTGTTGGTCGACTGGTTATCCTGCACCGCACCTTGCGCGGTGGGCATCGAACGCAGCGCGTCATAGACGTTGCTGAATCCCTGCTTCTTCATTTCGTCGGCGGTGATGGTGATCGTCGGCGCGGCAGTTTCGATCTGAGCCTTCGGAATCAGCGAGCCGGTAACGGTGACACCGGTCAGCTGCGTCGTTTCTTTCTTACTTTCTTCCGACTGATCGCCGGCGCTCTGCGCCATGGCATTGCCGATCGCAAGGCTTGCATACAAGCCGATGATGATGGACGAGACGAGTACACGTTGCTTCATGTTGTTCCCCAACGGAAATGAAACGAACCCGGGCATTTATCCAGCTGGCCCGGCGCATGGAGTAGGTGTGCGGCCGATTGCGGCCAATGCCGCAACCCGCCGCCGATCGCTAGACGCGATCTGCGCTGCAAGAAATGGCTTTGGATGCCCCGACACCCGTGGCCCGACCATAACAAATGGTTAACTTTCCTGTCAATTTCGTGAAGCAAACTTCATCCTTGTAAATTCCTGCCGTTTTTTGGGTTATAGAGCGGCGCCGCGAGCCGCGATCGTGGCTGTGCAGCACGGGCCCGCGCGGCTAGAATCGGAGCCGATACCATTGTGGGCGGATGTCGGCATGGCCCAGGGACGGCCTGAAAATTCCGTAGCGGGATTTTTCGCGAGCGCTGGCGGGTGCTGCACGAAAAGGTGATGTGCGTTCCATTTTCAGTTCTCCAAAGAGGTTAGCCATGCGAATTCTTCTTGCCACGACTGTCCTTTCCGCGGCCCTGCTCAGTGCCTGCGGCTCATCCGCGCCGCCGCCCCCGCCGCCGCCCGCGGTCGCCCCGATCGCCAATGCCGTCACCGGCACGGTCGCGCTGATCGAACCGCGCGAGCTCAGCGACGCGGCCAAGGTCGACATCAAGGTGTACGACGTCTCCCATCCCGAGATCGTGCTCGCGCAGACGACGCTGCCCAATGCCAACAAGCTGCCGCTGTCGTTCAACCTGCCGATCGACACGACCAAGGTCGATCCGAAGGGTGTCTACGCGCTCGACGCGATCCTGACCGACGGCGACCGCCGCTTTCTGAAGAAGCTGGAATACCAGGTGCTGACCGACAAGGCGCGCACAGCCAAAATCGACGTGCAGCTCGCACCCGAGCCGACCCCGGCCGAGAAGTTGTTCGAGGAGTACAAGAAGGCCGCAGCGCAGACCGGCAACCTCAAACAGGTCAGCGGTAAGTACTCGAACGATAATTTCGGCACCGCCTGGGATGCGTTCACCTCCAACGGCAAGGTCAAATTCGTGCGCGAGGTCACCGACGCCTACGACGACAGCGGTCGCACGACCTACAAGATCGCGTACAAGGACGACAAACCGTGGGTAATCGTGCGTGAATCCTCACCGGTCGGATCGCGCCAGGTGCTGGCGACGACCAAGGTTGGCTGGAGCGACGACGGCAACCTCGTGCTGCACGAGAAGGTGGCGGGCGGGCAGACGTCCGACGTCGCCGATGCGGACGCGAAGGCGCTGAAGGCGCATGCCGAAGCCGCACTCGACGTAGCCCAGGGCCACGCACCGAAACTGCAGACCGGTGCGCAGACCGACGACAAGGCGAAGAAGGGCGCGCCGGCGAAGAAGCACCACTGACGGCTTCCGAGCGCGCTCGACGCGCGCCGGGATCGCAGTATGAAAAAGGGCGCCGTTCATGGCGCCCTTTTTGTTGCCTAGTTTCGCCGCGCCTTCGCGAATGCATCGGCAAACGCATTGTTGGCGGGCACCGCGGCTGCAGGTTTCGAAAAAGCGCCGCGACTGTTGGGCGCAGGGCGCGCGCCGCCCGGGCCGCGTGCGGCTGCACTTGCCTCGCGCAGCGACGTGCGCGGCTCACCGACCGGATCATCGAGCCGCATCGTCAAGGCGATGCGCTTGCGCGGCAGGTCGACCTCGAGCACCTTGACCTTGACGATGTCGCCGGCTTTCACCGCCTCGCGCGGGTCCTTGACGAACTTGGTCGACAACGCCGAGATGTGGACGAGGCCATCCTGGTGCACGCCGATGTCGACGAAGGCGCCGAATGCGGCGACGTTGGAGACGCGGCCTTCGAGCACCATGCCGGGCTTCAGGTCCTTCATGTCTTCGATGCCGTCGGCGAATTCGGGCATGTGGAACGCGGGGCGCGGATCGCGGCCGGGCTTTTCCAGTTCCTTCAAGATATCGCGCACGGTCGGCAGGCCAAACTTCTCGTCAGTATATTTTTCCGCCTTGAGCGCGCGCAGGAAGGCGATGTCTCCGACGATTTGCTTCACCTCGCGACCACTATCGCCGACGATGCGCTCGACCACCGGATAAGCTTCCGGATGCACGCTCGACGCGTCGAGCGGATTGTCGCCGTTGGTCACGCGCAGGAAGCCTGCGCATTGCTCGAACGCCTTGTCGCCAAGACGCGGCACCTTGAGGATCGCCGCGCGCGTGCGGAACGCGCCGTGCTCGTCACGATACTTGACCACGTTTTCGGCGACGCTGGGCGAAAGGCCGGCGACGCGCGACAGCAGCGCGCTCGATGCGGTGTTGACGTCGACGCCGACGCCGTTGACACAGTCCTCGACCACGGCGTCGAGCGAGCGCGCCAGTTTCACCTGGTTTACATCGTGCTGGTACTGACCGACGCCAATGGCCTTCGGCTCGATCTTGACCAGTTCGGCGAGCGGATCCTGCAGGCGCCGCGCGATCGAGACCGCGCCACGCAGCGACACATCCATGTCGGGAAATTCCTTCGCTGCAGTCTCGGAGGCGGAATACACCGAAGCGCCGGCTTCGCTGACTACGATCTTCGCCAGCTTCAAATCGGCATGCTTCTTCATCAACTCGCCGGCGAGCTTGTCGGTTTCGCGCGAGGCGGTGCCGTTGCCGATCGAGATCAGGTTGATCTTGAACTGCTTGCACGCGGCGGCAAGATAGGCGATCGACTTGTCCCACTCGTTGCGCGGTTCGTGCGGATAGATCACGCCGGTGCCGAGCACCTTGCCCGTGGTCTCGACGATAGCGACCTTGACGCCCGTGCGGATGCCGGGATCGAGTCCCATCACGACCTTGTGGCCCGCAGGCGCAGCCATCATGAGGTCTTTGAGGTTGCTGCCAAACACGCGGATCGCCTCGTCCTCGGCCGCCTCGCGCGCACGACCGAACAGGTCGAGTGTCAGCTGCAGCATGAGCTTGATGCGCCAGAGCTGGCGACAGGTCTCGCGCAGCCAGGCATCGGCGGGACGTCCGCGGTCGACGATGCCAAAGTGTGCGGCGATGCGGCCCTCGCCTTCGGCATGGCCTTGCTCAACCTCAACACCCGGCTCCAAATCCAGATCCAGGAATCCTTCGTTGCGCGCGCGGAACAGGGCAAGCAAGCGATGCGATGGAATCGCCTTGATCGACTCGACGTGGTCGAAGTAATCGCGGTACTTCACGCCCTCGACTTGCTTGCCCGCGACGACCTTGGCGCGGATCTGCCCGCGGCCCCAAAGCCATTCGCGCAACTCGCCGATCAGCGCCGCATCCTCGGACATTTCCTCGAGCACGATCGCGCGTGCGCCGTCGAGCGCGGCCTTCGTGTCGGCGACATTCTTCTCCGCATCGATGTAGGCGGTCGCCAATGCTTCGGGCGTCTCGGTCGGATCGGCGCGCAGCGCATCGGCGAGCGGCTGCAAACCCGCGTCGCGCGCGATCTGCGCCTTGGTGCGGCGCTTCGGTTTGTACGGAAGATAGAGGTCTTCGAGGCGCGCCTTGGTGTCGGCGTCGAGAATCTGCGCCTTCAATTCGTCGCTCAATTTGTTCTGCTCGGCAATGCTCGCGAGCACGGCCGTGCGGCGCTCTTCGAGTTCGCGCAGGTAACGCAGGCGTTCTTCGAGCAGGCGCAACTGCGTGTCGTCGAGGCCGCCGGTCACTTCCTTGCGATAGCGCGCGATGAACGGCACCGTGGCGCCTTCGTCGAGCAGTTGCACGGCCGCGGCGACCTGCTCGGGCTTGGCGACGATTTCCTGGGCGATCTTGTGTTCGATATTCGACATACGCTGTTGCGGAGCGACTTCCATCCGGATGGGATAGGCATTGTAGGCGAGCGCGCGGGCTTGCAATCCAGCGTGGTTTTGTGAACCGGAAGGCGATTCCGCACTACAATGGAAATCTCGATGGACCGTGCCGAATCCGCCGAAATGTCCGAGCCTTGTTCGAAACAGAATCGACGCGCAGCGGTCTTGGCGATGCTTCCCCTGCTCGCCTGCACCGCGCTCCACGCCGACGAAGGCGACGATCGCCGCCTGCAGTGGAAGCTGACGCCGTCGTACTACGACAATTCCGACGGCACGCATGCCTACGACGTGAACCTGCGCGCCGACTTCGGCGACCAGCGCGCCTGGATCGGCGACTACCGCGATTCGCAGGGCTACCACCAGGCACGCGCGGGATTCGACTGGGTGAACCAGATCGGCTTCGTCAACCTCGACCTGTCCGGGCAGTACGCGACCGGCGGCTTCTTCGGCGGTTCGGCGACGGCGCAGATCGGCAGCGCCGACAACTACGCCCTCCTCGGCTGGGGCCGCACCAACCTGCATCCGTACTACAACCTCAACTTCGATCCGAACGACGCGGTCACCGCGGGCTTCGGCACGAAGGCGCTCATGCGCGGCCTCGAAGCGCAGCTCTACCACATCTGGGACGACCGCCTGGCGACGCGCCAGCACGTCACCCATCTATTGCTGCGCTACGCGATTGACGAGCATTCGCGCTGCTCGCTCGACCTGTCCTACAAGCACGGCCTCGCCGACCCCGAAACCTACGTGCATGGCTACGCGGTCGCGGCGACCTATGCCTGGCATCACGTTTTTGCGCGCCTCGCTTACGACCAGCACGCGAACTTCAACCTGCCCAACCAGAAGCGCATTTCGGTGGGCTTGCTGTTCTGACCGCGCGTCAGGAACCTCTGATTAACCGTAGCGAGCGAAGAGAATTTGCGCGTCGCCGGAGCGCAGGAACCGGAGTTTACTGGTCGTAAATGAGGATTCCGAGCACCGCCGGCGCGCAAATTATCGAGCGCAGTAGGTTAAGCGGAGGTTTCTCAGGTCTCCTCGCCGACGACGGCTTCGTACAGCAGGGGCAACAGGTTGAGCGCGATCAGCGTCGCCGAGACGATGCCGCCGACGATGACGACGGCGAAGGGCCTTTGCGTTTCCGACCCGATGCCATGCGACAACGCCGCGGGCAAGAGGCCGAAACCAGCCATCAGCGCCGTCATCAGGATCGCGCGCAAACGGCTTGCGGCGCCTTCGAGCACCGCGTCCTCCAGCGCATGGCCTCGCGCACGCAGGGCGACGATCTGCTCGACCATGATCACGCCGTTCTGCACCGAGATGCCGGCGACGGCGATGAAACCGACCGCAGCGGAAATCGACAGATGCAGCCCGGCGAGCGCGAGTCCGGCCAAGCCGCCGATCAGCGTGAACGGCACCGTGGCGAGGATCAGCAGCGCCTTCTTGATCGAACGGAACGCCCAGAATAGCAAGATGAAAATAGCGACGAGCGACAGCGGCACGATGATCATCAGGCGCGCGGTCGCGCGCTTCTGATTCTCGAACTGGCCACCCCAGGCGATGCGATAGCCGCTTGGCAATTTCACTTCGTCGGCGACGCGGCGCATCGCCTCGGCGACAAAGCTGCCTTGGTCGCGGCCGAGCACGTTGACCTTGATCGCGACGATGCGGCTGCCCGATTCGCGCAGCACCTTGGCCGCGCCTTGCCGTTCCTCGATGCGCGCGACCTGGCCAAGCGGCACGGTGCCGGCGCCGCCGGGCAAGCTCACCGGCAGCTGCGCGACCTTTTCGACCGAGTTGCGGTAATCCTTGTCCAGACGCAGGGTCACGTTGAAGATGCGACTGCCTTCGTAGAAATTGCCGGCGACGGCGCTGCCGAGCGCGGTCGCGACCGTCGTCGCCGCGTCGTTGACGTTGATGCCGTAGCGTGACAGCGCGGCGCGATCGAGGGTGACGTCGAGTTCGGTCTGGCCGCCGATCTGGATTTCCTCGACATCGGCCGAACCGGGCACCTGGCGTAGCACGGCGGCGATCTCCTCGCCTTTCGCCTGCAGCACGTCGAGGCTCTGCCCAAACACCTTCACCGCGATCTCGCCCTTGACGCCCGACAGCGCTTCCTCGACGTTGTCTTCGATGTACTGCGAGAAGTTGGTCGGCACGCCCGGCATTGCGTGGATCTTCTTCTCCATGTCGCGCACCAGTGCTTCCTTGTCGCTGAAGCGCCACTCGCCGTGCGGCTTGAGGTCGGCCATGATCTCGATATTGTTCGGCCCTTTCGCATCGGTGCCGTCGTCGGGGCGGCCGGTCTGGGTAATGACTTGGGTGACCTCGGGATAGGAGAGCAGGATCTTGCGCACATGGCGCTCGACTTCCTTGGTCTTGTCCAGCGCGGTCGATGGCGGCAGGTCGACGGTAAGCCAGATATTGCCTTCGTCGAGCTTGGGCAGGAACTCGCTGCCGAGCAGCGGCGCCAACGCGAGCGCGACGACGAGCATGCCGATCGCCGTGCCGATCACGAGCTTGGGATGCTGCGCCCAGCGGCCGAGGTCGCGGCGATACTTGTCGCGCACGCGTTCCATCCACACGCTGTGCTTTTCCTCCAGGCCCGGCCCGCGCGTCGCCCACGACAGCAGCGCAGGTACGAGGGTCAGGGTGAAGATCACGGCACCGGCGAGCGCGAAGGTCAGGGTCAGCGCCATCGGTGCGAAGATTTTTCCTTCGACTCGTTGAAAGGTAAATATCGGCAGGAAGGCGAGGATGATGATCGCCTTCGAGAACAGGATCGGGGAGCCGAGTTGCGTCGCGGTCTGCGCGAGCACGGCCTCGCGCGACTCCATCGTCGCCTCGCCGCGCACGGCATCGAATGCTAGTCGCACCATCAGCGCCTCGACCAGCACGACGGCGCTGTCGATCATGATGCCGAAGTCGACCGAGCCGAGTGAAATCAGATTCGCATCGATGCCACGCACGTGCATCATGAGGAAGGCCGTCAGCAGCGCGAGCGGAATCACGCTGGCCACGATCAGCGCCGCGCGCCAGTTGCGCAGGAAGACGAGCAGCACCGCGATGACGAGCGCAGCGCCGACGCCGAGGTTCTCCGCCACCGTGTCGACGGTGTGGTTGACCAGGGTCGTGCGGTCGTAGACCGGACGGATGCTGACGCCGGGCGGCAACTGCTTCTGCACGTCGGCGATACGCGTCTTCAGTGCCGCAATCACCTTGGCCGGATCCTCGCCCTTGGTCATCACGACGATGCCTTCGACGAGGTCGTCCTGCTGGTTGTAGCCGACGATGCCGTAGCGCGTTTGCGTGCCGACCTCCGCCTCGCCGATGTCGCGCACCAGCACCGGTTGGCCGCCGAACACGGCGACCGGTACGCGGCCGACGTCGTCGATCGTCTTGAACAGGCCGATCGCGCGCACGACGAGGTCCTCGTCGCCGCGCTTGAGCAGGCCACCGCCGCTGTTCGACGAATTCGCCTGCAAGGCCGCTGCGACCTGCTCGAGCGACAGGTTGTACTTGCGCAGCAGATCGGGATGCACGTGCACTTGGTATTCGCGGATCGCACCGCCGAAACCCGAGATGTCGGCCACGCCGGGAACCTGGCGCAGCGCCGGCTCGATCGTCCAGTCCTGGATCGCGCGCACTTCGTCCAGCGGCATGTCGGGCGGCGCGTCGACTAGGTAACGATAAATCTCGCCGACCGCGGTCGACAGCGGCGCGAGCTGCGGCTGGATGCCGGTCGGCAGAGTGATTTCGGACAGCTTTTCGAGCACCTGCGCGCGCGCGAAGTAGTCGTCGGTGCCGTCGGCGAAAGTCATCGTGACCACGGACAGGCCGCTCATCGAGATCGAGCGCAGTTGGGTCAGCTTCGGCACGCCGTATTCGGTGCGCTCGATCGGCAGCGTCACCGCACGCTCGACCTCCTCGGGCGCCTGTCCGGGCACGAGCGTGATGATCTGCACCTGCACGTCCTGCACATCGGGGAACGCCTGCACGGGCAGCTCACTGAACGCATAGATGCCCGCGATCGCGACCATGAGCGTGATCGCGACGACGAAGACGCGCTGCTTGAGAGCGAAATCGACGAGGGCTTTCAGCATGGCGGCGCGTTCACTCGGCCTGACCGAGTTCGGCGTTGAGCAACACCGCGCCGCGCGTGACCACGCGCTCGCCGGCCTTCAAACCTGCCTTGACGTAGGCGACGCGTTCGCCGATCACGCTCAGTTGCACCTCGCGGCGCTTGAGTGTGCCCGGCGTCTCCTCGACGAAAATGTAGTGGTGTAAGCCGATGCTGACGAGCGCCGAATTCGGCACGGCGATTTCCTTGTGCGCATCGTCCTCGAGCGGGCTGATGCGCGCGAACATCTCCGGCTTCAGGCGCGGGTCCGGCTGCTCGACTTCGGCGCGCACGGCGATGCGCCGTGTCGAAGGATCGAGCGCAGCGCCGACGTAGATGACGCGCCCGCCGAAATGCCGGTCCGCGATCGCGTCGACGTCAATGCGGATCGCCTGGCCATTGTGAACCTTCGCCATGTCCTGCTCGGACAGCTCGAAGTTCACCCACAACTTCGCCGGATCGGTGAGGATGAACAGCGGCGCCTGCGCGTCCGCCCGCACCTCCTGACCCGGATTGATCATGCGATCGACGACGCTGCCGGCGATCGGCGCGCGCAGCGCGTAGCGTGCGTCGTTGCCGGTCGGGTCGAGGTTCGCAAGCACCGCGTGCGCGCGCTCGAGCTCGGCCTGCGCTTGGCCCAGGTCGGATTGCGCAGCTTCGAGATCCTTGCGCGCGAGCACGCCGAGATCGGTGAGTTCCTTGGCTCGCGACAGCGCTTTCTGCTTCAGCGCGAGATCGGCCTGCGCCTTGCGCGCGTCGGCGCGTGCCTGGGCGAAGTCGGGCGAACTGAGCCAGGCAAGCACATCCTTCGCCTTCACCGCGGCGCCGGGCTTGGCGACGAGCTCGGTGACGCGGCCGCTCACCGGCGAGAACACGCGCACGGTCACATCCTCGTCGAACGCGAGCTTGCCTGGCAACGCCTGCATCGTCGGCGCGGCGAGTTCCTCGACCGGCGCGATGTCGAGATAGCTGAGCTGCTCCGCACCCGCCGCGTAGTGCAGCGTGTCCGCCGGCGTTGCCGGCTTCGATGCATCCAGTTTCGTTTCCGGTTTCGCGCGGAACAGCCAGATCGCAGCGACCAGCACGACGAACGCGATCGCCGTCGCGGCCACGACTTCGAACGGAATCTTGGCAAGGCGATTCTTCACGGCGTCATTCCTTGGTTTCCTCGGGCACCGCGGCGGCGAGTGCGGCGAGCGCTTCGGCAAAATCGGCATGCGCATCGCACGCGTCGTCCTGCGTCGCCTTGAGCGCGCGGCGTGCATCGAGCAGATCGGCAAGTGCCAGACCGCCGCGTGCATAAGCGGTCTCGACCGTCTTCTCGGCGGCGAGCGCGCGCTCGATCAGGTCGCTGTCGTAACGGCGCACGCGCTGCGCCGCGGCGCGCAGATCGGCGCGCGCACGCTGCACGTCGGCAAGCGCGGCCACGCGCACGCGGGCGAGGTTTGCGCGCGCCGCATCGATGTCGGCGTTCGCGCGCGCGATCTCGCCCTGATATTGGTTGCCAGTGAAGATCGGCACGGACACGCCGATGCCGAGCAAGGTGTGTCCGACCGTCGGCGCGGCGGGTGGCACCGGATTGTGCTCGTACTGGCCGCTGACGGTGATGTCGCGAGCGGTCTGCGCGTGCGCGAGTTCGAGCGCAGCTTCGGCTGCGCTCAGGCGCTTCGCGGCGGCGAGCATGTCGGGCCGGCGCGTGAGCACGGCTTCCGCAGGCTCGGTCGCGTCGCCGCGGATGCTTTGCGGATCGACCGCGCCGGCGGCGTGCGGCCAGTCGTCCATGGCCGCGAGTTCGCCCGATTGCGCGGTGATGTCGATCAGCGCCGCGAGCGCGACCTGCGCGTCGCGCAAGGCGCCGGCCGCCGAATCCACGGCGTTGTCCGCAGCCGCCGCATCGATGCGCAGGCGTTCGAGATCGAGGCGCGGCAGATCGCCGACGCGCAGGCGTTGCTCCGAAGCTTCGATCGAGCGGTGCTCGATCGCCGCGAGCATCTGCGCATTTCTATATTTTTGCTCGGCACGCTTGAGTTCCCAGTACGCCTCGGTCACGGCGAGGCGTTCGCTGCGCACGCTGTCGGCGTAGTCCGCGTGTGCAGCGTCTGCGGTCGCCTCGGCCTGGGCGAGCCGGTGCCGACGCTTGCCGCCGCGCTCGAACGGCTGCGACAGGCTGACGACCGTGTCGTAGCTCCTGTTCCAGAAATCACCGGAGCCGTTGTGCCCGGCTGGATTGATCTTGCTCGTCGACCACGCGAGCGTCGCATTCGGGCGTTCGCCCGCGGTGATCTTGTCGGCAAGCGCCTGGTCGACGGCGGTCTGCGCCAGCTGCAGGTTCGGGTCGCGCGCGCGCATGAGCTCAAGCGCGCGCTTGAGACTCAGGTTCGCTTCCGCAACGGGCTGCGCCATCGCCGCGCCTGCGGCGGACAGCAGTGAGCCGAATTGAAGAAGGCGAAGCGCAATGACGATCGTGCTTCGGCGCATGTCGGAGAAATGACAGTCTTTCGCCCGCGCGCAGCGCGCGCGAACATCGAGCTACGGGGCGCGCACGATACCGAATCAAGCTTGCAACAGCCTGACGAAAAAAGATTCCGGGAATCTGCCCGCTTGCTAGCGATGGTTTGCGTCAGGCGACGCGACGCTGGCCGCGCTTGAGATGCACGAGCAGCAGCGAGATCGCCGCCGGCGTAACACCCGAGATACGCATCGCCTGGCCGACCGTCTGCGGCTGCGCCGCTTTGAGCTTCTGCGTCACTTCGGCGGAAAGGCCGTGCACCAGCGCATAGTCGAACGCAGCGGGAATGGCGGTGCTTTCATGGCGGCGCTGGCGTTCGATCTCTTCGTTCTGGCGCTCGAGATAGCCCGCATACTTGGCCGAGATCTGCACCTGTTCGGCAACGAGTGCATTGCCAACGCCCGGGCCGAGCGCGGGCACACGCATCAGCTGTGCGTAGTCGAGTTCGGGCCGGCGCAACAGATCGAGTGCATGCGTTTCGCGCGACAGTTCGATGCCGATCGACTCGTGGATTTCTCGTCCGAGCAGGTTGTTCGGCGCGGCCCAGATCGACTTGAGACGCGCGGACTCATTCTCGATCGCCTCGCGTTTGCGTCGGAACGCATCGTAGCGTTCGACATCGAGGCTGCCGAGTTCGTGGCCCTTGTCGCAGAGGCGCAGGTCGGCGTTGTCCTCGCGCAGGTTGAGGCGATACTCGGCACGCGAAGTGAACATGCGATACGGCTCGCGCGTGCCGTTGGTGATCAGGTCGTCGATCAGCACGCCGATGTAGGCCTCGTCGCGACGCGGCGTCCACGGCTCTTCGCCGCGCGAATTGCGTGCGGCGTTCAGGCCGGCGACCAGCCCCTGCGCGGCCGCTTCTTCATAGCCGGTAGTGCCGTTGATCTGACCGGCGAAATAAAGCCCTGCTATCGCCTTGGTTTCGAGCGAAGCCTTCAATCCACGCGGATCGAAATAATCGTACTCGATCGCATAGCCCGGGCGCGTGATGTGCGCCCTCTCCAAACCGCGGATCGAACGCACGAGTTCGAGCTGCACGTCGAACGGCAGCGAGGTCGAGATGCCGTTCGGATAGATCTCGGTCGTATTCAAGCCTTCCGGCTCGAGGAAGATCTGGTGCGAAGCCTTCTCGGCGAAACGCACGACCTTGTCTTCGATCGATGGGCAGTAGCGCGGGCCGATGCCCTCGATCTTGCCCGTATACAAAGGTGAACGGTCGAGCCCCGCGCGGATGACCTCATGCGTGCGCTCACTCGTATGAGTGATCCAGCACGGCACCTGGTGCGGATGATCGCCTGCCTCGCCCCAGAACGAAAACACCGGCATCGGTGTATCGCCGGGCTGTGCACTCAAGGCGGAAAAGTCGATGCTGCGACCGTCGAGGCGCGGCGGCGTGCCAGTCTTGAGGCGATCGACCGCCAGCGGCAGCTCGCGCATGCGCGCGGCGAGACGCTGCGCCGGCGGATCGCCCGCGCGGCCGCCGGCGTAATTCTCGAAACCGATATGGATTTTACCGGCGAGGAAGGTGCCGGCGGTCAGCACGACCTGACGCGCATGGAAGGTCAGACCCATCTGGGTGACCACGCCCGTCACTTTCTGCCCTTCCAGTGTCAGGTCATCGACCGCCTGCTGGAAGATGGCCAGGTTCGGCTGGGTTTCCAGGCGCCCGCGGATGTAGGCCTTGTACAAGGCGCGATCGGCCTGGCAGCGCGTGGCGCGCACGGCCGGTCCCTTGGATGCGTTGAGCGTGCGCCACTGGATGCCGGCGCGGTCCGCGCCTTGGGCCATGACGCCGCCGAGCGCGTCGATTTCCTTGACCAGATGGCCTTTGCCAATGCCGCCGATCGCGGGATTGCAGCTCATCTGGCCGAGCGTTTCGATATTGTGCGTGAGCAGCAGCGTGCTTGCGCCGAGACGCGCCGAGGCGAGCGCGGCTTCGGTGCCGGCATGGCCACCGCCGACGACGATGACATCGAAGTGCTGGTCAAAATTCATGGCAGGCGCGCACGCGGATGCGGCAGGGATCAAAGCAACGGTCGGGAAGTATACCAGCCTGGGTTGGCACGGTTCCTGCTCCTACCATCTGGCACTTCGAAACCGCGCACAGCTGCTGCTTCACGCGCGCTGATGATTGGGCTCAGGGGCCGATTCGCGGCGGTTCGAAGGACGCATCAAGGACGGAGCACAGGGATTTCAGGAGGAAAGAGGCTGGCGCCCGGCGGTCGTAGGAACAGGGGGAATCCAAGAGGACCGTATGCCGGGCGCCAGTAACCCTATATTCGTGGCGGAACTGCTTCCGCCCGCTGCGTAGCGAACCTTGCGCTGCGCATTCATCCCAACACTTCAGGTCGAAGCATAACTCCCGAAGTGCTATAAAAACGTGAAGCCACCCACAGCGCGAGACTTTCAGACTGCATGCTGCTCGCGCCTGCAATTCGTCATGTTTCGACGTTTTGCGTCACTCGCGCCAACAGTCGACACTGCAAGCCGATTTCCCTGACCGGCATTCTACCCAGACTCGCGCGCAAGGGAAGACTTTTGTGCCGAAAATCACTCTGTTTATTTGATGTAGTTCTCAATTTCATCAATTTATGCTAGTGGCACGGCATTTGCTATTTCGTTCACGAGCAACAATCAAACGGACAGGGCTATGTTCAACGAAACCCACGCCAGCATCAGCAGCACACAACACCTGCGCCATGATCTCATGATCGAACTGGGTCGCCTCGAAATGGCAATGGAAGATGCAAGTCAGCACAAGGAAATGGACCGGCAAGCAGCGCTCGAGAACCTGCAGCACAAGCATGCGCGGGTCAGCGCAGCGTTGGACAAGTTGCCGCAAGACAGCTGAGCTCTCTCACCAGCGCGACCGCAGCGACGGGATTCGCGGCCAAGGCGTCCTGCGCGATCGGGGTATGATCGCGCCATGTCCGAATCCGTCGCCTCTCCAACCCCCGCGACTGCCGAGCTGCCCGATTTCGCCGCGATCGAACGCGCCGTGCAACGCATCGCGGCGCACGTGGCACGCACCCCCACGCTGCGCTCGCGAAGCATAGACGCGCTTGCTTCCGCCTCGCTGGTCTTCAAGTGCGAGAACTTCCAACGCGCCGGTGCGTTCAAGTTCCGCGGTGCCTGCAATGCGGTCTGGTCGCTCGCCGAGGAAATCGCCGCACGCGGCGTGGTAACGCATTCCTCCGGCAACCACGGCGCCGCGCTGGCCCTGGCCGCACGCACTCGCGGCATTCCGGCCCGTGTCGTCGTGCCGGAAGGTGCGGTGAAATCCAAGCTCGCCGCGATCGAAGCTTACGGCGCGACCCTGCACTTCTGCGCGGCGACGATCGCCGCGCGCGAAGCGGCCGCCGCGCAGCTGCAGGCCGAGACCGGCGCCGAACTCGTGCATCCATACACCGACCCGCGCGTGATCGCGGGCCAAGGCACAGCCGCGCTCGAACTGCTGCGCGAGGCGGGCGATCTCGACGCACTGGTCACACCGGTCGGCGGCGGCGGCCTGATCGGCGGCAGCGCGATCGCGGCCAAGGCGCTCAATCCCAACATCGAAATCTACGGCGCCGAACCCGCGGGCGCTGACGACGCATACGAATCGCTGCGCCGCGGCCAACGCGTCACCGACATCGTGCCGAACACCGTTTGCGATGGACTGCGCGGCACGATCGGTGAAATCAATCTCGCCCTGTTGCGCCGCTACGGCGTGCGCGTGCTGACGGTTGACGATGCGCGCACGACCGCCGCGCAGCGCCTCGTATTCGAGCGCATGAAGATCGTCATCGAACCCTCGTCGGCGATTGCGCTCGCCGCCGTGCTCGGTCACCCTGAGATCTTCCGCGGCCGCCGCGTCGGCATTATTTTCTCCGGGGGCAATGTCGATCTGGACAAACTCTCCTGGCAGTAGTTGCTTCATCTTTGGGACGCTGAAATCGACAAGCGACGATCCGAGTCGCACTTTGTAATCTATGTGTTCCTCCTTGAACGCCGGAATCACAATGAGCAATTCCACTACCGACCTGATCCGCCGCTACTACGCCGCCTTCAACGCTGGCAACTGGAACGGCATGCTTGACTGCCTCACTGACGATGTCGTGCACGACATCAATCAGGGCAAGCGCGAAACAGGCAAACCCGCGTTCCGCGCGTTCCTCGCGCACATGGAACGCTGCTACCGCGAGCAGCTGCGCGACATGGTCGTCATGGCGAGCGACGACGGCACGCGTGGTAGCGCCGAGTTCGTCGTGCATGGCGAATATCTCGTCACCGATGAAGGCCTGCCGCCGGCGAACGGACAAAAGTATATTTTGCCCGCCGGCGCATTCTTCGACATCCGCGCAGGCCAGATCGCGCGCGTGACCAATTACTACAACCTACCGGACTGGACCGCTCAGGTCGTCGGCTGAGATCTCGGAGGCACACACATAATGACCGCGCGCGCGAAATCCGAAATCCGCAAGCGCTGCCGCTGGGCCGAGGGCGGCAACGAGCTCTATCTCGCCTACCACGACGAGGAATGGGGCGTGCCGCTGCACGACGACGCCAAGCTGTTCGAATTCATCGTGCTCGAAGGCGCGCAGGCCGGGCTGTCCTGGTCCACCGTGTTGAACAAGCGCGAAGCGTATCGCCGCGCGTTCCACGATTTCGACATCGCGAAAGTGGCGCGTATGACCGATGCGGCGCTGGAGAAGCGACTGCTTGATCCGGGCATCATCCGCAACCGGCAGAAAATCTGGTCGGCACGCAACAACGCGCGCGCCGCGTTGAAAGTCGTCGACGAAGTCGGCAGCCTCGATGCGTACTTCTGGTCGTTCGTCGACGGCAAACCGATCCGCAACCGCTGGCGCAATCACGGCGACGTGCCGCCGCGCAGCGAGATCTCGGACGAGCTCAGCAAGGACATGCAGAAGCGCGGCTTCAACTTCGTCGGCTCGACGATCATGTACGCGCATATGCAGGCGACGGGGATGGTCAACGATCACCTCGTTTCCTGTTTCCGCGAACGCGAAGTTTGAATCGGGGAGTCCGCGGTCCTGATCCACCCTCTGCGGAAGGACCGGCGTGGTGAACTACCTTCGAGAGCCGCGCAGGCGCTCGATCGGAAAACTCGCGATTTCGCCGCCGCCGCGGCGCCGCGGCTGGCCAGGATCGGGCGCCCAGGCGTGGGCGTAGATGACTTCGTAGGTCGCCGGCAGCACGCCGTTGGCGCGAAAGGTTTCATAGGCCTCGACTGCGCGGCGATGCTGTGCGCGACCAGTCAAACCACGGGTGCGTCGCGGATCGGCATTGGTCGCGCCGATCGCCTTGAGTTCGCGCATCAGCGTCGACGCGTCGTTGTACGTCAGTGTGAAGTGCTCGCCGTCGAGCACCGGATCGCGGAAACCGGCATGCATCAACGCGTCGCCGACGCGCGCAATGTCGGCGAAGTGGCTCACGTGCGGCGAACGATCGGCCTGCGCCCACGCCGCACGCAGCTCGTGCAACGTGTCAGGGCCGAACGTCGACAGAGCAAGATAACCGCCCGGACGCAGCACGCGGCGGAATTCGTCGAATAGCACCGGCAGATCGTCGATCCACTGAATGCAGAGGTTCGAATAGAGCACGTCGATGCTCGCGTCGGCGAGCGGTAGCGCACGCGCATCGGCGTTTACGCACGCGACAGGACGCAGCCAGTTGGCTTTGACGCGGTTCAACATCGGCAACGCGGCATCGAGTGCGATCACTTGCGCGCCCTTCCAGCGCATGCGCATCGCCTGCGCGGCGCGGCCAGGACCACAGCCGAGGTCGAGCACGCGCATCGGCAGCGTTTCGAAATATTCGAGACGTTCGAGCAAACGCTGCTCGACTTCGTGCTGGAGTACGGCATGCGTGTCATAACTCGCCGCCGCGCGGCCGAAAGCGCGGCGCACCTGACGCGTATCGAACGGCGGGGTCATGCGGGCGGCACCCTACCGGCGAATTCGATAATCGCATCGGCGACTTCGCGCGGATGGCTCAGAAACGGCGCGTGTCCGGAATCGATTTGGACGAATTCGCCATGCACAGTCTGTTGCGACGCCCAGCGCATCGCCTCGGCATGAATCAGTCGGTCGCGGCGGCCGGCAATCCACAGACTCGGCATCGCGAGCTCCGCAAGGCGTGCGCGCAGGTCGGTGGTTTCGAGCACGCGTAAACCGTCGACGAGCGCGCGCAGCGGCGGCTCGCCGCGTTCGAACACGCGCGTCTTGAGATTACGCAGCGTCGACTGCGGATTCGGACTGCCGATCAGTTCGAGCGCAAGAAACCCTTCGACCGTGGCACGGTAGTCGCGCTCCAGACCCGACTCGAAACCCTCGAGCACCTTCGCCGCCATCGCGTGCGGCCAATCGGCGGCCGCAACGAAACGCGGCGAATTCGCGATCTCGACGAGGCCGCGCACGGACCGCGGGTGATCGAGCGCCGCATGCAGTGCGACGAGGCCACCCATCGACCAGCCGACCCAGATCGCGTGCATCGGCGTCAACGCCGCGATACGCGCAGCCCACACTTGTGCATCGATCGGCGCGTCGTCGTCGCGGCTGAAACCGTGGCCGGGCAGATCGACGACGTGCACGCGGAAATGTTCGGCGAGCAGCGGCGTCAGCGGCGCGAAGATGCCGCCGTGCATGGCCCAGCCGTGGATCAGAACGAGGTCGGGGCCCGAGCCGGCCGTTTCGATATGCAGCATGTCGTTCAACGATCCCTCTTTGTCGCGCGCTGCGCATGCGCGATCGCGCGGGCGAGGGCATTCAACAGTCTTTCCACATCGGCTTCGTCGTGCAGCGCGGAAAAGGTGACGCGCAGCCGCGCTTTGCCTTGTGCGACCGTCGGCGGGCGAATCGCCGGCACGAAATAGCCGTCGGCCTCGAGTCGTTGCGCGGCGATCAGTGCGCTGCGGCTGGCGCCGACCAGCACCGGTTGAATCGGCGTGCGCGAATCGAACAGGCCGATGCCGCGCTCGCTGGCACCGTGACGGAAATGCGCGACGAGATGGCGCAGCTTGGCGCGACGCCAGTCTTCGAAGCGCGCGACATCGACTGCGGCGCTCGTCGCCGCTGCCAATGCTGGCGGCATCGCCGTGGTGTAGACATGGGTGCGCGCGAACTGCACGAGGCCGTCGATCAGCGCCTTGCTGCCGGCGACAAACGCGCCACTGACGCCGAGCGCCTTGCCGAGCGTCGCCATCAGCACGGGCGCATCGTCCTGCCTCAGGTTCGCTTCGACGAGACTGCCCGCACCTTCGTCGCCGAGCACACCGAGACCGTGCGCGTCATCGACCATCAACGTCGCCCGCTGCGCTTTGCACAGGGCGGCGAGATCGGCGAGCGGAGCGACGTCCCCGTCCATGCTGAACACGCCATCGGTGGCAAGCAGCGCGGCGCTGTCCGCACTCGCTTCGAGCTGGCGTTTCGCGCTGCCGACATCGGCATGCACATAGCGCTTGAGCGTCGCCCCGGACAACCGCGCACCATCGATCAGGCAAGCATGGTTGAGCTTGTCCTGCACACAGACGTCACTCTCGTCGAGCAACGCCTGCAGCGCGCCGAGATTGGCCATGTAGCCGGTCGAAAACAGCAGCGCGCATTTGTGTCGCGTCCAGCTTGCGAGTTTTTCTTCGAGAGCTTCGTGCTCCTCGCGATGACCGCCAAGCAGATGCGCCGCGGTCGCGCCGACGCCCCATTGCTTCGCTGCACGGATCAGCGCTTCCTGCAGCGCCGGATGCTGGGCGAGGCCGAGATAATCGTTGCTGGCAAAGTTGACGAGCACCTTGCCGTCGATCTGGATGCGCGCGCCGTCGACCGCCTCGACCTTGCGCAGGCGGCGCAGCAAATCTTGCCGCGCGCGCTCGGCTTGGGCGGCGGCGAGACGTTCGATGAGATCAGGACGACTCATGTTTTTTACTCGTCATTCCCATTCTCGGCAGAATGACGGCAACAAATTACGCGGCTTCGACAATATCCGCATGCACCGTGCCCGGCTCCAGCTCGACCTGCATGGGCGCAATGCCAAGCCGCGCGAACAGCGCCTGGTCGTGCTCGACGTCGGGATTGCCGGTGGTCAGCAGCTTCTCGCCGTAGAAGATCGAGTTCGCGCCGGCGAAGAAGCACAGCGCCTGCAGCTCGTCGCTCATCTCGGCACGGCCGGCGGACAAGCGCACCATCGAGCGTGGCATCAAAATACGCGCAACGGCAATCGTGCGCACGAATTCGAACGGATCGAGCAGCGCCGTGCCGTCAAGCGGCGTGCCGGCGACCTGGACGAGGCGGTTGATCGGCACCGATTGCGGATGCTCGGGCAGGCACGCCAGCGTGTGCAGCAAGCCGGCCCGCTGCTCGCGCGATTCGCCCATGCCGACGATGCCGCCGCAACAGGTTTTCATCCCGGCCGCGCGCACATTGTCGAGCGTGTCGAGGCGATCCTGGTATTCGCGTGTGTGAATGATCTCGCCATAGAACTCGGGCGCGGTGTCGAGGTTGTGGTTGTAGTAATCGAGCCCCGCCGATTTGAGCTTCGACGCCTGCGGCGCGCTGAGCATGCCGAGCGTCGCGCAGGTTTCCATGCCGAGCGCGCGCACGGCACCGACCATCTCGGCGATCTTTTCCACATCGCGATCCTTCGGCGAGCGCCAGGCCGCACCCATGCAAAAGCGCGTCGCCCCGGCAGCCTTGGCCTGCTTCGCTTTTTCGAGCACGGCATCCAGCGACATGAGTTTTTCGGCCTTCACCCCGGTCGCGTAGCGCGCGCTTTGCGGACAATAGGCGCAATCCTCGGGGCAGCCTCCGGTCTTGATCGACAGCAATGTCGACACCTGCACGGCGTTCGCATCGTGGTGCGCGCGATGTACATCGTGCGCGCGCGCAAGCAGGTCGTTGAATGGCAGTGCGAACAGGGCGAGCACGTCGCCGCGGCTGACGCGCTCGGCAGTCGGCATGGATTCGATTTTTGCAGACATCGGAATAAATTCGTTTGGGCGTAGACTTTTCCGCAGTGTGAATACGCTCCTTCCAGCTGTCAACCCGAGAGCTTCGTCGAAAGTTGACGGGCTGTGGCGGCGCCTGCAGTTCGCGTTGCTGCCGCCGCACTGCCTGCTCTGTGGCGCGCGCGGCGAAACCCTGCGCGACCTGTGTCGCGCCTGCCTCGCCGATCTCGCCGTGAATCACATCGCCTGTGCGCGTTGCGCCCTGCCGCTGGCCGCGCCAGCGGCGCTGTGCGGCGAATGCCTGAAGAACGCGCCTGCATTCGACACGGCGTTCGCGCCGTACCTCTATGGCCATCCGCTCGATCTGCTGCTGACCAAACTCAAGTTCGGCCACAGCCTCGCCGCAGGGCGCGTGCTGGCCGAGCTGTGGACCACCGCGTTGCGCACGGCGCTGGATGACGGCACGATCGCGTCCGTACCCGATTTTATCGTGCCGGTGCCGTTGCATCCCTCGCGCCTGCGCGAACGCGGCTACAACCAGGCGCTCGAACTGGCCAAGCCGCTCGCGCGCGAGTTCGGCCTCGTGCTCGCGCCGGGGCTTTTGCGCCGCACGCGCGCGACCGCGGCGCAGTCGGATCTCGACGCCGTCGCGCGCCGCAAGAACCTGCGCAGCGCATTCGAAGTCGACACGAATCACGCAGCGCCTGCCCACGTCGCCCTGCTCGACGATGTGATGACGACCGGCACGACCCTGCGCGAAGCCGCACGCACGCTCAAGCGTGCCGGCGTCGCGCGCGTCGACGTCTGGGTACTGGCACGCGCGCCGCACCGACACTGACAGCGATACCACAACGCGCGATCCGCAGAGTTTGCGCAGCGCAGCTACCCATCTCGACGAGGCTGGGTATACTTCGGCAAAGCTTTTCCGTACCGCCCCATCGTTGTTTCTATCCATCAGCCTGTTTCTAGGGAGAAAGGCATGTTGCAACAATACGGTTACTGGATCGCGCCCATATGCGCGTTGCTCGCGATCGTTTACGGCGTTTGGTCGCGAAGTTGGATCATGGCCAAGCCGGCCGGCAATGAGCGCATGCAGCAGATCGCGGCGGCGATCCAGGAAGGCGCGCGTGCCTATCTCAACCGCCAGTACACAACGATCGGCGTCGTCGGCGCCGTGTTATTCGTCGTCATCGGCTTCGCCCTGGGCTGGCCGACGGCGATCGGCTTCGCGATCGGCGCGATCCTCTCCGGCGCGACCGGCTTCATCGGCATGAACGTCTCGGTCGCCGCCAACGTGCGCACGGCCGAAGCGGCGCGCTCGGGCCTGGCCGCCGCACTCGACGTCGCTTTCCGCGGCGGCGCAATCACCGGCATGCTCGTCGTCGGCCTCGGCCTGCTCGGCGTCGCCGGTTACTACCTCGCGCTGCTGCACTTCGGCTTCCCGACCGAGAAGGCGCTGCACGCGCTGGTCGGCCTCGCCTTCGGCTCGTCGCTGATCTCGATCTTCGCGCGCCTCGGCGGCGGCATCTTCACCAAGGGTGCCGACGTCGGTGCCGACCTGGTCGGCAAGGTCGAAGCCGGCATTCCCGAAGACGATCCGCGCAACCCGGCCGTGATCGCCGACAACGTCGGCGACAACGTCGGCGACTGCGCCGGCATGGCGGCCGACCTGTTCGAGACTTATGCGGTCACCCTCGTCGCGACCATGCTGCTCGGCGGCGTGCTCGCGGCCGAACTCGGCGCCAACGGCGTGCTCTATCCGCTCGTCCTCGGCGGCGTGTCGATCATCGCTTCGATCATCGGCACGTTCTTCGTCAAGACCAAGCCCGGCGCAAAGATCATGAACGCGCTCTACATGGGCGTCGCCGTCTCGGCGATCCTCGCCGCGATCGCGTTCTATCCGATCACGACGAGCCTGATGGCCGGCGCCAAGGTCGGCGCGCTGAACCTCTACTTCTGCGCACTGATCGGCCTCGTGCTGACCGCGGCGATGGTCGTCATCACCGAGTACTACACCGCGACCGAGTACGCCCCGGTGCGCCACGTCGCCCAGGCCTCGACGACCGGGCATGCGACCAACATCATCGCCGGCATCGGCATCTCGATGAAGTCGACCGCGTATCCGGTGCTCGCGGTGTGCGCCTCGATCTGGGGCGCCTACTCGCTCGGCGGCCTCTACGGCATCGCCATCGCCGCGACCGCAATGCTGTCGATGACCGGCATGATCGTCGCTCTCGACGCCTACGGTCCGATCACAGACAACGCCGGCGGCATCGCCGAAATGGCCGAACTGCCGAAGGAAGTGCGCGCGGTGACCGACCCGCTCGACGCGGTCGGCAATACGACCAAGGCGGTGACCAAGGGTTACGCGATCGGCTCGGCCGGCCTCGCCGCGCTCGTGCTGTTCGCCGACTACACGCACAACCTCAACGGCCAGCCAGGTCTGGCCGGGATCACGTTCGACCTGTCCAACCACTACGTCATCATCGGCCTGCTGATCGGCGGCCTGATTCCGTACCTGTTCGCCTCGATGGCGATGGAAGCGGTCGGCCGCTCGGCCGGCGCGGTGGTCGAGGAAGTGCGCCGCCAGTTCCGCGAGATCAAGGGCATCATGGAAGGCACGACCAAGCCGGATTATTCGCGCGCGGTCGACATGCTCACGCGCGCGGCGATCAAGGAAATGATGATTCCTTCGCTGCTGCCCGTGCTCGTGCCGGTGCTCGTCGTGTTCGGCTTCAAGTTCCTCGGCGGCTCCGTCGCCGGCGCGCAGGCGCTCGGCGGCGTGTTGATCGGCACGATCGTCACCGGCCTGTTCGTCGCGATCTCGATGACTACCGGCGGCGGCGCCTGGGACAACGCGAAGAAGTACATCGAGGACGGCAACTTCGGCGGCAAGGGCTCGGACGCGCACAAGGCCGCGGTCACCGGCGACACCGTCGGCGATCCGTACAAGGATACGGCCGGCCCGGCGGTGAATCCGTTGATCAAGATCATCAACATCGTTGCGCTGTTGTTGATCCCGTTGCTCTGAGCCATCGACGAAAACGCTCGCCATTCCCCGCTGGCCGAGGAATGGCGAGCACGGCGCCCGCGCCGCTGGCCGGGCTCCGACAAAGATCAGCGTCCCGTTGGTGTCGCCACGAACGCCACGCGTTTCTTTGAACCGTCGGTCGCCGTCGCATAGCCAGTGATCTGGCCGCGATCGTTGATGTCGTTGGCGATGCTGAGCACGTAGCCCGCGACCGGTTCGATCAGCGTATTGAGGTCCACCGGTGCCGTGCTGCCGCGCTGCCAGTACAACGGATGCGTTACGAAGCTTGACGGGTACGCGTAGCCAACGATCTCACCGCGATTGTTGATGCTCTGCGCGCTGCCGCCGATATCGCCGGCGAGCATCGGCAGGATCTGGAAGCCGCCGCCGCGCGTCCACAGGAACGGCGGGGTCAGATTGCCGTCGACATCGCCCGGCAGGCCGGCAAAGCCGACGACGTCGCCGCGCTCGTTGATCATGTTCGGCGTGTTCCAATACGGCGCGCCGTTGGGATTCACCAGTTCGGTGACATGTCCGTTCTCCCATAGCACCGCATGCGCGGCAGAGTAGCGCCCGACCGCTTGATCGCAGCTGCCGGAAATGCCGACGGCCTGGCCGCGATTGTTGATCGCCGTGGCCGAGCCGGCAGAATCGTTGCCGAGCAGCGGCAGTTCACGCGGCGCTCCACCGAAACCCCAAACGACCGGTTTGAAGTGCAGCACCTGGTGCGACTGCGGATCGCAGCTCGGATCGGACAGGTCGTTCTCCGCCCAGCCGACGGTCTGGCCGAGATCGTTCGTGCCTGCGGCGAAACTGTTGTGGTCGCCCGAGCCCAGGCTAGCCAGCGGCAGCATCGTGCCGCCGGCCCAGAGGAAACCCTGGCAGATGCGGCCGGTCGGATTGGCGATGAATGCGGCGCAGCTCCAGCCTTCGTTCCGCGGATCGGCCGCGTCGGTCAGCGAGATGCCGGAGACGATGCCGAGATGATTCTTCACCGGCCAGACCACCGTGCTGTTGAGGCCGCTCGCGCTGCCGAGCGTGCCGAGGTCCCACGGCTGATCGCCGTACCAGACACTGGCATGACGACTGCCGTCGGCGCGATTGGAATAACCGGCAACGAGACCCCAGTCGTTGATGCTGGCGCCACTATTGCGAGAACCGCCGAGCGAGCCGAGCAGGGCGACTCGATAAGCGGGCGAATGGGACGATGGACTTTCGGCGGCAACGCTGGCTTGCGCGAGCGTCGCGGCCGCGACGAAAAAGGCAAAGGAAATCGGTCGCACGGGAAGTCTCCTGGCTGATCTGCGCGCGAGTCGGCGCGGTCACAGCATCCGCGCGCACCGATCGCGTCGAAAGCGCCGGTTTTGCGACGATG
This sequence comes from Rudaea cellulosilytica DSM 22992, assembly GCF_000378125.1. Classification (GTDB taxonomy): domain Bacteria; phylum Pseudomonadota; class Gammaproteobacteria; order Xanthomonadales; family Rhodanobacteraceae; genus Rudaea; species Rudaea cellulosilytica. The sequence goes on along the minus strand of NZ_KB899241.1, from coordinate 1,250,848 downwards.
GGTGGTCCGGTTGCGTCCTGATCACATGCGCCAATGGACCCTCGACATCGCCCTCGACCGCACGCGCGCGCAGCCGCTGTATCTGCAGCTCGCCGGCGCACTCGCCGACGCCGTGCGTCAAGGCCGATTGAAAATCGGCGCGCCGCTGCCCGGCACGCGCGTGCTGGCCACGCATCTCGGCGTCAACCGCAATACCGTGGTCGCCGCCTACGCCGAACTCGTCGCCGAGGGCGTGTTGTGCACGCGCAATGGCGGCGGAACCTTCGTCGCCGAGGCGATGCCGACACCACTGCGACCGCGCGCTATCGACATCGCGATACCGACCTACTCCTTGCCGCCGGAAACGCAGTCTTCGCTCCCGATCGGCGTACTTTCGCCCGGCATGCTGACGCTCGCAGGCGGCATGCCCGACGCGCGCCTGTTCCCGGCGCGCGCGCTGAGCCGCGCGTTTCATCGCGCACTCGATCGCCGCGGTCGCGCGCTGGTTACGCACGCCGACCCGTGCGGCCACGTGTGCCTGCGCGAGCAACTCGCGGCGATGCTCACGCGCACGCGCGGGCTCACGGTCAGCGCCGACAACCTTCTCGTCACCCACAGCATCGAACAGGCGATCGATCTCTCCGCGCGCGCCTTGATCGCGCCGGGCGACGCCGTCGCTGTCGAAGCCTGGGGCTACCCACCGGCGTGGAATGCGCTGCGTCTGGCGGGCGCCCGTCTGCTGCCGGTCCGCATCGACGAAAACGGCCTCGATGTCGACGCGCTCGAACATCTGCTCGTGCAGCAGCGGCTGCGCGCGGTGTTCCTCACCCCGCATCATCAATTTCCGACTGCCGTCGTCATGGCGCCGGAACGCCGCGCGCGCCTCGGCGAACTCGCGATGCGTCACCGCTTCGTGATCTTCGAAGACGACTACGACCACGAGTTTCACTATCAAGGCAAACCCGTACTGCCGATCGCGGCAGGCAGCGGCCGCGCGAACGTCGTGTACCTTGGCTCGCTCGCCAACCTGCTCGCCCCCGGCATGCACACCGCTTTCGTCACCGCGCCGATGGCCGCGTTCCGGCGCATCGCGGCGCTGCGTGCGGCGAGCGATCCTCGCACCGATGCAGCGGTCGAATGCGCGATCGCCGAGCTGTTCGAGGACGGCGAACTGGAACGTCATCTGCGCCGCGCCTGCCGGCTCTATCGCTCGCGACGCGACGCGCTGGCCGAGGCGCTGTGCCGCCAGCTCGGCAGCGCACTCGAATTCCGCGTGCCCGAAGGTGGCCTCGCGCTGTGGGCGCGCGCGGACCAGACGATCGATCTGCCGGCCTGGATTCGCGCCGGTCAAATTGAAGGTATTTGTTTCTCCGACGCGCGTCGCTTCGATTTCCAGCAAAACGATGCATCCACGTTGCGTCTGGGCTACGGCTTCCACGACGAGATCGAACTCGCCGAAGCGGTGCGGCGGATGGCGCGCGCGCTTAAAAGCACGCTGCACCGGCGCGACCAGGCCAGAGCCGCGGCCTGAGACGGACGAGCGCTCAAGCCTCGACTGGACGCCGATGCGGTGTTCGGCCAAGCTGCGCGCTTCCCCTCAAGGAAGCCGCGCATGAAACTCCATTGGATCGCTCTCGCTGCCTGCGTCATGCTGGCTGCCGCCTGCTCCCGCGTCGAACAAAAACCTGTTGCCGTGAATCCGAACAAAACCTCCCCTGCTGTCGTCGAAGACCCTTATCTCTGGCTCGAAGAAACCGACAGCGCGAAGGCGTTGGACTGGGTCAAGGCACGCAACGCGGAATCGGTCAAGGCCTACGGCTCCTCGCCGGAATTCGACAAGACACGCGACGCGATCCTCGAAGTGATGGATTCGGACGCGCGCATTCCATACGTGTCGAAGATGGGCACGTACTACTACAACTTCTGGAAGGACAAGACGAATCCGCGCGGCCTATGGCGGCGCACGACGTTCGCCGAATACCGCAAGGAGCATCCGAAGTGGGAGACGCTGATCGACGTCGACGCGCTCGGCAAGACCGAAGGCGTCAATTGGGTCTGGCACGGCAGCGACTGCCTCAAGCCCGACTACCGCCACTGCCTCGTCTTCCTCTCGCGCGGCGGTGCCGACGCGAGCGTGATGCGCGAGTTCGACCTGACGAGCAAAACCTTCGTCAAGGACGGTTTCTCGCTGCCGGAAGCCAAACTCCAAGCGAACTGGATCGACAAAGACCGCATCTACGTCGGTACCGACTTCGGCCCCGGCTCGATGACCAAGTCGAGCTATCCACGCATCGTCAAGGAATGGAAGCGCGGCACGCCGCTGGCCGATGCAACGACCGTGTATGAAGGCAAGGAAGACGATCTCTCGATCAGCGCCTATCGCGACGACACGCCCGGTTTCGAACGCGATTTCGTTTCGCGCGCGATCGATTTCTGGAGCGGCGAAAATTTTCTGCGCGGCAAAGACAACAAATTGACCCGCATCGACATTCCGCTCGATGCGGCCAGTTTCGGCACGCATCGCGAATGGATGACGGTGCAGTTGCGCAACGCATGGACCGTCGGCGGCAACACCTATCCGTCGGGTTCGCTGATCGCGATCAAGTTCGACGACTTCATGGCCGGCAAGCGCGACTTCACGGTGCTGTTCGCGCCGAGTGAAACGACTTCGCTCGCTGGCCATTCTTGGACGCGGCATCATCTGATCCTCGACACCTTGCACGATGTGGTCAGCAAGCTCGAAGTGCTGACCCCGCCTTTGAGGCCCGGCACGGAATGGAAGCGCGCCGCGCTCGGTGGCGCGCCAGCGCTGTCGACGATCTCGGCCGGCGGCATCGATGCCGATCACGACGACAGCTATTTCCTCACCGTGTCGGGCTTCCTCGAACCGACCACGCTGTACTACGGCGCGCTCGGCCAGGGCGAGGCGAAGCCGCTCAAGCACAGTCCGAGCTTCTTCGATGCATCGAAGTATCGGGTACAGCAGGACTTCGCAACCTCGAAGGACGGCACGCGCGTACCCTACTTCGTGATCGGGCCGAAGGACATGAAGCTCGATGGCGGCAATCCGACCCTGCTCTACGGCTACGGCGGCTTTGAAGTTTCGCTGCAGCCGAGCTACTCGGGCAGCGTCGGCCGCGCATGGCTCGACAAGGGCGGCGTCTACGCGCTCGCCAACATCCGCGGCGGTGGCGAATACGGCCCGCGCTGGCACCAGGCCGCGCTCAAGGCCAATCGCCTGCGCGCATACGAGGATTTCGCCGCCGTGGCGCAGGATCTGGTCGCGAAAAAAATTACCTCGCAAGCGCATCTCGGTGCAATGGGCGGCAGCAACGGCGGTCTGCTCATGGGCAACATGCTCACGCTCTATCCGCAACTGTGGAGCGCGATCGTCTGCCAGGTGCCGCTGCTGGACATGAAGCGCTACACGCACCTGTCCGCCGGCACCTCGTGGATGGCCGAATACGGCGATCCCGACAAGCCTGACGACTGGGCGTTCATCAAGACCTTCTCGCCGTATCAAAATGTGGAAAAAGGGAAAAAGTATCCTCCCTTGCTGTTCACCACCTCTACGCGCGACGACCGCGTCGGCCCGCACCAGGCGCGCAAGATGGCCGCGCGCATGCTCGAGTACGGCAACGGCGCGTCGTTCTACGAGAACATCGAAGGCGGCCACGGCGCTGCGGCCGACAACAAGCAGGCGGCATTCATGTCGGCACTCGGCTACGAATATCTCTGGACACACTTGAAGTAGCGGCGGCCGCGACTGGCACGTTTGATGCTGTCGCGACCATCGTTGCATGTGCCGCGGAAGCGGCGTAGCGTTTTCATCGCTCGCCGCTGGGAGTTCGGCACATGACGAAATCGGCACTGCGATTTGAGCTTGCATGCCTCGGCATGCTCTTGGCCTGCATGTCCGTTGCCGTTGCTGGCGACGATCCGGTCGCGCGGCCCGGCGACGAAGCGCTGTCCTGCGATCAGATCTATGCCGAGGGCATGACGATCGTGCAAAAGGAACAGCAACAGCGCGATGCGACTCGAAGCAAAATGGAAGCGCAGACCAAGGGAACGGCTGCATTGCTCGGCGCTGCTATGACTGTCGGACAGCTCGATCCGACACACGCAACGGCCGTTGCCGCCCAGGCCTCCGCAGAAAGCACCATGAAGAACCAAATCGACGTTGCCGCTCAGGCCGGAGCGGCCAAACCCGACGCGCGCAAAGAACGCCTGCGTACCTTGTGGACGCAGAAGCATTGCGTGAAGAACTAGGAGAGCGCCATGAGAATTTCAGCAGCCTGTGGAATCGTATCGGCCTGCTTGCTGATTGCTGTGAGTGCCGCCGCCCGCGACGACTCGGGTGCGCGTCCCGGCGATGAAGACATGAGCTGCGCCCAGATTGCAACGGAAATGCAACCTTACGTCGCATCGATGCGCGGCAACATCGCAGCCGTCAACGACACCAACGCGCAGCTCATGCAATTGGCTCAGATGCAGCGAGCGCGCGACGCACCAAGTGTCAACGCCACGACTCAGGCCGCGGGCGCCGCCTGTGGTTTCGTCGGCGGCCCGGCGTGCATGGCGGCAACCCAGGCCGACCAGGCGAACCGCAATGCCATCAAGGAACGTGAAGCCGCCGAAAGTAAACCACTCAGAGACCAGAATCTAGCTCAATCTAAGACTCTCGTTGCGCAAGGTCAGCAAATGCAATCGAACGCGCGCTTGATGCAGCTGATGCAACTCGGCCACGCCAAGGGCTGCGACCGCAGCTCACGCCCCGGGCAATAACGAAATATCGGCGACGTCGAGAAACATGCCGCGCAGGCGGTTGAGCAGCGCCAAGCGATTGGCGCGCTTGGCGACGTCGTCGACCATCACCATCACCGCGTCGAAGAAGGTGTCGACCGGCTCGCGCAGGCCAGCCAGTTGCTGCAGCGTTTCGACATAGCGGCCTTGCGCGGCGAGTGGTGCGATCGCGATGGCGGTCGCTTCGACCGCACGGTGCAAATCGGCCTCGGCACCCGCGTCGAGCAACGCCGGATCGATCTTGTTGCCGGGTTCGCCGCCGGCCTGGCGCAGGATATTGCCGATGCGCTTGTTCGCCGCAGCGAGCGCCTGTGCCTGTGGCAGCTTGGCGAATTCGACGACCGCACGCAGACGGCGATCGAAATCGGTTAGATCGGCCGACGCAAGTGCACGCACTGCCTCGAAGGCTTCGGCGGCGGCACCTTGATCGGCATAATAACCGCGCAGGCGATCGAGCACGAATTCGTATAGTTCGGCCGCAAGCGCATCGCGACGCGCGCCAGCGTCGAGCGCAGGCTGCTTGCCGTCCTTGCCCTTCGGCAGACCCGCGGCAAGTGCCATGTCGGGCAGCAGTTGCAGGGCTTCTATCAGCAGTGCCTTGAGATCGAGTGCGAGGCCACCTTCGATCAGCGTGCGCGCGAGTCCGAGTGCGGTGCGGCGCAGCGCGAACGGATCCTTGTTGCCGCTGGGCTTCATGCCGACGGCGAAAATGCCGGCGAGCGTGTCGAGGCGCTCGGCCACCGCGAGCACCTGCGCGACCTTGCCTTGCGCGATCGCATCGCCAGCGAAACGCGGTGCATAGAACTCGTCGAGCGCCTGCGCGACCTCGGCGTTCTCGCCGTTCGCAGTCGCGTAATAGCGACCCATCACGCCCTGCAGTTCGGGGAATTCGCCGACCATGCGCGTGAGCAGATCGCATTTCGACAACGCGGCCGCACGCGTGGCGAGGCCGGCATCGACGCCGAGACGATTGGCCGTCACACGCGCCAGTTCGGCGACGCGCACGCTCTTGTCCCACACGCTACCAAGCGCCTGCTGAAAGGTGACGTTCTTGAGTGCATCCTGCTGTGCGGCCAGCGGTGTCTTCAGGTCTTCGTCCCAGAAAAATTTCGCATCGGCAAAACGCGGACGGATCACGCGCTCGTAGCCCTTACGGATCTCGGCCGGGTCCTTCGATTCGATGTTGGCGACGCCGATGAAGCGCTCGGTCAATTTGCCTTCCGCATCGAACACCGGCACGAATTTCTGGTTCGTCTCCATCGTCATCACGAGCGCTTCCTGCGGCACGGCGAGGAACTCGCGCTCGAACGCGCACGCGATCGCGACCGGCCATTCGGTGAGGTTGGCGATCTCGTCGCAGAGCGCGTCGGACAGGCGCGGGACGCCGCCGGTTTCTTTCGCCACGCGCGCGACTTCTTCGCGCACACGCACGCGGCGCGCTGCCGGATCGGCCAGCACTTTCGCGGCGCGCAGCGAGTCGAGCCAGGAATCGGCATCGGCAATATGCACCGGCTGCGGATGGTGGAAGCGGTGGCCACGCGACTGGCGCCCGGACTTCAGGCCGAGGATTTGGCCCTCGACGATATCGCTGCCGTAGAGCATCACGAGCCAGTGCGCAGGACGCACGAAGGTGTAATCGTGATCGCCCCAGCGCATCGGCTTCGGGATCGGCAGCGCCTTGAGCGCTTCGGCAACAACTTCCGGAATCAGTTCAACCGTCGGGCGACCTGGTTTCTCACTGCGCGCGACAAAGCGCTCGCCCTTGGCATCGGTGATGCGCTGCAAATGCTCGACGGCGATGTTGTTCTTCGTGGCGAAGCCTTGCAGCGCCGGCGTCGGTGCACCGTTCGCATCGAGCCCGATGTTGAGGTACGGTCCGAGCACTTCGGATTTCTGCGGCGGCTGTTCGGCGGCGACCGCCGGAATCAGCACGGCGAGACGGCGAGGCGAGCAATACGTTCTCGCATTCGCAGCATCGGCTTCGACGCCACGCTTCTTCAGACCTTCTGCGACGCCGGTCGCGAACGCATTCGCCAGCTCGTCGAGCGCCTTCGGCGGCAGCTCTTCGGTGCCGAGTTCGATCAACAGGGATTTCTTCGTCGCCATGGACATCAGGCGGCTTCCTTCTTGTTCTTCAAACCCGGGAATCCGAGCTTCTCGCGCTGCGCGTAGTACGCCTCCGCGACCGCGCGTGCGAGAGTGCGCACGCGCAGGATGTAGCGCTGGCGTTCGGTCACGCTGATTGCGCGGCGCGCGTCGAGCAGATTGAACGTGTGGCTGGCCTTCATCACCTGCTCGTAGGCCGGCAGCGGCAGACCCACCTCGACGAGCTTTTTCGCCTCGGCTTCGCAGGTGTCGAACCAGGCGAGCAGCTTTTCGACGTTGGCGTGCGTGAAGTTGTACGTGCTCTGCTCGACTTCGTTCTGATGGAACACGTCGCCGTAGGTAACCACGCCGTGCGGCGCCTTCGTCCAGACCAGGTTATAGACGTTGTCGACGTTCTGCAGGTACATCGCCAGGCGCTCGAGACCATAGGTGATCTCGCCCGTCACCGGTCGGCATTCGAGGCCACCGGCCTGCTGGAAATAGGTGAACTGGGTGACTTCCATGCCGTTGAGCCAGACTTCCCAGCCGAGGCCCCAGGCGCCGAGCGTCGGCGATTCCCAGTTGTCCTCGACGAAGCGCAGGTCATGCACGAGCGGATCGACACCGAGTTCTTTGAGCGAGCCGATATACAAATCCAAAATGTTGTCCGGATTCGGCTTCATCACGACCTGATACTGGTAGTAATGCTGCAGCCGGTTCGGGTTCTCGCCGTAGCGGCCGTCGGTCGGTCGGCGCGAGGGCTGCACGTAGGCCGCGGCCCACGGCTCGGGACCGAGCGCGCGCAGGAAGGTGGCCGGGTGGAACGTGCCGGCGCCGACCTCGGTGTCGAGCGGCTGCAGCAGCACACAGCCCTGCGCGGCCCAGTAGCGGTTCAGGGTCTGGATGATGTCCTGGAAAGTCGGGCCTGGCATCGGATTCACACTATCTGCGCGGTTGCTGGCGGAAAGCGCGCTAGTATATCGGCTGGAGCGCGCCTACGCCGCGCCAGCAAAGCGAATCGGGGAGTTTTCATGGCCATCGTGCCACAACGTAATACGCCGGCCGTGGTGCCTGCGCACAAGCCCGACCCGGAGCTCTCGCTGCACCGCAAGCTTGATCTCGAAACAGTGCTCGGCGCGCTCAAGCGCGACGGCATTCTCGGCGAAGAAGAGATAGTCAAGGTTCGCGCCGACGCGCGTTCGACACGCAACCAGATCGAGCTGCATCCGCTCGTCCTGATCGCCAATCTGAAACTGGCCAACGCACGCGACAAGAAGCCGCTCAGCCTCGAAGTGTTGAGCCTGTGGCTGGCCGAGAAGGCCGCGCTGCCCTACCTCAAGATCGATCCGATGAAGATCGACGTCTCTGCGGTCACCCAGGTGATCTCGCACGCGTACGCGCAGCGCTACCGCATCCTGCCGGTCGAGGTCAGCGCGCAGCATGTGACGATCGCGATTTGCGAACCTTTCGACACGCGCTGGCTCGCCGACCTCGGCCATATATTGCGTCGCGAAATACGCCGCGTCGTCGTCAACCCGGTCGATCTGCAACGCTATCTGGCCGAATTCTACGGCGTGCAGCGCTCGATCCAGAAAGCGCGCGACGCCAAAACCGACGCCAACGCGATCCTCAACTTCGAGCAGCTGCTGGAACTAGGCAAGTCCGGCGACGTCGGCGCCGACGACCGCCATGTCGTGCACATCGTCGACTGGTTGCTGCAGTACGCCTTCGAGCAGCGCGCCTCCGACATCCATCTCGAGCCGCGCCGCGACATGAGTCCGATCCGTTTTCGCATCGACGGCGTGATGCACAAAGTGTTCGAGCTGCCGACGCCGGTGATGACCGCGGTGACCGCACGCGTGAAGATCCTCGGCCGCATGGACCTCGCCGAAAAGCGCCGTCCGCAGGACGGCCGCATCAAGACGCGCTCGAGCGGCGGACGCGAGGTCGAGCTACGCCTGTCGACGATGCCGACCGCGTTCGGCGAGAAGGTCGTCATGCGCGTTTTCGACCCGGACATCGTGGTCAAAGAATTCCGCCAGCTCGGCTTCTCGATGGACGAGGAGTTGATCTGGCGCGCCTTGGTCGAACGGCCGCATGGCATCGTCCTCGTCACTGGCCCGACCGGCTCGGGCAAGACGACGACGCTGTATTCGACGCTGAAGCATCTGGCGACGCCAGATATCAACGTCTGCACGGTCGAAGACCCGATCGAAATGGTCTGCCCCGAGTTCAACCAGATGCAGGTGCAGACCGCGATCGACCTCGACTTCGCCACGGGCGTGCGTACGCTGATGCGCCAGGACCCCGACATCATCATGGTCGGCGAAATTCGCGATCTCGAGACCGCGCAGATGGCGATCCAGGCCTCGCTGACCGGGCACCTGGTGCTTTCGACCCTGCATACGAACGATGCGCCGAGTGCGTTGCCGCGTCTGCTCGATCTCGGCGCGCCGCATTACCTGATCCAATCGACCCTGACCGGCGTGGTCGCCCAGCGACTCGTGCGCATGCTATGTCCGCACTGCAAGGCCGAGACGAAACTCGACCTGCGCGCCTGGGATGCGCTCGTGCATCGCTGGAACGTTCCTCCTCCCGCGCGTGCCTACGGCCCCACTGGTTGTTTGGAATGCCGCAATACCGGCTTCCTTGGCCGCACCGGCATCTACGAAATGATGCGCATTTCCGTGCCGATCCGACGCATGATCCAGCCCGAGATCGATCTCGGGCGGTTGACCGAAGCCGCCCTTGCCGAGGGCATGCGGCCGTTGCGCGTGTCCGCGGCGGCGCAAGTCGCACGCGGGATCACGACGATACCGGAAGTGATCGGAGTGCTGCCGCCGGTGGAGTAGATCGACGGAATGCCGCATTGTATAGAAAGCGGCATTTTGCAAATCACTGGCAACAAAAAAGCGGCCTATGGCCGCTTTCTTTTTCCCTGGCCGCAACATCTGTGTTGCGGATCGTGCGATTCGTTGGCCCTGCTTACTTCTTTGCCTTGCGCGTCGTCGCGGCTTTGGCGAGGAAGTTGTTGATTGCTTCGTTGGTCACGTCGTACAACGGGCGCCCTGCGTTTGCGGCAGCAGCCTTGAGCGCATCACGCACCTTCTTGGAAACACGCAACGAAGCGTCGCGGGTCTCTTCTTCGTTCTTTGCCATAGGGTACTCCGGATAGGGTGTAAACCGCTTCGAGATGATTGCGCAAACATTGTATACAGGAGCGGGTGAAATGCAACGTGCGGGCGCAGCACAGTGCAAATTTTCACAATGATACAAAGTCGGCGATACGCACCGCCATTCCGCGCCGGTGAAGCGCGTCAACCCTGATGCCGGGTTCTCAGGTCCCAGTCGCGTCCGAGCTTTGCTCCGGCTGCGATCGGGTCAGGATGCGGGCGCCGACAATGCCGAGCTCGTAGAGCACGCACATCGGAATCGCCAGCATCAGCATCGACAGCGCATCGGGCGGGGTGAGGAACGCGGCGATCACGAATGCGCCGACGATTGCATAACGGCGGCTTTCGGCGAGCTGTGCCGGGGTCACCATGCCGACGAGGACGAGAATCAGCAATACGACCGGAATCTCGAAGCACAAACCGAAGGCGAGGAATAGCATCAGGGTGAAATCCAGATATTTGCCGATGTCGGGCGATACGGTCACCCCGGCGGGCGCAAAACCGGCGGTGAATTTAGCCACAGCCGGCAGCACGAGGAAGTAGGCGAACGCACAACCGATGTAGAACAGGACCACCGCCGAGACGAGGACCGGTACCGCAAGGCGTTTTTCATGTTTGTACAGACCGGGTGCGACGAACGCCCAAAGCTGGTAGAGCACGACCGGCATCGCGACCACGAGCGCGACGAAAAACGCGAACTTGACCGGGATCAGGAACGGTGAGATCACCTCGATGGCGATCATTGTCCCGCCCTGCGGCAGATGTGACACCAACGGCAGCGCGAGCCAGCCATACAGCTTGTTCGCGAACGGCAGCAGGCACAGCAGCACGACCATCACCGCGGCAACCGCCTTGAGGAGGCGTTCGCGCAGTTCGACGAGGTGCGAAATGAAACTCTGCTCGCCTTCGTCGCCGGATTCAGTGCTGCTCATGACCGGGGTCGCCCTGAGATGGATTCGCGGGCACTGCCGAAATGGTCGGCGGCGCGGCCGCCTCGACATCAGCGGCGGTCTTTTCTATCGAGGAATGAACTTCGGCCGAGACGTTGCGGATGTCGTTCTGCAGGTCGGCAGCGGCGGACTTCGCTTCCTCGATGCTGCGTTTGAGATCCTCGGCCTGCAACTCCCGCTCGATCTCATCGCGCACGCTCTGCCAGCTGTTGCGCGCGCGCCGAGCCAGCGCACCCGCGGTACGCGCCACGCGTGGCAAGCGTTCGGGGCCGAGCACGAGTAGAGCGACCACGGCGATCAAGCCGATTTCGCCAAAACTGAAATCGAACATGGCAGCAACGCTTTGGTCGGCTAGTGGGAGTCGACCTTGTCGGACTGGCTTTTTGCGTTCTCGCCCTGCGCGGGCGGGTCGGCCTTCAATTGCGCCTGATTGTCCGGATCGGACATGCCCTTGCGGAAACCCTTGATCGCCTGACCGACGTCCTCGCCGATGTTGCGCAGGCGCTTCGTGCCGAACACGAGCGCGACGATAACGAGAAGGATAAGCCAGTGCCAGATGCTGAAACCACCCATACGCCCTCCAAAAACCATTACTGCCAAGACTGGGGATGATATCGCATCGCAGACATGCCGGCTCAGTGGCCGTATTCCTCCAACCGGTCGCGGAAATCGACGATCGCGCTCGGCACGTTGCTGACGCCGCCGGCAAAGATGCGCCGCGGTGTCACTCCCGCGCCGTAGACTGCCGCGTTTGCATCGTTGTCTATCGAGATGACCGAGCCGTCGAGTGCAGCGCCGGCGAACAGGCCGCGCGCACGCGAATACGAAAAGATTTCCGCCTTCATCTGCGCATCGGTCGAAGCCTGCGCGCTGCGCCCTACCGGACCGGCTGCGGCCGAGGCGTCGGCGCCGAGCGTGAATTTGCCGTGCACGATCGAATCGACGCCACGCTGGGTGCGGAACACGAGGATCACGTCGGTCGAAGACACGCCGGCCTGGAAGCCGATGCTGCCGCCCGACATCGAGATGAAACTCGGATTGCTCCAAGTGCCGTTTTCGGTCTTCACCGAAATCAAGCCCAAGCCATGCCGACCGCCGATCACGAGGCCGGCCTTGATCACATCCGGGATCACCGCAACCGCATACGCATTGGCGATCATGTCGGACGGCAGGCCCTTGTCGGGCGCCTGGGTCAGATCGCGCAACACGCGCACGGCGTTGGCCGCACGCTGATTTTCCGTCTCGCCGGCAAACGCGGCAGGTGCGCAACCTAGAATCAATCCCAGAACGAACAGCCAGTTTTTCACATGCCTATCCTCGATGCAGCAATGGAGAAAAAGTAAACCTGCGCGCATGAACGTGCCGACAACCGGGACGGCGGCACGCACACGTATAATCGCGCGATGAGCGACATTATCGCCTCTCCAACGGCTTCAGGGCAGATGCCCGTCGCCAAAACGGCAGTGCTTCTGGTCAACCTCGGCACGCCTGAAGCGCCCACCGCGACGGCGGTTCGCCGCTACCTTGCCGAATTCCTGTCCGATCCACGCGTGATCGAGACGCCGCGCTGGCTGTGGTGGCCGATCCTGCACGGCGTGATCCTGCGCATACGGCCCGCTCGATCGGCACATGCCTATTCGAGCATCTGGACCGGGCAGGGTTCCCCTCTGCTTGTGCACAGCCGCGAGCTGGCCGCAAAACTTTGCGATGCCTTCGCGCCCGACAGCGTGCGCGTGGAACTGGGCATGCGCTACGGCAATCCCTCGGTGCGTGAGACGATCACGCGCCTGCATGCCGAAGGTGTGCGCCGACTACTGGTGCTGCCGTTGTATCCGCAATATTCCGCCGCGTCGACCGGCTCGGCCTTCGACGCGGTAACGCGGGCGCTGCAAGCACTGCGCTGGCCGCCCGAGCTGCGTTTTATCAACGACTATCACGACGACACACGTTATGTCGACGCGCTCGCCGCGAGCGTGCAGGCTTACTGGCGGGATCACGGACGTGCACAGAAGCTGCTGTTGTCATTCCATGGCTTGCCGCGGCGCTGCATTGATCGCGGCGACCCTTATCTCGACCATTGCCGGGCGACCGCGCAACGGCTGCGCGCCCGACTCGATCTGGGCGAGGAGGAGTGCGCGCTGAGCTTCCAGTCGCGCGTGGGTCGCGAAGTCTGGATTCAGCCTTACACCGAGGAACTGCTCGATCGCTGGCCAGGCGAAGGCGTGCGCAGGATCCAGATTCTCTGCCCCGGCTTCGCGGCCGACTGCCTGGAAACGCTGGAGGAGATCGCGATCCGCGGTCGCGCGCGCTTCATCGCGGCAGGCGGCGAATCGCTCGAATATATTCCTGCGCTCAACGCCGAGCGAACACATGTCGATATGCTCGCGGCGCTGATTCGGCGGCATCTGCAAGGCTGGACGAAGGAAGCGCATGCAGGCGCGTGAACGCACGATAGCCACACCTCACCTGCAGTTGGCGGCGAAAGAATGGGGAGATCCCACCCTGCCGCCGCTGCTTGCCATCCATGGCTGGCTCGACAACGCCGCCAGCTTCGACGCGCTGGCGCCGCTGATCGCGACGCAATTTCACTTGGTAGCGCTCGATCTGCCTGGCCATGGTCGCTCGCAGCATCGACCGCTCGGCGTGCGTTATCACTTCGTCGACTATCTCGACGATGTTCTGGCCGCCGCGGATTCGCTGGGCTGGAAAACATTCAGCCTATTGGGCCATTCGTTGGGCGGCGGGGTCGCAAGCTTTATCGCCGCAGCATTTCCCGAGCGCGTACAGAAGTTATTCCTGATCGAGGTCGCCGGCGCAGTCAGCGCGCCGGTGGAAAAGTCGTTGGCGCAATTGCAGAAGGGCATCACTCAATTCCACGAAAGCGCTGGCAAGGCGTTGCGTATATTCACTAACGTCGAGATCGCTATTGCGGCGAGACGCAAGGCTGGCGATTTGTCGGAGGCGGCGGCGCGTGCGCTCGTACTGCGTGGCATCCGCGAAGTCGAGGGCGGCTGGTCGTGGTCGTCCGATCCGCGCCTGATGCCGGCTTCGCCGCAACGTTTCAGCGAAGACCAGGTGCTCGCGATTCTCGCCGGCGTGCAGGCGCCAACGCTGTTCGTGCTTGCCGAACCGATGGCAATGCAGATCCCCGAAAGCCTGATGCTTGCGCGCGCGGCACAGATGCCGAACGCGACCCTCGTGCGCCTGCCCGGCAACCATCATCTGCATCTGGAAGATGCGCAATCGGTGGCTAAGGCGATCGCGGATTTCCTGGAGCATTCGCAAAGCCATCCGCGCAATGCAGGCTCCAAACAACGCGTCGAGCCGTAACTTGCGGCCGGCTGCGTAGCCGGAAGAAGGGAGCATGCTCCGCGCAAAAGAAAACCCCCGAGCCTTTCGACTCGAGGGTTTTGGATGAAGCCCCTGGCAGTGACCTACTCTCACATGGCTTAAGCCACACTACCATCGGCGCGGGTGCGTTTCACTTCCGTGTTCGGGATGGGAACGGGTGGGACCACACTGCTGTATCCGCCAGGGAATCGTTGGCGTTCGCGCTCAGGAATTCATAAATGAATCCGCGCAAACGCAGCATTGGGACTTGGGACGTAACTTGCGTCGAGCTCTCATCGAGCGACGTGTATTGAGTCAATTGCTTGGCGAGTTCTCAGTGAGTTAGTTCTTTCAAAGCCAAAGCGACTTTGAGTTATATGATCAAGCCACACGGATCATTAGTATCGGTTAGCTCGGCATTACTGCGATACACACCCGACCTATCAACCACCTAGTCTTGATGGTTCCTTTAGGGAGCTTAAGCTCCGGGATGTCTCATCTTGAGGCGCGCTTCCCGCTTAGATGCTTTCAGCGGTTATCGCTTCCGAATATAGCTACCCGGCAGTGCCACTGGCGTGACAACCGGAACACCAGAGATTCGTCCACTCCGGTCCTCTCGTACTAGGAGCAGCCCCTCTCAAACATCCAACGCCCATGGCAGATAGGGACCGAACTGTCTCACGACGTTCTGAACCCAGCTCGCGTACCACTTTAAATGGCGAACAGCCATACCCTTGGGACCGGCTACAGCCCCAGGATGTGATGAGCCGACATCGAGGTGCCAAACACTGCCGTCGATATGAACTCTTGGGCAGTATCAGCCTGTTATCCCCGGAGTACCTTTTATCCGTTGAGCGATGGCCCTTCCATACAGAACCACCGGATCACTAAGACCTACTTTCGTACCTGCTTGATCCGTCGATCTCGCAGTCAAGCACGCTTATGCCTTTACACACATTGCACGATGTCCGACCGTGCTGAGCGTACCTTCGTGCTCCTCCGTTACTCTTTGGGAGGAGACCGCCCCAGTCAAACTACCCACCATACACGGTCCCCGACCCGGATTACGGGCCTAGGTTAGAACGTCAAGCACTTCAGGGTGGTATTTCAAGGTTGGCTCCATGCAAGCTAGCGCCTGCACTTCGTAGCCTCCCACCTATCCTACACAGAAGAACTCAACGTTCAGTGTAAAGCTATAGTAAAGGTTCACGGGGTCTTTCCGTCTTGCCACGGGAACGCTGCATCTTCACAGCGATTTCAATTTCACTGAGTCTCGGGTGGAGACAGCGCCGCTGTCGTTACGCCATTCGTGCAGGTCGGAACTTACCCGACAAGGAATTTCGCTACCTTAGGACCGTTATAGTTACGGCCGCCGTTTACTGGGGCTTCGATCAAGAGCTTCGCCTTGCGGCTGACCCCATCAATTAACCTTCCAGCACCGGGCAGGCGTCACACCCTATACGTCCACTTTCGTGTTTGCAGAGTGCTGTGTTTTTGATAAACAGTCGCAGCGGCCTGGTCACTGCGACCCAAGATCGCTCAGCTACGCATGTAGCCACGATCCTGGGTGCACCTTCTCCCGAAGTTACGGTGCTATGTTGCCTAGTTCCTTCACCCGAGTTCTCTCAAGCGCCTTGGGATTCTCACCCTGCCTACCTGTGTCGGATTACGGTACGGTCCTCGTGATCTGAAGCTTAGAAGTTTTTCCTGGAAGCGTGGTATCAGTGACTTCGTCCTAAAAGGACTCGTCTCGGTGCTCGGCATAGATGAGAGCGGATTTGCCAACCCTCAATGCCTACCTCCTTTCCCCGGGACAACCAACGCCCGGTACACCTAACCTTCTCCGTCACTCCATCGCAATCACGAGCGGTTCTGGAATATTAACCAGATTCCCATCGACTACGCGTTTCCGCCTCGCCTTAGGGACCGACTCACCCTGCGCCGATGAACGTTGCGCGAGGAAACCTTGGGCTTTCGGCGTGGAGGCTTTTCACCTCCATTATCGTTACTCATGTCAGCATTCGCGCTTCTGATACCTCCAGCAGACCTATCGATCCACCTTCGCAGGCGTACAGAACGCTCCTCTACCGCGCACAACTCCCGAAGGAATGTGCACCCCGAGCTTCGGTACATCGCTTAGCCCCGTTAAATCTTCCGCGCAGACCGACTCGACCAGTGAGCTATTACGCTTTCTTTAAAGGGTGGCTGCTTCTAAGCCAACCTCCTGGCTGTTTATGCCTTTCCACATCGTTTTCCACTGAGCGATGATTTTGGGACCTTAGCTGCGGGTCTGGGTTGTTTCCCTTTTCACGACGGACGTTCGCACCCGCCGTGTGTCTCCCGTGTAGCACTTCTTGGTATTCGGAGTTTGCCATGGTTTGCTAAGTCGCGATGACCCGCTAGCCATAACAGTGCTCTACCCCCAAGAGTGTTCGCACGAGGCGCTACCTAAATAGCTTTCGAGGAGAACCAGCTATCTCCAGGTTCGGTTAGCTTTTCACTCCTAGCCACACCTCATCCCCTACTTTTGCAACAGGAGTGGGTTCGGGCCTCCAGTGCGTGTTACCGCACCTTCACCCTGGGCATGGCTAGATCACCTGGTTTCGGGTCTACTGCCTGCGACTATTCGCCCTATTCAGACTCGGTTTCCCTTCGCCTTCCCTATACGGTTAAGCTTGCCACAGACAAGTAAGTCGCTGACCCATTATACAAAAGGTACGCAGTCGCCTTGCGGCTTCCACTGCTTGTACATCTACGGTTTCAGGTTCTATTTCACTCCCCTCTCCGGGGTTCTTTTCGCCTTTCCCTCACGGTACTGGTTCACTATCGGTCGGTCAGGAGTATTTAGCCTTGGAAGATGGTCCTCCCATGTTCAGACAGGGTTTCACGTGCCCCGCCCTACTCACTTTCATCGTATATGCCCTTTCGCTTACGGGGCTATCACCCGCTATGGCCGGACTTTCCAGACCGTTCGGCTAAAACATATACGACTTTTGGGCTAATCCGCGTTCGCTCGTCGCTACTAGCGGAATCTCGGTTGATTTCTTTTCCTCCAGGTACTGAGATATTTCAGTTCCCTGGGTTCGCTTCCCAATCCTATATATTCAGATCGGGATACCTCTTGCGAGGTGGGTTTCCCCATTCGGACATCACGGGCTCAATGCCTATTGCCGGCTCCCCCGTGCTTTTCGCAGGCTGTCACGTCCTTCATCGCCTCTGACCGCCAAGGCATCCACCGTAGACGCTTATTCGCTTGATCATATAACCCAAAGTTGCCTTCGGATCGATCAACTTACTGATAAATCGCCTAATTGCCTCAACGACACATCTAATCTCGGTGAGAGATCAGACGCTTGTTACGTCCCAAGTTGTCAAAGAACCTTGTCGAGCCTCAACGCTCGGCAAGAAAAATTCGTTTAGTGTGCAGGCATTCAGAAATGGTGGGTCTGGGAGGACTCGAACCACCGGCCTCACCCTTATCAGGGGTGCGCTCTAACCACCTGAGCTACAGACCCAAAAACTCTTCAAATCTGGTGGAGCTGACCGGGATCGAACCGGTGACCCCCTGCTTGCAAAGCAGGTGCTCTCCCAGCTGAGCTACAGCCCCGGGGTTACCTGGGCGCAGCGGGCCTTATAAGCCCTAGGCCCTGATGCTTTCTGAATGCAGGTGTCTTGTGTGGACGCCGTGGAGTGCACGTCGTTCTCGAAAGGAGGTGATCCAGCCGCACCTTCCGATACGGCTACCTTGTTACGACTTCACCCCAGTCATTGACCACTCCGTGGCAAGCGTCCCCCTTGCGGTTAGACTACCTGCTTCTGGAGCAACCAACTCCCATGGTGTGACGGGCGGTGTGTACAAGGCCCGGGAACGTATTCACCGCGACAATGCTGATTCGCGATTACTAGCGATTCCGACTTCACGTAGTCGAGTTGCAGACTACGATCCGGACTGAGAGAGGTTTTCTGGGATTGGCTTCGCCTCGCGGCTTCGCAACCCTCTGTACCTCCCATTGTAGTACGTGTGTAGCCCTGGCCGTAAGGGCCATGATGACTTGACGTCATCCCCACCTTCCTCCGGTTTGTCACCGGCGGTCTCCTTAGAGTTCCCACCATTACGTGCTGGCAACTAAGGACAAGGGTTGCGCTCGTTGCGGGACTTAACCCAACATCTCACGACACGAGCTGACGACAGCCATGCAGCACCTGTGTTCCGATTCCCGAAGGCACTCCCGCATCTCTGCAGGATTCCGGACATGTCAAGGCCAGGTAAGGTTCTTCGCGTTGCATCGAATTAAACCACATACTCCACCGCTTGTGCGGGCCCCCGTCAATTCCTTTGAGTTTCAGTCTTGCGACCGTACTCCCCAGGCGGCGAACTTAACGCGTTAGCTTCGATACTGAGTGCCAAGTTGCACCCAACATCCAGTTCGCATCGTTTAGGGCGTGGACTACCAGGGTATCTAATCCTGTTTGCTCCCCACGCTTTCGTGACTCAGTGTCAGTGCTGGTCCAGGTAGCCGCCTTCGCCACTGGTGTTCCTCCCGATCTCTACGCATTTCACCGCTACACCGGGAATTCCACTACCCTCTACCGCACTCTAGCTTCCCAGTATCCACTGCAATTCCCAGGTTGAGCCCGGGGCTTTCACAGCAGACTTAAGAAACCACCTACTCACGCTTTACGCCCAGTAATTCCGAGTAACGCTTGCACCCTTCGTATTACCGCGGCTGCTGGCACGAAGTTAGCCGGTGCTTATTCCTCTGGTACCGTCAGACTGCATGGGTATTAGCCCTGCAGATTTCGCTCCAGATAAAAGTGCTTTACAACCCGAAGGCCTTCTTCACACACGCGGCATTGCTGGATCAGGCTTGCGCCCATTGTCCAATATTCCCCACTGCTGCCTCCCGTAGGAGTCTGGGCCGTGTCTCAGTCCCAGTGTGGCTGATCATCCTCTCAGACCAGCTACAGATCGTCGCCTTGGTGGGCCTTTACCCCGCCAACTAGCTAATCTGACATCGGCTTCTCCAGCCGCGCGAGGTCTTGCGATCCCCCGCTTTCACCGTTAGGTCGTATGCGGTATTAGCGTAAGTTTCCCTACGTTATCCCCCACGACAGGGCAAATTCCGATGTATTCCTCACCCGTCCGCCACTCGCCACCCACAGTATTGCTACTGCTGTGCTGCCGTTCGACTTGCATGTGTTAGGCATGCCGCCAGCGTTCACTCTGAGCCAGGATCAAACTCTTCAGTTGAAATTGCAGTCAGCATTGCTGCTGACAAATTACTTTAGAGAGTGAAACCAAGCTGCTTTGATTACTCAAATTTGACCGATTTCTCGATCGACTTGATGACGCTCTTGATTCGATGGACGTGTTGTCCACTCCAAGGCGCCCACACAAGTCACCTGCGCACACTGTCAAAGATCGAATTCTTGCTCAGCGTTTCCGCTTTCGCGTCCCGAACATTTCGTCCGAGAGAGCCGCCTACTATACAACCATTTTCGTATCCGTCAACACCTTTTTGAAAACATTTTCGAAAAAGTTTTGCCGGTATTTCGCCCTTCGATCTCGCCAGCGGCGGCACCAATCGAAGGGGGGCGAATCATACATCCGATTTCCGATTCGTCAACACCCGCGAAACGACTTTTTTGCTTCGCCTTGCCGACGACCAGGAAGGTCGCCCTTTGCCGCACCGCAGCGTTTCCGGCCGCACGACGAAGGGCCGCGAATCCTACAACCAATTCCCGTTTCGTCAAGCCCCCGGACGCAGCTTTCCTGCAGGCGCTGAGCAGCGCGATACGGGCTATGCGGCAACCAAACGAACCCGTGCGAACGAACGCTTGCCGATCTGCAGCAGATGCTCGCCGCCCGCGGCAAGCGTGTGTTCGCGATCCTCGACCACGGCGCCGTCTATACGCACCGCCTTCTCGTTGAGCTTGCGCGTGACTTCGGAGTTGCTCGCCGCGAGCTTGGCCGCGACGAACAGCGGCGCGACGCGGATGCCTTCCGCCGGCACGGCGACGTCCTGCAGCGGCAGGTCGACATCGACGCGCTGTTCGCGCACGAGCGCATTCCATTGCTCGATCGCGCGTTCCGCCTCAGCCGCGCCCTGGAAACGCGTCGCCAGCTCGCGTGCGAGCGCGAGTTTGGCGTCGCGCGGATGCAGCTGGCCATCCGCAACTTCGCGCTTCATCTTTTCGATGTCTGCCGCCGAACGGTCCAGGCTCAGAAGCTCGTACCAGCGCCACATCAGCTCGTCGCCGATCTTCATTGTCTTGTTGACGATGTCGATCGCCGGCTCGTTGATGCCGATGTAGTTGCCTAACGACTTCGACATCTTGTGCACGCCGTCGAGGCCTTCGAGCAGCGGCATGGTCAGCACGATCTGCGGCAGCTGGCCGGCCTCTTCCTGCAACTGGCGGCCGACGAGCAGGTTGAACTTCTGGTCGGTACCGCCAAGCTCGACGTCGCATTGCAATGCAACAGAGTCGTAGCCCTGCACGAGCGGGTAGAGGAATTCGTGGATCGCGATCGGCTGATTACTTTTGTAGCGCTTGGCGAAGTCGTCGCGCTCGAGCATGCGCGCGACGGTGTGCTTGGCCGCGAGCTTGATCATACCGGCCGCATCCATCCTGCCGAACCATTCGGAATTGAAGCGCACCTCGGTCTTCTCGCGATCGAGCACTTTGAACACCTGGTCGGCGTAAGTCTTCGCGTTGGCCTCGATGTCCTCGCGGCTGAGCGGCTTGCGCGTGGCGTTCTTTCCGGTCGGGTCGCCGATCATGCCGGTGAAGTCGCCGATCAGAAAGATCACCTGATGGCCGAGGTCCTGGAACTGACGCATCTTATTGAGCAGCACGGTATGGCCGAGATGCAGGTCCGGCGCAGTCGGGTCGAAGCCAGCCTTGATCCGCAGCGGTCGACCGAGCTTGAGGCGCGCCTCGAGGTCCTCGCGCTTGATGATTTCCTCGGCACCGCGGCCAATCAGGTCCAGGGGCGCTTGGATTTCCGTTGACATCGTCGTATTCACCCGATTTTCGTGCAAAGTATACTTTTCCAGACGATCCGATCCGTTCAGTTTCCGTCAGATCGAAGTTAAAAAATCATTATTCGAGAAACCCGCCGGAAATCCTTGAAAAACAAAGGATTGACGCACGGTTTTCGACTGGATATGGTACGGCCTGTTTTGTCGGAAACTGGCCGTGAACCTGAACCAAAACCACTCTTGTGCCAAGCGCACCGCCCCACGGAACGGCGCAGCCGACGCGTCCACGAATGCAGCAAAGTGGACTTTTATACAAAATCTCGCGAAGTCACCGCTGTCCTGGCGACGCAGGCATGTCGTGCTTGCCGGCGCCATTGCCGCGGTGCTGATCACGGCCGGTGCGACGATCCCGACCTGGGCGCTCGCGATGCGCGATTCGGGTAACGCGCCGCGCACCACACTCGATCTTCCACTGCCGACATTATCGCCCGAAGACGCGGCCTTGTCTGCCGCGATCGACGCGGCCAATAGCGACCCGCTCAGTGATGACAGCGCCTGGCAGGTGGTCAAGGTCAAGTCCGGACAGACGCTCGCCGATATCTTTCAGCAGCAGAACCTCAATGCCACCGACCTCGCGCGGTTGCTCGACGATCCTGGCAACACGCGCTGCCTGCGCAGCATCCATCCGGGCGACGAGTTCGCCTTCCTGCGCAACGACGACGGCAGCCTGCGCGCGATTCGCTTCGACCGCGACGACCGCACGCGCGTAATCGCGAGCTTCACCACCGACGGCATCAAGCAAACCCCGCTCGATCGCAATATCGAGCGCCGCACCCACGTTGCCCATGGCAGCATCGATTCCTCGCTATTCGGCGCGGGCGAAGCGGCCGGCATGAGCGACGCGATGGTGCTGCAGCTCGCCAATGCGTTCGGCTACGACATCGACTTCGCCCAGGACCTGCGCCAGGGCGACAGCTTCACCGTGCTCTACGACGACGTCTACCGCGAGGGCGAGCGCCTGCGCGACGGCGACATCATCGCCGCGACCTTCGTCAACAAGGGCAAGCGCTACTCGGCGTTCCGCTTCACCAACAGCGCGGGCGAGACCAGCTACTACAGCGGCGAAGGCCGACCGCTGAAAAAGACCTTCCTGCGCACGCCGCTCGATTTCTCGCGCATCACCTCGTATTTCTCGGTCGCGCGCATGCATCCGATCCTCGGCACGATGCGCGCACACAAGGGCGTCGACTACGCTGCGCCGCAGGGCACGCCGATCCGCTCCGCCGGCGACGGCAAGATCGCCTTCCGCGGCTGGCAGCCCGGCTACGGCAACGTCGTCATCGTCCAGCACAACCCGCACACGACCACGCTCTACGGCCACATGTCGCGCCTCGGTGGCTACCAGGTCGGCCAGCACGTCGCGCAGGGCTCGACGATCGGCTACGTCGGCATGACCGGCCTGGCCACCGGTCCGCACCTGCACTACGAATTCCGTGTCGACGGCCAGCACCGTAATCCGCTGACGGTGACGACGCTGCCGCCGGAGCCGCTGCCCGGCGTCGAACTCGCGCGCTTCCGCAGCCAGACCCAGCCGATGCTGGCGCGGCTCAACAAGCTCGAGGCCACGCAACTCGCTTCGGCGAAATAGACACCGGCGGCAGACGTTGAACCGTGAAGTCTTGAATAGTCGAACTGCCGAGAAGGAAAGCGGCATTCTTTATGAAGTCTTCCGGCGTGTTTTTCGCGGCTTCCTCGCAGCGTTAGGCTTTTGAGAATCGCATGGCCTCGCTGTACCTCGGCCTGATCTCCGGCACCAGCGCCGACGGCATCGATGTTGCGCTGGCTTCGTTCGCGCGCGGGCCGAAGCTGCTCGCCAGTCTCACCCATTCGTATCCCGACGATCTGCGCCGACGCATCCTCGCGCTCGCGCAGGGCGACGGACGCATCGCGCTCGATGAGTTCGGTGCGCTCGATGTCGAAATCGCGCGCGCATTCGCCGCGGCCGCGAATAATTTGCTCAAGCGTGAAGGCGTCGATGCGAAGAAAATTCGCGCGCTCGGCTCGCATGGTCAGACCGTGCGCCATCGCCCGCTCGGCCCTGCGCCTTACACAATGCAGCTCGGCGATCCGAACGTGATTGCGGAGCTGACCGGCATCACCACCGTCGCCGACTTCCGCCGCCGCGACATCGCCGCGGGCGGCCACGGCGCGCCGCTCGCGCCCGCGTTCCATGCGGCGATGCTTGCGCGCGATAAGAAGACCCGCGTCGTGCTCAACCTCGGCGGCATCGCCAATATCACGATCCTGTCAAGCAACGCAAAGCAGCCGCTGCGCGGCTTCGACACAGGCCCGGCGAGCTGTCTGCTCGACGCATGGATCGGCAAACATCGCGACCAGCCCTACGACAAGGACGGCGTGTTCGCCGCATCCGGCCACGTCGACGAAACGCTACTCACGCGCCTACTGTCGGAGCCGTACTTCGCCGAGCCGCCGCCGAAAAGCACCGGCCGCGAAGTGTTTCATCTGACTTGGCTCGCCAAGCACCTGCGCGGTCTCGCGATCGCGCCGAAGAACGTACAGGCAACGCTGGTCGCGCTGTCGGCGATCACGATTGCCGACGCGATCCGCACGCAGGCGCGCGACACGCGCGAAGTCTGGGTCTGCGGCGGCGGCGTGCACAATCCAGTGCTGATGGCCGCGATCACGGAAGCGCTCGCGCCGGTTCACGTTGCGAGCATCGCCGACCTAGGCATCGATCCCGATTTCGTCGAGGCGATGACCTTCGCCTGGCTTGCGCGCGAGCGACTCGACAGCCGCGCCGCGCCAAACGTGCATACGGTCACCGGTGCGCGTGGGGCGCGCGTCCTCGGCGGCGTCTATTACGCAGACGGCTAAGTCGTCGACGACTTCACGTCGAAGCGCGCGAATTGCCCACCCAGCGCAAGCAGCAACAGCAGGCCCGGCACCGCGCAGGCAAGGCTCACGGCGAAATAGACGACCCAGCCGTAGTCCGCCGCAACCCAACCCGCGAGCGGGCCGACGAAGATGCGCGCGGCCGAATCAAGCGCGCTGAACAGCGCGTACTGAGTCGCGCTGAACCGTTTGTCGCAAAGCGCCATCAGCAGCGCGACGAATGCGCCAGTACCGAGGCCCGAAGTGAAATTCTCCGCCGCCACTGCGGTCACCAGCGCCGGATAACCCTGCCAGCCGAGCGCGATGGCGAAGAATCCGAGCGCGCCCAAGCCCTGCAGCACGCCGAAAATCCATAGCGCACGACGCAGCGACCAGCGCTCGAGCAGCAGGCCGCCGGCGAAGGCGCCGACGACGGTCGCTGCTAACCCGAACACCTTGTTGACCCAGCCGACATCGCTCAGTGCATAGCCGGCGCCGCGCAGCAGAAATGTGCTCGATAGGCTCAACGCGAACGCATTGCCGAGTTTGTAGACGAGAATCAGCGCGAGCCAATGCAGCGCCTTGGTTCGCGCAAGAAATTCGCGCAATGGCTCGACATAGGCTTTCACAAGGGAATGCGCGGATTCTTCGGCAACGCGCCGCTCCGGCGCGATCAGCGTGCCGACGATGCCGATGGCCATGAAAGCCGCCATTGCCAGATACGCAAAGCGGAACCCGTAGGAACCGGCAAGGATCAGCGCAAAGCCGCCCGAGACGACCATCGCGATGCGATAACCGCCGACGCCCAGGGCGGCGCCGAGGCCGCGATCCTGCGGCAGGAGCTGATCGGCGCGATAGGCATCGACGGCGATGTCCTGCGTTGCCGACAGCGTCGCCAGCACGACTGCGAGCACGGCGATCGCCGGCAGCGAGGTTTGTGGCGACAGGCCCGCGATCAGCACGAGGGCGACGACGATGCCAAGCTGCGTCCACAGCATCCAGCCGCGGCGCCGGCCAAGAACCGGTAGTGAAAAACGATCGATCAGCGGCGCCCAGAGGAACTTGAACACGTAGGCGAGCGCGACGAGCTTGATCGCGCCGATGGTCTTGAGGCTCAAGCCGCTGACCGCGCACCAGGCCTCGAGCGTCGAGAACGACAGCGCCACGGGCAGGCCGGAGCCGAATCCGAGCAAGGTGATTGCGCTGAGCGTGCGCGTGCGTTGCGCGCCAGCCGGCACGTCGATACGCGGCGGTGCATCCGTCACTGGTAGTCGACCAGCATCGGCGCATGGTCGGAAAAGCGCGGTGCGGGAGTGATCTCGCAGCTCTTCACTTTCTTGCCCATGCCCGGGGTGACGATCTGGTAGTCGATGCGCCAGCCGACGTTGTTCGTGCGCGCCGCGCCACGCGCCGACCACCAGGTATATTCGACCGTGTCGGGCTTGGCGACGCGGAAGGCGTCGTTCCAGCCGGTCCGCGGCGGCGGTGTGAGGCCGTCACCGTGCGCGTCGGCGATCAAGCCGTTGAGCCAAGCACGTTCTTCGGGCAGACAGCCGGAATTCTTCTGGTTCGAGGTCCAGTTCTTGATGTCGTTCTTCGCGCGTACGATGTTCCAGTCGCCGCAGAGCACGTAGTCGCGGCCGGACTTGAGCCACTCGGCGAAGATCGGCTTGAGCCAGTCCATGACCTTGAACTTGAAATCCTGCCGCTCCTCGCCCGAGGTGCCCGACGGAATGTAGAACGAGACGACACTGAGCTTGCCGAAACGCGCCTCGATGTAGCGACCCTCGTCATCGAACGGCGCCCAGCCGAGCGCGGTGCGCACTTCGTCCGGCTCGCGTTTCGCGTAGATCGCGACACCGCTATAGCCCTTCTTCGTCGTCGCGTCGCGGTAGAAGCAGTGATGGCCGTCGGGGCGAAACATCGGATCGCTGAGCTGATCCTCCTGTGCCTTGGTCTCCTGTAGGCAAACGACGTCGGCGTTCTGCTTCTTCAGCCAGTCGAAGAAGCCCTTGTTCGCGGCGGAACGGATGCCGTTGGCATTGAAGGTGATAATGCGCATCGT
This sequence comes from Rudaea cellulosilytica DSM 22992, assembly GCF_000378125.1. Taxonomy (GTDB): domain Bacteria; phylum Pseudomonadota; class Gammaproteobacteria; order Xanthomonadales; family Rhodanobacteraceae; genus Rudaea; species Rudaea cellulosilytica. The sequence goes on along the minus strand of NZ_KB899241.1, from coordinate 1,224,588 downwards.
GGATGTAAGACTGAAGACGAGAGGCGATAATACATCGCATCACTGCCCGATCCTGCCTGCACATGCTTCCCCATCAGCGATCCTTCCTCGACCTCGCCCTCGCCAAGAATGCGCTGCGCTTCGGCGAATTCACGCTCAAATCGGGCCGCGTCAGTCCGTACTTCTTCAACGCCGGCTTGATAGCTTCCGGTGCAGCGCTGGCTACGCTCGGGCGCGCCTATGCGCAGGCGGCACTCGACTCAGGCGTCGCCTTCGACATGCTGTTCGGACCTGCGTACAAGGGGATTTCGTTGGCGACCGCCACATCGATCGCGCTCGCCGAAATCGCGCAGCGAGATGTACCGATCGCGTTCAACCGCAAGGAGGCGAAGACGCATGGCGAAGGCGGCGTGGTGATCGGCGCGCCACTCGCCGGCCGCGTGCTGATCGTCGACGACGTGATCACCGCGGGCACGGCAATCCGCGAGTCGCTGGCGCTGATCGCGGCGCACGGGGCGACGCCCGCCGGCATCCTGATCGCTCTCGATCGCCAGGAACGCGGCCAGGGTGCGCTCTCGGCCGTGCAGGAAGTCGAGCATGAATTCCGCATACCGGTGATCGCGATCGCGCGCCTCGCCGAACTGTTTGCACTGATCGACGCACGTGCAGAACTCGCCGTACATCGCGAGAAGATGCAAGCCTACCGCCAGGCCTATGCCGCCGCTGAATGAGGCGGCGGCACGCACGATCTGCGCACACACGAACCTTGTATGCTTGACGAAACGGAGATCTCTTCGACATGCGCCTCCCCATCACGTTCGCATTGATTCTCGGCCTGACGATGGCCACCTCGCTGGCCTGGCCGCAAGGCAAGGCGCACAACCGCTATCGTTGGACCGATTCGCATGGTGCCGTGCAGTACGCCGACTCGCCGACCGCGGAAGCGCTGCAGGTCGGCTATGACGTCATCGACAGCCGCGGCAACGTGGTCAAGCACGTCGACCGGGTCAAGACTGCCGCGGAAAAGAGTGCGGACGCAAGCGCGGCCGCTGCAACGGCGCAGGAAAAACGGCGTGCCGCCGAAGCAGCGCAATCCGACCAGCAAATGCTGCGGGCCTATACCTCCGAGCAAGCCTTGATCGACGCGCAGACGGGCCGTCTCGCAGCGATCGACCAGGAACTCGCCAACGTCAAAGTCAGCGAGGCGATCCAGGAAAAGAGCCTGGCCGAGCAACTCGTCTACGCATCGACGTTCGAACGCGACGGCAAGCCGGTGCCGCCGACGGTCAAACAGCAGATCGAAACCTTGCGCGCCAATGTCGCCGCGCAACAGAAGTTCACCGCGAACAAACTTGCCGATCGCGCCGAATCCGAACTCAGGGCGAAGGCCGAGCTGGCCCGCTATCGCGAACTGCGCGCCGCGCAGCAGAAGACCGACGCGCAATAGCAAGGAACGCGGGCGGGCATAGAGCAGAGCCCGACGAATCGGGCTCCAGCCTCAGAACGGCAACTTGAGCTTCGGATTGATCGCGAGCAACTGCGCACGGAATAGATTCTGCACGCGTTTGAGCACTTCCATGCTCTCGGCATCGAAACGCAGCACGAGCACCGGCGTCGTGTTCGAAGCGCGCACCAGGCCCCAGCCGTCCGGCCAGTCGGCACGCACGCCATCGATCGTGTTGATCTTCGCGCCTTCGAACTTCGCTTCCCTCTGGAAGCGCTCGATGAACTTGTAGTGCTCGCCTTCGGTGAGCTCGATCTTGAGCTCCGGCGTGCTGACGCTGTTCGGCAGTTCCTCGAAGATCGCCTGTGGCGAACGCTGTTGCGCATCGCCCGAGAGGATCTCGAGCAGCCGCGCCCCAGCATAAAGGCCGTCGTCGAAGCCGTACCAACGCTCCTTGAAGAAGAAGTGTCCGCTCATCTCGCCGGCCAGCGCCGCACCCGTCTCGCGCATCTTGCCCTTGATCAGCGAATGCCCGGTACGCCACATCAGCGGCACGCCACCGGCCTTCTCTATCACCGGCGCGAGCTTGCCCGTGCACTTGACGTCGTAGATGATCGTCGCGCCCTTGTTGCGCGTGAGCACGTCGCGCGCGAACAGCATCAGCGTGCGATCGGGAAAGATCACCTCGCCCGCGGGAGTGACGACACCGAGGCGATCGCCGTCGCCGTCGAAGGCGATGCCGAGGTCGGCCTTGATCTGCTTGACCGTGAGGATGAGGTCCTCGAGGTTGTGCAGGTCGGACGGATCGGGGTGGTGGTTCGGGAAGTTGCCGTCGACCTCGCAGAACAGCGGCACGACGTCGGCGCCGAGGCGCTCGAACAGTTGCGGCGCGATCGCGCCCGGAATACCGTTGCCGCAATCGACGACGATCTTGAGCGGTCGATGCAGGCGCACGTCGCTGGCGATGCGTTCGATGTAGTCCGCATTCAGATTGCGCTTCTCGAGCTGGCCTGTGCCAGTCGCAAAATCCTTGTCGGCGATGCGTTGATAGAGTTTCTGGATCGCGTCCTCGGCCAGCGTCTCGCCGCCGAGCACGATCTTGAAACCGTTGTAGTCGGGCGGGTTGTGGCTACCGGTCACCATGACTCCGGAGCCGAGATTCAGGTGATGGGTGGCGAAGTACAGTACCGGTGTCGGTGCCGCACCGATGTCGGTCACGTCAGCACCGGTCGAGCGCAGACCGTCGATCAGGGCCGCGGACAGGCTAGGCCCGGACAGGCGCCCGTCACGGCCGACTGCGATCGTCTTCAGCCCGCGACTCGCCATCTCGCTGCCGATGGCGCGGCCGATCAGGCGCGCGACGTCGGCGTTCAAGGTCTTGCCGAGCACGCCGCGAATGTCATAGGCGCGGAACATGCTGCGGCTGACATGAATATCCTGCTCTTCAACAGGAACGACGGGCTTGGCAGGTTTGGCTGCGGTTTGAGCTGGCGACATCGACATGGGCTCCTTGGGAAGTTCTTCCATGGTGGCCAGGCTTGCCGCCTGCTTGCGCCGCAGCAACGAATCGAATGCCACGCGCCAACCAACCAAGCGGGCATAGAACATCATTCCGCCTGAAGCCAGGCTCAACAACGCAAGCAGGCCCAGCAGAAGCAGACTACGAGGTGTCATGATCAGCGACGTTGGCGGCACGTTCGCCACGCGGAAGAGGCTGTTCGCCACCTGTTTGTCGGCGTTGTCGGACAGTTGATCCGTTGCCGAACCGATGCTGACGAGCATCGTGCCGCCCGCTCCGGCACCTTGACGCAGCTCGAGCCTGCCCGCCCCCGGTTCGAATTTGCGGAATGCTGCAAGGATGGGTTCGAAAGGCAGCGTGGCATAGGCGTAGGCCAAGATTTCATGTTGACTCGTCACCGGCAGCGCGAACACGAGCACACGCTTGGCTCCTTCGCTCATGGCCGACTGCGCAGGCGCCGGCTCGTGGCTGCGGCTCGCTTGCACGAGCATTGCCGAACGCGCATAGCCCGTCTTGGCGAAATCCCCAGCCAACACGTCGGAAATATCGGGGCGATGAAAATCGATGGCGATCAGCTCGGGCATCACTCCTTTCATCGCCTGGGTCGCGGCTTCGCGTCCGTTCTCCCACGATTCCGCAAGCGGCGTCGTAACCGCGCTACTCGCCAGTGCCCGCTGCAAGCGCGTACGTGTCTCGCTCACGAGTTGGCCGAGCGCCTCAGCCGCACTGTCGCGCAGTGCAGCGATTCGCTCCAGGTCGCGTTGCTCGGTCTGGACCAACCACGCTTGCCAAACGAAGAATCCGCCGAGTATCCACAGCAGAAGGGCGCCGACGAGCATCGCGTAGCGAGCCAAGCCCGCGTTTCCCGCTGCTTCCTGTTGCGCCGGTTTGACCGCAGCGTCTTCGCCTTGCCGTTTTTCGCCCGCCAGTTCGGCGTCGGATAAAACGTCAGGTTTCTTTCTCGCCAGCCAAGTTCCCACGCTCGATCTCCCCAGTGTCGTTCCGGGGCGGCAGCTGCGGCTTACACGCTGCCGGAGTGACCGAATCCGCCGACGCCGCGTTCACTGGCATCGAACTCTTCGACCACACGAAATCGCGCATGCGCGACCGGCAAAAAGACCAGCTGCGCGATGCGTTCCCCCGGCTCGATGGTATAGGCAGCCGCAGCGCGATTCCAGCACGAAATCATCAACGGTCCTTGGTAATCCGCATCGATCAAACCGACGAGATTGCCGAGTACGAGGCCGTGTTTGTGACCCAGTCCCGATCTTGGAAGAATAACTGCGCAGTAGTTCACATCTCCGACATGAATTGCGATGCCGGTCGGGACCAGCACGCTCGCGCCTGGCTCGAGTATCAGCGGCGCATCGAGCGCTGCGCGCAGATCCATGCCCGCCGATCCCGGCGTTGCTCGCGCAGGCAGCGCGATTTCCTTGCCAAGCCGCGAATCCAGGATTTTCAGTTCGACGTCGATCATTTGCCGCGCATTCTCGTGCGCCGCGGGGCGCGCGCCTTGGATCGCGCTCGACCAGTATCTTTTCGATTCCCGTTCGACGATTCCCAATCTGCGTATTTTTCCGCGATACGCTCGACGAGCTGACGCGCGAGCGCGAGTTTGTCGGCGCGCGCCAGGCGCTCGGCGCCGTCGCGCGAAATCAGCAGAATCTCGTTCTGGCAAGCATCGAATCCCTCGCCTTCGCCGACCTTGTTCGCCGCGATCAGATCGAGTTTCTTGCGCTCGAGCTTCGCTCGCGCATAACCCTCGATGTTCTGCGTCTCGGCAGCGAAGCCGACGACGTAGGGTCGTTGCTTCAGCGCGGCGACCGCGGCGAGGATGTCGGGATTCTCGTTCAAGCTTAGCGTCAACGCGCCGCCGGTCTTCTTCAACTTGTGCGCGGCGACTTCGTGCGGACGAAAATCGCCGACCGCTGCGGCACCGATATAGATATCACTGTGCTGCGCACGCGCGAGCACCGCCTCGCGCATGTCGCGCGCGCTGCGCACGTCGACGCGCGCGACGCCCGCTGGCGTCTGCAGATGCACCGGTCCGGCAACGAGTTCTACGCTCGCACCCTGCTCCATCGCGGCTTGGGCCACGGCGAAACCCATGCGCCCCGAACTGCGGTTGCCGATGAAACGCACCGGATCGATGTCCTCGTAGGTTGGCCCGGCGCTGACCAATACGCGCTTGCCGGTCAACGCTTTCGGGCCGCGCAGTGCGGCGAGCTCCGCGACGATCTGATGCGGCTCGAGCAGCCGGCCGAGGCCGGATTCGGCTTCGGCCATGCGGCCTTCGCCGGGACCGAGAAAGGCCGCGCCGCGCCCGCGCAGGGTGGCGACGTTGGCCTGCGTTGCGGCATGCGCCCACATGCGCAGGTTCATCGCCGGCGCGATTGCGAGCGGCGCGGTGCTGGCAAGACACAGCGTGGTGAGCAAGTCGTCGGCGAAACCATGGGCGAGGCGCGCGACCAGGTCGGCGCTCGCCGGGGCGATCACGATGTGCTGTGCCCAGTGCGCAAGTTCGAGGTGCCCCATCGCCGCTTCCGCGGCCTCGTCCCACAGGCCCGAGCGCACCGGTTGCCCCGACAACGCCTGGAACGTCAGCGGAGTGACGAAGCGCGCCGCGTTTTCGGTCAACACCACGCGCACCTCCGCGCCCGCCTCGCGCAGACGACGCACAAGCTCACACGCCTTGTACGCCGCGATGCCGCCCGAAACGCCGAGCAACACGCGCAAGCCGGCGAGTCCATTTCGAGCTTCGAGCTGAGCCATGTAGGAAGTCCGATGACAACGATACGCGCTTATAGCTTACCGGAATTTGCATCCGCCCCGGCTGCGTCCGCGGGGCATATCGATTGAAACTTTCACCATGACGATCCTCGACTGGCCCAGTGCGGAGCGCCCGCGCGAAAAACTGTTCGCGCGCGGCGTCGGTGCGCTCTCGGATGCGGAATTGATCGCAATCTTCCTCTCCAGCGGACGGCGCGGACAAACCGCGGTCGACCTCGGGCGTGAACTGCTCGCACGTGACGGCGGATTGAAGGCACTGCTCGAGCTCGAACCGGCCACGCTCGCAGCCGTGCCCGGACTCGGCACGGCCAAGGCAAGCCGACTGCACGCAGCGCTCGAGCTTGGCCGACGCTATCTTGCCGTCGATCTCGAGCGCCCCCACTCCCTGACCAATCCGCGTGCCTGCGCGGACTTCGTGCGCGCGAAACTGGCGAGCTATCCCTATGAGGTGTTCGCCTGCCTTTACCTCGACAACCGCAATCGCATGATTGCGTTCGAGGAACTGTTCCGCGGTTCGATCAACGGCGCCAGCGTGCATTTGCGCGAAGTAGTGCGCCGTTGCCTGGCGCACAATGCGGCGGCGGTGATTTTCGCGCACAACCATCCGTCCGGCGTCGCCGAACCCAGCCAATCCGATCGCGAGGTCACCACCGAATTACAGCGCGCACTGCGCATGATCGACGTGCGCGTGCTCGACCACTTGGTCGTCGGCACCGGCACAACCACCTCGCTCGCACAGATGGGTTGGCTCCAGTAGCAAGCACAAGCGAAAACGACGGTGCGACGCTCCGTGTGCACCGATCGTTTCCTGGTCGTCCCGAAAAGACGCGAGCGCGTAAAAACTCAGGCGTCGGTACATCCGTGTCGGCCATCCCTGCAGCCTGTCGCACCGTGCGCATCCCGCACGCCACGTCCCACTCCCTGAGCCTTGTTGCGACGCCTGACGCGCTGAGATTACGCGTGCTTTGTTGCCGAATTCTTACGCCGCGACAAGCGCTTAGGCGGTGAATTTATACACAATGCAGCATTCGCTGCAATTGCAGCGTTTTACACTGGCGTTACGATTGCAAGACAGCAAATAAAACATTGAAAATCATGTGCTTATACAGAAATTTGATGTCAAAATCCGGCTGAACGCCGGCCTAACCGATTTTTTCGTCATGCGCAAGCGGCTCGCTATGCACAAAGTTATCCACAACCTGCGCGCAACGCGGGCCATGCAGCGCAAACGCCTGTTTTGACGACCATGTCGCGCGTAAACTGATCTTCGCAAGCGCGGTCGGGACACGGCGGGGTTCTGGGAGAATTTGCTGCAGGCAAATCGCCGTCGCAGTGCGAAATCGCAAGGAAAAGTTGCGTCTGAAAATCCGGGCATTGATTCCTTTCCGCGTCCCCCGCGCCCACACTGCCGCGCATGGCCCCACTGATCCGCAGCAAACTGTTCCTGCCGGGCTCGCGCCCTGAGCTTTTCGCCAAAGGTGCGACCGGCGCGGCCGACGCGCTCTCTTTCGATCTCGAAGACGCCGTGCCCGAAGACGCCAAAGCGGTCGCGCGCCGCCAAGTCGCCGAATTCGTACAATCCGGCGCCGCGCGCGAGGCGGGCAAGCTCGTCATCGTGCGCGTCAACGCGCTGGGCACGCCGCATTTCGTCGACGACATCAAGGCGCTCGCCGTGCCCTGCGTCGATCTGATCAACCTGCCCAAATGCGAATCGGCGGACGAGGTGCGTGCCGCGGCAGCGGCGATCGCGCACATGGAATCGTCCGACGCGTCGGCGTCGGCCGGTTTGCTGGTCAATATCGAAAGCGCCAAGGGCTTGCGCCACGCCGCGCAGATCGCCGCCGCGCACCCGCGCGTGCGCGGGCTGCAGCTCGGCCTCGGCGACCTGTTCGAGCCGCTCGGCATCGATCGCTACGATCCCGCCAATGTGCATGCGGCGATGTTCGCGCTGCGTCTCGCCGCAGGCGAAGCCGGCGTCTGGTGCTTGGACGGCGCGCGCGCCGACGTCGTCGACGAGGCCGGTTACCTCGCCGAGGCACGCATGGCGCGTAGCCTGGGATTTATCGGCAAGACCTGCATCCACCCGAAACAGGTAGTGCTGGCGAACTCCGCATTCGCGCTCGCGACCGACGAGGTCGAATTCGCGCAACGTGTCGTCGCCGCCGCGCGGGAAGCGGCCGCGCTGGGGCGTGGCGCCTTCACCGTCGACGGGCGCATGATCGATGCGCCGTTCCTGCGCCGCGCCGAGGCGATCCTCGCCGCGGCGGGCGAGCGATAAGGCGCATCAGCGCCAAGAAAAACAAGATGGGGAATTGAGTGAATCCGATGTTTCGTTCGATCCTTGCCGGCGCGCAAAAACTCGCTGTCGGCGTTCTGCTGCTCGGATTCGCCGCCGCTGCGGGCGCGGAAAACCTGACTACGGTCAAGACCGGTACGCTGCCCACATTGAACGATGCCGGCCCGCTGATCGGCCTTGCCTCGATCGATGCGCGGCCGCTCGCGGTGGCCGAACAAGGCGTGTTCGTGCTCGATGCGGAACGCAGAGCCTGGAACCGAGTCGATGTGGCGGCGTCCGCAGCTGCGCGCAGCGTCACAAGCGACGGCATGCGCACGTTCGTGTTGACCGGATCTGTTGATTCAGCCGTCGTCGATCGCGTTACGCAATGGTCGCTAGACAACGGAGCATTGAAGTCGAGCGTGTTGCCGCCTCTGCCAATTCCCCTGATTCGCGCTCAGGCCGCGCTCAAGGGCGACGCACTCGCCGTCGCCGGAGCCGACGCGGGCGGCAGGACCTTCGTGCTGCAACTTTCGCCGCTGACGAAGGAACCGCAGTGGCAGGCCCTGCCCGAGTTCCCCGGTGGCGCGGCAAACTCGGTCGCGCTGCAGACTTCGGCCGTATTCGTCACCGTTGCCGGTGACGGTGGCGACCGCCTCTGGCGCTGGTCGGCGGACAAGGGCTGGCAGGATCTCTCCGTCGCGCCCGGCAAGATCGTTCCCGGTTCCGCGCGCGCAATCGGCCAGGCCACGGTGCTCTATCTCGTGCGCGAAGTCGCGGGCACGACGAAGATGGTCAGCTACCACACGATCACCGGCGCCTGGGCTACGCTCGCCGACGCGGGCACGATTGACGCGCGTGGTGCGACCGCGTGGAACGACGGCATGCTCTGGGCGCAGGGCGGCGCGGACGGGGCGATCGCGTTCGGCTACGCCGAGATCGAGGCCGGCAAGCTGCTGCTCAAGTGGCTGGACTGGGTCGTCATCGTCGTCTACCTCGCGGCGATGATCGGCATCGGCATGTACTTCTACCTGCGCGACAAGCACAACTCGACCTCCGAATTCTTCGTCGGTGGCCGCAGCATCCCGTTCTGGGCCGCCGGCGTCAGCCTGTACGCGGCGAACACGAGCTCGATCAGCTTCATCGCGATTCCGGCGAAAGCGTTCGAGACCAACTGGACGTACATGACGAACAACCTGATCGCGGTATGCGGTCTCGTCTTCGTCGCGATCGTTATCGTGCCGCTGCTGCGTCGGCTCGACCTGATGAGCGTGTTTTCCTACCTCGAAACGCGCTTCCATCCGGCGATTCGCATGCTCGCGAGCGCGCTGTGCATCGCGATGCAGCTCGGCAGCCGCATGAGCGTGATCCTGTTCCTGCCCGCGCTCGCGATCGCGACGATCACCGGCATCGACGTGACCTGGAGCATCCTGCTCATGGGCGGCTTCACCATCATCTACACCGCGCTCGGCGGCATGAAGGCGGTGATCTGGACCGACTTCGTCCAGGTGATCGTGAAGATGGGCGGAGCGATCTTCGCGATCGGCTTCATCGTCTGGCATCTGCACGGCGGTTTCGGCGAATTCGTCACGACCGCACTCGCCGAGCACAAAACCAAGCTGTTCGACTTCAGCTTCGACCTGACCCGCGCGACGGTATGGGGTTTCCTCTTCCTCGTCGTGTTCGACGTCGTGCTCACATTCCCGAAAGACCAAGTGCTGATGCAACGTGTGCTGTCGACGAAGTCCGACAAGGAGGCCGGTCGCTCGATCTGGGCCTTCGCCGCAATCATGATTCCCGGCGGCTTCGTCTTCTACACGATCGGCACCGCGTTGTTCGTGTTCTACAAGACACATCCCGAGCGCATGAACCCGCTGCTGCCGATCGACGCGACGTTCCCGCTGTTCATCGCCGCGGAATTACCCAGCGGCGTCACCGGTCTGATTATTGCCGGCATCTTCGCCGCAGCGATGGCGACGCTGTCGGGCATCATGAATTCAGTCGCGACGCTGGCCTCGGTCGACTTCTACGAGAAGCTCGTGAAGAACCCCGACCCGCGCAAGAGCGTGCGCTTCGCCGAGCTCATGACCGTTGCCGCGGGCCTCGTCGGCATCGGCATCGCACTGCTGCTCTCGCGCTTCGACATCCATTCGCTGTTCGACGTTTCGATCGAACTGGCCGGCCTGCTCGGCGGCGGCTTCGCCGGCGCGTACACGCTCGGCATGTTCACGCGCCGCGCCAACTGGCAAGGCGTTGCGATCGGCATTGCCTCGAGCATGCTGCTGACCTTGGGAATCTGGTCGCTCAAGATCGTGCATCCGTATTTCTACCTCGCGATCTCGATCATGTTGTGCATCGTGATCGGCTATCTCGCGAGTCTGCTGTTCCCGGCGCCGACGCGATCGCTCGCGGGGTTGACCATCTATCGTGACGACTGATGTGTTTTTTCGTCATTCCGCTGAAAACTGTAATGGCAAGCCAAATGCGAGCGCGGCGCGAACAACGTTAGGATAGTGCGATGGACACCCAATTCCTTCACACCTTCGTCAACGTCGTCGAGCGCGGCTCGATGGCAGCGGCGGCGCGCGTGCTCGACATTACCCCGGCGGCAGTCGCGCAGCAGATCCGCACGCTCGAACGCGAGTTCGGCGTACCGCTGATCGCGCGCGTCGGCCGCACGGTCAGCGTGACCGAGGAAGGCGCGCGCATCCTCGACCGCGCACGCGCACTGCTGCGCGACGTCGCCGACCTGCGCAGCATCGCCAACGACGGTTCGGTGTCGGGCGAGTTGCGCCTCGGCGCGTGCCCGACCGCGCTCGCCGGCATGCTGCCGGACATCCTCGCGCGCATGGTCGCGAAGTTTCCGCAGATCAACGTGTTCATCCGCCCGGGATACTCGGCAGAGTTGTACCGAGCCGTGGAGGCCGGCGAACTCGATGCAGCGCTCGTGCTGCAGGCGCCGTACGCGCTGCCGAAAACCTGCGACTGGCAGCTGCTGCGCGAAGAGCCGCTCGTGCTGATCGCACCGAAAAAGTATGCCGGCCGCGATCCGCACGAATTGCTCGCGAACGAGCCGCTGATCCGCTACGACCGCAATCAGTGGGGCGGCCGCCTTGCCGACGCCTACCTGCGCGAAAACGACATCGTGCCGCATGAGCGCTTCGAACTGAACGCGCTCAATGCGATCGCGGTGATGGTCGACCGCGGCCTCGGCGTGTCGATCGTGCCCGACTACGCGCAGCCGTGGCCGGAAGGATTGCAGCTCGTGCGCATGCCGTTGCCGCAACCGAGCGAACCGCGCCGCATCGGCACGGTCTGGTCGCGTTCGACCGTGCGCATCCGCCTGGTCACCGTGCTGCTCGCCGAAGCGCGCGCTGCGATGACAACAAAAAGTAGAGTCTGAACATAGGCGCGGGCGATTCCTCTCCCCTGCGCGAGCGCCTAGGCTCCCAGCGTCGAGTGCTGCATTCAAAGCGTCCGCAATGAGACGCGCAGCGCAATGCCTGGCCCGGACGGGCAGGTTTGGACGCCAGCGGAGCCGAGCCGTGCGGCTCCACCTTAGAAACGATCGGGGAGAACCAAATGACCAGACCCATTACCGCCGCGCTCGGCTGCATCGTGCTCGCGGCCGCCGCGAGTGCACACGCCGACGATGCCGCCAGCGCAATCGCCAGCGCAGACGCGCCCACCGAACCAGCCCAGGCCGGGAGCACCGCGCCGGACGACAAACCCAAGCAGGAGCTCGAAACCGTCACCGTGACCACGGGCTCGCGCAGCGCGAAGGCCGTAGACAAGATTCCGGGCGCGATCGTGGTGGTGACCAGGGCTGAGGTCGACCGCACGCTCGCACTGACCGACGATGCCACCGCCGTACTCTCACGCACCGTGCCCGGCTATGCTGAATCCTCGCAGGCGATGAGCAACACCGGCGAGAACCTGCGCGGGCGCATTCCGTTGCGCCTGTTCGACGGCATCCCGCAGGGTTCGCCGCTGCGCGAAGGCACGCGCAACGGCACGTTCACCGACATGGGCATCATCGACCGCATCGAAGTGATCAACGGCCCTTCCGCAGCCGAAGGCATCGGCGCGGCCGGCGGCATCATCAACTACATCTCGAAGAGCGCGCAGAAGGAAGGCGACCAGGTCGACCTGACGATGCGCTACTCGACCCAGTTCAAGGACGACTCTTCGGGCTACAAGGTCGGCGCGAACTGGGCGCATAAGAGCGGCGACTTCGACATGTATCTCGCCGGCTCCTATATCGACCGCGGCATCACCTGGGACGCGAACGGCCGGCGCATCGGCATGAACCAGTCCGGCTCGCTTGCCGACACGACTTCGGACAACTTCTTCGGCAAGTTCGGCTACGACTTCGGCGAGGGCAACTCGCAGCGCGTGCAACTGACTCTGAGCAAGTTCAAGATCGACGGCAAAGACAACTACATCGAGCAGCTCGGCGACCGCAGCAAGGGCATCACCGACACCTCGGTACCCGGCCACAATCCGGGCACGTACACGCCGTTCAACGATTTCTGGCAGGCCCAGCTCAAGTACCTCAACAACGACTTCTTCGGCGGTGCGCTGGCGATGGACGTGTACAAGGCGAGCCAGGCGATGCGCTTCCTGCCCGAGGCGACACCCGACAAGCAGGACCCGTTGATCGCCCCGCTCGGCACGCTGATCGACCAGTCGGAAATCAATTCGCAAAAGAAGGGCCTGCGCACCTCGTGGACGCGGCCCGACCTGTTCGGCGTCAGCGGCCTCGAACTGCATACCGGCGTCGATTGGGTCGAGGACGTGGCCCAGCAGAAGTTGGCGATCACCAACCGCCTCTGGGTGCCGCCGATGGACTACACGAGCTGGGCGCCGTATGCGCAGTTGTCGTGGGACATCGGACCGGTGACCATCGTCGGCGGCATCCGTCGTGAGGACGGCCAGCTCGAGGTCAACGACTACACGACGACGTATTACCGCAATCGCGTCGCGGTCAAGGGCGGCACGATCGACTACCAGAACAACTTGCCCAATGTCGGCGCGATCTGGCGCTTCGCCGACGGCTGGTCCGCGTTCGCCTCGTGGAGCAAGGGCTTCACCCTGCCCAACGCCGGCATTCCGCTGCGCAACGTCAACAAGCCCGGCGTATCGGTCGCGCAGATGCAGGACCTGCAGGCGATCATCGTGCGCAACGAGGAAGTCGGTTTCAACTGGCGCGGCGAACGCGCGGGACTCTCGGCGTCGGCGTACAAGTCCACATCGCAGTTCGGCGTATCGCTCTCGGTCGATCCGACCACGGGCGACTACATCATGAACCGCGCGCCGGTCGACATCAAAGGCTACGAGTTCTCAGGCGATTTCCGCTTCACCGACGACTGGAAAGCAACCTTGATCTACTCACGCGCGATGGGCTACACCGTGTTCACCGCGAACGGCCCGCTGAGCAAGCACATGGGTGTGACCGACGTGATGCCGGCCAAGCTCGGTGCCTCGCTGACCTGGAATTTCTCCGACTACGGTAACGCGACGCTCGGTGGGACCACGCTGCTGTCACGTAATCTCAATCAGGGCACGAGCGCGGCCGAGCATATCGGCGGCTACACCCTGTGGGATCTCGAGATCAACTACGACGCGCGCAAGTTCGGCAAGCTGACCCTCGGTGTCGAGAACCTGCTCGATAGGCAATACATCCTCGCCTTCAACCAAGTCGACAGTTTCCAGAACTTCTTCGCCGGCCGCGGCCGCGTCGTCTCGATCACCGACAAATTCTCGTTCTGAGTGTTTCACCCGCCATGCAGCGCATTGCCCTCCATTCATGCTGCATGGTTCCGCCGCCGCGGCCCCTCCAACCCGCGGCGGTTTCTTTTTCCGCCTCCCGGGCGGTGCATCCGGCATAGAATCGACCGGCCATCCTGAAACTAGCGTCCGGTATCGATCGCATGAGCCTCGTATCTTCCCGGAGCGGCATCCTCGTCGCCGGTTCCGCCAACCTCGACTTTGTCGTGCGCGCAGCGCACGTGCCCGCGCCGGGCGAGACCGTGCTCGGGCGCGACTTCGCGACGTTCCCCGGCGGCAAAGGCGCGAACCAGGCCGTCGCCTGCGCGCGCGCCGGCGGCGCGGCGACACGCATGCTGCTCGCGCTCGGCGACGATCCGTACGCGCAACAACTCGAAGCGTCGCTGCGCGGCGCCGGCGTCGAATTGCTGATCGTGCGTATGCCCGGCATCGCCACGGGTACTGCGTTCATCTGCCTTGCCGACGATGCGGAGAACGCGATCACCGTGGCGCCTGGCGCGAACAACACACTGCGCGCCACGCATCTGCCTTCGCTCGCCAACGTGAGCCATTTGCTGCTGCAGCTCGAAACGCCGATCGACACGGTCACGGCGTATGCCATCGCGGCACACACGGTGGGAGTGAAAGTCGTGCTCAATGGCGCGCCTGCGCGCGAACTGCCGATCGCGCTGCTCGATGCGCTCGATGTGCTGATTGTCAACGAAGGCGAACTCGCGACGATCACCGGTATTCACGGCAATATCGCCGAGGCGTTGACGCATCTCTCCGTGCCCTGCGTGATCGTCACGCTAGGCGCGCGCGGCGCTTGCGCGCGCATGCGCGGCAAATTCCATCTGCAAGCCGCGTATCGCGTCGATCCGGTCGACACGACCGGCGCGGGCGACACATTCTGCGGCGCGTTCACTGCCGCGCTCGGCGCCGGCCTCGATCTGCCGACCGCGCTTGCGCGCGCCAGTGCCGCAGGTGCGCTCGCGACCACGCGCCTCGGCGCACAGACTGGCGTACCGGAGCACGTCGAAGTTGAAACTTTCATGCGCAGCCATGCGACGACGGTGAACAACGCCGCCGCGCTGCGCGAACTCGCCGCGTACTGCGGCCTGCCCGAACACAACTGACCACGCACCATGAACCCGGCCGACGAAGACCCGCCGCGCAAGACGCACTACCACTTCTCGCACGTCACCACGGGCCGCTACCTGCCGACGCCGGGCAAGGCGCCGGGCTGGCCGTTCGCCGAAATCGGCCACTGGACGATCGACGTCAACGCGAGCAGCGACGACTGGATCGCCTCCTTGCGCGAATGGCGCCGCGAGCATTTGACGCGCATCGGCTACGACGACGCGAACTATCGTCGGCCCGAACTGCAATGGGCGCAGCGCAACTTCGTCCACGCGCAGATGATGGTCGAGGATCGCTATTTCTACGATCCGGTTGCGCAAAAATATACCGTCGACCGCTATCTCGACGATCTCGAAGCACGCTATGGCGGCATCGACAGCGTGCTGATCTGGTATGTCTATCCGAACATCGGCGTCGACGATCGCAACCAGTTCGATCTCGCCCGCGACCTGCCTGGCGGCCTCGATGGCCTGCGCGCTGCGGTCGCCGATTTCCATCGCCGTGGCGTCAAGGTGTTCCTGCCGACGATGCCATGGGACCACGGCACGCGCGAGCAGGGCGAAGCCGACTGGCTCGCGGTCGCGAAGATCGTCAAGGCGGTCGGTGCCGACGGTATCAACGGCGATACTTACAACGGCGTACCTCGCGCGTTTTTCGATAGCTGTGACGCCTTGGGCTGCCCGGTCGTGCTCGAACCCGAATCGACGATCAGCGCCGAGGAACAATTGATCTGGAACGTGTCGAGCTGGGGCAAGAAGGCGCCGGCCGACGTCGTGCCGTCGGTGGCCAAGTTCAAGTGGCTCGAACCGCGCCACATGATCCACTACGAAAACCGCTGGGGCCGCGAGCGCACGAACGATCTGCAGTACATGTTCTTCAACGGCGTCGGCTACAACGCCTGGGAAAACATCTGGGGCATCTGGAACCAGTTCACGCCGCGCAACGCCGAAGCGCTGCGCCGCTGCATGCTGATCGAGCGCAAGTTCGCCGCGCAGATGACGAGCGCGGATTGGCGGCCGTATGCGAAGACGCTGCAAGCCGGCGTGTTCGCGAGCGAATTTCCGCGTGACGGCGTGACCGTGTGGAATTTCGTCAATCGCAACGAGTACGCGCTCAACGGCGAGCAGATCGACGTGCCGTATCGCGACGGCGCGCGTTATTTCGACCTCTGGCACGGCGTCGCGCTGACACCGCGCATCGATGGTGACAAAGCGGTGTTCGAGTTCGCGCTCGAAGCGCACGGCTTCGGCGCGCTGCTCGCGGTCGACGCGGGCGTGCAGATCGATGCTCTGGACGCGTTCCTCGTGCAGATGCGCGAACGCGCAAAAACACCGCTGCAGTCCCTGTCGAACACGTGGCATTCGATTCCGCAGCGACTCGTCGCGATCGAACCGACGAAGTCGGCCGCGAGCGCCCACGATGGCATGGTCACCATTCCCGCCGGCGACTTCGACTTCCTCGTGCAAGGCATCGAAATCGAAGGCCAGACCTGGGCCGGCCTCGACGTGCAATATCCGTGGGAATCGAGCGCCCGGCGCAGCCATCGCCGGCGCATGCGCATCGAAAGATTCCACATCGACCGCACGCCGGTGACGAATGCGCAGTTCAAGAAATTCATTGATGCGACGAAGTATGTTCCACGCGACGCGCACAATTTCCTGCGTGACTGGAAAGACGGCGCGCCGCAGCCGGGCTGGGGGAACAAGCCAGTCACCTGGGTCTCGCTCGAAGACGCACGCGCCTATGCGGCCTGGGCCGGCAAGCGCCTGCCGCGCGAATGGGAATGGCAGTACGCCGCTCAAGGCAACGACGGTCGCGCGTACCCGTGGGGCAACGACTGGAGCGAGGCCGCAGTGCCGAAGACGAATCGCGGTCGTCATCTCGTGCCGCCCGCCGATGTCGATGCGCATCCGCGAGGCGCCAGTCCGTTCGGCGTGCTCGATCTCGTTGGCAACGTCTGGCAGTGGACCGACGAATTCGAGGACGAACACACGCGCGCCGCGGTGTTGCGCGGCGGCAGCTCTTACATGCCGCAGACTTCGCATTGGTATTTCCCGCAAGCGCACCGGCTCGATCAGCACGGCAAGCTCCTGCTCATGGCGCCGGGCAAGGACCGTTCGGGCCTGATCGGCTTTCGCTGCGCCGTCGATGCCTGAGCATGCGCGTGCTCCGGTTCTGCTTCATGCTGGTTCTGGCTTCGAGCGCTTGCCTGCGCGTTGAACCCGCAGCCGCAGGCGCGGGCAACCCGATTCGGATCGTGCTGATCGGCGGCGCGAAGAGCGAAGGTCCGGGCAAGCACGACTATCCCTCGGCTATCCGCCTGCTCGAACGCGCGCTCCTGTCTTCACCCGATGCGCCGCGCGGACTGCAGGTGAAGAGCTATCCCGATGGCTGGCCGTCCGATCCGCATGCATTCGACGGCGCGGCGAGTGTGGTCTGGTATTTCGATGGCGCGGAAAAACATCCGCTACTCGATGCGCAACGGCGCACGCAATTCGAAGAAGTCGTCGCGCGCGGCGTCGGCCTCGTCGCCTTGCATCAGGCCTCGACCTTGCCCGCCGGCGGCGCGAGCATCGATCTGCCGCGCTGGCTCGGCGCGGCGCGTTACGGCATGTTCGACCGCACGACCGAATATGCCGATGTGCAGGTAGCCGACCTACAACATCCCATTGCGCGAGGCGTCGACGCGTTCGCCTATCGCGACGAGTTCTATCCGACGTTCCGTCGCGGCGACAAGCCGATCGTGCCGATCCTGCACGCCACGCTGCACGTGCAGTATCGCGATGGCACTGCGGTCGTCGACGACCGGCCTGAGGACATCGTCGTCGCCTGGGCATTCGAACGCGACCGTCGCGGTCGCTCGTTCACCTACAGCGGCGCGCACTTTCTCGCCGCATTCGACACGGAACCGCTGCGCAGGGTACTGCTCAACGCGATCCTTTGGACCGCGCATGCCGAGGTGCCAACGAATGGTCTGCCTTCGCCTCCACCACAAACGGCCATCGAGTCGGCCGCACCGCAGGCGACCTCTGCGAAAGCCGATGTGTCGACATTCCATCACGACGCACAACGCAGCGGCTGGTATGCGGCGGAAACAACGCTGACGCCGGCGCAGATCAAGGCGTCCTCGCTCGGCCTGCAATGGGAATCTCCTCAACTCGATATCGTCGACGGCCAACCGCCGCGGCTATACGCCTCGCCGCTCTACGTCGACGGCCTGGGAATCTCCGCGGGCCCGTTCAAGACGCAGACGTTCGCCGCCGTGATCGCGGCGAGCAGCAATGGTTATGTCTATGCGATCAACGCGACGAAGAACGGCGATATCGCGCCGGGTCGCATCCTTTGGCGCACGCGCCTCGCGTTGCCATGCCGCCTGCAGCCCGCGCCGCTCGACGGCGTGGCGACCGGCGTGCTCGCCACACCCGTGATCGATCGCGCGCGCGATCGTTTGTACGTCACCAGCTGCGATCCGGAAAAGCGCTGGCAGGCGTACGCACTCGATCTCGGCAGCGGCACGGTGCTGCCCGGCTGGCCGGTGCAACTCGACGAGAAGACATTCAACGCGCTCAACCGCAATGCTGGGCCGATGCCCGTGCCGCCGAAGCGGCGCCACGATTTTCGCGTGCAGCGCGGCGCGCTCAATTTGAGTCCCGACGGCAACGCGCTCTATATCGGCTTCGGCGAAACCGAAACCGGTTGGCTGGTCGCAAACGACACCCAACGCGCGACGGTAACGAGCGCATTCGCCGTGTCGGCGATGCCGCATCGCGGCAGCGGCGGCATCTGGGGCTCCGCCGGCGCCAGCATCGATGACGACGGCAGCATCTTTGTCGCGACCGGCACCGGCTTCGGCGGTTACGTCGACCAGGTGCACGACTGGACGCAATCGGTATTGAAGTTCGCCTACGCCGACGGCGCGCTCGCGCTCACCGGCACGTACACGCCGTTCAACCACTGCGCAACCGCGGCCAACGACGTGGATCTGGGTTCGGGCGGCGTCGCGCTGTTGCCGGCCGTCGACGCGAAAGCTAGCGCAACGCCGCGCTTGCTTGCGGTCGGCGGCAAGCAGGGCAATGTCTACCTGCTCGATCGTGCGCGCCTGCCCGGCCGCCTCGATCGGCGTCCGGCCTGCGGCGGAAATGCAAGCAGCGATGCCTCCTTGCTCGCGCCCGACGCACAACCGCAGTTCGGCACGCGCGGCCCGCTCAATGTATTCGGGCCGTATTCGGACAAGGATGCCGCGCTCGGTGCCGCGCGTTCGCGTTCGGTGCCGGCGGTGTTCCGCGACGCGCAGGGCACCGATCATGTCTTCGTCACCGGCAACGCGAAGAAGGCGCCGGATTCGTCGGTCAGCGTCGCACCTTCGCTCGCGCGGCTTGAAGTCGTCACGCGAGCAGGCCGATCCGCGTACCTCAAGCTCGCGCGTACCCAGGATTCGGTCGTGCTCGAAAATCCCGGTCCGCCCGTGGTCACGAGCAATGGTGCAGACGCCGCCGTCGTCTGGGTGCTCGACGAGAACGCGACTCGCGCGGCGTTGCTTTCGGGCGACGATTCACCGCGACCCGTGTTGTACGCTTTCGATGCGATGACTCTCGATCTGCTCTGGCGCAGCGAAACCGGCGATCTGTATACCAGCGGCAAGTACAACGAGGCGCTGATCGCGCGCGGCCAAGTCATCGTCGGCACCGACCGTATCCAAGCGTTCGGCCTTGGCAGATCCGTCGTGCGGCACAATGTCGTCGCAAGAGACGAAACGAAGGAATCGGCCAGCGTGAAACCAGCAGGTCCGATCAACGGCGAGGCCCTGTATGCCGCGCGCTGCTCCGCCTGCCACGACCATGCACAGGGCGCGATTCCACCACGCCAACAGATTGCCACGCGCGGTCGCGCCGCCATCGTCGAAGCGCTGGCGCAGGGTGCGATGCGCGCTCAGGCGCGCGGCCTGAGCAGCGAGGAAATCCGCGCGATCGCCGAGTATCTGCAGCCATGAACGAATCCGCTTCGCTTCCGCTCCGCATCGAACTGCATGGCCCGCTCGGCGAGGCGCTGCGTGCGAACGCCGCGGGACGGCTGAGCCATTTCATCATCGACGAAACGAGTCCGGCGATCGCGATCTTCGCGGTCGAACACGTCGCACAGAACCGCGAAGGCGACTGGTACGGCGAGCACGCGGGCAAGTGGTTGTACGCTGCAGCGAAGAGTGCGGCGCGCACGCAGGACCCGCAGCTGGGCGCACGCATCCGCCGCGTCGCCGATTTCCTCGTCGCGCGCCAGGACAGCGACGGCTATCTCGGCACCTACGCGCCCGAGCGGCGCTTCATGGTCAAGCATGCGCCGAAGCCGAAGTCGTGGAATGGCGAGCCGATACCGCGCACCTGGGACATCTGGATCCACGCCTATCTGATGCTCGGCCTCGTCGAGGTGAACAAGCATTTTCCCGACGCGCGCTATCTGGCCGCGGCGCGACGCATCGGCGATCTATGCTGGCACACGCTGCGCGAAGGCGGCATCGATATCTGCGAACTCGGCAACCATCACGGCATGTCGGCGACCGTTTTGCTCGACGCGGCAGTCGAGTTGTATTTCACGACCAACGAGCAGCGCTATCTCGATCTGGCCTTGCTGATCCTGCAACAGGCCGACGCCAATCCCGATCTTGCCCTGCTCATGAAAGCGCTTGCCGGCGCGGACGCGAGCGAGATCGCGACGGGCAAGGCGTACCAGCTGATCTGGAACCTCGTCGGTCTGGCCAAGCTACATCGCGCGACGGGCGCGCCGGAGTATTTGCGCGCAGTCGAGAACCTCTGGGCGAATATCCGCGAGCATCACCTGAGCCTCGGCGGCGGCCCGTGGGGCGGCGTCGCGCATCGTTCGCGCGAGGTGTTCAATGCGCCCGGCACGTTCTTTCCGCAGGCTTACGTCGAGACCTGCTCGACGCTGGCCTGGATCCAGCTCAATCGCGAGCTGCTCGCGATCACCGGCGCGGCGAAGTATGCCGAGGAGATCGAGCGCAGTGCGTACAACGACCTGCTCGGCGCGTTCGCGCCGAACGGCGAGGACTGGTGCTACTACTCGTATGCCAACGGCAAACGCGTGCACACGACCTATTGGCGTTGCTGCAAGTCATCGGGTGCGATGGCGCTGGAGGAATTGCCGGCGCTGGTTTACTCGACGCGAACATACGGCATCGACGTGAACCTGTATGCGCCGGGCATGGCCAGGTTCGCGCTGGTGCAGGCCGGCGAGGTCGTCATCGAACAGGAAACGCGCTATCCGTTCGACGGCAGCGCTCGCCTGCGACTGGCGCTCGAACGCCCCACGCGCTTCACCCTGCGCTTGCGCATTCCGTCCTGGGCGAAGAACGCGTCGATCCGCGTCAACGGCGAGCCCGTCGAGAGCGATGTCCGACCCGGTGACTACGCAACGATCGAACGCGAATGGCAGGCAGGCGACAGCGTCGCGCTCGATTTCCCGATGACGCCGCAGGTTCACTACCGCGCACATCGCAACGTGCAGGAATCGCGCGCCCCCGACGGCTCGCCTGTGCACCAGGAAGTGCTGCGCCACGACTACCTTGCGATCACGCGTGGGCCGCTGGTCTACGCGACCGGGCTGATCGACGGCTACAAGACCGAGGAGTCGCTGTTGCTGGCGCAAGGAGCGCCGGAGCAATGGCTGCGAGTCGAACCAGCGTCGGACCAAGAAGAGGGGCCGGCGATCGTGCTCAGTCCCGCGCGGCGCACGCCGCTGGCATTCGTGCCGTACTATCGGGCAGGCGCGCGCGTCGACGGCGCTTGGCGTCTGACCTGGATGTCGCTCGCGCCCGAGCCGCGCCTATGACGCAAGAATTTGTAGCGCAAGAAACTAGCCGTGCCGCCTGTTTCTTCGCCAGATCGCCGCGCAGACTGGCAGCGTAGGGGAGAGGATTTTTCATGGCCGCAACATCTGCCTTCAATCTGGCCGAACGCAACGGTGCGCCGGGGCCGCTCTCGGGCGTGCGCGTGCTCGATCTATCGAGCTACATCGCGGGCCCCTACGGCTGCACGCTGCTCGCCGACCAGGGCGCCGAGGTCATCAAGATCGAACCGCCCGACGGCGACAACCTGCGCAACTACCCGTCGACCCTCGCCGCGGAAAGTCGCGCCTTCATGGGCGTGAACCGCTCCAAGCTCGGCATCGCACTCGACCTCAAATCGCCCACAGGCCACGCCGCACTGCTACGCCTCGTGCGCGAGGCCGACGTGCTCGTGCACAGCTTCCGTCCGAGTGTGCCCAAGCGCCTCGGCATCGACCACGAACAGTTGAACCTGATCAATCCGCGCCTGATCTATTGCGCGATCTCCGGTTACGGCGAAACCGGGCCGATGAAGGACAAGGCCGGCTACGACCAGGTGCTGCAAACGATGACCGGCATGTGCGCGCTACAGGGCAAGCGCGGCGGACCGCCCGAGATCATCTACGGCTCGGTCGTCGACTACTACGCCGCGGCGCTGCTCAGCGCGGGCGTCGCTTCCGCGCTGTACGAGCGCGAGCACTCGGGTCGCGGCCAGTTCGTCGGCGTGTCATTGCTGCGCAGCGCGCTGACCATGCAGTCCGCGCGCATGATCTGGGCCGACGGCGAATCGCTCGACATCGGCCGTGACATGCGCTCGGGCGGCGTCACCGGCATCCATCCGACACGCGAGGGCCATCTCTACGTCTCGGCGAACACACCGCGCTTCTGGAAGGCACTGTGCGAGAAAACCGGCCTGCAACGGCTCGCCGCTGATCCCCGCTACGACAGCGTGCGCAAGCGCGCCGAACACGCCGCCGAGATCATCCCCGAGCTGCACGCTGCGCTCGCTGCACACAGTGCGCTCGAATGGGAAGCGCTGTTCGGCGACGAAGTACCCTGCGCCGCCGCGCGGCGCATCGAGGACATGTTCGAACACCCGCAGGTGCTCTCCGAGAACATGGTCGCGACGATCGAGCATCCCGTCGTCGGCCGCTACCACGGTGTCGCCTATCCGATCAAATTCGGCCGCACCCCAGGGCCGGTGCCGTTCGCGGCGCCGCGCTTCGATCAGGACTCGCAGGCCGTGCTCGGTGCATTGGACGGGGCGGAGAAGAAGACCGCCTGATCCGGCGAGCGCGGCGCGCAAGCGGCGAATCCGCTACCATTCGCGTCCCGAATTCGCTTCGTTGCCTCGCGTGACCCCGCCGATCGCCAATCCCTGGACGCTCTGCGTCGCGCCGATGATGGATTGGACCGACCGCCATTGCCGGTACTTCCATCGTCTGCTCGCGCCGCATGCACGCCTGTACACCGAGATGGTGACCACGGGCGCGATCCTGCATGGCGATCGCGCGCGCCATCTCGATTTCGACACAGCCGAGCATCCGCTCGCGTTGCAGCTCGGCGGACATGAGCCGGGCGAGCTGGCGCAGTGCGCGCGCATCGGTGCGGACTGGGGTTACGATGAAATCAACCTCAACGTCGGCTGTCCGTCCGACCGCGTGCAATCGGGGCGCTTCGGCGCCTGCCTGATGCGCGAGCCGGCGCTGGTCGCCGACTGCGTCGCGGCAATGCGCGCCGCCGTGTCAATTCCAGTGACGGTGAAATGCCGCATCGGCGTCGACGAACAAGACGACTACGAGGACTTGCACCGCTTCGCCGAGATTCTGGTCGGCGCCGGACTCGAAACGCTGGTCGTGCACGCGCGCAAGGCCTGGTTGCACGGCCTCTCGCCGAAGGAGAACCGCGAGATTCCGCCGCTCAACTATGAGCGCGTGTATCGGCTCAAGCAGGAATTCCCACGGCTTGCGATCATCATCAACGGCGGCATCGTCGATGCGGCTGCGGCGCAGGCGCATTGCACGACTGTCGACGGCGTGATGCTCGGCCGCGCGGCCTACCACGATCCGTTCGTACTCGCGCGCTGCGAGCAGGCGTTGTTCGGCACGCCGCTTCCCGACCGCGACGAGGTGCTGCGGCGCCTGCAGCCGTATGTCGAGGCCCGGCTCGCCCGCGGTGGCGCGCTGAACCACATCGCGCGGCATATCCTCGGCCTGTATCTCGGCCTGCCAGGTGCACGCGCGTTTCGCCGCACCTTGAGCGAGCGCATGCACCGACCCGGTGCCGATTTTCGCCTCGTCGAACTGGCCATGGCCGGCATCGGCGAGCACGCCCGGGCGGCATGACGGCTGTTCGCTTCCGAGACAGTGCGCAACGGTTCCGCACGCAGCGTCGGTCAATTCAGGCCCAATTCAATCGAATCTCCCATAGTGACTGTCCCGGCCCCCGAATCGCCGGTCTGTCAGCGTCGTCCGCGCCCGAGATGAAAACCCGCCTTGCCACTATCGTCCTGCTTGCTGCTTATGCGCTCTCGTCGCATGATGGCTTTGCCGCGCCGCTGAGCATGCAGGAAGCGATCGCCAAAGTGCAGCGCGAGACCAGCGGCAAGGTGCTGTCGGCCGAATCGAAGACGCAGGGCCACAAGACGATCTACCGGATTAAGGTGCTCACTCGCGACGGCCAGGTGAAGATCGTGGAAGTGCCGGCCGATTGAAAAATTGAAAAGTGCGGCTCAAGGACGGCTGCCTTTTGATTTCGCGATTATGGACGATCGCACAAGCTACGGAGTCAAGCCATGCGTGTACTGTTGGTCGAAGACGAAGCCCCGCTGCGTGAAACCCTCGCCGCGCGCCTGAAGCGCGACGGTTTCGCCGTGGATACCGCCGCCGACGGCGAGGAAGGCACCTTCCTCGGCCGCGAGGTGCCGTTCGATGTCGCGATCATCGACCTCGGCCTGCCGAAGAAATCCGGCATGGACCTGGTCAAGGACCTGCGCGATGCCGGGCAGAAATACCCGATCCTGATCCTGACCGCGCGTTCGAGCTGGCAGGACAAGGTGCAGGGCTTGAAGCACGGCGCCGACGATTACCTGGTCAAGCCCTTCCACGTCGAGGAACTGCTCGCGCGCATCAACGCGCTCGTGCGCCGCGCGAGCGGCTGGACCAAGCCCACCCTCGAATGCGGCCCGATCGTGCTCGACACCACCGCGCAGACCGTGCATGTGGCCGGCGCACCGGCCGATCTGACCAGCTACGAATACAAGGTGCTCGAATACCTGATGTTGCACGCCGGCGAACTCGTTTCCAAGGCCGACTTGACCGAGCACATCTACCAGCAGGATTTCGACCGCGATTCCAACGTGCTCGAAGTCTTCATTGGCCGCCTGCGTCGCAAGCTCGATCCGGACAACTCGCTCAAGCCGATCGAGACGGTGCGCGGGCGCGGCTATCGTTTCGCGATCCCGCGCAGCGAAGGTCAGCACGAGGTTGCAGCAGACCAAGCCGCAGCAAAGTAGGAAGCTGCCTTAAAATCTACTGCGCTCGGTATTTTGGCCGCGTGCGGTGCTCGGACTGCGAAGGCAGGAAGCCGGAGCGAACATTCGCGAAACGATGGCCCAAAGGGCGAGCCGCGGATGCGGCGAGTAATCTCATGTACTCGACTGTACACTCCGGTTCCTGCGCTCAGCGCGCGGCCAAACTACCTTCGCTCGCGACGATTTGAAGACAGCTTCCAACAATACTGGCTCTCGCATGGCGCGCCGACCGCTCTCCCTGCAAGCGCGCTCGTTGCTCGCCGCCGGCGTCGTGTTGGTGGCATTTCTCGGTTTGGCCGGTGTCGCGCTGGACCAGGCGATCTACCGGACTCTGCTCAAATCACTGCACGATCGCCTGCAGAGCTATGCCTACGGCTATCTCGCCACCTCCGAGGTCAGCCGTTCCGGGCGCTGGACGCCGCCGGAGGTGTCGCCCGATTCGCGCCTCGACAGTCCCGAAAGTGGTCTCTACGCCAGCGTCGTCGGCCCGATCGAGGTCGACGGCGCGCGCTTTTCGAGCTGGCGCTCGCAATCGGCCTATGCGATCACCGACATTCCGCAATTCGATGAGACGCTCAAGCCGGGCGCGGAGAGATTCACCGACGCGCCGGTCGGCGGCGCCAGCGGGAAGGTATACATCTACAGTTATGGATTTTCGTGGGAAAAGGAGCGCGGTCCGGTCCTGCTGACGATCCACGTCGCCGAGAGCGCGGCCAACTTCGAGGCCCAGCGCAACGTGTTCCGGCGCAGCCTCGTGTTCACCTTCGGCGGCCTCGTCATCGGCCTGCTCCTGCTCCTGCTCGGCGTGCTGCGCTGGATCCTGCAGCCGGCGCGGCGCATCGCGGTCGAACTCGGCCGCGTCGAGCGCGGCGATCAGGAACGGCTCTCCACCGACTACCCGCTGGAACTGCGCCGCCTGTCCGGCAGCATCAACGACTTCATCGACAGCGAGCGCAACAGCCTGAAGCGCTACCGCAACACGCTGTCCGACCTCGCCCACAGCCTGAAGACCCCGCTCGCGGTGATCCGCAGCCAGCTCGAAACCGGCGGGGAAGGCAAGGAATTCCGCTGGACCGTGCTCGAACAGATCGGGCGCATGGACCAGATCGTGGCCTACCAGCTCTCGCGCGCGGCAACGAGTGGACATTCGACTTTCGCTGCACCTGTCCTGATCGAGCCGCACGCCGAAGAGATCGTCAGCGGATTGGAAAAGGTATATTCGGCAAAAAATATACTTTGCGAATTCGACATCGACCCACGCGCGCAATTCTACGGCGAGGAAGGCGACCTGCTCGAACTGCTTGGCAACCTGCTCGAGAACGCGTTCAAGTGGGCCAGCCATCACGTGCTGCTGACCGCGCGCGTGATCCCGGGCGCGCCCGGGGCGCGGCGCAACGGCCTCGTCTTCATGGTCGAGGACGACGGTCCGGGCATTCCCGAGGACAAGGTCGAACATCTGCTCCAGCGCGGCGTGCGTGGCGACGAGCGCGTGCAGGGCCACGGCATCGGCCTGGCGATCGTGCAGGACCTGCTGCGCGCCTACCACGGCAACCTGACCGTCTCGCGTTCGGAAAACTTAGGCGGCGCCGCGTTCACCGTGCGCTTCGCGCCGGGCTGACATCTGCCGCAACGGTGGCGCCGGCAGCACGGCGCAGATTGGCTCTGAGCGCGCGCGCAACTGACGCGCATACTCAAATACACGATCCTGCGGAGTACGCCATGACAAAAACCGCTGCCGAAAAACGCGCTGCCTTTCGCACCTTGCACGCTTCGGGTTGTTTCGTCCTGCCGAATCCATGGGATGCCGGCGGCGCACGCCGCCTCGAAAAGCTCGGCTTCAAGGCGCTTGCCTCGACCAGCGCCGGCATCGCCTGGTCACTTGGCCGCGCGGACAACGAATTGCCGCGCGACGTCGTGCTCGATCATCTGCGCGCGCTGTGCGCGGCGACCGACCTGCCGGTCAACGCCGACTTCGAGGATGGTTTCGCCGCCGCGCCCGACGAAGTCGCCGCCAACGCGAAGCTCGCCGTCGCCACCGGCGTCGCCGGCCTGTCGATCGAGGACCGCGACGGCACCGGCCTGCATGCATTGCCGCTCGCTGCCGCGCGCATCCGTGCGGCACGCGGTGCGATCGACAAGGACGTCATGCTGGTCGCGCGCTCGGAAGGCTTCCTGCTCGGCCAGCCCGACCTCGACGCGACGATCGCGCGCCTCGTCGCCTACGCCGAAGCAGGCGCCGACGTGCTCTACGCGCCCGGCGTCACTGATGCCGATGCGATTGCGGCGATCGTGCGCGCGGTCGCGCCGAAGCCGGTCAACGTGCTGCTCATGAACCCGCAGATGCGTGTCGCCGACCTCGCCGCGCTCGGCGTGCGCCGCGTCAGCACAGGCGGCGCACTCGCCGCCGCCGCTTGGCGCGGCTTCGATCTCGCTGCGCGTCAGCTGCTCGACAGCGGAACCTTGCCGCCGCGCGGCTGACCGCGCTCAAGTTCCGGCGAGAAAATCGAGACTCGCCTGCAGCATCGCCGACATGCCGACCGGCAGCGCACCCTCGTCGACAAAGAATTTCGGCGAATGGTTGGCCGGTGCGGCGGCGGCGTCCTGCCCTGCCGGCGTGGTGCCGACGAAGAAATAGACCGATGGCGCCTTGGCACCGATCGCCAGGTGGGGGAAGTCCTCGGACGCTGTCCAGCGCTCGGCTTCGATGACGTGCTCCTTGCCGAGCGCCTTTTCCAGGCTCGCCCGCACGCGCGCAGTCAGCGCAGGGTCGTTGTAGTTGACCGGATTACGTTCCTCATCGGACTGCGGCATCTTCACGTCCACCGTCGCCCCGTTCGCCGCGGCGACGTGCTCGGCGATATTGGTCAGGCTCGCGATGACCTGCTTGCGCATGCCTTCGTCGAAGGTGCGGATCGTGCCGGCGAGATCGGCGCTGTCGGGCACGATGTTGAAGCGCGAGCCGCCGTTGAACGTGCCGAAGGTGACCACCGCCGGCGCCTTGTTGATGTCGAGCTGGCGGCTGACGATGGTCTGCGCCGAGGTAACGATTTCCGCGGCGGTGACGATCGGGTCGATGCCCTTCCACGGCACCGCGCCGTGCGATTGTTTGCCGTGCACGGTCATGCGGAACGTGTCGGAACTCGCCATCGCGCCGGCCGGGCGCAGCGCAACCACGCCGACGTTGTAGGCGCTGACCACGTGCATGCCGAACACCGCGTCGGGTTTGAAGTCCTTGAACACGCCATCGCGCACCATGCCCGGAGCGCCGCCGGTCTCGCCGGGCGGCACACCTTCCTCGGCCGGCTGGAACACGAGCATCACTTCGCCGGGCAGGTCGTTCTTCATCTTCGCGAACGCTTCGGCGATACCGAGCAGCATCGCCGTATGTGCATCGTGGCCGCAGGCGTGCATGACGCCGACGCTTTTGCCGAGATATTCGCCGGTCGCCTTCGAAGCGAACGGCAGGTCGACCTGCTCGGTCACCGGCAGCGCATCCATGTCGGCGCGGATCGCGAGTTTGCGTCCCGGTTTGCCGCCCTTGAGCACGCCGGTAACGCCGGTGTGGGCAATGCCGCTGCGCACGTTATAGCCGAGCTTCTTCAGTTCGTCGGCGACGATCTTCGAGGTGCGCGTCTCGCGGTTGGACAGTTCCGGATGCTGGTGGAAGTCGCGCCGCCATTTCGTCACTTCGGGCAGCACGTTCTGGGCAAGCTCATTGGAAGACTCTGCGGCCCCGACCGCGGCGCACAGGCTCGACAGGATAAACGCGGAAAGGATGCGGCGCATGACTACTCCCGAATACGACTACAAGGAAACATGGCCCGCGCCTGTCGCCGACAATGCCGGAACGAACGCGGACCCATTCAAACCCCGAGCACCAAATCCTCGGCCTCGACGCGGTCGAGCCGAATACGGTTGGCGAACAGCGAAAACGCGAGCGAACCGGCAAGGCCGTGCGCATTCTGCACCCACGGCGGAATATACACGGGCGCGGCGATGAAGCCGGAATCGAAGAACGGTTCGAGCGCGAGCACGTCGTGCAAAGTCATCTTGCCGGCGAACAGGCTGCGGCAGAGCTTGAGCTTGCCGTTCTTGAGCGCCCAGCGGAAGAAGGTGTGCACGGAGAGCAGTCCGTGCAGATAAACCGTGTCTTTCGTGAACGCCGCACCGCCGGAGGTCGGCGCGCCGCGGAACACGCGCATCGCCGAGGTGAAGCTGTCCGTTTCGTTCTGCCCGGCAGCGAGGAAAAATTTGAACACTGCGATGAAGTCAGCGCCATTCAAGGCGAGGTCGATCGCGAGGATACGCAGCGAGATACGTTTCATGCGACCGATGTCGATCGCGCCCGACATCAGTTCGGCGAACGTGGCCAGGCCCTCCTGCGTCGCGGTGATGCGCGGCGAATTGAGCGCGAGCGATTTCAGGTGCGGCTGGCCGCGGCCGTTGAGCGCGGTCAGCGTATGTACGAACGCTTCGTGCTCGAGCAACTGGTGATGATCGTAGCTGGAAAAGTTCGCGCCCGCGCGCAGGCGGATGCGCGTCGGGCCCGCAGCGGCCTTTGCGATCAGGTCGGGATCGAGTTCGACACTGATCTTGTCGCGCGTGAAGAACGCGCTGATCTCGCGCTGCAGTTCGCCGCACAGCTCCTCGGCTGGAATGCTCGCGGCGTTGTCTTCCTCGTCGAGTTCGCCGCCGAGTTCGTCGGCCAGTTCGATGAAATGTCGTGCGGCATCGAGATTGCTGACCGCGCCGCCCGGCAGGCGGTCACCGGGCCGGCCAAACAGGCGCACGGAGTGCTCGGTGATCGCCATCGTGCCGGCGGCATCGAGCAGTTCGGTGGCGTAGATCCAGGATTGCGCGACACGGCGCAGATAGCCGCCGACGGGGTGCTCCTCGCCGGCCGCGAGAAAAATATTCTGCAACTCCTCGCGCACGGCCGAATAGTCATGCTTGGTGTATGTGACGAGCGGCAGCTTTGCGTCGCCGCGGCTCCAACCGTCGAGAAATTGGATCTGTACCGCGGCCGGCCAGCTCACCGCACCGAGCAATTTGATGCCCTTGACCGCCGCAACGAGGCGGCGGTCGAGTTCAGCGAACGCATTCAGCGCGGCAGTTTCGTCGCCCATGCCTCTCCTACCCTAGAGAGGGCAACACTACCGCATCGACGCGGATTTTCAAGCCGATACGCCCACTCTCAAACGAGCGGTGGATTGAGTCGCGCGAATCCGGCTTGGCGGCGGTACGGAAAATACGGATAGGGTGCCTCGACCGTGCTCGCCGCATCGAGCCGGGCGACCTGCTCCGCGCTCAACGCCCAACCGACGGCACCGAGGTTGTCGCGCAGTTGTTCCTCGTTGCGCGCACCGAGAATCACGCTGGATACGGTCGGCCGCTGCAACAACCAGTTGATTGCCACCTGCGCGACCGACTTGCCGGTTTCCTGCGCGATCAGGTCGAGCGCGTCGACGATGCGATAGAGACGCTCGTCCTCGACCGGCGGCCCGAAGTCCGCCGTCGCGTGCAGTCGGCTTGTCGACGGCAGCGGCCGGCCGCGACGAATCTTGCCGGTTAGCCGCCCCCAGCCGAGCGGACTCCAAACCAGCGCGCCGACGTTCTGGTGTTTGGCCAGCGGCATCAATTCCCATTCGTAGTCGCGTCCGATCAGTGAGTAATAGACCTGATGCGCGACATAGCGCGAATAGCCATATTTTTCCGCCACCGCGAGCGAGCGCATGACTTCCCAACCGGCGAAGTTCGAACAACCGACATAGCGCAGCTTGCCCGCGCGCACGAGGTTGTCGAGCGTCGACAGCGTTTCCTCGATCGGCGTGCTCGCGTCGAACGCATGCAACTGCAAGATGTCGATATAGTCGGTCTTGAGCCGGCGCAGCGCCGCGTCGACCACGCGGATCAGGCGTTCGCGCGAGACGCCGGCGTCGTTTGGTCCGTCGCCCATCGGCAACCCCGTCTTGGTCGAGATCAACGCCTTGTCGCGACGACCGCGCAACGCCTCGCCCAGCACTTC
Source organism: Rudaea cellulosilytica DSM 22992 (assembly GCF_000378125.1). Lineage (GTDB taxonomy): Bacteria > Pseudomonadota > Gammaproteobacteria > Xanthomonadales > Rhodanobacteraceae > Rudaea > Rudaea cellulosilytica. The sequence goes on along the minus strand of NZ_KB899241.1, from coordinate 1,193,280 downwards.
TTCCGAGGCGCCATTCGAGTACACGTCGGCGGTGTCGAACAGATTGACGCCGGCGTCGAGGCATACGTCGATCAGACGCCGCGCCTCCGCCACATCGGTGTTGCCCCAGGCACCGAACAGCGGACCCGTGCCGCCGAATGTACCCGTGCCGAAACTCAGCGTCGGCACCTTGAGGCCCGACGCGCCCAGATTGCGATATTCCATCTCAGTCTCCTTGAATGAATGTCAGTGACAGGCGGTCGCGACAACCGTCGTTGCCGGCGTTGCGGAGCGCGCATCCAGCCGCAGCGCGACGAGGGCTATGCCGAGACCGAACAGAGTCACGACCGCGGCGATCCACGGCAGCGCGGCGAGACCAGGGCCGTGATCGATCGCGACGCCGCCCAGCCAAGCGCCGAACGCATTGCCGAGATTGAAGAAGGCGATGTTGAAGCTCGAGGCAAGGTTCTGCCCCGCGCCCTCGGCCTTGCGCAACACGCGCAGCTGCAGTGGCGACACCGTCGCGAACGCAGCGACGCCGAGCAGGCCGACAAAGACCGGCATCGCAACTGTGCTATGCAGTGCGAAGCTCATCGCGCCAAGCACAGTGGCGAGCGCGAGCAGGGTGCCGACGAGCGCCGGCGTCGGCCAACGGTCGGCCAGGCGGCCGCCGACGATATTGCCGACGATCATGCCGCCGCCGAAGAGCAGCAGGATCGGGGACACTGCGCTCTCGGAAAACCCGCCAAGACGTACGAGCAGCGGCTGGATGTAGGCGATCACGACGAACAGCCCGGCGAAACCGAGCATCGTCATCGCCAGACCGAGCCAGACTTGCGGCCGCGCGATGCCGCGCAGTTCTTCGCTCAGCGTCGCCGGCACGTGCGCGTCGCGGCTGCGCGGCACGAGCGTGGCGATCACCGCCATTGCGACGAGACCGATCGCCGACATCGCCCAGAACGTCGCGCGCCAGCCGAAATGCAGGCCGAGCCAGGCACCGGCCGGCATGCCGAGCAGGGTCGCGAGGGTGAGACCGGCAAACATCACCGAAATCGCCGAGGCTTTGCGATCCTCGGCGACGAGGCCGGTCGCGACGACCGCGCCGACGCCGAAAAACGTGCCGTGGGTCAGCGAGGTGATCACGCGCGCGACCATCAGAATTTCGTAGTTCGGCGCGACCGCACAGAGCAAGTTGCCGATCGTGTAGATCGCCATCAGCGCGATCAGCACCGCTTTGCGCGGCATGCGCCGCGTGGCGACGGTCAGCACGGGCGCGCCGACGAACACGCCGAACGCGTAGATCGAAACGAGCATACCGGCGGCGGCAATCGACACGTGCAGGTCGCCGGCGACCTGCAACAGCAAGCCCATGATGACGAACTCTGCACAGCCGATGCCGAACGAGCCGGCAGTCAGGGCGTAAAGGGCTAGAGGCATGGGAATCTCCGAAACGCGGGACGCGCAACGCGTCGATGCCGGGATTCTGGTGGCGCGATCCATCTGTGACTAGAATGCCGGATGGAAAACCGTTTGTGAGTTGAATTCCCATGCCACGGCTCGAAGTGAACCGCGCCGGCGAGATGGAAGCGTTCGTACGCGCCGTTTCGCGCCGCAGTTTTTCCGCGGCGGCGCGCGAATTGCGCATGACGCCGTCGGCGATCTCCAAACTCGTCGCCCGCCTCGAAGCCCGGCTCGGCGTGCGTCTGTTGCAGCGCTCGACACGCCGCCTCGAACTCACCGCCGAAGGCGCCACGTTCTACGAGCGCAGTCAGCGCGTGCTCGCCGATCTCGACGAAGCCGAGCGCTCGGTCGCCGCCGGCGCCGCGCCGCGCGGCCGCGTGCGCGTGAACTGCAGTGTGCCGTTCGGCCAGAGGTTACTGATGCCGTTGCTGCCGAAGTTCCTCGCGCGCTACGCCGAGGTGAGCGTCGACGTCGAACTCACCGACCGCGTCGTCGATCTCGTCGACGAACGCGCCGACGTCGCCATCCGCCACGGCGCGCTGCCATCGTCGCGCCTCGTTGCGCGTCATCTCGGCGACAGCCACAAAGTCATCGTCGCTACGCCCGCCTATCTGCGCAAACACGGCACGCCGGCGACGATCAAAGATCTCGGCGACCACGTTCGCCTTGGCTTCAACTACCCGCACAGCACCGAAAGCTGGCCGCTGCGCGAACGCCGCGGTGATGTCACGCACCTGCCGATCAACGGCCGCGCGCGTGTCAGCAACGGCGAAGCACTGCGCGCGCTCGTGCTCGCCGGCGCGGGACTGGCGCGGCTGTCGAGTTTCCACGTGCAGAGCGACCTCGACGCCGGCAGTCTCGTCGCCGTGCTCGAAGCGGCCAATCCCGGCGACATCGAGCCGCTGCATGCCGTCTACCTCGGCCGCGGCGGCCATCTGCCCGCGCGCGTGCGTGTATTTCTCGACTGGTTGGCGGAGGATTTGCGGCTAGATTGACTGCTTCAATCGCTCGCAACAAACCGTGGCAAACGCGGTATCGCGCTCCGTACCCGCTATGTGGTGGACACGGGCAAAGTCATCAGCGCCTGCCGTACTTGTCGACCAGACGCTTGCTGAGGGCGCGAGTTTGCACCTTCGAATCGGCCTTGCGTTCGAGTTGAGTAGCGAGCGACTCGTTCGCGACGCCGAGCTCGTCGCGAAGCTTCTTGTAGCTTTCCCAGCGCGCCGGATCGAGCGCACCCGATGCCAGCGCTGCGCGCACCGCGCAGCCCGGTTCGGCGCCGTGCGCGCAGTCGCCGAAGCGGCATTCGAGCGCGAGCGCTTCGATGTCGTCGAAGCTGGCCGCGGCAAGGTCTTCGTCGCCGGTGAGCTTCAATTCGCGCATGCCGGGCGTGTCGATCAGGCAGCCGCCGCTCGGTAGCGCGATCAGGGCCCTATGCGTGGTCGTGTGCCGGCCACGGCTGTCGTGTTCGCGCACCGTGCTGGTGGCCTGACGCTCACGCCCGAGCAAGGTGTTCGTCAGCGTCGATTTCCCGGCACCGCTCGAGCCGAGCAGCACGGCGCTGTCGCCGCGCTGCAGGTGGCGCAGCAACGGCGCGACCGCCGCCACATCCTTGGCGTTGAGCGCGTGCAATTCGATGTCCGGCGGCAGCTGCGCGCGCAACGCGGCGATTTCGCTGTGCCGCGCGGCATCGGCGATCAGATCGGCCTTGGTCAATACGATCACCGGCCTGACCCCGCTGCCGGCGATCAGTAGCAGGTAGCGTTCGATGCGGCGTGGATTGAAGTCGCCATCGAGACCCATGAGCACGAAGGCGGTGTCGATGTTCGTGGCGATGATCTGGCGCGCGTAGCGCTCGCCCGCCGCGGCACGCGCGAGCACCGTGTGTCGTGGCAGCACTTCCTGGATGACCGCTGGCGTCGCCGCGTCGACGAGGACGAAATCGCCGACCGCCGGACGCGCATCGGGCGCGGCACGGCGGCGCAGGAATCGCGGCGCCGGTTGCGCCGCGAACTCGTTTTCGCCATCGCTGAGCACGTAGCCGTTGCGGTGCTGGATGATCACGCGGGCGAGGCGCGATGCCGGCGCGGCGTCCGCGGGCAAAGGCAAGTCATCGCGCCACCCGACGGTATACAAAGCTTGAGACGATTCGTGCGGCAATGGCATGCTGGGCATTCTACGGCGCAGTCGGGTAGCTGACGAGAACGAATCGCGCATGCGCGTTTGCCTGAACATGATCGTGAAAGACGAGACTGCGGTCATCGAACGCTGTCTGCGCTCCGTATTGCCTTACATCGACTGCTGGGCGATCGCCGACACGGGCTCGACGGACGGCACGCAGGACCGGATTCGCCAACTGCTTTCGCACCTGCCCGGCGAGTTGATCGAGCGGCCCTGGGTCGATTTCGCGACCAATCGCAACGAGGCGCTCGAACTCGCGCGCCGGCACGGCGACTATGCTCTGATCATTGACGCCGACGACCTGCTCGAGGTCGAACCTGGCCGCGTTTTCCGTAACCTCGATGGCCCCGGCTATGCATTGGAGATCGTCGACAAGGTGACGAACTATTGGCGCGATGCGCTCGTCCGACTCGATGTCGACTGGACATGGAAGGGAGTGGTTCACGAACATTTGACCTGTTCGCAACTCGCCGGCGTGAAGAAACTCGGCGGTGCACGCATCCGCCGCGTTGGCGGCGGCGCGCGCAGCCAAGGCGACTTGGTGGAGAAATATCGCCGCGATGCCGACGTGCTGCGGCGCGCACTCGCCGATGAACCGGATAATGCACGTTACGTCTTCTATCTCGCGCAAAGTCTGTTCGATGCCGGAGAAATGACCGAGGCGATCGAAGTCTACCAGCGCCGCGTCGAGATCGGCGGCTGGGCCGAGGAAGTATACTTTTCGAAATTCATGATCGCCCAGCTCAAGCAGCAGCTCGGCTATCCGTTCAACGACGTCGTCGCTGCCTACCTCGACGCTTGGCGGTTTCGTCCTTCGCGTGCCGAGTCGGCATGCTTTCTCGCTCGATATTTGCGTGCCCATGGCCGGCACGAGGAGGCTCGAGACTATGCGCGGATCGCCTGCTCGACGCCGCCTACTACCGACAGCCTGCGCATCAACCGGCACGCCTACGGCTGGCTGGCGCGCTACGAACTTGCCGCGTCGCTGTACGCCTTGCACGACTACGCCGCCTGCATCCGGACCTGCGAGGAAATGCTTTCCGATCCGCTGCTCCCACCGCAGGAGGTAGCGCGCGTCCGCCAGAACATCGCCGCCGCCACCGCCATGGCGACGCGGCCGGCCTGACGAAAAACGTCGCACTTGCCCGCAAAATGCTTGAATTCAAGCCTCGTTCCGCTAGGATGATTTGTTCAATTGTCGTGAAAATCCCAATCGGATCGTGGTTCCCATGGTTATGCAAGGCAAATCGAGTCGAGTCCCAGGTCCCGTGCGCACCGGCGCGCGGCTGGAAAACGTGCGTTACGAAATCCGCGGCGCGCTCGCCCGCCGCGCGCTCGAACTCGAAGCTGCCGGCCGCAAGATCGCCAAGCTCAACATCGGCAACCCGTCGGTATTCGGTTTCACCGTGCCCGACCACGTGCGTCAGGCGATCGAGCGCAATCTCGTCTCGAGCGAGGCCTACTGCCACCAGAAAGGCCTGGTCGAGGCGCGCGAAGCGATCGTCGCCCAGCAGCATGCGCACGGCATCGCCGAGGCGCATGTCGACCGCATCTTCATCGGCAACGGCGTCAGCGAGCTGATCGACCTCGCCCTGCGCTCGCTGCTCAGCGACGGCGACGAAGTGCTGCTGCCGAGCCCGGATTACCCGCTGTGGAGCGCCGCGGTCACGCTGAATGGCGGCAAGCCGGTCTACTACACCTGCCCGGCCGAGCGCGAACACACGCCCGATGCGGCCGAGATCGAAGCGCTGGTCACGCCGCGCACGCGTGCGATCGTGCTGGTCAATCCGAACAATCCGACCGGCGCGATCTATCCACGCGAATTGCTCGAAGCAATCGTGCGCATCGCCGACAAGCATGGACTCGTGCTGATGTCGGACGAAATCTACGACGAGATCGTCTATGACAAGGCCGAGTTCACCGCGCTAGCGAAGATCGCCGGCGACGTGCCGTGCCTGACCTTCGACGGTCTTTCCAAGGTGCAGCGCGCCTGCGGCTACCGCGTCGGTTGGCTGTCGATGACCGGCGCGAAAGCGGCGATCGAGCCGCTCGAGGCCGCGCTCGACCTGCTCGCGAGCTTGCGCCTGTGCGCGAACGTCGCCGGTCAGTATGCGATTGCGCCGTCGCTCGAAGGACCGCAGACGATCGCCGAGCTGGTTGCGCCGGGCGGCCGCTTGTACGAGACGCGCCAGGCCGTGATCGAGTCCTGCGCGGCGAGCCGTTACCTCGACCTCGTCGCGCCGAAGGGTGCGATGTACGCGTTCCCGAGCGTGCGCGCCGACCGCCTGCCGGGCTTCGACGACGAAGCGTTCGCGCTCGACCTGCTCGAAAGCGAGAACGTGCTGATCGTGCCGGGCCGCGGCTTCAACTGCGTACCACGCAACCACTTCCGCATCACATTGCTGCCGCTGGCCCCGGACATGCGCGAGGTGTTCACGCGCATCGAGCGCGTGCTCGAACGCCTCGCCGCAGCGCAGCCGCAGCGCCAAGTCGCCTGACCGCTGGCGCGGCGGCAGTCGAATGCGTTTTCTCGCCCTCGGCGATTCGTACACGATCGGGGAAGGCGTCGCCGAAGCCGAGCGCTGGCCGGTGCAGCTCGCGCAAGCGCTCGGCATCGATGCGCCGGAAATCATTGCGCGTACCGGCTGGACCACGGACGAACTCGCCGCAGCGATGGCGCAATACGCATTCCGTCCGCCTTACGACCTGGTCACACTGCTGATCGGCGTCAACAATCAATACCGCGGCCGGGACATCGCGAACTATCGCGACGAATTCCGCGCCCTGCTCGAGCGCGCGATCGAACTCGCCGGCGGTGAGCCGCGGCGCGTGATCGTTGTCTCGATTCCCGACTGGGGCGTCACCCGCTTTGGCCGGGAAAGTGGGCGCGACACGGCGCAGATCGCGCGCGACATCGACTTATACAATGCCGCTAACGCGGAAATTTCCCATTCTGCACAGGTGCATTACGTCGATTTGACCGCGTTCTCACGCGCGGAGCCGGCGCTGGTCGTCGACGACGGCCTGCACCCGAGCGGCGCCGCATATCGCCGCTGGAGCGAGGCGCTCCTACCTGTGGCAGGGCGCTCGCTGTCATCGCCCTGACTTTCCCGGGAAACAAACTTTTTATACTTTTTGCCTATGCTGCATTCCCGGGTCGACCCCGGGAGACAGTTATGCAAACGCGTCGCTACCGCAGCATCTTCATCTCCGATGTGCATTTGGGCCTGCGTGACTGCCAGGCCGATTACCTGCTCGATTTCCTGCGCGCGACGACGAGCGAACGGCTCTATCTCGTCGGCGACATCGTCGATCTCGAGAACATGCTGCTCAAGCCATTTTGGCACGCGAGCCACACCGCCGTGCTGATGGAGCTCTTTGCCATCGCCGCGCGCGGCACACGCGTGACCTTCATCCCCGGCAACCACGACGCGCCGCTGCGTCGCTTCGTCGGCCAGCGCTTCGGCGGCATCGATATCGCGCTCGACGCGGTGCATGTCGGCGCGGACGGGCGCCGCTACAAGGTCAGCCATGGCGACGAATTCGACGGCGAACACACCGCACCGGCCTGGCTCGTGCGCGTGGGCGACGTGATGCAACGTTTCGTCGGCGGCCTCAATCGGGTCGGCAACGCGCTGCGTCGACGGATCGGCCTCGACTACCGCACGATCTCGCTCGGCATCAAGCTGCGCATCGGCACGGCGCGGCGTTTCATCGAAGATTTCGAAACGCGCGTCGCCGGGCGCGCACGCGCGAACGGCTACGACGGCCACATCTGCGGTCACATCCACCGCGGTCGCATTCGCGACGAGGAAGGCGCGCTCTATCTCAACGACGGCGACTGGGTCGAACACTGCACCGCGCTCGTCGAGCACCACGACGGCGCGATGGAAGTGCTGCACTGGACCGAGCGCGAGCTGTCCGTAGCGAATTCGCCGGCGGTGCGCATCGCAGTCGAGCCGCTGCCGGCCGCGGCCTGACGCGCTTCGCGGTTGAGAATCGCGGCAGGCGGCCCAAGATCGGGGATAATCTCCCGCCCGACTCTTGTGGACCCCGCCATGTCGCTCTCCCCCGCCACGCGCACCCGTATCGAAACCCTGCTGCGCGACAACCCCGTCGTCCTGTTCATGAAGGGTTCGCCGCAGGCGCCGCAATGCGGTTTCTCCGCAGCAGCCTCGGGCGTGCTCAACGAATTGTTGCCGCAGTACGCGACGATCAACGTGCTCGAAGATGCGGAGATGCGCGAAGGCATCAAGGCCTACGGCAACTGGCCGACGATTCCACAGCTTTACGTCAAGGGCGAACTGGTCGGCGGCGCCGACATCGTGCAGTCGATGTACAACTCGGGCGAGCTGCAGGCTTTGTTCGGCCTGCCGTTGCCCGATCGCACGCCGCCTGCGATCACGATCACCGACCAGGCTGCGCAGGCGATCCGCAGCGCGCTCGCCGACGCCGAACCTGGCCTCGCCCTGCACCTTTCCATCGATGCGCGTTTCCAGCCGCAATTCCACCTCGCCGAACCATCGGATGACGCGCTCCGTTCCGAATCGAACGGCATCGATGTGCTGTTCGACTTGGGCAGTGCGCAACGCGCGCGCGGTATCCGCATCGACTGGGTCGAGACGATGCAGGGAGCGGGTCTTTCCATCGACAATCCGAATGCGCCTTCGACGGTCAAGCAGCTGTCCGTGCGTGAACTCGCACAGCGCCTCGAAGCGAACGAGGCGATCACGATTGTCGACGTGCGCCCGCCAGAAGAACGCGCGATCGCCGCGCTCAAGACGCCGTTCCGTACGCTCGACGCCGGCATCGCCGCGCTCGCCGACCTGCCGAAGGACGCGCCCATCGCGTTCCTCTGCCGCAGTGGCGGCCGCAGCCAGCAGGCGGCCGAGCAGTTCCGCGCGCACGGCTACACCAAGGTTTACAACGTCACCGGCGGCATCAATGCCTGGGCGCGCGAAATCGACCCGACGATCGCCGAGTATTGATCGCGCTCGTGCTCCGCACGACGAAAACCGGGGCGTGACGATGGAGATTCGCGAAGCGACGCGAGCCGAAGACATTGCGATCGCGCGGGAGTTGCTGCGCGAGTACGAACGCGCGCTCGGCGTCGACCTTTGCTTCCAGGGCTTCGCCCAGGAGCTGGCGAATCTGCCGGGCGAATACGCGCCGCCGCGCGGCACTCTGTTACTCGCACGTGACGGCGATGCCGTCGCCGGCTGTATCGCGCTGCGACCGGTCGACGATCGCGATTGCGAAATGAAGCGCCTCTACGTTCGCGATCAATTCCGCGCGGCCGGGCTCGGGCGGCGCCTCGTCGAGCGTGTGATCGCGACAGCGCAAGCGATCGGCTACCGGCGCATGGTCCTCGACACGCTGCCGAGTATGGTTTCCGCCCAGCGTTTGTATGAAAGCTTCGGCTTTACCGACATCACCGCGTATCGGCGCAATCCGATCCAGGGCACACGCTATCTCGGACTTGTGCTTGATCCCATTGCCGCTCGCTGATTCCAACCTCGCCGCGTGCTTGCCGCGCGCTGGCGCGGTGTTGTCCTGTCTGCTGCTGCTCACGTTCTCGCCAACCGGTCACTGCGCACAACCACTCGCGCAAACGGAATTGCTGAAAATCTCGAACCAGCCGTGGATCGCGGTCGATATCGGCAAACATCGCGGCGTGCAATGCATCGTAGATACGGGAGCCAGCAGCGCAGGTGTGCTTTCCACCAAGTACGCTGCCGGCGCCAAATACATCGGCACGGTGCGCACCGCAACTGCGGATCGGGCGGTAAAAATGCCCGAGGTTGAAATCGACTACGTCGCGATAGGCGGCAGCAAGCAGACGGGCGTGCGCTTCATGCTGCGTGACCAAAGCTGGTTCGACGAAGGTGATCCGATGCCGTGCGTGCTCGGCATGGAATTCCTCGGCCGCTATACGATCGACCTGGACGGAAGTAAAGGCGTATTGCGCCTGTATCCGCGCGGTACGCGGCTCGACGAAGTATTCGGCGGCGCCCTGCCCGACGGCTCACGCCTTGCGGCCAGCATCCATAACGACGCGCTCATCGAAGTCGACGCGACCGTCGACGGCGTTCGCGTCAAGTCGGCCATCGACACCGGCTGGTCACTGGCCACGCCGAATCAGAACCTGCTCGATATGCTCGGCATCCGTCCGGGCGATCCGCGCATCGTCAATCAAACCGCTCATAGCTCGTTGTCCAACCGGGAAATGACCCTGCAAATCCTGGAATTTCAGCAAGTCCGCATCGGCAGCGTAGTCGCGGAAAAGGTGCGCGCGAGCCTTGGCGAGGGCGGCATGCGCGTCATCCGTAAAGAACAGGAACCGTATCTGCATATCGGCTGGGATCTGCTGCGCCAGCACCGACTCCTGCTCGACATGGCGCACCGGGACATCGCGCTGATCCCTTGACGCGCGCTCTTTCGGCGGCGGAAATCAAGCCAAAGACGATCAGGCTTTCGTAAGCCGACGCAGGAACACCGTCATTTCCTTTTCCGCCTGCTTGTCGCCGCGTTCGATGGCGGCGTCGATGCCGGATCGGTAGGCATTGGCCGCGGCGGCGGTGTCGCCCGAGTCAGCCAACGTCTTGCCGAGCAGTTTCCATGCGGCGGAATACCCGGGATCAAAGCGCAGTGCTTCGCGCAATTCGGTGATCGCAGCGGGCGCGTCGTTGTTCGCCAGCAGCGCACTCGCGATCGACATGCGCAACAGCGCGCCGTCGCGTACGCCGCCGCACAGCGCACGCAGCCTTTCTATCGCGTCGGGCTGCATGGCGCGGCTATTTCGCGTTTTTCTCGCCGCGCCCGTGTCGATGCACGTCGTGGGTGACCACGCCGTCGCGGCGCGAGGGCGGCACGAAGAACTGAGGGTGTGTCAGCGTGTTGCGCATGTCGGCAAGGCCGGCACGCCAGTGCTCGGCCATCGTGCTCGGCGCGAACGCGTAGTCCTTGTACTGCTCCTCGAACGGCTTGGTTTTGTAAATCAGGTGGATGATGTTGTAGACGCGGTCGGACAGCCACGGTTCGAGCTCGGCGCGCATCTCCGCGCTGACGTGATCGGGCGGGATTTCCTTGAGCAGCGCGTAGAGCGTGGTGCGCAGATTCTGGCGGCGCTTGACGACGTCGGTGCCGTAACGCGTGCGGCTCGAAAACTGGATGTCCTTCTGCCGTTCGGCCACTTCCATGATATTGCGCGGCAGCAGACCCTGTGCGCGCCAGAGGTCGACCTGGAAGACCAGGCTGTCGCGGCGCGGCGTCTGGCTGAGCACGTGGTCGAGCGGCGTGTTCGATACGAGGCCGCCGTCCCAGTAATGCTCACCGTCGATCTCGATCGGCGCGAACGCCGGCGGCAGCGCGCCCGAGGCCATCACATGCTCGGCGCGGATTTTCGTCTTCGGCTCGCCGGGTTTGTCGAAGTTGTCGAAATAGATGAAGTTGCCGTTGCGCACGTTGACCGCGCCGACCGAGAAACGCACGTCGCCGGCATTGATGCGGTCGAAATCGACGAACTCCTCGAGCGTGGATTTCAGCGGCGCCGTGTCGTAGAAGCTGGTCGACGATTCGACGTGACCGACGCCGATGTACGGCGGCGGAAAGCGCGGCACGAAGAAGCCGGACTGGCCGAACAGCATCGCGGCAAGCGCGCCCTGGGCGTTGGCGAGCCCGAGCGTGGAATTCTCCAGCGGCAGCTTCCGACGCAATGCTTCCTGCCACTCGAAGAGCTGGTGGCCGAACGGAATGGCGGGGATCGAAATGCGCTCCCAGAACGCACGCAGCCGATCGAGGCGATGCTCCGGCGCGTTGCCGGCGAGCAACGCCGCGTTGATCGCGCCGATCGAGATACCGGCGAACCAATTCGGCAGGATGCCGGCCCGTTGCAGGCCCTCGTAGACGCCGCACTGATACGAGCCGAGCGCGCCACCGCCCTGCAGCATCAGAGCGATCGTTGCGTACTTGCGCGCCGATTCGAGCGGCGAGGGCGCTTTCGCAGCCACCCCGACTTTCGCCGCCCTTGCCGTCGATGCTTTTTCGCGCACGACGGCAGGCTTAGGCTTCGCCGCGCGCGCCGAGCCGCCGCGCTTGCGCGTCGTCATTGCATGAACCAGCCGTGGCTGACGACGAGCGACTGCCCGGTCAGCGCGTTGGTATCGAAGCCGCCGAGGAACAGCGCGACGTTGGCGACGTCATCGACCGTGGTGAACTCGCCGTCGACGGTGTCTTTCAACATGACTTTCTTCACCACATCGTCCTCGGAGATGCCGAGTTCCTTGGCCTGTTCGGGAATCTGCTTCTCGACCAGCGGCGTGCGCACAAAGCCCGGGCAAATGACATTCGCACGCACATTGTGTGCCGCGCCTTCCTTGGCCACGACCTTGGCCAGGCCGATCAGGCCGTGCTTGGCGGTGACGTACGGTGCCTTGAGCTTGGACGCTTCCTTCGAATGCACCGAACCCATGTAGATGATCGCGCCGCCTTTGCCGGCGTACATGTGCTTGAGCGCCGCGCGTGTGGTCAGGAACGCGCCGTCGACATGGATCGCCATGAGTTTCTTCCAGTCGGCATAGGAGAAATTCTCGACCGGATTGACGATCTGGATGCCGGCATTGGAGACGAGGATATCGATGCTGCCGAGGTCCTTCACACACTTGTCGATGCCGGCGTCGACCGCGGCTTCGTCGGTCACGTCCATGATCACCGTCGTCGCATTGACGCCACGCGCGCGGATTTCCGCGGCAGCGGCATCGGCCGCCGCCTGGTTGATGTCGGCGATCGCGATATGACAACCGTTGTCCGCGTACACCTCGGCGATGCGCTTGCCGATGCCGCTTGCTGCGCCCGTGATCAGGGCGACTTTGCCTTTTACGCTCATGACTGTTCCTTGGATGAGGGAGGAATTCTCGGCGCGATCAACGCGCTCAGCTCAGGAAGTAAGGTAACCCGGACAGGATTGCAATTGTCTTAAAGCACGGGCGCCGTATCGGCGCCGTGCGCGAATCACTCTTCCTTGCCGGACGACTTCACATCGACGCCGAGGTCGCGCAGCTTGCGATACAGGTGCGTGCGCTCCATGCCGACCATCTTGGCGAGCTTGCCGACGCTGCCGCCGGCGTCCTGCAGCTGGCGCAGCAGGTAGGCACGCTCGAACTGCTCGCGCGCCTCGCGCAGCGGCAGGTTGAAATCGATCGCCGCGGCCGGCGAATCGGCCGCCACGGGACGCGGCGGCGGCGCGACCACGCCCTTGCCGAGCGCGGCTTCGACTTCCTCGATCGTCACCTCGTCGCCATTGCCCATGATCAGCAGGCGCTGGACGAGGTTGCGCAGTTCGCGCACGTTGCCGGGCCAGTCGTGGTTGCGCAGGCGGTTCTGCACCGCGACCGGGAACACGCGGTACGGCAGCTTGTCGCGGTGGGCGAAGAAATCCGCGAACGTGCGCAGCAGCTCGGGCACATCCTCCAGCCGCTGGCGCAGCGGCGGCACGCTGAGTGGAACGATATTGATCAAGTAGTAGAGTTCTTCGCGGAACGCGCCGGCTTTCACCAGCGTTTCGAGATTCTGCGCGGTCGCCGCGATCACGCGCAGATCGAGCGGCACGCTGCCCGCGCCGCCCGAGCGCACGAGCGCGCGGCGTTCGAGCACCGAAGACAGGCGCTGCTGCAGCTCGGCGTCGAGCTCGGCGACTTCGTCGAGGAACAGCGTGCCGCCGTTGGCCTGCTCGATCAGGCCCGGCTGCACGCCGTTCGCGTCCTCGCTGCCGAACAGCGCGGCGGCGAGATGTTCGCGCGGGACGCCGCCTGCCGCGACTGCGACGAACGGTCCGCCCTGGCGCAGCGAGCGTGCATGTAGCCAGCGCGCGAGCGATTCTTTGCCCGTGCCGGCCTCGCCCTGAATCAGGATCGAGGTATCGTGCTGGGCCAGCTTGTCGAGCTGCGCGCGCAACGCGGCCATCGCCTTGGACGCGCCGATCGGCTCCAGCGGCAGCGCGAGTTGCTCGCGCAGGCCCTCGTTTTCGCGCTTGAGCCGGCTCGCCTCGCGCGCACGATCGATCGTGAGCAAGAGCTTGGCCAACGAGATGGGTTTCTCGACGAAATCGTAGGCACCCAGGCGCGTCGCTTCGACCGCGGTCTCGACCGTGCCGTGACCGCTCATCATGATCACCGGCGTGGTCAGCGCGCCGGCCTGCGACCATTCGCGCAGCAGGCTGATGCCGTCGGTTTCCGGCATCCAGATGTCGAGCAGGATCACGTCGGGCCGGCTCTGCGTGCGCGCCTCGCGCGCGGCAGCGGCGTCAGCGGCGACTGCGACCTGATAACCCTCGTCTTCGAGGATTTCCTTCACCGTCGTGCGGATGTCGGGTTCGTCGTCGACGACGAGGATGCGGCCGGAAGCCATGCGAATGCCTGTTGCGAAAATGCGACGCCTAGGATAGCGCAAAGATCGTGCACGGAACGGCGGATCACCCGGCCAAATTGCGCAGGTTCTGCACGATGTCTTCAAGTTTGCTTAACCACGCCCACCTATAATTGCGGCCAAGTCGATCCCGTCGCATCGGCCGTCGAGCAATTCCCTGCATGTCTGCGCAAAACGGGCCAGCCCGGTCCCAGGTTCCGCTGGTCATCCGCTTTGGCCGTCTCGGCGACATGCTGCTGCAGGAACCGCTGCTTCATCTGCTGCGCCGGCGCTATGGCCGTCCCTGTCGCATTCTCGCTCGCGGTTCGTGGACCAGTGAGCTGTACCGCGGGCATCCCGATGTCGGCGAGATCTGGGAACTCGCCAATCGCCACCAACTGCTCGCCTTCAGTCCGGAACGCTGGCGACTCATAGCAAAAATTCGCGCTCACGACGGCCCCATCTACGTGAGCGAGGACACCCGCGGATCGCTCAAACGCATCCGCTGGCTGCTGCGCTTCGCCGGTGTGCCGCAGCAACGCTGCGTTTTCCTGCATGACATGGCGCTGCACAAGGACGAACACTGGGTCGACCAAGCCCTGCGTTTCGGCCGCATGACGCCCAGCGCATACCGCGAGGCCGACTACCGCTGGCAAGCCGACGACCTGCAGGCCGCGCCACGCCTCTACCTCGATGCAGCAGACCGCCGCGACGCCGACGCCTGGCTGCGCGAACGTGGCTTCACCGACGCGCCGTTCGTGCTGCTGCAACCGGGAAACTGGAAGGTCAAGCGCAGGCTGCATCAACGCGACGATGATCCGAAGTTCTGGCCGATCGAATCCTGGGCCGCGTTGCTGCGCGCGATGCACGAAACCCTACCGACCGCAAATCTCGTGCTCGCGGGAGCACCGTCCGAATCGGCCGTCTGTCGGGCAATCGCGGACGCGACGGGACTTGCCGCGGTCAAGATCGCGACGAGCGATCTGCCCGTGCGTCGCTTGCTTGGCGTACTCGAGCGCGCGCACAGCATGGTCTCGGTCGATACCGGCCCCGCGCATTTAGCCGCGGCGATGGGCTGCCCGCTTGTCGTGCTCTATGCCGGCAAGTACGGTCCGGAAAAATGGGATCGGCGCAGCCCATACGCCAAGCCGGTAATCAATGTGGGTACCTCGCCGCGCGCCGCAACCGCGGCGGACATTTCCCCCGGACAGGTCATTGCGGCGTGGCGCTCGCTGGCGTAAGCCCGGCTTCGCCGAGCGCCGCGATGGTCGCGGCGGCCGCCTGCTCCGCATCGAGATCGCGCGCGTCGATCGTATGGTTGCGCGCGCCGTAGACGCTCCAGCCCGGGATGTCGGTGACCGAGAAGATGCCGACCGTCGGTGCGCCACTCGCGGCAGCGAGATGCATGATGCCGCAGTCGGCGCTGACGTAGAGCGAGAGGTTCGCGAGCACGCCGCCGAGCTTGCGGATATCGGAGGAGAAATACGTCGGATACGCATCGCCGAGCAGCGAGCGGCCGAAGCCGGGCACGATCTCGACGATCGCATGCTGTGGATAGCGCGCGGCGAGCGCGGCAAGAAAACGCAGCCACCAATCGCGCGAGTAATTTTTCACGCCGGTGGCGAAGGCGTAGACGCCGATCGTCCCGCGCGCTTGCGCTAACGCTCCGGCGGCGACGGCGCGCAGCGTTTCGCGCCCCTGTTCGCGTTCCGCAGCGGAAAGATGCAAGTCGAGTTCCGGATACGTCCACCGCGCTGGATCGCCGGCGACACCCATCGTCCTACGCAGCAAATACACCGGCAGCTTCGCCGCGTGCTCCTCCTCGCGCGGCTGGGCGAGCGGGTGCGTGAGATGGCCGCTTTTTTTCGCTCCGTCGAAGCCGATGCGAAACCGCGCGCGTGAAGTGCGCACGAGCAACCGATCGGAATTCGACAGTAGGTAGGGATCGATCGCTAGATCGTATTTCGCCGCGCGCAACTCCTTGAGCAAGCGCCGGTAACGCAGAGGTGCCTTGGCGATGCTGCGCGGTAGCACGCTTATGCGCCGCACCTGGGCAAAGCGTTGGAACAAGGTCGGCGCCGCTGCGCAACCGCTGATGATGTCGACTTCAGCGCCGGGAAAACGCGCCTCGATCTCGCGCAGCAACGGCGACAGCAGCAAGGTCTCGCCCAGCGTCCGCGTCGCCCGGCAAATCAGGATGCGGTGGATACCGCGCGCGGGGATGTGCTGCGGAAGACTGTCGGCGGGCGCCGATGGCGACGCCAAGCGGCGTGAAAACCAGCGTGCGACGCGGCGACGCAGACTTTTCGCGGGAGAATCGTTGCTGTGGCGTATCGGTTGCGTCATAGCCGCGCAGTCTAGCTGCAATGAAAACTCTGCACAGGTGCAGAGTTTTCGCCGGGCCCAGGATGGTCCGCCGCAAATCAAGTACGAACTTGCTTGATGCACCCCATTCAGATCATTCCGCTTCGGCGTCCACTTCCTTGCGTGGCGCAGGGACATTGCCGCCGCGGCAAGCCTCGGCCACCGCATCGCCGCGGAACAGCCACCACTCGCGCCGGTTCGCATGGCCGACGTAGCGCGCCTTCGCTTGGTCGATGCATGGCGCCATCGCGTCGGCGAGGATGAAGATCCAACGCGCATCGGGCTTCGCCTCCTGCCAGCGGATCGCCTCGCCGAGTTGTAGATGGACGGGTTTGACGAAACCGAATTCGACGACCTTCCGGTCGGCCAGCAACAGGTTCTGCTCTTTCCACGCGACGAGGGCGAGCTCGGCATCGGGCCCGATCGCCGCGCCGGCCTGGCGCATCAGCCCGCGCGCCGAACTCGAATCGTTGAGCAGCGGCGAGGCCCACAGGCCCCAGAGCAGCCAGAGGCCGGCTAGGCCCGCGACGAGCCCGTTTGCCGCGCGCGCGAGACGGAACCAGGCCGCGCACGCCAGCAGCCAGGCGCCGAGCGCGATGAGCAGGCTCCACAATGCCGCACCGCCGCCGTCGAAGCCGCGTTGCTCGGCGAGGTCGTTGGCAAATTTCCAGTGCCCCGACCAGGCATGCAGTCCGGCACCGGCGAGCACGACACCGAGGGCGACGAGCACTCCAAGCGCGAGCCGGCGAAACCAGCTTCGTTCGACGATCTGCGACAGGTACGGCGCGCAGGCGAGCACGACCATCGGCAGCGCCGGCATGATGTACATGTCGCGCTTGCCCGAGGGGATGCTGAAAAACGCGATCACGAGCAACGCCCAGGCCAACGGCAACAGAATGCGCGCATCGTGTTCGCGAAGAGCCC
Source organism: Rudaea cellulosilytica DSM 22992 (assembly GCF_000378125.1). Lineage (GTDB taxonomy): Bacteria > Pseudomonadota > Gammaproteobacteria > Xanthomonadales > Rhodanobacteraceae > Rudaea > Rudaea cellulosilytica. The sequence goes on along the minus strand of NZ_KB899241.1, from coordinate 1,175,970 downwards.
GCGCCCAGGCCGGCACGGTACCGAACCAGGCCAGCCACAACGGCATCCAGCCGCTCAGGATCACGCCGAGGTAGTACCACGGCGGCTGCTGGTGGTCCCACGAATCGGTGTAGCGCGCCGCCGTCTGCTTGAACAGGATGTCGTGCAAATAGGCCTGGTATTCCGATGCGGGATGCAGCGACACCGCGAGCGCGAGCGGCAGTAGCCACAGTGCGATCGCGACGAGGAGCGCGGCGAACCCGCCGGCCCAGCGCCAGGCGGAATCCTTCGTCGCGGCGACGAAATTCCAATGTGTGCTGCGCGCGAAAATGTAGGGAAGGAACATGAGCAGCGCGAGCACGCCGACACCCTTGGTGATCACGCCGAGGCCGGCGGCGAAACAGCCGAGCCAGTACATGCGCCAATCGGGGCCGGTGAGGAAGTGGCGCAGCAAGCCGTAGTTGGCGAGGGTGATGAAGAACGTCACCATCGGATCGATCTGCGCGCGTTTTGCCTGATAGACAAACTGGAACACGCAGAGCAGGGCGACGCCGGCGTAGAGGCCGGCGCGGTGGTCCCAGAGCCGCCGCGCGAGGTCATAGACGAGCAGCAGCGTGCCGAGCGCGGCGAGCAGCGAGGGCAGCAGGAAGGCGATGCGCCAGTTGCGCACGAGCTCGAACGCAGCGGCCTGCATGGCCATGAACGCCGGCGGCTTGTCGGCGTAGATCTCGTGGCCGCGATGCGGGATTAGCCAGTCGCCCGACTCGACCATCTGCTGCGCCGACAGCGCGAAGCGCGGCTCGTCCGCCGGCCACGGATCGCGCAGGCCGATGCCGGCGCCGATCACGACGAGGGCGAAGAGCAGGAACAGCCACAGCTCGCGGCGGGCAGGTGCAGGCGGCATCGATGGAACGCTCATCGCAGAGTGATCGAAGAAACGGGGAAAGGAAATGCGGACTACGCTCGCGCGTACGCCGCAGCCTACTTAACACAAGTTGACGCCAAGCTGACGCCGGCCAGCTTCGTGTTCGTCAGAACCTGTTCTCAAACATCGCCGTCGCGCGGCAGGCGCAGGGTGAATACGGCGCCGCCTTCGGCGCGATTTTCCGCGCGGATCGTGCCACCGTGCTCTTCGACGATCTTCTTCGCCACCGCCAAGCCCAGGCCTGTGCCTTTGACCTTGCTCGTCGTGTACGGCTCGAACCAGCGCGCGTCGAAACCCTCGGGCAGGCCGGGGCCGTTGTCGGCGACAGCCAGCTCGACCCAGTGGCGACCGCCCTCGTCGATCTCGCGCGTGATCACCTCGATATGCGGCTTGTGCTCGCCGGTGACGGCTTCGAGCGAATTCTTGATCAGGTTGTGCAGCAGCTGACGCAGGCGCACCGCGTCGGCACGCAGGCTCGGGTCGCTCGCGGCGAACTGGCGAGTCAGCTGAATGCGCTGGTCGTTCTCGTACAGATCGACGACCTCGCCGGCGAGCGCATTGATCGACAATGCGCGGGCGTCGATCTGCGGCGGGCGGGCGTAGTCGCCGAACGCGTTCACCATCGATTTGAGCGCCTCGACCTGGTTGACGATGGTCAGCGTGGCGCGATCGAGGATTTCGGTTTCCTCCGGCGGCAGGCGACCGATGAAACGACGGCGCAGGCGTTCGGCGGCGAGCTGGATCGGGGTCAGCGGATTCTTGACCTCGTGGGCGAGGCGGCGCGCAACCTCGGCCCAGGCCGCATCGCGCTGCGCGCGGTTGAGCAGGGTCAGATCGTCGAACACGGCGACGATGCCGGCATCTTCACCTAGCATCGGCGAGAGTTCCGCACCGCGCAGCATCAACACACGGCGCTCGTTGCCCGAGCGTTGATCCGGGTCGTCGAGCACGACTTCTTCGCGCCATTCACGCGCGGCCTCGCGCATGTGCTTGAGGATCGGATCGACCAGCGGTGCGAGCGCGGGACGTTCGCGGCGCAGCACGCCGAGATGCTGGCCGATGTGCCGCGACAGCGGCAGGTCGAGGATCACTTCGGCGGCGTGGTTGGCCGTGCGCAGAACGCCTTCGCGGTCGAGACCGAGCACGCCGGCGGACAGACGCTCGAGCACGGCGCGCAGATAGGTGCGCTGGCTGTCGGTCTCCTGCGCGCTGTGCACGAGACGCGAGCTCGCGCGTTCGAGCTCGCCCTGCATCTGGTTGAACGACTGGGTGAGGAAACTGAGCTCGTCGTCGCCCGCGACCGGCAACGGCGTGTCGTAGCGGCCGGCGCCGACCGCGCGCGTCGCCGCGGCGAGGCGGCCGATCGGCGCGGTCAGCCGGCGCGCGACGCCGAACGCGGTCAGTACCGCGAACAGCGCCGACAGCAGCAGCACGAAGGTGAGCACCAGGGTGAACGTGAGCTTGAGCGAATCACGCAGGAATTTCAGGCGCTGGAAGTCGTAGCCAGCTTGTTCCACGGTCGCCATCAGCGGCTGCATCTGCTCGGGCACCGGATACAGCGCCTGCAACAGACGGTTCGCGCCGGGCGCGGCGTCGGCGAGCGGCAACACGACGCGCAACTTGAGCACGACCGGTTCGCCGAGCGGTTCCGCGGCGGCGTAGCGACCGGTGATCTTGAGCTGGTTCAGCGCATTCGCATCCGGATAGACCGCGTCGAGGAAGCGTGGATCGGAGCCCTCGTTCGCGAGCACGCGGCGGTCGTCACCGAACACGACGAGTTGGGTGATCAATTGCGCGTCGAGCGCCGCCTTGAGCCGCGCCTGCAAATCCGCGTCGGGCAGGTTGGCCAGATCGCGCGCGATGCCGGTCGCGCTGGTCTCGGCCGCACGCAGGCGCTCGTCGAGATAGGCCTTGCCAACGCCGAGCGCGGCAGACAGGCCTTGTTCGAGACGCGCGTTGAACCAGGTGTCGATCGTCGCATTGAGGAAGTAGAGCGAGAACCCGTAGACCACGAGCACCGGCGGTACGGCGAGCGCGATCAGCATGAGCAGCCAGCGCCGGGTCAGGCGCGCACCCGGCACGGAGCGCTTGAGCTCGCGCGACAGCCGCAACAGGCGTTGCGCGATGATGGCGACCAAGACGACCAGCGCCAGCGCCGAGGCACCGAGGATCCACAGATAGAAGCGCCCGAGCCGGTTCGTGTCGCTCGTCGCGTCGCGCGCGAGCAGCAGCGTCGCCGCCAGCAAGGCGGCGATGGCGAGCGCAGGCAGCACGCGCCGGGCGACGAAGCTCAGCGCGCGCCGGATCCGGCCTGCCATGCGTAGTCCCCGGTGGAAAGGCGCCAGTCCGCGTCGATCAGCGCCGGCAGGCGCAACGCGCCGGGCAAGGCATCGCGCTCGAGCTCGATGCGCAGCACATAGCGCTGCGCCGAGGCGGCGGTCAGCGCCGGATCGAGCGGCAGGCGCAGATCGGCGAGCGCAGCGATGACGAGCGCGCGCACCGCATAGCTGCGCGCCTGCGTGCCGCTGCGCGCGACATCGGGATCGCGCAGCTGATACTGGCGCGTCAGCGGGAAGTAGCGCAGTTCACGGCGCCAGCGCTGCTCGGCAAGATTCGCCTGCAGACCAAGTCTGCTGCGCGCCTGCGCCGACAGGCTGATGTCGAACACAAGCGGGATGCCGTGATCGAGACCGTCGAGCAGCGTCTCGCTCGGCTGCCAGTCGAGCTGCGCGCTCAACGTGCTGCCCGCGACTGCGGCTTCGCGCACGCCGAAGCGCGCGCCATCGTCGCTGCGCGCGCAGGCGGCAGCCAGCGCAGCGGTTGCGATGAGAAAAAGTATATTAATTAACTTTTTCGAGTACCGCATAATAGAATCCGTCCATGCCGTTCTCCCCCGGCAGGTTCTGCGCGCCGCCTTCGCCGCAGTTGCGCCATTCCGGCGGAGCGGCGTCGAGCGACCGCGCATCGGCATGGTGCTCGAGAAAGCGCGCAATCTGATGCGCGTTCTCCTCGGCGAGCACGGAACACGTCGCATAGACTAAGCGCCCGCGCAGCCCAAGCAAAGGCCACAGCGCATCGAGGATGCGCGCCTGTTCGTCGACGAGGCGGGCGATGTCGTCCGCGCGCCGGTGCAGCTTGATGTCGGGTTGGCGGCGCACGATGCCGGTCGCCGAGCATGGCGCGTCGATGAGGATGCGATCGAACGGCGTGCCGTCCCACCACGCCGCAGGCACGGCCGCATCGCCGGCGCGGATCGCAGCCTTGAGACCCAGGCGCGCAAGATTTTCCTCGATGCGAGTCAAGCGGTGCCTATCGCTGTCGAGCGCGGTCAGGTGCACATCCGCGTGCTCCAGGATGTGCGCGGACTTGCCACCCGGCGCCGCGCAGGCGTCGAGCACGCGCTGGCCGGCACGGGGATCAAGCAGGGCGGCGGCGAACTGGGCGGCGCCGTCCTGGACCGAGAATGCGCCTTCGGCATAGCCGGGCAGGCGAGTGACGTCGGTGCTCTGGGCGAGCACGATCGCGCAATCGGGCGAAGCGGCCGCGCTTGCCTCGATACCCGCGGCGGCGAAGCGCTCGAGCAGTTCCTCGCGCCGTGCGCGGCGACGATTGACGCGCAGCCACAACGGCGCCTGCGCATTGTCCGCGGCAACGATCGCATCGACTTCATTCGGCCAGTCGCTGGCGAGCGCGTCGAGCAACCAGCGCGGATGCGCCGTGCGCGCGACCGGGTCGGTGTCGAGCTCGGCGTTCATTGCCTCGCGCTCACGCAACCAGCGCCGCAGCAGCGCGTTGATCAGGCCAGCGAACTTCGGCTTGCGTAGGCTGCGTGCGGCTTCGACCGTGGCCGCGACCGCCGCGTATTCGGGCAGGCGCAGTACATCGAGCTGGATGATGCCGAGCACGCCGAGCGCATGCACGTCGAGCTCGCGCTCGCGCAGCGGGCGTTCGAGCAGGCGATCGAGCGCCGCATCGTAGCGCAGCCACCAGCGCGCGCCCTCGTGCAGCAGGTTCGACAACAGGGCGCGGTCGCGCGCGTCGGCCAGGCGCGGCGCAGCAGCAGCGAATACCGTGCGCAACGACTCGCCGCGCACGATGCGCGCGAGCGCCTGCGCGGCCAGAGCGCGCACATTTGCCGGCTGCGGCGCGGAAGCGTTCATGCCGCGGAGTTCGCGGCCACGCGCCTGAGTTCGGGACGCGCGTTGAGATAGTCTGCCGCCGCGATGCGCCGCCCACCCGCACGCTGCACTTCGAGCAGGCGCAACACGCCGTCGGCGCAGGCGATGTCGATGCCATCGCGCGATGCAGCGACGATGCTTCCCGGCGGCGCGTCCGCCGATCCGCGCTCGCGCGTCTGCGCGCGCCACACGCGCAGGGTTTCGCTTGCAACGACCGCTTCGGCGACCGGCCATGGATCGAAGGCGCGCACCTTGCGTTCGAGCGCCGCGGCCGGCTCGTTCCAGTCGAGCCGCGCCTCGGCCTTGTCGAGTTTGTGCGCGTAGGTCACGCCGTCTTCGGATTGCGGCGTGACAGGAATCGCCTGATCGCGCAAAACTCGATCAAGGCCTGCACCGAGCAATCCGGCTCCCAGCGCCGCAAGCTTGTCGTGCAGCGAACCACCGGTGTCTTCGGGTGCAATAGGAATTGCTCGACGCAGCAGTACCAGTCCCGTATCGAGGCCAGCCTCCATCTGCATGAGGCAGACGCCGGTTTCGGTGTCGCCGGCGAGAATGGCGCGCTGGATCGGCGCCGCGCCGCGCCAGCGCGGCAACAACGAGGCATGCACGTTCCAGCAGCCGCGCGGCGGGATCGCGAGCACTTTGCGCGACAGGATCAGACCGTAGGCGACAACGACCATGAGGTCGGGCGCGTAGGCGGCGAGACGAGCGCGCGTCGCGGCGTCCTTGAAGTTCTCTGGTTGCTCGACCGCGAGGCCGAGGTCGAGCGCAGCCTGTTTGACCGGACTCGGCGTCAGCTTGCGCCCACGCCCGGCTGGGCGATCGGGCTGGGTGTAGACGGCCGCGATTTCGACACCGTCTCGGCGGCATGCGGCGAGATGCGGCACGGCGAAATCGGGCGTGCCCGCGAACACCAGCCGCAGCGCGGCCATAGGCATGTGCGCTCAGCCCGCGGCCGCGTTGCGGCGCTGCTTTTCGAGCTTTTTGCGAACCAGTTCGCGCTTGAGCGGCGAGAGATAGTCGACGAACAGCTTGCCGATCAGGTGGTCCATCTCGTGCTGGATGCACACGGCGAGCAGGCCCTCGGCCTCGAAGTTCTGCGCGTTGCCGTGGCGGTCGAGCGACTCGACCGTGATGCGGTCGGCGCGGTCGACATCGGCGAAGATGCCCGGCACGGACAGGCAGCCTTCCTGATAGGTCTGGCTGCCTTCGCTGGCGATGATCTTCGGGTTGATCAACACCATCGGCGCGTTCTTTTCCTCGGACACGTCGAGCACGAGCAGCTGCTTGTGCACGTTGACCTGGCTCGCGGCCAGGCCGATGCCGGGCGCCTCGTACATGGTCGCGAACATGTCGTCGACCAAGGCCTGCAGCGCCGCGTCGAACACGGTCACGGGCTGCGCCTTGGTGCGCAGGCGCGGATCGGGATATTCGAGGATGGGAAGCGGACTCATGACCTGTAGACGCGAATTTCAGGAAGGAAAGTATATTCCATCGGCACTTGCGTGACGAACTTGCGGACGATTCCGCGTTTCGCGGGACGCTTTTTGCTCTACACTGTGTCCGCCTCGGGGGACATCGGGTATTCAATCATGCTGAAGAAGCTGCCTGCGATTTTTGCTGGATTCGCACTGACACTCGTTGCCTACGCGGCGACGGTCGAACTCAAGCCCGGCCATCCGGACACCTATGTCGTGCGCCGCGGCGACACGCTTTGGGGGATCGCGAACAAGTTCCTGAAGAAACCCTGGCAATGGCCAGAGGTATGGCAGGCCAACGGCCAGATCAAGAACCCGCACCTGATTTTTCCGGGCGATGTGATCAACCTCGCCTATCTCAATGGCGGCCCGCACCTGAACAACGCCGGCGGCCCGCACGTACGCGTAGAGCAGCTCGAGGACGCGATCAAGCCGATCGCGCTCGAACGCATCGACAAGTTCCTCAAGCGCACGCGCATCATCGGCGAGGACGACTTCAAGGCCGCCCCGCATGTGGTCGGCGCCGAGGAAGCACATCTGCGCGCGACCCCGGGCCAGCTCGTCTACGTGCGCGGCCTCGACGCGCAGCCGGGCCAGCAGCTCGCGATCGTGCATCCGCTCGGCCGCTACTACGAACTGGTGCCGAAGGACGGCGCGCCGCAACGCTTCTACCGCGACTCCACCGACGAGCCGAGCCGCGACCACGAGATTCGCGGCGACTTGATCTGGCACCATGGCCCGAACCAGTTCAGCCTTGCCGGCAACATCAAGTTCCTCGGCTATGAAGGCCTGCAGATCGGCACGGTGCGCGTCACCAAGGCTGGCAATCCGGCCTCGGCGCTGCTGCTGAGTTCCGACATCGAAGTGGCGCCGGGCGACCTGGTCCTGCCGCTCGACGACAAACCCTATGACGCGCAGTACGTGCCACACCCGCCGATGAAGGTGCCGGACGGCATGCGCGTGGTCGCGTTCACCGATACGCTCGATCCATCGGCCGGCATGGTCACCGGTCGCGATCAGGTGCTCGCGCTGTCGCACGGCGCTGATGACGGCATCGAGAATGGCCAGGTCTATTCGATCTTCCATCCGGGCGAAACGGTCAACGACAATTTCGACTACTCGCCCGAGAGTGCGAAGAAATTCTTCCATCCGAAGGACGCGAAGGTGCAGTTGCCCGAGGAATACGTCGGCCACGTGATGATCTTCCGCACGTTCGAGCACGTCAGCTACGGCCTGGTCGTGGACGGGGTCAAGCCGGTGCACCTGGGCGACCCGCTGTACGATCCCGATCATCTCTGACCGGGATCGAGGCCAGCAAGGTCGCCATGCCGGCCACAGCCGAGGCGACCCGCGCATGGCTGACCCTGCTGCGCGCGCCGGGGGTCGGCGCGGCGAGCATACGCAGCTTGCTGGCTAGGCACGGCAGCATTGTCGACGCGTGCAGACACGCACGACGCGAGGCTAGTGGGGAAGCCCACGCCTGGCTCGCGGCGCCCGATTCGGCCCGGCTTGATGCGGACGAAGCCTGGCTCGCCGCAGCCGATCACCATCTGCTCACCTGCGACTCAGACGACTTTCCGGTACTCCTGCGCGATATCGCCAGCGCGCCCGCGGCACTGTTCGTCATCGGCGATCCTGCGCTGCTGTGGATGCCGCAGATCGCGATCGTCGGCGCACGCAGCGCCAGCGCGGGAGGCATCGCCAATGCGCGCGCGTTCGCCGTCGCCGGCAACACGGTGACGAGCGGGCTCGCTGAAGGCATCGACGGCGCGGCGCACGCTGCGGCGCTGGCCGCGGGCGGCAAGACCATCGCCGTGCTCGGCACCGGCATCGATCTGGTCTATCCGCGCCAGCATGCGCAGCTGGCCGCGGACATCGCCGCGAACGGCGCGCTGGTCGGCGAATATCCGCCCGGCGTGCCCGGGCAGGCGAACCACTTCCCGCGCCGCAACCGCATCATCTCGGGCCTGAGCCTCGGCACGCTCGTGGTCGAGGCGAGCCTGAGGTCCGGTTCGCTGACGACCGCGCGCTATGCGGCCGAGCAGGGCCGCGAAGTCTTCGCCCTGCCGGGCTCGATCCACAACCCGCTCGCACGCGGCTGCCACAAGCTGATCCGCGAGGGCGCCAAGCTGGTTGAAACCGCGACCGAAGTGCTGGAAGACCTGCGCGGCGTCGGCGCGATCCTCGCCGACGGCCTGCGCGAACGTCTGGCTGCGCTCGACACGCAAAGCCGCATCGATCCGACGGCGCAGCCTAGCGGCAATACGCACGGAAACGATCCAGAATACGCCGCGTTGATGCAGGCGCTCGACCATACTCCGGCAGCGCTGGACGAGCTCGTCGAGCGCACCGGGCTCGCTGCTGGGGCGCTGTCCTCGATGTTGCTCGTGCTCGAACTCGACGGCCTCGTCTGCGCCGAAAATGGGCGCTATGCGCGCAGCGTGCGTTAGGTCGGAAACGGCTCCGCACGAAGTCGCGAAATCGCCTGTTACGGCAGGCCGAGCTTGACAGCATGCCCGTTTGCGGGTTTGACTGGAAAAAGGGGTGCCGCGGGACCGCGGCTCCGCAACTGCTTGAATTTCCCTCAGACCGATCCATTTCTCCGCGTCGATACGGACGTATCCGTGCCCGCGAAATAACCTATGGCAAAGAACCTGCTTATCGTCGAATCGCCGGCCAAAGCGAAGACGATCAATAAATACCTCGGCAAGGATTTCCAGGTCCTGGCTTCGTACGGTCACGTGCGCGACCTGAAGCCGAAGGAAGGCGCGGTCGACCCCGATCACGACTTCGCGATGCACTATGAGCTGATCGAGAAGAACGAGAAGCATGTCGACGCGATCGCCAAGGCGGCGAAGCTGGCCGACTCGATCTATCTCGCGACCGACTTGGATCGCGAAGGCGAAGCGATCTCCTGGCACATCTCGGAAATCCTCAAGCAAAAGAAATTGCTCGACGGCAAGGAGGTGCACCGCGTGGTGTTCTCGGAAATCACGCCGCATGCGATCCGCGAGGCCGTGGCCAACCCGCGCAAGCTCTCGCACGACCTGGTCGACGCGCAGCAGGCGCGGCGTGCGCTCGACTACCTGGTCGGCTTCAATCTGTCGCCGGTGCTGTGGCGCAAAGTCCAGCGTGGCCTGTCCGCGGGCCGCGTGCAGTCGCCCGCACTGCGCATGATCGTCGAGCGCGAGGAGGAGATCGAAGCGTTCAAGGCGCAGGAATACTGGACGATCGCAGCCGACTGCGCGCATCCGGACCTGCACTTCAGCGCGCGCCTGCTCAAGCTGCGCGGCAAGAAATTCGAGCAATTCGACCTGACCAACGAGCACGATGCCCATGCCGCGCGCGATGCGCTGATCAAGTCCGCGCAGGGCCGCCTCGTCGTCGCCGAAGTGCAGTCGAAGGAGCGCAAGCGCCGCCCGTCGCCGCCGTTCACGACATCGACTTTGCAGCAGGAAGCTGCGCGCAAGCTCGGCTTCTCGACGACGCGCACGATGCGCCTCGCGCAGGGCCTGTACGAAGGCGTCGCGATCGGCGGCGAAGGCACGGTCGGCCTGATCACCTACATGCGTACCGATTCGGTCAGTCTCGCGGCCGATGCGATCGGCGAGATCCGCAAGGTCATCGCGCGCGACTACGGCGCGAAAGCGCTGCCCGAGGCGCCTAACTTTTATCGCGCCAAATCGAAGAATGCGCAAGAAGCGCATGAGGCGATCCGCCCGACCTCGGCGCTGCACACGCCACGCGAAATGGCGCAGTACCTCAGTGACGACCAGCGCAAGCTCTACGAGCTGATCTGGAAGCGTGCGGTCGCAAGTCAGATGCAGTACGCCACGCTCAATACCGTCAGCGTCGATCTCGACGCCGGCAATGATTCGATGTTCCGCGCGAGCGGCACGACCGTGGTCGATCCGGGCTTCCTCGCCGTTTACGAGGAAGGTCGCGACGCGAAGAACACCGAGGACGAGGACGAGAACCGCAAGCTGCCCGCGATGCAGATCGGCGAGGCCGTGCCGCTGGCCGACATCGCCGCCAACCAGCACTTCACCGAACCGCCGCCGCGCTACTCGGAAGCTTCGCTGGTCAAAGCGCTCGAGGAATACGGCATCGGCCGCCCGTCGACTTACGCGAGCATCATCCAGGTGCTGCTCAACCGCGAATACGTGACGCTCGACAGTCGCCGCTTTAAGCCTACGGACATCGGCCGCGCGGTCGGCAAGTTCCTTGCCGGTCACTTCACCCAGTACGTCGACTACGACTTCACCGCCAAGCTCGAGGACGAGCTCGACGCGGTCAGCCGCGGCGAAGAGGAATGGAAGCCGTTGCTGCAGAGGTTCTGGACGCCGTTCAAGGCGCTGGTCGAGGACAAAACCGAAACCGTCGACCGCAGCGAAGCGGGCGGCGAGCGCGTGCTCGGCGACGACCCGATCAGCGGCAAACCCGTATCCGTGCGCCTCGGCCGCTACGGGCCGATGGCCCAGCTCGGCGGCCGCGACGACGAGGACAAGCGCTTCGCCAGCCTGCGCCCAGGCCAGAGCATCCACACGATTTCGCTCGAGGATGCGCTGCACCTGTTCAAACTACCTCGCGCGTTGGGTGAGGCTGCGGACGGAGAGACCATCAGCGTGGGCATCGGCCGCTTCGGCCCGTTCGTCAAGCACGGCAAAATCTACGCATCGATCAAGCCGCCCGACGATCCGTACACGATCGAACTCGAGCGCGCGCAGGAAGTCCTGCGCGAAAAGGAGGAAGCGATCCGCAACCGCGTCATCGCAAGCTTCCAGGACGGTGCGATCCAGATTCTGCGCGGCCAGTACGGCCCCTACATCACCGACGGCAAGAAGAACGCGAAGATTCCGAAGGATCGTGAACCAGCGAGCCTGACCGAGGTGGAATGCGTCGAGCTGATCGCTGCCGCGCCCGAGAAGCGCGGTCGTTTCGGCAGGGGCGCGAAGGCTGCACCGACGAAGAAGGCGGAAGCGGCGCCGGCAAAGAAAGCTGCGGCTAAAAAAGCTCCCGCCAAGAAAGCCGCCGCGAAGAAGAAGGCGGCTACAAAGAAAACCGCGGCGAAAAAAGCGGCAAGCAAGACCGCATAGCGGTGGCGATGGATTCCGGTCTCGACATCGCTGTCGCCGCGCTACGCTCGGGTGGAGTGATCGCCTACCCGACCGAAGCGGTGTACGGGCTAGGCTGCGATCCGGCGAACGAAGCGGCCGTGAGCCGAGTGTTCGCACTCAAGCAACGTCCGGCCACGCAAGGCATGCTGCTGATCGCCGCGGACTTCGCCCAGGTGGAAAAATACGTCGCCCTCGCCGCCGTGCCTGCAGCGGCGCTGGCGCGCGCGCTGGCAAGTTGGCCTGGCCCACATACCTGGGTGTTCCCGCGTGCGCCGCAGACGCCGCGCTGGCTCACCGGTGCGCACTCAGGCATCGCCTTGCGCGTGACCGCGCATCCGCTCGCCGCCGCACTGTGTCGCGCGTTCGGTGGCGCGCTGGTCTCGACCAGCGCGAACCGCCACGGCGAGCCGCCCGCGCGCAGCGCCGAGGCGGTTCAGGCTGCATTCGGTGCCGACGTGGCCTATATTCTCGCAGGAGAAACCGGCGGACTGGCGCGACCAACGCCGATCCACGACGTCGTGAGCGGCGAAGAGATCCGGATTTAGAACCCGTTTTCAAAGCGCAGTAGCTTCGAGAATAGGTTCCTAGGGAAGAATATTGAGGGGGAGCCGATGTCGGCCGTATTCGAGAACGCGCGATCCTCGGACGCGCAGAAAAAAATTCCGCTGCTCGCGGACGCGGACTTCAATCGCGTCTTCGCGCGGCACGGCGGACGCGAGGTTGACGCAGCTGAATTCCTCGCCGATGTGTTCGCGCTCGCAGCACGCCTGCCCGAGGCGCGCTACACACTCAATCTGTGCACGCAGCGTTATCACTTTCTTGTCGCATTCTGCGCTGCGGTCGTCGCTGGGCAGGCCAACCTGCTGCCGCCCTCGCGTGCACCGCAACTGCTCGCCGAAATGCTGCGCGCGTATCCGAACCACTACGTACTGACCGACGAAGACACCGCGTTGGCCGACACGCGCGTTATCGATGTACGCGATACGCTTTCGAGCGAAGCCGACCGAAAATTCTTCACCAATGTATCGATAGCGGCCGATCAACTCGTCGCGATCGGCTTCACCTCGGGGTCGACCGGCGCGCCGAAAGCCAACCGCAAGACCTGGGGCGGATTCTGCGCATCGAGCGCACTCAATCTCGCCGCGCTGGCGACGACGACGGGCGAGACGTTCAACATCCTCGCCACCGTGCCGCCACAGCACATGTTCGGCATGGAGCTGTCGGTGTTGCTGCCGCTGCGTTCGCGCGCGGCGATCCACGACTCGCAGCCGCTGCTGCCCGCCGATATTGCCGCCGCGCTCGCTGGCATGCCCGCTCCGCGCGTGCTTGTGACCACGCCGTTCCACCTGCGCGCGCTGCATGAGTCGGGCGTCGCCTTGCCTGCGCTCGCCGCCGTCGTCACCGCGACCGCACCGCTGTCGACCGAACTCGCCGCGGCGGTGGAAGCGCGCTTCGCAACGCAAGTGATCGAGCTGTTCGGTTCAACCGAAACCTGCGTGATCGCGCAACGTCGCACTGCGCTGGGCGAGGCGTGGTCGCTTTACGATGCCGTCGAACTGCACCCGCAACCCGATGGCACGCTCGCAAGCGCGGCGCATTTCGCCGAGCCGACCGTGCTGCAGGACATCGTCGAACTGCTGCCCGGGCGACGCTTCAACCTACGCGGGCGCAACAGCGACCTGCTCGAGATCGCCGGCAAGCGTGCCTCGCTGGCCGACCTGACAAGGCGGCTGCTCGCGATCGACGGCGTTCTCGATGGCGTAGTGTTCCAGCTCGACGCGGAGTCGGATTGTGCCGGTGTGCGCCGGATCGCCGCGCTCGTCGTCGCGCCGGATCTGGACGAGGCGCAGATCCTCGACGCGCTGCGCGCGACGATCGATCCTGCATTCCTGCCGCGGCCGCTACGCCGCGTCGATGCGCTGCCGCGCAACGCGACCGGCAAGCTGCCGCGCGCAGCGCTGCTGGCCGCGCTGTAGCGGCGCGACGCGCGGAAGCGCGAAAGGCGTCTCGCTAGGACTCGGTTACCAGCCGAACACCTTGTACTGCACGGCGCCGGGTTTGCCGTGCATGCCGGCGTCGAGGTCAGGTGGCATCGGGCCCTTGTAGCCGGGATCGACATACCACTTCTCCTCGCCGCTGTCCTTCGACTTGAAGTACTGGGCGAAGATCTTGCCGCGTTTGCGGTATTCGGTGATCGTCTCGTTGCCTTCCTGGCGCACGGTAATGACAGGCAGTTCGGTGGCCTCGGCGGCCTTCTGCACGTCCGGCGGCAAGCCGGGACTGTCAAATTTCTTCTCGGGTTCAGGCGGCAGGGCCGGCACCGGTTGCGCGGTGCGGCGCTTGGCTTCTTCGGCAGCGGCCTTGGACTCGGCGTCGGAATTCGCGATCGGCACCGTCTTCGCCTTGTTCGTCGCGGGTGGTGTTTGCGACGTGGACGCCGGCGGATCATCCATTGCCGGTGGCGGCTGCACCGGCGGCAAACCGTCATCGGTTTTCTTCTGAGCGTGAACTTGGACCTGCGCGGCAATCAGTCCGCAAGCGAGCATCAAGGGAAGCAACTTGCGCATGGCTCTACTCCGTCAGAAAACCTGGAGCGAGCATAGCAAAGCCGGCGTGAAGGTGGCATGAAACCGCCCACGGTTGTGGACCGTTCACGATTGCAAATAAAGCATGACTGGCCCAAGCTCACGGCCCCGCAGGAATTCGCGCCGCGCATGTCCGCCAAAACCCTGACTCTCATCGACGGCTCCGGCTACTTGTATCGCGGCTACCATGCCACGTACGACAAGCATTTCGCCACGCGCGCCGGCGAGCCGACCGGCGCGCTGTTGACCGTGCACAACATGGTTCGCCTCGCGCTGAAAGCGAAGCCGGACTACATCGCCTTCGTCGTCGATGCGCCAGGACCGACGTTTCGCGACGAACTCTACCCCGAGTACAAGGCGACGCGTTCGGCGATGCCGGAAGACCTCGCAGCGCAGATCGAGCCGATGCTGCGCATGGTCGCCGCGCTCGGCATTCCGATCCTGCGCGTCGCCGGCGTCGAGGCCGACGATGTGATCGGCACGCTCGCCAGACAGGCGGCGGAACACGGCATCGAGGTCACCGTTTCGACCGGCGACAAGGACATGGCGCAACTCGTCGATGCGCACGTCAAGCTCGTCAACACGATGACGAACACGACGCTCGACGAACAAGGCGTCGTCGAAAAGTTCGGCGTGCGCGCCGACCAGATCGCCGATTATCTCGCGCTGACGGGCGACACGGTCGACAACGTGCCCGGCGTCGAGAAGTGCGGGCCGAAGACCGCGGCGAAATGGCTGGCCGAATACGAGACGCTGGCCGGAGTGATCGAGAACGCGGACAAGATCGGCGGCAAGATCGGCGAAAATCTGCGCAAGGCGCTGCCGCACCTGCCGCTGTCGCGGACGCTGACGATCATCAAGACCGACGTGGCGCTTGACGAAACGCCGAACGATCTCTTGTTGCGCGATGCGGATATCAACAAGTTGCGCGAGTTTTATACGCATTACGAATTCAAGGCGGCATTGAAGGAACTCGATGCAACGGCTGCGGGTAATGCCGCAGAAGAGCCGGCCCCCGCGGCCTTGGCCGAGGCGCCTTCCCCAGCGCCTGTGCACGAAGGGAAGAGTTCGACGCCGTCGCGCTACGATCTCGTCCTCGCACAACCCGACTTCGACGCGTGGCGCAAACGCCTCGAAGCCGCCGACCTGTTCTGCATCGACACCGAAACCAGCGGCCTCGATCCGATGCAGGCCGAAATCGTCGGCGTTTCATTTGCGGTCGAACCGGGCCATGCGGCCTACGTGCCGCTCGCGCATGACTATCCGGGCGCGCCCGCGCAGCTCGATCGCGCCGCCGTGCTCGACGCGCTGCGCCCGCTGCTGGAGGACCCGAAGAAAACCAAATTGGGCCAGCACGCGAAATACGACATGAACGTGTTGTCGAACTACGGCATCGCCGTGCAAGGTGTGCGCTACGATTCAATGCTCGAATCCTACGTATGGAATTCTTCGGGCAACCGCCACGACATGGACACGCTGGCGAAGAAGTACCTCGGAGTCGACACGATCCGCTACGAGGACGTGACCGGCAGGGGCGCCAAGCAGATACCGTTCTCGCAGGTCGACGTGCGCGTCGCGGCCGATTACGCGGCCGAGGATGCCGATATCACGCTGCGCCTGCACGAAGCGTTGTGGGCCAAGCTTGAAACCGTGCCGACGCTGCAGAAGGTGTTCGACGACATCGAGATGCCGCTCGTGCCCGTGCTCGCACGCATGGAGCAGACCGGCGTGCTGATCGATGTCGCCAAACTGAAGAAGCAGAGCAATGAACTCGGCAAGCGCCTGCTCGAACTCCAGCAGCGCGCGTTCGAAGTCGCCGGTCGTCATTTCAGCCTCGACTCGCCGAAGCAGCTGCAGGCCTTGCTTTACGACGAGTTGAAATTGCCGGTGTCGGTGAAGACGCCGACCGGGCAGCCGTCGACGAACGAGGAAGCGCTCGAAGCGCTGGCCAATCAGCACGAGCTGCCACGCCTGATCCTCGATTACCGCACGCTGGCAAAACTGCGCTCGACCTACACCGACAAGCTGCCCGAGGCGGTCAATCCGCGCGATGGACGCGTGCATACGAGCTATCACCAGGCAGTCGCCGCGACGGGGCGCTTGTCGTCGAACGATCCCAACTTGCAGAACATTCCGATCCGCACCGAGGAGGGCCGGCGCATCCGCCAGGCCTTCGTCGCGCCGGAGGGTTTCAAGGTTCTCGCCGCCGACTATTCGCAGATCGAGCTGCGCATCATGGCGCACCTGTCGGGCGATCCCGGTCTGCTCGCCGCGTTCCATGGCAACCAGGACGTGCATCGTGCGACCGCGGCCGAGGTGTTCGGCGTGCCGCCCGAGCAGGTCGACGCGAACCAACGCCGCGCGGCGAAGGCGATCAACTTCGGCCTGATGTACGGCATGAGCGCCTGGGGCCTCGCGCGCCAGCTCGGCATCGAGCGTGGCGAGGCGAACGAATACGTGAAGCGCTACTTCGAACGCTATCCTGGCGTGCGCGAATTCATGGAGCGCACACGCGAGCAGGCGCATCGCGACGGTTACGTCGAAACACTGTTTGGCCGGCGCTTGTATCTGATCGAAATCCATTCGCGCAACGCGGGCTTGCGCGCCGGCGCCGAGCGCGCGGCGATCAATGCGCCGATGCAAGGCACGGCTGCCGACATCATCAAGCGCGCGATGATTTCGGTCGACGCCTGGTTGCAATCACTCGCCGGCGACGCGCGCATGATCATGCAGGTACACGACGAACTGGTGTTCGAGGTGCGCGAGAATGCGGTGAAGAAAGTGTCCGACGGCGTACGCGAGCGCATGATGCACGCCGCGGAACTTGAGGTGCCTTTGGTCGTCGATATCGGCGTCGGCGACAACTGGGACGAAGCGCATTGAGTGGTTGCCAAGCAAAAAACGGCACGCTTTAACGCAATCTTTGCGAAACCGAAGATGAAGTATTTTTCATCCTCGTCGTGTGCATGCGGAGCGACTGGCGCAACTACCTGATTTTTCAACGCATGAATGAAAACTAAACCGAACAGGTCAATTTTTCGCTTCGCCTTGAACTTCCGCCGCTCCAACCGCAACTAAGTCAGCGGTGCACGCAACGGCACCTCGGCTGGCCCACCTCCCTGGGTTCAGCCCACGAAGGCCGATCCCTCCCCAGATCCGCCTTCGGACCCGGCCCCGAGAGTTTCCCCCTAAACTCTCGGGGCTTTTTTTTGGGTGTATGAGTGCGCAATCTCGCCATGCAACCATTCGCGAAACGCGATCAGCGGCGGATATTTGGCCGAGCATGATGGATAGACGAGGTAGTGGCCGTACTTCGCCGGCATGCGTTCGCGCGTGAGCACGACCAACGCACCGTTCTCTATCAGCGGCTTCGCCAAGAGCAGGCGCCCCATCGCAACGCCGAGTCCTTGCGCCGCTGCGCGGTGCAGCAGCTCCACGTCGGTGAAGCTCGCCACGTAGCGATTCGGCAGCGTACCGCCGAATTCGGTGAACCAGCGCCGCCAATGCGCGCTGTTATCGTCGTACTCCCCAAGCAACGGCCAGCGTGCGAGATCCGCCGGCGCGGGCTTGCCGAATTCCTCGAGCCATTTCGGATGCGCAATCGGCGCCAGCTGCTCGTCGAGCAGATGCTCGGAGGTCAGGCCGGCCCATGTTCCCGCGCCGTAGCGCAATGCAGCGTCGACCGGCTCGCGCTCGAAGTCGACCACGGCCGTCGTCGTCTGCAGGTTGAATTCGAGTCCGGGATGCCTGGCCATGAATGCGGGCAGGCGCGGCATCAACCAACTCGACGAGAACGATGGCAGCGCGCTGATCGTCAGCGTGTTCGCCGGCTGCTCGCGCGTACGCGCGAACACGCGCTCGATGCCGTCGACATGCACGGCGACTTCATCGAGCAGACGGGCGCCGTGCGGAGTCAGACTCACACCGCGCGGGCCGCGCTCGAGCAGCTTGCGGCCCAGGCGCTCCTCGAGCGCGCGCATCTGATGGCTCAATGCGCTGACCGTGAGGTTCATCTGCGCGGCCGCGCGCGTCAGATTCTTCTCGCGCGCGACGGCGACGAAGGCCTGCAATGTATGCAGCGGCGGCTTGCTCATGTCTTCGCTTTCTCCGAGCGGAAAGGAAAGCGCAACCTTGAATCAGGTTCAACTCAGGTTTGCAAAAGTATCGCTTTTCCGCGACATGGCGCAAGCGTACCTTGTGTGCCTATCAAGACTCACGAGGAATTTGCCATGCTCGACTGGCTCAAGAAATTCGAACAATCGTCGCTCGGAATGCTGTTCACCGACCAGCATCTGTCGCCGTCCGAAATCGTGCGCATCGCACAGCAGGAACGCAATGCGCAGCAATCGGAACCCTGCGCCACGACTGCGGGCAAGCCGCGCAAGAACGGCTTGCCGCACACGCAGATGGTCGGTTTGCGCTGAAGAAGCTCGCAGGGGCGCGGTGCGCCCCCGCCGATCACGTCAGAGGTTCTTGATCAGCTCGTCACCGAACTCGGAACACTTCACCTCGGTGGCGCCATCCATCAGGCGCGCGAAGTCGTAGGTGACCTTCTTGTTCGCGATCGCCTTGTCCATCGCCGAGATGATCGCATCGGCCGCTTCGGTCCAGCCCATGTAGCGCAGCATCATCTCGCCGGAGAGGATGACCGAACCTGGATTGACCTTGTCGAGACCAGCGTACTTCGGTGCGGTACCGTGCGTGGCCTCGAACACGGCATGGCCGGTGAGGTAGTTGATATTGCCGCCCGGCGCGATGCCGATGCCGCCGACCTGCGCGGCGAGCGCGTCGCTGAGGTAATCGCCGTTGAGATTGAGCGTGGCGATCACGTCGAACTCGTCGGGGCGTGTCAGCACTTGCTGCAGCGTGATGTCGGCGATCGCGTCCTTGATCAGCACCTTGCCCGCGGCCAGCGCGGCTTTTTGCTCGGCGTTCGCCTCGGCCTCGCCCTTGGCAGCCTTGGTCTTCTCCCAGGTTTCCCAGGTGTAGGTGTGGCTCGGGAAGAACTTCTCGGCGACTTCGTAACCCCAGTTGCGGAACGCGCCTTCGGTGAACTTCATGATGTTGCCCTTGTGCACCAGGGTCACCGACTTGCGCTTGTTCTGGATCGCGTAGCTGATTGCGCTGTGCACGAGGCGCTCGGTGCCAAGATAGCTGACCGGCTTGATGCCGACGCCGACCTGCACGTCGACCTCGCGATGCGGCGCGCCGATCGCTTCGAGCTGCTTCTGCCATTCTTCGGCCTTGGCCTTGGTGCCGAAGCGGATTTTGTCGAACGCCTTCGGATCGTTCTGCGCGATGAAGTCGAGAATCTTCTGCGCGGCTTCGCTGCCCGCGGCGTATTCGATGCCGGCGTAGATGTCCTCGGTGTTCTCACGGAAGATCACCATATCGACCTTCTCCGGCGTCTTCACCGGAGAGGGCACGCCCTTGAACCAGCGCACCGGGCGCAGGCAGACATAGAGGTCGAGCATCTGACGCAGGGCGACATTGAGCGAGCGGATGCCGCCGCCGACCGGCGTGGTCAGCGGGCCCTTGATCGAGACGAGATAGTCGCTGCAGGCGGCGACCGTCGAATTCGGCAGCCAGGTGCCGAACTGGTTGTTCGACTTCTCGCCAGCGAACACTTCCAGCCAATGGATTTTCTTCTTGCCGCCGTAGGCCTTGGCCACCGCCGCGTCGAGCACGCGCACCGAGGCGCGCCAGATGTCGGCGCCGGTACCGTCGCCTTCGATGAACGGAACGATGGGGTTTTCCGGAACGTGGAGTCTGCCGTTCTGGATCGAAATCTTGGCGCCGCTAGCGGGCGCGGTGTAGATGGGTTCGGCCATGGGTTGCTCGCGTTTTCGGGTGGACGAGAAAGGCGTGTAGAACCTGTCTCCATGAGCAACGACAGTTCACGTGTCGCCGGAGCGCAGGAACCGGAGCATACACAGCAGTATGTGAGGATTCCGAGCAGACCGCGGGCGCGCGAAATGTCGAGCGCATAGTTTGAGACAGGTTCTAAGCGTATCAGGAACGCACGCAAACCCCTACGCTGCCGACGTTGGAAGCGCAGGATCGAATCGACGCGCCTCAACGCGGCGCTTGCTGGTTCTCGCCAACTCGCCTCAGCCGGCGAACGCCGCCAGCGTCGCGTTGAAAGTGGCGCTGGGCCGCATCACCGCGTGGGTCTTGCCCGCATCGGGCAGATAGTAGCCGCCGATGTCGGCCGGCTTGCCTTGTACGCTCGCGAGTTCGTCCACGATCTTCGTTTCGCCGGCGGCCAGGGCATCGGCCAGCGGCTTGAAACGCGCGGCGAGTTCGCTGTCCTCGGTCTGTGCGGCAAGTGCTTGAGCCCAGTACAGCGCGAGGTAGAAATGACTGCCGCGGTTGTCGAGTTGGCCGGTCTTGGGGCTGGGACCCTTGTTGTTGTCCAGCAGCTTGCCGGTGGCAGCGTCGAGCGCGCGGGCCAGCACCTTGGCCTTGGCGTTGTTGTTCTTGATGCCCATGTCCTCGAGGCTCACGGCCAGGGCCAGGAACTCACCGAGAGAATCCCAGCGCAGGTGATTTTCCTCGACCAGCTGCTGCACGTGCTTGGGCGCGGAACCGCCGGCACCAGTCTCGTACATGCCCCCGCCGGCCATCAGCGGCACGATCGAGAGCATCTTGGCCGAGGTACCCAGCTCCATGATCGGGAACAGGTCGGTCAGGTAGTCGCGCAGGATGTTGCCGGTGGCGCTGATCGTGTCCATCCCGCGGATGACGCGCTCCAACGTGTAACGCATCGCGCGCACTTGACTCATGATCTGAATGTCGAGCCCAGCAGTGTTGTGCTCGTGCAGGTACATCTTGACCTTGGTGATCAGCTGGGCCTCGTGCGGACGGTAAGCGTCCAGCCAGAACACCACGGGCATGCCCGAGTTGCGCGCGCGCGTGACCGCGAGCTTGACCCAATCGCGGATCGCGGCGTCCTTGACCTGGCACATGCGCCAGATGTCGCCTTGCTCGACGTCCTGGCTCATCAGCACCTCGCCAGTGGCGAGGTCGGTGATGTTGGCTACGCCGTCCTCGGGAACCTCAAAAGTTTTGTCGTGCGAACCGTATTCCTCGGCCTGCTGGGCCATGAGGCCGACGTTGGGCACGGTGCCCATCGTGCGCGGGTCGAACGCGCCATGCCATTTGCAGAAGTTGATCATCTCCTGGTAAATGCGGGCGAAGGTCGATTCGGGCATTACGGCCTTTACGTCCTTGAGGCGGCCGTCGGGGCCGTACATCTTGCCGCCGCTGCGGATCATCGCGGGCATCGAGGCATCGACGATGACGTCGTTGGGCGAGTGGAAATTGGTGATGCCCTTGGCCGAGTCCACCATCGCCAACTCGGGGCGGTGCTCGTGGCAGGCGTGCAGGTCGCGCTTGATCTCGTCCTGCGTGCTCTGCGGTAGCGTGGCGATCTTGTTGTACAGGTCGACCATGCCGTTGTTGACGTTGATACCCAGTTCGTCGAACAGCTTGCCGTGCTTGTCGAAGGCCTCGCGGTAAAAGATGCGCACGCAATGGCCGAACACGATCGGATGGGATACCTTCATCATCGTGGCTTTGACGTGCAGCGAGAACATCACGCCGGTCTTACGCGCGTCTTCGATCTCTTTTTCATAGAAGGCTAACAGAGCCTTCTTGCTCATGAACATCGAATCGATCACCTCGCGATCGAGCAGCGAGACCTTGGGCTTGAGCACGATGGTCTTGCCGCTCTTGGTGATCAGCTCCATCTTCACGTCGCGCGCGCGATCCAGCGTCATCGACTTTTCGCCGTGATAGAAGTCGCCGCCGTGCATGTGCGACACGTGCGAGCGCGAAGCCTGGCTCCACTCGTCCATGCGGTGCGGGTTCTTGCGCGCGTATTCCTTGACCGCCTTGGGCGCGCGCCGGTCGGAGTTGCCTTCGCGTAGCACCGGGTTCACCGCGCTGCCGGTGCATTTGTTGTAGCGCGCGCGGATCTCCTTGTCGGCGTCCGTGGTCGGGTTCTCGGGATAGTCGGGGATCTTGTAGCCCTTGTCCTGCAGTTCCTTGATCGCCGCCTTGAGCTGCGCCACCGAGGCGCTGATATTGGGCAACTTGATGATGTTGGCCTCGGGCTTGAGCGTGAGTTTGCCCAGCTCGGCCAGATTGTCGGGTACGCGCTGCGCCTCGCTCAGCGCCTCGGGAAACTGGCCAAGGATGCGGCTGGCCACCGAAATGTCACTGGTCGCCACTTCGATACCCGCCGGCTTCGCGAAAGTCTGGATGATCGGCAACAGCGAAGCCGTGGCCAGGCGCGGCGCTTCGTCAGTGAGGGTGTAGATGATTCTGGAGTTTGCGGCGGTCATGGGTTCTCTTGCGGGCTGTTTCGGCCGCCGCCGCTGATCAGCGGTCCCTTGGAGACGAGGAAGTCCCGAAGGCCTCGACGGTCGAATCGACAAATGGAAGAAAAAAGCGCGTAAGCGTAGCAAAAACCCGCGTTCGCCGCGCAGCGATACAGGCCGCACCCGGCTGTCGTTGCCTGCGCCTTGGCAAACAGCGCGGACCGTACGCGCAGAAAGACGGAAGCGGCGTTCTGGATCGTGCGTTTGCTTGGCTGGCGCACGATGTCGGGGCTCGATCACACCTTTTTGCACCAGAATCGTGCGCCCGAGCCAAGGAACGAAAGACCCATCTTATTGTTTCAGCTTTGTTTTTCCAGTTGGCATGTGACTTGCTGCTCTGCAACACAAGACCGCGAGGTGCAAGCATGAACGCCAAGGCGAAACAGAAGCTCGTGTTGATCGGCAAC
This sequence comes from Rudaea cellulosilytica DSM 22992, assembly GCF_000378125.1. Lineage (GTDB taxonomy): Bacteria > Pseudomonadota > Gammaproteobacteria > Xanthomonadales > Rhodanobacteraceae > Rudaea > Rudaea cellulosilytica. The sequence goes on along the minus strand of NZ_KB899241.1, from coordinate 1,152,917 downwards.
GGCATGGCCGGTGTGCGCACGCTGGAGGAATTGCTCAAGCTCGCACCCGACCTCTACGAGATCACCGTGTTCGGCGCCGAGCCGCATCCGAACTACAACCGCATTCTGCTGTCGCCCGTGCTTGCCGGCGAGCAGACCGTCGAGCAGATCGTGCTCAACGATTGGGATTGGTATCGCGATAACGGCATCACCCTGCATACCGGCAAGAAGATCGTGAAGATCGATCGCGTGCGCAGGCGCGTGATCGCCGAAGACGGCACCGAGGCGGCCTACGATCGTCTGTTGCTCGCGACCGGTTCGAACCCGTTCATGCTGCCGATTCCCGGCAAGGATCTCGACGGTGTGCTCGCCTACCGCGACATCGCCGATACGCATGCGATGATCGGCGCTGCGCAGAAGTACAAGCATGCCGTCGTGATCGGCGGAGGTTTGCTCGGGCTGGAAGCTGCGAATGGCTTGAGAGCGCGAGGTATGGACGTCACCGTCGTCCATGTGCTCGACGCGTTGATGGAACGCCAGCTCGATGCAAGCGCGGCCGCGCTGCTCAAGCTCTCGCTCGAACAGCGCGGACTGACGTTCGCAATGAACAAAAAGACGCAGGAACTGCTCAGCGACGAACACGGTCGCGTGCGCGCGGTGCGCTTCGCCGACGGCGAGGAGATTCCGGCCGAACTCGTCGTCATGGCGATCGGCATCCGCCCGAACACGGCGCTGGCCGAATCCGCCGGACTGCAGTGCAACCGCGGCATCCTCGTCTCCGACACGATGCAGACTTACGATCCGCGCGTTTACGCGGTCGGCGAATGCGCCGCGCACCGCGGCATCGCCTACGGCCTCGTCGCGCCGCTGTTCGAGCAGGCCAAAGTCTGCGCGAATCACTTGGCCGAGTTCGGTATCGGCATCTACTCGGGCTCGGTCACCTCGACCAAGCTCAAGGTCACCGGCATCGACCTGTTCTCTGCCGGCGACTTCAACGGCGGCGCCGACACCGAGGAAATCACTCTTGCCGATCCGATCGGCGGCGTTTACAAGAAACTTGTCATCCGCGACGACAAGCTCATCGGCGCCTGCCTCTACGGCGACACGACCGACGGCGCGTGGTACTTCAAGCTGCTGCGCGAAGGCCGCAAGATCGACGACATCCGCGACACGCTGATGTTCGGCGAGGCCAACCTCGGCGACGCCGGCCACGCCGGCGAAAACCGCGCGGTCGCGATGGCCGACGATGCCGAAGTCTGCGGCTGCAACGGTGTGTGCAAGGGCACGATCGTCAAGGCGATCAAGAACCAGGGCCTGTTCACGGTCGACGCCGTGCGCAAGCACACCAAGGCATCCAGTTCGTGCGGCTCGTGCACCGGTCTGGTCGAACAGATTCTTGCTTCGACGCTTGGCGGCGACTACTCGGCAACGCCCGCGAAAAAGCCGATCTGCGCTTGCACGAGCTACTCGCACGAGGAAGTGCGCGCCGCCATTCGAGAGAACAAGCTGACCAGCCTGATGGCGGCGATGGCGTTCATGGAATGGGCTACGCCGAACGGCTGCGCGACGTGTCGTCCCGCGCTCAACTACTACCTGATCTCGACCTGGCCGCACGCGGCAAAGGACGATCCGCAGGCGCGCTTCATCAACGAACGCGCGCACGCCAATATCCAGAAGGACGGCACCTATTCGGTGGTCCCGCGCATGTGGGGCGGCATCACCAACGCGAGCGAGCTGCGCCGCATCGCCGACGTCGTCGACAAATACCAGATTCCCACGGTCAAGGTCACCGGCGGCCAGCGCATCGATTTGCTCGGGGTGAAGAAGGAAGACCTGCAGAACGTCTGGCGCGACCTCGACATGCCCTCGGGCCATGCCTACGCGAAGGCGCTGCGCACGGTGAAGACCTGCGTCGGCTCCGAATGGTGCCGCTTCGGCACGCAGGATTCCACGCGCATGGGTATCGAGCTCGAGAAAGCGCTGTGGCGCATGTATGCACCGCACAAGGTCAAGCTGGCCGTGTCGGGCTGCCCGCGCAACTGCGCGGAGTCGGGCATCAAGGACGTCGGCGTGATCGGCGTCGACTCGGGCTGGGAGATCTACGTCGCCGGCAACGGCGGCATCAAGACCGACGTCGCCCAGTTTTTCTGCAAGCTGAAGACGCACGAAGAAGTGCTCGAATACGCGGGCGCGTTCCTGCAGCTCTATCGCGAGGAAGGTCACTACCTCGAACGCACCGTGCACTACGTCGGTCGCGTCGGCCTCGACTACTGCAAACGCCGCGTGCTCGACGACACCGAAGGCCGCCGCGCATTGTGGGCGAGACTGCAGGACGCGCTGCGCGACGAGGCCGATCCGTGGCACGAGCCGCAAAAGGCCGCGGTCGACCTGCGCCAGTTCGCGCCGATCAAGGCCGTGCTCGTCGAGGAATCGGCATGATCAAGAGAGATTGGCTGTACATCTGCCGCCTTGACGATATTCCGGTGTCCGGCGCACGCGTCGTGCGCATCGAGGGGCGGCCCGACATCGCGTTGTTCCGCACGCTCGACGATCGAGTATTCGCACTGCATGACCGCTGCCCGCACCGCGGCGGACCCCTGTCGCAGGGCATCGTCCACGGCGCGCGCGTGACCTGTCCGCTGCACGCCTGGGTGATCAACCTCGACAGCGGTCGTGCGGTCGAACCCGATGTCGGAGCTGCGACGTGTTTTCGTGTGCGCTGCGAGAACGGCGAGGTATTCCTGCACCGCGCCGACGCGCGCGGCACTACTGCCGTGGCCGAACGCGAAACCTGCGCGGTGGCATGAACGCCTCGCTGCAAGCCTCGCCCAAGCTTGCGGCGCGCACGACGCGGTCGACCTGCTGCTACTGCGGCGTGGGTTGCGGCGTGCTGATCGAAACGGCGCTCGACGACAACGGCATCGAGACGATCGTCGGCGTCCAAGGCGATCCCCAACACCCGGCCAACTTCGGCCGCCTGTGCAGCAAGGGCAGCACCCTGCACCTCACCGCGACGCTCGCGCTGCGTGAGCAGGCGCGTGCGCTGCATCCCGAGTTGCGCCGCGCACGCGCGGATGCGCGCACGCGCACAAGCTGGGACGAGGCGCTCGATCTCGTTGCGGAACGTTTCGCCGCGGTCGTACGTGAGCACGGCCCGGATGCGGTCGCGTTCTACATCTCCGGGCAATTGCTGACCGAGGACTACTACGTCTTCAACAAGCTCGCCAAGGGCCTGGTCGGCACGAACAACATCGACACGAACTCGCGCCTGTGCATGAGCTCGGCGGTCGCCGGCTACAAGCAGACGCTCGGCGCCGACGCGCCGCCGTGTTCTTACGAAGACCTCGATCATGCAAGCTGCGTGTTCATTGCCGGCGCCAATCCCGCGTTCGCGCACCCGATCCTGTTCCGCCGCCTCGAAGACGCGAAAGCGCGCAACCCGGACCTGCGCATCGTCGTCGTCGATCCGCGCCACACCGACAGCGCCGAAGGCGCCGATCTGCACCTGCGCCTGACACCCGGTAGCGATGTCGTGCTGTTTCTCGGCATGCTGCACGTGCTGATCGTCGCAGGCTTGACCGACGAGACCTACATCGCGGCGCACACCGAAGGCTTCGATGCGGCGCGCGAACTGGCGCTCGCATATCCACCCGAACGCGCCAGCGGAATCTGCGGCGTCCCGGTCGACGATCTTGTCACTGCCGCACGCTGGTTCGCCGAGGGGCCGACGCTGTCGCTGTATTGCCAGGGCTTGAATCAATCGACTTCGGGTACGGCGAAGAACGCCGCACTGATCCATCTGCATCTCGCCACCGCGCAGATCGGCAAGCCCGGCGCCGGCCCGTTCTCGCTGACCGGCCAACCGAACGCGATGGGCGGCCGCGAAGTCGGCGGCATGGCCAACCTGCTCAGCGCGCATCGCGATCTGGCGAATGCCGAGCATCGCGCCGAAGTCGCGCGACTCTGGGGCGTCGATGCCGTGCCCGCTACGCCCGGCAAGACCGCGGTGGAAATGTTCGACGCGATCGAACGCGGCGAAATCAAGGCGCTGTGGATCGCCTGCACGAATCCGGCGCAATCGCTGCCCGACCAGCGCGCGGTGCGCCGTGCACTCGAAAAGTGCGAGTTCGTCGTACTGCAGGAGGCCTACGCGCATACCGCCACGGCGCCGTATGCCGACGTGCTGCTACCGGCCTCGTCGTGGGGCGAGAAAGAAGGCACCGTGACGAATTCCGAACGCTGCATCTCGCGCGTGCGCGCGGCGATCGCGCCACCGGGCGAGGCGCGCGCGGACTGGCGCATCGCGCGCGACGTCGCGCAGCGACTCGAGGCGATCCTGCGTCCCGGCAAGACTCCCCTGTTCGACTACGCGACGCCGGAAAGCGTCTGGAACGAACACCGCGAAACGACGCGCGGCCGCGATCTCGACATCGGCGGACTCGACTACTCGATGCTCGAAGCACGGGGTCCGCAACAGTGGCCATTTCGCGTCGGCGACACGCTCGGCACTGCACGTTTGTATACAAATGGACATTTCGCCACCGCCAGCGGCCGCGCGCGCTTTGCCGCGATCGAAGTGCGCGCGCCGGCCGAGACGACCGATTGGCATTATCCCCTCACGCTGACCACGGGCCGCCTGCGCGACCATTGGCACGGCATGAGCCGCACCGGCACGCTGCCGCAGCTGTTCGGCCACGCGGGCGAGCCTGCGATCGAGATCAATCCGGCCGATGCACGGCGCCTCGGTGTCGCTGACGGCGACTTTGTCCACGTCACCTCGCGGCGTGCGAGCATCGTGTTGCCGGTACACACGAGCGCTGCCCAAGCTCCGGGACAAACCTTCGTCGCGATGCATTGGGGCGAGGAATTCGTCTCCGGACAGCCGACGACGTCCGTTGCACACGGCATCAACGCGTTGCTGCCGCGTGCGTTCGATCCGATCTCCAAGCAGCCCGAGCTGAAACACGCCGCGGTCGTCGTGCGCCGCGCTGACCTGCCTTGGCAATGGGTCGCCTGCGCAGAGTTCGCGCCAGAGTGCTGGTTTGTCGTGCAGACACGGCTGCGCCGCTACTTCGCGCGCTTTCCGTATGCGAGCTGCGTGCCGATCGGACGCGATCGGCCTGGGCTGATTTGGCGCGTCGCGGCACACGATGCGTGCTCGCCCGAGCTGAAGCAGGAAATCGAAACACTGTTTGGCCTCGGTGCCGGCGAGCCGGTGCTGAGCTACAGCGATCCGCGGCGCGCGAGTACGCGCCGGCTGCGCCTGACCGGCGACCGCCTCAAGGCGTTTTCGCTCGCGGGCGACGTCGCCGCGGCTGGCTGGCTGCGCGAATATCTTGAAGCCGGGGTCGCTATCTCCGCGCTCGGGCGCCTGCTGTTGTTGCCTTCGCGCACGCCGCCGAAGTCACTCGTATCGAAAGGCCGCATGGTATGCACCTGCATCGGCGTCCACGAGAACGACATCGTGGAGAAGGTACAAAAATCCACAAAATCCGGCGTCGATGCGCTGCTCGACGAACTCAAGACCCGCCTGCGCTGCGGGACCGGCTGCGGCTCGTGCGTGCCCGAACTGAAGCGCCTGATCGCGGCGAATGCCACGGCACAGGCGGTGCCGGCATGAGAGTGCTAGACCTGCCCAATCTGATCCACGAGCTCGGCCGCGGCGCACGTGGCGCGCGGCCGCTGTCGCGCGACGATTCGCGCGATCTGTTCGCGGCGATGCTCGACGGTGCGATTCCCGATCTCGAACTCGGCGGAATTCTCATCGCTTACCGCATCAAGGGCGAAACCGCCGACGAACTCGCCGGCATGCTCGATGCCTGTCAGGCGAATCTCGTGCGCATTGCAACACCGACCGCCGCGCACGCGACGCCGGTCGTGATCCCGAGCTACAACGGCGCGCGCAAGCTGCCGAACCTGACCCCGTTGCTTGCGCTCGCGCTCGCGCGGCGCGGCATTCCCGTTCTCGTTCACGGCGATGCCGCCGACGGTTGGGGCCGTGTCGCGACCGCCTCGGTGTTCGCCGCGCTTGGCATTCCCGCATGCAGCGACACGGCCGACATCGAACTCGGCTTGCAGGCGCGCGGCGTCGCATTTGCGCCGATCGAGGTGCTCTCGCCCGCACTCGCGCGCCTGATCGCGCTGCGCGACCGCCTCGGCGTGCGCGGTCCGGCGCACACGTTGGTCAAACTGATTCAGCCGTTTGCGCCGCCCGCGCTGCGCCTGGTCAATTACACGCATCCGCAATATCGCGACGAGATGACGCGTCTGTTCCTCGATGCGCGCATCGCCGGTGAGGCCGGCGTGCTGCTCGCGCGCGGCAGCGAAGGCGAGGCCGTGGCCGATTCGCGCCGTCAGGTCGCGATCGAATGGCTGCGCGACGGGAGGGCGACGACGCTGGTCGAGGCCGCGCCCGGTGATGGCGCGCTGCCCGAACTGCCAGCGTCGCGCGAGGCCGAGCCGACCGCGCGCTGGATCGAGCGTGCGCTCGCGGATGAGTCGTTGCTGCCGCCGCCGCTCGTGCGGCAGATCGACACGATCGTGGACATTTGCAAACCGAACAACAAAACGCGCGTGACATCGATCGCGCGCGGAGGTGCTGCCTAGCGCACGTCGCGACTTCGGCTCGGCCGCCTGCGCGAAGGCCGCAGGCCACGCGCGGTCACCGCCGCGCACCGCAGCCGTCGACTTCGCCGTGAGCGGGCAGCATCCGAAGGGACCGCCGCGTGCGGACGGATCCCGGCAAGGGGAGGGCAGAGCCGCGCTGTTCGCGGCGAGCCTTCGGAGCGTGTGATGAACGTACCAACTGCTTTTGCGCAAGGCGCGCGGAATAACATATTGGCCTCACTCAAAAGCGGCGACTGGCGCGCGCTGCTGGCGAGCTTTCTTTACTTCGACACCGGTTTCACCGTGTGGGTGATGTATGGCCCACTCGCGCCGGGCATCGCCAAGGACTATGCGCTCAACGACGCGCAGAAAGGCTTTCTCGTCGCCGTGCCGGTGCTGGCCGCGGCGATCCTGCGCGTGACCTTCGGCAACATGTATCAGGCCATCGACGGCAGGCGCCTCGCTCTGCTCGGCATCGCGCTGTCGGCGATTGCACCTGCGGTGCTGCTGCTGATGCCGGGTGCGCCGTCGCTTTCGCTACTGCTCCTGCTCGGCGTGCTGCTCGGCATGGGCGGTGCCAGCTTCGCGGTCGCGCTGCCGATGGCCGGCAGCAACTATCCGCGCGACGTGCAGGGCCTCGTGCTCGGTCTCGCCGCGGCGGGCAACATCGGCGCGGTGCTCGACGGCTTCCTGTTCCCGAGTCTGGCGGAACACTTCGGCTGGCAGCGGGCGACCGCGGCATCGCTGCCGCTGCTTGCGCTGACCGCGGCCGCGGTCGTCGCCTGGTCGCGGGACCGCGCGCCGAAGTCGGGCGACGCGCGCGCCGCCGTGTTCGCGTTCGCGGCCAGCCTCGTGTTCCTCGTCGTCCTCGTGCTCGCGGTCAATGCCGGCTTGTTCGGCCTCGGCGGCAAGACCGGCCTGATGCTGCTGCCGGTGCTCGGCTCGCTGCTCGCGATCGCGGTGCTGCCTTCGCGTTATCGCGCCGTGTTCGCCGAGCGCGACACCTGGGCGATGATGCTGATCTATTCGATCACGTTCGGCGGTTTCGTCGGCATGTCCTCCTACGTGGTGCTGCTGCTGACCAATCTGTATGGCATGAGCAAGATCGATGCGGGTTTGTGGATGGCAGCGCTCGCATTCACCGGTGCGATGGTGCGGCCGCTCGGCGGTGCGCTCGCCGACCGCGTCAGCGGCGTGCGCACACTCGGCGTGCTGTTGCCCGTTATCGCACTCGCCGACCTCGCCTTTGCGCTGTGGCAGCCGCCGCTGGCCGGCGGCATCGCGCTGCTATTCGTGCTCTATTTCTGCTTCGGCCTCGGCAACGGCGCAACGTTCCAGCTCGTGCCGCTGCGCTGGCCGGACAAGACTGGCACGATGGCCGGCATCATCGGCGCGGCCGGCGGCATCGGCGGTTTCTACCTGCCGGTCGTACTCGGCATCGCGCGCGATACGAGCGGCAACTACGGCTCGGGATTCCTGTTCCTCGCGACCGTCGCAGCGCTCGCCTGCGTCTCGCTGTTGCTATTGCGGGCGCCTTGGCTGGTGTGGGCGCAGCCGCGCGAAGAAACGGAAACCATGCTGGGCGAGCCGGTTGCGGTAGCGGAGTAAGCCCTGCCCGCCTTTTCCCCGTCCGCGGGGGAAAGGCGCGGGCTCAAGCGAAATACATTTGATTGCAGTACGGCGCGAACAGGCGCATGCTCCGCCGCGCAACAGCGATCCAGATCGTCGGTCGGGGGAACCATGGTCTTCAATTCGCTCACGTTCGTCGTGTTCTTCGCCTGCGTGCTGGTGTTGCACAACCTGCCGCTGTCCTGGACCACGAAAAAGGTCAACTTGCTGATCGCAAGTTACATCTTCTACGCCGCGTGGAATCCGCCGTTCATCGTCCTGCTCTGGGTATCGACCGTCGTCGACTGGTACGCGGCGCAGGGGCTCGTCAAGGCAAAGCGCGAGGCCGCGCGTCACGCCTGGATGCTGCTCTCGGTCGTCGCCAACCTCGGCATGCTGGCCTACTTCAAGTACGGCCAGTTCATGCTCGACAACTTCACCGCTCTGATGACCGCGATGGGCTGGGCCTACCACCCCGCCAAGTACGACATCGTGCTGCCGGTCGGCATCTCGTTCTATACGTTCGCGACGATGTCCTACACGCTCGATGTCTATCTGCGCCGTGCGGCGCCGGCGCGCAACCTGCTCGACTACGCGCTGTTCGTGACCTTCTTCCCGCATCTCGTCGCGGGGCCGATCATGCGCCCGACCGAACTCGTGCCGCAGTTCGAGCAGCCGCGGCGCGCGACCGGAGCACAGCTGCGCTTCGGGCTCGCACTGATGACGCTCGGTCTGTTCAACAAGATCGTGCTCGCCGATAGCTTCCTGTCCGACATCGCGGAACGCGTCTACGACGCCGACAAGATCCCCGGCGCACTCGACGCGTGGGCGGCGACGCTCGCGTTCAGCGGCCAGATCTTCTGCGACTTCGCCGGCTACTCGACGACCGCGATCGGCGCCGCGCTGTGCCTCGGCTTCGCGATGCCCGACAACTTCCGCTTCCCGTACGCGGCGGTCGGCTTCTCGGATTTCTGGCGGCGCTGGCACATCACGCTGTCGTCGTGGCTGCGCGACTATCTCTACATCCCGCTCGGCGGCAACCGCCACGGCGTCGCACGCACCTACGTCGCGCTGATGCTGACGATGCTGCTCGGCGGCCTCTGGCACGGCGCGAACTGGACCTTCGTCGCCTGGGGCGGACTGCACGGCCTGTATCTCGCGGTTGAGCGCTTCCTGCGCGGGCGTTTCGGCGGCTATCGCCCAGGGCCGCTCGCATTCGTCTGCCTCGGCCTGCTCACCTACATGCTGGTCAACCTTACCTGGGTGTTCTTCCGCGCGAAGACATTCGGCAAGGCGTGGCTCGTGCTCGGCGGCATGTTCGGCCAGCATGCGGACGCGCGTCCGATCCTTTCGTATTTCTCGTTGATCGCGGCGGCCGCGATCGTCGGCGCGATCGTGTCCACGCACTGGTTCATGCGCGGGCGCACGCTCGAATCAGTCGTGGCACGCACCCATCCGGCTGCGCTGTGCGCGGCATGGGCGCTGATGGCATTCGCGATCGTCATTGCTCAGGGAGAAGGCAGTGCATTCATCTACTTCCAGTTCTGATCTTCCCGATCCGGCATTGCGCCGTGTCAGCAGCTCGGGCGCCGAGCGGCTGACCGCGTCTGACCGTCCCGGCGTCGCGCAGCCGGTGCCTGAGCGCGACATACCCGAACGGCCGTGGGGGCCGATCTTCGTCGCTACGTTGGTGCTGTTCGTTCTGCTGGTAGCGGGCTGGGAGTTCTACTGGCGCGCGTTCGGCGCGACGCCCGGCTACTACAACAGCAACGCCGAATGGGCGCAGCAGCGCCGCCGCATCGATACGGGCGAAGGCGGCAAGACCGTGCTCGAGGGATCCTCGCGCGTGCTGTTCGACGTGCAGTTGCCGGTCTGGGAGAAACTTGCCGGTGAGCGGCCGATCCAGCTCGCGATCGAAGGCACCTCCGGTGTGATCGTCCTGGAGGATCTCGCAGCTGACCCGAATTTCACCGGGCGCGTGCTCGCGGGCGTCGCCTCCGACCTGTTTTTCACGGGCTTCGCCTATCGTGGCGAAGTCGTACCGTTCTATCACAAGGAGACGCCGTCGCAGCGCATGGGCAACTGGCTGTCGCGCATGTTCGTCGAACCGTGGTTCGCGTTCTACGATTTCGATTTCGCGCTCGCGGCGGTGGTCAAGCGCCAGGCTTGGCCGCGCCGCCCGGGCATCCCGGCGATCGATCCGGTGCGCAAGCTGATGGAGCAGGGGGCCGACCGAAACACCCACATCTGGAGTAAGGTTGAGACCGACGCGGCCTACCGCGAGATCGCGCGCGGCATCTGGACGCAACGTCTCAATGCGCCGCCGCCACCGAACGTCGACACGCCGGAGAAACTGCAGAAGGTGATCGACGCGCAGATCCAGCGCGCGGTCGATGCGGTGGCGAAACTGCGTGCGCGCGGGGTGCAGGTGCTGTTCGTACGCCCGCCGACGAGCGGACCGTACCTCGAATTCGACAACAAAGTGTTCCCGCGCGCGAAGACCTGGGACGTGCTGCTTGCGCGTACCGGTGCGCCGGGCATCCATTTCCAGGACTACCCCGAGCTCAATCAGGCCTGGAACCTGCCGGAATGGTCGCACCTGTCGCTGGCCGACTCGGAGCGCTTCACCGCCGCGCTGTACACGATCATCGAACGCGACTTCTGGCCGAAAGACGACAAGCGCGCGGCCGCGCGCTAGATCGTTCCGCCCGACTATTTGTCGACGGGTGTCGCGGCGAACCAATGGTTCTGCGCCGCCAACGCGGCGACCGCGCCGAGAATCAACAGCGCCGGCGCGTGCACGTCGTGCGCCTGCACACGCTCGACGAGCTCGGCGAGCGTGCCGAGCACGACGCGTTGCTCGGGCCGCGTGCCGTTCTCGACGATCGCGAATGGTGTATCGGCGAGCCAGCCATCGGCGAACAGGCGGTCGCGCAACGGTGCGGCTTCGGCCACGCCCATATAGATCGCAAGCGTTTCGCCGGCGGCGGTCAAGGCATCGCCATCGCTCTCGCTGCGTCGCCGATGCGCAGTAGCGAAGCGCACGCTTTGCGCGTAGTCGCGATGGGTGAGCGGAATGCCGGCGTAAGCGGCGCAGGCGATCGCCGCGGTGATGCCCGGCACGATCGAATAGCGAATTCCATGTTCGCGCAGGAATTCGATTTCCTCGCCACCGCGGCCAAAGATGAAAGCATCGCCGCCTTTGACGCGTACGACGCGCTTGCCCTTGCGCGCCTCGGCGAGCATCAGCTCGTTGATCTGCGCCTGCGGCGTGTGGTGCTTGCCGACGATTTTGCCGACATCGATGCGTTCGGCATCGCGGCGGGCGAGGTCGAGCACGTCGGGGCTGACCAGGCGATCGTGCAGGATTACATCGGCTTCGTTGAGCGCACGCAGCGCATTGAGCGTGACCAGGCCCGGATCGCCAGGCCCCGCGCCGACCAGCGTGACCGAACCGTTCTCGGGTAGCGGATGCAGATCGGAATCCGGAATCTGCGATTCGCCGCTAGAGGATGAGGATCCGGCCAATTCGGCGTCGAGGGCGGCGTTCGCCTCGTCGAAGCGCCGCGCCGCAGCGAGCCGCATGACCGGCCCGCGCAGCAAGGTTTCGTAGAAGCGCCGCCGTGCGGGCAGGCTGGCGTAGCGCTCGCGGATGCGCGCCCGTGCGCGTTCGAGCAGTCCGGCGAGCGTGCCCCAGCTGTGGTCGAACAGGGTTTCGATGCGCTCGCGCGCGAGGCGCGCGAGCATCGGCGCGGCGCCGCCGGTGGAGACCGCGATCATCAGCGGCGAACGGTCGACGATCGACGGCACCTGGAACGTGCACAGGGACGGATCGTCGACCACGTTGACGAAGATGCGCCGCGCATTTGCTGCCGCGGCAACGCGCGCATTCAACCTGCGATCGTCGGTGGCGGCAACGGCAAGCCAGCAGCCGTCGAGCTGTTGTTCATCGAATGCTTCGGCGCAATGCCGCGCTTTGCCGGCAGCGATCCATTTGCCGAACAGCGCCGTCACATCGGCCGCGACGACGTCCAGCTGCGCGCCCGCGCTCAGCAGCAAAGCTGCCTTGCGCTCGGCGACGACGCCGCCGCCGACGATCAAGGCGCGGCGGCCGGCGAGATTGGCGAAGATCGGAAATAGGTTCATCGGCGTTCGAACGGTTCGTCGAACGCCGATTTTGCCACGGACCGCGGGCGTTGGACCTCAGCGCGTGCCGCCCGAGGCGATCAGTTTCTCGCCGGTCAGCCAGGCTGAGTCTGGGGAGGCGAGAAAGACCGCGATGGTAGCGATGTCTTCGGGTTGGCCGAGGCGGCCGAGCGGGGTCTGCGCGACCATCTGCTTCTCGAAGTCGCTGCCGATGATGCCCGCCGCGTGCGTGCCCTCGGTCTCCACGCCACCCGGATTGATCGAATTGACGCGGATCTTCTTCGGCGCCAATTCCTTCGACAGTACATGAGTGATCGTATCGACCGCGCCCTTCGTCGCCGCGTAGACCGACGAGCCGGGCAGGCCGAGCTGGCTGGCGACCGAACTGATGTTGATGACGTTGCCGCCCTCGGGGCCGAAGTGCTTGGCCGCCTCGCGCGTGGCCTGCAGCAAGCCGAGCACATTGGTGTTGAACTGGCGGTGGAACAACTCCTCGGTCACCTCCTCGAGCGGCGCGAACTGGTAGACGCCCGCGTTGTTCACGAGGATGTCGAGCTTGGCGTAGGCCTTTTTCGTTTCCGCGAACAGCCGCTCGACGTCAGCCGCCTTGGCAACGTCGCCCTGCACCGCGACCGCCTTGCCGCCGGCCCGGGTGATTTCCGCGACGACGCGGTCGGCGCCCTCGCGACTCGATGCGTAATTGACCACGACCGCGGCGCCAGCCGCGGCCAGACCCTTGGCGATGCCGGCACCGATACCCTTGGATGCGCCCGTCACCACTGCCACTTTGCCCTGCAACTTGCTCATATGCTTATCCCGTTGGAAGAATATCAATTAGATGATTATCTAATCGTCTAAGTGATAAGGGGTGCGCGGCACACCGTTTCAAGGGATTCAAAAATGAATTTTTGGAGAGAAACCGGCGAACGGTTCAGATCGCCGCGAGCCGAGCCAGATAGGCGGCCAGAACGTCGCGGCGCAGGCTCAGGCGGACGAACTTGCCCTCGCGCGCGAGTTCGACCAGGCCGGCCGTCTCCAGCTCCTTGATGTGATGCGAGATCGTCGCCGCACTGACTTGATGCGTGTCCTGCAGCGCGCTGCACGGCATCGACGAATCGCAGCTACCGATCTGCTTGAGGATCTCGACGCGACGCGGTTCGGCCAGCGCGCGCGCGATGCGCTCGAACTGGCGGTCGTCGAGTTTGATTTTTGTCGCAGCCATGCGCCTAGGATGGGTGCGCGGCGAAGGCTATGCAAGCCGCCGGCCTCGGCGTTCTTCACGCGCAAACGCAAACGGCCCGGAACGCCGGGCCGTTTGTTCTAGGCATGCAACCGTTTCAGTGCGCGCCGTGCTGTTCCGCTTCTGCGAGCGCCGCTTGAGTTTCCTCGCGCGATTCCATCTTGTCGCCGAGCAGGCGACGCACGAACACGTAGAACACAGGAATGAACAGCAGGCCAAGGAAGGTCGCAAACAGCATGCCGCCGATGACGCCGGTACCGATCGCGTGGCGCGAGTTGGCGCCGGCGCCGGTCGAGATCGCGAGCGGGAACACGCCGAGGATGAACGCGAACGAGGTCATCAGGATCGGCCGCAGGCGCAGGCGTGCGGCGTCGATGACTGCCGCGCCGAGCGGGCGCCCGCGGCGTTGTTCGTCGACGCAGAATTCGACGATCAGGATCGCATTCTTCGCCGCGAGGCCGATGATCGTGAGAATGCCGATCTTGAAATAAACATCGTTGGTCAGTCCGCGGCCCCAGGTCGCGAGCAGCGCGCCGGTGATGCCGAGCGGCACGACGAGCAGCACCGCGAACGGGATCGACCAGCTCTCATACAGTGCGGCCAGGCACAGGAACACGACGAGGATCGATAGCGCATACAGCATCGGCGCCTGGTTGCCCGAGATGATTTCCTGCAGGCTTTGACCGGTCCAGTCGAAGCCGAAGCCGGTCGGCAGGTCGTCCTTGACGATGCTCGCGATCGCATCCATCGCCGCACCCGAGCTGCCGCCCGGCGCTTCGGCGCCGACGATTTCGATCGCCTCGAAGCCGTTGTAACGGGTCAGCGCGGGCGAGCCGAAGCTCCATTGAGTCTTGACGACGTTCGATATCGGAATCATCGCGGGCGTCGTCGCGGTGCCGCCGCCGCTCAACGCGGTCGTGGTGCTTTGCGTCGCGCTCGGCACGTAGAAATGGGTCAGTCCCTCGGTCGAGGCGCGGAACGGCGCGTCGGCCTGCATGTTCACGCGCAGCACGCGGCCGCCGTAGAAAAAATCGTTGGCGTAGACCGGTGCGAGCATCAGCTGGATGGACGTATAGACGTCCGAAAGCGAGAGGCCCATCGATTGCGCCTGCACGCGGTCGACCGACATTTTCAACTGCGGCGCGCTCGGCAGCACGTTCGGACGCACGTTGGCAAGCAGGTTCTTTTTCTCTGCCGCTTTGGCCAGCAGCGTGTTCTGCGCGGCGATCAGCGCCTCGTGGCCTTGGCCGCCGCGGTCCTGCAGATACAAGTCGAAGCCACCGAACTGCGACAGGCCGCGGATCGTCGGCAGGTTGACGACGAACACCAGCGCATCCTTGACGCCGCCGAACAGCTGGCCCTGAAACTTGTGGATCAGGTCCATCGCGGTGTGCGAGCGCTCGTCCCACGGCTTGAGCTTGGTGAACGCCATGCCGACGTTCTCGCCGGCGCCGACGAAGCTGAAGCCGGAGATCGCGAAAACGTGGTCGACTTCGGGATCCTTGCGCAGCGTCTCGGAGATCTGATCCATCACCTTGTTGGTGCTCTGGATACCGGTGCCCGAGGGCAGTCCCGCGATGACGAGCGCGTAACCCTGGTCCTCCTCAGGCACGAAGCTCGTCGGCAGCACCTTGAACAGCCAGCCGCAGATGACGCCGACGACGAGGAACACGCCCATCCACGCCGGCATGTGGCGGATCGCACCAGTGACGTGGCCGACGTAGGTGCCGCGCACCCAATTGAACACCTTGTCGAAGGCGCGGAACGCGATGTTCTTCTTGCCGTGCTCGTGCACCGGCTTGATGATCGTCGCGCACAGCGCCGGCGTGAACGCGAGCGCGAGGAAAGCCGAGAACGCGGTCGACAGCGCGATGGTCAGCGCGAACTGCTTGTAGATCACGCCGACCGAACCGGACTGCAGCGCGCTCGGGATGAACACGGCCATGAGCACGAGCGCGATCGCGACCACGGCGCCGGAGATCTGGTCCATCGCCTTCTTCGTCGCTTCCTTTGGATCGAGGCCTTCCTCGGTCATGATGCGCTCGACGTTCTCGATGACGACGATGGCGTCGTCAACGACGATGCCGATCGCGAGCACCATGCCGAACAGGGTGAGCTGGTTGATCGAGAAACCGACCATCCACATCGACAGGAAACCACCCATCAGCGCAACCGGGATGACCAGGGTCGCTATGATCGTTGCGCGGAAGTTCTGCAGGAACATCAGCATGACGAGGAACACGAGCACGATCGCCTCGAGCAACGTCTGCACGACTTCCTGGATCGAGATCTTGATGAAGTCGGTCGTGTCGTAGGGCACGACGTAGTTCACCCCGGGCGGGAAGATCGATTTCAGTTCCTCAAGCTTGGCGATGACCGCCTTGCGCACGGTCAACGCGTTCGCGTCGCCGGCGAGCTGCACGCCGAAGCCGGCCACGCCCTTGCCGTCGAAGGTCGAACGCAGGCCGTAGTTGAACGGGCCGAGTTCGATGCGGGCGACGTCGCCGAGACGCACCGAGGTGCCATCGGAGTTGGTGCGCAGGATGATATTGCGGAATTCTTCCGGCGTCGTGAAGCGACCTTCGGCGATCACCGGCGCGGTGAACGCACTGCCCTCCGGCGCCGGTTCCGAGCCGACCGAACCGGCCGCGATCTGCACGTTCTGAGCGCGCACCGCGGCCAGCGCCTGTGCCGCCGACAGGCTGTAGCCGTGCAGCTTGTCCGCGTCGAGCCAGACGCGCATCGCATATTCGGAACCGATCTGGCGCGTGCTGCCAACGCCCGGGATGCGCGCAATCTGATCGGCGATACTCTGCGAGAGAAAGTTGTTCAACGCCGCCGAATCGTAGCGTCCGTCCTCGGAGACGAGCGAGAAGAACATCAGGAAGTCCGGATTGGTCTTCACCACCGTGATGCCCTGCTGGGTCACCTCGGACGGCAGGCGCGGCGTCGCCAGCGAGACGCGGTTCTGCGTCTGCACCTGGGCGATATCGGGATCGGTGCCGGGTTGGAACGTCAGCGTGATCGACGCCGACCCGTTCGCACTCGAACTCGAGCTGAAGTACATCAGGTTATCGATGCTGGTCAGTTGCTGTTCGATGACCTGGGTGACGGTCTTCTGCACCGTGTCCGCATCGGCGCCCTGGTAGGAGGCGCTGATCGCGACCTGGGTTGGCGCGATCGCCGGATACGAGGCGATACTGAGATTGAGTATCGCGATGAGGCCGCCCATCGTGATCAGGATGGCGATGACCCAGGCGAAGATGGGACGGTCGATGAAGAATCTGGGCATGGGGAATTCCTACGTACCTCAGGCTGTGCGCGTCGTTGCGGATTGAGCCACGTGGTGAATCAGTGCTTGTCGCTCGGTGCCGCCGCTGCCTGCGCCGGCGCGCCCGCTGCGGCAGGCTGATAGGGAATCGCCTTGGCCGGAGCGCCGGGCTTCACCTTCAGCACGCCGGAGACGACGATCTGGTCACCGTCGGCAAGACCGTCGGTGACGATCCATTCGCTGCCTTTGAGCGTGTCGGCGGTGATCCGCTTCTGCACGACTTTGCCGTCGCCGCCCACGACCATGACGTAAGGACCCTGCGAATCGCGCTGCACGGCCGCCTGCGACACGCGCCATGCGTGCGCGAGATCGCCCATGGTCAGACGCACGTTGACGTACTGGCCAGGCAAGAGCCGATGTTCGGCATTTGCCACGGTCGCGCGCAGGGTGACGGCACCGGTAGACGGATCGACCGCCGTGTCGGAAAAGCTGAGCACGCCGGCAACGCCGTTGGGACTGCCGCCCTGACCGAGCAGCTCGACCTTGGCCTTGTCCTGATCGGCAAGCTGGACGCTGCCCTTGGCTGCGGCCTGGCGCAGCGCGTCGATCTGGCCGACTGCCTGGCTGAAATTCACGTAGATCGGATCGACCTGCTCGACCGTCGTGAGCAGGGTCGCCTCGCCTTGGCCGACCAGCGCGCCCTCGGTCACCTGCTGCTGCCCCGAGCGACCGGAAATCGGTGCGGTCACGTTCGCGTAGCCGAGGTTGATCTTGGCCGTTTCGACATTGGCCTGCGCCTGCTGCACGGCGGCGGCGGACGTGCGCTCGGCGGCGATCGCGTTGTCGACGTCGCTTTTCGACAGCAGTCCCTTGGCGCCGACCGAGCGGGCACGCTCGGCGGCGACATGATTGTTCGTGTAGGTCGCCTGGGCCGAAGCGAGATTGGCCAGTTGCACGTTGAGCGCGGCGCGCAAAGGCGCCGGGTCGATTTCAAACATCGCCTGGCCTTCTTTGACGTCACTGCCTTCGGTGTAGACGCGCTTGAGCAGCACGCCGGCGACGCGCGCGCGCACGTCGGCGCTGCGCGTGGCCGAGAGACGCCCGACCAGATCCTGCGTCAACGGCACGCTTTCGGACTTGGCTTGGACCACGCCGACTTCGGGCGGCGGCGGAGTCTGTTGCTGCTGCTGGGATTTACCACAGCCGGCGATGAGGGCAATGGCTGCTGCAAGAACTAGGGGACGCACGGGGATCAGGGGCATGGGAGCCTCGTAACGAGTTGAACAGCAAGGGACCGGTAAAGAAGCTCGCGCAATTTCAGCCTGAAGGCAAGCCCGTTGACGGCTGATTATTGTACCGCCGAGTATGTAAAAAATCGTCGGTGCAACACCATCGGCCGGAAGTCATGGCCGCGGCGAGCGGGTAATTCCCGTGGCCCTGCAATCCGTTTTCAATGCCGATGGCCACCGGCAAGATATTCCCGGCTCTGCATTTCGATCAGGCGACTTTCGGTTCGGGCGAACTCGAATTTCAGGCGGCGACCGCGGTACAGCTCGGTAATCTCCACTGCGGCCGAGAGCACAAGGTTGACGCCACGGTCGTAGAATTCGTCGACGAGGTTGACGAAGCGCCGCGCCGCATCCTCGCTCGCGGAAAAATCGACGAACTGCGGCACGTTCGAGACGAGCACGGTGTGGAAACTCTTGCCGATCTCGATGTAGTCGGCGACCGCGCGCGGGCCTTCGCAGAGCGCAGCGAATTCGAACCAGATCGTGCCGTCGCCGGCGCGCTTGAGCGGAATGTCGCGGCCGTTGATCTCGATCGCAGTCGCAGCCGGCGGCGGCTCGGGCGCGATGCGCTCGAAACAGGCCGCCAGTTCACGCTCAGCAGCGTCGCCCAGCGGCGTGAAGTAGACGCCCGCCTGGGTCAGCGCGCGCAGGCGATAGTCCTGCTGTGCATCGAGATTCACTACCTCGCAGTTCTTCTCGAGCAGTTCGATCGCCGGCAAGAAGCGCTCGCGCTGCAGGCCGTCCTTGTACAACTCCTTCGGCACGATATTCGAGGTCGTGACCAGGGTGACGCCGCGCGCGAACAGATGCTTGAGCAGATTGCCGAGGATCATTGCATCGCCGATGTCGGTGACGAAGAACTCGTCGAGGCAAAACACACGCGCCTCGGCGGCGAAATGCGCGGCGACCGCGACGAGCGGATCCTCGTGGCCCTTGAGCCGGTGCAATTCAGCATGCACTTCTTGCATGAAGCGATGAAAATGCCGGCGCAACTTGGCTTCGAACGGCAGCGACTCGAAGAACAGGTCGACGAGAAATGTCTTGCCGCGCCCGACCGAGCCGTACAGGTACAGGCCTCTCACCGGCGGCGTCGCGCGCAGGCGCTGCCACCACTTGGTCTTTTCCGCGGCGATCAGTTCGGCCTGGATGCGGTCGAGCTGCACGAGCACGGTGCGCTGTGCGGGATCGTCCTCCCAACGCTTGTCGGCCACGCCTTGCGCGTAAAGCGCGCTGGGCGTGCCGGCCTGCGTCCCTGCGGCTTTGTTCATGCGCTCGCGCCTTCCATTGGCGGCAGGTTTGCGCGCACGCGTGCCTGCACGATGCCGCGCAATTCGATCAGCTTGCCGTGGAAGAAATGCCCGGTGTCCGCCACCTTGATCAGATCGGGCGGCGGCGCAATCTGCGCCGCGAATGCGTACACCTCGTCGGGCAGCACGACGTCGTCGGCCTCGCCCTGCACGATCAGCCACGGGCAAGTCGGCGCTGCGAGCTCGCCCGTGTGGAAGCGTTTGACTGCAGGTGCGATCGTGATCAATTGCGCCGTCTCGCGCTGCGCGGCCACGCGCATTGCGACGTAGCCGCCGAACGAAAACCCGGCCATCCACAAGGCCGCCTGCGGGCGCACGCGTCGCGCCCAGTCGGCGACCGCGAGCGCGTCGTCGACTTCACCGCGCGCATGATCGTATTCGCCGTTCGATCTGCCGACGCCACGGAAATTGAAGCGCACCGTGGCGAGACCGAGTTCGCGCAGCGTGCGTTCGAGCGTGGTCACGACCTTGTTGCTCATCGTCCCGCCTTGGACCGGATTCGGATGGCAAATCACGGCGGTACCCGCGCGCGCCGCGGCCGCGGTCGGCATGTCGGTGGCGACTTCGAGCACGCCTGCAGGTCCCTGTAGCAGGAACGTATCGGCAGCGGATGGAAACGTATCGGGCGTGCTGGCGGTCGTCATCGGACGCGCATCATAGCCGAGGCGGAGTGACAGGATAGGTGCGCGCGCCTTGATCTTTGGCCTGCGCGACCGGATAAGAAGTACATGAACCACCTCGCTCACGTCTTCCTCGCCGGCCGCGATCCCGACCTGCAGCTCGGTGGCCTGCTCGCGGACTTCCATCGCGGCGCGCCCGACTCGGCATGGCGCGAAGGCGTGCGCGATGGCATCGCTCTGCATCGTAAGATCGACAGCTACACGGACGGCCACGCGGTCGTCGCGCGCCTGCGCGAAGCCTTCGATCCGCCATGGCGCCGCTTTGCCGGCATTCTCATCGACATCTATTTCGATCATGCGCTCGCGCGGCGCTGGGGCGACTATGCTCACGACGAGGCGATCGACGCCGTGTCCGAACGAGCGTTGCGTCTGGTCGAGGAGAATCGCCACTGGCTGCCGCCCGACCTCCTGCGCTTCGCGGCGTACATGCGCGCGAACGGACTGTTCATTACATATGCACGACAAGAGATGATCGAAAAAGTGTTGGTCGGCGTCGGCAGCCGTTTACGGCATGCGAATCCGCTGGCCGAAGCGGGACCGGCACTGTGGGGAAATGCGCAGCTGCTGGATGCAGGATTCGAGGAATTTTTTCCGGATCTGATCGCTTTCGCGAAATCGTTCCACAACGACCGCAACAGAATCAAGAACCGCCCCGTTCCTCGGCGTTGAGCGGCGGCAAAGCTGCCGCTCGAACGGCGAAAGTTATTGCTGCAGGCGAAGCCTGTCGGCAATAACGCCTACTTTACCTGACTAACCATCCACTCGACCGTGGCCTTGACCTGCGCATCGCTCAGCGACGGATTGCCGCCACGCGCCGGCATCACGCCCTTCTTGCCGGTGAAACCCTCGGTTGCGTGCTTGACCAGCGTGTCGAGGCCCTGGGCGACGCGCGGTGCCCATTCGCCCTTGTCGGTAATCACCGGTGCACCGGTCGCGGCATTGGTGTGGCAGGTCTGACACAGGTTGCCGAAGATCGTCTTGCCGTCGGTGGTGCCGCCGTAGGCGACCTGCGAAGCCGCGGCCTTGGCCGCTGCGGCCTGCGCCTCGGCGAGCGCGGCCTTGCCGGTGTCGCCGGCATAGACGCCGCCGACGGGCGCGATGCG
Source organism: Rudaea cellulosilytica DSM 22992 (assembly GCF_000378125.1). Taxonomy (GTDB): domain Bacteria; phylum Pseudomonadota; class Gammaproteobacteria; order Xanthomonadales; family Rhodanobacteraceae; genus Rudaea; species Rudaea cellulosilytica. The sequence continues at coordinate 1,131,688 of NZ_KB899241.1, read as the reverse complement.
CTGCTGCACTTCGTCGACATGCGAGGGATTGGTCGGCGGCGGATTCTTTGAATACAGATACAGCGCCACGCCGATCAGCGCGAACATGACCACGACGAGAAAGCCGATCAGCTGCGAAAAGTGCTTGAGGAAGGTCCGGTCGGCGTCGGTAACGGGATTGGTCACGGGTCAATACCTGTAAAAACCGGCCACAGCCGGCCGAGGGAAACGATCCGCACGGCGACGGGCCATGCACAAGGCCGCAAAGTATAGCGGCGAGTCCCTTCGCGCGGAAGGCGGGCACCCCAAGAACCTGCCCTTAAAGCGTAGCGAGCGAAGAGAATTTGCGCGACGCCGGAGCGCAGGAACCGGAGTGTGCTCAGGTGTACACGAGGATTCCGAGCACCGCCGGCGCGCAAATTATCGAGCGCAGTAGCTTTAAGGACAGGTTCTAGGCCATGCCGCCGTTGACGCCGATGACCTGACCATTGACGTAGCCGGCCGCATCCGAGCACAGGAACGCGATCAGCGCGGCGACCTCCTCGGGTCGGCCCGCGCGCCCGGCGGGGACAAGCTGGCGGATCTGCGCGGCGTCGAATGCCGCGTCGGTAAGACGCCCCGCGACTACGCCCGGCGCGACCACGTTGACCGTGACCCCACGCGAAGCCATTTCGCGCGCCAGCGATTTCGCCGCGCCGTGCAGCGCCGACTTCGCCGCCGCGTAGTTGACCTGGCCGCGGTTGCCGAGCTGCGCGGCGACCGACGACACCGCGACGATACGCCCGAATTTCGCCCGCGCCATCGGCAGCATCAGCGGCTGCGTCACATGAAAGAACCCGTGCAGCGACACATCGATCACGCGATGCCATTGCGCCTCGCTCATGCCCGCCAGAGGAGCATCGTCGTGGATGCCGGCATTGTGCACGAGGATGTCGATCGGTCCGGATTCAAGCTTCGCCTCGATCGCCGCGCGCGTCGCCGCGGCGTCGACGATATCGAACGTCAGCACTTCGCCTGCGCCGCCGTTCTTGTGGATTTCGTCGATCGCCGTCTGCGCGCGCGCCGGATTCGCATGCGCCTGTGCATAGACGAAATGGCCCGCATCGGCGAGCGCCGCGCAGATTGCCACGCCGATGTCGCCGCTGGCCCCGGTGACGAGGGCGCGGCGTGGCTTTGCATGCATAGCGTTCTCTGTCATGCAGACATTCTTGCACAGCGCGGCTCCGGCCAATTACGCTGGCCTTGAACCTTTATCGCACACCGGCTGCCGGGAACAGGAACCGCCATGTCCACACCTATGTACTCCATCCCGCTGGCACACCGGCGCACGGAGAATCTGCATATCGTGTTCTGGCTGGTCAAGGACATCAGCTGGTGCCTGATGTGGCGCACACTCGGCATGATCATGATCGTGCCGACGCTCGGCGCGGCGATCTTCATCACTTGGCGCGCGCGCCATCAGCGTGAGGACCTCGCGCACAACCTTGCCGTGGTGTTCTGGATCACGGCGAACGCGTGGTGGATGATCGCAGAATTCTTCGAGTTCGACGAAACCGCACTGTGGCACGGCGTCACTGGCAGGCAGTTCGCGCTGATTCCGTTCTGCATCGGCGCGGGAATCCTCGCCTGGCATTACCTCGGGCGTCTCCTCGCCGCACGCACCGCCAGTCTCGGCAACGCCTGATTTCGTCAGGGCGCGGCGCGGATCACCGCCGCGCGACCTTCGGCGAGCACCTGGCCTCGATGCTCGACGCGGAATTCGTATTGCCAGCTCGCACCGCCATCGAGCAGCTTGATTGCGTGCACGTCGAGCGGGCCGGGCAGCTCGTCGACGCGCGCGACATGCAGGCGCACGCTGCGCAGCGAGACAAGCAGACCCGGCGCCGCAACCTTGCCTTCGCGCTGCGCGAACAGGCCGCCATGCACGGCCATCGCCTGCGCGCCGTATTCGCACAAGTGCACTGCGCGCAGCAGGCCATCGCTGCGCAGCGGGTTGTCGGTGTGCGTGTGTGAGATCGCGGTCAGATGGATGTGCTCGTCATCCCAATCGACGACGCTGTCGAGCAGACTCATCGCGCCACGATGCGGAATCAAATATTCCCAGTCTGCCTTAACGATCATGCTGCGAATTCCTCGCCATGATCGTCGACAGGCAGAAATGGAAGGCGACGCCGAGCGCCACGGTCAGCCCGATCGCGCGCAGCACGGGCACGCTCGACGTCGCGAGCAGCCCGAACACGAATACGGCGGAGACGACACAGACCAAGGTGGCGTGCAGGGTGCGGCGCGCTTCGGCCGGATCGTCGACGCGGCGTTCGAAGAACAGCGCATAGTGCAGGCCAAGGCCGGCGGCTAGGGTCAACGCGACGAGATGGAACAGCGACAGCGACACGCCGCCAAGACGCAGCATCGCGAGCGCGAGCAGGGTGGCGAGCGACATCGGCGCGATCACGTGCCAGGCGCGGCGCAGATCGCGGAAGGCGAGGGCGACGGCGACGGCGAGCAGCGCTAGTGCGACGAGCAGGGCGATGCCGATGCGCGCACGGTAATCAGCGACTAGCGATTCGGAGGCGCCCTTCAAGTCGAGCAGCCTGACGTTGTCGCCGAGTTGCGCGACTGCCTTCGCCAGCGCATCTGCGTCGTGCACACCGCTGAGCGTGGCGAGGCCCAGGCCGCGGCCGTCGCGTTCAGCCAGCATCGCATTGAGCCGCGCGCCAAGCAGCGAGGCGCCAAACGTTTTTGGTGTCAGTGGAGGCAATTTGCGTGCAGCTTCGACGTCATCGAGGAATGGGACGAACAGGTCGGGCTGGAATTCGCTGTCCTGCGAGGCGTGGTCAAGCGCGGCCTGCAGCGTGACGCGGTCGGGCAGCTTCGCCTGACGTGCGGTCTGCGTGCCGAGACTCGGCAACCAGCGGCTTGGCAATTCGACGTCGTCGACGAGCTTGTCGGCAATCCACTTTTCCACTCGTGGAGAAATTTTCTCCGACAAGGCGAGCACGCCGTCGGCATCCGCCGCGTCGAGCAGGAGCAGGTAGCGCACATCGGGAGCGCCGAGCGCGGCGCGCAGCTCGCCTTCGCGCTGCAACAGCTGCGGCGGCACCGGTGTCAACGCGGCGAGATCGTTCTGCCACAGCGGCGTCGGCGCAAAGCCGATCGCGGCACAGGCGAGCACGAGCAGCAGCCACGGCAGCACGCGCAGACGCGGCGCCGCGTCGAGCGTGATCCGTAGTTTTTCCAGCCACGCAGAGTCGGCCACATCGGTGAAGCGCTCGGGCAGAACTGCGGGCAACAGGGCGCGGGTGACGAAACCGGCGACGATCAAGCCGGCGATCGTGAACACAGCGAGCTGCTGCAGCCCGGTCACGCCCGAGGCGAAGAAGGCGAGATAGGCGATGCAAGCCGAGGCGATCGCCAGGCGCAACAGCGACCAGACGCCGGCGAGGCTTTCCTGCGCGCTGACACCCGCGCGCCGGTGGCTGAGCAGGCGCAACGGATATTCCTGGGCGACGCCGAGCAGGGTGAAGCCGAACGCAAGCGTAATGCCGTGAATCGGCCCGAATACGAACACGGTAGCGGCGATGCCGGCGAGCGCGCCACTGGCGATCGGCAGCGCGGCCGAAAGCAACACGCCCGGATGACGGTAGGCGAGGAGCAGCAGAACGGCGAATGCAAGCGTGCCGATGGCGCTGAGCCACTCGGCTTCGGCGCGCGTGTTCGCATTGACGAGCACGCTGAAGTAACCCGGTCCGCTGATTTCCAAGTGCGCTTGCTTGCTGTCGGCCAACGCGTCGAACTTCGCGCGCAGCGCATCGATCGCCGCGCCCTGCGCCGCCGGATCGAACGCCGGTGCAGCGGTTTCGACGAGCAGCAGCGCGCCACCGTCGGGCGCCACCCACACGCCGTCGCGCATCTGCGGTGCCTTGGCCGGCGTCCAGCGCTGCGCGAGCTTGAGCATTTCCAGGGTCGGGTCGCGCGCGAGCCACGGCTTCAGCATGCCCGCCGCGGGCGAGGCCAGGTCTTCGACGCGCTGGTGCAATTCATCGCGCAGGAAATCGGCATCGAGCGGCTGCGCATCGAGCGTTGGAGATAACAGGTAGCGATACGGCAGCAGCGCCGGATCAAGTGCAGTGAGGTCAACCTCGCCGTTCAGCACGCGGGTGAAATGCGGGTCTCCGCGCAGCGCCTGGGCGAGGCCGCGGCTGAGCTCGGCAAAGTGCTCGAACGACTCCTGCTTCGCCGCGATTTCGAGCAACAACAGGCGCGATGCCGGCCCCTCGCCGATCTGATCGAGCAGCAGCTTCTGGTCCGTATTGCGCGGCGGCGGCATGAAGGCGCGCAGATCACTGGTGACAACGAGGCTGCGCTGAACGACAAAACCGAGCGCGGCGAGGGCGAAAATCCAGGCGCCGAGCAGCAACCAGCGATTTGCGATGGCGCCGCGGCTCAAGGCGTGGGACCGACACAGAGTTTTTCGACAGACTCGCGCGTCAGCGGATCGCCGAATTTGGCTTGCGCGAGGCTGCCGAGCAGCATCGTGCTCGAATCGCCGTCGGCCTCGCGCAAGGTGAAACAGCTCGGCTCGTTGCCGCGGCCATCGACGATCATCGTCGAGAGTTGCTTGACCAGCGCAGCCGAACGCGGGGTGAGTTTCAATTGCCAGCTTTCGCCGCGACGCGTCGCCTCGACGCTGAAATCGCGGTTGAGCGCTTGCGCGTCGCCGCCGAGCAGGGCGGAGAACCCGGACAGCAACGCGCCGAGTTCGGGCGCGCGTTCGAGCGAGAACGTACGTTCGTTCTTGCCTTCGCGCTGCACGCGAACATCAGCGCCGGCGATCGTGGTCGTCTCCTGATACGGCGCATCGACGCGCTTGCCCAGCTGCCCTGCGCCACCATAGTGCAGCTCGCCCCGCAACAGGATCGGCCGGCGCAGCATGTGCACGAAGCGCACCTCGGCGTAAACCGTGTCGGCCGGCACCGGGCGGCGCAGCGAGACAACCAGTGCCGCCGTTTCCGGCGCGAGTTCAGCCGGCGGCGGAGGCGACGGAGTCGCGACGAATGTCAGCGCGCTCGCGAGGAGAATCCCAGAAATCATATAAGTTGAACCAGTTGTACGGATATCGGCGCGCATAGTCTTCGAGCCGCGCGGCGTAGCGTTGCGCCCATACCTGCAATTGCGCGGCGCGATCGCCGCGTGGGATTTTCATGTTTTGCGCCAATGTCTCGAAGTGCAGATCGTAGCGGTTGCCGCCAAGATAAACGCCGAACGCGAGCACGACGGGCAGGTCAAGCATCGAGGCGATCTGGTAGCCAGCGACGGGGATGTGTGCGGTACGGCCGAAGAATTCGACCGCTGCGGTCGACTCCTGCGCGCGCGCGCGATCGGCAAGCAGCCCGATCAGCGCGCCCTGCTGCGCGGCCTCGTGCAGGGCCAGTGCCAGCGCGCCCGGATCAACGCCCGCGTCGATCACGTTTGCGGCGACGCCGGGATTGAGCGCGTGCAGCAGCTCGTTGAGCGCGCGCGTCTGCTTGAGGTCCATGACCACGCACAGCCGCACCTCAGGCCGGCGGATGGCCAGCGCGCGCAGTGCTTCGAAGCTGCCGAAATGCGAGCCGAGCAGGAGCACGCCGCGGCCGCGCGCCATCTCGACTTCGAGCTGTTCGAGGCCATGCACGCGGAACGCGAAACGATCCAGCTTCGCATCATGAAGCAAGTAGATGCGATCGAGGATCGTCGCCGCATAGCTGTGGATGTGCTTGAGGATGTCCCACGCGCGTGCCGGGCGGCCGAGCGCCAGAGTCAGGAACTCGCGCGAATCGCGCCGTTCGCGCGCGCGGCGGAAATAGAAGTACAGCGTGATCGGATACAGCGCCAGGCGCGCGAAGCCGCGGCCCGCATAGAGGCCGGCGCCACGGATCAGCCAAATCGCGAAGCGGCCGCCGGCCTCGCGCCGCTCGCTCCATTGCGCACTCACGCCGTCGGCTCCGTCTCGGCGATGCCGCTCGCAACCGGAGTGCCGGCGCGCAGCACCTGAAAGTGCAGCCGGCCATCCTTTTCCTCGATATGCAGCTCGGCTTCCTCCTCCGGCAGCAGCGGCGCGGCGAACTTCACCTGTGGCAGCGCGACGATGCGCGCACCATATTCGCGTTCGATCGCCGCGGCGATGCGGTCAAGCACGACCACGCCGGGCACGACCGGCCGCCCGGGAAAATGGCCGGGCAATGCAGGATGGTCGGCAGCGATGCGCAGGCGCGTGGCAATCATGCGTCGATAATAGCCGGAACACATTGCTTCCCGCGGATGCGGTTCGTGCCGGTTTACTTCTCGATCAGTTCCGGCCAAACGCTGGCGAGCTCGCGCAGAAAACCAACCAGTGTATGTCGTGGCACCTGCGGCAACAGACGCGGGCGCAGCAGGAATTCGCCGAAGAACAACATCGCCACCGCCAGCGGCAGGATCAGATCGTAGGCGCGCGCTGACGGCATGGGTACGGCGATCGCGCCATGATCGTGCAGCACGCAGAGCAAGCCGAACGTCGCGAGCAACGCCTGGAACGCGGCCCAAAGCACAGTCAACCGGCGTGCGTAGCGCGCAACCGCGACCTCGTCCAATCGTGCCGGGCCGTCGATCGCCGCGATCGCGCGCGCGATCAGCGGCCGGCGCGGCGCTATGAGACTGCGCGCGAACAGCCAGCCGACGAAGGCGGCGATCGCTGCGGGCAGCAGATCGAGCATCAGGCGCGCACCGCCGATCCACCATGCCGCGGCTTCGACAACCACGATCGCCGCGAGCGCAACACGCAGCATACGCGGCGAGACGATCAGGAGGTACGCGAGCGCAAGCGGGGCGATCGCCGCAGTGAGGGTTTCGTTGTGCAGCAGGACACCGCCCAGCGCGAGCGCGAGTATTGCGAGCCAGACCGCGACGCGCATGCGCAGCTCTTCAATGCGCCCGATGGCTCTCGATGTGTTGCGAAAGGGCGCGCAGGCTGGAAAAGATGCGCTTATTGTCGGCGTTGTCGGAACGCAGCTGGAAGCCGTAGCGCTTGGACACCGCCAGCGCGAGTTCGAGCGCGTCGATCGAATCGAGTCCGGTTTCGGTGCCGAACAACGGTGCCTCGGGCGCAAATTGCTCGGCCTTGAGATGTTCCAGATTCAGACTCGAAACGATGAGGCTGGCGAGCTCGTGCTCGGCGGGCGTCTGCTGTGACATGGTCGGTTTTCCGTATGCGGGCGCGGTCCGAGTGCGGTCGCGGCGGCCGCGCAGTGTATCATTGCGCCATCGAAAACCTCGCGCCACGCAGGCGGCGACCTGTCTTCGGAACCTCTGATTAACCGTAGCGAGCGAAGAGAATTCGCGCGTCGCCGGAGCGCAGGAACCGGAGTTTACTGGTTCATGAGGATTCCGAGCACCGCCGGCGCGCAAGTTATCGAGCGCAGTAGGTTTAATCAGAGGTCCCCTTTGTCTTCAGCGAAACCAGACATCTCCCCGCATCCCGCCACGGATGGCCTGCCACCGTTGGGCATCCGCTACGAAGCCATGGAACTCGACACCATCCTCGGCGACGACCGCGTGCTCGCGGTGTTCGGCTTCGGCGCGCAGGCGCCTGCAGCTCATGCCGATCCGCGCTACCTGCGCGTCAACCTCGAGCCCGCGGATGCAACCGCGCCGTTCGAGGTCTGGCGCGTGCAAGGCAGCGTTCACGCAAGGCGCGACGACGGCATCGCTCAGTCCTTCGACGGCGACTACGCGTTCGGCGCGATCGAGGTCGACGAGGCCGCGCACGGCGGCATCGAAAACGCCGCCGCGGTCGCCTATCGCAAACTGCTGGCCGCGGTTGCCGCGAGCGATACGCCGCACGTGCTGCGCATCTGGAACTACCTTGACGCGATCAATCTCGGCGCGGGCGACGACGAGCGCTACCGCCGCTTCTGCGTCGGTCGTGCCGCGGGGCTCGAACAAGGCTTCGTCGACGCCTACCCCGCTGCCACCGGCATCGGCGTGCGCGACGGCCGCCGCGTGCTGCAGGTGTATTGGCTGGCCGCGCGCGCAGCCGGCATCGGATTCGAAAACCCGCGTCAGGTCAGTGCCTGGCGCTACCCGCGTCAGTACGGCATCAAGGCGCCGACGTTTGCGCGTGCCACGCGCGCGCCGACGCGAAGTGTACAAGTATACATTTCCGGTACCGCTGCGATCGTCGGCCATGTCTCGCACCATCACGACGACCTCGAAGCGCAGATAGCCGAAACGCTCGCCAACATCGACAGCGTGCTCGCCGCCGCGCAAGTCGCGCCGGCCGAACGCCTGAGCGCCGGCGCCGTGCTCAAGGTCTACGTGCGGCGCAGTGAAGACGTCGCCGGCGCGCACGCGCTGCTGCGCGGCAAATTGCCCGCGCACACGTGCCTGCTGCTGTTGCACGGCGATATCTGCCGCGGCGAATTGTTGGTCGAAATCGACGGCGTGCAAAGCGCGTAGCTTTGCATTCGCTCGCGCAAGGACGATTGCCTGGTCGTGTCGCCTGCCTGCCGAGCGAATTTCGACGCAGGTCAGGGCCGCGATTTGCTCGACAGCAGGATCAGCTGGTTTTTCCACCATTCCGGTTCGCCGTCTTTGCATTGAAAAACGACGACATCCAGATCCGGTGTTTTCGCCGCCGGCCGGAATTCCACGCGCAATGGATACACCCCGCGGCGTAGCGGCACGACGAAGGCATGCTGGCGCTGGCCGTGCGCGCCGTCGTGCTCGAACAGCGTCGTGCCGGCGAGCGACACGCGCACCTGGCCGGACGTACCGACGCCGATCACGTAGTAGCCCTCGGCCGGGATGGCCAGATTGCGCCCGGCGATCCCGGCGAACGCATCGCGGCCGCCGCCGTCGAAGTCGATTTCCTTCTCGGCCGTGCCGGTCTTGAACGGCCTGGCGCGCGCAAGTTCGGGCCACGCCTCGGCCGCGTAGAACGCCAGACGCCACTTTCTATCCGCGCCCACGGCATGCGCCGGCGGCTCCAGCACGTCTCCGCTTTTCAGACTATGTACCAGCACGCGATCGTAAATGCCGCGATTGGACAGCAGTGCGATCGTCGTCTTCGTCGGATCAGTGATTGCGACCTGCGGCGCGAACTTCGGCGAGGCCGCGGTCGGCGCTGTACCATCGGTTGTGTAGTGTGCATCGGCGGAATCGCCGTCACCGTTCAGGCCGAGATAGACGGGCTTGTCCTTGAGCACGATGCCGGCAGACGGGATTAGCTCCATCTGCCTCGCCGGGTAACCCTGATAGGCGTACTTCAACGCATCGTACGTGCCCTTGAGCTTGAGCGAATCATGACTCTCGCCGGGATACTGGGTGACGGTCCAGTGCAGCGCGGCCGGCGCTTTCGCCTTGAAGATCGGCTCGACCTTGGCCATACCCATTTCCTCGTACATCTGCCCGGCGCGCGCGCCGACGAAGATCGCCTTGCCCTGCGTCGGTAGCGCGGACAGCGTCGCCGCGAGCACCGGATCGAGCGCGTGATCGTCCCACCACATCGCCGGGTCGAGGATCGCATAGCCGTCGAACAGAGCCGGCTCGTGCGCCAGCACGTACATCAGAAACGTGCCGCCGAACGAATGTCCGTGGACCAAGTTCACCCCGCTCGCCGGGTAATGCGCGTTGACGTACGGCAGCAATTCGGTTTTCAGGAAGGCGAGAAACTCCTTCGCCCCGCCGGAGCGCGGCTGGCCGGCCATCACGGTCGGAGTCAGATCGTGATCGCGGCTGTTCACGCCCTTCGCGTCGAATACGTTCGGCACGCTGACCACGATCACCGGTGGCATGAAACCGACGCTGCGCATGAAGGTCACCACGTCGACGACGATCTTCGCGTTCCAGTCGCCGTCGAGCACGTACAGCGTCTCGTAGCGCTGCGTCGGTTCCTTCGCCGATTCGACCGGCAGATACACCTCGATCGGCCGTTTCTGCTTGAGCAGCGCCGAATCGATCGCGTCGGCCTTTGCCGGCAGCAATTGCGGCTCATTGGCGGATACGAATGTGGCAGGCAACAACACGAGCAGCGCGAACAGCGCGTTCTTGAGCATGGCTATCTCCCGCAACGAATGGCAGTTTGGATGCCGTTGAGTCGAATCCGGTTTACTCAAGCACGTCGCCGCGTCGCCGGAAACAGCGAACGCCAGCCGACAACGAGCGCGCCGATCCACCACACCAGCGCGGCGTTGTAGACGAGATGGCCCTGCTTGGGCACGTCGGCGAGCCCGTCGCCGAGCACGGTAACGGTGAGCGTGCCGAGGGTGACGACGATCGTGAGCACGGTGACGGTGAGCAGGCGCGGCCAGGCACGCCAGCGCTGACGCCAGAGCAGGGCAATCAACGCCACGAACGGTGCGCCGAACAGCAACGTGCGCAGCAACGGCCGTTCGGCGAACAGATCGCTCCACGAGAAAAACTGTGCCGGTAGCGGCGCGAAGTCGCCGCCCTCGACGAGGCCAAGCCCCGGCGCGACCCACGGATGCAGGTTGGCGAGGCCGGCCCAGCCGATGCGCAGCGTCATACCGGGTTCGTGCAGCAGGGCGAGGAGTTCGCGCGAGCGCGACACTTTCGCCAGCTCGGGGCACAGATCAGCCGGAAAGCCCGGCATCTGCCAGGCGCGCTTGCCCGAGTATTGCAGGCACTGCGGCGACAGACCGAGAAACTGCGCGGTCGCGGCCGGGTCGCTCGAATTCGGCAGCATCGCGGTGAACACGACGTCGGCCTGATTGAACACGTTGATCGCACGGATCGCGTCGCTGTCGCGCTGCAACTGCACGACCTGGACGATGATGCCGACCAGCGCACCGATCAGCAGCGCCTTGCCCTTCCACAGCCAGACGCGGTCGCGCCAGCGTCCGAGCGCGAGCATGGCCACGGCGATGCCGAACGGCAGCACGATATGCTGAATCTTGCTCACCGCGAGTGCCGCCGCGGCGAGCGCGAGCAGGGCGAACGCATGGCCGCGCGCGGGTTTGCCCTCGTGGATCAGGATCAGCCCGGCGACGGCGTAGAGTGCGAGCAGGGCGGTCCATTCGGCGTAGAACGTGTTCAGATAGATCGTGTTTGCCGGATCGGCGAACAGCAGCGGCAGTAACAGGCCGTTCGCGAGCGCTGACCATGGCTCGCGTCGGCGCAGCCAGGCAATGCTGAAAGCGAACCAAAGCGCGAGCATTGCCAAGATCTTGAATGCGCCAATCCAGCGCACCGAATGCGCCTTCGCGCCGCTCGCGGCTTCCTCGGTATGGAACAGGGCCGCCGCTGCGCCCTGGAACAACAGTTCGGTCGACCAGTAGCAGATCGGATCTTTCGCGGCGACGAAGCGGTAGCGCGAATACGGCGCGGCGGGGCTGTTGCGGTCGGGCGGCACCGATTCGGGCCGATCCGGGTAGAGGCCGAAGCAGGCGCTGTAGCGCACCTCGTCGTAACTGTTGGCCAGCGCAATCAGCGGGTCGTGCACGATCAGTGCACCGAGCCGCCAAAGGCCGATCAGCAGGCAGCCCGCCAACGCCCACCACAGCCAGCGCGGCGTGGCTGCGAGACGGCGCGCGGCGGAACGGGACTTGGTTGGGATCGAAGCGGGCATAAGGGCGGGAAGTCTAGGGGCGCTTTGTGACGGGAACAATTGCCCCGTAACCTGGATGGAAATGTGATCCAATGCGCAGATGTGGCGTCGATTCTGCACGGTCGTTCCCGCCAATCGCAACGCGGACGCGTGGAATGTGCAGTGCTAGACTTTTTCGCACTGGAACGCTCTCGTTCTGAATCAGGCGCCACGCGCCTTGGAGGGGTCATGAAGCAGCAACTGGGGCACTACGATCTGGTCGCCGAACTCGGCCGCGGCGGCATGGGTGTGGTCTACAAGGGTTTCGAGGCGTCGCTGCATCGTTACGTCGCGATCAAGGTCCTCGCCGATTCGCTCGCGCACGATCCGGGGATCAAGGAGCGCTTCCTGCGCGAGGCGCGCAGCATGGCCGCGCTCAACGATCCGCACATCATCCAGATCTATTTCATCGGCGAGGACGAGGGGCAGACGTTCTTCGTCATGGAATTCGTCGACGGCGAATCCTTGAGTTCCTTGCTCAAGCGCGAGCACCAGCTCAAGCCCGATCAGGCCGCGAAGGTGATCTACCAGACCGCACTCGGCCTCGCCACCGCGCACGACCGCGGCGTGATCCACCGCGACATCAAGCCCGGCAACATCATGATCGACAGCCGTGGCAACGTGAAGATCGCCGACTTCGGCATCGCCTTGTCGAGCGCCGACATCTCGAAGAAACTGACCTCGACCGGCGAGTTCGTCGGCACGCCGGGCTACCTCTCGCCCGAGGTCTGTCTCGGCAAGATCGTCGACCAACGTTCGGATATTTTCTCGCTCGGTATCGTGCTGTTCGAGATGCTCGCCGGGCGCATGCCGTTCACCGACGAATCACCGCTCGGCCTCATGCTCGAAGTGGTTAAGGCCGAGATCCCGGACGTGCGTGCGCTCAACGCCGACGTCGATCCGGAACTCTCGCGCATCCTGTCGCGCATGATCGCCAAGGAACCGGCCGACCGTTACCAGAGCTGCCAGGACCTCGCTGCCGACCTCGCCCGCAATCCGCTGCTCGCCAACGGAGCGACACTACAACTGCGCACCCAGCCCTCGCCGGCCGCGGCGACCGTGGTCGGCATGAAGACTCCGGTCTCCGGCCAGAGCGCATTGCCGAACACACCGCCGACACCGCGCCCGCTGCCGAACGTGACGCCCGCACCGGCATCCGTGGCCACGCCGCCGCGTGCGCAGGCGACGCTGCCGGCGGTCACGCTGCCGGACGGCGCGCATCAATCGCTGCTTGAGCGCCAGGCCGCCTCTGCGAAGAAGAAGTCCTCCAGTTCGCCTGCGCTGCCGCTTGCGATCGCCGCGCTGCTGCTGCTCGGCCTCGGCGGCGGTGCCTGGGCCTACCGCGACCAGCTCGGCTTCGTGAAGCAATGGCTGCCGTCGAGTCTGGCCGGCTCAACCTCGTCGGCCGCAACGGCGCAAGTCACGACGCTGCCGGCACAGGTTGCGACGGCAACCCCGCCGAGCACGGTGCCTGCCGCAGCTGCGGCAACCGCGCCCGCGGCGGCGACTGTCGCCACGACGACGACGCCAATCGACTCGCAAGCGGCGACAGCGCCGGCCACGGCCTCCACCACAGCGGCATCCGCAAATGTGGAAAATGCGGCAAAAGAGGCAAATGCGACAAATTCCACCTCTGCGGCAACAACCGCAGGCGGCGCCTCGCTGGCTGAACTGACTGGCGGCAATGCCTCGGCGGGGGCGCCGGCGACTTCAACTACGTCCACCGCTGCCGGTGCAACGACCACTGCGGTCGAACCGCAAACGCCGCCCGTGCCACCGACTGCCGCACAGATCGCCAAGGTAACGCCGCCACCACCGCCCGTGGCGCCACCGAAGCCGCACATTCCCACGATAGGTATTACCTTCAGCGGCGATCGGCGCGCCGCGGAACCCGCCGCGCGCATGCTAAAGGCGCAATTGATGCAGCAAGGCTATGTCGTCGAAATGGTCGCCTCGCGCGCCAGCGCCCGCGGCCGTGTCGACGCACTCGTCGCCGTCGCCGCCGAGCCTACCGGGCAGATGGATGTCTCGGCTTACGGTCAGGCCAACACGGCAACGACCGCCGTGCTCAACGTAAACGTGTTCGAAATGAAAAGCGGCCGCGAGCTGAGTGGCTTCAGCGAATCGATCGTCTATACCGGTCTTGCCGCGAAGGGACAAGCCGAGGAAGCAGTGCAGGAAATGGCGCCGAAGATCGAGTCGCGGCTGCGCGAGTACCGCCCTGGTTCCACCCGCTACTGATCTGCCGATCGGATCAGGCGCCGGTTCGCCGGCGCCTTTCGAACACGATCAGACTCGTATCCGCCAAGCCGATGGGCCGAGAGTTATGACAAAGTGCATGCCGATTTGCCGTCACGGCAGGCTGCGCGGCTTGGCGCCGCGTCCGAGTACTTCACGCGCATAGCGGTAGCCGGCGGCGATCGCGCGCTCATATTCGTCCCAGTCGAGCAGGCCGATGTCGTGCATCGGCGGGGCCAGCAGCAGGCTCGTCTGTGCGCGCCGCGCCGCGCTAGCGGCTTCCGAATTGACCATGCCTGCGCGCAGGAGGATGTTGAGGATGCCCGGTCGCAGGCCGCGTCGATGCAGGCGTTGCCAGGCGAGCCGCAACGCCGAGGGCAAGGCGAATTCCTCGACCTGCGCGCGCAACACGTCATCGGCGCCGATGTCGATGCCGATGACGTCGCCGACCTGCATTGCGCGCATCGGATCGACCGGCAGATTGTTGATCACTGCACCGTCGACATATACCTCGCCGCGATGGAACACCGGCGGCAGCACCCCGGGAATCGCGCTCGCCGCGCGCAGCCACAGCCAGAGCGGCCCGGCTTGATGCACCTGCGCCGCGCCAGCGGTCAGGTTCGCGGTGACCGCGTAAAACGGTAGCGGCAGGTCGGTGACATCGCGCTCGCCGAACGCTTCGCGCAGCAGGCGCGCGACGCGACGGCCGCGGGTCAGGGATACGAATGGAAAAGTGTAGTCGCGCAGCGGCCGGCCTTCGACAAAGGCGCGCCGGTAGTTGTAGAACATTTCCTCGCCCGACCAGTCCAACGCCACACCAGCGCCGATGATTGCGCCGATCGAGGTGCCGCCGACGCAATCGATCTGTTGGCCGCCTTCGCGCAACGCGTGGACGATGCCGATCTGGGCGAAACCGCGCGCGCCGCCACCGGACAGAACCAGGCCCATGCTGCGCCCGATCAGCAGGCGCGCGATGCGCTCGGTGTCGGCGACCGCGCTGCCGCCACGCACGTGATGGTGGCGCGCACCGCGCAACTGAGCCAGCCAGGCAGCCGCACGGCCGAGGCCGATGTCGCCCTGATGCAGGAGCACGAGATGGCGCGTACGCAGCGCCACGCGCTCGGCGTTGATGAAGGCGACTTCGGGCCACGCGCTCGCCGTATCTGCGGCGTTGACCGGCAGCAGGAATGCGTCGGCCTGACGTGCACACTGCTCGCGCCAAGCCGTTTGCCCCGCATCGCCGAGCAGCAGCACGTAGCGATGCGTGGCTTCGATTTCATGCAGCCAGGCGACATCGCGCCTGCGCGCAGCAGTCGCATCGATCAGCGCGCATGAACCATAACGCGACAATGCCGCGGCAAGATCGCGGGCAAAACCTTGCGCGTCGACGCCGGCATCGTGGGCCAGGATCGCAAACGTGCGCGGCGTCGAGTAGTGCACTTGCCCGGGCCGTTCGAGCAGATGCCGGGCGGTGACGCCGACCGTGTGCAGCATCGCCTGCGGATACTTCCCGACGAGGCGATGGAAGGCATCGGCCGACAGGCGCAGGACGATGCTGTCGCGCAACGCGCGCACCAGCGAGGTGCGTGCAGTGCGCGCAATCAGGCTGATCTCGCCGGCTACCTCGCCGCTGCCGATCATGCCAAGCAGAGTCAACGCGGCCTCGGCGTCGCGCCGATATGCCGCCAGGCCGCCGCTGCGCACGATGTACAGCGCATCAGCCGCGTCGCCCTGATCGAACAGGACCGCACCGCCCGGCAACGTGCGTATTTCCAGCTCGCCGGCGAGTTCGGCTATACCCGCGGCGCCCAGCGGAGCAAACAGGTCGATGCCGCGCAGGAATGCCTGCAAGTCAACGGACGGAACTGCCGGATCGGTGTTGCCCATTCGTTTATGCTAACGCCGTGGTGACTTGATTTTCCTGAAACAACGCTTCACGTTGCATGTTTCCCGCTTGTCATTCCGGCTGCAAACCTGCCGCAATGAAGAGCAAAAGACCTCGCACAAAGAACCTGTCCCGCAATGACCGAAACCAACCCTCTGCTCACCGATTCTGCCCTGCCCGCATTCATCGCGATCAAGCCCGAACACGTCGCGCCCGCGATCGACGCGGTACTCGCGGACTACCAGCGCGAAATCGACCTACTGACCTCGGGCTCGGCGCCGCGCGATTTCGCCAACACGATGTTGCCGCAGGAGACGCTCGAGATGCGCGTCGAGCGCGCCTGGTCGCCGGTGTCGCACCTGCACGCCGTGGCCGATTCGCCGGCGCTGCGCGAAGCGTATTCGGCGGCTCTGGAAAAGATCACCGAATTTTCCAGCGAACTCGGCCAAAATCGCGCGCTCTATGCCGCGGTGAAGGCCGTTGCCGAGCGCGCGGACTTTGCGAACCTGCCGCGTCCGGCGCACACCTTGGTCGAGCACGCGCTGCGCGACTTCCGCATGTCCGGCGTTGCGCTCGAAGAACCGGCGCGCTCGCGCTTCAAGGAGATTGCGAATCAATTGTCGAAGCTGTCGAACGAGTTCGAGAACGCCGTGCTCGACGCGACCGAGGCGTGGTCGGAAAAGATCGTCGAGACGCAGCTTTGCGGACTGCCCGAAGCCGAGCGCGCGCTGCTCAAGCAATACGCGGAGGAAGCCGAACAGGAGGGATGGCTGGTCACGCTCAAGCAGCCCAGCGTCACCGCGGTGCTGACTTATGCTGACGATCGCGGTCTGCGCGAGCGCGTCTATGCGGCCTACCAGACACGCGCTTCGGATCAAGGTCCGAACGCCGGCCAGTTCGACAACTCGCAGCGCATCGAGCAGATCATGGCGCTGCGCCACGAAGGTGCGCAGCTGATCGGCTTCAACAATGCTGCCGAGGATTCGCTCGCGACCAAGATGGCCGGTACGCCCGAGCGCGTGCTCGCCTTCCTGCGCGATCTCGCCGCGCGCGCGAAACCGGTCGCGCAGCGCGAACTGGCCGAGCTTGCGGACTTTGCCCGCGCCGAGTTGGGCATCGCCGAGCTGCAACCGTGGGACGTCGCCTACGCCGCGGAAAAACTGCGCGTGAAGAAATACGCGCTCAGCGAAGAGGAACTCAAACCGTACTTTCCGGCCGAGGCGGCGATCGCCGGCCTGTTCGCGATCGTCGAGCGCGTGTTTGGAGTCAGCTTCCGCGCACGTCGAGATGTCGAGGTCTGGCATGCCGACGTGCGCTACTACGACGTCGTCGATGCGCAGGGCAAGACGATCGCAGGCGCCTACTTCGACCTCTATGCGCGCTCGGGCAAGCGCGGCGGCGCATGGATGGATACCTGTCGCTCGCGCTACGCGAGCGCTGGTGAAACGCATTTGCCGATCGCCTACCTAACCTGCAATTTCGCACCGCCGACCAAGGACATGCCGTCGCTGCTGACCCACGACGACGTGGTCACGTTGTTCCACGAGACCGGCCACGGCCTGCACCACATGCTGACCGAGATCGACCTGCCGAGCGTCGCCGGCATCGACGGGGTCGAGTGGGATGCGGTCGAGTTGCCGAGCCAGTTCATGGAGAACTTCGCCTGGCAGCGCGAAGGACTCGCCTTGTTCGCCAAGCATTGGAAGACGGGCGAGCCATTGCCGGACGAATTGTTCCAGCGCATGCTCGCCGCGCGCCATTATCACGCCGGCCTGTTCCTCGTGCGTCAGCTCGAGTTCGGTCTGTTCGATTTCCGTCTGCATCTGGAATTCGATCCCGCGCGCGGAGCGCGCGCGATGGAGATCCTGCGCGAAGTGCGCGACGAAGTCGCCGTCGTGGTGCCGCCAACGTGGCAGCGTATGCCGCACGCGTTCGGCCATATCTTCGCTGGCGGCTACGCGGCGGGCTACTACAGCTATCTCTGGGCCGAGCTGCTTTCGGCAGACGCATTCTCGCGCTTCGAGGAAGCCGGCGTGTTCGACCGCGCTGCGGGCGATGCGTTTCGCCGCAGCGTGCTCGCGGTCGGCGGCTCGCGTCCGGCGCTGGAGAGCTTTGTCGAATTTCGCGGGCGCGAGCCGGAGCCCGAAGCGCTGCTGCGCAGCTACGGTCTGGCCGCATAGACGGGCGTCGATGCTTTCGGTCGTCGTCAACTTCTACAACAATCGCCGCGAGGCGATGAACACGCTGCATTCGCTGACGCGGGCGTACCAGCGCGATACGGGCGCGATCGAGTTCGAGGTGATTGCGCTCGACCACGGTTCAAGCCAGCCGCTCGAAGAAGCCGATGTGTGTGCGTTCGGTCCGGAGTTTCAATATCGGTTCATCGAAACGAAGTCGGTATCGCCCGCGGCTGCGATCAACGCAGCTTGCCGCGAGGCGCGCGGCGATCATCTGCTAGTGATCATCGATGGCGCGCATATCCTGTCGCCCGGCATCTACGCGCTGGCGCAGCGTGCGTTCGTGCAATTCGCCGCGCCGTTCGTCGCGAGCGTGTCGTTCCATCTCGGTCCGAAGCAACAAAACGAATCGGTGGTCGAAGGTTACAACCAGCAAGTCGAGGACGGTTTGCTCGCGCGCAGCGCTTGGCGCGACAACGGCTATCGCCTGTACACGATCGCGGGTGCATTTGCCGATCCGGGCATGGGCTGGTTTGGTTGTGCGTTCGAGGCGGGTTGCTTCGGCATAAGCAAGGATGAATATCTCGCCTTGGGTGGATTTGACGAGCGTTTCGTCGCGCGCGGCGGCGGCCTCGTCGCCCTGGATTTCTTCCAGCGCGCGCTCGCGCGCGAGCACGGCGACTATGTGATGCTGCTCGGCGAAGGCAGCTTCCACCAGTTTCACGGCGGTGTCGCCAGCAATGCGACGAAAGCCGCGCATCCGTGGAAGGAATTCCACGACGAATACGTGCGCATCCGCGGCAAACCGTTTGCGCGCGTGCCGCGCCGGCCGTTCTATTTCGGCACGCTGCCGAACGAGGCGCTCGCCGCGACACGTATCTCGGCCGAACACGGCCTCGCGCTTTGGCAGAAGGCTGTCGCTGCGGGTGAGGCATAATCGACGTCCCGTCCTGCGGAATGCGCTGCGATGAAAATTGCGAGCTGGAACGTCAATTCGCTCAACGTGCGCCTGCCGCATCTGACGACATGGCTGAGCGAGGCGCAGCCCGACGTCGTCGCGCTGCAGGAAACGAAGATGGAGGACGCCAAGTTTCCGCGCGAGGCGATCGAAGCCATGGGCTATCACGTCGCGTTCTCCGGGCAGAAGACCTACAACGGCGTGGCGATCCTCGCGCGCGAGGAACCGCGCGACGTCGTCACCGACCTTCCGGGCCTCGACGATCCGCAACGGCGCATCCTGGTCGCCAGCGTTGGCGATCTGCGCATCGCCGATCTCTACGTAGTCAACGGCCAGGACGTCGGCACGGAAAAATATGCGTACAAGCTCGACTGGCTGGCCAAGGTGCGCGCGTTCCTCGCTGAGGAGATCCGGCGGCATCCGAATCTCGTCGTGCTTGGCGACTTCAACATCACGCCGGACGACCGCGATATTTACGACCCGGTCGCCTGGAAGGAGCAGATCCTCTGCTCGACGCCGGAGCGCGACGCGCTCAAGGCGATCGTCGACCTCGGCCTGCACGACACGTTCCGCCTGTTCAACGACGAGGCCGGGCAGTATTCCTGGTGGGACTACCGCCAGGCCGGTTTCCGCCGCAACCTCGGCATGCGCATCGACCTCGTCCTTGCCGGCGAGGCGTTGCGCGCGCGCTGCCGTGCCGCGAGCATCGACCGCGTGCCGCGCACCTGGGAGCGGCCCTCCGATCACACGCCGGTGTTGCTGGAGCTGGATTGAACGCTGCGGCTGCGCGCGAGTACGCCGGCCTGTGGTGGTAAAATTCCGCCATGGAAGAACTCCCGCACCACGCCGACTGGCCCACCGAGCTCGACGACAGCGAGCTGGAGGAACTCGACCAGTTCCTGCGTGCGCACGCGGGCGAGGATCACTTGCTGCTCGACGGCGTGCATGGCCTGCTCACCGCGATCGGCATCGGTCCGGACAAGGTGTCGCCCGACGAATGGCTGCCCGAGATCCTGCATGAGCCTTTCGCCGACGAGGACGAGGGTCGGCGCGTGCTCGAATTGCTCGCACGCCTGTCCGAAAGCGTCGAGATCGAGGTCGAGGCCGACAGCTACGAACCCATCCTAGGCGAGATCGAGCTTGACGACGGCGATACGGCGTTGTCTGCGCTGGGCTGGTGCGAGGGCTTTTCGCGCGGCGTCGATCTGCGCGCACGCCTGTGGGAGTCACGTCTCGGCGTGGATTCGCACCTGACCGAACTGCTCGGGCCGATCATGGCGCTGGCGGTCGAGGAAGGCGTGTTCGCCACCGATGCGGATTTCGCGCCGCTCTCGGAACAGGAATACGACGATTGCCTCGCGCAGCTGCCTGCGGCGGTTGGCGCGGTCGCGCACTACTGGATCGATGCGCCGCTGGCGCCCGAGGAGCTCGCCGGTTCGCCGCATCGCGCGACGGCCGAGAACGAGCCGCGGCGCAAACGCCTCGGGCGCTGGCTGCACTAGGCCATCGCGGAACCATTCCGCAGCCGATTTCGCAGCGCGCCGGGGTGCATGACTTTCGCAACAGGTTACGATCGGCATTTGCTGATACAACTTCACGACTGATCGTTCCGTTTCCCAGCCTGAGGAGAATTTCGATGCGTCGTCTGCTCCTGGCCAGCGCCTGCGCGCTCGCCTGCGTTTCGTTTGGCAATCCCACCATTGTCTCCGCAGCCGAAGGCGCGAAACCTGCCGCCACCGCGGTGCGGCCGGCGCCGGACTGGGTCAAACGCAGCAACGAACTGGCCCAGCCGCTACTCAAGGCGCAGGCCGACTTCGCGCCCGAGTTCGCCTCGTTCTTCGGCCTGCCGGGCTACGACGATCGCGTCGCCGACCTCGGACCGAACAACGGCGAGCGCCAGCGCACCGCGTTGCGCGGCGCCAAGGAAACGCTGCAGAAGGATCTGAAAACCGAAGAAAACGCGAACGTCCGCCAGGACATCAACATCATGCTCCACGCGGCCGATCAGCAGATCGAGGGCAGCGAGCTCAACGAAAAACTCCTGCTGCCATTCACCGACGTCGGCCAGCTCGTATTCCAGGGCGAGCAGGCTTTGCTTCAAGATCAGACCGAGCCGGCGCGCCGCGCCAAGGCGTTGGAGCGACTGCAGCGCTATGTCGGGCTCACGCCCGGCAGTACCGCAATCACCAAGCTCGCGCGTGAACGCTACGAGGAGCAGCTCAAGAACCCCGCGTTGGTAAAACCGACCAAGCTTGCGGTCGAGCAGGCGCTGCGCAACGCCGATACCTACGCCGCCGGCATCCGCAAGCTGTTCGCGAAGTACAAGATCGAAGGCGGCGACGCGGCGCTCGCGGCGATGGACCAGCAGCTTCGCGACTACACCGAGTGGATGAAGAAGGACGTGCTGCCCAACGCGCGCAGCGACACGCGCCTGCCGCCCGAACTGTACGCGTTCCAGCTCAAGCAGGTCGGCATCGACATCGCGCCCGAACAATTGATCCAGCGCGCGCAGCTCGAATTCATGGAAACGCGCAACGCGATGCAGCAGCTTGCGCCGCTGGTCGCCAAGGCGAAAGGCTTTCAGGCGAGCGACTATCGCGAGGTGATCCGCGCGCTGAAGAAGAAGCAGCTCGACAAGAGCTCGATCGAGAGTTACTACCGCGGCACGGTGATGCCGGAACTCGAAAAGCAGATCGCCGCGAACAAGGTGGTCGACCTGCCGCAGCGACCGATGGTGATGCGCCTCGCGTCCGAAGCCGAATCCGCCGCACAGCCGGCGCCGCATTTCCTGCCGGCGCCGCTGATCGGCAATACCGGCCAGCAAGGCCAGTTCGTGCTGCCACTCGGCAATCCGGCTTCGGCCGGCAAAGACGGCAAGAGCGCGGCCTACGACGACTTCACCTACGAGGCCGGCGGCTGGACCCTGGCTGCGCACGAAGGCCGCCCGGGCCACGAGCTGCAGTTCACCGCGATGGTCGAGCGCGGCATCTCGCTCGCGCGCACGCTGTTCGCGTTCAACAGCGTCAACGTCGAAGGCTGGGCGCTGTATGCCGAAGCCGAGATGGTGCCGTACGAGCCGCTCGAGGGCCAGCTCATCGCGCTGCAACTGCGCCTGCTGCGCGCCGCACGCGCGATGCTCGATCCGATGCTCAACCTCGGCCTCACCGACCGCGAGCGCGCCGGGCAGGTGCTGACCGAAGACGTGGGCTTGTCCGAGCCGATGGCGCGCCAGGAACTCGACCGCTACACGTTCAATGCACCCGGCCAGGCCGGCAGCTACTTCTACGGCTACAGCCGCATCATGCAGCTGCGCATGGAAACCGAACTCGCGCTCGGCAAGCAGTTCGACCGCCGCGCCTACAACAACTTCCTGCTCGACCAGGGCCTGCTGCCGCCGGACCAGCTCGCCAAAGCCGTGCGCGAGCAGTTCATTCCGGCGCAGCGCAAAACCAAGTAACGCGCCGAAGCGGGGCCGTCAGCTTTCGTTGCACGGCCCCACTTCGCGCAATTCGATGCTGCACCACTCGGCGGCGGGACAGTTCTCGGCGATCGCGAGCGCCTCGTCGCGGTCCACGTTCTTGAGATAGTAGAAGCCGCCGACGATTTCCTTAGCCTCGGCGAACGGGCCGTCGACGACGTTGGTCTTGCCGTTGCGTTTTTCGATGCGCGTGCCGCGAGCGACGCTTTTCAGCGACTGTGCGGATTCGAGCACGCCGCGCTCCTTGAGCCTGCCGGCGTAGGCGATCATGCGCTCCCATTCCATCTCGGCCTGCTCGGGTGGGCGGCCGTTGCGGCGGTCGGCGCGTTCCATGATCAGCATCAGATAGCTCATTTTCGTCTCCAGAATTGAACGGCGCGGTCGCGGACGATCGCGTCAGTGAACCCGCGTTGCCGACGGCCCGCACTTTGCCGCGCGCTCGCGCATCAGGCGCTGCTCGCGTGCATTGCGCGTCAGCGCCGAGGCGCGCTCGAACTCGGCGCGCGCCTCATCGAAGCGACCGAGTTTTTCGAGCAGGTCGCCGCGCACCGCCGGAAGAAAATGGTAGTTGCGCAGCGCGGGTTCCTCGACCAGTCGATCGACCAGGTCGAGGCCGGCCTGCGCACCGAACGCCATCGCGATCGCGACTGCGCCGTTGAGCTCGACAATCGGCGACGGCGCAGTCTGCGCGAGCTCGGCGTACAGTGCGGCGATGCGCACCCAGTCGGTGTCTTCGGCGCGACGTGCGCGTGCATGGCAGGCCGCGATCGCCGCCTGCAACTGATACGTGCCGCGATCGCCACCGAGTTTTTCTGCGCGTGCCAGTGCCTTGAGGCCGCGCTCGACCAGCAGCCAGTCCCAGTGCGCGCGGTTCTGTTCGAGCAACAGGATCGGCGCGCCATCCTTGTCGGTGCGCGCGTGCAGGCGCGAGGCCTGGATCTCCATCAACGCGACGAGTCCATGCACTTCGGCATCGAACGGCGCGAGTTCGGCGAGGATGCGGCCGAGGCGCAACGCTTCGTCGCACAGCGCTGGGCGCATCCAGTCCTCGCCTGCGGTCGCCGAGTAGCCTTCGTTGAAGACGAGGTAGATGACGTCGAGCACCGAGGCGAGGCGCGCCGCGCGGTCCTCGCCGCGCGGCAGTTCGAACGCCACGTTCGCCTCGGCGAGCGTGCGTTTCGCGCGCACGATGCGCTGCGCGATCGTCGGCTCGGGTACGAGGAAGGCGCGCGCGATCTCGTCGGTGGCCAGGCCGCCAAGCAGGCGCAAGGTCAACGCCACGCGCGCTTCGGGCGACAGCACCGGATGGCAGGCAGTGAACATCAGGCGCAGCAGATCGTCGCCGATGTCGTCGTCGAGTGCGGCGAGCATGTCGTCGGCGCGCGCCGCCTGCTGCTCGTCAAGTTCGCGTGCGATCTCCGCATGCTTCTCCTCGGCCAGCTTGCCGTGCCGCAGGCGGTCGATCGCGCGATGTTTTGCCGTGGCCATAAGCCATGCTCCCGGATTGTCCGGTATGCCTTTGTCCGGCCATTGCTCGAGCGCGGTGACCAGCGCATCCTGTGCCAATTCCTCGGCCAGACCGATGTCGCCGCTGAGCATACGCGCGAGCACGGCGACGACCTTGGCCGACTCCATGCGCCAGACCGCGTCGATCGTGCGCCGCGTGCGGGTGAGATTGTCCGTCGCCGTCATGGCGACGGATCAAAACATCATCGCGTCGATTGAGCAAGGGCCAGACGTTGCCGATCGTGTGCTTAGCGATCAGCAGCCGTGATCGGGATCACCGCCTTCGGCGATGCAGTAGGTGATGCACTCACCGTCACCGGCCACGTCCATGAAGCGCTTGGCGCCTTCGATCGCCGCTTCGCGCGAGTCGTATTGCAGCATCGCGAAGCCGCCGACGAGTTCCTTGGATTCAGCATAGGGGCCGTCGACCACGCGGCTTTCGCCGTCGCTGCGACGCACGACCGCGCCGTGCTCGCGCAGCGGCAGGAAACCGCCGCCGCTGAGGAATTCGCCGCGTGCGATCGCCGCGCCGACGAAGCGGTCCATTTCTTCCTTCTGCGCGCCGGTCGGCGGCCGCGCGGGGTTGGTCTTCGGGTCAGGTATGTAGATGCTGAAGTACTTCATGGTGCCCTCCATTGGGTTCAGTTGGGTTTGCGTTGGTCGATCTGCGCGCGCAGGCGTTCTTCCTGTTCGCGCAGTTCGGGAGTGAATTCGGCGCCGAAGTCCTCGGCCTCGAAGATCTGGCGGATTTCGATTTCCGACTCGATGCCGTCGAACGGATTCGGGCAGCGCTTGACCCATTCGATCGCTTCCTCGAGCGATTTCATCTGCCAGATCCAGAAACCGGCGATCAGCTCCTTGGCCTCGGCGAATGGTCCGTCAATGACAATGCGAGACGCGTTCTTGAAGCGCACGCGCGCGCCCTTCGAACTTGGCTGCAGGCCTTCGCCGGCGAGCATGATGCCGGCCTTGACCAGCTCCTCGTTGAAGCGGCCCATGTCGGCGAGCAGTTGTTCGCTGGGCATCACGCCCGCTTCGGATTGTTGGGTGGCGCGGACCAGCACGGCAAAGCGCATGACAGTTCTCCTTGGATCGAGTTGCAGAACGATTCCGGGTTCAGGCGGCCGGCGCCGACGTGACCATCCACGACACGCCGAACTTGTCCACGAGCATGCCGAACGCGGGCGAGAAGAAGGTCTCGGTCAGCGGCTGGTGCACCTGAGCGCCGTCGCTCAACGCGGCGAAGGCCTTTTCGGTTTTGGCCTTGTCCGCGCAAGTCAAGGCGAGGGTGATGCCCTCGAACTTCGGCGCACCCGAGCAGAAGCCATCGGAAATGCCGATCGTGGTGTCGCCAATGCTCACGTCCGCGTGCAGCACCTTGTTTTCGTTGCCGGGCGCAGCCCTGCTTTCCTCGACATCCTTGTTGCGGATCAGCAGCTTGACCTGCGCCCCGAGCTGGCGCTTGTAGAACTCGATCGCCTCCTCGGCGCGGCCTTCGAAGGACAGATAGGGGCGTATGGACTGCGACATGATTCTCTCCGGTGGGGTGATGAAGCCTCGTTGCGGCCTCTTGCTGGAATGACGAGCGGGAATCCGGCGAATCGACACGCCGGCGAAAAATATTTGCGCACGGCCGCGGGGCCCGTTTCCCGGGGGCGCAGTAGAATGGCGGGGTACGCGGCCATCCCTGCCGCAGGCTTGGCTGGATCGCGATGTTGTTGACCTTACGCCTGATCTTCTTCGGCCTGTTTGCCTTCTTTGTGCTCTGCGTGCTGCTCGTGCACCTGCGCGGTCGCGTGCGCCTGCGCTTCGACCGCCAGCTCGCCGATCACTCGGCGCTGTTCGCGCCGTACAACCTGCTGATGTACGCGTTCTCGCGCGTGCCGGCGCGGCCAATTCTCGATCGCGGCGGTTTTCCGCATCTCGATCCGTTGCGCGAGCAGTGGCAGGCGATCCGCAGCGAAGCGTCCGCGTTGTTCGACGAAGGCCATATCCGCGCGGCCGAGCAACGCAACGACCTGTCGTTCGACAGCTTCTTCAAGCAGGGTTGGAAGCGTTTCTACCTCAAATGGTATGGCGAGCCGCTGGCGACGGCGCAGGCGCTGTGTCCGCAGACCGTGGCGCTGCTGCGTTCGATTCCCGAGGTCAAGGCGGCGATGTTCGCACTGCTGCCGCCGGACAGCCGGCTGACGCCGCATCGTGATCCGTTCGCCGGCTCGCTGCGCTATCACCTCGGCCTGATCACGCCGAACTCGCGCGACTGCCGCATCTTCGTCGACGGCGATGAATACGCCTGGAGCGACGGCGGCGACATCGTCTTCGACGAAACCTTCGTGCACTGGGCCGAGAACAAGAGCGACGTCACGCGCGTGATCCTGTTCGCTGACGTCGAGCGCCCGTTGCGCACGCCGTGGATGCGCGCGATCAATCGCCGCGTCGGCGCCTTCATGGGCGCAATCACCGCTTCGCCGAACGACGTGGCGAGTGAAAAGACCGGCGCAGTCAATCGCCTCTATGCGCGCCTGCGCGGCGGCAACCAACGCGGCGTGACCTTCCGCAAGCGCCATCCGCGCCTGTACCGCATCATCAAGTATCCGGCGATTCTGGTTGCGCTATGGGTTTTATTCATGGCGCCGTGGCCGTTGCTCTGACCTTTTGACTACGGCGCGCGCGCCTTAGCATGTTTCACCTTCGCATCGAAGTAATCCGCGATCAGGTGGTAGACATGCTTCTTCATCGCCGGCGTGGACAGGCCGTGCTTGCCACCGGGATAGGTCATCAATTCGAATTGCGTGCCGCGGTCCTGCAACGCGGCCATCAGCGCGGTCGAGTTGGCGAACAGCACGTTGTCGTCGGCCATGCCGTGCGCGAGCAACAGCGGCGACTTCATGCCGTCGAGCCAGTGCAACGTGCCTGACAGTTTGTAGCCTTCGGCGTTGTGTTGCGGCGTATCGAGATAGCGCTCGGTGTAGAACGTGTCGTACAGCGCCCAGTCGGTGACCGGCGCGACGGCGACGCCCGCGGCGATCTCGTTCGAAGCCTTGGCCAGCATCATCGTCGTCATGTAGCCGCCGTAGCTCCAGCCGAACACGCCGATGCGCGCGGGATCGATCCAAGGCTGCGACTTGAGCCAACGGATGCCGGCGACCTGGTCCTCGACTTCGACCTTACCGAGTTGTTTGTAGATCGCATCGCTGAAGACACGGCTGCGTCGCGCCATGCCGCGGTTGTCGAGCGTGAACACGACATAGCCCTGTTGCGCCATGTATTCGCAAAAGTAGTCGATCCAACCGCGTGCGACCATCTGCGAATGCGGGCCGCCGTAATAGAAGTCGAATACGGGATAGCGTTTGGTCGGATCGAATCCGCGCGGCTTGTAGATCCGGTAATAGAGGTCCTGACCGTCGCTGGCCTTGATCGTGCCGAATTCGGGCACGATGTGCGCGTCGCGGTACGGCCAGTAGGGATGCTTCGCGTCAAGCTCGTTGCGCTCAATCCAGGCAACGAAGTTGCCGTCGACGGCCCGGTGCAGACTCACCTGCGGCGGAGTGGTCGGATCGGCGAACGTGTCGATGTAGTACTCGGCGTTCTTGGTGAATTCGGCGTGGTGCAGGCCATCGCCACGGCTGATGCGGCGCGGGGCGTTCGCGGTCGTGCCGTCGAGCTTGAGTGCGTAGACCTGGCGGTCGGGCACGAAATCGTGGTTCGAGTCGACGTAGGCGAGTCCGAGTTTTTCGTCGACACCGAGCAGGCCGTCGATGTTCCAGTCGCCCGCACTGATCGCATGCTTGAGCGTACCGTCGAGGCGGTAGAGATACAGATGTTTCCAACCGCTGCGCTCGCTCGCCCAGACGAACGCGTCCTGCGATTTGAGAAAGTGCAGGTCGTCATTGAGGTTAATCCAGGTTTTTGCTTCCTCGCTCAGCAGCGTGCGCTGCTGCAGCGTATTCGCCTCGACCAGGTTCAGATCGAGCTTTTGCTGGCTGCGCTGCATCAACTGGTAGCTCAGGCGCTTGCCATCGGGCAGCCAGTCGACGCGCACCAGATAGATATCCGGATTGCCACCGAGATCGACGAAGCGCGCCTCGCCGCCGCCGGGCGAAACGAGGCCGAGTTTCACTTCGACGTTGTTCTTGCCTGCGGCCGGATAGCGCTGCTCGATCGTGTCGGTGCGATCGGCATAGACCTCGCTGCGCTTGACGATGGGCACCTTCGCCTCGTCATAGCGCTCGAACGCAATCGCGGAATCATCGGGTGACCACCAGTAGCCGGTGAAGCGCGACATTTCCTCCTGCGCGACGAATTCGGCTTCGCCGTTGTGTACGGTACCGCCACCGTCCTGAGTCAGCTGGCGCGCCTTGCCGTCGCGCAGGTCGATCGCCCACAAGTTCTGGCCGTGGATGTAGGCGACATAGTGGCCGAGCGGCGAGATCTTCGGATCGATTGCTTCGCCCTGTGTATCGAGAAGACGCAACGCCTTGTCGCCGAGACCGGTGAGATCGTAAAGGTATAATTTGCCGCTTAGTGGAAAAAGCAGCTTTTTCCCGTCGGGCGACCACTGGTAGTCGACGATACCGCGGCGGCCGGCAATGCGTGCTCGCTCGCGCCTCGCCTTTTCCGCGTCGGACAGTTCGGCCGCCTTCGGTTCGATCACACTGGAGTCAACCAGCAAGTGCGTCTGATTCGAGTTGACGTTGTATTCCCAAAGATCGTAGGCATTCTGGTCGTCCTGCTTGGCACGCAGGAAAGTCACGCGCGTGCCATCGGGCGAGGCCTTGAGCTTGACCGGCGTCGGTCCCGATAGGCTCGAGCCGTCGAAGATGCGCTCGATCGTCAACTGTTCTGCCTGCGCGTTGCCCATCACGACCATCATCACCATTCCCAAAATCCAAGCTCGCATCTGCTTCTCCCCAAAAGAATTCCCGACGCCGATTTTCGCGAACGAGCCCGGTTTGGAGTTGCTTTTTTTGCCGGATTCGCGCCGATCTACTCGCGGATCAACTGTTGTCTTGCGGCCCGAACAGGATTCTGCGTTCTTCCTCGCTCATCGGCGCTGCCGACTTGCGGAACTCGCGCAGCGCCTCGGCGCGTGCCGTAGCCGGCCGCGCCGCGATAGTTGCGCGCCAGCGGCGCACTTGCGCATAAGGTGCAAGGTCGAACGGCGCCTTGTCATAGGCATCGATCCACGGCCAGCAGGCCATGTCGGCGATCGTGTATTCTTTTCCACAAATGTACTCGCGCCCGGTGAGGCGGCGCTCGAGCACGCCGAGCAGGCGGCCGACCTCGCGCGCATAGCGTTCCTTCGCATACGCAATCTGCTCGGGTGCGTAGACGTGGAAGTGGCCGTACTGGCCGGTCATCGGTCCCAGGCCGGCCATCTGCCAGAACAGCCACTCCATGCACTCGGCGCGACCGCGGACGTCTTGCGGCAAGAATCTACCGGTCTTTTCGGCGAGATACTGCAGGATCGCGCCCGACTCGAACACGCTGATCGGCGCGCCGCCATCGGCCGGAGCGTAATCGATGATTGCCGGCATGCGACTGTTCGGCGAGATCGCGAGGAACGCGGGCTTGAACTGGTCGCCTTTGCCGATATCGACGTGGGTGATCTTGTACTCCAGACCGGCTTCCTCGAGAAGCAACGGAATCTTGCGGCCGTTCGGCGTCGGCCAATAGAACAGTTCGATCATGTCACCTTCCTGAAAAGAATGGTCAATGCCGCAGCGCCTGCTCGATCGCCTTCTGCGCAAGCGGTGCCATGACTGCATAGGCCGCGGCGTTCGGATGCACACCGTCCGCACTCAGCCCGGCACGCAAGCCACCATCGGTCGCGACCAGCGCAGCGTAGTAGTCGAGGTAGACCAAGCCTGCGCGGACGCAATACGCTTTGAGCCAGGCATTCAGTTCGCGGATCGTATCGGGCGGCCGCATACCGGGACGCCATGGATAGTCGATCGCCGGCAGGATCGAGGCGAACACGACCTTGATGCCATTGGCACGAGCCAACTCGGCCATCGAGGTGAGGTTGTCCTCGATCATCCGCGGCGTGCTCGGCCCGGTGTTGCCGGCGATGTCGTTCGTGCCGGCGAGGATGACGACGACGCGCGGCTTGAGCGCGATCACGTCGGCGCGGAAACGGAGCAGCATCTGTGGCGTGGTCTGACCGCTGATGCCGCGGTTGACGTAGGGCTTGCCCGGAAAGAATTCGCCCGCATCACGGCCCCAACTATCGGTGATCGAATCGCCAAGGAAGACCACGCGGGCCTCGCCGGGCTTGGGTGTGCCGAGCCGGGCATTGTCGTCGCGATAGCGTGCGAGGTCGGGCCAGTCGGCGAGGCGCTTCTCGTCCGCCTCGAGCCGTTCGACGAGGTCCTGCTGCGTCGGGCTCCGATCGGCATGCTCGGCGCGCGCGAGCGGGGCATGCAGGAAAAGAAGAAAGGCGATAAAAAAAATATACTTTTTCGTCATGATACGCGATGTGCTTGCGTCACTTGCCGATGCAGAAGGCCGAGAAGATCGCACCGAGCAGGTCGTCGCTCGAATATTCGCCGGTAATCTCGCCGAGTGCACGCTGCGCCTGCCGCAATTCCTCCGCAGCGAGTTCGCCAGCGCGCCCAATATTCAGATGCGTTTCGGCGCGCTCGAGGTGGTTGGCGACATGCGCCAGCGCGTCGACGTGTCGACGGCGCGCGCTGAATGCGCCATGTGTGCCGTCACCGCGACCTGCGAGACGGGCGAGTTCCGCGCGCAGCAAGTCGAGACCTGCGCCGGTGTGCGCCGATAGGGCGATTCGCGTTTCGCCATGAGCGTCGACCCGGCGGCTCGGTGAGTTACCGGAGAGGTCGATCTTGTTGTGCACGGCTAGGCGCACGGCGCCAGCATTGCATTCGCTCAACAATTCATGGTCGATGTCCGCATGCTCGTCATCGGTGACAAGAATGGCGACATCAGCGCGCGCGAGTTCCGCGCGCGCTCGGCGGATGCCTTCGGCCTCGACGAGGTCGTGCGACTCGCGCAGGCCGGCCGTGTCGACCAAGGTCAGGCCGATGCCGTCGAGGGCCACACTTTCGCGCAACACGTCGCGCGTAGTGCCGGCGATAGGCGTGACGATCGCGCGTTCGCTCTGCGCAAGCGCGTTGAGCAAACTCGACTTGCCCGCGTTCGGCCGGCCAACGATGACGACGTGCAGGCCATCACGCAGGACGACGCCGCGGCGTGCCGCTTGCAGCAGGTCGGCGATTCCCGCTCGCAACGCTGCAAGCTGATCGTGCAGCTGTGGTGCGCTGAGGAAATCGATTTCCTCTTCGGGAAAATCAAGCGCTGCCTCGAGCCACGCACGCAGGTGCACGAGTGCCTCGAACAATTCCTGCACGGCGCGCGAGAAATCGCCTTCCAAGCTGCGCATCGCTGCGCGTGCGGCCGATTCCGAGCCGCTCGCGATCAGATCGGCGACGGCCTCGGCCTGGGCGAGATCGAGCTTGCCGTTGAGGTAGGCACGCTCGGAAAATTCGCCGGGTCGAGCAAGACGGGCGCCGAGCGCAATCACTCGGCGCAGGATCAAGTCGAGCACGACCGGACTGCCGTGAACCTGCAGTTCGAGCACGTCTTCGCCGGTATAGGACTTCGGTGCGCCGAAGTAGAGGGCGATGCTGCGGTCCAGCACCTCGCCGTTGGCATCACGAACCGTTGCAACGTGTACTTTGCGCGCTTGTGGATATTTTCCGATCAGCGCATGCGCGATCTCGCGGCTGCGCGGCCCGCTGATGCGCACGATGCCGACGCCGCCCGCACCGGCGGCCGTGGCAATCGCCGCGATGGTATCGGTCGCGTCCACTTCACCGGCGCGGACGCGCGTCATCTCACGCCTTGGCGGGCGCCGTCGTCGCCGCGCCGACGCGCTTGGTGATGATCCACTGCTGCAGCAGCGACAGCCAGCCGTTGACCGTCCAGTACAGGGTCAGACCGGCGGGAGCGAACGCGAACATCACCGCGAAGATCAGCGGCATGAACTTCATCATGCGCTGCTGCATCGGATCCATCCCGGGCGACGCGGGCGACAGCCACTGCGTGGCGAGCATGGCGACACCGTTCAAGATCGGCAGGATGAACAGCGGATCGGGCGCCGACAGGTTCTGGATCCAGCCGAAGAACGGCGCCTGGCGCAACTCGACGCTTTCCTGCAGCACCCAGAGCAGGGCAAAGAAGATCGGCATCTGGATCAGGATCGGCAGGCAGCCGCCGAGTGGGTTGATCTTTTCCTTTTTGTACAGCTCCATCGTCGCCGCGTTGAGCTTCTGCTTGTCGTCGCCGTAGCGCTCCTTGAGCGCCTCCAGGCGCGGCTGGAATTGCTTCATCTTGGCCATCGAGCGGTACTGCGCCTCGGACGGCTTGTACAGCGCGAGCTTGAGCAGCAGCACGAGCAGGATGATCGCGACGCCCCAGTTGCCGGTGAGCTTGTGCAACTGGACGAGAACCCAGTGCATCGGCTGGGCGATGAAGGTGAGGATGCCGTAGTCAGCGGTCAATTCGAGGCCGGGCGCGACGTTGGCCAGTTCGCTCTGCAGCTTCGGACCGACGTAGAGGCGCGTTGCGAACGTGCCGGTCGCGTTCGGCGCGACCGTGAGCGCGGGCGACAACGCGCGGATCAGATAATGGTCCTGCAGCACGCTGGTCGAATACTGGTCGGCTTCGCCGGTAGTCGGAATGAAAGCTGCGAAGAAGTAATGCTGCAGCAACGCGACCCAGCCTCCGCTCACTTCGGTATTGTTGAGCGGTGACTCGGAGAACTTCGCGAACGCGAGCTTGTTGAACTTGCCCTGCGCGTACCACGCAGCGCCAACGAAGGCATAGGCCTCGGAGTTGTAGACCGAGAACAAGCCGCCGCTCTGTGCCGGAGGCGCGGTGCGCTGCAGCTGGCGGTATTCATTGCCGGTCCATGCCGCGGTGCCCGTATTCGCGACTTCTTCGCGCGTTTCGATCAGATAGCTGCCGCGCGTAAAGACGAAGACCTTGCGCACGCTGATCCCCGACGCATCGGTCCAGGTCAGTGGCACTTCGATCTTGTCGGTTCCTGCCGCCAGGTCGTAGTTCGTCTTCTCGGCGTTGAACGGCGTCTTGTGACTCGGCGCGGCGCCGCTGCTGCTGACGAGGCCGGTCTGGGCGACGAAGTAGTGGGCGTTGCCGTCATCGAGCAAGCGCACCGGCTTGGTCTTGTCCTTGGGATCGATCGGATAGGCGAGCAGGTCGGCGCGCACGACGCTGCCGCCGAGCGTGCTGATCTCGACGTGCAGCACGTCGGTCGCCACGCTGATCGTCTGCACCGCGGGTTCCTTGCCTGCGTCTGCAGCGGATGGCGTGGACACCGCATTCGCCGGAGTCGCGGCGGCTGGAACGTCGTTGCCGGCGGCGGCTGTCGCCGGAGTTGCGCTGCTGCCGGTAGCAGCGGCCGGAGTCGGCGCCGCGGGTTTCAGGCCGTAGTCCTGCTCCCAGGCGGAGTAGAGCATGTAGCTGATGGCGAGCAGGGCGAGCAGCAGAAACGAGCGGGTGCTGGACATGGATGACTCGGAGGAAAAGGGGACGCGCGTGGCAGCGATGCGGCCGCAACTGCGGCGATTCAAGGCGCGATGATTGCAGATACGTCGATCAAACGTGGTCGCGCATTGTGCCGGGAGCCTCGACCGCGTTCAACAATTCCGGCGTGGGCGAAGCTTCGGCGGCGCGCGCGGGTTCGTCCGCGATCCGTGCGATGAGCTTGCGCCAGAGCTGTTCGAGTTCCGCGCGCAAAACGACGTTGTCAAGCAAGGCAGTCGAGCTGCGCGCGATCACCAGCGCATCACAGGCCGGCAAGCCCGGGCGATGCAAACGGAAACTTTCGCGGATCTGCCGGCGAATGCGGTTGCGCACGACGGCTAGCTTGGAGACACGGCGCGACACGGCCATGCCGAGGCGCGCGGTCGCGCCTGCATTGAGCCGGTATTCGCACTGGAAGTGCTTCAGGGAGATGCGCTTGCTCGAACCACGCAGCGCGCTGAAGTCGGCGGGCCGCAGCAGACGTGCGGCGCGCGGGAAGGCAAGGCTTGGCGATGAATCGCTCATCGCGCAGGATGAAGCCGGGTTCGCGCGGGGCGAACCGCGACTACGGGATCAGGCGCTTGCGGCCCTTGGCACGACGCGCGTTGAGGACGGCGCGACCGCCGCGCGTCTTCATGCGCGCACGGAAGCCGTGAGTGCGGGCGTGCTTGAGGTTGCCGGGCTGGAACGTACGCTTGGTGGCCATGGCGTTATCGAAACTGTAGGGACAAAGAAGCGGAATTTTAACCCTCAGGTTCCGCTAAGGTCAAGTCGCTTGAGCTTGGCGTCAGATAGCATGCGGGCGTAGACTGCCGGGCCGTTCGAGTGAGAACCGCTTGGGCGCCATCCGTGGAATTTCTCAAAGCATGACTGACCTGTGGCGCCGCTGCCTGGAACGCCTTGAAGCCGAATTCAGCGTCGAAGACCTGCATACCTGGCTTGCCCCCTTGCAGGCAACCGAAGATGCCGAGGGTTTGCGCGTGCTTGCGCCGAACGCCTACACCCTGGATGTGGTGCGCGAGCGTTTCCAGCCGCGCATTGCCGCGGTATTGCAGCACTTGAATGGCGCGCCGGTCACGTTACGTTTCGATGTCGGCACGCTCAACCGGCCGACCGCGAACCCACGCAAGCCTGCACACAACGGCGCTTCGGCACGCGTCGGCAGGGGCGGGAACGAATCGGATTCGTTCGAATCCAACCTCGACCCCAATTACACCTTCGATCTTTTCGTCGAAGGCAAGTCGAACCAGCTCGGCAAAGCAGCGGCGATGCAGGTCGCGAATAACCCAGGTCGCGCCTACAACCCGCTGCTGCTCTATGGCGGCACCGGTCTGGGCAAAACCCACTTGATGCATGCTGCCGGCAACCTGATGCGCACGCTCAATCCGGCGACCAAGGTGATGTATCTGCGCTCGGAGCAATTCGTCACCGAAATGATCCAGGCGCTGCGCACCAAGAGCATGGACGATTTCAAGCGCCGCTTCCGCGCGGTCGACGCGCTCCTGATCGATGACATCCAGTTCTTTGCCGGCAAAGATACGACCCAGGAGGAGTTCTTCCACACGTTCAACGCGCTGGTCGAGAGCAAGCAGCAGCTGATCATGACTTGCGATCGCTATCCGAAGGAGGTCGACAACCTTGAGCCGCGCCTGAAATCGCGCCTCGGTTGGGGCCTGAGCGTCGCCATCGAGCCACCCGACTTCGAAACGCGCGCAGCGATCGTGCTGGCCAAGGCACAGGCCAAGGGCGTGGAGCTGCCAATCGAGGTGGCGCAACTCATGGCCAAGCGCATGCGCTCGAACGTGCGTGATCTCGAAGGCGCACTCAATACGCTCGTCGCACGCGCGAACTTCCTCGGCAGCACGATCAACACCGAGTTCGCGCTGGAAACGCTGCGCGATCTTTTGACTGTGCACGCGCAGGCGATCACGATCTCGAATATCCAGAAGACCGTCGCCGACTACTACCAACTGCGCCTATCCGACTTCTTGTCGATGAACCGCAGCCGTTCGCTGGCAAGGCCGCGTCAGCTCGCGATGGCGTTGGCAAAAGAGCTCACCGAACATAGCCTGCCCGAGATCGGACGCGGTTTCGGCGGACGCGATCACACCACCGTAATGCACGCTTGCCGCACGATCCGCGACCTGCGCGCGACCGACGGAAAATTACGCCAGGATTGGGAAAAACTGCTTCGTGTGCTTACGGAATAGGATATCCTGTGGATAGTTTGTGACGGATTCCCGCAGACACACTTATCCACAGAAAAAGCACAACGGCCGCGGCCAGATATCCCTACATTTTATTTGTCATAAACAATTGATTAATTTGGTCTTTTAGTGCTTTTCTGCACTATGCACAGGACCAACCGCTACTAGCTTATTCGTTTTTTACAAACAGCCCAGAAGCAGTGACTCCGAAGGACTGACGACCTATGCGGTTTTCCATTCAGCGCGAAGTGCTCCTCAAACCCTTGCAGCAAGTCGTCGGCGTCGTTGAACGGCGGCAGACATTGCCGGTTCTGGCCAACCTTCTGGTCGTGGCGACGCCACAGCAGGTGAGCTTTACCGGCACCGATCTCGAAGTTGAAATGTCCGCCACGACCCAGGCTGATCAGATCGAGGCGGGCGAAATCACGATTCCGGCGCGCAAGCTGTTTGATATTTGCCGCGCTTTGCCTGACGGCAGCAAGATCGAATTCAAACTCAATGGCGATCGCGTCGAGGTCAAATCTGGGCGCAGCCGGTTCACCCTCGCAACCTTGCCGGCCAGTGAATTCCCGGTCATCGAGAACATTGACTTGGTCGAGCGTGTCAGCCTGCCCGAAGCGACGTTGAAGGGTTTGATGGATCGTACCGCGTTCGCGATGGCGCAGCAGGACGTGCGTTATTACCTAAACGGCCTGCTGCTCGATCTGCGCGAGCATGCTCTGCGCAGCGTCGCTACCGACGGGCATCGTCTCGC
Source organism: Rudaea cellulosilytica DSM 22992 (assembly GCF_000378125.1). Lineage (GTDB taxonomy): Bacteria > Pseudomonadota > Gammaproteobacteria > Xanthomonadales > Rhodanobacteraceae > Rudaea > Rudaea cellulosilytica. The sequence continues at coordinate 1,095,316 of NZ_KB899241.1, read as the reverse complement.
TGTTGTCGAGACGACTCTCACTGCTGGAGTTGCGGCGCAGCGCCAGATACTGATTCCGCGCAAAGGTGTGCTCGAACTGCAAGGCCTGTTTGAAGCCGGCGACGGCACAGTCGAGCTCGAGTTCGGCCGCGCCCACCTGCGCGTGAAACGCGGCGACGTCACGTTCACCTCGAAACTGATCGATGGCCGCTTCCCGGACTACGAGGCTGTCGTGCCGATCGGTGCCGACAAGGAAGTGCGCGTGGCCCGAGAGGCGTTGCGCGGCGCCCTGCAGCGCGCCGCAATTCTTTCCAACGAGAAGTATCGCGGCGTCAAACTTGAGGTCAGCCCGAATAAGCTGCGCATCATCGCGCACAATCCCGAGCAGGAAGAGGCCATCGAGGAGATCGAAGCGAAGACCGGAGTTGCGGAGCTCGGGGTCGGCTTCAATGTCAATTACCTGCTCGATGCCCTGAACGCGCTCGGCGGCGAAGAAGTGTTGATGTGTCTGCGTGACGGCAACTCAAGTTGCTTGCTGCGCGCGCCCGAGAGCGAACAGGCACGGCATGTGATCATGCCGCTGCGACTCTGATTGCGCCTGTCGCGGAAGCGGTTAGTGAGTCATGCGCGCGGCAGAAATGCCGCGCGTTTGTTTTCGGGCCATGCGTGATTGCTCCGCGGTGAATGATTCGACGCCATGCACCTGACCGAGTTGCGCATCCAGAACCTGCGGAATATCGATGGCGAACAAATCGATTTGGCGCCCGGTCTCAATTTGTTCGTCGGCGCGAACGGGGCAGGCAAGACCAGCATTCTTGAGGCTGCCTACCTGCTTTCGCATGGCGGCAGTTTTCGCACCTATCAGGCCGAACATCTGCAGCGTCGCGGTGCCGAGCCGCTGGCCTTGTTTGCGCAGATCCAGACCGATTCGCTGACACACCGGCTTGGCCTGTTGCGTCATGGCGCGCGCTGGATCGCAAAGCTCGATGGCGACGCCTCGGCGAAGCTCACCGATTTGTTCGCCGCTTGCGCAGTGGTCTGTTTCGAACCCGGCAGCCACGCGCTGATTTCGGGCTCTGCCGATGGCCGCCGCCGCTTCCTTGACTGGGGCGTGTTCCACGTGGAACAGGATTTCGCCCCGCGCATGCGCCGCTATCGACGTGCGCTGCGTCAGCGCAACGCCTTGCTCAAACAGGCTGCTGATGAAGAGGAATTGTCGATCTGGGACGAGGAGTTGTCACAAGCCGCCGAACCTCTGGCAGAGGCACGAGAGGCCTATATCGCGCGCTTCGAGCGACAACTGATCCCACTACTCGATGACTACCTGCCGGAGCTGGCGGGGGCGGGTCTGCGTTTTCGCCCGGGATGGAATCGAAGCGCGCCGTTGGTCGAGGCGCTGAGGGAGGTGAGGCAGCGTGACCGGGCGCTTGGCCACACCACGCGGGGCTTGCACCGCGCAGATTGGAGCCTGGTTTTCGCCAAGGCTCCCAGCCATGAGCAGTTGTCTCGTGGCCAGGAAAAACTCTGCGCCATTGCCTGCACGCTGGCTCAGGTGTCGCTATATCGGTCTGCTCGCGGGGAGAATCCCATCATCGCATTCGATGATCTTTGTTCCGAACTCGACGCCGCGCATCAGGCCGCCGCATTGGCAGCATTGATCGAAAGCGGAGCGCAGATTCTGTTGACCGGCACGGAAATCTCTCCGAGTTTGCTGGAGCGCTTTCCCGCCCAGCGCACGTTCCACGTGGAACAGGGCCGCGTGCGCAAAGTGCTATAATTGCATGATTATTTCAGGGCTTTTCGCCGAGCTGCGGGCGCAGTGGCTGGCGAGGGCGGCCCGATAGCAGCCGAGCAGCGGATGACCGACGAGACCAAGAACAACCAGTACGACTCCAGCAACATCAAGGTGCTTGAAGGCCTCGAGGCGGTGCGCAAGCGCCCAGGCATGTACATCGGCAACGTCAACGACGGCTCCGGTCTGCACCATATGGTGTTCGAGGTTGTCGACAATTCCGTCGACGAAGCACTCGCGGGGCACGCCGACGCCGTGCTCGTGAAAATCCACGCGGATGGCTCGGTCTCCGTCTCGGACAATGGTCGCGGCATCCCGGTCGGTCGACATGCGACGGAAAGCGAAAAGCAAGGTCGCGATGTTTCCGCCGCCGAAGTAGTAATGACGGTGCTGCACGCCGGTGGCAAGTTCGACGACAACAGCTACAAGGTGTCCGGTGGCCTGCATGGCGTCGGTGTATCGGTCGTCAATGCGCTGTCGGAGAAATTGCTGCTCGATATCTGGCGTGACGGATACCACCACCAGCAGGAATATCGCAACGGCGAGCCGGTGTATTCACTGAAACAACTTGAGCCTTCCGACCAGCGGGGCACCGAAGTCCGCTTCTGGCCCTCGGCGGTGGCATTCAACGACAACACCGAATTCCATTACGACATCCTGGCGCGTCGCCTGCGCGAATTGAGCTTCCTCAATTCCGGGGTCAAGATCGAACTGATCGACGAGCGTCTGGACGGCAAGCACGACATCTTCCAGTACGAAGGCGGCATTCGCAGCTTCGTCGAACATCTGGCCCAGCTGAAGACTCCATTGCACGCCAATGTTGTATCGATCACCGGCGAACAAGACGGCATCGTCGTCGATTGTGCCGTGCAATGGAGCGATTCCTATCAGGAAACGATGTACTGCTTCACCAACAACATTCCGCAGAAGGATGGTGGCACCCATCTAACCGGTTTCCGCTCCGCGCTGACCCGAACCCTGACCCGCTATATCGAGCAAAGCGGCATCGCCAAGCAGGCCAAAGTCGCGCTGTCCGGCGACGACATGCGCGAAGGCATGATTGCCGTGCTGTCGGTAAAGGTTCCCGATCCGGGTTTTTCCTCGCAAACCAAGGAAAAGCTGGTCACCGAGGCGGTGCGCCCGGTGGTCGATGCGGTTTTTGCTGCGAAATTCGAGGAATTTCTGCAGGAACATCCCAATGAAGCGCGCGCCATCGCCGGCAAGATCGTCGACGCCGCCCGCGCGCGCGAGGCCGCGCGCAAGGCGCGCGACCTGACCCGGCGCAAGGGCGCACTCGACATCGCCGGTCTGCCCGGCAAGCTTGCCGACTGCCAGGAAAAAGATCCTGCGCTGTGCGAACTGTTCATCGTCGAGGGTGACTCGGCCGGCGGCTCGGCCAAGCAGGGGCGCAACCGCAAAACTCAGGCGGTGCTGCCGCTCAAAGGCAAGATTCTCAACGTGGAGAAGGCGCGTTTCGACAAGATGCTGTCGTCGGCCGAAGTCGGCACGCTGATCACCGCGCTCGGCACCGGTATCGGCAAGGAAGAGTTCAATCCGGACAAGCTGCGCTATCACCGCATCATCCTGATGACCGACGCCGACGTCGACGGCTCGCATATCCGCACGCTGCTGCTGACGTTCTTCTACCGGCAGATGCCGGTGCTGATCGAGCGTGGCCACATCTACATCGGCCTGCCGCCGCTGTACAAGCTCAAGCAGGGCAAGAACGAGCTTTATCTCAAAGACGACCACGCGCTCAACGCCTATCTGGTCAGCAATGCGGTCGAGAACGCCGAGTTGCACTATGCGCCGGGCGTACCGCCAATCGTCGCTGCGGCTCTGGAAAAACTGATGCTCGACTACCAGGCCGCGCAGGACCAGATCGCGCGCCTTGCTTCACGTTGCGATTCGAGCGTGCTCAACGCGATGCTCGACCTCGCGCCGCCCGCAGCCGAGGACTGGAACGACGCGGTCAAACTCGAGACCTGGTTGCGCGCGATCACCGCTAAGGTCAACGCGACTGGCCTCGGCCGTCCGGACTATCGCCTCGAAGTGCGTGCGGCAACGCCCGAGCATCCGGCTGCGTTGACGATCGAGCGCCGCCACCACGGCCTGACCGCGACACAGATTCTGCCCGCCGCGTTTTTCGCCGGTACCGAATTCAAACCGCTGCGCGAACTCGCCCAGCAGCTTGCCGGCCTGGTCCAACCCGGTGCCGAGATTCGCCGCGGCAATCACACGCAGGCGATCGTGAATTTCGCCCAGGCGCAGCGATGGCTGCTCGACGAAGCGAAGAAGGGGCGCACGATCCAGCGCTTCAAGGGCTTGGGCGAAATGAACCCGGAGCAGCTGTGGGAGACCACGGTCAATCCGGAATCGCGCCGCTTGCTACAGGTCAGCATCGAGGACGCCGTGGCCGCCGACCAGATCTTCTCGACATTGATGGGCGATGTGGTCGATCCACGCCGCAACTTCATCGAGCAGAACGCATTGCGCGTGGCTAATCTCGACGTCTGATCCTAGGCACGTTTTTCGCGCAGCGAAACGTTAACGTTTTCATGCGTACAATCCCCGATTCGATAACACGGCGCCGGCGAAACCGGCGCCCACAATGGCCGTGAGGGAGGAACCATGAGCATCCGCAGTTATACACGTATACTTTGCAGCATCTTTGTCGCCTTCGCCCTGATTGCGGGCAACGCCTACGCGAAGAAGGACGAGAAGGAAGCGCCGCTGTATCCGAACGCCACGCGCAAGGATCCGAAGAACGATCTGTCCTCCTCGGGTACACAGAAAGACCTGAGCAAGGCGCTCGACCTGCTCAACGACAACAAGGCCGACGAGGCCGCGCCGCTGCTGCAGAAGATCATCGACGATCCGAAGGCGGGCAAGTACGCGCATGCGCTGGCGACACAGGGCCAGGGCCAGATCGCCTACGACAAGCAGGACAACGCCGGTGCGGTCAAGGCCTGGCGCGCCGCCTACGACATGGACGCGCTGCCGAACAATCAGCAGTTTACCTTGCTGCTCAACATCGCCAACCTGCAGCAGCAGGAAGAGAAGTATCAGGACTCGCTCAGCACGCTCGACGAATACTTCAAGGCGACCAATGGTGGCAAGGCCGAGGCCTATGCGCTGCAGGGCAACGATTACTACCGCATGGACAAGTACCAGCAGGCGATCGACGCGATCACCAAGGCACAGTCGCTGACCGACAAGCCGAACGACAACTGGAACCAGATCCTGATGGCTTCATACGCAGGTCTCGACCAGTACGACAAGGCTGGCGAGATCCTCGAGAAACAGCTTGCCAAGAATCCCGGCGACGCCAAAGTTGTCGAGCAAGCGGTCAAGGTTTACGTCAACGGTCATCGATACGACAAAGCCGAGGCGCTGATCGACAAGAACAAAGGCAGCCTCAACAACGACACGCTCTACACGCTTTATCGCGCGATCGGCGCCGGCTACTCGCAGGAGAAGGACGGCGACACCAAGGCGATCGAGGCGTTCGCCAAGGCTTCGCCGCTGGCGAAAACCGGTGAGGTCGATTACTACCGCGGCAGCCTGTTGCTGCAGAACGATCGTGCCAAGGAGGCGACCGGAGTACTCCAGCAGGCGATCACCAAGGGTGGCCTGAAGGAGACCGGCAAGGCCTATCTGATGCTCGGCGACGCCTACAATCAGATCGACGACGTCGCGCACGCGCGCGAGGCGTGGACGAAGGCGAAAGGTTATCCCGAGTCGCAGAAGTCGGCCGATCAGCGCCTCAACCTTGGCGGCCACGTCAAGATGACGACGCAGCAGCAGAAGAAGAAGAACTGAGCGCAGTCGTAGAGGGCCGCTCGATCGAGTATACTTTTTCCGGATATCGCGGCGCATGACGCGCCGCGGCTTGCGCGGCCTAGCGGAAATTGGCATGCTGCAAGACCGCGTTCGATTGTGGCGCTGTGGGGAAATGCATTTTTTTGCGGGCGGTGAAAAAGCTTGTCTACACCGGCCGCGCTGTTGTAATTTGCAGGCGACTCACGCGATTTTGTTTTGGGGTTGGTGGCGGCGTTTTACGCCGTCGCCCGGGATGATGCTCCCTAGGTAATTTTGGTTGGCACTGATGTCATCAGCAGAAACGGACAAGACGAGTTTCAATTGGCGACGCACGATCGCCTGGGCCGGTGCGCTTGCGCTGCACGGCTTTCTCTTCCTCATGCTGCTGGCGCCCGTGCAGCCGCCGACGGCCAAGGAGCGCGCCAAGGAAAACGTGGTGACGGTCGAGTTCATCGAACCGCCGCCGCCGCCGCCGCCGCCGCCACCACCGCCGCCGGAGCCGCCGAAGAAGCCGCCGCCGAAGATCGTCGAGAAGATCAAGCCGCCGCCGACTCCGCCGCCGCCGGCTCCGCCGCCAGTCGTCACGCAGGAAGCGACGCCGATGTCGACGCCTGCGCCGCCGCCTGCGCCGCCGGCTCCGCCCGCGGCTCCGGTCGACATCGCACCAAGCGAGAACATCAGCTACCGCAAGATGCGTCCGCCGAAGTATCCGCCGCAGGCCGTGCGCGAACATCACACGGGCAAGGTGATACTCAAGGTGCTGATTGCCACGGATGGATCACCGAAGGAAATCACGGTGGAGAAATCCTCCGGCTATCGCGAACTCGACCAGGCCGCGATTGCAGCAGCGAAGACTTGGATGTTTAATCCGGGAAGCAAGGGCGGTCAACCGTACGAAGGTTACGCGCTGATTCCGGTGGATTTCACCTTGGCAGATTAATTAGACGTGACGGTAGCCGGCGATTCCGGCGGAATTTCAGAACCACAAACTTAAGGGTAAGGTCATGTTACAAGAAGCAGCTTCCGCTCCGGTTGCCGGGCAAGGCAACGCCGCCGCTCTGACGCAGATGGGTTTCGAACATCTGCTGCACAACTTCGACACCTTGGGTCTGGTTGTGTTCATCACGCTCGTGATCATGTCGCTGGGCTCGGTATTTTTCATCATCGTCAACGCGTGGCGCATGTTCAACATCCGCCGCCGCGGCGACGCCGTACGCGAGCAGTTCTTCGAAACCAAGTCGCTGAGCGATGCGCGGCGTCATCTCGAAGAGCAGCCGGGCTGGGAGCCGTTCTCGAAGATCGCGCTCGACGTCACCACGGCCGCCGAACAGCACAGCTCGGCCCAGGGCAGCCGCCTGGCCGAAACGCTGAACCGCTCCGAATACGTCGACCGCGCGCTGCGCCAAGGCGTTGCTCGCGAAAGCGGTCGTCTTGAGACCGGCCTCACCTGGCTCGCCACGACCGGCTCGACCGCACCGTTCGTCGGCCTGCTCGGTACCGTGTGGGGCATCTACCATGCTCTGCTCAAGATCGGCGCGAGCGGCAATGCATCGATGGACGCCGTCGCCGGTCCGGTCGGCGAGGCGCTGATCATGACCACGATCGGTCTCGGCGTCGCGATTCCGGCGGTGCTCGCCTACAACGTGTTCAACCGCGCCAACCGCGTGACGCTCGGCAAGTTCGACGAGTTCGCACACGACCTGCACGACTTCTTCGTCAGCGGCCACAAGTAAGGATTTGCAGTCATGGCAATGAGTGCGGGTGGCAGCAGCGGCGGCATCATGGCGGAGATCAACGTCACGCCGCTCGTTGACGTGATGTTGGTGCTGCTGATCATCTTCATGATCACCACGCAGTTGGCCCAGCCGAAGATCAAGGTCGAGTTGCCGCAAGGTACCTTGCTCGCGCCGCCGACCGACACGCCGTCCGTGCCGCCGGTAACCGTCGCCGTCCGTCAGGACGGCACGATCTACTGGAACGACGAGCAGGTGACCGAAGCGGGACTGGTCGCGCAGCTGCGCGTCGTCGCTCCGCAGGCCATGCAGCCGGAAGTCCAGATTCGCGCCGACAAGGACACGGAGTACCAGCTCGTCGCCAACGTCATGACCCAGGCGAAGAATCAGGGCATGGTCAAGGTCGGCTTCATCACCACGCCGCAGCACGCCGGCCAGTAAAACGATTTGACGAGATAGCATCATGGCATTCAGTGCAGGTAGCAGCGGTGGCGGGGCAATGTCGGACATCAACGTGACGCCGCTAGTCGACGTCATGCTGGTGCTGCTGATCATCTTCATGATCACGGCGCCGATGCTGACCCACCGCATCAAGATCGACCTTCCGCAGCCGACCAACAATCCGCCGCCGCAGGTCGAGAATCCACCCGATCCGATCACGCTGTCGGTGCGTTCCAGCGGCCAGTACTACTGGAACGATCAGCTCGTCTCCGAAGAGCAGCTGCAGCAGATGATGACGGTGACGTCGAAGAAGAATCCGCAGCCCGAGCTGCAGATCCAGGCCGACAAGACGGCGAAGTATCAACTCGTCGCGACCGTGATGGCCGATGCGAAGAACGCCGGCATGACCAAGATCGGCTTCCAGCCGCCGCGCGGATCGGGTCAGTAGTTCGACAAACGGTTGCCCGAATCAAGACTAACGCCGCAGCGATGCGGCGTTTTCTTTTTGCGCTAACGAAAATCATGAAAATATCGGCGCGCCGTGTCGCCATCCGCTCACCGCGCTACTCTGGATGCGCACACTGCGTGTTCAACGGAGACCGTCATGGCTGCCTTTGCGCTCGAACGCGAACCTGCGGGATTCGCGCAGATCAATGTCACGCCGCTCGTCGACGTCATGCTTGTGTTGCTCGTGATCTTCATGATTACGGTGCCGCTGCTGACGCACAAGCTGGCGCTCGATTTCTCGCATTGCAGCGCCAATTGCCCGACCGCGACCGATCCGGTCAAGCTAATCAGCGTGGATCCCGCGGCAAGATGAGCGTCAGCCCGCGAGGATGCGCAGATACGCCTTGACCGTCGCGTCCAGTCCCGCGTACAGCGCTTCGCCGATCAGAGCATGGCCGATCGACACCTCGGCAAGCTGCGGAATCGCAGCTTTGAGTGCGCCGAGGTTCGCCTGGTTCAGATCGTGTCCGGCGTTGATTCCGAGTCCGGCTGCCTGCGCACGTTCGGCACAGGCCACGCACAAGGCCAGCTCGCGCGCAGCGTCACCGCGCGCGAACGCCTCGGCATAGGGACCGGTGTAGATTTCCACGCGATCGGCACCGATCTCGGCTGCGCGCTCGACATCCGAGACATCCATGTCGACGAACAAGCTCACGCGTGCGCCGAGCTGCTTGAGCTCCGCGACCAGTGGCTTCAGGCGTGCGGCATCGGCACGCAGATCAAAACCGTGATCCGAGGTGAGCTGTGCATCGCCGTCGGGCACGAGCGTGCATTGCGTGGGCCGCGTCTCCTCGACGAGCCCGAGCAGACCGGGATAACTGCCCCGTGCCGGGGCGAAGCCGTTGCCTTCGATGTTGTACTCTGCGGCACTGCCGATTCCCGCTTTCAACGCGCGCACATCGTCGGGACGAATATGGCGCTGATCGGGCCGCGGATGCACGGTGATGCCAGCGGCGCCGGCCAAGAGGCAGGCATTTGCCGCGGCGCAGACATCCGGCTCGTTGCCACCGCGGGAGTTGCGCAACACGGCGATCTTGTTGACGTTGACGCTAAGACGGGTCATCGGCGGAAATCTCTGAATCTGTCCTCAGGGGAGAGGACGACGCAACGGCGCGGCTTCGCGCGCGGCGCCGGCCAGCTCAAGATGGATCCTTGCGACTTGCCCTTGCGCATCGCGCAGGAAGCGCAGGTCGACAGCGCCTTCTGCATCCGTGTAGCGATCGGGCGCGTAGGCAAAAATACTTCGCCGCTCGCCGAGCGTCCACTGCAACGTCAGTCCTTGCGCGGACGATGCGATGCGCAGCCAGCTTGCCTCGTCGAGTCGGTAGTCTCCGGCCACCGCACTGCGCGCGCCTGCCGTCGTTGCGATCGGCGCACGCGCGAGCCTGGGCGCACGCATGCTCAAGCGCGAGGCGCTGACGTTGCTGCCGCCAGCGTGCAACACGAGGCCATTGACGTCATCGATGCCACGCATGAAGGTCACGCCGAGCGTGCCGCTGTCGGCGAAGAAAACGTCCTTGTCGGCTGCGCGAAGACGGCGTGGAAATTCGCCGGGAAGCTGCAGGCTCAACTTGTTCGCCGTGACGCGCACGACGGCTTCGTTACCGGTGGCAATTTGATACAGACCGGGATAGTCGTCGAGCCGGTTGGTCGCAATAATATCCGAGGCGCGCGGCGCCGGCGGCGGCGCTTCGTCGCCGAGCCATGCCATGCCAAGTGCAGCGACGTCCTCGGACGCGTTGCCAAGCACGACGATCGCCCGTTGGCGGTCGGTGCGGAAACCGACGAAGCTCGCGAACCCGGCGGTTCTGCTTGCGCGCCAGACCAGTGGCCAGCTCGCTGCGCCGTCGCTCTTCTCGCGCACGTTCCAGCCAAAGCCAAACTGATCGGCAGAACCCGCGGCTAGCGGTTGGCGTGCGAGCAGCAGGGCGGAGCGCAAGCTCGTGTCCTCCGGAGTCAGATTGCGCTGCAGGAAGGCGAGCATGTCGGGCAGGCTGGCGCGCAGCCCGGCAGCTCCCGCCAGCACGCCGTAGTGCCAGTGTGGAACGATCGCGCCATGCGCGTGGCCGGGCAACAGATTTCCGCCGTCCGTGAATGAAACGTGCTGCAGGCCGAGTGGTGCCAATACCTTCGTTGTTAGCGCTTCCGCATAGGCGGTCTGATAAACGCGCCCGAGCAGATGGCCGAGCAGGCCGGCGTTGAGCACGGAATAGGAATCGAAAGTTTCTCTCCCCTGGCCGGATCCACGCTGAAAAGCGAGCAGCGCGAGCAGGTCTTCGCTCGCATAGCCGGCGTAGGGGTCGTCGATATCGTCGGGAAACAGATTCGCCGGCTGCGCTGGCAGCGTGGAATGCTGCGTCGCCAATTGCGCCAGCGTGATTTTGCCCAGCCGGGTGTCCGCGAACGGAAACGACGTCGGCAGGAACTTCTCGACTGGGTCGGAAAAATGCAGTTTGCCTTCGATCGCCGCCTGCGTCAGCAGGATGCCGGTGAACACTTCGCTGATCGCGCCGAGCTCGAACAAACTGTCATCGTCGGCAGGCTTCGATTGCGTACCGTCGCGATGGCCGAAATAGAACGTATCTCGGCGCTTGCCGTCGATCACGCCCACCGCGACACTTGCGTACGCGCCGTTGGCGACGCCGCGTTCGATCGTTTCGCGGAATGCGGAGGACAGCAGGGATGGTTCGGCAGGTGTACGCGCGGCCGCGACCGGCATCGATGCAGACCACAGGACGGCGAACAGCACGCCGGCCCATGCTCGATGCGCGCAGAGAAAACCCATGCGCCAAGAATAGCGCATGGGTTGTAATCGAAAGAGTGTAACGATCAAAAATTCCACGTCCTTGTGGAGGAGACCCTGTGGGGGAGTGCTTATTCAGACACTCAAGCCGCGGAAAAGTTCGGTCTTAACCGCACCTGATCCGAACGGGTCAGCTCATGGACAGGTTTCCTGCACTTCCTTCCACATCACCGGATCCCAATAGCCGCCAGTGGTGAACTCATTCGCACGCTGCTCATTGAAGTGCGCGGCGATCATCACCGTCGTGTTCGGCTTCACCGTGACCGTGAGCGGTTTGGGCTTGCTGCGGAAATTCAGTGCGGCGAGTTCTGAAACGCCGACCAGGCGCCGGGTTGGAATCTTCTCGCGCACGAGCAGCTCATGCGTGCCCGCGCCGACGCGATAGTTCTTCGCGCCGGTCGGGCCGGGCGTGGTGCCGTCGACGAGTTCGATCGTGGCCCCGAACAACTGCTGCTGGCGCGGCGCCAGATCCTGCAGGCTGATGCGGCCGCAGCCGCTCGCTGGAGTTTGCGCGGAGGTGTCGACCGCCGCGGTGGCCATCGCGCCGAGCACGACGTGCAACGCCGGCAATTGCACGCTCTGCAGCGGCCCGTTCAGTGCAAGCTGGGTGCCGCCGCGGCGCACATCGAGTTGCACGGCCGCTTCGGCCGGCAGTGCGTCGATGCTCGACCTCAAGGTTGTCGCAGCGAGCGCGCGGCCGTCGGCGTCCGCGCCGAGCTCGCGCAACGAGTGGCCGTTCACCGCGACGATGACGTCGCCCGGGCGCACGCCCAGATGCTCGGCGGTGCTGTCCGGCGTCGTGCCGAGCACGCGCAGGCCATCGCGCGCGTTCGCCGCGCTGGTCGCGTCGACCAGCAGACCGAGGTTGACCGAGCGCTGCGCCGGCACGGCGATGTCGAGTGCGGTCTGTTCCGGATGCGCGCCGAGTGCGCCGGTCGTGGCCAGGCGCACGAGGGTCTGGTGCATCTCCTCTCGCACGCGTTGGGTAACGGCCGGCGAGGTGCCGGTACCGCCGTCGCTGGTGACCGTGGCGAGCGTGGGCGGCGCGGACGTGTCGGCAGCGAAGGCGGCATGGGCGCAGCCGAGTAGGGCGGTCAAACCGAGAATGCGTAGCATGGCGAAAGTCCTCATCTAAATGCGGGTCAGGGTCAATCCTTCCCTACGTGCGGCAATCAGCGCATCGAGCAGTTCGCTACGACGCTTCCATAGCGGCACAAGCTGATTTGTATAGATCTTGTGTTCGTAAGCCGCCTGCAGGCGGCGGTCGATCTCGGCGAGTTCGCTCGTTGCCGGATTCGCATCGAATGCAGCGGGGGTCGCGGCCGCGATGCGATTGTCGTGTTCGATGGCCAGCAGCTGCAGTTCAAGCGCCTGCGCGCGTGCCTGCCAGTCGATCTCGGGCGTGGCAGAGTGCCAGCCGCGCAAGGCGACAGCGCCGGCCAGTATGACGCAGAACATGCCGCCCGCCGTGAGACGGCGCAGGCGCCGCCTGCGGCTGCGCGCACCGTGCGCGGCCTCGATGCGTGACCACAAATCGGCAGGCGGTTGCGGCTGTGCTTCGCCGATGCTCTGCAGGACGGCGGTCACCGCTTCGACGGATTTGGAGTCGGGACGAGTCATGACTCAGGTCTCAGCCTGCGGTTCGGCGACGCTGGCATGCAAGCGCTGCAGTCCGCGCGCAAGGATGGATTTCGAATAACTCTCGCTCTGTCCGAACAACTTCGCGATTTCCGTATGCGTGTAGCCTTCGAGCTCGTGCAGAACGAGCACCGCGCGTGCGCGCGGCGGCAGGCGCCGCAACAGCGCGGCAGCGTCCAGCTTCTGCGCGGGGCTTGCATCGACAGCGTCGGCTGCGGCGAACATCGCCTCGGGATCGGCGTCGACGAAGCGCTTGTTCTTGCGCAGCTGATCGATCGCTGCATTCGCGGTCATGCGCTTGAGCCACGCGCCGAATGGCGCGTCGCCGCGATAGCTGCGTATGGTCTCGATCAGTTTCAAAAACACCTCCTGTACCAGATCCTCTGCCTGCGCGGCATTGCCGGTCAGCCGCAACGCCAGGCCGTAGCACGGCTGGCCGAAGCGCGCGTACAGCGTTGCGAATGCCGGCATGTCACCGCGCTGGGCTCGCGCGAGCACACTGGCCTCGACGATCTGCGCGAAACCGGAAAGGGGGGCGAGGCCGCTCATGTCGGTGTTCGCGCTGCGATTCATTCGCTTTCAGGACGCACGGGAGGTGCGGATCGTCGCAGCCGCAGAATCATCGACGGCAATGAACCCGCGCAAGCGCATTCCTGCGCCGCGCCAAGCTAGGGCGCCGGTGACGCCGGTTTGCGGCGCCAGACGCACCACTTGCCACTGCTCGGGGACCCCGACCTCGTCCGCCACATGCACGAGACGCCGCGTCGTGCCGGCGGCATCGAGCTCGAAACCGACACGGTCGAGGCCGAAGGCGATGCCGCGGCCAATCGCCTTGAGCACGGCCTCCTTCGCGCTCCACAGCTCGAGGAAGCTGCGCTGCCGCTGATCCTCGGGCAATGCCGCCAGCGCTTCGGCTTCATCCGCGGTGAAATAGCGCCGCGCGATTTCCAGGTACGGGCGCATGCGCGCGCGGCTTTCGATGTCGACGCCAAGCGGCTGCGTGCGACTCACGCCGACGAGCAGCGCGCCAGCGCTATGCGACTGATTGAACTGCAGTGCCGCATCGGGGAGATAGGGTTTGCCACCGACATCGCGTTCGATGCGCAAGCCGGCGGGGTCGGCGCCGAGGTAGGCGGCGAGCACGCCGCGCAGAGAACCTGAAGCATCGGCTCGCGCATTCGCACCCGGCTCGCGCCGGGGGAACAGCCACAAGTGGATTTCGTCGTCGCCGAGTTCAACTGGCGCTGCGGCGGCAACGAAGTCTTCGTGGAAAAGCGTGTGCATGGCCCATGCTTGGCCATGCGCACGCCGATCGTCAAGCGCTCAGCGGATCAGGCGGGTGTCGACCAGGTTCTTGACGACCGACGGATCAGCCAAGGTCGAGATGTCGCCAAGCTGCTCCGGCGCGTTCTCGGCGATCTTGCGCAGGATGCGACGCATGATCTTGCCCGAGCGCGTCTTCGGCAACCCCGGCGCCCATTGCAGATGGTCAGGCGTCGCGATTGGCCCGATCTCCTTGCGCACATGCGCGACCAATTCCTTCTTCAGCGCATCGGTGCCTTCGACTCCGGCCTTGAGCGTGACGTAGGCGTAGATGCCCTGCCCCTTGATGTCGTGCGGGCAACCGACCACCGCGGCTTCGGCGACGGCGTGATGGCCGACGAGTGCGCTCTCGACCTCGGCCGTGCCGATGCGGTGACCGGAAACGTTGATCACATCGTCGACGCGGCCAGTGATCCAGTAATAGCCGTCAGCGTCGCGTCTAGCGCCATCGCCGGTGAAGTAGTTGCCGGGATAGGTTTTGAAATACGTTTCGATGAAGCGCTCGTGATCGCCGTACACCGTGCGCATCTGCCCGGGCCAGGAATCGGTAAGGATCAGATTGCCCTCGGCCTCGCCTTCGAGCACGGCACCGTTCGCGTCGACCAGCGCGGGTTTGACGCCAAAGAACGGCTTGGTCGCCGAACCAGGTTTGGTCGCGATCGCACCAGGCAATGGCGTAATCAGAATGCCGCCGGTCTCGGTCTGCCACCACGTGTCGACGATCGGACAGCGACCGTCGCCGACCACGTGGTAGTACCACTCCCACGCTTCCGGGTTGATCGGTTCGCCGACGGAACCCAACAAGCGCAACGACGTCCGCTTGGTTTTCTTGACCGCCTCTTCGCCTTCGCGCATCAGCGCGCGGATCGCCGTCGGCGCGGTGTAGAACAGCGTCACCTGGTGCTTGTCGATCACCCGCCAGAAGCGCGACACGTCCGGATAGTTCGGGATGCCCTCGAACATCAGCGAGGTTGCGCCGTTGGCGAGCGGGCCGTAGACGATGTAGCTGTGCCCGGTGACCCAGCCGACGTCGGCCGTGCACCAGTACACGTCGTCCTCGCGCAGGTCGAACACGCATTCGTGCGTGTAGCTCGCAAACACGCCGTAGCCGCCGGTCGTGTGCAGCACGCCCTTCGGCTTGCCGGTCGAGCCCGAGGTGTAGAGGATGAACAGCGGATCCTCGGCGCTCATCGGCTCGGGCGGACAGTCCGTGCTCTGCTCGGCAACCAGCGCGTCCCACCAACGGTCGCGCGGCGCCTGCATGTTGACCGGTGCACCGGTACGCTTGACCACGAGTACGGTTTCGACGCTGTTCGTGCCCGGCTTCTTGAGTGCCTCGTCGACGTTGACCTTGAGTGGAACCTTCTTGCCGCCGCGCAGGCCCTCGTCGGCGGTGATGACGACCTTGGAGGTGCAATCGGCGATGCGCCCGGCAATCGAGTCGGGGGAAAAGCCGCCGAACACGATCGAATGGATCGCGCCGATGCGCGCGCAGGCGAGCATCGCCACTGCGGCTTCGGGGATCATCGGCAGATAGATCGTCACGCGATCGCCCTTCTGCACGCCGAGGTTTTTCAGCAGGTTCGCGGCGCGGCAGACCTGCTCGTGCAACTCGCGATAGCTGACACGCTTGGATTCGGAAGGATCGTCGCCTTCCCAGAGGATCGCGGTCTTGTCACCGCGTGCGGCCAGATGCCTGTCGAGACAGTTGGCGGACAAATTGAGCGTGCCGTCGTGGAACCAGCGGATGTGCAGATCCTTCGCATCGAAGGACACGTCCTTCACCTTGGTGTAAGGCGTGATCCAGTCGAGGCGCTTGCCGACGCGGCCCCAGAAGCCCTCGGCATCCTTCACCGATTCGGCGTAGTCCTTCTCGTATTGGGCGGCGGTGACGCGCGTCTTGGCGGCGACGTCCGCGGGCACGGGATAAATCTTCGACATGACTCTACCCTTTCTTATTGCTTGGATTGTAAGGAGTGGCAACTTCGCCGCTTTTGGCGGAGGCCGGAATCGGACCTTGGTCCAACTGACTGTGTCTTCCGCCCGCGGCGATACTGCGAGTCGTGATTTTACGCTCGCGGTATTGCGCCGCGCTGGGACGTCGCAAGCGGCGCACCAGATCAACGATGACCGGGGAGAAGAGGTATGGCTACGACTATGCAAGGCAGCGCCGCGCCGCTGACCAGCGAACATGTGCGGGTGATCGGCGCGTCGAGTCTGGGCACCGTGTTCGAATGGTACGACTTCTATCTATACGGCTCACTGGCACCGATCATCGCGACGCATTTCTTCACCTCGCTCGCACCCGGCGCCGCCTTCATCATGGCGTTGCTAACTTTTGCCGCCGGTTTCGCCGTGCGACCGTTCGGCGCACTCGTGTTCGGTCGCCTCGGCGACCTGATCGGACGCAAGTACACCTTCCTGATCACGATCGCGATCATGGGCTTCTCCACGCTCGCGGTCGGCCTGCTGCCCACCTACGGAACGATCGGCATCGCCGCCCCCGTGCTGCTCGTGTTGCTGCGCTGTCTGCAGGGCCTTGCGCTCGGCGGCGAGTACGGTGGTGCGGCGACCTACGTTGCCGAACACGCACCTCCGGGCAAGCGCGGCCTGTACACGAGCTTCATCCAGACCACGGCGACAGTCGGTCTGTTCCTGTCCCTGCTCGTGATTCTGGTCACGCGTACCAGTGTCGGCGAGGACGCGTTCAAAGCCTTCTACTGGCGTTTGCCGTTCGTCATCTCGCTGTTGTTGCTGATCATCTCTCTGTGGATCCGCCTCAAGCTCAACGAGTCGCCGCTGTTCCAGCAGATGAAAGCCGAAGGCAAGGGCTCCAAGGCGCCCCTCACCGATAGCTTCGGCAACTGGGGGAACGGCAAGGTTGTCGTGCTCGCCCTGCTCGGCGCGACCGCGGGCCAAGCCGTGGTCTGGTACGCAGGCCAGTTTTACGCGCTGTTCTTCCTGACCCAGACCCTCAAAGTCGACGCGGTGACGGCGAATCTGCTTATCGCCGCGGCGCTTGCCATCGCAACCGCAGGTTTCGTCTTCTTCGGTTGGTTGTCCGATCGCATCGGGCGCAAGCCGATCATCATGGCCGGTTGCCTGCTCGCGGCGCTGACCTATTTCCCGATCTTCAAGGCGCTGACCCACTATGCGAATCCGGCGCTCGAGGCCGCTGCGGCGAAGTCGCCTGCCGTCGTCGTCGCCGATCCCAAGGACTGCGCCTTCCAGTTCGTACCCGGCGAGCTCAAGGGCCAGATCAAGTTCACCAGTTCCTGCGACGTGCTCAAGAACCTGCTCAACGCGCGCAGTGTGGATTACACCAACGAAGTCGCGCCGGCGGGAACGCTGGCAAGTGTGCGCTTGGGCGCGACGGCGATTTCCAGCGTCGATCTGAAAGCCTTGACCCCGGACGAGGCCAAGGCGGCGCAGGCCAAACTGGCCACGGACGTCACCGCAGCGATTGATGCCGCAGGCTACCCGAAGACGGCCGACTCGGCGCAGATGAACAAGCCGATGGTGTTGCTGCTGCTGACGATCCTCGTCCTTTACGTAACCATGGTCTACGGGCCGATCGCTGCATGGCTGGTCGAGATGTTCCCGACGCGTATCCGCTATACCTCGATGAGCCTGCCCTACCACATCGGCAACGGCTGGTTCGGCGGCTTTCTGCCGACCACGGCATTCGCCCTGGTGCTGGCGAGCGGCAACATGTACTCCGGTCTGTGGTATCCGGTAATCATTGCCCTCGGTACCTTCATCATCGGCTCGCTGTTCCTGCGCGAGACCAAAGATGTCGATATCACGAAGTGATTCGATTTATCTTTTGATGTTCTTTGCCGCGGAAAAATAGCCGTCAAAAAAGGCCGGGAGTGTGACTCCCGGCCTTTTTGTTGCACAAACGAAGAAGCGGCAGCTACGCTCGTTTGACCAGGCGTATGAGCAGAAGCAGGATGATCGCGCCGATCGCGGAGGTGATGATCTGGCCAATGATGCCGCCTCCCATCGAGAAGTTCAGCACATGTGCGCATAGCCAGCCGGCGATCAGACCGCCGAGAATGCCGACGATGATGTCGCCGATCAGTCCGAACCCGCCGCCTTTGACGACCACACCGGCCAGCCAACCAGCAATGCCGCCTACGATCAGATAAACGATGAACTCCATATCATGCTCCCGGATAGCGGTCGGCTGACCGCAAGGAGATTGTGCGCTTTGTCACGCAATCGTCAAAACGCAACGCAACAAATCAGGCCGTACGATTCGAGTCCAAGTGGCCGCCGTGATCCGCCGCGGTGATCGGCTGAGGTGACGTTGCCGCTCCCGCCTTGGCCAGGTTGGCCTTCGCGCGCAAAGCGCTGATTTCCGGATCGATGATCAAGGCCGCCTCCGGTTGCGCGGTGGACGCGATCCGCGCTGCCGCGAGCGAGAGGGCAAAGCCCAACAGCCCGCCGCAACCGAGGACAAGGCCGATGCCCATCAGGCCCGGCGATCCGGTCGTGAAGGCGACGGCGAATGCGACTATGGCGACGACGAGCAGGATCCAGCGCATGGCAATTCCCTCCGGGCGGGTGCATGCTGCCACAGCTGTGCTGCCTCGTGAAGACGAAGCAGCGCAGCGGCAGTATTTGCGCGACCGGTGGCGGCGGGCCGCCATCGACGGTAGGTTCATCGATCCGCACTAAATTTGAAAGCGCGGCCGTGGACGGCCGCTTTTTGATCTTCGCGGTCAGGAATGATCGCACTAGAATACGCGGGGCGATGTCGTGTCCGGCAGCGGAGGGCGGTCATGGAACATCTGCAACAGCTTGCGCTAGCGAGCGGCCTGGCCTGGGCCAGCGGCATTCGTCTCTATGCTGCGATCTTCATCGTCGGCCTGCTCGGCCGGCTCGGCTACGTCCATCTGCCGTCCGACCTGAGCCTGCTTGAACATAACTGGGTGCTCGGCGCTTCGGGCGTCATGCTCGTCGCCGAATTCCTCGCCGACAAGGTGCCCGGCTTCGATTCGATCTGGGATTCGATCCACACCTTCATCCGCATTCCGATCGGTGCCCTGCTGGCTTGGGGTGCAATGGGCGATCAGGGCCCAGCGTTGCAGATGGCAGCGGGAATCTTCGGCGGCGCTATCGCCGGCGGCACGCACTTGGCCAAGGCCGGTGCGCGCGCAGCGATCAACACCTCGCCCGAGCCGTTCAGCAACTGGACCGCGAGCGCGAGCGAGGACGGCCTATTGCTCGGCGGCCTTTGGCTCGTGTTTGCGCATCCGGCGGCGTTTCTCGTCTTGCTCGCGCTGTTCCTCGCTCTGGCAATCTGGCTCATGCCAAAAATGTTCCGCTACCTTGCACGCATCTGGCGCGGATTGGGTGGCCGCCCCGAGCGCGCGTCCACGCCGCGGTTGCCCTCGTGATTGGGGTTTGTTGAACGCACATCCGTGCGCGCGATCCTGCAGGCTTCCCCCGCCGCGGCCAACGGGGACCCCACGACCCTTGCTTTCGGCACATGGCGCGCGCCATACGCTTGCTATGCTGCGCGATCTTTTCCGTTCGATGCCAGCAGGGTGCCGTCATGTCGTTGCGTTTGCCGAAACTTCTCTTTGCCGCTGCGCTGGGCACGGTTCTGACCGTGTCGTCGGCTTGGGCCGATGATGGCACCAAGGATGCGAACAAGGATGCCGCGGGCAAACCCGACGAAGCCAAGCTGCCGCCCTTTCCCGCCGACAAGACGGTCAAGCAGACGACGACCATCGGCGGCAAGACGATCAGCTACGACGCCACGGTCGGCTCGCTGCCCGTGCTCGACGAAAAGGGCAAGACCATCGCCGACGTGATGTTCATTGCCTACACCGTGCCAGGCAAGGACCGGCCGGTGACGTTTGCGCTCAATGGCGGCCCCGGCGCATCGTCGGTGTATCTCAATCTCGGCGCGCTCGGACCCAAGCGCGTGCAGTTCGGCGCGGAGGGCAATTCGCCGTCCGACCCGGCCACGCCGATCGACAATCAGGGATCGTGGCTCGATTTCACCGACCTCGTCTTCATCGATCCGGTCGGCACCGGCTTCTCGCGCTCGCGTGTGAGCGAGGACGAAACCAAGAAGAAGTTCTACTCGACCCAGGCCGACATCGAATATCTCTCGCGCATCGTCTACGACTGGCTGGTCAAGAACGACCGGCTCCTGTCGCGCAAGTATCTCGTCGGCGAAAGCTACGGCGGCTTCCGCGGGCCGCGCATCACCCACTACCTGCAGACGCGGCTTGGCGTGGCGATGAACGGCGACGTGCTCGTCTCGCCGTATCTCGACCCGGGCGTGCAGAACGACAACGGCGACCTGTCGCCGTTGCCGTGGATGTTGACCTTGCCGACGATCACCGCGACCAATCTCGAACGCCAGGGCAAGCTCAACGACGCAACGATGGCGCAGGTGATCGAGTACACGCGCGGCGACTACGTCGTCGACCTGCTCAAGGGCCGGTCCGATCCGCAGGCGGTCGAGCGCATCGTCAAGCGCGTCACCGAGCTGTCCGGCCTCGATCCCGTGTTCGTGCGCCGTGCCGGCGGACGCCTGGAAACACAGGCGTTCCTGCGCGAAGTATTCCGCAACGAGGGCAAGCTCGGCAGCCGGTATGACGCCAACGTCACCGAATGGGATCCGTTCCCGTTCTCGCCCGACCAGCGCACCAACGATCCGCTGCTCGACGCGATCATCGCGCCGACCACGACCGCGATGGTCGATTTCGTCACGCGTACGGTCGGCTGGAAATACGTCGGTCGCTACAACGCGCTTTCTTACGACGTGAACCGCCTCTGGGATCGCAAGGATGAACCACGTGGCTCGGTGCAGGAGCTGCGCCAGTCGGTCGCGATCGATTCCAAGTTGCGCGTGCTGATCGTGCACGGCTGGGGCGACCTATCCTGCCCGTTCATGGCCTCCAAGCTCATCGTCGACCAGATGCCGCTCATGGGCGATCCCAATCGCGTGCAAGTCAAGGAATACGCCGGCGGCCACATGTTCTACAGCCGCGGCGATAGCCAGCAGGCGCTGCGCCGCGACGTGATGGCGATGTACGCGCAGCACTGAAGTCCGCTGTGCCGGGACGGTGCAGCAAGTTGCTCAGACCCGCGCCCGTTTCGCGCGCCGCGTCCCGTTCTTGTCGCCTGCGGCGACAAGCGCCATGACTTCGGTGAGGATCGAGTTCATCGCCGCCCCCGCGCGCGCCGAATCGCCCGCGCGGATCGCATCGAAGACATGGCGATGCGCGGGAATGCTCGCAGTGTGGCCCTTGATGCGGTTGGTCATGCGAATGGAAATCTTCAACGCCGTCGCGATCAACTCGTCGAGTTGCATGTAGAACGGATTGCCGGTGGCCTTCAAGATGGCCACATGGAAGGAAATGTCTGCGGCGAGATGATCGCCGTCTCCGCGCTCGGCCGCGGCCATGCGCTCAAGGCCGAGCTCGATGGTGCGTAGCGCTTCGGGCGAGGCGTTCTTCGCCGCGAGCGCGGCTGCCGCAGGCTCGAGGCCCAGGCGCATTTCGGTGAAATGACGCAGCAATTCGTAGGAGAACTTGCGCTCGAGCATCCAGCGCAGCACGTCTGGATCAAGCAGACTCCACTGCTCCTGTGGCTGCGTCGTGATGCCGCTGCGTGGACGCGCAGCGAGCATGCCCTTCGCGGTCAGCATCTTCACGGCTTCGCGCGTGACGCTGCGGCTAGTGCCGTAGTGCTGCGATATGTCCGCCTCGGTCGGGAAGCTGCGCCCGTCAAACTCGCCGGCGACGACCGCCTGCCCCAGCGATTCCAGTAACTGCTCAGTCAAAGTCAGCCGGCCTGAGCGCCTGGATCGATCGAGGGTTTTCAGCATCTGCATATGGCGGTCAGCGTATCAAGCGCGCTCGTCGCTTGGCAATGAACCTGCGCCGGCGGAGTGAAGTTCATGTTGCGGTGCGGCTTGGCAATGTATCTTATATATAGTATTTATCATACAAATAACAAAAACCACACACCACTCGATCGATTCAACTTGGAGGGAGAACGAATGAGTTCCACGCTTAAGTCGTTGCCGTTGCGTCGCCTATCGCTGGCGATTTCCGTACTGATTTCCCCAGCCATGTTGCCCAGCACGGTTGCCAACGCGGCGGGGGACGACCAACCCGCCGCGGCGACCGATTCCGCGAAACCGGGCGATCCGGCCCAGCTCGGCGAGATCTCGGTGACCGGCCAGCTTGCCGCGATCCGCCGCGCGCAAGCGATCAAACAAGATGCCGTCGGCGTCGTCGACTCGGTCTCGGCCGAGGAAGCCGGCAAGTTTCCCGATCAGAACGTCGCCGACGCGCTACAGCGCGTGCCCGGCGTGGCGGTCGACCGCATCGGCGGCGAATCGAGCAAGGTCACGGTGCGCGGCTTCGGCCCGAGCTTCGTCAACGTTACGGTCAACGGCCGACCGATGCTGTCCGATTCGGGCGACCGCAGCTTTCATTTCGACGCGCTGCCGTCGGAATTGATCAGCACGGCCGAAGTGCTGAAGACCGCCACCGCCAGCCAAGAAGACGGCGGCATCGGCGGCACGATCAATATCGTCACCGCGCGGCCGCTCGACACCACCGGCTTCCATATGTCCGGCAGTCTCGGCGCCGTGAACGACAGCCTGGACAGCGGGCTCGCCAACAAGTTCACGCCCAAGGCCTCGTTCCTGATCGGCGACAGCAATGCCGACCATACCTTCGGCTGGCTGATGTCGGCGATGTACTACAAGCGCGATCACACCGAGAACCTGATCGAGACGGGCGGATGGTACGTCAATCAGGACTTCTCGAAGATCAGCAACGATCCGTCGGCGAAAAACGGGGCGTATCCACAAACCATCGACGGGCAGTCCATTGCCACGACCAACACGCGCAAGGGCTTGAGCCTCGCCGTCGATTGGAAGCCGTTCGACAAGTTGATGGTGAAGTTCGATTCGCTGGTCACGAACTACAAGCAGGACTACCTGACCCGCTACGTCGGCTACTACGGCAACCAGCCCGACACCACTGCCGTAACCTTCGACGGCAACGGCACGCCGCTGACCTTTTCGCGCAATACCAACAACGGCGCGGCTCAGGCCACCGACTCGGTGATGAGCACCAACACGCCGCGCGATGCCTACGTGACGCAGACCGGCCTGAACCTGGCCTACGACATCACCGATACGCTCAAGGCCGATCTGGATATCGCTTATACCGGCGCGTGGAACAAGTACGACAGCGGCAATACCTTCCTTGTCGTCGGCACGCGCAATACCGGGTTGCCGATGAATTTCACCAATCCGAACAACGGTGGTTTCCCGTACTACGACTACTCCAGCCTGATCCAGCCCGGTGATTCGACGAACTTGATGACGCATTGCTGCAGTACCGGCGGCAATCATCTGAGCAACAAGGGCGACAACTACCGTTTCCATCTGTCGAAACGTTTCACCGACGGCGTGCTGTCCAAGCTCGACTTCGGCGTGGAATCCACGGATACAACGCTGCGCCAGATCAGCTACAACACGACCTACGATTCCGGCGATGCACTCAATCTTTGCGCAATTTATTGCGGCTACAACGCCAGCGTACCGGCAAGCGTCATCGGCGCCAGCATCTTCAACGCGGGTTCCTGGTTCAGCCAGCAGTCGCAGGGTTTTCCGAGCCAGTGGCTCAACTACGACATGAACAAGCTGCTGAACTATCTGCTTTCGCCGGCGGCGTACAACCAGATCTATGCCTATCGCAACAGCTTGAGCTACGCAACGCCGGAGGCCAAGGCGGCGGCACTTCAACAAGTGACGGACTTTGCGGCGGCCGCGGCGAAACTCGGTGGTTGGGTTTCGAAAGCGGACCCGCGCACGTTCAGCCAGATCGAAGAAAAGACCAAATCGGCCTATTTCTCCGCCGATTTCGAGGGCTCGGTGGCGGATATGCCGTGGCACTTGAACACCGGCTACCGCTATGTGAAGACCGACACCACCTCTGACGCGAACGCAGTGCTGTTGACGGCGATCACGGTCAATCCGTCCGATCCGAGCAATGCCATTCCATCGTACGGCCCGTATTCGCCGATCCAGTTCACCGGCAGCTACAAGTACTGGCTGCCGTCGGCGAACTTCAAGCTCAATCTGCGCGACGATCTAATCTTTCGCTTTGCCGCATCGAAGACACTCACGCGTCCTGACCTGACTCAGCTGGCCGCGACCACGAGCTACAACTTCCGCCCATCCAATCAGACGATCACGACGGGCAATACGGATCTGAAGCCGTTTTTGTCGAAGAACATCGACGCCGGCATCGAATGGTATTTCGCGGACGCCAGTTACGTTGCCCTGGACGGCTTCCACAAGAAAGTCAGCAACTTCACCACGACGATCACCACGCCGACGACGATCCTCGGTTTCCCGTTCGACTTCACCCATCCGGTCAACCTCAACGATTCGACGATCAAGGGCTTCGAGTTCACCTTCAACTATCAGTTCACCAATCTGCCGTCGCCGTTCGACGGTTTGGGTACGGCGTTCAACTACACCAGCGTGGACAGCAGCACGTCGATCGATCCGCAAGTACTGAAAACCGGAAACGGTAATTTGTTCGCCGTACCCGGCATCGGCGACTCGGCCAACCTCAGCGGCTACTATGAGAAAGGGCCATGGCAGGCGCGACTCGCGGTCAACTGGCGCGACAAGTACCTGTCCTGCCTGTCCTGCGGCCCGGGCTCGCAGCCGTGGACGACCAAGTCCTATGCTCAGCTCGATATGAGCGCCTCGTACAAGATCCGCGAGAACGTGTCGATATTCGTCGAGGGCACCAATCTGACCCGCGAACAGGTCTCAGTCTACCAGGTGTATCTCAATCGCCCGGTGAGCACGGTGTTCGACGGCAGGACGTTCGCCGTCGGCGTGCGCGGCAGTTGGTGAGGTGTTGTCACGTGATCTGTTTTTTGCACATGTTTAGGAAAGCGATGCCATGCGGTTGTTGAAGGGACTACCGGCTGCCATGCTCACCAGCACGCTGTTGACCGCCGGCGTGCTGGCGAACGAGGCTCCCTTGCCGCCGGCGCGCGGTCTTGGTGTCGACCAAGGCCATTTCGTGTTCGACGGCAAACCCTTCCGCATCGTTTCCGGTGAAATGCACTACCCGCGCATCCCGCGCGAGTACTGGCACGAACGGCTGAAGATGGCCAAGGCGATGGGCCTCAATGCGGTTACCGCCTACGTGTTCTGGAACGTGCATGAGCGCACGCCCGGCCAGTACGACTTCGGCGGGCAGTACGACGTCGCCGAATTCATCCGCGCGGCGCAAGCCGAAGGCCTTTACGTGATCCTGCGTCCAGGCCCCTACGTTTGCGCCGAGTGGGAATTCGGCGGCTTCCCCGCCTGGCTGCTCAAGGACCGCAGCACCATTGTGCGCAGCCGCGATCCGAAGTATCTCGAACCGGCCACGCGCTGGCTGCATCGCCTCGGCAAAGAACTCGCGCCGCTGCAGTACGCGCACGGCGGTCCGATCATCGCCGTGCAGGTCGAGAACGAGTACGGCAGCTTCGATGCCGACCATGCCTACATGGAAGATGTTCGCCGCGCGCTCATCGACGGCGGTTTCGATCGCACCCTGCTCTACACCGCCGACGGCGGGGACTATGTGACGAACGGTTCGCTGCCCGACCTGCCGGTCGCGATCAATTTCGGCACCGGCGACGCGCAGAAAGAATTCGCCAAGCTGCACAAGCTGCGCCCGCAGGGCCCGTTCATGAACGGCGAATATTGGGACGGCTGGTTCGATCACTGGGGCGACAAGCACAACACGCCCGACGCGAACAAACAGATCGCCGACGTGGAATGGATGCTCGAGCAGGGCTATTCGCTGAGCCTGTACATGTTTCACGGAGGCACCAGCTTCGGCTGGATGAACGGCGCGAACTGGGACAAGGGCGAATATCAGCCGGACGTCACCAGCTACGACTACGATGTCGGCCTCGACGAAAGCGGTCGGCCGACGCCGAAGTATTTCGCCTTCCGTGATGTGATCGCGAAGGCGACCGGGGTGACGCCGCCGCCGATTCCGCCCGCAGCGCCAACGCAAGCGATCGGCGCGGTCGCGCTGCCCGAGTCCGCCTCGCTCTGGGACAACCTACCGGCGCCGGTCGAATCGCGCGATCTGAAAACGATGGAGGATCTCGACCAGGCTTATGGTTACATCCTCTATCGCACCACGCTCGCAGCGGCCGGCGGCGATCTCGTTCTCGACGGCCTGCATGACTACGCGCGCATCTATGTCGACGGCAAACTCGCCGGCACGCTCGACCGCCGCCTCAAGCAGTCCAAGCTCGCGATCACGGCGCGCAAGGGCAGCGTGCTCGACATCCTCGTCGAGAACAGCGGGCGCATCAATTTCAGCAAGGAGCTGCGCGGCGAGCGCAAAGGCATCACCGGGTCTGCTTCGCTGCGCGGCGCCAAACTCAACGACTGGAAGATCTACTCGCTTCCGCTCGACAACGTGGCGAACTACCGCTACGCGAGCAAGCCTTGCAGCGCCGCGCCCTGCTTCTATCGCGGCCGTTTCGACGCGCCGAAGTCGGGCAATGCGTCGGCCGACACGTTCCTCGACACGGCCGGCTGGAACAAGGGTTTCGTCTGGCTCAACGGCAAGGCCTTAGGCCGCCACTGGGACGTCGGCCCGCAGCGCACGCTGTACGTGCCGGGCGTCTGGCTGACGCCGAAGGGTAACGACGTGATCGCGCTCGACCTCGGCGGCGTCAAGCAGGCGGGCGTGACCCTACGCGACAAGCCGGTACTCGACGCCAAGCCGGCTTCGGCGGCACGCTAGTGCATCGCCCCAGGGGATTTTCGCTGTCATGACCGCACAGAACCCATCCTCGGCATCGCGCCTCGCCGGCAAACGCGTGATCGTCACCGGCGCGGCCAGCGGCATCGGCGCGGCGATCGCCAAGCTGTTCGCCGCGCACGGCGCCCGCGTCGCCGGCTACGACCGCGCTGCACCGACGGGCGACGCGGCCAGAGTCTGCGAGCATTTCGTCCAGGGCGATATCGCCGACGAAGCCGCGGTCGGCGCGTTCGTCGCCCAAGTCGGCGAACGTTTCGGCGGCATCGACGTGCTCGTCAACAACGCGGGCGCCGACGTGTTTGCCGAGCCGCTCGCGCTGACGAGCGCCGAGTGGCAGCGCAATCTCGCCACCAACCTCGGCGGCGCCTGGAATTTCAGCCGCGCGGTGCTGCCTTTCATGCTCGCGCGCGAAGCCGGGGCGATCGTCAACATCGCCTCGGTGCATGGGCACAAGATCATCCCGGGCGCGTTTCCGTATCCGGTCGCCAAGCACGGCTTGATCGGCATGACGAAGGCGCTCGGCATCCAATACGCAGCGCGCGGCGTGCGCTGCAATTCGATCTCACCGGGGCTGATCATGGTCGAGCGCATCGAGCGCTGGTTCCAGGCGCAGCCCGAGGAGCGCCGTCGCCAGACCGAACTGCTGCCGTGCAAGCGCATCGGCACGCCCGAGGAAGTCGCCTACACCGCATTGTTCCTCGCCAGCGACGAAGCGCGCTTCATCAATGCCACCGACATCTTGATCGACGGCGGCCGTTCGCAGCTCTACCACGAATGAACACGATGGACTGGACCACGCATCTGCCGCTGATCGCCATCCTGCGCGGCATCACGCCGGACGACATCGAAGCTCACGTCGATGCGCTGATCACGGCCGGCATCACGTTGATCGAGATTCCGACCAATTCGCCGCACTGGCTGCACAGTGTCGAGCGGGCACAGCAGCATGCGAACGGTCGCGCGATCGTCGGCGCAGGAACGGTGCTCAACGTGGCCGACGCGGACGCGCTCGCGGCGACCGGCGCGAAGCTCATGGTCACGCCGAATACCGATCCGCCCCTGATCCGGCATGCGGTCGCCGCCGGTCTCACCGTTGCTGCAGGCTTTCTTACCGCGAGCGAGGCGTTCGCCGCCCTCGCCGCCGGTGCGCAGATTCTCAAGCTGTTTCCGGCCGCGAACATGGGCCCGGGCTACGTGCGCGCACTCAAGGCAGTGTTGCCGCCGAGCGTGCCGTTGTTTGCGGTCGGCGGCGTTACCCCCGACAACCTTCACGATTTCCTCGGCGCGGGATGCAGCGGCGCGGGGCTCGGCGGCGATCTGTACAAGCCGGGCCAAATCTCCACCGCGACGCATGCCCGCGCCGAGGCGTTCATTCAGTCCTTCAGGAAGAAGTCGCAGTGAAAATCACCAAGCTCACCACCTACCGCGTCGCACCGCGCTGGATGTTCCTCAAGGTCGACACCGATGAAGGCGTCGTCGGCTGGGGCGAACCCGTGGTCGAAGGCCGCGCGCGCAGCGTCGAGGCGGCGGTGCTGGAGATCGGCGAGCAGCTCATCGGCAAGGATCCCGCACGCATCAACGACCACTGGCAGACCATGTATCGTGGCGCGTTCTATCGCGGCGGCGCGGTGTTCATGAGTGCAATCGCCGGCATCGACCAGGCGCTCTGGGACATCAAGGGCAAGGCGCTCGGCGTGCCGGTGTACCAGCTGCTCGGCGGTCTCGTGCGCGACCGCATGAAAACCTATTGCTGGGTCGGCGGCGATCGTCCGGCCGACATCATCGCGCAGATTCGCGCGCGCATGGAGCACGGCTTCGACACGTTCAAGATGAACGGCTGTGAGGAACTGGGCCTGGTCGATTCGAGCCGCGCAATCGATGCCGCCGTCGCCAAGGTGGCCGAGATCCGTGCCGCGTTCGGCAACACGATCGAATTCGGCCTCGACTTCCATGGCCGCGTCGGCGCGCCGATGGCGAAGACGCTGATCCGCGAACTCGAACCGTATCGGCCGCTGTTCATCGAGGAGCCTGTGCTCGCCGAGCAGGCCGAATACTATCCGCGCCTTGCTGCACAGACCGCGATTCCGCTCGCCGCGGGCGAACGCATGTACTCGCGCTTCGAGTTCAAGCACGTGTTCGAGCGTGGCGGCGTCGCCATTGTCCAACCCGACCTGTCGCATGCCGGTGGCATCACCGAGTGCGCGAAGATCGCGGCGATGGCCGAGGCCTATGACGTCGCGCTCGCGCCGCACTGCCCACTCGGCCCGATCGCGCTCGCCGCGTGCCTGCACGTCGACTTCACCAGCTGGAACGCGGTGCTGCAAGAACAGAGCATCGGCATCCACTACAACGCCGACGGCGAAGTGCTCGACTATGTCGTCAACAAAGACGCGTTCGCGATGGAACAGGGCTCGGTGAAACCGCTTACCGGGCCGGGCCTCGGCATCGAGATCGACGAGGCGGTCGTGATCGAGCGTAGCCGCAGCGCGCCGGACTGGCACAATCCGGTCTGGCGCCACAAAGACGGCAGCGTTGCGGAATGGTGAGATGAGCGTAGCGTCGACTGCGTCGAAACCGTCCGACCCGAGTCGCGCGCAAGCGCAACTCGCGGTGGACTGCCGCTGCGAGCTCGGCGAAGGCATCGTCTGGGACGAGCGCGAGCAGGTATTGCTGTGGACCGACATCCACGCTGCGCGCCTGTGGCGCCATCGACTGCGCGACGGCGCAACGCAAAGCTGGCGCCTGCCCGATCGTCTCGGCTCGTTCGCCCTGTGCGAATCCGGCCGCCTGCTGCTCGGCCTCGCCAAGGGACTCTATCTCGCCGACCTGCGCGACAACGAAACAGACGAGCGCCTCGCGACGCAGCTCCTCGTCGCGATCAACGAACATGCCACGCTGCGCCTCAACGACGGCCGCACCGATCGTCGCGGCAATTTCGTTTTCGGCACGCTCGATGAAGCGTCGCCGAAACGCGCGATCGGCCGCTTTTATCAATATTCCGCACGCCACGGGCTGCGCACACTCGATCTCGGTGGCGTCGCGATCCCGAACAGCATCGCGTTCGCGCCCGATGGCGCATCGCTTTACTACTGCGACACGCGCCGAGGCGAAATCATGGTCTGCGACTACGACGCGGAGCGCGCACACACGGGCGCGCCGCGCCTATTCGCGCGCGTCGACGCACCGGCCAGCCCCGACGGAGCCACGGTCGACCGCGACGGGCATCTGTGGAGTGCGCAGTGGGGCGCCGGCCGCGTCGTCTGCTATGGGCGTGATGGCGCGATCGAACATGAAGTCGCGGTGCCGACCGCAAACCCGAGTTGTCCCGCGTTCGGCGGCGCGCGCCTCGATACGCTTTACCTGACCACGGCGCGCGAGGATTTGAGCTCCACCCAGCTCGAACGCGAGCCGCAGGCCGGCGGCGTGTTCTGTGCGCAGATCGCGGGCGTGGTCGGCCTGGCCGAAGAACGGTTCGTCGGCCTATGAATCCGTCCACGAAGCTACTGCGCTCGACAATTTGCGCGCCGGCGGTGCTCGGAATCCTCACATACTTGTTTGTATGCTCCGGTTCCTGCGCTCCGGCGACGCACAAATTCTCTTCGCTCGCTACGCGTCGAGGACGAATTCAATGATCGCGATCGACTGGGGCAGCACGAGCCTGCGCGCGTTCCGTCTCGACGAGAGCGGACAGGTGCGCGAACAACGTCGTTCCACCCGCGGCGTTCTCGCCGCTGAAGGCCGCTTCGCCGAGACGCTGCGCGAGCAGATCGACGCTTGGGACGACGCGCTCATCGTCATGGCGGGCATGGTCGGCAGCCGGCAAGGCTGGTTTGAAGTGCCGTACGTCGATTGCCCGGCGGGTCTGGGCGAGATCGCCTCGGCGCTGCAGCGCCTGCCCGCGGACGAATTCGCCGAGCGCGAGATCTGGATCGTGCCCGGCCTGCGCAGCCGCAACGACGCCGGCGCCTACGATGTGATGCGCGGCGAGGAAACCCAGATCTGCGGGGTGCTCGCCGAATTGGCGTCGCAACCGCAAACCGTGTGCCTGCCCGGCACGCACAGCAAACTCGCGACCGTTGCGAATGGACGTGTCGAACGCTTCGCTACGGCGATGACCGGCGAGCTATTCGAATTGCTCTGCTCGCACAGCGTGCTCGGGCGCCTGATGCAGCCCGGCGAGCACGACGCCGACGCGTTCGCGCAGGGTGTCGCCCACGCCGCGCGCGCGGGCGACCTGCTGCATCACCTGTTCGCGGTGCGCACGCTCGGCCTGTTCGATGCGTTGCGGCCGACACAGCTGCGTCCGTTCCTTTCCGGCCTGTTGATCGGACACGAACTCAACGATCTGCCGGCGGATACAGGCACGGTGCACCTCGTCGGCGCATCGTCGCTGCTCGCTGCTTACAAAGCGGCGCTCGCCGTGCGCGGACATGCGGCGCATGGGCACTCGGAACTCGCATCCGCCCACGGCTGCTACGCGTTGGCGAAGCAGGCCCGATTGCTTGCGTAAATAAGCGTTTCAAAAAATAGAAAATTCTCATCGGCGACAAATCGGTCGCGGTTGAGGAACATAAGGAGGAGGGAAAGATGAAGCTCTCGTGGCTCGACATCGTTATCGTGCTGACGTATCTCGTCGGCATCTTCGCTCTCGCGCAGTGGGTGTCGCGCGAGAAAGGCAGCCATCAGAAGGATGCGAAGGACTACTTCCTCGCGAGCAAGGCGCTGCCGTGGTGGGCGATCGGCACCTCGCTGATCGCGGCGAATATCTCCGCCGAGCAGATCATCGGCATGTCGGGCTCGGGTTACGCGCTCGGCCTCGCGATCGCCTCTTACGAATGGATGGCGGCGGCGACGATTCTCATCATCGGCCGCTGGTTCCTGCCGGTGTTCCTGCGCAACGGCATCAACACGATGCCGCAGTTTCTCGAAGAGCGTTACGGCACGCGCATCCGCACGGTGATGGCGGTGTTTTGGTTGATCCTCTACGTGTTCGTCAACCTGACCTCGATTCTCTGGCTCGGCTCGATCGCGGTGAGCCAGGTCACCGGCATGGACCAGTTCGCCGCGCTCGTTCTGCTCGGTGCGTTCTCGCTCGCCTATCAGCTTTACGGTGGCCTCAAGGCGGTCGCGCTGACCGACTTCGTCCAGGTGTCGTTGCTCGTCATCGGCGGCCTGCTCGTTGCCGCGATCACGCTTGGCCAGATCGGCGGCGAAGGCGGCGTGCTCGCCGGCTTCCACAAGCTGCTCGACCTGCACCCCGACCATTTCCACATGATCCTGCCGCCGGACAGCCCCTACTACAAAGATCTGCCGGGCATCGCCGTGCTTGTCGGCGGCCTGTGGGTGATGAACTTGAGCTACTGGGGCTTCAACCAGTACATCATCCAGCGCGGACTCGCGGCGAAGAATATCGGCGAAGCACAGAAGGGCGTGCTGCTCGCGGCATTTATCAAATTGCTGATCCCGCTGGTCGTCGTCGTGCCCGGCATCGCGGCAATCGCGCTCGCGCCGGGCCTCGCGCGCCCCGATCAGGCCTATCCGACGATGATGGCGTTGCTGCCGACCGGCGTGCTCGGTCTCGTCTTCGCTGCGCTGGTCGCCGCGATCATGGCTTCGCTCGCCTCCAAGATCAATTCGATCGCGACGATCTTCACGCTCGATTTCTACGCACGCCTGAGCGGACGTAACGAACAGACCCATCTGGTCAACGTCGGCCGCGTCGCCGCGGTCGTCGCCGTCATCATCGGCGTGCTCAGCGCGAAGCCGTTGCTCGGCAGCTTCGACCAGGCATTTCAATACATCCAGGATTTCACCGGCTACTTCACCCCGGGCATCACCGTAATCTTCCTGCTCGGCCTGTTCTGGCCGCGCGCGAACGAGGCCGGTGCGCTCGCAGCGGCGATCGGCTCGGTCGTGCTGTCGCTCGCGATCCGGCTCGGGCTGCCGTCGATGCCGTTCATGAATCGCGTCGGCCTGGTCTTCCTGCTGTCGTTGCTGCTCGCCGTCGTCGTCTCGCTGCTGAGCGCGAGCGTGCCGGCGAAGAATCGCATTCGCACCGACGACGTCAGCTTCCGTACCTCAAACGGTTTCAATCTCGGCGCGATTGCCGTCGTCGCGATCTTGATCGTGCTCTACACGGTGTTTTGGTGATGTCTGTTTCTTGCGGAGAACTTCGATGAAAAACCTCACGTTGAAAATCCTGCGGTCGGTGGCGTTTGCATTCTGCGCTGTCGCCGCCTCCTTCCACGCCCAGGCCGCGCAGACGGCGGCCGAACTCGCGCCGACGCCGCAGATGGGCTTCAACAACTGGAACTCCACGCACTGCCGCGCCGAATTCAACGAGGCGATGATCCGCGGCATCGCCGACAAGTTCATCGAACTCGGTCTCAAGGACGCCGGCTACACCTACGTCAATATCGACGACTGCTGGGCCAACTGGAAGCGCGATGCGAACGGCAACATCCAGGCCAATCCGGTGCGCTTTCCGAGCGGGATCAAGGCGCTGGCCGACTACATCCACAGCAAAGGTCTGAAGTTCGGCTTGTATTCGAGCGCTGGCACGTGGACCTGCGAGCCGAAGGAGGAAAACCGCGGTTTCCCCGGCGGACTCGGGCACGAGAAGCAGGACGCGGCTACGTACGCCTCGTGGGGCGTCGACTACCTCAAGTACGACAACTGCAACAACGAAAACATCGACGCGCGCATCCGCTATCAGGCGATGGGCGAAGCGCTGCGCGCGACCGGCAAATCGATCTTCTACAGTCTCTGCGAATGGGGTGAAAACAAGGCGTGGCTGTGGGCCGGCGAACCGGTCGGCGGCAACTCATGGCGCACGACGGGCGACATCGAGGACAAGTACCCCTCCATGCTGAAAATATTCAAAGAGAACGTCGTTCTCAATTCCCACGCCAAACCGGGCCGCTGGAACGATCCCGACATGCTCGAAGTGGGCAACGGCGGCATGAGCGACACCGAGTACCGCAGCCATTTCAGTCTGTGGGCGATCATGGCCGCGCCGCTGATGATCGGCACCGACCTGCGCAAGATCAAACCCGATGCGCTCAAGATCCTGCTCAACAAGGAAGTGATCGCGGTCGACCAGGACACGCTCGGCGAGCAGGGCCACCGCATCCGCGAAGCCGACGGCGTGCACGTCATCGTCAAGCCGCTCAAAGACGGCAGCCACGCCGTCGCTGTGTTCAACGAGACCGATGCCGCGAAGGACGCCTCGGTCACCGCCGCCGAGCTGCACCTGGATAAGACGAAAAAGTATACTGTTCGCGATCTGTGGGAGCATGCGGACGCCAAGGGCGACGGTGCGATTCAGGTCAAACTGGCGCCGCATGCAACCGCCATGTACCGCATCAGCGCGCTCTAATCCACACCGGAATGCATCGATGATTTTGACGAGTCCTTCCCTTCTGCTCGAGATCGAACCCGCGTGGGGCGGAGGACTCGTTCGTTTCGACTGGATCGCGGACGGCGCGGCGGCGCCGCTGATGCGCACGTTCGACCGCACGGCGTCGTCATCGGAAACACCCGATCCGAACCGTCTCGCCTGCTATCCGCTGATCCCGTGGTCGGGCCGCGTGTCGGGTGGCGGTTTCTCCATCGACGGACACCGCATCGATTTGCCGCTCAATCGCGCCGAAGAAGCGTGGCCGATTCACGGCAGCGGTTGGCAGCGCGCATGGCAAGTTGCGGATGCATCGGCGTGCGAGGCGTCATTGACGCTCGAGGAAACCGTTGCGGCGGGTTACTGCTACCGGGCCGTGCAGCACTACGCGCTCGACGACAAGACGCTCGTCGTGACCTTGAGCGCGACGAATACCGGTGATATCCCGATGCCGTTCGGCCTCGGGTTACATCCGTTCTTCCCGCGCCACGGCAGGGTCAGCTTGCAAGCCCCGGCGCAGGGTGTCTGGCGCAACGATGGCCGCACGCCGCTGCCGGTCGAACGCATCGGCGTGCCCGCGGCCTGGGATTTCGCTGGTGACGCGGCGCTGCCCGATGGGCTCGACAACTTCTTCGACGGCTGGGACGGCCGTGCGACGATTCGCTGGCCGCAGCGCGGATTGCGTCTGGACATCGATGCCGATGTCGATCGCTACATCGTCTATGTGCCGGCGCAGCGCGACTTCTTTTGCTTCGAGCCGGTCGACCACGCCGCCGACGCGGTCAACCTGCCCGGCGGCGCGGCTGCAAACGGTATGACTCTGCTCGCGCCGGGGCAAACGCTGACGCGGCGATTCGCCTTTCGCGCTTCCGCGGAAGCCTGAAAGTGCGTTGAGGTTTCGCAGGCGCTGAGACGCGCGCGGCGCATACTTGGGTCATGCGCCGCGAACGCACCCCAGACTATACAGACCGCCTCGATGTGCCCGCGCGCGTCAAAGGCCGCGGCGCGCCGTCGAATCCCGAAGGCCGCTTCGAATCGTGCACGACCACGCGCGAGGACGACGGCTGGGAGCCGGACAGCGAACTCGAGCCGCGTCCGCAAACGACGGTGACCGAAGAGCGTGCGCGCACGATCATCAGCCACAACGAATCGCCCGACATTCACTTCACGGCGTCGATCAACGCCTATCGCGGCTGCGAGCATGGCTGCATCTATTGCTACGCGCGGCCGTCGCACAGCTATCTCAATCTCTCGCCGGGCATCGACTTCGAAACCAAGTTGTTTGCGAAGACCAATGCCGCCGAGCAATTGCGCAAGGAGCTGGCGAAGCCGAGCTATGTCTGCTCGCCGATCAATCTCGGCGCGAACACCGACCCGTACCAGCCGATCGAGCGGCGTTACCGCATCACGCGGTCGATCATCGAAGTACTGGCCGAGCACAAACATCCGTTCACGATCATCACGAAGAATGCGCTGGTCGAGCGCGACATCGATTTGCTCGCGCCACTCGGCAAGCAGAAGCTCGTGCACGTTTTCGTTTCGGTCACCTCGCTCGACAATCGCCTCGCGTCCACGCTCGAACCGCGTGCGAGTGCGCCGCACAGACGTTTGAAGGCCGTGGAAACGCTGAATGCGGCCGGCGTGCCCTGCGGCGTGATGGTCGCGCCGATCATCCCGATGGTGACGGACAAATACTTGGAGAAAATTCTCGAAGGCGCCGCGCAAGCCGGTGCACCCGCCGCGGGCTACACGATCGTGCGTTTGCCGTATGAGCTCAAGCATCTGTTCCGCGAATGGCTGGCCTTGCACGTGCCTGAACGCGCCGAGCATGTGATGAGCCTGATCCAGCAGATGCGCGGCGGCCGCGACAACGATGCGAATTTTGGCTCGCGCATGCGCGGCGAAGGCCAGTTCGCCGAACTGATCCGCCAGCGCTTCCAGCTCGCCTGCCGCAAGCACGGCATCAACCGCGGCCGTCCGGTGCAGCTCGACACCACGCAATTCATCGCGCCGCGCGTGCCGTCGCCGCAAGGGGAACTGTTTTCCTAGCGCGACGTTGGTCCTGGCTGAGTTGCCGCGTGATACCCTGCGGCCGATGAGTCCGCCCAACGCCAACGATTACCTGCGTCGAATCCTCACCGCGCGCGTCTACGACGTTGCGCGTGAATCCGAACTCGATTTCGCCCCGAACCTGTCCGCGCGTCTCGACAACCGCGTGTATCTCAAGCGCGAAGACAACCAGCCGGTGTTCTCGTTCAAGCTGCGCGGTGCCTACAACAAGATGGCGCAGCTGAGCGCGGAGCAGCGCACGCGGGGCGTGTTCGCCGCTTCGGCGGGCAATCATGCGCAGGGCGTGGCGCTTGCGGCGAGAAAACTCGGTACGCACGCGGTGATCGTGATGCCGGTGACGACACCGCAGGTCAAGATCGACGCGGTGCGCGCGCACGGTGGCGATGCGGTCGAGATCGTGCTCGCGGGCGAGTCGTACAGCGATGCCTACGCCGCCGCGGTCAAGCTCGGCACCGAGCGCGGCCTGACCCTTGTTCATCCGTTCGATGATGCCGATGTGATCGCGGGTCAGGGTACGGTCGCGATGGAGATCCTGCGTCAGCACCAGGCGCCGATCCACGCGATCTTCGTGCCGATCGGCGGTGGCGGTCTGATTGCGGGTGTCGCCGCCTACGTGAAAGCCGTGCGCCCGGAGATCAAGGTCATCGGCGTGCAAACCGAAGATTCGGATGCGATGGCGCGTTCGCTCGAACAAGGCGAGCGCGTGGAGCTGCGCGAAGTCGGCCTGTTTTCCGATGGCACCGCGGTCAAGCTCGCCGGCGAGGAAACGTTCCGTCTCTGCCGCGAGCACGTCGATGAGGTGCTGCGCGTCGACACCGACGCTTTGTGCGCCGCGATCAAGGACGTGTTCGCCGACACGCGCAGCATGCTCGAACCGGCGGGTGCACTCGCTGTTGCCGGCGCCAAGCAATACGCCGAACGTGAGAACTTGCGCGACGAGACACTGATCGCGATTGCCAGCGGCGCCAATCTCAATTTCGATCGCTTGCGCTTTGTCGCCGAACGCGCCGAAGTCGGCGAGGCACGCGAGGCGCTGTTCGCGGTCACGATTCCCGAAGAGCGCGGCAGCTTCCGCCGCTTCTGCACCCTGCTCGGCGCGCGCAGCATCACCGAATTCAATTACCGCATCGGCGATCCGAAGCAGGCACGGCTGTTCGTCGGCGTGCAGATCCGCGACCGCGACGAGCCCGCGCGCATCGCCGAAGCTTTTGCACAAGGCGGTTTCGAGGTGCTCGATCTGACCCACGACGAACTCGCCAAGCTGCACCTGCGCTACATGATCGGTGGCCGCGGCGATCTCGCCACGGACGAGCTGCTCTACCGATTCGATTTCCCCGAACGCCCCGGAGCGCTTGGACGTTTCCTCGACGCGCTCGATCCGGCCTGGAACATCAGCCTGTTCCACTATCGCAATCATGGCGCCGACTACGGTCGCATCCTCGTCGGCATCCAGGTGCCGCCGGCCGATCGCGCCAGCTTCGCCGACTTCCTCGCCCGGCTCGGCTATGCATATCGCGACGAGAGCGAGAATCCGGCGTATCGACTCCTGCTGCGCGGCGATTAAACCCCGGAGCTGTCTCCGCGCATCGAACGGTGCGCCTCAGAAAGGAGAATTCCGGATGCTTCGTTGTATTAGTGCGCTGTCGATCGCTTTGTTCTTCTTGTCGGCCGCCGTGCATGCCGACGCGGAATCGGCGAAAGCGACCGCCTTCGTCCACGTCAACGTGCTGCCGATGGACCGCGAGCACGTGCTGCGCGATCAGACCGTGCTGGTCCGCGGTGATCGCATCGTCGCGATCGGCCACCGCATAGACGTGCCGGCCGACGCGACACGCGTCGATGGTCACGGCACGGCCTGGCTGTCGCCAGGGCTTGCCGACATGCACACACACTCGCAGACAAAGAACGACCTCGCTGTTTATCTCGCCAATGGCGTGACCACGGTGCTCAACATGGGCGACGCGCGCGCGGGCTTCGTCGACAAGATCGTACCCGCGGTCAACCGCGGCGAACTGCCGGGGCCGCACGTCTACACGGGTTTTCTCGTCGATGGTTCGCCTGATTACAACGGCTTCGTCGTGCGCACGCAGGATGAAGCACGCGCCTTCGTCGGCCTGGCGAAGACGAACGGTTACGACTTCATCAAGGTCTATGTCGACCTCTCGCCCGAGGTGTTTTCGGCGTTCGCCGACGAAGGTGCGCGGCTCGGCTTGCCGGTGATCGGACACGGCGTCCGTGCGGTGCGGCTTGAACGCCAGCTCGAGCAAGGGCAAGTATTGGTCGCGCATGCGGAGGAATTCTTCTACACATTCTTCACTCCGCTCGGCGTCGAGGAAACTGACACGCCGCCGGAAGTCGGCCGCATTCCCGCAGCGGTTGCGCTGGCGAAGCGTCACGCAACGACCGTCACGGCCGACCTCGTCACCTATGCCGCGATCGCGCATCAGATCGGCCACGCGGAAGTTGTTGCACAGTTTCTCGCGCGGCCCGACTCGTATTTCCTCGACCCGAACGACCGCTTGCACT
The DNA here is from genome assembly GCF_000378125.1 of Rudaea cellulosilytica DSM 22992. Taxonomy (GTDB): domain Bacteria; phylum Pseudomonadota; class Gammaproteobacteria; order Xanthomonadales; family Rhodanobacteraceae; genus Rudaea; species Rudaea cellulosilytica. The sequence continues at coordinate 1,056,441 of NZ_KB899241.1, read as the reverse complement.
GGCAGACGAGCGACTATGTCGGCAAGAGCGCGAGACTCGAGGCCAAGCTCGAATTCTTGCGCCGCCTGGTCAAGGCGATGGCAGACGCGGGCGTCGAACTGGTCGCCGGGACCGATGCGCCGGCCGTTCCGGGCTGTCTTCCGGGATTTTCGTTGCACGACGATCTCGCCGAACTCGAAGCTTCGGGTTTGACGCGCTATCAGGCGTTGACGACCGCGACGCGCGCGCCGGGCGCTTTCATCGAGCGAACCAAGCACGGCGACCACTTTGGTGTCGTCGTGACGGGATATCGCGCCGATCTGGTTCTTTCCGCGCGGAATCCGCTCGATTCGCTGGCGACGCTGCGCAAGCCGCTTGGTGTCATGGCCGCTGGCCACTGGCGCGATGCGGCCGAACTCGACGCATTGAAAGCTCGCGTCCGCGCAAGCTACCGACAGGCGTCGGCGGGGTATTGAACGCCGCCTCTCGTCGTAGGGGTATTGCGACTACGACCCCGGCGCCAGCCAGCCGAGCACGTCAACGACGATATCGGTCGTTCCCGCGGAGTTGAATAGACTGACTTTGCCATTGCTGCCAATCGCGGAAATCACGAGGTTCGGACGTGTCTGCCCCGGCGCGACGTTGAGGTTCGACGCATTCGGGCGCGAGAAACCCGAAGGCCAAGCAGTGATGTAACCGACTGCGCTTGGCGACACCGCGGTAACATTGAGCACGACCGCAGCCGCGTTCGCAGGAACGCCGCCGCGGCCACTGACGTCGAGATCGAGCATCGCCTGCGCGCCCATTGCGCCGATGCCGGAGAATTTCCCGTCCAGCGTGCCACCACCCGCGCGGGTATCGAGCAGACGCGCCGGCGTGAGCGAAATCAACTGCGCATCGCTTGGAAACCAGCCGACGACGTCGGCGATCAGCTGCGTGCTGCCACCGGAGAACAACGATACCTCGCCATTCGTTCCAACGCCGGTGACAACGAGATTGGGCACCGTCTGGGCAGGCGCAAAGTTGAGGTTGGACGCCAGCGGCTGCACCTGGCCGCTAGGCCAAACCGTGATGTAACCGATTGAGGCGGGAGCGGTCACCGTGACGTTCATGACCACCCCGGCGACGCCGCTGGCGGGAACGCCGCCGCGCCCCGTGACCTTGAGATCAAGCTTCTGGCCACTGCCCAAGCCGCCGCTACCGGCGAACTGCCCATCGATGGTTGTAAATCCGGGGCGCGTATCGAGGATGCGCGCGGGAACGAGTGCCGCCACCTTTGATGCGGCATCGAAATACCACGCGGTATCGGCAATCAGGTCGGTCGTGCCCGCGAAGTTGAACAGCGACACCATGCCGCCGTTGCCGAGGCCTGCGAGCGCGAGGTTCGGCACCGTTTGCCCGGCAGTGAAGTTGAGGTTGGACGCGAGCGGCCAGTTCGTTCCGGTCGGCCACGCGGTGACGAAGCTGAGTGCGGTCGTGTTGGTCGCGGTCAGGTTGAGCATGACCGCGGTCGCGCCGCTCGCGGGCACGCCGCCGCGGCCGGCAACGAGCAGGTCGAGGGTCGACCCCGCGCCGCGTGCCCCGCCGCCGGCGAACAGTCCGTCGCTCGTGGTGAATGCCGCGCGCGTGTCGAGGATGCGCGCCGGAAATCTTGGTAGTACCGTCGCGCCGAAATTGTTGCGCACGCATTCTGCCGCGGCGCTACTGTTGTCGTAGGCGACAACAGTGCCCAGAGGCATTACCTCGAAGTTGCTCAGAGCGACGCCGAACAAAGAGTGCGAGTCGATGCCGAGATCCGTCCATTGGTGTGTGCTGAACATGCCGTCGTCGGCCGTCAGCGGCACCGAGCCGCCGTCGGACAGGAACATCCCGTACTTCTTCAGCGTGCGCAGGATGACCTGCGCGGCCGGGTTGTAGGCAGAGATGTTGAAGCCCGGCTGCAGACGCAGATGCGCACCATACGGAATTGCGTCGGGCGAAGACGAATTCGGCGCGCCGTTGTGGCTGGCCGGATAGACGTAGGCGCCGCGGCGCATGCGGCTGTTTGGCAGGATGAAACGGATCGCATGGCCGAGGTCGCCGTTCGTCTGCATCGCGGCGTAGACTTCGTCAGGGCCGAAGATCAGCGGCGCCATCGGAAAGCCTGCCGCGTCGGCGCTCGTGCAGCCGTCGCCGCGACCGTTCTGCGGATAAACGAGATCGAGCCGCCATTTCACCAGGCACAGCGAATGCAGGCCGGCGGTGTCCACGGTGGTTTGATAGGACTCGTACAGCGTGTTGCCGTCTACGACGAACAAGTGGCAGTCGTTATTGGCGATATCGCAGCTGTAGTTGCTCGAACCTTCGATCGCGCCGGTGGCCGGCAAAGGCACGCTCACGCCGGTATCGCAGTCGGGCAGGTAATAGCCGGGTTCCTTGACCAATGCGGTTGACGTAGTTGCCTGCCCGGCGGTGTAGAGTGTGTGCATCGAGAAGTCGAGCTGGAACTGGGTGGTCCCCGTTCCCCAGCCGATGCTCGCGGCGATCATCTTCGCCGAATTCGGATCGGCGGCTTGGGAGGAAATGTCCTGGTTCCAGATAGCGCCGGGCGGGAAACGCGGGGTCGCCTGCACCGCAGGCGCGGCGACGCCGGTCAACAACAGTGCGCACAGCAGAGCAGGCAAATATCGCATCGTTCGAATCCGAGACGATCGTTGGCAGCAAATTCACGCCGGACCTTACGGGTCGCGGTGCGGAACGGCGAGCGACAGCATAGGCCGCTCGCAACTTCCGTTTTGTGCGTAAACGCGCATCTAGCCCGTCGTTGCAGCGTTGCCGTAGAGGACTTCCGCACTCTGAAACAACACCCACGAGGTCGCGATGTACTTGTGCGCTCGCTTCGGCTTGTTGCCGCGATGCGTGTGGGTGAAACCTGCGGGCGCGATCAGCAAGCTGCCGGTCTTCGGCGTGATCTTGCGCTGCTGGTGATAGAACTCGGTTTCGCCTTCGTCGAAATCGTCGTTGAGATAGAGCGTCCACAGCAGGGTCCGACTCAGCGTGTCGGGCTTGCGCTCGGGATAGACCTCGCAGTGCCAGCGCGGGTAGCCGCCTTCGTCGGCAACGTATTTCTGCACGTTGATCTGGCCGGGACGGAATGCCTTCATGACGAGCGCAGTCAGGCGTGTGTCGTCCAATGCGGCAAGGCGGTCCGGGTCGAGCAGGGTTGAAGCGCCGGTCTGCGGATCCTTCATGCGCAGCCAAACCGGGCCCAGGATCGTGTACGGGTACTTGCGCAGGTAGGCGAGCAGGCTGCGCAGCATCGCATTGTTGAGCTGGGTCTCGGCCTGCTTCCAGCGTGCGTCGTCCGAGATGCAGATGTCCCAACTGTTCTTCATCGAGGTCTCGACACCGCCGCCCATCGCGCCGCGCGCGATGTTGTCGCTGGCCTCGAACGCCGCGATCAGCGCCCGGCATTGCTCGACCGGAGCGGCGTTGTCGAAAACTTCGATGAAATCGGGAAGGCCCATCGATATTCCATGCAGCCAAAACACACCTATTGTCGCGGCTGTGGCAAGACCGCGCCAGCCCGCCGCCAACCATGTCTGCTGACATCAGGCTGGCAGCAGCCCCCGCGCATGATGGCTGCGCAGTGGCACCCCAACCGCAAACAAGGAAACCGTCATGCTCAATCCGAATGTCCCCGCCTGGTTCGAGATTCCCGCCAATCGCCTCGATCGTGCGCAGAAGTTCTACGAAACCATTCTCGGCGTACAGCTCAAGCGCGAAAACATGGGTGGCGGCGAGATGGCCGTGTTCCCCTACGGCGGCAGACCGAATGCGAGCGGCGCGCTGATCCAGCACGAGCAACTCGAGCCATCGGTGCTCGGCAGCACGATCTATCTCAACGTCGAGGATTTGCGCCCCGTGCTCGCGCGCGTGCACGAACAGGGCGGCGACACGATCGTGCCGCGTACCGAATTGCCCGACGGCATCGGCTACTTCGCTCAGTTCATCGACAGCGAAGGCAATCGCGTCGGCCTGTTCTCGCCGGTGTGAGGTTCGGATGAATCGGGGCGGCGCTATCATGTGCGGATGCGCCGCGCCGACCGTTTGTTCCTCATCATCCACGCCTTGCGCGGGCGTCGCACGGCGCTACCCGCGCGGCGCCTCGCGGAAACGCTCGGCGTTTCGCTGCGCACGGTCTATCGCGACGTCGTCGACCTGCAGACTTCGGGCGTGCCGATCGAGGGCGAGGCCGGCGTCGGCTATGTTCTGCGCAAGGGCGCGGACATTCCGCCGCTGATGTTCACCGCCGACGAACTCGAATCGCTCGTCGTCGGCACGCGTTTCGTGCGTGCTTTCGCCGGCGCACGCCTGGCCAAGGGTGCGCAGGCGGCACTGCTCAAAATCGAGGCGGTGTTGCCGGCGGAGCTGAAGCAACGCAGCGAACGCTCGCGCATCTTCGCGCCGACCTGGCGCGAGCGCATGCAGCGCGCGAGCGTGATCGACCGTCTGCACGAAGCCGTGGTCGAGCATCGCGTATTGCGCCTCGACTACGCCGATGGCGCCGGTCGCGCGAGCGAGCGCGAGATCGAGCCGCTGTGCCTAGCGTTCTGGGGCGGCGCGTGGACCCTCGGCGCCTGGTGCCGGCTGCGCCGCGACTTCCGCAGTTTCCGTCCCGACCGCATGGCCGTGTTCGAGACCACTGGCGAGGTCTTCGTCGAAACGCCCGAGCGTGGGCTTGAAGCGTATCTGCGCGCGGCCAGCGCCAATCCCGAAATGAGGGACTGAGAAGGTATGGACGCCGAAGCGAACATTCGCGCAGCGAATGGCCCGAAGGGCACGCGGCAGTATTGCCGCGTGTAATGATCATGTCTTCGTCGCAGCGCAACGTCGATTTCATTCTCGAGCAGATCGCCGGCGCCGGCACTGTCTCGGCACGCAGGATGTTCGGCGAATGGGGCCTGTATTGCGACGGACGCCTCGTCGCGCTGGTCTGCGACGATCGCCTGTTCGTCAAGCCGACCGAGGCGGGTCGCGAATTCCTCGGCGAAGTGGAGCTCGCCCAACCCTACCCGCAGGCCAAACCTTGGTATCTTGTTGCCGAGGAGAAATGGGACGAACGCGAGTGGCTGGCGCGTCTGGTCGCGATCACCACGGCGCAGCTGCCGATGCCATTGCCGAAACCGCCGCGCAAGAAGAAGCCGAAGAAATGACACAATCCGGGAATGTTCGAATGAAGCGTCTGTGCATAGCGTTGTTGCTCACTTCCGCGCTCGTGGGGCAGGTCCACGCAGGAAGTCCCGATCAAGGCAGTGCCGACGAGCGCTTCGAGAATTTGTACAAGTCCGAATGGACCTGGCGCCAGCAGCAGTTCCCCGGCCTCGACAACGAAGATCGCGAAGCGGCCGACAAGGACGACTGCCTGCCCGCGGTCGACGCCAAGGCGCAGGCGGCGCGCCTCGCTTACTGGGACGACGTGCTAAAGAAGCTCGCCTCGATCAAGCCGGACGAGCTTTCGCCCGGCAACAAGGTCAACTACGCGGTGTACAAGCCGCAGCTCGAGAATCTCGCCGCCGGCGTCCGTTTCCGCGACTACGAGATGCCGCTCAACAGCGATTCGCAGTTCTGGTCCGACCTGCGCTTTATGGCCGACCGGCCGTTGAAAAATGCGGCCGCGGCCAAGGCCTACATCGCCCGCCTCAACGACGTGCCGCGTTATTTCGACGAGCAGATCGGCAACATGCGTGCCGGCTTGAAGCGCGGTTTTTCCGTGCCGCGCGCGGTGCTGGCCGGTCGTGATGTATCCATTTCCACATTTACCAAAGTGGAAAAAGCGGAGGACAGCGATTTCTACAAGCCGTTCGCGGCGTTGCCGTCGACGATTCCCGCCGATGCGCAGGCCGCGCTGCGCGCCGACGCGGCACGGGCGATCCGCGAGAAGGTCATCCCTTCCTACGCGAAGCTGCTCAGGTTCTTCCGCGAGGAATACGTGCCGCGCGCGCGCCCCACACTCGCGGCCGAAGCGCTGCCGGACGGCAAAGCGTTCTATCGCCAGCAGATCAAGGAATACACCACGCTCGATCTCGATCCCGATGCGATCCACGAGATCGGCCTCAAGCAAGTCGCGCGCATTGATGCGGAGATGCAGGCGACGATGCGCGCGACCGGCTTCAAGGGCGACTTCCCGGCCTTCCTCAAGTTCCTGCGCAGCGATGCGCAGTTCTATCCCAAGACCGGGGACGAACTACTGATGCGCGCGTCGTGGATCGCCAAGCGCGTCGACGCCAAGCTCGGCCAGTACTTCAAGACTTTGCCGCGCGGCCGTTTCGGCATCGTGCCGGTGCCCGACGCGATCGCGCCGTTCTGGACCGCCGGCCGCGGCAGTGCGCATACCTATTGGGTCAACACCTACGATCTGCCATCGCGGCCGTTGTACAACCTCACCGCGCTGACCCTGCACGAATCCGCACCTGGCCACGCGCTGCAGGGCGAACTCGCCGAGGAGGCGAAGGCGCAGCCCGAATTCCGCTCGCACAGCTACATATCCGCTTACGGCGAGGGCTGGGCGCTGTACTGCGAGAAGCTCGGCAAGGAGATGGGCATCTATCTGACCCCGTACGACGACTTCGGTCGCGAGACCTACGAGATGTGGCGCGCCGCGCGTCTGGTCATCGACACCGGCATCCACCACAAGGGCTGGACGCGGCAGCAGGCAATCGACTATCTCGCCGGCCACACTGCGTTGTCGCAGCACGAAGTCGAAACCGAAGTCGACCGCTATATTTCCTGGCCCGGGCAGGCGCTGAGCTACAAGCTCGGCGAGATCAAGATCGTCGAGCTGCGCGCGCGCGCGGAGAAAGCGCTCGGTGAGAAATTCGACGTTCGCAGCTTCCACGACGCCGTGCTCGAGACAGGCTCGGTGCCGTTGCCGGTGCTCGAGCAACACATCGACGCCTATATCGCTCAGAACAAGGCGGGTTGAGCTCCCGGGCGACTTCCGTCGAGCCGGCTCAACCGGGTCGAATCGAAGCGCCCGGTTTCGCTGTCGCGGTAATGTTGGCGAGTGCCTGTTCCATCCTGAAACAGGCTGTCACGTCCCTGACCCGGTCAAATTGCTCCAAAGCCGGACAGCGGAAATTTTGCGCTTGCGGGATACCACAGTCGTAGATCCGCACTGAACAGGCTTTCCGGTTGCCTTGCGCCGCAACATCGGATCGATTTCCAGCGCGCGCGCGGTTGACTGCCACTTTCAAACGACTGGCGCCCGCGACCCGGTCACTACACTGCCTGCAACGTTGTGCAATGGCCGTAGCGGGGACGAAATCAGGAACCACCAAAACACGCAAGGAGCCTGCGGATTTCGTGCAACGGGCCGCGGTGGGATGTTGTTTGGCCGAATCCGACCGGGGTGATTCGAGTTCCGTCGATGGGCCCGCAGCGGCCCCCAATTGGGAGGACAACATGCAATGTAGTTCGAAGTCGAAAGAAAAAATGCAGGCAGGCAGTGCGAAGCACGCCGGCACGGGTTCGTTCGCGTTGCGGGACCAGCGATTCGCGATTATCGCAATCGCCGTGTCCGCGTTGCTGGCGACGCCGGCCTACGCGGTGGAATTGGCGAGTGGAGACTGGACGGTTGACGTCGGCGGCATCGTCAACGCGTACTACACGGCGACGAGTTGTTCGGGCGACGCCGTCGGCGGTCCCGCGCTGGCCGGCAAGGCGCTCGGCTGCAGCGGCGAGAATCACAAGACGACGATCGGCAACGGACTTTTGCCCAGCGGCCTGATTACCAAGTTCAAGACCGTACAGGACGGCATCGAGATCGGCGGCACGATCGGCATCATGGTGCATGCGGCCACCGATTCCGGCATCGCCGCGAACAGTGGCGTCGACGTGCGCCAGGCGTTCTTCACGATCGGCACGGCTGAAGCGGGCACGCTCAAGATCGGTCGCGACTACGGCATCTTCGGTGCCAACGCGATCCTCGGCGACATGACCCTGCTCGGTGCGGGTGCCCCGGTGCAGGCCACGCAGCGCGGTCGCGTCACGCTCGGCCACATCGGCGCCGGCTACACCTATCTGGATCACTACGGCCAGATGACCTATACCTCGCCGGTGCTCGGCGGAGGTTTCACATTCTCGGGCGGCATCATGAGTCCGGTCGACACGGCGCCGTTCGTGTCCAAGGCCTATCCGCAGTTCCAGGGTCAGCTCGCCTGGGCCGGCAACGGCTTCAAGGCCTGGGTCGGTCTGAAATCGCAAAAGTTCTACGGCGCAAACAACAGCGGCGGCAACTTCACCGAGACCGCGGGCGAGATCGGTGCCTCGTATTCGGGCGGTCCGTTCGGATTCCTGGTCAATTATCAGGAAGGCACCGGCATCGGCATCCTCAGCGACGGCGACCAGGGCGACGTCAAGGGCCGCAACTATCTGGTCCAGGGCTCGTACAACCTCACCGAGAAGCTCAAGTTCGGTCTGAACTACGGCGAGAGCCGCACCAAGGACGACAACGAGTACAACTACCTGCTCAACGGCAGCTTCAAGTCCAACGCCAATGTCACCGGCGGCCTCTACTACAAGCTGACCAAGAGCGTGACCCTGGTCGGCGAGTTCGGTCGCACCGAATCGAAGGACTATCTCGGCAACACTGCCAAAATGTGGGGCGGTTCGCTCGGCGGCATCGTTTTCTTCTGACTATCTGGCCCCGGCGTGGCACCACGCCGGGACATGCGCTGTGCACGAGGCCAGGGAAGGCCATCTCCCCCGCACTGCCTGCGAATCAGATGCTGTCCGCATCACGCTGCAGCGGCAGCTCGGCACCGGACGCGGCGAGGTCGCGCACGTTCTTCTGCACTGCCACCGCGGCGAACAGGCCGAGCGCGTAGGCCATCGCATAGAAGCCCTTCTCGCTCGGCGCCAGCGTCGCGTTCCACAGGCCCACAGTCAGCAGCACGATGGCGAGTATCAGCGAGGTCCAGCACAGGCCGTAGTAGATGCTGGTGACGGCGATGCCTTCGCTACGGTCGCGCACCGATTTCTGTAGCGATACCGCTGCGAACAAACCGAACACGAGGATGGCGAAGTAGTAGCCCTTCTCGTTGAGAGCCATCTGCGCGTGCCACAGGCCCCACAGGTAGGTGATCACACCGAGGAACAACGCCGCCCACGAGGCGCCGACGAAGGCCGCGGTCGGGCGTTGCAGTTGCGCTTTCATGTCGATTCCCGTCGTTGCTGCCGGATTGGCGCGGCCAGCATGCGCGCGCGTTCGGCGCCTGTCGCGCAGCGCGGGCGCGGGTATCGACAGGCGATCCGCGCGGGATCGTGCGGTTCAGCAGTGAATTGCGCGATCGGCGACGACGATGCCGTCCGCGTCGGCGTACAGCCACGCGCCCGGTTGGAAACGCACGCCGGCGAATTCGACCACGCGATCAGCCATGCCCGAATGCAACCCTTTCTCGCTCTTGCGTGGATGCGCGGCGAGTGCCTTCACGCCGACGTCCTGCGCGGCGAGTTCCGCCGTGTCGCGCACGCAACCGTTGACGATAATGCCGGCCCAGCCGTTCTTCACCGCAAGTTCGCCGAGCATGCCGCCGACCAGCGCGCAGCGCAGCGAACCGCCGCCGTCGACGACGAGCACGCGGCCCGCGCCCGGCGTTTCCAGCGTCGCGCGCACGAGCGCGTTGTCCTCGAACACCTTGAGCGTTGCGATCGGTCCGTGGAATGTGCGCTTGCCGCCGTAGTCGCGGAACACGGGCGCGCAGGCCTGTGCTTCGGGATGTGCGTCGGAAAGATCTGCCGTGGCAGGACTCGGCGTGGCCATCAGACATCCCCGTCCTTGAGCCAACCCTCGCCGCTGCCGCGCTGGTAGACCTTGTCGCTTTCGAGCACGTTGCCCGCGGGGATCGACGGTTGCGCGGCAAGCTCGGCGTAATACGGTGTGAAGTCCGGTTCGGTCGCGCGCATGAGCTGCTCGAAGCTGTCGATGACGAAATACGTTTTCTGGTACGTGTCGATGCGATAGCGCGTGCGCATGATGCGATGCAGATCGAAACCGATGCGGTTCGGCGCCGCCGATTCGAGGCTGTGGATCGACTCGCCCTTGGAGGAGACGATGCCCGAGCCGTAGATGCGCAGGCCATCGTCCTGTTTGATCAGACCGAACTCGACCGTGTACCAGTACAGGCGCGTGAGGTTGACCAGCGCTTCGGCACCGACGCCGTGCGCCTTGACCCCGCCCGCGCCGTAGGCCTGCATGTAGTCGGCGAACATCGGTTCGAGCAGCAGCGGCACGTGGCCGAACAGGTCGTGGAACAGGTCGGGTTCGCTGATGTAGTCAATCTGATCGGGGCGGCGGATCCACCACGTAACCGGAAAGCGCCGGTTGGCGAGATGATCGAAGAAGGTCAGCTCCGGCAGCAGGCCTTCGACGCCGATCAATTCCCAACCTGTCGCCGCCTTGAGCACGCGATTGAGGTCCTCGAACTTCGGAATCGCGTCCTGCGTCATGCCGAAGCGCTGCTGGTTGCCGATGAATTCGCGGCAGGCGCGGCCGACGAGCACTTCGCGCTGGCGCTCGAACAGCGTCGCCCACGTCGCGTGGTCGTCGCGGCTGTAGCTCACCCACGGCTGCTCGACCACGGCCGTCGTGTAGACGGGCACGTTGCCCTTGTCGGTTTGCTGATGCTCGACGCGGCGAGGCTGTGCGTTCATGGCGGCGCTCTGGGCGAATTGGTTTCTAATGTTACTACTTCTCGCAAGCAGAACGAGAACGGGAGGTTCTAGAACGGCTTCGCCACAATCAGTCAGAACACAGCGAGCAACGATACAAGGCGGGCACCCCTAACCAGAGCCAAACGCGGGCTTGATGGTGATACGCATCGGAAAGCGGCACGCCTTCGTGTTGCCGCGTGAATTCGCCTGAATACGCATCAGTGACGGCCCCCGATCTGCAGGCAAGTTCAGTTTCGCGGCAAGTTCGGCGGTTTTCGTGTCGTAACGCCCCGCAACGTACAGTTCGATTGCAGATTCCGTCGCCAGCGTGGCGCAGATGCGCGTGTCGAAAAATCCGTAGCCGCCGAGAACCAATACACGGTGCATGCAATCGTTGTCTGAGGATGTGTCGTTGCGGCAGCGAGCGTCTGCTTGAAGACCACCGCGCGTGATAATCCGGTTCGGCCGCCTGATTCGCCTGGACAAGTCTCGCACCCTGCGACCGCAATCCGTATCCTCGCGCGATGGGATTTCGACTTATCTACGGCAATGATGCCGAGAAACTGCTCGACCGCCTGGCGGAGCGCTTGCGCGCACCCGTTGCCGCGGCGAGTTTGCTCGAGCCCGAGATCGTGCTCGTGCCGCAGTTCGGGCTGCGGCGTTGGCTCGAAATCCGGCTTGCGGAAAAGCTCGGCATTGTCGCCAACGTCGATTTTTATGCACCCGCGGAGTACGCATGGGAGCTGCTGCGCGCGGCGCATCCGGAGTTGTCCGAAACCTCACGCTTCGATCGTCGGTTGCTGCGCTGGCGTATCTTTGCCGAGCTTGCATTGTTGGCCGGCGATCCACGTTTTGCCAGCCTGCACGCGCTGCTCGGCGACGGTGAGCCGGGCACGCGGCTCCACCTTGCGACCGAACTTGCGCAGTTGTTCGAGCGTTATCTCGCCTATCATGGCGATCTGCTCGCGCGCTGGCAGCGCGGCGCCGATGCCCAGGATTGGCAGGCGCAATTGTGGCGGCGCCTGATCGCCGCGATCGACGAGACGCATCGCGCCGACTTGCTCGACGGCTATGTGCGTCGGTTTGCGGCATCGAATACGCCCCCGCCGGGTTTGCCGCAGCGCCTTGCTGCATTTGCCTGCACGAATATCTCGCCCGACCTGCTGCGCTTTTACGGCTTCGTCGCGCGGCATTGTGAACTCGATTTCCTGATGCCGAACCCGTGCCGCGCCTATTGGGGCGACGTGAAGAGCGAACGCGCACGCCTGCGCGAATTCGGCGCTGCGGCGTTCGCGGCCGAGGAGAATCCGCTGCTTGCCGGCTACGGCTACGCGGGGCAGCAGTTCGTCGCGCAATTGTTTTCCTACGAGGACGTGCAACCGCTCGAGAGCGAAGACGACGAGCTCTGGAACGCGCACCCAGGCGACACTCTGCTGCGGCGCGTACAGCGCGACATTCTCGATCGCGCGCCGCCGATGGCATGCATCACGAAAAACGATACGAGTATACAATTTCATGTTTGCGCATCACGCCTGCGCGAAGTGCAGGTGCTGCACGATCAGCTCGTCGCCCTGTTCCAGGACGACGACAAGCTCGATCCGCGCGATGTCGCGATCATGGCTCCCAATATCGGTGCCTACGCGCCTTATATCGAGGCCGTATTCGGCGGGATCGCGCGCGGTGATCCGCGCTATCTGCCGTACACGCTGTCTGATTGTAGCGCGCGCGAGGCGCATGCGCTGACGACGTTCGCGCTCAAACTTGCCGCGCTACCGCTGTCGCGCTTCGGCACCAATGAGGTGATCGACCTGCTCGGCGAGCCCGCGCTCGCGCGCAAGCTCGATCTCGGTACCGAGGACATCGACCTGCTCGCAAATTGGCTGCGCGATGCGGGCGTGCGCTGGGGTCTCGACGAGACACAACACGAAGACGCGGGTGCAGGCCGCTATCGCGAGTTTTCCTGGGCGTTCGGCCTCGACCGCCTCCTGCTCGGCTACGCGAGCGGCAGCGATGACGATATCGCCGGCATCGCCCCGCTGCCCGCGGTCGAGGGCAGCAACGCGGCCCTGCTCGGCGCGGTGCTGCGCGTGCTCGAAGTGTTGCGTGATTGGCTGACGTTCCAGCGCGGCACGCATACGCCGGCGCAGTGGCAGGCGCGGTTCAACGCGGTGCTCGATGCGCTGCTCGCGATCGACTACGAGCAAGCCGAGGAAACGCGTGCGTTGGCGGCGATACGCGCTGCACTCGCGGCGCTCGCCGAAGAGAACGCGGCCGCCGGCGTCGAGACGTTGCTCGACTGGCAATGCGTGCGTGACTTCCTCAGCGAAAACTTGAGCCAGCCCGAACGCAGCTATCGTTTCTTCGCCGGTGGCATCAGCGTGACGAGCATGCTGCCGCTGCGCGTGGTGCCGTTCCGCGTGATCTGTTTGATCGGCATGAACGACGAGGCGTTTCCGCGCCGCGACCGCCGCTCTGCGCTCGATCGCAGCGATCGCAGCAAACGTCACGGACAGCGATCCGATCGCGATGACGATCGCTATCTGTTTCTGCAATTGCTGACCTCGGCGGGCGATGTGCTTTATCTCTCGTGGATCGGCGAGGATCAGCGCGACGGCTCCGAGCGCGAGCCTTCCGCGGTCGTTGCCGAACTGCTCGAAGTGTTGCGGCGCAGTTACTTCGCCGATGATCCGCAAGCGCGCGCTCGGCTCGTGGTCAAGCACCCGTTGCAGCCGTTCTCACCGCGCCTGTTCGCGAACGACGATGCGCGCGTATTCACTTATCGTGAAGCCTGGCGCGACGCCGCGCGGCGTGCGCGCGAGACGCGGCCTCTGCCGCCGTTCGTCGACACTGCGCTGCCGGATGCCAACATCGCGCAACCTGCACAATCCGCGCTGCATCTGCAGCAGCTGCATTGGTTCTGGCGCAATCCTGCGCGTGCGTTTTTCTCCGAACGGCTCGGCGTGCAACTGCCGCGCAGCGAGGGTGCGGGCGAAGATGCCGATCCGCTGGAACTTGGGGGACTCGGCCGTTACCTGCTCGTCGATGGATTGATGCAAAAGCAGAATGCACCGGAATCTGCTGCGGTCGACATCGCGCACTGGCGCGCGCGCGCGCTGCTCCCGGTCGGCGAAAGCGGGGCCGAGGTATATGCCGACATGTTGGCGTCCGCAGGCGAGCTAGCGCGTGTCGCGCGCGCGTACGCGGGCGATAAGCAGCTCGCGCGCGTTGAGGAGTTCACGCTTACCCTCGCAAGCGGGCGCACGCTGACCGGCAGCTTGCCCGAACACCGTGGCGGCCTGATCTGCCGTGCGAGTGCTGGCGCGTTGCACGGCAAGCGTGTCCTCGACGCCTGGATCGATCTGCTGGTGCTTGCCGCAACCATAGGTTCGGCACGGCTCGTGCTGATCGGTCTGGAAAAGGACGAGGTGCAAACTCTGCGCACCGATCGCATCGACTCGATCGCGGCACACCTCGAGCTCGAGCGCCTGCTCGACGGCTACGCGCTGGGTCAGCGCCAACCGCTGTTGTTCTTTCCGAAAACCTCCTACGTTTACGCCGAACGCTGGCGGAAAAATTCGCCAGAGCGCGGCGGCGCTTTGGCCGCGGCGATCGACGCCGACGCACTCAAGGCGGCGCGCGGTGCGTATTATCCGGGCAAGGACGATCAAGGCGGCACCGACAGTACCGATGCCGCATTTGCGCTCGCCGCGCGCGGACTCGATCCGTTCGCACCCGATGCGGTCGAGGCCGAGGATTTCGCAACCTGGGCGCTGGAAGTGTTCAAGCCGCTGATCGCGGCGCGCGCGGAGGGTGCATGAGCGCCCCGCGCGATGACGAAGACTTGGCGCTGACTCTGCCGCTCCACGGCGTGCAGCTGATCGAAGCGAGCGCGGGCACGGGCAAGACCTACACCCTGGCCGGGTTGTACCTGCGTCTAGTCGTCGAAGAAAAAATGTCGGTGCGTGATGTTCTCGTCGTCACCTTCACCAAGGCGGCGACGGAGAAATTGCGCAAGGAGCTGCGCACGCGCCTGATGCTGTGCGCGGAGGCCGCGGCGAATCCGGACACGGCGGCATCGTCGCCTGCGCAGGCGCAAAGCCGGCACCTCGTCACCGCGGCGCTCGCTCGCGGCGAAGATGCCGCCGCTTTGCGCGTGCGTCTACGCCTGGCCGCGCTTGATCTCGACAGCGCTCAGATCTCGACGATTCACGGTTTCTGCCAGCGCGCGCTCGCCGAACATGGTGCCGCGGTCACGGCCCAGGGTGAGCTCGTCGCCAACGACAAGGATTTGATCACGACGCTTGCGGCCGACGTTTATCGCGAGCATGCGACCGCGAACGATCGCGATGCCTATCGTGCGTTTGCCGCGGTGGCTGGCACGCCCGCGCGCTTTGCCAGATTGCTGCCGGAACTTCTTGCCGCAACGACAGCGATATTGCCGCAGCCCCGGCGTAGTGCGCCGCAGGCGCGCGCCGAAATGCGCGCCGCGCACGATTCGGCAAACGCCACGCTGGCGCGCGCGTGGCGGGCGCAGGGCGCCGACGCATTCGAATGCCTGCTCGCGCATATCGATGCGGGCTACATCAACAAGGGCTCGTACCGCATCGACAAGGTGCGCGAGGCGCGCGAAATTTTCGCACGGTGCATCGAGACGGGCGGCACGCCCGATGTCGAGCTGCTCGAGCGTTACACGAGCGCGGCGATCGAGTCCAAGCACAATAGGAACAAGCCGCTGCTGAAACGCCAGGCGTTCTTCGACGCTGTTGCGCAGACGCGCGATTTGGTGCGCACCGCGCAGGACGCGCGCCGCGATTTCGGCCTGCATCTGCTGCACGCCAGCATAGAACGCGCGCGCAGGCAGCTTGCCGGGATCAAACAGGCGGCGCGGCGCCATTCCTACGACGATCTCGTCGATGCGTTGCGCCGCGCCGTATGCGACGAGCGCGGCGGCGCCGCATTCGCTGCCGCGTTGCGTGCGCAGTTTCCGGTCGCGCTCATCGACGAGTGTCAGGACACCGACGCTGCGCAGTTTGCGATATTCGAGAAGATTTGGGGACAGAGCGGCACGCTGATACTGATCGGCGATCCGAAACAATCGATCTACCGTTTTCGTGGCGGCGATGTTGATGCGTACCTCGCGGCACGCAGGCATGCGGCCGGGACTGCGACACTCAAGCGCAACTTCCGCTCCTCGCCCGCGTATCTGCGCGCGCTCGAGTATTTGTATGCTTTCTCCGCCGAGGCCGCATTCGCCGATGCGCGCATCGAGTTCGAAAAGGTGACGGCTGGCGGCAACGTTGCCGACGGCGAAGTCCTGGTCGACGGCGAACCGATCACGCCGTTAACGTTCTTCACGGCCGAGGGCATTTCAAGCAAGCCCGAGGCGATGACCCGCCTCGCCGACGGCTGCGCCGCGGCGATACTCGATTTGCTGTTGCGCGCACGTGCCGGCAAAGCGACGATCGTCGATGAAACAACGCGCGCCCCGCGCGCGATCGCAACGCAAGACATTGCCGTGCTGGTCCACACGAACGATGAGGCCTATGCGATGCAGACGGCGCTGTCCGCACTGCATCTGCCGAGCGTGACCGTGACCCGACGAAGCGTATTCGCGAGCAACGAGGCCGCCGAACTGCAGCTCGTGCTCGATGCGTTGATCGAGTTCGACGAGCGCCGCTTGCGTGCGGCGTTGACCACGGTGCTGTTCGGCCGGACCCTCGAAGACTTCGCCAACCCTGAACGCCTGAACTGGCCGCGCCGGCTGAGCGAATTCGCGAACTTGCGCGAAACCTGGCAGCGTCACGGCGTGCTCGCGATGCTCGAGCAGGCGTTCGAGCGTTGCGCGCCCGACGTGCTGCGTCTGATCGACGGCGAGCGACGCATGACGAACTACTTGCATCTCGCCGATTTGTTGCAAGGCGCGAGCGCGCAAAATCTGGGTCAACGCGGCCTGGCCGACTGGCTCTCGCAACGTATTTTGCGCGCCGACGACGACAGCGAAGACGAACAACTGCGCATGGAGTCCGACGCCGCGCGTGTGCAGATTCGGACCGTGCATGTCGCCAAGGGGCTCGAGTATCCAATTGTGTTTCTGCCGTTCGCTGCGCTCAGACCCGGTGCGCGCAACAGCAAGCCGCAGTTGGTGCGCCATCACGACGCGGACGGCAACGCGCGCCACTACTGGATTGCCGACGATGCCGCCGCGGAACACCCCGATGCACAGGCCGCGCTCGATGCGGAAAAGAACGAGGAGCAGGCCGAGCGCCTGCGCGTGCTCTATGTTGCGCTGACGCGCGCGCGCTATGCGAGCTTCGTCGGCATTGGCATCTTCGGCGGCGGGTCGGCTTGGCCGGCGCTGCTCAATCTCCTCCAGGTCGAGGCGGCCAAGGCGGCGGAAACCCTGCTGACGCGCCGCTTGCGCCTGCTCTTCGATACCTCCGCGGGCTTGATCCAATCCTCGCCGCTGCCCGAGCGCAGCGAACAGCGTTGGAGCGAGGAGATGCCGGCCGTTCTCGGCGCATCGCGCGTCGCAACGCGCCCACTGCCCGCGTTGCGCGGCAGCTACAGCTTTTCGCGCCTGAGTGCCGGTACGCGCGAAGATGCGCAGGCGCAGGAACGCGGCGGCGCAAATGACGAAGCAGCGTCGGTGTCTTCAACGATCGCTTACGTCGACATTCCCTCTGCGCTGCGCGGCCCGCGCTTCGGCACCGCGTTCCACGAAATCCTGGAACGCGCCGACTTCGCCGAGTGGCGTGATTGGAACGAGCTCGCACCGCCATTGACGCAACGCGAATTGGTTGCGCGCGTGCTCGCGCGTCACGCGCTGGCACGCGAGAGCGCAGCCGAAGCCACGGTCACGCGCCTCGTTGCGGCGACGCTCAACGAGCCGCTGGCGTTCGGCGCGCGCCTGGCCGACCTCGCCCCGCGTATGAAGCGCGCCGAGCTGCCGTTCCACTTCGCGATCGGTGATGCTGAAGCCACGCACTGGCTCGATGCGATGCACGCGCACCGCTACCTGCTCGGCCGCACACGTTTTGATACCCAGCGTCTGCGCGGCCTGATGACCGGCGTGCTCGATCTCGTCGTGTTGCACGATGCGCGCTGGTGGGTGATCGACTACAAGACGAATCTACTGTTCGCGAACGACGGCGGAAGCAATCCGTATTCTCCCGAGGCGTTGGCGAGCGCAGTGCGCGATGCGGAATACGATCTGCAATACCTGATCTACCTCGTCGCGTTGCACCGCTGGCTCAAGGCGCGGGTGCCCGGCTACGACTATGCGCGCGATGTCGGCGGCGCGCTGTACCTGTTCGTGCGCGGGCTCGACGGCGGCGGCCGCAGCGGAGTGCACGAGAACTTGCCGCCGCCGGAATTGATCGCCGAACTCGATGCGATTCTGGCGCAGAAACACGAGGAAGCGGTATGAGCGATCTGCTCGCTCGCCTCGAAGCCCAGGGCATCGTGCAGTCGGTGGACGCGGCACTCGGCCGCTTGCTTGCGACGAAAGCAACAACCAACGGCGAAATGATCGGCCTCGCCGCCGCGTTGGCGAGCGCCGCGCTCGCCGAAGGTCACAGCTGCGTGCCGCTGTCCGAACTGCGGGCCTTCGCCATCGCGCGCGCGGGTGACGATGCGGGTGCCGCGTCGCCTCTCGTTCGCGGCTTGCCGGCGATCGACGAACTGCGCCGTGCACTGCTCGATTGCGACCTGGTTTCAGGCGACGGCGCGGCGCACACCGCGTTGGTTCTTGATGCAGAGGATCGTTTGTACCTGCGCCGCTATTATTGCTACGAGCGGACGGTCGCCGCGGCGATCGGCGCACGTGCGCAATCCACGCCGCCGGCAATCGATGCCGCGAGCGTCGAAGCCGCGCTCGATCGCTACTTCACCGCGCAGCGTGATACCGATCAGGTCGCGGCGGTGCGGCTCGCGTTGCGTTCGCGCTTTGTGATCATCTCGGGTGGTCCGGGAGCCGGCAAGACCTCGACTGTGCTGCGCCTGCTCGCGATCCTGATCGAACAGGCGCTCGCCGCAGGTGAACGCGCGCCGCGCATTGCACTCGCCGCACCGACCGGCAAGGCCGCGGCGCGTCTGGCAGAATCGCTGCGCGCGCCCGGTCTGCCGGCAGACGACGCCGTGCGCGCCGCGCTGCCGGTGGATGCGAAAACCTTGCATCGTCTGCTCGGCGTGACCCGCGGACGCACCGGCGCGCGCTATCACGCGCGGCCATTGCCGTACGACGTCGTTGTGGTCGATGAAGCCTCGATGCTCGATCTCGCGCTGGCTGCGCGTCTCGCCGACGCGCTCGCAGCCGACGCGCGCCTGATCCTGCTTGGCGATCGCGATCAACTCGCCGCGGTCGAAACCGGCCGCGTGTTCGGCGCGTTGTGCCAGGCGGCGAGCGCATCCACGCCGCCAGCGCCATCCACTTCGTTGGCGGCAGCTGCTTTCTCGCGCAGGAAAGTACCTGACGAACAGGCCGCCTTCGCGTTTCCACCGACGATGGTTGCGAATGCGTCCGCGTTGTCCGCAACCTTTGTCGAGCTGCGCGGCAATCACCGTTTTGGCGCGCACAGCGCGATCGGGCGCCTCGCATCCGCGTTGCGCGTGGGCCGCGCCGACATGGCGCTGCATATTCTCGACGCGGGCGGCGACGAAGCACGCCGGATCGATGTCGGCGCATCCGTGTTGCTGCAGCGTATCGTGCGCGAGCTGGTGCCGCGCTACGCCGGTCTCGCACAGGCGCCAGATGCCAACGCCGCCTTCGCCATCGCCGACCGTTTCCGCGCACTGTGCGCGTTGCGCGAAACCGCGTTCGGCGCGGTCGCGATCAACGCGGCAATCGAATACGAGCTGCGCCGGCGCAGCGATCGCATCGATGCGAACGGCTGGTACGCGGGCCGCCTCGTCATCGTCGGCGGCAACGATTATCGGCTGGGCCTGTTCAACGGCGATATCGGTGTTGCCGTGTGCAGCGGCGCCGGTGGTGCACTCGAAGTCTGGTTCCGCAATGCCGACGGCAGCCTGCGCGCGCTGCCCCCGCTCGTGCTCGGCGCGGTCGACGCGGCCTACGCGCTGACCGTGCACAAGGCACAGGGTTCCGAGTTCGACGAGGTGACCGTCATGCTGCCCGAGCGCGACGCGCGCGTGCTGACACGCGAACTCGTCTACACCGCAGTAACGCGCGCGCGCAAAAAAGTGGAATTGTGGACAAGTGGAGAAGTGCTCACGCAAGCGATCGCGCGCAGCACGCAGCGCTGGTCGGGATTGGCGGAAGCGGTCGACTCGGCCGTTTCAAGGATAGGCTCGTGACGGCCGCGGCTGCGATCGATTCGTTCGCGGAGGTGGCGGGCGGCCGCGTTTTCGTGCGCCGCTGGAACGCGTTCAGGCGAGTCTCTGGCGTTGCGATTGCGGGGCTCGATATTTCCAACTATAGTGTTGACAAAATCAACACCGAGAATCCGGCATGGACACCGTGCGGGAAATCCGCCAGTTCAACCGTTTTTACACGCGTCTCGTCGGCTTGCTCGACGAGCATTTGCCCGACAGCGATTTCACCCTGCTCGAAGGTCGCGCGACATACGAACTCGCCACCGGCGGAAAACAGACTGCCGCCGATCTCGCCCGCACACTCGACGTCGACAAGGCGCAACTGAGCCGGGCGTTGCAGACGCTGAAGCGGCGCAAGTTGCTCAAGGCCGAGGTCGATCCCGGGCACGCGAAGAAAAGGCTGTTGTCGCTGACCCCGGCCGGTCGCGTCGCCTTCACCGAACTCGAACACGGCACGCGGCTGCGCATGGAGTCCGTCCTGCAGCCGCTCGGCGGCGCGAAGCGGAAGAAGCTGGTTTCTTCGTTGCGCGACATCCAGGCGGCATTCGCGGCGAACGTCGCCAAACCGTCCACGGTCGTGCTGCGCGCGCCGGTTCCCGGCGACCTCGGCTGGGTGATCCACCGTCAGGCCGTGCTGTACACGCAGGAGTACGCATGGGATTGGACCTACGAAGCGCTCATCGCGAAGATCCTCGGCGAGTTCGCCGCGGCGTTCGATCCGGCGAAAGAGGACGGCTGGATCGCGGAACGCGCGGGTCAAATCCTCGGTTCGATTTTCCTGATGAAGGGCGATGCCTCCGGCGTGGCCAAGCTGCGCCTGCTTTACGTCGAACCGGCCGCGCGCGGATCGGGCCTCGGTCGCCGGCTGGTCGATACCTGCATTGCGCGTGCGCGCGAGCTGGGCTACCACCGCCTCACGTTGTGGACCAACGATGTGCTGACCGCGGCGCGGCGGATCTACGAGACGTCCGGTTTCCGCCTCGCACAGGAAACCCGGCACCGATCCTTCGGCAAGGATCTGCTCGGCCAAACCTGGGAGCTGGACCTGCTCAATGCAGCGTCGGGCCCTCGCGCCGCGGCGGCGGAAACTCGATGACGTTGTCGCCGCCGGCCTGGCGCGGCCGCGAACCGTCCCAAAGTATGGGCACGTTGCGCGGACGGTCCGGCTCGAGTCCGTTGCGCTCGATTTCGTTGCGGTAACCGAACTCGGCGGCTTGCGTTTCTTCATTCTCCTCGTCCTCCCAGCTGTAGCGCTTGCGTGGCGCGGCGGGGTCGAGTGCGGAGAAGGCGAGTGCGGCGATCAGTCCCGCGATCGCGCCGGCGGCGTGGTATTCGAACGAGACGTTTTCCTCGCGCGGCAATACGGTCATCGTCATGCCGCCATAGAGGAAAAACACGGCGAGCGCGATCGAAACGCCGAGGCGGTCGCGGCGCAGCAGGCCGATGACGAACAGGAAGAACATCAGTCCGTGAGTAATGCCGCTGATGCCGACATGCAGCGAAGGGCGCGCCCACAGCCACACGCCGATGCCGGAGACGATCCAGATCAACGGCAGCGCATAGCGCGCGGCGCGCGGGTAGGCATAGAGCGTGAATGCGGAAAGCAGGCCCAGCGGTAACGTGTTCGACATCAGGTGCTCGAACGAGGCGTGCACGAACGGTGCGGTAAGGATGCCGACAAGGCCGCGCGGATCGCGCGGCCGGATGCCGAGTGCGTTCATGTCCCAGCCGAGCGCGAACGCGGCCAGCCAGACGATCCAAATGCCGGCGACGAGCGCGAGCGCGCCGAGCACGGCGTAGCGCACGCGTTCGCGATCGCTGCGCACGATGGCGGCGCTGGCTTCGGCGGTAATCGGGGCGAGGTCCATGCCTCCATCATGGGGACGCCGGCGGCGCGCACAAGACGCGTCCTCCGTGGCAGACTCATTACATGCTGCTGCGACCGGCCGAACCCGACGACGCGATGGAGGTGGCGCGCGTGCACGTGCGCGCGTGGCAGGCCGGCTATCGCGGGTTGCTGGCGCAGGATTATCTCGACGGTCTGCGCGCCGAAGATCGGGCGCGGCGTTACGACTTCGCGAACCCCGATCCGCGCCGACCGGCGACGTTGGTTGCGCTGGACGGCGGTGCGGTCTGCGCATTCACGACCACAATGCCGGCCGGCGACACCGATATGCCGGAATGCGGCGAACTCTGCGCGCTCTACGTCGATCCGGACTACTGGGGTCGCGGCATCGGCACCGTGCTGGTGCGCGCAGCACGTGCACGCTTGCGCGACCAGGGTTTCCGCGAAGCCGTGCTCTGGCTGCTCACCGGCAATGCTCGCGGCGAGCGCTTCTACCGTGCCGACGGATGGGTGGCGAACGGAATCACGCGCAAGGATGTCGTCTGGGGCGTCGAGGTCGACGAGCTGCGCTATCGCCGCAGATTGGACTGACGCAGCGTCGGCCGCCGCGCATGCTTTATCATGTCGCGATGAATTCCCCGCACAACGCCAATCCCGTCGTCCATCTCAAGATTGAGCGCCGCTCCAACCATCCCTGGATTTTCCAGAAGATGGTCGAGAAACCCGATCCCAAGCCCCGGCCCGGCAGCGTGGTCGACATCGTCGACCGCGACGGCATGTTCGCCGGCCGCGGCTTCTACAACGGCCACTCGCGCATCGCCCTGCGCGTGCTCACGGCCGATCCGGACGAGGCCGTCGACGAGAACTTTTTCGCGCGCAAGATCTCCGATGCGATCGCGCTGCGTCGCGAAGTGCTCAAACTCGACGCGGTGACCGACGCGTACCGCGTGATCCATTCCGAAGGCGACGGACTCTCCGGTCTCGTCGTCGATCGTTTCGCCAACACGCTCGTCGTCGAATATTTCTCCGCCGGCATGTTCAAGCAGCGCGACCTGATCAAGCGCGTACTGCTGCAGCATTTTCCCGAGGCGGAAATCTACGCCTTCGCCGAGGAACACGTGCAGAAGCAGGAAAGCTTCGATTGCTCGGCGCCGCCGACGCCGAAGCCGACCGTGATCCACGAGCACGGCGTGCAGTTCCATGCCGCGCCGGGCAGCAAGCACAAGACCGGCTTCTTCGCCGACCAGCGCGACAATCGTCTGTATCTGTCGGAATTCTGCGCGGGCAAGCGCGTACTCGATCTGTGCTGCAACTCGGGCGGCTTCGGCATTTACGCCAAGGCGCGCGGTGGCGCCGAGGAAGTCGTCGGCATCGATCTCGACGAGGAGATTCTCGGCATCGCCGAGCAGAATGCGCGACTGAACAAGGCCAAGGTGAAATTCATCCAGGCGGACATCTTCGCCTGGCTGCGCGATGTCGCCGGCAATCCGGCGAAGAAATTCGACGTCGTCATCCTCGATCCGGCGAAGATGACGCGCGATCGCGAACAGGTGATCCCAGCGCTGAAGAAATACCTCGACATGAACAAACTCGCGCTCGGCGCGGTCAAGCCCGGGGGTATCTTCCTCACCTGTTCCTGCACCGGGCTGGTCAGCGAGGAACAATTCCTCGACATGCTGCGCCGCGCCGCGTTTTACGCCAATCGCACCGTGCAGGTGATCAAAGTTTCTGGCGCCGGCCCCGATCATCCCTGGCAGGCGCACGTGCCGGAGTCGCGCTATCTCAAGGCGGCGTTCTGCCGGGTCGAGTAAGCTTCGGTTGTAGCTATCCGCCGGAGCGTCCCGGCCTGCAGTGGCGCTTGAGGACACGAGGATGAAGCTCCCGGTCTTGGCTGCCCTTTTTATCCCCATGCTGCTGGACTGCGCATTTGCGCACGCCCAAGCGCCCGAGCACGTGCGCGTCGTTTCCGACGATGAATTTTTCGACCTGTCCTCGCCACGGCAGCAAGCGCGCATTGCCGCGAATATCGAGCAAGGTCTGAGCGAATTGCGCCGGCAGGGGCGATTGCCACAAGACAGCACCCAGACCTCCGTCATGGATCTGGCTTGGCCGTTGCAGACGGTCGGCCGATTCGATCAGTTCGGCTATCACGGCGTGAGCAACTTCGTGGATCACGGCCTGCCTTATCCGAATCCCGTGCAGGACTACGCTTGCGGTTCGCGCACCTACAATCTGGCGAATGGATACAATCATGCCGGCACCGACTACTACTTGTGGCCGTTTCCATGGTCGATGATGGACGCGGGGCAGGTGCAAATCGTTGCCGCTGCGCCGGGCGTGATCATCGCCAAAGATGACGGCAATTTCGACCGCGACTGCGCGCTCGACGGAACGACTAATCCGAATGACGTCTACGTGATGCAGGACGATGGCCTCTACGCGTTCTATTTCCATATGCGCAAGGGTTCGGTCACTTCTGCGCCGATTGGCGCGCGCGTTGCCGCCGGCGATTATCTCGGCCTCGTCGGCAGTTCTGGCAGTTCCACCGGACCGCACCTGCATTTCGAGTTGCGCGATGCTGCCGGTGCGGTGGTCGATCCGCGCAACGGTCAGTGCAACGCGGCGCCGGATCGCTGGATCGTGTTCCAACCCTACGAAGATCCGCATATCGACACGCTGAGCATGCATTCGGCCGAACCCGAGTTCGTCGGCTGCGGCGTCGACGCCAGTGGCAACGCGGTCGCGGAAACGCCGCACTACGAAAATGAATTCAAACCCGGCGCTGCGCTGTGGGTTTTCGTCTCGTATCGAGATCAACGCAACGGCGAGGTAACACAATTCAGCATCATGCGTCCGGACGGTAGCGTCTTTGCGCAGTGGGACTTCGACCTCGCCAGCCAGGGCAACCCGAAACCGTTCTACTCCGGCACCGGCGCCGACTGGAAATTCACCCTGCCCGCCGATGCGCCGATCGGCGTCTGGACGGTCACGGCTTTGTTTCAGGGACAAACCTACACGCGCAGCTTCAGCGTGGACTGGGGTTGGTTGCCGTGGCGGATAAGATTGCCGCCGGAGCCGCCACGACCACCACGACCACCACGGCGCTGAGAGTCCTAGCGGAGGACGCCGTGCGCGTGCGGGCGCGGCCCAGGACCGGTGGCCCCCCAGCGCGAAGGTAATCCAATCGTCCCCGGCAGGCGCATGTGCCCGAGTCGTGTTATACAAGGCTGCATTTTGCAGCATCGACGAGCGCGGCCAAGTCGTACGGCTTGAATCGTGCCTGATGGTGAGTGATTCCTGAACAGGGTACAGCGGCTCTTCACGTTTTCTTTCCCCGCAGTCGGCTATACCAAATCCTCATTCAGATTGTGCGGACACGCCTGTCCGCAAGGGCTGCGCGTACCTCTGTTGCGCGCGGCGATCTGACCCTTCCACACTCATTGGGGGATGAGCGCGATGTCGTGCGCGTGCGCGGCAGTCGCAATGACGAGGACCACGCTTGGACGGCAGACGTGCGAAGCGAAAACTCGGCCGCCTGATCCTGCCGGCGATGCGCTGGCTCGGTCTGCCCCTGGGCGCAGCATTCGCGCCGCGCAAGTCGGGTAAGCGCCGCGCGCGGATGCGGCTCAGCGAAGCACCGCTGCGCGCGGAGTTGCTGACCGCCGCACAAATGGCCGAGCGCGGCCACGAGCTTGCCGACGAGCACGAATGGCGCCGCGCACGCCGCGGCGATGCGCTGCTGCTCGAGCGGCTGCGTCACAACGAAACACTGATCGAGGACACCTGCCACGCACTGGCGGCGGCGATCGCCGACAAGCATCGCATCACGCCGGCCGGCGAATGGCTGCTCGATCATCTGTACGTGATCTTCGATCAGGTGCGCAAGACGCGCGCGCACCTGCCGCGCGGCTACAACGCGGAACTCCCGGTGCTCACGCGCGGCGCGAGCGCGGGCATGCCGCGCGTGTACGACCTCGCGCTCGACGCGATCTCGCACGGCGACGGCCGCGTCGACCAGGATGCGCTCGCGCGCTTTGTGCGCGCGTATCAGGAACGCGCGTCGCTCAGCCTCGGCGAACTGTGGGCGATTCCGATCATGTTGCGCGTGGCGCTGATCGAGAATATCGGCCGTGCCGCCGCACGCGTGCGCCGCGGCCTCGCGCACAGCCGTCTTGCCGCGCAATGGGCACAGCGCATGCTCGACACGGCGGAGGCTGATCCGAAAAGCCTCATCCTCGTCGTCGCCGACATGGCGCGCACCGAGCCGCCGCTGACCCAAGCCTTCGTTGCTGAAATGTCGCGCAGCTTGCACGGCGCAGGTGCCGCGCTCAACCTGCCGCTGAGCTGGATCGAGCAGCGTCTCGCCGAGGCCGGCCAATCGATCGCGCAGCTCGTGCAGAACTCGCATCACGAGCGCGCGCTCGACCGGGTCACGATCGACAATTCGATCGCGAGCCTGCGCCTGCTCGATGCGCTCGACTGGCACGAGTTCGTCGAAAGCACGAGTGCCGTCGACCGCATCCTGCGTCAGGATCCCGCCGGCCTCTATGCGCGCATGGATTTCGCCACGCGCGACGCCTACCGTCACGCGGTCGAACACTACGCCCGGCGCAGCGGCGGCGGCGAGCCGGCGGTCGCCCAGGTTGCGCTCGGGCTGGCGCGCGAGGCGGTGGCAGATGTGCCGTCGGCGGACCCCGAACCCGCCGCGCACATCGGCTATCACCTCGTCGGCGCCGGCCGCGCGGCATTGTTGCGCCGCTGCGGCGTGGGCGCGCTAGGCGCGTGGCTCGACACCTGGCGCAGCGGCGGCATGCCGTTTGCTGTCTATCTGTTCGCAATCGTCGCGCTCGGGCTCGGCGCCGCGCTGCCGTTGCTGCGCCCGTTGTGGACCGCCGACTTGCCACTCTGGTTGCGCCTCGCCGCGACCTTCTGCGGCGTGATCGCGATCAGCCATCCGGCCATCTGGCTCGTCGATCGCGTCGCGCTCGCGTTGGTTGGGCCGCGGCCGCTGCCGCGCATGGATTTCCGCGCGGGCATACCGGCGCAGGCACGCACGCTGGTCGTCGTGCCTTGCCTGCTCGGCAGTGTCGAAGAGGCTCGTTCGCTCGCCGACCAGCTTGAGCTGCGCTATCTCGCCAATCGCGACGAGGGATTGGCCTTCGCCTTGCTCAGCGATTTCGCCGATGCGGACGAGGCCGAGCTCGCGGGCGACGCGGCGATTCTCGATGCGGCGGTCGAGGCAATCCGTGCGCTGAACCGGCACCACCCGAAGGCGCGCTTCCTGCTGCTGCACCGTGCGCGCACCTGGAACGACAGCGAGCAGTGCTGGATGGGCCGCGAGCGCAAGCGCGGCAAGCTCGGCGACCTTAACGCACTACTGCGCAACGGCGACACCGCGGCCTTTGCCTGCCTGTTCGGCGAACGCACCGCGCTCGACGGCGTGCGCTACGTGATCACGCTCGATGCCGATACGCATCTGCCGAGCGATGCGGCGCGCCGGCTCGTCGAGACGATGGCGCATCCGCTCAACCGCCCGCAATTGGACGCGGACAGGCGCCGCGTGGTCTCTGGCTACACGATTCTGCAGCCGCGCGTCGGCAATCTGCTGCCGAGCGCGGGCAGCACGCGCTATGCCGCGGTGTTCGGCGGCGAGGCGGGCCTCGATCCGTACACGCTGGCGGTATCCGACTTGTATCAGGATCTGTTCGGCGAAGGCTCGTTCATCGGCAAAGGCATCTACGAAGTCGAAGCGTTCGAGCGCACGCTCGGGACGAACTCCGCAGACGCCCCGGACGGGCGGTTTCCGCCCAATCGCATCCTTTCCCACGATCTGCTCGAAGGCTGCTACGCCCGCGCGGGCCTGACCTCCGACGTCGAACTCTACGAGGAATATCCGCAAAGCTATCGCGTCGACGCACAGCGCCGTGCACGCTGGGTGCGTGGCGACTGGCAGATCGCGGCATGGCTGTTCCCCTCCGTGCCGATGGCGGGCGGTCGGCGCGAGCGCAATCCACTGTCGTTGCTGTCGCGCTGGAAGATCTTCGACAATCTGCGCCGCAGCGTGCTGCCGCCGGCGCTGTTCGCCTTGCTGCTGCTGGCCTGGTTCTGCCTGCCGCGACCGGGCGCGTGGACGCTGCTCGTACTCGCCGCCGTGCTGCTGCCGGTCGTGGTCGACGCGACGCTCGCGCTGCTGCAATCGCCCGCCCGTGGATTGCTGCATCATCTCGTAGGTGTGCTGCGCGGCGCCGCGTCGGCCGCGTCGCGTGTCGCGTTCCGCCTCGCTTGCCTGCCGTTCGAAGCGACGCAGAACGCAGGCATGATCGCGCGCACCTGGTGGCGCGTGCACGTCTCGCGGCGGCATCTGCTGCAGTGGGTCGCGTCGAGCGTCGTAGCCGGACGTGCGCGCGGCGACGGCGTACTGGCGACGTGGCAGCAGATGAAAGTGGCGCCCGTTGCGGCGCTCGCCATCGCGGCAGCTCTGCTTTTGTGGCGCGTCGACATGCTCGCATTGGCCGCGCCGTGGCTGCTCGCCTGGTTCGTGGCACCCGCGCTCGCCGCGTGGACGGCGCGCGTGCCGGCACGCAGGACACAACCGCTCGATACACAGCAGACGCGATTCGTGCGTCAGGCCGCGCGCCGCACCTGGGCCTGGTTCGAGCGTTTCGTCGCTGCCGAGGACAACTGGCTGCCGCCGGATCATTACCAGGAATATCCGGCGGTCAAGATCATGCACCGCACCTCGTCGACCAACATCGGCATGGGCCTGCTTGCGAATCTCGCCGCGCACGATCTCGGCTACGTTTCGCTGCGCAGTCTGCTCGCGGCGACGCGGCGTACATTCGACACCCTGCAGAAGATGGAGCGTTACCGCGGTCATCTCTACAACTGGTACGACACGGCGGCGCTGACGCCGTTGCAGCCGATGTACATCTCCACGGTCGACAGCGGCAATTTCGTCGGCCACGTGCTGACCCTGCGCCAAGGTTTGTTCGAACTGCTGCGCGCACCGATCGTCGGCAAGCAGGCATTCGATGGCCTGGCCGACACGTTTGCCGTGCTGCGCGCGTTGAGCGCGCGCGTGGACAGCGAACTGTGGCAGCCGCTCGACGATGCGCTGGCCGCAGCGCAGCGCCTGCCGCCGACGTTGCCGATCGTCCCGACCCACGCCGCGTTGCGCGAACTGTTCCTGCGTGCGCAGGCGCTGCACGCAAAGTTGGCCGACGGCGAGCCACTCGAGCGCGAGTGGAGCGAAAAACTCTTGCGCCAGGCGGCGATGACGATGGCCGACATCGAAGACTTCGTCGGCGATGTTTCGATTGCGGCGGCGGTCGCCCACGATGCCGGCGCAATCCACGCCGAATCGCCGATGCCGAGCCTGCAGGCGCTGGCAGCCTCGCAATCGATCTCGCCCACGGCGCGCGGACTCGCACGCACCTGCGTACAGGAAATCGAAGCATTGGGCGCGCTCTGCGCCGATTTCGCGCGCGTCGATTTCGCCTTCCTTTACGATCCGGCGCGTGAACAATTCGCGATCGGCTACAACGTCAGCGAGGGCCGCCGCGATGCCGGCTACTACGACCTGCTCGCCTCCGAAGTGCGCCTCGCCGTCTACCTCGCGGTCGCGCAGGGACAGATTGCTCAGGACGGCTGGTTCGCGCTCGGCCGCGCGCAGACCCAAGTTCCCGAGGGCCAGGTGCTGCTGTCGTGGAGCGGCTCGATGTTCGAATACCTGATGCCGCAGCTGGTGATGCCGGTATGGCCCGGCAGCCTGATCGAGGAGTCGGCGCGCGTCGCGGTCGCGCGGCAGATCGGCTGGGGCCGCGAACACGGCCTGCCCTGGGGCATCTCCGAATCCGGTTACTTCCTCACCGACGCGGGCCAGAACTATCACTACCGCGCGTTCGGCGCGCCCGGCCTCGGCCTGCAGCGCGGCCTGTCGCAGGATCGCGTAATCGCGCCGTATGCGAGCGCACTCGCCATGCTCGCAGCGCCGAGCGAAGCCGCGCACAATCTCGCCGAGATCGCCGCGCGCGGTTGGTGGTCGCAGTACGGCTATTACGAGGCAATCGACTTCACCGCGGCGCACCTGCCCTCAGGCGAGACGGTCGGCGTGGTGCGCGAATACATGGCGCATCATCAGGGCATGAGCCTGGTCGCGTTCGGCGAATGTCTCAACAACGCGCCGATGCCGCGCCGTTTCGCCGCCGATGCCGAGCTCGCAGCGGTGTTACTGCTGCTGCAGGAACGCGTGCCACGCAACGTCGCGCTCGCGCCTGCGGCGCCGCCCGCGCTCGATGCGCGCGCCGAAGAAGAGGCCGCGGCGACGCCGCAGCGTCGCTACACGCGCGCCGACACACCGCGCCCGGCGGTGCAGTTGCTGAGCAACGGCAACTACCATCTCATGCTGACCCAGAGCGGCGCCGGCTACAGTCGCTGGCGCGAACTCGATCTCACGCGCTGGCGCGAGGATCCGACGCGCGACGCCTGGGGCACGTTCATCCATATCCGCGATGTCGACACTGGCAAGAGCTGGAGCACGGCCGCGGCGGTCGCCGCGGATGCGGTCGAAGCACGCGAAATCGTGTTCGACGACGCGCGTGTCGAGCAGCGCCTGAGCCTCGACCGCCTCGAGGCGCGCGTGCAGATCGTGGTTTCGCCCGAGGACGACATCGAGCTGCGCCGCCTGCGCCTGACCAATCGCGCGCGCACGCCGCGCACGTTCGAGCTGACCAGCTACGCCGAGGTCGTGCTCAACGCCGGCGCGGCCGACGCGCTGCACCCGGCGTTCAACAATCTGTTCGTGCAGACCGAGATCCTGCCTGAGCACGCGGCGATCCTCGCCACGCGCAGGCCGCGCCTGGCCGGCGATGCACAGCCCTGGCTCGTGCATCTGTTCTGCATCCGCGAGGAGGCCGGGCGCAGGAACACCACGGTCGAGACTTCATTCGAAACCGACCGCATGCGCTTCCTTGGCCGCGGTCACGACGCGCACGATCCGGCCGCGGCACGCAGCGCGGGCGTGCTCTCGAACACCGCAGGCGACGTGCTCGATCCGATCGTCGCGATCCGCCGGCGTGTGAGCGTGCCGGCGGAGGGCAGCGTCGTCGTCGATCTCGTCATCGGTGCGGGCGACAGCCGCGAGGCCGTGCTCGAGCTGGCCGACAAGTACCGCGACCGCGCGTTCGCCGACCGCGCGCTTGCGATCGCGACCACGCACAACCGCATGGCGCTCGGCCAGATCAACGTCAGCGAAAGCGAGGCGCAGCTCTACTCGCGCGTGGCCTCGGCGATCCTCTATGCCGATCCCGCACGGCGTGCGCAGGCCGAGGTCGTCGCGAGCAACCGCCTGAGCCAGAACGGGCTGTGGGCACACGGCATCTCGGGTGACCTGCCGATCGCGCTCGTGTCGATCGAGGATGTGGACAAGCTCGCGCTCGTGCGCCAGGCGGTGAGCGCGCAGCGCTATTGCCGGACGAAGGGGCTGCATTTCGACCTCATCGTGCTCAACGAGGAGCGTGGCGGTTATCGCCAGGAAGTCAACGACGCGATCTACGCCGCCGTCGCAGCGGTGGGCGAAGGCGCGGCGATCGACAAGCCCGGCGGTGTCTTCATCCGCGCCAGCGCGCAGGTTCCGCACGAGGATCGCGTGCAATTGTTCGCGGTCGCGCGTGTGGTGTTGTCGGATCGCGCGGGCAGCTTCGCCGAACAGCTGCGCGACGCGAAGTCTTCGAGCAGCGAAATCGTGGTGCCGAAATTCGTCGCGACGCGGCAGTCGGCAAGCACCGATGCGCGACAGGCGTCGATACCGAAATTGGAGATGTTCAATGGCTACGGCGGCTTCGCGCGCGCCGGGCGCGAATACGTGATTGTCTGCGACGCAGCGAAGCGCACGCCACTGCCGTGGGCGAACGTGCTCGCCAATCCGCATTTCGGCTGCGTCGTTACCGAGTCGGGCTGCGGCTACACGTTCTTCGACAACGCGCACGAATATCGGCTGACGCCGTGGCACAACGACGCGGTCGCTGACCCGAGCGGCGAAGCGTTCTACCTGCGCGACGAGGAAACCGGCGCGTACTGGTCGCCGACGCCGGCGCATGCGGGCGGCCGTGGCCGCTACGTCGTGCGCCACGGCTTCGGTTACAGCCAGTTCGAACATGTCGAGGACGGCATCGCGAGCGATTTGCGCGTGCATGTCGACGCCGAGGCCCCGGTGAAGTTCTTCGTCCTGCGCCTGCGCAACGACTGCGGCCGCGCGCGCCGGCTTTCGATCACGGGCTATGTCGAATGGGTGCTCGGCGATCTGCCTTCGCGGACGGCGCAGCACGTGACCGGGTGGTTCGATGCGAGCGGCGCGTTGTTCGCGCGCAACAGCTGGAATGCGGAATTCGCCGGTCAAGTCGGCTTCTTCGATGTCGGCTCCGCGCAGCGCACGGTGAGCGGCGACCGCAGTGAATTCATCGGTCGCAACGGCAGTCTGGAATCGCCCGCGGCGATGCGCCGCGCGCGCCTGTCCGGCCGCGTCGGTGCTTGTCTTGATCCGTGCGCGGCGATCCAGGTTGAACTCGAACTCGCCGATGGCGAGACGCGCGAAGTGATTTTTCGCCTCGGTGCGGCACGCAGCAGCGAAGACGCCGAGGCGCTGGTCGCGCGTTTCCGCCGCACCGGTGCCGCGCGTGCCTCGTTCGAGGAGGTCGCGGCGCTCTGGCAACGCCTGCTCGGCAACGTCATCGTGACTACGCCAGATCCAGGTTTCAATCTGCTTGCGAACGGCTGGCTGCTGTACCAGACGATCGCCTGCCGATTGTGGGGGCGCAGCGGCTTTCATCAATCCGGCGGTGCGTTCGGTTTCCGCGACCAGCTGCAGGACGCGATGGCGCTCGTGCACGCCGAGCCAGCATTGTTGCGCGAGCAGATCGTGCTCGCTGCACAGCGCCAGTTCCGCGAAGGCGACGTGCAGCACTGGTGGCATCCGCCGGCCGGTCGCGGCGTGCGCACGAATTGTTCCGACGATTACTTATGGTTACCGCTCGCGGTCGCGCGTTACATCCGCGCAAGCGGCGATCACGCCGTGCTCGACGAGCGCAGCCACTATCTCGAAGCGCGGCCCTTGAATGCCGGCGAGGAGTCGTACTACGACCTGCCGCTGCGCTCGAACGAGACCGCCGACCTCTACCAGCACTGCGTGCGTGCGATCGAGCATGCATTGGGCAACATCAAGGGCGCCGCGCATGGCCTGCCGCGCATCGGCAGCGGCGACTGGAACGACGGCATGAATGCAGTCGGTGCCGAGGGCCGCGGCGAAAGCGTCTGGCTAGGGTTTTTCCTGCACCACGTGCTGACGCAATTCCACGACGTGGCCGTCATTCGTGGCGACGCCATATTCAGCGAGCGTTGCACGCGCAGCGCCTTCGAACTCGCGGCGAATCTCGAACAGTACGCGTGGGACGGCGACTGGTACCTGCGTGCTTGGTTCGACGACGGCACGCCGCTCGGGTCGCGCAAGAACGACCAATGCCGGATCGATTCGATCGCGCAGAGTTGGGCGCTCCTTTCCGGCGCGGGGCGTCCCGCGCGCGTCGCGCGCGCGCTCGACGCGCTCGATGCGCAACTGGTCGACGAGGAGGCGAAGCTGATCCGCCTGCTTTCGCCTCCCTTCGATCGACAACTCAACGCAGTGAATGAACAAAGGGGCAGCGCAGCCGCGAGATTGCAAGCTCCCGATCCCGGCTACATCGCCGGCTACCTGCCCGGCGTGCGCGAGAACGGCGGCCAGTACACGCATGCCGCGGTCTGGGCGGTGATGGCGTTCGCCGAGGCCGGGCGCATCGAGCGCGCCTGGCAACTGTTCGACCTGATCAATCCGCAGCGCCATGCCGTCGATGGAAAAAGTGCAGAAATATACAAAGGCGAGCCCTACGTGGTCGCTGGCGACGTCTACGCGAATCCCGCGCACCGCGGCCGCGCCGGCTGGACCTGGTACACGGGTTCGGCGGGCTGGATGTATCGGTTGTTGATCGAGACGTTCGTCGGCCTGACGCGAGAGGGCGAGCGCCTTGTCGTCGCACCACGCCTGCCTGCGGCGTGGTCCGGCATCGACATCGCCTATCGCCATGGCGATGCGACTTACGCAATCCACGTGCAACGCGACGCGTCAAAGCCGGCGGGCAGCGTGGTTCTCGACGGCGTGGCGCAGTCCGGCAACGCGATCGTCCTCGACGCGGCTGCCGGCGTGCATCGCGTCGAGGTGTATCTCGCCGCCGCCGGCGAGGAAGCCGCAATTCAGTACAGCGAGAAACCGATCGGCACCTGAAAGCTTGCCGAGTCTGCGTGCCAAGCGCGCGGTAGTGGCGGAAACGGCGCGGCGCGCTCGACCATGCGCGCGACTTCGGCGTCGAGTTCGTCGTAACCGGAGCTGCGCGCGATCTGCCAAGACAGCACGTGGCCGCTGTGATCGAGGCGGAAGCCGACCAGCACCTCGCCCTGTTCGTGCTGCGCCACCGCAGCGGCGGGATATTGCTTGACCTCGGCGAGACGCATGGCGAGCAGGCGCAGATAGTCGGAAAGGCTGTTCGCCGCGCGATTTTCTGGTGACTCGTCGAGGTGTGGTGTCGGCGCGGCGGCATCGGCTTTGGGCGCGGGCTGCGGCAAGACATCGGCTTTGTTCGGAAGCAGCCGTTTTGCAGAAGCTGCACGCCGCACGTTCATGCGTTGCACGTTCGGCTCAGATGGGGGCGCCGTGTCGCCTTGTCGATGGACCTCCTCTGCTTGCTCTGCGGATTTCGCGGTGCTCGGCGCGGGAGGAAGGGGCGGCTCCGAGG
Organism: Rudaea cellulosilytica DSM 22992; assembly: GCF_000378125.1. Classification (GTDB taxonomy): domain Bacteria; phylum Pseudomonadota; class Gammaproteobacteria; order Xanthomonadales; family Rhodanobacteraceae; genus Rudaea; species Rudaea cellulosilytica. The sequence continues at coordinate 1,021,776 of NZ_KB899241.1, read as the reverse complement.
CCGCTGCGGTCGCGGCGGGCTGCGTCGGCACCAGATGCACCGACACCACATCGACACGTGCAATCGCTTGCGGCGCAGGTTCGGGCCGCAGCAGCGCTAGGATGAAGGCGACATGCAGGAGCAGCGACAGCAGGAGCGCAATCGCGGTGGCCGATCGCGACAAACCGATGCCGTAAGAGGCTCGCATAGCGGACAAACCCGTTCCGGCGCGCGCCGGGGGCTGGGCAAGGCGGGTCGGACGCAGTGTCATGGCTGTCGATCCTACGCCCGCGGCGATGAGCGCGGACCGAATGTGCCGCCCAAACCGCGCAGCCGAAGCGACGCAGCAAAATGAGGATCGCGCTACACTGCGGCCCCCTCTTCCGCACGATTGTCTCCCATGAAGAAAAAGAAAACGCCCAAGTCTCCACCCGTCAGCCAAGCTCAGGCCGAAGACGCCGTGCGCGTACTGCTGCGCTGGGCTGGCGACGACCCGACGCGCGAAGGCCTGATCGACACGCCCAAGCGCGTAGTCAATGCCTACAAAGACTGGTTCTCCGGCTACGCTGACGATCCGGCCGACGAACTGCGCCGCACGTTCGAGGAGGTCGCCGGCTACGATGAGATGGTCGTGCTGCGCGACATCGAATTCGCCTCGCACTGCGAGCACCACATGGCGCCGATCATCGGCCGCGCACATGTCGGCTATCTGCCGACCAACCGCGTCGTCGGCATCTCCAAGCTCGCGCGCGTGGTCGAGATCTTCGCACGCCGCCTGCAAGTACAGGAGAAGCTGACCTCGCAGATCGCGCACTGCATCGAGGATGTGCTCAAGCCACGTGGCGTCGGTGTCGTCATCGATGCCTCGCACGAGTGCATGACCACGCGCGGGGTCAACAAGACCGGCGTGTCGATGATCTCTTCGCAGATGCTTGGCACGTTCCGCACCGATGCGCGCACGCGCGGCGAGTTCCTGCGCTTCATCGATATCGACGCACCGCGGCGCAAGTAGCGCCCCGTCGCGAGATTCGAGACAGACGGCGCGGAAACTTTCGCGCCCGCCAGGCCGCGATCAACCGAGAGGATGCTCATGGACAACGCCGCAACGAATCCGACTGCCGCACCACCCCCAAACGGCCGTCGCGCGGCGCTGGTCTTCATCTTCATCACGCTGCTGATCGATATCCTCTCGTTCGGCCTGATCATTCCGGTGCTGCCGCACCTGATCAAGAACTTCGTCGGCGGCGACACCTCGCTCGCGGCGTGGTGGTACATGGCGTTCGCGGTCGTGTTCATGGCGATGCAATTCCTGTTCACGCCGATTCAGGGCGCGCTCGCCGACCGCTTCGGCCGGCGTCCGATCATCCTCGCCTCGAACCTCGGCCTCGGTCTCGATTTTCTCATGATGGCGCTGGTCAACACGCTACCGCTGTTGTTCATCGGCCGTGTGATCTCGGGCATCACCTCGGCCAGTTTTTCTGCCTCCAACGCCTACGTCGCCGACGTGACGCCGCCGGAGAAGCGCGCTCAGGCCTACGGCGTGCTCGGCATCGCGTTTGGCATCGGCTTCGTCATCGCGCCGGTGATCGGCGGCTTCCTCGGCGAAATCCATCCGCGTCTGCCGTTCTGGGCTGCCGTGGTCATGTCCCTGACCAATTTCTGCTACGGCTTTTTCGTGCTTCCCGAGTCGCTGACGCCGGACAAGCGCAGCGCACACTTCGATTGGGCGCATGCGAATCCGTTCGGCGCCTTGAAACTGCTTTCGCGTTACCCGCAAGTGCTCGGCCTGGTCTGCGTGGTTGCGCTGATCGCGCTCGTGCATATGGTTTATCCGACGACCTTCGTGCTGTACGCGGACTATCGCTTCGGCTGGGGGCCGCTGATGGTCGGCGTCACGCTGGCGCTCGTCGGCGTGTTGCAGGCCGTCGTGCAGGGCGTATTGGTCAAGCGCATCGTCGGCAAATTCGGCGAGCGTCGCACGCTGCTGTTCGGCCTCGCCTGCGGCACGCTCGGCCTCGTACTCTATGCGCTCGCGCCGAGCGGCTACTGGTTCTGGGCGGCAATGCCGATCGCGGCGTTGTGGGGCACGGCGCAGCCGGCGGCACAGGCAATGATGAGCCACCTCGTCGATCCGCGCGAACAAGGTCGTCTGCAAGGCGCAGTGGCGAGCACGTCGAGCATCTCCGGCATCGTCGGCGCATTTTTGTTCCCTTCGACGCTGGCGCTGGTTTCGGGCTCGCACGATCACGGCGTCTGGGCGGGCGCGACGTTTTTCATCGCCGCCTTCGTTCTGGGCATTTCGCTGCTGCTGGCCTGGTACATTTCCGCGCATCTTCCGGCATCGATCACGGCGGCGACGGTGATGACACCCGGGCCCGACATTACCGAAGAAGTCGCCGCGGTGACGAGTGAGTTGCGTTCGCCGGTGCAGGAAAGCGAGGCGCGCTCGTAGTTGCGGGTTGTGTTTTTCGCTTGCTAGTAGCGGCGATCGTCGCGGAACGCCGCGCTCACGACTTTCAGTGCTTCGCGCGAGCGCCGATCGCGCAGCCGCGAATGCAGCACGACTTTGCGCCTGGGCAACGGCGGCAGGCCTAGACGAGCGCCCAGGTCCACCGTGTTTGGCGGCGCAGCGCGCTCGGCGAGCACGGCGATCGCCAGACCGGCCGCGGCGGCGGCGCCGACGCAGGCCGCTCCCTGGCCGATGAACGCCTCGATCCAGGCGATCCCGGCGGCGTCGAGCGCACGTACCGCGTCGCGCCGCACCGCGCACGATTCGCCTTGGGTGGACAGCGGCAACGGCTCCCTGGCGCGCGGATGCCAGTGCGCGGCGCCAATCCAGCGGAATGCTTCGGCATACAGCACCTCGCCGCTGCGCTGTTTGTCGTTTTGCAGCACGATTGCGGCATCGAGCGCATCTACGCGAAGCGCCTGCAGCAGCTCGCCCGATCCGGCCACACGCAGGTCGATGCGCAGCTTGGGATCGTGCGCATTCAGTCGCTGCAGCAGCGAAGGCAGACGCGCGCCGACCAGATGTTGGCTGATGCCGATCGCGAGGCGATGGGTTTCGACGGAGAACGAAGCAACGGCGCGGTCGTGCGCGCTGATGAGCTCGCGCGCGGCGTCGAGAAAAACCGCGCCCTCAGCCGACAGGCGCACCTGACGCGGGGTACGTTCAAGTAGGCGGTGGCCGAGCTGCGTCTCGAGCCGCTGCAGCTTGACGCTGACCGCAGCCTGGCTCGTGGCCAGCGCGTTGGCGGCGCGAGTGAAGCTCTGCAGCTCCGCGGCCAATACGAACGCTTTTACCGCGTCGAGATCGAGTGGACGATATTGTTTCATAACAATTCAATATCGATGAAATAGCAATAATAGGATTTTATTATCTTACACCGTTGCCTAGACTGTGTTCCGTCCGACCAGGTTTCGGCGCGAATCGGAAACCGAATCGGCCCTCACAAGAAGGATCGCACGATGAAACCTTCTCCCCGCACACAGTTCTTCCGCTTCGCAATGCTTGCACTGCCTTTTGTGGGTCCGGCAATGGCTGCTGAAACGCGCCTCGCGCCCCCACTCGAAGGCACCTGGACGCTGGCCTACGCCGACCTGCTGCATGCGGACGGCAGGCGCGATCACGATTACGGCAACGCACCCAAGGGACTGCTGCAGATCGATCACGCGGGGCACTACTCGATGCTGATCTTCAGTACGGCGAGGCCGAAGTTTGCGGCCGGCGAGAAGAGCCTAGGCACCGCGGACGAATTCCGCGCGGCCGCACTCGGTACGAGCTCGCATTTCGGCACGATCAGCGTCGATGCGGTTGCGCATACGCTGACGCTGCACATCGACGGCGCGACCTATCCGAATTGGGAGGGCACGACGCAGGTGCGAAAGTACGAACTCGACGGCGATTTGTTGAGCTACAAAGTGCCGCCGCGCGCAAATGGTGACGTGCCGATCAGCGGCTGGAAGCGTCTGCGCGGCAAGTGAGTCGTGCGCAGGCTGCGCAGCGGGCGTGTCAAAAAGGGAAGCCGCCCAGTCGAAGGGCGGCTTTTTTTGCATGAAGAGAATCTCCGGGTAGAAATTCCTTGCAAAGCGATGTCGTCACTCGTAAGATATATCTTAATTCGATATATCGGAATGCCTGCCGATGTTCTCCTCCCGCCGCTTCCGTCATCGCCTGCAAGGGCGCTGGCACGATCGCCAAAGCGGCGGCGGTTATACGCGTGGGCCGAAGATGTTCGACGCTGGCGCGTTGCGCTACATCGTGCTGCAGCTGATCGCGGAACGGCCGCGTCACGGTTACGAGATCATCAAGGAGATCGAGGAACGCGTCGGCGGCGGCTATGCGCCGAGTCCCGGTGCGATCTATCCGCTGCTCGCGTTGCTCGAGGATTTGGGCCATGTCGAGGTCACGGCGGACGGCAACAAGAAACTGCATAGCATCACACTTGACGGCCGCGCCTTCCTCAAGCAGAACCGCGCCTTCGTCGATGCGATTTTCATGCGCATGGGCGCGGGCTGTGGCGATGAGCGTGACGGCATCGTCGCGATTCGCGCGGCAATGCATGAGATCAAGGACCTGCTGCGCGCGCAGGCGCAAACCGAGCTCTCCGCGGAAAAAATGAAGAAGATCGTCGCGATTCTCGACCGCGCCGCGGCCGAGATCCGCAAACTCCCCTGAATAAATAGACAAACGAATATGAACACTCAAACTCCTCCGGCCGCGCAGCCGGGCCTGCTCGCGCCTGCGCGCGAACGCGGCCTGCTCTGGCTGCTCGCGCTGATCCAATTCACCGTCATCATGGACTTCATGGTCATGATGCCGCTCGGTCCGCAGATCATGCAGGCCTTCGCCATCGGCCCCGCCGGCTTCGCCGCGGCGGTATCGGCCTATGCCTGGTGCTCGGGTCTGACCGGCTTGTTCGCCGCGACCTACATCGATCGCTTCGACCGGCGCAGGTTGTTGCTCGTCGTATTCAGCTTGTTTGCGCTGTCCAATCTCGGCTGTGCGCTCGCCTCGAACTTCCATCTGCTGCTGTTCGCGCGCGCATTCGCCGGCGTGACCGCCGGTGTGCTCGGGCCGATGGTCCTCGCCGTGATCGGCGATGTAATTCCCGAATCGCGCCGCGGCACCGCAATGGGCGTGGTAATGACCTCGTTCTCGCTCGCCTCGATCGCCGGCGTGCCGGCCGGCGTTGCGCTCGGCGCCCACTTCGGCTGGCAGGCGGCGTTCGTGCTGTTGACCGTGCTCTGCGTGGCCATCTTGCTCGCGGCGATACGACTCGTGCCCTCGCTGACCGCGCATCTGGCGAAGACACCGCCGCCGTTCACGCAAGTCGTGCCGAATCTGCTGCGCCTGATCGGCAAGCCTGCGCATCTGCGCGCGTTCGCGCTGACTTTGTCCGTGGTCGCTTCGAACATGATCGTGATCCCGTTCATCTCGCCGGTGCTCGTCGCCAATCACGGCGTCGCGCCCGACCAGATCGCGTGGATCTACATTGCCGGCGGCCTCTGCACGCTGTTCACTGCACGTGCGATCGGCAAGCTCGCCGACCGCTACGGCAAGGTGCGCGTGTTCCGCTGGGTTGCCGGGTTCTCGATCCTGCCGCTGCTGTTCATCACCCATCTGCCGGCGCTGCCGTTCATCGCGATTGTCGCGTTCTTCCCGTTCTTCATGGTCGCGGCATCGGGCCGCTTCATTCCGATGCAGGCGCTGCTTACGACCGTGCCCGAGCCCGCACAACGCGGCGCGTTCATGAGCATCGCGACCGCGATACAGTCGCTCGGCGTGGGCCTGGGTTCGTGGGTCGGCGGCATGCTGCTCGACATCGGTCCGGGCAATACCCTCGTCGGCTACGAGACGAACGGCTGGATCGGGGCCGCGCTGACCGTGTTCGCGATGTTCTGGATCGCCCGCGTCGGCCACCCCGAGTCGCCGCGTGTGGCGGCGCCTGTGGTGCCCGCCGAGGCTGAGTCCTGAGCGTCCCCGCCCTACGCTACGGCCCGTATTTCACGGCGCAGCCGTACGGCTCCGATGTCTTCACGCTGATCGGCTTGCCGGCTTTCAGTTCGGCGAGTGCCTGCGGCACGTACTGAGTTGCCTTGGCAAGATCGTCCTTGTCCGTGCTCGCGATCGAATCGATGCCGCCCATGTAGCGCAGCGTGCCGCCGGCGTCGACGATGTACATGTGCGGCGTCGTCTTCGCGCCGTAGAGATGGCCGACCTTGCCATCGCCGTCGAACAGGTACGCACTCGGCGCGGCGTGGTACTGGGCGACGAACGCCTGCGCGCCCGCGTTGTCGAGATGGCCTTGCTTGCCGCTCGCACCCGAGTTGATCGTCAGCCAGACGACGCCTTCTTTCGTCGCGTCGGCCTGTTGCTTGGGAATGTTGCCGCTCGAGTAGTGTTTCTGCACGAACGGGCAGCCCGGATTGTTCCATTCGAGCACGACGGTCTTGCCCTTGTATTGCGAAAGCGTCTGCGTCTTGCCGTTCGCATCGGGTAGCGAGAAATCCGGTGCGGCGCTGCCGACCGTGACGGCAGCGAACGCGCCGGAACTGACGACGGCCGCGGTGAAGGCGGCGAGGATGGAGATGCGCAAAGACATGGTCGGTGTCTCCTCTAGCGGTGCGTAGTGGAAGGTTCTGTGGAGTCCGCATGCAGCAGCCAGCTGCGCGCGCTGCGGTCGAGCAGCACGAGATCGAATGGCTTCGGCATGGTGGTGAAATAGTCACTCTTGGCGAAGCTAATCACGAGTTCGCCGTTGCGTGTTTCGATATGCGGCGGCGCGTTGGCGACGACGCGGGTTTGCACCGGGAACACATCGTGCGGGGCGGCAGGCAGATCCGTGCCGCGCACGGCGATCTCAATGCGGCCGCCGGCGAGTCTGATTTGCGCAGGCCACGGCGCGGGTTGCGGCTGCGCCGTGTACGCATCGGTGAAGAGTTGGCGATAGGGCGCATCCGCAGCGGTTTGCGCGATCGGCAGGTCGAGAACCAGCGTCGCCTTGCCGGGGATGCACTCCTCGTGGCAAACAAGCCACTTCGCCTCGAGCGCAAGATGCGCTCGCGTGCCGATGGCGGCGTCCGCCGGCACCTTGATCGGCACCGGTAGCAGTGCTTCGCCGTCGTAACCGAAATTGGTCAGCTCGCCGAGATCGAATCGCTTCGGCGCCGGCCAGGCGATGCCGCCGGCGGCGTAGCCCGCGGGCAGCGTCCAGGCAAGCTTGGTCGGTAGGCCGGAATCGCCGGGGTTGATCCAGTACGTGTGCCACTGCGGTGCATGTTTGAGCCGCAGGCCGAGCCATGCCGTCTGCCCGGGCACGAGTGCGTCGCGTGCGCCGACGAGTTCGACTTCGAGATGCTCGTCCGCGACCGCCGTCGCGTGTGCGATGGACACGGTAAGGAGCGAAGCAAACGCAGCGGCGAAAATTCGCATGACGGGCAAGACGACCGGCAAAACCGCGAACGGCTTGCGCACGCTAGCATCGCGGGCGTTAGCTTGGCGTAAGCGACGCGAGCGGCAGCGAGCGACCCTCGTGTGCCGAGCGTTGTGCCGTCTCGATTACGTTCATCACGGCAAGCGCTTCGTCGGGCGTGACCGGATTGGGGCCGAGTCCGCGCAGGGCGCGCTCGATGGCGACGTAATACTGTTGCTGATCGCCGCGTGGCGCGGGAATGCTGCGCGGCGCAGCGCCGCCGTCATGGTACACAAACATGTCGGGATCGATCCCCCAAGCATCCGCGCCAGGCACGACGCCGGCTTTGAGTTGGGCTTCCTGTTGATCCGTGTCGCGCTTGATCAAGCTGCCGCGCTCGCCGTGCACGATGAAGCGCGGGCTGCCGCCGGCGACGAGCATGCTCGCATGCAGAATCACGCGCAGACCGCCGGCATAGTCGAGCACCACGTGCGCCCAGTCGTCGCTGAGCGCACCGGTGCGCTGGCGTGCGAAATTCGCCTGCACGCGCTCGGGCAGGCCGAACAACTGCAGCGCTTGATCGATCAGATGCGGGCCGAGATCGAACCACAGGCCCCCGCCCGGTCCCGCACCTTCGCGCCAGCGTGCACGCACCTCGGGGCGAAAGCGATCGATATGCGATTCGAAATGCGTGACGCGGCCGAGCAGGCCGTCGGCGATCGCCTGTTTTACACCGAGGAAATCGCTGTCCCAGCGGCGGTTGTGGAAAACCGAAAGCAGACGATCGTTCTCGCGCGCGGCGGCGATGACGGCGCGCGCTTCGTCGAGATCGAGCGCGAAGGGCTTGTCGACGACGACGTGCTTGCCAGCACGCAACGCGGCTCGGGCGAGCGGCGCGTGTGTGTCGTTCGGTGAGGCGATGACGACGAGATCGATATCGTTGTGCGCGACAAGCGTCTGCGCATCTGCAATGACTTCGACCTGCGGCCAGTCGGCGTGCACTTTCGCCGCATCGCTCGACGCGACGCAGGCGAGTTTCAAGCCCGGCGTTGCCGCGATCAGCGGCGCGTGAAAAGTCTTGCCGGCATAGCCGTAGCCGATCAGGCCGACGCGAATGGGAGAGGAAGACATCGCAGGTGAGAATATCGAAGGCTTGCGAGTGTAAGGCGAACCCCGGCGAAGCAGCCAGCGCCGCTCACTGCGCGCGCGTGTCGGTAAGGGCCAGCACCGAATCGAGCCACTCGACCCAATGCCGCACCGGCACCGCTGCCGCTGCTTCGAGATGCGCGAGGCAGCCGATGTTGGCCGAGAGAATCATCGCCGGGCGGCCGCGCTGCAGGTTTTCGAGTTTGCGCTCGCGCAGTCGCTGTGAGAATTCCGGCTGCAGGATCGAATAGGTCCCGGCCGAGCCGCAGCACAGATGCGATTCGGCGAAGGGGACGAGTTCGGCGCCGAACGCCGCCAGCATGTTTTCGACTGCGCCGGTGACTTTTTGCGCGTGCTGCAACGTGCACGGCGGATGGAAGACGACGCGGCGCAGCGTTTCCGGCAGCGTCGCCGGTTTGCGCAGACCCAGCGCACCCAGCAGCGGCGGCAGAAATTCGGCGAGATCACGCGTCGCCGCGGCGATGCGCTGCGCCTTGTCGGCGTACGTCGAATCATCGCGCAGCAGATGCGCGTAGTCCTTGACCATTGCGCTGCAGCCCGAAGCGTTGATGACGATCGCTTCGACACCGCCGTCGAGAAGCGGCAGCCAGGCATCGATGTTGTGCCGAGCGCGCGCCTGCGCGGCCGCGTGGGCGTCGAGATGAAAATCGATCGCGCCGCAGCAGCCGGAGTTCGGCGCGACGACGGCTTCGATGTCACAGGCATCGAGCACGCGCGCGGTCGCCGCGTCGATGCTTGGCATCAATGCCGGCTGCACGCAGCCATTGAGCAGCAGCACCTTGCGTGCATGTGTCGCGCGCGGCCACGCGCCGGCAGCGCGCGCAGATGGGAGTTTGCCGCGCAGCGTCGGCGGCACAAGGCGATGCAATGCGCGGCCGATGCGCACCGCAGAATTGAACAACCCTTGCCGGGTCAGTGCAAAGCGCAAAAAATTTCGTTGCCAACGTTGCATCGCGGGCCGCGTCACGCGTTCGGTGACCGCCGCGCGGCCGATATCGAGCAGACGCCCATAGCGCACGCCGGACGGGCACGTCGTCTCGCAGTTGCGGCAGGTCAGGCAGCGGTCGAGATGCAGCTGTGTCGACGCTCCCGGTGCCTCGCCTTCGAGCACGCGCTTGATCTGGTAGATGCGTCCGCGCGGGCCGTCGAGTTCGTCGCCGGTGAGTTGATAGGTCGGGCAGGTCGCGTTGCAGAAGCCGCAATGCACGCAGGCGCGCAGGATCGATTCGGCCTCGATGCCGTCGGGCGTGCGTTTGATCCGCTCGGCGAGATGCGCTTCCATACTCAGAACTCCGCGCTCAGGCGGCCGCGATTGAAGATGCCGTGCGGATCGAACTGGCGCTTGAGGCGTTTGTGCAGTTCGAGCTGGATCGGCGACAGCGGATGGAACATCGATGCCGCGCGCGCGCCACGCCAGAGCATCGCCGTGCCGCCGAGTTGCGAAGCCGTCGCGCGAATCTCCGCCGCCGGTGCCTCGCTGCGCAGCCAGCGCAGCGCGCCGGACCATTCGATCAGATCGCCGCCGGAAATATCGATCGGCGCCGTGGCAGGCAGCGACAAACGCCACAGCGGCTGGTTGTCATCGCGGAAAAATCCGTAAGTCTGATCGCGCAAACCAAGCCACCACGTCCGCGCGTCCGCATCGTTCAACGGCGCGCCGCCGAGCGTCGCACGCGCCGCGTGCAGGGCGCTCGGCGATCCCGACAGGCGCACCGTTGCCGCGCCGTCGTGCCAGGCGGTGGCGGTGATCGGCAGCGGTTGTGCGCGCCAGCGGTGAAACGTCGCCAGCGCATCCGCGATATCGGCATCGAAGCGCAAGCTGATTTCCTCGCGCGGACGCGGCAGCACTTTGAGCGACACCTGCGCGATCAGACCGAGCACGCCGAGCGAACCGCAGAGCAGGCGTGAGACGTCGAAGCCGGCAACGTTTTTCATCACCTGGCCGCCGAAACGCAGCAATTCGCCTTGCGCATCGACGAGATGCGCGCCAAGGACGAAGTCGCGCGCGGCGCCGGCATAGGCGCGACGCGGTCCGGACAGGCCCGCGGCGACCGCGCCGCCGATCGTCGTGTCGTCGCCGAATGCGGGTGGCTCGAACGGCAAACACTGGCCGTGCTGTGCGAGTGTGGCTTCGATCTCGGCAAGCGGCGTTCCACAGCGCGCAGTGATGACGAGTTCGGACGGTTCGTAGTCGATGATGCCGACATGGCCGCGCGTGTCGAGCACTTCGCCGGCCAGCGCTTCGCCGTAGAAATCCTTGCTGCCGCCGCCGCGCAGGCGCAACGGCGCGCGTGCCGCATTGGCGGCGAGGATGCGTTCGCGCAGTTCGATGAGCGAGGTTTCCATCGACATCAGAACCGCGGCAGGTCGGCAAACGGAAGCTGGCCGTCGTGCACGTGCATGCGGCCAAATTCGGCGCAGCGATGCAAGGTCGGAATCGCCTTGCCAGGATTGAGCAGGCCGTCGGCATCGAAGGCGCGCTTGATCGCGAAAAACGCTTCGCGCTCGCTTGGCGTGAACTGCACGCACATCGAGCCGATCTTCTCGATGCCGACGCCGTGCTCGCCGGTGATCGTGCCGCCGAGCGCGACGCAGAGCGCGAGGATGTCGGCGCCGAAGCGATCGGCGCGGTCCCACTCGCCTTCCTGGTGCGCGTCGAACAGGATCAGCGGATGCAGGTTGCCATCGCCGGCATGGAACACATTCATGCAGCGCAAGGCATATTTTTTTTCCATCTCCTCGATCGCGCGCAGCATGCGGCCGAGGTGCTTGCGTGGGATCGTGCCGTCCATGCAGTAATAGTCGGGCGAGATGCGCCCGGCTGCAGGGAACGCGTTCTTGCGTCCCGACCAGAAGCGCAGGCGCTCGGCCTCCGACTGCGAGACCACGCACCCGGTCGAACCGGCGGCTTTGAGTACGCGCTCGATCTCGGCGACTTCATCAGCGACTTCGCCGGCCGTGCCGTCGCTTTCTGCGAGCAGGATCGCCTCTGCGCCGAGGTCATAGCCTGCCTGCACGAACGGCTCGACCGCGACTGTGGCCTTGCGATCCATCATCTCCAGACCCGCCGGAATGATTCCTGCCGCGATGATCGCGGCGACTGCATCGCCCGCCTTGGCCACGTCGTCGAACGAGGCCATGACGACCTGTGCGACGCTGGGTTTCGGGATCAGCCGCAGGGTCACTTCGGTGACGACCACAAGCAAGCCTTCCGAACCGATGGCGAGCGCGAGCAGGTCGAGCCCGGGTGTGTCGAGCGCGCCGCCGCCGAGCACGATTTCTTCACCTTCGATCGTGTAGCCGCGCAGGCCGAGCACGTTATGCACGGTCAGCCCGTATTTCAGGCAATGCACGCCGCCGGAATTTTCCGCGACATTGCCACCGATCGAGCAGGCGATTTGCGACGACGGATCGGGCGCGTAGTACAGACCGAACGGTGCTGCTGCTTCGGACACGGCGAGATTGCGCACGCCCGGTTCGACGCGTGCGGTGCAGGCGATCGGATCGAGCTCGAGGATGCGGTTCAATTTCGCCAGCGACAATACGAGGCCATCCGCGCACGGCATCGCGCCGCCAGACAGTCCCGTGCCCGCGCCGCGCGCGACGACAGGCATCTGCAAGGCATGGCAGACGCGCAGCACCTCGCGCACTTGCGCTGCGGTTTTCGGCAACGCAACCGCGAGCGGCATTTGCCGGAAAGCGGAAAGTCCGTCGCATTCGAATGGTGCAGTCTGCTCTGTGTCGCATAACAAGCAATTGACAGGCAATGCGTCGCCCAGCGCGCGCCGAAGTTCGGCGCGTCGCGCGTCGGTGGCCGGGGGCGGTATGCGGGCATCGCTGGCGGACATGTCCGCATGCTAACGCCGAAAGATCAGGGGTGACACCCAGCGTGCCGAAAACAGGCCAGGGTGACAATGCTGCGCGGGAGGAGTATATCCCCCACGGCGGAGCGGCCGTGGCAACGACGGCGCCGCAAAAAAACAAAAATATGTTTTGTGGGTATCGTCCAACACGGGAGGCTGCATGTTTACGCAGGTGATCGATCCGCTGGGCAATCTGACCCTGACTTGCCTGGTCGCGCTGATTCCGGTGGTGTTCCTGCTCGTCCTGCTCGCTGTATTCCGCGCGCCGGCGTGGATCGCGGTGATGGCCGGCTCGCTGGTCACCTTTCTGCTCGCGATGTGGGTTTGGCGCATGCCGTTCGACGTCGGCTCGCAGGCCTTCCTCAATGGTGCAGCGACCGGCATGTGGAACGTCAACTGGATTACGTTCTGGGGCCTGATCCTGTTCAATACCTTGTCGCTGACCGGCCTGTTCGAGAATTTCCGGCGCTGGCTGATCGCGCAGGGCAGTGCCGACGTGCGCGTGCAGACGATGCTGTTCGCCTGGGCCTTCGGCGCCCTGCTCGAAGGCCTCGTCGGCTTTGGCTATCCGTGGGCCGTGGTCGCGCCGATCCTGATTTCGCTCGGCATCTCCGACCTCAACGCGATCCGCGTTGCGGCGATCGCGAACAACGCGCCGGTGTCGTACGGCGCGCTCGGCGCGCCGATCATCGGCCTCGCCGCGGTCACCGGCTATCCGCTGCTCGCGCTGTCGGGTTCGATCGGCTCGGTCGTCGCCGTGCTCGCCCTGCTGCCGCCGTGGGTGCTGCTGTACCTCGTCTCCGGTCGTGCCGGCATGTGGAGCGCATGGCCGCTCGCAGTCGTGGGATCGCTCGGCTACATCCTCGGCCAGTATCCGGTCGCGGTCTACATGGGGCCGTACCTGCCCGACGTGACCGGATCGATCGTCTGTTTCGCTGCGCTGCTCTTGCTGCTCAAATTCTGGCAGCCGAGCGCGATCCTCGGCTACGGCGGCGTGCCGCTCGACGCGGCTGCGCTCGCGCAACACAAGCGCGATCACGGCCTGAGTCCGGGCGAAGTCGTGCAGGCATGGCTGCCGTTCGCGATTTTGCTCGTCGTCGTCGCGCTGTGGACCGGACCCTGGTCGCCGCTGCCGAAGGTGAGCTGGTTCAAGACCGCGGCGATGGCCTGCGCGGCGGGGTCTGCCTGCACAGCGGCCAAGCCCGACGTCAGCGCGGTGTTCAACTTCGCGCCATGGGTCGGCGGCACGGCGATCCTGGTCGCATGGGCGCTGGTTGCGGCATGGCTGTTCGCGATCGGCAAGCTCACCGGCGACCTGCTCGGCCAGGTCTTCCGCAAGACCTTCACCCAGATGTGGGGAGCGCTGCTGGTCGGCGTGTTCATCTTCGGGCTGGCCTACGTGTTCAACTTCTCCGGCATGGCGGCGTCTCTGGCGAAAGGCTTCGCCTCACTCGGCACCGCCTTCATCGTGGTCGCGCCGATCCTCGGCTTCATCGGCGTCGCGCTGTCGGGCTCGAACACCTCGACGAACGCGATGTTCGGCAAATTCCAGGCGCTGGTCGGCGCGCAGCTCGGCTTGCCACCGCTGCTGCTGCCGACGCTGAATTCGGTCGGCGCGGAAATCGGCAAACCGATAGCGCCGCAGACTGCAAGCGTGGGCGTGTCGACGAGCCGTTTCGTGCGCAAGGAAGGCGATGTGATCCGCCACAACATGGGCTGGACCTTCGTCCTGCTCGCCTATCTGATCGTGATCGCGGTGGCGTTCCACTTCCTGCAGCCGGCGAGCATGACGTTGCCGGCGCCGTAAGGAATCTCTGCTTAACCGTAACGAGCGAGCGCAGTAGGTTAATCAGGGCTTCCGTGGCTCAGGCAAAACGCAGCACGAACGCATGGTCGCCGTTAGCGGCCACGTTTTCCTCGAGTCGCCAGCCCCAGCGTTCGCAGACACGGCGGATCATACCGAGGCCAAGCGCGTGCTCGCGCACGTCGAGCGACGCGGCCTCGGCGGTCGCGGGCGGTCCTTCGTGGACGATGCGCACGGCGTCCGGCGTGACCGCGACGCGCAGCACGCCGCCGTCGGCGAACTGCGTCACCGCGCGCAGCAGATTGCCGAGGATCACGCGCAATACTTTCTGCGGCGCGGCAACCGCGACATTCGCCATGCCTTCGTGTTGCAGGCCGAGATGTTTTTCGTTGAGCGCATCGCGGCGCTCGGCGAGCAGGCTGCGCACGAGTTCGTCGAGATCGGGCGTGCGGCCTTCGTTCGCGTCCGACTCGTCGCTGCGCGCGAGCACAAGCAGGGCATCGAGCAGGTCGCGCAGCTCGTCGGCGCCGCGCTGCATGCGTTTGAGCCGGGTCACGATCGCCGCACCGCATTGGCCGGAGTCGAGCAGCACCTCGATCGCGCCGCGGATCACCGCGAGCGGCGTGCGCAGCTCGTGGCTGGCATCGGCGGTGAAGGTGCGCTCGCGGCGCACATAGCCATAGAGTTTTTCCTGGTAGTTGTCGAAGGCGAGCGCGAGTGCGCCGACCTCGTCCTCGGCGAAACCGGGCGAGAGTTTCTCCGCGCCGCGCCGCGAGGGTTCGAGCACCTCGACGCGGCGGGCGAGACGGCGCACCGGCTCGATCGCGCGTCCAGCCCAGAACCACCCGAGCCAGGCGGACAAGATCGTGCCGAAGACCACCAGTGCGATCAGGTCGCGTGTCCAGCGGCGCTCGCGCACGCCTTCCATGCCCATGTCGAGCACGATGTATAGGCGCCGGCCGTCGGCGGTCGCATGCACCGCGACATAGCGGTGCGGGTCGCTGTCCCCGATCTCGTACGGGTCCCCGGGTTGGAGAGCGGCCAGCTCGACAGGTGGCGCCTCATTACCCTTTGCGCCGCTGAGGAAGATGCGGAAATGCGCCGAATGCGTGTGCGGCAACGCGCCGAATTCGGCGTAGCGCTGGACGATGTACTCGCCTTCCACGCGCAGCATTTCGCGCGCGACGCGGCCGACGTAGGCAGCGGAAAAGTGCAGCGAGATGAATGCGAGGCAGGCGCTGACGACGAGGCCGAGCAGGGCAAAGGTGAGAGCGACGCGCGTGCGCAGGCTGAGCTTGAAGGGCATGCCGATAGGCTGCGGCTTCGCCCGTGCAAAAGCAATCACCGCTTACAGCTCGAAACCTGTTCTCAAAACGTAGCGAGCGAAGAGAATTTGCGCGTCGCCGGAGCGCAGGAACCGGAGTGTACGTAGAAGTACATGAGGATTCCGAGCACCGCCGGCGCGCAAATTATCGAGCGCAGTAGTTTTGAGGACAGGTTCAAGCGTCCGCCTGCTCGGCGATGCGATATCCGAAGCCGTGCACGGTGTGCAACAGGTGAGTCTTGAACGGCCGGTCGATCGCCGCGCGCAGCACCGACAGGTGCGTGTGCAAGGTGGCGATGTCGCCGGCGCCATCTCCCCAGAGCGCGTGCGCGAGATCGTTGTGGCGCACGAGATTGGGCGATTTGCGCATCAGCGTTTCGAGCAGGACGAGGCCGGCGCGCGTGAGTGTCAGCCGCTCGCCCGCGCGTTCCACCGTGTAGTCGAGCGGATCGAGCATGAGGTCGGCGACATGGAGACGATCGCCGTGCTGCATGCGTCCGCGCCGGTGCAGCGCGCGGATGCGCGCTTCGAGTTCCTTCATCGCGAACGGCTTCACTACGTAGTCGTCGGCACCCTCGGCGAAGCCGGTGAGCTTGTCCTGCAAGGTGTCGCGCGCGGTCAGCATCAGCACGGGCGTGTCGCGGTTGGCGCGACGCAGCGCGCGGCACAGATCGATGCCGTCGAGCTTGGGCAGGCCAAGGTCGAGGATGATCGCGTCGTAGCCGCCTTCGAGCGCCATGCGCAGGCCGTTCACGCCGTCGGCGGCATGATCCATGACGAAGCCGCGCAACTCCAGGAAATCCCAGATATTCGCCGCGATGTCGCGTTGGTCCTCGATCAACAGGATGCGCAAACGGGTGCCTTTTCCCGACTCTTCGGCGACGAGTTTCCGCTGTCCCATCTTAAGCCCCTCTAAAAAAGCAGGAAGAGAACACTTTAAGCAGTGCGGCCAGGGCCGCTTCTTGATTCTCGTAATCAGGGAAGAGCGCAGAAAAGCCGATCACAAAAGCAGCGTCCCCTGCTTGGTTTCGATGCGGCCTTCGCCGGCCATGACCTTCTTGAACTCGCTGCGGCTGACCGAAACGTAGCGGTCGTTGCCGCCGATCTCGACCTGCGGGCCGTCGATGACCGCGTGGCCGTGCTCGTCCACGCGCACGACCATCGTCGCCTTCTTGCCGGTGTGGCAGATCGTCTTGATTTCGACCAGGTTGTCGGCCCAGGCGAGCAGGTACTGGCTGCCTTCGAACAACTCGCCGCGAAAATCCGTGCGCAGGCCGTAACTCAACACCGGAATTTTCAGCCGGTCGACGATTTCGGTCAGTTGCCACACCTGCGCCTTCGACAGGAATTGCGCTTCGTCGACGAGTACGCAATGCAACGGTCCATGGGCGGCGATGTCGTCCTGGGTCATGTGTAGAAGATCGTCGTTGCGCGCAAAGATCCAGCCGTCGGCCTTGAGCCCAATGCGCGAGGCGACGACCCCATCTCCGTAGCGATTGTCGAGCTTCGGCGTGAAGATCAGCGTGCGCATGCCGCGCTCGTGATAGTTGTGCGCGCTTTGCAACAAGGTTGTCGTCTTGCCGGCGTTCATCGCCGAATAATAGAAGTAAAGTTTGGCCATGGGCGCTCCAAAACAGCAGGGTGCATCCTAATCCGAGTCGGCGGCGAGAAGAACCATTCGTCGCGGATGGCGTTGCAATCGGGCGAGTCCTGGCTTGCGAAACCCGTTGCAACGACCCATCTTGGCGATGCGCCGCACAGCCTCCCAGCGGCGCGCTAGGATGATGTTCATGTTCGACGGCACGGCAGCAATACCCGATCCGATGACAGCGCCGGGTACGGCGCTGGCGGACTTTGTGCGCGCGTATCCGCGTCTGTTCGTGCTCACCGGCGCAGGCATCAGCACCGCCTCGGGCATTCCCGACTACCGCGACCTCGACGGCGGCTGGAAGCGGCGGCCGCCGGTGACCTATCAGGCCTTCGTCGCCGATGCGGCGACACGAGCGCGCTACTGGGCGCGCAGCCTGATCGGTTGGCGGCGTTTCGGCAGCGCGCGGCCGAACCAGGCACACGCCGCGCTCGCCCGCCTCGAAAACGACGGCCGCATCGAGGCGCTGGTGACGCAGAACGTCGACGGCCTGCACCAAAGCGCCGGCAGCCGCGCGGTCATCGATCTGCATGGCCGGCTTGACGAAGTGCGTTGCCTACAGTGCGAGCGCCGGATTCCGCGCGAGGCATTCCAGCGCGAACTCGAAGCGCGCAATCCGGCATGGCGTGAACTTGACGCGCTCGCCGCGCCCGACGGCGACGCCGATCTCGACGGCATGGACTTCACGAGCTTCGACGTGCCCGCCTGCACGGCTTGCGGCGGCATGCTCAAGCCCGATGTCGTGTTCTTCGGTGAGAACGTGCCGCGCGAGCGCGTCGAGAAGGCTTGGGCGCATCTCGCGGCCAGCGATGCGATGCTCGTGGTCGGCTCGTCGCTAATGGTTTATTCGGGCTTCCGCTTTGCGCGAGAGGCGGCGCGAAGCGGCAAACCGATCGCCGCGATCAATCGGGGACGCACGCGCGCTGACGATTTGTTCGCGTTGAAAGTCGAAGGCGACTGCGCGGAAGTTCTGTTGTTAATTTAAAGAGCGCGGTCAAGGATGACCATTTTTTGACTTTCGCGATCTTGGACGAGCGCACAAGGCCAGCTGTCAAGCTGCCGCAAACGGGAATATCCCGGCACAATTGACGGCCTGATGAGCTTGAATCCCCAACAACGCGCCGCGATCGAGTACGGCGACGGGCCTTTGCTCGTGCTTGCCGGCGCAGGCTCGGGCAAGACGCGCGTGATCACCGAGAAGATCGCCTATCTGGTCGCGAGAAAAAATCTCGCGCCGGCGAAGATCGCCGCAATCACGTTCACCAACAAGGCCGCGCGCGAGATGCGCGAGCGTGCGGCGAAACTGATCAAGGGCGAGGCGGCCGAGCAACTCACGATCAGCACGTTCCATGCGCTCGGCCTGAAGTTCCTGCAGATCGAGCACGCCAAGCTCGGCCTCAAGCGCGGATTTTCCGTGCTCGACGCGGACGACGCCGGCGCGATCATCAAGGAGTTGCTGCCCGCGGCGACCAAGCCCGACCAATTGTTCGCACTGCGCAATCTCGTCTCGGCGGCGAAGAACGAGGGCCTCGCGCCCGAAGCCGCGCTCGAACGCGCGCGCAGCGCGCGCGAGCACGAGGCCGCGACCTTGTACGTGAACTACCAACGCCGTCTTGCTGCATTCAACGCGGTCGATTTCGACGACCTGATCCGCCTGCCGCTGAGTCTGCTCGAAAGCGACGAGAATGTGCGCAGTGCCTGGCAGGAACGCATTCGCTACCTGCTTGTCGATGAATACCAGGACACGAATACGGCGCAATATCGCCTGCTGAAAGCGCTTGCCGGCGAGCGCGGTGCGCTGACCTGCGTCGGCGACGATGATCAGTCGATCTACGGCTGGCGCGGCGCGAATGCGGACAATCTCGACCAGCTCGGCCGCGACTACCCGAAGCTGCGCGTGATCAAGCTCGAACAGAACTACCGTTGCACCAAGCGCATCCTGCGCGCGGCGAACGCGCTGATCCGGCACAACCCGCACGTGCACGAGAAAAGTTTGTGGAGCGAGCATGCCGAGGGCGCGCCGATCCGCGTGCTCGAATGCCGCGACGACGAGCACGAGGCTGAGCGTGTCGCTTCCGGCATCGCCCATCTGGCGCAGAAGCACAAGGCGGCGTGGAGCGAATTCGCGATCTTATATCGCGGCAATCATCAATCGCGCGCGCTGGAAAAGGCACTGCGCCTCGCGCAGGTGCCGTATCACCTGACCGGGGGTACGGCGTTCCTCGACCGCGCCGAAGTCAAGGATGTGCTCGCTTACCTGCGCCTGATCGTCAATCCGGACGACGATGCGGCGTTCGTGCGCATTGCCAACATCCCGCGTCGCGACATCGGCGCGACGACGCTGGAAAAACTCGGCGAACTCGCACAGGCGCGGCATTCCTCGATGCTGCGCGCGACCAACAGCGACAGCGTGCTCAAGCAGCTCGCGGCGCGCTCGGCGTCGGCGTTGGCCGGTTTCGCCGCGCTGACGCACGAGCTCGAAACCGCGGCGCACACCTTGTCCGCGGCGGATCTTGTCGATGAGGTGATCCGGCGTACGCGTTATCTGGAGCATCTCGAAGCCGAAACGCGCGACCAGGCCGTGCGCGGCCGGCGCGTCGAGAACCTGCGCGAACTCGGCGATTGGTTCCGCGCCATGCAGAAAGGGGACTCACGCGTCGGCGATCTCGCCGCGCAGCTCGCGCTGCTCACGTACGCCGATCGCGAGGACGCGGGCAATGCGGTGCGCTTGATGACCCTGCATTCGGCCAAGGGACTGGAGTTTCGCTTCGTCAACATCGTCGGCGTCGAGGAAGGCAAGCTGCCGCACGAGGCCGGCATCGACGAAGGCCGTACCGAGGAAGAACGGCGCCTGATGTACGTCGGCATCACGCGCGCGCGCGAAAGCCTGTGTCTGTCCTATGCGGCGCGCTCGCGTCGCTACGGCGAGATCGTGCGCAATGAACCGAGCCGATTTCTCGCCGAACTGCCGGCAGGCGACCTGCATCGCGACGGTTTGGACGAAGCGGCCGACGCCGAGGCGAAAAAAGAACTCGCCTCCTCACATATCGCGCGGCTAGCGAGCCTGCTCGCCGACTGATTCAGAAGACATTCTGAAGCTGAACAAACTCTAAATTCAATGACTTAGCATATATAAGCTAAGGTATTGCATTAGCTATGTCATTTAAGTATATTCTGCCATGAGCGTTTAACCGTGCTCAAAGCATACGGCGATTACCAGACAACGAGCCTCATACAACGCCCCGATTGCCGTAGGAACACCGCAAACAACAAGAAACGGTTCCCGCTGGCGAACGGCCAGCACTCTGCCGGACGACCCTGAGTCGTCCGATTTTTTTGCGGGTCTGTTTTTTTACGGTCGTTCCTGATCGCGAAATCAAAGCGACCGTCGTTGGCAGCGCTTCGGGTTACCTGTGCATTCGTCCTTGGATGCAAAAATCAAAAGCGGCCATCCTTGGCCGCACTTCTCAACAAAATCCCCTTTTTTCCAACTTACCCATTAGGGTATTTCTTGCCAAGCGCGATGCGGCTCACTACAGTCGCCGCACTTTTCCACTCACTCTGGGGAACCCCATGTCCGTCATCTTGAAACGCACTGCGCTGCTGCTTGCGCTCGCCGCTGCCGTCGCTGCTTGCGGCAAGAAAGAAGAAACTGCCACCGCGCCCGCGACCCCGGCGCCTGCAGCGGTTCCGACGGTGACGCCGGATGCGGCCGTGCTAGCTTCGGTGCGCGCACTGCGCGGCAACGATATCAACGCCTTCCTCACCGCCGCGCTGCCGGCCGGCGAAGTCGCCAAGATCAAGGGCGACTGGGCGAAGAAGATGACCGAAGACCCGATCACCGACGAGGATCGCAAGAAGTTCGCCGACCAGATGGCCAAGCTGACGGCACCGGGCGCGGAGGACAAGCTGTTCGCCGAAGCCGAGCCGCAGTTGAAGAAACTCGAGGCGCAGGCTGCGCAGATTCCGATGATGATCGCGATGGGCCAGGGCTTCCTGCAGAGCGCGATCCAGCAGAACCAGGACCTGACCGAAGAGCAGAAGAAGCAGTCTTCCGCACTGGTTGATGCCGCGGCGAAATGGGCGCAGGGCGTGAAGTTCACCGATCCGGCGCTGGCCAAGGCCGCGATCGCCGCGGTGTGCAAGACCGCGCGCGACCTCAATTTCAAATCACTCGACGAAGTGCGCGCGCTCAACTACGACCAGGGCATGGTCAAGGCCGGAATCGCGTTGGCCGGGGTCAAGCAAGTGGCCGGCTCCTACGGCCTCAAGATCGACGAGTGGCTCGACTCGGTCAAGACCGAAACGGTCAGCACGACAGGCGATGCGGCCAAGGTCAAGGTCGCCTATTCCGCGTTCGGCCAGCCGTTCACGACCGAGAGCGAACTGGTCAAGGTCGACGGCAAGTGGTACGGCAAGCAGGCGATAGAAAAGTGGCAGAAGGAGCAGGCGGCCGAGGCCGCGGCCGCGGCGAATCCGCAGTCCAAGCCCGAAGCCGCGCCGGCGCCGGCGAACAAGTAAGCTCGCTTGCGGCGAATGACGGCGCTTGCGGGCGCCGTCATCATTGACTTCGGGCATCCTGCCCTTTGCCGCTACGCGGCCGGTTGCGCCGTCCGCGCCGATCCTGCGGCGTAGTGCGCCATAACAGCCGTTTCGCGCGCGCTTGCGTACAATTCCCGACATGAACGATCAATCCGGTTCGTTTCCGCCGGTCACCGCCAGACCGCAGGCGCCGTGGTGGTTGCGCGCGCTCGGCGCGCTGGCTGAGCCGTGGCTCAAGATTCATCGCGATCCGGCCGATCCGCGCGCCAGCCTCGATCCTGCGGTGCCGGTCTGCTACGTGATCGAGCGCTACGGTCTGTCCGATACTTTGATCTTGGAGCAGGCCTGCCGCGAGGCGGGCTTGCCCGAACCGCTGCGACCGTTCGACATCGCCGGCCTGTCCAAGCAGCGTGCGATGTTCGCGCTGTCGCGGCGCGACGGCTGGTGGTTCCAGAAACCGCGTTCGAAGACGCATTCGCAGACGCTCGCCCAGCTGCTCGAAGCGGTGCGCGCGCATCCCGACATCGACGTGCAACTGGTGCCGGTGGCGATCTTCGTCGGCCGCGCGCCCGACCGCGAGTCGGGCTGGTTCCGCGTGCTGTTCTCGGAAAACTGGAACGTGGTTGGCCGCTTCCGCCGCCTGCTTGCGCTGCTGCTCAACGGGCGCAGCACGATCGCGCATTTCGCCGCGCCCGTATCGCTGCGCGCGGTGATCGCGGGCGAGCGCGACGCGCCGAACACGCTGCGCAAGGTGTCGCGCGTGCTGCGCGTGCACTTCCAGCGCCAGCGCGCAGTTGTCATCGGTCCCGACCTCTCGCACCGGCGCACGCTGATCGATGCGGTGATCAACGCTGCGCCCGTGCAGGCGGCGATCGCGACTGCGGCAAGCAAGGAAAATGTCGACAAGGACGCCGCGACGGCCAAGGCGCGCGCGATGGCCTGGGAGATCGCCGCCGACCAGTCGCATCCGGTCGTGCGTTCGGCCTCCAGTTTGTTGACCGGGTTATGGGACAAGATTTATTCCGGCGTGCGCATGCACCACTTCGACAAGCTGCGCGCGATCGCGCCAGGCCACGAAGTCATCTACGTGCCGTGCCATCGCAGCCACATCGACTACCTGTTGCTGTCCTACCTGCTCTACCGCAACGGCATCGCGCCGCCGCACATTGCCGGCGGTGTGAACCTCAACCTGCCGCTCCTCGGTTCGTTCCTGCGCCGCGGCGGTGCGTTCTTCATGCGCCGCAGTTTCAGCGATCCGCTGTACTCGACCGTGTTCCGCGAATACATGAGCCAGTTGTTCGCGCGCGGCGTGTCGATCGAATACTTCGTCGAGGGCGGGCGCTCGCGTACCGGTCGCACGTTGACGCCGCGTGGAGGCCTGCTGTCGATGACGCTGCGCAGCTTCTTGCGCGAGTCGCAGCGGCCGGTGGTGTTCCAGCCGGTCTACATCGGTTACGAGCGCATCATGGAAGGCGACTCTTATATCGGCGAGCTGTCGGGCAAACCGAAGGAAAAGGAGTCGTGGTTTCAGTTGCTGCGCGCGCTTGGCAAGCTGCGCGAGAACTACGGCCAGGTCGCGGTCAACTTCGGTGAGCCGATCTTCCTCGCGCCGTTGCTCGACAGCGTCGATGCCGATTGGCGTGCGGCGACGGCCGATCCCGACGCGAAGCCGGCCTGGCTCAAGCCAGCAGTCGACGCACTCGCCGAGCGCATCGCCGTCGACATCAATCGCGCGGTCGACGTCAATCCGATCAATCTGATCGCGCTCGTTTTGCTGGCAACGCCGAAGCATGCGATGGCGGAGGCCGATCTGCTCGCGCAGATCGACCTGACCCGTGATCTGATCACCGCGTTGCCGTATTCCGAGCGACTCACGATCACGAGTCTTTCCGCCGCCGAAATCATCGCCTACGGCGAGAAGATGGCGGCGATCACCCGCATTACGCACCCGCTCGGCGACGTGCTCGCGAGCGAGGGCAAGGCGGCGGTGTTGCTTTCCTATTTCCGCAACAACGTGTTGCACGTCGTCGCGACGGCGGCGTGGATCGCCTGCTGCTTCCTCAACAATCGCGGCATGAAGCGTGAGCAGATCCTGCGCCTCGGCCGCGTCGTCTATCCGTTCGTGCAGGCGGAACTGTTCCTGCCGTGGAGCGAGGACGCATTCGCTTCGCGCCTCGATGAGACGATCGACTTCTTCGTCACGCGCGGCCTGCTCAAGGCGGATGAGTCAAGGGAAACGCTGCAGCGCGAACCGGGGCAGAGCGACGGCTCGTTCCAGTTGCGCGTGATCGCGCAGAGCTTGCTGCAGACGATCGAACGCTACTACATCGCGATCGCCGCGCTCGTGCGCAACGGGCCGAACACGCTGACCGCGACCGAGCTGGAAAATCTTTGCACGTTGACCGCGCAGCGCCTGTCGTTGCTGCAGCAGCTGAATGCGCCGGAGTTCTTCGACAAGGCGCTGTTTCGAGGCTTCATCGCCAAACTGCGCGAACGCCGCGTGATCTGGCCCGGCGCCGACGGCAAGCTCGAATTTCATGCCGACCTGGAAAGCATCGTGCGCGACGCCAAGCTCATCCTGAGCCGCGAGATCCGCCACGGCATCCTCAAGTTGACGCCGGAGCGGCGCAATGCGCTGTCTTCGCCGAACGAAGAGGAAAAAACGTCGAATTGAAGGGTGCTGCCGTACACGGCAGCGTCGCCTTCAGGGCGAAGTTAAGCATCGAGATCGGGAATAAGCTTCGATTCCAGATACGCGATCATGTCCTTCAAGCGCAGCTTGCGCACTTTCATGCGCTTGAGGCGCAGTTCGTCGCCGTGCGCGCTCGCGGCCAGTGCGGCGATCGCCGCATCGAGATCGCGGTGCTCGACACGCAGTTCGACGAGCTGACGGGTGATTTCGGAAGGATCGAGCGGCACGGAAAACGTCCTTGCACGAGGCGATTCTAGTTTAGCGCGGTTCGTCGCCCACGGATGACCGCGGCGGGCTCGTGCGGTGCGTGCGCCGGCGCGAGGATGTAATCTCGCAGTCTTTCCCCGCGAGCTCGAGCCGCCATGCACGCCCTGATCGAAACGCGCCGCGCCGCCAAGGCGATTCCGCTGATTGCGGTGACGAAAGCGACGCTGCGCGCCACTGCCGCCAAGCTCGGCAAGAGCGCGACCAATTGGATTGCGGCGAACGGCTTCGACGCATCGCCCGGCACGTTCTGCCTGTTGCCCGATGCCCAAGGCAACGCCCGGCGCGTCCTCGCCGGCATCGCCGCGGTTGACGATCTCTACGCACTGGCCGGCCTGCCGTTGCGCCTGCCCGTGGGCAGCTACCGGCTCGACGACGGCGGAATAGCGCTCGATGCCGAGCGTGCGGCGTTGGGCTGGGGCCTCGGCGCGTATCAGTTCACGCGCTACCGCAGCCCGGCGCGCGTGCCGGCGAAGCTCGCCGTCGACGGCGCCGTCCTGCGTGCGGTCGAAGCGCGGCTCGCCGCGTCATCGCGCGTGCGCGACCTGGTCAACACGCCGACCGAGGACATGGGGCCGGCGGAACTCGCTGCCGATGTGAAATCGCTGGCCGCCGCGCACGGCGTCGAATTCCGCGAGTGGGTGGGCGATGATCTGCTGCGCGACAATTTCCCGACGATCCACGCCGTCGGCCGCGCGAGTCACCGCGCGCCGCGCCTGGCCGAGTTGCGCGCGGGCGAGGCTAGGCACCCGCATGTGGTCGTCGTCGGCAAAGGGGTCTGCTTCGATACGGGTGGTCTTGATCTCAAATCCGCCGACGGCATGCGCTGGATGAAGAAGGACATGGGCGGCGCCGCGCATGCGATCGCGCTGGCCGACCTGATCCTGCGCGCGAAGCTGCCGCTGCGCCTGACCTTGTTGATTCCGGCGGTCGAGAACGCAGTCGCCGGCAACGCCTATCGTCCCGGCGAGGTGATCCGCACGCGTGCCGGGCTGACCGTCGAGATCGACAACACCGATGCCGAAGGCCGCCTCGTGCTTTGCGACGCGCTGACCTACGCGAGCGAGTCGAAACCGGATCTGATCGTCGATTTCGCGACGCTGACCGGCGCCGCGCGTGTCGCGCTCGGCCCCGATCTGCCGGCGCTATTCGGCAACCGCGAGGATCTCGCGCAGGCTGCGGTCGCCGCGGGTCGTCGCGAGCAGGATCCGCTCTGGCACATGCCGCTGTGGGCGCCGTACCGGGCGATGCTCGATTCGCGCGTGGCCGATCTGGCCAACGCCGGCCCGTCCAAGCATGCCGGCGCAATCACCGCCGCGCTCTATCTCGAGCGCTTCGTGCCGCAGACGATTCCGTGGCTGCATCTGGACACCTACGCTTGGAACGACGCCGACAAGCCGGGCCGGCCCGCGGGCGGCGAGGCGCTCGGCCTGCGCGCGATCTTCGCACTGCTCGCGCAGCGCTATCGCGGGTGAAGCCAGGCCGCAGGCCTTACAATAGCGGCCTGTTCCGGTTTTGAATTTCCCATGTCCGCCTTATCCCTCGCGCTGCCCGCGCAGCGCATCGACGCCAACAAGCTGGCCAAACGCCTGCGCCGCCAAGTCGGCCAGGCGATCGCCGACTACAACATGATCGAGGACGGCGACCGGGTCATGGTCTGCCTGTCCGGCGGCAAGGATTCGTACACGCTGCTCGACGTGCTGCGCCAGCTGCAGGCCAAGGCGCCCGTGCGTTTCGAGCTCGTCGCCGTGCATCTCGATCAGAAGCAGCCGGGTTACGATCCCGAGGTCTTGCCGAATTACCTGCGCAGCGTCGAGCAGCCGTTCGAGATCCTCGAACAGGACACCTACAGCGTCGTCCAGCGCGTGATTCCGCAAGGCAAGACCATGTGCGGCCTATGCTCGCGCCTGCGTCGCGGCGCGCTGTACACGCACGCCGAGCGCGCGGGCTTCACCAAGATCGCGCTCGGCCACCATCGCGACGACATGGTCGAGACGCTGTTCCTCAACATGTTCTACCACTCGCGCCTGAAATCGATGCCGCCGAAGCTGCTGTCGGACGATGGCAAGCACGTGTTGATCCGCCCGCTCGCCTACTGCAAGGAAGTCGATATCGCCGAGTACGCCGAGCAGAAGGCGTTTCCGATCATGCCGTGCAATCTCTGCGGCTCGCAGGAGACGCTGCAACGCAAGGCGATCAAGGCAATGCTGCACGAGTGGGAACGCAAGACGCCGGGTCGCACCGAGAACGTGTTCCGTGCGATGACCTCGATCGCGCCTTCGCAGCTCGCCGATCGCGAGCTGTTCGACTTCGCCGCACTCGGCGCGCGCTCGCCGAATCCGCCACCGAGCATGACCGACTGGCTGCTCGGCGACGGCATCGACGCGTCCGGTTCCTGATTTCACCGATTCCCTCTTTCTGCGCGGGCGTCGCGGCCCGCGCATTTCTTCTGTCTGGAAAATCGCCATGTGGTTTCGCAACCTGACCCTGTTCCGCTTCTCGCCCGCCGTGGCCAAATCGCTCAAATCGCTCGACGGCGATCTCGCCGAGAAGAAGTTGCGCCCATGCGGCCCGGTCGAGCTGGCTACACGCGGATTCATCTCGCCGTTCGGTCGCAACGAGGACGTCTTGACGCACCGGACCGGAGAATTCACCCTTTTGACCATCGGCGCGGAAGACAAACTTCTTCCATCTTCGGTAATTAACGACGAATTAACTACTCGTTTGCAGACAATCGCCGAAAAAACGGGAAGAAAGCCTGGTGGTCGCGAGCGCAAACGACTCAAGGAAGAGGTGTTGACCGACCTGCTTCCACGCGCTTTCATACGCTTGTCAAAGCGGAATGCTTATCTGGATAGCCAGGACGGCTGGTTCGTCGTCGATACCGCGAGCAAGAAAGCCGCCGAAGAAGCCGTCACGCAAGTGCGCGAGGCACTCGGCAGCTTTCCGGCCGTGCCGATGGCGGCCGAGGAATCGCCGCGCGTGCTCATGACGGACTGGCTCGCGCACGGCAAATTGCCGGCGGGTTTGGTGTTGGGCGACGAATGCGAACTGCGCGATCCGGTCGAGTCCGGCGCGATCGTCCGCTGCCGGCGTCAGGAGCTTGAAACGGACGAGGTGCGGGAGCATCTGAAGAGTGGGAAGCAAGTGTTTACGTTGGGGCTGACGTTCGAGGATCGGTTGAATTTCTCGCTGGGCGAGGACCTCGTGGTGCGCAAGTTGCGCTTTCTCGACGTGGTGCAGGATGAACTCGGCGAGGGCGACAAGGAGAGCACCGCCGCCGAACTCGACGCAGTGTTTGCGTTGATGTCTCTGGAATTGAGACGGCTTTTTGCAAAATTTGAGGAATGGTTCGGGTTACCCCGACCATCCGACAAAAAATAGAACAACCCGGTTACGCGACGCCGAGGTATTTATGAGGTTTATCGACATGACCTTGGCAGAGCAAAACAATTATCTCGAACTCTCGACCGACGACGGCGACACGATCAAGGTGTTGCGCGCCGCGCATCCGCGCGCACGGCGCCTACGCCTGACCGTAACTTCGGGTGGCGCGCGCGTGTCATATCCGCCGTCGACGCATCCCGCGCAGGTATTCGCCTTCCTGCGCAAGCACGCGAACTGGCTCGAGCGCAAACTCGACGAACTGCAGATCGAGGACGCACCACCGCCGATTGAGCCGGGGCGGCCCACGCTGATTCCTATGCGCGGCGAGACCAAGCGCCTGGTCTGGCGCGATGGAGCCTTCCCGCACATCGAACTCGACGGCGAAGACCGTCTCGTGCTCACGTTGCCCAAGCCGCACAACAAGCGCACGCTGACCGCCGCACGCTCTTTGCTGCATTCGTTTTTGCAAGCGCAGATCCGCCGCGACGTCTCGCGCCTGCTCGCGCGCTATGTGCCCGAACTCGGCCGCGCACCGACCGGCGTGCGTGTGAAGTCGCTGAAGAGCCTGTGGGGCAGTCTCGACACGCGCGATGCGGTCACGCTCGATCTTGCCCTCGCGCTGGCGCCGCCGGAAGCACTGAAATACGTCGTCGTCCACGAACTCTGCCACCTGCGCTATCGTGACCATTCGCCGCGTTTCTGGGCCCTGGTCGGTTCGCTCTATCCTGACTGGAAGGAACAGCGCGAGTGGCTCAAGGCGCGCGGGCATGCGCTGAAGGCGGAACTGGCGCGGTTGATCGAGGCCGCGTAAGGGTCATTTCTGCGCAAATGCCTCGCCGCCGCTGGCGACCCAAGCCCGTGCACGGCGCTCGACGTTTGGTTAGCATGCGGGCATGAGCGAAAACGATGCGGCCGATCCTCTAAGCGTGTTGCCGGCGCCGGTCGAAAATCCGCCCGCGCCGATGCCTACTCCTCCGCCTCGGCGCGGTACGGGTGGTTTCGGCTGGCTGTTGTTGGTGCTCCTCCTCGCCGCGGCGGGTTACGGTTACTGGCGGCTCCAGGGCATCGAGCAGGGCCACGAAGCGACGGTGCAGACGGAGACTTCCGCCGCGCAGAAGCTGCGCGACGAGGTCGAGGCGTTGCGCCGCAGCGCCGATGCAAGCAAAAGCGAGGCGCAGACACTGCGCACGCGGCTCGACGACACGGCCAAAGTCAACGACTCGCTGCGCGCGCAGGTGCTCGGCCTGTCCGAGCGCGCGCGCCTGTCCGAAGACGCGATCGCGAATCTCGCCGAGAAGCGCCTGTCCGGTCACGATGCGCTGTTGCTCAACGAAGCCGAATTGCTGCTCGTGCTCGCGCAGGAACGCTATGCGCTGTTCACCGATCCAGCGCCTTCGCTGGCTGCGTACCGACTCGCCGACGCGGCGCTGGCGCAGGCCAATGATGCCGCGTTCGCCTCGGTACGGCAGAGCATCAACGCGGAGATCGCGGCACTCGGCGAGCTGCAGGCGAACAATCCGTCGGCGCAGCAGCAGTCGCTGGCACAGTTGCGCGAGTCGCTGGCGCAGCTGCCGACCCGGCAACACGACGAAGAATCCAGCGCGGCCCAACCGGGTTCGCGCTTTGCGCGCGTGTTCGGCCAGTTCATCCGCATCCGCCGCGACGACGATGCGGGCGCCGGCTTCGGACGCAACGATCCACTGCTCGCGCGCACGTTGCTCGACGCGAGTCTGCGCGATGCACAGGCAGCGTTGCTGGTGCACGATGCGCAGCGCTGGCAACAGGCCCTGACCGCAGCGCGTGCACAGCTCGCGCACGACTTCGACACGGCTTCACCCGAAGCAGCGAAAGCGCAGGCGACACTCGATGGTCTGGCGAAAACGGCGATCGCGCCGCCCGCGCCGAACGTGCTCGGCGCAGCGCTCAAGGAACTGCGCAACCTGCGCACGACGCACAGCCTGCAAGCCGCGCCCGCGGCCGAGCCGGCGAAACCCGTCGCACCGGCGCAAGCGGAAGGCCAGTCGTGAGATCGTGGACCGCCGTGCTGTTGTTGTTGATCGTCGCGGTCGCCGCGGCGTGGGGCTGGCACGCGCTCGCGCTCGATCCGGGCGAAGTTCGCCTGCGTTTTGCCGGCTGGCGCATCGAAACGAGTTTCGTGTTCGGCGTGATCGCCGCCTTGCTGCTCTGGGCGATTCTGAGCCTGATCTTCCGTGCCGTGTTCTGGCCGGGTCGCGCCTTGCGCCGGCGTGCGTTGCAGCGCGGACACGAACGCATTGCCGACGGACTCATCGCCGCGGCCGAGGGGCGCCATGCGCAGGCGGCGAAATCACTCGAGCGCGCCGCGCACGTGCAAGCCTTGCAGGCTCCGGCGCTGCTCGAGCGTGCCCGTTCCGCGCATCGGCGGGGCGATGCCGAGCAGGCCAGCGCTGCACTCGATGAAGCGGCGGCGCTCGCGCCGCAGGCCGCGCTTGCGCTGCGCGCCCGCTTCCTGCTCGACGACGGCCGCAATGCCGATGCGCTCGCCTTGCTCAAGGACGCGATGGCGAAAGCGCCGTTGCCGCCCGCGGCGCTGCGTAGCCTGATCGAAGCGGCCGGTCGCGGCGGGGATTCGGCTACGGCACTCGCCGCGCTGTCCGCCTACACGAAAACCCATGCGCTCGCGGACGCGGATTTTGCCGAGCTCGAAACGGACACGCTCGCCGCGGCACTGACGAATGCGCCACGCGCAGACGCGCTGGCGGGCATCTGGTCGGGGCTGAGCCGCGCGCAACGCCAGCGCGAACCGCTCGTGATCGCCTACGCCAGGCGCACCGCCGCGCTCGGCCAGCCGCTTCCCGCGATCGGCGAAATCGAATCCGCGTTGCGTCGTGACTGGTCGGAAAACCTCGTGCGCGCCTACGCCGAACTCGGGCCGTCGGATGTCGCCGCGCGCCTGCGCCAGGCCGAGGGCTGGATCGCGGCGCAGCCTAACAGCGCCGGCTTGATGCTCACCCTCGGCCGCCTGTGCAACCAGAGCGAACTCTGGGGCAAGGCGCGCGAATACCTCGGCCGAGGCCTCGCGATCGCGCCCGATGCACAACTGTGGGAAGCGCTCGGCGATGCCTGCGTCGGGCTCAAGGACGAGGACACCGCGCAGCGCGCGTATCGCAACGCCTTGCGCGCCGCACGCGGCGAAAAGACCGAATCGCTGCCGGACACTCTGCGCGGCACGCTCGACACGCGCGCGAGCGTGGTCGAGCAACGCAGTGCGCACGGTGTGCCCACGCTCGTGCTGCCACGTCAGTAAGGCGGCGCCACACAACACGAACGAAAGGATCGAAGCATGCCGTTGTGGAAAACCCAACCCGATCTCGCCGCAATCAAGCAGGCGAACCAGAAGACGTTGATGAACACGATCGGCATCGAGATCACCGAGATCGGCGAGGATTTCGTGCGCGGCACGATGCCGGTCGACGCGCGCACGCACCAACCCTACGGCATCCTGCACGGCGGCGCCTCGGTCGCGCTCGCGGAAACGCTGGGCAGTTACGCGGCGATGCTGTGCTGCGACCCCGGGTTCTACGCGGTTGGCCTCGACATCAACGCCAACCACGTGCGGGCGGTGGCGAGCGGTAGCGTGACCGGCACCGCGCGGCCGCTGCATGTCGGGCGTTCGACCCAGGTTTGGGAGATCCGCATCGAAGACGAAGTGGGCAAGCTCGTCTGCATCTCGCGGCTGACGATGGCGGTGGTGCCGAAGCAGGCGATTCCCACAAGCTGAATCGGTTCCATCGTTGTTGCATAGCAGCGGTGGCGGTACGAGGCGCGCTTGGCTACCATCGCGACCGATGAATGCCGCGCTCGACAATACCGCCATGCCGCGCCGCGACCTGATGCGGCCGCTACGCTATTTCGTCCGCGTGCCGCTGCTGCTTCTGCATATCGTCATCGCGCCGCCGCTGGCGATCTTCGTATTCTCGCCGCTTGGTGCGAAGCTGCGCGTGCGCGGCGAGCGCTTCGACCATTGGGCGACGCGTTGGTGGTCGGGCGCGCTGATCCGTCGTTTCGGTTTCCG
The DNA here is from genome assembly GCF_000378125.1 of Rudaea cellulosilytica DSM 22992. Taxonomy (GTDB): domain Bacteria; phylum Pseudomonadota; class Gammaproteobacteria; order Xanthomonadales; family Rhodanobacteraceae; genus Rudaea; species Rudaea cellulosilytica. The sequence continues at coordinate 989,637 of NZ_KB899241.1, read as the reverse complement.
CATCCGGCGCATCGGCGAGCCGTTGCCGGGAGCGACGCTGTTCGTCGCCAATCACGTGTCGTGGATGGACATCGAACTGATGCATAGCCAGCGCATGATGAGTTTCGTCGCGAAAAGCGAGATCGCGCGCTGGCCGTTCGTCGGCTGGCTGGCGACGCGTGCCGGCACGATCTACCACCAGCGTGGTTCGACGCATTCGCTCGCCTCGGTGACGGAAAACGTGGTCGCGCACCTGAAGTCGAGCGGCTCGGCGGGAATATTTCCCGAAGGCGGCACCGGGCCGGGCGACAAGGTACGCACGTTCCATGCACGCATCTTTCAGGTCGCGGTCGATGCGCAGGCACCGATCCAGCCGGTTGCGCTGTGCTACGGCAAAAGTGGAAAAATGGATTTGTCCGTGCCGTTCGGCGCAAACGAAAGTTTCTTCGGCAACTTCGTGCGCTTGCTCGGCGGCCCCGGCATGGATGCCGAGGTGCATTTCCTCGAACCGTTCGCAGTCGACGGCGAGGGCCGGCGAGAGATCGCGGAGACGGCGCGTGCGCGCATCGCGGCGGCGCTGGGCTATGAGTAGCGGAACCGGCCGGTGAGCGCGCTGGAACCTATCTCAAAACTACTGCGCTCGACCCGATTCAAACCAAAATCGGGCGCGCCGGCGGTGCTCGGACTGCGAAGGCAGGAAGCCGAAGCGAACAGCGAAGCTGGCCCGCAGGGCATGCCGCAGGAGCGGCATGTAATCCTCACATACTTGTTTGTATGCTCCGGTTCCTGCGCTCCGGCGATGCGCGAACTGTCTTCGCTCGCTACGTCTTGAGATAGGTTCTAGTGGAAACCTTCCGTCCTCGTCGCTGGCTGCGCAATCCGCATTTGCAGTCGGTGCTCGCGTCGAGCGGCGTGCGCCGCTACTTCTTCCGTCATCGCGGCGCACTGGTCGAAAACGGTGCGACCGAGCACATCCTCGATTGCGGCGACGGTGTACGCCTGCAGGGCTTTCATACGCGCCAGACCGCGCTGCCGCAGCCGCGCGCACTAGTCGTGTTGCTGCACGGCTGGGAAGGCAGCGTGCAGTCGACCTACGTGCGCGGCACGGGCGCGCGCCTGCTTGCCGAAGGCTGCGACCTGTTCCGCCTCAATTTCCGCGACCATGGCGACACGCACCATCTCAACCGCGAGATCTTCCATTCCTGTCGCATCGAGGAAGTGGTCGGCGCGCTCGCCGCGATCGCGGCGGCATTTCCGCAGCGCCCGCTGATCGTCGGCGGTTATTCGCTCGGCGGCAATTTCGCCTTGCGCGCGGCGTTGCGCGCGCGCAAGGCGGGCGTCGAGCTGGCATGGGTGTTCGCGGTCTGCCCGCCGATCAGTCCGAGCGTGGCGATGCGTGCGATCGAGTCATCGCCGGTCTATTCCTACTATTTCCTGCGCAAGTGGCGCAGTTCGCTCAAGCGCAAGCAGGCGTTGTTCCCGCAGGTGACGTTGTTCGCCACGGACGAGTTGCGTGGCAACCTGCGCGAACTGACCCAGAGCCTGGTCAGCCGACATACCGATTTCGGCACGGTGGAAAATTATTTCAACGGCTATTCGATCGCGGGCGATGCGCTGGCGACGCTCGATGTGCCGGCGACGATCCTCACCGCCGCGGACGATCCGATCATTCCGGTCGCCGATTTCCACGCATTGAAGCTTTCAGCGTCGACCGAGCTCGTTATCGTGCCGCACGGCGGTCACTGCGGATTCATCGCCGATACGAGCCTGCGCAGCTGGGCAGAGGATTTTCTCGCCGGGCGAATGAAGGCGCACTTGCCCGATCATTCCGTCTAGAACCTATCTCAAAACTACTGCGCTCGACATTTCGCACGTCGGCGGTGCTCGGAATCCTCACATACTTCTGTGTATGCTCCGGTTCCTGCGCTCCGGCGACGCGCGAACTGGCTTCGCTCGCTACGGTTTGAGATAGGTTCTAGACACGGGTTCCGGTCGCGCTTTTCCCCTATCATGACCGCCTGATTCACGACCACTTTCGGCAATGATCCTTGAAGAAATCCTGCAGCGGCATCGCGATGGCGACATCGCCGCCGCCGAACGCGACTATCGCGACTATCTCGTCGACCACGCAGACGATGTCGACGCTTTGCATTTGCTCGGTGTGCTGTTGCACCAGCGCGGCGACAGTGCGGCCGCGATGGAGCTACTGCGCCGCGCGGTACAGATCGCGCCCGAAGTCGCTCGGCTGCATCTTTCGCTCGGCGGCGTGCTCATGCAGCTCGGCCAGGACGAGGCCGCGCGCGGTGCGTTCCTGCGCGCGCTCGAACTCGACCCGAACCTGGTCGAGGCACACGGCGTGCTCGGCCATCTGCAATTGCGCGACGGTGAACTTGAAGAAGCCGAGAACCGCTTCCGCATCGGGCGCCGCGCGGTCGACGCATTCGAGAATGAGGATCCGCTGATCCTATTGGGCCTCGGCAACGTGCAGCTTGCACGAGGCGACGCCGTGAACGCCGCGAAATTCCTCAGTCGCGCCGCGGAACTGAGGCCCGAAGATGCGGCGATCCAGACCGCGCTCGGGCGAGCCTTCTTCGCGCAGGAGGCGTTCGCCTTCGCCGAGCAAGCATTCACCAATGCCGTGCGCCTGAGTCCGGATTCGACCTTCGCCTGGCTGTTCCTCGCGCGTGCGCGCATGCGCCAGAACAAGGACGAAGTCGCGCGTGACGGCTTCGCCGCGCTGCTCGCCGAAGGCAAGCAGCAGTTTGGCGCGAACGCCGGGCTCGGCGACATCGCGCGCAAGCTCGGGCAGACGGTGAAGGCGCTGAAGTTCTACAAGCGCGCGCTCGAACTCGATCCCGCGCACGCGGGCGCGATCAACGCCTGCGCCTGGTGCATGGAAAAGCTCGGCGATCGCGAGGCCGCCGTACGCTATCTCGCCGACGGCGTGGCGCACTCGCCCGATGCGAACACGTTGCGTCCTCAGCTCGCCTCGCTGCTCGACCAGCTCGGTCGCGGCGACGAAGCGGCACAGGTTCGCGCCGAACTCGCGCGCACGGCGTGACGACGATGGCCGATGCGGAATTCGAGACGCAATTGCAGCACGCGCGCGTTGCCGCGGAGGCCTCTCGCTACGACGAGGCCGACGCCGCTTTCGCTCGTGTCCTCGCGCACGACCCCGACCATCTCGAAGCGTTGAACTATCTTGCCCAGCGCGCATTGCTGGCCGGCCGCGCCGCGCAGGCGGCGGCGATGCTCGAACGTGCGACGACGGTAGAGAAAGGTAGCGCCGAACTATGGAAAAACCTCGGCTTCGCCCGGCTCGCGGCCGGCGATGCACAATCCGCGGCGACGGCACTGGACACGGCGATCGGCCTCGATCCGACGGCTTTTCGCGCGCGCCTGTTCCTCGCCCAAATCCACGAGGGCGCTGGCCGCATGCGTGAGGCCGCAGTGCACTACTTTGGCGCGATCGTCGCTGCGCAGAATCAGGGGTTGTGGCTCGACGAAGCGACCACGCCGCCGGCGATGCGCGCGCGCGTACTGCAAGCGATGGACTTTGCCGATCGCTATCGGCGCGTGACCCTCACCGATGCGCTCGCACCACTGCGTGCGAAACACGGCGACGCGGAACTGGCGCGCGTGATGCGCTGCCTCGATATCTATCTCGGCGAAGCGAGTGCCGACCTGCCCGATTCGCGCCAGCGGCCGAAATTTCTCTATTTTCCCGGCCTGCCGACGACGCCATACTTCGATCGCGCGCTGTTCCCGTGGCATGCGGTGCTCGAAGAAAATGTGGACGTGATCCGGGCGGAACTGCTCGAAGTGCTGCGTGAAGAGCGCGGCATCGCCCCGTTCCTCGGCACCAACGCACTCGACCGCGTCGGCGACCAGCTTGCCGGCACTGAGGCGCCACCGGCCTGGGACGCGTTCTTCTTCTACCGCCACGGCGAGCGATACGACGAGAACTGCGCGCGCTGCCCGCGAACCGCGGCAATTCTCGATTCGCTGCCGATCGTGCGCATCCGCGAACACGCGCCCGAGATCTGTTTCTCGCTGCTGACGCCGGGCACGCACATCCTGCCGCATCGCGGCGTGACCAACACGCGCCTGGTCACGCACCTGCCGCTGATCGTGCCCGACAACTGCGCCATCGTCGTCGGCGGCGAAAAGCGCGAGTGGCGCGAAGGCGAGTGCTTCGCATTCGACGACACGTTCGAGCATGAGGCCTGGAACCGGGGCGCGTCGACGCGCGTGGTCATGCTGATGGACTGCTGGAACCCATATCTGACCGAGGTCGAACGCGAGGCGGTAACGGTGCTGGTCGGCGCGATCGGCGATTTCAACCGTGCGGCGGGCATCAACGACTGACGCCCGCCGCGGAGCGGGCGCTACTCCTGCGGCGCTACATTGAGATAGCCGCCAGCGGCGGCGACGGTGGCCCACAGCTCGGGCTTGAGCCCGAATGAGCGCGTGAAAAGTTCTTCCGCCTTGGGGCGGTCTCCGCTCATCAAATAGTAACTGCCGATTTCGGCGGTGTCGGTCGCGTCTTTGGGCTCTTCGACGAGATAGTGATCGAATAGGGGCTTGGCTTTGTGCCATTCACCGGCTTCGCGATAAACGCGCGCGATGCGCAATTCGTCGCTGGGCTTGTGTTTCTCCGCAAGCACTTGATCGAAGATCGCCTGGCCTTCCGGTTTCATGCCGCCGAGATAGTAGACGCGGCCGATCGCGATACGCTCCCAGCTGCCGTCGCCAGCCTGGGTGCGTGCGGAACCAAGCAGGGCTCGCGCAGCCTCTAGATTGGATTTGCCCTGGAACAGCGAGACGTCGAGCTTTTGCTGCCCGGCGACGCCGATGCCGATGCCGGCGGCGAACACGAGGGTGGCGAGGGCGGTCTGGCGGATTTTCATTGCGACTCCTTGCAAGTGGATGAGGATGAATCCGGCGCAAGCATATCGACGGCTTGCGCGGTATTCCATGCGCGTCGCGGCCGCGCGCGGCAATGGATTTTGTGTTCTGATTGGGTGCCAAATCGGAAAATATTGCACCAAATTAGAGCATTTCCCTGCTGCGGTGCAATTTTCTCAATATTAAATTATTGATAATGAATCAATTTTCTGATTTGGCACATTGATTGCTAAAACATTACCGTCCAATACTTCAATCAAGGAAATCTCCATGTCCGCTAGCTTCAACAAGCTCGTTCAAGACAACAACGTCGAATTCGTCGACCTGCGTTTCGCCGACATGCTCGGCAAGCAGCATCACGTCACCTTCCCGGTCAAGGCGGTCGACGAGAGCTTGTTCGAGGACGGCAAGATGTTCGACGGCTCCTCGATCTCGGGCTGGAAAGGCATCAACGATTCGGACATGGTGCTGATGCCCGATCCGGACAGCGCAATCCTCGATCCGTTCGCCGAAATCCCCACTGTCATCCTCACCTGCGACGTGCTCGAGCCGTCGACGATGCAGGCTTACACGCGTTGCCCGCGTTCGGTGGCCAAGCGCGCCGAGTCGTTCCTCAAGTCGTCTGGTGTTGCCGACACCGCGTTCTTCGGACCGGAGCCGGAGTTCTTCATCTTCGACTCGGTGCGCTACAAGAACGACATGCAGGGCGCGAGCTTCGAGATCCAGTCCGAGGAAGCCGCGTGGAGCACGAACGACAAGTTCGACGGCAGCAACTCGGGCCATCGCCCGAGTGTGAAAGGCGGCTATTTCCCGGTCGCGCCGGTCGATTCGCTGCAGGATCTGCGCAGTGAAATGTGCAAAATCCTCGAGACCTGCGGCCTCACCGTCGAAGTGCATCATCACGAAGTCGCGACTGCCGGCCAGTGCGAGATCGGCACCAAGTTCAACACGCTGACGAAGAAAGCCGACGAGCTGCTCACGCTGAAGTACGTGATCAAGAACGTCGCGCATCGCAACGGCAAGACCGCGACCTTCCTGCCGAAGCCGATCGTCGGCGACAACGGCTCGGGCATGCACGTGCACCAGTCGCTGGCCAAGGGCGGCACCAACCTGTTCGCAGGCGACCTCTACGGCGGCCTGTCGCAGACCGCGCTCTACTACATCGGCGGCATCTTCAAGCACGCGCGCGCGATCAACGCGTTCGCGAACTCGACGACGAACAGCTACAAGCGCCTCGTGCCGGGCTTTGAGGCGCCGGTCATGCTCGCGTATTCGGCGCGCAACCGTTCGGCCTCGTGCCGTATTCCGTTCGTGCACTCGCCGAAGGCGCGCCGCATCGAAGTGCGCTTCCCGGATCCGATGAACACGGGCTACCTCACCTTCGCCGCGCTGATGATGGCCGGCCTCGACGGCATCCTCAACAAGATCGATCCGGGCGCGCCGTCCGACAAGGATCTGTACGACCTGCCGCCGGAAGAAGAGAAGCTGATCCCGACCGTGTGCCACTCGCTCGACCAGGCGCTTGACGCGCTCGACAAGGATCGCGCGTTCCTCAAGGCCGGCGGCGTGTTCAGCGACGACTTCATCGACGCCTACATTGAACTGAAGATGGGCGAAGTGTCGAGGTTCCGCGCGGCGACACACCCGATCGAATACCAAATGTACTACTCGATCTGATGCATGGGCCCCTCGCCTATTGAGGCGAGGGGTTGAAGGTGGGTTCGCTGGCGCAGGGAACCCTCATCCGCCTCGTTCCGGGGAACGTTCTCCGGTAAGTGCGGGGCGGAAGAAGTATACAAGTTCATTTTGGAGATTGAGTACTCACGCTCAGGGCTGAGTGTTGTCTGAAAAAAGGCAGTCGAGGCGCGAAAAAAGCGCAGGGCTGGGGGTGGAACGGAAAACGCGTCGTCCACGATTTGCACGCTTTCTTTCCCCGAAGTTACTGGAGACCTACGTGATGAAGAACCGCCTGACCCTCGCGATCCTCTCCGCCGCCCTGCTTTCGACCGGGGTGCACGCTGAAGATCAAGCCGCAGCACCCGCCGCGCCGACACCGGACTGGACCTTCCCGGGTTCGGTCTCGATCGCCAACGACTACATCTTCCGCGGTCTGACCCAGACCAACACCGAGCCCGCGCTGCAGGCGGGCATCGAGATCGACCATGCCTCGGGCTTCTACGTCGGCACCTGGGGCAGCAACATCAACTGGCTGCACGATTACGTCTCTTCGGTGTCGAGCAGCCTGGAAATCGACCTCTATGGCGGCTATCGCACGAAGATCGCCGACACGATCGGCCTCGATGTCGGCCTGTACGAGTACTACTACCCGGGCGACTATCCGAAGAATGTCGGCTACAAGCTGCCGTACACGCTGGAAGGCTACGTCGCGTTGAGCTACAGCTTCGTCTCGCTCAAGTACTCGCACACGTTCACCAACCTGTTCGGCTTCGCCGGCACCAAGCACTCTGGCTATCTCGATCTGTCGGCCAACTACGAGTTCGTGCCGACGTGGGTGCTCAACGCACATATCGGCCGGCAGAAAGTCGACGGTTTCAGCGCGGCGAGCTACACCGACTACAAGCTCGGCGTGACCAAGAACTTCGACGGCGGCTGGTCGCTCGCCGTCGCCTACTACGACACGAATGCGGACAAGGCTGTTTACACCTTCCCCGACGGCACGTTCCAAGGGCGCTCCACTGGCGTGGCGTCGCTGACCAAGACTTTTTGACCCATTGGAGGCAGCATGAAACTCATCACCGCAATCATCCGGCCGTTCAAGCTCGAGGAAGTGCGTGAAGCACTGACTCAGGCCGGCGTGTCGGGCCTCACCGTCACCGAGGTCAAGGGCTATGGCCGGCAGAAGGGCCATACCGAGCTCTATCGCGGCGCCGAATATGTCGTCGACTTGTTGCCGAAGATCAAGATCGAGGCGGTCGTGCCCGAGGAATTGCTCGAACGCGCGCTCGATGCCGTCATTGCCGGCGCACGCACCGACAAGATCGGCGACGGCAAGATCTTCGTCAGCCCGATCGAACAGGCGCTGCGTATCCGCACCGGCGAAGCCGGGAAGGACGCGCTATGAAGAACACCCACCTTACCCCGAGATCCGCGATGACGACCCTGACTTCGCTGCCGGACTTCCGGCGATTCCTCCCGATCCTCGCCGCGCTGGGCTGCGGCGCGATCGCGCTGTTGCTTGCCCAGCATGGCTACGCTCAGGATGCGGCTGCAGCAGCGGCTCCCGCTGCCGCGGCGACGCCGCCACCCGCGCCGACGCCGAACAAGGGCGATGTCGCCTGGATGCTGACCTCGACGGCTCTCGTGCTACTGATGAGCGTGCCCGCGCTCGCTTTGTTTTACGGCGGCCTCGTTCGCACCAAGAACATGCTCTCGGTGCTGATGCAGGTGTTCGTCGTGTTTTCACTGATCAGCGTGCTCTGGTGCATCTACGGCTACAGCGTCGCGTTCACCGAGGGTAATGCGTTCTTCGGCGGCTTCTCGCGATTGTTCTTGAACGGCACGTTCAATCCGGCCGACGGATCGTTCTCGATGGCAGCGACGTTCTCCAAGGCCACGCCGCTGTACGAGCTGGTCTTCGTCGCGTTCCAGGCGACGTTCGCGGCGATTACCGTCTGCCTGATCCTCGGCTCCATCGTCGAGCGCATCAAGTTCTCCGCGGTACTGATCTTCGCGGTGATCTGGTTCACCTTCAGCTACCTGCCGGTCGCGCACATGGTCTGGTTCTGGCAGGGTCCCGATGCGTACACCGATCCGGCCAAGGCTGATGCGGTCACGGCGACCGCGGGTTACATCTGGCAGATGGGCGCGCTCGACTTCGCCGGCGGCACCGTGGTCCACATCAACGCCGGTATCGCCGGCCTCGTCGGTGCGTTCGTGCTCGGCAAGCGCGTCGGCTACGGCAAGGAAGCGATCAAGCCGCACAGCCTGACGATGACGATGATCGGCGCCTCGTTGCTGTGGTTCGGCTGGTTCGGCTTCAACGCGGGTTCCGCGCTCGAAGCGAACGGCACTGCCGGCCTCGCCTTCATCAACACCTATCTCGCCACTGCCTGCGCGGTGCTGTCGTGGACCTTCGCCGAATGGCTGCTCAAGGGCAAGCCGTCGATGCTCGGCGCGGCCTCGGGTGCGGTTGCCGGCCTCGTCGCGATCACCCCGGCCGCGGGCAACGTCGGCATTCCGGGCGCGTTCGCCATTGGTCTTCTCGCCGGCGTGATCTGCCTGTGGGGCGTGACTGGTCTGAAGAAGCTGATCAAGGCCGACGATTCGCTCGACGTGTTCGGTGTGCACGCGCTCGGCGGCATCAGCGGTGCGCTGCTGACCGGCGTCTTCAATTCGCCGGCGCTCGGCGGCCCCGGTTCGGTGCAGGATTGGGTCAAGATGACGGTCGGTTATCCGGGCATCGGCGCGCAGTTGCTGATCCAGGCCAAGGCGGTCGGCATCACGATCGTGGTGACCGCGGTCGTCGCCTTCATCGCGTTCAAGATCGCGGACCTGATCGTCGGCCTGCGCGTGACCGAGGAAGAAGAGCGCGAAGGTCTCGACATCGCTTCGCATGGCGAGTCGGCCTACGACATGTAATGCGTGTGGGGCGAAACCGGCGGCCTCGCGCCGCCGGTTTTCGTCGAAGAGGTTTCGGCGGATCTGAAAGCAGTCTGCGATGATGATGTTTTCGCACGAGCTCGAATCATGCAGACAGCCAGGATCATTTCGTGGATCGGTGCGCTGGCGCTCGAATGCGCAGGCGCGACGACATCGGCGCAAGTTGCGCCCACCTCACGCACCTACGCCAATCCGGTCGACGTCGATTATCGCTACAACTTCGAGCAGCTCAACGAGAAGATTTCCTACCGCACTGGCGCCGATCCGGTCATCGTGCCGTACGGCGATGCCTATTATCTGTTCATGACTCTGGCCGACGGTTATTGGCGCTCCACCAACCTGCTCGACTGGGAATTCGTCACGCCGAACCGTTGGCCGTTCGACGGCATGGTTGCACCGGCTGCGGTGTCGGATGGCAAACATCTGTTGCTGATGCGCGCGACGATGACGCCCGAGCCGATTCTCGAGACGACCGATCCAGCCCACGGCCAGTTCGACTTTCTGACTCGGCTCACGCCCAAGCTGCCCGACGCCGTGCCGCCGGGATGGGATCGCGAGCTGCCGGCCTGGCACAACGGCGATGCGCAACCCGACAAGATCGCGCCCGGGCCATGGGATCCCGACCTGTTCCGCGACGATGACGGCCGCTGGTACCTGTATTGGGGCTCATTCGAACGCTTCCCGTTGTTCGGCATCGAAGTCGATCTTGCACATGGCTTTGCCTACGTCGGCAAGCCGCGTGCGCTGTTCACGCTCGATTCGAAGCAGCATGGCTGGGAACGCTTCGGCCGCGACCATCGCGAGGAGAATCATCCTTCCTACATCGAAGGCGCATGGATGACCAAGCGCGGCGGCCGCTACTACCTGCAATACGGCGCGCCGGGCACCGAGTACAACGTCTACGCGACTGGCACGTACGTGTCGGACTCGCCGCTGGGCCCGTTCGCGTATGCGGCGTACAACCCGGTCGGCTACAAACCCGGCGGCTTCGTCGAAGGCGCGGGCCACGGCAACACGTTCCAGGACAAGTCCGGCAACTGGTGGAACACCGGCTCGCCGTGGATCGGCCACAACTGGCCGTTCGAGCGCCGTATCGGCCTGTGGCCTGCCGCGTTTGCCGACGACGGGCAGATGCGCGTCGATACGCGCTTCGGTGATTTCCCGCATTACATGCCGCAAGAAAAAGTCGCTGATCCCGACAAGCTGTTCACCGGCTGGATGCTGCTTTCGTATCGCAAGCATGCGACAGCTTCGTCGACGCTCAAGGACTTTCTCGCCGACAACGTCAGCGACGAAAACCCGCGCACGTTCTGGGTTGCGGCGAAAAACGCGGCGGGACAGACCTTGACGCTCGACCTTGGCGCGCCGAAAACGCTGCGTGCCGTGCAGGTGAACTTCGCTGACTACGAATCGCAGCGTTACGGCGATGCGCCTGACATTTACACCGAATTCAAACTGGAGTTTTCGCTGGACGGAAAGAATTGGAGTCTGCTCGCGCAGACCGAACCGCCACGTCGTGATCGCCCGAATGCGTATTTCCAGCTGCCGCAGCCGGTGCGCGCGCGCTACGTGCGCTACGTGCATGGCCACATTGGTGCGGCGCATCTGGCGATCAGCGATCTGCGCGTGTTCGGCGATGCGGGTGGCAACGCACCGACCGCGCCGACGCGAGTGGAAGCGCGGCGGCTCGATCCGCGTGCACTGCGCGTGAGCTGGCAGCCCGTGCGTGGCGCGGTCGGCTACAACGTGCGCTGGGGCGTGAAGCCGGATCGGCTGAACCTGTGCTACCAGGTGTTCGCCGATGAAGGCACCACGCTAGACCTGCGTGCGCTCAACGCCGGCGTCGCCTACGACGTGGCGGTCGAGGCATTCGATGAAAACGGCGTATCGAAACTGAGCGAAGTCGTCCATGTACCCGATAAATTGCACTAAGATGGTGCTATGAGCGCGCTTTCGCCCCTGCCACCCGCATCCGCTCGCATTTTCGAGATCGCTGACCAGCTCGAAACCGGTGTGGCCCTGCTCGACCGCGAGGACTTGCTGACCTACGCCAATCCGGCTTTCTGCGAGCTGTTCGCAGTCAGCCCATCGCGCTCGCGCAGTCTGCCGCTCGCCGCGCTCGGCGAAGGTGCGCGCGTGCTCGCGCCGCTGATCGAGCGCGTCCGCCACGGTGCCGAGACTCTGCACCGACGCGACCAACGCATCGAGACGCGCGCGGAGCGCATCCTGCACGCCGACATCACGATCGGCGTGGCGTCGGGTGGCGATGTGCTGATCGAGGTGCATCAACTGGGCGGCGAGATCGATACGGCCGCGCCGTTGAGCCTCTCGGAAAGCCTGCGCGGCCTTGCCCACGAAGTGAAGAATCCGCTTGCCGGCGTGCGCGGCGCGGCGCAACTGCTCGCGCGTCGCGTCGCCGATGTGGAGCTTGCGCGCCTGGCCGACCTGATCGTGACCGAGGCCGACCGCCTCGCCGCGCTGACCAATCGCCTGCTCGAGCCGGGCGGTAAGCCGCATCTGGCCGCGCTCAACCTGCACGAGGTGGCCGAGCGCGCGCGTGCGCTGATCGCGGCCGAGGCCGAACCCGAGTTACATCTGGATCGCGACTACGATCCGAGCCTGCCGCTTCTGCGCGGCCATGGCGATCGCTTGCTCCAGCTCGTGCTCAACCTGATGCGCAACGCGCTGCAAGCTGGCGCGGTGCATATCGGCCTGCGCACGCGCGTCGAGCACAACGTGTTGATCGGCGAGAAAGTCTCGCGCCTTGTCGCCCGCCTCGACGTGATCGACGACGGCCACGGCGTACCCGAAGCGATGCGCGATACGCTTTTCCTGCCCTTCGTTTCCGGCCGCAGCAAGGGCACCGGCCTCGGCCTCGCGTTGGCGCAGGAGATTGCAGCAGAGCATGGCGGCGCGCTGAGTTACCGCAGCCGGCCGCGTGGCACGGTGTTCACCTTGATCCTGCCGATCGTTTTGCCAGGGCGCGGGGAATTGCATGGCTGAACGCCGCCGCGCCCAGGTCTGGATCGCCGACGATGACGAATCGATCCGCTTCGTGCTCGCCGAAGCGCTGCGCGAGGCGGGTGTCGAAGTGCGCGCCTTCGCCGATGCCGACAGCTTGCGTGGTGCGCTGGCGCGTACGCAGCCCGATGTCGTCGTCAGCGATATCCGCATGCCAGGCACGAATGGTCTCGAATTCCTTGCCGATCTGCGTGCGGCGGGCAGCCTGCTACCGGTGATCGTGATGAGCGCATTCACCGACGTTGCCTCGACCGCGGCGGCGTACCGCAGCGGCGCATTCGACTATCTGCCGAAACCGTTCGATCTCGACGAGGCCGTCGCTGCCGTGCAGCGCGCGCTCGGCGAGAGCCGCCAAGCCGCGGTCGTACCTGCGAAAACCGACGAGATCGAGGCCGCCGAGCTGATCGGAACCTCGCCCGCGATGCGCGAGGTGTTCCGCGCGATCGGCCGTGTCGCCGCGAGCGATCTCAACGTGCTGATCACCGGCCCGACCGGCACCGGCAAGGAACTCGTCGCGCGCGCCCTGCATCGGCACAGCGCACGCGCGGCGCGGCCGTTCGTCGCACTCAACACTGCGGCGATTCCGGCCGAGTTGCTCGAATCCGAATTGTTCGGCCACGAGGCCGGCTCGTTCACCGGTGCGGTGAAGCGCAACGCCGGGCGCTTCGAGCAGGCAGAGGGCGGCACCCTGTTTCTCGACGAAATTGGCGACATGCCGTTGTCGCTGCAGACGCGCCTGCTGCGCGTGCTCGCCGAAAACGAGTTCTATCGCGTCGGCGGTCGCGAACTGATTCGCGCCGACGTGCGCGTCGTCGCGGCCACGCACCAGGACCTCGAAGGCAAGGTCGAGCGCGGTGAATTCCGCGCCGACCTGCTGCATCGCCTCGACGTCGTGCGCCTGCGCCTGCCCCCCCTCGACGAACGCGCCGCCGACATTCCGCTGCTGGCCACGCACTTTCTCGCGCGTGCTGCGCAGGAGATGCGCCTCGAACCGAAGCGCTTCACTGCGTCCGCGCTCGCCGAGTTGGGCAAGCGCTCGTGGCCCGGCAACGTGCGCCAGCTCGAGAACTTGTGCCGCCGCCTTGCGGTGATGACACCGGGGCGCGAGATCCGTCCGCAGGATCTCCCGGCCGGCGACAACGCCATTGTCGTGCAGACCAGCGAAGGCTGGCGCGAAAACCTGCATCGTCTCGCGCGCAACCGACTCGCCCGCGGCGAGCAAGGCATCTACGACGAACTGCGGCAGGAATTCGACGCCACGCTGATCGAGGCCGCGCTAGCCGAGAACTCGGGACGCCGCGTACGCGCGGCCGAGCAACTCGGCCTCGGCCGCAACACGCTCACGCGCAAGGTCGGCGCCTCGCGCAAGCGGCGCGGCAAATAAGCAGCGCAAACACGCTACACTTCCGCCATTCCATACCGATATCGACGATCTCGCCGCGGCGAGAGGTGGGTGCGGTTTTTTTCACGGATTTGCTTGGGTGGTGGAGTAGTGAAGTCGCAACTCTCATTGGCTGAGATCAGGCTCGGAGCCATCGATGGCTCCGGACCAGTGAGCATCGGCGTCGATTTTCAGGTCGATGCAGACATTGTGTTCGATGTCGACATTTCGCTCGATATCCATCGCCTCTCCGGCGAGCAATTGGCGCATTCGCAGATGCGCGCCGGGGGTTGCGACGCGGCGTGGCTGCCGCGTGGCAGCTACGTCGCGCACGCCCTGGCGCCGCGGATCGCACTTGAACCCGGACGTTATGTCGCGAACCTCGCGCTGTGGCATCGCGACGATTCCACCGAGACCAAGGCCGGCGCCGCCGCGCTCGAATTCGAGGTGAGCTCGGGCAGTGGCGACGGTCCGCAGTTCTCGTGGCAGCTCGAAAGCCGCGCGAACACGCCGCCGGTTTCCGCCCTGTCGTGGCAGCGGGGGGACAGCGACTGGTTCTACAAACACTTCCGCCACGCGGCGTTGACGATCACCAGCTATCTGCTCGGCGATTCGGACTTGCTCAAGGGCCGCATCCTCGACGTCGGCTGCGGCGACGGCATCACCGATCTCGGCATCGCCCTGCGCAAACGACCGCTTGAGTTCGTCGGCATCGATCCGTTTCCGGATTTCGAGCGATTGCCGAAAATCCTGAGCGAACGCGGTCTGTCGCCCGACATCATTCCGAAAAATCTGCGCTTCATCGCTGCCGACGCGAACGACATACCGTTCCCGGACGATCATTTCGATGTGCTCGTGTCCTGGGGTTCGGTGGAGCACATGGCAGGCGGTTATGCCAAGGCGCTGCAGGAAATGCGCCGGGTGTTGAAACCGGACGGCCTGCTGATGATCGCGCCGGGCTTGTACTACTCCGACGTCGGCAACCACATGGGCGAGTTCCGCTTCGCACAGCGCGAGCCTTACGTGCACCTCAAGCGCCCGCCCGAATGGATTCGCGAACAGATCCTGCTCGGCGACATCGAGCCGCTGGACCGCTGCGGCTGGGAGCCGACGATGGAGCAGCACTGGAAATTCATCTCCGAGCTCAATCCAATCACCGTGCCCGGATTCGAGCGCGAGCTGCGCGACCTGGGCTTCGAGCCCTGGCGCGTCGCGCTGCGCACGCACGATCGGGTCGACTACACGCCGGAGCTGCAGCGATATTCGTTCGTCGATCTGGCGGTCGGGGAATTGCTGCTGTCCGCGTACAACCGCAAGCATCGTCTCTAGAATCTATCTCAAAGCTACTGCGCTCGACATTTCGCGCGCCGGCGGTGCTCGGAATCCTCATTTACTACACGTAAACTCCGGCTCCTGTGCTCCGGCGACACGCGAACTGTCTTCGCTTGCTACGTTTTGAGATAGGTTTTAGCGAATCGATTTCAGCGTCGGAAAATTTGCAGCACAAACAAGGGATTCGCCGAGCGCTCGCGTTGAACGCGATGGCCTGCGCGAGTATGATCCTGCGCCCCCGTTCGCTTTGGACCACGCATGCTGCATCTGCCGAATTACAAGACCACCTGGGACGCCAAGTCCACCACGCCGGTGCATGCAATGCTGTCGGTCGACGGCAGCGCCAGCGAGGAACGCATTCGTGCGACGGGGGCGTACACCGCGCGCCAGGTGATGGCCGCGCTCGATCTCAAGTCGACCGACCGCGTGCTCGAACTCGGTTGCGGTGTCGGTCGCATCGGCCGCGAACTCGCACCGCACATCGCGCACTGGGAAGGTTCGGACATCTCCGCCAATATGCTCAAGATCGCGCGCGAACGCCTGTCCGGGTTCGCCAACGCCGGTCTCACCGAGCTCACGCGCAGCAACTTCAAGCCGTTGCCCGATGCGAGCTTCGACAAGGCCTACAGCATCGCCGTGTTCATCCACATGGACAAGGAAGATTTCTACTTGTACCTCGAGGACTGGGCGCGCGTGGTCAAGCCGGGCGGCCTGCTGTTCTTCGATACCTGGAATACGTCGCATCCGAGCGGCTGGCGCCGCTTCGCCGTGGAGCTCAATCCGTTCCGCGACGTCGTGCCGACCGAGCGCAAGGACGTGGCGCGCAACCAGTTCAGCAATCCCGAAGAAGTGCGCAGCTTCCTCGACCATGCCGGCTTCGACGTGGTCGAGATGTTCAGCGACTCGCCGTGGGTGCAGGCGATCGCGATGCGCCGCGGTGGCGGCGACATCGAGGCCGAGCGCCGCCGCGTGCGGGCCGCGAAGGATCGCATCGCCTATTCGCCGCTGTGGACGGAATTGTTCGACAACCTGATCGCCTCGCAGCTCGAAGGCACGATGTCGCTGACTGCCGCGCTCGAAACGATGCAGGACGATTCGCGCGGCGAAGAAGTGTCGTTGTTCCGCTCCGCCTTCATCGAAGTGTGGCGGCACAACGAGGAGTCCTGGGGGCCGATACCCGAACATCTGATCAAGCCGTGATCCGGGCGCGGCGCCCTCAGATGTTGTAGCCCTTGTATAACGTGTTGTGTGCCGGGCGCTGCTCCTCGGCCGGCCGTTCGCTTGTGTAATAGTATAAAGCTATACTCTGCCGGTTGATGCCGTTCGGCGCCGCCCAGGGTTTCGGATGGCCGTGGAACGTGTCCGAGCGCGTGGTGAACAGCACCGCGCGGTTGAACTGCGGCTCGACGGTGCGCACCAGCTGCGTGCCCTCGGTGTTCCACAATTCGAGTTCACCGCCGTATTCCGGACGCCAGTCCGGAGTGAGGTAGACGAGCAGGTTCAGGCGCCGGTGCGCATGGATTTGCAGGTGCCAGTTGAAATCCGAGTGGATGCCGAGCAGGCCGCCGTGGCGAGTCAGGTGCATGCCGCCGCCGAGCAGGTGATGGTCGACGAGCAGGTGCGGAATGCCGGTCATCTTCTCCAGCCACAGTACGAACGCCGCCGAGTTCATGTCGCGCACTGCGGTGCGGATCGCCGGCGGGAACTTCGTTTCGTCGCCGCAGCCGAGCTTCACTTCGAGCCCGGGGGCCGCATAGTGGTCCCATGCCACGTTGTCGTCCGGACCGGGAAACACGCTCGCGAGCCGGCGCGCCACGTCGCTCGGTAGGAAATCGTCGATGACGATATGCGGATACGGCTGCGCATTGCGGAATTCTTCCGCGCGCGTCTCGGCGATGCGCATCAGTCGGTCGGTGTCGAATATGTACATGGATGGTCGATTGTTGGACGACGGGCGCATAATATCAGTCCGCCTCCAGCCCCCCTTTTGATCTATGACAAAACGTGCAGCCATCCTCGGCGGAGTTCGAATCCCATTCTGCCGCAACAACACTGCATACGCCGAAGTCGGCAACTTCGGCATGGCGGTGAAGACGCTCGGTTCGCTGGTCGAGAAGTTCGATCTGCACGATGTCGAGCTCGGCGAAGTCGCGTTCGGCGCGGTGATCAAGCTCGCTGCCGATTGGAATCTCGCGCGCGAGGCGGTGCTGTCCTCGGGTCTGTCGCCGTACACGCCCGCGATCACCACCGCGCGCGCCTGCGGCACCTCGCTCGACAACACGGTGCTGATCGCGAGCAAGATTGCGACCGGCCAGATCGAAGCCGGCATCGCCGGCGGCTCGGACACGACCAGCGATGTGCCGATCGTCTACAGCCGCGCGATGCAGCAGCGTCTGCTCGCGGTCAACCGCGCCAAGGACACCGGCGACAAGCTCAAGGCCGCGGTCAGCGGCTTCTCGCTCGGCGAACTCAAACCGAGTTTTCCCGGCGTCGCCGAACCGCGTACCGGCATGTCGATGGGCGAGCACTGCGAGTTGATGGCACGCGAATGGAAGATCACGCGCCAGGAACAGGACGAGCTCGCGCTGGCCAGCCATCTCAAGGCCGCCGCCGCCTACGAGCGCGGCTTCTTCAAGGATCTCGTCGTGCCATTCCGCGGTCTCGATCGCGACGGCTTCCTGCGCCCCGATTCGACGATCGAGAAACTCGCCGCGCTCAAGCCCGCGTTCGACAAGACTTCGGGTCTGGGCACGCTGACCGCGGGCAATTCGACCGGCCTGTCCGACGGTGCCTCGGCGGTGCTGCTGGCGAGTGAGGACTGGGCAGCGAAGCGCGGTCTCAAGCCGCAGGCGTTCATCACCTATTCGCAGGCCGCCGCAGTCGACTTCGTCCATGGCGAGGGCTTGCTGATGGCGCCGACCGTGGCCGTGCCGCGCATGCTCGACATGGCCGGCCTGACCCTGCAGGACTTCGATTTCTACGAGATCCACGAAGCCTTCGCCGCGCAGGTGCTGTGCACGCTGCGCGCGTGGGAAGACGCCGACTATTGCAAGAACCGCCTTGGCCGCGACAAGCCGCTCGGCAAGATCGATCCGGCCAAACTCAACGTCAACGGCTCAAGCCTCGCCCTCGGCCATCCGTTCGCCGCGACCGGCACGCGCATCGTTGCCACGCTGGCCAGGCTGCTCGAGGAAAAAGGCTCGGGCCGCGGCCTGATCTCGATCTGTACCGCCGGCGGCATGGGCGTGACCGCGATTCTCGAGCGCCCATAAACACAGCGCCCGCCTGAATCGGCGAGCGCTAGTTTGCTCATGGATGCCGGTTTGGTCTTCGCCGTCAGGAGGACGGCAAAAATCAAGTCACGCGGAACAGCGCCTGCGAGAAGCTCGTCGGCACGTAGGATTCGGTGCGACGCGACGCCATGCGCGCCTGCAGCTCGGCGCGACGGTCTTCGAGCCAGTCCACGCGCTGCATCTTGACGGTGTTTACGTCTACGCCGCGGTGCTTGGCTTCGGCGACGCGGTGGGCGACGAATTCTTCGTAGGCGTCGATCTCGTGCTGCAGCTCGCGCTGGCACAGTTCGATCATGATCGCATCGTCGAGGAAGCCGAGTACCGGTACGTTGTCCGGGATCACGTCATCGGGGTCGGCGAAATAGGTCAGCGCCGAGAGCACGCGCTTCTTGTCGGTTTCGGAAAGGTCCCAGCCGGCATCGTTGACCATGCTGATCATCGCGTCGAGCTTGGACAGGCGCGAGGCGATGAATTCGGGCACGCGCGCGTTCTTCGAATCTACCAGCAGCTTGCCGGCCGCATCGGTGATCTGTTTCGGGCTCAGGTTGCCGGCCTTGGCCTGCGCGCGCTTGGCCGCATCGATAAAAAACTGGAGGTCGGCATCGTTGAGGTCGATCGTGATCTGCAATGACATGGCGCTGGTCCGTTAGTCCCCGAAGACTCATGAGCGTAGCCAGCGTGGCCGGCCGCGTCAATCGGTTTTGGTCACGCCCGACGCCGTCTCGTTTTACATGATCGATACCAGGCCGGCGCCGAACGCGGTCACGATGCGCGTGTAGATCGTCTTCAGCGGCAGGCTGACCTCGGGGAAGTCGCCGACGTCGTGGTGGCAGGCGTAGAAATCCGCGCTGCTCGGCGGCACGGGCCGGCAGGTGCCGTTCAATCCGGTCGGATCGAACTCGAAACTCGATGCATAGCGGAACGGCCACAGGTCGAAGATCGGCAGCCGCTCCGACACGTTCGCGATCGCGTTGTTGAGGCCGCCGAGGATGCGCGTGCGCTGGCGTTTGGCGATCGTCCAGGCGTTGTCTGGCTGCGTATCGTGCAGGATCGAGTCGCGCAGGCGCGCGGCGAGGGCAGCGTCGCGAACGATGAAGCCGGCCTCGGTGTTGTGGTTCTCCGAACGCGGATCGAAGTTGTGCGAGCCGATCACCGCGATCTCGCCGTCGATCACCATCGATTTCGCGTGCAGGCCTATGCGCACGCCGCCGCGCTTGAGCGGCGCATTGCGATACTTGCTGCGCGCGCGGTCGCGCACTGGGCTGGCAGGCAGTGCCGGTTCGGCGCCGAGCCCAACGTAGTTCGCGATCAACTCCGTCGCCTCTGCAGGAAACGGCTTGAATTCATGGATCTCGAAGCCGAGCTTGAGATAGCGCTTCTTGTACTTGTATGACAGCGCATAAACGTAGAACGCATCGGTCGCCGCGAGCGAGTTGGTCGAGACGATCACATGCGGCGGCGACGCGCGCTTATGCAGCTCGCGGAAGATGCCCTTCGCGGTCGTGCTGAGCACGAGATAGGGCGTCTGCAGCACGATCTCGGATTTCGCCGCGCGCAGCAAGGCGGCGAGCGGGCGCGTGGATTCGCGCCGGGCCGTTGCAGGCGCGGGTTTGCCGGGTACGTCGGAAAAATAGTCGACGCGGCCGACGCGCAGCGCCGTGTCGACGAAGCGCGCGCGGATGAACTCCGCATCGTCCGCGCGTCGCGACAGTTCGGCAACGCGCGCCGCGTTGCGGTAGGCGTGCAGGGCGTAGCCGGGCGCGGCGACGCCGGCATCGAGGATGCTACCGGCGACGTCGCGCAAGTGGCTCAACGGCACGGCATAGGCGGAGTTCCAGAACGCATCGAACGAGGTGCGCATGGCCGCGCCGACCGGGCCGGCAGCGAGCAGGTCGCGATCGCGATAGTCGAACTCGCTGTCCCAGTCGTAGTAGCGATTCTCGTAGTTGCGCCCGCCGACAACGCCGATTTCGTCGTCGACGAGCAGCATCTTGTCGTGCATGCGCTGGTTGAAGCGCCAGAAGCAGCAGAGCACGCCGGCGGCGAACTCGAGCGGCGGCGTCGAGGCCTTGTGCAGGGTCGGGTTGTAGACGCGGAACTCGAAGTTCGCATGCGCGCGCGCGAGTGCCGCATAGAGATTCGCGTCATCGAGCGAGAACAGCTGGTCGGCGATCACGCGCACCTGGACGCCGCGCCGCGCGGCCTTCACCAGTTCGTCGAGCACGAGCGTGCCGGCATCGTCCTCGCTGAAGATGAAGGTCTGGATCTCGATGCTGCGTCGCGCGCTGCGGATCAAGTGGATGCGCAGCAACAAGGCATCCTCGCCGCGTTCGATCAGGTTGACGAAGTGCACGGGCGCGGTTGCTGTCGACTGCTGCAACGCCGAAGCGACGAGGCTGCGGTACGGCGTGTCGATCGCGCAGGCATCGATGCGTTCGGGCGCGCAGTCCAATGTGCGATCCTGCGCGGCGCTCGCCGTCGCCGCGGCGCGGCGTGCATGAATCGGATCGACGGCGCAGCCGGCCAGCGCTGTCAACACGGCGACCAGTGCGACTACGAGGGCGCTGCGTGGACTCAGAAGCACAAGGGCAAAAGAAAGGGATTTTGATCGTTTGGCATCATCACCGTCGTGCACCGTCGGCCATCGGTCGGGTTGCGATCGAGAAGCTCAGCTCGACCTTGTCGGACAGTGTGCCGCGGCGCGAGCTCATGCCGAAGTCGCTGCGATGGATGCTGCCTTCAGCCTCGAGCGGGCAGTCGTCGCCGCTCGTCGCGGGGCAGTCGGGTTTGGCCAGTTCGAAACGCACGCGCCTGCTGACGCCGCGCAGGGTGAGCATGCCGTCGATGTCGCCGCCCATTTGCAGGCGCTGCAACGGGATTGCGTCGGAGACGAAGGTGATCTGCGGATAATGCTCGGCGTCGAAGAATTCCTCCGACTTGACCCACTCCTCGTGGCTGCGGTTGCGCATCGTGACAACACCCGCATCGATCTGCGCCTCGACCGTCGCCGCGTTGCGAAAATGATCCAGCGTGATCATGCCATGCACGTTGCCGAAGCGGCCGTGCACGCCGACCAGCCAGAGCACCTTCACTTCGAAGTCAACATGCGAGCGGGCCGTGTCGAGCGCCAGCTGCTGATAGCGTTCCGCGGCGTCCGCCGCGACGGGGAAAGTGCAAAGACCGAGCAGCAGGCCGACGAGCGCAGCGCCAGTTGCGGTCGCCCGCATCGGCTGTGCTGTGATCGTCGGACTGGGGTTTGTCGTCATGTCTGGCGTTGCCTGCCCAGGATGACCGGGTCTGCCACTTCAGGGCGCCCAGAATGCCTTGAGCCTGCCGGCGCCTGGCTCGGCTGCGCCGGCGAGTTCGATCCAGGCGATACCGCCCGGCGGCATGCCGCGGAAGTCGCCCGACTGGCCGGTTGTCAGTAGGGCGACGACGGTCTCGAAGCCGGGATTGTGGCCGACCAAAAGCAGGCGCCCGACATCGACGTGCTCGTCGATCAGCGCGATCAAGCCGCCCGCGGTCGCGTCGTAGATGCGCGGTTCGAGCATCGCGCCGACCTCGCCGAGCGCGCGCTCGAGGGTTTGCCGCGCGCGTTGCGCGGGCGAGCAGAGCACGCGCGCGGGCAGCGCGTGGTGCTCGCGCAGCCAGGCGCCGGCGTCTTCGGCTTCGGTGATACCTCGCGCGGAAAGCGGCCGCGTCGCGTCGTCGCCGCCAGCTTTGGCGCTCTCGGCGTGGGCATGCCGCAGCAGGATCAGTTCTCGGGTCATGCCTGTGTCCGGGTTTGTAAAAGTCGATGATAGAAACGGGATCAAGGCATCGTGTGCAGCGGTCGGCCGTGACCGGGATCAGCCAAGCTTCTTCAGCCAACGCAACAGTTTGTTCCAGTCTTCCTGATGCGAGCGCACGGTCTCGGAGGAGTAGTCGAAGATACTCCTGCCAAGGCCGGCCATGAGCACGTAAGCCTGCGAATCGCGGATCTGCGCAACGAGCGGAAACGGCAGTGCCTTCATCTCCTCGATCGCCAGTTGCGAGGCGGTCGTCCACGGCTTGAGCCGGTTGGCGACGATGCCGACCGCAACCTTGCCGCGCTTGACCCGCGGCAGCGCAACGACGCCGTCGATGAAATGCTGGCTTGCTTCGAGGTCGATGCGCGAAGGCAGCACCGGGATCAGCACCGCATCGATGTCGTCGAGGAAGGCGTCGACATCCTGCGGCCGGATCGCCGCCGGCGCGTCGACGACGAGGCGTTGGGTACCCTTCGGCACGTGCGAGCGCCAGTCCGACCGCGTGCCGGCCAGCGGCAGCACCGGCGTCGTGTAGCCGGCGCGCTTCTCGCACCAGCTCTGGCTCGAGCCCTGGCGGTCGGCATCGACGAGCAGCGTATTCTTGCCGTCCTGCGCGTAGTGCGCGGCGAGGTTGGTGGCGATCGTGGACTTGCCGCAACCACCTTTCGAATTAGCCACCAGAATCTTGAGCATCGCGCTACTCCTGGAGAACGTTCGTTTCCCAAGAGTACACGTCAAGCCCGGACGCCGGCTAGGGTTGCGCGGCCGGTGGGGGTGGGGGCGAGGGTGCGGGTGAGGTCAGCGCATCCGCCGCCTTCGGCGGCGGCGCCGGCTGCCAATCGCCGGGCGGGTCGGTATGTTGCTTCTGTCCGCGCAGGAAGGCGATCAGCGCGGCGGACGCGTCCGGCTCCTTTTCCAGCGCATCGACATAGGCTTGTGCTAGCGCGGGTTCGCGCGAGAAGCGTCCGGAAAGTTCCATGAACTTCTCCTTCTGCCACGCGGCCGAGCGCCGGCGCGCACCCATCACGTCCTTGTCGACGCCGGGCTGCAACAGCGCTTCCTCGATGGCGAAGCCGATGCCCTGGGCGACGAACGTGCCGCCGGCCTCGAGCTTGCGCGCTACGGCGATGCAATCGGCCACAGCAGCCTCGTCCTTGGCCGCGTCGAGCGTGGTGCAGAACTGGTGCAGACGCTGCAGCGGCACGGGCAGGAAGGCGCTTGCGATCGAGGTGGCGAAATTGATCCGTGCGCTTTCCGAACTCAGGCCGAGCGCGACGATTTCCTTTGGCACCGGCAGGATCTCCAGCGCGCGATAGAGCGCGGCGACGTCGGTGCCCCAGTAGTCGTTGTAGCGCTGCGTCTGCGCCATGCGCATGACGCTGGCGCGCTGCATCCCCGCATTGTCGTCGGCAGGCCAGGAAAGCAGCCAGACCGCTGTGTTGTCCGCGTCGATGCCTTGCAGCGTCTTCAACGCAGCGGGATCGGCGCAGCCCGGCTTGTCCAGACAGGCGTTCGAGGCGGCGATCCAGAGCACGAGCGGATCCTGCGGACCGAGTTCGAGCGCGCGCTTGACCAGCGCCGGCGTCTTCTTGACCGCAGAGCGCGTGGAGTCCTTCTGGTCGGGTGCGGCGAACTGTGCCGCCGCGATCTGCTTGCGCGCATCGCCGCTCAGCGCGAGCAGGTTGATCAGGTCGCGGCGGAACAGCTTGAATGCCTCGTCTTCGGCCGGCGCCGCCGCGGTTTCCGGTTTCTTTTCCGCGGCCGCTTTTGCTGCCGCGGCCTTCTTCGCCGGCGCCGTTGCGGCGACTTTGGGTGCCGCTGCGGCATCCTGCGCGGCGGCGATCGGGGCATGGCCCGCGCCGGCCACGGCGCAGGCGGCGAAAATCAGGGTCGTGATGCGAGACATGGCCGTCCTTTCCGAAACGATACGGCCGTCAAGTGTAACCGCATGCCGGAGGCGGCCGCGGCAAGCGGTTCAGCTTGCGTCCATCAAATGCCGCAAACGGGGACTTGAACTTCGTCGCGCGCGACGGCATCACAACAACAGGACCCACGATGGACCGAACATGTTCGATTGGCTGCGCGCGCATTTGCGCGCATTTCTCGCTTCGCGCAGCGGCACGCGCTTCCGCCGCCAACACCGCCGGCGGCAGGCACATCCGCACCCGGCGCGCACAATTTTTGCCGTAATCGGCGGCGTGCTGGTTTTCCTGACCGGCATCCTCATGCTGGTGACGCCGGGACCGGGCCTGCTCGTGATGGCTATCGGCGCGGCGCTGATTGCCGGTGAATCGCTGCTCATTGCACGCTGGCTCGACCGCTTCGATTTCCATGCCAGCGCATGTTGGGCGCGCTGGCGGGCGAGGCGGGCGCAGCGCGAATGAATCAGCCGCCGAAAGCGCGCTTGAGGAACTCCGGCTGCGCGAGCGCGGCCTTGTGGATGTCGAGGTTGTAGTACTGAGTCGCGAACGGCTTTGCGGCCACATCGGTTTCGCGGAATGCGTCGAGCTTGCCGCGCTTGCGCGCCAGCGTGCCGCTCCACCAGCCGGACGGATAGCACGGCTGCGGGAAGCAGATCGTGTGCAGCGATTCGAAGCCGGCCGTGGTCAGCGCGCTGCGGATGTCGGTGAGCAACGGCAGGTGCGCCAGCGGCGATTCGCTCTGCTGCACAATGATGCCGTCGGGGCGCAACGCTTTGAGGCAGGTCGCGTAGAACGCCGCGTTGAACAGGCCTTCGGCCGGCCCGATCGGGTCGGTCGAATCGATGATGATGACGTCGAGCGATTCAGGCTTCGCCTCGGCCATCCATTTGATGCCGTCAATGAACAGCAGCTGGGCGCGCGGATCATTATTCGACTCGCACAGCTCGGGGAAATACTTCTCGGCCAGGCGCGTCACCTGTTCGTCGATCTCGACCTGGATCGCGCTCTCGACACCCTTGTGCTTGAGCACCTCGCGCAGCGTGCCGCAGTCGCCGCCGCCGATGATGACGACGTTCTTCGGATTCGCATGCGTGTACAGCGCCGGGTGCGACATCATCTCGTGATAGAAGAAATTGTCGCGCGTGCTGACCATCATGCAGCCGTCGATGGTCATGAGCTTGCCCCAGTCGGTCGTGTCGTAGATCGCGATCGTCTGGAACGGCGTCTTTTCCTCGTGTAACTTTTTCGTCACGCGAAAGCCGATCGACGAGCCGGAGTAGTCGTGCTCTTCGTTGAACCAAAAGGTGTGTTCGTTCGACATGGGCATTCCGCGGGCAAAAAGGGGAAGGGGCGCGATTGTAGCCGCTGCGAATGACAAGGACACGCAACGGCAGAACTAGGCCGTTACAATACGCGTTCTTTGGCGCCGGCTTGGTGCGCCGTGTGGAGCAAGGTATTGAACAAACAGAGCTGGACCACCGACGACGCGCGCGCGCAATACGCGATCGCGCACTGGGGCGAAGGCTATTTCGACGTCGACGCGAGCGGCGATCTTCTCGTGCGCCCGCGCGGCGCCGACGGTCCGGCGTTCAGCCTGCCCACGATCGTCGACGCGGCCCGTGCCAAGGGCTCGCGCCTACCGTTGCTGGTGCGCTTCGCCGATATCCTGCGCCATCGCTTGGCGCGCCTGCAGGGCGCGTTCGCCAAGGCGATGAAGGAATGGGACTACGCCGGCGGCTACAGCGCGGTCTATCCGATCAAGGTCAACCAACAGAAGGGCGTGGCCGGAGAACTCGCCCAGGCTGGCGGTGAAGGCTTCGGTCTCGAAGCCGGCTCGAAGCCCGAATTGATGGCGGTGCTTGCGCTCGCGCATCCGGGCAGCATCGTCATCTGCAACGGCTACAAGGACCGCGAATACCTGCGCCTCGCCTTGATCGGGCGCAAGCTCGGCCTGCGCGTGTTTATCGTCATCGAAAAACCGTCCGAGCTGAAGCCGGCGCTCGAAGAAGCCAAGGCGCTCGGCGTCGAACCGCTGTTCGGCGTGCGCATGCGCCTGACCAGTCTCGGCGCGGGCAAATGGCAGAACACGGGCGGCGAGAAATCCAAGTTCGGCCTGACCCCGCGCCAGTTGCTCACGTTGATCGACGAGCTCAAGGCGACCGGCCTGACGAACTCGCTGCAACTGCTGCACGTATTCATGGGCTCGCAGATCTCCAATGTGCGCGACATCGCCAGCGGCATGCGCGAGGCGACGCGCTACTTCGTCGAGCTGAGCAAGCTCGGCATGCCGATCCGCTACGTCGACGTCGGCGGCGGCCTCGGCGTCGACTACGAAGGCACGCGTTCGCGCTCGGCCTGTTCGATCAACTACGGCCTTGACCAGTATGCGTCGACGATCGTCGAGCCGATTGCCCAGGCCTGCGCCGAGCACGGTTTCGCGCCGCCGCACGTGATCAGCGAGACTGGTCGCGCGATGACCGCGCACCATGCCGTGCTCGTCACTAACGTCAGCGACATCGAGCGCGCGCCCGAGGGACGTATTCCGCCGAGTGATTCCGACGAGCCCGTTGTCTTGCGTCGCCTGCGCGAGATTCACGGCGAGATTGGCGAGCGTTCCGTGATCGAGCTGTACCACGAAGCGCAGCATCACTGGAGCGAAGGTCATAGCCTGTTCGCGCTCGGCCAGCTCACGCTGCGCCAGCGCGCGCGTGCCGACGATCTGTACTATGCGATCGTCAATGCGCTGCGTCTGCGCCTCAAGCCCGAGGAGCGCGCGCACCGTCAGGCGCTCGACGAGCTCAACGAAAAGCTCGTCGACAAATATTTCGTCAATTTCTCGATCTTCGAATCGATTCCCGATTCGTGGGCGATCGACCAGATTTTCCCGATCGTGCCGATCGCCGGCCTCGACCGCGCACCCGACCGCCGCGCCGTCATCGCCGACCTGACCTGCGACTCCGACGGCCGTATCGACGATTACGTCGACGCCGATGGCATCGACGTCAGTCTGCCGGTGCATGCGCCGGCCGAGGGCGAAACCTATCGCCTCGGCATCTTCCTTGTCGGCGCCTATCAAGAGGCATTGGGCGACATCCACAACCTGTTCGGTGACACCGACGCCGTCAACGTGCGCCTCACTGCCGTTGGCGGCTATGAGTTCTCGCACCTGCGTCGCGGCGACACGACCGATCTGATGCTCGATTACGTCGGCTACGATCTTGCCGCGCTGCGCGCCGAGTACGCGAACAAGATTGCACGTGCGGACATTGTGGGCGACGAAGCGAAACGATTGGAGGCCGCGCTCGAAGCTGGGCTGACGGGTTACACGTATTTGGCAGAGGATTGAGCGAGACGAACATGGCAGATATCAAAGCGGGATTCATCGGCCTCGGTGCGATGGGCTGGGCCATGGCAGGGCACTTGAAGCGCGCGGGTCTGCTGGCCGGCGTTGCCAATCGCAGCATGGCGAAGACGCAGGCGTTCGCACAGGAACACGGCGTGCTCGGCGCGGCGAATCCCGGCGAGCTAGCGAAACATTGCAACGTCATCGCGCTGTGCGTGTCGGCCGACGCTGACGTGCTCGAGGTGACGCGCGCGATCGCAGCGCAGGTGCAGTCAGGCACGATCGTGATCGATCATTCGACCGTGTCGTCGAAGACCGCGATCGAAGCGCAGAAGATCATGCGCGCCGCCGGCGGCGATTTTCTCGACGCACCCGTCTCGGGTGGCGTCGAGGGCGCGAAGAACGGCAAGCTCTCGATCATGGTCGGCGGCGATGCGGACGCGCTCGCGCGCGTGCGGCCGGTGCTCGAAGCCTACGCGGGGCGCATCGCGCATCTGGGCGGCATTGGCGCTGGCCAGAACACAAAGGCGGTCAACCAGACCGTGATCGCGGGCGTCATGCAGGGTATTGGCGAAGGACTCGCGCTGGCTGAAGCGCTTGGGCTCGATCCAGCGGTGTTGTTGCCCACGCTCTCGGGCGGCGCCGCGCAGTCCTGGTATCTCGACAAGCGCGGCGCCTCGGCGATGCGCAACGAATTCAACGTCGGCTTCAAGCTGGCCCTGATGCACAAGGACCTCGGCATCGCGCGCGATCTCGCGGCGTCGGCCGGTGTCGGCCATGAGACGTTGGACAAATCGCTGGCGGATTTCGCCGAGCTGATGACGCAGGGCTATGGCGACGAGGATGTTTCCGCGGTGCTCCGACTCAAGCGGCGCAACGGATAACGCACGCGGATATCCGCGGCGTGTCGCGGACTACGATTTCAGGAAGGTACGCAACGCCAGCGCGAGGCGGGTGAGCCCTTCCGCCACGTCGCGATCGCCGATATTGAGCGCCGGCACGAAGCGCAGCACGTCGGGCCCGGCTTGCAAAAGCAGCAGTCCTTGTTGCGCGGCGCAATCGAGGATCGCAGAGGCGCGGCCCTTGTGCGCTTCGGCGAGCACGGCTCCGAGCATCAGGCCGCGGCCGCGCACGCCGTCGAACACATTCAACTCGGCGTTGATCGACTGCAGGCCTGCGGTAAGCGCATCGCACTGGCGCGCGACGTTCGCGGAAATTTCCGGCGACGCCAGCTTGCGCAGGGCGACGCGCGCGACCGCTGCAGCGAGCGGATTGCCGCCGAACGTGGTGCCGTGCGCGCCGAACTGCATCACCTCGGCGACCTTCGGACCGGCCAGCATCGCGCCGATCGGGAAGCCGCCGCCGAGCGCCTTCGCCAGCGTGACGATGTCGGGTTTGATCTCGTCGTGCCAGTGCGCGAACAGCTGGCCGGTGCGGCCCATGCCGCACTGAATTTCGTCGAGCACGAGCAGGGCGTCATGCCTGTCGCAGAGCGCGCGCAGGCCGCGCAGGAAACCCGATGTGGCCGGCATCACGCCGCCTTCGCCCTGGATCGGTTCGACCAGCACTGCGGCGACATCGCCCTTCGCGAACTCGGCTTCCACTTGGGCCATGTCGTTGAAGTCGACGTAGCGGAAACCGCCGGGCAGCGGCTCGTAGCCTTCCTGATATTTCGGCTGCGCGGTCGCCGTCACCGCGGCGAGCGTGCGGCCGTGGAAGCTGCCGCGAAACGTGACGATCACGCGCTTCTCGGGCGGGCGCCCGTTTGCCGCGGCCCACTTGCGCACGAGCTTGATTGCCGCCTCGTTCGCCTCGGCACCCGAGTTGCATAGGAACACGCGCTCGGCAAAGCGCGAGGCTTCGACCAACTCTTCCGCGAGCCGCAACGGCGGTTCGGAATAGAACACGTTGCTCGTGTGCCAGAGCTTACTGGCCTGTTCGCTGAGCGCTGTGACGAGATCGGGATCGCAATGGCCGAGCCCGCACACGGCGATGCCCGCGCCGAAATCGACGTACTCCTTGCCATCGCGATCCCACACGCGCGAACCTTGACCGCGTTCGAGAATCGTCTCGCGCGGCTTGTAGATCGGGACGTAGTAGCGTTTGCCTGCGGCGAGCAGGTCGGCGGTGGTGGGCATGCGAAACTCGAGTATTGTCGACAGGAACGATGGGGGTGCGCGAGGCTACCACGTCCCCACGTTCGGCATCGACGCCCACGGCTCCTGCGGCGGCAGCTGGCCGTCCTGCAGCAGCTCAACCGAGATCAAATCGGGTGAACGCACGAAGGCCATGTGGCCGTCGCGCGGCGGGCGGTTGATCGTCACGCCCATCGCCTGCAGGTGCGCGCAAGTGGCGTAGATGTCGTCGACGCGGAAGGCGAGGTGGCCGAAGTTGCGTGCGCTGCCGTAGTCCTCGGTCCTGCCGTCGGCGTCGGGCCAGTTGTAGGTCAGTTCGATCTCGGCGTCGAGCGATTCCTTCGCGGCGAGGAAGACGAGAGTGAAGCGGCCCTTCTCGTTTTCCACGCGGCGCGTCTCGATGAGGCCGAGGCCGGCACAGAAAAATTTCAGCGAGGCGTCGAGATCGCGGACACGGATCATCGTATGCAGATATTTCATGGTGCGTTCTCCTTTGCGATCGTCCGTGATCGCGAGATCAAAAGCGGGCATCCTGTCCGCGCTATTCAATTCAATCCAGAAACAGATCAGGCAGCAGCGGTTTCGACGGATCGACCGTGTAGGCAGAGAAATCGGTGACGCCGGCGGCGCGCAGCACGTCATCGTCGATGAAGAACTTGCCGGTCGCCTCGCGCGCGGGGCGCGTGAGGATGGCATGCGCCGCATCGGCCATGATCGCTGGCTTACGGCCGTTGCCGGCATCGACGCCCGGGATCATGTTGAGCGCATCCGTCGCGATCAGCGTGCGCGGCCACAGCGCATTGATCGCGACACCCTTGTCGGCGAACTCGGCGGCAAACCCGAGCGTGACGAAGCTCATCCCCATCTTCGCCAGCGTGTAACCGGTGTGCGGCGCCCACCATTTGGGATCAAGCGACGGGGGCGGCGCCAAGGTAAGAATGTGCGGGTTAGCCGACTCGAACAGATGCGGCAGGCACGCCTGCGCGCAGAGGAAGGTACCGCGCGAGTTGACCTCGCTCATCAGATCGAAGCGCTTCATCGGTGTATCGAGCGCGCCGCGCAGCCAGATTGCACTGGCGTTATTGACGAGCACGTCGATGCCGCCGAAACGCGAGACGGTGATTTCGACCGCGGTACGCACCTCGCTCTCTTCGCGGATGTCGCAGCGGATCGCAAGGCCCTTGCCACCGGCTGCGTCGACCGCGGCGGCGGCGCTGTGGATCGTGCCGGGAAGCTTGGGGTTCGGCACGTCCGATTTGGCCGCGATGACCACGTTCGCGCCATCGCGCGCAGCGCGTAGCGCGATCGCGAGGCCGATGCCGCGTGAGGCGCCGGTGATGAACAGCGTCTTGCCCTGCAGTGAGCCCATGTCGGTCCCGATCGATGACGAAGCGTCGCGGTGAATGATGCATCAGCAGCGGCGGGCGCTCCAGCATCGGCGGTGCGCATGCCGGTTGCGCCGCTCGGGCAAACCGATACGCTGGCTGCCTGGTGCCGCTATACGTTCTGCTCGGTGCGCTGCAGATTCTGCGGGTGCTGAGCGGCGCGGTCCTTGTCAGGGCCGCCCCTGCCGTAGCCGTGAGCCCCGGGTCGGCCGTGCTTTTCAGCGCGGGACTGGCCGCGGTGCTGTGTGATCGGCACGGGTTGACGCGTCGGACGCGACTCAACCCGACTGGAAGCGCGGCAGCGCGTGCATGAGCTGAGCCAGCCTTTCGATCGGATCGACCGTCTGCAGCAGCATTTGCTGCTCGCGGTTCTCAAGCGGCAGCAGCTCGGCGAGACGGAAGCCGATCCAGCTCGCGTCGTTGAAGTTCGCGCGCGGCGCATTTGCATGCGTGCCGCCTATTTTCTCGAGCAGGCGCTCAAGGATCGTCGCGAGCAAATGGAATTCGACGGGTACTTCGACGTGGGCCTCGTCCGGCCACAACTCGACCTCGCCATGCGCGAGGCCACTGTCGCGAACGCGCGAATGGGCCAGACGAAAGCGCCGGCTGCCTTGCGCGCGGATGCCGAGCAGGCCATCGGGCGTGGTGGAGAAATCGACGATGTGCGCCAGCGTGCCGATCGCCGCGGGCGTGGCGGGCTCGCCGGCTTCGGTACCGGAAAGGATCAGGCAAATCCCGAACGGCGAGTTCGTGCGCGC
The DNA here is from genome assembly GCF_000378125.1 of Rudaea cellulosilytica DSM 22992. Classification (GTDB taxonomy): domain Bacteria; phylum Pseudomonadota; class Gammaproteobacteria; order Xanthomonadales; family Rhodanobacteraceae; genus Rudaea; species Rudaea cellulosilytica. Next base: position 957,772 of record NZ_KB899241.1, on the reverse strand, counting down.
GCAGTCGCGCACCATGTCCAAATATCGCGGCTCGAATATGCGCAGACCGACTTCCCCACCCGGGAACAGTACGCTGTTGAGTGGAAACAGCGGGATATCGGTCGTCTGCCTGGAGCTCACCGCCGCAGTATAGGTCCGTTGACCGCGGAGCGGATGGCGGCGACGCCGGCGCGTCCGCCGACCGTCATTCGCGGCGCTGCAGCTCGATGCGCGTGCGCTTGCCGCGCAGATTGAAATCGAGCTGCAAGCGCGCGCCGTTGCGCTCGATGCCTACCGGCAACAGTGCGCGCCGCGCGCCGACGTTCATGATCGCCGCGGCGCAAGGCTCGCCTTCGGACATCGCGCGGATGCGTGTCTTGCCGAACTCGCCGCGCAGCGCGCAGGCCTCGAGCGAAAGCCAGCTTTGGGCGTCAAATGCCGCTGCGGAAGGCGTGACGATTTGCTTGAACTGAAAATAGGGAATCAGCGACGCGCTGCCGTCATGCTCCGTGCGCGATTGCATTGCCCACGTCTGTTCGTAGGTGGACTCGGCGTCGGTCTGCAGGTGCACATGCCAAAGCGCGAAATCGTTTTGCGGCGTAGGTTCGATCGTCAGCGTGACCTGTGGAATGGCGGAGTCCACGTCGCGCGGCGACTTGGCAGCCTGATCGCGGTTGTCGTAGCGGCCCAGCTCGACAAGGGCTGCCGCGTTGGCGCCTGAAACGGCGAGCAGAACCCATAGAGTGAATCGCATCATCGCGCGTACTCCTCCGGCGTTTGGGTAACTCGACGGTACAAGTACGTCATGCGCCAGTCCACTTCGTTATGGGTGTTGCGTAAGCGGGGCAATTTGTCCGTGGTCCAGCGACGTTCATCGGAGTCCGGGCGGATTCATAAACCAATTGCAACGATGCGCCGCCGGAAAGCAGAAGTGATAGTCTTGCGCGTCAGACCGGATTGTTCCGGGAAGTGCGGTTTGGATGAGCAATGGCTAATCTACGGCTCAAGCAGACCGAAGCACTGAAGTTGGGTTAGCATGTAACGGCCGCCCAGCTCAAGCGTCAACGAGAGCCGCACCGTTTGAACCGTTGAACCTTGCATTTTGTGCGACGCCTGTTCACGCTATTATCTAGATCATCGTCTCCTAACTAACTTAAACATCACCGTGGGGAAAATCATGGCTACTAAGAAAGCTTCCAAAAAAGCAGCGGCGAAACCCGCCACGAAGCCGGCCGCAGCCAAGCCGATCAAGCAGGCTCTCGGCAAATCCGGATTGGTCGAATACATCGCCAACTCGTCTGCTGTCATGGCCAAGGATGTCCGCGCCGTACTGGCCGCGCTTGAAGGCGCTGTGGTCGGTTCAGTCAACAAGAACGGTGCACGCACGTTTACCCTGCCGGGCCTGTTCAAAGTTACCGTCGCCAGCATTCCCGCGAAGCCAAAGCGCAAGGGCATCAATCCGTTCACCAAGCAGGAACAGTGGTTTGCCGCGAAGCCCGCTTCGGTCCGGGTGAAAGTGCGCCCGCTGAAGAAGCTCAAAGACGCTGCTTCGTGATTCTCGGCTGAGATCTATGCCCAATATAGGTGTTCTCCTGAAGGACGAAATCTCGCGTCTTTGCCGACGCGAGATCCGCAAGACGGTAGCGAGCGTAAAGAAGGCGTCGGCCGCTTACCGGCGTGATATCGCCTCGCTCAAGCGACAAGTTGCAGCGCTGCAGAAGAAGTCGGCTTCGCTCGAGAAGCGAACGAATGTCGCAGCAAGAGACAGCAATCCACGAACCTTGCCTGATCGTCCCGTCAGGTTCGTAGCGAAAGGGCTGCGTTCGCTGCGTTTGCGGCTGGGCCTGTCCGCGGCGCAACTGGCTTTGCTGCTCGACGTCAGCGAGCAGTCGATCTACAACTGGGAAACGAAAAAGGCCACGCCGCGGAAAGAACAGCTCGCGGCGATCATTGCGATGCGTGGTATTGGAAAGCGTGAAGCGCAAGAGCGCCTTGATGCAATCAAAGCGTCGCGCTCGCCGCGTGCCAAGAAGAAGAGCACAGCTTAGAACAAGCCATTCTCGACCAAATGGTTGTGGCTTCGAATTGCCCGGCGAAGAAATGACTGTTTCTTCTCCACAGGTTGCTTGCGCTCAAAAACATTGCCGCCCAGCACTATGCGTCCACTCCTCTCTATCCGCGAAGAGTGACGTTGAAGATGGAGCGCCGAACACCGCGCAGCGGCGATAGGCCTCTGCGTTGGTCCCCGTGCGAGCATGGTCAGATCCGATGGCAAGACTCCACGCAAGTTGGTGCAGTTGCCGCGAATTCTCGATCATCGACATGCCGTGTCCTCGACATCCAGGCGGCGCTGCTCTTGTTGCTTCGGCGAGCCCTAGGAATTGTCAAAATCAGCTGGGAAAATCTCGTTCGAATTGCCGCAAGCATGCAGTTCGCGCACGAGCATGAGTCATGCCGACTTGCGCCCCGTTGCCAACGGAATCGAAAATCGCCAAAGTCCATGAAGCGGAATGACGGATCGACGCAGGGCGATCGGGATATCGGAAGACCAAAATCCAAAACTTGAACAACCCGCCAGGAACGAGCACCCATGTCTATCTCGAAGTGGAAATCTCTTAGTGTTCTTGCCGTCTCGATGGCACTGACGTCGCCCATGGCCTTGGCGGCGGACGCGCCGCTTACGACTCAGATCGTCGATGCGCTCAACAAGATATACGGTTCCCATCCCGGATTTCGTGCAAATCACGCAAAAGGCGTTGTGGCCCAGGGAACGTTCAAGGCGACACCGGAAGCCGCAAAGCTCAGCCGGGCGGCCATTTTCAATGGCAGCGTAATCCCGGTGACAGTGCGCTTCTCGGATTCAGGGGGATTGCCCACCGTAGCAGACGGTTCGCCCGGCGCTAACCCTCACGGCATGGCCATCAAGTATCATCTGCCCGGTGGCTCCAGCACCGACATGGTGATCAACTCGCTCAAGTTCTTTCCGGTGGCCTCCGGCGAAGAGTTCCGCGATCTGCTCGTTGCGATCAGCGAAAGCGCGCCAGAGAGCCCAAAGCCGACGAAGCTGGATCAGTTCAAAGCCGGCCACCCTGCGGTAGACAAGGCGTTCGCGACGGTGGCTACTCCCGCCAGTTTCGCGGACGAAGAGTACTACGGTATCGACGCCTTCCTGCTGGTCGACAAGGCGGGACATAAACAAGCGGTGCGCTATCAGATGGTGCCCGAACAGGTCGTGCACCTCAAACCCGAAGAAGCTTCCAAGAAGTCTCCGGACTTCCTCGTGGACGACCTGCCGCAGCGAATCGCTAGAAAGCAAGTGGTGTTTCATCTGAAAGCGCAGCTGGCCAGCGCCGACGACCAAACCAAGGATCCCAGCCAACCCTGGCCCGATACCCGCAAAGTCGTTGAACTGGGCACCTTGACCTTGGACAAGCCCGTGGCGGACAGCACGGAGGCGCAAAAGAAACTCTTGTTCATGCCAACAGCACTCACAGATGGCATCGAGTTGTCCGACGACACTCTGCCCGTGGTTCGCACCGGAGCGTACGCCGTGTCGTTCTCACGCCGCAGTCAATGAGAAGTTGAACATCGAAGAAATGCAGCCGCTGCCTGTCGGCGGCCGCACCTGGAGAGACCAGCTTCGGATCGGCGGTCATGGACGCTGGAGCGGCGAATTGCCGTGCTTGGAAGCACGGCCTAGCAGTCAGTGAAATTTCTCGCCGCGCGCGAGCATATCGATAATCAGCTCTATACGCTTGAGCTTTGTCTCTGAGCGCTTTGCTGTTTGCAACCGATAGGCAATCGAATACAGGTTGGCCTTGTTGAGCGTCGCGTAGAATTGCTTTGCCTTGGGGTTACGTGCGAGCTCTTTGACGAACTCTGCAGGCACCGTTGCGTTAGCGGAGGAATCGTACGCAGTGGCCCAGCGCCCGTCGGCTTTGGCCGCTTCCACCTCCTTGAGACCAGCGGGCGTCATTTTGCCCTCCTGGATAAGCCGATCCACATGCGCAACATTTCTCTTCGACCAACCGCTCTTCGCTCCGCGCGGAGTGAATTTTTGCACCCAGGAGTTTGCATCAAGCGGCAGCTTTTGCCCGTCTATCCAACCGAAACATAACGCCTGGTCAAGCGCCTCGGCATATGTGACCGATGGAACACCAGAGTCCTTCTTGAAAATCCGCAGGAGCAGAACACCGGCTCGGGCGTGCTCCTTCGCCATCCATGCGCGAAGTTCTTTTGATGATCGAAAACTCCGTGGTTCCGGCAGAGCACGGGAAGGTAATTTGCCCATAAGTGGTTCAACTCAGGTTCGTGCCAGTTAATCGTCTGCAAGCGCTTGATGTCTACTGAACAGGTGCCCCTTTCGGAGCCGGCACCAGAACATCATCGTCCTTGCTCCATGCCGGCGTCGTGATGGCGTAAAACTTGAGGATCTCGCCTTTGCTGGCTCGAATGGAACGGACTACCGAAGGCGGAATCAATATGTAATCGCCAGGACCTACTGGATGCGCTACCGCACCTGTCCAAACTTCACCGTGCCCGTCGAGGACGAAGAAAGACTCTTCACCGACTTTGTTGTGGCTCCAAGCGCTCGCGTGACCTGGGTCGAGTTCGAATAATGCAACGCTGCCCATGGTTGATTTGGCAGCGGGCGGAGCCGAGCGGCCGGTAAGTTCCTTCAGCCGTACTCCCTCGGAAACCTGAACAAAGGAGAGTTCTCTGGGCGTGATCACTTTGGTTGCACTGTTGCCTTGTGCAGTGGCCGTGGCTGCCACGCAAACAGACGCAAACAGGCAGAGAAGAAGAGCAGACCAAATGTATTTGTTCACCATGCTCACCGAAGTCAGATAAGCGGCCGTCGCCGCGATACCTGGGATGCTAATGCAACCGCGCCGCGACAGTACGGTTAAACGAGGGCTGAGCACAGCTTCGCAATATTGGCCTGATGTCATCCTGTCTTCAACGGCCCGGCGACCTTGTAAGTACTGAGGATGATGCCGGACGGCAGGGCTTGCGTGCTGATGAGCTCGAACGCACGGGCCGGGGTTCCCGCAGCAAAAAAAGCGTTTACCCGCGCCCAGCAGGACTGGATTGACGGCCAGCACGACTTCATCTGTGAGCCCGTGTTCGAGCAGGATTGAAGTCAGCGTGCCGCTACCCGAGGATGAGATCCGGGCCGTCCTGCGACTTGATGCGGCGAACGGCTTCAACGAAGTCCGGTCCAAGGCCCTCATGCGGACCCCATTCCAGACTTTCCGGACGAGTTGAGGCATTTAGCAGCCGCTATACAAGCGGCTCGGCCTACAACCACACGACGAACCACTGTCGTGATTTTCGACAACACGAGATGAGAACGATCCGGGGTGCCCGAGGAGGTTGCCGCGGCGCTACGTCGACATGGACGAGAGGGCGGCCACGAAGCGCCGCGGCGCGTTCTCGAAGCCGCCGTTCGACATGAAGACGACGTGGTCGCCCGGCTGCGCCTGCTCGCGCAGCGCGGCGATCAGTGCGTCGACCGTCGGTGCGGTGCGACCGCGACCGTCGAGCGCGCTGGTGACTTTGTGCGCATCCCACGGCAGTTCGGCGCGTTGCAGGAATACGACCGCATCGGCATCGGCGAGGCTCGGTGCGAGTTCGGCGGCATGCGCACCAAGGCGCATCGAGTTTGAGCGCGGCTCCATGCCGACGAGGATGCGTGCCTTGCCGATCTTTGCGCGCAGGCCGGCGAGCGTGGTCGCGATCGCGGTCGGGTGATGGGCGAAGTCGTCGTATACTTTTATACTGCGCGCTTCGCCGACCAGTTCCATGCGTCGCTTGGCACTGCGGAAATCGGCGAGGCTCGCGAGCGCCTTTTCGATATCGACACCGCCCGCCTCGGCCGCGGCGAGCGCGCCGAGCGCATTGCTCACGTTGTGCCGGCCGATCAGGCCCCAGCGCGCGACGCCAAGTTCCTTGCCTTCGCGCAGTACGGCGAATTCGCTGCCGTCAGTCCTGATCAGGCGCGCGCGCCAGTTGCCCGCATCGATGCCGAACGTCGTAATCGGCGACCATGCGCCCATCGTCAGCACTTCAGCCAGATGCTTGTCCTCGGCATTGACGATCAGGCGGCCATTGCCCGGCACGGTGCGCACGAAATGATGGAATTGGCGCTGGATCGCGGCGACATCGGGAAAGATGTCGGCATGATCGAACTCAAGGTTGTTGAGGATCGCGATCTGCGCGTGGTAGTGGACGAACTTCGAACGCTTGTCGAAGAACGCGGTGTCGTATTCGTCGGCTTCGATGACGAAGTCCTCGTTCGCGCCCAGCCGGGCCGACACGTCGAAATTCTCCGGCACGCCGCCGACGAGGAAGCCCGGCTTGCGGCCGCAGGCTTCGAGGATCCAGGCAAGCATCGCCGTCGTCGTCGTCTTGCCGTGCGTGCCGGCGACCGCAAACACGCGGCGCTCGCGCAGCAGCGCATCGCCGATCCACTGCGGGCCGGAGACATAGGGCAGGCGCGCGTTCAGCAGGTATTCGATCGCTGGATTGCCGCGCGACAAGGCGTTGCCGACGACGACGAGATCCGGTTTCCGCGCGGGATCGTCGCTACCGAGATGTTCGGCGCGATAACCCTGCTTGAGCGCGATGCCGAGCGCGGCGAGTTGATCGCTCATCGGTGGATAGATGTTCGCATCCGAACCTTCGACCTCGTGACCGAGTTCGCGCGCGAGCGCAGCGACCCCGCCCATAAACGTCCCCGCAATCCCCAGGATATGGAGCTTCATGCGCTTTTATTGAGAAGTCCGGCCATGGATAGCCGGTTTTTAATCTTGGCGTTCAAGGACGAACGCATGGCTACGTTCCTGCGATCAGGCTCAGCAGCAGCGACAGCAGCGCGATCCAGCCGAAGATCACCGCAATGCCGCCGGCCAGAGTCAGGTTCAAGCTGTGGCGCAGCACATTCGCCACCGCCACCAGCTGCCAGATGCCGAGCGCGAAAATCAGCGGGAACAACATCATCTGTGTCGGCGTAACCTGCTCGGGCACGAGGCGGCCCGCTTCGATCGGAAACTTGCCGAACGCAAGCGCGACTGGAATGTTGATCAATGTGAAGATCAGGTTGCAGCCGACGAGGCCGCTGCCCGCCTGCACGAAGCGGCTGCCGAGACCGCGCATGCGCAACGCCAGGCGCAGCGCCGCGAGTACCAGCAGCGTCTCGATCAGTGTCGAAAGGAATGATTCACCGAGGCCGATCGGAGCGGGAATCGTGCGTGCGACGGCTTGCACGACGACGCAGGCGACGATCAGCACTGCGAGCAGTTGAGTTGAATACGGCAGGTCCTGCGGCCCACGGCGCAACAGGACGAGATCGCGGAAGATTTCTACAACAGGAGGCATGAAAGCGGTTGCAACCGAGCTTATTTAATAGCTCGTGAGTGTATCAGTTCGCCGCGGCCCTTCGGTTTGGGGGCCGTAAGTAGCACGCGTAAAGCGCATGCTATTGTCCTCGCTTCGCTTTGGCACGTCGGTAAGCTTTTCCAGCTTGCCTGTACGGATCGCTTTTCGTGTTTAACGCTTTTAACGCCCGTTTTGCGGCCCGGTAGCAAATCAGACTCAAGCCGATGCCAAAGATTGAGAGCGGCAAGACAATAAGGAGGGGATTTACGTAGTGAGTGGTGCCGCTATTTAAGTTATGGATGGGAATATCGGCCCAGCCGTTCGTGTAAAGAATATAGAACGGAAATAGCAGCATCGCGACTGCAAGAAAAACCGAGGAATACTTCTGGAATCGAAAGAAAATCCTAAGCTCGTGTCCGGTAGCTGCCCACATGCGTATCCATCGCTTACCACGCGAAAAACGCGTCGGACCGGGTTCAACGGACATGCTTTCTATCTTGGCAGCACAGCCAAAATCCGCTGGAACACTTCCTGAACTTCGCCCACCCCGTCGACCGTCTTGAGCTTGCCGATCTGGCCGAAGTGGTCGGCGACCGGCGCGGTCTGTGCGCGGTAGACTTCGAGGCGCTTGCGCACGACGGCGGGGTCGTCGTCGGCGCGGTGTTCGGCGGCGAAGCGGATCTCGCAGCGCGCGAGAATGGCACTGTCGGGTACGTCGAGCTTGATCGCCACGTCGAGCGGCTGACCGATGCGTGCGAGCAGGTCCTCGAGCGCGGCGCACTGGGCGAGGTTGCGCGGGTAGCCGTCAAGGATGAAGCCGCCCTTCGCGTCGGACTGGGTGATGCGCTCTTCGAGCATGCCGAGCACGATGTCGTCGGAGACGAGCTGGCCGGCGTCCATCACCGCCTTGGCCTTGATCCCGAGCGGCGTGCCGGCCTTGACCGCGGCGCGCAGCAGGTCGCCGGTGGAGATATGCGGTATGCCGAGTTCATTCTTGAGCAGGGTGGCCTGGGTGCCCTTGCCCGATCCATTCGGGCCGAAGAAAACGATGCGCATATCTGATTCCGTGAGGACGCGGCGGTGGGTGCAATGCAAACTGCGACAGGCTAACCTAGCGGCAGTGCGTCAACGAGTCAACGAGACCTTTTACCATTGAGGATCGCATGAGCAAGAAGCAGGGCAAGGCGAGCAAAGGCGCGCTGTTCTACGCGCAGTCGGGTGGGGTGACCGCGGTGATCAACGCCAGCGCCTGCGGCGTGATCGAAACCTGCCGCAAACACGGCGTGCCGGTGTATGCCGGGCGCAATGGCATTCTCGGTGCGCTGCGCGAGGAGCTGATCGATGTGGCCAAGGAAGACCGCAGCGCGATTGCGGCATTACGCCACACCCCGGGCGGCGCATTTGGCTCGTGCCGGTTCAAGCTCAAGTCGATCGAGGCCGACCGGTCGCGCTACGAGCGCCTGATCGAAGTCTGCCGCGCGCACGACATCCGCTACTTCCTCTACAACGGCGGCAACGACTCGGCCGACACTTCGTTGAAGATTTCCAAGCTCAGCGCCGAGCTCGGCTATGACCTCAAAGTCGTCGGCGTGCCGAAGACGGTGGACAACGACCTGCCGGTGACCGATTCCTGTCCCGGCTTCGGTTCGGTGGCGAAGTACACTGCAGTATCGATCGCCGAGGCCAGTCTCGATGTCGAGTCGATGAGCGAATCGTCGACCAAGGTGTTCGTCATGGAAGTCATGGGCCGCCACGCGGGCTGGATCGCGGCGGCCGCGGGCCTCGCCGCGCAGGGCAAAGACGCGCCGCCGCACGTGATCCTGTTTCCCGAGGTGCCGTTCGAGCAGGACAAGTTCCTCGCGCGCGTAAAAGAAGTCGTGGCCAAGGTGGGTTATTGCTCGGTCATCGTGTCCGAAGGCGTGAAGACGCCGGACGGCAGGTTTCTCACCGACTCGGGCGTGGTCGACGCGTTTGGCCATACCCAGCTCGGCGGCGGCGCAGCGCCGATCATCGCCGGATTGGTCAAGGACAGGCTCGGTTTCAAGATCCATTGGGCAGTGCCGGACTACCTGCAGCGCTCGGCGCGACACATCGCTTCGAAGTCCGACGTCGAGCAGGCCTATGCGGTCGGCAAGGCCGCGGTCGAGTACGCGCTGGCCGGCAAGAACGCGGTGATGCCGGTGATCAAGCGCACCTCGTCGACGCCGTTCAAGTGGAAGATCGAGGCCGCGCCGATCACGAAGATCGCCAACATCGAGAAGAAGCTGCCGGCAAACTACATCAGCAAGGACGGTTTCCACATCACCGCCGCCGCGCGCAATTACTTCGAGCCGCTGATCCGCGGCGAAGCCGCGCCGCCGTACGATGCAAAGACCGGCCTGCCCAAGTACGCACGTCTCAAGCGCGTGCTGCTGAAGAAGAAGCTGCCGAAATACGAGATCGCGGACAAATAGCGGATTTTCGAGTACGAAACCCCCTCGCCGTCATTCCTACTTTCGCGGGAGTGTCGGCTGTCAGAGCACTCTCGAACGGCGGCACGGCAAGACATGCTTCACATTCCCGACAACGAGCTGATCGAAACCTTCGTTCGTGCCTCGGGCCCGGGCGGGCAGAACGTCAACAAGGTCGCCTCGGCGGTCGAGTTGCGCTTCGATGTGGTCAATTCGCCGTCGCTGTCGGAGGCGTTGCGTGCTCGCGTGCTCGCGCGGCGCGATCGCCGCTTGACCGCCGACGGCGTGCTCGTGATCCAGGCCAACCGTTTCCGCGACCAGGCGAAGAACCGCGAGGACGCGCGCGCACGCCTTGCCGAAATTCTGCAAGCTGCGGCCTATGTGCCGAAGAAACGTATCGCGACCAAGCCGACGCGCGCATCCAAGGAACGCCGCCTCGATGCCAAGCGGCAACGCAGCACGCACAAACAGCAGCGCGCGAAACGCAACTGGAGCGAAGATTGAGCGAGGGCACCAACGCGTCGATTTTCCCGGGCGTGCCGCCGCAGGCGCCGCATTTTTCGCCTTCGTTGCTGGGCTGGGTGTGCCGAGGGCTGCTGCGCCTGACCGGCTGGCGCATCGCCGGCCGGCTGCCGGACGTGCCCAAGCTCGTCATCATCGGCGCGCCGCATTCGTCCAACTGGGACGGCGTCTGGGCGCTTGCGTTCAAGGTGGCGCTACGCCTGGACATCCATTTCATCATCAAGCACGACTACACCAAGGGCCTGCTAGGTCCTCTGGTGCGCGGCCTCGGCGGCATCGGCATCGATCGCAAGGCGGCGCATGACGTGGTGACGCAGATGCGCCAGCAGTTCGCCGCGCGCGACAAGCTCTGGCTCGGCATCACGCCGGAAGGCACGCGCAAGAAAGTTAAAAAGTGGAAAAGTGGATTTTGGCACATCGCGCGCGCGGCGAACGTACCGGTGCAATTGCTCTACTTTCACTATCCGGAAAAGACGATCGGCCTGGGGCCGTTGATCGAGCTGAGCGACGACCTCGACGCCGACATGGCGCGCATCCGCGAATACTACGTGCCGTTCCAGGGCAAGAATCGCGGCACGGTGTAACGCGCCGCCTGCGGACGGCGCTCGCTCAGCCGCGATAGCGGGCGAGGAGTTCGGGTTCCTGGCGCCGCTGCAGATCGACCAGGGTTTGCCGCGCTGCGCTGCCGATGCGTCTGCGCAAGTCGGGTTCGGCGCTCAGGCGCGCGAGGATTTCGAATGCCTCCGTTTCGCTGGCGACGAGAAAGCCGTTCTCGCCGTGCACGATCAGCTCCGCGCAGCCGCACTGTTCGGGGAAGATGATGACCGGCAACTCCATCGCCATCGCTTCGAGGATGACCGCGCCGCCGGTCTCCAGCCATTGCGGATGTTTGCGGTAGACGAACACGTCGAGGGTCTCGAGGAAGTCCCGCGCTTCGACCGCGCCTTCGGCGATCAATTCCGGGCGCTTACCCTTGTCGGCCGCGAAGACGCGCTCGATTGCATTGCCTCCGAGTAATCTGACCCGGTATCCATGGGCGATAGCCTGGCGGAAAAAGGCCGCATCGTTGTAGTGGAATTTGTACGCGTAGGCGCGGCTGTGGCGGCCGACTGCAATATCCGGTGTCGATGCGCGCGCTTGGCGGCAACGGAAGTGGGCGAGATCGACAGGAGAATATTCGGCGGCGCCTGGCAGGCCGAGCAGCTCGCCGAACATCTTTGACGGGAACGTCAGCTCCACGGATGGGTGGGCCGGATTGTTGCCGATCCGCTTCAGCCACCGGAGCAGGTTCTGATTCTGGTCGATCAGGTTGTGGCAGATCACCACCCGCTCGAAGTGGCCGCGTTCGAGCAGATCGCCGATGTCGTAGTAGGTCCCGATCAGGACGATTGTGCCACCCGATGGCGTTTCGTCGCCGTGGATGAGACGGATTGGAGCCTGTTCGCGATGCGCTGGATGGGCCGGCGCAGTCGACCACAATGTCGTCGGCATGTGCGCGGAAAGAAAGCGGTACAGGTTGAGCGCGCGGCGCTCACTGCCGCCAATGCTGTCGAGGTTGCAAAGTATGTGCAACTTCGAGTCCGTCGCAGCATGCTCTGCCGTGGAAGCGAGCGTGCTGATCTGTTCGAGGGCTGTGCGGATGTCGCGGCTCTCGTTCTGCCAGAACGTCGGTCGATCGATCAGGAAACGGCATTCCGCCATGAGCTCAGCGCATTCGGGATGCCCAGGAGCGAGTCCTCCCATCCTGACAGCCATCGCAAGCGCCGCGTCGGGCAGATTCACATCGAGGAGCATGTTGACCGCGACGACGGCTTCCTCAAGATCGCGAATATGCTCGGCGCGCAGGGTTTGCAGGGCTCGCCTTGCTTGCTCACCCTCGCCGGTTTGCAGCAAGGCGGCTGCCCGACGCAGGATATCGCGCTGCTGTATGCCGGTGTCGAAAGCAACGTGCAGATTCATAGCAGGCTCGTCATGGCGTCGCGTTGCGGGCGTTTCAAAGCTATCGAGTCGCCGGTACGAAAGAGGCTCAAGGTGGCCCATACCGTGCGACGATCGCGCTCCGTCACTGTCGCCTCAAACTTGCGCGCGTGCTGCGAGATAACCTTGGCGTGAATTCCCAAGAAGCCACCTACTGTCGAACGATCGTGGCGTTCCGCCACGGAATGTCGTCGCGCCATCACGCCACTGCGCGAACTTCGGGTTTTGCCAAACGCCATCCGCTCATGAGTTCCCGATGTGCGGCCGCCGCCTTGGCGAAGTTCGCCTCCTTGATATGGCCGTAGCCGCGGATCCGCTCAGGGATCGAGGCGATGTCGACGGCCAGCTTGAGGTTGTTGCGGTCGAGCTTCGACAGCAGCTCGTCCACCGTCGCGAAATAGTCGGCGATCAACTGACGCTCCATTTTGCGCTCGGCGGTCTTGCCGAAAACGTCGAGCGCACCGCCGCGCAGGCGCTTGAACTTGGCCAGCAGCTTGAACGCGCGGAACATCCACGGACCGAACTCGCGCTTGACCAGATGGCCGTCAGAGTCCTTCTTGGCGAAGGTCGGCGGAGCAAGATTGAAGTGAATCTTGTAGTCGCCGTCGAAGACGTTCTTGATCTGCTGCTCGAACTCGCCGCTCGTGTACAGGCGCGCGACTTCGTACTCGTCCTTGTACGCCATGAGCTTGAACGCGTAGCGCGCGACCGCTTCGGTCAGCGCGGTTTGGCCCGGTGCCTTCGCCTGCTCGGCACTGCGCACCTTGTCGACGAGCGCCTTGTACTTCGCCGCATACGCGGCGTCCTGGTAGTCGGTGAGGAAGGCGGCACGGCGGGAGATCTCCTCGTCGAGCGTGCGGCTGATCTTCACGTCATCCATTGGTGCGGCGAACGCCGTCGCCGCCGCGGGCGCTTGCATGCCGTTGGCCGCTTCCTTGACCTTGGCCATGTCGACCGCGGCCAGACGACCCCAGTTGAACGCGCTCTTGTTCATTTCGATCGCGGCGCCATTGAGTTCGATCGCACGCATCAGCGCGGCTTCGGAGATCGGCACCCAGCCTTTCTGCCAGGCGTAGCCGAGCATGAACAGATTGCTCGCGATCGAATCGCCGAGCAGCTTGGTCGCGAGATCGGTCGCGTCGACGAGCTCGGGCTCGTCGCCGTCGAGCGCGGTGCCGACGGCTTTGACGATCTGCAACGCCGGGAACTGCATGTCCGGCTTGGTCGTGAACGTGCCGGGCATCGCCTCGTAGGTGTTGAGCACGACGTGCGAGCGCTTGGCGCGGATCTTCGACAGTGCCCAGTAGTCGTTGACCACGACCATGTCACAGCCGAGGACGAGATCGGCCTCGCCCGCGGCGATGCGCACGGCATGGATGTCGGCCGGCGTCTTCGCGATACGCAGATGACAGGTCACCGCACCGCCCTTCTGCGCGAGACCGGTCTGGTCGAGCACGGTCGCGCCCTTCGATTCCAGATGCGCGGCCATGCCGATCAGTGCGCCGATCGTGACGACACCGGTACCGCCGATGCCGGTGACGAGGATGTTCCAAGGCTGGGCGAGGTCGCTGGCGAAGCTCGGTTGCGGCAATGTGGAGAAGTCCACTTTGCCACTTCCGGGTTTGCGCTTCTTCAAACCGCCGCCGTGGATGGTGACGAAGCTCGGGCAGAAGCCCTTCACGCAGGAATAGTCCTTGTTGCAGTTCGACTGGTCGATCTCGCGCTTGCGCCCGTATTCGGTTTCCTTCGGCAGCACGGAAACGCAGAACGATTTCTCGCCGCAGTCGCCGCAGCCTTCGCAAACGAGCGAGTTGATGAAGACGCGTTTCTTCGGGTCTTCGAGCTTGCCGCGCTTGCGTCGGCGACGCTTCTCGGTTGCGCAGGTCTGATCGTAAATCAGCACCGACACGCCGGGCACTTCGCGCAAGCGCTTGGACACGGCATCGAACTCGGCGCGATCGAAGAACTCGACGTCACGCGGGAACAGTTCGCGCTTCGACCATTTCTCGATCTCGTCGCTCATCACCACGATCGTCTGCACGCCTTCGGCGCGCATCTGGTTGGCGATGCCTGGCACGGTCAATGTGCCGTCGACCGGCTGGCCGCCGGTCATCGCGACTGCATCGTTGTAGAGAATCTTGTAGGTGATGTTGACCTTGGCCGCGATCGCCTGGCGTATCGCCAGCGAGCCCGAGTGGAAATAGGTGCCGTCGCCGAGGTTCTGGAACACGTGCTGGGTTTCGGTGAACGGCGCCTGGCCGCACCAGGTCGCGCCTTCGCCGCCCATCTGGGTGAACGTGTCGGTGCGGCGGTCCATCCAGGTGACCATGTAATGGCAGCCGATGCCACCGAGCGCGCGCGAGCCTTCGGGCACCGCGGTCGAGGTGTTGTGCGGGCAGCCGGAACAATAATGCGCGGCGCGCGGGAAATTTGCGCGCGGCAGGGTCAGTTCTTGTTCCTTCGCCTCGATCCAGGCGACGCGCGACTTGATCGTGTCGTTGCTGAAGAAACGCGACAGGCGCTTGGCGATCACGAGCGCGATCATCGCTGGCGTCAGCTCGGACGTGGACGGCAGAATCCAGTTGCCTTCCTCGTCATATTTGCCGACCACGCTCGGCCGCGTCGGCCAGTTGTACATGTATTCCTTCATCTGCGATTCGATGAAGGAGCGCTTCTCTTCGGCGACGATGATGTCTTCGAGGCCGTTGGCGAACTCGCGAATGCCGACCGGCTCGAGCGGCCAGGTCATGCCGACCTTGTACACGCGGATGCCGACGTCGGCGGCCATTTTCTCGTCGATGCCGAGATATTCGAGCGCCTGCAGCACGTCGAGATAGCTCTTGCCCGTGGTGACGATGCCGAGGCGCGCCCGCGGCGAGTCGATGACGACACGGTCGATCTTGTTCGCGCGCGCAAACGCCTGCGAAGCCTGCACGGCGTACTGGTGCAGGCGCATTTCCTGGTTGAGCGGCGGATCGGGCCAGCGGATGCTGAGGCCGCCGGGCGGCATCGTGAAATCGGTCGGAATCACGATGTCGAGCTGATGCGGATTGACGTTGACGCTGGCCGAGGATTCCACCGTCTCCGCGATCGTCTTGAAGCCGACCCAGCGCCCGGTGTAGCGTGACATCGCCCAGCCGAGCAGGCCCATGTCGAGGATGTCCTGCACGCCGGCCGGATTCAAGATCGGCATCATCGCGCTGACGAATTCGAGTTCCGAACCGTGTGGCAGCGTCGACGAGCGGCAGGCATGATCGTCCGCGGCCAAAGCGAGCACGCCACCGTTCTTCGAGGTGCCCGCGGCATTGCCGTGCTTGAACACGTCGCCCGAGCGGTCCACGCCCGGGCCCTTGCCGTACCACATCGCGAACACGCCGTCGTACTTCGCGCCGGGGAACAGATTGGCCTGCTGCGTACCCCAGACCATCGTCGCGCCGAGGTCCTCGTTGAGGCCGGGCTGGAATTCGATATTCGACGACTTGAGGTGTTTCTTCGCCTTCCACAGCTCGAGGTCGAAACCGCCAAGCGGTGAACCGCGATAGCCGGAAATGAAACCGGCGGTGTTGAGGCCGGCGGCACGGTCGCGCATCTGCTGCATCAGCGGCAGGCGGACGAGCGCCTGTACGCCGGAAAGATAGATGCGGCCCTCCTTGCGCGTGTATTTATCCTCGAGCGTGTAGCCGAGGTCCAACTGCGTTGCGGGAACAGACATGACAGCCATGCTCGCGTTAGAGTCAATGCTCGATTTTAGCATCGGCTCCGTGCGGGGCTGTGGAATGTTGTGCGGGCGAACGGCGGCCTATTGCGTTTGCGTGATCATTCCGCTAAGCGAATAGGAGGCGAGATGCTCGCCCTGGATCTGTGCCGGAAAGTCCGATTCCGGGTCGAAACGCACCGTAGCGACGATCGCGCGTAACTCGTCCGTGCACGAGACCGCTGCGGTCGCATCCACGCCGACGATGCTGAACTCGAGCACGCCTTTGCGTGCGAGTCGCAGCGCATGGCAGTCGTGGGCGCTGGCTTGCGCACCCTCGGGCCGACGCTCTTCGCTCCAGACGATCGTCGAGCCCTCGCGCGCCGGCGCGACGTCGTAGCGCACCAAGGTGCCGCCGCTACCGGCGAGGCGTGGCGCCGGGGGGCGAGTGTGCGCGGTATCCAGCAGCGCAGCCGGATCCGGTGCGTCGCCGGCGACCAGACCGTCATGCCGCCAGCGCAGGCGCACGATGCGCAGGTTCGGATCGGTGATGGTCCTGCCCACGGCAACCATCCAGCCGATCAAATGCGGATCGACTTCACCGCGCAGCGCGGTGTCGGCTTGACGTGCGTCGGTGCCGGCAAGCAAGTGCTGGCCGCGCGGAATATCGAAACGCATGCCGATCGCCTCGCGCACGAAGCGGCCGCGCAGGAACAGGACGTGCGTCGCAAGGTCGTTCAGTTCCGCCGGCGTCGCGCGACGCGGCGGTGGCTCGGTCTCGCCGGCCTGGGCGGACGCCGCTGTCCGCGTCGCCGCCGACGCGGGCGTCGTCCGGTCCTGCGCCGAAGCGGCCGTCGATGTCCGGGTCGGCCGAGCCGCCGGCTGATCCTCGTCGGCCTGGTCGTCGTCGTCCGCGCCCTGGGTCTGCACGGCGGCATAACCTGGATCGATCGCGGCTGGCGCGATGTGATACACGTTCCAGAGCAGAATGGCCGAGACGACGATCTGGGCAAACAGCGGCCAGCGGATGTCGTGATCCGCATCACCCCAGTACTTGTACAGCGCGTAGAAAACGTAGAACGGAAGGAACAAGGTCAGCACGCCCTCGAGCGTGCTCGCCCGCCAGACGCGGACGACGATGAAGATTCCCAGAACGAAGGAAACCAGATAGAGAACCATCAAGCCCTGCATTGCGCGGTCACTCCCCAGCGACAAAGTGGTGCAAGTGTAGACGAGAGCATGAGGCAAAACCGGGCGATTCGCCGCGAATTTTTGCAAATGCGCCCGGGAACCTCTGCAAACGCTGTGCGCTGCCGAACGCCGTAGCTTATTCGGGGACTAAGCCCTTGTGTCCGGCTTGATCATCGCCTTGAACGGAAACAGTTGCTGGTTGACAAAGCCGTCGGGCATGTAGTCGCCGACCACGCCGTAATGTTCGGGGAACTTCTTGTCCGACTTCACCGCCGTGCCGAACAGGTAGTCGAGGAACGAATAGTGCGCGGCGTAGTTCTTGTCGATCGCCTCGTCGTCCTGCGAATGATGCCAATGGTGGAAGTCCGGGGTCACGATCAGATACCGCAGCGGACCCCAGGGCAGATGCACGTTGGCGTGATTGAACACGGCCTGGAAGCCGACGATGATGATGTAGGCATTGATCACGCCTTCGGAAAAGCCGATCACGAACAGCGGCGCGAGCACGGCGACGCGCGTGGCGATGATCTCGAGCATGTGCTGGCGCGAACCCGCGAGCCAGTCCATCGTCTTCGTCGAATGATGCACCGAGTGGAATTTCCACAGGAACGGCACCTCGTGATACGCGCGGTGGGTGAAGTACTGCGCGAGATCGGCGACGAGGATGCACAGCAGCAGCTGCGGCACGAACCAGATGCGCTGCACGGCGAGCTGGAAATCGTGGTTGACCAGCCAGCCGAACACGTGATGGATCAGAAAGTTCACGGTGAGCAGGATCACGCCGACGAGAAAATGGTTGACCGCAAAGTGTTTGAGATCGGTCTGCCACTCGCGGCGGAAGATCGGCTGACCCTTGTACAGCGGGAACAGCTTCTCGAGCACGACGAAGATCACGGTCGAGCCGAGCAAGTCGAGGATGAACCAGTCGAGGCCGATGTACGGCGTGTTGTCCGGAAAGTCGCCGACCGGCACGCGCGAACCGCCTAACGCCACGGCAACGATGACGCAGGCGAACGCGACGAGGTTGAGATTGCGCCGGCGATTGAAGATCAGATTGGTCAACGACAGGGCGCCGGCGACGAGTAGTCCGCCGAACAGGAGCTGGCGCAGAACGTCGACCGAATACTTGTGGCGCAGCTCCGGCATGGTCAGATACTGCGGAAAATGGAACGCGAGCACGGCGAGCAGGCTGAGGATGCCGAGCAGCAGTGCGATCACGGTCGTGATCAGCGCCTTGCCCTGACGCAGGTCGCCGCTGGCGTGAAGCAGGTCGTCGGTTTCGTCGACGACTTCGCTGACGTGATGCGCGGCCTTGGCGAGCGGCGCGACCAGGATCCGGCGGGAAATCGCGCGCTTGGAGCCGGACGGGGGAGACGATCCGAACATGACGATTCCGTTACCTTGATGAGGTTGCGCGCACTATAGCCGCGGATTCAGGCACTTGCACGAGCGCGCGCGGAATCTTGAAAAACGCCTTCCACGCCATATCTCCAAGGCAAGGAAAGCAGTCGTGCTTACCGTTACCGCCAGGGGTTTCTTCCGCTCGCCGCGCGTCGCGTTTGTCGCGATCGACACCCGGCCCTGCACATTTTCGCCAGCGTATTCCGTTTTGCCTGCGCTTTGCGCGCCTGCTGCCGCGTGCGTCTACTTTCTTCACAGCCCGGAGTGGTCCATGCCGCCCATGTAGCTGTTCTTGCGTGTTGTTCGTCTCCCGTTTTCCACTTTTCCCAACCTGTCGAAGGATAGAGCGTCATGTCGTGGCTTAATACGGAATTGAGTCTTGGCAATATCGGCGTCATCGCCGGCGTAGTCGTCGCGCTGACATTGTTGTATTCGTCCATCGTCTACGTGCCCAACAACCGCGTCGGCGTGCTCGAACGCCTGTGGGCCGGCAAAGGCTCAGTCAAGCGCGGCCTCGTCGCGCTCGGCGGTGAAGCCGGTTACGTGCCCGAACTGCTGCGCGGTGGCTTCCATCTGTTGTTCCCGTTTCAGTACCGCGTGCACAAGGTCGACCTCGTGACCGTGCCGCAAGGCGAGATCGGCTATGTGTTCGCGCGCGACGGCAAAGCGCTCGAAGCCGGTCAGTCGCTGGCCGGAAACAGCAACGCCGACGATTTCGAGAGCGTGCGCGAGTTCCTCGCCGCCGATGGCCAGAAAGGTCCGCAGCGCAAGGTGCTGCGCGAAGGCGTCTACGCAATCAACATCGCCCAGTTCGTCGTGCTCACGCGCGCGAACACCTATGCAGTTGCGCTAGCCAAGTCCGATACGGACACGATCGAGTCGATGCGCGCGCAGATCGAGGCGCGTGGCGGTTTCCACCCCGTCGTTATCGGCGAACAATCGGCGCAGGGATTGCGCGTCACCGACCCCGGCGCGAAGGAAGCGCGCACGGTCAACGACGTCATTGGCATCGTCACCGTGCACGATGGTCCCGGCCTACCCGCGGGCGAGTTGATTGCGCCCGCAGTCGGTGCCGACCGCAGTATGGCCGCGACCTATCACAACAACTTCCAGGATGCCGATCGTTTTCTCGCCGCCGGCGGCTTTCGCGGGCGCCAGTACCAAGTGCTCGTCGACGGCACCTACTACGTCAACCGCTTGTTCGCGAGCGTGGAATTCATCGAGAAGACGCTCGTGCCGATGGGCACGGTCGGCGTGGTCGTCTCATTTATCGGCAAGCGCGGCACCGACCGCTCCGGCGTGGAATACCAGCATGGCGAACTCGTCGGTGACGGCGAACGCGGCGTCTGGGAAGCGCCGATGCTGCCAGGCAAGTATGCGTTCAATCGTTTCGCCGGTGCGATCGCGAAGGTGCCGACGACAAACTTCATCCTCAAATGGGAATCGGGCCAGTCGGGCTCGGACTTCGACCGCAACCTCAAGGAGATTTCGCTGATCACCAAGGACGCGTTCGAGCCGACGTTGCCGCTGTCCGTGGTCGTGCATATCGACTACAAGAAGGCGGCCAAGGTCATCCAGCGTTTCGGCGATGTGCAGAAGCTGGTCGAGCAGACGCTCGATCCGATGGTCTCGGCCTACTTCAAGAACACCGCGCAGACCAAGACGCTGATCGAACTGCTGCAGCAGCGCGCGGACATCCAGGGCCAGGCGCTCGCCGACATGAAGGGCAAGTTCGCGGCTTACAATCTCGAGCTGCAGGAAGTACTGATCGGTACGCCGAAGTCACCGGCCGGCAACAGTCAGATCGAGAACATCCTCGCTCAGCTGCGTGATCGCCAGGTCGCGCGCGAACAGATCGAGACCTACGAGCAGCAGGAAGCGGCAGCGGTCAAGGAGCGCACGCTGCGCGAAGCCGCCGCGGTCGCAGCACAGCAGAAGGGTCTGACCGAGTCGCGCATCGCGATCGAGATCGCCGAGAACAAGGGTCTCGCCGAGGTGAAGACGCAGACGCGCCAGGGTGAGGCGGATGCGGCGAAGATCCGCAACGTCGCCATGGCCGACGCCGAACGCATCAAGGCGATCGGTGCGGCGAACGCGAACCGCATCGAACTCGAAGGCGAGGCGACGGCACGCGCTGCGCACAAGCAGGTCGAGGCCTACGGCGGCCCCGAGATCCGCTTGGCCCAGGAGATCTCCGCGCAGATCACGCGCGCGATTGCCGAGGGTAAGCTGCCGGTCGTGCCGCAAATTCTCGTCGGCGGCGACGGCAAGGGCAGCAACGCGATCGAGGCGATCACGGCGATGATTCTCGCCACGGGCCAGCAGTTCCGCCAAGCGAAATCGACGACGGTGCAGTAAGCAGACAAGGAGGCGGCCGGCGTTGCGTCGCCTATGTGTGCCGCTTGTGTAGGTCGGGCAGAAACGCAGTGAGCAGGCCGATCGCGGGCAGCCAGGCGCAGATCTGGTAGACGTATTCGATGCCCTTGTGATCAGCAACCTCGCCGAGCACCGCGGCGGCGATGCCGCCCATGCCGAAGGCGAAGCCGAAGAACATGCCGGCGATCATGCCGACATTGCCGGGCAGCAGCTCGGTCGCGTAGACGAGGATTGCCGAGAACGCGCTCGACAGGATCAGGCCGATGACGACCGTGAGCAGCGCGGTCCAGAACAGGTCCACGTGCGGCAGCAGCAGCGAGAACGGCAGCACGCCGAGGATCGACACCCAGATCACCCACTTGCGCCCGACCTTGTCGCCGATCGGGCCGCCGACCAGTGTGCCGAGCGCGACCGCGCCGAGAAAATAGAACAGGTGGATCTGTGCGCTCTGCGTCGAGACGTGGAATTTCTCGATCAGATAGAACGTGTAGTAGTTCGACAGGCTGATCAGGTAGAAGTACTTGGAGAAGATCAGAGCGAGCAGCACGCCAACCGCGATGATGACTTGCCGTTTCGGCAGCGTTGCTGCGGCGACGACGACCCTTGCCGCTTTCGGTTTCGCGCGCCGCGCGTACCACATGCCGACGCGGGTCAGCAGCACGATTCCGACGAGTGCAAGCACCGACACCCAAGCCAACGCGCCTTGGCCGTGCGGCAGAATCAGGAATGCGGCGAGTAGGGGCCCCAGTGCCGAGCCGGCGTTGCCGCCGACCTGGAAGAACGACTGGGCAAAGCCGTGGCGCCCGCCCGAAGCCAGACGCGCGATGCGCGAGGATTCGGGATGGAAGATCGACGAGCCCGTGCCGATTAGCGCGGCCGCGAGCAGCAGCATCGGAAATGATCCGGCCTGCGAAAGCAGCAGCAAGCCACAGAGAGTGAAGCCCATACCGAACGGCAGCGAATACGGCAGCGGCCGACGATCGGTATACGCACCAACCAGCGGCTGCAGCAGCGAGGCGGTGAGCTGATAGGTGAAGGTCAGCAGGCCGATCTGACCGAAGTCCAACGCGTAGTTGCTTTTCAGGATCGGATAGATCGACGGCAGTAGCGATTGGATCAGGTCGTTGAGGAAATGCGAAGAACTCACCGCCGCAAGCACGCCCAGCGCGGTGCCGGCGCGAGCCGTCGTTGCGGGTGCGGCGTCGTCGGAGATGAGGGCGGAGTTGGCGCTCACGGTTTCTTGTCCTGGACTACTAATTCGACGCATGCAGGTTAGAATCACTCGCATTCGCCCGCCGCCGCAGGCAGGTCAACGATCTACGAGGTTGGGCCACTGCTGAAATTGTCACGCGCGAGCGCGACTCCGATCAGCTCTTCGCTCTTCTTGCAGCTTAAGTGCCACATGCGCAACGCCAACGTCGACGACTACGAAGCAACACCGCGGCCGATCATCTCGGTCGGAAACGACTATGCGCCTGGCGTTGCGCGCGGCTCGCACCAGCACCGACGCAATCAGCTGCTTTATGGCGCAACGGGGCTGATGATCGTCACCACGCCACAGGGTCGCTGGGTGGTGCCGCCGCAGCGCGCGCTGTGGATACCCGCAGGCATCTATCACGATGTCTATGCAGTCGGCCCGGTCACCACGCGCAGCATCTTCCTCGAACCGGCAGTCAGCAGGAAGCTGCCGCGCGAGTGCCGCGTGCTCGGCATCACCCCGCTCGCGCGCGCGCTGCTGCTCGAAGCGGTGGACTTGCCGGCTAAGTATGACGTGCATGCGCGCGCCGGCTTGATCATGCGTCTCCTGATCGCCGAGATCGAACAACTTCCAACCTTGCCGCTCAACATCAGCTTGCCGACCGCGCCGAAACTCGCCGCGCGCTGTCGCGCGTTTCTCGACAAGCCGACGCCGCACGAGACGATCGACGACTGGTGCGCGGCGCTAGCCATGTCGCGACGCTCATTTACGCGCCTGTTCCGCGAGCAGACCGGCACGAGCTTCGCGGCCTGGTGCCGCCAGGCTTGCATCGTTGCCGCGCTGCCGCGCCTCGCCGCGGGCGATTCGATCACGACGATCGCGCTCGATTTCGGTTATGCGAACCCGTCCGCATTCACGCAGATGTTCCGCAGCCAGACCGGTGTCGCGCCGAGCGCTTACGCCGGCACCTCTGCGCCGCATTGAGCTTTTTCATGTACGCAGGAACTCCGCGTGTGGCACCGTGTCTTTAGGCACTGTCCGACTCACGAGCGGGCGCTACAGACTGTGAAAACAGGCAAGACGCAAACCCAAGGAGAGAACAATGCGTGGAAGTTTCGCAATGCGGATTCTCTGTGCGGCCTCGGTCGCACTGGCGCTGCCCATCGCGGCGCACGCCGAGGATGATCCGCTCAACGACGCCGGTGTGCAGAAAACCTTGCGCGCGATGGCGAATGCCTCGACCTGGTATCACCCCGACTTGTTCGGCATGACCGTCGGCATGCGCCGCTACGCGCACAAGGACTACGCCGGCGCGCTGAAGTATTTCGAGATCGGCTCCTACTACGCCGACAAGCTGTCCCAACTCAGCACCGGCTTGATGTACATGAACGGCGAGGGCGTGAAGAAAGATCCGGTCACTGCCTATGCCTGGCTCGATCTCGCCGCCGAGCGCGACTATCCCGACTTCGTCGCCACGCGCGACGGATTGAAGTCCCAGCTCACGCCGGAGCAGCTTGCGCAGGCGACTGAGCTGCGCAAGAAACTCGCCGAACGCTACAGCGACGCGGTGGCCAAGCCGCGCATGGTGCAACAACTGCAGCAGGGTCAGGCGCAGATCACCGGGTCGCGCACCGGTTTCGATTCCGGGGCGAACCATGCCAGCACCAAGGACATCTGCGGGCCCGCGCTCGTCATCGGCGGCCGCACCGTGCCGCAAGCGGGCTGCAGCGGTGCTGATATGTATGCGAAAGAGAACTGGGATCCGGACAAATACTTCGCCGATCGTGATCGCGAATGGAAGGCCACGGTCACGGTCGGGGCAGTCGAGGAGCAGGGCAAGCCGATCGACAAGCTCGCTCAACCCAATGCGACGGCCGCGCCAGCGCCGGCAAATCCGCCGCAGAAGCAACGCTGACGGCGTCGATCGCAAGGTCCGCGCAGGCGGAGCTTGCGGCCACGCTGGCGGAGCTGCAGGTTATACTGCGGCTGTCGCCTTTTTCGATCGCATCGCCATGTCGTCCATGCTACGTGTGCTCCTGTTCGCCGCCGTGATTGCCGCGCCGCTCGCCGCCTGCGGCAACAAGGGCCCGCTCGTGCTGCCCGACAAGCCGCAGGAGCAGCAAGACAAGGACAAGAAGAAGGACCAGCCCGCGAACGTCGCGCAGCCTGCGCAGAAGACTTCGATGGACGGCGCCGCAACCCAGCACTGATACCGCCAAGCCGGCGATGAGTCTGCATTTCACCAAGATGCACGGCATCGGCAACGACTTCGTAGTGCTCGATTGCCGCACGCAGCCGTTCGCGCTCGCTCCGGCGCAGATCGCTCGCATCGGCGACCGGCACACTGGCGTCGGCTTCGATCAATTGCTGACGATCGAGCCGGCGCGCGATCCGTCCTGCCTGTTCTACTACGGCATCTACAACGCCGACGGCTCGATGAGCGGGCAGTGCGGCAACGGCGTGCGCTGCGTCGCCGCGTGGCTGCGCCGAGCGGGCGTGCTCGGTACGGGCGCCGCGCGGCTGGAAAGCCCGTCGGGAGCGGTCAGTGTCGAGTTGCTGGCGGATGGCCGCGTGCGCGTCGACATGGGCGAACCGCGCTTCGCGCCCGGCGATGTTCCGTTGACTCTGCCGGCAGCCGATCCGTATGCGCTGACGCTCGATGGTGGGCGCATCGAATTCGGCGCCGTGTCGATGGGCAATCCGCATGCGGTGGTCGAGGTCGCCGATGTCGACGCCGCGCCGCTCGCGCAGATCGGTGCGGCATTGTCCACAAATTCACATTTTCCACAAAGCTGCAACGTCGGCGTTGTGCAGATCGTCGAGCGCGCGCATGTGCGCCTGCGCGTGCAGGAGCGCGGCGTCGGTGAGACGCTGGCTTGCGGTACCGGCGCGTGCGCGGCGGCCGCGGTGCTGCGCAGGCGCGCGCAGGTCGATGCGACGGTCGCGGTCGGTCTGCCGGGCGGACGCCTGGAAATCCGTTGGCAAGGCCCGGGGCATACCCTCTGGATGACCGGTCCCGCCGCATTCGTTTACGAAGGAGATTGGGAATGAATGACACAGCGATCAAGGACGGCGTGACCCCCGCGGAAGTGGCGAGCTACTTGCGCCGCCATCCGGCCTTCCTGCACGACTATCCCGATCTCGCCCTGACCCTGCTGCCGCCGCGCGAGGAAGGCAAGACGACGTCGCTCGCCAGCTACCAGCTCGACGTGCTGCGCGACAAGAACCGCGAACTCGGGCGACGCCTGACCGAGCTGGTCAACATCGCCAACGAGAACGAGCAGCTCGTGCAACGCGTGCACGCACTCAATCTGTCGCTGATGCGCGAAGCAACCCTGGCCGGCAGTGTGCGTCGCGTCGTCGCTGGCTTGCGCGAAGACTTCAGTACCGATTTCGTGCGTCTGGTTCTGCTGCGGGCCGATCCGGAACTGCCGGCCGCCGACTGGTTGATCGTGCAACCGCAGGGCGTGCAGGCGCTGCCCGAATTCGCCGAATTCTTCAGGAATGGCGAAGCACTGTGCGGCCGCCTGCAGCCGGAGAAGCTCGACTTTCTGTTCGGCAAGCACGCCGGTGACGTGCACTCGTCCGCACTACACGCGCTCGGCGAGCGCGATGCGCCGCTCGGCTTGCTCGCGATCGGCAGTGCCGATGCGAACCGTTTTCATCCGGGCATGGGCACGATGTTCCTCAAGCTGATCGCCGAAACCGTGGCCGCCGCAATCGCGAGATTTCCGGCGCACGGATGAGCGAAACGCTGTCAGCGACGGTCGAACGGTTTCTCGATCACCTGAAGGTCGAGAGGGACTACTCGCCGCAGACGCTGATCCGCTATCGCCATGACCTGACCCGGTTGGTCGAATACGCCGGCTCACGCAACATTGCCGACTGGAACACGCTGCGCAGCGATGCGGTGCGCAACTTCATCGCCGGCGAACATCGCGCGGGCATCGCGCCGAAGACGTTGCAGGCGCGCCTGTCCGCGTGCCGCAGCCTGTTCAAGTTTCTGCTGCGCGGCGGCGAGTTGAAGCACGATCCCGCTGCCGGCGTGCGCGCACCGAAGGCACCGCGCAAGTTGCCGCAGGTGCTCGACGTCGACGAGATGGGCAAGCTTGTCGAGATCCCGACCGACGGCGCCGAGGCCAAGCGCGATCGCGCGATCCTCGAACTGCTCTATTCGAGCGGACTGCGCATATCCGAATTGACCGGACTCAAATGGCGAGACCTCGATCTCGCCGACGCCAGCGTGCGCGTCACCGGCAAGGGCCGCAAGACCCGCATCGTGCCGGTCGGCTCGAAGGCGCTGATAGCGCTGCGCGTGCTGCGCGATCTCGAACAGGTCACAAGCGAAGACGAGCCCGTGTTCCGCGGCCGCAACGGCGCACCGATCGGCGCGGCGACCGTGCGCACGCGCATGAAAGCGTGGGCCAAGGCGCAGGGCATCGAGCGTCGCGTCTATCCGCACCTGCTGCGGCATTCGTTCGCCAGCCACCTGCTCGAATCCTCCGGCGATCTGCGCGCCGTGCAGGAGTTGCTCGGTCACGCGGACATCGCCACGACGCAGATCTACACGCATCTCGACTTTCAGCATCTCGCGCGCGTCTACGACGCCGCGCATCCGCGCGCACGGCGAAAAAAGAACGAAACTTAAGCGATCTGCCGGTGGCCCCGAGCGGGCGAGGTCAAGACGGCGGTCGGACGCCGGCTTCGAACACATCTTCGCCTTTCCACCAGCGCTCCTCGGCAGAGGGATCGGTCAAGGCAAGCAATACGCTGGCAACCATTTCGCGGGCTTCGTTGGGTAGCTTCAGACGCGCATATGCTTTTTGCGTGCCTGTCATGACTGCCTCGGCTTTGTAGAACATCTCCGGATCGCCTGGCACGGTTTCACCCATCTCTTTGCAGCGCTCCACATCGAGTGAATCCATCTTGCGACAAACGAGCGGGCGGAACTCGTAGATTGAGCATGCCCCGTCGAGTAAGAATGGACAAAATTTTCGTTGCCGCTTGTCGGTTATCCCGCGATGCGCTTCGACATGTTCCGAGAGCTTGGCGATGAGCGATTCCCGGTCCGGCCGCTCGCCCAGCTTGCGCGCAATTCGAAACGATTCCTGGGGCAACGCCTGGACTTCCAGACGGCAGCAGATGGCGCAGCCCTTTTTGCAGTCGAAGCGGACGCCGCGCTGCTCGACTTGTTCCCTTACCCGATCGATTTCTTTCTGCGCGCTCTGAGCCAAGCGCACGGCGAAGACGCGATTGCGATTTTCGCGCAGCAGACGCGCGGTATCTTTCTCGACCTTAGCCTGCAGTTCGAGCACTTCTGTTTGCAGTTTTCCCACAGCTTGCTCCCAAGGATTCGATGAAGTCTGCGCCCGCCATGGCGGATTCGCAATCGGGATTCCGGCAAGGCTGATTCAGCTCGCTACAAGCGGTGTTGTGCAAGCGCCGCTTCCGCGGCGGCGAGCATGTCGCGTGAATCGGCTGAGGCCGCGACATGCACTCGCGTGAATCCGGCGGCGCGCGCCGCATGGGCAAGACGCAGGCTGCTGACGATACATTCACCCGCCGCAATTCTGGCGAACAACTCGGCTGGCAGGCCGAGCTTCAGGTTTGCGATGGTCTCGGCGCTGGACAGCAGGACCATGAGCGGCGTAGCGGCGCTTGCGAGCCTGTCGAAATGGCGGCGATTCCAGCGCGGCGCGTCACGGCGATACACATGAATGGTTTCCAGCACTGCGCCGCGGGCACGCAAAGCGGTCGGCAATAGCTCGCGTCCGCCCGGCGCGCCGACCAGTGCGACGCGACGGCGGCGCAGACGAGCGAGCTGTGGCAGCGCGAGCAGGCCTTCGCTGTCTTGTCGCGCATCGGGCCACGCCACGTTGTGCACCCCGCGTCGCGCGAGCGCAAGCGCCGTGGCGCGGCCGACGGCGCAGACCTGGGTCGTCCGCGCGAAACGCAGCGCGGGCAACAGAGCGAACGCATGGCGCACCGCGTTGGGGCTGACGAAGATCGCGATGTCGGCATTTCGCGCCGCGCGCAGCGCGGTGCGCGCGGACACCGCGTCTTCGATGCCGCGCAGGCCAACTCCGGGCAGCGCAATCACGCTGCCGCCGAGTGTCGCAATGCGGCGCTTGAGCGTGGCGGCGGCCGCCGAAGGTCGCGTCACCACCACGCTCGCGCCTGTCAGCGGCGGTGAATGGGTGTGCTGTGTCGATTGCGGCCTGGCCATGCGGCCTACTGTATCAAGCGAACTTGATCGCGGCAGCCCGGCTGCGCACACTACGCGCCCTTTCCTGCCGTCGTCCGATATGAAGCCGGTTCCCGATCTCGCGTTCGCGCATGCGCATATGGACTCCCTGCTCGAGAGGATTCCGCTGACGCAGACGATGCAGATCGAGCTGCGCGACTACGACGGCGAAACGCTGGCGCTGGCCGCGCCGCTCGCGCCGAACGTCAACGACAAGGGCTGCGCGTTCGGCGGCAGCCTCGCCAGCGTGGCTACGCTGGCCGGCTGGGGTCTGGTCGCGCTGAAGCTGAAGGCGCTGCAAATCGACTGCGAAATCTACGTGCAGGACTCGACGATCCGCTATCTCGCGCCGGTATGGGGCGAAATCGTGGCGCGGGCGGCGCTGGCCGAAGGCGAGTCGTGGGACGAATTTCTTGCCGTCTTGGCAACTCGCGGCCGTGGACGCCTACGCGTGGAATGCCGCGTGCCGCTCGAAGACGGCAAGGATGCGTGCACGCTGGACGCGCGCTTCGTCGCGATCCGCAGCGCGACCTGATCGCGCTCGCGGATTCCGGCCTCGGCGGCATATAGAATGGCCGCAGTCTTTCACCGGATGCCTGCCATGCCGCGTATCGTTGCCCTGATGCTCGCACTCTGCCTCCTCGCCGGCTGCGCGGGGCAGAAATCAAAAGGCGACCTGCTCGAGGCGACGCTGGAAAGCTACGCTTCGACGATACGCTGGGGCAATTTCGAGGACGCGGCGGCGTTCGTCGATCCGGAAACGCTGAAAGCGCATCCGTTGACCACACTCGACCTCGAGCGCTATCGCCAGCTGCGCATCAGCGGCTATAACGCACAGCCGGCGCGTTCGGTCGGCACCAACGAAGTCACGGTGGTGGCCGAGGTCGTTTTGACCAACAACAACACGCAAAGCGTGCGCAGCGTGCTCGATCGCCAACGCTGGCGCTACGACGAGAAAGCCAAGCGCTGGTGGCTGGTGACCGGCCTGCCCGACATCACCCAGCACTGATTTTTGCCTTGAAGCCGCGCTCTGACGGATAATCCGCGCCCGCAAGTCCTCCCGGCGCATGCCGCGCCTGCCATCCATGTCCGATATCCTTCACCGTCTGCCGGAGTTCATCGGCAACCACCTCGTCCTCGCGATGCTGTTCGCCGGTGTACTCGTCGCCCTGATCGGCAACGAATTCTCGCGCCTGTTCCGCGGTTATCGAGAGTTGACGCCGGCTGCGCTCACGCAGCTGATCAACCGCGAAAGCCCGCTGCTCGTCGACCTGTCGGCCGCGGCCGATTTCGACAAGGCGCATATTCCCGGCGCACGCAATGTACAGGTGAGCCAGTTCGATCCCGAGAACAAGGACCTCGCCCCGGTCAAGGAACGCCCGGTGGCGGTGTACTGCCGCACCGGCACCGCGTCCGCACAGGCTGCGGCACGGCTGGTCAAGGCTGGCTTCAAGCAAGTGTTCTGGCTCGGCGGCGGCCTCGCTGCATGGCGCGAGGCCAACTTGCCGGTGGCGAAAGGGCGCTGATCCTGCCGTTCGTCGTATCCGCGGGTGCATGCAAGCCGCCTGCATGGGATAATCCGCGGGTTTATCTTTGCGCTCGTCCCTGACCGCGAGAATCAAAAAGCGGCCATCCTTGGCCGCACTTTGGGGTATTCATTGCGATCATCCGTGATCGCGAGGATCAAGAAGCAGCCATCCGTGGCTGCACTTTTCAAATTGGCTTTTTTTGGAGTGATCGAAAATGACTGACAATATTCCCGCCAACGGCGGCGCCGAAACCGGCGCGCAACTGCAGCTGCAGAAGGTCTACATCAAGGACGCATCGTTCGAAGTGCCGTCCGCGCCGCAGATCTTCCAGGAGCAGGGTCAGCCGCAGGTGCAGCTGAACCTCGAGCACAAGGTCGGCTCGCTGGGTCAGGACATCTACGAAGTCGTGCTCACCGTCACCGTGACCTGCAAGCTCGAAGAGAAGACCGCTTATCTCGCCGAAGTGCAGCAGGCCGGCGTGTTCGGCGTGATCGGCTTCGACGCGCCCTCGCGCGACGCCGTGCTCGCCACCTACTGCCCGAACGTGCTCTTCCCGTATGCCCGTCAGGTCATTTCCGATCTGGTCCAGAACGGCGGCTTCCCGCCGTTCCTGCTGCAGCCGATCAACTTCGACGCACTCTACGCTGAGCAGCAGCGTCGCCAGGCCGAAGGCCAGGGTCTCAGCGGCAACGCGTGATTTTGCGCGGCATTTTTTGCGTTCATCCATGATCGCGGAAGTCAAAAAGCGGCCATCCGTGGCCGCACTTTTCAAATGAGCGATAGGCCCGCTGTTGCGGTACTAGGAGCTGGGTCGTGGGGTACGGCGCTCGCCGCCGTGCTCGCGCGCAATGGCGCGCCGACGACGTTGTGGGGCCGCGACGCGCAGGCGCTCGCGGCGATGCGTGCGTCGCGGCGCAACGCGCGCTACCTGCCGGAGATGGAACTGCCGGCATCGCTGCACTACGAAGCGGACCTTGCCACCGCGGTGCGTGGCGCGCAGGTATTGCTGATCGTCACGCCGAGCCATGCGTTTGCCGAGCTGATCGCGAACATCGCCGCCGATGTCAGGCAAGGCGCAGGCGTCGCCTGGGCAACCAAGGGTTTCGACCCTGGCTCGGGTCGTTTCCTGCATGAGATCGTCGCCGAGCGTCTGCACGGCGTGCCCGCGGCGATCGTCACCGGCCCTTCGTTCGCGCGCGAAGTCGCGCAGGGCCTGCCGACCGCGGTGACCGTGCACTCGGCGAGCGATGCGTTCGCGCACACTGTTGCGCAACTTCTGCACGCAACGAATTTCCGTGCCTATACCGGCAGCGACGTGATCGGTGCCGAGCTCGGCGGCGCGATGAAGAACGTGCTCGCCGTCGCCACGGGCGTCGCCGACGGCATGCAACTCGGCCTCAACGCGCGCGCCGGCATGATCACCCGCGGTCTCAACGAAATGCTGCGCCTCGGCGCCGCGATCGGTGCGCGTCCGGAGACGCTGATGGGCCTCGCCGGCCTCGGCGATCTCGTGCTTACCTGCACGGGCGATCTTTCGCGTAACCGCCGCTTGGGCCTCGCGCTCGGCCACGGCACCAGCCTGAAAGATGCTGTCGCGCAGATCGGCCAGGTTGTCGAAAGCATCGAGACGGTCGACACGGTGATGCGGCTCGCCAACGAGCATGGCATCGAACTGCCGATATCGCGCGGCGTGCAGCGCGTGCTGCACGAGGAAATCACGCCAGCTGAAGGCTTGCGTATGCTATTGGCTCGTGAACAGAAACCCGAATATCCTTCAGCTCAGCCAACTTAGCGCGAGGCAAGAATGTTTGTTCGCAGAGCCGCAATCAGAACAGCCATAGGCATGGCACTGCTGTTTTTTGTCGGACTGGTGCAGGCGCAAGTTATCAACTCGGTTTCCTTTGTTCCTGCGAATCCGAAACCAGGTCAGTCAGTGACGGCACTTCTGGGTGGCGAGAGTTTGTGCGCGGCATCCTCGCCGGTGCGCGCTGGATCGATGGTGACCTTGCCACTGCTCATACCGTGCTCTTCTACGACCAACTTGGCTGTAGACCTTGGTTCGTTCGCCGCAGGAACCTATAGCTTCGCCATTCAATTGTGCACCGACGTGCCGCCCTGCTCGACTACTACGCTTGGATCGTTTGTCGTGGCCGATGCCAGTGTGGCCAGCGCTCCAGCCCTGTCCCCAACAGGCTTCGCGAGCATCGTCCTTTCCTTGCTCGCATCCGCATTTATCGCGTTGCGTCCGCGGGCTTCTACGCGCCGCCACTGAATCCCCGCTGGCGCCACGCTTCGTAGACGACCACGGCGACCGCGTTCGAGAGATTGAGACTGCGGTTATCCGGTCGCATCGGCAGACGCAAGGTCTGCTGCGCTGGCAGCGAGTCGAGGAAAGCTTGCGGCAGGCCGCGCGTTTCCGGGCCGAACACGACGGCATCGTTGTCGCCGAATTGCACGCCCGTGTACAGGGTGCGCCCACGCGTCGACAGCGCGAAGAGACGTTCGGGTTCGATCTTCGCGACGAAGGCGGCGAGGTCATCGTGCACATCAATCGCGGCGAACTCGTGGTAGTCCAAGCCGGCGCGGCGCAGCTTCGCATCGTCGAGCTCGAAGCCGAGCGGGCGGATCAGATGCAGGCGCGCGCCGGAATTCGCGCAGAGGCGGATCACGTTGCCCGTGTTGGGCGGAATCTCGGGCTGGTAGAGGACGACATGCAGCATGCCGCGATTATGAACTTCTGAATAGACTATTGCGCTCGGCATCTCACGCGCCGGCGGTGCTCGGATCGCGAAGCATTCGCGCAGCGAATGACCTGTAGGATGAGCCGCGGATGCGGCGAGTCATCCTCATTTACGATCGGTAAACTCCGGTTCCTGCGCTCCGGCGTCACGCGATGTGCCTTCGCTCGCTACGTTTATTCAGAGGTTCACAATTTCGCGCTTTCTGCACGGGCGACAAGCGCGAGGGATGTTGCGCATCCCCGCGCTCAGCGCATCGCGACCAGCCGCGGCTCTTCCTTCGGGCCGATCGTCACCGGTTCGCCGACGGTCACGCGTGCCTTGCCTTGCACCTGGGTGTAGACGACGCTGTCGTCGACGTCGTTCGGTGTGGCCATAACCGTGATCGTGCCGAGCATCTGCATTTCCAGTGGTGCGCCGACAGCGACGGTGGGATGCGAGGCGGCGACGGCATAGGCGCTGACGGCAGCACACAGCGCGATGGCGACGAGACCGCGGTGGATGTGGGTGGAAAGGTTCATGGTGGGCTCCTTCGTATACTTTGGTATTTGTGCAAAAAGCAAACCCTGTGCCAACGATGGTGGATTCGCATTTTGTTCGATGAGTTCGATGCGTAATCGAGGCTTTGGGTTGCACAAAGTTCCGCGATCGTGACTTCCGGCATGGCTGTGCGCAGTCTGCGCGGCGCATGCGCATGACTTGTGGCAGGGTGCACGAGTGTCCGCGGACAAACACTGTCCGTCCGTTCGCTGTTGCCGCTGACGTGAAGATCGTCTGACGCAAAAACGAATCGGCGAGCACGCGGCTCGCCGATCGTTGCAAACGAATTGTGGGCGCTTCTAAAAACCGTAGCGCAGTAGTTTTTTTTAGAGTTGCCCGGCGCCGATCACTCGGTGGCCTGCGTCAGCGCGAAGCGCGCTCGATATCGGCGGAGGTCGGATTCGCATCGACCGCGATCGGGTTGCCGACATGCACGCGCGCGGTCGGGGCGTTGTCGGCATCGATCGATGTCGCAGCGCTGATTTCGATGCGGGTATGCACGACATCCAGCGTCGCCGGCTTGTCCACCGTTTCGGCGCGTGTGAGGGCGGTGACGCCGACCGCGGTGAACAGCGCGAGCGCAGCGACGGTACATTTGATCTGCGTGTTGAAGTTCATGTTTTTATCCTTGTCTTTGGGGCATTGGTTGTGTTGTTCGCCGGCGACGACGGCAATGCCCGGCCATTGCGAGGTTGGCCGCCTGGGTTCCGGTTGGGGAATCTGTGCGGCCAATGCTGGCCTTGAAGATCGGGCGCTGGAGGGACCCGGCCCTATCGCGCAATGGCGCTGGGACGGGTATGCAGGCGGATCGATGCTGACGAACAAATTTTGTTGCAGCGCATCATACGCAGGCATCCCTGAACCAATACCTAACTATCTGGTACAGTATTTATTCATGAAAATTCCCAAATCCATTCAATGGATTACTCCGCTCGCACGCGAAAAATGCCTCTTGAAACAAGACCGCCGGCCCTGACTTTCGGCCATTGCTCCGGTCGCCCGCCGTCGGTTAGGCTCGCTCACTTTTCGCCGCCGGAGGAAATGATGCCCGCCGCAACTTCGCGTTTTGCCCATGCCCCGATCCGCTTGTTCCGGACCGGTTTGTTCAAATCGACCGCGCTGGTGCTGGCGATCGCCGCGACCGGTTGCGCCACCGCTCCAGCGACGCACGATGCGAAACCCGCGAAGACCACGCAGACGGCCGCTCCGATGATCGATATCCCATTCACCAAGTTCCAACTCGACAACGGCCTGACCGTGGTCGTGCATGAAGACCACAAGGCGCCCGTCGTCGCGGTGTCGATCTGGTATCACGTCGGCTCGGCCGATGAGCCGAACGGCAAGACCGGATTTGCGCATCTGTTTGAGCACCTCATGTTCTCGGGCTCGGAGAATCACAAAGGCACGTATTTCGCGCCGTTCGAGAAAGCCGGTGCGACCGGCATGAACGGCACGACCTGGTTCGATCGCACCAACTATTTCGAAACCGTGCCGACCACCGCGCTCGACATGGCGTTGTGGATGGAATCGGACCGCATGGGCCACCTGCTCTCGGCGATCGGCAAGCCCGAGCTCGACACCCAGCGCGGCGTCGTGCAGAACGAGAAGCGCCAGGGCGAGAACCGTCCGTATGGCCGCACCGACCAGAACATTCTTTCGAACGCGTTCCCGGCCAACCATCCCTACCAGCACGACACGATCGGCTCGATGGCTGATCTCGATGCGGCTTCGCTCGACGACGTCAAGCAATGGTTCCGCGATTACTACGGCGCCGCGAACACGACGATTGTGCTCGCCGGCGATATCACACCGGCGATCGCGAAGGAAAAGCTGCAGAAATATTTCGGCGACATCCCGGCCGGCCCGCCGGTGCCGCGCCAGCAGCCTTGGGTGGCCGAGCGTGACGCCTCCACGCGCGGCACGCAGTCCGACCATGTCGCCCAAGTGCGCATCTACCGCGAATGGAATGTGCCGCAGCTCGGCGCGCCCGACAATCCGCTGCTCGAACTCGCCGCCAACGTGCTCGGCGGGGGCAAGACCTCGCGCCTCTATCAGCGCCTCGTCTATCAGGACAAGCTCGTCGACGACGTCTCGGTCGAATTGCAGACCTTCGCCCTGGTCAGCCAGTTCGTGCTCAGCGCGGACGTGAAGAAGGGCGTCGACCCGGCCAAGGTCGAAGCGGCCATCGCCGACGAATGGGCCAAGTTCCTCAAGGATGGCCCGACCGCCGACGAACTCGCGCGTGCGCAGACCTCGGTGCGCGCCGGCTTCATCCGCGGCCTCGAAGAGGTGGGCGGGTTCCGCGGCAAGGCGGTGATCCTCGCCCAGAGCCAGGTCTATCTCGGCGATCCCGCGGCGTACAAGAAGGATCTCGAACGCGCCGCGGCGGCCACGCCGGCCTCGGTGCTCGATGCCGCGCGCAAGTGGATCGCCAAGGGCGACTACACGCTGACCGTGCTGCCGGCCAAGCCGGGTACCGACCTCGCCGCCGAGGACAAGGCGGTGAAGGGCTTGTCCGCGCGCGATGGCAAGCCGGCGTCGGTCACGCCGCCGGCGAAGACCTACACGACCGCGAAAAACGACGTCGATCGTTCCAAGGGCGTGCCCGACGTCAGCCAGTTCCCCGAGCTGAGCTTCCCGGCCGTGCAGCGCGGCAAGCTCAAGAACGGGATCGAGGTGATCCTCGCCGAGCGCCACACGATTCCGGTCACGCAGATCCAGATGCAGTTCAACGCCGGTTACGCGGCCGACCACGGCAACAAGCTCGGTACCGCGAGTTTCGTCAGTTCGATGCTCGACGAGGGCACGAAGTCGCTCGATTCGGTCGAGATTGCCAAGCGCCGCGAAAGTCTCGGCGCGATCATTCGCCCAGGTACCGGCCTCGACACCTCGAATGTCAGTCTCAACGCGCTCAACGCGAACCTCGCGCCGTCGATCGACCTGTTCGCCGACGTCGTGCGCAACCCCGCGTTCCGCGACGCCGACATCGAGCGCATTCGCGCGCAGTGGCTCGCCGGCATCGCCCAGGAGAAGACCCAGCCGCAGGGCATGGCGTTGCGCACGCTGCCGCCGCTGCTCTATGGCGCGGACCACGCCTACGGCATTCCGTTCACCGGCTCGGGCACGGAAGCGGCGATCACCTCGCTCACCGCGGCCGATCTCGCCGCGTTCCATGACGCCTGGTATCGCCCGGACAACGTGAAAATCCTCGTCGCCGGTGACACCACGCTGGCGGCGATCGTGCCGCTGCTCGACAAGGCCTTCGGCGACTGGAGCGCGCCGGCGACGGCCTTGCCGGCGAAGAACATCGCCCATGTCGCCGCACAGAAGAAGCCGCGTGTATTCCTGATCGACCGCAAGGATTCGCCGCAGTCGCTGATTCTCGCCGGCAGCCTCGCGGACCCGACCACGGCACCCGACTATCTGCCGATGCAGACTGCGAACTCGGTGTTCGGCGGCACGTTCACTTCGCGCCTCAACATGAACCTGCGCGAAGACAAGCGCTGGTCCTACGGCGCGCGTTCCTCGCTGCAGGACGCGCTTGGTCAGCGCCCGCTGATCCTGCAGGCACCGGTGCAGACCGACAAGACCGCCGAGTCGGTGACCGAGGCGCTCAAGGAAGTGCGCAACGTCGCCGGCAAGAATCCACCGACCGAGGCCGAGATCGCCAAGATCAAGGCGCAGCGGGTGCGTGCGCTGCCGGGCAGCTACGAAACGACGGGCGCCGTGCTCGGCGCACTCGCCTCGAACCAGCTCTACGGCCGCGCCGACGACTACGTGCCGACGCTGAAGCAGAAAATCGAGGCGCAGACGCAGGCCGAAGTCGACGCCGCAGCGAAAACACTGTTTGTGCCGAACGCATTGACCTGGGTCATCGTCGGCGACCTCGCCAAGATCGAGAAGCCGGTGCGCGCGCTCAAGATCGGCGAGACCAAGGTGATCGACGCCGACGGCAAAGTAGTAAAGTAGCGCTAGGTCATTCCTCACTTGCACGCGATGGCCGGCCAATGCCGGCCATCGTTTTTTGTACGTTTCGCGCGAAAATGATCGATAGGTCCGGAGCATCATGAAAAACGCCGCATTCTCCATTTTTATACTTTCGCTTGGTCTGCTTCCGGCCGCCTGCACCTGGGTCGAGCCGACCGTCAGCGGCAACGCCGTGCGCGTCGCCTACGATGGCAAGGTTGCCGGCTGTCGCGACGCCGGCACGGTCGCGGTCACCGTCGCCGACAAGATCGCCTTCTACCATCGCAGTGAATACAAGGTCGCCGACGAGCTCGAGACGATGGCGCGCAACGAGGCCGCCAGCCTGCCGGCCGACACGATCGTGCCGCGCAGTGAACCGAAGGATGGCGCGCAGCGCTTCCAGGCCTACGTCTGCGGCAAGACCCAGCTGCGTCAGCGCGGTGAGATCTCCACGCCTGCGAGCCAGCCGCCGACGACGCAGGACGGCGTGCAGACGTTCCCGGTAAAGGAGCATTGAAGCGCGATCCGCCGCCTTCCCGGCGGCATTGACGGCGCCACGCATTCCCGCAATGATGCAGTGCAGCGAGCCGCTTCGGCTCGCTCACGAGGAACCGCGATGCTGCTGGCCGAACCTGCGCTGTTGCCGTCTGTTTCCGCGCATCAGCGCGTGAACGGCGCAACGCGGATCGAGTTTTCGGCGACCGGCGGCAAGACCCGGCTTGCCGATCTCTACCAGCGCGCACCGTGCCGCGTGCTGTTTCCCGACATCGATCCCGGCGAGCCTGTCCAAGCGGTATTGCTGACCACGAGCGGCGGCCTGACCGGCGGCGATCGCTTGCGGGTGGACTTCGCGGCGCATGCGGGCGCGCGCGCGACGCTGACTTCGCAGGCCGCGGAAAAAATCTACCGCGCGTTGCCTGGCGACGAACCCGCGCGCATCGACGTGTGCATCACGGCTGGCGTCGGCGCGCATGTCGAATATCTTGCCCAGGAGACGATCCTGTTCGACGGTGCGCGCCTGCGCCGCCAACTCGATGCGAACCTTGCGCCGGGCGCGTGCCTGCTCGCGACGGAAAGTCTAGTCCTCGGTCGCCGCGCCATGGGCGAATCGTTGCGCAGTGGTTTCATCCACGACGCCTGGCGCATCCGCCGCGGCGGACGCCTGATCTTCGCCGACGCGTTGCATCTGGACGGCCTGCATTTCGATGGCAGCCTCGCCGCACTGCGCGCTGCGCCATTCGGCTTCGGCGCGACGACGGCGTACGCCACGTTGATCTACGCGGCCGACGACGCGCCTGCACTGCTGACCCCAGTTCGCACCCGGCTTGATGAAGCGGAAGTGTCCACGATCGTGCACGCGACGACGCGCGAGCACCTGCTGATCCTGCGCCTGCTCGCCGACGACGCGGCGGAGCTGCGGCAGGCGCTCATACGCGCGGCCGGCATTGTGCGCTCGCTCGCCGCGGGTTTGTCGGAACGCTTGCCCCAGGTCTGGTATTGCTAGGCTGTTTTTGAAAAGTGCGGGCAGGAGCCTGCTTTTTGATTTTCGCGAGCAAGGATGCGAGCAAGGGAAACTACCATGAACCACGTGAAAGCCGCCGCCGCGATCAATCTCGCGGAAAAACTCGCCAAATTCTCCGAGCATTGGTCGCCGCGCGTCGTCGCCGAGATGAACGACTATCAGTTCAAACTGGTCAAGCTGCAAGGCGAGTTCGTCTGGCACGAGCACAAGGACACCGACGAGGTATTCCTCGTCGTCCGCGGCGAAATGCAAGTCGGATTTCGCGACCGTGACGTGACGATCCGCGAAGGCGAATTGTTCGTTGTACCGCGTGGCGTCGAGCACATCACGCGTGCGACGAGGGAATGCCATGCCTTGATCATCGAACCGCGTGGCGTGGTCAATACCGGCGAGGCCGGCGGCGAGCTGACTGCGCAGAACGACCGCTGGATCTGATGATCTTATTTGAGAGTGCAGGCAGGATGCCTGCTTTTTGACTTCGCGAGCAAGGACGCGAGCAGAGGTAAAATGATGAATCTGACTCCGCGCGAAAAAGACAAGCTGCTCGTCGCCATGGCCGCGATCGTCGCGCGCAAACGGCTCGAACGCGGCGTGAAATTAAACTATCCCGAGGCGATTGCGCTGATCACCGATGCCGTCGTCGAAGGCGCGCGTGACGGGCGCAGCGTCGCTGAGCTGATGCAGGCCGGCGCGCAGGTGCTCACGCGCGACCAGGTGATGGAGGGCGTCGCCGAGATGATCCGTGAGATCCAAGTCGAAGCGACGTTCCCCGACGGCACCAAGCTCGTCACCGTGCATCAGCCGATACGTTGAGGCGACGACAAATGATTCCCGGCGAAATCCTCACCCTCGAAGGCGACATCACGCTCAATGCCGATCGTGAAGCGATCGCGCTGAGCGTAGCAAACAGCGGCGATCGTCCGATCCAGGTCGGTAGTCACTATCACTTCTTCGAAACGAATCCCGCGCTGCGC
This sequence comes from Rudaea cellulosilytica DSM 22992, assembly GCF_000378125.1. Taxonomy (GTDB): domain Bacteria; phylum Pseudomonadota; class Gammaproteobacteria; order Xanthomonadales; family Rhodanobacteraceae; genus Rudaea; species Rudaea cellulosilytica. Next base: position 918,091 of record NZ_KB899241.1, on the reverse strand, counting down.
TTCGACCGCGACCGCGCGCGCGGGATGCGCCTCGACATCCCTGCGGGCACCGCGATCCGCTTCGAACCGGGGCAAAGCCGTGAGGTGCGCCTCGTACCCTACGCCGGCGCGCGTGTCGCGATCGGCTTCCGCGGCGAGGTCATGGGCGCATTGGGAGCGGCGAAGCCATGAGCAACACGCTCTCGCGCCGCGCCTATGCCGGCATGTACGGCCCGACCACGGGCGACCGCATTCGCCTCGCCGACACCGAGCTTTTCATCCGCATCGAAAAGGATTTCACCGTCTACGGCGAAGAAGTGAAGTTCGGTGGCGGCAAGGTGATCCGCGACGGCATGGGCCAGTCGCAGGTCGCGCGCGCGGACGGCGCGATGGACACGGTCATCACCAACGCGGTGATTCTCGATCACACGGGAATCTACAAGGCCGATATCGGCCTGCGCGACGGGCGCATCGCGAAGATCGGCAAGGCCGGCAATCCGGACGTGCAGCCCGGCGTCGATATCGTCATCGGCCCCGGCACCGAAATCATCGCGGGCGAAGGCAAGATCGTCACCACGGGCGGCATCGATACGCACATCCATTTCATCTGCCCGCAGCAAATCGAAGAGGCGTTGTATGCAGGCGTGACGACGATGCTCGGCGGCGGCACCGGCCCCGCGCACGGCACGCTCGCGACGACGTGCACCCCCGGGCCATGGCATCTCGCGCGCATGCTGCAGGCAGCGGAAAGTTTTCCGATGAATTTGGGCTTCTTCGGCAAGGGCAACGCAAGCCAGCCGAAGGCGCTCGAAGAGATGGTGCTGGCCGGCGCGTGTGGTTTGAAACTGCACGAGGACTGGGGCACGACGCCCGCGGCGATCGACTGCTGCCTCGCCGTCTGCGACGCGCTCGACGTGCAGGCGACCCTGCACACGGACACGCTCAACGAGTCCGGCTTCGTCGAATCGACGATCGCTGCGTTCAAAGGCCGCACGATCCACGCGTTCCACACCGAAGGCGCGGGCGGCGGCCATGCGCCCGACATCATCAAAGTCGCCGGCTTGCCGAACGTGTTGCCGTCGAGCACGAATCCGACGCGGCCGTACACGGTCAACACGCTCGATGAGCATCTCGACATGCTCATGGTCTGCCATCACCTCGACCCGAAAATCGCCGAGGACGTGGCCTTTGCCGAAAGCCGCATCCGCAAAGAGACGATCGCGGCCGAGGACATCCTGCACGACCTCGGCGCATTTTCGATGATGAGTTCGGATTCGCAGGCGATGGGCCGCGTCGGCGAAACGATCATCCGCTGCTGGCAGACCGCGGACAAGATGAAGCGCCAGCGCGGCGCGCTCGGTTCCGACGATGCGCATAGCGACAACTTTCGTGTGCGGCGCTATATCGCGAAGTACACGATCAACCCAGCGATCGCGCACGGCATCAGCGAACACGTCGGCTCGGTCGAAGTTGGCAAGCTGGCCGATCTCGTGATCTGGTCGCCGGCATTCTTTGGCGTGAAGCCCGACTACGTGCTCAAGGCCGGCACGATCGCTGCCGCGCCGATGGGTGATCCGAATGCGAGCATTCCGACGCCGCAGCCCGTGCGCTACCGGCCGATGTTCGGCGCGTTCGGACGCGCGCGTATCGAATCCTCGCTGCTGTTCGTCAGCGGCGCATTCGTCGCGAGCGATCAGGCGCGCAAGCTCGGCCTCACGCGCCCACTTGCCGCGGTGAAGAACACGCGCAGCGGCATCGGCAAGCGCAGCATGCTCCTCAACGATGCGATGCCAACGATCGAAGTCGATGCGGAAACCTACGAAGTGCGCGCCGACGGCGAGCTGCTGACCTGCGAACCCGCCACGGTGCTGCCGATGGCGCAGCGTTATTTCCTTTTCTGAGCGCACTGATGACCGACTTGTTCGCCCGCAACATTCTTCCGGCCGGCACGTGGAACGTCGCGAGCGCGGCCGACCGCATCACGCTCGACTACGAGGGCCGCCATCGCCGCCGCTATCGTTACGTCGCCGACGGCGGACTGGAGTTCGTGCTCGATCTGGAACAGACCACGCTGCTGCACGACGGCGACGGCTTGCGGCTCGACGATGGCCGCATCGTGCTCGTGCAAGCGGCGCCAGAAGCGCTCGTCGCGGTGACGGCGATCGACGCCGATGCATTGGTCAAACTCGCCTGGCATATCGGCAACCGTCACCTGCCCGCGCAGCTTTCCAGCGATCGCATCCTGATCCGCGACGACGCGGTGATCGTCGACATGCTGCGCGGACTCGGCGCGCACGTGGAAAGGATCACCGCGCCGTTCACGCCCGAGCGCGGTGCCTATGCGCATGCACATGGCGATCATCAGGCCGCGGCGCACCCTTTCGTGTTCGCGAGTTCACATGAGCAAAGATAATTCGAATGCCGGCTTCACCGGCATGACGAAATTGTTGGCTTGGACCTCGCCGTCGTATCCCACCGGCGCCTTCAGCTACAGCCACGGCCTCGAATGGGCGGTGGAAGCCGGCGACGTGCGCGACGTCGCCACGCTGATCGATTACATCGACGCCGTGCTCGCACGCGGTGGCGGCTGGATCGACGCGGTGCTGTTCGCGCGCGCGTACGAATGTGCGCACGATGCGACCGCCTTCGACGAGATCGCCGACCTCGCCGCGGCCTTTCGCGGCAGCGCCGAAACGGCGCTCGAAAGTCATCAGCAGGGCGCGGCGTTTCTCGCCGTCACGCGCAAGGCGTGGCCGCACGCGCAGCTCGATGCGTTCACCGAGCGGCGTGGCGACGCGCCGGTCGCGCACAGCATCGCGATGGCTCTCGCCTGCGCCGCGCACGACATTCCGCGCGAACCTGCGCTGTCCGCGTGGTTGCACGCGGTCGCGGCGAATCTCGTCTCCGCCGGCGTGCGCCTGGTCCCGCTCGGTCAGACCGATGGGCAGATCGCCACCGCGCGTCTCGCATCGCGCATCGCCGCGATCGCTGCCGAGGCGCTCGACATGCCGCTCGACGAACTCGGTACGGCCGCACCGCTGCTCGAACTCTGTTCGATCCGCCACGAAACCCAATACACGAGATTATTTAGAAGTTGATGACTACGACAAACCCCCATACCGGCCCGCTGCGCGTGGGCATCGGCGGCCCGGTCGGTTCAGGCAAGACCGCACTGACCGAACGACTATGCAAGCTGCTGCGCGACACCTACAACGTCGCCGCGATCACCAACGACATTTACACAAAGGAAGACGCCGAATTCCTCACGCGCGCCGGCGCGCTCGTGCCCGAGCGCATCGCCGGCGTCGAGACCGGCGGCTGTCCGCACACGGCGATCCGCGAAGACGCGAGCATCAATCTCGCCGCGGTGGCCGAAATGAACAAGAAATTCCCGGGACTCGAAATCATCTTCATCGAATCGGGCGGCGACAATCTCGCAGCGACGTTCTCGCCCGAGCTTGCCGACCTCACGATCTACGTGATCGACGTCTCCGCCGGAGACAAGATTCCGCGCAAGGGCGGCCCGGGTATCACGCGCTCGGATCTGCTAGTGATCAACAAGATCGATCTCGCGCCGCTGGTCGGCGCCTCGCTCGAAGTAATGGATCGCGATGCGCGCAAGATGCGCGGTGCGCGCCCGTTCGTCTTCAGCAATCTCAAGATCAACCACGGCCTCGACGCGGTCGCGCGCTTCATCATCGAGACCGGTGGCCTGCCTTCCCGTCCTTTGCCGGAGCTCGCGCAATGAAAAAAACCTCGCACTATCTTCTCGCTTGCGCACTCAGCGTGCTTGCAGCCAACGTCTACGCCCACCCGGGTCACACCGCCTACGGCGGCTTGCTCGCCGGCTTCGCGCATCCGCTGTCGGGCGTGGACCATCTGCTCGCGATGATTGCGGTCGGGGTCTGGGCGGCGCAGCTCGGCGGCCGCGCACTGTGGGCCGTGCCGCTCGCCTTCGTGTCGGTGATGGCACTCGGGGCTGCTGCTGCAACGACCGCGCATGCCGGCATCGCCGCCGGCGCGATCGAATCGGGCGTGGCCGCCTCGCTGCTCGCGCTCGGTCTGCTCGTGTTCCGCGCGCAGCGTCTGCCGCTGGCTGCGGCGGTCACGCTGGTCGGCGTATTCGCCTGGTTCCACGGCGCTGCGCACGGCGGTGAACTACCCGAGACTGCCGATCCGTTGCGCTATGCGATCGGTTTTCTCGCTGCGACCGCGCTGCTGCATGGCGTGGGCATCGTCTTCGGCACGCTGGTCCAGCGCCATGCGCCGCGACTCGGCCGAGTCGGCGGCGCGGCAACGGCGATCACGGGCGTAGCCGTGTTGGTTGGTGCAATTTAGCGAAGAATCACGGAGTGCAAGCCGCGATACCCGCCGGCGTCGTCAGGCGCTGCAAGGCGAACGTGAGCGCGCTGCCTGGGCCGAGCGCGATGGATGCGGTGCCGTTGCTGCAGGCGAGTTGCATGCTCAGCGGGTAGGCGACCGACTTGTCGATTCGGGTCTTGTCGAACGCACTTCCGAATTGCGTGCCGGTCGGTTCGATCAGCTGCGCCGAGTAGCCGCCGTTGCCATCGGAGCCGGCTGTGCCGATCATCCACGATTGCGTGCCGTCCGTATTGAGCTGGAAGTACAGCACTTGCAGACGGCTTGGGTCGGATCGCTCGACGAGGAAACCGTTGCCCGTGGTCACCGGGTCGTACCATGCGCCGCTGGCCTGTGCGATGGTGCTGGTCGAACCGCAGCCGAGGCCGTCGAGCTGCGAGAGTTTGACCAGCGGAACCTCCATCGAACCCCAGTTGCTCGGCCCGTCCCAGCGCATGCCGCCGCCCGTGCAGGTGTCGAAACTCAGCGCGATGCGGCCCCAATGCTGCGAGGTCACCTTGCCCTGCGCATCGCGCTGGCCGCGCCGCACGTCGGCGAATTCGATGCCGTTGCCGACGATGTCGCCCATGCCGAATACCCAGGCCTGGCTGCCGGCGACGCCATTCGGCGGATAGGTGAAAAAGTATACAAATGCCTTGTTGCCCGGCAGGATTTCCAGCTCGATGCCTTCGCCGCTGCGCGCAGGGTCGTACCAGAGGCCGCTGTAGCTCGCATCGACGTTCGGCGCGGTCGATGCGGGCCGCGGCGCGACCTGGCTGTCGAAGCTCGGCGGTTGCAGGCTCGGATCGAAGCGACATGGCCCTGCCACGCCGCCGGCTACGGCGCTCTGGCAACCGGTCTGCAGGTCGGCGACGCTCGGTTGTTTAGCGCCGGCGATCCAGGCGCGCAGTGCCTCCCACGCGGCCACGCCCTCGGCCGTGTTGAAGCCGCAGTGCGTCGGCTTGGACTCGTTAACCAGCGCGCTGGTCAGCTGCGTCGCCGGCAAGGTCGCGCGCAGCACGGACTCGTGCGCGGGAATCACGAGCTGGTCATGGCTCGTGTGCATCGAGATCACTTTCGTCGACGGGTCGACACGGCCGCGGAAGTCCGAAGCCCAGCGCAGGTAAAGCTGGGCGAACGGATCGGCGACTATGCGCGCGATGCCAGTGTTGATCGCGGCATCGGAATAGACGACGCCGGTTGTGGTGAACGGGTTGATGCCGCCAAGTTTGTCCGGTGCGCGCACGAGGTCGGACAGGCCGAACGTGGCATAGCCGAGGTCGGTGAGGAAGAAATCGTCGCTGGTGATGTGCGCGAACGTCTTCAATTCATTGAGCCGGCGCAGCATTGCGTCGTTCTGCAGCACCGGGGGCAGGTTGACGCCGGTGCAGACGTTGACTGGCAGCAGCGTGCGCGCGAGCTCCGCCTGGTCCTGCAGATCGGAAAGATTGTCGGGAATGTCGTCGAGGTTGTAGGCCCAGGTCATCGGCGCGGCGCCTTTCGGCAGCTGGCCAGCGCTGTTCACGTCCTTGCACACCACGTCGTAGGCAAGCCGCGCGTCGATACCGAAATCCCAGGTGCGCGAGCCGGCCGCCGGCGGGCAGAGAGAGAGCACGCCGGGCACCGGCGCGAAGCGAGCGTCCTCGGCGAGCTTGAGCGAGACCAGGCCGCCGAGCGAACCGCCCCATGGGATGATCGCGCCGGGCGCGCCGACTTTCTGTTTGAACACGTCGAGCAATTGCGCGTTGTCGTCGGGCGCGTTGAACAGCGCCCACGCGCGCTGGCTGTAGCTCGACGCGGCGACCGCGTAGCCTTCCTGCAGTTGCAGTGTGGCGAGCGGACCAAGACTCGGATTCGGCTTGGGCGGATCGAACGACAGGCCGTGCTGGAACAAGACGAGGCTATCGCCCGCTTTCCAGCCGTCGGGCACCTGGATCTGGTAGTACGCGCCCGAGGCGGTTTGGCCGCTCAGGGTCTGCCCGGCGCGCGCCGCGTCGGCACAAGCGAACAGGCTGGCGAGTGTCGTCAAGCCGACTGCAAAACGATGACGCATCGCGCCGCCCCTCATGTCGTATCCCGATTCCACGGATCATCGTCCTTCATTGCTGAAACGCGGGTAAATCCAATGCGTTGACGCGTTCAGCTAGCATGCGTGTCGGGAGGAACGACGATGAAGATTCTGGTTACCGGCGGTGGCGGATTTCTCGGCAGCGCGGTCTGTACGCAGTTGCTTGCGGGCGGCCATATGGTGCGTTCGTTCAATCGTTCCGCGACGACGACCGCAGCGGCGGGTATCGAACCGCGCCGCGGCGACATCGCCAATGCCGACGACGTGCTCGCCGCGGCCGAAGGCGTCGATGCGATCGTGCACAGCGCGGGCAAGGTCGGTGCCTGGGGCCCGGCGCAGGAATACCATGACATCAACGTGCGCGGCACCGACAACGTGCTCGCTGCGTGTGCGCGCCATGGCATCCGCAAGCTCGTGCTCACCTCAAGTCCGAGCGTCGTGCAGCGCGGCAGCGATATCGAAGGCGCCGACGAGTCGTTGCCGTATCCCGCGCACTTCGCCTCGGTGTACGCGCAGACCAAGGCGCTCGCGGAACAGCGCGTGCTCGCCGCGAACGGCGCGGACCTCGCCACAGTCGCGCTGCGCCCGCACTTCATCTGGGGGCCGGGCGATCCGAACCTGCTGCCGCGCGTGCTTGCGCGCGCGCGCGCCGGGCGGCTGCGCCTGATCGGCAAGGTCGACAAGCGCGTCGACATCGTCTACGTCGACGACGCTGCGCGGGCGCACGTGCTGGCGCTCGAACGTCTCGATGTCGGTGCGCCGATTGCGGGCAAGGCGTATTTCATCAGCCAGGACGAGCCGATCACGCATGCGCGTCTGTTCGGCGCGTGGCTCGCCGCCGCGGGACTACCCCCGGAGACACGGCGCATTCCAACCGGCGTTGCCCATGCGCTCGCCGCCACGCTCGAAGGCATCTATCGCATGTTCGGAATTCGCAGCGAGCCGCCGTTGACGCGCTTCATCGTCGAGGAGTTCTCCACTTCGCATTGGTTCAACATAGCCGCGGCCAGGCGCGACCTCGACTACGCGCCGCTGGTCGGTTTCGAGGAAGGCATGCGCCGATTGACGCGGCATCTCGCCGCCGCCCGCGCCTGAGCGCGCTGCGACCGGGCTACAATAGCGGCCTGTCTCCGCACCGCCGCACGATGTCCGATCCGCGCACGCCCAATCCGCTCCTGCAACGCCTCGGCAACGCGCTCGAATTCGCGCTCAACCGCGCGCTTGCGCTCGATGCCGAAACGCAGGCGCGCCTGTCCACGCTCGAAGGCCGGCGCATCGGCGTCGACCTGCGCGGTACGGGACTCGCGCTCGCGATCACGGTCGTCGACGGCAAACTCAACGTCGGCCCGCATTGGGAAAAATCCGGCGACCTGAATCTGCGCGCCGCGCCGGCGAGCCTGCTCGCCTTCGCCCTGCGCCGTGGCGACGATGACGCGGTCGCGCCCGGCAAGGTCGAGATTTCCGGCGACGCCGATCTCGCCCGGCGCATGGAAAAACTGCTGCGCGGTTATCGTCCCGACATCGAGGAGGCGTTCGCGCAAACCTTCGGCGATGTCTTCGGCGTGCCGCTTGCGCGCGCGCTGCAGCGCGCGTTCGCCTATGCGCGCGACTCCGCGCAGGCAACGGCGCAGGACACGGCCGAGTTCCTGCGCGAGGAAAGCCGCGATCTCGTCGCGCCGGCCGAAATGGAATCGTTTCTCGACGACGTCGATGCGCTGCGCGAACGCGCCGATCGGCTCGAGGCGCGCGTGAAGCATCTCGCCGCGCGCCATGGCAAGGATGCGGCATGACGACGCTGGGGCAACTCCCTCGCCTCGCCGGCATCGTCGCCACGATCGCGCGCTATCGGCTCGATGAGATCGTTGACGGATTTGAACCGCCGCGTGCGCTGCGCCTGCTGCGTGCGGTGCTGCCAAAGGCGCCAGCCGATATCGCGCAGCAGCCCCGCGGCGCGCGCCTGCGTGCGGCGCTGATCGACGCCGGCCCGATCTTCGTCAAGTTCGGCCAGATCCTGTCCACGCGCCGCGACCTGCTGCCGGCCGACGTCGCCGACGAGCTCGCGCAATTGCAGGACCGCGTGCCGCCGTTCCCCGGCGAGCAGGCGCGCGCTGCGGTCGAAGCCGCGCTCGGCGCACCGATCGCGTCGAGTTACGCGAACTTCGACACGACGCCGCTCGCTTCCGCGTCGATCGCGCAGGTGCACGCAGCGCGCCTGCACACCGGCGAAGAAGTCGTGGTCAAGGTGTTGCGCCCCGGCATCCATGCGCGCATTCGCGCCGACATCGCGCTGCTGCGCGCGCTCGGCGAACTCGCCCAACGCTGGCATCCGGCCGCGGACAAGATCCGCCCGCGCGACATCGTCGCCGAGATCGAGACCACGCTCGAGAACGAACTCGACCTGCAGCGCGAAGCGGCGAACGCCTCGTTGCTCAAGCGCAATTTCGCCGCCGGCGACGACGTCTACATCCCGAAGGTGTATTGGGACCAGACCAAGGAATCGGTGCTTACGCTCGAACGCGTGCACGGCATCGCCGTCGATAATCTTGCCGCGCTCGACGCTGCCGGCATCGACCGCGTCGCGCTCGCTGAGAAGGGCGTGCGCCTGTTCTACACGCAGGTGTTCCGCGACAACTTCTTCCATGCCGATGCGCATCCGGGCAACATCTGGGTTGATCCGGCGCGCAAGGAGAATCCGCGCTTCATTGCGCTCGATTTCGGCATCGTCGGTTCTCTGCCCGACCAGGACCAGTTCTGGCTCGCCGAGAATTTCATGGCGCTGTTCGATCGCGACTACCGGCGCATCGCCGAGCTGCACGTCGCCGCCGGCTGGATTCCACCGACTGCGCGCATCGACGAGCTCGAAGCCGCGGTGCGCACGGTCTGCGAGCCGTACTTCACGCGCCCCTTGAGCGAAATCTCGCTCGGCGAAGTCGTCGCCAAACTCTTTTCGGTTGCACGCCGCTACCAGCTCACCGTGCAACCGCAACTGATCCTGCTGCAGAAAACCCTGCTCAACATCGAAGGCGTCGGCCGCCTGCTGCATCCGCAGATCGACATCTGGGCCGTCGCGCGGCCCGTGCTTGCCGAGATCCTGCGCAAGCGCTACGGCGTGCGCCATGCGTGGAAACAGGTGCGCAAGCGCCTGCCCGAATGGCTCGCGGTCGCGCCGCAGATGCCCGAGTTGATCCATGCGACGCTGCAACGCGCCGCGGTCGGTGAACTGACATCGCAGGCACAGATCGCCACGCTCGAACAAAACGAACGTCTCGCACGCGCGCAACGCCGCCAGCTCGCCGTGCTACCGCTCGCCGCAGCGTCGCTAGTCAGCGCGGCGCTGCTCTACGCGTTCGACACGCACGGCGCGCCTTGGATGCATGTGCCTGTGTCGGCGTGGATCGCACTGATCGTCAGCGCGACTGCGTTTTTTGTCTCATGGCGGCGAGCAAAGTAGGGGCGAACTCCAATTCGGTTGCCTTGTCGAAGGTCCTATGGGTTTCCGATGACCGGGGGCATGCATGAAGTCGTTTGGTGTCCGGCTCATCTGGACCGTTCTGCTTACCCTGTGCGGAATCCTCTCTCACGTAGCATTCGCCGACGAGTTGGATGATCCTATGCTCAAAGCTTGTCCGGCTCTGCGCGAATGGCAAGACCAGCAAAAGCAAAAGCATGGAAAGGAAAAACTGGCGCCCGCATCGTCTATGGTTTTGCCGAAGCTGCGCGAGCAATTGCTGACATGGAGCAAACTCGACCAGAAGGCTCGCGAGCCAATGATGAAAGGCTTAGCGATCGGACAGGCCGAATTCAAAATTGCGCTTGCGCGAATGCGCTCGGTCGATGCGCTTAACTATCGGCGCATCCGCGGCGTGATCGACGAGTACGGTTTTCCGACCATCACCATGGTAGGCGGAGACGGTTCCGCAGCGGCGTTTCTTCTAGTGCAGCATCAGGCAGAGCATCCCGAATTCCAGCAGTTCGTCCTCGACATCATGGGGCCGCTTGCGAAACGTGGTGAGGTGGGCCGCGAAGGCTACGCGTTGTTGCTCGACCGGGTGCTTGTCATGGGCCAACACAAACCGCAGCGTTACGGCACCCAGTTCACGCAAGCCGGCGGAACGATGCAGATGGAACCGGTTGAGGATGCCGAACATCTCGACGAGCGCCGCGCCGACATGGACATGATGCCGATTGCTGCCTATCGTTGCGTGCTCGCGCAGATGTATCACACGCCGTGAAATGACTCGAACAAGTTCGGAAAGCGCCATCGAAATTCTTTACGAGGATGGAGAACTGCTGGCGGTCAACAAGCCTGCCGGGTTGCTCGTGCACAAGAGCAAGATCGCCAGTGACGAAACCGATTTCCTGCTCGAGCGGATCAAGGAGCAGGTCGGCGCGAACTTGTATCTCGCTCATCGTCTCGATCGCGCGACCTCGGGCGTGTTGTTGCTGGCCAAATCGCGTGAAATCGCCGGCGAGCTCGGCCGCGCGTTCATGGCGCGCGAGGTAACGAAGAAATACCTTGCCGTCGTGCGCGGTTGGCCGGCGGCCGCAGGCGAGATCGACTATTCGCTGCCCGGTGTGCGCGAGCACGGTCCACGCAAGCCGGCGCTGACGCGCTGGCGCACGCTCGCCACGACGACGGTGCCGATCGAGATGGGCCGCTATCCCGAGCAGCGTTACGCGCTCGTCGAAGCGTCACCCGAGACCGGGCGCTATCGGCAGATCCGCAAGCATTTCCACCATATCTCACACCACATCGTCGGCGATACGAGCCACGGCCGCGGCGATCACAATCGCCTTTGGCGCATCCACTTCAGCATGCATCGCATGTTGCTGCATGCGTGGCGGCTGGAGTTTGCGCATCCGGCGTCGGGCGCGCGCGTGGTGCTGGTCGCCAAGCCCGATGAAGTATGGCAGCGTGTGGCGGAGCGCTTCGGCTGGCAGGGCGCGATCGCGGCCTGAGCGCCGGCTGTTCTAGCGCGGCAATGCGAACCGCATCTTGTTGCGCTCGCGCGCCCGCGCCACTTCGATTTCGCGATTGCGCGGATCGGCCGTGGTCACGAGCGAGTCGATCAGGCTGCGCGCCACGGCGCTGACATCCGCGACCGCACGATCGAACACGGCCTGATTCACTTTCGACGGCGCGTTGAAGCCGCTGAGCTTGCGTACGAACTGCAACGCGGCATCGTGCACTTCGGCGTCGGTCGCGGGCGGGTCGAAGTTGAAAAGTGTCTTGATGTTCCGGCACATAAGGCTCGCAGTCACCTCCACGTGGATCCATGCGCATTGCGTTCGCTGATGCTGGGATTTTGCACGATCCAGCCGTTAGTCCGTCGGCGCGGCAGGGACGCCATCGTCACCGCTGCCATGCGGCTCGCTCAAACGGCCGCCTCCGGTCGGTGTGGGTGCGCCTACGCCCAACGAAACTTGGAAGATTGACCCGCAGCCAAGTGCGGGGACCGCGGCGTTGAGACAGTTGCCAGATCCACCGTATGCCGTCGTTCCATAGAGCGCACCCTGGTAGAGGGTCACGGGGCCGGCGGGACTGTTGTTCTTGCTGGTGATGAAGTTCGTGAGCACGGTAAGGGTCCTGTGAGTTCCGTCCGAGTGCGGCGGTCCAAACTTGAAAACCGTACCCCAGCCCGGCCCGGTGTCGCCGGGGGCGATTACGGGCCCACCAAATTGGGTCGTACCGTAAAGGTTGTTTTGCGAGTCGACGATCAAGGCAGCAGCCGGGGCGTTGCCGCGGAGCCCACTGGTAAAGCTATGGGTCACGCTCTCTGTCCAGCCTGTTGTGCCATTCCCGGGCGGGGTCAGCTTGAAGACTGTGCCACCGCAGGTGCCGTATGGGTCGTGGCATACCCCACCGGTTACGGTCGTGCCGTAGAGGTTGCCCTGCGTATCGAAGACCAGGGCGGATGCGGGGTAGAGGCCGTCATTGCAATGTCCAAGGAATTCGTTGGAGCAAAAATTATGGAGCACGGTCTGTGTCCAAAGGCCCGCGCCCGCCGCCGGCGGCGTCAGCTTGAAAGCGATTCCCGCATCGAGGCTACCGTTACCGCCATATTCCGCAGTGCCATACAGCGCGCCTTGTTTATCGGCAATCAGCTCAGCCACGGGATGGTAGCCGTCAAGGCAGTGGTATCCGCTGCTGCAGAAGTTATAAATCACGGCATAAGTCCATTGATAATCCAGGACGGGGTCGCGTGTTAGTTTGAAAACCGTCCCGTAACCGTTTCCCGTGTAGGGGCCGCCCTCCGAGGTCGTTCCGTAAAGCGCGCCGTCGGCGCCAACTAGCAGGCTGGCCTGGGGATAGGTGCCGTCGTTGCAGTGCGACAACGAGCAGAAGTCGTGGATCGGGTATTCCACCCAACCATCCAAGGGGTTGACGGGCGGTATTAACACGAAAACCGTCCCCCAGCCCCACCAGCCGCCTTGATTTGTCGTGCCGTAGAACTTGCCTTCGTTGCCGTCCCAGATCAGGCCGGCCCAGGGATGGGCACCGTCGTCGGTGAGGCCGAACAAGCTGTGGCCATGGAAGTCATACAGTACGGTTTTCGTCCACGCGCCCTGGCCATTGGCCGGCGGTGTCAGCTTGAAAATCGTTCCAAGGTCGTCGGTGCCCCCCTTCCATGTCGTGCCATAGAATTCGCCGTTGTGTTCGAGCAGGCCGGCGTATGGCCACGTTCCATCGTCACCCCCCTGGAACTCATAGATCGTGGTCGTGTTGTCCGCCGTGCAGGGGGACACCCATGCAAAGCCAGTCAATGCCAAGATCAGCGCCACAGCGCGATAAACGGTTTTCATCGATTTCCCCTGTTCAGACCTGCTACCCCGATTGCAACATCCATGCGCAGCCACGGAAGAACTCCAAGCGACTCCACTGCATTCAGGCGCAATTTCAAGCGGCTTCCGCGTGTAAGCGCACGCGCGATGCCGGCAGCATCGTCGGATGCTTCGACAAACCGCGCATCGAGATTAGCCGCCACTTCTTCGCCAGTTTGCTCGGCGATGTCATTGGAAACGATTTTGGTCTTGCGATTGACTTGGATTGCGGATCTGGACACAAGCGTGCCCACAGATTCTCGGCAGGTTCGATAGGTGTATGAATGTCGCGTTGCCGGCTTCACTTGTCACCACCCGTGAACAGCACGATCAATACACCGCGGCATTCGGTGCAGCACACACGACGGACCGGATCAGCGTCGATTTTCCTTTCCGACACGCCGTGCGCGAGGCGGCGAAACTGGTCGGAATTGCCGTGTGCGAGGCTCGGTGCACCGATACTCGCACGAACGATCTGTCCTTGAGCGAATGGTCCAATCCAAGTGGACCGCGCTCGTCTTTGCACGCGTGAGCGGGTTGTATACCCTGGACTACATGGAGTCAAGCGCGCTCATTGCTACAATGCGGATGCCCGTGAAGCAGTAGAACCTTATGCCCTCCTTCGACATCGTCTCCAAACTCGATCTGCACGAACTGACCAACGCGGTCGACCAAGCCAACCGCGAGCTCATCAACCGTTTCGACTTCAAGGGCACGGGCGCGGTCTACGAGCGCGAAGAGACCATCGTCACGATGAAGGCGCAGGCCGAGTTCCAGTTGAAACAGATGCTCGACATCTTGAAGCAGCGACTCGCGAGCCGGCAGATCGATATCCGCTGCATGGAAGTCGACGATGCGGAAACCAATCTCGCCAGCGCGAAGCAGAAGGTCACGCTCAAGCAGGGCATCGAGCAGCCGCTGGCGAAAGAGATCGTATCGATGATCAAGGGCGCCAAGCTCAAGGTCGAGGCGCAGATCCAGGGCGACAAGCTGCGCGTGACCGGCAAGAAGCGCGATGACCTGCAAACGGCAATGGCGCTGTTGCGCGCGGCCGACTTGAAGATGCCGCTGCAATACGAGAATTTCCGCGATTAACGTTGTACTGCCGGTCGCCCGGGCAGCGGCATCGCCGTCGGCAGGCGCACGGTGAGCTCGGCGGCGACGTCGATGAAGCCGAGGACATTGGCAACGTCGCGCGGCGTGCGGCCCATCGAGTCTGTCGCTTCCGGATCGGCGCGCGCGGCGAGCAGAGCACGCGCGGGCAATATCAAACCGTGCATCGCGCAGGCATGCAGTGGCGACACGCCGCGCTCGTCCTGCACGTTGACGTCGGCGCGGCCGACGAGGAACAGCGAGAGCAGTGCCTGCAGATGTTGCTGGTCGCCGACGCTGCCCGGTGCCGCATGTGCGCCGAGCAAGGTGTGCAGCGCGGTGCTGCCCTTGGCGTCGCGCGCGTCGAGTTCGGCGCCCTTGCCGATCAGCGGTTCCAGCGTCTGCCGTGCGCGCGTGGTGTCGCGGCCGGCGAAGGCGAATTGCGCCGCGGCGTGCAACGGGCGCTTGCCGCGTTCGTCCTGCGCATTGGCATCGGCGCCGCGCGCGAGCAGGCTCGCGACGAGGTCAGGATAGCCCAGAGCCGCGGCGATCATCAGCACGGTGCTGCCGCCGGGCAGGCGCTGGTCGACCGGGATGCCGCGGTCGAGCAGCAGGTCGACCACACTGGTGCGGCGCGCAGTGACGGCTGCGGACAACGGCGTCGCGCCGCTCGCCGTGGCCTGGGCGAGATCGGCGCCGCGTTCGAGCAAGAGCACGACGATGTCGGCGTGGCCCGCGCCCGCGGCGCGTAACAGCGCACTCGCACCCTGCGCGTCGGGCGCATCGACGGCAAAGCCGAGGTCGATTAGTTTCGCCACCGCATCCGCGTCGCCGAGTTGCGCGGCGGCCGGCAGGTCGGTCGCGCGCAGCGCGCGCTTGGGCAGCTTCCATTGCGTCCAGTCGAGCCAGCGGCGCGGGCTCGTCTGCGCCGAGGCGAGGGCGAGACCGAGCGGCGTCTCGCCGTTGGCCGAAGCGAGTTCCGGATCGGCTCCGGCGCGGACCAGCGCGCGCGTGACCGCTTCGGCGGCCTCGGCCGGCAAAGCGAAGGCCGCGAACAGCGGCGTGCGGCCGTGCCGGTCGCGCAGATTCGGATCGGCTCCGCGCAGCAGCAGCGCCTCGGCGATGCGCGCGCTGCCGCAGGCGATGCTGCCTGCGAGCGGCGTCTGTGCATTTGCGTCGGCAGCGAAAATATCCGCGCCGCGTTCGATCATTGCCAACGCGAGGGTTTCGAGTCCGGCACGCGCATCGGGTTTGCGCACGATCGCGTCGAACACCGGGCCAAGTACGCCGACGCCGGACGTCTGCGCGCCGGCATCGAACGCTTCGCGCAGCGCGGCCAGGCTCATCGGCAGTTGCGCGAGCAGCGCGCCCACGAGTGTGCTGCCGTTCGGCAGCGTCGCGTTGACGTCGAGGCCGTGGCACAGCAGCCACGCGCGCGCCGCCGGATCGCGGTGCTCGGCGAGGTCGAGAAAAAGTTGGGCGCGCCGCGCCATCGGCCAGGCGCGTTGCGTCTCGGCGAAGCCGTCGGCGATCTGCCAGTGGCCGAAGCGCAGCGCGTCGAGCAGGTGTGCGGGCGAGTCTTCGCGCGCCACAGCGGCAGTCGTTGCGCCCGCATCGACGCTGGCCGGCAGCGCGTAGTCGGGATCGAGCAGCTTGACCACGCTCCAGCGCCCGGCCGCGGCAGCGAAATCGACCGCGCGCTTGCCGTCGGCCGTCGTCGTGGCGGGCGAGGCGCCGAGCGCAAGCAGATGCGCGACGAAGGCGTCGTCGGCGTACATCGATTCGGCGGCGAACATCAGCGCGGTGCGACCGGTGTGGTCGGCCGCTTCGAGCAACGGCGCACTCGCTCCGAGCACGTCGAGTGCGTCGGCGGCACCGGCGAGCGCGGCTTCCATGAGCGCGGTGACGCCGAGCGCGTCGTCCGCATCGATCGCGGCGCCGGACTTGAGCAGCAGCGCGACGATGTCGGCGTTGTCGTGCTGCGCGGCGATCGCGAGCGGCTTGCGCCCGTGGCTATCGCTGACGTCGATGCGCGCGCCGCGCTTGAGCAGCAGCTTGATCACGTCGGTGTTGTCGTCGGGCGAGGCCGCGGCGGCGATCAACGCGGGCACGGCACCGGCGACATGGACATCGGCGCGGCGTTCGATGAGGAAGCGTACGAGGTCGCCGCGGCCCAGCGCGCAGGCGATCGCGAGCGGCGTGTAGCCCTCGCGGTTGACCGCATCGATCGGCGCCGAGGCATCGCACAGCAGCGCCGCGACGGTCGGCTCGGCCGCGCGCACCGCGAAGTGCAGCGGCGTGTTGCCCTCGGTGTCGGCGCACTGCGGATCGGCGCCATTGGTGAGCAGGGTGACGACCACATCGGGCCGGCCCTGGTAGCTGTCGCGCGTCGCCGCGATCAGCGGAGTCAGCCCGGCGTGCGCACGATTGATGTCGGCGCCCTTGGCGATCAGCGCGCGCAGCAAGGCGAGATCCTGGGCGACGCAAGCGAGCACGACGACCGAGCGCTGGTCACGATCGCCCGCATCGGGCACGAGGTTGGCATCGGCGCCTTGCGCGAGCGCGGCGAGCGCGGCCGGACCGTCGCAGCAGCGCGCGTGACGCAACAGGCGCGCGTCGAGCTCGGCCTGGTCGATTGGCGCGGGTGCAGGGACTGGCGCAGGCGCGGCGACGGGTGCCGGCGCTGCGACCGAGATGGAAGGCGTGGCCGCAGTCAAGGCATCCAGCGATGGCGGCATGCGTTGCGGCCGCGCATCGCGCCGATGCGATGGGCGCAGCAGATCGCGCTGGTCGAGTACCGCCGCGAGACTCGCGCGCACGATCAGCCAGTGGGCGAGCGGCGCGAGCACCAAGGCGTAGACGGCCAGCGCGATCAGGCGCGTCGTCTCGGGCAGGTCGACGCCGATCTCGGCGATCGCGAAGGCGCCGAGCGTCAGCGCGAACAGGGCGAGCGAGACGATCAGGCCCTGCGGGAAATACAGGTCTTCGCGTGCGGTCATGCGATGCGCCAGCTCGACGCTGTTGCCGATCGTCTCGACGAGACCCGGCGGACGCCGCCGTGCGCGCAACTCATCCAGCAGCGCGGCCAGGCCGAATGCGGGCCAGCCGCGCCACGGCGCGAGCAGCAGCAGAAACACCGCGGCCGAGAGCAGCAGCGCGGCGCTGAACGATGGGTTGGCGAGAATCAGACGCGACGGAAAGAATGCGACAAGCGCGAACACTGCAGCGTAGGCCGTGAGCAGCGCCGTATACGCGGTGCCGCCGAGGACGAGCGGTTCGATGTCGACCGGCCGACGGCGCAGATGCGCGGCGTGCGCCATCGCGATCATCGTCAAGCCGTCGCCGACGAGCAGGGCGATCGCAATTGCGGGATGGTGAACGAAGGCAGCGAGCGAAAACACGGCCAGTGCCGGCACGAACCAGGCGACATCGATCAGCAGGTTGTGCGGGCGCCCGGGCCTGGGGTTCGACATTACCGTTGCGGTCTGCGGTGGGGGAATTCGGCGCGAGTATACCGAGAAATGGTAGGCATTCTGTTAGCCGCGCGTAACGAAAAATCCTCGCGACTCGTTGCAGAATATCGGTTCGAGTCGCGCTCGGCCCGGCGCGTCCCCTTCACTGCACGAGAGTTGCCATGATTCGCCCAGCCGCCATTCTGATCGTCGCCGCTTCTTTTTTCGCCATCGTTCCAGCTTCGGCACAGCAGGCCGCGACAGGCAAGTTCGACGCACCCGCGCCGCCGCCGCCATTCACCGATTTCCGCTACGAGTCGCCCGGCACCACGCGCAAGATCACCCCGGCCGATATGCCCGCGCCGTATGCGACCAAGGGTGTCGGCAACGGCGCGCGCATGGTGCCGCGGCCTGCGGATGCGTGGCCGAAGGCACCGCCGGGATTCAAGGTCGAACTGTTTGCGCAGGACTTGAAGAATCCGCGCCAGATCCGCCGCGCACCGAACAGCGATATCTTCGTTGCAGAGACGAGCGCCGGCCGCATTCGCGTACTGCGCGGCATCGGCGCCGACGGCAAGCCGCAGCAGGTCGAAGTGTTCGCGAGCGGACTCGATGCGCCGTTCGGCCTGGCGTTCTATCCGCCCGGCGCCGAGCCGCAGTGGCTCTACGTCGGCAACACCGGCGCGGTCGTGCGCCTGGCGTACCGCAACGGCGATCTCAAGGCGCGTGGACAACCCGAGAAGCTCGCCGACCTGGCGCCCGGCGGGCATTCGACGCGCGACGTGGTTTTCTCCGCCGACGGCAAGCGCCTGTTCGTCGCGGTCGGTTCGCGCTCCAACGTCGACGATCCCGACACGACGCCGGAAGAGAAATTCCGCGCGAATATACTTGTATACAAACCCGACGGCAGTGAGCGCAAGGTGTTCGCCGGCGGTATTCGCAATCCAGTCGGGCTCGCGATCGATCCGAAGTCGGGCGAGCTGTGGACCAGCATTAACGAGCGCGACATGCTCGGCGACAACCTCGTGCCCGACTACATCACCCATGTGCAGGAAGGCGGCTTCTACGGCTGGCCATGGTGGTACATCGGCGCCAACCAGGACCCGCGCCACGCCGGCAAGCATCCCGAGCTTAAGGACAAGGTCATCGTGCCCGACGTGTTGATCCAGCCGCACAGCGCCTCGCTCGGCCTGACGTTCTATGACGGCAAGCAATTCCCGCCCGAGTACGCGGGCGACATCTTTGCCGCAGAGCACGGTTCGTGGAACAAGGCAGCGCGCGCCGGCTACGAGGTGATCCGCGTGCCACGCCACGGCACGGCACGGGCCAGTGGCGAGTACCAGGATTTCCTCACCGGCTTCGTCCTCGACAATGGCGACGTCTGGGGCCGCCCGGTCGGCGTCGCCGTGGCAAGCGACGGATCGCTGCTCGTCACCGACGACGGCTCGGGATCGATCTGGCGCGTGAGCTACGCCAAGCCGTGAGGCTATGCATGCGTTCGGACTTCGCCTAACATGCCTGCCGTCCGGGCCTATAGCTCAACGGTTAGAGCAGAGGACTCATCGAAAGGTGCCGCCGCGCGGAAACGCGCGGACGGGAACGGGATGAATTCAGGGAACCCTTCTCGGCTCATGCCGATGGCAACCCTGAGCCAAGCCGGCGGTGCACCGCCGGAAGGTGCAGAGACTACCTGAGGACTTCAGCGTCCTTGATGACAGGCTAGAGCGTCCCGCACCCTACCAGCGATCGCTGCGGGTGAAGAGATAGTCCGCACCGAATGGAAACATTCGGATCATGTGAATCCTTTGGTTCTAGGTTCGAATCCTAGTGGGCCCACCATCAAGTCGCAGTAGTGGAGAACTTTGCCGCCTCACTGCCCGAAAAGCCCGCCGTGTCGCGGGCTTTTCATTTTTGGTTGGACTTAGAGAAGGGTGGAAGGGGCGTTTATCGCCTAATTGGCAACGGCGTCTCCGTTTGCGCATCGCGAGGACCAAAGGAGCGTCCGTAATCCGCCAAGCGAACATAGAGCGCCCAGCGCCGCGAAAATAGCCACTGCGCTAAATCTTCTTGCCATTCTGCCACATGGAGAAGCTCTCCTTGCCAGGAAGAAGATCGTTTGCATTGTTATACGCAACTTTCTTCGACTTCCCCTGCAATAGATGGAGGTTAAGAATAGTTTGTACGAACTGGGAAGCCGCTGCACCGTGAATCGACGATTCGGGTGCTATCAAACTGTCGCAAAAGGGTAAGTTTGAAAAATCTGACGCGAAGGGCGGCATTCCGTGTTCGCAGCAAAGCGAAATGAAAATCTTCTTGTCTGCTCCGATTGGAGAAAGCGATGCACCGATCTGCGTGGGCGTTGTGGCGCCTCCAACGCCAAAGTAGAGCGCTGTTGAGTCTCCGTGCCCAATCAGAATTATATGTGTATAGCCTTTTTGATACCGATTCCACCAACCGGAAAGCTCTGCAAGAGAGCGAATCGTAACGCTAGCGATATGGTCGTCTGGCAACAGCAGACGAGAGAATTGGAGAATGCTCTTGGACAGCGGCGAAATAAGTGAGATCTCTGTATCGAAGTCTCCAATTGAAATTATTGCAATTCCGATCTTTGCATGCGCCTTAGAGGAGCCGATGCTGCCAGAGACGATTCCTCCTGGCAGGTCAACCTTTATCGATCGCGCAGAGACCGAATTAACTCGCTTTCGAACCATCGCGAAAATCTCGCGATCCCCATCTGGCAACAATGAAGATGGCACGTACACCAGTTGATTGGGCTTGAACTTGCTCATCGAGACACTGCCTTTGATTTTGACCACACCGAAAGCGCCAGTGTGAATGACCAGCTAGGGGCGCACTGTCCTGCGCAGTTCGCCATGCAAGCGTATGGCGCGACCATACTTGAACGCCTGAGTTCCTTCAACGGCACTTTGAAGCGAACGGCTTAGGGATGCGTTCCACGACTCCCCTGAATGCTCTTCATTACCGCTTCGACCAAAGAGATGCTTGGGGAATCGTCTGCGGAAAGACCGGGGCCGGGTCTGTATAGAGCGGAAAGCATTGCGTTGATATTTGCTTCGCTTGCGATTGCGCCAGAGTTGTCTTGACGACTGAATGCTAGAAGCGTCCGGACCATAATCGATCTCTCCCGAGCATCTTCCATCCGTAAAAGCTGATCAACTAATTGGCGGTTCGCCAGCCGCGCTAGCCAGACGGTGACAAACGCGCAGCCACCAACAACAATGGCGAAGGTGAGCCAAGGAACTGGTCCTTCGGTTTTGTACGAACTGAGAAGAAGTGCCGAAGAAATCGTGGCTGGAAATCCGATGGCTAGAATCCACATCATGTAGTTTCGCCATGTGCCTACGGAACGGCGATGCAGCCGCTCCTTGCCTCGCCAGTATGAAAAAGGCGATTTCGTTTTCAGCTTCAGGTCGTAGGTTCTGCGCAAGGCAGTCCAATCATCGTTGAAGGAGCGACGCTGGTCTCTAGCATTTGCGCGGCTAAGCCGCAGCATTCTCGCCAAGTCCGACCTACCCTCATTAAGGGTACTTTGTAGGTTCAGTACCAAAGTCGCGCCATCCACCGTCGACCTATTTGTGTTTTCCAAAGTGCGCGCCAATAGCGAAGCGCTTTGTTCCGCAGCTTCCCTTACTTCCTGCGCATGCCGTTTGACAGTCTTGGTAGCAGATGCAGCAGGTATCGCCTCAAGGAGGGCTGTGACCGCAAAGCCCAGAGTTTGGTTACCGTAATTATTTAGATCTGGACCGAGATTTGTCGACCTGCTGATCGACATTAGAAATGAAGAAAGTGCGGGGCTTGTATCGGCCAGATTCAGAATCGAAGCACCCGTGGCAGTGGTTGAGAGTACTACACGTCGCTGATTCAACAGTTCTTGTAGGACTCCGACTGCTTGGTCGCCTCCGACTATGGAGCCGTCGTCCTGTCGTTTTATCTGTTCCCTGATGCGGGCCCAATGAGCTGGGAGGTCATCATTCGACTGCAAATTGCCTGCTACTCGCGCGACACCCGTTACTCTCTTCACCCATTCTGACCAAGTTGTGGTTTCCTTGGCCACAAAGTCGAGCACGGCCTCTTGAGATTCGAACTTCTGACGAATGCCGAATGGTGGTACAACTACCTCTCGAATTTTCTCGGCTGACATGTTCCCCCCTGGATTTTAGTTATGACCAATCGTACTTCGTTAGAGCTTGGTTTTTCACTGGAGCGGTAATAATTCATTCCAGTTCACAAAACGTTCTCTGACAAACCCACGAGATGGGCACGTGACACCAGCGCAATAGTCGCTTGGCCGTCCAGGCGGGTGGATGCAGTCCGGATACGAAATGCTCAGCGATGTCCGGCGCCAAGAATGCCAGCGATAGGGCTCGCCCGACATAGCGATTGTCAACGCCTTCCTGCTTTGCGAACTCAGTCGCGGTTAGTGGATCATCGGACATCAGCTGATCCCAGAACTTGAATCCCGTTCGGATAGCTTTGAGGATATGCGGGTCGGGCTCCGCGACTTTGATCTTGTCGGGCGAAATCACCAACCGTCGTTCCACGCCACGCCGCTTCATGATCATCGGTAGCGTTTGCTCGAGCCGAATCGGCTTCGAAGCAGGAATCTGCGCCGTCACCGATATCTGATATTCGTGAAGTACGACGCGGGCGACCCAACCCAGATAGTCGGTCTGTCCCGCGGCTTCGATCATCCGCAACAAGGCGTCGATCTCGCCCGCACTCATCCGCTCGCGGCTGGCCGCACCGACGACCTCCGCCCGGTCCGAGACCATCGCATCCACCATCTCCCCAACTCGTCGCTCGATTTCCGGCGCCGACAGTCTCCAATTCGTGCCTGGTCTCTGGTGCAGCAGATCGTTGTCAAGATGATCCGGATGCGAAATGTAGTAGGATCGAGTGAACACTTCCCTCGGCGTCTTGAAGTTGTCTCGCATACGTGGCCTTTCGTTGAATTGTCTTGCAATCTGGCCGCATTTTGCTCGGCTTGCCAGGCGTCCCGACGTTCGGTCGAACGAATCAAGTACAATCCGCGCGCCCAAAAAGGGCTCCACAAGGAGGCGTGTCATGTCATCCAACAATTTCTGCTTTCGAGCGCACTAGCAAACGCCGCAAGGGCTTCCCATCCGAGCAACGCGTCAAGAAAGGCGATCGCGTTGTACACGGAGACAAGGAGTTGATTCGAGAAGCTCGGGCGCAACGACCCATGTCCATGCGGCTCGGCGAGGTTGTTTCAAGAACTGTTGCCTTGAGGCCGGACAGCTAGATGGGTCCAACCGTCACTACTATCGAAGGTAGCACCAAGGGGTGGCAGCGATGCCACCCCTTTTTCGTTCCAGCCTAGCCATTCGACCAAGTGGACCGCGGCGGTGAGCTTCGGTATCTTCTTCCACATCGTGGGTCGCGGCCGTCGACCTCGAACGACAAGCTGGCGACCAGGGGGTAGTGTGCAGGGCACAATTGCGCAAATCGTGGCGCTTGTTGTTCAAGGAAACGCCTATATTCGCAGCGCGGATCAAGCTGTGGCATTCCCCGCTGCTCACAGCACACTCGCGTTCTGCGAGTTCGTCAAATTCGTGGACCTGAGACGTTCTGGAGCAGGTCTGTCTGAAACGGCGTTCGCTGCTGATCCCGCATCGTGGATTGAAAAACTTCGACAGAATGAAGTTCAATCCATTCGGATGGCTTATATGCCAAGTGGTGAGACGCAGACTGGACCCACAGATCGCATGCTAGTTGGATTTGTCGGCGGCGGCGGCCATTGGCTTCTGAAAACGGCAGGACCCAAAGGGTCTGACTACTGGGAAGGCCGCTGGGTAGTGGGCGACCAAAACCGCTCTGATCGCAAAATTTGGCAAGTGACCTACGGCCGCATTGCCGTCAACCAGCCGTCTCAACTTGGACCTCCTGCCGACCTAGAAAGCTTGAAGCGTCGCCTAGTCAAAAACCTAAAGGAAATATCCGCTTTTGCTCGCCATCACAACTTGGATGGCTTTGCCAAAGCTTTTGAGGCTGGGCTGTCCCATCTTGAGTCCTCGTCACCAGGGAATGGCCTCCACCACAACGATATGCTGTCTTCTCGCATGCCGCTGACTGCTGCTCAGCTGCTATCTGCTGCCCAATCAGCATGGGTCTTTGGTGGCATGGGTTCTTGGAATGACCTAGGGTTTGAAGGCAACGAACAGCGCAAATACGACAATCTTTCGGAAGAGCTCTATCGCCTTCTCAACGATTCTATTGTTGCTGCAGCCAACTCCACCGCTTCAAATGACGGTTCACTTCCGCACGCCAAGGTCGGAAGGCGCCCGTGGTGGCGACCATGGGCTTGATTCGGTGATTTATTCATTCCGAACCCGTACCCCAGCCCATCTTTTCAAGTGAACTATTGCGATTTCTTACGGGGCTGATTTGGGGATTGGGGAAATCGACGATGAATCTGCTATCTCTAAGCGATCCGCGCTGGGCTTACTATCGTGGCGGCTACAACCGAGCCGTGCTCGACGTGGTGTCATTCCTTACGAAGCTCCAATCTGGCGTGATAAGTGAACGCGATTGGGCGATCCTTTGGGATGATCTACATCATCAGGGCGATGTCGGCGAGGCATCCTACGCAGTTGTTCCTTACCTCGTAGAGTATGCGCGCGCAGCGAAAGTCATCGAGTGGCATGTTTTTGGCTTTACGGCCGTTGTTGAACTCGAGCGCACAGAGAACCGAAACCCGCCGGTTCCGGCTGAGATCGAGCTCTCCTATCGCGCGGCTCTCAATGAGCTTCCTCAAATCGGTTTCAACCGCACCGAAGCCTGGGGCGAGCACGCTTTTGAACCATTTATGGCGTGCCTTGCTCTGAGTCTCGGGCGGAGAAACCACGCACGTGCCTATCTGGACATGACCGAAGCCGAAATAGAGGGCTTCTACCGATACATGGAAAATGGATAACCCTTGCGAAAGCCAAGAATCCTATTGACCACGTTAGTACTTGTTGTCGCTCCAGCGGCCTTTTGCGCGTGGTCATACCATCTGGCGAATTCTGAACAAGCTTTCGATCCCACAAAGGCGCGTCTCGCCTCATTAGCGATGAAAATCGAAGCGTACCAGCTAGATACCGGAGACTTGCCGAAGGACCTCACCGATCTTGTTGCAAATAATGGAATCCCGCGATGGCGGGGCCCATACGCAAAGGAAGCGGAGATTCAAGGTTTGCGCAACAAGTCGGTCGAGTATCAGGTTCTCTCAAAGGAAAGTTTCAAGCTCTCTGCAATAGGTCGTGGCGGAGTAAGAGTAGAGCGCACTCACGAGCCGTGATGACAACTATACTGAAACGATCTAGAGCCATCGAAACGAAAACTGTTGAACATGAGAAATACAGTCTCTGGCGACAAAACACTAGGGTGAATCAGGGGGCTTAGGCCATGCAAACAAGCATTGCGCGGGTTGAGAAGCACGGCGAACTAATTCTACTTTGCAATGGAACGAAATGGGCCGTCAACTCATTCGAGGCCTTTCATACCAGGATGTGGTTCTCGGGTGACAAGATTGAAACCTCGATGTCGTCACTCACAAACATAAGCCGCCAGAACAAAAAAGTGTCAGCTCGACAGGTTTGAGAAGTGCGATCTTCGATCAGAGTCGCACATCCACTGGTTCGCTTTCGAGTGCAAGGACTCCGAACACGCATTCATGCACGCGGTACAGCGGCTCGCGGTCGACGAAACGCTGAAGACCTTCTATCCCGAGCGCGAATTCGCGGATCGCGAGCGATTGCTTCGCACGCAAGCCGCGCTGGCGCAGGCGCTCTAGGTTTTGTGGCTCGGTGTATTCAGGTCCGTAGATGATGCGGAGGTACTCACGGCCGCGACACTTGATCGCCGGTTGCAGCAGGCCTCGCTTACCGCGCGCGAGGCCTTCCACAGGCTTGATAACCATTCCTTCCCCGCCTTCGGCCGTCAGCGTTTCCCACCACTGCACGGCGGCGGCGACGCTCGCTTCGTCGGCCAGGTCGACGTACAGGTGGCGAGTCTGTCGAAACAAGGCGGCGTCGGTCGCGGCCAGGCGACCTGCGACGTCGAGATGCCAGCGATGATCGCGCGCGAGGCCCATTAGCCCTTCACTGGCCAGCACATGGAACGGTGCGATCTTGAGGTCGTTGAGATTGTTGACCGACCAGCAATAGTGTCGGTATGCATCGACGAAGCGCGTGGCGTCAGCGTGTCGAGATGCGTTCTGCGCCTGCCACCCTTGCACGTCGATGCCGCGCGCTGCTGCCGCTGCCAGCCATTCGCCGGCGGCGCTGAGAGCCGATGTCGCCGCCGCGCCCGTTGGCGCGTACTGCTCACGCAACAATTCCTGCGCTTTGGCTGACCAAGGCATCAATTCGGTGTCGAGCACGATCCAATCGGACTGCAACTCGTCCCAGAGACCCGCGTGCTCCATCGCGAGATCGAGTCGGTCGAGCAGTGCGTTCTCTAGATCGCGGTCGTTGAAGAAGCGACGGCCCGTGCGCGTATAGAGCACCCCACGCCCGTCGTCGCCGATACCCAAGCGACGCTGTGCAGTCGCCGCATCGCGACACAGCACGATGACCGCGCGCGACCCCATGTGTTTTTCCTCGCAGACCAGCGATGCGACGCCTTCCTGCCGAAAAAACGCCATCGCCTCCTGGGGGCGTTCCAACAGGTCGCCGTCCTTTGCCGTTTCCGGGGGCGCCATCGTCGGCGGCAGGTATACCAGCCAGCGCGGGTCGATCGCGAAGCGACTCATGACTTCGAGCGCCGCAATGCTGTTCTCCTCGCGGATCGTGACGGTGCGGAAGACGCGCGTTTCGATTACCCGCTTACCCGAGACGTCTTCGAGGTCGAGCAACGTCGCTTCACGTGCTTGCGCGGTCATCGCGTCTTCCGCCGGGATCAGCGGCTTGATCGGCGCGTAATATTCACGCGCCGCCGCTACCGACACGAGTTCCTTCTCCGGATAGCGCAACGCGGTGAGCTTGCCGCCAAACACACACCCCGTGTCGATGCAGATCGTGCGATTCACCCACTCCGCTTCCGGCACGGGCGTGTGCCCGTAGACGACCATTGCCGGACCACGATAGTCGCGGGCCCAGTCGTAGCGAACCGGCAAGCCAAATTCATCCGTCTCGCCCGTGGTCTCGCCATACAGGGCAAACTCGCGCACACGGCCTGAAGTGCGTCCTTGCAGCTCTTGCTTGAGACCCGCGTGGGCGACGACTAACTTGCCATCGTCGAGCACGTAGTGGCTCACAAGCGCGTCGATGAACTTGGCGGCCTCGCGCTTGAACTCCTCGGGCTCGGCTTGCAATTGTTCGAGCGTTTCGGCCAAGCCGTGCGTCACGCGCACGTCGCGACCAGCGAGCTTCCGCTGCAGCTTCACGTCGTGGTTACCCGGCACACACATTGCGGTGCCATTGCCGACCATGTGCATGACCAAGCGCAAGACCCCCGGCGAATCCGGGCCACGGTCGACCAGATCACCGACGAAGACGGCCTTGCGGCCTTCGGGCGCGGTGACTTGCGGCGCTTCGCGCGTGCCGCCGATGCCATAGCCAAGACGTTCGAGCAGCGTCACCAACTCATCACGGCAGCCGTGCACATCGCCGATTAGATCGAACGGGCCATGTTCTTCACGACGATCGTTCCAGACTTTTGTACGCTCGATCGTGGCCGCCTCGACGTCCTCCACCGATTTCAACACAGTGAAGTTGCGGAAGCCTTCGCGTTCCAATCCGCGCAGGCCCTTGCGCATCGTCTGCTGCTGGTTGCGAATGACGTGAGGACCGAAGTCGCGGTCCGGGCGCGAAAGATTGCGGTCCTGGCACACACGCTCGGGCAAGTCGAAGACAATCGCCGACGGCAATACATGGTACTCGCGCGCGAGTTCGACGAGACGCTTGCGGTCCTCCGGGCGCACATTCGTCGCGTCGACGACGGTCAGGCGACCCGCGGCGAGGCGCTTGCGCGCGATGTAGTACAGGACATCGAAGGCGTCACTGGTTGCCGACTGGTCGTTTTCGTCGTCGGCCACGAGCGCACGGCAGGCATCGGACGAGATCACCTCCGACGCAAGGAAGTGCTTGCGAGCAAAAGTGGACTTGCCACTGCCGGACGGGCCAATAAGTGCAACCAGGCTGAGCTGGGGAATGCGGATGGTCATCGGATTGTCGAAAGAGATCAGGCGGCGTCGCGGGTGAAGATCGCCATTTGGGTCGGAGGGCCGACCTCGGGGTCATCCACGCCGACGGGCGCGTATCGTACGACGTAGCCATTGCGTTCGGCGACGCCATCGGCCCACGCGTGAAACTCAGCGCGAGTCCACTCGAAACGGTGGTCCGGGTGGCGGAACTTGCCGGCAGACAACGCAGGGAAGCGCACGTTGTACTCGCTGTTCGGGGTCGTGATGACGACCGACGGTGGCTTCGCGAATCCGAACAACGCACGCTCGAACGCCGGCAGGCGCGGCAGATCCATGTGCTCGATGACCTCGATCGCACATGCAGCGTCGAAACCCTCGATGCGGCGATCGCGGTACGTCAGCGCGCCGTGCGCGAGCGTGATGCGCTCGCGCTGCATCGGTGGCATCCGATCGAAGTGCAGACGCTGCGCGGCGTAGTCGAGCGACCGCAGCGACACGTCGATGCCGAGTAGGTGCTCGAACTGTCGATCCTTCAGCAACAGGCCGAGAAGGCGGCCTTCACCGCAACCGAGATCCACCACGCGACGCGCGCCAAGGTCACGCAGCACGTCGACAACGGCATTCATGCGCTGCTCGTTGAGACTGAGCGGACGTTCAATCGCTTCCTCCACGGCCTCCTTGCGAACTTCCTGTGCTTCAATCTCGTCTTCTTCATCGTCGAGAAGGCGAGCGAGCGCGGCGCGCACGAGCGGCTTGTGACGGCGCAGGTATCGGCCGACGATCGCTTCGCGTTGCGGATGCGCGGAGAGCCAGGTGCCACCCTTCTCGAGTAGCTTGTCGATCTCATCGTTGCCGACGTAGTAGTGTTTGTCGCCGTCGATGGCGGGCAGCAGCACGTACAGGTGCGTGAGCAGGTCGCGCAGGCGCACGTTGCCGGACAGGCGCAAGCGCACGTAGTAGCTCTCGCCCCATTCCAGAAATCTCGTGTCCAGGGGAAGGCGTTCGACATCGACTGCGTAGCCGAGCGGCTCGAACCAGTTGCGCAGCAGTTCCTCACCACCGCGACACCGCAGGACCGGGATTTCTGCTTCCAGCGGGATCGGCGCGTCCGCAACCTCTTGGCGCCCCTTGCTTGTCCCCGCCATCGCCGTGCCGAACACGCGCTTGAGCGCGACTGACAGGAACGAACTCGCGACGTACGGGCGATCGTTGACGTACTGTGAGAGCGACCCTTCGCCGTCGCCGCGACCTCGCACAAGGCCCACAGGATCGATGTCCAGCATCAATACCGCTGTGCAACGGCTCTCGTCAGCCTGCGGGTAGAAGACGCGCGCGGTCCCGAACGGCAACTCGACTTCGTGCGCCCGATCCGGGTGCTTTACGAGGAGGTAACCGAGGTCGGTTGCGGGTTGAACAGTAGTGGATAGCGACAGCAGCACGATAATTCGGGTATGGGAGGAATTGTTCAGTCTACCGTAGACAGCCCAAGGGCATTTCGATCAAATGCGCCATTGCGTAGGCTCGCGCCTGCTATCGCAGGGAGGTGGACGCTGTGAGCCAAGCGCAGTTGCGAGTAACTACTCGCCCAAGTGGATCGGTGTGACGTGTCGCGCTAACCAAACGCCAGCCATGTCCTGCCACGGTTCGTCGCGGTAAGATCTGAATATTCGCCGAGCGGACCGCGATGATGCGATACCTCTTCTTTCTACTCGCACTATCTGCCACGCTGCTAGCCTCCTGCGTCAGAGATCACGAGTCTTCAGCTCGGTCAGCTAGTTCCGAAGCGGATGCAGCAGTGATTGCAGCAGCACTGGAAGACTTTGCGAATTGGAAGGATGTGACCTTCGGCGAACTCGAAGGCGTACTCGAACTGGAATCCAGCTCGAGTGCCGACCCACACGCCACGGTTGGAGATATTAAAGCGCTCGCGCCCGAAATCTCCGGTCAATTGGACGACGAGATCGTGAGCGCATTTATAGTGCGAAATAGATCCCCTTTGTCGATGGCTTCGCTCTTCTCAGGATCACGCTGGGCCCGTCCGCAACCACCAGGTTCCAAGAATATCTATAGATTTGGACCGCCTGACGGAGCGAAGGCGGTCGGGTCTCTAACTTTGCCGGGCTATAGCGCAGATGGATCGAAAGCCCTAATACAGATTCATCATTCCTGGTCTATACACGGTGCCGTCGTGACCTATGTGTTGTCGAAAAACGACGGCACTTGGCGAGTAGTGGCTAGAGACCAAGCAGTTTTCCTCTGACGTCATGCGCTCGAAGCAGAGAAGAATTTTTGCATTCCTGTGGATTTTCGCGGCGCTGGGCGGCTGTGACTATTCGTCGCCACCCGCGTACGAGAATCGTGATCAGCCAGTAACCGCCGCGGATGTCGAAATTCTAGACAAGGCCAACGCACTGTTGCTCAGCGAATCCAGCTGGAATCGAAACGACACCAGGAAGTGCCCGGCCGAAGCCAAGATGCTAAGTCTCTTCTGTGCCCTCCACGATGCAAGCATCGAAGTGCTTGGTTCGTACGATCACAGACGAGTAGCCCTTCAGGAAGTTCGATTTATCATTGAGGACGTGTCGGGCGGTCGCAAGTTCCAGCATCGCCTGATGGATTTCAACAATCTTCCTACAACAACCTTCGGTGACGTCAAGAAAGTCTTGGCCATGGCGCGAGCTAAAGTTGTGGCGCGGCTGCCCGCGCCAACGCATACACCTAGTAGCGGTTGAGCGAATGGCTGCGCGCCGACACTGGTCCGTGATACCAGCGGCTACTGCGGGAACGGCGCGCCAACGCTGCCGATATAGCCACGCGCGGCGAGTAGTTCGCATTGCCTAGTCGCTCCCTGTTCCTTCCCTGTTACGTTCCCTGATCGATTCCCTGCTACTTATGAGCCGTCGAAAATGGTTTTTGCACAAAAATGGCGTCAGACGTGGTCTGCAGGGCAATCCGGTGACCGCAGAGGCGTCGTTTTCGCAAAAATTTCCCTGTTATTTTCCCTGTTAACGGGAATTTTGACCGGAGACGGGTACCCGGCGGACTGCCCACACCACCATTCAGTTGCGCGCGCAGCGTACTTGGCTGCTACAAAGCTAGAAAAGCCCGCCTTGTCGCGGGCTTTTCTATTTCCGTTGGTCGCCGGAGACGAAAATAGGGGTATTTCCCGCCTCATACAAACGCAGCGTCTCCGTTTTCGCATCGGGGCGACCAACCAGGGTTGATGGTCGGCCAGAAAGAAAGCGTTCGCCAAGACTCCCGATTCAATCCGGACGTAACATCCAAATTTGTAAAATTGGGAAATCACTTTCCAGATTTCTCATTCCTTGCCTCAATTGCAGCCGATATTTCGTGGATCAGATCTAGGTACACAGAAAACACGGCACAAGCCCTGTCGTGCTGGACAGCCAGGGGCACCAGAAGCTCTTCCAACTTTAGCGGCGGTCGGCCGCCAATGCCGTACGAGACGCGTTTCTCGGCACGATTCCTCGTCACCCATTGGGTGTGACCGAGTTCGAAGCGTGCGGGGATACGGTGATGCTGCTTGTTTCGGAAGTTGTCGGTTTGATCTGAGAAGGACTCATCATCAAGCAACAACAACGCTGCCGCGAATGGCGCAAAGGTAGGCCAGCCCGCGGCAACCTTGCGCATCACCTTCAGACCAATATTGCGCTCGTCAGGTAAATCATCTTCTTTTGCTCCCGCTCGTGTGAGCAAATTCGCTTGGTGCGCAAGATGACTCACCGAGTAGACGAATCGCTGGGCAAGGAGATGCGGAGCGTTAAGTAGGAATGACGCCAATGGTTCGAGAAATTCCGACACGATCGCCAACCGCTCTGATTCGTCGTAATTCGGCAAGACCTTGGTCCAAGCTTCAAGCTGATGGTAGTGCCGTACCACTGCGTTCAAATCGTTCGCGATCTGCTGCGGATGCTCTACCAGCATCGAATCGATCATGACAAGACGAAGTCCCTTTTCGAATTTGAGCGCTAAATCGGGGTATGGCGTCAGCTTTAGCGCAAACGGCATTGGATCGGCAGCCGCTCTGTAGTCGCTATAAGCCTTCTTGAACAGTTCGGTTTCTGCAGCGAGCTCCGGAGAAACAAGGGTATTGGCTTTTGCGTCGGGCATCGGATGCTCGCCGAGCATGGAAGTAGGGGTATGTTGGAGCACAATCTCGCAGGCTTCGTATATTCCTTTAGTCGTAAAGACAGTAGAAAGAGGATTTTCTACGGTCTTCAACAGGGCCTCAATTCCCACATCGAGACGGCCAACGAGCGTCAAGGCACTAAACTAGTACCTGCAGTTCGCACGGCCCCTTTCCGTACCTGCACGGATGCGATTCATTTCTTCGAGCCGGCGTCTCAAGATCGTCAGCTCACGAGATACATTGCGCTCTTCGCCTTCAGGCGTGCTCGACGCGGCCCTAGCGCGCGGCCGCCGCGAAATCACTTTGCAAACCTTGCGGCAAGCTGACAATTTGGTTCCGGATTGATCGGCCGGAAAATGTTCTGGCCAGGTGATAGGCGCGCATCCAATTTTGCGCTAGCTTGTACTGGTAGTGGGGATCTTTGTAGCCGAGCCCGTACGGGGGTGGCACGTATCTGTTTCCCGTTGCTCGCAGAGCGGTACTTCGGGGCAGGTGAGGTCGCGAAGTCGTTTGAACCGCAACTAATCGTTCTTGGGGCAGCCAATGCATGTGTCGAAGGTGGTTTGTGCGCGCCGCTTGCGTCTGTCTTATCTGACTACGCTCTCCGTCGTGGCGTTGCTTGCGGCACAGCTGTGGGGCGGCGGCATAGCGTGGGCGGTCACACCGGTGACCGCGGGATGCACGGGGACGACGGGCGACATGGCGGGGCTTGCGGCGGCCGTTGCGGCAGTAACCACCGGCCAAACAGCTGAGATCGATCTCGTCGCGGGCTGTACCTACACCTTCAACAGCACCACCCCGGGGCCGCTGACGCTGGCGCAAGGCATCACCCTGACGATCGAGGGAAACGGCGCGACGATCACGGGTGCCACAGGCGGCGCGATCGTCTCGGGAGCGTCTGGCGGAACGACGCCGAGCACGCTCACGGTGGATAACGTCACCTTTTCGCAGAACTCAGCGCTCTCAGGCGGCGCCATCTACGACCTGACCTACAACAGCACGCTCCACGTCACCAACAGCAGGTTCTCGAACAATTCGGCAGTCAGCGGCAACTCCGGTGGCGGCGCCATCTATGCCAATGGCGGCACGGTAACCATCGACAGCAGCACCTTTGCGTCCAACCACGCGGACAATACCTTTGAGGCTGGCGGTGCGATCTTCAACAGCGGCGCCACTGTTACGATCACGAACAGTACCTTTTCTGGAAACACCGCGAACGGAACGGGTTTCTCGACCGGCGGTGCCATCTACAGTAGTACTTCCGCGGTGTTGAACGTCACCAACAGTACGTTCTCTGGGAATAGCGTTGGTACTTGGGGCGGCGCAATCAATAGTTATGGTGGCTCGCAGGTCATCAAAAACACGACCTTCTCTGGCAACACTGCGGGCACGGCAGGGGCAGCGATCTACAACAGCTTCACCGGGTTCACGTTGAGCGGCAATCTCTTCAGCACGAACAAGGTTGGCAGCACGGCACAGGCGTGTGTCAATTCGTCCGGGGCGCTGACTGACCAGGGGTACAACGTGGCCGACGATGCCACGTGCTTCAACGGTGGGACCGGCGACGTGACCACCACCGCGACGTTGATTGGGCTCGGCAGTCTTGCCTCCAACGGCGGCCCGACGCAGACGATGGCCATCACGTCCGGCAGTTCGGCCTATCACGCCGTCGCCGCAGCGAAGTGCCCGGCAACGGACCAGCGCGGTCATCCCCGCCTGGCTGTGAGCACGACGTTCTGCGACGCCGGGGCGTTCGAGGTCGATACCGCGACCACACCGATCACAGTCACGGTCAACGGCTCGCAGATGTATGGGTCATCGAGCCCCACATTGACCGATACCGCCAGCGGCGGTTCGGTGACGGGCACGGTCAATTGCACCGGCCTGACGGTGACCGGGAACGGCATCACGACGCCGACCGCGGTCAGCTCCACACTCGCAGCTGCGACGGGTTATGCGCTCGCGGTCACCGGTTGCAGCGGTCTCTCCACCGATGCAGCTCACACCATTTCGTATGTGGGTGGCACGTTCAGCGTGACGCCCGCGACCATCAGCGTGACCGTCACCGGCAGCCAGACCTACGGTGGCTCGCCGACGTTCGGCTACCCGGCCACGACGGGTGTTGCCGGGACGGCCACATGCACGACGGTGAACGGCGGCACCAGCATCGCCCCGACGCTCGCCGCAGGTGGTTCGTACACGATCGACGGCACCAGTTGCAGCGGTCTCTCCACCGACACATCTCACAGTATTTCGTATGTGGGTGGGGCGTTCACGGTGTTGGCGCCGACGCTCCAGTCCATCGCCGTCGCGCCCACCAATCCTTCGGTCGCCAAAGGCCTGACCCAGCAGTTCACCGCCACCGGCACTTACAGCGACAGCAGTACCGCGGATCTCACTTCCACAGTGACCTGGTCATCCGGCACTACGGCCAATGTCACTATCAGCACCGCAGGCCTTGCGACCGCGGTCAACACGGGCACCAGCCTCATCGGCGCCACTTTGGGCGCAATCAATGGCTCGACGACCATGACGGTCACCGCACCGGTGCTCCAGTCCATCGCGGTCACACCGGCCAATCCCTCGGTCGCCAAGGGCCTGACCCAGCAGTTCACCGCCACCGGCACTTACAGTGACAGCAGCACCGCGAACATCACTTCCACGGTGACCTGGTCATCCGGCACCACAGCCAATGTCACCATCAGCACCGCCGGCCTTGCGACTGCGGTCAACACCAGCACCAGCCTGATCGGCGCCACTTTGGGCGCAATCAATGGCTCGACGACCATGACGGTCACCGCACCGGTGCTCCAGTCCATCGCGGTCACACCGGCCAATCCCTCGGTCGGCAAAGGCCTGACCCAGCAGTTCACCGCCACCGGCACTTACAGCGACAGCAGTACCGCGGATCTCACTTCCACAGTGACCTGGTCATCCGGCACCACAGCCAATGTCACCATCAGCACCTCTGGCCTGGCCACGGCGGTCAACACCGGCACCAGCCTGATCGGCGCCACGTTGGGCGCTGTCAGCGGCTCGACCACGATGACGGTGACCTCACCGGTGCTGCAGTCCATCGCGGTCACACCGGCCAATCCCTCGGTCGCGAAAGGCCTGACCCAGCAGTTCACCGCGACCGGCACCTACAGCGATAGCAGCACCGCGAACATCACTTCCTCAGTGACCTGGTCGTCTGGCACCACGGCCAATGTCATCATCAGTTCCTCCGGCCTGGCCACGGCGGTCAACACGGGCACCAGCCTGATCGGCGCCACGTTGAGCGCTGTCAGCGGCTCGACGACGATGACGGTCGCGTCACCGGTGCTCGAGTCGATCGCGGTCACACCGGCCAATCCCTCGGTCGCGAAAGGCCTGACCCAGCAGTTCACCGCGACCGGCACCTACAGCGATAGCAGCACCGCGAACATCACTTCCTCAGTGACCTGGTCGTCTGGCACCACGGCCAATGTCACCATCAGCACTGCTGGGCTTGCGACTGCGGTCAACACCGGCACCAGCCTTATCGGCGCCACGTTAAGCGCGGTCACCGGCTCGACCACGATGACGGTCACCTCACCAGCCCTGCAATCCATCGCGGTCACACCGGCCAATCCCTCGGTCGCCAAAGGCCTGACCCAGCAGTTCACCGCCACCGGCACTTACAGCGATAGCAGCACCGCGAACATCACTTCCACGGTGACCTGGTCATCCGGCACCACGGCCAATGTCACCATCAGCACCGCAGGCCTTGCGACCGCGCTCAACGCCGGCACCAGTCTGATCGGCGCCACGTTGAGCGCTGTCAGCGGCTCCACGACCATGACGGTCACCCAGGCAACACAGACAATCACGTTCACCTCAACGCCACCGACGAACGCGGTCGTCACCGGCAGCTACAACGTCAGTGCCTCGGCCAGTTCAGGGCTGGCGGTGGCGTATTCGATCGATGCGAATTCGGCCGCAGGTGCTTGCACTATTTCAGGCAACGTCGTGTCGTTCACCGGCGCGGGCAACTGCATCATTGATGCGAATCAGCCAGGCGACGCCAACTACGTGCCTGCGCCACAGGCGCAGCAGACAATAGCGATCGGCAAGAAGACCACCACCGTCTCGCTCGTCGTCGCACCTGACCGCATCGCACTAGGCCAGTCGGTGATGATGACGGCGACTGTCGCGGGCGATCCGCCGACCGGTACGGTGAGTTTTACCGACAACGGAAACACGTTGCCGTGTTCGCCGGTGACGCTGGTGCCCGGTGCGACCAGTTCGACAGCCGTTTGCACCGACACTCCCACCGGAACCGGGTCGCACACGATCATGGCGACATACAACGGCGACGGCAACTTCTTAGCGGCAACATCGTCGGCATCGGTCGTAACCGTGTTCGCGGATACTAATACTAGCGCTGCCCCAGCACTCGATCGTTGGGCCACGGCCCTGTTGGCAGGTTTGCTGGGTTTGGGTGCGTTCTTGCGAATCCGTCGAGTGCGTCAATCCGTCTGATAGAGAAGCGATGCGGCAAGGCGGCCAACCAGAGAGATGATCGCCAAACTCGCTTGCGTGCCATCGGCGCGACTTTACGCCGTGGGTGACGAGCCACGCGCATAAACCGAGCGATGCTCAGCGGCCGAGTAATCAGCATTGCCTGGTCGTTCCCTGTTCCTTCCCTGTTACGTTCCCTGATCGATTCCCTGCTACCGATGAGCCGTTGAAAAGGGTTTCTGCCCGGAAATGGCGTCAGACGTGGCCTAAAGGGCAACTGTGACTGCAGGGGCGTCGTTTTCGCGAAAAATTCCCTGTAAATTTCCCTGTTACTGGGAATTTTGACCGGAGACGGGTACTCGGATTTACACGCCAGGTCAAATCAGCCTAGAAGAACCTCCATCTGCAGCAGTTGCGCAATGGGCGTGCCCGAGCCATCCGACCCGGTAGCGGTAATGTTCAGCTGGATGTATCGATAGAATTGGTTGCCAAGTGGAAAGGCAATTCCCGTGCTTTGTGTAGGCGACGCGAAATTGGAGACGGACAGGAGCTCGTTCCAATTCACGTTGTCTGATGAGCCCAAGAAAGTGAACGTGATTGGGAAGCCGCGAACGGACGGTGTTCCGTTTGGTGCGCCTGCCGGAGGCGCCCAACGGGGATAAAGCACGACGGTATCGAATGGCGTAGGGGCGCTGAGGTCAAGGGTCACCCACGTGCTTCCGGAGGTCGTAGTCCAATAGTCGCTGGACCAGGAGTTCTGAAATTGGCCGTCCGTAAGATTACTTGCGGACCACTGCGAAAGACCCTGGAAGAATGAACTCGCAGTTGCTTGTGCTGCAATTACGCTGCTATAGACCCCAATCTCTGCGAGCTGAAAGTAAAGCGTCGGGCTTCCGTCCGTGGTCAATGTCTGGCCGTAGACTTGCACACCTTCATATGCCGCAGCCGTCGGTTCCGGGATGGCAATGCATACACCCACTTGTAGAGACTGTGGCACGGCGAATCCTGGGCCCGACGAATACAGTGCCGGACTGTTTATTGGAGCGGGCACGCCCTCAATGTAGAACTGACTCGGGAAACAAAGCGGCTGCTTTTGCGTGCCTCCACCATTTGGCGCGTCCCAGCGCGGATACAAGATCACGCGGCTGAGAATGCAAGAGCCCTGGAAGTCGAGCTGAATGTAGGGAGCAGCGCCCTGCATAGGCTGATTCATATATGCAGAACTCGACCAGCAGGTCGAAAGATTGCCATCGGCTGCGTTCCATGCATCCCACGCAGAGTTCAGGGATGAACTTGCCAGTACGTTGTAGGCCAGGCAGATCTGACCAGGGTTGGCCGTCATCGTAGAGGGCGCGCTGGTAGCGAAGCTTGGCGTACCGATCTGATTTACGAACACGTTGAGGGGGCCTCCACCCGTGCCGGGTGTATAGGTCCAGCTTAGGTCGCCAAATTCGACGATGACGTTATTGTTCGGCTGCGGAATGAACATCACCATGCCGCGCAACGGAATTTCCAGCATGACCATGGAAATGCCCGTACCGACAAGTGCGGTGATTTGCCCGGTTGAGAAAGAAACCGGTGCAGTCGGCGACGCTTCGTTTACTTCAAAATCTAGCGAGATCGTTTGATCATAAGTCGAATACAAATTTCCCAAAAACCAAGCGGCCATGTGCTTACCCCTCGACAATCAGAATGGAAAGGCTTCGCCGAAATCGAATCACGAGATGGCGGGATAGTTGTCGTACGAATAGCCCAACGTAGAGATCGACCAAACGCTTGCCGGCGTATAGGCGAAGTTCGTCGGCTGAATAGGGTATCCAAAAAGGACATCTTCGAGACGCTGCGTCGGTGCGCCATCGACCACCGGAAAGTAGGTTTGGCTAGGATGTTGTGACTGCCAAAGTGCCCAGATCCGGTCCACATTCGCATGAAGCAGAAAAAACACCGGATCATTCGGCGCGACAGGCGGAGACGACATCTGACCGCCAATCCAGTCGTGCACAGCGTTGTGCATCGCGCTTGCCTGTGTGATCAAAAAGCCTTCTAGAGCATTACGAAACCCATATTTGCTTTGCGTCGAATAAGGGGAAACGTCGTAAGGTTCATTGCCAAGGATGGCCGCAATGCTGGCATAGGTTGGAAGGCTACTACTTGCGCCAAGATCGCGCTCAATGTTGTTGGTGCTGATCCTGCCGCTTTCGTTCACCGTTTGCCAATTGGTGAAAGGGCCGTCAATTGGATCGCCTGAGCCGCCCATGTAGCTGTCGCTCCATATTGCGGAGGTTGTCGGGTCGGGTAACTCTGCATCCGCAGACCAGTCCCAGTACGGTAGTCCGAAATCAGCATCGTCTAGCACCCGCTGCAAATCGATTTCGAAGGCATGCAGCATCGCGCGATGCCAAGGCAAGAACGCGGCACCCATGTGAGCTCCGTTGATGCCGGGCGCCGCCTCATACTGTACAGCTCTCAGATGCAACCGAATGTAGTTGTCATATCGGCCACTTTGTTTCAGTATTTTTACACCTGATATGTAATCCAGAGCGGCGGCCTCGTTCTCGAGGAAATTGGTGCGGACGGCCACGAAGTACCTCCCTAGTCGAGAAAAGACGTGGAACAACGGACCTAGCAATTTTCAAAGACTGCCCATCGAGCAATTCTGCCCGCGTTCGTTCTCCGGACGCCTAGCGAGGGCGACTCCCATTGTAATCCCGCAGGCGAGCTTCGATCTCTTCCCATCCGAGCAGCGCGTCAAGAAAGGCGATCGCGTTGTACACGGAGACAAGGAGTTGATTCGAGAAGCTCGGGCGCAACGGCCCATGTCCATGCGGCTCAGCGAGGTTGTTTCAAGAACTGTTGCCTCGAGGCCGGACAGCTAGACGGATCCAACCGTCACTACTATCGAAGGTCTATCAAGGGGTGGCAGTGATGCCGCCCCTTTTTGCAGCCTGGACCTAATTGTTGGTCAGGTGGACCGTGCGGCTTTGGTATCTTGGATCAAGACTCATCAGTCAGGCTAACACTCACATGGCAAAGCGAATTCGCTCTCTTGAAGACGTACAGGCTCTCGTGGCTGGCAGTATTTTCGAGTCACGAGAGATCGAGTTTAAGAGAGAGTTGAAGACACCTGCGCAAATATAGACGTCTAGTCGACTAGGTCTTGGCTGCGCAGGAAGGGATTGCCGCAGAGCGTCATCGCCATGACCTGCACGGGACTGTCCCCATTGCCGGGCTACCGCTCGATTGGCCAAGGCATTGGCACCGATCAGCCCGTTCCCCGCCCATGAGAAACGCGGGTAGCCCACTCCAGACTTCAACACGTAGGCAAGTCATTTGATGGGTCAGAACTTTTGCGCGGATAGCAGGATATCACCGCTCGAGAGGTGACGAAATTACGCATCAGTCATAGGTAAGTGAATGTTTTGCGCACCAACAAAATTTAAAGCCAAGCCTATCAGCGTAACTGGTGGAAATGTTATTTCTTATAAATATAATTAATTTTCAATTAGATACGTAGATTGCTTTAACTTGATAAGACATAACTTTTCCAACTTGACCCGCTTACTTTTGTCCGAGAGTATTGACAAATAGTGACTATAGCGTATATTAGTCACCACCGATACGGTTTGTCTTCTTCTCGTAGTCCTTGGCACCTCGTGCCGAAATCTAAGCCTCAAGGAGGCATCATTATGTTTACCCGAACAAAAGTCTCATTCGGAATTGCGAGGTTGGCCGGCATATTGCTGGCCGGCCTGTTTTTCTCCGCAGCAGCCCTCGCCGAGGACACCGATTCGGCCCAGACCGCGCGGTGCATGCTCTGCAGCAGCGCCAAGTGTTCGTCCACAGCGTCGGAAGCCATCAGCAGCAATCTCTCGAAGGCCCGTGACTCTTCTGCGAGTTCACCGGACCCGATGGTGGTAGTCCAACGAATGATCCTCGGGAGCGCGGACGGCTCGCGTTCTCGCGTTGTACATATGGCCTCTCGCCCCGACGATAGCGATCGCGCCCGTTCTTGGGATCCGATGCTGATAGCCCGCAAGATGATCCTGGGCGACTCGCGCTGACTTAAGAGCCCATGTGGCTCTTATGCGGGTTCAAATGCTGCTTGAAACAATCTGACGACGCTGCTGCAGTGTATGTGCTTAAAGTGTGACCTCGCCTTCGACGGGCAGTTGCTATCTGATCGCTACCGTCCCGGATTCGTGAAATCCCCACCCACCGCCAAGCGCTTTGTAGGCGGCGATCGCTGCACGTGCTGATTCCGTTTTAGCCTGCGCGCGCGCATCGGAGGCACGCAACATGTTTTCGTCGGCCTGCAGCACTTCGATCAGACTGACGATCCCTTTTGATAAGCCGCAAACGAGGCCTCGCACGCGCGAGCGAGCGAGTTCACGCTCTGGTTCAGGAGAATACTTTGCTCCTCACGCTTGACGAGTGCAGAAAAGGCGTTCTCCACATCCTCTGTGGCGTGGAGCGCAGCGAGTTGATAGACAGCCAGCATTTCGCCTTGCTGCCCTCTGGCTTGCTGGATCTGCGCGTTGACGCGCGCAGATGCCTGAGCGAGGTCCAGATTTTGTTCCAGGGCAATCGTCACGTACCGAGTCAGTTGCGGGTCGCCAAAACCTGTCCACCAGGTGGCGAGGTCGGCGTTGGCCGCCGCGTGTCGCTGATCGACCTCGGCTTGGCCCTGAAAACGGTCGGGCATGGGCAGAGTGGGCCGGACGTAGTCAGGGCCGACCGCGCAGCCAGTAAGAATATTGGCGGCAAAGAGCATGGCAAGAAAGCGTTTGGTGGACATGGAGTCGATTGCAAGCAGTGGCAGTTGTGACCATATTACCATATAGTCACTAGTTGTCCATTCCCCGGATGAGAGGTAAGCTCTCACTCATGAAAAAAGCAGCCACTACCCCCCAACCCGCGCGCGGTCCGGTCGACCATGAGGTGCGGGATCAAATCGTTACCGCGGCCACCGAGCACTTCAGCCGGTATGGCTACGAGAAAACCACCGTTTCCGACCTGGCCAAGGCGATCGGGTTTTCCAAGGCGTACGTCTACAAGTTCTTTGAGTCCAAGCAAGCCATTGGCGAGATGATCTGCGCCAATTGCCTGCGAGACATCGAAACCGAAGTGAAATCGGCCATTGCGGAATCCGATCTGCCGTCGGAAAAGTTGCGACGGATGTTCAAAGGTTTCACCGAAGCGACCCTTCGGCTGCTGTTCCGGGATCGCAAACTTTATGAGATTGCCGCTGCGGCTGCCACGGAACGCTGGTCGGCGGTGGTGGCTTATGAAGAGCGCGTGCAGGCGCTGCTTAAGGAGATCTTGCAGGAAGGACGGCGGAGCGGGGATTTCGAGCGCAAGACGCCTCTGGACGAAACCGCCGCGGCGATTTACCTGGTGATGCGCCCCTACTTCAATCCGCTGCTGCTGCAGCATAGTTTCGACTATACCGACGTAGCGCCAGGGCAACTGTCCGGCCTGGTTCTACGCAGCCTGTCTCCTTAAGATATGAGATTGTTAGTGACTATTGACTAATTTAGTCACTTAATGACAAAATGAAGCCCTGTCACTTCGTCCGTGGGGCTTTTCATGTTTCGGCTTCCTTTTGCCACTTCTGTACTCGTTCTCGCGCTTTCATTTGCGCTGGCCGCTTGCAGCGGCAAAGCACCCTCCGATCCGCGCACCGAGGCGCCCTTGGTGCGCGTAGCTGTCGCTCAGAACGCCATCCCCGACACACGTTCGTTTACTGGAACCGTCGCCGCCCGAGTGCAGAGCGACTTGGGCTTTCGCGTTTCCGGCAAGGTGCTGAAACGGTTGGTGGA
This sequence comes from Rudaea cellulosilytica DSM 22992, assembly GCF_000378125.1. Taxonomy (GTDB): domain Bacteria; phylum Pseudomonadota; class Gammaproteobacteria; order Xanthomonadales; family Rhodanobacteraceae; genus Rudaea; species Rudaea cellulosilytica. Next base: position 875,700 of record NZ_KB899241.1, on the reverse strand, counting down.
TGCCGGGCAAACCGTGAAGCGCGGCCAACTGCTGATGCGCATCGATCCGGTTGATCTGAAGCTGGCGGCGCAGGCGCGGCAGGAGGCGGTTGCCGCCGCACGCGCCCGTGCAAAACAGACTGCAGAGGACGAAGCGCGCTACCGTGACCTGCGCGGCACCGGCGCGATCTCCGCGTCGGCCTACGACCAGAGCAAGGCGGCGGCAGATACCGCGAAAGCCCAACTGCGTGCCGCAGAAGCCGACGCCGACGTGGCCAACAATGCCAGCGGCTACGCCGAGTTGGAGGCCGACGGCGACGGCGTGGTGATGGAAACGCTGGCCGAACCGGGCCAAGTGGTGAGCGCCGGGCAAACCGTCGTGCGCTTGGCGCACGCCGGTCCCCGCGAGGCGGTGGTCCAACTGCCGGAAACCTTGCGTCCCGCGATCGGTTCCGCCGCACAAGCGGCGTTGTTCGGCAAGGAAGGACTGAGCGTGCCAGCCACGCTGCGACAACTCTCGGATGCAGCCGACCCCCTCACTCGCACGTTTGAAGCGCGCTATGTGCTGGAAGGCGAGCTGTCCAACGCACTGTTGGGCACCACGGTGACGATCCGCCTTCCCGCCGGTAGTGCCGCCCAGCAAGGTGGCTTGCAGGTGCCTATGGCTTCACTGTTCGACACGGGCAAAGGGCCGGGCGTGTGGGTGATCAACGGCTCGCCGGCCAAAGTGTCCTGGCGGCCGGTGGAGGTCCAGCATCTGGATGACGACAGCGCGCGCGTCGCAGGTCAACTCCAGCAAGGCGATCGCATCGTCGCACTCGGCGCGCATCTGCTGCGCGAAGGTGAGTTGGTGCGGGTGGCAAACCAGGCCGTCGCCGTGGCAAGCGAAGGGGGCCGGCCATGATGAGTCAGGGGCGCTTCAACTTGTCTGCGCTGGCGGTGCGCGAGCGCTCCGTCACCTTGTTTCTGATTTTTCTGATCTCGTTGGCCGGGCTGCTCTCGTTCTTCAAACTCGGCCGTGCGGAAGATCCCGCTTTTACGGTCAAGGTAATGACCATCATCACTATATGGCCCGGCGCCACCGCGCAGGAAATGCAGGACCAGGTCGCCGAAAAAATCGAAAAGCGCATGCAGGAACTGCGCTGGTACGACCGTACCGAAACCTACACGCGACCCGGCCTGGCCTTCACCACCCTGACCTTGCTCGACAGCACGCCTCCGTCGGAAGTACAGGAAGAGTTCTACCAGGCCCGCAAGAAAGTCGGCGACGAGGTCAACAATCTTCCGCCCGGCGTGATCGGGCCGATGGTCAACGACGAATACGCGGATGTCACCTTTGCGCTGTTCGCGCTCAAGGCTAAGGGCGAACCACAGCGCCTTCTGGTGCGCGATGCGGAAAGTTTGCGCCAGCGCGTATTGCACGTGCCGGGCGTGAAGAAGGTCAACATCATCGGCGAGCAGGTGGAGAAGATTTACGTGGAGTTCTCGCATGATCGTCTGGCCACACTGGGCGTGAACCCGCAGGACGTGTTCGCTGCCCTCAACAGCCAAAACGCGCTAACGCCGGCCGGCTCTGTGGAAACGAAGGGATCGGAGGTGTTCATACGCCTGGACGGTGCCTTCGACTCGTTGCAGAAGATCCGCGACACACCAGTAGTGGCCCGCGGCCGCACGTTGAAGCTGTCGGACATCGCCACCGTCAAGCGTGGCTATGAAGATCCGGCTACCTTCATGATCCGCAACAACGGTGAACCTGCGTTGTTGTTGGGCATCGTTATGCGCGATGGCTGGAACGGACTGGATCTTGGCAACGCGCTGGACCACGAGGTCGGTGCGATCAACGCCGAGTTGCCACTAGGCATGAGCCTCACGAAGGTCACCGACCAAGCTGTCAACATCAGCTCGGCGGTCGACGAGTTCATGCTGAAGTTCTTCGTCGCGCTGCTGGTGGTGATGCTGGTGAGCTTCGTCAGCATGGGCTGGCGCGTGGGATTGGTGGTGGCCGCGGCCGTGCCGTTGACGCTGGCGGTGGTGTTCGTGGTGATGGCCGCCACCGGCAAGAACTTTGATCGCATCACCTTAGGTTCGCTGATTTTGGCGCTGGGCCTGCTGGTGGACGATGCCATCATCGCCATCGAAATGATGGCGGTGAAAATGGAAGAGGGCTACAACCGTGTGGCCGCTTCCGCTTATGCCTGGAGCCACACCGCTGCGCCTATGCTGGCGGGCACACTGGTGACGGCGGTGGGCTTCATGCCCAACGGGTTCGCGCGATCCACCGCCGGCGAATACACCAGCAACATGTTTTGGATCGTCGGCATTGCGCTGGTCGCTTCCTGGGTCGTGGCAGTGGTGTTCACGCCGTACCTGGGCGTGAAGATGCTGCCCGAGTTCAAGAAAGTCGAAGGGGGCCACGAGGCAATCTACGACACGCCACGTTACAACCGTTTCCGTCAGATGCTGGGGCGCGTCATCGCGCGCAAATGGCTGGTAGCCGGTTCCGTGGTGGGTCTTTTCGTACTGGCCATCCTCGGCATGGCGGCGGTGAAGAAGCAGTTCTTTCCCATCTCCGATCGTCCAGAAGTGCTGGTCGAAGTGCAGATGCCCTATGGCACCTCGATCGATCAGACCAGTGCGGCCTCGGCGAAGGTGGAAGCGTGGCTGGCCAAACAAAAGGAAGCCAAGATCGTTACCACCTATATTGGTCAAGGCGCGCCGCGATTCTATCTGGCTCTTGGTCCTGAGCTGCCTGACCCGTCGTTCTCCAAAATCGTGATTCGCACCGATAACGAGGACGAGCGCGATGCGCTGAAGCAACGGCTACGCGAGGCTGTCGCAGAAGGCTTGGCCTCCGAGGCGCGTGTGCGTGTCACGCAACTCGTGTTCGGTCCCTATTCGCCATTCCCCGTCGCCTATCGCGTCACCGGCCCGGATGCGGATGCCCTGCGCGGTATCGCGGCGGAAGTGGAACAGGTGATGTATGCCAGCCCTATGATGCGCACGGTGAACACCGACTGGGGTACCCGCTCGCCTACGCTGCATTTCACCCTACAGCAGGACCGGTTGCAGGCGGTGGGGCTCACCTCCAACGCAGTGGCACGGCAGCTGCAATTCTTACTGAGCGGCGTGCCGGTCACTTCGGTACGGGAAGACATTCGTACCGTGCAAGTCGTTGCGAGGTCGGCCGGCGATGTTCGTCTCGACCCGGCCAGGATCGGCGACTTCACGCTGGCCGGTGTCAACGGACAACGCATTCCGCTGTCGCAGGTGGGCAAGGTCGATGTGCGCATGGAAGAACCGATCATGCGCCGTCGCGACCGTATGCCGACGATCACCGTGCGTGGCGATATTGCCGACAACCTGCAGCCGCCAGATGTTTCTACCGCCATCAGTAAGCAGCTTCAGCCGATCATTGCCAAGCTGCCTAGCGGCTACCGCATCGAGCAGGCGGGCTCCATTGAAGAGTCGGCCAAGGCGACGACCGCCATGCTGCCGCTGTTCCCAATCATGCTGGCATTCACGTTGCTCATCATCATCTTCCAGGTGCGCTCCATCTCCGCGATGGTGATGGTGTTCTTGACCAGCCCACTGGGCTTGATCGGCGTGGTGCCCACCTTGATCCTGTTCCGGCAACCCTTCGGCATCAACGCGCTGGTCGGCCTGATTGCGCTGTCGGGCATCCTGATGCGCAACACGTTGATCCTGATCGGGCAGATCCATCACAACGAAGAAACAGGGCTGGATCCGTTCCATGCGGTGGTCGAGGCCACCGTGCAGCGCGCGCGGCCGGTGATCCTCACCGCGTTGGCGGCGATCTTGGCCTTCATTCCGCTTACCCATTCGGTGTTCTGGGGAACCCTCGCCTACACGCTCATAGGTGGCACTTTTGCGGGAACGATTCTGACCCTGGTGTTCCTGCCAGCGATGTATTCCATCTGGTTCAAGATCCGGCCGGGGAATGCGGCGGACGGACGCAAAGATCGGCATGAGCCGTCCCGGCCGTCGGCGCACAGTCTGGAGGAAGCCGTTGCCGGATAGCAGCACGAAGACCCACCTGAATCGTCGTTGCAATCATTGGCAAAGTTCGCACGAGAGCTAGGTAAAGTGCGTCGTAGCCACCCATCTTGCACTTGTCGATAAAGGCCACGCGATACACCATGCGGCACTTTATCGTCTGCTTTCGGTCAACCAATCCTGACAAATGTATGTCGCGAACTGGCCGAAAGCAGCCACATTCTGGGTGGAGCACTTTGAACTGGCCACGGGTGGAGCATTTTTAGGGGGCCATCAAGGGCGACCTGCGCAACTTCGTAATGCTGTTCAGCTTCGGTCGATACGCTCCAGCCTGCGCAACCTAGGAAGCAGGTTCAAGGTTCCCAGAATGCCGCTCAAGAGAGCGCGGAAAGTGCATCCGCTCACGAGCAAAAAGACGCTTTGATTTCCGAAGCGACCTGGTGCAAGTTTTCATCCAGTACGAAATGCCCGGCATCCAGCCACACGAGCTTGGCGCTCTTGAGATCACGCAAATAAGCGCTGGCACCCGCCTCAATAAAGAACGGATCGCGCTTGCCCCACACGATGAGCGTCTTGGGGCTGTGCTGGCGAAAGGCTTCCTGCCAGACCGGATATAGCGCAATGTTGGTCTTGTAGTTCTCGAGGAGGTCGACCTGATAGTCCTGCGTGCCCGGCCGATCGAGCAGCGCCTGGTCGAGCACCCAGTTATCCGGGTTGATCGCCGCCGGATCCTTCGCGCCTACCAGCCAGTGGAATTTGGTTCCCGCTAAGCTCACGAACTCGCGCGCGGGTTTTTCGGTTTCGGCCGTGCGCTTTTCCCACAGCGGCAGCAACACTTGCTTGGGCGCTTCTCCCACGCCCTCCATGTAGGCATTGGCGTTTTGAATGATGAATCCCTTCACGCGTTCGGGATGCTGCGTAAACAGGCGAAACCCAATCGGCCCACCATAGTCTTGCATGTAGAGGATGTAGGATTTGAGCCCCAGCACATCGACGAAATCGGCCACTTGCCTGGCTAGGTTGTCGAAGCTGTATTCAAACTCCGTTCGCGCCGGCGCTGCAGAATGGCCAAAGCCAATGTAGTCGGGCGCGACCAAATGAAAACGATCGGCCAAGACCTGGATGAGGTCGCGGAACATCTGGCTGCTGGTTGGCAGGCCATGAAGCAGCAGGATCGTCGGTGCTTTCGGATCACCCGCTTCCCGGTAGAAGACTTCGCGTCCGTTGACGGTGGCGGTGCGGTGGTAGGTCCGATGGATCATGGCGGTCTCTGATGATGATTGAAAAAAACTACTAACTGTACCGAACGATCGGTACAATAATGAATCGATGGGTCGCCGTCAAGAAAAACTTGCGCCCTTTTGCTGCGTTTCTTAAAGTTGGACCGATTGTTCCATCCAAAGAGGCTCCGATGCCCGCCGCACTGATCTCAAAGGAGCAAGTCGTCGAGCGCCTGTTTGAGGTCTTTCGTGACCGCGGGTTTGAAGGCGCCTCTCTTTCAGACCTTTCCCGGGCGACAGGTTTGGGCAAATCGAGCCTGTACCACTACTTCCCGGGCGGCAAGGACCAGATGGCTGAGGTCGTGCTCGCGCGTGCGGCCGATATCGTGGACCAAGGAATACTGGCAGTCGCCCGCAACGGCGATTCGCTAAAAGCCCGTCTTGGGGCAATCGCCTCAGCATTGCGAGCCTTCTATTCGAACGGCACGACCGCCTGCGTGCTGGGCCAGCTCTCTGGTGCGGGTTTGAGCAAAACGGCTCGGGCCAGCTTACGCACCTCGTTCGACAATTGGATCCAGGCCATCGAAGTGTTGGCGATCGACGCAGGCTTCACGCCTGCGCGCGCGCATCGGTTTGCGCAAGATTGGGTGGGGCGCCTTCAGGGTGCCTTGATTCTTCACGCCGCCACAGCCGACACCGCGCCGTTCGACCGAGCGCTCAAGGCGCTGCTGGATCTCGCCAAAACCTAGGACAAAAAGCCGGGCGCCCTTGCGAGCGCCCGGTTCGTGGAAAGCGCATCACGCCGCTTTCTTGGTCTGAAGCGGCGGGAACGCCGCGTCGATTTCCGTCTTGAAGGTATTGTTGAAGATGTTGGTGATGAAGCTAAACGCGGTCTCAGCCACGATGTCCACGATCTGAGCATCGGTAAAGCCGGCCGCGCGCACCCCTTCCACATCGGCGTCTTCGATGTGCCCGCGCGACTTGGCGATCTTGTAGGCGAACTGGAGTGCGGCATCGGCCTGGGGGTCGGTGGAGTGACCCGTGCGGTTGAGTTCCATATCTTCGGCCGTCAGGCCCTGGAGCTTGCCGCCCAGGAAGGTGTGCGCCGACAAGCAGTAGTTACAGCCGTTGACCTCGGCCGTCATCACGTGGATGCGCTCGCGCGTCTTATGACCCAGGCTCTTGCCCAGTGCCCCATGCATGTCAGCGATCGCTTTCAGCGCATCAGGCGACTGGGAGATGAGCGCGAAGAAGTTCGGGACCAGGCCAAGAACTTTCACATAGTTTTGCAGGATCGGCTGCGACTTGGTCGGGGCTTGGTCGATGGTCGGGATGTTGAGGCGTGCCATGGTGAGTCTCCTGTGATCCGGTGCCGGAATGGCATCGGTGGCGCAGAAGATTAGACCCTTACCTCAGAAAGAATAAGCCAGCGATTTTGAAAATCGATCTTTCATTTTGTGGAAGAGTTAGAGGCGCTCATTAAGGCGAGTTCATCCCGCAGGCGCGGCACAGCGAAATCCAAAAAGGTGCGCATCTTCAATGGCAGCTGCCCTTGCGATCCGTGGATCAGGTGGACGGGCAGCGGAGCGACATCGAACTTGCGCAACACCTGGACCAATGCGCCCGCGCGCAGATGCTCGGCGCAGTGATACCGATACACACGCGTAAAGCCTGTATGCCGCAGAGCCGCTTGAATCGCCGCCTCGGCCGAAGTCACGGACAAGCGCGGCCGGATGTCCACGCCAAACTCCTTGCGACTGACAGATTCGCGAAACAACCAAGTCGCCGTCGTGGGTGCCGTGAAGACCACACACGGCAACCGCTCCATGTCGGAAGGGTGCTTTGGCTTGCCGTGAGTGGCCAGGAGTTCGGGCGTCGCACAGGTGAGCGTGTCCATGCTGCCAATGCGCGTCGCGCGCATGCGACTGTTGGGCAAGACGCCGATGCGCACGGCCATGTCCACATCCTCGTCGAACAGATGAAGGTTGCGATCCGACAACAACAAGCGGATGTTGATGTCGGGAAACTGCGCCAGAAAATCGGTGACCAGGGGCAATATGTATTTTTGTCCAAACAGAACGGGCGCAGTCAGCACGAGTTCCCCGCGCGGCACTTGGTATTCGCCCGTCGCCCGTCGCTCGACCTCATCGACATCTTCAAGGATGCGGCGCACGCCATCGACATAGCTGCGTCCGGCTTCGGTCAATGTGAGCTTGCGCGTGGAGCGCTGAAGCAGTTTGGCGCCAAGATGCGCCTCCAGCTCGCTGATCTTGCGGCTCACGGTCGGCAGCGGCATGTGGAGCTCCTTGGCCGCCGCCGTCAGTGTGCCCTTCTCCACCGTCAGCAGAAGGACGGACATTGCTTCGAGTCGATTCATGTAGACGAAGGCTCCGAACTTGCGGATGCCTTCATCATAGAAGACCGTTGCAGTCTTTCAACAGGCGCGCGCCGGCTGCCGTGCGCTATATACCGGCAGATAACCCCCGAAGTAAATGACGGGAGTTTCCTCGATCTCTTGGCGGTCGATAAAAAACTGCCCACTTTGGCGATCACGAACTTGAACGCCGCGCGCGTCGGGCGATGAGCGGCGATTTTGCCTGTCTCTTAAGCTCTCTTCGCGAGGATCACACGACATCTGTCAGGGCTTCACGAACCTATACGCGAAGCGACCGGTCTGGCCTTTGATCGAGGGATCGAACGAAAACTCAAACGAATTCTGCTCGACCGCTTCTACAACGAACTGTCGACGAATCCTGCGGCGATCGACGAGCAGACCCGCGACCACTACGCACAGCTCTACGCATCGCCGCACGCCATCCACGACGCGTTCGAGCAGTTCGCGGCCTTCACCCAAGACGGAGTCGACAATCGGGAATTTGTCGCGCAGGGCAAGCTGACAATCCCAGTGCTGGCCATTGGCGCTGATCACTCGTACGGCACCGTCGAAGCCGATGATCTGCGCATGGTCGCCGACAACGTGAGCAGCGCCGCTATTGGCCGAAACCAGACGCTGAGCGATGCGCAGCGGCGAGTTGTCTGCATTGCCTAGTCGTTCCCTGTTCCTTCCCTGTACGTTCTCGGCGCCGTTCATTTGTGCATTGGTGGCCGCACGAATCAATCTCGCTTGATCTTGACGACGACTTTGCCCTTCGCGCGACCTGTTTCGACGTAGGCCAGGGCCTCATTAGCCGACTCAAACGGGAAGACCCTGTCCATTACGGGGCGAATGACGCCAGCCTCGATAAGCCGAGTTATCTCCCGCAACTGCTGTCCGTTCGAACGCATGAACAGGAACGAATACCTAAGATCGCGGCGGGCTGCCTTTCTCCTGACACCCGCACTCAACAGGCGGGCAATGAGCCTAACGAACCACGGCGCTCCGATGCCCTTTGCGAATGCGGGATCAGGAGGGCCGGAAATCGAGATGAGAGTTCCGCCGGATTTCAGTACGCGTAGGGACTTCTCGAGCGCCGCCGCATTCTGACTGTGCAGGACCACATCGTAGTTTTGCAGAACTTTCTCGAAGTCGTCCTTGCGGTAGTCGATGATTACGTCTGCGCCGAGACTCTTTACCAGCTCGGTATTGGCGCCGCTCGTGGTGGTGGCTACCGTCGCCCCAACATGCTTGGCCAGTTGAATGGCGAAGGTGCCTACACCGCCTGACCCCGCCTGGATGAACACCTTCTGCCCCTTCACTAGGTGGGCTTTTTCAATCAGGGCCTGCCAAGCCGTCAAGCCGACCAGCGGGATCGAGGCCGCTTCTTCCATGGTGATATTCATGGGTTTGGGCGCGACATCGTTTTCATTCACGGCGATGAACTCAGCAAACGTACCGATGCGGTGATCGGGCGCCCGCGCATAGACCTGGTCGCCGGCTTTGAATTGTCGAACTCGCGATCCAACTTGCACCACGACGCCGGCCACGTCATGACCCAATACCAGCGGCATGCGATAAGGCAGGATCAGCTTGAACTCGCCACTCTTGATCTTGGAATCCAGCAGGTTCACGCCTGCTGCATGGACTTCGATCAATACATCATCGTCCAGAAGCTGAGGTCTCGGCGTATCGCCAAGCCGCATTAGTTCCTTTTTGCCGTACCGATCCACGATGAAGGCTTTCATGATGTCCTCCTTGCCTGCGGCACATCGAGTTGAAGGTCTCTTCGGATCCCGGAATCCATCAGGGTGGCCGGTGCGTATTTGCGAAGGAATTGCAGGCCGCGCGCCCGTCCACCGGCTGTGTATCGGCGCTTCGGGTGAGCCGCGAGCGCGGCTCGCAACACGACATCAGCGACAACACTAGGTTTGTCTCCAGCCTCGACAAGCACCTTTGTTCTTTCCGCCAAGGCTGCACGCACCTCGCGGTATTCGTCGAGCTTCGTGTCCGGTTCTATGAAGTTCGCCTCGAACTGCGTCTTTGTGAATGCGGGCTCGATGACTGAAACCCGAATGCCCCTCGTGCGCAGTTCATGATCGAGCGATTCTGAGTAGCCCTCGATTGCGTGCTTGGTTGCCGCGTATAACGCTCCATACGGCATCGGAAGGAAGCCAAGCACGGAGCCGATGTTGATGATGCGGCCACTCCCTTGGCGTCGCATATAGGGCACGACGGCGCGAGTCATCCGTACTGTTCCGAAGAAGTTGGTGTCGAAGATCGCCTGCGCCTGCTCGATGGAGCTTTCCTCCGCTCCCGCGGGCGCAACGCTGAACCCGGCATTGTTCACGAGTAGATCGATGCGACCTTCCAATCGGATCACCTCTCCGACCGCGGCGTCGACCGATTCGTCGCTCGTTACGTCGAGCGGCAGCATCTCGAATGCTCGTTGGGGCGCCTTGCCGCCGCGCCGGCTGGTTCCGTATACCTTGTAACCCGCCTTTGAGAGCTGCAGTGCAGTGGCTTCGCCTATGCCCGATGAGGCCCCCGTTACGAGGGCCACTTTATTCTTCGTATTCATGCTGTTTTTCCTTCAGTGTTTGATATTTGAATGATGATCATCATATTTGCGAGCGATCGAAAGATCAGTAGATTTCAGTGGCGTCAAGCGATGGGCAGGTGCTTCAACGCAGCCGTGCGCAGGCTGTCGGATAGCGTGGGCTCGTCGACGACGCGGGCCAACAGCAAGGTGCCGACCATGGTGGCGACGGTCACCAGGGCGCGTTCGTGAGCACCGGGCTGCCCCCAATCTGGCGACTGGCGGGCAACAAGATCGACCATTTCCTTGATGTGCCGGGTGGTTACGCGCCGGACTTCGGGCGCTTGGCGCACGGTCTCCGAGCCCAGCGCGGCCAGCGGGCATCCCCGCTCCACCTGCTCTAGGTTTTCTCGCGAGAGGTAGGCCTGGAGCATATAGGTCAAAGCCTGTTCTGGGGGCACACTGGCAACCACGTCCGCCGCTATGGCTGCCGACTCCGCACAGGCCCGCCTCGCTGCTTCCACCAGCATGCCCTCGCGCGAAGCAAAGTGAGCGTAGAAGCCACCATGGGTCAGGCCAGCTTCCTTCATGATGTCCACGACACTGGTGCCGTCGTAACCACTACGACGGATGGCGCGCGCGGCGGTTTCGACGATGCGCTCGTGTGTGGCTTCCTTGGATCGGGTATTCATTCGTTTCATATGATGCACATCATATACGCTTCTTCGCAAAACGCAAGAACACTAGGGTTGACTGTCTACCTACTAGAAGGTAGTATGCGTTTCCCTTCTACTGGAACAACTCCATGGGCATTTCTCCACTTGGCTGGCTTCACACGCTGGGAAGCCTTCCTGCCATACCTCTTGCCGCTTACATGCTTATCAAGTACGGACGAATCGTTCCTGAAACGAGTGCAGGGCGCGCCTACTTCTGGTTCATGTTGTTGGGCGTGCTCACGGTTTATCCGATTGCGCATCAGCCTATAAGCTCAATCATCGCGACCATCACGCTTGTGGTGCTTCTTCTGGGCTATGGCATCTCCAGATGGCCCACCGCGAACCGATTCGGGAAGTACATTGAAACGATTTCACTCAGCATCAGCGTGTTCCTCCTCATGGTTCCCACGGTAAGTGAAAGTTTGCGCAGACTGCCCGTCGGCAATCCACTCGTGACCGATATGAAAGACCCGCTTTTGCTCGGCGCGCAGGGTGCGCTATTTTTGATTCTGATAATTGGCATTCCTTTACAGATACGTGCGCTTTACAAGCGGAGAGTCGTTCAAAGCAAGGCAGTCACTTGATGACTTCAGCCAGACCAGATTCGCAGTTGCAGTATTCGCCGAAAGCTCAGGAGATCATTCAGCGGACGAATGAGCTGCTGGCATCGGGGGGCTACAACAGCTTCAGTTACGCAGACCTTGCGGAGTTGGTGGGCGTAAGAAAGGCCAGCATTCACCATCACTTCCCAACCAAGGCCGATTTGGTGAAGGCAACGGTTGCCCTCCATCGAGATGCAGTGCGGCGTGGTCTGCAATCACTTGATGATTTGACAGATGATCCCTTGGAGCGTCTTGTTGCTTATTGTCGTTTTTGGGCGGAATGCATTGAAGGATCCAATCCTCCAATCTGCATTTGCGCTTTGCTAGCGGCGGAATTACCGGCTATTCCTGCCGAAGTCGCGGCTGAGGTCAAAGGTCACTTCAAAGACCTCCACTCATGGATTACTGCAACCATGGAGGAGGGGAAATCAAAGGGCAGAATGCAACTGGCGGATGTGCCGTCGGCTGAGGCCGCTTTGCTCATGGCGTCAATACACGGCGCCATGTTGGCTGCGCGAGCTGCTGGCAACGCATTGCTGTTCTGGGAGATTGCGAAGCAATCTACCAGTCGTCTGAGAACGACATAGCGGCGGCGAACCAAATCTGACGGTTGTCCCCTATTGGCTGAACTCGGTCATCTGGATGCGACTGTGAAGAGTCATCCGATGTCTTGATCTGGCTGCCACAAAGCCGCCGGTCGGAACTTTGCCCCACGCTTGGTGGGCGCCGTTTGGGTTCGGAGCGGCAGAGGAGCTACGTGCGAATTGCGCTCGTGGGTCATCCGCTTGCAAATCACTCATGCGAGCTTTACAGTGAACCATATGGTTCACTATCAAGCTCGCCTCGACACAACGTTCGCCGCGCTATCCGATGTCACCCGGCGCGGCGTGCTGGAGCAACTCGGGAGTTCAGACGCCTCAATCACCGATCTTGCCCAAAGGTTTCACATGACCCTCACGGGCATGAAGAAACACGTCAGTGTCTTGGAGCAGGCGGGGCTCGTGACGACGGAGAAGGTCGGACGCGTCCGAACCTGCAAGCTCGGACTACGTCGGCTGGAAGAAGAGGCGGCCTGGATCGAATGGCACCGCCAACTCTGGAGCGCACGCTTCGACGCGTTGGACAAGATTGTCGAGCAATTGAAACGCAAGGAAAAAGCAGATGCCCAAAGAAAAAGAAGGTAGTCCCGCCGCCATGAACCGCACCGCCGTGGAACGCAAGTCCGACCGCGAACTCGTCGCCACGCGAACGTTCGATGCCCCGGCGCACGTCGTTTTCGAAGCGTGGAGCAAACCCGAATTGTTCAAGCGTTGGTGGATTCCGAAGTCGGCAGGCATGTCGCTGGTCTCGTGTGACATGGATATTCGCACCGGAGGCGCCTATCGCCTCGTGTTCCGCCATCCGGCCTTCGATCAACCGATGACGTTCTTCGGCACGTACCGAGAAGTAACGCCGCACAAGCGCCTCGTATGGACAAACGAAGAAAGCGATCAAGGTGCCGTAACCACGGTGACGTTCGAAGAACGTGCCGGCAAGACGCTGGTCACCCTGCACGAACTCTACCCCACAAAAGCGGCCCGCGACGAAGCCATTGCCGGTTCGGCAGAAGGACTGCCCGAACAGTTCGCGCAGTTGGATGAGTTGCTTGCAGGCGGAGAGTGAACGCACCGCGGCCACGAGATGATCCACAGGTGAGAAGGTTGCGATGTCGAGTGCCTAGCTCGGTGGCAGGCACCATCCGCCCAGTTGCCGGCCTCGAGCAATTCTTCTCGGCGGATTTGGGATTGGCTTTGTAGTTCGGCAATCTCAGGTATTGGCCGAACTCGGTCGTCCGGACGCGACCCATAGCTGTCGATAACGAATGGCTGCAACTAGGCTGCGCGGTGACGCCATGAGGAGGTTATCGCTGGGTTGCCCGCTGGGGCACCCGACTCTCGCAAGTTATTCGGTGCCGAACGACGGAATTGCCCATCACATCACGACGGGCGTTGGATGGAGACGTTGGTGATTTTCTCGCTTTCGCGCCAAAGCTCCTCGGCCGCATCCGGGTCGATCGCATAGGCTTGGACACCGGTGCCGCGATTGGTGCGATCTTCGGTGGCCAGGTCGGGGGAACCACCCTCCGGCAGTACGGGCGTGATATCGGAATCGGCGCAAAACACCCCACCTTTGCCGTCGAGTTGCGGACTGACCGCGCACCAGACGTGGGTGGCCGCGCCCTGCGGCACCGATTTCAGGTCGCGGGTCAGATCGACGACTGGCCGGCCGGTCTCATCGACGAACCCGGTCTTTTTCAGCATCTCCACCCCGACGTGTGTGCCGAGATTCGTTCCCGCGATCCCGCCCGGATGGAGTGCGAACGCACGAATGCCCTCGTCCTTGCCTCGCCGGTCGAGGCCGACCGCGAACAGAATGTTGGCCGTCTTCGACTGGCCATAGGCCTTGAAAGGCTCATAGTCGCGGCGCTCGAAATTGATGTCGTCGAAGACGACCGGCGAGAAGCGGTGTCCAGCGGACGAGACGGACACAACACGGGCGCCACCGGCCCGCCTGAGAGCAGGCCAGAGTCGCAAGGTCAGCCGGAAATGACCGAGGTGGTTGGTGGAAAACTGTAGCTCATTGCCTTGTGCATCGCGCTTCAGTTCGGGCAGCGCCATGATGCCGGCGTTATTGATGAGCACATGAAGTGGCAGGCCTGTTTCGACGAAATCGCGCGCGAAGCCATCGATCGAACGGGGGTCGGTGAGATCCATCGACTGAACTTCCATTCCACCGCCTGCTTCGGCGATGGCCTTGCGCGCACGTTCGACGTCGCGCGCCGGCACGATGATTCGCGCGCCCGCGGAGGCGAGCGTGCGCGCAGTTTCAAGTCCGAGGCCGGAGTAGCCCCCTGTGACGATCGCCACCTTGCCGACTAGATCGACACCTCTAATGATGTCGGCGGTCGTAGAGGCGCGGCTAAAGCCCGAACCGATTGGTGCTTGGGCTGTGCTCATTGCTATATTTCCTTTTTCTAAATCAGAGTTAGTTCGTGGTAATTTGAGATCCAACCGTTCTAGTTGTTTACATCTAGAAAGCCGAGTAATGCGGAATTCGTTTGTTGCGCGGCCTCAAACGGAGGCCAGTGACCAAGTTTCGGCAGCTCAATAACCTTTCGTGGATCCGTGAGGACGTGCTGCAGGCCCTTCGCCACACTCGACGACATGCAGCGATACGCTTTTGCGGCACTATCGAGTTCCTTCGTGCTCACTCCAGTCAAGCAGAGAGTCGAGCGGGCGACGGCACGGTTCGGCCATCAACTGTCGTGCCGGAAAAGGCGAGCATGGGTGCCAGGGTCTCGTTGTTTTCGGCCGGGAAATTCAGCTTCGGCTTGGAAATCAGGCTGAGCTTATTGATCTGTTCGGCAGACAGCGTCACTTCGAGGGAGTCGAGATTGATTTTGAGCTGATCGAGCCGCCGGGCGCCAATCAGGGTAGAGCTGACGCCTGCTTGTGACCGAACCCAAGCCAACGCCACCGACGCGGAGCTGAGGCCAAGCTCCGAAGCAACGTCCGCGACGGCTTCAATGATGTCGTAGTCCGGCGCGCTTGGAACGCCGACCATGTTGGTACGCTTGGTATCGACATCGCCTTCACTGCCGCGCCTGAACTTGCCGCTTAGGAAGCCGCTCTTGAGTGGCGACCAAGGCATGATGCCCATCCCCATCGCCTGCGCCATCGGAAACAGCTCGCCCTCGCTCGTCCGCTCCAACAGCGAATATTCGAGTTGCAGCGCGATGATCGGCGCCCATCCGCGGAAGTGGGCGACCGTCTGCGCCTCGGCCGTTTTCCAGGCGGGAATGTCCGAGAAGCCGACGTAACGGATCTTGCCGGCCGTGACGAGATCATCGAGACCTCGCAAGGTTTCTTCGATCGGTGCCGTCCGATCCCAGTTGTGCAGCCAGTAGATGTCGATGTAGTCGCTCTTGAGCCGGTTCAACGAGGCTTCGCACTGCTGGATGAGGGCCTTGCGTCCCGCTCCACCTCCATTCGGATCGCCTGGGAACAGATTGCAATAGAACTTCGTGCTGACCACGATCTCGTCGCGTCTGACTTTCTTCTGTCGAATATAGTCACCGATGATCTGTTCGGAATGACCGGCGGTATAGATGTTGGCCGTGTCCACGAAGTTTCCTCCGCGACTCCGGTATTCGTCGAGCATGGCGAACGATACTTCGGGACTTGCGCCCCAACCGAAATCTTCGCCAAAGGTCATCGTACCCAGGCAATACGGGCTAACGCGCAGCCCGGAACGCCCGAGCGTGACATAGTGATTGAGAGGCATGGATTTCTCGTGTCTGAGTTGGAGAATTCAATAGATACTCGCGTCTCTCAGGGCAAAATCGGCGCAGCAATGCGGCTGCGCCGCATCGACATAAGTAGTCTCAGCGACCAATATGTTCGTGAATTCCATCGCTGGCGAGCTGGATTGCAGCCTGGGTAGAGGGTACGTTCTTGAGAGCGTTCAATAGAACGAAATCATGGACGGTGCCGTTGAAGCGCACTGCCGAAACCGTGTTGCCCGCCTCCTTGAGTTTGCGGGCATAGGCTTCGCCCTCATCGCGCAACGGATCGTTCTCCGCCGTGATAATCAATGCGGGCGGCAGGCCCTTCAATTCGCTCAAGTTGGCGCGCAAGGGCGAAACATAGGGGTTGTCACGCTGAGCGGCGTCGGGAGCATAAAGATCCCAGCCATATTTCATGAATGCCCGGGCCAGGAAGCGGTCCTGACCGTAGGTCAGATAGGACGAACTATCCACGCTGGCATCGGTGGCGGGGATCAACAATACCTGATAGCTAATCTTGGGCCCCTTGCGATCCTTGGCCATCAACGTCAGTGCCGCGGTCATGTTGCCGCCCACCGAATTGCCCGCCACGGCAATGCGGCTGCCGTCAGCACCGAAGTCGCCGGCATGGGCTTTCACCCATTCCAGGGCGGCATAGCCCTGTTCGAGCTGCACGGGGAATTTCGCTTCGGGAAGCGAGGTATATTCAACGAAAACACCCACCTGGCCAGACTGGACTACCAGATCGCGCAGCAAACGCTTGTGGTTGTCGAAATTGCCGACGATCCACACCCCGCCATGCATGAACAACAGTACGCCGGGCTTATCGGCTACATGGTCTGGTTTCATGATGTAGAGCTTCAGTGGGTGCCCGTCCACGGCGATGGTGCGCTCGACAGTCGTCACGCCTGACACATCAACCGGTGTCTGGTTCTGAAGGCCTGTCAGGATTTCCTGCGGCTTGGGCTGTGGCAGTTCCCAGAAAGGTGACGGATCCTTGTTGATTCCCTCTAGAAAGCTGCGAACCTGTGGATCCAAATTAGGGTCACTCGAAACCGGCGGCACGACAGCAAGGGTGACGCCGGACACGGTGAGCGCTAAAGCTGCAGCAGTGGATTTGATCTTAGTCATAGTTGCTCCTTTCGGTCAGGGGTATTAAAAGTTATAAGGACAGGCAGCTCGGAAGCGCGATCCATTGGGTTCAGTCGGCGAAATCTCGTTTAGGAAACGGAGGCTTCGGCTCGTGGCTCGAGCACTTGCCGGTAGGGTCAATGCCGCGAATGACTTTTCTGGCGGTGGAAGCAGCCGAAGCTTGAACCGATGAGGGATAACGGGGTGGGCATGGCATGGTCTCCAAGACAGATGCATGCATGGTAGGCTTTCGGTTCCGTACGAAGAAGGCGCATCCGTTCAATCTTTATGCGCGATAGTTCAAATATGGTGGTTGACCCACTGTCAGATCTGCTGGACTTCCTTCAAGCGCGGTGCGACTTGTCAGGACGGCTGGTAGCTGGCGGCAATTGGGCACGCCGTTTCACCAATCTGGATGCGATCAAATTTTGCGCAATCACAGAAGGGGGTTGCTGGTATTTGATTGATGGCATGTCTGAGCCAGCGCGAGTGGACGCCGGTCATGTCTTAATCACCAACGGCACGCGCACTCTGACGCTGGCCAGTGCCGCAGCCTTGATTCCTAACGCGACGACCAAGCCAGTCGTTCGAGACAGTGACAATCAGTATCAGCTTGGCCAAGGGTGCGACTTCACCATGTTGGGAGGCATAGTGCGGATTGATGCTGACCAGCAAGCGTTGCTCTTGAATGGTCTGCCGCCGCTCATCCACGTACGAGGAACTGCAGACGAAACCGAGCCGATTTGGTGGTTGCTCAAACAACTTGTGGCGGAAATGAAAGACGGACGACCTGGGCGAGCCGTCGTCATATCAGGACTGACGCAATTGCTATTCGTTCAGACATTGCGGGCATATTTGGCCCACGCGCCGATTGGCGATGATGGATGGCTAAAAGGCTTTGGCGACCGCCGGCTGGCCATTGTGCTCAGTTGCATTCATGGCGAACCATCCCGAAATTGGGACCTGGAAGAACTGGCAAAAAAGGCAGGGATGTCGAGGACATCACTTGCGGTTCGATTCCGCGAAATGATGGGCGTTCCTCCTCTCGCTTATTTGACCCAATGGCGGATGTATCTGGCGAGACGTGAACTTCGAGCTGGTGCTTCGATTTCGCAGGCCGCGGCTGCGGTCGGATACTCTTCCGAAAGTGCCTTCAGTAGTGCATTCAAGCGCGTGATGGCTGTTGCACCAGGTCAGTATCGGCGGACGGCGCAGGAGGAGGTCGAGGTGCCTCAAACATTTAGCACGTCCAGCGAATTCGGTTTATAGGAGAGCGGCCGTGCTCGGATTCGCTTCTCGTCCTTGAAGGGCATGGCGAAGTGTGGACAGGCAATACGGCGCATCCCGTAGCTGCACCGGGGCTCGGCATGGTCGTTAGCACGGTGCGTGAATGAGCTAGGTTGATCTTGTCAGATCTCCACGCGGGAAGCCAAAAGCGAATCTCGCTAGGCGCGGCGAATGGCTGACATAACAGCACGCCAGCAGGCGGCCTGTGAGTGGCCGCTTGAGGGCAATTCGACTATCTTTAAGTCTGCTCCTGGCCGAAGGCTGACGTCAGAAAGCGACCCAAGGGAGACGGTCACGGGTGTCCACTTTCGGGAAGCGAAATCCGCAACCGGACCGCCCTTGGGGTCGGCGCCGGGATCTGTCAGGGCTTCACGAACCGATAGGCGAAGCGATCAGTATCGCCCTTGATTGACGGATCGAACGCCTTGACCGAATGCGGATCGTCCTTGTTCGCGAGCATGGTGCTTTCCGCGTCCAGTACGAAGCCAGCCGCCTCCACCTCCTCGCGAACGGTTGCAGACTCAATCCGATGCAGCAACTGGGCATCTCTCGTGCCCGCCCCGAAGGCGGCCGCGTGGTCCACGATGACGTAGGACCCACCGGGCTTCAGCCGCTCGTAGACGGCTCGATTGAAGTGGGCCGCCGTCGCGCCCCTGGCCTGCATCAGCTTGGTGTGGAGATCGTGGTAGAACAGATGCAACCACAGCACATCCGCTGGTGACGTGGCCTTCGGCATCGCCACGAGGTCCGCCGAGACGGCTTCGACATTCTCTCGGCCCGGCTCCTTCGCAAGCATCCGCATGCGGCCGACCGGATCGCTCTTGAAGTCGGCGACTTCGGCCGGCACGAAGCTGTAGACCCGTCCTTCGGGTCCCACGATGTCGGAGAAGAGACGGGTCCAGTCGCCGTCGCCTGGGTAAACATCGATGACGGTGGAGCCCGCAACAACTCGTGCGAACTGGATCAACTCGGATAGTTTGGATTGTTCGTACATCGGGAATCTCCGTTACGGTTGGGTATAGGTAATTGCGGCGACATCTGCGATCGCGATCCATCAGTCGAACTTGACTGGCGGGGCTTATATACCAGCCACGGGAGCGCGCCGGGGTCAGACCTGTGCCATGCCTCCATCGACGGCGAGATCCACACCAGTGATGTAAGAACTTTCATCAGAGGCGAGGAACGCGACTGCTGCCGCGATTTCCTCGGGCATGCCTCTGCGGCCCATTGGGATCTGCGTGGTGAACTGCGCGACTGCTTGCTCGGCCTGTTCAGCGGTAAGGCCCGTCGTCGTCGCCAAGGCCGGGGTGTCGATTGCTCCGGGACTCATACTGTTTACGCGGATCTTGCGGTCTTTCAATTCCAAAGCCCAGCCGCGCGCGAAGTTGCGCACAGCCGCCTTACTCGCGGCGTAAGCAGTAAATCCTGGAAGCCCGAGGACGTTTGAGACCGAAGAGTTCAGGATAATCGAACCGCCGTCTTTGAAGAGGGGAAGGGCCTTCTGTACCGTAAAGAACGTTCCCTTCACGTTCACGTCGAAGGTCCGGTCAAAATGGGCTTCAGTAGCTACCGCGAGCGGTGCGATTGTTCCTGCGCCCGCGTTCGCGAAGAGAACGTCGATGTGACCATGTTTCTCCTTCACGACGGCATAGAGCCGGTCCAGATCTTCCAAACGCGACACGTCGCCCACGACCGTCGTAACGTTTCTATTGATGGAGGCGGCGGCCTCCTTCAGCTCTTTCTCTCGTCGCCCAGTGATCACGACGTGCGCACCTTCTTCCACGAAGCGCTTGGCTGTGGCCAAGCCAATCCCGCTGCTTCCACCCGTGACAACTGCAACCTTACCTTCTAAATTTTTCACAATCTTTCACCTTTCATTTGTGGTGTAGGGCAGCGCCGTTATCCCATTGGTACAAAGGCGCTGTATCATTTGGACCATTGATCCAGATCCTGATTCGCAGCATTCGGATCAGTGATCCACATATACGGATCAGTGATCCGTTTGTCAAGGGGTCCCATGCGAGCCGACGCCAAAAAAAATTACAGCCATCTACTTGCAGTCGCGCACGACGTGGTCGCTAAGCACGGTGTCGACGCGTCCATGCGAGATATCGCCCGCCGGGCTGACGTCGGGTTGGCTACACTGCTGCGTCATTTCCCGACGCGAGAAGCCTTGTTTGAAGCGTTGTTGTGTACGAATCTGGACGAACTGACGCAGAAGGCAGACGAACTCGAAAAGTCGAATTCACCTGACGAAGCGCTCGTGTCTTGGTTCCACGAATGGATGAGATTCACCCAAAGCTATAGGGGCGTCGTCGCCCTGATGGCGGCCGCCCACACGAACCCGGACTCCGCTCTTTATGCTTCATGCGCAGCGGTGCACTCAGCGAGCGCGCGACTATTGCTCCGTGCTCAGGCCGAAGGAACGGCGCGCACCGATATGAATGGGGACGACTTGTTCGGCCTGATGGCGGCGCTCGGCTGGCTCGTCGACCTACCGTCATTCGCCCCACGGGCGGATCATCTCGTTCACATTGTCACTAGCGCCATCCTGCCAAATCGGTCGAGCAGCGGTGTCAAGAAGGCAACACGTTGAATCAGCTCGACATCGGATGAAC
Organism: Rudaea cellulosilytica DSM 22992; assembly: GCF_000378125.1. GTDB lineage: Bacteria > Pseudomonadota > Gammaproteobacteria > Xanthomonadales > Rhodanobacteraceae > Rudaea > Rudaea cellulosilytica. The sequence continues at coordinate 854,896 of NZ_KB899241.1, read as the reverse complement.
CGCGGGTCGTGGCCGGAAGAGGCCATTCCCGGCTTGGTGATGATCAGCGTGGTCGGACGATCGCCGCAGATCGGTCTAGCTGATCAATCTCACCGGTGTGCACAGTTATGAATCGTTCCGCGGAACGTGATCAGTACTGCTTAGACGAACCGCGCAGGATGCACCGTGCCACCGCAACGCATCCATGAGCAAGAGAACGCCGGCGAGACTACTGACATGCCGCTGTCAGCATGGCCTTCTTAGGATGGTCTCCCCTACAAGAGGAGATCACCATGAGTACCGAACAAATTGCCAAACGCCTGGTCGAGTTGTGCCGCAAGGGTGAATACGAACAGGCGCAGAAGGAGCTCTACGCCGATGACGCCGTGAGCATCGAAATGGAAGGCTCACAGGGCCTGGGCAACGCCATGGGCTTGGCGGCGATTTTCGAGAAAGGTCGCCAGTTCGATGCCATGCTCGAAGCCGTGCACGGCGGCACCGTGAGCGAGCCAGTGATCGCGGGCAACTGGTTCAGCGTGGCGGCAACGCTTGATGCCACGATGAAGGGCCGCGGCCGCGTGAACATGCGCGAAATCTGCGTCTACGGCGTGCGTGACGGTAAGATCTTCCGCGAGCAATTTTTTTACGACCTCGGATAAGCGCGCAACTCTTCCGAAAGCGCAGCGGACGCGCTGACGCCCGCTGCGACGCCCCATAGCGGCTATCGGGTTGAGCTTAGCTCCTTGTTGCAACTTGGCAAGATTCGAAATCGACGAAATTCTTGTTAGCGAATTGCAGTCGACACGGATGTCGCGGGTGCAGGTTCGGCACGCGTCATCGCGCGCATCTACGTGTAGCTTTCGAGGTAAGCCGCCAGTTCCTGAGGCTTTCCTAACGGGAAGGCCTTCTTGAAAAACTCGAGCAACGCGGCCACGCGCGTGCTCAAGAGCCGCCGCGATGGATACAACGTCCACAACTCGATGTCGCGCCCTTCGACGTCGCCCCACTTCACCAAACTTCCAGCCGCGAGATCGCGGCTGACGAGGGAAACGGGAAGCCGCGCGGCACCGATTCCGCAACGAATTGCGTCACGAACCATGATCAGCGAGGACAAGCGAAGTACCGGATCGACTGCTATGCGCGTCTTTCCTTTAGCGGTCTTCATGTCCCAAGCAGTGGCCTGGTCCCGCGTCCCTCGCGCAACGACCGGCGTAAGTTTCCCTTTCTTCGGGCGAGCGAGTCCAGGGCTTGCCACAACGACTAGCCGATCGCGCAGGAATATGCGTCCGACCAAGGTTTCGTCCGGATCCGGATTGACCCTAATCACCAAATCGTAGCCTTCCTCCACCATGTCCACGGGACGGTCTTCCGTGGTGACCTCGAGCCGCACCTCGGGATAACGCAGCGCGAATTCCGCGGCCAGCTTGCCCATCGCAGTCTGCGCGAAGAACAGCGGTGCGCTGATCCGGAGACTGCCTCGTGGCGTCTCGCCCCCCGAAGCGATAGCCGCTGCAGTCTGATCCAGTTCGGCGAGCAATGCGGCGGTCCGCTCATGCAGCGCCAGCCCCTCCTGCGTGAGCTTCAACGCACGCGGACCCCGTTCAAAGAGACGTAATTTAAGGCTGCTTTCGAGTTCCGCCACGCGACGCGAGAGCGTGGCCTTTGGCCGCGCCGCCGCGCGCGCGGCCCGCCCGAAACCCCCATGCCGGGCAACCAGGTTGAAATCGGACAGCGCCAACAGGTCCATAAGTGTTCCACCATTGAGACATCCCGTCCAAATATACGGTCTATCGGACCGTATGTGAACCACCCATTATTCGTCCACCTCAACTGAAGTGGAGAACTGTCATGACCATCCTCGTTACTGGCGCCACCGGCACCGTCGGCCGCATCGTCATCGAACAACTCGTGAAGCGTGGCGCCGACGTGCGCGCGCTCGTCCGCGATCCAAGCAAGGCCAGCTTCCCGGCGAGCGTGAACGTCGTGCAAGGCGACTTGCTCGATGTGGATTCGCTGCGCAACGCATTCGCCGGCGTTTCCACCTTGTTCCTGCTCAACGCCGTCGTCCCCGACGAATTCACGCAGGCGCTGATCGCACTCAACCTCGCCCGTGACGCTGGCGTCGATCGCGTCGTTTACCTGTCGGTGCTGCATAGCGATATCTACGTGAACGTCCCGCACTTCGCCGGCAAGTTCGGCGTCGAACGCATGATCGAGCAGATGGGCTTCAACGCCACGATCCTGCGCCCCGCGTACTTCATCAGCAACGACCTCACCATCAAAGACGTGGTGACCGGCTACGGCGTCTATCCAATGCCGATCGGCAGCAAGGGCCTCGCCATGGTCGACCCGCGCGACATCGGCGAGATTGCCGCGATCCAACTGCTGCGCCGCGACCAAGCCAAGGATCACCTTCCGCTCGAGCGCATCAACGTCGTCGGGCCTGACACACTGACCGGCAACGACATCGCCGCGATCTGGTCCGAAGCGCTGGGCCGTCCGATCGCGTATGGCGGCGGCGACACGGCGGCATTCGAGCAGAACCTGCGCAACGTCATGCCGAAGTGGATGGCGTATGACATGCGACTGATGGGTGAGCGCTTCCTCACCGATGGAATGATTCCGGAGTCGGGCGATGTGGAGCGTCTGATCGCGCTGCTCGGCCGCCCGTTGCACTCGTATCGCGAGTTCGCTTCCGGCATCGCCGTCGCGACGTAATCACGTCACCGCAATCGACGGTCTCGCCTCGAAAGAGGCGGGCCGTTCCAGGCGTGTACATGCGCTCAACATCGGCGAGGTGCAGGTATTCGACGCCGATGGACATGCCGTACACTGACTGGTACGACAAACTTCATCAGGAAAGTTTCATGCCCACGACGCTCCTTAGCCCGTTTGCCGTTTCGTCCTGGTTTGCCGCTGCGGTCATCACCTGTGCAGTGGCGGTCGCACCACACGGTGCTTTCGCGCAAGACGTTAAAGACACGCAGTACGACACTATCGACGCCGCGTTGAAAGCCGCCAAGGCCGCGCACGAACCTGTACTCGTCGATTTCTCCGCGATCTGGTGCCACAGCTGCTGGTGGATGAAGACCAACGTGATGAATGGGGCGCAATGGGATGCTCTCGGTAAACATCTGGTCTACGTCGAGAGCGATGCCGATTCGGCCGACGGCGAGGCCTGGATGAAGAAGCTCAAGGTCACCGGTTTGCCGACTTATGTGATGCTCGATGCCGACGGTAAGGAAATCGGTCGCATCGTCGGCGAGGCGAAGCGCGACGAGTTCTATCCAAAAATCGACCGCCTGATAGGCGGTGCCGACACGTTGGAAAAGCTCAAGAGCCAAGCGGCGAAGGGTTCGCCTACGGATGTTGCGCAAGCACTCGACGTCTATGCGGCACGCGAGGACTACAACGATGCGTTTGCCTGGTATGCCAGCCTGCCCGCAGCGTCACGCCAGCAGGCAACGCAGAACGCGAAGGTTGCGCTCGATCTGGAAGCGATGCACATGAAGCAGGACAAGCACGACCTGTCCTCGGCCAAAACAACGGCAGCCAAGGCTGCGTTTGCCCGGAGTTGTGTCGAGCATGGCCAGCAAGCGCTCGCGTCCAAACCTGACTATGACGACCGCATCGATATCATCGACACGCTGAGTGACTGCAGTGCGGATTTTCCACAGGCGCAGCGCAAAGCGCTGCTGGCGGCGCCGATCGCTGCGGCGGTCGCTCAGCTCGATGCGCAGAAGCTTTCGATTCGCCCGTTGCCTCCCGGATCGCGCGATTCGGTATTGATCTTGGGCGTAACGAGCAAGGCGATCGGCGACGAAGCCGGCTCCAAAACGATTTTCGATCGCGGTATCGCCGCGTATCGCAGCCAGATGGATGACGGCAAAGGCGGTCTCGATCTGAAGAAAGATCGCAGTGCGAGCGACGATCTCTATGCGCTGTATCGCTTCTCCGATCACAAAGAGCAGAAGTTGGCGCTGCTCAAAGAACTCGCGACCGCTTATAGCGACGATTGCAACTACTCATTGATTTACGGCAAAGCCCTATTGACCGACGGCAAAGCAGCTGAAGCGTTGCCGTATCTGGAAAGAGCGGCTGGCATGGCAAGCGGGCGCTACGTTTTACGCGTCGCCAATGCTCGGGCACAGGCGCTGATTGCACTGCAGCGTCGGCCTGAGGCGGAGCGAGTCGTCGCGGAAGCACTGGAGAAAGCCGGGTCTTGGTTTCCGAAAGACAAGGAAGATCTGAGAAACGTGTTGAACGCTGAAGCGAAGAAGGTTTCTTGATCGGTTAGCGCATCACTGTGTTTGCGCGGGCTGCGTTGCGTTACACAGCACAGGATTCGCGAGTGGCTGCTTAAGGGCAGGAAGTTTCTGCAGGTCTGCTTCTGGCCGGTTGCGGCCGTTGGCTAAGTCGGGCAGGTGACCGTCGCCGTGCAACAAAGCTGCCTTTGCTTCGGGCGACGTGCCGCGAAATTGTGTGGAGTGGCGCCGAAACGCGCTAAACCACGCGCTACGCTGTCGCCGCATTCAGCACGCGACTAAACACCTGAAAGCCTACTCCGGAAAGCCCTAAGCCAACCCCAAGAGCGATGAACAGAATAATGGCGGTGATCCCGCGCAGAGTTGTCGAATGCACTTTTTTGAGAGTCGCTAAGTCATAGCCGACGAGCGCCAACATCAGCAGGAGCAGCCCTCCCAGTGCGAACGGCGGTCCTCCTGCCAATCCGTAGCCGAATATCGGCCAGAAGGCGAAGCGGGCAAATGCGGGACCCACTATGGCGATTGAAGCAAGCAACATCAGCCGGCGATGCTTTTGCGCTTCGCGTCGCTTGAAGAGCGCGGTTGCAAACAACGCGACGAAAACCGCCAAGCTCATGTAGTTGCTCCAAATAAATGCGTTTTCCGGTTCCTGTGGAGAACGTATTTCCAATGCCAGGCGAGTGTTGATCCAGGTAGCCGATATCACCACACCTAATGCCGCAATTCCGGCGAGCCATGCAACTTTTCGATGCAAGGAACCCCTCCCCGAATAAGCGAGATACGATTGCACGACGGTAGCCACGAACCAGCAAGTCAGAAACAACCCGTGAATTCGCAGCGGAACATCCAGTGGCCGAACGAGAAACCAATCTCGAAGGTAATAAGAGCGCCCGAAGCCAATCAGCACGATAGCCAATATGGCGCTGTGGAAAATCAGGAAGCCTCTGCTCTCATTCATGCTCGGAACTATTGATGGGAGTTCGTTCACAGGTTCTTATGCGTATAACGACGGAAGCGCCAAACTGCGGCCATCACACCTAGGCTGAGAAGCAATAGCGCCTGCAGACTTAGAGCTGGCGCCGCGGTCGTTGAGCTGACGGGTGGAGCGGTATTGATCACCACATCGATGCTGGTCGTGCTGCTGCGATATACGGCATCGCCCGAATACGTCGCGGTGATGGCGTGTGTGCCCGCAGCGAGGTTGGATGTAACAAATGTGGCGACGTTGCCGTTCAGCGCCACGTTGCCGGCAAGCGTGGTCGCGCCTTCACTGAAACTCACCACGCCGGTCGGCGCAGCTGGCGTCATTTGAGCTTTGGACTCGGCTGTGGCCGCGAATCCTGTGCTCTCGGGTGCCTGACCGACACTGACCGTGGCGGAGAAATTGACCGATTGTCCAACCACAGCGGGATTGGGTGATGCGTTCAACGTCGTTGTGGTGCCGATCAGTTGTGCCGCGGAGGCGGTGCCGATCACGGACAGCCCTTGCCCTGAGCCGCCTGTGCCGCGAATGCCTCTTTGCAGCGGGTTTGTGCTGCCCGAGTTATTGAACGTGTAGATGCGAAATTGAACCGTACCGCTTTGCACGCCGAGCGCACTGACGTCCGCGGTGATCAGCTGGCCGCCAAAAAATATTCCCGAAAACGTGCCCGAGCTCAAAGTGGCCGCATAGCTATCCACGCTCGAGCGTATTTCCCAGTTTCCGCTTCCGTCGTAATTGTTGTACAAGGAGAAGGCGATCGACGAATAAGTGACGTTGTTGCCGGTCGTGGAGAAGGCGAGGTAGTCGGTAGCATCGAATGCCCCGCCGCTCCAGTTGTCGAATTCGTAGGCGTTGGCGAACAGCCCCGGATTCGTCAGGCCGGGTCCGCCGGTCAAGTTTCCTGCAGAAACGAGATTGGGTGACACGCTCGTCGGTGGCAGGGGCACACTGCTGTCGATTGTTCCCGACGGATTCCAGAACGCGAGAACGTCGGCCGAGGCGGGCGCTGAAATAGCGGCCATGAGCGCGAAAACGAAGCCGCTGCAGAGTACGTGCAGGTTTCGGGTACGAGATTTGAAAACGTAGGTCATTGAGGTCTCCGCATGGTGGCAAATCAACGCCACATCGTTTGTTGCGCTCAGAACACGATCAGGGAATACGACTCATCCTCTGACGCATCGTTACTTACGTAGTACGTGTTAATTTGGACCGATGTGCTCGACATAGGGATAACGGTGATGGTGCTCCGATAGGTGTAGTGGACCGTCGCGGACAAGAATCGGTTGTCCACGGGAAAACCGAAATCGATCTGCGTCTGTCCGGAGCTCAGTCGCGAATACGCAAATCCGCAGGGCGGAACCGACGCTACGCTCGCAGCAAGCTGCGAGTTGAAACAACGCACGACGCCGCCGCCTCCGGGTACGACGAATGCCATCGCCTTGACCCAGCCACCTTGATTCGGATTCTGTTGCACCGGCCCATCGGTGACGAAGGCATAGTTCGAATCGCTGTGACCGAAGACGCCGAATCCGCTCGTGCTGATTCCGCTTGCACCTGTGCCGGACGTGCTGACGCCGGCCACGCCCGAGCCGGCTTTGCCGACGCCGAGCACGCCCGATGAGTTGCCTTGGTCGGCGAAGCCGGCGACGCCGACCGCCGATGTGCTGCTCGTATAGCCGTGCACGCCGTCGAACGCGGCGCTCTCGCCGAGCACGCCCGCGCCGCCTTTCGGACCGGTACTCTTGCCGTAGACGCCGGCGAAGCTGACGCTGACGCCCTGGACGGCATCCGCATTCGTGCTCTCGGCATGCACGGCGGCCACATTGATGCCATGAGCGTATACGGCATAGTTGTTCGCGCTGGAAGCATAAACGCCGTAGCCGTTGGTGCTATAGCCCTCTACGCCTCTGCCGTTCGTGCTCATGCCGCGTACACCGACGACGTTCGCTCCATTGCCGAGCACGCCCACGCCGTCCTTGCTCGAACCAAACACACCGTCGGATACGGACGAGTCGCCCCATACGCCCGCTCCGGAGTCCGCGTTCATGCCGGAGCCCGCGCCGCCGAGGCCGTAGATGCCCACGCCAGTGGATGCCTCGGTGTTGCTCACCGAAAACGCCGCATGCGATGTCACCGTGGCGCCCGCATACGGCAAAGCGAAGCTGCCGCTGCCGATCGGACCCTGCGGACCGGTTGCACCGGCAGGCCCCGTGGCGCCGGTCGCTCCGGCCGGGCCTTGCGGACCGACGCTGCCGACCACACCGGGTGCGCACGGGCCGAGTTGCCCAGTCGCGCTCACGCAGGCCGGCAGGTTGCGCGGTGCACCGTTCACGAGCACCGGAATGATGACTTCGCCGTCTTCGTTGACGCGCAGGCGAATCTGAGAACCGCTGGCGTCGGTCACGACGAGGCCGCTGCCGCTGTTGGGTTGAACGACGACATCGGCGGCGGTCGCGGACGCGGCGCCGAGAGTGAGCGAGACAAACGCCGATGCGGTTGCCTGGAACATGCGAGTACGGCGAATGGTCACGAAAATTTCCTGTTGCGTCGAAATAGATTGCGCGCCGCGGCGAGCAGCATGATGGCCACCAGCATCCAGCGGCCAGCTCCAAGCGCTGGCGCAGGCACGAGCTTGGTGTCGCCGGACACGTTGAGAAACCAGTTGACGAGATTGCCGCTATCGACCGAGTTGAACTGCGTGGGAAATCCGGGGGCGATGTGCGCGATGCTGGCGTGATTGTCGCGCGCATTCACGTAGGCGATGGTTTGCGCCGCGCCTTCGGCGAGAGCAAGCACGCCGCGTTGGCCGGCAACGGTGCTGCGGACATCGAGCAGATGCCCTGGGGTGCCTTGCAAAATCAATGAGTGGGCGACGCTTTGCGCCGCGGCCACAGGAAAGAGAATTTGCTTTCCGGAAGTGCTAGCGACGACGAAATCGTAGAAACCGGTTGCGCTGGACATCTGGCTCGTGCCGTTGCCGCAGGCATCGACGATCGCGACTCGGCTGCTGCCGGCAACGAAGCTGCCTGTGTTAGTGAAATTACCGCCGAGGGAAATCCGGCTCGCACCCGCAGCGAAACTGCCGCCGACCAGGTCGAGATTCGCGATCGACGCAACATTGGCCGCGCTTGCACCGACCGAGCCGGCGACAGTCAAATCCGAGCAGCCCAGGTCGATGCTGTTGTCGGCGAAATTCACCGAAGAGCCCGCGCCGACGATGATCGCCGCGGCGGCGTTGCGTATCGTCAAGATCAGCGACGCGCAGCTCAGCAAGCCCAATGCTCTCGGCACGCTCGTCGATCTAGCGCGGACAAAGTTCGTGATTGGCATGCGGACTACTCGGAGAAAACGTTTCTTCCGCGCCTAAGCCATCTATTGGCTACTCGAGCGCGAGCGTGGATGAAAACTAACGAAGAAACGCGGGAGTCACCATGACATGATCATGCCGGTGCGGCATGTGTGCACAGAGGTTTCTCTTTCCGCGAGCCGCGCTGATGGCAGCGCTATACCAACCCGTGCCGCAGTGCGTAGCTCACCGCTTCGGCGACGTTGTGCACCTGCAGGGTGGAATAGATCTGGCGGATATGATTGCGCACCGTGTCGGTGGCGATGCCGTGGCGTTCGCCGATTTCGCGGTACGACAGGCCGTCGACCAGACCGCGCAGCACGTCGAGTTGACGTGCGCTCAAGCCGAGATCGCGTGGCAAACCTGCGTTGCCGAACGCGCCCTTGTGGCTTTCGCGCACGAGACGCATGAGAGTGCCGGCGAGAGCCGTGCTCAACGGCGATCGCCCTTGGCGTATCTGTTCCAGCTTGGCGATCATTTCGTCGCTGGTGACGCCTTTGAGCAAATAGCCGTCGGCACCCGCACAGATGGCGGCGAGCACGTTGGCCGGATCCTCGAATACCGACAGTACGACCACGCGCAGTTGCGGGAAGAGGGCTTTCAGCTGGCGCGTGAGTTCGGTGCCGCTGATCTCGGGCAGACCTAGATCGGTGATGACCAGATCCCAGGGCATCGGCATGCCGAGTTCACGGATCTTTCGCGCCGCGGCAAGCAACGGAGCTGCGCTCGCGTAGCTAGCCACTACCGTAAAACCAGGGAGATTGCTCAGCAGCAGAGCAAGGCTGCGACGGAAACGGGGATCGTCTTCGACCGTAGCGAGGCGCAGCGCGACAATGTCGTTCATTCGCACACGCTGCACGGCTTTGCGGATGCTGGCAATGACATGTTCATGCGTGCCGCGACGCGTCAGGCCAAGTCAGCTGGATGTCTGTACCGGCGCCGGGAGCACTCACGATATCGAGCCGTGCGCCGATCGCCTTGGCGCGGCGCTGCATGCTTTCGACGCCGTTGCCCGGCGTGTCCTGACGAGGATCGAATCCGATGCCGTCGTCGCGAACGCCCAGGCTAAACCCTTTGCCGGCGTTCACCCGCAGGCTGACCTCGACCGATCGTGCCCCAGCATGACGTGACGCGTTGTGCAGCGCCTCGAGCGCGAACAACAAAACATGCCGGCGCACCTCCACGGGCAACGAAAGTTGCTGCCCCGGCCCGGACAGTTGCAGGGACAGACGCGGCTCTTCGTCGGGAAACAACCGGCGAGCATGGTCGGCAATCTGCTCGCCCAGTTCGGCCAGCCCGCCCTTGTCGCTGCGCAACGACCACACCAGGGAGCGCAGGCCATTGCTGAGCAGGCCTGCGACGTTGCCGATCTCGCGCACGATGCGGGTTTGCTCGTCGGCACCGGCGGCGGTTCGCGCCGCGGCGCCGGCGAGCATGCCGATGCTGCCGAGGCCGGCGCCGATCTCGTCGTGCAGGTCGAGCGCGATGCGCGTGCGTTCCGACTCCACGCGCAGCAGCGCGGCAACACGCAGTCGGTAGATCAGCACAAGCAGCGAGAGCGCGGCGAGGCCGAACAGGATTTGCGCCCACCAGGTCCGATACCAAGGCGGCAGCACGCTGAATTCGACGGTTGCGGGAGGATCGGACCAGTGTTCGCCGTCGAGGCTGGCGCTCATCTCGACGCGATAGGCGCCAGGTTCCAGCGCAGCGAACTGCAGCCGTGGATCGCGCATCGGCAGCGACCAATCGCCTTCGCCGGCGATGCGCGAGCGGTAGCGCAGGAGATTGCGGTCGCGATAGCTCAAGCTTGCAAATTCAAGTTCCAAGCGGCGATCGCTGGGCTTGAGTTGTAGCGGAGCATTGGGATTGCGGAGGTCGGCATCGACCTGGCTGCGTACTAACACGGTCCTGGGCGTGACCAGAGGCTGGTTGCGCACCGCCTTCGGCACGCGCCAGACGCCGTGGAAACCGGACGTCCACAGATCGCCCTCCGCAGTTTCCAGTGTGTAATTGCTACTGTTGTCGGGCAAGCCGTGCCATGCGCTGGGGCGTTCCGTGATTCTCCAGCCATCCTCGCAGTCGGCACAAGGCTGCACGCGCGCCGGCAACCCGTGGCTCAACCAGACTTCGCCGTTTTGCGCAGGCGCTGTGCTGCTGACCTCGCCGCCGCCGATGCTGCGATTGCCCGGCAGAAGGCGAAGTTTGTTATTCGCGTCCAAGGCATACACGCCGCCCAATGCGACGAGCCAGATATGCTGCGCGTCGACGCGTTGTACGGATTGGATGGTGCGCAACTCGTCGCCTGCGACGCAGTCTTCTGCCGTCGCGTGGTTGTCGGGCAAAACGCGCAATCGGCATACGCGTCCATCGACCAATGCCAACGGACGATCGTCGCGATCGTCGAACCAAAGAACGGTCGCATACTGCGCATCGACAGTGTGGATCGGAGTAGGACGGGATGCACCCGGTGCGAGACGGAGCAGGTCTCTCACGGTATAGATCCACAGCGCGCCGCTGGCGTCTACGCGGCAGGCGTTCACAAATTCCGTTCCGGCAGGCATGTCGGCGACCGACTGGAAGGCGCCTGCCTTGAACGTGCTGCCGTGCCAGGCATATACCTTGGATTCCGAAACGGCCCGTACATAATTTGGCGGCTGTATGCAGAGATCGGCATCGAGCTGTTCTCTCGCGACGGCGCCGGTGCCGGTTTCGATGCGAAGTATGCTTCTCAGATCGCCCTGGACCCAGGTCGTGTCGCCGGCTTGCCAGAATCGTTTCAGATTGCTGTTGGGAAACCAGTTCCACGTGTCCGGTTCGGGAAATTGAATCAGACCCACCGACGTGCCTAGCCAGAGGCTGCCTTCGCGATCGACCAAAATCGGACCGCCGGTCGGAAGTATGGTTGCGTTGACATTCAAATTGCGGGTGCGTCCGTTTGCCTCGAGCGCGATCAGCCCCTGCGCGACGATCCACAACGTCGAACCGCGCTGCGCCATGTCGCGTACGTATTGGTATCTGCCGAGGTCGACGATCTTGCGCGCGCCTTGTGCATCGACCCGCCATATATCTACGTCGGTGCCGGTGCGCTTGCTCAACCACAGCACGTCGTCGTCACCGGCGACTCTGTCGAACACACCGCCACGAAGTACGAGTTCCGCAGCGGCGGTGTCTCGCAGGCGCCAGATCGCCTCATCGGTCACAGCGATCATGGACTGCCCCGCTGCGCGCAAGCCCCGGAAATTTTCCGTTGCTGGTATGCCTTGCCCCGCGCGCTGCCACTGCATTGCGCGATCGCGCCGCCACAGTTCCTTGCCGAGTACAGTCCAGAGATCGCCGCGGGCGTCGAATGCCAGCGCGATCGAATTCTCGATCGGCTTGCCCTCAGGGCCCAACAAAGGTTCCACCGCATCGCGTGTACGCCGCCACAAACGCGAAGAGCGGCCGCTCCGCGTCCGGATCAGCAGTTCGTCGTCTGCGCCGCGAACGAGACCGAGCGGGGCGATCGGATCTTTGATCTGATCCGCGCCCCAGGGAACAAAGTTGCGTCCGTCAAAGCGAATCAGGCCGCGTTGCGTGCCGATCCAGATGAAACCGGCCTCATCCTGTGCAAGGGCTTTGATTTCGCCGGAGCTGAACCCGGCATTTTCATCGTAGGTACGAAAGTAGCTTTCCTGCCCCCGCAATGTCGTGAATGGTGCAATAAGTAGAAGAAGCAGGAGGTAGCGGCAGAAATTGGCCATGAGCGGAATACTTGATCTGTCCGTTGCCATCGGTGCGCGATACGCGCAGGCTGCACTTTTCGTAAAAGCGAATCTACCCGGAGTAAGGTGCGCGGCCCCATCTTCTGGAGAAAATGCGGCACTCGATCGCTTGACGGGCTCTTCGCTTGAAGGAGAGGCAAAAGCAACAAACACGCCGGCAATCGATCCTATCGTCGTCCCGGATGTGGACGCAATCTCCCTTCAATACTGGAGAAAGGCTCGAATCTCGATCTGCAATCGGCGGACGTTTCAGCAACTGTCTCGTATCTCGACTCACCCAGAAGCAGAGCCTTTGGGGAGCCGTAGGTAAAGTCTTGCACGATTAGCGAGGCTTATCGCGGGTAGGGAAGGGCTGGCATCGACCCGAAGACGCCATTGGCGAGTGGCTGCTATCGAGCAGCGTCTTCTAACGAAATAGTTCAAGCCGACTCCAGTTCGCCTGCACGACCCAACCCAAGTGGTCGTTCCGGTTTGCGGCGTGCGTGCGTCGTCCAGCGTGATCATGCGCCAAGAGTACGACCGGCCAGCTCACGGTCTGAGACTGCGCAGAAAGCTTGGAGTGTGATGCAGTTCACGTATAATCATGCAGATTGAAAATATCGCGGTTCGAGGCAACGATCGCATGATCCGCTCATCGCCATTAACTACGTAGACGGACGGGGGGTCTGTGCGATGCCCTATTCGGATTGATCTTAGCGAGAGCAAGCGCCTCGCTTCGCCCGCCGGCACGGGCGGCAGATTGAATCTGATTGGAGGTGCTCGTTGGTAGTCATGGTGACTCTGACGCTCACCTTGTTGGGCGTCGCATTCCTGATTATCTGGCGATGGTGGAACGTCCGACCGGCGCTTTTTTGGGGATGGGGATACTTGTGCTGGGCAGCGTGCGATTTGTTGCTGCTCCCTGACTTTCGTTCCGCCTCATTGAGGCCGGAAATATTGCCGCAAGCGCTTTTCCTCACGTCGATTTTCCTGCAGATGCACGGATTGCAGGATCGCATCGGCGAAGCCAAGTTCGCGCTTCGCACGCGCCTCGCGCTTTATATCAGTGTCACCTCGGTTACCGCCTGGCTTGTCCTTTTTCCTCACTTGAAATGGGTCGAACTCCTGATCAGGCTCATGATGCGCCTTGCGCTTACCGGAATCGCCCTGGCCACAATGCGGCGACACCTGAAGCAAAAGGTCGACAAACTGTTGTTCGGCGTTGTTGTGGCGATGACGCTATCGATAATCGCGGTAGCGATACCCCTGATCCATGCGGCACGATTGTCAGGAGGCGGTCCGATCTCGACGGACATCGTGATGATGGCGCGAGATGTCGGCAACGTCGTGAGCATCGCTTTTTCATTGGCCATATTTCTTGCGGTGCTTCTCGACGTCGCCCAGCACCATCGAAACGAAGCGTTGCTCGATTCGCTCACAGGACTGCCCAATCGACGTCAGTTCGAAGTGTTCCGGAAGACCGAGTGGCGGCGCGCGGCGCACGAGCGTCAATCGATCTCGCTTCTGCTGATCGACGTTGATCTGTTCAAAGCATACAACGATACCTATGGACATGCGGCCGGCGACCAATGCCTCATCGCTATCGCCGGGGTCATTCGTGCAACTGTTCAGCAACGTGGCAATTTATGTGTTCGCCTAGGCGGGGAAGAATTTGCCGTCCTGATTCCCGGTGCTGATGTATCCGATGCTTTCGTTGTCGCCGAGAAAATTTGCCTAGGGGTCCGCACAATGTCGCTTCCACATGAGAACAATCCTCACGGAGTTGTTACGGTCAGCATTGGGGTTGCAGCCGTCGTGCCTATCAACAATGACGAAAGGACATTGTTTGAAGCCGCAGACACCGCCTTGTACAGCGCGAAGAGCCATGGACGCAATCGTGTTGAAGAGGCGATCTGGAGCGTTTGATCAATGCATCGTTGTAAACAGCTCACGGACTAGCTGCACCGTGGGCCGCACGGATGCGTGGGGAGTCCCCTAACCGCTGAGCAGTCTTCCTGCACCCCCGGCGGCTAATAGCTCAGTCAAGTCGATATCGCTCTACTGTCGGATGCAAGAGAGGCCGATAGCCGGCACACATTGCACGCAAAGTCGACGGTGGTGTAAGCAGACCGTCGGCATGCGAGAGGTGCGGCGCGAAATCATAACCACCTTCGCTCCAGCGATAGGCGCGCCCTTTGACGATTACGAAGGCTGCGTCGTCGTGCACAACGGCCGCGCCGTCAGGGAGATCGGCAAGCGGCACGGTGAGTGAATGGATGCGCTTGAGGCGATGGTTGAGCCGCTCGCTGTGCAAAATCGCATCCATTGCCGGTGCGGATGGCGGCACATTCAACCCGTGTGCTTTGGCCCATGCGGCACGAAACGCCTCGGCCGATGCGCGGCGACATGCGAAACAGGGACGATGGCCTGCGGAGAGCGCCACGGCCTCGTCAAGAAAGAACAACTCCGTCCAACTGCGCTGCGCCATGACATCGCGCCAATGTCCCTTGTAACTGAGGGCGCAAGTGATCCATGCCTTGCTTGACCAACGACGGTTCAACAACGTCTTGCTCGCGACATCATGGATGATGCCGCGGTTACCAGTGAACAAGCCGCGTTGGTTGATGGCAACGATATCGCCGAACGGCGTGACGCGATTTTGCAGAGGCATATTTAGGGCGCTAGGCTTGGTGAGCGACGGCGGAGGACATCTGCAGGAAGCCTGCGCGCGCTGGCCCTTTACCGGGCTAGGGCCGCACTTTCGTTGATCGCGGCGAATAATTCGTGAACGAAGAATACCGGCTCATGCCGCTTGCTTCGGAAACTCGACTCTGACGAGCAAGCCGTTGCCGCTCGATGCCGTCAGCAGACGGACGACAGCACGATGCCGCAAAGCGATGTTTCGAACGATCGCGAGACCCAGGCCGCTTCCGGTTTGCTGCGTCCCTTGACGGCGGAAGAACCTGTCGAAAACGCGCTCGCGCTCGACCTCCGGAATGCCGGGGCCCGTATCGGAGATTTCGATGCGAGCTTGCCGATCGCCGCCGTCGACGCGCACTTCTACACGCCCGAAAGACGGAGTGTAGCGAATGGCATTCTCGATGAGGTTCTGCAACATGACGCGCAGCGCTTCGAGATCACCCACGATCCCGACGGGCTCTTCGGCGCGCACCTGCAGATCGATCGTTTTTTCGCGTCCGAGAAGAGAGCATTCATTGACAACGAGAGTCACAACGCCAGCCAGATCGAGAGGGAGCATCCGATATTGAATGCCGTCGGGTTCATGTTTTGCCAAGGTCAGAAGCTGCTCCACAAGGTGCGCGGCGCGGTTGACACCATTGGCAAGATCATCGAAAGCAGAAATCCGTTCGTCGGAAGATTGCGCACGCTGAGCCAACTGCATTTGTAAACGCACGGCGGCAAGAGGGGTGCGCAACTGATGCGCAGCGTCGGCAACGAAATTACGCTGCACGGTAATCGCGCGGGAAAGCCGTTCAAGCAAATCGTTGAGGGCCAAAACGAGTGGCAAGATCTCTGCCTTCAAGCCCTCCGTTGGCAGCGGTTGAAGCGCTGTCGCCGACCGCTCTTTGAGAGATCTCATCACCCGCGTCAGTGGGCGTAGTCCTCTGTTGACTACGATCCAGACCAGCGCGCTGACCAATGGAAACAGAAGTAGAAGCGGAACGATCGCGCGCAGCGCGATACGCACTGCAAGTTGGTTACGGGCTCTGAGCTGCAGTCCAACTTGTATATATCGTCCACGCATGAGCGCGCAATAGATACGCCAAGGCCCTGATGCTGTCGCTACGGTTTTATAGCCATTTTGCCGATCCAGTTGCAGACCGAGTGCGGGAACCGAGGAGTAGGTTTGAGTCCCATCGGGATCCCAAGTCTGGATGATGAACTGGTCATCGTCGTCGATATCGAAATCGGTGCGTTTCGAGGCGTCGTTCCTGACTGCTTCGAGCGGATTGCTCGAAATCGACTCTGCCACCAGTCGCAACTGGTAGTCGTTGAGTTCGCCCACCTCGTTTTCGACGAGTGAGTACACCGCTGCGGCCGCGGCAAGACAACACAACAACAGACCTCCGTTGAGCCAGCAGAGCAGCGCTCCTCGAATGGAGGTCATGTCTGGGCCTGCAGCACGTAGCCGACGCCACGTACGTTGCGGATGAAGCCGACGCCAAGCTTTCGACGCAAGGAATGAATATGCACTTCAATCGTATTGCTCTGAACTTCCTCGCCCCAGCCGTAGAGCTTTTCTTCTAACCGTTGTCTTGAAAGCACGACGCCCGGGCGTTCAAGCAACGCCTCGAGCACGGCAAATTCCCGATGGGAAAGAAGCAGCGGCCGGCCCGCCCAGGTTGCCTCATGCGTTGCAGGAATCAGAACCAGTTCGCCATAGCGCAAGGATGCGTCCGAAATGCCCATCGAGCGGCGGTGCAGGGCGCGCAAACGCGCCACCAATTCGTTCAAGTCGAATGGTTTGGGCAGATAGTCGTCTGCACCACTATTTAGTCCTTTGATTCGGTCCGTAACGGAGTCCCGTGCCGTGAGTATCAAAGCCGGCGTTGCGACGTTGCGTTCGCGTGATTGCCTGAGGAGGTCTATGCCATCGCAATCGGGCAGGCCCAAATCGAGCAACCAAAGATCGTAGTCGCCATCGACGAGCGCTCGCAGCGACAAACGACCGTCGCGCACCCAGTCGACGGCCATCGATTCTTGGCGCAGACCCTTGCGCAAACCTGATCCGATCATTTCGTCGTCTTCGGTCAAGAGCAGCTTCATGGCGTCACCCGGTCCAATGCCCACGTAACAACGCTATCATGCCACCGAATATCGGCCAGCCCATGAACTTTGGCCTCTTATCGTTACGATCCCGGACCGCTTCCCGCGATTCGCTCGCGGGGTTGCGTTGTCGAACTCAAAATTGCAGTTCGACCGAGGCGTAGGTCAACCGTCCGAGCGGTGAATACGTCGACACATCGGCATTGTTGTCGACGAAGGCACGCGGGGCGAGCGGCGGCATGCGGTTTGCGATGTTGTTGACGCCGACCGCGACTTTGACGTCCTTGATTTGTTTGTCGTTGGCGGGATGGATGTCATAGCCGACACGAACGTCCCACGACATATAGCCACTTACGTGGATTTCAGGTGTCGAAGTGCCGTTCACGCCGGTATCGCTCGCCGCGGAGGCGTACGTGTTGCCGAGCGTCAGATCCCAATTTCCGTCGGTCCAGTTGAGTGTCGAGTAGAAGCGATACTTCGGCAAGGTGCCGCCGAATCCGCCGCTCGCGCCGGCGTTGTTGGTGTGGCCCGCATACTCGATGTACGCACCACCGGGCAACGGCTGGAAATTGAATTTGTTGAATATGGCACCTGCTGTGGACAAGCGGAACGTGCCGAAGCGTTCGGTCGGTATCAGGTAGTCTCCCGAGATCGTGAACGAGTGCTCGGTCAACGAAGCGAGATTGCGGAACTGATCGATTAGGTACAGCCGATTCGCTTGGTTCGGGTCGCCTTTGCCAGTCGCCGAACTGGTGAGAAACGCGAGTAGATCGCCGGGGTGAGTGAACGGTTGCGCGGCGCCTGATTGGCCGGGGAATGCGTCGACGGCGAGATTGGCGAAATATGGCGAGGCCGAGCCCAGCGAGTTAATGCTCGTCAGGATGGTGTTGAAGCCGATGCCGCCCGCGAATCCCTTCAACGTGATGTTGGAATAGTCGACCGCAAGCGATAGTCCAGGCACCGCGTCGGGCCGCAGAGTGAAGCCAACCAGCTTCGAGGTCGATTTCGCCGGCTTGAGGTTCGGGTTGTTGCCGTCCTCGCCGTTGAACGGCATCGCGGTGTAGTTGTTGCCGAATACGCCCTGGATTACGCCGGCTCCAACCTGACGCGTGTCAGTGGGACCGTACTCCGCGTACAGCGACGGAGCGCTGAAGGATTTCGAGTAATTGGCACGCGCAATGAACTGTTTGTCGAACGGTTCCCAACGTATGCCGACCTTCGGCACGAAGGAAGAACCCGCATCGCTATACTTTTCCTCGCGACCGGCGAGCGTGAGATCGAGTGCCTGCGCTCCAGGGAAATTCCATTCCTTGCCGGTGATCGGCACGCGCAATTCGACAAAGGCACCGTAGATGTCGCGGCTCTTCGAGAACGGATCGGCGTAGGTGCCTCCGAGCCATTGCTGGTCGTTTCCTGTCGTGCTTCCGGTAGCCGGATCGGTCACGCGACCGTTCGCATCGGCATGACCGGACAGACTTTCACGGCGCCCGCTGACACCTGTCGCGATCTCCACCTCATCAGCTGGCAGATGAAACAGCTTGCCATTGGCACTAACGTCGAACGAGGCCAGCTGGCTGCTTGCACCGATCAATTCGTTTCCGATGAGATTGGAGAGCGAAGCCGGATCTACACCGGCAGCTAGAGCGAACGGATCAAGCGCGGGCTGCAGCACGAGCGGGCCATTCAAGGAATAGCCGCCGTAAACCTTGCTGTAGGCACCGCCCGCGACCGGATTGCCGTTCGCGTCGTAGCCGCCGGCGATAGCCTTGGCGAGGTTCGGTTTGTAGATCAGATTCGCTTGCGTCTGATCGAGATCGCTGCGGCTGTAGACCGCTGCCGCCTCCCACGACCAATCGTCGGTGAAATGGCCGCGCAGTCCGGCGGTCGCGCGGTAGGCGGTCACGTCGTTGTAGAAGTTGTGCGTATCGGGAAGATAACTGAAGGCGACGCCGCTGAATACCGTCTTCAACGGATTGTAGGGTGCCCCTGCGGGTACCGCGATTCCGGTTGCCGCGACCGGTGCCCAGCGCGTGAAGCTGCGTCCATGCGATGCTTCCACGTCGCCGAATGCCTCGAGTTTGTCTTCGATTAGTGTCTTTGAAAGATTCGCTACAAACGCCACGTTGTTTTGACGCAATAGCAAGGTTTGATACGGAGAAATATCGAAGCCAGCGGCGATTGCGGCCGGTGTGGTCTTCAGATACGTGCCGTTGTTGACCAGATCCGTTATCGAATTCGCCGTCGCGTTCGCGCCGACAGGATTGTTCTGGCGTGGCGAATACAAGCTTGGGTTGAGAAGATAGCTCGCGCCGCCGACCGCGCCGGGAATCGACGAGGTCTTGCCGTAAAGCGGACTCGTGAACGAACGCGTGTTCTGATAGAGCGGGTCGGAAAGATTGGCGCTCAATGTCGCCACGATTTTCACGCCTGCGAGGGTGCCGCCGCCGGTGATCCATGCCGAGCGCTCACTGTAATTGCCATCCGCATCACCCCAGCGTGAACCGGCGGTTACGCCTTCGTAGTCGGACTTGAGAATGAAGTTGACCACGCCGCCGATCGCGTCGGAGCCGTACAGAGAAGACGCGCCATCGGCGAGAACTTCTATTCGGTCGACTGCCTGCGCCGGAATCTGGCCAATGTCGACGAAGTTCTTGCCATTGAGGCCCCCGATGCCGCTGTTGGCAGCACGGCGCCCGTTGATGAGGACCAGGGTTGGCAGATTGCGCAACTGCACCTGCGAGCCACCGGCGGTGTTCTGGTTGTTGTTGTTGGCGTTGCTGTTGCCCGAATTGCTGCGGCCGGCAAATGCGGGAACGAGCTTGCGCAGCAACTCGAGCGCATTGGTGCTGACGCCGGACTGCGCGATTTTTTCCGCATCAATCGTCACCACGGGCACAACGACTTCATCGGGGGCGGAACGGATCGCGCTGCCGGTGACACTGACCTCGCCCAATTTTTGCGTCTCGTTTTTCTCTGCGCCCTGCTTCTCCTGCGCATAGGCATCGGCAACCAGCGCCGCGCTGACGCTCAGCGCCAAAGTCGACATCATTCCCAACGAAATCAATTTACGGCTGCGCATAACTCCCTCCCGAGGGCAATTTCGGGACTCTTCGGTCCCGGCTATGGTTGTTGTGGACGTACGTTGTTTTGCGCGTGGCTCCTGTTGAAGCTGTCCCGCACGGCAGCCGCTCGCAGCGACCATCGCCGGCTTGCCTTCTATTTCACGTTGTATACCAGCACCGCAGCGGTCGCCTTGGTGTCGCCCGGCGAAGCCGCGACGAACATCTTGTGCAACTCGGGCACGAGAATGCCCGTCTTAGCCCCGGGCGCCGTCGTAATGGTCTGCAGCGCTTCGATGTGATCGGCATCCTTTTCTAAGAACACGCCGATGTGGCCATCGCCGCCAAGCGCATAAACGTGCTTGGCCGTCTTGTCGAAGATCACCTGGTCACAGCGCTCTGGTGCCTTGAATTCGGCGACCGAGGCACCCGTGTCGGCATTGAGGACGATCAGCGTGCCGGGATTGCGCGTGATGACGAACAGACGGTGTGTACTCTCGTCGAACGCGAGCGGCGCGTTGTCACCTTTGGTCTCGACATGCCAAGTCGTGATGACCTTGCGCGTGTTCTTGTCGACCACGGCTATCTCCTTCTTGCCCGTGACGTTGACAAAAATTTTGTCGCCGCGCTCCTCGATCGCCATCGCCTCGATCTTGTCGGTGTCGAACTTGATCTCTCCGTAGTTCTTGCCGGTGTAGGGATCGATCTCGGCCAGCCAGGTGCTGGTTTGCTTCATGTCACGCCCGCCCGCGACAACGTACAGACGCTTGCGCGTCGCGTCGTAGGCCATCGAATCGGCGCCCTTGGTGTGCTTGAACGAGCCGACAATCTTGTAGCTCGTGCCATCGATGACTTTGGTCTCGCCGTCGGAGCCGGTCTGGGTCACGACTAGCTTGTTCACGTCGGGCAGGTACCGCAGGCCGTGCGGAGTTTCCAGGCCTTCGATCGTCTTCAGATGCTGGAGCGATTTCAGGTCGAAGACTTCAAGCGTGTTGTGGTCTTCGGCGGCAAGGAACAGGCGATTGCCCTTGAGATCGACTTCGAAATGGTCGAAGTCGCCTTCGTAACCGGGCAGTTCCACCTTGCCGGCCGCCTCGAGCACTGGCGCTTGATTCGCTTCGGTCGCGGTCACGTCCCGCGCGGCAGTCGCATGCGACGCCAGGGAGGCAACAAGAATCGCGATCAAGGTGCGAATGAAGTGTTTGCGTGTCGTCATGTTCGTTTCCTTGGATGCACGCCGCAATCGCAGCGCGACGTGGTCAATGCACAGGCTGAAGTAGTGCATCGGCGCGCGCGATCTGTGCAGCCATCGCCGCGCGGATCTTTTCTGCACGCAAGTGCATCACCTGTTGGTCGTCGCCCTTCTTGTAGGGAAAGACCACGCCGACCGCGCCGATCACCTTGCCGCCGGTGTCGTGCAGCACACCCAGAGACTCGAACCGGTCGCCCGATTCGTTGAGCTCCAGCTTCGGCTTGCCGCTCTTGATCACGCCCATGTCGTCCTCGTCTGCGGGCTTTCCTATGCGGCCGATGTTCGAGGCGACGATCGGATACTCCGCCTTGATCGGCGCTGCGGCGTGCATCGCGATGATGAGGACATCCTTGTTCGCATCCAGCGCCTCGTCGACGAGCTTCCGCGCCAATGTGCTCATCGGCACGGCCGGATCGATCGGATTTTTTTCCATCAAGTTCGCCACGTGCGAGATACGCCGCGACAGGCGATCACGTATCTCCGTCGCCTCCTTGCCGCGCGCCGCCCTGTCGTCACCCGCTTTGTACTTGAATGCGATGCCGATGCTGCCAACGGTCCGATGCGATACGTCGAACAGCGGCAGGTTGACTTCGTAACGGTCGCCTGCACTATTGACGCCGGCATTTGGTTTTCCGGTTTTGATCACGTCAAGGTCTTCTGGATCAGCCTTGTCGCCGAGACGCCCGTTGTAGGCGGCGATCACGATGTTGTCCGCAGCTTTCGGTGGCGTCACGTGAACTTCGATGCCGGCGACTTCAGGATGCGTTGCCACAACCTGGTCGATCAATTCCTGTGCATAGATCTTCTTTGGCGCGTCGACGGCTTGAGCGCAGAAACAAGCTATGCATGCTGCAAACGCAAACGCGATGCGGCGCATCTCTTCCCTCCCGATGTCGGTTCAAGCCGACCTTATATGTGTGGACGTGCTGGTCGCGCCGTATTCCGCGATGACGAAAAATCCATAGCGGCGATGCGAGTGGCCGCAAGCTAGCACGGGAAACTGAAGGCATTCTTAAAGCAGTCGATGCCCCGGTCCGATTCCGCCTGCATCGTTGCAAGGTCGGGATTCGAGCAGGCGTTGGCAAGTTGAATGACGAAGAGGCTGCTTCGGGTCACTAGCGGGCGCTATGAGCGACTAGACCATTGCTTAGTCTTCTCCCGTTCCTTCCCGTTCGTTCCTTGACTGTGCTAGAGGGTCTTTACTTTTCCTCAATTGAGGATATTATATATCCTTAAGGATGCACGACATCCGTAATTTGGGGAGATTGTGATGAAAATCGTCATCATTGGCGGAACTGGCTTGATCGGTTCCAAGACTGCTGAGCGCTTAGGTAAGAAGGGGCATGAGGTAGTTGCCGCTGCTCCGAATACCGGCGTCAACACCATCACGGGCGAGGGCTTGGCGGAAGCGCTCGAGAATACTGAAGTAGTAATCGACCTTGCGAACTCGCCGTCCTTTGAAGACAAGGCCGTGCTCGAATTTTTCCAGACATCGGGCAGAAATCTGATGGCTGCGGAAAAGAAGGCCGGCGTGAAGCATCACGTCGCGCTTTCCATCGTCGGCACAGATCGGCTGCCGGACAGCGGCTATCTTCGAGCCAAAGTCGCACAGGAAAAAATCATTCGGGAATCTGGCATCCCCTACACGATCGTACGTTCCACGCAGTTCTTGGAATTCCTCGGCGGTATCGCCCAAGCGGGCACGGTTGGCGAAACCACTCACCTGTCGACGGGATACCTGCAGCCGATCGCCTCCGATGACGTCGCCGATTTTGTGGCGGACGCGGCTCTTGGCGCACCGACCAATGGCCTCATCGAAATCTCCGGTCCGGAACGCGCGCGTCTCTGCGATTTCGTCGCGCGCTACCTCAAAGCAATTGGAGATCCCCGCACCGTCGTCGCAGATCCGAATGCCCAGTACTTCGGGACCAAGTTGGAGGACGATTCGCTCGTCTCCAACAACCATCCCCGCGTGGGCCGCATCGACTTCGATCGCTGGTTCGCGACGACGCCCAGAAAATAACCACGTGCGCGTGGGTCGTCTGATGGCGGCCCGGCGCCTCAGTCATTAAAGGACGGTAGATATGAACAAGTCATTCGCTTTTGCCATCGCCCTGATGGCTCTCCTATCGAGCTCAGCGCTTGCGCAAGACACGCCCGGTGGCGGCAAGGGTGCAAAGGTTACGCTGGTCTATAACCATGAACTGCCGAATGTGCCGGGCAAGAGCATGAAGGGCGTTCTCGTCGAGTACGCTCCGGGTGGCTTCTCCGAGGGCCACACACATCCCGCGTCCGCATTCATCTACGCGACCGTCCTCGAAGGCGCGATCCGCAGTCAGGTCAATGATGGTCCTGTCAAAATCTATAAGGCCGATGAAAGCTTTTCGGAATTGCCGGGCGATCGCCACGGCGTCAGCGAAAACGCCAGCAAGACTGAGTCGGCGAAGTTGCTCGCTGTATTCGTGGTCGATACCGCACAGAAGGAACTGACTTTTCCGATCGGAAATAGCGGAATGACGAACTGAACAACGATCGGTTGATCGTCGGCTTTAGCTCGGCTTCCTCTCATTGGTATGCGCTCAACCTGCTCGGTTGAGAACCCATTCGAACGTGTCCTTCCATAGCGCTCGAGGCGTTTCCCGCGACAGCCTCTTTACAAGATCCGATAACGCGACGTCGCGCAGCTTTTGCCGCCAAACTTCATCGGCCTCCCACATGATGCGAGCGATGGCGCATGGGCTGCTGTCGCAATGACCCTTCGGGCGGCAGGGATTGTTGGCGCGGATATTGGCGCAAACGAAGGTCCGCGATGTGCCCTCCACGGCCTCTACGATATCCAGAAAGGTCAGTTCTTCTGGCTGCTTTGCGAGCCGGTATCCGCCGGATGGACCGAGGGTCGAATGCACAAGTCCCGCCTGAGACAAGCTCTGCAGGGCCTTGGACAGATATTCCTTCGGAAGCCCGTGCAATTCCGCGAGGGCCTTTGTCGACAGATAGCGCCCCTCTGGGAGGCCGGCGAGGATGGCGCAGCAATGCAGTGCCCACTCGACTTGGCTCTTTAAGACCATGGATCTGTTTCGAGAGTGGAGAGATCAGGAAAAATTACGGATATATGATATCTATATTTGTCGTAGTAAACACGGCGCTGGGGGATTCATCGTAGGAGCCCTCTTCCTCTGCCGTGATCGAATGTCGCTTGCACGATCGCTATTGGGCTCGCCGACCTCCCCGACAACGCACGCAAGGATTTTGTGCAGCTGGCCGAAATAGCTCCGCATGCATTCGAGACCGACATGGAGTTGTTGCAAGCACTGCCGCTGCGCCGTGGCTATAGCGTACGCATCCCGTTTTACGAACCCGGGCCCGGCCAGCCTGAGCCGAAGTTTTTCCTACCGCGTGGTCGAGAGCGACAAAATCAATACTCCAGACAACGGCAGCATTGACCGCTGGATCGTCGATACCTCGTCGGACAATCCAGGCTACGGCGCTACGCGATTCTGGCTATCAAAGAAGGCGCAAGTGGTAGTTCGCGAGGAGACACGGCTCCCCGATGGGTCGCTATTCGTAAAGATGCTGATGACGTCGGATTCTGACGTCGGCTGATTCTTTCGATTGCTGCGTCAGCTCTTTCGCGCCGGCTGTTTTGGCCCTCCAACAAGACGCCTCAGAACTTCCTGGTCTGTATCTCGAATCCAGATAGCAATGCGTGGCGCGAATGCAGAAAACGCCACCACGCGGCTGGTGGTAACCGACTAGATACAAGCCCATTGCCCATGCTCGATGCGGACCATTCCATCATTGAATAGATTGCTATCTATCGAAGATGGTGATCCGCACCTGCTTAACCGCGACGATCGTTAGTGGCCACGCTCGTCGCGGCGGTCACGGTCGTCACGACGATCGCGATCGTGACCATAATTACTATGGCCTCGCGAGTGGCGGACGCGACCGTTGCCCCAATATCCACTGCCGTAATAAACAACGGGTGGGGCGGAGTAGTACGGATCCGGCTGATAAACAACCGGGGGGCATATGTTCCGTAGCCGTATGGATTGACGGAAATACTGACAGCTACCCGAGCACTTGCGGCCGAAGCTGCGGTAAGCGCTAGAGCGCCAAGAACAAGTGAAAGAATTCGTCGTTTCATGACAGTTCCTTGGAATACAGTCGTGCGGCGAAAGTCACCACGACGCCTGATGAAGCTTTATTTCATTGCCCGAGGTTCGCCCTTGCTCTGATGATGCCCGGCTTGAGCGAACACCTCGTCGGCTACCTTTTTCTGCTGATCCGTCATCGAGGTATACAACGGAGAAAAAACCGCGGAAAGCTTTTTGATACCGTCCGCGTGGGCTTGGACTACATTGCCGTAGGCATTTAAGTCTTCAACGGCGGTCGTGTCTGCGTTTTCGCGTTTGTCGATTGCCGCGTCGAGCTGGCCAGCGTTATCTCGCATCGTTTGTGCCACTGCACTCCAAAGCGATTCCTCGCTTGGCGTGATGGCAAGTTTCGCGTGCAAATCGGCGATGCGTTGCTGAACATCCCTATCGTGTCCTGCGTCCGGCCTCGTCGCGCCGGTCGGAGAATCGGTAGCGCGAGCGGCGCTGGTCGGCGATTGTGCGTATGCGCCAGCCGCAATAAACGCGGAAGCCAGTAGTACTGAAACAATTGCTTTCATGAGATTTCTCCAGAGTGTGCCGATTGCCGGGATTCATGCACTGGCATCGAGAAATGAGGCAATCGCGATTTCTCGAGTTTTCGGGTCGACCAAAAGCCGCGAGGGTTTGTGCCTTTTGACACTGAACCCCCACGATGGGTTGAGCCTTTCTGATGGGATAGCCAACGCGGTATCTGCACGGTCATTCGACCATACAGGTGCCGTTTCGATCTGTTCGATACCGCACATTGAAACAAGCGCGTTTGATCCTGCGCTGATTCCACTGTCGAGCCCACCGGGTGCGCCGGATCAGCAACGTCCTCGACTAGTTCTTGTTGCGCACCATCAGCAGAAGGCCGCCGATGACGATTGCCCCGACACCGGCCCATATCGGAATATTCACGATTTCCTTGTCCTTGACCGCAATCTCGATCGGACCGATCTTGGTCTCGTGCGTTTCCTTGGTGTAACTGAAACTGCCGTAGGCAAGGCCCAGAAGGCCGGCAATTATCAGGACTATCGCTGCCATTCTCATTGCGCTCATTTCAAGTGCTCCTGAGTGAAAACATTCGTTTCACGGCAAACCATTCGCATGCAATCTAACTGCATCAGTGATGGCTGCAGACTGAATCGGCAATCAAGCCTGCGAATTTCGGCTCTTACTTACACGAAACCACCAAGGTACGCTTCATCTGCGTGTTGCCACTGGAGTTGTTCCCTTCTGCGTCGCCGTTTCTCGCCACGATCGTGTAGCCGCGGACTCCGCATTGCGCATCTGCTTTATCAGTGCAATCTCCCCAGCCCTTGCCAGGTCCCGAGCAATCAAAGGTCGATGTCTTTGCGCCGCTGGGGGCTTTCACATCGCTCATGCAGCCCGAACTTGCGGCAGCAAAAACACCGAGCGTCAATAAAATGGACATATGCATGGATTTCTCCTTAGGTCTTGATTGTGGACTCGACACCGCACCGTGAACCACGATCGCGAACGCAATCGCCTGGGGTTCACTGACACTCGGTGCGTTTACGAAGCATTCTTACTCCACGCCAAGGGCGCTATTGCGCAGGATGCGGCGCATCCCTTTTTGCTTTCGCTGTCGCTTCTGCTGACTCATAGCTTGCCTTCGCGCTCGCCACGCATGCCTTGTTTGCATCGCCGAGCTGCAGCTCACAGCGAGCCTCGGCGACCTCTTCGGCGGCTTTGGCCCTGGCCGTGTCCACGTCGTACTGAGCGCCGGCAATCTTGATCTCGGCGTTGGTGCGCGCTTTGGTCATGTCGGCGCCGCCAGCCGGAGTTGCGGCGTTGGGATCGTTTGCCGCATCCTTCTTTGCATCGGCCTGCATGCTGATCAGCTCTTTGTTGCTCTGCGCAACGACTTGATCGAGTTTCGCCTGGGCGTCGATGATTTTTTTCTGGCCATCGGCTTCTGCCTTTGTCACGTTCGCTTCAACTTTGGCGGTATCCACTTGCTGGCTGCATGCCTGCAGAAGCATCGCGAAAGCTATCGCGATCAAACTCTGATATTGGTTTTGCATAAATATTCCTTCTAGAGAGAATCGCTGGGAGAGTGCTCCATTTGGGCGGCCCTCAGCTCGAAATGCAGTGCAGTCGCACTGGTCACGCGATAGTCGAATCCAATTCGTGTAAGCGATTCACGTTCCGTGAAAAGCCATGAACTGCGGAAATGCCGCAGATCGGTGGTAGGCAGCATGAATGGACTTCGGACATTCCTGAGCAAGGCTATGCGCACGACTGCCCGTGGTCTGTACGGCACCGCACAATGCGCAACAGGATGGGTCGCAATATGCGAGAGACCTACTAAGCGATTGTTGTTGGCCGCAGTGGTTATTCGAGTGCTGATGAGAAAACCAGTCAGCCCGGCCTGCAAAGTTCACTGCCGAATCTTATGTACCCTTTAGGCACACATCAGCCAACAAAGGATCTTGCTCGACTTGCGAGTACTTGCTTGGGGGTATGATGAAACCGGATCGCGCACCCGGAGCCCGTGAAGAAGTCGCGCTAAACGTATCGCGCGGTCTATTCGGCCTAAACAACATGGAGAGAACGCAATGAGTGACCCGATTGCAAACGGCAAGAGTCTCGCATCCACGCTCACCAAGCGGGAGGAAATCGCAGCGCGTGTACTCGCCGGATTGTGCTCAACGACACCATCTCTTGTTCGTGCGGCCGATTTGGTGAAATGGACCGCTGCAGCGACGGAGCTTTCCGACGCGCTTCTTGTTCGTCTTGCGGAGACGGAGTCAGCAAAATGATCCGACTCGTCTGCCTCGAAGGCGAGCACCTTCGTCTTCGGACCCGGTTCGCCTACGTCTGTTAGTAGGGCCGCTTTTGGCAGATGCCGATCACGCCTGATCGCGATTCGCGAGCGGTATCGTGGGTAGGGAGAGGGCAGCGCGATGAAGAACGGTTGCGCTCGCTGAGTCAGCGGCGACACATGTCACCAGCATCGTCGACTGGGAGGAGAAGTAATGTAGAGCGTGGCTTGAACGCATCACGAGGAATGGCGCAAATGACGCTAATTCTTCTGGGTGCGCTGGCGAACAGATGGCGCATCACTATTGGCGAATGATACTTGCGTTGGTGGCACCTTCCAGTCCACCTGCGCACTGTTCGCCAGGAGATCGCTGCCATGAATCCGATCACAGCTGTTCTTGCCTTTTTCTTTGCTGCCCTAGGCCTCGCTTTAGGCAATTTCGTGAACCTCTATTTGGGCGCGTTTTTCCTCGCGCTAGCTCTTGTTATTTGGCTCGCGCTCAAGATGGCCAATACGTGGGAAAAATTCGTCGTCCTTCGTGCAGGAAAGCTTCACAGCGTCAAAGGGCCGGGCCTGTTCGTGATCTTTCCGGTCATCGACAATATCGTCGCCATTATCGACGAGCGCATTCAAACCACAGCTTTCAACGCCGAGCAGGCGCTGACTAAGGACACGGTTCCGGTCAACGTGGACGCGATCATCTTCTGGCATGTCCACGATGCGCAAAAGGCGGCGCTCGAAATCACTCATTATCGCGAGGCGATCGATCGCGTCGCGCAAACTTCGTTGCGCGAGATGATCGGCTCGTCGATGCTTGCCACGCTGCTGTCGAATCGCAAGGTGGCCGATGGACAGTTACGTGACGAGATCGCCCGCAAAACGGTCGAATGGGGCATCTCCGTGACCTCGGTCGAGATTCGTGACGTCGCCATTCCTGAGGCGCTGCAGGATGCCATGTCCCGTCAAGCGCAAGCCGAGCGCGAGAAGCAGGCGCGCGTGATTCTCGGTGCCGCCGAAGCCGAGATTGCCGGAAAGTTCGTGGAGGCGGCGCAACTGTACGCCGATCATCCCGCTGCGTTGCAACTGCGCGCGATGAACATCATCTACGAGACCACGAAGGAACGCGGTGCGACGATCTTGATACCGACTACGATGGTCGACAGCCTGAACCCTGCACTCGCCCTGGCGCTTGCCAGAAGCAGCCCGGCCGCAGTGGAAAGGCTTCCCGGCGCCGCATGAAATCGCGGAAAGACGAAGGTACAGCGCGTATCGAAGCGTTTAGCGATGGTGTTTTCGCTATTGCTATTACCCTGCTCGTTCTGGAAATCCACGTACCCGCTCATGCCGCGGTCGAACAGCGAGGGCTGGCCTACATGCTTGTTGCGCTATGGCCCAGTTACCTCGCGTTTGTCACGAGCTTTGTCTCGATCTTGGTGATTTGGGTAAAACACCACTCGATGTTCACCTTGATCGAACGAACCGATCATGCCTTTCTGTACTGGAACGGGCTGCTGCTTTTCTTCGTGACTTTATTGCCTTTCCCGACAGCACTGCTGGCGGACTACTTGCTGCATCCCGACGCAAAAGTCGCGGCAAGCCTGTATACAGGAACGACGCTGGCGATTTCCGTCTCTTTCAAGCGACTGTGGCGGCATGCAACAAGGGATAAGAGACTGCTCGCGCGAAGCGGAGCAACTGCTGATGCGAGACAGATCACCCAGCAGGACCGATATGGTCCCCCTCTTTACTTGGCCGCATTCGGCGCGTCGTTCTTTTCCGAGAGTGCGAGCATCGCCGCGTGCTTGTTTTTGGCGCTGTTGTTTGCGTTCAGAGATTGGTTTGCGAAGAATTGAGATCGAAGCCGTGGGGTGCTTCAGTTCCGGTCGAATGTGTGGGTCCGCATTGTGGCTACGGTCGCCGCTCGCTATTGGCGGAGTCGGGCATAGTTCACCGCATCGACGAGACGATCGTAGCGATATCCCTGAAATTCGTACACCCCGGCACTGAATGAAATATGCAGTGTCTTCATGAGCTTTCTGTCGAGCCCATCTGGCGATTCGATGGTCTTGTCGAACCTTGATTGATACGACCCCTGCTGCCGTTGCGATCGTGCCCGCATGAGCCGGGCATAGCTGACTGCATCGGTAAGCCGGTCGTAGCGATAGTCTTCGAAAACGTAATGGAGCCCGTCATAACGGATCGACAACTTCGACATCAAACGTGCACGTTTATCCACTGCAGCACAGATCCTTATCCAATCCGGATCGAGCTCTCTTGCCAAGTAACCGCCTTCGGATGTGAACGCGTCCTCGGCGGTTTGATAAGCTTGGCCATCTGGCGAGGTGGGGATTTGCGCGATCATGAAAATCTGTCGTGGCTGTCTGGGCAACCTTAGGTAGAAAGGAGAGTCCGGTTGCTGATCAGGCTCTCCCTGGCAAGCGCTTAGTTCTCCGGATTTTCAGTTGGTTTCGTTGCCTTCGGCGCTTCTTGCTTCTGCTGATTTGCCGGCGCAACTACCTTGCTCTTGTTGCCGCCATGGGGCGCATCCTTGGCTCCGGGTTTATGGCCGAAACGAGTATTGGATTTGCTGTGGTTGTTATGATTGTTCGAATTCATGATGGAATCTCCTGAGAAATTGGACCGTCCTTGGGGGAAGTGCATCTCTGCCGCGATTCGTACGCTTGAGATCGGTCTTTGGTGAAGGGATCGATTGATGCACAGACTGTAGCCTGCGCTCCTTGCAGGCAGGCGTTGTGGAACAGCGATACTGGTTCATGACAGGCAGCACGCGTGCTGTTGCGATTCATGCGCAGACTGACGGCGCCTCGATAGCGACTAGCGCAGCGCGCGCTCGAATTCCTTGACCTGCATGTCGGCTTTTTCCTTTGCGATGCCGTAGCGCTCCTGCAACCTGCCGATCAAATATTCGCGATGGCCCGCGCGCTGGTTCACGTCGTCGTCCGTGAGCTTGCTCCACTTTTCCTTGAGCTTGCCACTCAGTTGCGACCACTTGCCTTTGATGATGTCCTCGTTCACTTCGTTGCTCCTTCGTGATTGACGCGTTTGGACCCGAGTATCGTCCCGAGTAGTGCTGATCTTGCCGGCATCGACTTCGCTGACGTAGCGGCACGCTAGCGGCCGCGCCGGTTGACGATGAACGAGGCTGCAAACAGGGCGATGAATACGAAGAACAGGATCTTCGCAATACCGATCGAAGCACCGGCGATACCGGTG
Organism: Rudaea cellulosilytica DSM 22992; assembly: GCF_000378125.1. Taxonomy (GTDB): domain Bacteria; phylum Pseudomonadota; class Gammaproteobacteria; order Xanthomonadales; family Rhodanobacteraceae; genus Rudaea; species Rudaea cellulosilytica. The sequence goes on along the minus strand of NZ_KB899241.1, from coordinate 823,324 downwards.
AAGCCAAGAAGGCCGGCGATCAGCGCGAGAATCAGAAATACCACTGCATAGTGCAACATGACGACACCTCCTTATGAATCGCGCTGTTGTGGGGGTGCGACAAACCCTACGCGCGACGAAACTGCAGGTCGGTGCGCCATCGCACACAAGATCGATGCGATGCACGGCAGTCTGTGTGCGCTGGCGTACATACAACTGGGTCAGCAAAGACCATGCTGCATGACACGACCACTTGCATGGATGCGACATACCCAATACTCGCTGGCATCTGCAGGAATGCCCAGCGCTGGTCGGGCGAAATCCGCCGGAAGGCGTTTCTTCCACCATCTGCAGGATTCAGGAGAGCAACATGAAACCCATTACCCGCATCGCGAGCGCATTAATTGCGCTCGGCACCGTCGCTGTTTATCCCGGTCTTGCGCGTGCGGATAATTCCGCCGACCTGGACTGCAAGCTGAAATTTTCCCTGTCGACCTGGTCAGCGATTTACAAGCACTCCGAAGGAAGCGGTACGGTCACCTGCGAGGACGGCAAGTCGATGAGGGTCAATATCGCCGCCCGAGGCGCGGGCCTGACGGTAGGCAAATCGCATGTCGATAGCGGAACCGGACGTTTCAGCGATGTGCATCGCATGTCCGATGTGTTGGGCTCCTACGCCCAAGCCGAAGCCCACGCCGGAGTCGTCAAGTCCGGCACTGCGCAGGTACTCACCAAGGGTACGGTGTCCCTGGCGCTGGCCGGTGCCGGTGAAGGTGTCGATCTCGGCATCGACGTCGGCGAATTCACGCTGAGCCGCAGGAATTGATGTCTGGCATTGTCCGTTGGCGAACAGACCTGGTCGCCTCGGCAGGGCTAGTGTGAATGAAAGAAAAAAGGTGCTCGACAAGCATGGCACTCCAGGGCGCCTCGCCGAACAACACCGCATAAGCAGGCGGGCAAGTTACACGCCCAAGGATGGGCCGTACGTGAATCGATCCCGCAAGGGATGGATTTACGAAGCAGGGGGAAGCGCCATACGTGGCGTTTGAAGCATGCTGAAAAAGTCCATGACGGGCTTTTTCAGTTTTTCTGCAAGATTGGATTCGGAAGATTTTCCTTCTATCGACATCGACCGCGCATTGAGCCCACTTTCCGACTCTCTCGTGGCGTGCGCGGCAGGCGCATCAGTCGTCTCTGATGTGTGCCGGCTGGCAGATTAAGAGACATCGTTGTGCGCAGGGTGAAAAACGCGGTTCCGCGAGCAGATCGACACTTCGGAGTGCGCGTCCACCCAACTAACGAAGGGCAACAAGACATGAACCAGTCCACAGCACACGTAAACACTCGCAATCTCCGGTCCGGGATCGATGTCCGCTACATCGAATGTCTGGATCTTTGGTGTCGCACCTTTGGCGTAACCCGCCAGCAGTTGTGCAATGCGGTTGCAATCGTAGGAAGCAATTCCGACTTGGTAAGGCGGCACCTGCGGTGCGGCAATCGCTTTTCGTAAGCGGACGAGACGTCGCGGTATATCAGAACAAATTGGATTCGCTGTTCTGCATCCGACGCGCTACAACCGTTCTTTGATTTAGCGTCCTGCCGTAGGACAAGGTCGCCACGACATCTTGCACGCATGCGTGGATCGCTTAGATATAGCGCCGCATGCGTACATTTCGATCACCGTGGTTGCAATCGCATGCGCCAGCACCTTGGCGATCGCCGCTGACCAGAGTGATTCCCTATTCGAGAGGATGCCCAAATGAAACGTATATCCACCTTCGCGGCACTGAGTCTTTCCCTCATCGCAATTCCTGCGGTCTTTGCCGCCGACGGCTATGTGACCGGCAACGTGAACTTGCGTGCCGGACCAGACTCGAGCTATCCGCGTGTCACCATGTTGCAAGCGGGTACGCCAGTCGCAATCGAGGGCTGCGTCGACGGTTGGTCGTGGTGCGATGTCGCTACGGCGGAGGAGCGCGGCTGGGTGGCGGGGAATTTCCTGCAGGAAGAGTATCAAGGTCAACGCGTGCTGATTCCCGAATATGGATTGCAGATCGGCATCCCCATCGTCAGTTTCGCGTTCGGCTCGTATTGGGACCAGCATTACCGCAGCCGCCCCTGGTACGGCAATCGCGACCACTGGAGTCGCGTGCAACCGCGATACCCTGATATGCGAGAGGGTTCGTATCGAAACTCACGTGATGCGACCTACCGCAATTCACGCGGCATCACGTCAGGCGATTCGCGCGCAACGTATGCGCCCGCGTCCCGCGCGCCCGATGAGAGGAGGCGATCGGCCACGGTCACTCCGCCCCCTGCCTACCAGGGTAGGACCGCGAACACGCCGCCGTCGTATCCGGTCGCAAACGATTTGCGATCGCGAGAAAAAGTCGCTGGTCACGAAAGACCTGTGGAGCGCACCGCAGGCGGATCGAGAGCGACGGTACAGCAGAACGGGGTCGTGAGACAGCAGTCGGCAGAGTCGAACTCGCAGCACAAGGAAAAGGCCGCAAGATCGACGCCTGAACGTCAAGGCGGTAGAGACAACGAGCGCGGCAAAGACAAGGACAAGGACCAACAGCACTGAGATGGATTTTTCGGTGAGCTGGTTTGGCCTTTTTGTCGATCCAGCACTCAGCCGAGGATGCGATCGTACAGTTCGTTGGCTGCGAGGTAGCAGCCGCAGGAACTGGATTCCAGACCGCGGCGGTCGAGGATCGTGATGTCGCCGCGGCGGTAACGAATCAGCGATTGTTCCTGCAGCGATGTAGCAGCCTTGGTGATGCCGACGCGCCGTACCCCCAGCATGTATGCGAGAAACTCGTGCGTCGCATAGAACGAGTCGGCGTGCGCCCGGTCATGGCTCATCAGCAGCCAGCGTGCCAGCCGCTCTTCGACCAAGTGGAAGCGTGTGCACGCCGCGGTTTGCGCGAACTGGTGCATCTTGACGTAGGCATAGCGCTGGAGCCGGCGCCGCAGCGCCGGGCATTGTTCGAGTTCGCCTCGGAACGCCGCCGCACTGATGCGCAGTGCGCCGCCCGCGCCTTGCACCAAATGATTCAATGGCGACACGGGCACGCCCAGCAGCAGGGCAACGCCGGCCATGCCTTCGTTGCCGACCAGCGCTACCTCCAGCCCCGCGCAGGCGTCGAGCGGCGTCACCAGCGAAATAAACGCGCTGGTCGGGAAATAGGCGTAGCGCAGATTCGTGCCGGCTTCGTACAGAACCTCGTGCGAGGTGAGTTCAACCAGATCGCAACTCGCGAGGATCCGACGTCGGTCCCTGGCCGGCAAGGCAGCTAGCAGACGGTTGCTGGTGCGAGCGGACTTCACGCGCTGCATGGCGAATTCCTGCGAAGGTTTGGGAGCCGACGGCCGGTCGGTCGACACTGGCTCACGTCGCGATCGTGTCCGGCAGCAGGCGATCGAATTCCTTCTTCACGACCTCGTAGCATTCACAGCACTGGGCTTCCAAACGCGGTCGGTCCAGCACCGTGATGTGGCCGCGGCTGTAGCGGATCAGACCGGCCACCTGCAATTTGCCGGCGGCCTCGGTCACGCCCTCGCGGCGCACGCCGAGCATGTTGGCGATCAATTCCTGGGTCATGGAGAGCTTGTTCGACGGCAATCGATCCAGGCTCAGCAGCAACCAGCGACACAGCTGCTGATCGACCGAATGATGGCGATTGCACACCGCGGTCTGCGCCATCTGCGTCAGCAGCGCCTGGGTGTAGCGCAGCAGCAAGTGTTGCAGCGCTGCGGCGCGTGTGAATTCATCTTTCAGGAACTGGCCTTTGAGCCGATACGCGTGACCCGCACTCTGCACCACGGCGCGGCTGGGCGTGGTCTCGCCGCCCATGAACAACGCGACGCCGACCATGCCCTCGTTGCCGACCACGGCGATTTCCGCCGACGCTCCATCCGCCATGACATACAGCAAGGAGACGATCGAGGTTGTCGGAAAATACACATGCCGCAACTGGCTGCCGGATTCGTAGAGCACGTGTCCCAGCGGCATCGCCACCAACTCGAGGCGCGGAAGCAGCCGCTCCGCTTCGAGCGCAGGCAGGGCGCGCAGAAGGTGATTCTGGCATGGGTCGTTGGGATCGGGCATACGCGCTCTCGACCTTGTCCGCAATGTGTGCGCCGCTACCGGAGCTGGCATATGCAATCCTCTTCAAGACAGCCAATATAGAAGAAAAGTGCCGGCGCGTATGTACGCAAGCGAACATTGGAATCACGCACAAGCGGGCAGTCCGAAAAGGCCGAGTCGTTCGGGCTATAGCGGATGTGGGGTGTCTTGCGGTGCGGGATATGCGCCGAGTTTGTCGCGCAGGAACGTGGCGGAGTCGACCAGTCGGCCGTCGGCAAATTTGATCTTGTATTTTTCGCCACTCATCGACGAGCCGGTCGCGCAATAGACGATGAAATCCTCGGCAGTTCTGACGCGACTGCCGGCAAAACGAAGCTTCAAACGCATGTGGCTAGCAGCCTGCTGCGCGTCGTATTCGCTGCCGTTACGCAAGAATGTGGCGTCCTTCAGATTGGCGACCACATTGATCAGGTATTGAATCTTGCGTTGTTCGATCTCCTGCTGGCTGACTGCCGGCTGGCTGAAGACGGAGGTGGCCGGAAATCCGATGAGAAAAAGCAGACAAAGCGCCGCGCGCATGAACGCATTGCGCGCGGCCGAGACAAGAATGGAGGCTTGTTTGACAAAATTTGGCCGCAGTCTGACTTTTCTTAGCTGCGTTCGTCGCACGCAACGCCGACCCGGTCGGGCAAGCGAATTCTGCGGCCTGCTGCGCGCGTTCTGGAGAGGCACTCAAGCCACCCCTATAGCTTGCCGAGTAGCAGCAGCACGACCACGATGAGCAAGAGGACGCCCACGCCGCCGCTCGGGCCATAACCCCAGCCTCTGCTATGCGGCCAACTCGGAATGGCGCCAACCAGCATCAGCAGCAGAACAATCAACAGTATTGTGCCCAGTGTCATTTCGTTTCTCCTTGAAACCGGATGTGTAACTCTTTCAACTTTCCGCAATTCCAGCCAAAGGCAGGAACTGCGCTTCGGCCGATCCGTGCGAAAGCTGTCCGCGGCTACAGGTGAAGATGGCCGCCGAACAGTCCGATAAGGCCGATCACGATCAGATAAATTGCCACGATGAGATTCAGCAGCCGCGGCATCACCAAAATCAAAATTCCGGCGATCAGCGATACCAGCGGGGCAAGGCTCAATTGCAGGTTCATAAAGCATCCTTAGCGGACAAGCCGCAACGTGAGATGAATAGGCTCGGAAACGAGGGGTGCAGGATGATTGACCATCTTGGTTCGCCGCGATATTCGACAAGGGCGACGAACGTCACCATATCCCAGCAACCCGTCGAACTCTGTTCGATAGCGAACATTGGATAGATTGCGGACCATGGCGACGCTACGCCGGTTGCTCGCGCGACGCCGAGCGCTATGTTCGTCAGCGTACAGACGATCGTCGCTGTTCAAGAGCATCGTCATGGGTGCGCGGCAGGGAAGCTAGCGTCAAGAAGCAAGCAGCGGCAGCTTGACGTGACAACGATGTTCGCACCCGGCTGGTGCGCCCCGAAGCCCCCGCTTTGGTCCAGCCGGGCACTGTCTTGCCATGCTATAGCCGAAAGCGATGATCGGCCGCTTTGGCGGATGCAGAGGCTTCGAGGCCGTGGAGAACTCGGGGTTGTCGCAGAGGCGGGTCTGCTGCTCTAGGCGGCAATGGCGGACGCACGATGCGACCGCATCCGGAGACCACTAAAGGTTTTCAGCTATTTGACTGGCCGTTAAGCCGCTGCTGGAAAAATTGCAGAGCCCGCATATTGGCTGTTCGAGTCGGGAACGCTTTGCGGACCATCGCTGGCTTGCCCTTCAGAGTGAGCGCGTACACCCGCGTAGAGTCCTCTGTGCGTTCGGGAAGTTTGAGGATCTCGTCCTTTTCTTCTTCCGTTGGCGCACGCGGAGCCGCGACGCTGTCGCCGAGTTGCAGCGGCTCCAGCTCCGATTCCGGAATCGACAAGACCAATTCCGTCGCCTTGTGCATCAACGGCCAGAACCAGGCGGCATAGGCCGGATTCAACTCCCAGCAGATGAATCCATCTGCGCTATCGAGCACTTCCCCGACAACCGCGTGCTCGCCTTGCGTCCCGGCGAGACGGCGCAAGCGCGCGGGATCGGGCTGACGCACAGTCTTGGATTTGAACGTCTTGCTCACCAGCGTTTACCACGACGCTTTTTGTTTTCGTCGAGCAAGGAGACTCGCATGTATGAATCCCCTTGCGAGCTTCCATCGAGCGCCGCGATGGCGGCGCGAGCCTCATGACCTTCCATTTTCAATTGCGCGAAGCCTTTGCATTCGTCACTGAAAAGATCCTTCGAGAGCCGTACGTCGAACACACGGCCATGGGGCGTGAACAGATGTTCGAGCGTCATCTGCGTCATCGACTTGGGCAGCCCACGAATAATCATCGTCAGCACTTTGTTGGCTCCTTGGAAAGGGTAAAACTCAAAGCTTCATCGCTCCGCAAGCAATCATGCAGCGGCGACGTTTTCCGCCTGAGGACCTTTCTGGCCTTGGGTCAAATCGAAGACGACGCGCTGGCCCTCGGCCAGCGTACGGAAACCCGCGCCGGTGATGGCACGGAAATGAACAAACACATCAGGTCCGTTCTCGCGTGAAATGAAGCCGAAACCCTTGGCATCATTGAACCACTTGACGGTACCCAGCTGGCGGTCAGACATACTTGTAACTCCCAAAAAAAGAAATGACGAGCCGGTCTGCGAACAAATCGACTACTGGGATGCGAAGGGAGTGGAGAGCGGGAGTAAAACCGCGCCATTGCGCGCGATCAGGTCACAGACTGCGACCGCCAAGGCAAGCTCAGTCGTAGAAGTATAACACGTTTCGGCTCGAGCCGCCCGAACCCGTGTTTCTAGCCTACGGAAACATGCTTCGAACTGAATTTCTGCTGGTGCAATCGCAGGCACTCAGCATCGGCGAAGCACAAACGCAATCTTCGGCAAGGCCGTCGCCAAAGAATCGTGCATCCGATTCTCGGCATCGTCGATATTCACGTTCTTCGCCGAGGCCAGCAACGAATAAGTGTGCATTCTGCGATAGCCACCGCCAGATTCGACGCGGCTCACGGCAGCGTCCTCCGATCTGCAAGCCGCCGACCACAGCTTGAGCAGCTCGTTGCGGCCAATTCCGTTACTGGCGTCCAGACGAAATTGAAGCAGAGCCACCGGAATCGCCATTGAAGCACTCCTAATAAAGAGTGTGCAGTATGCGCCTTTCTACTCGCGGTAGCCGGTTGGACATAGATACGAACGCCAACATCTTGCGGCCAAAGGCAACGAAAATGTTAACGTTGTGCAAACGCGTTTGTTTTTATATCAGAGGCACATCGCCGCTTTTTGCGGTGCGATTCTTGGTCCGGTTTTTTCCTTATCCCACATGATTGTGGTCATCAAGCATTTCTTCCGGCGCATCGGGCCAATGATTCGCTTGGTCGATGCCTCTGGATGCCCATGCTCACCCCGTATACGCACTGGAGATGGGCGCGCGCGATTCAAACGCGGCTTCCGACAATCTGGATTGTTGCTCGAGCAGGCGAGGTTGCTGAACCAGAAATGTCAGCAATTCGCTCTTTCAGAAAAGCCGCGATTGCTGGATTGGCAGTCTTAAGGTTTTTCAAGGCGGCAATGCCGTGACCGGATTACAGCGGGCGTTTGCTCGCGAGGTTTGACATGCGTCTCCTGGTAGTTGACTACGCCCGCGCGTACTTCCAATTTAAACTCCGCAGCATTGGCAAGTTCGTAGAAGTAGTTGTTACTCAATCGGACTCGATCAGCGATATTTGCCCGCGGCTACGGCATAAATTTTCTTCCGGCATTCAAGCCCGCGATTTTGGCGGAAGCAAAGTAGTTGCCTTCGCGCTGCACGCACACATAGTGAAGTGGCGTGAGCGTATTCACCGAGACGAGGAGCAAGCCTTCCTTGGCTCCAGCTTGACTTCCGAATGCGGATCGATTTCATGTAAGAAGGCGTGCGCGCAGGTCACCAACACGCATTTGTAGCGCGGGACCATGCTTTGCACACGAGAATACCAAACCGCCGCTGCGCACGAAGCGCAGCGGCGGTTTGTCTAGTGGCGATGCAACAGCGCCTGCGGCAGCACCAACGTGGTCGAGGCAGATGGCGCGAAATACAGTGGATCGGCGCGCATCGCGATCGCCGCTGCCGGGCCGCCGCCGACGAACAGCGAGCCGACGATGCTGTCGGCCTCGTTGATGCCATTCGCCTCGTCAAGGTGCGCGGCCATGAAGTTGCCGGCACCGAATAGGAATCCCGAGCCGAAACCTGCTGCGTCGACTTCGTTGCCGGCGACGATGCCGGCCGCATTGATGCTGCTTGCGGCCGTCGTGAACGCCGGGTTGCCGAGGTAGTCGAGAATGCTCAGCCGCCCCGGATTCCCGCTGAAGCTGCGCACCTGCGATCCGTTGCCGAAGCGCCCCGCGACCTGGTTCGTGTCGTTGACATCCCAGATCGCCGTGCCGACGGCGCCGGGAACGTCGATCGTCGTGAACACGCCGGCTTTGAGCGTGAATCCGTGGACCGCGCCTGATGCGTCGACATAGTCGCCGACCAGCGTCGGCACATTCTGATCGTTGATGCCGAGCACTTCGGTCCCCAGCGCACCGGGGTAGTCGATGCTCGCGTACTGGCCGCCTGAAAACAGGAAGCCATGCTCGATGCCTATCGGATCGAAATACAAACCGGCGACCTGGCCCGCGTCGTTGACGCGCCGCGCGACCGTGACCGACGCGCCGGGGACGCTGACGATCATGTCGAGCGTCGCCGGGACCCCTGCCAGCGGATCGACGTTGCCGAGTACGAAGCTGACGAGCTCGCCGTACTGCACGAAGTAGCCACTGACTTGTTTGTGATTGTTGGCACCGGTGAGGTGCGATTCGGTCATGCCCACGTCGTTCGGGAAATAGAAGGAGATTGGCCACTCGAAGAACGGGCAGGCCTGGGTCGGCGCGCTGACGGTGTTGTACAGGCTGTACCAGCCGTTGACCGTGTCGCGTGCCTTGTTGACACCCGAGAACCAGGCCGGGAACACTGCATCGGGCAGCGTGTAGCCGTAGCCGCCGAGCTTGAACGTGTGTCCGGGCAGGTCTTCGAGCGGATCGGCGACTTCGAAATAGTTGCTGTAGCACAGATGCGGTTTCGCCGGATCGGCCCAGCCCGGCACGACGTTGCCGGCGATTGGATTCATGAGCCATTCGAGCACTTCGTGCCCGAGCACCGCGGCATTGTTGCCACCCGGGCTTATCGTGTTCGAGAACCAGCCGACGGTGAGCAGGTTGCTCACCCCTGGCACGCCGGTCTGCGCGCTGGCGTCGACCCAGTCGTGATATCCAAGGAATCCCACCGCCCCGGTTCCGATCGTCTGCCCGGTCGCATGGATCGTCAGCACCGGCGAAGGAATCCCGAACGCGCCGACGACGGACTTGGTCAACTCAAGCAGCGCGCCACCGTCGATGACACCCACCGTCTGGCCACCGACGGTGACGGAAAAACCGAGGCTGGCCGGCACCGGAATTTCGACGGGCGGCGTCACGCCGACGACTTGCAGCCGCGTGTGATAACTGGAACCGCTGCCACCGTCCGTGCCCCAGAACGCCGCGCGCAGATAGGCGTCGCCGAACTGCGTCGTACCGAGCACGCTGGAGCCGGCGGTGAACGGATAGTCGTTGAGAACCGGCGAGCCGAGGATGCCGTCGACTTCATCGACCCCATCGACGACGTCCGTGCTCGCGTCGACGACGCCGCCGTCGGCAAACAGGAAGCGATATGGAATGATGACGACCGGAATCACCGTCGTCTGACCGGCCGCCGGATCGCCGCCGATGATCGTGAACGGAGTGTCCTTGCCTTTGATCTTCTGCGAGCCGGTCCAGTGCGGCAGACCGAGCAGGTTCGGATCGGGTAGCGGCCCGGGCTTGTGCGACTTTGCCTTCGCGATCTGTTTCAACTCACCGCGGCCGATCGCGTCGACCAGCGCCTGCTTTTCCGAGGCGGCAGCGAAATGACTGCCGCCCGGCAGGCGATCGGCGAACCGCAGCTGCGCGCCGACGCCTGGCGCGATGACGAGCAGCGCGCAAGCCAGCAGGCAATTCAAGGCACGGGTAAACGGAAAAATTCCGATCTGACATATCGTTCGCATGCGAGCTCTCCTGACCACGGAAGCTTCAAAATCGCCGAACGTGCGACGCGCATGCACCGCTCAGCAACTGCCCCTTACAGCGACTGCCGGTAACCATTCGATATGGAAGCGCGAATTATGAATCACTCCATCCAGCGCCAACTGAGAATAATTTAACATTTCCATTCTGCGGCCGGCGGCTGGTTGGAGACTGGCCCTGCGCGACTCGACTAGCTGGGCAGGAACGCGGCAAGCAGCGCGCCGCCGCCTCGATTTGCACGCCGCGGGCGCGTCGGTCTGCGCACACGCGACGCATGGCGTGAGGCAGGTCCGGCGCGACGGCGGGAAAGACGAATCCAGACTGCGGCCGAGGCGAGGATGAGCACACGCCAGCGCAGGATCGCGAGTTGCGCCATCGGTATGATCACCAGCCAAAGCGGCAGCCAGCCCAGCCATTCGCTGCGCCCGCGCAACGCGGGCAGGCATAATACCGCGAGGCAACCAAGCGCGAGCCAGGACTGCGCAACGCGCACGGCAATGACGGGCTCTTTCGCGCCGAACGACGGCAACGCACTTGAATACAGAACAGTTGCACGCATGGTCTACTCCTCGTCAAGTCATGGACGAGCATGCGGCACGGTCATCTCAGTAGTTGAGATTGCGCTCGTCCGCGTGCAGGCCGTTCCGGCACGGTAGGCGAACGCCTCGCCGACGCCGCATAATGCAATCCCATCCGGAGGACAGCGGAATGGAAGGTTCGCACTTCCTGCAATACATGGTGATGTTCCTCGCTGCCGCGGTGGTCGCGGTGGCGCTGTCCAAGCGCGCGGGCCTCGGCGCGGTGCTCGGGTATCTCGGCGCAGGTGCGGCGATCGGGCCGAACTTCCTCAACCTCGCGCCGGACATGAGCCGCGCCAACGAGCTGTCCGAGCTCGGCGTGATCCTGCTGCTGTTCGTGATCGGCCTCGAACTGTCGCCCGCGCGTTTGTGGTTGATGCGCCGCGCAGTGTTTGGCGCCGGCCTGATCCAGGTCGTGCTCTCCGCACTGATCCTCTGCGGCATCGCGATCGCGTTGGGGGTGACGGCGTCGAGCGCGGTGATCATCGGCCTCGCGCTGGCGCTGTCGTCGACCGCGATCGGTCTGCAGATCCTCGCCGAGCGCAAGGAGATCGGTGAGCCGCACGGCCGCCTCGCGTTCGCGATCCTGTTGTTCCAGGATCTGGCCGCGATTCCGATTCTCGCCCTCGTGCCGCTGCTCGGCGCGCACGGCGCGAGCGATGCGAGCGGCGACATCTGGTTCGCCGCGGCGAAGGCCATTGGCACGATCGCGGTCGTCGTGGTCGGCGGCCGCTATCTGCTGCGCCCGATCTTCCGCGCAGTTGCCGGGACGCAGATTCCCGAGGTGTTCACCGCGATGGCCCTGCTCGTCGTGTTCGGCGCGGCCTGGCTCATGGAAATGGCCGGCATGCAGATGTCGCTCGGTGCGTTTCTCGCCGGCGTGCTGCTCGCCGATTCGGAATTCCGCCACGAAATCGAATCGCAGATCGAACCGTTCAAGGGCCTGCTGCTCGGCTTGTTCTTCGTCGGCGTCGGCGTCTCGCTAGACCTCGGCATGGTCAGGCAGCAGCCGCTCGCCGTTGGCCTGATCGTCGCCAGCATCCTCGCGGTCAAGGCAGTCGTACTGCTCGCAATCGGCAAGTTCTCGGGCAAACTCGACTTCGACCAGTCCGTGCGGTTGGCGCTCGTGCTCGCCGGCGGCGGCGAGTTTGCCTTTGTCGTGCTCAATCTCGCGCGTGACCGTCAATTGCTCGAAAGCACGCAACACAGCCTGCTCGTGGTGTCAGTCACGCTGTCGATGGCGTTGATCCCGCTGCTCGTGGTCGGCGGCGGTCGCCTGCTCACGGACCGAAAAAAGAAACCGCAGCGCGAGTTCGACGTCATCCCCGATCAGCACCCGCGCGTCATCATTGCCGGTTTCGGCCGCGTCGGCCAGATCGTCGCGCGCGTGCTGCGTGCGCAGAAGATTCCTTACACCGCGCTGGAAAGCTCGGTCGAGCAGGTCGAACTCGTGCGCCGCTTCAACCAAAACATCTACTTCGGCGATTCGAGCCGGCCGGAACTGTTGCGCGCAGCAGGCATCGAGAAGGCCGAAATCTTCGTGCTGACGACCGACGATCCGGAACTCAACATCCGCACCGCGCGCGTGGTCAAGCGCCTCTATCCGCAGGTCAAGATCATCGCGCGTGCGCGCAATCGCCAGCATGTCTGGCGCCTGATGGACATGAACATCGACGGCATCGTGCGCGACACGTTCTATTCGAGCCTGGTCATGGCCAAGGGCGTGCTCGTCGACCTCGGCGTCGCACCAGAAATCGCCAAGGCACGCATCGACATCTTCCGCAAGCGCGATGAACAGCTGCTGCGCGATCAGCATCTCGTCTACGACGACGAGGCCGCGCTGCGCCAGACCGCGCAGGAGGCACTCAAGGACCTCGACCGGCTGTTCGAAGCCGACGAACGCCCGGTCCAGATTGAAGCCGACGAGGACGAGGACGAAGAAGGCAAGGCGATGATCCCAGGCACGCCTTGAGCCGTTTCGTCGGCGCCCTGGGCGTTTCGTCGCATTCTTCCCGCTTCCATGCCATTGGGCACTCCTCCAAGAGCTTGACTCCGCGTAGAGTGACCCTACGTTGGCCACATCCTCCAGGCTATCCCGAGATCGACGATGCTGACTTTCATCCTCTGGCTGCTGCTGTTCGTGTTCTGCTGGCCGATCGCGCTGCTCGCGCTGATCCTGTATCCGATCTTCTGGCTGCTGCTGCTGCCGTTCCGCCTCGTCGGCATCGCGGTCGAGGGCGTGTTCGAATTCCTGCGCGCACTGCTGCTCCTGCCCGCACGCGTGCTTGGCGGTCGACCGGCGACGCGCTGAACGCGCTAGCCGAAGAACCAATATCCGACCAGGATCGAGGCGACGATGCCGGCAAGGTCGGCGACGATTGCACAGCCCACCGCGTGACGCGCGCGGCGGATGCCGACCGCGCCGAAATAGACGGCGAGCACGTAGAACGTCGTCTCCGTACTGCCCTGTACGGTCGCGGCGATGAGCGCGGGGAAACTGTCGACGCCGTGGGTCTTCATCGTCTCGATCAGCAGGGCGCGCGCGGCGCTGCCGGAAAACGGTTTGGCCAGCGCGGTCGGCAGCGCATCGACGAAGCGCGTATCGAGGCCGACGCCCTGCGTGGCCAGGCGGATGCCTTCGAGCAGGAAATCCAGCGCGCCCGACGCGCGCAGTACGCCGATCGCACAGAGCATCGCGACGAGATACGGCAGGATTTCCTTGGCCGTGTCGAAGCCCTGTTTCGCACCGTCGATGAAGCTCTCGTAGACGGGCACTTTCTTCACTGCGCCGGCAATCAGGAACAGAAGGATGATCGCGAACATCGCCAGATTGCCGAGCAGCGAGGAAAACGCCGCGAGTTTTTCCGGGCTCATCGACGCCAGCAACGCGATGAACGCGGCCATCAGCACGGCGAAACCGCCGAACCAGGCGAGCACGACGCGATCGAACAGTTTGAGCTTTTGCACAAAGGCGACGGCGAGCAGGCCGGTCACGGCCGAAGCGCAGGTGGCGAGCAGGATCGGCAGGAACACGAGGGTCGGATCGTGCGCACCCTGCTGCGCGCGGTACATGAAGATCGTCACCGGGAGCAGCACGAGCGAGGAGGAATGCAGCACGAGGAACAGGATCTGCGCGTTGCTCGCGGTCGTCGGCTGCGGATTCAACGCCTGCAGCTCGCGCATCGCGCGCAGGCCCATCGGCGTCGCCGCGTTGTCGAGGCCGAGCATGTTTGCGGCGAAGTTGAGCGTGATCAGTCCGATCGCCGGATGGCCGCGCGGCACCTCCGGCATCAGCCGTGCGAACAACGGACCGAGTGCACGCGCGAGCAGATCGATCAGCCCGGCCTGTTCGGCGATGCGCAGGAAACCCAGCCAGAGAGTCAGCGTGCCGAACAGCAGGACGACGACTTCGACCGACAGCTTGGCCATGTCGAACAGCGCGGCGATCATCGCCGCGAACACGGCGGCGTCACCGCCGATGATCCAGCGCGCAAGCGCGGCTAGCGCGGCGGCGAAGAAGAATCCGAGCCAGAGTTTGTTGAGCATCGCGCAAGCATAGCGTGATGCCTGCCGGTCAATTCGACTGGACTTCCTCGTTCCACTCGAAACGGTAGCCCAGGCCGTAGATCGACGCGATCGGATCGACACCGGCCTCGCCCAGCTTGCGCCGCAAGTTCTTCACGTGGCTGTCCACGGTGCGGTCGCTGACCACGCGATGGTCGCTGTACAGCGCATCCATGAGCTGCTGGCGCGAGTAGACGCGGCCCGGCTGGGCTGACAGCTTGCGCAACAGGCGGAATTCGACCGGCGTCAGCGCGACTGCGTGGCCGTGCACGCGCGCTTCGAAGCGTCCTTCGTCGAGCTCGACCGCGGGTGGTTTGCCCGGCTCGACCGCTGCCGAGCGGCGCAACACAGCCCTGACTCGCGCGACGACTTCGCGCGGACTGAATGGCTTGCAGATGTAGTCGTCCGCGCCGAGTTCGAGGCCGAGCAGGCGGTCGATTTCCTCGACGCGCGCGGTCAGCATCAGCAGCGGCAGGTTGGCGATGCGCGGGTCGGGCAGCGCGCGCAGCGTGCGGCAGATCTCGAGGCCGTCGGTCCCGGGCAGCATCAAATCAAGCACGACCGCATCGGGCGCGTGCTCGCGGATCCATTCGATCGTACCCGTACCGCTCTCGCGCAGGCTGACACGGAATGCCGAAGCGGCCAGATAGTCGCGCAGCAATGCGCCGATCTTCGGCTCGTCCTCGACCACGAGGACGTGCTTGGCGCTGTCGGGTTTGACCGGATCGCGCCCCGCGGATTCGTTCGCGCTGATCGTCATGCGAGTGTCTCCGTAGCGTGTGGCAGATCGATGAGGATGCGCAGACCGCCGAGCGGCGAGGCTTCGGCACGAATCTTACCGCCGTGCGCCTCGACGATGGCTCGGCAGATCGCCAGACCCAGACCCGCGCCGCCACTGTTGCGCGCACGCGAGTGGTCGACGCGGTAGAGGCGCTCGAAAAGCAACGGCAGCGATTCGGCGGGCACGCCAGGGGGGGTGTCGTCGAGGGTGAGGCGTATCGAGTCCTGCATGCGCGCCAGCTCGATGCTGACGCGTCCCGGCGCGTCGGTGTAACGGCGCGCATTGACGATCAGGTTGTCGAGCAATTGACCAAGACGTCGTGCGTCGCCGCGCACGGTCGGCGCATCGCCCGGCAGGTTCAGCTCCAATGCGAGGCCGGCGTCCGCGCAGGCGCGCTTCTGCAACTGCGCCGCGTCGCGCACGACCTCGGCGAGATCGAGCGTCTCGAAACGGTACTCGAGCGCGCCTGCGTCGGCGAGCGCGAGCTGGTACAAGTCCTCGATCAATCCCGACAGGCGTTCGCCCTCGGCCGCGAGCGAATCGAACGCGGCCGGCGTCGGTGCACGCACGCCGTCCTGCAGTGCCGATATCTCTCCGCGCAGGACGCTCAGCGGTGTGCGCAGCTCGTGGGCGATATCGGCGCCCCAGCGTCGCCGTGCATCGCGGTGCGCCTCGAGTGTCTGTGCGAGCCGGTTGAAATCACGCGCGAGCGCGCCGAGTTCCGCACTGCCGCTCGCGGCGACACGGCGCGCGTAGTCGCCGGCGGTGAGCGCGTGCATGCCCGCGGTCAGCGCCCGCACCGGCGCCAGCAGCCAGCGTGCGAGGGCGAAGGCGAAGCCGAGCCCGACGAGCAGGGCCACGGCACCGGCGACGATGGCGGCACGCCGCTGAGCGAGCGCGAAGGCGAGATCGGGACCGCCGAACGCGCGCGGCGGGACTTTTCGCGTCAGCAGGCTGCCGACCTCCTTTCCGCCGGATTGGATCGTCACGCGCAGCAGATCCTGTTCGCCGGCGATACGCGCGTCGCCGACAATGCTCGCGCCCGCGGCATCGACCAGCAGGACGCGACTCGACGGGCCACCGCGCGGTGGCGGCGTGTCGGACGGCGGCTTGGCCTCTGCGTCGGGAGGAGGCTCGGGTGGCGGCATGCCGCGCTCGCCCGGTGCATCGCCGGGGCGACGCAGCGGCTCTTCGGCAAAGGCCTTGCGCTTCAGCCGAAACGGGTCGACGTAGGCATCGAACGCATGTCCGTCGCCGCGCAGGAATTCCCAGGAACCGCCGCGTTCTGCGTAGACCTCGGCGAGGCGTTCCGCGGCGGACTGCAGCCGTTGCACGGAAATCTCGTTGAGATAGTTCGAGAAACCCTGGCGGAAACTGCGCTGTTGCCAGGCAACGAAACCGGCGATGATCGCCACGCTGAGCACGGCGAAGGCGAGGAACAGGCGATGCCACAAACCCAGACGCATCGGATCGTACAGGTGGGAAAACGACGCCCACGATAGCGCGCGATAGCCACTCGGGAAACAGCGCCGCGGCGGTTTCACCTTTTCTCCATAGTTGCCCCTCAGCGCTCCGAATGGCCGGAGTCGTAATAGTCGCGGCGGCCGAACAGGTCGGGTTTGATCAGGTCGATGAACGCGCGCGATTGCTCGGAAAGATATTTGCCCTTGCGCATCACCACGCCGTAACTGCGTTGCGGGAAGTAGCGCCGCATATTGCGCGCAACGAGGCGTTCCTCATCGCCCGGCGTGATGCAGATGCCAGTGACGATCGAGATGCCCTGACCCATGCCGACGTACTGCTTGATCACCTCCCAGCCACCGACCTCGATCGCAACGTGATAAGGCACCTTGCTGCGCTGGAACACGAGGTCGACCATGCGGTACGTCGTCAGACGCTGTGGCGGCAGAATCAGCCCATAAGGCGAAATGTCCTCGAGCGAAATGTCCGGCTTGTCCGCAAGCGGATGGCCATGCGGCACGATCAGCATCGGATCGAACCAGCGCACCGGTTCGTATTCGAGATCGTGCGGCACGTCGAGCATCGAGCCGACGGCGAAGTCGACTTTGTCCGAACGCAGCAAGGCAAGACCATCGATGCCGGTGACGTTGGCGAGCTCGAGGCGCACGTCGGGAAATCTCTCGCGATAAGTGCGCACCAGCTCGGGCAGCAGGTACTGGATCGTCGAATTGCCGCAGGCGATGTGGATTTCGCGCGTGGGCTCGCCGGTGCGGCGGTTGCGGAATTGGTGGTCGAGGTTCTCCATGCCTTCGACCAGCGGCCGGGCGAGGTCGTAGAGCAACTGGCCGTCGGCGGTCAACGCGAGGCGCGGACGCGTGCGCTCGAGCAGGCGCGCGCCGAAGTCCGATTCGAGCGCGGACAGCTGCAGGCTGACCGAGGACGGCGACAAGAACAGCGATTCCGCCGCGCGCACGACTGTGCCGAACTTGACCGCGTAGCAGAACGCGCGCAGCTGCTTGAGGCGGCTGCCCTTGTAGTAGAACCGTGCCGGTTCGGCGTCCGCGCCGCGCCTGGGTGCTGCTCGAGGCTTGCTCGGACGACGTCCTCGAACCGCGGTTTTGGTCCCTTTCGTGCCTGGATTACTGGGCGTCATTAGTCTGTAAATCAATGAGATATAGATTATTTGACAATTTCAAATTATTACGTTGAAACATTTGATTTGTCAAATAGATGGATCAGGCCTAGGGTGCTGCTACGCAACAAAGTTGACCGGAGCAGAACATGGCTTGCAGCGCAATGATGAGCTTGGACAGTCGAATCGCCACCGCCGGCGCACCGGCGACGCGTTCGGACTTCGCCGCCTGCGTCGACCGTTGCGTGCGCGCGCTGATCGACGGGCCGCAATCGGTCGCGCTCGCCGCGCAGACACAGCTGAGCCGCTGGCTGGGCGACGAAGCGATCGCGCTCGCCGACGGCTCGCCGATCGACTACGCCCTGTTCGACGACGCGATCCTCAGCGTGCAGGAACGCGTTGCACCCGCCAACGGAACCTCAGGACTCGCGCGGCTGCTGCGCGCCTCGCGTGAGGTGGCCGAGACGATCTACGCGAAACACCGACTGCCCTGACTTTGCGGCAAGTCATACGAAAGACACCGCCTATCTCCTACCCCGACCTCACCAATGCAGGATCCATCATGAAACCGAGTCTCCCTACCGCCGAACAGATCAAGCTGGACTGGACCAACAACCCACGCTGGGCCGGCATCAAGCGCAACTACACGGCTGAGGACGTCGTGCGCCTGCGCGGCACCGTGCACGTCGAACACTCGCTCGCGCGCCTCGGTGCGGAGAAGCTGTGGAAGTCGCTGCACACCGACGACTTCGTCAACGCGCTCGGCGCGCTGACCGGCAACCAGGCCATGCAGCAGGTCAAGGCAGGGCTCAAGGCGATCTATCTGTCCGGTTGGCAGGTCGCGGCCGACGCAAACCTTGCCGGCCAGATGTATCCGGACCAGTCACTGTATCCGGCCGACTCGGTGCCGGCGGTGGTCAAGCGGATCAATAACGCGTTGCTGCGCGCCGACCAGCTCTATCACGCCGAGGGCGACGACTCGATCGACTTCCTGCAGCCGATCGTGGCCGATGCTGAAGCCGGTTTCGGCGGCGTGCTCAACGCATTCGAACTGATGAAGGCGATGATCGAAGCCGGCGCCGCGGGCGTGCACTTCGAGGACCAGCTCGCCTCGGTGAAGAAGTGCGGTCACATGGGCGGCAAGGTGCTCGTGCCGACGCGCGAAGCGGTCGAGAAGCTCAATGCGGCGCGCCTTGCCGCCGACGTGCTCGGCGTGCCGACGCTGCTCGTCGCGCGCACCGACGCTGAAGCCGCCGATCTGCTCACCAGCGACGTCGACGCGAACGACAAGCCTTTCGTCGTCGGCGAGCGCACGGTCGAAGGTTTCTACAAGACCAGGAACGGCCTCGACCAGGCGATCTCGCGCGGCCTCGCCTATGCGCCGTACGCGGACCTCGTCTGGTGCGAAACCGGCAAGCCCGATCTCGCCTTCGCCAAGGCGTTCGCCGATGCGATCCACGCGAAGTTTCCGGGCAAGCTGCTCGCCTACAACTGCTCGCCGTCGTTCAACTGGAAGAAGAACCTGGACGACGCGACGATCGCCAAGTTTCAGAAGGAAATCGCCAGCTACGGCTACAAGTTCCAGTTCATCACGCTGGCCGGCTTCCATGCGCTGAACTATTCGATGTTCAACCTCGCGCACGGCTACGCGCGTCGCCAGATGAGCGCCTTCGTCGAACTGCAGGAAGCCGAGTTCGCCGCCGCGGACAAGGGCTTCACCGCAGTCAAGCACCAGCGCGAAGTCGGCACCGGCTACTTCGATCAGGTCACGCAGACGATCCAACAGGGCCAGTCGTCGACGACCGCGCTCAAGGGCTCGACCGAAGAAGAGCAGTTCCACGGCGAGAAGGCGGCGTAACGCTAACGCGTGCGGGCGAAACAAAAAAAGCGCGGCTCGAACGAGTCGCGCTTTTTTCGCTGTGCATTTTTTACGCGAGCTTCAAGGGCAGCTTGCGCAGGCGCTTGCCCGTCGCGGCGAACACGGCGTTCGCCACCGCTGGTGCGATCGGCGGGGTGCCGGGTTCGCCGACGCCGCCCATCTTGTCGGTGCTCGGCACGATGTGCACTTCGACCTTCGGCATCTCGTTCGAGCGCAGCACGAGGTAGTTGTGGAAGTTCGACTGCTCCACTTTGCCGTCCTTGAAGGTCAGTTCGCTGTGCAGCGCCGCGCTGAGACCGAAGGCGATGCCCGACTGCATCTGCGCTTCGACCGTGAGCGGATTGACCACCGGCCCGCAATCGATTGCGCAGACGACGCGATGCACGGTGATCTTCTTGTCGGCCACCGACACTTCCGCGATCTGCGCGACATAACTGCCGAACGACTGGTGCACGGCGATGCCCGCCGCATGGCCCTTCGGCAACGGCTTGCCCCAACCGAACTTCTCGGCAGCAAGGTCGAGCGCCAGGCGTTCGCGCGATTTTTCGGGCAACAGCGCCTGGCGATACTTCAGCGGGTCCTGCTTCGCCGCATGCGCAAGCTCATCGACAAAGCTCTCGACGACGAAACCGGTATTGGAATGCCCGACCGAGCGCCACCACAGCACTGAGATCGGACTCGTCGGCGAATGCAGGTCGACGCGATGCGCCGGCACCGACTCGAGATACGGCGAATCGGCAGCGCCTTCGACGCTGGTCGCATCGACGCCATCCTTGATCATCGCGCTCGCGAACGGCGTCCCGGCAATGATCGACTGGCCGACGATCGTCTGTGCCCACGCCGCGGGCTTGCCGTCTTTGGCCAGCGTCGCGCGCACGCGCGACAACCACATCGGCCGGTAGTAGCCGCCATGGATGTCGTCCTCGCGTGTCCACACGACCTTGACCGTCTTGCCCGAGGCCTTGGCGACCTGCACCGCTTCGGTAACATAGTCGCAGGTCGGATTCGCGCGCCGGCCGAAGCCACCGCCGAGGAAGGTCGTATGCACGCGCACCTGCTCGGGTTTCAAGCCGAGAATCTGTGCGGACAAACCTTGGTCCAGCGTCTGGAATTGCGTGCCGGTCCAGATGTCCGCGCCATCCTTGCCGATTTCTACCGTGCAGTTTTCCGGTTCCATCGGCGCATGCGCGAGGAACGGCACTTCGTACTCGGCCTCGATGACCTTGCCACTCTTCAACGCGACATCGACGTCGCCCGCGGTCTTCGCGACGGCACCTTTCGTCTGCGCGAGCTTGCGATAGTCGGCGCGCAGGCCCTCGGTCGAGATCTTCGCGCCATCGCCGAGGTCCCAATCGATGACGAGCGCATCGCGGCCCTGTTTCGCTGCCCAGAAATGCTTGCCGAGCACGGCGACGCCGCTCGGCACCTGCACGACGTCGACGACGCCGGTCACGGCCTTCGCCTTCGTCGCGTCGAACGATTTCACCTTCGCGCCAAACACGGGTCCGCGCGCGACAGTGGCGATCAGCATGTTCGGCCGCTTCACGTCGATGCCGAATTCGGCCGTGCCGGTAACCTTGGCCTTGCTGTCGAGGCGCTTGGTCGGCTTGCCGATCAGGCGAAATTCCTCGGGCTTCTTCAGGGCGACATTGGTCGGCATCGGCAGCTTTGCTGCCGCCTCGGCCAGCTCGCCATAGCTCGCCTTCTTGTCGGCGCAGATGACATAGCCGTTTTCGGTGCGGCAATCGGTGGCGCTGGCTAGATTCCATTTCTTCGCCGCGGCGGCGATCAACAGCGCACGCGCCGTCGCGCCGGCCTCGCGCAGCTGCGCGAACGATTCCCAGGTGCTGGTCGAGCCGCCGGTCATCTGCATGCCGAATACGGTGTGCTTGTACTCGGGTGCGGCCGGCGCATGCTCGACTTTCACTTTCGACCAATCGCAATCGAGTTCATCGGCGATGACCATCGGAATCGAGGTCCACACGCCCTGGCCCATTTCCGAATGCTTGAGCAGCACAGTCACGCTGTTGTCGGGCGCAATGCGCACGAAGGCGTTTGGCGGAATCTGTGCTGGTTTTTTCGCCACATCCTCGGCGAACGCCCTGCGCATGCCGAGCGGCATGAAGCACGCAACGACGAGACCTGCCGACGCGGCCGCACCGGCCTTGAGAAACGCACGTCGGTTCGCGCCGGCCTTCTCATGTTCGAGGGGAACGATGCGGGTCAGTTCCTCGACGACGCTGGAAAGATTGGTGTGATCACGCCACATGTGGCACCTCATTTTTAGCGATCATCCCTGATCGCGGGAATCAAGAAGCGGTCTCCTGACCGCACTCTTCAACCAAAATCCTCTACTTGTTAACCACGCTCAATTCTGCGGCGCGATGCACCGCTGTACGGATGCGCTGGTAGGTACCGCAGCGGCAGAGATTGCCGCTCATCGCGGCGTCAATGTCGGCATCGGTCGGCTGCGGCTTCTGCTTGAGCAGCGCCACCGCGGCCATGATCTGACCCGACTGGCAGTAGCCGCATTGGACGACATCGGCTTCGATCCAAGCGCGCTGCACCGGATGATCGCCGTCCTTGCCGATGCCTTCGATCGTGGTGATCTTCTTGCCCGCTAGCGCGACAGCTGGCGTGATGCAGGAACGCAGCGCCACGCCGTCGACATGCACCGTACAGGCGCCGCACTGGGCCATGCCGCAACCGAATTTGGTGCCAGTCAAACCGATCAGGTCGCGCAACACCCAGAGCAAGGGCATGTCGGCAGGCGCGTCAACCTCGTGCTCCTGCCCGTTGACGTTGAGTTTCATCGGACACCTCGTGGCGTTGGCTGCGGTCCAGCAAAACTACTACTCGGCAGTACAGAAATCCAGACGCTGCACGTGAACAATTTGATAAGTTTGGCTTACAGATGCCAAAGGGGTTGCGCGCTCAGGACAAGTGTCGCAAATCGTCGGGACGATCGATGTCGACGGCCAGATCTTCATTGCTGATGGCGTCGATTTGACCGGCATGTTGAGCCAGCAGATCACGCATGCCGCGATCCGAGGCCGCGTCGACCGCGGCGAACCAGGCACGCGGCAACAACACCGGCACGCCAAGTCGGTTGGCGTAATGCGATGCCACGCCGCGATCAGGTGCGCCGTACCACGCAGCGCACAGCGCGAGCAGATGCGCGGCATCGAGCGCAGGCTGGTCGCACAGCACGACGAGCACACCGTTGCAATGCGCGGAAAGGGCATCCACGCCGGCACGCAGCGAGGCGCCGAGACCTAGCCGCCAATCCAGGCAATCGATGCGCCGCAGCGCGAGAGCGTCCACTTCGCGAAAAACGGAATCGGCATCGAAGCCGACGACGACGACCGCATCGTGCGGCTGCGTGGCGAGCGCAAGGCGTGCGGCGCGACGCACGAGCGTCTCGCCGCGATGAAGCACGAATTGCTTCGCGCATCCGAGGCGCGTCGATGCACCGGCGGCAAGCACGACAACGCCGTGCGCGCGCTCAGCCATGCACGATCGTCGACGTGGCCGCCGCCGCGTTGCGCGCGCGCGCGGAAAAATGCTGCTGCAGTTGCGCCGCGATCGCGACGGCGACCGCTTCACCGCCGTGGCCGCCGAGATCGAGTCCGACCGGCGCGCGCAGACGCGGCGCGAGGCGCGCACGCGCGGCGGCATCGAGTTCGGTAAGCAAGGCATCGCGCCGCGCCGCAGGGCCGAGCAATCCGACGTAACCCACCTCGTCGGCAGCGCAAAAGCGCAGCCAGTCGAGATCGAGCGAGTAGTTGTGATTCATCAGCAGCATCGCGTCGTAGCGCTCGTCTGCCAGGGCCGCGGCCGCCGCCGCGGGAGCAAGGTCGATGCGGCGATCGATTGCGGCGTCCAAGGCGAACGCGGCCCAGCGTCCACGATGCTCGACGAGGTCGACGAACCAGCCGAGTCTGCGCGCGATCAGCGCGAGCGGCGCGGTTTCCGGCCCGGCGCCGAACAGCAGCAGGCGCGGCGGCGTGGCGATATCGATGCGCAGCGTCGTCGCGATCGCGCCGGTTTCGACGGCGCGGCCATCGCGAGCCCATCGCGCGCAAGGCGCGGAGGCGGCGTCCCGGGTGAAACTCGCACTGCCCGCGCCGAGCTCGGAATCGTCCAACGCGAATGACAGGTGCAGATCGACGCCGCGGTCGAGCGCGGCGAACAGCGCACGCGCGAGCGGCGCCTGCGGCGGCAACGGCAGCAGCAACAAGGCGACGCGACCGCGGCAGCCGATGCCGCTGCCGAACAGCAGGTCCTCGTCCGTTCGCGTATCGAATTCGATGGTCGCCGCGTGCCCGGATTCGTGCACCTTGCGCGCCGCCTCCTCGAGCGCGGGCTCGAGGCAGCCGCCGCTGATCACGCCGTGGCGCAGGCCCTTGCCGTCGAGCAGCACGAGCGCGCCGGGCTTCTGGTAGGTGGATCCTTCGGTCGCGGTCACGATGCCAAGCACCGCGCTTTCGTTGCGCGCATGGATGCGCCACAGCACGTCGAGCAGGCCGCGCAGGCCGCCGGCTGCGGAATTTGTATCGTTTGTCGTCATGCGCATCATGTTAGCGCACGGATGCCAAAGCGTTACTCGCGTACCGCCAGGCGGCGGTACTGGATCGCTTCCATCAAATGCGGCGTGGCGATCGTATCGCTGCCGTCGAGATCGGCGATCGTGCGCGCGACGCGCAGGATGCGGTGATAGGCGCGTGCGGACAGACCGAGCTTGTCGAGCGCGCGTTCAAGCAGGGTGCGGTCGCGTGCCGAGAGTGCGCCGTCGCGGCGCAGTTCGCGCGATCCGAGCATCGCGTTGGGTTTGCCGGCGCGTTGCATCTGCCGCGAACGCGCGGCGACCACGCGCTCGCGCACGACCTTGCTGGACTCTCCCGACGGCGCCGTCTCGCCGAGTTCGGCCAGCGCCACGCGCGGCACTTCGACCTGCAGATCGATGCGATCGAGCAACGGTCCGGAGATTCTCGCCCGATAGCGACGGATCGTCTCGGGCGTGCAGGCGCAGCGGCCCGACGGATCGCCGGCATAGCCGCAAGGACACGGATTCATGGCGGCGACCAACTGGAACGCGGCGGGAAACTCGGCGCGGCGTGCGGCGCGCGAGATGGCGACACGACCCGACTCGAGCGGCTCGCGCAGCACTTCGAGCACGTGACGATCGAATTCGGGCAATTCGTCAAGAAAAAGCACGCCGTGATGAGCCAACGATATCTCACCCGGACGCGGCACCGAGCCACCGCCGACCAGCGCTACCGCGGACGCCGTGTGATGCGGCTGGCGGAATGGGCGCGTCTTCCAATTGCGCAGATCGACGCCCTGCCCGGCGACCGAGCGCACGGCCGCCGATTCCAAAGCCTCGGCCTCGCTCAGCGGCGGCAGGATGCCGGGCAGACGACTTGCGAGCATGGTCTTGCCGGCGCCTGGCGGCCCGACGAACAGCAGGTGGTGCGCACCGGCGGCGGCGATTTCCAGCGCCCGGCGCGCATGCGCCTGGCCGCGCACCTCGACGAGGTCGGGATGATCGGACTCGTTTGTTTCCACGTTTGCCTGCGGCGCGGCAGTAGCTTCGGGCAAATCCCCCGCGCCGCACAGGAAAGCGAGCACCTCGAGCAGCGAATCGGCGCCGCGCACCTCGGCCGCGGAGACGAGCGCGGCTTCGGCGACATTGCTGCGCGGCACGATCAGTGCGCGAGCAGCCTGTAGGGTCTTCAACGCCGCCGGCAGCACGCCGGTGACCGCACGCAACTCGCCGGACAACGCCAGTTCGCCGAGGAATTCGTAGCGGGCCAATGCTTCCTTCGGCACGTGTCCGGCCGCGGCGAGGATGCCGAGCGCGATCGGCAGGTCGAAGCGGCCGCCGTCCTTGGGCAGATCGGCCGGCGCCAGGCTGACGGTGACGCGGCGCGCGGGATATTCCAGCTGTGCGTTCTGGATCGCCACGCGAACGCGGTCGCGTGCCTCCTTCACTGCGGTCTCGGGCAAGCCGACGATGGAAGTGCCGGGCAGGCCGCCGGAGAGATGCACTTCCACCGTGACCGCGGGCGCGGCGACGCCATCCTGGGCTCGGCTATGGACGGTGGCGAGGCTCATCTGCCTGAAATCGCCATGCCAGAAAAGTAAAGGTCACTGAGAAGCGCGGCCAAGGACGGCCGCATTTTGATCTTCGAAATGGCCGCTTTGCGATCCTTGCGCTCAAGGATGGCCGCAAAAACAACGTCCTTGTCCATCTGCCGATCCAGGCAGGGTCCAGTCGTAATGCGTCCCTGTTGAAGCATGTAGCCCGGGGTGGCGGGTCTTAGCTTGCTGCGATCGACGGAGATCGCAGAAACACCAGATTCCGCGTGCGGTCGTGCCGGTTCCACCTGCTGTCCGTGCAAGGAGGGTAGCAATTCATGCCAACCGGACGACGAGCCGTGATCGTCGCAACCATCGACACCAAGTGCCGGGGGTTCACGACCGTACGCGGAAAAGGGAGGCTGCATCGGCGTCATGCCGATCTGCCATGGTCTTTGTCAGTGCGGCGCGGCCTTGGCGCCCAGCATCGCTTCGAGTTCAGCGATGCGATGTTCGAGAGCCTCGACCATCTCACGGGTACGCAGCAGCACGCAGCGCTGTACGTCGAACTCTTCGCGCGTGACCAGATCGAGCCGGCGCAGGCCCGAGCGCAAGGTGTCCTTGAAATTCGCGGACAAGTCATCCATGGCTTCGCGCGCAGGGGCGCCGAGGCGCTCGCGCGCTTCGGGGGGAACGAGATCGGCCAGGCGTCGAGCCAGGTCGTCGAGCGGGGAGACGGCAATCACGGCGTTACCTCTCAAGCAAACGATGGTGCGCAACGGACAGGAGAAAGCCTAGCCAATCCGTTCGCGGCGGGAAGTGGCAGTTTACTGACTCTTCTGTAGGAATTTTCCTACAAGACAGACGGAAAACCGGACGCAATCGCGCCATTTCCGCCTGGCAGCACGGCGCAGGCTTTTTCGGTATAGTCGAGCTACACGAAATCCTTCACCAGACCATGAAACTCGTCACCGCCGTCATCAAACCGTTCAAACTCGACGATGTGCGTCAGGCGCTCGCCGAAGTGGGCGTGCAGGGCATCACGGTCACCGAGGTCAAAGGCTTCGGTCGGCAGAAGGGCCATACCGAGCTGTATCGAGGCGCCGAATACGTCGTCGACTTCCTGCCCAAGATCAAGATCGAGATCGCGGTCGCCGACAACCTCGTCGAGCGCGTCGTCGAAACGATCCTCGCCTCCGCCAACAGCGGCAAGATCGGCGACGGCAAGATCTTCGTCCACGATCTGGAGCAAGTGATCCGCATCCGTACGGGCGAGACTGGCGCAGACGCGCTGTAGGCGCGAAGGCCCGCGCGGGCCGCGCGCTGGACTAAAGGCGCGGCATGCTCGATGATTGCCCGTATAGACGTTTAGGCGGCCATTTGCCGCAGGCTTTGACGCGACGCAGCATTTGTGTTGTAGTCGCATGCGTGGAATATCCACATAACCAAGGCTGGCGCCGGGATGCGCCGGCTTTGTCGTCGCCAGATGCCGGCGGATCGGAGTGATCGTGCCGCATCGAGCAAGAGCAGGTTTGACCATGTTGCAACAACGCGCTAATACGCTATATGACCCGTCGTTCGAGCACGACAGCTGCGGTTTCGGGCTGATCGCGAACATCGACGGCAAAGCGGGCGCGTGGCTGGTCGACCAGGCCTTCTCGACCTTGGCGAAGATGTCGCATCGCGGCGGCATCGGTGCCGACGGGATCACCGGCGACGGTTGCGGCATCCTGCTCTATCGCCCGTTCGTCTGGCTGCGCGCGCTCGCGAGTGACGCTGGCATCGCTGTCGGCGAACGTTTCGCCTCTGGCCATATCTACCTCGATCGCAAAGACGAAGCGCGCGCACAGGCGCAGAAAGCCGAACTTGCGAAGCAACTCGAAGCCGCCGGCCTCGCGGTCGCGGGCTGGCGTGAAGTGCCGGTTGATTCGCGCGCCTGCGGGCCGATCGGCGAAGCGCATCGACCGCGCATCGAACAGATCTTCGTCAACGCGCCGGCCGGCATGGATGAAGGCGCATTCGACCGCGCCCTGTTCCGCGCACGCCGCCTCGCCGAAAAAACGTTCGCCGACGATATCCACTTCTACGTCGTCACCCTGTCGGCAACGACGTTCGCGGCCAAGGCGATGGTCGCGCCGGGCCAGTTGCGTGCGGCATTTCCGGACTTCTCGCACCCGGCTCTCGAAGCGAGCGCCGCGGTATTCCACCAGCGCTACTCGACCAACACGATGCCGCACTGGCGCCTCGCGCAACCGTTCCGCCTGCTCGCGCACAACGGCGAGATCAACACGATCAAGGCCAATCGCAACTGGGCGACCGCGCGCGCGGCGAAATACAAGTCGCCGCTCGTGGATTTCTCCGATCTCGGCGAACTGGTCACGACCAAGGGTTCCGATTCGCAGAGCTTGGACAACATGCTCGAAGTCTTGGTCGAAGGCGGCCTCGACGTGCTGCTCGCGATGCGCGTGCTGATTCCGCCGGCATGGTCCTCGCGCGAGGATCTCGACGAGGATCTCGAGGCGTTCTACGAATACTACGCATTGCATAGCGAACCGTGGGACGGACCCGCCGGCATCGTGCTGTGCGACGGAAGACATGCAGCTTGCGCGCTCGACCGCAACGGCCTGCGCCCGGCGCGCTGGGCGCGCTCGGACGACAACCACCTTATCGTCGCCTCGGAAGCTGGCCTGTGGGATGTGCCCGACTCGCGCATCGTCGCCAAGGGCCGCCTCGGGCCGGGCGAGATGATCGCGGTCGACCTCGTCGAGCACAAGCTGCTCGACAGCACGGCGATCGATGCGATCAACCGCTCGCGCGCACCATACAAGAAGTGGCTGCGCGATCAGCTCAACTATCTCGAATCGCACCTGATCGATCCGGCGCTCGCCGCCGAGCCGTTCTCGCCCGAGGTGCTCGCGCGCTACCAGAAGCAGTTCGCGCTGACCCGCGAGGAGCGCGACGTCATTCTGAAGACGCTGGCCGAGGACGAAGCCGAAGCGACCGGCTCGATGGGCGACGACACGCCGATCGCGGTGCTGTCGCAACAATCGCGGCCGCTGTACGAATACTTCCGCCAGTCGTTCGCGCAGGTGACGAACCCGCCGATCGATCCGCTGCGCGAGCGCCTCGTGATGTCGCTGACCACGCAGATCGGCCTCGAGCGCAACGTGTTCGATCTGTCGCCCGACAATGCCAAGCAAGTGCTGCTCAACTCGCCGATCCTATCGCAGCGCAAGCTGCGCCAGATCCTCGCGCTGCCGCACATCGCACCGGCGAACATCAAGCTCGATCTGTACTACGACGAAAAGATCGGGCTCAAGGCAGCGATCGAAGATCTGTGCGACCGCGCCGAAGACGCGGTGCGCAGCGGCAGCATGCTGATCCTGCTGTCCGACCGCTACCCGGGGCCGGGCCTGCTGCCGATCCATTCCCTGCTCGCCACCGGCGCCGTGCATGCGCGCCTGACCCAGAAGCAGCTGCGCTGCGACTGCAACATCCTCGTCGAAACCGCGAACGCGCGCGATGCGCACCACTTCGCCTGCCTGATCGGCTTCGGTGCGACCGCCGTGTATCCGTATCTGTCGTATCAAACCCTGTTCGACATGAACAAGCGCGGCCAGCTCAAGGGTCGCCAGGGCGAAGCACCGAGCGAGATCGGCCGCAGCTATCGCCGCGGCATCCAGAAAGGCCTGCTCAAGATCATCTCGAAGATGGGCATCGCGACGATTGCGGGTTATCGCGGCGCGCAGCTGTTCGAGATCGTCGGCCTCGATGCCGAAGTCGTCGAGCTGTGTTTCCCGGGCACGCCCTCGCGCATCGGCGGTGCCGGATTTGTCGACATCCAGAACGAATACAAGGCGCAGGCGATCGCCGCGCGCGATCCGAACTACGCATTGCCGCCGGGCGGCCTGATGAAGGCGCTGCCGGGCGGCGAGTTCCACATGTACAACCCGGAAGTCGTCGGTGCGCTGCAGCTCGCGGTGCGCACGGGCGATGCAAAGCTGTATCGCCGCTACGCGGATGCGGTCGACAAGCGTGTGCCCGCGGCGCTGCGCGACCTGCTCGCCGTGCATGCAGCCGGCGCGCCCGTACCTATCGAGGAAGTCGAGCCGGTCGAAGCGATCCTCAAGCGTTTCGACTCGGCCGGCATGTCGCTCGGCGCGCTCTCGCCCGAAGCACACGAGGCGCTCGCGATCGCGATGAACCGCCTCGGCGCGCGCAGCAACTCGGGCGAAGGCGGCGAAGATCCGGTGCGCTACGGCACCGAGAAGATGTCGAAGATCAAGCAGGTCGCCTCGGGCCGCTTCGGGGTCACGCCGGCTTATCTGGTCAATGCCGAAGTCTTGCAGATCAAAGTCGCGCAGGGCGCCAAGCCCGGCGAAGGCGGCCAGTTGCCGGGGCACAAGGTCAACGCGCTGATCGCGCGCCTGCGCTATGCACGTCCCGGCATCGGTTTGATTTCGCCGCCGCCGCATCACGACATTTATTCGATCGAAGATCTCGCGCAGTTGATCTACGACTTGAAGGAAGTGAACCCCTCGGCGCTGGTCTCGGTGAAGCTCGTCGCCAACGCCGGTGTCGGCACGATCGCCGCGGGTGTGGCCAAGGCCAACGCCGACCTGATCACGATTTCCGGCCACGACGGCGGCACCGGCGCAAGCCCGCTGACCTCGATCCGCTACGCCGGCTCGCCGTGGGAACTGGGCCTGTCGGAAACGCAGCAGACGCTCGTACGCAATGGCCTGCGCGAGCGCGTGATCGTGCAGACCGACGGCGGTCTCAAGACCGGCCTCGACGTGATCAAGGCGGCGATGCTCGGCGCGCAATCGTTCGGCTTCGGCACCGCGCCGATGGTCGCGCTCGGCTGCAAGTACCTGCGCATCTGCCATCTGAATTCCTGCGCGACCGGCGTCGCGACGCAGAACGACGAGTTGCGCAAGAAGCATTACGACGGCCCGCCCGAGCAGGTCGAGAACTTCTTCCGCTTCGTCGCCGAGGACGTGCGTCAGCACATGGCGCGCCTCGGCGTGCGCAAGCTCGACGAGATCGTCGGCCGCACCGATCTGCTCAAGCAGCGCGAAGGCGCGACGGTCAAGCAGAACAAAGTCGATCTCGCGCCGCTGCTCGGCAATGGCCTCGACGGCAGCGTGCCGGGATGCGCCGCGGCGCCGATTCCGCAGAGCGATCTGGCCAAGCGCATCGCCGCCGAGACGAAGGCCGCGATCGACAACGCCACGGGCGGTGAATTTCATTACGCCGTCGTCAACACCGACCGCTCGATCGGCGCGCGTCTGTCCGGCGACGTCGCGCGCAAACACGGCGATGCGGGCATGGCGGCCAATCCGATCACGTTGCGCCTCTCCGGCGCGGCGGGCCAAAGCCTCGGCGCGTGGAATGCGGGCGGCGTGCATATCGTGCTCGACGGCGAGGCCAACGACGGCGTCGGCAAGGGCATGGCCGGCGGCCGCATCGTCGTGCGTCCGCCGCGCGATGCGGGCTTCCCGAGCCACGAATCGTCGATCGTCGGCAACACCTGCCTGTACGGCGCAACCGGCGGCGAGTTCTACGCCGCGGGCCGCGCGGGCGAGCGCTTCGCCGTGCGCAACTCGGGTGCGCTCGCCGTCGTCGAAGGCGTGGGCGATCACTGCTGCGAATACATGACCGGCGGCACCGTCGTCGTGCTCGGCCGCTGCGGCGTCAACTTCGGCGCCGGCATGACCGGCGGCTACGCCTTCGTCCTCGACGAGGCGCGCGATTTCGTCGACCGCTACAACCACGAGCTCGTCGACATCACGCGCATCTCGCACGAAGGCATGGAAAATTACTGGCAACACCTGCGCAGCCTGCTGCTCGGCTATGTCGACGCGACCGGCAGTGCCTGGGGACGCCGCATCGTCGATGAGTTCCGCGAACTCGTGCACAAGTTCTGGCTGGTCAAACCGAAGGCCGCCAGCCTCGACTCGCTCGCCGACGAACTGCGCCGCGCCGCCTGATAGAAAGAATCAATCAAAGTGAAAAAAGATAATTTTCCATTTTTGCGCTTTCCCCGCGAGCTGCCGCGCGAGCTCAACGTGCCCGTACGCGTGCTCGGCTATGGCGAGATCCACACCGCGTTCACCGGCGAGCAGATCACCGAGCAGGCCTCGCGCTGCATCGACTGCGGCAATCCGTACTGCTCGTGGGGCTGCCCGCTGCACAATCACATTCCGCGCTGGCTCGAACTTGCGCGCGAAGGTCGCGTCGAGGACGCCGCGGCGCTGATGCACGAGACCAATCCGCTGCCGGAAATCTGCGGACGCATCTGCCCGCAGGACCGCCTCTGCGAGCAGGCCTGCACGCTCGAGACCGGTTTCGGCGCAGTCACGATCGGCGCGATCGAACGCTCGATCACCGACGAGGCGTTCAAGCGTGGCTGGCGGCCGAAGCTCGACGACGTCGAAGCGTCGGGCAAGCGCATCGCGGTCGTCGGCGCCGGTCCGGCCGGACTCGCCGCCGCCGACGTGCTCGCGCGCGCGGGCCACGCGGTCGAGGTGTTCGATCGCTATGAGGAGATCGGCGGCCTGCTCACGTTCGGCATCCCGCCTTTCAAGCTCGACAAGAAAATCGTCGACACGCGCCGCAGCGTGCTCGAAGGCATGGGCGTGAAGTTCCGCCTCAATACCGAGATCGGCAAGGACATCGATTTCGCCGCGCTGACCCAGGACTACGACGCGGTCTTCCTCGGCACCGGCGCCTACCAGTTCGTCGACGGCAAGCTGCCCGGACAGACCCTGCCCGGCGTGCATGCGGCGCTGCCGTTCCTGATCGCGAACATGCGCCGCCTGCTCGGCACCGCGACGGCCGCAGACGTGATGCCCGAACTGCTCGGCAAGCGCGTCGTCGTGCTCGGCGGCGGCGATACTTCGATGGACTGCGTGCGCACCAGCGTGCGTCACGACGCCGAAAGCGTCACCCTCGTCTATCGTCGCGACGAAGCGAACATGCCCGGTTCGCGCCGCGAAGTGAAATACAGCCGCGACGAAGGCGTCGACTTTCTGTTCCAGCGCCAGCCGCTTGAGATTCTCGGCAATGCGAAGGGCGTCATCGGCGTGCGCGTCGGCGAAACGCGTCTCGTCGACGACGGCAACGGCCGCCCGCGTTCGGAGCTGGTCCCGGGCAGCGAGGAAGTACTGCCGGCCGACGTCGTCATCCTCGCCTTCGGCTTCCTGCCCGAGCCGCCGCAATGGGCGACGGCCAACGGCATCGAGTTCGCCACGAACGGCAAGATCGTTCTCGGCGGCGCCGGCCGCCTGCCGCTGCAGACGACGAACCCGAAAGTGTTCGCCGGCGGCGACATGTGGCGCGGCGCCGACCTCGTCGTGCGCGCCGTGCTCGACGGCCGCGAGGCAGCGAAACAGATCAAGCAGATGTTCGCCGCGCAGGCCGCAACGGCCGAAGCGGTCGTCGCCTGAGCGTCGACCCACCCATCCATTTCCCGAATCGATTGCGACCACCCTCATGTTCGAGACCCTGACTTCGCCCGCGCCTGACAAGATCCTCGCCCTGATCGCGCTGTTGCGCGACGATCCGCGCCAGCACAAGGTCGACCTCGGCGTCGGCGTCTACAAGGACCGCGAAGGCCGCACGCCGATCATGCAGTCGGTGCGCGACGCTGAGCAGGTGCTGTTCGCCGAGCAGACGACGAAAACCTATCTCGGCCTCGCCGGCGACACGGCGTTCGACACGAAGATGACGGAGTTGGTCTTGGGTGATGCCGCACCCGCTGCGCGAGTGCGTGCGATCCAGGCACCTGGCGGCTCCGGCGCGCTGCGCATCTTGTTTGAACTGCTGCGCCGCGCACGGCCCGATGCCACGGTGTGGGTCTCCGACCCGACCTGGCCCAACCATATTCCGATGATCGAAGCCTCGGGTCTCAAGCACGTTTCGTATCCCTACTTCGATGCGGCCACCGGCACGGTGCGCTTCGAGGCGATGCTTGCCGCGCTCGCGCAGGCGAAGCCCGACGACGTCGTCCTGCTGCACGGTTGCTGCCACAATCCGACCGGCGCGAACCTCACGCTCGAGCAGTGGCGCGAGATCGGCAAGCTCATCGTCGAGAAGCGGTTGTTCCCGTTCGTCGACATCGCCTATCAGGGATTCGGCGAAGGCCTCGATGCCGACGCCGCGGGCGTGCGCCTGCTCGCCACACTGGTTCCATCCATGGTCATCGCCGCGAGCTGCTCGAAGAACTTCTCGGTGTATCGCGACCGCGTCGGCTGCGCGATTCTGCTCGCGCCGTCCGCGGCCGAGGCCGATATCGCCTATGCGCAGCTCTGCTCGGTCGCGCGCGCCAACTACTCGATGCCGCCGGACCACGGTGCCGCCGTAGTGCGCATCATCCTCACCGATCCGGCGCGACGTGCGGCCTGGGTCGCCGAGGTCGATGCGATCCGCGAGCGCATGATCGTATTGCGTGAAGGCCTCGCCGCAGCCCTGCGCAAGCATTCGGGCTCGAACCGTTTCGATTTCATCGCCCGCCACCGCGGCATGTTCTCGCGCCTAGGCCTCTCCGTCGAACAGGTGCATCGCCTGCGCGCCGAACACGCGATCTACATGGTCGACGACAGCCGCATCAACGTCGCTGGCCTGCCTGATGATCGCCTCGATGACGTCGCGCGCGCCATCGTCGCCGTGCTCTGAGATCTGCGCTCGCAGTATCGCCCTCGCTATCTCCGCGCGATGCACGACATCGTGCAGGTACGGGCGCTTTTGGGCTATAAACGCGGACGCGATCCGATTTGTCGCTGGGCATGCGCAGATCGGTTCGCCGTGTCGACACCCATTGGAGTCACTCAGTGCCTTTCATCAACGCAGAGGTCGCGGCAAAGACCGACTATGACGTGATCGTCGTCGGCTCGGGCGCCGGCGGCGGGCAAATGGCCTACACGCTGACCATGGGCGGCGCACGCGTGCTCATGCTCGAGGCCGGCCGCAATTACGATCCGGTCGCCGAGGCGGCGATGTTCCAGACGCCCGAGATGGCGCCGCTGCGTGGCGCGAGCACGCCGGACAAGCCGTTCGGCTTCTACGACGCCACGGTAGACGGCGGCTGGCAGGTTCCCGGTGAGCCGTACACGCAGGCGAGCACGGACGAGACGCAACGCTTCGACTGGTGGCGCGCGCGCATGCTCGGCGGCCGCACCAATCACTGGGGCCGCATCTCGCTGCGCAACGGGCCGTACGACTTCAAGCCGCGCTCGCGCGACGGCCTCGGCTTCGACTGGCCGATCGGCTACGCGGACATGGCGCCGTACTATGACAAGGTCGAGATGCTCATCGGTGTCTACGGCGCGAACGACGGACTCGAGAACACGCCCGATTCGCCGGAGGGCTGTCTGCTGCCGCCGCCGAAGCCGCTGGTCAGCGACCTGCTCGTGCACAAGTACGCGGGCAAGCTCGGCATTCCCGTGATTGCCGGCCATCGCGCCGTGCTGACGCGCCAGCTCGACTGGAAGAATTCGCCGGCGAAGCTGCATCCGGGCAACCCCGCCGCGCAGGCAATCATCGCCGCCGACATGAAGCGTCGCGGCGCTTGCTTCTGGACCACGCCATGCGGACAGGGCTGTTCGATCCGGGCGAACTATCAATCGACGACCGTGCATCTGCCGCCGGCGCTCGCGACCGGCAAGCTCGACATCGTCACCGACGCGATGGTCAATGAGGTCACCCTTGGCAAGGACGGCCGCGCCTCGGGCGTGCATTTCATCGACCGGACCTCGCACAGGAATATCTCGATCAGCGCGCGCGCGGTCGTGCTCGCGGCGAGCGCCTGCGAGACGGTGCGCATCCTGCTCAACTCGAAGTCGACACAGTTTCCGCACGGCCTCGGCAATTCGAGCGGCAAGGTCGGCAAATACCTGATGGACACGGTCGGCAGCGATCTCGGTGGCCAGATTCCATTGCTCGAAAGCCTGCCGCCGCACAACGAGGAAGGCGTGTCCGGCCTGCACATGTACGTTCCCTGGTGGCAGTACAAGGAGGCCGGCAAGCTCGGCTTTGCGCGCGGCTACCACATCGAATTCGGCGGCGGCCGGCGCATGCCGGGCGTCGGCACAGCGACGAGGCTGGAATGGCTTACCGGCGGCAGCTACGGCGCCAAGTTCAAGGAGGACGCGCGCCGCTATTACGGCTCGTTCGTCGGCTTCGCCGGACGCGGCGAGATGATTCCGAACGAGAAGTCGTACTGCGAGATCGATCCGAAGGTGAAGGACAAGTGGGGCATCCCGGTGCTGCGCTTCCACTGGCAGTGGTCCGAGCACGAGACGCGCCAGGCCGCGCACATGCAGAAGACCTTCGCCGACATCATCACCGCGATGGGCGGACGCGTGCGCGGCGAAGTCAAGACCGACGGCGCCAAGGCGATCGAGCCGGGCGGCAGCATCATTCACGAAGTCGGTGGTGCGATCATGGGCGACGATGCGCGCACTTCCGTGGTCAACCCGTGGTGCCAGACCTGGGATGTGAAGAATCTGTTTCTCGCCGACGGCGCCCCGTTCCCGTCGAATGCCGACAAGAATCCGACCCTCACCATCATGGCCAACTCGTGGCGTGTGGCGGACCATATCCTTGAGCGCATGCAACGCAAGGAGCTGTGATGGATCGTCGCACGACAATCAAGTGGATGCTCGCCGCCGCCGCTGCGCCGCTCGGACACGGCGTATTCGCCGCGGTACCCGCGAAGGTGGCGGCGAAACCGTACGGGCAGGATCCGAAACTGCTCAACGTCTATCATCCTGGCGAACTGTGGCCGCTGACGTTCAGCGCCGCGCAGCGCCGCACCGCGACCGTGCTCTGTGACGCGATCATTCCCGCGGATGCCACGTCGCCGAGCGCATCGGCGGTGGGCGTGGTCGATTTCCTCGACGAATGGATCAGCGCGCCGTATCCGGGCCAGCAAAAGGATCGCACGATCGTGCTCAACGGATTGCAGTGGCTCGACAAGGAATCAGGCCGACGCTTTTCCAAGCCTGTGCACGAGCTCGATGCGCAACAGCTGCACGCGATCTGCGACGACATCTGTTACTTGCCGAAGGCGAAGCCGCGCTTCGTTGAAGCGGCCAAATTCTTCGCTCGTTATCGCGACCTGACCGCAAGCGGTTTCTACACGACGCCGGAAGGACGCAAGGACCTCCAATTCATCGGCAACGTGCCGCTGGCGAGTTTCGATGGGCCGCCGCTCGAAGTGTTGAAAAAGGTCGGCCTGGCGTAATCGCATGGCGGATGAATTTTCCAATTTGATGAGGACATAGAGTGCGCAAGCTACGCATGGGATTGGTCGGCGGCGGCCCCGGTTCGTTCATCGGCCGCATCCATCGCATCGCCGCGGAACTGGACGGCGAAGCCGAACTGGTCTGCGGCGCGTTCAGCAGCGATGCGCAACGCTCGCGCGAGGCCGGTGCGGCCTACCACGTCGATCCGGCGCGTGCGTACGCGAGCTACGCGCAGATGTTCGCCGCGGAAAAAGCGCTGCCTGCCGACAAGCGCATGGATTTCATCGCCGTCGTCACGCCGAATCATGTGCACTACGAACCGGCGCGGCTCGCACTGGAGAACGGCTTCCACGTCGTCGTCGACAAGCCGCTGTGTTTTTCGCTGGCCGAGGCGCGCGAGCTGCAGGCGGCGGTCGAGCGCAGCGGCGGTGTTCTCGCCGTCACCTATACCTACAGCGGCTATCCGCTGATCAAGCAAGCACGTGCGCTCGTCAACGCCGGGCGCATCGGCGCGGTGCGCAAAATTTACGTCGAATATCCGCAGGGCTGGCTGGCGACGGACATCGAAGGCAGCGGGCAGAAACAGGCGAGCTGGCGCACCGATCCCACCAAGTCGGGCGCAGGCGGCGCGATCGGCGACATCGGCACGCATGCGGCGCATCTGGCCGAATATGTCAGCGGCCTGCGCATCACCCAGATCGATGCGATGTTGAACACCTTCATCCCGGGCCGCCGTCTCGATGACGACGCTTCGATGCTGCTGCGTTTCGACAACGGCGCGAGCGGCGTGCTCGTGGCGACACAGATCGCCGCAGGCGAGGAAAACAATCTCGCGCTGCGCATCTATGGCGAGTCGGGATCGATCGAGTGGCGGCATGCCGATCCGAACTCGCTCGTGTTGCGCTCGCTCGATGCGCCGGTGCAGATCCTGCGCACGGGCGCCGCCTACCTCGGCGAAGCCGCGGCGCGCAACACGCGCACGCCACCGGGGCATCCCGAAGGATATCTAGAAGCATTCGCGAATATTTACACCGCGTTTTATCGCGGCGTGCGCGCGCACGCCGACGGCGCGAAAGTCGAGCCGCGCGCATACGATTTCCCCGGCATCGCCGACGGCGTGCGCGGCATGGCGTTCATCGACGCAGTGATCCGCTCGGCGCAATCACAACAGAAGTGGACGGAGTTCGGGAACCCCTGAACAAGCTGCTGCGCTCGGCAGCTTGTGCGCCGGCGATGCTCGGAATCCTCATTTACTACAGTAAACTCCGTTTCCTGCGCTCCGGCGACGCACAATCTGCCTTCGCTCGCGACGCTTCTTCAGAGATTCCTAAACATGAAGACGATCAAAGGCCCCGCGATTTTTCTCGCCCAGTTCATGGGCGACAAGCCGCCGTTCGACACGCTCGAAGGCATCTGCAAATGGATGGCGCAGCTCGGCTACAAAGGTGTGCAGATCCCGAGCTGGGATGCGCGCTGCATCGATCTGCGCCGTGCCGCCGAGAGCAAGGCCTACTGCGACGAGCTCAAGGGCCGCATCGAAGCCTGCGGTGTGCAGATCACTGAGCTGTCGACGCATCTGCAAGGGCAACTCGTCGCGGTGAATCCGGCCTACGATCTGCTGTTCGACGGCTTCGCGCCGGAAGCGGTGCGCGGTAACTCGCAGAAGCGCACCGAGTGGGCGATCGAGCAACTCCGCTTCGCGGCGCAGGCCAGTCGCAATCTCGGCCTGACCGCGCATGCGACGTTCTCGGGTGCGCTGCAGTGGCACACGTTCTATCCGTGGCCGCCGCGCCCGGCCGGCCTCGTCGCGGACGGCTTCGCCGAACTCGCGCGGCGCTGGCTGCCGATTCTCGATGCGTTCGATGACGCCGGCGTCGACGTCTGCTACGAGATCCATCCGGGCGAAGACCTGCACGATGGCGTGACCTTTGAGCGTTTCCTCGCCGCAACCGGCCATCATCGCCGTTGCCGCATACTCTACGACCCGAGCCATTTCGTCTTGCAGCAGCTCGATTATCTGCAATACATCGACTTCTACCACGAGTTCATCCGCATCTTCCACGTCAAGGATGCCGAGTTCCGGCCGTCGGGAAAATCGGGTGTCTACGGCGGCTACCAGGACTGGGTGGATCGCCCGGGACGCTTCCGCTCGCTCGGCGACGGCCAGGTGGATTTCACCGGCATCTTTTCCAAGCTCGCGCAGTACGACTATCCGGGTTGGGCGGTCGTGGAATGGGAGTGCGCGCTGAAGCATCCCGAGGACGGCGCGCGCGAGGGTGCACCGTTCGTCGCCAGACACATCATCCACGTCACCGAACACACCTTCGACGATTTCGCCGGCCGCGACGCGGACCACGCGTTCAATCGGAAAGTGCTGGGAATCTGAGGGGCATTGTCCGCGTGACGCAAACACCCGGGGGCGGATTCGCTCAGCCCAGGCGCCGATAGAGCGTACTGCGGCTGACGCCGAGACTGCGCGCAGCGGCGGAGACGTTGCCGGCATGTTTTTCCAGCGCCTGCCGCATCGCGCGTTCGGCGATCTCGTCGAGCGCACCCGCAGTGGCAGCGCCGCCGATGCCCGTCGCGGTGCCCTGCTCGCGAAGCATCGGCGGAAGATCGTCCGCGCCGACCGCGCTGCCGGGTCCGGCAAGCGCAACCAGCGTGCGCAGCATGCCGGTGAGCTGGCGCAGGTTGCCGGGCCAGTCGTAGCCTGCGAGGACGTCAAGCGCGCTCGCTTCGATCGGCGTCGCCGCCGCAAGACGGCGCCAGAACGTTTCGATCAGCGCGCGGCGATCGGGATATGCGCGCAGCGCGGGCAGATTCACCGTGTAGTGCGCGATGCGGAAGAACAGGTCCGAACGGAACTGCTCGAGCGTGCCGACATTGAGATTGCGGTTGGTCGCGGCGATGACGGTGAAATCGACCTTGACCGGTTTGCCCCCGCCGAGCGGCGTGACCTCGCGCTCCTGCAGCACGCGCAGCAGGCGCGTCTGCGCAGCGAGCGGCATATCGCCGATCTCATCGAGGAACAGCACGCCGCCGTCAGCCTCGCGCAACAGGCCTTTCGTCCCCTGGCGCTTCGCTCCGGTGAACGCACCTTCGTCGTAGCCGAACAATTCCGATTCGATCAGGCTCTCGGGCAAGCCCGCGCAGTTGACCGCGACGAATGGCATGCGATTGCCGAGGCGGCGGTGCAGCTCGCGCGCGAATACTTCCTTGCCGGTGCCGGTCTCGCCGAGCAGGAGCACGGACATGCCGGCGCGCAGCACACGTTCCGCGCGATCGAGCTCGAAGGTCAGTTGCTCGCCGAACACGGGCTCGCTGCCGATGCGATGGTCGGCGACCGCTGTGGGCGGCGATGTCGAAACCGTTACCGGCCGATGCGGCGCTGCCTCATCGCTGCGCACGAAGATGGGCTTGTTAAGATGGTCGCGCAGGTTCGCCTCGCTTTGCAGCGATTCGACCTTGGCATCGAACAGATCGCCGAATTCCCTGCGGCCGATGTCGCCGCGGACGAGGTTGAGCATGCCCAGGCCATGCCGGTTGGCCGCAACGAGGCGTTCGCCGTCGAACACGAGGATGCCTTCCTGCGCCGTGCCGAACAGGCCGGCATCACGCTGCACACGCAACACGCGGCAGCCGGGAAAGTCACGTTTGAACAGACGCCGCTCGATCTGGTCGACGGCAAAGCGCACCATGCCAAGCGCGTGCGTGTGATGCACCGAGGATTCGCCCGAGAGATCGAGCACGCCGGCGATCTTGCCGAACGGATCGACGATCGGCACCGCCGAACAACTGAGCACGCGATGCGGCGCGAAGAAATGTTCGGGTCCGCGCACTTCGATCGCGCGACCTTCGATCATCGCCGTGCCGATCGCGTTCGTGCCGGTATGGTTTTCGTTCCACGGCACACCCGGGCGCAGCGACACGCGTGCCGCCTTGTCGAGAAAGTTCGCGCTGCCAAGCGCCTCGAGGATCATGCCGTCAGGCGCGGTGAGGATGACGATGCTGCCGGTCGCATGCGCATCGGCATATAGCGCGCGCACTTCGGGCAGGCTGACGCGGCGCAGCTCTTCGTATTTTTGGCAGACCTCGCGCAGCGCGGTGGCGGCCAGCGGCTCGACGTTAGGCCGCGCATTCTCCGACAGACCCAGCCCCGCGCAACGTTGCCACGAGCGCAGGATCGACGCAGGCACGAGTCCGCGCGGCGCATCGCCTTGATCGAAGAAGCGATGCCGTGCGGTTTGGATTCGGTCCAGAGCGGAATCGGTCATGGAATGCCGGGTGTCGCTTTTTGCGACAGTCGTTTTGAGCAACTGTTTCAAGTCTGGACACAAATTTTCAACGATTGCAATACAGACCAAATGCCAGGTATTGCGCAGCGCAGCAATGCACTGAGGTGGGCATTTGCGGGCAAGTGTTTTTACGATGTTGCACCACGGCAGTACAGCGGATTGGCACGCTGCGTGCTCTAGGTAGGCGCCCATCAACCCGGAGCCTCAGTGTCATGACCAAACTCGAACAGCAACATCTCGCGGTACAAGTTCCGTTCAAGGCCCGCTACGACAACTTCATCGGCGGCAAATGGATCAAGCCGGTCGCCGGCCGCTATTTCGAAAACATCACGCCGATCACCGGCCAGGCGTTTTGCGAAGTGGCGCGCTCGGACAAGGACGACATCGAACTCGCGCTCGACGCAGCGCACAAGGCGAAGACCGCGTGGGGTCGAGCCGCGCCGGCCGAGCGCGCGAACATCCTCAACCGCATCGCCGACCGCATGGAGCAGAATCTCGACCTGCTCGCGCATGCGGAAACCTGGGACAACGGCAAACCCCTGCGTGAGACACGCGCCGCCGACATTCCGCTCGCGATCGATCACTTCCGCTATTTCGCCGGTTGCATCCGCGCGCAGGAAGGTTCGATCGGCGAGATCGACCACGACACCGTCGCCTACCAGTTTCACGAGCCGCTCGGCGTCGTCGGCCAGATCATTCCGTGGAACTTCCCGTTGCTGATGGCGGCGTGGAAGCTCGCGCCCGCGCTCGCCGCCGGCAACTGCGTCGTGCTCAAGCCTGCAGAACAAACCCCGGTCGGCATCCTCGTCTGGGCCGAACTGATCGGCGACCTGCTGCCGCCGGGCGTGCTCAACATCGTCAACGGCTTCGGCCTCGAAGCAGGCAAGCCGCTCGCCTCCTCGCCGCGCATCGCCAAGATCGCGTTCACCGGCGAGACCACGACCGGGCGCCTGATCATGCAGTATGCCTCGCAGAACCTGATTCCGGTAACGCTCGAACTCGGCGGCAAGTCGCCGAACATCTTCTTCGACGACGTCGCCTCGCGCGACGACGATTTCTTCGACAAGGCGATCGAGGGCTTCGTCATGTTCGCGTTGAACCAGGGCGAGGTGTGCACCTGCCCGAGCCGCGCGCTGATCCACGAATCGATCTACGACAAGTTCATGGAGCGCGCGATCAAGCGCGTCAATGCGATCAAGGCGGGCAACCCGCTCGATCCGACGACGATGATCGGCGCGCAAGCCTCGAGCGAGCAGCTCGCCAAGATTCTCTCCTACATCGACATCGGCAAGCAGGAAGGCGCGAAGGTGCTCACCGGCGGCGAGCGCAACGTGCTCGGCGGCGAACTCAAGGACGGCTACTACGTCAAGCCGACCGTGTTCGCCGGCACCAACAAGATGCGCATCTTCCAGGAGGAGATCTTCGGCCCGGTCGTCTCGGTAACGACGTTCAAGGACGAAGAGGAAGCGCTGCACATCGCCAACGACACGCTGTACGGACTAGGCGCCGGCGTGTGGAGCCGCGAGGCGAATCGCTGCTACCGCTTCGGTCGCGAGATCCAGGCCGGTCGCGTGTGGACGAACTGCTATCACGCCTATCCGGCACACGCGGCGTTCGGAGGCTACAAGCAGTCCGGCATCGGTCGCGAGACGCACAAGATGATGCTCGACCACTACCAGCAGACCAAAAACATGCTGGTCAGTTACTCGCCGAAGAAGCTCGGATTCTTCTAGTCCGCATCACGTAGGCAGACGCAGGAACGCGCGGGCTCCGGCCCGCGCTGGGGATGTGTGCGGCCGCGTAACGGCAACGAGGCGCTGCGCGGCTGCCGCGAAGTAGTTTTTCCATCAACCACTGTTTGGGAGGAAACGTGCACGCAATTCCATTGAAGCAATCCAGACGGTCGCAGCAGCGACTGTTGACGGCAGCGGCCATCGCTGCTGCGTTGGCCGCGGGGCAAGCCGGCGCGGTCGAGATCGTGTCGGGAGACTGGACCGTCGACGTCGGCGGCATCGTCAATGCTTATGCGACGACGGTGAGCTGCTCGGGCGACGCGGTCGGCGGTCCGGCACTCGCCGGGCGAGGGCTCGGCTGCAGCGGCGAAAGCAGCAAGACCTCAATCGGCAACGGCCTGCTGCCGAGCGGGCTCATCACCAAGTTCAAGACCAGCCAGGATGGCCTCGACATCGGCGGCACGATCGGCATCATGGTGCACGCGGCCACCGATTCCGGCATCGCCGCGAACAGCGCCGTCGATGTGCGCCAGGCGTTCTTCACGATCGGCACGGCGGAAGCGGGCACGCTCAAGATCGGCCGCGACTACGGCGTGTTCGGCGCGAATGCGATCTTGAGCGACATGACCTTGCTCGGTGCCGGTGCGCCGGTGCAAGCGACGCAACGCGGTCGCGTCACCCTCGGCCACATCGGTGCCGGTTACACCTACCTCGGCACCTATGGCCAGATGACCTACACCTCGCCCGTGCTTGGCAGTGGCTTCACTTTCACTGGTGCTCTCGTCAGTCCGGTCGACAGCGGCTTGTACGCCTCGCAGGCAGGGCCGCAATACCAGGCGCAACTGGCCTGGTCGGGCAACGGCTTCAAGGCCTGGATCGGCGCGAAGATGCAGCACTTCGCCGACGCCGGCGCCGGTACCGGCGGCTTCGCCGAGACGGCGGGCGAAATCGGCGTGTCGTATGCCAACGGTCCGTTCGGCTTCCTCGCCAATTATCAGGAAGGCAAGGGCATCGGCATTCTGACCGATGGCGACCAGGGACCGGTCAAGGGTCGCAACTATCTGATCCAAGGCACCTACAAGGTCACCGACAAGCTCAAGTTCGGCCTCAACTACGGCGAGAGCCGCAACAAGGACGACAACGCGACCAACGTCGCGCTCAACGGCTCGTTCAAGTCGAACACCAACGTCACCGCCGGCCTCTACTACGGCCTGACCAAGAGCATCACGCTCGCCGGCGAAATAGGCGACACGCGCTCGAAGGACTACCTGGGCAATACCGCGAAGATGTTCGGCGGCTCGCTCGGCGGAATCATTTTCTTCTGATCATCGAACCAAGGAAAAACTCATGACTTTCCATCGAATCAAAGCGAACCGACTGTTCAGCGCATGCGCACTCGGCTTCACCGTGCTCGGCACAGGAAGCACACAGGCGCTGGCCGCGGACTACCAGGCCGTGACCGACGCACGTCTCGTCAACGCGGCCAAGGACGACGGCTGGCTGATGTACCGGCACGACTACACGGCGTCGGGCTACTCGCCGCACGGCGAAATCAATGCAACCAACGTCAGCAAGCTCAAGGTCGCCTGGGATTACAAGAGCGACCTGACTCAGGGCCACGAAGGTGCCCCACTGGTCAACGGCGACGTCATGATCGTAACGACGCCGATGGATCACGTCGTCGCGTTCGACGCGGCGACCGGCAAGGAGTTGTGGAAGTACGTTGCCAAGATCAACGAGAAGGCGCTGAAGACCGTGTGCTGCGATGTCGTCAACCGCGGCGCGGCGCTGTACGAGAACAATGTCTACCTCGAGACGCTCGACAATCACGTCAT
The DNA here is from genome assembly GCF_000378125.1 of Rudaea cellulosilytica DSM 22992. Lineage (GTDB taxonomy): Bacteria > Pseudomonadota > Gammaproteobacteria > Xanthomonadales > Rhodanobacteraceae > Rudaea > Rudaea cellulosilytica. The sequence goes on along the minus strand of NZ_KB899241.1, from coordinate 778,480 downwards.
CGCGCTCGACGCGAAGACCGGCAAGGAGAAGTGGAGCACCAAGCTGTGGGATCCTGGCGTCGGCTATTTCATGACGTCGGCACCGCTCATCGTCAAGGGCAAGGTCATCGTCGGCACCGGCGGCGGCGAGTACGGCGCACGCGGCTTCATCTCGGCGCTCGATGCCAAGACCGGCAAGATCCTCTGGCAGACGCACACGACTGCCGCGCCGGGCGAGCCGGGCGGCGATACGTGGCCGAAGGGCGCGTACCAGACCGGCGGCGGCAATCCGTGGCTGCCGGGCTCGTACGACACCGAGACCGACACGCTGTTCTGGACCGTCGGCAACCCGGGCCCGTGGCTGGCGACACTGCGTCCGGGCAAGAACCTGTACACGGATTCGGTCCTCGCGCTGAACCCCGCGACCGGCAAGATCAAGTGGTACTACCAGTGGACCGAAAACGACACCTGGGACTATGACGGCACGAACGAGCCGATCCTGACCGACATCACCTACGAGGGCAAGAATTACAAAGCCTTGGTCCACGCCGATCGCAACGGCTATTACTACGCGCTCGATCGCACGACCGGAAAGCCGATCTATGCCGAGCCGTTCGTCCACACCAACACCGTGACCGGCTTGAAGGACGGCGTGAACCAGACAGCCGCCGACCTGCGTCCAACTGTCGACAAGCAGGTCTTCGCCTGCCCGAGCTTCCTTGGCGGCAAGAACTGGTGGCCGACCGCGATCGATCCGACCCAGCATCTGGTGTTCATCCCGACGCTCAACGCCTGTATGGACATCAAGGGCAGCGAACCGGTCGCATACAAAGCCGGCCTCGCGTTCCTCGATGCCAGTTTCGAGGTCAAGCACGACCCGGCGAACAACAACTGGGGCACCGTGCAGGCACTCGACCTTAACACCGGCAAGCAGGTGTGGAAGTTCGACACGGCATTGCCATGGAACGGACCGATGCTCGCGACCGGCGGCGGCCTCGTGATCAGCGGCAGTTCGGATGGTTATCTGCATGCCTTTGACTCGAAGACCGGCAAGGTGCTGTGGAAGAGCGACCAGCTCACCTCGGGCATCATCGGCGTGCCGACGACCTACAAAGTCGGTGGCAAGCAGTACATCGCCGTCTGGGCCGGCTGGGGTGGCGCGAGCCCGATCTGGGGCGGCCAGATGGCCAACGACCCGGCGGTCAAGGCGATCCCGAAGGGCGGACACCTGTATGTCTTCTCGCTCTGACAGAACCGCGGCGCGTCTCGCGATCGCCGCAACGTTCGCGCTCGGCGCGGTGCTCACGCACCGCGCCGACGCGGCAACGACGATCAAGGTGTGCATCGATTCGGCCAACCCGACCTCGGCGACCGACACGCGCATCGCGCGCGAAGCGCTGGCGACGCAAGGCTATGCGATGGAACCGGTCGCGTTCGTCGGCCACGGCAAGGAAGAAGACGACGGCTTCCCGATCGCCAAGTTCGCCCGTCTCGCCGAAAACGAGTGCGCGCTCATCATGGGCTTTCCGGTCGACGTCAACGATCCGCACTTGCCACCACGCGTCGAGGCGACGCCAGCTTATGCCGGCACCGGCTTCGTCATGGTCCAGCGCAGCAAAGCGCCGACGAAGTCGCTGGCCGAACTGCGTCAGGGCAGCGAAGTCGGCATCGCCCAGCTCGACACCTGGGCGGGCATGCTGTTCAGCAGCCACCCGAACATCGTCATGCACGTCTACCGCAACGATGCCGACATGCTCGCCGACGTGGCCAGGGGCAAGATCGCGGCCGGGCTGACCTGGCTGTCGTTCCTGCAAGCCTATGAGAATGAGCATCACGCTGCCGGCCTGCGTTCGCAACTTCTGCCCGGAGCGCACATGCAGTGGAATCTCGTCGCGTTGTACGCGCCAGCGTCGAAGGATGCCGCCGCGGTTTTCGCGAAGGGACTTGACGCGCTGCGCGGAGTGAAGCTCGACGCCCTGGTCAAGCCGTATCTGGCCGCCACGGCGCGCACGCCGCAGGCTTCGATCGCGCGACACACGCTCGGACTGCGACCTCCCGCGACGGCGCAGCGCTGCGGCGACGAGAAACCGAAGGCCGCGGCGAAAGTCGCTAGGTCGAAGAGCGCGAAGGCAAAACCACCGGCGCTGTATACCGAGGAACAGGCGGCCAAGGGCACGACAGCCTACTTCCAGAACTGCAGCATGTGCCACGGCCCGCTGCTGGACGGACAGCGTGGCGGCTACCCTGGCCCGGCGTTGAAGGGCAAGGATTTTGCCGACCCGAGCTACGACTTCCACGTCGACGAGATCTTCCGCTTCGTCGCCAAGCTGATGCCGGCACAGAAACCGGGCAGCCTCACCGACGAGCAGAACGTCGACATCATGGCGTACCTGCTCAAGCAGAACGGCTATCCGTCCGGAAGCAAAGAGTTGAGCTACGACGAGGCGATCAAATCGCGCGTTCCGATCCGCTACTACGGCGAATAGGAACGGCAACGGCCCGACGGCGCGCCGGCCGCATGGGTCGGCGCGCTTCCGCCGCAACGAGGAGGCAATCATGGCCGAGCTACCGCTGCAAGTGACGGCGACACCGGCGGCAGTCGCGCTGATCGGCGAATTGTGTGCCGAATATGGTACTGACTTGCTGTTCCACCAGTCGGGCGGCTGCTGCGACGGGTCCTCGCCGATGTGTTATCCGCGCAGTGAGTTCCTCGTCGGCGATGACAGCGACGTGCGCCTCGGCGACATCGGCGGCCTGCCGTTCTACATCAGCAAACCGCAGTTCGAATATTGGAAGCACACCCAATTGATTATCGACGTCGTGGCCGGCCAAGGCGGCATGTTCTCGCTCGAGAACGGCCGCGGCGTGCGTTTCCTCGTGCGCTCGCGGTTGTTCAGCGATGCGGAGTTCGATGCCCTGCGCGCGCAAGGAAAAGTCGATTGAGGCGAATTCCGCCGCACCGCTCGAAATCGAAAAATCAAGAAAATCACTAGACGCGAATCGCGACGCGACCGATACCATTCGTTGCGAAGGCGCGTCATAGCGCCAACGCCCCGGGGATATTTGTGCTGAAGCCTTTTCCATTTCTCGTCGCCGCACTGCCCATTTGCATCGCGCTCGGTCCGCTCCGCGTCGCGCATGCGGCCGATGCGGACGCAACGGATGCGCAGCCCAAGCCGGTCCTGCCCGACATCGTCGTTACGGCGACGCGCAGCGAGCATTCCGCGTTCGATGTGCCCGGCGCGATCGACTCGGTCAAGGTTGCGCCGGGCGACTCGCTCGGCGTCAATCCGTCCGAATTCCTGCAAGGCGTTCCGGGACTACTCACACGCGATCGACAGAACTATGCGCAAGACGAACAGATCTCGATCCGCGGCTTCGGTGCGCGCTCGACCTTCGGCGTGCGCGGTGTGCACCTCTACGTCGACGGCATTCCGGCAACGATGCCCGACGGCCAGGGCCAAGTCTCGAACTTCCCGCTCGGCGCGGCCGAACGCATCGAGGTGCTGCGCGGACCGTTCTCGGCGCTGTACGGAAACTCATCCGGCGGCGTGATTCAGATCTTCACCGCCGACGGCAGCGATCGTCCCGAATGGCGTTTCGATGCGACCGGCGGCAGCTACGGCACGCTGCGCCTCGGCGCGAATGCGCGCGGGCGTGAAGGCATCGTCGGCTACAACGTGGACCTGTCGCAGTTTCACACCGACGGCTACCGCGGCCACGGCTACGCCGAACGCAGCAATGGCAACGCCAAGTTCACGTTCGACCTCGGCGCGGGACGCAAGCTCACCCTGCTCGCGAACACGGTCGCGCTGCCGAACGCCGACGATGCGCTCGGTCTGACGCGCGCGCAGTTCGAAACCGACCCGCGCCAGGCGGTGGCAAGTGCTGCGCTGTTCGACACGCGCAAGAGCGTGCACCAGCAGCAGGGTGGTGCGATCTACGAGCAGCCGTTGAGCGACACGCAAAGCCTGCGCGTGCTCGGCTACCTCGGCCACCGCGACGTCGAGCAATTCCAGTCGATCCCGGTGGCGACGCAGAAAGCGGCGACGAGTCCGGGCGGCGTAATCGAACTCGGCGGCGACTACGGCGGCGGCGACGCGCGCTGGACGTACAACAGTGTCCTGGCCGAGCGGCCGTTCGATCTCGCGGTTGGCGTCAGCTACGATCGCCAGGACCAGCATCGCCAAGGCTACAACAACTATCTCGGCAGCACGCTCGGCGTGAAAGGCGCGTTGCGCCGCGACGAGCAGAATCTCGTTTCCAACTTCGATGAGTACGCACAGGCGACATGGAGCTTCGCCGACAACTGGCTTGCCAGCGCCGGCCTGCGCCACAGCGAAGTGAAATTCTCCGCCGACGACAACTACATCGTGCCGGGCAATGGCAACGACAGCGGCCGCGCGGACTATTCGGCGACGACACCGGTCGCGGGCCTGCTCTACCGCGCCAACGAGCAGTGGCATCTCTACGCCTCGTACGGGCGCGGCTTCGAGACGCCGACGTTCAACGAACTCGGCTATCGACCCGACGGCAGCGCCGGCATCAACTTCGGCCTCGTGCCTGCGCGCAGCCGCAATGGCGAAGTCGGCTCGAAGTGGCACTTTGAGAGCGGCGGCGAATTCGATGTCGCCGTGTTCAACGCAGACACGCGCAACGAGATCGCCGTGGCCACGTCGAGCGGCGGCCGCACGACCTACCAGAACGTCGACCGCGCGCGCCGGCGCGGCGCGGAGTTCAAGCTCGACCTGCCGCTCGCGGCGCGCTGGCATGCGCAACTGGCCTACACGTATCTCGACGCGAAATTCCTCTCGCCGTTCCTCACCTGCCCGGCCGCGTCGACCTGCACGAAACCGAACACACCCGTCGCCGCGGGCGCACGCATCCCGGGCGTGCCGCGCTCGAACCTCTACGCCGCGCTGCGCTGGGGCGAGGCACTTGGCTGGAACGCGACGATCGAGGCGAACGCCGCGAGCGCGACGCCGGTCAACGACCTCAACACCCAATATGCGCCGGGCTACGGCACGCTGTCGCTCGGTACCGGTTATGTGTTCGAGACCGCGTCGACGACCGTTTCCACCTTCCTGCGCGTGCAGAACCTGTTCGACAAGAATTACGCCGGATCGGTCATCGTCAACGAGAGCAACGGTCGCTACTTCGAGCCGGCGCCGGGATGCTCCGTATTCGCCGGCGTGCACGTCACGTGGAAGCGCTGATCTGCGGCTGTGTCAATGACGACACACTTGTGCACGTCGGGAATTTTTCCGGCGGTGCGCTGGCAGACTCGCCAGGGTTTCGCTGCGCAAGCGACTAGACCTCCGCGATCGCGATTGGCGCCGCATCGAGGAACCATCGTGACCGGAATACATCGGATTAGTTGAATGAGGCATACGATTCCTGCGAAGCGCCGGTTGCCGCGCGCCGTGTTGGCCACGACGCTGCTGGCCGTGATCGGCAACGTCGTCGCCAGCGATGACAGCAACGCCGACAGCGATGCGGCCACGAAACCGCCAGTCGTCAAATTCGACACCATCGAAGTGACGCCGCTCAACGGCGGCGGCGAATCGCTCGACAAGATCGCCGCACCCGTCCAGACCGCCTCGGCGGACGAGCTGCGCGAAAGCAATGCGAACGACCTGACCGAATTCCTCAACCGCAAGTTCGCCGGCCTCACGTTCAACGAGGTCGCCGGCAATCCGCTGCAGCCCGACGTGAATTTTCGCGGCTACACGGCCTCGCCTCTGCTCGGCACGCCGCAAGGCCTGTCGGTGTACATGGACGGCGTGCGCCTCAACCAGCCGTTCGGCGACGTGGTCAGTTGGGACCTGATCCCGCGCAACGCGATCGAAGGCATCACGCTGATGCCGGGATCGAATCCGCTGTTCGGTCTCAACACGCTCGGCGGCGCGCTGTCGATCGAAACCAAGAGCGGTCGCAGCGATCCCGGCACGACCGTGGAGATGAGCTACGGCGCGCACGCGCGCGGCAGCGCCGACTTGCAGACCGGCGGCGCCGAAGGCGCGTTCGACTGGTACCTCAATGCCCACTATTTCACCGATGGCGGTTGGCGCGAACATTCGCCGAGCGACCAGGGCCAGTTGTTCGGCAAGGTCGGTTGGCACGGCGACGATGACGACCTCGACCTGAGCTACGCCTACGTCAAGGATCTGCTCACCGGCAACGGCCTGCAGGAGATGCACTTGATGGCGCGCGACTATGCCAGCTCGTATACGCCCGACCGCACGCAGAACGAATCGCACTATCTCAATCTCGAAGGCCACCATCGCTTCAGCGACGCGCTGTCGCTGGCCGGCAACGTCTACTTGCGCAAGATCGACACGCATACGCACAACGGCGACATCAACGACGATGCGATCGGCGAGTCGGTCTACCAGCCGAGCGCAGCGGAACAGGCAGCCCTGCTCGCGGCCGGTTACAGCGGTTTTCCGACCAGCGGCGCGAATGCAGCGAATACGCCGTATCCACAATGGCGCTGCATCGCGAACATCCTGCTCAACTCCGAGCCGAACGAGAAGTGCAACGGCCTCGACACGCTCACGCAGGCACGGCAGAAGAACTTCGGCTTCGGCCTGCAGCTGAACTGGAGCGAGGATTTCGGCGGCAAGCACAACGACTTCATCGTCGGTGCCGCCTACGACGCGAACCGCATCGGCTACACCCAGTCCGCGCGCTTCGGTTATCTCACGCCGGAGCGCAACGTCGTGCTCGTCGACGGCCCCGGCGCCTACGTCGACGGCACGCAGGACTCTGAAAACGCGTTCGACTCGCGCGTGAACCTGAAAAGCCGCGCGCACACCTGGAGCGCATTCTTCACCGACACGCTGAGCTTCGCAGAGACGTGGGCCGTGGTCGTTTCCGGCCGCTACAACCGCGAGTCCACAACGACGCGCGACCTGCTCAATCCCGAAGGCGGCATCGACTCGCTCAACGGCCACGATGTCTACCAGCGCTTCAATCCAGCGGTCGGCCTGACCTGGACGCCGAACGCGAACTTCAACGCCTACGTCGGCTACAACGAAGGCAACCGCGCGCCGTCGGCGATCGAACTCGGCTGCGCGAACGAGGAGAATCCCTGCCGCCTGCCGAACGCGATGGCCGGCGATCCGCCGCTCAAGCAGGTCGTCACGCGCACGCTCGAGGCAGGACTGCGCGGCACGCTCGGCGATGCCACGCACTGGAACGCAAGCGTGTATCGCGCCGAGAACAAGAACGACATCCTCTTCGTCGCCGCGCCCGATGCGACCGGCGCCGGCTTCTTCCAGAATTTCCCGAAGACGCGGCGCGAAGGCATCGATCTCAGCTTCGACAGTCGCGTCGATGCGCTGAGCTTCGGCGCGAATTATTCCTGGATCAATGCGACCTACGAGGCGAGCGGGCTGTTTCCCGGCGACGGCAACAGCACGAACAGTTTAGCGCTCGAAGATCCCGCATTCCGCGGGCTTGGTGGCGGTACGATCACAGTCACGCCCGGCGACCGCCTGCCGCTCGTGCCGAAGCAGACCTTCAAGGCTTTCGTCGGCTACGACTTCGGCGAGACGCTGTCGTTGAACCTCGACTTCCGCGCGACGGACGGTGCGTACGCGCGCGGCAACGAGAACAACGCGCACCAGCCCGACGGCACCTACTATCTCGGCCCCGGCAAGACCGCCGGCTACGGCGTGTTCGATTTCGGTCTCAACTACAAACCCACGCCGAAGCTGACCTTCTTCGCCCAGATCGACAATTTGCTCAATCGCAAATACGCCACCGCAGCGCAGCTCGGCGCACAGGGCTTCGATGCCGACGGCCACTTCGTCGCGCGCCCGTTTCCCGCCGTGGCGAACGCGCCGGGCGACGGAAACTATCCCGTCCCACGCACGACGTTTTTTGCGCCGGGTGCGCCGCGGTTGATCTGGGGTGGGGTGCGTTACAGCTTCTGATCCGCTTCCGACCCGAAGCTGCCGCTCGCGAACGACAGCTATGCGGCCGACTGATGACCTCAGATTGAGCACAAAGCTGGAATAACGCCGGCGCTCAACTCACCGGCTTCTAAAAACAGAAGGCAAAGTGATCGGTCTCGCCCTTGATCGAGGGATCGAACACCTTGATCCATGTAGATCGTCCGTGTTCGCGAGCATGGTGCTCTCCGCTTCCAATACGAAGCCCCCCGCCTCTACCCCCTCGCGAACGGACCAGGCTCAATCCGATGCAGCGACTGGGCGTCGCTCGCGCCCCCGGCCTGGATCAGCGCGTTGTGGAAATCGTGGTAGAACGGTTGCAACCACAGGACATCCGCTGGTTGGGTGGCGACTTCGGCCGGCACGAAGCTGCAGACCAGAGAAGAGTCTGGTCCAAAGCCGTCGCCTGGGTAGACGTCGATGATGGCGGAGCACGCATCGACTCGTGCGAACTGGATCAATCCGGATGGCTTGGATTGGTCGTACATCGGGATCTTCTTTACCATTGGGCATTGCCGAGGGATACCTCCGCAGCGAGGAAACCGCCGCGCAATCAGGCCCGTGCCGATCGATTTCCCGGCAAACCCCAGACGGTCACCCAACATACTCCACCCATGGCCACCTCAAAATACTGCACGTCTGCTTTCGACCGAGGCTGTGTGAAAACTAGAGAGGCAGTTTCTTTGTGATAAATATTGGCCAATTGTGGACCCCCAGTGCGCCGTCTGCGTATACCGGACATTTTGGCTGAATGGTCCGGCGTCGTGACCACCTGGTCCGGCCACCCGAGCACATTCAACCTGGAATACTTCAATCAGGGCAACCTTTCCTCAGTTCTTCAAAGATATAGAGGCAGCTCAGCATTGGCGAGGCAATCGACAGGTCGGTGTTGTCGAGGATTGCAGCGTAGAACACGTATTCGGCGAACGATCGACCGCTCCCTGCTTAAGAGTCGCATGGGTGCTTAAGTCAGCGGGAGTCGCCCAGGATCATCTTGCGGGCTATCAGCATCGGATCCCAAGAACGCGCGCGATAGCTTTCGTCAGCGCGAGTGGCCACATGTACAACGCGAGAACGCGAGCTGGCCGCGGTCCCGAGGATCATCCGTTGGACTACGACCATAGGATCCGGTGAACTCGCAGAGGAGTCACGAACCTTCGAGAGATCGCCGCTGATGGCCCCCGACGCTGTGGACGAACACTTGGCGCTGCTGCAGAGCATGCACCGAGCGGTCTCGGTCGAATCAGTATCCTCGGCGAGGACTGGCGCGGAGAAAAATACGCCGGCTAGCAATATGCCGGTCAACTTTGCAATTCCGAATGAGACTTTTGTTTGGGTGAGCATAGTGTTGCCTCCTTGAGGCTAAGTAGATTTCGGCACGGAGTGCCACGGGAGTACATCCGATGATGTCTTCATCCGAGAATTCGATGGCTACCGCAGCATGGTTTTTAAAATCAGATTAGCCATCCAGCCGAACGGTGGCTGCAGCAGGTTGCCGAGATTGCGCCGACTTTGGATGAGCACGCCCTTGGCGTGGCTGAGCGCACGGAAGCCTTCGACGCCATGGTAGGCACCCATGCCACTCGGCCCCACACCGCCAAAAGGTAGATCATCTTGAGCGTAGTGCATTATCGTGTTGTTGATAGTGACGTTACCGGAGGTCGTCTGGGTCAAGACCTTGTCGCGGCTGCGCCCAGTGGGACCGAAGTAGTAGAGCGCGAGCGGACGTGGATGGGCATTGATGTAGCCGATGGCCTGATCGATATTGGCGTACGTTCGCACGGGCAATAGCGGGCCGAAGATTTCCTCCTGCATGATTCGCATGTCGTCAGTGACGCCGAGGACGACCGTGGGCGCGAGGGTGTGAGGACGCGTGCCTGCGTCCTGCGGACGGTGGCCCATTTCAATGATCCGCGCGCCATTGACACGGGCATCATCGAGCAGCGCCACGAGTCGCTGGTAGTGACGCTGGTTGACGATAGACGTGTAGTCGTCACTGAGCGGGCCGTTGGGATAGAGCCGCTTAGCTGCGACATCGAACGCGGCGAGGAACGGCTCGGCATCGCTCTCATGTAGCAACACGTAATCCGGTGCGACGCAGGTCTGTCCGGCGTTCGCCAATTTTCCGTAGGCAATGCTTGCGGCGGACGCAGCGCCATGGCCCCGTTCGATGACGACCGGCGATTTACCGCCCAACTCCAGCGTCACCGGCACGAGGTTCTCGGCCGCTGCTTTCATCACCGCGCGGCCGATGGGTGTGCTGCCGGTGAATACAAGATGGTCGAACGGCAAGGCCGCAAACTCTGCGCCGACGGCCGCTTCGCCCTGAATCACGGCCACCTGCTCGGGGGCGAACAGCTCAGCCAGGATGATTTGCAGCAACGCACTGGTCGCTGGCGTGAACTCGGACGGCTTGATCATCGCGCGGTTGCCGGCCGCCAGCGCGGTCGCCAGAGGCATCAATGCCAGCGCCAACGGATAGTTCCACGGTGCCATGATGCCGATCACGCCCAGGGGCTGGTAGACGATGTAGCTGCGAGCCGGCTGAAAATGCATGGCGACATGCCGCCGAGTCGGACGCATCCAACGGCGCAGGTTATGGTTGAGATAATTGATGCCTTGCACGACCGTCATCATTTCCATGATGGCGGTCTCGTGGGTTGAGCGATGACCGAAGTCAGCCTTCAGGGCGGCCTCGATCTCGGCCTTGCGAGCGACGATTGAGCGCTTGAGTTTGGACAGATTTGCGCGTCGCTGCTGAAGCGAGGGCGCGCCTTCGGTGAGAAACGCCTGCCGCTGGCGCGTCAGGCGATCGGTCAGTGGGGACACCACAAAGGAGGTGAGTGCGTTCATGGTTCGGTCCTTATAAAGTAGACAGCAGAAACATCGAAGGGGAATTTACACCCCAATGTTTCTTGTGTCAACATCCACTCAAAATCTCCCCAAGGGCTTCGTTCATCTATGCAAGAAAAGAGCGTTCAGGGCCGAGCGGCCTACCATCACGGTGATCTTCGACGAGTCATTCTCGAAACCGCCCAGGCGATGTTGGCGGAGGATCAGGGCTGGCAATTCACCTTACGGGAAGTTGCGCGCCGTGCGGGCGTAAGCCACGCCGCGCCCTACAAGCACTTCCCGGATCGAGCGAGTCTGCTGGCCGAACTGGCGATGCGCGGCTTCGATCAATTACGTGAGGTGCTGGGCGCGGCCGTCGCCGCCCATCCGCGCTCGGTACGCAAGGCGTTGCTGAGCGCGGCCGTCGCCTACATTCAGTTCGGCGCCGATCATCCGGCGCTGTACAGATTGATGTTCAGTGCCGAAACGAGTCGGATCGTGGGAGTGCATGCAGGCGACCGAGCTTTGAATGCGATGGGCGTGCTGTTGGAGGTACTCCAGCGTGGGCAGCGAGAAGGTGTATTTCGGCGAAAGCCCGCGCCAGGGCTGGCAGCGGCGTGCTGGTCACTAGTACATGGCCTGACGTTTTTGACAATCGATGGCCTGCTATTGCCTGAGAAAGTCGGCAATGCACCTGTCGAAGCGGCACTGGCGACGCTGCTCGAAGGCGTAGAGGTGCCCTAATTATTCCAAGCTGCCTACCTCCAGTTCACGCAATTCGATGGCAATAGCACGTGTTGGTCTGGACCCTGGGACTCTTCGCCGATGGGAGTAGTCAACAAAGGCCAAATAGAATCTTCGCAACAGACGATTGCGGGATAAGGGTGCTGCTCGCAGCGAAAGCGTCGCGAGCGCCGGCGAGCACGCGTTTGACTGCAGTGCGGCTGCAGTACCAGAGGCCGTTTCAATCGCTGATTCGAAGCGGCTTCAATCTTGCCTCCAATGGCCTCGATTGGTCCGCAATACAGGCGCCACCGGACTTAACTCGGTCCGCGAACGGCTCTTATCTACTGTGCTGACTGACGGCGCAAGCTCGCCACATCCCGTTCGGTGAGCGACGATCCCTGGGTGCCAAAGCGCGCCGTAACGTAATTCGCAACCTCGGCGATTTCCTCGTTCGAATACGTCTGGCCAAACGCGGGCATGTTCAGCGAACCGTTCTCGCTCCATGACGCCGATCCGGTGATCACGATTTGCGCCACGTTGATGCCGCTCGGGTCGTTGACCGCGCGCGAGCCCGTGAGCGTTGCATAGGGCGAGATATCAGCCACGCCATCCCAGTTGTGGCAGCTCATGCAGGCACCTTCGAACACCTGCTTGCCGCGTGCGTTCGCCGCGAAACCCTCCCTGTGCGAACGCGGGGCGGGTGGTGCAAGCTGCGCAGGCAGGTCGGAACTCGTGGCCGGTACGCTGCGCACGTAGGCAACAATCGCCCTGAGGTCCTCGGGCTCTAGGCGACTCAAACTCTCCGACACCGCCTCGCCCATCGGGCCCGACGCACTGCCGTGATTGTTTGCGTGACCATGACCGATATAGGCGGCGACGTCGTCGTCGCTCCAATTGCCGATGCCGCTGCCTTTGTCGGCGCTGATGTTGTAGGCAAGCCAGCCGCCGGCATTCCCGCCACCGAACTTCTTTCGATTGTTTAGTGCGAATCCGATGTTCCGCGGCGTGTGGCATTCACCACAGTGCGCAAGCGCTTCGGATAGATATGCGCCGCGATTCCACTCCGCCGATTTCGAACTATCCGGCTGAAAGCGCTTGTTCGGGTTGAAAACCGCCGACCACAGGCCGATCGCCCAGCGCTGGTTGAATGGGAACGTGAGTGTGTTCGCGCGTGCCGGCGCACGCACGGGCGTGAGACTGAAGAGGTAGGCCTTGATCGCGAGCGCGTCTTCGTCGGTCATATACGTGTACGACGTAAACGGCATCGCCGGATACATCCATGCACCATCCTTGCGCACGCCGCGATGCACGGCGGCGAGGAAATCCTGATCGGTGTAGTTGCCAATGCCGGTTTCCTTGTCGGGTGTGATGTTGGTCGAGTAGATCGTTCCAAACGGCAGCGTGAACGCAAAGCCGCCCGCGTATTGCTGACCGTCGGGTGTGGTGTGGCAGACCAGGCAGTCGGCTGCTTCCGCTAGGTACTTGCCACGCTGAATCGGATCGGCGCTTTTCTTCGATGCCGGAATCGATGTCGGATTTGTATCCTTATACTCGGCCAGTGCGACCTTCTGACCACCTGCAAAATCGGTCGGACCCGGCCCGCGTAAATAGATCGCAAAGGCTGTACCGGCCACCAACAGCACTGCGACGACGATGAGGAGAACGCGCAAAACGCGGCCACGCTGCGTCATACCCATGGTTGCTTCCTCCCGGCGAGCACGTCGAGGTCGATCGGCAATCGTCGCAAGGGAATACCGGTGGCCGCGAAAATCGCATTGCGCAGCGCCGGCGGCCCAGCCGTCGCACCCGTCTCACCGATGCCACCGGGTGCCTCGCCGCTATGTACGATATGCACGTCGATCGATGGAATCTGATCGATGCGCAGCATTCGATAATTGTGAAAATTGGATTGCTGCACGCGGCCGCCGTCGATGGTGACTTCGCCGTACAGCGCCGCTGTCAATCCGAAAATGATGCCCCCCTGCAACTGCGCGACGACGGTATCTGGATTGACGACGATCCCCGCGTCCACAGCGCAGTTGACCTTGCGCAACAACACCTCGCCCTGCTCATCGACTTCTGCTTCGATCACCGTGGCGATGAAGCTGCCGAAAGCCGGCTGCAGGCATACGCCGCGTCCGACGCGTTTGCCGAGTGGCTGGCCCCAGGCGGATTTCTGCGCGACCAGATCGAGCACGGCTTTGAAACGCGGGCCTTTGTCGAGCATGCTCTTGCGGAACGCGATCGGATCCTTGTTGAGTTTCTTCGCCACCTCGTCGATAAAGCATTCGATAGCGAACACATTGTTGTTCGGACCGACGCCGCGCCAGAAACCGGTCGGCACCGCCGGCGGCTCGACACGCATGTATTGCACTTCCAAATTCGGAAAATCGTAGGGCTGATCGACCGCGCAATCTATGGAGTCGATGTCGATGCCCTTCTGAAACGCCGGTGGAAGCCAGCGCGCGATGACCGATGAGCCGGAAATCTTGTATCTCCAGCCGGCGATCTTGCCGTCGCTCACTGTCGCGGAAATCTCGTCGCGATAGACGGGACGATAGACATCCTGCCGCATGTCCTCCTCGCGCGACCAGACCACCTTTACCGGTTCGCCGTTCAGACGCTGCGCCACGCGCACGGCCTTGAGCGCCATATCTGGTTCGAGGCGACGGCCGAAGCCGCCGCCGATTAAATGATTGTGCACGATGACCTTGTCGTCGGACACGCCGAGCAGCTTTGCGACAGTCTGCTGCACTCGCGATATCACCTGCGTGCCTAACCAGATCTCACAACCGCCGTCCGGCTTGAGCTGCACGGTGCAGTTCATCGGCTCCATCGTCGCGTGCGCGAGGAACGGCAGTTCGTAAACGGCGTGAAATTTCTCGCCCGACTCGAACGCTTTCTTCACGTCACCTACTGACTTGGCGATGACGCCATCTTTCGCACTCTCATCGCGCAGGTGCTTCCAGATCGCGTCATTGCTCACGGTAGCATTCGGGCCGTGATCCCATGTGATCTTGAGCGCATCGAGCCCGGACTTCGCAGCCCAGAAATGATCGCCGATCACCGCTACCATGTCGTCGAGCGCGATCACCAGTTGCATGCCCGGAATCTGCTTCGCTGCGGTGTCGTCAACCTTGCTCACTTTGCCGCCGAACACCGGCGAAGCCATGATTGTCGCGAACTTCATTCCGGGTAACATCGCGTCGATACCGTACACCGCCGAACCGTCCACCTTGCTCGGCGTGTCGAACCGCTTCTGCGGCTTGCCGATCAACTTGAACTGCTTCGGGTCCTTGAGCGGCGGGTCTTTCGGCGGTGTCTCTTTCGATGCGGCATCCGCCAGCGCGGCGTACGAGAGCGTGCGATTGCTCGCGCCGTGCGTAACCTTGCCGTCACTCGCGGCGCAGCCCGAGGGATCTACCTTCCACTGTTTCGCTGCCGCCTGGATCAGCATCGCGCGGGCGCTGGCGCCGGCGGTGCGTAGCGGCTTCCAGAACGCGCGAATCGAATTCGAGTTGCCCGTCACCTGGATGCCGAATGTCGGGTTGCCGTATGCCTTGTCATTCGGCGGCGCATGCTCGAGCGTGACTTGCGAATAGTCGGCGTCGAGTTCCTCGGCGAGAATCATCGCGACCGATGTGTAGACGCCTTGCCCCATTTCGACCTGCGGCATGACCAGAGTGGTCTTGCCGGCTTTGTCGATGCGGATGAAAGCATTCGGTGCGAACTTGCCGTTCGTATCGTCGGCTGGCTGATTCGGCTCGTTGATACCGCCGAACACGGGCACGTGGAAGGCGAGCAGAAATCCGCCCGCCACTCCGCCTTTAATGAAAGCGCGCCGCGAAGGTTCGGCGATTGAGTCCTTGAACGTCGCGTTCATGTCGGCTGCTCCCCTTCGGCCGCGCGTTTGATCGCGGCGCGGATACGCACATAGGTCCCGCAACGGCAGATGTTGCCAGCCATCGCAGCATTGATGTCGGCGTCATCGGGCTTTGGCGTTGTGGCGAGCAGTGCGCTCGCCGACATGATCTGCCCACTCTGGCAATAACCGCACTGCACGACTTCCTCGTCGAGCCATGCCTTCTGAATCCTTGCACCGGTCGGAGTTTTGCCAATGCCTTCGATCGTCGTGATCGCGCGGCTCCCAACGGCGCTAACTGGCATCTGACAGGAGCGGATGGCGCGTCCGTCGAGATGTACGGTGCAAGCACCGCATTGAGCGATGCCGCAGCCGTATTTGGTGCCGGTCATGCCGAGCACATCGCGCAACACCCATAAGAGGGGCATGTTGTCCGGAACGTCGACTGTCTTGTCTTCGCCGTTGATCTTCAACTGTCGTTGCGACATTTGAAACTCCTTTGCCGACTCGTTGTGTTGTTACTTTACTTATCTCGCGTCGCGGTCACATCGATGTGGTCGCTCGAATAGTCAGCTTGGGCGGAACTTAGAAGGTGACGACTCGCTCCGCCGTGGTTCAAAGATCATACGCCGCAATGTCCCCCCATTCCATGGCGCGGGTGGTGGTCGGATGACGCGTCCCGGGCGCCGAGCTGAATGTCACGAACCTGATTGACTAATCATCAGGCCATGGCACAAATCTGGATCCATGGAACGAGGCCGCGCTACTACCACGGCTGCGGCGAATAATGCCCCATTTGCCTCGTGCCGTGACGAACGACCGCATTTCGACACTGAACTTGAGTGGCCAACTGACCGGCTCTGGCCGAGAGCGGACGTTCATGCTTGCGCTTTGCGCGCCCCAAAAAGGAAGTTGCCGCGTCCAAGATAGAGAGTGACGTCCCTACAGCCGTAGCTAGTTTGCCGATCGCGGCTCGATCAGTCGGTGATGCCAAGGCGCTTGCGCTCGAGCCGGCGCAGGAATTCTTCCATGATGCGGCGATAGAGGTCCTCGCCGAGATAGTCGTCTTCGACGCCGGCATCGATCGAAGGGTTGTCGTTGACTTCGATGACGACGATGCGCTCGCCGTTCTGCTTGAGGTCGACGCCGTAGAGGCCGTCTCCGATCGACGACGTGGCCTTGAGTGCGAGCTTGACCACTTCGCTCGGCGCGTCGCGCACGGGCAGGGTCTTGAAGCCCCCCGACTTTTGCGTCGCATTGGCGCCGTGGTTGTAGATCTGCCAATGCCCGCGCGACATGAAGTACTGGCAGGCGTACAGCGCCTGGCCATCGAGCACGCCGATGCGCCAGTCATATTCGGTGAACATGAATTCCTGGGCGAGCACGAGCGCGGTGTGCTGGAACAGGTCGTCGGCGGCCTTCTTCAGTTGCTCGACCGTCTCCACCTTGACGATGCCGCGCGAAAAAGACCCGTCGGGAATCTTCAACACGATCGGAAATCCGAGCAGGTCGGGCAGTTCGGCGAGCTTTTTCGCGTCGTCGCGATAGAGGATTTCGGTCTTCGGCGTGGCCAGCTTGCGCGACTTGAGCAGGTCGTGCAGGTAAATCTTGTTCGTGCACTTGAGGATCGAGCCGGGATCATCGATCACGACCATACCTTCCTTCTCCGCCTTGTTGGCGAAGCGGTAGGTGTGGTTGTCGATCGCGGTGGTCTCGCGGATGAACAAGCCGTCGTACTCGGCCAGGCGCGAGTAGTCGTTCTTGCCGATGATCTCGACCTCGATGCCGATTTCCTTGCCGGCCTCGATGAACGACTTCAGCGCGCGCTTGTTCGACGGCGGCATCGCCTCGTTCGGATCGGCGAGCATCGCGATGTCGTAGCGATAGGCCTTGCGCGCGCGCGGCTTGCGCCAGAGCTTCTTGGAGAACTTGTCGAGCGCGGCGGCGAACGAGTCTTCCTGCTGGTCGGTCAGCGTATGCAGACCGGCCGGCTTGATCGCGGCGATCTGCCAGACCTTCTCGCGCTCGAACTCGAGGCGCAGGATCGGGCACGGGAACGTGTCGAACACCTGGCGCGCGAGATCGGATAGCGCCGCGTAGCTGGTCTCGCCGAAATAGACGAGCACGCCGAAGTCGGTCGCGTCGCGTCCGCCCTCGGGCAGGAATTTGATCAGCTTCTGGTTCAGATCCTCGATGTCGAGGCCATACAGCGCGCGCTTGCGCAGATCGTTGATCGTGCGCACCGACGGAATCACCTTGTGCCCGCGCGCCTCGGCGAGCAGCGAGACGTAATAGCCGATGCCCAGATATTTGTAGCTGCGGCAGAGGTTGATCACCTGCACGCGCTCGTCGTCGGCTGCGATCGGTTCCTTGAGATAGTCCTGCGCTGCGACGACGTTGTCGGAAGGATAGTACGAGCCCCAGTCCGAGGCCTTTTCCACGACGATGACGAGGCGGCTCATGCGTGGTTAGCAAGTAAAATTGGAAAGTGTGCCCCGACGGCCGCTCTACAGCAGGCAAGGAAGCCCGCTGAGAATATCGAAAAGCGCGGCCTAGGCTGCCGTTTGAGAGCGGGCAGGAAGTCCGCTGGAAATGCACTCGGAGGTTCGGACATGGCGGGGCGCGCCGTGGTGGGAAGGCGCGCAGTTTGACACAAGTGCGACGCCCTTCCATCCGACCAAGATTTGGAATTGCGGATCGTTTACGCCGAATTCATCGCTGTACGCCGTTGCCGGGTCCGGCATCGGTAGCTTAGGCTGGCGGCATGCTCCCCGCGCCCCCCGATTTTTCGATTCGTAGTGCCATGGTCGACGATCTCGATGCGCTGATCGCACTCGAGCGCGCCGCATTCACGACCGATCACCTGTCGCCGCGACAATACCGCCAGCACCTGCACAGCACCAGTGCGACCGTGCTCGCCGCCGTCGATGCCGGCGGGCTGCTCGGCAAGGCCGTCGTGTTCTATCGTGCCGGCAGCGATATTGCACGGCTTTACTCGATCGCGGTTGCGGAGCGCGCACGCGGCCGCGGTGTGGCCAAGTCATTGCTGGCCGCAGTCGAGGCGACGGCGCGGGATCGCGCTTGCGCGCGCCTGCGCTTGGAGGTGCGCAAGGACAACGCGGCCGCGATCGCGCTGTACGAACGCCTCGGCTTCCAGCGCTTCGGCGAGAAGCCCGGTTTCTACGAGGATGGCGCGGACGCGTGGCGCTACGAGAAGCGGCTCACGGACAAAGCATGAGCGACAGGCGTTGCTTGCCGCTCCGCATTTGCTTCAGAACGCCGCGGACGTGCGCCGGCGCGGCGCGGTTTCCGCTCAGTGCGCTTCCGCCGTCTTGCGCGCGGCCAAGCCGTTCATGATCTTGTCGGTGTAGGCGATGCCGATCGCGGAGAGGATGAAGACGCAGTGGATGATCGTCTGCCACATCACGCCGGTCGGGGTGAGCGTGGTGCAGCGGGGTGCGGCGACCGCGGTGTCCTTGATCAGCATGAATTCCTCGGGCGTACAGAACGGCAGGCCGCCCGCACCGATCGCGCCGGCGGCGATGAAGGTCTTGAGCAGGTGGATCGAGGAGATGCCGATGATCGCCATCGCCAGCTTGACCTTGAGCACCGAGGCGTTGACGTGGCTGAGCCACTCGGGTTGGTCCGGATGGTCTTCCAGGCGCAAGCGCGAAACGAAGGTTTCATAGCCACCGACGATGACCATGATCAGCAGGTTGGAGATCATAACCACGTCGATCAGGCCGAGCACGATCAGCATGATTTCCTGCTCGCCAAAATTCACCGCGCCGACGATCAGGTGCCAGAGCTCCTTGACGAAGAGCACGACATAGACGCCCTGCGCCACGATCAGGCCGAGGTACAGCGGCAGCTGCAACCAACGCGAGGAGAAGATCAGCAGTGGCAGCGGCGGCATGCCGCGCTGGGTGGGATTCGACGACATGGGTTACCCCGTAACGATCAAAGGCCGCCGATTCTAGCGAGCGAATGTTTGGTTTGCGTTAGCGCGGCGCCGGCCGGATTGTTTCGCGGCGCCGGCCTGTCTACCATCGCCGCTTCGCCGTGAATTCGATGGGCCGTCCATGTCAGCGATCACCTCCCGCAAGATTCGCATTTCGATCGTGCCCGTGCTGGCCGGCCTCGTCCTCGTCGGCTGCGCGATGCAGTCGCGCGAGCCGGCCGCGCCGGCGCCGCAGCCACCGGTCGCCGCGGTGCATGCGTATCCCGTGTCCGCGCCGGGCGGCACGCGCATCGACAACTACTACTGGCTGCGCGACGACACGCGCACCCGGCCCGAGGTGCTCAACTACCTCAAGGCGGAGAATGCCTACTACGCGCAAATGACCGCGCACACGCAGGCACAGCAGGAAGCGCTGTACAAGGAGATCACCGCGCGCCTTGCCCCGGACGATGCGAGTGCGCCGGCGAAATACCGCCACTGCTGGTATCAGACGCGCTATGCGCAAGCCGCGGAATACGCGGTCTATGCGCGCCGCTGCGGCAATCCCGATGCGCGCGAGGAAGTGTTGCTCGATGGCCCTGCGCTGGCGAAGGGGCATGATTTCTTCCAGATCGGCCAATACGAGATCAGCCCGAACGAAAAGCTGATCGCCTATGCCGAAGACACGGCTGGCCGTCAGCAGTTCACGATCCGCATCAAGGATCTCGCCAGCGGCAAGCTGCTGCCCGACGCGCTGGCGAACACGCCGGGCGCCGTGGCCTGGGCCGACGACAACCACACCTTGTTCTACGTCGAGAACGATCCGGTCACGCTGCTCACCGTGCGTGTGAAGAAGCATGTGCTCGGCACCGATCCGAAACGCGATCCGGTCGTCTACGAGGAGCGCGATCACAGCTACTACCTCGACGTGGCGCGCACGGGTGACGACAAATTCATCGCGATCGCCTCGCAGTCGACGCTGTCGAGCGAGGTTCGTTTCATCCCGGCGAGCCAACCGAAGGCGCGCTTCAAGGTGCTCGCGCCGCGCGAGCACGATTTCAAGTACGACGCCGAGCATATCGACCGGCGCTGGGTGGTGCGCACCAACTGGCAGGTGAAGAACTATCGCGTGATGCAGGTCGACGATGCCCAGGTCGGCGACAAGAAACGCTGGCGCGAGATCGTGGCGGCGCGCAACGATGCGACGGTCGATCGCATTGCGCTGTTTCGCAACTATCTCGTTGTCGGCGAGCACAGCGAGGGCCTCGCGCGCGTACGCATCAAACCCTGGCGCGACGGTGCGACGCGGCTGGTCGAGACCGACGAGGCCGACTACGCCATGGTGATCGGCGACAATCGCGAGGTCGACACCGATGTTTTGCGCTACGAGGTCGCCTCGCTGGTCACGCCGAAGACGGTCTACGATCTCGACATGCGCACCGGTAAGCGCGAGGAGCGCAAGCGCGAGGCGGTGATCGGCTACGAGCGCGCGAACTACACGACCGAGCGCGTCTGGGCCGTCGCCCGCGACGGCACGAAGGTTCCGGTCTCGCTCGCCTATCGCAAGGACACCAAGCGTGACGGCAGCGCGCCGATGCTGCAGATCGGCTACGGCGCCTACGGCGCACAGTACGATCCGCACTTCAGTCCAGCCTATGTCTCGCTGCTCGACCGCGGTTTCGTCGTCGCGCTCGCGCACATCCGCGGCGGCGGCGAACTCGGTCGCGGCTGGTACGAGGACGGCAAGTTGTTGAAGAAGATGAACACCTTCACTGACTTCATCGACAGCACCGAATACCTCGTTGCGCAGAAGATCGCGGCGAAGGACAAGGTGTTCGCCTTCGGCCGCAGCGCCGGCGGCCTGCTCATGGGCGCGGTCGCGAACATGGCGCCGCAGGACTACCGCGGCATCTTCACCCAGGTGCCGTTCGTCGACGCGGTCACCACGATGCTCGACGAATCGATCCCGCTGACCACGAATGAGTTCGACGAGTGGGGCAATCCGCAGGACACGAAGTTCTACGAGACCATGCTCGCCTACTCGCCGTACGACAACGTCAAGGCGCAGGCTTACCCAGCGATGTTCGTCAGCACCGGCCTCAACGATTCGCAGGTGCAGTACTACGAGCCGGCGAAATGGGTGGCCAAGCTGCGCGCGATGAAGACCGACCAGAACCCGCTGCTGTTCAAGGTCAACATGGAAGCCGGCCACGGCGGCCAGAGCGGGCGCTACACGCACTGGCGCGAAACGGCCGAGGCCTACGCATTCATGCTCGACCAGTTGCCGCGCGCGGCGGCCAGCGCAAAAAAGAAATAGCCGCGCGGTCTAGTCAGCGCGCGCTGACGCGGGCTGGCGGCGCCAGCAGATCAGTCAGCTTGGCCAGGCTGCGCACGATCCAGTCGGGCTGCACGGCGGACTGGCGCGAGGCTTTGCTCCAGCTGATCGTGCCGCGTTGCAGCCACGCGCTGCGCAATCCTGCGCGATGCGCGCCGATCACGTCCAATTCGGGATCGTCGCCGACATGCAGCACCTCTTCGGGCGCAAATCCGAACCGCTCGCAGGCGGCATGGAAAATGTCCGCGGCCGGCTTGGCCGCGCCGAACGCGCCGGCATGCAGGGCGAAGCGAAAATGTGCCGCGACGCCGGTCGCGTGCAGGTCGGCGTTGCCGTTGGTGATCACCGCGAGCGGATAGCGCGCGCCGAGGCGTTCGAGCGCGGGCAGCGTATCGGCGTAGTGCTCCACACGATTGCGTTCGGCATAGAACGCGGCGAAGGCGGCGTCGACGTGATCGTCGTGGTAGCCGTGCGGCAGCAAGGCTTGTCGCAAGGACAGTCGCCGCTGCGCGCTGAAATCGTGCGCGAGTTGCGGGTTCTCGTCGGCAACTCGGTCGCGCAACGCACGCATCGCCTCCAGCGGGTAAGCCGTGGCGGTGCGCGGACAGTGCGCGCGCAGCCAGCTGTCGAGGCGTTGTTCTGCGCGCAGCATGACCGGTGCGATCGGCCACAGCGTATCGTCGAGATCGAATGTGATCGCGCGGATGCGCAACGGGTTCATCGGCGCGTCACCGAACGATCAAGGCTTGTCCGTGCCCTTCGCCGCCTTCTTCTGTGCCATGACTTCGGCGGCGCGCGCCTTGGCTTCCTGTGCTTCGACCGAATTGGGTTGGGTGCGAATGAGATAGTCGGCTGTCGCGATCGGTGCGGAAACCGGACGTGGCTCGCCGCGGCCTGCCACACGCTCGGAAACCCAAGCCGAATTCTTTTCGAGTTCGGTCATCAGCGCGGGCGCGTCGTCGATCGGCACGAGCTGGTGCTTGCGTATGATCGCCTTGCCTGCGTCGGAGCTGGCGTAGTTGATGAACTTCTCGGTCGCTTCGAAGTTCTTGCTGTCCTTCTTCGCGGCCAGGTAGAGCGGTGCGTACAGCGGATAGCTGCCGTCCTTGACCGTGGCCGTGCTCGCCGCGATGCCTTCGACCTTGAGGATCTTGATCGACTTGTTGCCCCACACCGAAGACAGTGTGGTGAAGCCGAGGCCGTGCGGATCGATCGTCACGCCTTCCTCGAGCTTGGCCGTGTTCATGTACTGGCGTCCGGCCCACACCGGCTGGTCACCCTTGTTGTAGATGTACTTGCGCAGCACGTAATCGACGCCGTCGAGCGGCGCAGCGATCGCGTAGAGATTGATCGGCTCGTCGGCGCCGCCGAGATCCTTCCAGGATTTCAGCTGGCCGCTGTAGATGTCGTAAAGCTGCTTGAGAGTGACGCTGTCGGCTGGATTCTTCGGCGAAGTGATCGGCACCATCGCTTCCCAAGCGACCGGGTAGAAGGTCAGGTTCGTCTCCTCGGCACGACCCGGCATGGCCGGGCGGGCGCTGCCGGCGACGTCGGCTGTGCCGTCGTTGACCGCATCGATGCCGGAGATCGTGCTGAACGGCTGCATCGTCACCTTGCCGAGCTTGGACAGCTCGTACTGCTTGGCCAGGTCGGCGACGAACGCGCGCTCGGTCGCGCGATCGCCGCGCCAGACGATGCCCGGCGGCAGCTTGGCCTTGGCCGCAACCGGCGCCGCCTTCTTCGCTGCAGGCTTGGCGGCCGCGGGTTTGGCCGCAGCTGCGGGTGCCTGGGCATCGGCCGGCACGGCCGCGCCGAGCGCACAGGCCAGGCCGAAGGCGAAAGCAAACGTGGAGAAAGTATAATTTTTAGCGTTTTTCACTTTGCGGCAACCCGATCGTTTCTGGTACAGACGCCGATTATCGCCGAAGTTGCGCGAACGGGACATTACTGCAGCGTCACGACGAAGGTCTCGCCGCCGCGTGCGACGACAAGCTGAACGCGGCGCAGTCCGCGCTTCATCAACTGGGTCAGGTCGGCGAGCGTGTTGATGCGCAGGTTGCCGACGCCGAAGACGACGTCACCAGCCTTGAGTCCGAGTTGCGCGGCATGGCTGCCGGGTACGATGCCGGTGACGCTGACGCCGCTACGCCCGTCGGCGCGCGCGCGGTCGTTGAGATCGGCAAGGCTCGCTCCGGCCAAGCGCGGATCGAGCTTGGCGCCGTCGCTCTTCGCCACGCTCTCGGCTTCGATGCGTGCACTCACGCTGATCGGTTTGCCCTCGCGCAGCAGTTTCAGGTCGATCGTCGATCCGATCTCGGCAAGACCCTGGGCGTTGTAGAGATCGCCCTCGTTCAGCACCGCGCGGCCGTTCGCGGCGATGATCACGTCGCCTTCCTGCAGGCCAGCGTTCGCGGCGGGGGAGCCTTCGCGAACCTCGGTGACCACCGCACCCTGCTGGTCCTCCTTGATGCCGAGTGCGCGTGCAATCTCCGGATTGAGGCTTTGCGCCTGCGCACCGAGCGAACCGTGGCGAACGCTGCCGGTGGCGATGAGCTGGCCCATCACATTGCTGGCGAGGTTGGATGGAATGGCGAAGCCGATGCCGACATTGCCGCCCGACGGCGAATAGATGGCCGAGTTGATGCCGACGAGTTCGCCGCGCAGGTTGACCAGCGCACCGCCCGAGTTGCCGGGGTTGATCGATGCGTCGGTCTGGATGAAGTTCTGGATGCCCAGGCCATGCAGGCCGGAGCGGTTGAGTCCCGAGACGATGCCCGAGGTCGCGGTCTGGCCGACACCGAACGGGTTGCCGAGCGCAACGACGAAATCGCCGACACGCAGCTTGCCCGAGTCGGCGAGCGGCAAGGCGGCGAGGTTGTCGGCCGGAATCTGGACCACGGCGACGTCGGTGTCGGGATCGTTGCCGATCAGTTTGGCCTTGAGCGTGCGGCCGTCGTGCAGGGTCACGGAAATGTCATCGGCGCCGTCGATCACATGGTTATTGGTCAACACGTAACCCTTGCCGGCGTCGATGATCACACCCGAGCCCAGCGATTGCTCGACGCGCTCGCGCGGCATGTTCTGCATGCCGAAGAACTGACGGAAGAACGGATCGTTCATGAACGGGTTGTTGACCCGCACGTGCGTTTTCGAATTGATGTTGACTACGGCGGGCACGACGCGCTCGAGCATCGGTGCCAGCGACGGCAACGCTTGGCCGTCGACCGCGACCGGCAATGCGGCGCGGCTGACCGGAATGCAGCACAGCGCGGCGAGCGCCAGGGCGAACAGGGAAGCGGGAGCTTTGGACCGACGCGAGGTATGGCGGTCGGAATGTGAGAATTGGCGCATGGATTCCTTCATCGGTTTGCAATGTGCGTGATCGCGAAGCATGTCGAACGAGCGATTCCGCTCGCATTTTTCGCCGGCGGGTTCGGCTGACAGACCACAAATTCGGCCGCCGGTTCGCGGTTTCAACAGCCAAGCAGTTGGCAGAAACCGCATTCTGGCGCGGTTTTCGGCGCCGGCAAGAATTGATTTCATGCTTTGTCACAATTGAGCGCTATAAGTTATTGATTAGTCGAAACTAAAAAAATCCTTTGACAAGCAAATTTTGGAGGCGTACGTTTGCATTCGCCTCGCGGCCACAACATCTTGTGTACTTTGCTACAAAGTATCCCCAAGAGCTTGGGTTCGAGGCGAAGGTAACAAAAGTGCAAGACAGCGCCTCCGAGCGCTGGACGGGGCAACAGACGCGACAATTCAAAAAGCAAATCAGGAGTGCCAAGGCCGGGAAGACCGGAAAGGGCGCCAGAGGGGGAGTTTTCCCCCGAAATCCTGAATGAGTTCAGGGTTTCTTAGGGCCAAGGACGGCCCCGATTCAGCGCATCAGAAAAGTCCCGGAAGGACGCAATCCGGGCAGATGCGCAAGAACGGGCAACGAAAGCGCGGTGGTGGAGTCAATAAGTTTGGACCAGTCGCCGCTGCGCAGGATGCCGCAACCATAACAAGCCGGGAGAGAATCCAACCATGAGTACCGTACGTGTTGAAGCCTTGGATCGTGGTGAGCCGACGATCCCGCTGCAACCGGCTTCTTACGACATCTGGGACAAGAAATACCGCCTGAAGTCCAAGCAGGGCGAAGCGGTCGACGCGAGCATCGACCACACCTACCAGCGCGTCGCGCGCGCTCTCGCCGAGCCGGAAGCGACACCGGAGAAACAGAAATATTGGTACGAGCGCTTCCTCTGGGCGCTACGCCGCGGCGCGATTCCGGCCGGGCGCGTCACCTCGAACGCCGGTGCGCTTGAGCACAAGCCGGCCACGTCCACGATCAACTGCACCGTCTCGGGCACGATCGAGGACTCGATGGACGGCATTCTCGAAAAAGTCCACGAAGCGGGCCTGACTCTGAAGGCCGGCTGCGGCATCGGCTACGAATTTTCGACGTTGCGCCCGCGCGGCGCCTACGTATCGGGTGCGGGCGCGTACACGTCCGGCCCTATGTCGTTCATGGATATCTACGACAAGATGTGCTTCACCGTGTCCAGCGCGGGCGGCCGGCGCGGCGCACAGATGGGCACGTTCGAGATCGGCCATCCCGACGTCAAGGATTTCATCCGCGCCAAGCGCGAAGACGGACGCCTGCGCCAGTTCAACCTGTCGCTGCTGATCACCGATGGCTTCATGCAGGCAGTCGAGAACGATGCCGACTGGCCGCTCGTGTTCCCGGTCAACATCAAGGAAAGGGACGAAATCGACCTCGCCGATCCGGCCAAGGTGATCTGGCGCGACTGGCCGACGACGAAGAACTACGTCACGCGCGAGGATGGCCTCGTCGCGTGCAAGATCTATGGCCACATCCGTGCCAAGCACCTGTGGGACATGATCATGACCTCGACGTACGACTACGCCGAGCCGGGTTTCATCCTGATCGACCGTGTCAACGAGATGAACAACAACTGGTGGTGCGAGAACATCCGCGCGACCAATCCCTGCGGCGAGCAGCCGCTGCCGCCGTACGGCTCCTGCCTGCTCGGCTCGGTGAATCTCACCACGTTCGTGCGCGATCCGTTCGGCCCGAAAGCGCGTTTCGACTGGGACGAATACAAGGAAGTCGTGCGCGTGTTCACGCGCATGCTCGACAACGTGGTCGAGATCAACGGCCTGCCGCTGGAACAGCAGCGCAACGAAATCATGTCGAAGCGCCGCCATGGCATGGGCTTCCTCGGCCTGGGTTCGACGATCACGATGCTGAAGATGAAGTATGGCTCGCCGGAGTCGTGCGAGTTCACCGAACAGATCGCACGCGACATGGCGATTGCCGGCTGGGAAGTCGCGGCCTCGCTGGCCAAGGAAAAGGGTCCGGCGCCGATCATGACGCAGGAATTCGAGGTCACCGCGAAGATGCTGCGCGAGCGCCCGGAAATGGCGCGTGACGGCTACAAGGCCGGCGACAAGATCGCGGGCCGCGTGCTGCATGCCAAGTACAGCCGCTATATGCAGCGCGTGGCCGAAGTCGCGCCCGAGCTGGTCAACGAGCTGGCCGAGATCGGCGCGCGCTTCACCCACCATTCCTCGATCGCGCCGACCGGCACGATCTCGCTGTCGCTGGCGAACAACGCCTCGAACGGCATCGAGCCGAGCTTCGCCCATCACTACAGCCGCAACGTGATTCGCGAGGGCAAGAAGAGCAAGGAAAAGGTCGAAGTGTTCAGCTACGAACTGCTCGCCTACCGCGAGCTGATCAATGCCAAGGCCATGCCCTTCACCGAGGATGTCGAGGCCAAGCTGCCGGACTACTTCATCGCTGCCGACAACGTCTCCCCGACCGAGCACGTCGATATCCAGGCCGCCGCGCAGAAGTGGGTCGACTCGTCGATCTCGAAGACCGCGAACGTGCCGACCGACTACCCCTACGAGGATTTCAAGGACATCTACCGTTACGCGCACAAGCAGGGCCTGAAGGGTTGCACCACATTCCGTTTCAACCCGGCCGCGTTCCAGGGGGTGCTGGTCAAGGAGTCGGACCTGGAAAACACCTTGTATCGCTTCGAGCTCGAGGACGGCAGTGTGGTCGAGGTCAAGGGCAACGAGGAAATCGAATACGACGGCGAAACGCACACCGCCGCCAACCTGTTCGATGCGCTTAAAGAGGGCTACTACGGCAAATTCTGAAGTTGAAGCGGACTCCGAGGTGAGGGCTCACGGCAAGTTCTGAGTTTGGCCGACGTGCCTTGAATGGCTGCGGCTGACTCCGGGGCGTCTTCCAGCGGTACGAAAAAAGCACTTGCACCGCGCCGCGCAAAGGGTAAATTCGCAGAACCGAATCCGATCCTGTCGTTCGGCGTTGTTGCGGTGAAAAACTTGGGTCTAGTGCTTACGTAACCGGAGGGATTTATGCAGAGCGTTGAGTCCATAGGCGAAGCCGCGAGCAATGCGGTCGAAGCCGTCGTAGAGAAAGCGCAGGAAGTCGGCCAGGCCGCCGTCGAGCGCACTGGCGCGGTCGTGGCCGAGGTGAAGACCGCTGTGGTCAACACTGCGGCGGCGGCAGGCAATAGTGCGGTCGCGGCGAAGAACGCGGTGGTGAAGAAGGCTGCCGCGGTGAAGAAGGCCGTGGCGAAGAAAGCTGCAGCGGCGGTGAAGACGGTCAAAGCGGCGGCGAAGAAGGTTGCGAAGAAAGCGGCGCCGAAAAAGGCTGCCAAGAAAGCGGCAAAGAAGGCCGCCAAAAAGGCTGCTCCCAAGAAGGCGGCGAAGAAGGTCGCGAAGAAAGCCGCGCCGAAGAAAGCCGCAAAGAAAGCAGCCAAGAAAGTAGCCAAGAAGGCGGTCAAGAAAGCCGCGAAGAAGAAGGCCCACCGCACGGTGCTGTATTCGAGCAAGGGCAAGAAGCTCTATGCGGTGCGCGATGCCAAAGGTCACTTCAAAGACATCCAGAGCTACAAGCGGGCGCACAACATGGACGTGAAGCGCAAGTCCAAGGCCGAAGTCGCCGCCAAGGCGAAGAAGGCTGCGAAGAAAAAATAACCATCCGCAGCAGCGATGCTCTGCATCGTTGCTGTCGTTGACTAAAGTGCAGCCATGGAGGGCTGCTCGCGATTTCCGCGTTCACCGATGAACGCCCAAATACACGACATCATGGCAATCAAGATTTCGAAAAAAATAAAAGGCTACAGCGTCGGCAAGCCCGACGACGGCACGATTCCCACCGTTCGCCCCGATCCGCGCGATGCGATCGAAGTGCCGCCCAAGGCCGAAGTGATCCAGATGCACGAGAAGGTCGAGCGTCCGGACACGCTGATCGGCGCGACCTACAAGATCAAATCGCCGCTGTTCGAGCACGCGCTGTACGTGACGATCAACGACATCGTGCTCAATCAGGACACCGAGCACGAGCTGCGCCGTCCGTTCGAGATTTTCATCAACTCGAAGAACATGGACCACTTCCAGTGGATCGTCGCGCTGACCCGCATCATGTCGGCGGTGTTCCGCAAAGGCGGCGACATCACCTTCCTGGTCGACGAACTGAAGGCCGTGTTCGATCCGCGTGGCGGCTACTTCAAGGCCGGCGGCGTGTACATGCCTTCGATCGTCGCCGAGCTCGGTGCGATCGTCGAGCAGCACCTGAAGATGATCGGCCTGCTGCACGATCCCGAACTCGATCCCGAACAGCGCCGCCTCATTGCCGAGAAGCGCGCCGCCTACGAGGCACGCGCGACCGGCAAGGACACAAAAAAAAAGCCTGACGTAACCGCGCCGGCGAAGGCCGAAACCAAGCCCGCAGCGCAGGGCTTGAGCGCCGATCTGGCCGGTGTCGGCGGCGAATCCGCACGCAAGTCCTCCGAAGTCGAATTCACCGAGCCGGCGACGAGTGCCTTTCCGCCCGGCGCGACGATGTGCAACAAGTGCAACACGCAGGCCGTTATCTTGATGGACGGCTGCGCGACATGCCTCAACTGCGGTTATTCGAAGTGCGGTTGAGCCGTCGCGCCCGCGCACTGTCATGAGCACGGTCAACCATGCCACCGATGCGGATTTTGCCGCCCAGGTGCTGCAGTCCGCCACGCCGGTGCTCGTCGACTTCTGGGGCGAGTGGTGCGCGCCATGCAAAATGATTGCGCCGATGCTTGAAGATGTCGCACATGACTATGCCGGCAAGGTCAAAGTCGTGAAGGTCAATATTGACCAGAATCAGCGCACCGCGATGACCTGGCGCGTGCGCTCCGCACCGACGCTGATGCTGTTCAAGAACGGCGCGGTCGCGGCGACGCAGATCGGCGCTGTGTCGAAGTCGCAGCTCGTGCAGATGGTGGAACGGGCGCTGTAATCGCCGTCCGTTCGCCGCATTTCTCGCGCCAGAATTTGCCCGACACCGTCTTGTCGGCCGCGTCGACTGGCACACCGCAGCAATCGTCCTGGACCATGAAACGCTGTTTCATTGCCTCGCTGCAAGCCGCATTTTTGCTGCTTTGCATCGATCCAATTTACGAAAAATTATGATTCCATCTGCTACACCTTCTGGCGCAGGGGCAAACCGTCGCCGTGGGGGCATCATGTTTTCTGTATTTCGTTCGCGGATTCTTCTTTCCGCCGCATTAATCGTGTCACTCGCCGGGCCGACCTTGGCTCAAGCGCAGGCCTTGACCGTCGGATCGAGGAATGTGGCCACCGCCGATCCGCTCGTTCCGCGGCCACCGACCACACCGTGCACGGTCACACTGTTCTCCGGTCAGCAGTTCGCCGATTTCAACAACAAGCCGTTCGACTACACGCCCGCCGCGGGTTGCGCGGGGCCGTGGGAAAAAGTCGTGCTCGCAGTGGACTTCAGCATCACCGGCACGCGCCAGTACGATCGCACCGCGAGAATCTGGCTCGGCAACAGCGTCATTTATTTCGGCACCACGCAGGAACCGTCGATTCCGGGTGGCGGCACCACGTCCTGGCATGTCGAGCGCGATCTGACCGACTACAGCGCGCTGCTGGCGCAGGCGCAGAGCGGCTACGCCGAGCTCGGCAACTTCGTCGGCACGTACAACGGCGTGGTCTACGACGGCATCATCACCGGCACGGCGACGTTGTATTTCTATTCGGGCGGCGACGGCAACGACGGCAAGCGGCCCGACCAGGTGCTCTCGCTGAACCAGAACGGCGGCATCGCCTCGCTCGCGCAGCCGAGCGACCAGCTCTCGGCCGCATTCAGTGCGCTGCCGAAGAACATCGAACGCGCCTACCTCGACGTCTTCACGCAGAGCCAAAGCGCCGACGAGTTCTGGTTCTTCGACCTGCCGGACGACATCGCGCCGCTATTCCAGGACACCGGCAGCACGGCGTTCAAGGAAGCGCTGGTGACGATCGACGGGCAGCCCGCCGGTATTTCGCCGATATATCCGTGGATCTACACGGGCGGCGCCGATCCGATCCTGTGGCGTCCGATTCCCGGCGTGCAGACGCTTTCGTTTGAGCCTTACCGCCTCGACCTGACGCCGTTCGTCGGCGTGCTCGGCGACGGTAGCGCGCACACGGTGGCGATCAGCGTCTACAACGCGGCCAACTATTTCGCCACCGCGGCGAATCTGCTGCTGTATCTGGATGCCGGCGCGAGCACGGTCAGTGGCAGCGTGACGACGAATACGCTGAGCGCGACGCCGGTCGTCAACGTTGTCGAGAATGTCACCAGCGCGCCGGATGGCTCGGCTTCCGGTTCGGTCTCGGTGACGTCCAACCGCAGCTACACGATCACCGGCACGGCGAACACCTCGCATGGCGCGGTGACCACGCAGATCGATTCGAAGATCGCGTTCTCGAGCGTGCAGCAGCTGGCGACCTCGAATACCGTCTACCAGCAGGACACCGTGCAGCGCACCGATATCGACACGCTCACCACGCGTACGCAGGGCAACGGCAAAGGCAAGGGCGGCACGCAAACGCTGCATGAAGTGCGCAGCTACCCGTTGACGTTCGACTACGACTACATCACGGCCGCCGATGGTTCGGCGACGCTGCACAGCTTCGCCGACCAGGAGTTTCAGCAGCGGGTCGATGCGGGCGTGAGCGGCAATGCGATCAAGACCGCGACGCGCGACAACCACGTCGTTACCACGGTCACGCGCAACTACGACGCTAGCGGCGCGTTGGTTACCACTCCGGCGACCGCCTCGCAGACCTACACCTACGCCGATCCGTTCGGCGCTTGCTACAGCCGCAAGGTCGAAGCGCAGGATCGCCTGCTGACCGCCGTCACCGATGGTGCCGGTTGCCCGGGCGGCCACAACCAGCTCAGCTGGCATGACCAGTTCGCCAAGTTCGTCTCCAATGCCTGGGGCGCCACGGTGAAACTGTTGCCTTGATCGTTCGTTGTGCCCGGACAGGACCTGTGCCTGTCCGGGCTACGCTTGCGCTGAGTCCGAACGGGCACCATATCGGCAGAACATAAAATCCCAGCTGTAAGGTTTGCCGCGCTCGCCGCGTCTATTGGGCAGACCGAATCAGTGGATTTCCTTATGTTTTATCGATTCCTCACCGTTCTGGGGCTTCTCATGTCGACAGTTCTCGCGGCCGGCGCGAATGCCGCGCCCACATCCTCGTCCACCGACACGATCACGCTAGGCGGCGGCTGTTTTTGGTGTCTGGAAGCAGTGTTCGAGGGCCTCAAGGGCGTCAGCAAGGTCGAATCAGGCTATGCCGGCGGCCATCTCGCCAATCCGACCTATGCACAGGTGTCCGACGGTAATACCGGTCACGCGGAAGTCGTGCAGATCACGTTCGATCCGAACGTGGTGACGCTCGACACGATCCTGCGCGCGTATTTCACGATCCACGATCCGACCACGCTTAACCGCCAGGGTAACGACGTCGGCACGCAGTACCGCTCGGTCGCGTTCTACCGCAACGATGCGCAGAAGGCGACGATCGAGAAGGCGATCAAGGAAACGGCCGACAGCCACGAGTGGAACGGGACCATAGTCACCGAGGTCAAGCCATTCACGGTGTTCTACAAGGCCGAGAACTACCATCAGGAATACTTCAAACTGCACGGCGAACAGCCGTACTGCCAGCTCGTCGTCGCACCGAAGGTGGCCAAGTTCCGCAAGAAGTTCCACGACTTCCTGAAGTAGGCAATCGCCATCTGCTGCGCTTATGGCTTGCGCAGCGGCGTAGTCATCGGAAACGGCGTCACCACTTTCTCGCCGCTGGCCGCATCGCGGATCACCAGCGGCTCGCGTTTCTGCACCTCTTCCACGCGCACGATGCACTGGATCGGCAGGTGGAGTACGCGCGTGTTGCCGAATTCCTCGCGCAAGCGCTCCTCGGTCGGGTCGATCACCAGGGCTTCCTGCTGCTGGTCGAAGACGATGTCGCCGACCTCGGTGAAACCCCACAGCGCGCTCGACGCGACATGGTGTGCGTAGAGCTCCAGAGCCTTGCCCTGGCTCAGGAAAGTGACCTTGAACAGTTTTTTGTTGCTCTTCATGCGCGCATTCTCGCATGAGCGGCAGCGGAGCGATCGTCGGCAATAGCTCTCATCCGGTTCGGCATTTCCGACGCTTGGACAATGTGCTGGAGGGTGACGGAATCGCGAACGCGGTAGGAAGACGAAGGAATTTCAGGAATTCGCGTAACCCTTACGCTGTCGTCAGGCTTTTGTAAGCTTGTCCGGGCTATCGTCACTCCCGTGATGCAGGACTCCCCAGGCCGCTACCCCCGGCCTCTGCATTGCGACCCCTAACGGCCCGCTCTCCCCAGCGGGCCGTTTTTATTGCGGCGTGCAAGGCCCCGGCGGGGGCCGGGGTCCGGACGACACGGTTGTACCGGTTTGTGGTCGGCTCAGCGTGCCCAGTAGCCCGGCGCGTAGTGCCAACGCGGACCGCGCGGTTCCCACGCCGGACCGACCCAGTGATAGCCGCGGCGTTCGCGCATCCAGTAGCCGTCGTGCCATACATGTCTGCGGCCGCTCCAGTACCAGTAACCGGGTGCCCAGACATAGCCGACGCGCGGCGGCGGCGCGACTACGACGCGTGGCGGCGGTGGTGCGACGGCGATGTCGACGTAGACACGCGCCTCGGCGGTGGGCGCCACCAGCGCGAGCGCTGCGCCGGCGGCGAGGGCAGTGGCAAGAATGGTGGTGTGAATACGCATTTCGATCACTCCTCTTGGTCGGAACGAACCCTGTCGGTGCGGACGGGGTTTGCTAACGATAATGCGCTGCGGAGATGAACGTTGACCTGAATCGTACTACACCGTTCAGAAATCGTTGGCTCAGATCGGCTCTCAAGACCGGCGCCGCGCCGGCACCTGCCAGTGCCTGAGTGCTTCGCGCGTGTACTTGCGGCCGAGTTCGATCAGTTCGTCGGCGCGATGGAACTCGTAGAACGCACAGACATTGCGCGGCACGCGCACAATCAGGTCGGGTGGCTGCGCGGCGAGCTTGTAGCGAGTCACCGTCTGCTGGACCACGTCGAGCGTGCGTGCGAACAGCTCGAGCGCACCCGGGTCGGCGGCGCGCTCGGCTTGTCGCTTTTCGCGTTTTTCGATGAGGCCGTCGATGAAGCTGGCGATCTTGCGCCGCGATGTCGTCAGCGCGCCAGCGGTCTCGTTGGCGGGCGCCGGTGTCGCCTCGACGTGCTCGTTCGCCGCGAGCGCCTCCTCCATGTCGCCGAACGTCGCATCGCCCGCCGCGATGACCGGCCGGCCGGTCGGATCTTCGTCCGGACCATTGACGTCGACCGCGATCGTGCAATCGGTGAGGTCGCGCAGGGTCGGCGTGACCGGCACCGGATTGAGCAGGCCGCCGTCGACGAGCGTGCGCCCTTCATAGTGGTGCGGGCGGAACACGGTCGGGATCGAGATCGAGGCGCGGATCGCATCGAACAGCGGCCCGCGCGAGAACCACACCTCGCGTTGTGCGTAAAGATCGGTCGCGACCGCGGTGTAGCTGATCGGCAGTTCCTCGATGCGCACCTCGCCGATCAGGTTCCTGATCTGGCCGATCACGCGGTCGCCCTTGATGAAGCCGCCGCCCGACAGCGTCCAGTCGAGCAGGCGCAGCACGTCGAGACGCTGCAAGGTGCGCGACCAGTCGCGGTACTCGTCGAGCTTGCCCGCCGCGTAGACGCCGCCGACCAGCGCGCCCATCGAGCAGCCGGCGATGCTGCGGATGTCGTAGCCCTGCGCGTGCAGCTCCTCGATCGCGCCGATGTGCGCGTAGCCGCGCGCGCCGCCGGAACCGAGCACGAGCGAGACGGTCGGTGCGGCGCGCGCGGCGTTCACGCAGGCGCTCCCGCATAGCCGCCGATCGTCAGCTGCAGCAGGATCTTCATTTCCTCGCGCAAGCTCAGCGGCGCGATCACTTCCGCGTCGGGGCCGTACTTGAGCACGTCCATCAGCAGTTCTTTCGAATTGCTGTACGGCAATTTCAACTCGTAGCGGCCGTCCTTGAGCCAGGTTCCCTGCTGCTGCGAATGCCAGTGCTCGTCGGCAACCCAGCGCGCGGCATGCGCGGAGAAACGCACGGTCGCCCAGTTCTTCGGCGCACCGGAGAAGATGCCGTAGCTCGAGGCGAGGTGCTTGTTGAGTTCCTCTTCGTCGCGATCGATTGCCGGCGCATCGAGCACCTGCGCGTCCTTGATGCGGTCGACGGCGAAACTGCGCAGGCCGTCGCGGCTTTCGTCCCAGGCGTCGAGGTACCAGTTGTCGCGGTAGTGGGTGAGGCGCTGCGGCGAGACCGAGCGCGCGGTCGCCTGATCGGTCGAACGCGCGCGATAGCTGAAGCGGAGCCGCTTGCGCTCGAGCACGGCGCTGGCGACATGGCGGAACGTCGCCTCGTCGACCTTGCGCGTGCCGTAGCCGATCACGCGGATGCGCTCGAGCGGCGCCTTGCGCATGGTGCCGTCGGCCTGGTTGGTCAACAGCTTGTCGATGCGCGAACGGAACGGTGCGAGTGCCGAGGAGAGCACGCCCGGACCGGTGCGGCCGATCAGCTCGTTGAGCGCAAGCAGGGCCTGCAGTTCCTCGCTGGTCAGCCACAGGCCGGGCAACTCGAAGCGCTCGCCTTCCTCGACCGCGTAGCTGTAGGCGGCGTTCTCGCCGTCGCTCTCGATCGGCGCGCCGAGCGCGTCGCGCAGGAAGGCAATGTCGCGGTACGCCGTCGCGCGCGAACATTCGAGCTCGTCGAGCAGGCGCGACAGCGGTACCGGCCGGCGCGCCGACTTGAGGATACGGTGCAGGGTCAGAATGCGTTCGTAGCGGTCCATGCAGCTATGGTACGCGAACTCGCGAATTCCTGGTGTGGCGCCGCGGAATCCGCTCTGGCGCAGGCGCATTGCTGCGGTCATCCTCCCAGTCTTGGTGTGGCCGGCAGCCTATGAACTATTCGCGAGAAAAGGATACAAATACAAATTGTATATTTATCCAAAAAAATACAAATTAACTTTTTTCTGATGTATACCTGAATGAACGGAAGCTGACGCGGGTTCGAAGCCGACATCGTGGGACATAATGCGCGCCCTTTATCGAAACCGCTCACGTAACAAGGAGATCCACATGAATAAGACCATTCTCGCCTGCGCGCTGGCGCTAGCTCTTCCCTTCGCTGCCCACGCGGCGGATGAGAACGACGGCAACTGGCACGGCAGCGGCGAAGCCGGTCTTGCGCTCGCTAACGGCAACGCCAAGTCGGAGAACGTCAATGCCAAGCTGACGCTGAAGAAGGAAGACGATCTGTGGAAGTACGACTTTTTCCTCGAGGCCCAGCGCAACAAGGCGAGCGTCACCTCGACGACGATCGGCACCGACAGCGCGGGCAATCCCGTGATCCAGAACACGACCAAGTACGACCTGACCGCGAACCGCTACGCGGCCGGCACTTCGGCCGGCTACAAGTTCGACGATCGCAGCTACATCGTCGGCGCGCTGCGCTACGAGCACGATGCGTTCTCGCCGTATCAGTATCAGTACACCGCATCGCTCGGCTACGGTTATCAGTTCCTGAAGAACGCGTCGGACGAGTTGTCCGCCGAAATCGGCCCGGGTTACAAGGTGCAGCAGCCGAAGGGTGCGTATGACTACAGCCTCACGCCGCCGGTCTACCTCAAGGCCGATTCGGACAGCTACGTGGTCGCGCGCGGCCTCGTCAACTACAAGCACAACTTCAACGAGTCGACCTCGCTGGTCGACACGCTCCTCGTCGAAGCCGGCAGCAACAACACCTATCTGCAGAACGATCTCGGCCTGCAGGTGAAGATGAGTGACAAGCTCGCGCTCAAGGCGGGCTACCAGGTCCGCCACAACACGGATATTCCGGCGCTCTCTGGCTTCACCCACAAGACCGACCAGCTGTTGACGACCAACCTCGTCTACGGCTTCTGATCGACAGCGTGGGTCGATTCAAGTAAAAAACGGGCTCTCGCGAGCCCGTTTTTTTGCAGACATGTCCCGCATCCTGGTTTTCCAGCACGTTGCCGCCGAACCGCTCGGCACGCTCGACCCGCTGATCCGGCAGCGCGGGCATCGGGTCAAGTTCGTCAACTTCGAACGCCAGCCCGAGGCCAAGCCGCGGCTCGACCGCTACAAGGGCCTGATCGTGCTCGGCGGCCCGATGAACGTCGAGGATCGCGACGCGCGGCCGCATCTGCAAACCGAGATCGCGGCGATCCGCGAGGCGCTGGCGCAGGGCAAGCCCGTGCTCGGCATCTGCCTTGGCGCGCAACTACTCGCGCATGCGCTCGGTGGCGAAGTGCGGCGCCATCACGTCAGCGAAATCGGCTGGTACGATCTGGCGACGACTGCCGCGGGCCGCAGCGATCCCGTCTTTGCGCCGCTCGGCGACATCGCCCCGATTTTCCAGTGGCACGGCTACACGTTTTCGCTGCCCGCAGGGGTCGCGCATCTCGCGCGTACGGACACCTGCGAAAACCAGGCGTTCCGCCACGGCGACAATGCCTACGGCTTCCAGTTCCATCTCGAAATGGACAAGCCGCTGATTGAACGCTGGCTCAACCTGCCGAACTATCGCGACGAACTGATCGCTGCTGGCCTCGGCCGCAACGCCGATTCGATCCGCGCCGACACCTTCGCCCGCATCGAAGCGATGCAGGGTAGGGCGCACGCCGTGTTCAACAACTTCCTCGACCTGATCGGCACGCCCGCGCGCAGGCGCCGGTTTGCCGCGGCGTAACGCGCTTCAGCGCGACTTGGTCTGGCGCATATCGAGCAGCGCCTGCGGCGCGGCAAACGCATCGGCGCGCGCATCCTGCCAGAACGACTGGAATACGGCATGCGCGGGCACGCCGCCGTTCAACAATGCGCCGGGCTCGACGTACTGATAGAGCGCGGAGAGCGATCGCACCTCGGTCGAGGACACGCGGCGGATGATGTGCTCGGGGCCGAGTTGGCTTGGATGGGTCAGGCCGGCCGCGGCGAGCAGCTCCTTGAGCGCGTGTAGCGTGTTGTCGTGGAAGTTCTTCACGCGCGTGGCCTTGTCGGGCACGTCGAGTTTTTTCCAGCGGCCCGGGTTCTGGGTCGCAACGCCAGTCGGGCAGCGGTCCGTATGGCAGTTCTGCGATTGGATGCAGCCGAGGGCGAACATGAAGCCGCGCGCGGCGTTGCACCAGTCGGCGCCGAGCGCGAGCGTGCGTGCGAGGTCGAACGCGGTGATGACCTTGCCGCTCGCGCCGAGGCTGATCTTGTCGCGCAGGTTGAGGCCGACGAGCGTGTTGTGGATCAACAGCAGCGCCTCGCGCAGCGGCACGCCGACATGGTCGGTGAACTCGAGCGGTGCCGCGCCGGTACCGCCTTCGCCGCCGTCGACGACGATGAAGTCGGGAAGGATGCCGGACTCCTGCATCGCCTTGGCAATACCGAACCATTCCCAGGGATGGCCGAGCGCGAGCTTGAAGCCGGTCGGCTTGCCGCCGGACTTTTCACGCAACGTCGCCACGAATTGGAGCAGGCCGAGCGGCGTCGAGAATGCCGAGTGCGCAGCGGGCGAGACACAATCCTGGCCCACCGGCACACCGCGCGCCTCGGCGATTTCCGGGCTGACCTTCACGCCCGGCAGCACCCCGCCATGGCCCGGCTTGGCGCCCTGCGAGAGCTTGATCTCGATCAGCTTCACCTGCGGGTTCACCGCGTTGCCGGCGAACCTGTCGATGCTGAAGCTGCCGTCGTCGTTGCGACAGCCGAAATAGCCCGAGCCGATTTCCCAGCAGATGTCGCCGCCCATCTCGCGGTGATAGCGCGACATCGAGCCTTCGCCGGTGTCGTGGTAGAAGCCGCCAAGACGGGCGCCCTCGTTGAGCGCGCGGATCGCGTTCGCCGAAAGCGCGCCGAAGCTCATCGCCGAGATGTTGAACACGCTGGCCGAGTACGGCTGCGTGCACTGAGGGCCGCCGATGGTGATGCGGAAGTCGTGGCTGGCGATCTTCGCCGGCGCCAGCGAGTGGTTGATCCATTCGTATTGCGTCGCGTACAGGTTCAGTTCGCTGCCGAACGGGCGCTTGTCCTCGACGTTCTTCGCGCGCTGGTACACGATCGAACGCTGCGCATGCGAGAACGGCACTTCCTCCGTATCGGACTCGACCACATACTGGCGCATCATCGGCCGGAAGAATTCGAAGAACGTGCGGAAGTGGCAAGTGATCGGAAAATTCCGCCGCAGCGTGTGCCGCGTCTGCAGCAGGTCGCGCACGCCGACCAGCGACAACAGGCCGAAGATCACCGCGGTCCAACGCCAGATCAGGCCGTCCCAGAGCAGCGCAAGCGAAAGCGCGAACAACACCAGACAGATGGCGAAAGGGACGTAGCGCGAGGGCAGCATGGTCTTGCATCTCGTAGGGCGACCCGCGCGAGCATACGCCCGCTGCGATGACGAGTGCGAGCTTTGGCGAGGCTGACGTAAACTAGCCGCAATGGAAGCGCAAACCCCGCCGCAAAAACCTCGCCACCCGCGTACGCGAGCGAATCCCGAACTGCAGGATCCGCCGCCGCTCGCTGCGCCCGTCGCAAAAGCCGGCGCGACCAAGACCGCGGCCGCGGCACCTGCGGCGAAGCCGCGGCGCACCGACCTCAGTGCGCGGCCGCAGATTTCAGTGCCGCCGGTCGGTGCGGTCAAGCGTCCGCCGGGCAAGGTCAAGGTCGAGAAGCGGGTTTACCCAGGCGCGGACGGATCGCCTGTTGTCGAGCGCTTGACCGAATACGCCAAGCTCGCACGCATGCACAAGCCGATCGGCGCGGCATTGCTGCTGTGGCCGACCTGGTGGGCGCTGTGGCTCGCCGCAGGCGACTTTCCGCCATGGTCGGCGCTGATCATCTTCACCCTGGGCGTGTTCCTGATGCGCTCGGCCGGCTGCGTGATCAACGACTATGCCGACCGCGAGCTCGATCCCGAGGTAAAGCGCACGCGCGAACGGCCGATCGCGGCCGGCAAAGTCGGCCCGCGCGAAGCGCTGATTTTATTTTTTGTCTTGCTCGTCCTTGCCTTCGTGCTCGTGCTGTTCACCAACAAACTCACGATCGAGCTTTCCTTCGTCGGCGCGTTCCTCGCCGCGACGTATCCGTTCACCAAGCGCTACACGCACCTGCCGCAGGTCTATCTTGGCGCGGCGTTCGGCTGGTCTATCCCGATGGCATTCGCCGCGGTGACGAATTCGACGCCGCCGCTGTGCTGGCTGCTGTTCCTCGCCAACGTGCTGTTCTCGACGATCTACGACACCGAGTATGCGATGGTCGACCGCGACGACGACCTTCGCGTCGGCGCCAAGTCGACCGCGATCCTGTTTGGCGACGCCGACCTGACCATCATCGGCGTGCTCATGACCACGTTCCTGCTCGCGATGGCGCTGGTCGCGCAGCGCGGGCACCTGCACTGGCCGTACTTCGCCGCGCTCGCGATTGCCGCCGGCTTGTTCGCCTGGCAGATGTGGATCATGCGCGGGCGCGACCGCAATGCGTGTTTCACGGCGTTCCGCAACAACAACTGGGTCGGCATGGCGCTGTGGGTGGGCATCGCCGTGTCGCTGGCAATGAAATGAGGACGCCTCGAAAAGCCTACTGTGCTCGATAATTTGCGCGCCGGCGGTGCGCGGAATCCTCATGTACTTCTACGTACACTCCGGTTCCTGCGCTGCGGCGACGCGCCCGATCTTATCCAGGATCGGCTCTTCGCTCGCTATGGTTTTTCGAGGCGCCCTGAAAACTGATCGAAGGACATGAACGATCCCAATCCGACCGCGCTGCGTTACCTGCAAATCGATGTGTTCGCCGAACGCGCCGGCGGCGGCAATCCGCTCGGCGTCGTCTTCGGCGCGGAGGCGTGGAGCGATGCCGACATGCAACGCTTCGCCGCATGGACCAATCTCGTCGAGACGACCTTCGTGCTTGCGCCGACCGATGCGCGCGCGAGCTATCGGCTGCGCATCTTCACGCCGAACAAGGAGATCCCGTTTGCAGGCCATCCGACCATAGGCAGTGCGCATGCCGCGCTCGAAATCGGTCGCGTCGTGCCGCGCGACGACGGATTGATCCAGGAATGCGGTGCCGGCCTGTTGCCGATCCGGGTCGAAGGCGAAGGGGTGTCCAGACGGCTATACGTCCAGGCACCGGCGGCGCGTGTGCTGCGCAGCGGCACGGACGATGCGCTGCTGCGTGTCGTGCTTGGCGAGACACGGCTCGGCGTGTTGCCGCCGGCGTTCGTCGAGGGAGGCAGACGCTGGTGGGTGGCCGAGTTCGCCGACGAAGCCTCGTTGCGCGCGTGGCAACCCGATCACGCGGCGATCCTTGCGCTCGCGCGCGCGGGCGACAGTCTTGGGCTATGTGCGTTCGCGCGCGCAGCAGATGCGAAGAACGGCTATCAAGTCGTCGTGCGTGCGTTTCCTGCCGGTGTCGGCATCGTCGAGGACCCGGCATCGGGCGCGGCCAACGGCCTGATCGCGGCTTATATCGCGCAACGCGAACCGCTGGGCGCGCTGGCGCGCGGCTATCGTGTCAGCCAGGGGCGCGAGATGGGCCATGATGCGACGATCGACGTGCGTATCAATGCACATGCCGATGGCGATGCGATCGTCTGGGTCGGTGGCCGCTCGCATACGATCATCGACGGCGTACTCAGGACGCGCCTAGCGTAGCGGGTTCGCGCGTCGCCAGCCAGACGCCGAACGTGGCTAACGCGAAGCCGGCCATCTTGGCGACGGTCAGCGCGTCGCCGAGCACGAAATAGTTCATGATCGCCGTCACCGGCGGCATGAGGAAGAACAGCGCGGCGACACGGCTCGCCGCGCCACGCCGCAGCAACACAAACATCAGCGCGAACGCGGCCAGCGAATTGACCACGACGAGCCAGCCCAAGCTGCCTAAGAATGCCGGCGAGGCGTCGAAGCGGAAACCTTCGTGCAACGCGAACGGCAGAAGCAGCAGGGTCGCACTGGCCTGCTGGATCGCGAGCCCCGCGCGCGGATCGACGTCGACAGCGAAGCGCTTCTGGTACACCGTGCCCGCGCCGATGCCGGCGAGACCGAGCAATAGCAGAAGGTAGGCAAACCAGGGTGCGTCGTTCGTGCCGATGCGATCGGCGACCGCGAGCACCACGCCGGCGGCACCGAATGCGAAACCGAGCCATTGGCGCGACGACAGCGCTTCGCCGAGCGCACGCGAGATCAGCGCGGTCGCGATCGGGGTCATGCCGATCACGAGCGCGGCGATGCCGACGTTGACGCCGAGCGCGACGGCCACGTACAGCGCGCCGAACTGCAACGCCAGCGACAACGCGCCGGTCACCACGCTGTGCAGCGCCGTGCGGCCACGCGGCCACGACACGCCTGCGAACACCGCCAGCAGGGCGAGCAATATGGCGGCGCTGCCGAAGCGCAGCACGAGCAGGGTCAGAGGGGCCGCGTGCGCGAGTGCGAGCTTCGCCGCCGGGTAGCCCGTGCACCAGAGCAGTACGAAAGCAGCACCGAGCGCGGCGGCCGGCGGCGCCAGTCGCGGCGTGGATGGAACAATCAGCGGTGGCGTTTCGAGTTTCATCACGACACTCCAGTCTAGCGTTGCGCACAGCATAGGCGCGGGTCAATTTGCGATAAACTGGCTGGAATGCAATGAACTATTGCGAGATCAGCAACAATGGATCGCTTCACTGAAATCGTGGCATTCGTCGAGGTCGCGCGCCGACGCAGCTTTGCCGCTGCGGCGCGCGAACTTGACTGGCATGTCTCCGCGGTCAGCCGCGCGGTCGCTGCGCTCGAGAAGCGGCTCGGCGTGCGCCTGCTGCAGCGGACCACGCGCAGCGTCGCGCCGACCGAGGCCGGGCGCACCTACTTCCAGCGCTGCGAGACCCTGCTCGGCGAGTTCGACGGCGCCGATGCCGCGGTGCGCGACCTCGGCTCGACGCTGACCGGTACGCTGCGCGTCAGCCTGCCGAGCGGCTTCGGCCTGACCCATATCGCGCCCGTGCTCGATCGTTTCCTCGGCGCGCATCCGCAGCTGCGGCTCGACCTGGATTTGTCCAACCGCTTCGTCGACCTGGTCGAGGAAGGCTTCGATCTCGCCCTGCGCATCGGTGAGCTCGCCGATTCGCAGCTGATCGCACGGCGCCTCGCACCGAACCGGCAGGTGCTCGTTGCCAGCCCCGACTACCTCGCGCGCCATGGCAGGCCGCGGCGGCCGCAGCAGCTCGCCGCGCACGAATGTCTCATCCACGTCGGCGGCACGTTTCCGCCGGGGCGCTGGGAACTCGTGCGCGGCGATGCGCGTGCCAGCCACGATGC
Source organism: Rudaea cellulosilytica DSM 22992 (assembly GCF_000378125.1). GTDB lineage: Bacteria > Pseudomonadota > Gammaproteobacteria > Xanthomonadales > Rhodanobacteraceae > Rudaea > Rudaea cellulosilytica. Next base: position 735,096 of record NZ_KB899241.1, on the reverse strand, counting down.
GGACGGGCCGCTGCGCTCGAACAACGCGCTCGCGCTGCTCGCCGCCTGCCGCGGCGGTGTCGGCATCCTGCTCGTCGCCGAGGTGCTCGCCGCCGACGACCTGCGCCGCGGCAGTCTCGAGCGCGTGCTGCCGGGCTGGTCGACCGCGGCGCGCGACGTCTATGCCGTCTACCCGAGCGCGCGCTTCGTGCCGGCCAAGGTGCGCGCGTTCGTCGACTTCGTCGCCGCCTATCTGTCCACCGCGATGCCGGAGACGGGGCGCAAGGCCAGGGCGGCCGATCGCCGCTGAAGCGGCCGTCGCGCTTCGCCCAGGCGCCGGTGTCGCGGTTGAAATTAATTAATCGCTTAATTATTATTTCTGCCATGGCTGACAGAAAATCCGCAAAACCGAATCGGCCAGCGGCAGCTGGCAACGCGAAGGCAACGCGGCCGCGCACGCCGAAAGCGGTTGCTGCCGCGCCGCGTGGTCCCGGACGGCCCAGCGCCGCAGCGGGCCTCGACCAACGCGTACGCCTGCTCGATGCCGCGGTCGCGCTGTTCGGCGAGCGCGGCATTGCGGCGACGCCGCTGCGCGAAGTTGCGCGCCGCGCGCAGGTCACGCCGGCGTTGCTGCACTATTACTTCGCGAGTAAGGACACGCTCGTGCAGACCCTGCTCGACGAACGCATCGCGCCGTTCATCGCCGTGTCGGTAGCGCCGCTGCGCGAGCCTTTGCCGAGTCCGCGCGCCACGCTGCGCCGCTTCCTCGAAACGCACATGCGCAATATCGCGGCCAATCCGTGGATGCCGCGGCTGATGGCGCGCGAGGTGCTCAGCGAGGGCGGTGCGCTGCGCGCGCAGGTGCAAGCGCAGTTCATGGCGACGATCGCGCCGAAAGCGCTGTACCAGATCACCGCCGCACAGCGCCGCGGCGAAATCCGCAGCGACCTGCATCCGCTGCTGCTCGGCTTGTCGCTGATCAGCCTCGTCGTGTTTCCGTTCGCCGCGCTGCCCGTGTGGCGTGGCATGGCGGCGGCGATGCTCGACGGTGTCGCCGCGGATAAGGCGCAGACCATGCGCAGCTGGGCCAAGACCATGGCCGCGCAGCAGCCCTCCTTTCACGACGGCATTGACGAGGCGCTGATCGCGCACACCCTGACCGTCATCGACAGCGTACTGGAGCCGATCCATGCGAAACCGAAGCGCTAGCCTATTCATCGCCCTCGCCTTGCTTTCCGTTGCCGGCTGCGCGCGCGAAAACGATCCCGGCACGCTGCTCGGCACGCTCGAATGGGACCGCATCGCGATGCCCGCCGAGGTGTCCGAGCCGATCACCCAGATTCTCGTCAAGGAAGGCGATCACGTCGCCGCCGACCAGCTGTTGCTCGTTCTCGATCCGCGCCGCACCCAGGCGCAGGTCGATGCGGCGCAGGCGGACGTCACGCGCCTCACTGCCGCACTCGATGAGCTGCGTCACGGCGCGCGCATCGAAACGATCGATGCTTCGCGTGCAGCGCTTGCGCGTGCGCAGGCGGCCGCGGTCAACGCAAAGCTCGCTCGCGATCGCGCAGCCGAGATCCGCAAACGCGGGCTCAACAGCCAGGCCGATCTCGACAATGCCGACGCGGCGTTGCGCCAGGCCAATGCGGATGTGAACTCCGCACGCGCGAACCTCGACGAACTGCTGCACGGCACGCGCATCGAGGACATCAATCAGGGCGAAGCCGCGCTCGCGCAGGCCCAGGCGCAACTCGCGCAGTTGCAGGTCACGTTGTCGCGCCTCAGCGTGCACGCGACGCGCGCGGGCCGGGTCGATTCGCTGCCGTACAAGCTTGGTGATCGGCCCGCTCAAGGCGCGAGCGTGATCAGCCTGCTCGTCGGCGACGCACCCTACGCGCGCGTCTACGTGCCTGAGACGCTGCGCACGAGCCTCAAGCAAGGCGCGCGCTTCAAAGTCAGCATCGACGGTGCTGCCGCAGCGTTCGATGCGACCGCGCTGCGCATCGCCAGCGAGCCGACGTTTACGCCGTACTATGCATTGAGCGGCGACGATGCGAGTCGGCTCGCGTGGCGCGCCGAACTGGCGCTAGATGCATCGGACAAGACCAAGGATCTGCCGGCGGGAATTCCCTGCCGCGCGGCACTCGCGTCAGACCCCAAGCACTGAGCGAACGCCATGAGTGCTGTCATCGCCGAGCGAAACGGCAACGCCATCGTCGCACGGGGCTTGACGAAGAAATTCGGCGAGCTCGTCGCGGTCGATCACGTCGATCTCACCGTCGCGCGCGCACAGGTATACGGCTTCCTCGGGCCCAACGGCTCGGGCAAGTCGACGACGATCCGCATGCTCTGCGGCCTGCTCTTGCCGACCAGCGGCGACATCAGCGTGCTCGACTGCACGATTCCGCGCGATGCCGAGGTGCTCAAGCGGCGCATCGGCTACATGACGCAGAAATTCTCGCTCTACGACGACCTCACCGTTTACGAAAACCTCGACTTCGTCGCCGCCGTGCACGAGTTTTCGCGTGGCGATGCAAGAAAGCGCATCGAGGAATTGCTTGAGACTTACTGGCTGACGCAGCAACGCGACCAGCTCGCCGGCACGATGTCGGGCGGACAGAAGCAGCGTCTCGCGCTCGCCGCGGCGGTGCTGCACAAGCCCGAACTGCTGCTGCTCGACGAGCCGACTTCGGCGGTGGATCCGCAGTCGCGGCGCGAGTTCTGGGATTCGCTGTTCGCGCTCGCCGACGCCGGCACGACGATTCTCGTCTCCACCCACTACATGGACGAGGCCGAGCGCTGCCATCGCCTTGCCATCCTCGACCACGGTCGGCTCGTCGCCGATGGCAGCCCGCGCGAACTCTGCGCCGCGCTGCCGGGGCAGGCGCTGCTGGTCGAATGCGACGTGCCGCGGCGCGCGCAGCAGGCGCTCGAGGGCGACGCCACGATCGTGTCGATGGCGCAGATCGGCGCGCACCTGCGCGTGCTCGTGCGCGACGGCGGCGACGCACGCGTGACGATCGCGGCGAAACTTCGCCAGCAAGGTATCGACGCACGCATCGAGCCGGTCGAGGCCAACCTTGAAGACGTCTTCGTCGTCGCCACGCAGAAGCCGAAGCGCGAGGCCGTGACGTGAACCTGCGCCGCCTCTTTTCGATCGTGCTCAAGGAGCTGCGCCAGCTGCGCCGCGACCGGCTCACGTTCGCGATGATCGTCGGCATCCCGACGATGCAGCTGCTGCTGTTCGGCTACGCGATCAACCTCGACATCCGCCAGTTGCCCGCGGCCGTACTCGACCAGGCGCAGACGGCGCACGCGCGCGAAGTCGTCGCCGCGCTGGCCCAGACCGGCGTGATGGATTTCCGCTACCGGCTGAAGACGCCTCAGGAACTCGATGATTTGATCCGCGCCGGCAAGATCAGCGCCGCGCTCGTGATCCCCCCCGACTTCGAGCGTCGTCTCGCCGGACAGAACTCCGATACCCAACCGTGGCCGCGGCCGCCGCTGCAGATCGTCGTCGACGGTTCCGACCAGGTCGTGCAGCAGGCCGCGGCGCAGCTCGCCTTGCTGCCGCTGCAGAAACTGCTCGATCCGGCCGTGGCGACACCGACGAAGAACGTCGAGATCGTGAACTTCTACAACCCAGCGCGACTCGCACCGGTCAACACCGTGCCCGGCCTGATCGGCGTGATCCTGACGATGACGATGGTGCTGTTCACCGCGATGGCGATCGTGCGCGAGCGCGAGCGCGGCAACCTCGAATTTCTCATCGCCACACCGGTGTCGCCGTTCGAGCTCACCCTCGGCAAAGTGCTGCCGTTCGTCGGCATCGGCCTGCTCCAGGTCACTGTCGTGCTGCTGCTCGGCGTTGCGATCTTCCATGTGCCGATCCGCGGCTCGCTGCTCGACGTCTATGGCGCGGCGCTCGCCTTCATCGTCGCTTCGCTGTCGCTCGGCGTATTCATTTCCACGCTGGCGAAAACCCAGTTCCAGTCGATGCAGCTCGCCTTCTTCACCTTCCTGCCGCAAATCCTGCTCTCGGGCTTCATGTTCCCGTACGCGGGCATGCCACGCCCGGCGCAGTGGCTCGCGGAAATCTTCCCGATGACGCATTTCATCCGCCTGATCCGCGGCATCATGCTGCGCGGCGCGCACCTCGCCGAACTGTGGCCGGAACTGGCCGCGCTCGCCATATTCTGCGTCGTGACGCTGACGATCGCGGTGCTGCGCACGCGCAAGCGGCTGGACTAGCACCTGTCAGGGTTTGGCCGAGGCTTCCGTCTTCGCCTTTTTCGCCGTCATCGCTTCGACATTCAAAGCTATGATTGTGTTGGAGAGCAGATCCTGGTTGGCGAGAACCACGATGGTATACGGCGTGCCGAGTACGAGACCCAAACGCGTGCTCACCCCCGCATAGTTGCCGCCGTGACCGACGACCGTGCGGCCGTAAACACCGTCAATTTGCATTGCCAGGCCATAGTCTCCGCCGGCGCGGTAGGGTTGGGTCATTTGTGCGAACACCGCTGGACTCACAAGCTTTCCGTTGCGCAACGCATCGGCAAAACGGATCAAATCGTCGGCGGTGGAAATCGCGCCGCCTGCGGGCATGCCGACGTCGGGTTCGGCTTCGTGCCAGTCCGCTGTCGGACCTTTTTCACTCATCTTGGTGTAAGGCGTTACGAGCTGCGCGCGCTTGCGCGGAATATTGTTGGGGTCGCTGTTCGACATGCCCGCAACGGCCAAAATATGCTTGCGCAGATAGTCCGGATAATCTTCACCCGATACCTTCTCGACGATAGCGCCGGCGAGCACAAGACCTGCATTGCTGTACGCCCAACTCGTGCCCGGCGCGAATTGCGGTTCGTCCTTGTCGAACAGTGGCAAGACTTCCGTCGCGGTCTTCACGCCGTTCTTCATCATCGCCGGTGTGCGCTTGCCGAGAAAGTCGCCCATGCCGGCGGTGTGCGAGAGCAGCATACGCACGGCAACCTTGTCGCGCACAGTCTTGTTCGGATAGTCGGGAAAGATTTTTCCGACCGTGTCGTCGAACGATAGTTTGTGTTGATCGACAAGCTGGCCTATCGCTGCCGCGGTGAACATCTTGCCCATCGAGCCCAGGGTGAATTGCGTTGAGCCCGTGATCGGGGTTTTCTTCTCGCGATTCGCATAGCCACCGCTGGCGCGGGCGATGATCTGCGTGCCGCGCGCAACGCTGATGATGCCGGAGAAAAGTCCGAGTCGAGCTTCTTGCGCAGCAAACTTCTTCACTTCTGCGGCGAACATCGCATCGTCGAGGTTTTTCGGCAAGGCGGCTTCCGGCGGCATGGCGAACCACAGACCCACGCGATCGAGTTTGCCCGCGTCGTCCGCGACGAATTCCATCCGTTGCCAAAGACCGGACTGGCGTCCGACCATCAGCACCGTGATCGCTTTCGCTTCGGACTTGTCGATTTCGACGGCGCGAAATCCGCCGTTGCCGGCGCACATCGCTACGGGGTTGCGTGCGATCCAGTCGAATTGCTTGACGACTTCGGCTGACGCATTCGCCACCGTCCAGGTTTTCTGCCGTTCGAATGTTGGCGTTTGACAAACATCGAGCCAGCCTTTGGCCAATCTTGCTGCCTGCGTGTCGGGCCATTTCACCTCGGGAGCTTGCGTGTCGGCTGCAACCGCAACTGGCAAGCCAAGTACTGAAGCCAGAAGGAGCAGCAATGCATGCTGGTTTTTCATCGTTTGCTCCTTTGCGCACGAACCATTGGTCCAATCCTGCCGTTGAAAACGGGCGATGAGAAGACCAAAAATCGCCAGTGAGGCCTCGCGCGTCCGATGCCATGCGGCCTAAAACCTTGCTTTGACGTTAAAAATTCCTTCGCTTCAAGGAATTCGCTGCGGGCACTTGGAACGGCGCGGCGGCAACGACTACACTGCCTTGCCGTTCGTATACTTTCCTCATCCATGACGTTCACCTCGAACTTTCGCGCGCTGCCGCGAAGCCCGCGCTGGTTGCCCGTGCTTGTCGCGCTCGCCTGCGCCGCTTGCGGTGAAGCCCCGCCTCCTGCCGCGCCGGTTGCACCGCCTTCGCCGTCGATTCCGCGGATCACCGACAAGGTCGAGGCCGCGGGTGCCGACGGCATCGAGGTCGCCGCGCGCTATCCGTCCATGCGTAGCGAACTCGCTCCGCTCGAAGCAGCGATGCACGCCTACACGCAGGCGCAGCAGGCTGAACTCGCCGCGCGCATCAAGAAGCTGAAACCCGAAGCCGAGCGCGCCGAGCGGCCCGGCAAGCTCGATCTCGACTTCACCGTCGCCACGCAAACCGTCGCCTTCGCCAGCGCGCTCGCGCAGGGTCAGGCCGATGTCGGCGACGGTACCCCAACCCCATTGCGGGCGACTTTCAACCAGCATCTGCCCAGCGGCCGTATCGTCACCCTCGGCGATCTGTTCCTCGACCCGACGGCCGCGCTGAAGGCCTTCAGCGACGAATCGCGACGCCGCCTCTACGCCGAATACGAGGCGCGCCTGTACAACCAGAATCTGCCGCAGGCCGAGCTCACCGCGCGCATGAAGGCGATGCATGTGCTGGTCGACAAGGGCACCGAGCCCGAGGCCGAGAACTTCGCCGCGTTCCTCGTCGACGGCGTCGACGGCAAGGCAATCGGCATCACCCTGATCTTCGCACCGGGCCAGGTGGCCGTCGACGCAGACGGCGCGCAACAGGTCGAAGTGCCGGTGAAGTTGTTCGTCGATGCGATCAAGCCGGAATACCGCGACGCGTTCGACAAGGACAGCGCCGTACCTCCGCCGGGCTCGCCGGGTTCGCGCTGAGCATCGCTGCATGCCGACCGAACAGGCGTTGTATTTCGTCCTTAGTGCGGTCTTGATCCTCGTCGGTCTCGCCGGCACCGTCGTGCCCGTGCTACCCGGCGTGCCGCTCGTGTTCGCCGGCATGCTGCTCGCGGCCTGGGCCGATCACTTCCAGCACGTCGGTACGTTCACCCTGGTCGTACTCGGAGTGTTGTCGCTGCTCGCGCTGGCGATCGATTTCGTCGCTGGCCTGCTCGGAGCGAAGCGCGTCGGTGCCAGTCCACACGCGATCTGGGGAGCAATGATCGGCACCATCGTCGGTCTGTTCTTCGCTTTGCCGGGTTTGATTTTTGGGCCGTTCCTCGGCGCGGTCGCGGGCGAGTTGCTGGTCGGCAGCCGGCTGGGCCGCGCGGCGCATGTCGGCGTCAGCACCTGGCTCGGCCTGTTGTTCGGCACGCTCGCGAAGATCGCGCTGTGCTTCACCATGCTCGGCGTGTTTGCACTTGCATTCGTGTTCGGCTAACCGAGCGATCTTTAACGCGGAAATGCTCTTCAGCGTGACAAGTGCTCGATCGCCGCGGTAGCCGCATCGCGATCGGCATCGTCGAATGGCTGCACGTCGACCGATTCGATCGTCGCCGCATCGAGGCAATGCACGTTGACGTCGACGCCGTCAGGATGCGAGCGCGGGATATAGAACGACTTGATCCCGCAGATGCGGCAGAAGCGGTGCTTCGCGGTGCCGGTGTTGAATGTGTATTCGGTCAGCGCGCCGGCGCCGGCAAGCAGGCGAAAGCGCGTGGCCGGTACGATCAAATGGATGTAGCCGCTCATGCGGCAGATCGAGCAATTGCAGTCGAGCGCGGCGATGCGCGCGGGCGCGTCGACCTCGAAGCGCACGGCGCCGCAATGACAGCCGCCTCGATGAGTGACGAGCGCACTCATGCGCGTGGCGGAATCACATCAGGTATCACGTAGAGCAGGATCGAAAAATACTGCAGCACGCTGCCGGCGAGCACGAACAGATGCCAGATCGCGTGGTGGTAGCGCAGCGACTTCATCTTGTAGAACACCACGCCGAGCGTGTAGGCCACGCCGCCGCCGAACAGCAGCCACAGGCCCGTCGGCGCGAGTGCGGCGAGCAGCGGGTTGATCGCGACGAGGCCGACCCAGCCCATGCCGATGTAGAGCGCGACCATCGCGCCACGATAATGACGCAATGAGGTCAGCTCGAACACCGTGCCGACCGCGGCGAGCGACCAGACGATCGCGAACAGGCTCCAGCCCCAGGCGCCGCGCAGCGTGATCAGCACGTAGGGCGTGTAGGTGCCGGCGATCAGCAGGAAGATCGCGATATGGTCGAATGCGCGCAGACGCGGGCGCGGTGGTGCGGCACCGGTTGCGTGCGGGATGCCGGCCCCGTGGTACAGCGTGGATGCGAGGTAGAGCACGATCATCGTCGCGCCGTATACGGTACAGGCGCTCAGCGCATACGGCACGACGCTCGCCTGTGCGGCGAGCAGCAGTACGGCGGTGCCGACGACGGCGAGCACGATGCCGAGGCCATGGGTCAACGTGTTCGCGATTTCCTCGCGATCAGTGTGAGTAGCGGCGATCGTTGCATTCATCGCGCGACCTTAACGCACGTCGCGTTTGAAAAATAGCCGACGACGATTATGCCGCGACGATCTCGGCGAGAATTTCGAACGAGCGCAGGCGCGCGGCGTGATCGTGGATCATCGCGGTGACAATGAGTTCGTCCGCCTGCGTACGCGCGAGGAAATCGGCGACCCCTTTGCGCACCGTATCCGCGGCGCCGACGATGGAGCACGACAGCGCGTGTTCGAGCATCGTCCGCTCCGGCAGCGATGTAAGCGCGCCGATGTCGTCGACTGGCATGGGCAACTGTCCCGGCATGCCTCGGCGCAGGTTGAGGAATGCCTGCTGCAGGCTCGTGAACAGGCGCCGCGCCTCGGCGTCGCTGTCGGCGGCGAACACATTGAGTGCGGCCATCGCATGCGGTTGCGCCAGCGTTGCCGACGGCTTGAATCGGTGCCGGTAAAGCGCGAGCGCGTTGTCCAGTTCGGCCGGCGCGAAGTGCGAGGCGAACGCGAACGGCAGGCCGAGTGCGGCGGCGAGTTGCGCGCCGTACAGGCTCGAGCCGAGGATCCAGATCGGCACCAGCGTGCCTTCGCCCGGAATCGCGCGCACGGGTGCGCCACCGGATTCGGGCGTGGCGAAATATGCCTGCAGCTCGAGCACGTCCTGCGGGAAGCGATCGACGTCGCCGGCGAGGTGGCGACGCAGCGCGATCATCGTGCGCTGATCGGTGCCGGGCGCGCGGCCGAGGCCGAGATCGATGCGGTCGGGATACAGCGTTGCGAGCGTGCCGAACTGTTCGGCGACGACAAGCGGTGCGTGGTTCGGCAGCATGATGCCGCCGGCGCCGACGCGGATCGTGCGCGTGCCTGCGGCAACGTGGCCGATCACGACGGAGGTCGCGGCGCTGGCAATGCCGGGCATGTTGTGGTGCTCGGCGAGCCAGTAGCGATGGTAGCCCCAACGTTCGGCGTGCTGCGCGAGGTCGAGCGTGTTGGCCAGCGATTGCGCCGCAGTTGAGCCGGCGCAGATCGGGGCGAGGTCGAGGACGGAAAAAGGAACGCGTTTGCCGGTCATCGTAGCAAGATGGTGACGCGGCGCGCGCAGTCAAGCGCAGCGCCGGATTCCGCGTTCCTCAGCCTTTCGAGTTCTTGCCTTTTTCCGCCGCGGCGACTTGCCCCTTGGGCTGCGCGCCGGCGATGCGCACCTGCGTGCCGCTGACGACGCCGTCGGGCGGATTCTCGACGACGCGATCGTCGGCAGCGAGACCCGAGGAGATTTCGACTGTCTTGCCGAGATCGCGTGCGAGCGTCACCGGTTTGACCACGATCTTGTCGTCGGCGCCGACGGTGGCGACGGTGAGGCCATTCGCGTTGACGATCAGCGCGCTCGCCGGCACGCTGAGTACCTTGGCGTGGGCCTTGAGGTCGAGGCGCACGCTGGCGTAGCCGCCGGGCAGCAGTTCGCCGTCTGGATTGTCGACGAGCAATTGCATCTGCGTCGTGCCCGACGCCGCGCTGATCGCCTGCGAAGACGCTTCGACTTCGGCCGTGTACGTCTTGTTCGGATATTCCGGCACGCTCAGCGTCGCCTTCGTGCCGGGCGGTACGCTCGGTGCATAGTTCTGCGGCACGGCGAGGTTGACGCGCAGGCGTTGCGTGTCGGACACGACGAACAGTTCCGAACCGGCGGAACTGCCGGCGTTGACCAGCGCGCCGATGTCGGTGTTGCGCGCGGTGACGATGCCATCGAACGGTGCGGTGATGCGGGCGAACCCTTTCATCGCGACGAGACGCGCGACATTGGCCTGCGCCGAGTTCGCGGCCGCCTGTTTGGCGGCGAGATCGCCGGTCTTCTCGTCGACATCCTGCTTGGCGACGAGGCTGGTCTTGCCGAGCGCCTGCCAGCGCTGCGCCGTGATACGCGAGAGGTTCGCGTTGGCCTGCGCGGTGGCGAGGTCGGCGCGCGCCTGCGCGAGTTGCTGGTCGAGATCGGGCGTTTCGACTTCTGCAAGTAAGTCGCCGGCCTTCACCTTCGCGCCGATGTCGTATTTCCAGTCCTTCACGTAGCCTGGCACGCGCGCGTAGATCGGTGCGCGCTTGAACGCCTCCAGTCGGCCGGGCAGTTCCAGGCCGGATGCATTCGCGCTGTTCGCAGGGGGATTGACCGCGACAGTAGGCAGCGCCTGCGCATCGGTCCAGTCACGCAGACGCGAGGATTCCGCAGCGCGCACGATGAGCCCGTGTGCGACGACCACGACGGCGATCACGACGGCGACGACGCCCGCCAGGCGCAGGCCGCGATATGAGCCGCGCTTGCGGGAAACAGGGTCAGGCTGCGACATGGGACTCTCCGAACGAAACTTGCGGCGCCGGCTTGTCGCCGTGGCGCCGATGGATGATGCTGAACACGACCGGGACAAAGAACAGCGTGGCGATCGTGGCGAAGACGAGGCCGCCGATCACGGCGCGACCGAGCGGTGCATTCTGCTCGCCACCTTCGCCGAGGCCGAGCGCCATCGGCAGCATGCCGATGACCATAGCGAGTGCCGTCATCAGCACCGGGCGCAAGCGCACGAAACCGGCCTCGAGCGCGGCCGCGGTGGCGTCGCCGAGCTCATCGAGCTTTTCGCGTGCGAACGAAATCACGAGCACGCTGTTCGCTGTCGCCACGCCCATGCACATGATCGCGCCGGTCAATGCAGGCACGGATAGCGTGGTGTGTGTGGCGAACAGCATCCAGACGATGCCGGCCAATGCCGCGGGCAGCGCGGTGATGATGACGAACGGATCGCTCCACGACTGGAAGTTGATCACGATGAGGAAGTAGATCAGCGCGATCGCGCCGACGAGGCCGAATAGCAGGCCCGAGAATGCGCTGTTCATCGTCTTCACCTGGCCGAGCAGGACCACGTTTCCGCCCTTGGGCAGGTCCTTCGCGTTGGCGTCGATAATCTTCTGGATGTCGGCAGCGACGCCACCGAGGTCGCGATCCTGCGTGGTCGCGTAGATCTGCACGAGCGGGCGGATGTCGTACTCGCTGAACACGCCGTTGACCTGGGTGCGGCTAATGTCGGCGATGCCGCCGAGCACGGTGGTACCGCCGCCCGGTGCGTTGATCGAGACGTTGCGCAATGCTTCGAGCGAGTCGAGCTTGTACTGCGGCGTCTGCATCACGATCGGATAGGTGACGCCGTTGGCCGGATTGAGCCAGAACGTCGGCGCGACCTGGCTCGAGCCGGCGAGGTTGACGACGAGGCTGCTCGTCACGTCTTTCGTGGTCACGCCCGCGTACTGCGCACGCGTGCGGTCGACGTCGACCTTGAGCGCCGGTGCGCTGCCGGTCTGCTGGATGCGCGCGTCAGCGACGCCGGGGATGCGTTTGATCTGCGCGAGCAGCTTGTTCGCGTAAGTGAAATTCTCGGCGAGATTGTTGCCGCGAACCTGCAGGTCGATCGGCGCGGGCGCGCCGAAGTTGAGGATCTGGCTGACGATGTCGGCGGGCAGGAACGAAAAAGTCATGCCGGGGAAACGCCGCGGCAGTTCCTCGCGCAGGCGACGCATGTAGCCGGCGGTCGGCGCATGGCCTTCGGCGAGCGAGACCTGGATGTCGCCGTCCTGTTCGCCGATCGTGCCGGTGTTGTTGTAGATCGTGTTGATGGCGGACAGGAACGGCGCGCCGAGGTTGTCGGCGATCGTCTCGACTTCGTTGGCCGGAATGATCTCGCGGATCGCGCGTTCGGCGTCGGCGAAACGCGCAGCGGTTTCCTCCACGCGCGTACCCACTGGTGCGCGGACGTGGATGAGAATCTGACCGGCGTCGACGAACGGAAAGAAGTTGCGGCCGAGAAACGGCACGAGCAGGAACGAGACCACGATCGCAGCGAGGAAGCCGCTGACGAAGAGCTTGCGCTGCGCGAGGGCGAGCCCGAGAAGATCGTGATAGCCGGCGCGCATGCGCTCGAATCGTGCCTCGAAGCCGCGCTGGAAACGTACCAGCGGATTGCGCGACGGCGGCAGCGGCGGGGAGGTGCCGTGTTCGTCGGTGTGCGCGGCGTGCGCGCGCAGGAGATAGTTCGCCATGGTCGGCACGAGGGTGCGCGAGAGCAGGAACGAGCAGACCATCGCGGCCATGACCGCCTCGGCCATCGGCACGAACAGGTAGCGTGCGATGCCTTGCAGGAAGAACATCGGGATGAAGACGATGCAAATGCACAGCATCGAGACGAAGGCCGGCACGACGATCTGCTGCGCACCGTCGAGAATCGCCGTGCGCACGTCCTTGCCGTGTTCGAGGTGCCAGTTGATGTTTTCGATCGTCACCGTCGCCTCGTCGACGAGGATGCCGACGGCGAGGGCGAGGCCGCCGAGCGTCATGATGTTGAGCGTCTCGCCGAGCGCGGAAAGAATCATCACCGCGCCGGTGACCGACAGCGGAATCGAAATCGCGACGATCACGGTCGAACGCCAGCTACCGAGGAACAGCAGAATCATCAGGCTGGTCAACGCGGCCGCGATCACGCCTTCCTTGATCACGCCGCCGATCGCGTTGCGCACGAAGATCGACTGATCGCCGATCGCCTTGACGACGAGCGCGTCAGGCAGCGAGGGCTTGATCTCCTCGAGCATCGACTTGATGCCATCGACGATCGCCAGCGTCGACGTCGCGCCGCTCTTGAGCACGCTCATCAATACCGACCGGCCGCCATCGACGTGGACGATGTTGGTCTGCACGGCGTTGCCGTCGCGCACGTTCGCCACATCGCGCACGTAGACCATTGCGCCGTTGACCTCCTTGATCGGCAGGTCGGCCAGGTCCTTCAAGTCGGACGGCGCGTTGTTGAGATTGACCGCATATTCGAAGTTGCCGATCTTCTGCGTGCCGACCGGCGTCAATACGTTCTGCGCGGCGAGGGCATTGGCGACGTCCTGGCCGGTCAAGCCGCGTGCCTGCAGCGCGGCGGCATCGAGATCGATCTGCACTTGGCGCGCCTTGCCGCCGAACGGGTACGGAATCGCCGAACCCGGCACGGTGACCAGGCGCGTGCGCAGAGAGTTCATCGCCATATCGGCGAGGTTCTGCTCCGTAAGCCCTTTGCCGGACAGGGCGAGTTGCATGATCGGCACCGTGGCGGCGCTGTAGTTCACGATCAGCGGCGGTTGCGCGCCCTGTGGCATGTTCTTGATCATCGTCTGCGCGATCGCGGTGACCTGTGCGTTCGCCGTGGCGATATTGACATTGGGATGAAAGTAGATCTTGACGATGCCGAATCCGGTGAACGAATTGGCTTCGATATGCTCGATGTCGTTCACCGTCGTCGTCAGCGCACGCTCGAACGGCGTCGTCATGCGTCCGGCCATCTGGTCCGGCGGCAGGCCGGTGTACTGCCAGGCCACGCCGATCACCGGGATGTCGATGTTCGGAAAAATATCGGTCGGCGTGCGCATCGCCGCGAGCGGGCCGATGATGAGGATCAGCAGCGCCAATACGACGAACGTGTACGGGCGCGCGAGCGCGATGCGAACGAGACCTTGCATGAAAATTCCGCGAGACGAAAAACTTGCCGAGGCAATTATGCTGCCACGCCACAAATTTTCATCGTCGCGGATATGAAGAATTGTTTAAGCAGCGACGGCCCTGGCCTGCGCAATGCGCGAAAATGTAGTGCCGGTAACGGCTTTTACTCGTGGCGACATCGATGAAATTTTCTTCATCTGCCGCGGACGTCGCCCTCAGCCCGCGTTAGACGAGCAATAGATCGTCATGCGTGTACCGGTTCCACCCTCGGCGTCGGCGATCTCGAAGCGGTAGTCGTGCAGCTTGACGATGGCCGAGACGATCGACAGGCCGAGGCCGAAGCCGGGCGCTTCGCATTCGTGTTCCTTGCGACAGGTCTTGGTCCGGTAGAAACGATGCAGCACGGCATCGCGCTCGGCCGCGGGAACGCCGGGACCGCTGTCGATCACGTCGATGCGCGGCCCGATCTTTTCATCGACTGCGCGCAGCACGACGCGGCCGCCGTCGGGGGTGAACTTGAGCGCGTTGTCGACGAGGTTGGAAATCGCCTCGAACAGCAGGCCGCCGTCGGCGCGCACGCCGGCCAGGATTGCCGGGAGTTCGAGTGCAAAGGCGATGCGTTTGTCCTCGGCCAGCGGCGAATAGAGCTCGTGCACGCGCGCGAGCTTCTCGCGCAAGTCGACCTCGCCGAAGCCGGCACGGCGTTGCAGGTCCTCGAGTTCGGAGATGCGCAGCAGCGCGCGAAAACGATTGAGCAGGTTGTCGGTGTCGGTGATGCAGCGCTCGATCGTCGCCGCGTGCGCGTCGTCGGGCGGAATCTCGCGCTGCAGACGGTAGAGCTGCGCGCGCAGGCGCGTCAGCGGAGTGCGCAGGTCGTGGGCGATGCTGTCGGACACGCCCTTGACCTCGCCGAGCAGGGTTTCGAGGCGATCGAGCATGCGGTTGACGATGTTCGCGAGCATGTCGACCTCGTCGCGCCGCTCAGAGATCGGCAGGCGCACGCCGAGGTCGCCGCGCATGATCGGCGCGACCGCGGTCTCGATGTCGCGCACGCGCTTGAGCGAGCCGCGCGCAAGCAGGAAGCCGCCGAGCAGGCCCGGAATCAGGGTCAAGGACAGTGCCCAGATGAAACCGTTGCGGATGATCGCGCCGACCCGGTCGGCTGCGTCGGTCGTGCGCGTGAGCACGATGCTCGATCCGTCGGCGATGCGCACTGCGACGCCGCGGCTGGCTCCGGTGTGCACACCGTCGATGCGCACGATGCCATTGGCGAGCCGATGCAGCGCACCGTCCACGGGCAGCTCCGGCGGGAGTCGATCGATGTTGCCGGCGACGTAGCGGCCGGCCGCATCGAATACGCCGAAACTCATCACCCCGCGCCGGTCGGTCGCCGCGGTCATCGCCAGCGCTGCGGGCAGCTGCTCGCGCTCCACGCCGGAAAGGTAGGCCACGCGTTGTTCGAGGATGTCGTCGACAATGTGCTCAAGATAACTGCTGATCTGCCAGTTGATCAGCGCGACCAGGAGCACGCTCCAGGCGAGGAAGAAGCCGCCGTAAATCAGGATCAGACGCGCCGTGCCCGAACGCCAGCGTTCGCTGAGCGGAGCAATCGACGGGGTGTCAAGTCGGGTCATGGGCGCGGTCAAATCGTGCCGCCGATGCAGTAGCCGCGGCCGCGCACGGTATGGATCAGCGGCGGCAAACCATCGGGATCGACCTTGCGGCGCAGGCGTGCAATGTGCACGTCGATCACGTTCGTGCCGGGATCGAACGTGTAGCCCCAGACGCTCTCGAAGATCATCGAGCGGGTGAGAACCTGCCCGGAATTGCGCATGAGGAACTCGAGCAAGCGGAATTCGATCGGCAGCAGTTCGAGTTCCGCACCGCGGCGCTTCGCGCTGCGTGTCATCAGATCGAGATCGAGGTCGTCGACGGCGAGGTGGGTTTCCGGCGCCGCCGCGCGTCGTCGGCGCAGCAGCACTTCGACGCGCGCGGCCATTTCGTCGGGCGCGAATGGTTTGGTCAGATAATCGTCGCCGCCAGCGCGCAAGCCGCGCACGCGTGCGTCGACGTCGGACAGCGCGCTGATCATCAGCACCGGCGTGTCGATGCCGGCGCGGCGCAGTTCGGTGACCAAGGTGAGGCCGTCGACCTCGGGCAGCATGCGATCGAGAGTGATCGCGTCATAGGCGCCGGTCAACGCGCGCTCGAGACCCTCGCGGCCGTTGCCGACGCTTTCGACTTCGTTGCCGTTGTTAGCAAGCTCGGTGACGATCTCGCGCGCGGTCAGCGCATCGTCTTCGATCGTGAGTATCTTCGCCATGCCGACCAGCATAGCGCGGCGGCATGGCGAAGAAAATTGTGTTGACTAAGCCGCTGGATCCCCGCTTTCGCGAGGATGACTCGCGAGTCACTTCGCGCGCGTGATCGTGAACTTGCCGAACGAAATACCGATGTCCACGCCCTCACCGGCGCCGGACAGGGCCAGCGACGAGGTGCCCTTGGTCAGTATTTGCGCAGTGCCGGACTTGACCACTCCGGCGTTTGCTTCGCCCTGGGCGTAGCTGCCGAACAGCTGGTCGACGCTCGACACCTCGGCGAACTTGCCCTTGCCGTTTTCGACCTTGTACTTGCCGGCGGTGAGGCCGCCGCCAACCGCGGTGATGTGCACGTTGAAGCTGCGGCCGTCGTTGCAGGTGATCGTGCCGCTGCCTTCAGCGTGCTTGTAGATCGCCGCCCAGCCGGACAGGTTGAAGCGCATTTCGCAATCGATCTTGCCTGCAGCTTCGGCACGCGCGGCGTACATTCCCGTTGATGCGACGGCAATCAGGGCAAGTCCGATGAAATTGCGTGTACGCATGGCCAACTCCTTCTGCTTAGGGAGCCCCGATCATACCCCGTCAAACTGAACGAAAACGTAAATGCGGAATTGGCCGTGAAATCGCCGGATGATCCCGTCCGTTGAACTCGAGGCGCGGCGAGACCGCCCCATTCGATAGGCGTAAGCTAACGTCATCGGACAGAAACGGAGGGTGCATATGGCTCGCTTCGACATTCTCGTTCACGTGCGTAGTTACGAAGGCGATTCGCTCGCCGCCACCGTGGCGCTGGCGCTCGCACGCCGGCTCGATGCATACGTCAGCGGCCTCCACGTCGCCGCGCTCGGCACAGTCGCCTATTCCACGCTGGAAACAGTCGTGTTCCAGGTGCAGGAGGCCGACGATCTCTACCACACCGCGCTTGCGCAGCGCGAAAGCTGGGCGCAACGACTCGGCGCGGCCGGCGTCGCAGGCGACTGGCTGGTCGCGCAGGGCGAGCCGGTCGAGGCGATCTGCCATGCCGCGCGCTGGTGCGATCTGGTCGTCGCCGAACGGCCGCAATTGAATGCCGACGCGCCGATCGGCTGGGGTCTCGTCTCGCGCGCCGTGTTCGGCGCCGGCGTTCCGGTCGTCGTCGTGCCGGAAACGGCGAAGCCGGCCAGCGTCGGCGAGCGCATGCTCGTCGCCTGGAACCACAGCCGCGAAGCCGCGCGCGCGATCCATGGCGCGCTGCCGCTGCTGCGCCTGGCGAAGCAGGTGGTCGTGCTCGACGGCGCCGAGCAGGCGAGCCTGGTCGGTGCGCGTCATCTGCCTGCGCTCGACCTCGCGGCGTACCTCGCGCGCCACGGCGTCACCGCGGAGTTCCGCCCGTTCACCGTGACCAGCGGCTACGGCGCGGGCATCCTCGATGCGGCACACGCGGCGCAGTCGGACCTGATCGTGATGGGCGCCTGGGGCCACTCGCGTATTGCCGAACTCGTGCTCGGCGGTGCGACGCGGCACCTGTTCCAGTACAGCGACGTGCCGTTGTTCGTGGCGCACTAGCTGCGGCGCGACTGCCGCATTCGTCGCCGCTTCAGTGCGCGGATGCCGGCAAGCGCAGTTTTTCGCGCAGCGCCGCCTCGACTTTTTCCGGCGCGTCGCCGCCGCTGCGGTGATAGATGACTTTTCCGCTCGCGTCGACGAGGAACAGTCCCGGCGTGCCCTTCACTGCGTACAGGTCGGCGATCGCATCGCCGTCGAGGATGAGGGTGAAGCCGAGCTTGCGCTCGCGCAGGGTCTTGACCGGATCGCCGTCTTCCTTGATGTCGATCGCGTACACGTCGAGCCGGTCCTTGCCCGCCGCATCCTGGACGTGCTGCACATAAGGCATCAAGGCCTCGCAGTACGGACACCAGGTCGCCCAGAACAGCAGGATCGCCGGGCGCTTCAGCCGCTGCGGATCGAAATGGATCGTATCGCCATTCGCCGTCTTGCCCTGCCACGCGATCGCATCGCTCTGTGCGAATGCAGCGGCGGACAGGCCGGCGAGGAATAGGCAAAGCAGTACACGTTTCACGCGGGAATCTCCGTCTTGGCGGGCGCCGCAGCCGCAGCGCGCACCGGTGCTCAATAGACAAGGTTGCGTCGCAAAACCTTACGGCTGGCGGAAAACTTCCCGAGCCGGCATGCTAGCGGGCATCGCCGATCCGACCCGCCCGCCATGTCCGCACCCGCTCCTGCGCCGCGCACCTACCGCTATTACGACTTCATCCTTGGCGCCTTCGTCTGCGTCCTGCTCTGCTCGAACCTGATCGGCCCGGCCAAGGTCGCCAGCGTGCATCTGCCGGTCATCGGCGAGTTCACTTTCGGCGCCGGCGTGCTGTTCTTCCCGATCTCCTACGTGTTCGGCGACATCCTTACCGAAGTCTACGGCTACGCGCGCGCGCGCCGCGTGATCTGGTCCGGACTCACTGCACTCGTGTTCGCCTCGATCATGGCCACCGTTGTCGTCAAGCTGCCGCCGGCCGCGGGCTGGCACGGCCAGGAGGCCTACGAATCGATCTTCGGCCAGACCCCGCGCATCGTGTTCGCCTCGATCACCGCGTTCTTCCTCGGCGAGTTCGTCAATTCGTATACTTTGGCAAAAATGAAATTGTGGACGAACGGCAACGCGCTCTGGTCGCGTATCATCGGCTCGACGATCATGGGCGAGGGCGTCGACTGTCTTGTGTTCTATCCGGCCGCGTTCCTCGGCGTCTGGGAAACCCAGCTCGTGATCACGGTGATGGTGTCGAACTACGTGATGAAGGTGGTCTGGGAAATACTCGCGACGCCGCTGACCTACCGCGTCGTGGCCGCGCTCAAGCGCGCGGAGCACGAGGACTACTACGATCGCGACACGCAATTCACGCCGTTCACGCTGCGCACCTGATTTCGACTCGCCGGCGCTGCGGCGCGTGCCCGTGACTACGAACGCAGGCGGCGCGCGATCGCCGGCTTGGACACGAGTGCGAACAGCAGGCCCGCGGCGAAGCCGGCGATATGCGTCCACCATGCGACCGGGCCGAACGCCGGGCCGACAAACGTGAAGGCGACCTGCAGCAACGCCCAGAAGCCGATCAGCAGCGGCGCCGGGATGCGCACGAATTCGAGGAACATGCCCAGCGGCAGCACGAGTCCGAGACGCGCACGCGGAAACAGGCCGAGGTAGGCGCCGATGATCGCCGACACCGCGCCGCTCGAGCCGACGATCGGCGTGCTCGTGCTCGAAAGAATCAGTGCCGCGAGCAGGTTGGCGAAGGCGCCGCCGAGCAGGAACAGGAGCAGGAAGCGCCACGGCCCGAGCGCACGCTCCGCGGGTACGCCGAAGATCAAGAGGAACAGCAGGTTGCCGACCAGATGCAGCCAGCCGGCATGGATGAACAGCGCGGTGAACAGACGCAGCCAGCGCAGTTCCACGAGCTGCTGCAACGCCGGTGCGTTGGCGTCGAACAAGCGTGTCGGCACGGTGCCCCACTGGCGCAGGAACTGCCAGCGCGTCGCGTCCGCTGCGAGCACGAGCCAGAGAAACAGCGCGATGCAGGCCGCGAGAATCGCGAGCGTGGCCCAAGGCAGGGGCGATGGCCGCTTTCGGTCGACGGTGACGAACACGGAGCTCAGGAACCGGGCCGCGGCATCAGCATGCGCCGGCCGTGGAATTCGAGCACGAGCCCGCTCGGGCGAATCTCCACCAGCGTCACGCCGCGCACGTTCTCGCCCTCGGTCACGCGCGTTCCCTCGATGATGGCGAAGCGGCGCTTCGGATCGGGCGAGTAGACCTGCATCGTGATCGGCAGTGCGGGCAAGGCGTTGCGCACGTCGGGGGGCATTTCATCGATCGTGGGCACATCGTTTGCGGCAGGCGCAGGTGGCGCGGGGACCGCCGGAGCCGGGGTCTGTGCTGCCGGCGCTGGCGCGGCAACGGGGGCAGGCGGCGCGGGCACGGGCGCGGCCACCGGCGCGGGCGAAGGAGCCGGTGCGCGGGCGGGTGCTGGCGCGGGTACGGGGGTTGTCGATTCCTTTCTTGGCGGCGGTGCAGGGATTGTCGCCTGCGTGGTTTGTGTCGGCGAGGAGACCGGTTTCGGTGGCAGCGGCCGCGGCGTGTTCGTGATGCCGGGCTCGGTCGCCGCTTTCGTCGTCGCTTTGACCGAAGCCGATTCGCCCGGCGCTGTGGCCGGTGCTTGCGCCGCGTGCTGGCGCAGGTAGCGCCAGCCGCCGGCGGCGCCGAGCGCGAGCACGACCACCACGGCCAGCCACGGCAGCGGGCTGCGCCGCCGCCGTGTCGCCGTGACCGGCGTGCCGAGGTTCGGCATCTCGCCGAGCCGGCGCTGCTGTTCGGACTTCTTCAGGGCTTCGAGGATCAGCGACATGGACTTGTCAACGGGTATATTTTTATCTTTCTGTACAAATGCGGCGCGCGTTCACTGCACGCTGCGAGTCAGGTGCGGGCCGGCCGGATCGAGCGCAGACAACGCGAACAGCGTCTCCGGGCCGACGATGCCGTCGGGCTTGATGCCGTAGGCGATCTGCAGCTTGCGCACGCGTTCGGCGAGGGCGTCGTCGAAGAACGCCGGGCCGGCGTCGGCGGCACCGCCATCCATATGCGCGAGCTGGGCCTTGATCCAGGCCACGCCCGGGCCGGCGTCGCCGTTGTGCAACCGCGCGGGTACATCTGCCGGCAGACGCCACAACGCGATGAATTCGCCATCCCACACGCTGGCGAGATCGTCCTTGCCGACGCGGAAACTCTCGCCGCCGAGATTGAGCTGCACCTGGTCTCCGGCCACGCCCTGCAGCAGTGCATATGCACTCGCGTTCTGCCACTTGACCGGCAGGATCAGCGGCCGGTCGAAGCGGGCGAGCTGCGTGATCGCGCCATGTCCGCGCAGGCAGTTCATGCCGGGAAAGACCACGGCACGGCAACGGGCCGCGTCGCGCACCGAGGTCTCGGCCGACGTCGCCTGCCAGCGCGCGAGCAGTTGAGTCCACGCGGTCAGCTCGGAGTCGGAGGCATTCTCGGCGAGTTTGGCGAGTTTCTTCTCGGCCGGATTTTCCTGCGGCTTCGCCGGTTCGGCCGCGGCCGCCGTCGTCGTCGCGGTTGCGCTCGCGGCAGCCGCTGCGGCGGGCGGCGGAGTGGCAACGGCGGTCGGCACCGGTGCCGGCTGTTGCAGCTGGTAGAAATACGCGGCTGCGCCGAGCGCGATCACGGCGCAGGCCGCGGCGGCCCACGGACCGTAGTGGCGCAGGCGATAGCGCGTCGTGCCAGGCAAGGTTTCGTCGGCCGCGCGATCGACCAGGCGCTCGCCGATCGAGTTCTGTTCGCGCGCGTAGCCGGCCATCAGCGCGCGGTCGCCGATGACGTTGATCAGGCGCGGCACGCCGCCGGAACGCTTGTACAGCGCGCGCAGGCCGAGGCGCGAGAACGGCGAGCGCAGCGCGCCGGCGATCGCGAGGCGATGGCGCACGTAGGCTTCGGTCTCGTCGCGGTCGAGCGGCGTCAGGTGATAGCGCGCGGTGATGCGCTGGGCGAGCTGGCGCAGCTCCGGGTCGTTGAGCTTGTCGCGCAGTTCGGGCTGGCCGAGCAGGATGATCTGCAGCAGCTTCTGCGTCGGCGTTTCGAGGTTGGTCAGCAGGCGCACCTGCTCGAGCGATTCGGTCGACAGGTTCTGCGCCTCGTCGACGATCAGCACCACGCGCAGGCCCTGCGCGTAGGCGTCGAGCAGGTAGGCGTTGAGCGCATCGACGAGCGCCTTGAGGCTGCCCTTGCGATCGGTGGTGTCGATCTTGAGTTCGTCGCAGATCGATTCGAGCAGTTCGAGCGGCGACAGCTTCGGATTGAGCACGAGCGCGACACGCGTGTTCTCCGGCAGCTGTTCGAGCAATAGCCGGCACAGCGTCGTCTTGCCCGTACCGACCTCGCCGGTGAGCTGCACGAAGCCGCCGCTGCCGCCCTTGCCGATGCCGTACAACAGGTGCGCGAGCGCATCCCGGTGGCGCTCCGACAGAAAGACGTAGCGCGGATCAGGGGTGATCGAAAACGGGGCCTCTTTGAGGCCGTAGAACTCCAGATACATACAGCTACTTTACCTTGGGAACCCATAAAAGTTTCGTGCGTGAGCCGGCGGAGCGGGATTTCCCGTATGAAAGGGCGAGCCCGGGTGGGTGCTCGCCCGCAGGCGGGCATCCGGGAGTAGCATCGCCGGGCGTTCCTGTTTCGGTCTGATCCATCATCCAGAGGATTCCGCCATGTCCAGGTTCACGCTCTCCGCTATTGCCCTGACCTGCCTGCTGTTGCCGATCACCACCTTTGCCGCCGGCACCGGCACCTGCACCTACAAGGACAAGAAACTGACCCTCGTCGACGGGGTGGTCTATCAGCGCCCCGATCACTTCGAGCCGAACAAGAAGGAAACCACGGTCGCGCTCGCCTCGCTCAAGCTCGACCCCGGCAAGATCGCCGCAGCGAAGGATCCGGAAGACGCGGTACGCGAGCAGGTCTGGAAAGCCGACGACGGCGGCCAGGTGCGCATTACGCTCGGCGAGGGCGGGGTGACCGCGATCTACGCTTACCTGCCGCCCGGCGCCAATATCTCGCAATCGGGCACCGCGTTCGGCGATCTCAAGCTTTCGCGCAACGACGCCAAGGGCGTGGCCGGCCACTATACCCTCAAGGGCAAGGCCAGCGACGATCTGTCCTGCGATTTCGGTTTCGATCTCGCCTACGCCAAACCGGGCACGGCGGCGACATCGTCAGCGGCACCCGCCGCTGCGGCCGCGCAGGGCGGCAAGCCGATACCCGCCGGCGGCGGCGAGGCCGGCAAGGTGCTGCAGGCCAATCTCGCGGCGATGCAGAAGGGCGATGTCGACGCGATGCTCGCGACCGTGTCGAAACAACAGGCCGACCAGATGCAAGCGCAACGCAAGGATGCGCAATTTCCGGCGATGCTCGAAATGATGAAGGCATTTGCGCCGAAGAGCCTCACGGTTACCGGTGGCCAAGACTTCGGCGACCATGCCGAGCTGACCCTCGAAGGCGTCGAGCAGGGCGGTGGCAAGTCGACCGGTACGGCGCAGATGGTCAAGGAAGGCGGCAAGTGGAAGGTACAGAAGACGTCGATGCAGTCGAAGGGCGGCTGACGAAGAGTTGTGGTTGGGGCGTTCCGTCGGGCAAACGATGGAACGCTCTGCTGTCAGCCTTCGGCTTTCGCAAGCGACTCAGATCCCATTCCCGACCTGCGCCATACGGCCGGCGGCACGCCGAATTCGCGCTTGAACGCGCGGTTGAACGCCGCTTCGGATTCGTAGCCGCTGTGTTCGGCGATGCGTGTGATCGCCTCGTTGCCCGAACGCAGCCGTTGCGCGGCCAGCGCCAATCGCCAGCGCATGAGATATTGCATCGGCGGCTCGCCGACCAGCGCGGCGAAGCGCTCGGCCAGGGCCGAACGCGACAGCGCCGAGGCGCGCGCGAGTTCTTCCACGGTCCACGGCTTGGCCGGGTCGGCGTGCATCAGCGCGAGCGCGCGGCCGACGTGCGCGTCGCGTAGCCCGGCAAGCCAGCCGCGGCCCTCGGGCGGCAGGCTTTCGACGTAGCGGCGCATCGCCTCCACGAGCATGAGTTCGGCGAGCTTGGCCAGGGTCGATGCGGTGCCAGGGCTCGCATGCAAGGACTCGCGCACACCGGCCTGCAGCAGTTCGCGCAGCAGCGCCGCGGCGTGGCCGTCGCCGATCGGAATGCGCAGCATGCGCGGCAGCGCCTCGAACAGCGGCCGGCACATGCTGCGGCTGCAGAGCAGGTAGCCGCAGACGAAGCGCGTCGCATCACCGCCGCCGCCATAGCGGATCTGAATGAATTGCGGATCGTCGGTCACCTCGGCAGCGCCGGTGCCTTCGTCGCCGAGTGCGGCGATGTGCAAGTCGCTGCCCATCAGGTGGCGATCGTCCTGCGGAAACAGCACGAGATCGCCGGCGCCCGCTTCCACCATCTCGCCAGTGTCGCGCAGGCGCAGCTTGCAGCACCCCTGCATGATGAAGTGGAAGAACACCATGTGCTCGGCCGGCGCGACCCGGTCGCGATAGATCGCCCAGCCCGACTCGCCGCGCACGCACCACGGCGCGGTGAATTCCGCGTTGAGGAACACGGCGCCGTCCATGTGCACGGATTTGAGTACGTCGGAAAGCGCGTCCATGGAGTTTCGATCAAAGAGTTTCGATCAAGAACTGGAGAGTGTTGGCGAAGTTCCGCGCCGGCCCGAAGCGGATACTAGTGGCGTCGGGCGAAGGGGGCAATTCAACAGCCTGCGATCGCCTGCATCGGTGCTTGCCGCCGAAACCCTAAGCGCGTTCAACCAGAGGAACCTGCCATGAAAATTCTCGCCATCGCCGTGAGTCTGATGTTGACAGGCGCCGCCTGCGCCGCCGATACCGCCCCGTCATCCGCCACGCACCGCTACATGATCGAGCGCACTTTTCCGAAGGGCGCACTCGACGGTCTCGATGCCCAGGCCAAGCAGAGCGTCAACGCGACCAACGCCAAGTTTGGCGTGACCTGGGTCACTTCGTATGCAAACGCCGACAAAACCAAGACGTTCTGTGTCTACGAGGGCCCGAGCGAGCAGGCGGTACGCGACGCAGCCGTGGCCAACAAGATTCCGGTCGACTCGGTCACCGAGATCCCGGTGACGCTTGAATCGAAGTAGCACGCAGCGCGCCGCCGTCGCAAAAGAGGATAGAACATGAGCGCGAATCATCAAGGCCGCTGCTTCTGCGGCGCGGTGAAATTCACTGTTACCGGCGAGCCCGTGGCCATGGGCTACTGCCATTGCGATTCCTGCCGCGCCTGGTCGGCCGGGCCGATCAACGCTTTCACGCTATGGCCGCCGGACGCGCTGAAGATCACTGCGGGCGCCGACAACATCGGCAGCTACGCGAAGACTCCGGCGAGCGAGCGCCAATGGTGCAAAACCTGCGGCGGCCACCTGTTCACCTTCCATCCGGCGTGGAACCTCGTCGACGTCTATGCCGCAGTCATTCCCGATCTGTCATTCCAACCCGGCGTGCACGTGCACTACCAGGAGACGAAGCTGCGCATGCACGACGGCTTGCCGAAGATGAAAGACGTGCCGGCCGAGATGGGTGGGTCGGGCGTGGCGCTGGCGGAATAACGCTTGCGCTATGACCGCATTATTCGCCGAGCGCCGTAGGTTGGGGTGAGCTTGCGAACCCCAACAGACTGCCTCACCATCCTCCAATGCGCTACCGACGAGCGAACGTATACGGCGGAACGTATTTTTTCACCGTGAATCTCGCCGATCGATCCAGCCGTTTGCTGGTCGATCGCATCGACGACTTACGCGCCAGCGTGCGCCTGGTTAAGCAGCGGCATCCATTCGAAATCGTCGCGTGGATCGTCTTGCCGGAGCACCTCCACGCGATCTGGACGCTACCGCAAGACGACGCGGACTACTCAACACGCTGGGCGTTGATCAAGGCAGGCTTTTCGCGGCGCATCGAACGCAGCGAGGTCATCAGCCCGAGTCGGCGCGCGAAGGGAGAACGTGGCCTGTGGCAGCGGCGATTCTGGGAGCATCAGATTCGCGACGGAATCGATCTGCAGCGGCATGTCGATTACGTGCACTTCAATCCTGTGAAGCATGGACATGCGTTGCGCGCCGCGGATTGGCGGTATTCCTCGATTCATCGGTACGTGCGCTTGGGCGATTTGCCGGGTGATTGGGCGGTGATGCTGGAGTGATGTTGGGGTTCGCTGCGCTCACCCCAACCTACGGGCTACGGGCTACGGGCTTTCGAAATCGCCGAGCCTGTGGGAGAGTTGACTCTGGCCCTGTTTTGACCGTTCTCGACCGATCCCGTTTCACATACTTCATTTCTTGCTGCGCAGCCAATCGATACAGAGCCAGACCAGACCTACCGCCATTGCCAGACCGAGAATGGCCTCGAACACGCTGCCGAAAGGAAGACCACCGTGTTGCCCGCGCGCCCATGTAATGGATGTCGTAGACAACAGTGCACCAAGAGCCAGTAATCGTTCGGCATAGCAATCACCGAAATTGAAGAACTCACTCGCCAAGGGTGAGCAACGACGCATTGCCTCCCGCTGCCGTCGTATTGATCGTCAGCGTGCGCTCGGTGACGAAGCGCGTGAGGTAGTGTGGGCCGCCGGCCTTCGGCCCGGTGCCCGACAGGCCTTCGCCGCCGAACGGCTGCACGCCGACGACCGCGCCGATCTGGTTGCGGTTGACGTAGCAGTTGCCGACTTTGGCGCGCTGGGCGATGTGCGCGATCGTCGAGTCGATGCGGCTATGGATGCCGAGGGTGAGGCCGAAGCCGGTCGCGTTGATCGCGTCGATGACTTTATCCAACTCGTCGGACTTCCAGCGGATCACGTGCAGGATCGGGCCGAACACTTCCTTGGTCAGTTGCGACAGCGACTTCAACTCGTACGCGCGCGGCGCGAGGAAGGTGCCGCTCGCGGTCTCGTCGCCGAGCTTCACTTGCTTGATGAGTTTGGCTTCGGCGTCCATGCGTGCGGCATGGTCGGCGAGATTCTTGCGCGAGGGCTCGTCGATCACCGGGCCGACGTCGGTCGAGAGCAGGCCGGGATCGCCGACCTTCAATTCGTCCATCGCGCCGGCAAGCATGTGGATGACCTTGTCGGCGATGTCGTCCTGCACGAACAGCACGCGCGCGGCCGAGCAGCGCTGGCCGGCCGAGTCGAACGCGGAGGCGACGACGTCTTTCACCAGTTGTTCGGGCAGCGCGGAGGAGTCGGCGATCAGCGCATTCTGGCCACCGGTCTCAGCGATCAGCGCGGCGATCTGCGCGTTGCGCGCGGCGAGCGTGCGATTGATCGTCCACGCGGTTTCGGTCGAGCCGGTCATGCACACGCCGGCAATGTCGGGCTTGGTCAGCAGTGCGTTGCCGATCATCGAACCCTTGCCGGGCAGGAATTGGAGCACGGCTTCGGGCACGCCGGCTTCGTGCAGCAGCTTGACCGCGGCGTGGCCGATCAGCACGGTCTGGTCGGCCGGCTTGGCGATCACCGCGTTGCCCGCGGCGAGCGCGGCGGCGACTTGTCCGGTGAAGATCGCGAGTGGGAAATTCCACGGGCTGATGCAGACGAACACGCCGCGACCGTGCAGCGAGAGCTGGTTCGACTCGCCGGTCGGGCCGGGCAGGTTCTCGGGCTGGAACAGTTTGCGCGCGATCGCCGCGTAGTAGCGGCACATGTCGGCGGCTTCGCGCACTTCCGAAATCGCCGCCGGCAGCGTCTTGCCGGCTTCACGCACGAGCAGCGCGACGAATTGCGCGCGACGCTGTTCGAGCAGATCGGCGGCGTGTTCGAGGATCGCCGCGCGCGAGGCGGCGGGCAGCGCGTCCCATGCGGGCTGCGCGGCGACTGCGTTGGTCAGCGATCGATCGATCGTCGCAGCGTCGGCCTGCTGCTTGGTGCCGACCTTCATGCGCCGGTCGGCGGGATTGGTCACGTCCTGCGGTGGCTCGGAGGATTTCGCGCCGGGCACGAGCGGCGTTGCGGTCCAGTCTGCCTTCACCGCGGCGACCGCATCAGCCAGCGCCTTCAATTCATTGTCGTTGCCGAAGTTCACGCCCATGGAATTTTTCCTCGAAATCGATTGCGAATTCTGCGAGGGCGCAGAATTCGAGTCTCCAAACAGGCCAATCGGCTGCGGAATACGGGGATGCGGTTTGCTGGCGAAGCCGCGCACGACCTCGACCGGGTCGGCGACCAGATCCTTGATCGGCGTCGACTCGTCGACGATGCGGTTCACAAAGGAAGTGTTCGCGCCGTTTTCGAGCAGGCGGCGCACGAGATACGGCAGCAGGTCCTCGTGCGAACCGACCGGCGCGTAGACGCGGCAAGGCACGTTGAGATTCTTCTCGCCGATGACCTCGTTGTAGAGGTCGGCGCCCATGCCGTGCAGGCGTTGGAATTCGAACGGACGGCCCTTCGCGATGTGGTGGATAGCCGCGATCGTGTGCGCGTTGTGCGTGGCGAAGGCCGGGTAAAACGCGGCCGGGCCGTGCTCGAACAGGCGCTTGGCGCAGGCGAGGTAGGACACGTCGGTATTCGGTTTGCGCGTGTACACCGGATAGCCGGCGTGGCCGCCTTCCTGCGCGCGCTTGATTTCCGAATCCCAGTACGCACCCTTGACCAGACGCACGCAGAAGCGGCGGCCGGTCTTTTTCGCTTGCTCGGCAAGCCAATCGATCACGAATGGCGCGCGCTTCTGGTAGGCCTGCACGGCGAGGCCGAAGCCCTGGTAGCCGTCGAGCGACGGGTCTGCATGCACGGCCGCGATCAGATCGAGCGAGAGTTCAAGGCGGTCGGCCTCTTCCGCATCGACGGTCAGGCAGATGCCCTGCGTCTTCGCGAGTTGCGCGAGCGCGAGCAGCTTCGGCGCGAGTTCCGCATGCACGCGTGCGCGCTTGCCGACTTCGTAGCGCGGATGCAGCGCCGAAAGCTTGATCGAGATCGACGGCGCGTCGAGGATGTCCTTGAACGGGCCGCGTGCACCCAAGGCCTTGATCGCATCGACATAGGCTTGGTAGTAGCGCTCGCCGTCGGGCGTGGTCAGCGCACCTTCGCCGAGCATGTCGTAGGAATAGCGGTAGGCGCGGTTTTCCTTTTCCTGGGCACGATCGAGACCTTCCTTGATCGTGCGGCCCATGACGAACTGGTGGCCCATGATGCGCATCGCCTGGCGCACGGCGAGGCGGATCACCGGCTCGCCGGCGCGGCCGACGAGGCGCTTGAACGCGCCGGTGAAGTTGCGCTGGGTTTCGTCGGCCAATTCGATGAACTTGCCGGTGAGCATCAGGCCCCAGGTGCCGGCGTTGACGAACAACGAGTCGCTCTTGCCGAGATGCGATTCCCAGTTCGCTTCGCCGAGCTTGTCCGAGATGAGCTTGTCGGCCGTGTCCTTGTCCGGAATGCGCAGCAGCGCCTCGGCCACGCACATCAGCAGCACGCCTTCCTCGCTCGACAAGTCGTACTGACGCATGAACGCTTCGACCGCCGAGGCGTCCTGCGCCTTGGCGCGCACGCGCGCGACCAGTTCGGTGGCGCGAGCGAGGACGAGGTCGCGCTCGGCATCGGGCAGCGCGGCTTGGCCGAGCAGTTCGTTCATCGCCTCGGTTTCGTCGCGGCAGTACGCCGCGGTCATCAGGGCGTGCGCCGCGTCCGGCGCGGGAGGAAGTTCGGGACGGAGGATTTCACTCACGGGCGCGTCGCATGGGCAGCTGCAAGGCCGCACATTCTAGCAGCGCGCGGCAACCCGGGAAGGCGCGATCGGGTACCACTTCGGCGCAATCGGGCACCGCCGCCTGTTGTGCGCCCGCCCTTGCCCGTGACGGGCGGGCTTGCCATCCTCACGGGACGGAGGGCATCGTCATTCGCAGCAAGCAAAAAGCGACTTCACTGGTGATCGCGCATCTGGCGGGCGTCTCGCAGCCGACGGTATCGCGCGCGTTGCGCGGCAGCAGCATGGTCAACGAACTGACCCGACGCCGCATCCTCAAGATCGCGAACGAGCTCAACTACAAGGTCGACAAGCATGCCTCGAGCCTGCGCAGCCAGCAGAGCGGCACGCTCGCGCTGCTGTTCTTCGAAGACCCAGCGCCCGACGATTCGCTGATCAACCCGTTCTTCGTTTCGATGCTGGCCTCGATCACGCGCGCCTGCGCGCATCGCGGCTACGATCTGCTGATCTCGTTCCAGCAGCCGAACAACCACGACTGGCAGGCGAGCTACGAGGAATCGAAAAAGGCCGACGGCATCATCCTGCTCGGCTACGGCGACTATCTCGACTACCGCGAGCGGCTCAAATTCATGGTCGAGCGCGGCACGCATTTCGTGCGCTGGGGTGCGATCGCACCCGACCAGCCCGAGGTCTCGGTCGGCTGCGACAATTTCCAGGGCGGCCGCGACATCGTGCGCCACTTGATCGAGCGTGGCGCCAAGCGCATCGCATTCCTCGGCGACGCCACGGATTCCTCGCCCGAGTTTCTCGAACGCTACCGCGGCTACTGCGCGGCGATCGAGGAAAATCGCGGCAAGGTCGACGCGAAACTGCAGGCCAGCGCGTTTTCGTCCGAGCAGTCGGGCTACGAGGCAACGACGGCACTGTTCGAGCGCAAGGCGAAGTTCGATGCGATCTTTGCCGCGAGCGACCTGATCGCGATCGGTGCAATCAAGGCGCTGCGCGAGCGCGGCCTGCGCGTGCCGGACGACGTGCTGGTCGCCGGTTTCGACGATATTCCGCTGGCCGGCTTCGTCGATCCGAGCCTGACCACCGCGCAACAGGACACCAAGCGCGCCGGCGTCGTGCTCGTCGACACGCTGCTCAAGCTGATCCGCGACGAGCCGGCGGAGAACCAGGTGATTCCGGTCTCGCTGGTACTGCGCGGGTCGACGCAGCGCTGAGCTTGTTGCGGCGCCGATGAATTCGTATGCAATGACTTCCTTGTGCGCTTGCGCATCACTACGCTTGGGCGTTCTCACGGGAGAGGGAAGCCATGCGCAAGACGTTTCTTTTCGCCGCCACCGCGACCGCGGCACTGGGCCTCGCTGCCGTTCTGAGCAGTTGCGCAACGCCGCGCCCTGACGCCAAGCCGGCCGCAACGAACTGCCCGCCGGCACCGTACAAGGAAACGCTGTTCCTGCGCGGCGCGATGAACGACGGTACACCTCGCGAGGACTACGCGTTCCAGTGGCGCTGCAATGCCTACTTCCTCAACGTCGATCTCGCCGGCGAGCAGAAATTCCGCATCGTCGATGCCGCGCTCGGCGGCGGCGTCGCTTTCGGCGGCCCGGCTTCGGCGCCAACCCTGCTGCACACGGGCGAGCCGTTCGCGCTGAGCGGAGGCGAGCGCGCCGCCGCGGGTGAGCTGAAGTACGCCTTCGCCGGTGCAGCGACGATCAGGCTCGATTTCGGCGACCGCGCGGCAGGCAAGCCGACGGTCACGATCGGACCGAAGAGTTTCGTCGATGTCGACGAGAAGCCGATCGACGATGCGATCGCGCGCAGTGTGAAGTTCGATTCGCGCGATCTGATGTACAAGTTCCCGTTCGGCGCGGTCAAGGCAGGCGAAGAGATCCAGTTCGGCGTGTCGACGCGCGCGGGCGTCACGAACTTGACGCTCGTAATCGAGAAGCGCCGCCTCGAGGGCTGGCAGGAAGTACTCGAATACAGCGACCTCGTGCGCGTTGCGCTGAAGCACGAAGTGCAGGGACAGGACGAACGTTGGCTGGGCAGCTACAGATTCGAGGCGATCGGCGTCTACGCCTACTACTTCGAATTCGAGGCCGGCGGGCGCAAGTACCTATACACGAACAATGCCGATCCGATTCCGTTCACGCGCGAGGTCGGCTCGCAGGGGCTTGGCGCCGTGGTCAATCCGCCGGCGGACGCCGCGCGCATCCGCCGCTTCCGCCAGACTGTCTACCGCGCCGATTACAAAGTGCCCGACTGGGCGCGCGACGCGGTGTACTACTACATCTTCCCCGACCGCTTCCGCAATGGCGATCCGGCCAACGATCCGAAGCCCGGCGTCGACAAGTTCCACGAAGGTACGGTCGAACTGCACAAGAACTGGCTCGACAAGCCGTGGATGCCGAAATCCGGCGACGGTTCCGACGATCTCTACAGCAACGATTTCTTCGGCGGCGACCTGAAAGGCATCACCGACAAGCTCGACTACATCAAATCGGTCGGCGCGAACACGCTCTACATC
The DNA here is from genome assembly GCF_000378125.1 of Rudaea cellulosilytica DSM 22992. GTDB lineage: Bacteria > Pseudomonadota > Gammaproteobacteria > Xanthomonadales > Rhodanobacteraceae > Rudaea > Rudaea cellulosilytica. The sequence continues at coordinate 703,087 of NZ_KB899241.1, read as the reverse complement.
AACCCGATCTTCCGCGCATCGAGCAATCACAAGTACGACACCGCGGACTACCGCCAGATCGATCCGCATTTCGGCACGACGGCCGAATTCGAGAAGCTCAACCGCGAGGCGGCGAAGCGCGGGATCCGAGTCATCCTCGACACCTCGCTCAACCACGTCGGCCGCGACTCGATCTATTTCAACCGCTACGGCAATTTCGCCGAGGTCGGCGCCTTCGATCGCGACAAGATCCAGCCGCAATCGAAGTACTACCCGTGGTTCACGTTCTATCCGAACGAAAAGAATCCCGACCTGCAGTACAAGGGCTGGGCCGGCATCCCCGACCTGCCTGAGATCGACAAGTCGCAACGTTCCTTGCGCGATTATTTCTACGGCAGCGACGGCGTGATGCAGCATTGGCTTGGCAAGGGCCTGTCGGGCTGGCGCATGGACGTGGCGCCGTGGGTGCCCGACGACTTCTGGCGCGAGTGGCGCACGGCGGTAAAGACGGCCAAACCAGACGCGGTGACGATGGCGGAAACGTTCTTCGACGCATCGAAGTTCTTCCTCGGCGACGAGTTCGATTCGACGATGAACTACATCTTCCGCAGCACGGTCGTCACCTATGCGAACGGCGCGAAGGCGAAGGATGTATGGCGCAACATCGAACTGATGCGCGAGAACTATCCGCCGCAGGCGTTCTCCGCGCTGATGAACCTGATCGATTCGCACGACTCGGCGCGCGCGTTGTATGACTTCGGCTGGAAGGACGAGGGAGCCGATGCGGCGACCGTCGCACTCGCCAAGCAGCGCCTGCGCCTCGCCGCGTTCCTGCAGATGACGATGCCCGGCGCGCCGGCGATCTACTACGGCGACGAAGTCGGCGTGACCGGCGGCGACGATCCGTTCGACCGCGGCACGTATCCGTGGCCCGATCTCGGCGGCAAGCCCGACCAGGCGATGCTCGCCGAGTACAGGAAACTGACCAAACTGCGCCACGACCATCCCGTGTTGCGTCACGGCTCGCTCGAAGCGCCAGGCTATCTCGACGATCACGTCGTCGTCGTGTTCCGCCACGACGACGGTCAATGGGCGATCGTTGCGACAAACAACGACGGTGCGGCGCGCACGGTCAAGGTTCATCTGCCCGGCCCGATCGCGGCGACCACGTTCACCGATGCGCTGACCGGCGCGAAACTCGGCGCGGCCGCCGACGGCACGCTCGAACTCAGCGTGCCTGCGATGTACGGCAGCGTGCTGCTCGCGCAAGGCACGGTGCAGCCGAACGTGCACGTGCTCGCGCAGAAGCTGACGATGCAGGAACTCGGCCGCGAGCGCACGATTCGCATCTATCTGCCGCTGGGTTACGAGAAATCGAACAAGCGCTATCCGGTGCTGTACATGCACGACGGACAGAATTTGTTCGATTCGGCGACCTCGTATTCGGGCGAGTGGGGCGTCGACGAAACGCTCAACGAGCTGGCGAAGACGAAAGGGCTCGAACTGATCGTCGTCGGCGTCGACAACGGCGGCGCCGACCGCATCCACGAGCTCAACGCCTGGGACAACGAGAAGTTCGGCAAGGGCGAAGGCAGACAGTACATGGATTTCCTCGTCGGCACGGTCAAGCCGTATGTCGACAAGCACTACCGCAGCAAACCCGATCGCGCGAATACCGCCGTGATGGGCTCGTCGATGGGCGGGCTGATTTCGCAGTACGCGATCGAGCAGTATCCGCAAGTGTTTTCCAAGGCCGGCATCTTCTCGCCGGCGTATTGGCTTGCGGTGCCGGCCGTGTTCGACTTCGCCAAGGCGCAGCCGCCGCGCAAGGATGCCAAGCTGTATTTCTACGCCGGCGGCAAGGAAGGCGATTCGATGCTGCCCGACATGCAGCGCATGGTCGACCTGCTGCGCGCGGGCGGGCATCCCCGGGACAAGCTCGATGTCGTCGTCGACCCCGAAGCGAGGCACCACGAGTCCGCCTGGCGTGCGCAGTTCGCGCGCGCGGTGTTATGGTTGTTCGATCGCAACGGATAGTTCGCTTCGAACGACGGGTATCGCCGCATGCAGACGCTGGACAAGGTCGCGGTATTCAATCCGCGGCCGCGGATCGAACGAGTGCGCCTGCGCAATGACCGATTCTGTTATGTGATCGACGATGCCCTGGTCGATCCGGACGCGCTCGTGCAGCTCGCGGTGGCGAATCGCGCGGTATTCAGTCCGGTCAATTTCAGTGCGTATCCGGGCAATTATCTGGAAATGCCTGCGCCGATCGCGGCGCGCCTCGATGGTTTCTTCGCCGAACACCTGCGGCGCGAATTTGATGCGCGGCGCACGCAAGACGTACGCTGCCGTTTGTCGATGGTGACGCTGCCCCCGTCGGCGTTGCGGCCGTTTCAGATGATCTGCCACACCGACGGACATCATCTCGATCCGCGCCGGCACAGCATCCAGGCCTCGGTGTTGTATTTGTTCAAGGACGAGAGCCTCGGCGGCACGAGTTTCTACGAGCCTGTGCGTTCAGCGGAAGAAACCGCGTTGCTGTTTCGCGATGCGAACACGCTGCAGGCAGCGGCGTTCACGCAGAAATACGGCATCGCACAAGGCTACCTTTGCGCGTCGAACGACTGGTTTACCCAGGTCCGCCGCGTTGCCGCGAAATGGAATCGCATCGTCTTTTACGACGGCAGCATGCTGCATTCCGGCGACATTTTCGCGCCGGAGAAGTTGAGCGACGATCCGCTCAGCGGCCGGCTGACTCTCAATGGCTTCTTCACCAGCCGCCGCAAGGCGACCTAGCCGCGCGCGCCGAGCAGCGCGCGAACGGTCTGCTCGACGAGCGTCTGCATCAGCGTCTCGACGCTCTTCGCGCTGCGGTTGCGCACGGACAGAGCCTCGAACGTGTCGAAGCTCGTCAGCACATACAGCATGTCGACGAGATCGGCGTTGTCTTTTCCGCCGTCCGGCGCCAGCCGTTTGACGAGCGCGCTCAGGATATGGCGGCGGCGTTCGGTGCGGCGCTGCAGGCTTGCGGCGATGTCCTCATCGATTTTTATCACCGCCTGAAACGCCGGCATCATCGATTTGTGCCGCGTCCAGAAGCCGCAGAACACGCTGACGAAACGGCGCAAGGCGGCGCGCGGATCGGGCTCGGTGAATATCGATGGCAGGTCCGCGATCAGGCCGCCGCGCTCGGCGATGTCGTCGAACACGGCTTCGAGCAGGCCGAGCTTAGAAACGAACTGGTTGTACACGGTCAAGCGCGTGACACCGGCTTGGCGCGCGACGCCATCGACCGAAAACGCCGGAAGATCCTTGCCGCCGATGAACAGGGTCCGCGCGGCTTCGATGATGCGCATGCGCGTCGCGTCCGTCGCTTCCGCACGCAGTTTGCTTCGGTACGTGCGGCGTGGTTTCTCGGCTGCAGGCGGCTCGCCTGATTTGCGGCGCTTGACTTTCATAATTTAGTTGTACAGTATGTATATCGAAATTATCAAGCGGGAAGAACGTCATGTTCCATATCGATCTCATTGTGCTGGCTCGCGCCGTTCATGTCATCGCCGGCGTGGCCTGGGCCGGAGCGACTTTCATGCTCGCCTCGGTGATCATGCCGATCGCCGTGCGCCACGGTGCCGAAGGCGCCGGACGCTGGATGGGACTGGTCGCGCGCCGCGCGGGCATGTCTTCGATGATCGCCGCGCTGCTGACCGTGCTGTCCGGCATCTACCTGTTCGCCGCGCTGCACGAGCAGGACGTGTCCACAGGCGGCCTCGTCCTCAAAACTGGCGCGCTAGCGGCGATTCTGTCGATCGGCGTCGGCATTCTCCTCGGTCGGCCGGCGGGGATCGAACTCGGACGCCTGCAGCAGACGCTCGTGCCCGGTGCGCCACCGGATCAGGACACGCAGCGCCGCATCGACGTGCTGCGCCGCCGTCAGGTGCTCGGCGCGCGTCTCGCCGCGGGCCTGCTCGGCGTCGCCGTGCTCGCCATGGCGACATTCCGCTATGCGACGGCGATTGCTTGAGGCACCGACTCGGCGCGCTTCGCTCAGGCCGACTTGAAGACCAGCTCGCGCGCACGCGCGAGCCGCGGGGCAACGATCGGCACGGTCAACATCGTGCTCGCGATTGCCATCAGCAGCAGGGCGGTGAAGGTCTCGTTCGTGATCAGCTGCTTGTCGAGCAGGATGTTGACGAAGATGATCATGATCAGCGCCTTGGTCTGCAGTAGCCAACCGATGATCGAGGCTTCCGCGCGCGGCCAACCGAGGATTTTTCCGGCGATGCGGATGCCGAGCAGCTTGCCGCCGACCGAGGCGACGAGCAACATGCCCGCGGCGAGAAAGACCGCGGCGCCGCCGACGCCCCATTGCGTACGCAAGCCGGTCGAAAGGAAAAACACGGGCATGAACGCGAGCAGCACATAGCGACGGAATGAATCCATCGCCTCCTGATCGAACCAGTCGGCATCCATGACCGCGCCGGCGAGGAACGCGCCGACCATGAAGTGCAGGCCCGACCAGTCTGCGCCCCAGGCGCAGGCGACAAGCCAGACCAACGCGACGTACCAGCGGTCGCGCTCCTCAAGCGAGCGCATCAGACGCCGGTACGCAAGCGTGACGAGCGCGAACACGATGAGGAATCCTGCCTGCTTGCCGACACGTGCCCAGTCCATGAGGATCACCGCGAGCACGCCCCAGATTGCCACGTCGTCGAGGCTCGCGTAGCGCAGGATGCGCTGGCCGATCGGCTGGCGCAGGATTTCGAGCTTCTCCATCAGCAGGATCAGGATCGGCAACGCCGTCACCGCACAGGCCATGCCGACGCCGAGCACGAACTGCCAGTCGAGCGCCTTCGCGCCGATCCAGCCCGGGAACGCAAGCAGGGCGATCGCCACTGCGCTGCCGAACGCGAGCGGCGTGCCGAGCGCGAGCCCGGCGGTGATCCCCGACTCGACACGGTGCTCCCAGACCTGCTTCAAGTTGAGTTCGATGCCGGCGATGCAGACGAACAACATCACCGCCCACCAGGCGATGCCGTTGAGCGACTGCACGACTTGCGGGTTGAACACGAACGCGTAGTAGTCCGGAAACACCTTGCCGAGGATGCCGGGTCCGAGCAGGATACCGGCGATGATCTGCACGACCACGAGCGGGGCGAAGTAGTCGGTACGCCCGACACGCCAGATCAGGTACGGCACGCTGAGGATGATCCCCATCGCGATGAGGAAGATTTCGGTCGTGCTTATGGTCGCGTGCATGGGTCCCCTGGTGAGGCGCGTCGTCAGGCGCAGAGTGTCGTTCAGGCCGCGTTGGCGCACAAGCTTCGATGCGCGTGGCAGAGGGCAAAAAAAAACCCCGTCCGGCGCCGGCCGAACGGGGTGGTTGGAGGGCGTCAGGGGAACGCCATTTAGAACTTGTAGTTGACGCCGAGCAGCACGCGGCGGCCGAATACCTGATATTCGCGCGGTTGGCTGTGATCGGTGAGGTTGTTCAGCTGATAGAACTCGCGATAAGGCTCGTTGAACAGGTTCTGCACTTGGAGCAGGAAGTTGAGACCCTCATATTTGCCGGTCGGAATGGTGTAGCCGAGTTGGAAATCGGTGACCGTTTCCGCGCGCACCATATGCAGTTCCTGGTCGGCGCCGAACGCCTGCACTTCGCCGAGGAAGTCCGAACGATGAATCGCAGCGATGCGTGCCGAGAAGCCGCCCTTCTCGTAGTACGCAGTGGCTTGCATGACGTACTTTGACAGGCCGGGGAACGGGCCGCAGGCGACGCCGTTGGTGGGATCGGACACGCAGACGCGGCTGTGGGTGTCCGCATAGCTGGCCTGGACGCCGAAACCTTCCAGCGGGGCCCAGAGCACATCGAGCGGCATCGACGCGGTCAGTTCGAGGCCGCGCATGTAGCCGCCCGAACCGTTCGTCCACTGGGTGGCGATGCCGTTCAAATTCTGCGGCACGAGGGAACCGAACGCCGCGCTCGAGACGCCGCTGTAGTCATGCGCACTGGACTTGTTGTAAACGAACGTCGTGATCGATTTGAAGAAGTAGGTCGCCGAAACGTACGCCTTGGTCTCCCAGTATTTCTCCCACGACAAGTCGTAGGCATTGGCCTGGAAGGGCTTTAAAGCCGGGTTGCCGCCGCTGCCTTCGATACGGCAACGGATCGTTGCTCCGGTTGCCGTATTCGTGCAGGTCTGCACGGCGAGGCTACCCGTCGGCGTGGTGTTGATGCCGTAATCGATGCTGGCCTTCATATAGTCCAGACGCGGACGCGCGATCTCGCGACCGGCACCGAAACGCAGGTAGTTTTCTGCGGGGAAGGTCAGGATCAGGTTCGTGTTCGGCAGCCAGTTTCCGTAGCTCGTCGTCGGCGACGTGTACAAATAGCCGACTCCTCCCGATTGCGAATAGGCCGTGGAGTTCTGTTCGGCGTGCACGTACTGGATGCCGACGTTGCCGCGCAGCGGCAAGCTCGCCACTTCGGTGTCGATGTCCGCCTTGAAGTAGGCGGTGCCGACCTTCTCCTCGACCTTCCAGTCCTTGTTGAGCACATCGTGCTGCTGATTGTTCGTGCGCGTCGGCAAGCCGTTGGCGTCGAGCGCGTAGGCCTGGTTGTAGACGCAATTCATGTCCCAGCTGACGATGCTCGGGAAGCCGACGTAGCCGAGGTAGGTCGAAGACGTCAAGCAACTGCTCGGTATGTCGGCCGTTGCTCTCGGCCCGGCCTTGAGATCGACGAAATACTCGGCCGAAGTGCGCGTCTTGGTGCGCTCGTTGTAGTTGACGCCGATCGCGACCTTGCTGATGGGACTATTGATGTCCTTGCTCAAATCGGCGCGTGCCGCCTTGAGTTCGTCACTGACTTGCGGGAATTTGAGATAGCCGTCCTGACCCCAGCCGCCGGCATCGGTCAGCTTGACGACGTTCGGATCGGCGTAGTTCAGGCCGGGGCTGAAGTGCGGCAGTCCGGTGTCGAGATCGCCCTGACTGTAGTTCCACGTATCGGTTGCACCGGTACCCACCGGCGTGCCGGCGTATTCCTCGAGGAACGACTGTTTGGTCGTGGCCTTGCCGTAAGAAAGATCGGTCGAGGCTTCCCAGCCGTCGCCGAAGTGGAATTTGTTGTTCCAACCGATAGATTTGATCTTGTCGTCGTGATGATCAAGCTCTTCGCGCAGCACGGGCTTGACAGTCCAGGTGCCGGAGACGAGAAAGCCGTTCTGCACCATCGGATTGACGAGGCTGCCGCCGCAGCAACCCCATGGCAGGCCGACTTCGAAGCCGCCGTAGTTCAGCTGTTGGTTGAATTTCGAGTAGTACAGATCGAGCGTGCTGGTGAAATGCTCGTTAGGCCGCCATTCGACGGTGCTCAGCAAGGCATCGCGCGTACCCTCGGTCGAGTCGGCGTAAACCTTGCTGCCGCCGAGCGCGTTGACAGTGCCGCCATTCGTCATGCCGGGCGTGCCGGCAGGCACGGTCACCCCGGTATAGCCCCACGATTCCCAGCGCTCGTCCTGGGTAGGCGAATACAGGCGCGCGTAGCCGATGGCCAAACCGAGCGTATTGTCCATGTACTGGTCGATATACGAGGCATTGATGCGATAGCCCTTGCTGTCGGTATTCGCATTGAGGCTGCTGTTCGACAAGGCCTCGCCACGCGCGCCAACCTGGAACACGCGCTTGTTGTAGTCGAGCGGACGCACCGACTGCATCGCGATCGTGCCGGCGATGCCCTGACCGACGAGGGAGGCGTCGGGTGTCTTGTATACGATGACGCCTGAAAGCAACTCGGACGGGTACTGATCGAACTCGATGCCGCGGTTGTCGCCGGTCGACACCTGCTCGCGACCGTTGAGCAGCGTGCCGCTGAAATCGCCGTTGAAACCGCGCAGGCTCACCGTCGATTCGCGACCGCCGATGCGTTGCGCGGCGAGGCCGGGCAGGCGCGCGAGTGATTCGGCGATCGAGTTGTCCGGCAGCTTGCCGATATCCTCGGCCGAAATCGCCTCGACGATCGAGTTGGAGTTCTGTTTGACCGAAATCGCGCGTTCGATCGAGGCGCGCACACCGGTGACCGTAACCGTACCGAGTTCGGCGGCGTTGTCTTCGTTTTTCTTCGGCGTGTCGTCGGCGCCCGGTGTGGCGGTTGCCTGATCCGGGGCGGGAGCATCCGCCGCACGTGCGGAGTGCATGCCGCCGACCAGAACCGATGCGACGGCGAGCGTCAGCAGATTGCGCTTGAGTGTCATGTGTCCTCCCCGGAGTTGTCGAGATGGTCGCGGTAACTTCCGCGCCGTCGTTTTCTGTCGATTTTCTTGATCCGCGTGAACGCCAATCGCCGGACCATATTTACGCTTGCTTAACTTCGGCTAGCCTAGTCGCGCTGCCGCGGGCTTACAATTTTTCGCATACGTATTCATAGTTTTTGCGCATTCGTATGCGACGGATTTCGCGCGGTGGCTGGGCCATCATTGCGGCATGGATAACCCCGGGGAGGACGGACGATGCGCAGCATGAAGAAGTGGGCGGCAGGGCTGGCCCCGTTGTTGCTCTTGACCGGCCCGCAGGTGCAGGCGGCATGGCAGGGCGTTGGCGCGGCGATGCAGGCGAAGCGGGCGGGCGAGGAGGTATCGTTCGTCACGGCAGGCGGTGCACGGGTGGTCGTGAGTTTCGTCACGCCGGACGTGGTGCGCGTGCGCATGAGCGCCGACGGCAAGCTCGGCCGCGATTTTTCCTACGCGCGCGTGGACAACGCGCCGGCGCCGACGAAAATCGAGTTCGACGACAACGCCGAGCGCACGGAATTACGTGCCACGACCGGTGGTACGCGCGTCGTCGTACAGAAGCGCCCGGCATTGACCATCACCGTCTACGACGCGCAGGGACGCGTCGTCGTCGCCGACGATCCGGCGCGGCCGATGGCGTTCGATGCCGCGACCGGCGCGATCGAGGCCTCCAAGCAGCGCGACGCCTACGAGCTGTACTACGGTTTCGGCGAGCAGGGTCTGCCGACAATCTCGCGCGAGGGCCAGTTTCTGGTCAATTGGAACACCGACTCGTACAAGTACCCGGTCGGCACCAATCCGCTCTATCAGACGATCCCGTTCTTCATCGCGCTGCGCGACGGCCGCGCCTACGGCCTGTTCTTCGACAATACCTATCGCAGCCATTTCGACATGGGCAAGAGCGATCCGCGCCGCTACGCGTTCGGCGCCGATGGCGGCGAACTGAACTACTACGTATTAACCGGCGGAGCGGAACGCACCCCGGCCAACGTGCTGCGCGACTACACCGCGCTGACGGGACGCACCGCGCTGCCGCCGCTTTGGGCCTTGGGATACCAGCAGTCGCGCTATTCGTACATGTCACGGGCCAAGGTCGAGGAGATTGCGCGCACCTTCCGCGAGAAGAAGATTCCGGCCGACGTGATCCATCTCGACATCGACTACATGGACGGCTATCGCGTCTTCACCTGGAATCCGCAGACGTTTCCCGAGCCCAAGCAGATGCTGTCCGCTCTGCATCATGACGGCTTCCATGTCGTCACGATCGTCGATCCGGGCGTCAAGTTCGACGAGAACTATGCGGTTTATCGCAGCGGCCGAGACTCCGGCATCTACGTACGCGACGCGACCGGAAAGGAACTGCACGCGAAGGTCTGGCCCGGCATCTGCGCGTTTCCCGATTTCACCGATGCCAAGGCGCGCGCGTGGTGGGGCGAGCTTTACAAAAAGCCGCTGAGCGAAGGCGTCGACGGTTTCTGGAACGACATGGATGAGCCGGCCGTATTCTCCGCCGACGACTTCAGGGAGCCCGCGCTCGCCCAGGGGCCGCAAAAGACTTTCGCACTCGACGTGCAGCACGCCGGCGACGGCGATCCGGGCACGCATGCGCGCTACCACAACGTGTTCGGCATGCAGATGGTGCGCGCCACGTTCGAGGGGCTGCGCAAACTCGCGCCCGAGCGGCGGCCGTTTGCAATCACGCGCGCAGGCTATGCCGGCGTACAGCGCTACTCCGCGGTGTGGAGCGGTGACAACGATGCGAGTTGGGACCATCTCGCGCTGACGATCCCGTTGCTGACGAACCTGTCGATCTCGGGCGTGAGCTTCGTCGGTGCCGACGTCGGCGGCTTCGCCGCGACGACCACGCCCGAACTCTACACGCGTTGGATGCAAGCCGCTGCGCTGACGCCGTTTTACCGCACGCACTCGGCCGTCGACACCGATCAGCGCGAACCATGGACCTACGGCGGCGAGTACGAGCGCAGCAACCGCGCCGCGATCGAACTGCGCTATCGCCTGCTGCCATACCTTTACACGCTGTTCGCACAGAACGAGGAGAGCGGCCTGCCGCCGCTGCGCCCGCTGGCCTTCGACTATCCCCAGGACGTCGATGCGCTGCTCGTCGCCGACGAGTATCTCGTAGGCCGCGATCTGCTCGTCGCGCCGGTCGTGGTGCAGAACCAGCGCGCGCGCAACGTGTATTTCCCCAAAGGGGAAGTCTGGATCGACTGGTGGAGCGGTGTGCGCTACGAAGGCGGCAAGACGGTCAAGATCGAGGCGCCGCTCGAGCGCCTGCCGTTGTTCGTGCGTGCCGGCGCAAGCGTGCCGACCCAGCCGGTGATCCAGCACAGCGGCGAGATGAAGAATGCGCCGCTGACGATCGCGGTCGCCGTCGGCGCTACCGGCGCCAGCGAAATCTATCAGGATGCCGGCGACGGCTACGCTTATCGCAAAGGCGCTTCGCGCACGATCAAGATCAGCGCGCGTGCGGACAAGGTGAGTTTGGAGATTCCGAAGTCGGCCGCTTACCAGCGCGTTGTCGCGGTCGAGTTGCTCGGCCTCGATGCGGCGCCGGCGACGATCGCGATCGACGGCAAGACTGTGCGCGACGCTGTGTTCGACGCTGCGGGCAAGCGCCTGCACATTCCGTTGCCGAACGAAAACGTCAAGGAAATTTCGTTCGTGCGTTAGATCGAGTCCTACGCCGGTTCCTTCACGCGCAGCGTGCACAGTCCGGCGACGATCAGGCTCGCGCCGCCGATAGCGAATGCGCCGATCGGCGCGCCGGCGAAGAAGGTCTTGAGCAGGAAGCCGAGCAGGCTCGCCGCGCAAAGCTGCGGGATGACGATGAAGAAGTTGAAGATGCCCATGTACACGCCCATCTTCTTCGCCGGCACGCTGTCCGAAAGCAGGGCGTAGGGAATGGCCAGGATCGAGGCCCAGGCGAAGCCGATGCCGACCATCGAGGCGAGCAGCCAGCGCGGATCGCGGATGACGAGGAACGAGAGCAGGCCGATGCCGCCGAGAACGACGTTGATCAGGTGCGTGATGCGCAGGCCGAGGCGCTGCGCCATCGGCGGAATCAGCATCGCGGCGATCGCGGCGAAGCCGTTGTAGGCGGCGAACAGCACGCCTACCCAGTTCGCGCCGTCGTTGTACGCCGCGCTCGCGGCATCGTGCGTCGCATAGTGCACCGAGGTGACCGCGCTGGTGGCGAAAAGCCACATCGCGAACAGGGCAAACCAGGAAAAGAATTGCACTACGGCGAGCTGGCGCATCGTCGCCGGCATCGCGCGCAGGTCGGCAAGCACGTCGACGAGGAAGCCGCCGCGCTGGGCGCTCGCGGCAAGCTGGATCAGGCCGTAGGCGGTGATCATGCCGGCGATCAGATAAAGCTGCTTGTCGACGCCGAGGTACCAGACCGCGCCCGTGGCGATCGCACCGGCCAACGTCCAGACCAGCCCGGATGCGGCCGAGCGCGCGGAATCGGTTGGCGGTATGGCGTCGTCCGTGGCTGTCGCATCGGAAAATGCGTGCAGCGTTTCGGGCGCGTACTCGCGTGTCGACAGTACGGTCCATGCGATTGCGCCGAACAGCACGGCCGCGCCCGCGTAGAACGAATACTTGACCGTGTCGGGCACCACGCCCGTCGCGGCCGTGTTGGCGATGCCGAAATGGGCGAACACGTAGGGCAGCACGCTGGCGACGATCGAGCCCGCGCCGATGAAGAAGCTCTGCATCGCGTAGCCGGTCGGTCGCTGCGGCGTCGGCAGCTGGTCGCCGACGAACGCGCGGAACGGTTCCATCGAGACATTGATCGAGGCGTCGAGAATCCAGAGCAGGCCGGCGGCGATCCACAGCGTCGACGAATTCGGCATCACCAGTAGCGCTAGCGTGGCGAGGATCGCGCCGATGAGGAAGTACGGCCGACGCCGGCCGAGCCGCGTCCACGTGCGGTCGGACAAATAGCCGACGATTGGCTGCACGATGAGGCCGGTCAAGGGCGCTGCGATCCACAACACCGGGATGTCGTCCACGCTCGCGCCGAGCGTCTGGAAGATGCGGCTGACGTTCGAATTTTGCAGGGCGAAGCCGAACTGGATGCCGAGGAATCCGAAACACATGTTCCAGATTTGCCAGAAGCTCAGGGTGGGTTTGGTGGTCATGGAAAGGTTCACGGAAAAAGTATTTCTTCCCTTCCCATCGGGAGAAGGAATCAAAAGCTACTTCAAAGGCACGATGCGCAACTCGCCGTAGTCGGCCTCGTCGATCGGGCCGGCCTCGCCGCCCTGCTCGCCGGTATAGAGCTTGTTACGCGACAGGAAACTCATGTTGAAGCCCTGTTCGAGGGTAAAAGTACACTTTTTCCCGGCCTTCGCCGCAAACGTGGCGGCGGTGGAAAGATCCTTCGCGACACTGTGCGGCATCACGATCGGCGCGCTCTGCTTCGTCGCTCCTTCACAATCGATCGCGAGCATCTTCACTGCGGCGGTGACCCCGGTGTTGATCGGACCGTGCTTGTTTTCGTAACCCAGGCGCAGTTGGTAGCGGCCGTCGTGTTTGGCCGTCCATGTGCGCGGCCAGGTGCCGGTTACGTCCTCGAACTGGCCGAGGCGGACGATCGGGCCGGGCAGCGATTCGAGCAGGGTCGACGGATCGACGCGTGTGGTCCATAGGTTTTGCAGTGCCGCGGTGTCGGCGATCTCGATGCTTTTCAGCGGCTGCTCGCTGCCGGGTTTCCAGGTCTGCGCGAGCTTGCCGTCGAGCCAGAAGCGCACGGGAGCGTGGCTGCCGTCGGCGATCTTCGGCGCGGTGGGGATGATTTCTGGCGTGTCGGGGGCGAACTCGGGTGCGCCGAGTTTCAGCGGAGCGGAATCGACGTGTATGCCGCGCAACGTGACGCGGGTCAGTTTGCCCTTTGTCTCCACCTTGTCGGCGACGAGCAGGTTGGCATCCTTCGGCAGTTCACGCGGCTGCGCGAGAGTGATGCTGCGATTCGGCAGGTGCAGGACGATCGCGTCGTTTTCGCCAAACAGCATCGGTACGAGCTCGACCGGAATCTTCGGCTCGACTTTGTCACCATCGACGCCGAACACACCCTCGACAATCGCATCGAGCATCGCCGCGACCGACCAGAGTTGGCGCGGCGAGTTGACCACCGGGCCGCTCCATTTGCCGTCTTCGACGTGCACGGCGCCACTGGTCAGTTCGTAGTTCTCGTAGTTCGATCCCGACAGCGCTGCGCCCTGCAGGATCGAGCGCAGTTCGTGCGCGATGCGGTTCGCGTCGTCGAGCTTGCGCGCCGCGCGCAGCGCGTACGCGCTGACGAATGGCCAGATCGCACGGTTGTGATAGATCGCCGCGTCGCGGTGCTCGGGCCAGATCACCGGACTGCCTGCCGGCCAGGTCGGATAATTGGCTAGCGCCTTGCGCGCGCGCTCGGGCGTGGGAATGTCGGCAAGGATCGCAAGCGCGGTGCCGAGCAGGTCGTAGGCTTCGATCGTCTGCGGGCCGTCGGCGGTACCGATGTAGCTCATGTAGAGGCCGCGATCCTCACGCCAGAAGCGCTTGTCGATCGCCGAGCGCAGCGCGTCGGCTTCGTTCTGGAATCGTGCGGCAGCGTCCGCATCGTTGCGTGATTTGGCCATCTTTACTGCCAAACGCAAGGCTTCGTAGTGCAGCGCATTGGTCGACAGTGCGAACGACTCGGCGATGAAGCGCACATTTTTCTCGGTCCACACTGGATAGGTCTGCTCGCGCCAGTCGAGGAACGAGGTTTCGCCACGGTAGAGGCCGGTCTGCGCATCGAACGCGTACTGTTTGTCCTGTGCGAGCGTGTCCTTGAGTGCCTTGTAGGTTTTGTCGGCGAACGCCTTGTCGTCGAGCAGGCCACGCGCGCCGAGGAACCAGACGACGCGGTCGGTCGAGATCGGCCAACTGCCGCCCGAACCCGTGTCCTGCACGACATAGAGGCCCTGCGGCGCCGACGGTTCGCGCACGTCGGAAAGCTTGAACTCGAGCGTACGCCGCGCGCGCGAAGGATCGAGCCAGCCGAGCGCAAGGTCGATCGAATAGGCCGAGTCGCGCGTCCACACGAACGGCCATTTCACACCGGTGACGAAGCAGTCGCATGGAATCGGCTTGCCGTGGTTGTAGGCGCCGTCGGTAAGCTCCTTCGTGCGCGCCTCGGCCGCTTCGGCCTGCGCAAGCGCGAACAGCGCATCGACAAGCGGGCTCGCCGTCTCGCTGCGCAGCGGTTGCGCGGCGATTGTGCGCACATGGCCGTTCGAGTCGAGACGATAGTCGTTCTTTTCCACTCTCGCCGTTGCACTGCGGTCGGCGAATTTGAGCGACGTTTTCCAATCCTGATCAGCCGCGACGACGGCCGATGCCGCGCAGGCCAGGGCGGCGGCAAGCAGGGTGCGAACGAAATTCATGACAGCGCGTCTCGACTACGGCGTGGAGACGCGAGCATAGACCACGGCGTGAGCGGGCAACACCAAGTTGTCGGCCTCGATGCGTCCATTGCGCGGGCCGGGACAGTCGATCTGTTCGAGCCGCAGGCCGCGCGGAGCGGGTGCGGCGACCTCGGCGGCGCCGAGATTGAGTGCGACGAGCAAGGTTTCCCTGGCGTGCGTGCGTGTGAACAGCAGCACGGGCTCATCCGCATCGAGGAAGCGGATGTCGCCGAGCACAAGCGCGGCGTGTGCCTTGCGCCAGCGCAGGAAACGGCGGAACGCGTTGAGCGGCGAGGCGGTGTCGGCTTCCTGGCGGGTGACCGCGAGCGCGCGATGCGCGGTCGGAATCGGCAGCCAGGATTTTTCCGCGCTGGTGAAGCCCGCGCCGTTGCCGTTGTCTCGCCATGGCATCGGCGTGCGGCAGCCATCGCGACCCTTGAAGTTGGGCCAGAACGCGATGCCGTACGGGTCCTGCAGCGCCTCGAACGGCACGTCGGCCTCGGGCAAGCCGAGCTCCTCGCCCTGATAGACGCAGACCGAGCCGCGCAGCGAGGCGACCAGGGCGACGAGAAGCTTGACGAAATCGGACGACGGCGCGGCGCCGCCCCAGCGGCTCGTCGCGCGCACGACATCATGGTTGGATACGGCCCAGCACGGCCAGCCTTCGTCGACCTTGGCCTCGAGCGTCTCGACCGTGCGCCGGATATAGCCGGCTGAGAAATCCTCGGCCAACAGCTCGAAGCTGTAGCCCATGTGCAGGCGGCCGGCGCGCGTGTACTCGGCGGTGGTTGCGAGCGAATCCTCGGAGGAGATCTCGCCCAGCGTTGTCGTGCCCGGATATTCGTCGGTCAGCCGGCGCAGGTCTTCCATGAAGCCGAGGTTTTCCGGTCGTGTATTGTTGTAGTAGTGATACTGGAACGCGTAGGGATTGTCGGGCGAGAAGCCGCGGCCGACGCGCTTTTCCGCTGGCTTGGCCGGGTTGTCGCGCAGTTGCGCGTCGTGGAAGCAGAAGTTGATCGCGTCGAGGCGGAACGCATCGACGCCCTTGGCCAGCCAGAAGCGCAGGTTGTCCAGCGTGGCCGCGCGCACCTCCGGGTTGTGGAAATTCAGGTCGGGCTGCGCCGCTAAGAAGTTGTGCAGGTAGTACTGGCCGCGGCGCGGTTCCCAGCGCCAGGCGACGCCGCCGAACAGACTCATCCAGTTGTTCGGTGGCGTGCCGTCGTCGCGAGCGTCGGCCCAGACGTACCAGTCGGCCTTCGGGTTGGTGCGGTCCTCGCGGCTTTCGCGAAACCAGGCGTGGGCGTTCGAGGTGTGGCTGAGGACCTGATCGATCATCACCTTGAGGCCGAGCGCATGTGCTTTGCCCAGCAGACGGTCGAAGTCGGCCATCGTGCCGAACAGAGGATCGACCTCGCGATAGTCGGCGATGTCGTAGCCGAAGTCGGCCATCGGCGACAAAAAGAACGGGCTGATCCAGATCGCGTCGACGCCGAGGCTGGCGACGTAGTCGAGCTTTTCGATGATGCCCGGCAGGTCACCGACGCCGTTGCCGTCGGTGTCGAGAAAACTGCGCGGATAGATTTGATAGATGACGGCGCCGCGCCACCAGGCTGGATCGGACATGAAAATTCGGCTCCCCGCGGCGGTTTGCGCGTCACGCGCGTTCCGCCTTGTCGTTGCACGGAAGCTTAGCGCGCGCGGCAAGCGCGCGAAGGAAACTGCATACGTATTCGGTGCGATCCGCGCAGTTTGCCGCGGCGACGACTCGTTCCCCGGAGGTGGCATGGGTGGGGCAAAATGCCACAGAGGCGGTGCGGACAGGACCGCAGCGGCATTGTCATGACACGACGAAACCGCATTTTCTCTTGCCCGGGTTCGGCGCGCTCACTATCATTTATGGGCTGTAATGGCTCGAGCGCATCATGGGCGAGACGCTGCAAGCGACGAAGTCGACCTTGCCGGCGAGGTTGTTGGTCCTCCCGCATCGTTCGTTGACGCGCACTGGCCTCTGGCTGTTTCTTGCGCTGCAAGGCATGGCGATGGCCAGTTTTGCCGGGCTCGCTGCGTGGCGCGGCAATGTGTTCGCGCCGTATTTCGCGGTGCTGGATTGGTGTGTGGTGGCGTATGTCCTGAACCGCGTCTGGCGCCGAAGCGCCGCGGGCGAGGTGATTACGCTGAGTGCGTCGGGGCTGGAAGTGCGGCGCATGGATGGCTCCGCGCCGCCGCAGCGGTTCAATCCATACTGGGTGCGGGTGGAGTTGTTGCCGGGCCGCCATTTCGGATGGGCGAGCCGGTTGGTGTTGCGCTCGCACGGATGCGAGGTGGAAGTCGGCAAGTTCTTGAACGAGGCCGAACGTGCCGAGCTGGCGCGGCAATTGAATGAAATGCTCGTGGATGCAAGGCGTCATCCAAGAGCGGACTGAGAACGGTTGGAAGACCGCTCGGGCACAGGATGTGCCAACGCAATGAGCGGCGTTTGCTCGTTGCGACAAACGTGGCGCGGCTTGCCGCGACCGTTTGTCTGCAAACCGCGGCAGGATGCCGGGTTTTACAACTGCATTTAATAATCTCTTGGGACGTTTACGATGCGAAATTTCGGCAAGTGGGGATTGGGCACCGTGCTGATGGCGGGCTGTTCGTGGGCCTTTGCTGCGGCCGAACGCGCACCGTGGCAGCTCAACATGCATCCGGGCGTGACCCAGACCTCGCACGAGGCGTACCAGCTGCACATGCTCTCGCTGTGGATCTGCGCGGTCATCGGCCTGATCGTGTTCGGCGCGATGTTCATCGCGATGTTCAAGTTCCGCAAGTCGAAGGGTGCCGTTGCGGCGACCTGGAGCCACAATACGGTTGCCGAGACGATCTGGACGATCGTGCCGATCCTGATCCTCGTCGTCATGGCCTATCCGGCGACCAAGGTCCTGATCAGCGAAGCCTATACCAACGAATCGCAGATGACGGTGAAGGTCACCGGCTACCAGTGGAAGTGGGGCTACGACTACGTCAATTGGGGCGACAAGCCCTACCACGTGCGCTTCATCTCCAAACTCGCCGGTGACAGCGACCGCACGCGCCAGCTGCGCTCCGGTCTCGATCCGAACAGCGTGAAGAATGCGCAGGGCGAGAACACCTACCTGCTCGACGTCGACAAGCCGCTCGTGCTGCCGACCAACACCAAGGTGCGCTTTGTCATCACCGGCGACGACGTGATCCACTCCTGGTGGGTGCCGGCGCTCGGCTGGAAATCCGACGCGATCCCCGGAATCATCAACGACACGTGGACCAACATCTCCGAGCCCGGCATCTATCGCGGCCAGTGCGCCGAGCTGTGCGGCCAGGACCACGGCTTCATGCCGATCGTCGTCAAGGCTGTGCCGCCCGAGGAGTTCAAGGCCTGGCTTGACCAGCAGGAAGCGGCGCAGAACCCGTCCGCGACCCCTGCCGCTGCGCCGGTTGCGCAACAGACTCCCACCGCTGCGCCGTCGAACGGCTAAGTAGCGTCCAAGAATTCACGAGGCAGATACCATGGCCAACACCGCCGCGCACGCAGACGACCACGCCCACGACGATCACGACCACAAGCCCGAGGGCTTTCTCGATCGCTGGCTGTTCACGACCAATCACAAGGACATCGGTACGCTGTACCTGATCTTCGCCTTCACCATGGCGTGTATCGGCGCCGCGATGTCGGTGGTGATTCGCGCCGAGCTGGCCGCACCGGGCCTGCAGCACGTGCAGCCGTACTTTTTCAACCAGATGACCACGCTGCATGCGCTGGTGATGATCTTCGGCGCGGTGATGCCGGCCTTCGTCGGCCTCGCCAACTGGATGATTCCGCTGCAGATCGGCGCGCCCGACATGGCGCTTCCGCGCATGAACAACTGGTCGTTCTGGATCATGCCGTTCGCCTTCCTCATGCTGCTCGGCACGCTGTTCATGCCGGGCGGCGGCCCGGCTGGCGGCTGGACGATGTATCCGCCGCTCGCCCTGCAGGGCGGCGCCTCGGTCGCGTTCATGGTGTTCGCCGTGCACATGATGGGTATCTCCTCGATCATGGGCGCGATCAACATCATCGCCACGATCCTCAACCTGCGCGCGCCCGGCGTCGACCTGCTCAAGATGCCGCTGTTCACCTGGACCTGGCTGATCACCGCTTTCCTGCTGATCGCGGTCATGCCGGTGCTCGCCGGCGCGGTGACGATGCTGCTCACCGACAAGTTCTTCGGCACGAGCTTCTTCAATGCGGCCGGCGGCGGCGACCCGGTGATGTTCCAACACATCTTCTGGTTCTTCGGTCACCCCGAGGTCTACATCATGATCCTGCCGGCCTTCGGCATCGTGTCGGAGATCATCCCGACCTTCAGCCGCAAGCCGCTGTTCGGCTACCAGGCGATGGTCTATGCCGTGGCTTCGATCGCGTTCCTCTCGTTCATCGTCTGGGCGCACCACATGTTCACCGTCGGCATGCCGCTCGGTGGCGAGCTGTTCTTCATGTATTCGACGATGTTGATCGCGATCCCGACCGGGGTGAAGGTGTTCAACTGGGTGTCGACCATGTGGAAGGGCTCGATGACGTTCGAGACGCCGATGCTCTGGGCGATCGGCTTCGTCATCCTGTTCACGATCGGCGGTTTCTCCGGCCTCATGCTCGCGATCGTGCCGGCCGACTTCCAGTACCACGACACTTACTTCGTCGTCGCCCACTTCCACTACGTGCTCGTGACCGGTGCGATCTTCTCGATCATTGCCGCGATCTACTATTGGTGGCCGAAGTGGACCGGCCGCATGGTCAACGAGACCTGGGGCAAGTTCCACTTCTGGTGGACGATGGTGTTCGTCAACCTGACCTTCTTCCCGCAGCACTTCCTCGGCCTCGCCGGCATGCCGCGCCGCATCCCCGACTACAACGTTGCGTTCGCCGACTGGAACCTGGTCTCATCGATCGGCGCGTTCGGCATGTTCCTGACGCCGTTCATGATGATCGCGATCTTCGCGATGTCGAAGAAGAGCGGTGCGATTGCGCCGCAGCGTCCGTGGGAAGGCGCGCACGGCCTGGAGTGGGAAGTGCCCTCGCCGGCACCGCACCATACCTTTACTACGCCGCCGGTGATCAAGCCGGGCATGCTCGCGCATGGCGACGTCAGTCACTAGTGCGATCATCCCTGATCGCTAAGATCAAGAAGCGGCCATCCGTGGCCGCACTTCTCAACAAAATCTTCCGCTTTCAAACTCGCTGAACTGAACTGATGCAGCACATTCCTGCCAACGATCTCGACCGCCGCCGCGCCGCTGCGCGCCGCACGGCGTGGATCGTTGCGGGCGTGGCGCTGGCGGTGTTCGTGCTGTTCTTCGTGCAGACGTTCCTCGGCGCGCATCACTCATGAGTATCACGCCCGATCAGAACAAGAACCGGCGCGTGGTCAAGATCGCCGTGATCGTCTGCGTCGCCTCGTTCCTGTTCGGCTTCCGCGTGATGCCGCCGATCTATCGCATCGCCTGCGAGCATATCTTCGGCATCAAGTACGAGAACAAGGTCGCCGACGGCGCCAAGGTCGCGGCGTTCAAGGAAGACGATGCGCGCCTCGTCGAGGTGCAGTTCGTCGGCAACGTCAACAGTGCGTTGAAATGGAAATTCGCGCCGGAACTGTTCAGTGTCAAAGTGCATCCTGGCGTGCTGACCGAAGCCTGGTTCGATGCGAGCAACCTCGCGCCCGACGCGATCGTCGGCAACGCCGTGCCCAGCATCGCGCCGAACCGCGCGTCGCTTTACTTCAACAAGACCGAATGCTTCTGCTTCACCGAGCAGATGCTCAAGGCCGGCGAGTCGCGGCGCATGCCGGTGCGCTTCGTCGTCGACCCCAAGCTGCCGGCCGACATCAAGCAACTGACGCTGTCGTATACTTTTTACAACAATGAGCTCGCGACCAAGCGCCTGGCGGCGCAGGAAGCCAGCACGCAACCCAAGAGTTAAGGAAACGGCCATGTCCGACACGACCCACGCTAACCCCGACGTCTACTACGTCCCGCACGGCACGAAGTGGCCGATCGTCGGCTCGTTCGGCCTGCTGTTCACGCTCGGCGGCGCCGCGCTGTGGCTCAACGAGCACGCGATCGGCAAGCCGGCGATGCTGCTCGGCGTCGCGATCATCCTGTTCATGGTGTTCGGCTGGTTCGGTACGGTGATCCGCGAATCGGTCGCCGGCACCTACAACAAGCAGGTCGACACCTCGTTCCGCATGGGCATGATGTGGTTCATCTTCTCCGAGGTGATGTTCTTCGCCGCGTTCTTCGGCGCACTGTTCTACGCGCGCGCGCTGTCGGTACCGTGGATCGGCGGCGAGGGCGACGGCGCGCTGACCAACTTCTTCCTGTGGAAGGGCTACGCCCCGGCGTGGCCGACCAACGGCCCCGCGCAGATCGGCGGCGCGTTCGAAACGATTCCGGCCTGGGGCGTGCCGCTGCTCAACACGCTGATCCTGCTCTCCTCGGGCGTGACGATCACGATCGCACACCACGCGCTGCGCGCAGGCAAGCGCACGCAGTTGATGATCTTCCTCGGTCTGACGGTCCTGCTCGGTGCGACCTTCCTTTGGTATCAGGCGCACGAGTATCTGGAAGCCTACGAGCATCTGAATCTGACGCTCGGCAGCGGCGTGTACGGTTCGACGTTCTTCATGCTGACCGGTTTCCACGGTTTGCACGTGACGCTCGGCACGATCATGCTGATCGTGATCTGGCTGCGCTGCGCGCGCGGCCATTTCGACCGCGACCACCACTTCGGCTTCGAAGCCGTTGCCTGGTATTGGCATTTCGTCGACGTGGTATGGCTGGGCCTGTTCCTGTTCGTCTACGTTCTGTAAAAACCTGCTGCGTTCGGCAGCTTGCGTGCCGGCTGTGCTCGGAATGCTCACGTACTAGAAGTACGCTCCGCTTCCTGCGCGCAGGCGACCCGCAACCTGCCTTCGCTCGCGACGGTTTCTTGCCTTCTAAGTGGCGTTTGCAGCAGGGTGGTCAACGGCCGAGATCGTGCGGCTGGATGATTCCCAGCCAGATGCCGAGGATCACGAGCAGGATCAGCAATACCGACAGACCGATGCGCCGGGTCAGTGCCTTGACCACGCGATCGCTGCCGCTCTTGTCGGTCATCATGTAATACAACCCAGCGCCGAGGTTGTAGATGATGACGGCGAAGAACGCGACGATGATGACTTTGGTCCACATGGCGATAGGCGCGCTTGCGTCGTAACGAAGATGAAACAGTATAGCGCCGCCGCGATGGACCGAATGCCGAGGGCTTGCCGCAGCGTCGCGCGAAGCGCGTCATGAGCGCGAGGCGCTGGCAGCGACCGTCGTGGTTCGCGATCGCGTTGACCTTGGTCGGCATCGCGCTGTTCGTGCGGCTCGGCATCTGGCAACTCGATCGCGTGGACGAAGCGCGGCATCTGCTCGCCGCGTTCGACGCGGCACCAAAGGCGGCGCTCGAGGATTTCGCCGCCGTGCGCGCTGCGCCGCCGGCAGACCGGTATCCGCATGTGCGCGTGCATGGCC
The DNA here is from genome assembly GCF_000378125.1 of Rudaea cellulosilytica DSM 22992. GTDB lineage: Bacteria > Pseudomonadota > Gammaproteobacteria > Xanthomonadales > Rhodanobacteraceae > Rudaea > Rudaea cellulosilytica. The sequence continues at coordinate 680,811 of NZ_KB899241.1, read as the reverse complement.
GGTTCCTCGCCGATCGCAGTTGGTTGCGCGACGAGCAGATTCGCGACGGCAAGCTGGGTGTCGAGGTCTATGCTGCCTTCGTCGCCGAAGGCAGCGATGCGTCGAATGGAAATGACGAGGTACTGCTCGTCGACCGCGGCTGGATCGCCTGGTCGCACGAGCGCGGCACGCAACCGGCGTTGCCGCCGCTGGCCGAGGGCGAAGTGGCGGTGACCGGCGTCTACGCGCCGTTCCCGGGCAATGGCATCCGCGTCGGCGGCAATGCGCTGACGCGGCAAACGCAATGGCCGAAGCTGACGCTCGCGATCGACGCGCAGGAAATCGCCGCCGATCTGAACCGCCCGCTGCTGCCGCGCGTGCTGTTGTTGGACGCGGATGCAGCCTCGGGATTTGTACGTTCGTGGACGCCAAGCGTGATGCCGCCGGAGCGGCATCGCGGTTACGCAGTCCAGTGGTTTGCCTTCGCCGTCGCGGCGATCGTGATTTTTGTTCTGCTGCACTACAAGAAAGTCTGAATCATGTCCGACCGAATCGACAACGAAGCTGTCTCGCGCAGCGCACGCAATCGCAACCGCTGGATGTTCATCGGCGTCGTCGCCGTGTTCGTCGTGCCGATGCTGATCGCGTTCGCGCTTACGTTCGTCGGCTGGGAGCCGAAGGGCACGAAGGCGTACGGCACCTTGATCAACCCGCCGCGGCAAGTCGATGCGATACCGGTGACGCTCGCTGCAGGCGATAAGCTGGTCTGGCGCAATCCGCAATGGCAGTGGACCTTGCTTGCGCTGCCCGGTGCGAGTTGCGCGCAGCAATGCCAAGCCGCGCTTGCTGATCTCGTGCGCATGCGCGCGACCCTTGGCCGCAACGCCAGCCGTCTGCGCCTCGTCTATCTCGGCCCATCGCTGCCGGCGGAAGTGTTGGCAGCGCTGGCGCCGCTGCAGGCGGGCAGCGATGACACCAACGCGTTTGCCGACCTGCACGCCACGGGCGACGACGGACTTGCGCTTGCGCTGGTCGATCCCGGCGGCTTCCTGATGATGCGTTACGCCGAAGGCTACGATCTCGGCGGCGTGCGCCGCGATTTGCCGAAGGTGGTCAAATGAATTCGATGATTTCAACGCGCGGCATAGCGCGCCTGGCTTGGGCGGCGGCGTTGTTCGCGCTCGTCGTCATCGTATTCGGTGCCTTCGTGCGCTTGTCGAACGCCGGCTTGTCGTGCCCGGATTGGCCGACCTGCTACGGCAAGGTCACCTGGCCGGTGCACGAGCACGAGGTCGACGCGGCCAACGCGGCATTCCCGGATCGCCCGGTCGAATCGAACAAGGCGTGGCGCGAGCAAGTCCATCGCTTCCTCGCCGGCGGCCTGATCCTGACCACGTTCGCGCTCGCGATCTGGTCGTGGCGTCGGCGCCGGGATTTGCATGGACTTGCCGCGGTGCCGCTCGCGGCGTCGGTGTTCATTCTGTTCCAAGCCTTGCTCGGCATGTGGACGGTGACCTGGAAACTCAAGCCGATCGTCGTCATGGGTCATCTGCTTGGCGGCATGACCACGTTCGCGCTGCTTGCCTACAGCGCGCTGCGCCTGACCATTCCACCGATTGCCAATCTGCGCTTTCCCGCCGCGGAAAAGGACAAGCTCTGGCGCCTGACCGCGGTCGGCATCGGCCTCGTCGCCGTGCAGATCGCGCTCGGCGGCTGGACGAGTTCGAACTATGCCGCGCTCGCCTGCGGGCTCGATTTTCCGAGCTGCTTGGGCCAATGGTGGCCGGGCAACATGGATTTCCATGAAGCGTTCGTGCTCTGGCGCGGCATCGGCGTCAACTACGAGGGCGGCGTGCTCGACGGCTCGGCGCGCATCGCGATCCAGCTCGTGCATCGCATCGGCGCCGTGCTCGTGTTCGGCCATGTCGCGTTCGCCGTCGTGCAGCGCGCGGCGCGGCATGTCGAGACGCGGCCGTTTGCCGTCGCCGTCGGCATCGCGCTGCTGCTGCAGGTGTCGCTCGGCATCGCCAACGTGAAGCTCGGGCTGCCGCTGCCGATCGCGACGGCGCACAACGGTGTCGCTGCGGTGTTGCTGCTGTCGCTGCTGGCGTTGCTGGTGCGGGTACGTACAGCCGCACGTTAAACTCCCACGCATGTCCGTCGTCGACCAATACCTCGAACTGACCAAGCCGCGCGTCGTCGCGCTGATCGTGTTCACCGCGATCATCGGCATGTTCCTCGCCGTGCCGGGCTGGCCGCCGCTGCGCGAATCGGTCGCCGGTTTCATCGGTATCTGGCTCGCCGCCGCTTCGGCCGCGGCGATCAACCATTTGATCGACCAGCGCATCGACAAGCTCATGGCGCGCACCGCGCATCGGCCGCTTGCGACCGGCGCGCTGACGCCGGCCAAAGTGCTTGCGTTCGCGGTCTTCCTCGGCGCGCTGTCGATGACGACACTCATCGCCTTCGTCAATCCGCTGACCGCGGCGCTGACCTTCGCCTCGCTGATCGGCTACGCGATCGTCTACACCGCCTGGCTCAAGCGCGCGACGCCGCAAAATATCGTCATCGGCGGTGTCGCCGGCGCCGCGCCGCCGCTGCTCGGCTGGACCGCCGTGACCGGCCATCTGCATCCGCATGCGTGGCTGCTCGTGCTGATCATCTTCGTCTGGACGCCGCCGCATTTCTGGGCGCTCGCGATCTTCCGCCGCGACGACTACGCGCGCGCGATGGTGCCGATGCTGCCGGTCACCCACGGCGTCGAGTACACGCGCTGGCATGTGCTTTATTACACGATCCTGCTCATCCTCGTCACCGTGCTGCCGTTCCTCACCGGCATGAGCGGTCTGTTCTATCTCGGCGGCGCGCTCGTGCTCGGCGCGGGCTTCCTCTACTACGCGATCGTGCTGCTCGATCCGCCGTCCGAACGCTTCGCGATGAAGGTGTTCAATTACTCGATCATCTATCTGATGGCGCTGTTTGCGTTCCTGCTGATCGACCACTACATCGACACGCCGACGCTGCAGCGCACGCTGATGCCGCTCGAACGTATCGGCTGATCGCGTCGCAACCTCGCGCGTCCGGATTCGGTTAGCATCGCCGCTTCGAACCGGCGATGGGGATGGCGATGCGTATCGAACGTTCGTGGCTTGGGCTGGCATTGCTTGTTCTCGCGAGTGGCCCGGCCGTCGCCGATGGCACGGCGAAAACGGCAACGGATTTCAGCGTGCAGTTGCCCGCCGCGGCGGCGAAGACGTCGCAGCAGGGTCGCCTGATGCTGCTGTTCTCGAACGACTTCTCCGATGAGCCGCGCAATCAGGTCGATCACACGATCGCCTCGCAGGCCGCGTTCGGCCAGAACGTTAAGGACTGGAAACCGGGTGCGGCAGTCGCGATCGATGCTGCCGCCGACGGCTACCCGGTCGTGCGCATCAGCGACTTGCCGCCCGGCACGTACAACGTGCAGGCGCTACTCAACCGCTACGAAACCTTCCATCTCGCCGACGGCCGCGTGCTCGACCTGCCGCCGGATCAAGGCGAGGGCCAGCACTGGAACATCAAGCCGGGCAACTTCTACTCGAAGCCGCAGAAGATCACGCTCGGCGCCGGCGGCAGGATCGAGGGTGGTGCGCCGCTGACGATCGCGGTCGACCAGACGATTCCGGCTATCGCGCCAGCGAAGGATACGAAGTACATCCGCCACATCCGCATCGAGAGCAAGCTGCTGTCGAAATTCTGGGGTCGGCCGATGTTCCTGTCTGCGGTCGTGCTCGTGCCGGAGGGTTTCGACGCACATCCGAAGTCCCACTTCCCGCTCGTCATCTTCCACGATCATTTCGTGCCCGACTTCGACGGCTTCCGTACCGAACCGCCCGATCCGAACCTCAAACCCGACTACAGCGAGCGCTTCCATCTCGCCGGCTACAACCGCATCCAGCAGGAAGAGGCGTACAAGTTCTACCAGCAATGGACGTCGAAGGATTTCCCGCGCGTGCTGATCGTCAAGTTGCAGCACGCGAATCCGTACTACGACGATTCCTATGCGATCGATTCGGCCAATGTGGGACCGTACGGCAGCGCGATCGAGCAGGAATTGATCCCGGCGATCGAGAAGCAGTTCCGCGGACTCGGCACAGGCTGGTCGCGCTTCGTCTACGGCGGTTCGACCGGCGGCTGGGAAGCGCTGGCCGTGCAGATCTTCAATCCCGACTATTACAACGGCGCGTTCGGCGCCTGTCCCGATCCGGTCGACTTCCACGCCTACACGCACATCAACCTCTACGACGACAAGAACGCGGTCTGGATGCAAGGGCCGATGAAGCGCATCGCCCAACCGGCGATGCGCGACTATCTCGGCCGCACGATCTGGGCCATGCCCGACGCAATGAACTACGAATTGATGCTCGGCAGCAACGGCCGCTCGACCGAGCAGTGGGACATCTGGCAGGCGGTGTACTCGCCGGTCGGGCCCGACGGCTATCCGAAGCAAATCTTCGACAAGCGCAGCGGCGTGATCGACCACGATGTCGCCGCCTACTGGCGCGAGCACTGGGACCTGACCGACTATCTCAAGCGCAACTGGCCCAAGATCGGCGCCAAGCTGCGCGGCAAGCTGCACGTCTACGTCGGCCTTTCCGACAACTATTTCCTCAACGACGCCGTGTATCTCATGCAGGCGGCGCTGGAGGGCTTTCGCGATCCGGCCTACGAAGGTGAAGTGAAGTACGGCCTGCGCGACGAACATTGCTGGAATGGCGATGCGAATACGCCGAACGCCTACTCGCGCCTGCGCTACAACACGATGTACCTGCCGAAGATCGTCGAGCGCATCGAGAAGACCGCGCCCAAAGGCGCCGACCTGAGCAGCTGGCGCTATTGAGCAGCGGCCGCGATTGCGCGTTAACGGTTTCTTCCGATCGCGGGCGGTAGATTCCGCTCCATCGCGGCGAGCGCTCGCCGCGATCCACACGGGAGAGCGAAACCATGAAGGCGAACACAATCGGCTTGGCGGTAATGGGCGGAATCGTTGCGGTATTCGGTCTCGTCGGCAGCGCCGGTGCGCAGCTGGGCGACCTCAAGGGCCTCGCCGGCGGCGCGGACGTGTCCTCGCTCGCCTCGGGCAGTGCCGGCAATGCCGCAGGCGTGGTCGAGTACTGCGTGAAGAACAACTATCTGGACGGCGGCGCCTCCGGCATCAAGGACAAGCTGATGGGCAAGATGGGTGGCGATTCCGACAAGTCCGATTACGACGATGGCGCCAAGGGCCTGGTCAAGACCAGCGACGGCAAATCGGTCGACATCGGACAGCTCGGTTCGATGAAGAAGTCGATCACCAAAAAGGCCTGCGCGAGCGTGCTCGATCACGCCAAATCGCTGCTTTGACCTAGGACGCTGGACTTTCTTTGGCGGCATCCGCACATTAGGCGAATTCCCACCGGTGCGGAGGCCGCCATGGCGAGCATTTACGACTTCAGTGCGAAGGACATCGATGGCAAGGAGCAGTCGCTCGGCGCCTACAAAGGCAAGGCGATGCTCGTAGTCAACGTCGCCAGCAAATGCGGATTCACGCCGCAGTACAAGGGGCTGGAGGCGCTCTACGAAAAGCTCAAGGACAAGGGCCTCGTGGTGCTCGGCTTTCCCTGCGACCAGTTCGGCCATCAGGAGCCGGGCGACGAGGCAGAGATCAAGAACTTCTGCTCGCTCAACTACGACGTGCAGTTCCCGCTGTTCGCCAAGATCGACGTCAACGGGGCGAACACCGACCCGCTGTACAAATACCTCAAACACGAGGCCAAGGGTCTGCTCGGCAGCGAGTCGATCAAGTGGAATTTCACCAAGTTTCTCGTCGACAAGCACGGCAAGGTGGTCAAACGCTACGCGCCGACCGACACGCCGGAATCGATCGAGAAGGAAATCGCCGCGGTGCTGTGAGCGCCGCGAAGAGTCCCGCCGTCGCGGCGGACGACCCGAAGCTACAGGGCCCTGTTATCGCAATGAGCAGCCAAGGCAGTGCATCACTTTCCCGCCAAGACCTGAAAACTCTCTCGCTCGCCGCGCTCGGCGGCGCGCTCGAGTTCTACGATTTCATTCTCTTCGTCTACCTTGCCGAGCAGATCGGCACGCTGTTCTTCCCGGCCTCGACCGCGCCTTGGCTGCGCGAGCTGCAGACCTGGGGTGTGTTCGCCGCGGGCTACTTCGCGCGCCCGCTCGGCGGCGTGGTCATGGCGCATTTCGGCGACAAGACCGGGCGCAAGCGCATGTTCACACTGAGCGTGTTCCTCATGGCTGTGCCGACGCTGCTGATCGGCCTGCTGCCGACCTATGCGCAGATCGGCTACCTCGCGCCGATTGCGCTGCTTCTATTGCGCATCGTGCAAGGCGCGGCGGTCGGCGGCGAGGTGCCTGGCGCATGGACCTTCGTCGCCGAGCACGTACCGGCGACGCGTACGGCATTTGCCTGCGGCACGCTGACCTCGGGTCTGACCTTAGGCATCCTTGCTGGCTCATTGCTTGCCGCCACCCTCAACACCGCGCTCACGCCGGCGCAGATGCTCGACTATGGCTGGCGCATCCCGTTCCTGGTCGGCGGCGTGTTCGGTTTCTTCGCCGTGCTGCTGCGGCGCATGCTGGCCGAGACACCGGTGTTCGAGGAGTTGCGCCGGCGCCGCGAGCTTTCGCGCGAGCTGCCGCTTGCGGCCGCGCTGCGCGGCCACGGCGGCGCTGTGCTCGCCTGCGTGGCGCTGACCTGGGTGCTGACGGCGGCGATCGTGGTCATGATCCTGATGACGCCAAAGCTGATCCAGAAGCTCGACGGCATCGCACCGGCGATCGCCTTCACTGCCGACACGATCGCGACCGTGGGCCTCGCGCTCGGCAACCTCGGTTTCGGCCTCGCTGCGGACCGTTTCGGCACCACGCGCGTGTCCGCACTCGGCTGCGCGGTGCTGATCGGTGTCGTCTACGCGTTCTATCTCGGTGTCGCCGCCGCGCCGCAATACCTGTACCCGCTGTCGTTCGTCGCTGGCCTCAGCGTAGGTGTGGTCAGCGTGATCCCGACCCTGCTCGTGCGCGCATTTCCCGCGCCGGTGCGTTTCACCGGCGTCGCGTTCTCTTACAACCTGGCCTATGCCGTGTTCGGCGGCCTGACCCCGATCTTCATCGGCTGGGTGCTCAAGTTCGATCGGCTCGCACCGGCACACTACGTCGCCGCGTTGTGCCTGCTCGGTATCGCGGTCGTGCTGCTCAACGCGCGTCAGCGCTCGTACGCACCATCTTTCGCATAAGCGCTTCGAGCGCGGCGCCCGGGTCGCCGCAGCGCCCGGTATGCACGGGCGAGGTCTGGATCAGCGCGCTGCGCGGTGCGGTCAGCCAGTCGAAACGCTCACGGCGCGACAGCACGGCGAGCGGACCGGCGCGCTTGCCGCCGGCGCAGATCGCCGGAATCGCGGCGAGATGCTGCGCGATCGTGGCGAGGTCCGCACCTGGATCGAGCGCGAGCAGTCGTGCTTCATCGAGCTCGATGCGCGCGTCGAGAAAACTTGTGTCCTGACAGGCCAGGATCACGCCCGCATTGAGGAATTCCCCGCGCTCCACGCGCGGCACGACGCGGATGATCGCGTAGTCGTAAGTGGCGTGGCTGCGCTCAGGCTGCATGGGCACGGATTGCCTCCGCAACGAATGCGCGCGGTGCGTCGAGCCGGCGCGTGAGGTATTCGACATAGGCTGCGCGATGTTCGCGCGCAGCCGCGAATGGTGCGCCATCCGCCAGCCACGCACCCGGAATTTGCGCGACGATATCGTTGATCGCCGGAGCGATCGCCGCGCGCATGCTCTCGTCGACTTCGGCGATGCGGCTCGCGAACGGCAGCAGCACATGGTTCTTGATCTGCGCGAACGGTCGCGTGCTGCGCGCGCGCCAGTCATCCCAATCGTGATGGAAGTACAGCGCCGCGCCATGGTCGATCAGGCGCAGCTTGCGGTGCCAGACCAGCATGTTCGCGTTGCGCGCGGTGCGGTCGACGTTGCTGACGTAGGCATCGAACCAGACGATGCGCGAGGCGAGTTCGGCGTCGGGTTGCTCGACCAGCGGATCGAACGTGACCGAGCCGGGCAAGTAGTCGAGCGCGAGGTTGAGGCCGGCGCTCGCGCGGATCAGCTCCTGGATCTCGGGATCGGGTTCGGTGCGCGCGAGTTCCGCGTCGAGCTCGACGAAGACGATCTCGGGCACGGCGAGCGCGGCCGCGCGCGCGATCTCGCCGGCGACGAGTTCGGCGATCAACGCACGCGGACCTTGCCCCGCGCCGCGGAACTTGAGCACGTACAGACCCTGGTCGTCGGCCTCGACGATGGCCGGCAGCGAACCGCCCTCGCGCAGCGGAGTGACGTAGCGGGTGGCGGTGACCGTGCGCAGTTTCATCGCGCAATGATCGACGATAGCCCCGCCTGGCGTCCATGCTGCGCCGCGCTGGCGCTGCGCCGGGGCGCTCGCCCATAATCCGTCGACGGCCGCAGCAACGGCGGCGGGAATGGGAAATCATGTTCGAACTCAAGCGCACGCCGTTCCACGAGCGTACTTCGCGCCTTTCGCTGCCGCAGAACTGGCGGCGCTGGGCCGGCTATATCGTCGCCGGCTCGTACGACCTCGTCCTCGACCGCGAATACTGGGCGATTCGCGATGCGGCTGCGCTGATCGACATCACGCCGCTGATGAAATACGTCATCGAAGGCCCCGACGCGGCGAAGCTGCTGCACCGCATGACCCCGCGCGACGTGCTCAAGATGGCGGTGGGCCAGGTGTTCTACACCGGCTGGTGCGACGACGATGGCAAGATGCTCGACGACGGTACGATCTCGCGCCTGGCGGAAACGAAATTCCGCCTGACCTCGGCCGAGCCGAGCCTGCGCTGGCTGGCGATGAACGCGGTCGGCATGGACGTGACGATCACCGAGGTCACCGACCAGGTCGCCGCGCTGAGCCTGCAGGGGCCGAAGTCGCGCGCGATCCTCAATCGCGTCTGCGCCAAGCCGCTCGACAAGCTCAAGTTCTTCCGCATGACCGAATCGGCACTGGCCGGCAAGCCGGTGACGATCTCACGCACCGGCTACACGGGCGACCTCGGCTACGAGATCTGGATGGACGCGGGTGACGCGCTCGCGGTCTGGGACGCGCTGATCGAGGCCGGCCGCGACTACGGCATCGTCCCCTGCGGCATCCTCGCGATGGACATGGCGCGCGTCGAGGCCGGTCTGTTCATGATTGACGTCGATTACACCGCGGCCAACCACGCCTGGATCGGCGGGCAAAAGTCGACGCCATTCGAGATGGGCCTGGGCTGGACGGTCGCGCTCGACAAGCCGGGCTATTTCGTCGGCCGCCGCGCGCTCGAGCGCGAACACAAGGAGGGTTCCGCGTGGAAACTCATCGGCCTCGAAGTCGACTGGCAAGGACTCGAACAGCTCTATGCGCGCGTCGGCTTGCCGCCGCAGATTCCGGGCATGGCGATGCGCGGGAGCCTGCCGGTGATGCATGCCGGCAAGCAGATCGGCTATGCCTCGACGAGTACCTGGTCACCGGTACTGAAGAAATACATCGCGCTAGCGCACGTGCAGCGCCCGCACTACGAACCCGGCACGCGCCTCGCGATGGAAGTCACGGTCGAGCATCATCGCCTGCATGCGCCGGCGACGGTGGTCAAGCTGCCCTTTTATGAACCCGAATGGAAACGCAAATGAATTGCGAAACCGGGGCCGCGGTTCGCAGACAAGCGATCGCGGCAGAGCCGCGTCACGCTTGTCGAATCGGTGATTTGGCCGCCGATTCGTCGGCATATCCGTGTGCCGAATGCTGCACGGATGTTTTGTCGAGAGGGTTTGAATGAGTAGCAATCAATACGACGCGATCGTCATCGGCGCAGGCCACAATGGCCTCGTTGCAGCCGCCTACCTCGCGCGCGCCGGCAAGAAGGTTGTGGTGCTCGAGCGCCGCGAAGTGGTCGGTGGCGCGGCGATGACCGAGGAGATCTTCCCCGGCTATCGCTTCACCGAATTCAGCTACGTGGTCAGCCTGTTGCGGCCGGAGATCATCCGCGATCTCGAATTGCCCAGGCACGGTTTGAAGATCCTGCCGCTGCCGAGCACAGTGACGCCGCTCGACAACGGCGACTATCTCGGCAGCTGGGACGACCACGACCTGACTCGGCAGGAGGTCTATCGCCATTCGCCGAAGGACGCCGAGGCCTACGACGAGTATTCGCGCGTCATGGCGCGCGCGGCGAAGGCGATCAAGCCCATCATCAGCATGGTGCCTCCCGATCCGTCGAGCCTGAGCCCGCGCGATCTGCTCGGCCTGCTCAAGCTAGGCCAGTACGCACGCAGCCTCAGCGAGAAAGAGCTGTACCGAATCGCCAAACTCGTGACCCAGTCCTCGGCCGACCTGCTTGACGAATGGTTCGAGTTCGATGCGCTCAAGGGCACGAAGTCGGCGAGCGGCATTATCGGCACGTTCCTCGGCCCGCGCTCACCGGGCACAGCCTACGTGCTGCTGCACCACTACATGGGCGAGATCGACGGCGCGTTTCGCGCCTGGGGTTTCGCCAAGAACGGCACCGGCGGTGTCTCCGCTGCGATTGCACGCTCGGCGCGCGCACTCGGCGTCGAGATCCGCACCAATGCGCCGGTCGACAAGGTCATCGTCAAGGGCGGCGTCGCGGCCGGCGTCGCGTTGCAGAACGGCGACGAGCTGCAGGCGAAGATCGTGCTGTCCGCGGCCGATCCGAAGCGCACGTTCCTGCAGTTCGTCGACGACAAGCATCTTCCTGGCGAATTCACCGATGCGGTGCGCAGCTTCCGCGTGCGCGGCTCGTCGGGCAAGGTCAACATCGCGCTCAACGCGCTGCCCGATTTCACCTGCCTGCCCGGCGAAGGGCCGCTGCACCGCGGCGCGATCTCGATCAGCCCGAGCATCGACTACATCGAGCGTGCCTACGACGAAGCGAAGTACGGCCAGTACTCGAAGAACCCGTACATCGACATGATCATCCCATCGATGATCGACCGCGACATGGCGCCGCCGGGGCATCACGTGATGTCGTGCTTCGTGCAGTACGCGCCATACGACCTCGAGGGTGGCTGGGACGATGCCAAGCGCGAGGCATTCGGCGAGACCGTGATCTCGACGATCGAGAAGTACGCGCCGAACATCCGCCAGTGCATCGTCGGCAAGCAGATGATCACGCCGAAGGACATCGAGCGTATCGCCGGCATCACCGGCGGCAACATCTTCCACGGCGAACTGCTGCTGCACCAACTGTTCTTCTTCCGGCCTGCGCCGCAATGGGCCGATTTCCGCACGCCGCTGCCGGGCTACTACTTCGGTGCGGCCGGCGCACACCCCGGCGGTGGCGTCATGGGCGCACCCGGCAAGCTCGCGGCCGAAGCGATACTCAAGGATCGGAAATAATGGCCTACGACGTCATCATCATCGGCGCGGGCCACAACGGATTGGTCGCCGCGAACTATCTGGCCAAGGCCGGCAAGAAGGTGCTCGTGCTCGAACGCCGGAACATTCCTGGCGGCCAGCTTGTCAGCGAATCGCTCGGTGACGGGTTCAACAACGTCGACACGTTGCATGCGAGTGCGCAGCTGCGCCCGGATATCGTCGCCGATCTCGGCTTGCGCATCGAAGCGCCGCGCGCGGGTTCGGCGTACACCTGCCTACTTGACGGCGGCAAGCGTCTGACCCTCGATGCCGATCCCGCGCGCGCGAGCGCGGCGATCCGCGAGTTCTCCGCACGCGACGCCGAGCGCTGGCCCGAGTTCGTCACCTTCATGGATCGCGCCGCGGCGTTTCTCGATGCCGCCTACCGCACGCCGATGCCGCGTTTGCCGCACTTCGCGCTGCGTGAGGGGTTGCCGCTGGCCGGCCTGCTGTGGAAGCTGCGCCGCCTCGGCGGCCGCGACATGTTCCGCGTCGTGCGCGCGATGTCGATGTCGGCCGAGGAATTCACCGGCGACTGGTTCGAGTCCGAGGCGTTGCGCGCGGCCGTGTCCGCGCTCGCGATCCACGGCGTCACGCTCGGCCCGATGTCGGCCGGTACCGGCTACACGCTGATGCACAACTGGCTCAACCGCGGCGGACTCGCGCATCGCCCGGTTGCGGGCGGTGTCGGTACAATCACTGCCGCGCTGGTCGAGGCACTGATCGCGCGCGGTGGCGAGGTACGCACGTCGGCCGAAGTGCGCAACGTCGTCGTCGAACATCAGCGTGCGCGCGGCGTGTGCCTGGCGAGCGGCGAGGAAATTACCGCGGATTGCGTGATCTCCGCGGCCGATCCGCGCCGTACGTTCCTGCAACTCGTCGGCGCCGCCGAACTGCCGCCCGAGTTCGTCTGGCAGGCGCAGTCGATCAAGCTGCGCGGCTGCGTGGCGAAGGTGCATATCGCAACGGACGGCAGGCACGGTTTGCCGGACGGCACGCTCGCGGTCGCGCCGTCGATCCGCTATCTCGAGCGCGCCTATGACGCGGCCAAGTACGGCGAGATTTCCGCGCAGCCGTATCTGGAAGTCACCATGAGCGGCAACATCGTTTCGATCCACTTCCAGTTCGCGCCGTATGCGCTGCGGCAGGCAGACTGGGAGGCGGCGCGCGCCGTCGTCGCGCAGCGCGCGATCGATACGCTCGACGCGCAGTACCCAGGTTTCAAGGCATCAGTCCAGCGCACGCAGGTGATCACAGCGCGCGATCTCGAATCGAACTACGGCTTGAGCGAGGGCGATCTCAACCACGGCCAGCTCATCCTCGACCAGATATTCTTCATGCGCCCGCTGCCGGGCTGGTCGAAACACGCGACGCCGATCGACGGGCTGTACCTGTGCGGCAGCGGCGTTCACGGCGGCGGCGGCATCAGCGGCGCGAGCGGGCGCAACGCGGCCAGGTCGATTGTCGGAGACTCGCGCTAACAAAGGCTGCGCGGATCGAGATCAATCCGCGCGTGGCCTCTCATCCGCGGCAGGGGCCGCGGGCTTCTGCTTCACATCTTCAATGCACCTTCCACGTCGAGCACCTTGCGCCGGGCGAGGGCGAGATTGGAGCGGGCGCGGTCGAGCACCACGTAGAAGAACAGTCCGGCTTTGCTCGCGACCGGGCGGATGATGTGGTACTGCTTGCCGAGCGTGATCAGGATGTCCTCGATTTCATCCTTGAGGCCGAGCGCTTTCATCGTCTTCAGTTTCGCGCGCACGACTTCGGTGTTGCCCGCAGCCGCGACCTCGAGATCGACGCCGCTGCCTGCCTGGGCCAGCAGCATCCCGCTGTTGCTGTCGACGAGCGAGACCGCCATCGCACCGTCGATCGTCATCAGTTCGCTCATCGATTCGTTCAAATTAGCCATTGCGTATCTCCTCTGTTTTGGCATCGTCATTTCGTCGCCGGCAGGCCGATGCGTACCTGCCCGCGTGGTTTCACAACATGTCGAGTCGCCGCGAAAGCTGTTCGCGGCAGGTTCGTACGGCCCACAGCACCTGGCCGAGGGTGACCTTGTTCGTGCAGAGCACGGCGAGGACGAGTTTCTGCTTGTGATGCGGCAGCTCCATGAGCAGGATGCGACTCTTTTCCGCATCGATGACCATGTCGCGGCAAGCTCCGCTCGCGGTTTCCTTGCACATCGCTTCGGCCAGGGCCAGCAGCGAGCTGGTCATCGCCGACAGCTTCGCCGCCGACAAGCCCGGAGTGAGTTTGGCGGCGATCTCGAACCCGTCGACCGTCGAGATGAGCACGCCGGAGATTTCCGGCTGCAACGTCATCAAAGCGTCGATGTGCGCATGGTAGATCGACGCCTCGGTGCGACTGACGAGCTTGGTTTCCGCGCTCATGGCGTCTCCATGTCGGCGATCGCCGGGACGGCGTGCTGCTCGGCCGCTTCGATCTGATGGAACAGCACGTCGAGCAGCATCAGCACGTCGCGGCGCTCGCGCACATCGACGGACAGGACCGGTGCCGCATAGCCGAGATCGCGCACCGCCTCGTGAAATTCCTCGATGCTCGGCGATGGATGGGTTTGCCAGCGCCCGATGCCGACTACCGCACGCGATTCCGCAAGCGCATCGCCGAAAGCCTGTGCATAGTCACGCAGGTCGCGCAGCGGATCGGGCCGGCTGTTGTCGATGAGGATGATCACGCCGAGCGAGCCCTGGCCGAGGATCTTCCACATGAAGTCGAATCGCGATTGCCCGGGCGTGCCGTACAGGCGCAGCTTGTCGCCGCCGGTCAGCGTGATTTCGCCGTAGTCGAGTGCCGCCGTCGTCGTCGCCTTGGCGTGGCCGCCGCTGTCGTTGTTGGCGACATCGGTGCTGCAGGGTTCGATTTCGCTGACCGCGGCGATGGCCGTGGTCTTGCCCGCGCCCATGCTGCCGGTGAAGATCAATTTGTATTCACGTGGCGACATGGCAATCAAGCGCGCAAACCCAGGGCGGAGCGAATCGTTTTCAGGATCGACGAATAGCGGCGCTGCGGCGCTGCGGCTCGCGCCGGCTCGACCGCCGCGGCGTCGATCAGGATCAGGTCGCACATCGCGCAAGCGTTGACGAAGGCGCGTGCTTCCCACGAGGTGTGATTCGATGCTGCGGCGAGCTGTTCGATCGTGCAGGCACCACGCGACAGCAACGCAGCCATGCGGAAATGGAATGCCTCGTGCGCGAGCCGGCCGAAATCCGGCCAGTGTTTGAGGCTGAACTTTGCCCCTTGCGGCAGGCTGCGCAGCAATACACCGTCGCTGCCTTCCAATCCGATTCGCCACAGCAGCGCGTCTAGATCGCGTCGGCTTTCGGTATGCCCGGCGAGGCGCCGGGCCGATTGCTCATCCATGCGATCGATGCGCAACACGCGTGCGCTCGACCATTGCGCCAAATCTGTTTGCGTAAGTGGCGCTGCCGCATACAGCGATCTCGATGCGGGGACGATGAAGACGGTCTTCGCCCCGCAGTTGACGGCATGCAGGGCCGGCGATTTCGCCTGCATCAATTCGTGCAGAGTATCGGCGACGCTGCGACTGTCGACCGCTTCCGCAGCGACCGGAGCGGCATCGCGGCGAATATGGTCTGTCGAACGGGAGATATCGTTGAGCAACGCGATGAATTCGCTGCTCTTGATCGGTGCATGCAGGACCTTCGTGCCCGGCAGCGAATCGTCGCCGTCGTGGACCACGGACACGCAGGTGGGGGCAGCGGATTGACCGGCGCGCCGCAGCGCCACGCCTGCGAGATTCGAATTCGGATTGCACAGGGCTACGTCCGCTTCGAAGCCCTCGTAAAATGTCCAGTCGTCGACTGTTTTTGTCCCGATCACCTGGATGAGCGACTTGATCAACAGTTCGTCGCGCAATGGCAAGCCGACAGTGGTCAGTTTTCGCGCTCTGGAAAGCATGGCGAGGCGCGCTAACCGGTCGTGCGAGAAGAAGAAGGAGTCGCCGCGGCGACGGGCGAGCTGCCTGTCGCAGTTCCGTGCATTTTCGCAGGCCGCACAAGCCCGACCCCAGCGCCAGGGTAGCGAATGCCCATAATTACTTTCCCCTGATTTTAGTTCTTCAATCGCAGATCGAGCGAATTGAAGCGCGGTATTAAAACCCCGGAAAAGATATTAGGAAGGTCGCAACTAAAAATGTGTGATCGTTTCAGCATTGGGCCGCTGAGGACGAAAACTTTTTTAAGTTCTTTCCGCGAACTGCCAATTAATGCGCACATCCGGAGCGCGCCGCGGCGGCAACTCGCGACGCGCGATCCGAATCTCGACGACTGTTGAGCGCGAGACACAGTCGTGGGCTGCCCTGCCACGACGCAGGCGACTCGTGGGGCCGTGCATTCGCACGGGCAAAAAAAAGCCCCGCATGAGAGCGGGGCTTTTGATCGGAACCGATTTGGTCAGGCGACTTGAACCTGATCGGCCTGCAGGCCCTTCGGGCCCTGCACGGTCACGAAGGTGACCTTCTGGCCTTCCTGCAGGGTCTTGAAACCCGAACCCTGGATCGAACGGAAGTGGACGAACAGGTCCGCGCCGCTTTCCGGGGTGATGAAGCCAAAGCCCTTAGCGTCGTTGAACCATTTCACGGTGCCGGTCTGACGGTCAGCCATGTTTAACTCCTTGCAAAGATGAGTGAAAGAAAAATCGCGACTTCGGGAGACCCGAAACCGAGACTGTGATTGCGAAAGGAGAACACGGGCGAAACGTGAAGCGGTTCGTTGGATCGACCCAACGGCCACGGTGCACTGTGACCTTTGCAAAACGCAGTGCGTGCACAATACAGGCAAATTAACGGAAAAGCCACACCGGACGCTGCGCAAGCAGTGCGTCACCTGTCACAATCGGGGTCAAATCGCAGGGGGATTGATGAAATACGGGTCGATATGGATGCTATTGCTCGCCGTCCTCGTCACCGCGGGGTGCGCGGGCACGGCGCAGAAAATTCCGCGTGCGCAGGCGCAGCGGGAGGTCGAGGCGACCGAACGCGCGTTCGCGAAAACCATGGCCGATCGCGACCACGCGGCCTTCGCGGGCTTCCTCGGAGAGGATGCGATCTTCTTCGGCGGCAAGGAGCCGCTGCGCGGCAAGGCCCAGGTCGCGGCGGGCTGGAAGAAGTATTTCGAGCAGTCCGCCGCCCCGTTCTCGTGGGAGCCGGCGCAGGTCGAGGTACTCGATTCGGGCCTGCTCGCGCTGAGCACGGGGCCGGTGCGGGGTGCCGACGGCAAGATCATCGCCACGTTCAATTCGATCTGGCAGCGCCAGCCGTCCGGTGTGTGGCGTATCGTGTTCGACAAAGGCAGCGAGGTGTGTGGCGATGGCAAGTAATGCGGCGCTGGTCGAAACCGGCGAAGTTGCGGTGAACTCCAAATGGCGTGTGTTGTTCGCGAGCCTGATCGGCACGACGATCGAGTTCTTCGATTTCTACATCTTCGCCACGGCTGCGGTACTCGTGTTCCCGAAGCTGTTCTTCCCTGCTGGCGACCCGACCTCGGCGCAGCTGCAGTCGTTCGCGACGTTCGCCGTCGCCTTCTTCGCACGCCCGGTCGGTTCGGCCGTGTTCGGCCATTTTGGCGACCGTGTCGGACGCAAGGCGACTCTCGTCGCCGCGTTGCTGACGATGGGCGTGTCGACCGTGATCATCGGCCTGTTGCCGACCTATGCCGCAATCGGTGTCGCCGCGCCGTTGCTGCTCGTGCTCTGCCGTTTCGGCCAGGGCCTCGGCCTCGGCGGCGAGTGGGGCGGTGCAGTGCTGCTCGCGACCGAGAACGCGCCGCCGGGCAAGCGCGCGTGGTACGGCATGTTTCCGCAGCTCGGTGCACCGATCGGCTTTGTCTGCTCGGCCGGAATTTTCCTCGTTCTGACCGCGACGATGAACGATGCGCAATTCTTCGCCTGGGGCTGGCGCGTGCCGTTCCTGCTTTCCTCGCTGCTTGTCCTGGTCGGCCTGTACGTGCGCCTGCGCCTGAATGAGACGCCGGCATTCCTGCGCGCGATCGAGCAGAACGAGCGCGTCGCGGTGCCGATCGGCGCGGTGCTCTCGCGCCATGCGCTGATCCTCGTGATCGCGACGTTCGTCTGCCTGGCGACCTTCGTCCTGTTCTATTTGATGACGGTGTTTTCGTTGAGCTGGGGCACGGGGCCGCTGGCCTATCCGCGCGGCCAGTTCCTGATCATGCAGATCCTCGCCATGCTCGCGTTCGCCGTGGCCATCCCGCTGTCGGCCGTGATTGCCGACAAGCGCGGCCGGCGCGCGATGCTGATCGTCGCGACGATCGCGATCCTGGCTTTTGGACTGCTGTTCGGGCCGATGTTCGTCAAGGATCAACCGATGCTCGTGCTGGTCTTCCTCGCCCTCGGACTGTTTCTCATGGGCTTGACCTACGGTCCGCTCGGCACGGCGATGGCCGAGCTGTTCCCGACCGCGGTGCGCTACACCGGCGCCTCGCTCGCGTTCAATCTCGCCGGCATCCTCGGTGCCTCGCTCGCGCCGTACTTCGCGACCTCGCTGGCGCGCGACTACGGCATCGCCGCAGTGGGCTGGTATCTGGCCGGTGCGGCGTTGTTGACCTTGCTCGCCCTGCTTGCGATCAGGCCGGGTCAGGTCCACGACTGAGCCGCGAAGCCCTCTCCCGAAGGCTCTATCGTTGCGGGGGAGGGTTGGCTGAAGGGGCGCCCTTCAATGGCAGCAGGTTGCGCAGCTCGTCCTTCTCGACAGCAGTGATCGAACTGTCGGCCTGCTTCTTCATCAGATCTTCCACGCGCTGCTGCATGGTCTGCCGATCGAGCTGTTTGAGCGCGTCGAAGAACTCCGCGCGCCAGGCGTCTTCGCCGCCAGGGAACTCCATCACCGCGAGCTTTTGCAGCGCGCGACCTTCCTCGCGTTCGGCGTAGAGATCGACGATCGCAGCCGTGGAAATCTCCCGCCGCTCGCGGCACAGCGCGATCATTTCGACGAGCAGCGCGATACCGGGCAGGCGCAGCGCGGAGAACGTATGCGGTGGCTCGATCGCGGCGGCAAAACCGGGATTCTGCAGCAGCAGGGCAACGGCGATGCGCACGAGCGAGCGCTCCTGCGGCCGCGTCGGTTTGCGCGGCGTGTCGCTCACGGGCGCTTCGATGCGCAGCGTCACATTCGCGCGCCGGTCGAGCTCGGCCAGCATCAGGTCGCGGAACGCGCCATCGGGAATCTGAGTCAGCAGCGGCCGCGCGCGTTCGGCGAGGCGCGCCTTGCCGTCGAGGCTGGCCAGATTCACGTCGCTGCTCAAGTTCGCGAAGAAGAATTCGGACAGCGGTGTCGCCGATTTCAATCTTTCCTCGAAACCGCCTTGTCCTTCGCTGCGCACGAGCGAATCCGGGTCCTCGCCTTCGGGCAGGAACAGGAAGAACGCCTGGCGCCCGTCGCGCATGCGCGGCAGCACCGACTCGACCGCCTTCCACGCCGCGCCGCGACCCGCACGGTCGCCGTCGAAGCAGAAGTATACATCTGCACAATTTCGAAAAAGCAGTTCGGCATGATCGCGCGTGGTCGCGGTGCCGAGCGTGGCGACGGCCTGGGTCACGCCGTGCTGGAACAGCGCGATCACGTCCATGTAGCCTTCGACCACGATCAGGCGCGGAATCTTCGCGTGCGCCTGACGCACCTGCCAGAGCGCGAACAGTTGTTGGCCTTTATGGAACAGTGTCGTCTCGGGCGAGTTAAGGTACTTCGGGCCGGAGTCTTCGGTTTTTTCGAGGATGCGTCCGCCGAATGCGATCGTGCGCCCGCGCCGGTCGGCGATCGGGAACATCACCCGGTTGCGGAAATATTCGTACTTGCCGCGCTCGCCGCTTTTGACCAGGCCGCTCTTTTCGAGTAGCGCCATGCGCTGCGCGGAAGTGCCGAGCGCGGTTTTCAGCGCATCCCACTGATCGGGCGCGTAGCCGAGGCCGAAGCGGCTGATCGTCTCCGCATCGAGTCCGCGCGATTCGAAATAGGCGCGCGCCTTGTCGCTCTTCGCCAGCTCGCGCTGATAGAACTTCGCTGCCGCATCGAGCAGGGTGTACAGGTCAGTCGAATCCTCGACCGGGCGCGCGCCGCCGCCCTCGTACGGCACCTTGAGGCCGACGCGCGCGGCAAGTTCTTCGACCGCGTCGGGAAATTCCATGCGGTCGTAGTTCATCAGGAACCCGATCGCGCTGCCGTGCGCGCCACAGCCGAAGCAGTGGTAGAACTGCTTGGCCGGACTGACCGTGAACGACGGCGAGCGCTCGTCGTGAAACGGGCAGCGTGCGCTCCAGTCGCGCCCAGCCTTGCGCAGCGGCACGCGCTGCTCTATCACCTCGACGATGTCGATGCGCGCGAGCAGTTCGTCGATGAATTGGGCGGGGATGCGGCCGGACATGGACCGCCATTTTAGCGTGTACGGATGTCCGCCAAGCTTATTTGCACAGATGTCGCAGCAACTCGAAGCCTTTGCTCCAGCGGCCGAGGCCGCTCAGAGCATTGATATGCCCTGCCGCGCCGATAGCGACCAGCTCGCTGCCCCAGGCGGTCGCGCAATCACGCGCATAGCCGAGGTCGGCGTACGGATCGTCGCTGCTGGCGACAATGAGGCTTCTGAACGGCAGCGGTTGCATCGGCGGACGCGCAAAGCCGATCGCTGCCGAAGGAAATTCCGGAGCCGCGGGATCGGGCACCGCGACCAGCAATGCCGCCTTGATGCGCTGGTGCGTGCTTGCCACCCAGTGTGCAACGAGCAGGCAGCCCAGGCTGTGCGCGACCAGCACGGTCTCGGGTCCGATTTGCGCGACCGCATCTTCGAGGCGCGCCCGCCAATCCTTGCAGACCGGATGCGTCCAGTCGTCTTGCGCGACGCGCCGGAACGAGGGGTTTTCCGCTTCCCACCGGCTTTGCCAATGCATCGGTCCCGAGTCGCCGCAGCCCGGCAGCATCAGAATTTTCGCGCTCCCTGGAAAGTGACCCATACCCGCGCCCGGCTATTTCCGCATAACCTTTGCCGCCGGTCTGTGCAGGGTGGCGTCGATGTTCTCGAGGAACGTACGCTCCTCGCGCACGATGAAGCGGCGGTCGCTCGAAAACAAGAAGTTCCCGCGCGCGTCCGCATCTGCCCGCAGGCGTGCGCGATACGCCTCGTACGCGGCAAGACTTTCACACGAGATCAACCCCCAGCCGATATCGTTGGTGCCTTCGCACGGCGTGAAGTAGCCGACCAGATCTCCTCCGCAACGCGGGATGATCGTGGACCATTTCTCGGCATATTCGGCGAACGCCGCGCGCTGGAATGGATCGATCTGGTAGCGGATGAAACAGGTGATGCTCATGCCGGCTTCCTTATGCTGAGGTTGGATTCAACATAACGTTGCCGAACCGGAAAGGGTTCGATTCGCATCGAACCATGACGGCGTGTCTTGTGGCAGCATCGTGGCGTGAGCGAAGAACCCGACATTGCCGCCATTGCCGCGCTGATAGGCGAAC
Organism: Rudaea cellulosilytica DSM 22992; assembly: GCF_000378125.1. Taxonomy (GTDB): domain Bacteria; phylum Pseudomonadota; class Gammaproteobacteria; order Xanthomonadales; family Rhodanobacteraceae; genus Rudaea; species Rudaea cellulosilytica. The sequence continues at coordinate 659,845 of NZ_KB899241.1, read as the reverse complement.
CGGCGCGCGCGAAATTGCTGATGGCCCTGATGGGTGGCCAGGCTCTCACCGCGACGGAGCTGGCGAATGCCGGCGGCGTGACCAAGCAGACCGCGAGTTCGCATCTGCGCCGGCTGTGCGACGCGCAGTTGCTCAGCGTCGAGGCTCAGGGGCGCCATCGCTACTTCCGGCTCGCCGACCGCATGGTGGCTCAGCTTCTGGAGAGTCTGTTCGATGTTTCGACGCGATTGGCCGCACCGTCGCCGCCGCGTTTCGGCCCGCGCGATCCGGCATTGCGCCGGGCGCGAGTCTGCTACGACCATCTGGCTGGCGATCTCGCCGTGGAGTTGTTCGAACAGGTTGCGCCGCGTTGCTTCGTCGAGCCGCAACACGGCTTGCAGCTCAATGCGCGAGGCCTCCGTTTCTTCCGCGACTTCGGCATCGACGTGGACGCGCTGTCGGCGCAGAAGCGCCCGCTGTGCCGCACCTGCCTGGACTGGAGCGCGCGCCGGCATCACCTCGCCGGATCGCTTGGCGCGGCGTTATTGGATCGGTTCTTTGTCCTTGGCTGGGCGCGCCGCGTGCGGCGGTCGCGCGCGGTGCTTTTCACGGCGCAGGGTGAGTTCGAACTGCGCCGGCAGTTCCGCCTGACCGGCTGAGCTCAGCCGAGCGCCGCCAGTTTGGCCTTGACCAGCTCCGACAACTTGCCCATGTCGGTGCGGCCCGCGACCTTGGGCTTGACCAGGCCCATGACCTTGCCCATGTCCTTGGCGCTGGTGGCGCCCGCTTCGGTAATCGCGGTGGCGATGGCCGCGTCGACTTCCGCGGAGCTGAGCTGCGCCGGCAGATAGTGTTGGATCACGCCGACCTCGAACTTTTCCTTGTCGGCGAGATCGTGGCGCGCAGCCGCTTCGAACTGGGTGATCGAATCGCGGCGCTGTTTGAGCATCTTCTCGAGCACGCCGAGCACGGCTGCGTCGTCGAGCATGATGCGCTCGTCGACTTCGCGCTGCTTGATCGCGGCGTTGATCAGACGGATGACTTCCAGGCGCGTGCGGTCGCCCGACTTCATCGCGGTCTTCATGTCTTCGGTCAGCTGTTGCTTGAGGCTCATACTTCTTTTCTCGGAGAAGTGCGGCCAGGGATGGCCGCTGCGTGATCTTTGCGTTCACGGATGAACGCACAAATAAAACAAACGGCCGGTACGCTTGCGCGACCGGCCGCCTTGAAAGACGCTTGCGGTGTCGTCAGATCAGTACAGACGACGGCGCTTGGTCACGTCGCGCGACACGCGGCGCAGGTGACGCTTGACGGCCGCGGCAGCCTTGCGCTTGCGTTCCTGGGTCGGCTTCTCGTAGAACTCGCGCTTGCGGGTCTCGGCGAGGACGCCGGCCTTTTCGCAGGTGCGCTTGAAACGACGCAGGGCGAACTCGAAAGGCTCGTTTTCGCGAACTTTGACGGAAGGCATGCAAACTCCAAAAAACAGTAACGGTTGCCCGACTCGGGGCGGTGAGCCGTGTATTCTAGCGCCATGACCCATTCGATTGCAAATACTCCCCACCCCGAAACCGCGGGGGCCGGTCCAGTGCTCGGCGTCGAAACCTCGTGCGACGAAACCGGCGTGGCCGTGTACGACGTGGCGAGGGGCCTCCTCGCGCATACGCTCTACAGCCAGATCAAGATGCATGCTGACTACGGCGGCGTCGTGCCCGAGTTGGCCAGCCGCGACCACGTGCGCAAGCTGCTGCCGCTGATCCGCGAAACCCTGCGCAGTGCCGGCATGACCACGCGCAACCTCGGCGGCGTCGCCTACACGGCTGGCCCCGGTCTAGTCGGCGCGCTGCTGGTCGGCGCCGCCTGCGCGCGCGCGCTGGCCTGGGCGCTCGACGTTCCGGCGATCGGCGTGCACCACATGGAAGGGCATCTGCTCGCGCCGATGCTCGAAGCCGATCCGCCGCAGCCGCCGTACGTGGCCCTGCTCGTCTCCGGTGGCCATTCGATGCTGATCGAGGTGAGTGGGATCGGCCGCTACCGCCTGCTTGGCGACACGCTCGATGACGCCGCCGGCGAAGCTTTCGACAAGACTGCCAAATTGATGGGCCTGCCGTATCCGGGCGGCCCGGCCCTGGCCAAGCTGGCCGAGTCGGGTGCGGCGGGAAGATTCAAATTCTCGCGGCCGATGACCGACCGGCCTGGGCTCGATTTCAGCTTTTCCGGGCTGAAGACCCAGGTGCTGCTTGCCTATCAGGCGAACGCGGGCGAGCCCGGCGTGAAGGCCGACATCGCGCGCGGCTTCGAGGAAGCGATCGTCGACACGCTCGCGATCAAGTGTCGTCGAGCGCTGGCGCAGACCGGCGCGCGCCGGCTCGTCATTGCCGGCGGCGTCGGTGCGAACAAGCGTCTGCGCGCGCAGCTGGCCGAAGCGGCCGAAGGTGAAGGCTTCCGCGTCTATTTTCCGCGCCCCGAGTTCTGCACCGACAACGGCGCGATGATCGCACTCGCCGGCGCGTTGCGTTTGCAGGCGGGACTGCACGAAGACGCGGCAATCAAAGTAGCGCCGCGTTGGGACCTGGAAAGTCTCGCGGCGGTATAGAATCCAAGGCCAAGGATAAATTGAATGCCGGCTGTGCCGGCATGACCACACCAAGTATGGCGGATACAGTTTTCATCGAAGACCTGCGTATCGAAACCGTCATCGGTATCTACGACTGGGAGCGCAAGATCCGTCAGGTCGTCGCGCTCGATCTGGAAATGGCCTTCGACAATCGCAAGCCGGCAGCGAGCGATCGCATCGAGGACACGCTCGACTACAAGGCCGTGTCCAAACGCCTGATCGCGTTCGTCGAAGGCTCGCACTTCGAGCTCGTGGAAACCTTGGCCGAGCGCTGCGCAGACATCGTGTTGAGCGAATTCAAGGTACCGTGGCTGCGCCTGAAGCTGGCCAAGCCCGGCGCGGTGCGTGGCTCGAAATCGGTCGGTGTCGTGATCGAACGCGAGACCAAGTCCGCTGCATGAGCCGCGCTTATTTGAGCCTCGGCTCGAACCTCGAACCGGAAAAACATCTGCGCGCGGCGCTCGCCGAGTTGCGGGCTAAGTTCGGCGCGATCGTCGTCTCGCCGGTCTATCGCTGCAAGGCGGTCGGTTTCGACGGGCCCGATTTTCTCAATCTCGCGGTCGCGATCGACACCGATCTTTCGCCACAAGCGCTGAACGACTGGCTGCATGCACTCGAAGATCGCCACGGCCGCCGCCGTGACGTGGCGCGCTTCTCCAGCCGTACGCTCGATATCGACATCGTGCTCTACGACGATCTGGTGATGACCGGCGAAGGCCACCTCGAATTGCCGCGGCCCGAACTCAAGCACGCTTTCGTGCTCAAGCCGCTGGCAGATATCGCACCGCAGGCAGTGCATCCGCTCTCGCGCAAGGCCATGGCACAACTGTGGGCCGAGCATGGGCCGGTCGCCGACGAATCGATGTGGCAGGTCGAGCTGTAGCCGCTAAGTGTGACTTCCAGCGCTTACCCATGCCGCAGGCGATGTTGGATAATCCGCGTCGACCAAACCGGGGAGTCGCGCAATGTTCGAAAAGATTTCGCGCAGTTGGACTTTGGTAAAAGCCAGCGCCGCCGTGCTGCAGGAAGACAGGAAGTTGCTCGTCTACCCCGCGCTCTCGGCATTGTGCACCGTGATCGTCGCGGCGAGTTTCCTCGTGCCGGCCGCGTTCGCCGGCGTCTTCACGCGCCAGATGAGCGGACATTTCACGCCGGGGCGCATCGTCCTGCTGTTCGCGTTCTACCTGGTCCAGTACTTCATCATCATCTTTTTCAACTCGGCATTGGTTGCCGCGGCGCTGATCCGCCTGCGCGGCGGCGAGCCGACGCTGGCTGACGGATTCAACGCGGCCAAGGCGCGCCTGCCGGCGATCCTCGGCTATGCCGCGATTTCGGCCACGGTCGGCATGGTGCTGCGCTCGCTGCAGGAACGCGCCGGTTTTCTCGGCCGCTGGGTCGTCGGCCTGATCGGTCTGGCCTGGTCGCTGGCGACATTTCTCGTCGTGCCGATTCTGGTCAACAGTGACGTCGGCCCGGTCGACGCGATCAAGCGCAGCGTCGAGTTGCTCAAGCGCACCTGGGGCGAAAACCTGATCGGCAACGCGGGCATCGGCGTCGTATTCGGTCTGTTGAGCGTCGTCGTGATCCTGCTCGGCGTCTTCCTCATCATCCCGGCGATCGGCTCGCATTCGGCCGTGGCCATCGGTGTCGTGATCGCATTGCTCGTGCTCACGGTCATCCTGCTCGCACTCGTCCAGACCGCGCTGCAAGGCATTTACGCCGCCGCGATCTATCGCTATGCAGAGGAGGGCGCGAGCAGCCCCGGGTTCGATCGCGTACTGATCGCGGATGCATTCCAGCCGAAGTAGGACAACGCGGCTAAATGACCAGTTCGCGACCGCCGTCGACGTTCAATATCTGTCCCGTCGTGAACTTCGCGTCGCGCAGCAGGAACAGCACCGCGGCGGCGACGTCCTCGGGCGTACCCGTACGCGCCAACGGCGTGCGCGCGATCAAGTCGGCTTGGTCGGTGTAAGCCTTGCCCGATTCGGGCCAGAGGATCGCGCCCGGCGCGACCGCATTCACGCGCACCTCGGGTGCGAGTTCGCGCGCGAGTGATCGCGTCATCGCCACGAGCGCGGCTTTGGCCATGGAATAAACCGGGTGGCGTGCGAGCGGGTGTTGCGCATAGATGTCGGCGATGCTGACGATGCTGCCATGCGTTTTCTTCAGATGCGGCGCGGCTGCCTGGGCGAGGAAAAACGGCGCTTGCGCATTGCTCGCGAACAGCTCGTTCCATTGCTGCGCGGTGACTGTGCCGATCGGCGTCGGATAGAACGCCGAGGCGTTGTTGACGAGCCCGTCGAGGCGACCGTAGCGCGCGATGCAAGCGTCGATGAGCCTTGGCAGGTGTTCGATGTCGGCCAGTTCCGCCGCCACGGCGAGCGTGCTGTGCGCGCGCTGCGCTTCGAGTTCGCCGATCAGCGCGTCCATCTCGCCGTGCGAGCGGCGATAGTGCAGGGCGAGATCGCAGCCGGCCGCGTGCAGCGTGCGCGCGATCGTGGCGCCGACGCGTTTGGCGGCGCCGGTGATCAGCACGACTTTGCGCGTACCCGCGTTCGTTTCCATTCGCTCATCCTCACCGCGCGCGCTATGCTGCGCGCCGTTTCCGATTCTTCCACAACGCACGCATGCGCGTCGAATTACCCGAACCCTCCGCCGAAGAGCGCGCGCACAGTGAACGGCTCGCGGCGCTGATCCGCGCGGAAATCGCGAAGGCAGGCGGCGCCCTCGACTTCGCGCGCTACATGGAACTCGCGCTGTATGCGCCGGGACTTGGCTATTACAGCGCCGGCACGACCAAGTTCGGCGCGGCGGGCGATTTCGTCACCGCGCCGGAACTCGGTTTCGTGTTCGCGCGTTGCCTGGCGCGCGCGCTGGCGCCCGAACTCGCCGACGGCGGCGACATCTTCGAGCTCGGCCCCGGCAGCGGCACCCTTGCTGTGGAATTGCTACTCGAACTCGAGCGCCTCAGTGCGTTGCCGGCGCGCTACCGTCTACTCGAACGCAGCGCCGACCTGCGCGCACGCCAGCGCGAGATATTGAGTGCGCGCTGCGCGCATCTACTCGATCGCGTCGAATGGCTCGATGCGCCGCCGGCGACGCCGTGGCGCGGAGTACTCGTCGCCAACGAAGTGATCGACGCGTTGCCGGTGCGCGCATTTGCGTTGCGCGACGCGGGACTGTTCGCGCGAACCGTCGGTATCGATGCGCAAGAACGTCTCGTCTGGAGCGAGATCCCTGCCGATGCCAAGTTGCAGGCCGCGGTCGAAAGCGCACTCGGCGAGAGCCTGGCGCACCTGCCACGACCGTATCTCTCCGAAATCTGTCCGCTGCTCGATCCGTGGCTGGGCGAAGTGACGCGCACCCTTGAGCACGGCAGCGCCTGGTTCATCGACTATGGCTACGCGCACGGCGAGTACTACGCTCCCGCACGTCGCGCCGGCACCTTGCGTTGCCACTACCGCCATCGCGTGCACGACGATCCATTGATCCTGCCGGGCCTGCAGGACCTCACCGCCTGGGTCGATTTCGATGCGCTCGCGCGCGCGGGCACGGCGGCCGGATTGCGCGTGGCCGAGCACGCGACGCAGGCGCAGTTCCTGATCGCGAACGGCATGGATGAAGTGTTCGCGCAGAGTTACGCCGAAGCGGCCGATGAGGCCGCACGCTATGCGCTGGCGCAGCAGGTCAAGCGCCTGACCCTGCCTGGCGAGATGGGCGAGAAGTTTCGCGTGATGGTGCTGCGGCGTTAAGGAACCTGTGCACAGGCTGCTGCGCTCGACATTTCGCGCGCCGGCGGTGCTCGGAATCCTCATGTACTTCTATGTACACTGCGGTTCCTGCGCTCCGGCGGCACGCGAACTGTCTTCGCTCGCGACGCTTGTGCAAGGTTCCTTAGAGCGCCGCGATCGCATCGATGCGCGCCTTGCGCATCGCTTCGCCGATCGCCGGGCCGTGCACGCCGCGCTCGACGAATTCCCTGGCGCTGATTGCACTCGCCGCGGCAAACGCGCGGCGCAGATAGTCGGCCTGCGGATAGGCGGATTCGCTCTGACCTAGGCGCCCGCGCTTGTCGGCTTCGCAGGCGATCAAGAATGATTCGATACGCTCGGGGCGACGGAATGCGTCGAGCTGCTCGAACAGGCCAAGCACGGTTGCGGGCTTGAGTTCGAGCGCGGTGTGGGCGAGCAGGTGCAGCTTGCAAACGAGCTGCGCGAGCGCGGCGTATTCGGCGGGAACCTTGTAGCGCGTGCTTACGGCTTCCACCGGCGCGAGGCCGCGATGCTCGTGGCCGATATGCTTGGGTAACATGTCCTTAGGCGTCAACGCCTTGCCGAGATCGTGCACGAGCGCGCTGTAACCGATCAGCGCGTCGCCGGGAGCGAGCCGCGCGGCCATGTCGACGACCATCTCGGTGTGGATGCCGCTGTCGATTTCCGGATGGAACTCGGCGCGTTGCGGCACACCGTAGAGCGCATCGATCTCGGGAAACAGCACGCGCAAAGCGCCGCAGTCGCGCAAGGCGCGCAGGAATGCGCCCGGTGTTTTCTCGGTCAGCGCTTTCTGCGTCTCGGCCCAGACGCGTTCGGGCACGAGGTGATCGACCTCGCCGTCGGCGACCATGCCGCGCATCAGCGCCAGCGTTTCCTCGGCGATGCGGAAGCCGCGGTCGGCGTAGCGCGCGGCGAAGCGCGCCACGCGCAGCACGCGCACGGGATCCTCGGCGAACGCGGGCGAGACGTGGCGCAGGATTTTCGCCTCGAGATCGCGCGCGCCGCCGAACGGGTCGATCAGTGCGCCGTCTTCTTCTTCCGCGATCGCATTGATCGTCAGGTCGCGGCGACGCAGGTCGTCTTCGAGCGTCACGCTGGGGTCGGTATGGAAGGCGAATGCGTGGTAACCGCGCCCGGTCTTGCGCTCGGTGCGCGCGAGTGCATATTCCTCATGCGTCTGCGGATGCAGGAACACGGGGAAATCCTTGCCGACCGGCCTGTATCCCGCGCGCAGCATCTCCTCGGGCATGGCGCCGACGACGACGTAGTCGCGATCCTTGACCGCGATGCCGAGCAGGCGATCGCGCACGGCGCCGCCGACGAGATAGGTCTTCATGCGCGCATTATGCCGCGCAGATGCGCCAAGCTTCAGCTTCCCGATTCAAGGGAAGGACTTATTGCGCTTTCTCTCGTGCCGACGCTGGAGCGGGCGGTGGTGCGGCGGCAGTGTCCGCCACGGCAGTTTTCGCTGCCGGACACGACACCGCCTTGCGTGCAGCCTTCTCGCCGGGTGGCTCGTAAGCCTGACCGATGCGCGGCAGGCGCGAGGAGATCGGCAGGGTCGAACCGTTGAGGCGCCAGTCGTAGATCACGCTGAAGGCGAGCACGCGCGAGACGTATTCGCGCGTCTCCTTGTACGGAATCGTCTCGATGAAGAAGTCGGGGTCGAGCGTGTCGCGCGCGGCGACCCATTTGTCGACTGCGCCCGGCCCGGCATTGTAGGCAGCGCTGCCTAGCCACGGGCTGCCGTCGAAGCGCGCGGCCACCTTGCCGAGGTAGAGCGTGCCGAGCTTGATGTTGGTATCCGGATCGAACAGATCGTTCGCGCCGGAGTACGACACTCCCTCTGCCGCGGCGAGTTGCTTGGCGGTGCCGGGTAGGAGTTGCATCAGGCCGTAGGCGTTCGCGCCGGAGCGCGCGTCGGAAGTCCACGCGCTTTCGGCGCGGATGATCGCGTAGGCCCAGGCTGCCTCGACGCCGCCGTCCTTCGCATCGCGCAAGATTTGTTCCCTGCGGGCGAGCGGAAAGCGCAGCGTGTACAGGCGCATGTCATCACCCTGGTTGAAGGCGTACACGGCGCGATCGATCCAGCCTTCCTTCGCGGCGACGGCGATCGCCTGGCGGCGCTGGCCGGCATCGAGTCCGTTCTGGGCGAAGTCCCACTCGCGCCGCGCTTCGCTCAAGCGGTCGATGGCGAAGAATTCGAACGCGCGTGCGAGGTTCTTGTCCTTGCGCAGCGCGGCCTCGGCGGATTTGTCCGCAGGCAGGTCGGCGCTGCAGATGGTGTAGCCGGCATCGATCTGGTCGGCGGCGAGGAAGCCGAAGAAATTCGCCTCGGCGGCGAGTGTACGGAACAGCGCGCTCGCCTCGTCCTTGCGCCCGAGTTTGGCCAGCACGCGGCCGCGCAGGTAGCGCCAGCGCGAGTCGTCGCGCTGCGTTTGGGGCATGATGTCGAGCGCGGCCAGTGTCGCCTTGAAGTCGCCCGCAGCGAGCGCCGAGCGCACGCGCCACTCGCGCGTCGCGTCGTCGGCGAGGTCGGCCGGCAACGCGGTCAGGCGTGCGAGCGCGTCGGGCGAATAGCTCGATGCGCGGTACAGCGCGATCGCGCGCAGCGCGCGGCCTTGTTGGTCCTTGTCGAAATGGAATCGGGCGCGCACCTCGTCCCATTTCGCCGCGGCTGCATCTGCGTCGCGTCTGGCGAGGCGCTCGATGGCAATGGCAATCGCATCACGCGAGCGCGGCGCATCGGGCCAAGCGTTCGCCTGCTTGAGCGCGGCTGCCGGGTCGCGCAGCGCGAGCGCTATGTGCTCGGCAGCGGTCTTGTCGGCGCCGCTGAGCTGCGTCGCCAGCGCGGCGACGACACCGGCATGCGCGGCTTTGGCCGAGGCGAGGTCGATGCGCTGCCAGATCAGCGCCGGCGTCAGCTTACCCTGGCTGCGCGCCCAGCTCGCGGCGGCGTCGCAGGCGTCAGGCAGGTCGTTTGCGCTGAGCCAGATCGACTGGAAATCTTCGGCGAAGTCGATCTTCTGGCCGAGCGCGAGTTTTGCCTGCAACGCGTTGCAACGCTGCTCGCGATTTTTCGTGCCGTCGTCGTAGAGCGCGAGATAGCTCTTCCAGTCCTGTCGTTTTGCGAGCTCCGGCAGAAACGCTTCGCGCAACAGCGTCGCCGGCAGCGAATTCGGCCAGGCCTTGACGAAGGCCTCGGCCTCTTCCGGCCTCGCTTCCTTGATCCGCCGCTGCAGCGAGGCGAGACCGAGATACGGATATAGCGGATAGCTTTCCAGGCCCGAAGCAAGCCGGGCCCAGCTGCCGCTCGGATCGCGTTTGGCCAGCTCCCACACGGCCGGAAACTGTTCGCGCTGGCGCGTGAGTTCCGCAGTGTCGGCCTGTGCGGCCGCGGCGGTGAGAAGGCAGCAAGCCAGTGCGGCGCGGGCAAACATTTTCATCTTACGTTCGAATCAGTTGGCGACGGGTGGAGGCAGACGCAGCGGCGCCGGCAGGCGGATCTCGGCGGCGATCGGCAGGTGGTCCGACACGGCGTGCGGCAAAGTATACAACTGCTCTATTTCCATTTTTTCCGAAACGAGAATGTGATCGATCGCGCGGCGCGGGCGCCAGCTCGGAAACGTCGGCGGTGGCGTGCCGTGCGCCGGCGTCAGGCCGGTGCGGCGCAATAGCTGGACCATGCCCGGGCTGTCGAGCGCGCAATTGAAGTCGCCCATCAACACTGCGTGCGGACTCGACCAGATCAGGTCGGCGATGAAATTGAGCTGGCGCATGCGCGCCTGCGGCCCGAGCGAGAGATGGACGACGACGACGATGAGCTCCTCGCCGTCGAGATCGAAGCGCGCCCACATCGCGCCACGGCCGGGGATGCGGCTCGGCAGGGCATAGTCGCGCACCTCGACCGGCTTGAGCCGTGTGAGCAGGCCGTTGCTCGACGCGGCGAACTGCGCGATCTTGCGGTTCGGCTGGTGGCTCCAGTACGGAAAGCCCGCGCGTTCGGAGAGATACTCGGTCTGGTTGAGGAAGCCGGAGCGCAGCGAGCCGGCGTCGGCTTCCTGCAGGCCGACGATGTCGAATCCGGCGAGCAGGCGGGCGAGGCGGTCGAGGTTCTCGCGCTTGCTGCGCATCGGCAGCACCTGTTTCCAGCCCTCGGTGACGTAGTGCCGGTACTTGCGCACACTGCCCCCGGCAAGGATGTTGCAACTCAGCAGCCGCAGGAGCGAGCCTGCGGCGGATTTGTCGGGGTGATTTGCGCTGGCGGCGGACACTCCGCGAGCCTACGGCGCGCGGATGACGATCGCAAGCTCGGGTCATGCGCGCGCGATCATTTCTTCGCGGCGGATTCCTTGTTGACCAGCATCAGCGCAATCTCGAGCGCCTCGCTCGGCCCGATCTTCTTTTCGGCAGTCAGCTCGACGCGGTACTTGCCGTTGATCACGAGCGTCGGTGTCGAGCCAATGCCATACGCCTTGACCAGATTGCTGCCGTTGGCGATCTGGCTGTCGGTGACGAACGAGTTCGCGGTGGCGAGGAACGACTTCGGATCGACGCCGTACTTGGCGTAGAAGTCGTTCGCGAGCGCATCGATCGAGAACAGCTGCTGATGCTGGGTATGCAGCGCTTCGAAGAGCGCGGCATGCGTCTTGTCGAGCACGCCGAGTGAGCGCGCCGTGTAGAACGCGCGCGCAAACGGCTCCCACTGCGGGTTGAACACGGCCGGCAGCAGCACGATCTGCGCATTCGCCGGCAGCTTCGCTTTCAGCTCGTCCATGGTCGGCTGGAAGTGCGCACAGTGCGGGCAGGCATACGAGAACACTTCGACGACTTCGACCTTGTCGCCGGTCGTGGTCGGCACGCGTGGATCGATCAGGAAATAGTCGGCGCCGAGCTGCCAGTCGCGCGTAGGCGCGGCGGCCGCGGTCGCTGGCTTGGCTGCGGCCGGATCGCTAGCAGCCGTTGCGGTCTTGTCGCTGGTGCAGGCCGACACCGCGAGCAGGGCGATGAACAGGGAAGCGAGGCGTTTGAACATGACGGCTCCGGACAGGACGTGTAGTGGAGGGGAACCTCTAAAAACCGTAGCGAGCGAAGAGAATTTGTGCGTCGCCGGAGCGCAGGAACCGGAGCATACATACAAGTATGTGAGGATTCCGAGCACCGCCGGCGCGCAAATTATCGAGCGCAGTAGGTTTTTAGAGGTTCCCTAGGGTTTACTTGCTGCTTGCGGCCAGTTGAATCAGGTATTGCGTGAGCGGCACGACCTTTTCTTCACCGCCTGCCGAAGTCGGCGTGAAGCGGTACTTGCCGCCGATCACGATCGTCGGCGTCGAGTCCGTCAGCGTCGCCTTGAGGTAGGCGTCGGCGCGTTTCATCTTCGCGTTGATCGCGAACGAATTGGCCGTAGCGACGAAGTCCTCGGCCTTGACCCCGTATTGCGCATAGACCTTGGCCGCATCCTCAATGGAGGGCAGCGGATTCTTGATCGTGCGCCCGTCCGCGCTCATGATCGCGAGCGGCGCATTCGGCTTCCACACCGCATCGAACATCGCATCGTGCGACTTGTCGGCGATGCCGAGCGTGGCCGCGGTCAGGTAGGCGCGCTGGAACATCGGCCAGTCTTCGTTGGCCTTGAACGACGCCGGCACGTAGGTCATCACGGCGTTCGCCGGCAGCGACTTCTTCAGCTTGACCATCGTCGGGTTGAAGAAATTGCAAGCCGGGCAGCCGTAGGAGAACACTTCGGTCACTTCGACCTTGCCTGCCTCCACTTCACTTGGTACGGCCGGCTCGACGAGGAAATAGTGCGTGCCTTCTTTCCACGGCGTCGGCGCGGCGAGTGCTTGCGCCTGGGCGAGCGGGGCAAGTGCGGTTGTGGCGAAAACGATAGTCAGCAAACGGGCGAGCATGAGGGATTCCTTTGCAGCAATACGAAAATGGCACCGCCGATAACGACCGGCGATGCCATCGAAGAATGACGCTTGCCGGCGCGGAAAGTTTCCATTCCCTGCCGGAATGACGCGTTCGATCTAGCTCGGCCGCGTCACTTGGCCACTTCGGCCGTCTTCGGCGCCGCCGCGTGCAGGCCTTCGATGTAGCTGGCGAGCGCGGCGATATCGGCGTCGGTCAGCGGTTTGGCGACCGCGGTCATGATCTTGGCGTGCTCGTCGTCGCTGAAGCCCTGGCCGCCGCGGAACGCCTTGAGCTTGGCGCTGGTGTAGTCGGCGTACTGCCCGGCGAGCTGCGGATACATCGCGCCCGGATTGCCGCGGCCGTCCGGCCCGTGGCAGGCCATGCAGGCCGGCACGCGGTCCGCGGCGTCGCCGCCGCGAAAATACGACTGACCTTGCTCGACGAATTTCGCGTCGGCCACGCCCGGCAGCGAGGTCTTGCTCGCGTAGTAGGCGCCGATATCGTGCATGTCCTGGTCGCTGAGGTTGGCGATGAAACCCATCATCACCGCGTTCTGGCGCTTGCCGCTCTTCATGAGCTGGATCTGGCGGGCGATGTAGTTTTCGTTCTGGCCGGCCAGTTTCGGATACTGCGAGCTGGCCGGATTGCCGTCCGCGCCGTGGCAGGCGCCGCAGGTGGCGGCCTTCGCCGCGCCGGCGGTCGCGTCGCCCACGACGGGCTTGTCCGCGGCCTGTGCCATGCTCGCACCGAGCAGGATTGCCACGCCGATCACGTACCGAAAGCTCATACCCTTCACTCCGAGAAAATCACAACGTTTGCCACGGGGCAGCCTTTTCCGCGCTGGCTGCGGCACAATCGACGAATTATCTCAGCCGCGCTTGTCAGCGGTCAAACCCGCCGGAACCGACCGATGAAGCACAATCCCTTTCGCAGTGCCGCCTTCCTCACCAGCGCCGCCGAGTTGCGCCAGCTGCCTGCGGACGCAGGCGCCGAGATCGCCTTCGCCGGGCGCTCGAACGCGGGCAAGTCGAGCGCGCTCAACGCGATCTGCGACCAATCGGGCCTCGCGCGCACCTCGAAGACGCCGGGGCGCACGCAATTGCTCAACGTATTCGCGCTGGACGACGGGCGCCGCCTCGTCGACCTGCCCGGCTACGGCTACGCCAAAGTGCCCGAGGCGATGCGCGACAAGTGGCGGCGCGTGATCGACGCCTATCTGCGCGAGCGCGAGTCGTTGCGCGGCGTCGTGCTGATCGTGGATTCCCGCCACCCGCTCAAGGAGTTCGACCAGCAGATGCTGGCCTATTGCCACGACATCGGCCTGGCCTGCCACGTGCTGCTGACCAAGGCCGACAAGCTCGGTCGCGGCGAGGCGGCGCGCACGCTGGCTGCGGTGCGCAAGGAGATCGCCGCCGCCGGGTTCGCCGCGACCGTGCAGCTGTTTTCGGCGCAGGCCAAGACCGGCCTCGACGAGGCGCGCGGCGCGCTGGCCACGCTGCTGTCCCAGTCCTGATACGCCGCGACGTCAGTTTCTCGCGGTCGGCGAGGTCTTTTGTTTCGCGGCTTCGCCCCTATTTGCTTTGCGCTCGTCCCTGATCGCTAGAATCAAAAAGCGGCCATCCTCGACCGCACTTTTCAAATCGTCCTTCCAAGGCACGCGAAACCCATGTCCGGACCCAGCGCGGTAAAAGAAACCCCGATCGAACGCCGCGAGCAGCTCGTGGACTACATCGCCTCCGGCGCGCGCGCCCCCGACGCGTGGCGCATCGGTACGGAGCACGAGAAGTTCGGTTTCCGTCTCGACGACCTGCGTCCGCCCACGTACGCGGGGCTGCGAGGCATCGGCGCGATGCTCAACGGACTCACGCGCTTCGGCTGGGCGCCGATCAGCGAGACCGTCGACGGCGCGACCAACGTGATCGCGCTTGCGCGCGGCGACGGCTCGATCACGCTCGAACCCGCCGGCCAGCTCGAACTCTCGGGTGGCCAGCTCAAGACGATCCACGAGACCTGCGAGGAAGTCACCGGCCACCTGAGCGAGGTCAAGACGGTCGCCGACGAGCTGCAGCTCGGCTTCCTCGGCATGGGTTTCCAGCCGAAGTGGCGACGCGACGAGATGCCGTGGATGCCGAAGGGCCGCTATCGCATCATGCGCGACTACATGCCCAAGGTCGGCAAGCTCGGCCTCGACATGATGACGCGGACCTGTACCGTCCAGGTGAACCTCGACTTCGCCAACGAAGCGGACATGGTGAAGAAGTTCCGCGTCTCGCTTGCGCTGCAGCCGATCGCGACCGCGCTGTTCGCCGACTCGCCGTTCACCGAAGGCAAGCCGAACGGCTATCTCAGCTATCGCTCGCACATTTGGACCGATACCGACCCTGATCGCACCGGCATGCTCGACTTCGTCTTCGAGGAGGGCTTCGGCTACGAGCGTTACGTCGACTACCTGCTCGACGTGCCGATGTATTTCAGCTACCGCGACGGCAAATACATCGATCTCGCCGGAAAATCGTTCAAGAAATTCCTCGCCGGCAAACTCGATGATCTGCCCGGCGCGTTGCCGACGATGAAGGATTGGGCCGACCACATGACCACGGCCTTTCCCGAGGTGCGCCTGAAGAAATACCTGGAGATGCGCGGCGCCGACGGCGGCCGCTGGAGCCGGCTCTGCGCGCTGCCGGCGTTCTGGGTCGGCCTGCTCTACGACCAGGCCGCGCTCGACGCCGCCTGGGATCTGGTCAAGGATTTCACCATGGTCGAGCGCCATGCGCTGCGCGACGGCGTGCCGAAATATGCGCTCAAGCTGCCGTTCCGCAACGGCAGCGTGCGCGATCTCGCGCGCGAGGCGCTGAAGATTTCGGGCCAGGGCCTGGCCCGGCGCAACCGGTTGAATTCGACCGGCGCGAACGAAGCGGTCTTCATCGAGCCGCTGATCGAGTATGTCGAGGCCAATCAGACGCCGGCCGAGCGCAAGCTCGAACTGTTCCACGGACCATGGAAAGGCAGCATCGATCCGCTGTTCCACGAGTTCGCATATTGATTGCATGAAAAAGGCCCGCAAACGGGCCTTTTTCACGTCCATGCATCGCCGGATTATCTCTATTTGTCGGCTTTCGCCGCCTTGAGCCCACGCACTTCGAGCAGCGGCTCGACACTCGGATCGCGGCCGCGCCAGGCGCGATAGAGCGTGTCGGTTGGTTCGGTGCCGCCGCGCGAGAGGACCATCTCGCGGAAGCGCTGGCCGTTCTCGCGGGTCATGCCGCCATGCTCCTTGAACCAGTAGAACGCATCGTCGCGCAGCACCGCGGTCCACAGGTACGAGTAGTAGCCCGCGGCGTAGCCGTTGCTCCAGATGTGAGCGAAGTAGCTCGTGCGGTAGCGCGGCGGCACGAGTGGGTAGTCGACATCGTATTTCTTCAGTGCGCTGCGCTCGAACGCATCGACGTTGTCGATGATGGTCATCGACCGCGACAGGGTGTGCCAGGCCATGTCGAGCAGGGCCGCTGCGACGTTCTCGGTCGTGGCAAAACCTTGGCCGTAGGTGCCCGCCTTCTTGATCTTCGCGATCAGTTCCGCCGGCATCGGCTCGCCGGTCTTGTAGTGCTTGGCATAGTTGGCGAACACGGAAGGCTCGTCCGCCCAGTGCTCGTTGAACTGCGAGGGGAACTCGACGAAGTCGCGCGGCACGCTGGTGCCGCCGAGCAACGGATACTTCACGTTCGAGAACATGCCGTGCAACGCATGGCCGAATTCGTGGAACATCGTGATCACGTTGTCGTGGCTGAGCAGTGCGGGCTGGCCCGGCGCGGGCTTGGTGAAATTGCAGGTGTTGGTGATGACCGGCTTCTGTCCGAGCAATCCCGACTGGCCGACGAATGCCGCCGCCCAGGCGCCGCCGGCCTTGTTGTCGCGTTTGAAATAGTCGGCGTAGAACAGCGCGAGCGAGGTGCCGTCCGCATCGAACACCTCGAACACGCGCACGTCGCGCTGGTAGACGGGAATGTCGTGGCGTTCCTTGAAGGTGATGCCGTAGAGCTGGTTCGCGGCGAAAAACACGCCGTTCTGCAGCACATTGTCGAGTTCGAAGTACTGCTTGATCTCTTCGGAATCGAGCTGGAACTGGCGCTTGCGCACCTGCTCGGAATAGTAGTCCCAGTCCCAGGGGCGCAGCGCGCCGCCTGCGTTCTTCGCACTCGGCGAGTAGTACTGTAGGTCCCACGGCCTGAAGCGGATGCCGTCCTTCTTCGCCAGTTTCTCCATCTCGCGCGCCTCGCCTTTCGCCTTGTTGATGGCGGGGGCGGCCATGTCGGTCATCAGCTTGATCGCACGCTCTGGCGTCTTTGCCATCTGATCGTCGAGCGTGTAGGCGGCCCAGGTGTCGTAGCCAAGCAGGCGAGCCTTTTCCGCGCGCAGTTCGGCAATGCGCGTGATCGTCTTGCGCGTGTCGTTGTCGTCGTTGTGCTCGGCGCGCGCGATCGAGGCGGTGAACAATTTTTCCCGCGTGTCGCGATTCTGCAGCGAATCCAGTGCAGGCTGTTGCGTCGTGTTCTGCAACGGGATGACGTACTTGCCCGGGGTCATGCGCGCGCGGCCCGCTTCGAGCGCGGCGGCGAGGTCGGTCTCGGAAAGGCCGGCCAGCGCGTCTTTGTCGTCGGCGACGAAGGCGCCGTCTTTGGTCGCAGCAAGCAGCTTGCTGCGGAATTGCGCGGCGAGCGACGACAGTTCCTTGTTGTGTCCGCGCAGGACTTCCTGGTCGCCGGCCGACAGTTCCGCGCCGGCGCGCACGAACAGGCGGTAGTAACGCTCGGTCAGGCGCAGCGATTCGGCATCGAGGCCGAGCGTGGCGCGTTTTCCGTAGATGGCCTTGACCCGTGCGAACAGTTTCGCATCGAGGAAGATCGCGTCGCTGTGTGCGGCGAGCTTGGGTGCTTCCTCCTTCTGCACGCGCTGCAGGATATCGTTCGTGTTCGCTTGCGCGAGCGCGGAGAACACGCGCTGCACGCGCGTCAGCAGGGCGCCGGTCTTCTCCAGCGCGACCAGCGTGTTTTCGAACGTCGCCGGCTCCGGATTGTTCGCGATGTGCGCCACCTCGGCGATCTGGCGGCGCATGCCTTCCTCGATCGCCGGTTGGAAATCGCCGTCGTGGATGCGATCGAAAGGCGGTGCCTCGAACGGCAGCGTACTCGGCTCGGCGAACGGATTGCCAGGCAGCGGATCGGTGATGTCGCTGACCGCGGTGTCCTTCTTCGCCGATGCGGGTTTGTCCGTCACCGTTGAACAGGATGCCGCCAGAGCAGCGACGGCACAGAGGAGAAAGATACGATTGCGGAACATGAGGGTCTCTTGCAAAAAAGTCGCGCCGCAACGCGGCGCGAACAGTGGATGGACGCAGCCGGCGAAAGTCTACTTCGATTCGGCGGTCTTCGCGGCCTTGAGCCCGCGCACTTCGAGCAGCGGTTCGACCGACGGATCGCGGCCGCGCCAGGCGCGATAGAGCGCGTCGGTTTCCTGCGTGCCGCCGCGCGACAGCACCATGTCGCGGAAACGCTGGCCGTTCTCGCGGGTCATGCCGCCGTGCTCCTTGAACCAGTAGTAGGCGTCGTCGCGCAGCACCGCAGTCCACAGATAGGCGTAGTAGCCGGCCGAGTAGCCGCCGCCCCAGATATGGGCAAAGTAGCTCGTGCGGTAGCGCGGCGGCACGAGCGCGTAGTCGACCTGGTAACGCTTGAGCGAGGCGGCCTCGAACTTGTCGACGTCCTGCTTGGCTGCACTTGGCGGCAGGCTATGCCAGGCCTGGTCGAGCAGCGCGGCGCCGAGGTATTCGGTCGTGGCGAAGCCTTGGCCGTAGGTGCCGGCGCGCTTGATCTTCGCGAGCAACTCTTCCGGCATCGGCGCGCCGGTCTTGTAGTGCTTGGCGTAGTTGGCGAACACCGAGGGCTCGTCGGCCCAGTGCTCGTTGAACTGCGAGGGGAATTCGACGAAATCGCGTGGCACGTTGGTGCCGGCGAGATAAGGGTATTTCACGTTCGAGAACAGGCCGTGCAGCGCGTGGCCGAACTCGTGGAACATCGTGATCACGTCGTCGTGGCTGATCAGCGCCGGCTGGCCCGGCGCGGGCTTGACGAAGTTGCAGACGTTGAACACGACCGGCTTGGTGCCGAGCAGTCCGCTCTGGTCGACGAAGCTGTCCATCCACGCGCCGCCGGACTTGTTGTCGCGCTTGAAGTAGTCGGCGTAGAAGAACGCCATCGACTTGCCGTCGGTGTCGAACACTTCAAACACACGCACGTCGGGCTGGTAGACGGGAATGTCCTTGCGCTCCTTGAACGTGATGCCGTAGAGCTTGTTCGCGGCGAAGAACACGCCATTCTGCAGCACGCTGTCGAGCTCGAAGTACTGCTTGATCTCGTTCTGGTCGAGGTCGTAGTCCTTCTTCTTCACCTGCTCGGAATAGAACTGCCAGTCCCACGGCGCGAGCTTGAAGCCGCCCTTCTGCGTGTCGACGAGCTTCTGCATGCCGGTGGCCTCGTCCTTGGCCTTGGCCACCGCGGCCGGGACGATGCCGGTCATCAGCTTGATCGCGTTGTCCGGCGTTTTCGCCATCTGGTCGGCGAGGCTGTAGTCGGCGTAGGTCTTGAAGCCGAGCAGCTTGGCCTTCTGTGCGCGCAGTTCGGCGAGGCGCTGGATCGTTGCGCGCGTGTCGTTCGCATCGCCGTGTTCGGCGCGGTCGATCGAGGCCTTGAACAGTTTTTCGCGCGTGGCGCGATCGCTCAGCGATTCCTGCGCCGGCTGCTGCGTCGTGTTCTGCAGCGCGACGACGTACTTGCCGTCGAGCTTGCGGCCCTTGCCCGCTTCGAGCGCGGCGGCGAGATCGCCGTCGTTGAAACCGGCGAGCTGTGCCTTGTCGCCGACCACGAGCGCGCCGCCCTTGGTCGCGGCGAGCAGCTTTTGCTGGAACGCCGTCGACAGCGAGGACTCTTCCTTGTTCAACTCCTTGAGCTTGGCCTGGTCGGCTGCGGACAGCTCCGCGCCGGCGCGGACGAAGGCGAGGTGATAGCGGTCGAGCAGGCGTCGCGATTCGGGATCGCCTCCGAGTGATTCGCGGCTGTCGTAGAGCTTCTTCACGCGCGCGTAGAGCTTGCCGTTGAGGAAGATCGCATCCTGGTGTGCGGCGAGCTTAGGCGCGAAGTCCTCCTGGATCTTCTGCATGTCGTCGTTCGTGTTCGCCTGGGCCAGCGCGAAGAACACCTTCGACACGCGCGTCAGCGTCGCGCCGGTCTTTTCCAGGGCGACGATCGTGTTGTCGAACGTTGGCGCGTCGGCCTGATTGGCGATTTTGTCGACCTCGGCAAGCTGCTGCTTCATGCCCTCGTCGAAGGCTGGCGCGTAGTCGCTGTCGTGGATCTTGTCGAACGGCGGCGCCTGGTACTGCAGCGTGCTGACAGCGAAGAACGGATTGACCGCAGTCGCGGTTTCCGCGGCCTTGGCTGGCTCGGCGGGCTTCTGCGGCGTTTGCGCATGGGCGGTGAAGGCGATGGTCATGGCGAGGGCGATCGGTCGGAGTCGAAGCATGTTGGAATGTCCCCGGACAAGGTTGCGATGAAGGAAAAAGTACGCGCACGCGCGCGCGACGGACGCGCAGCGTAGCGAGGTTGCAGTGCGGTGGACATGTGCCGTTTGGGCTAGATTTGCCGGAAAGTGGGCCAGGGAAGGCCGCTGTCTGATTTTCGCGTCGGGGACTCGCGCAGAATCAACTCACGTCGCGTAGCGTCCAGTTCGCGCCGATCAAGAGGCCAAGCCGGTGCTTGAGCACCGCATGTGGCAGCACCGTGGTGATCTTCACATCGCAATGCAGGTCGGATTGGTGCGCGTCGACGATCGCCTGGGCGTCGCTCGCGCCGAGCAGCGGATCGACCGCATCCGGATCGGGCTGCATCGAGCGCCAGCGCTCCCACAGGCTCGGCTCGCGCAGCGCGGCCTGTAATTGCGCAGCGAAGCCCTCGGCAGAATTGCCGCTATAGGACAGCGATGGAATCTGCCCGCGCGCCTTGGCAAGATCGGCCACGACGATGAAGAACGTCTGTTTCGAGGCGGGCATGGGCCACTCCTGGTTCGAGGGGAGATCGAGTTTATCAGTTCGGCGCGTCGTCTCTGGCGCGCGTGCCGGCGGCAAGCGCCAATACGGCGCCGATCACCGCGGCAAGGCAGGTCCAGCCGAGGTAGCGCAATTCGGCCGACGGCGCAATCAGCGGCAACGGTGCCGCATAGGCGAGGCCGCTCGCGAGTACGGCGAGCGCGGCTTGCGCATTCGCGCGCGCGCGGCGACGCCAGGCCAGGGCGAGCGCGGCAACGCCGAGCGCGAGGTAAGGCCATGGCGCGAGCACTACGGTGTCGCGCACCTTCTCGATGAGGCGGATGCACGCGCGATGTAGCGCCAAGCGGTTCGGTGCCACCGGCGGGTTGTCGCGAAACGATTGCTCCTCGTCGACGTAGACCAGCTCGTGCGGCCATTCGCGCGGCTTGCTGCCGAACAGCGCAGTCGTCAGGCGCCAGCGGTGGGCAAGATAGGCGCCGGGATGCGCGGTCACCGCATCGACCCAACTCGTGCGCAGCGTTGTGGCGGTCGTGTCGTCGAGCGCAAAGAACGGCCCGATCACGCGGCCCTTCGTCGCGGTGAACACCGGCACGTTGGACCAGGGCACGTAGGCTTCACGCAGATCGCCCAACGTCAGTTCTGACTTGCGCGCGGCCGGTGGCAGCAGTACTTCGTCCACCGCGAGCGAGATCGCGACGAGATCCCACATACCCGTTCCAGGCCAGAGCGTATAACGTCGTTGCGCCGAATGTGCGCTCAACATGGCCAACGCCTGCAGGCTCAGGCATAGCGCGACCACGCCGCCGATCAGCCATGCATGTCTGTACCGTGGCGCGAGGAAGCGTGAATCCCGGTGCAGCCAACCCGCATATGCGACCAGCGGCGCCGCGGCCGGCAGCACGTTGTGGCGCAAGGTCATCGCGAAAATGAGCGCAAGCCAGAAAGCTGTTAGCCAGCCCGATACGCGCGCATCGCGCCAGCGCAAAAGCGCGCCGACGGCGAAGGCGAGCGTCGCCATCAACATCACGTCGCTCCACACGTGCGCGAGCAGGACGAAGACGACCGGCGCCGACGCGCTGACGAGCATGAAGGCGATGCGCACGACGACACTGCAGTCGAGGGCGCGGGCGATCAGCGCGAGTCCCGACCAGAGCAGCGCGAGCTGGATCAGGAACACCGGTCCCGGTCCGATCCACAGCGCGTTGGTCAGCTGCCACAACCAACGCAGTCCAGCACCGTAGATGTTCGTGCTCGGCGCGCCGCGCGCCTGCGACCAGATTACCGCGCTGTCGAGCGACATTGCGCCGGGGTAATAGCACGCGGCGCTGAATGCGATGCCGGCGAGCGCCAGCATCGCCAACGGCCACCACGATCCGTGCGTATCGAGTGCGGACGACATGGACCTAGCCGAGAAGGCGATCGCAGACGTTGCCGAGATGCACGGCGAGCGCCGCCGGATCGGGCGCAGCGCTGTGTGGCAGTACGCCGAGGCAGGGCGCTTCGAGGCGCTCGCGCAGCGTGGCGAGATTGTCCTCGCGTCGCGCCATCTGCGCATCGACGCTGCTCGCGATCCAACCGGTGAGCTCGGCGCCGTCGGCGCGGATTGCACGCGCACTGAGCAGTGCGTGATTGAGACAGCCCAGGCGCAGGCCGACGACGAGGATCACGGGCAGATGCAGTGCGCGCACCAGATCGGCTTGCATCAACCGTGGCCCGAGCGGAGCCATCCAGCCGCCGACGCCTTCGACGACGATGAATTGCGCATCTGTGGACAATGCGGCAAATGCCGCGTCGATGCGCGAAAGTTCGATTGCGACGCCTGCGTCGGCCGCGGCGAGATGCGGTGCGATCGGGTCGGCGAAGGCGTAGGGATTGACGTCGGCGTAGGTCGGCGCACCCGCGCTGTGCGCGATCAGCAGTTCGGCATCGGCATTGCGCAGACCGGCCGGCGTGCGCTCGCAGCCGCTCGCGACCGGCTTCATCCCGACCGCGCGCACGCCGTTCGAGTTGAGCGCGGCGAGCAGCGTCGCCGCGACGAGGCTCTTGCCGACGCCGGTGTCGGTGCCGGTGATATAGACGGCGCGGCTCATGCTTGGCCGGAGGGCAGGGCCGCGATCGCGCGGCGGCAGCGCGATCGCTGCATGCGGCCGATCGAGATGACAACGAGAGTGACCGCGAACGAAGCGTCGACGAAGCCTTCCAGCCGCGTGGGCTGGCGGCGGCGGATGCACATCACGTTGTCGAGGGCATTCGCCATGGATCGAGTCTTGCGGGTGCGAGCGCGCAGCATAGGCGCTGGCGTGCGCGAAGCAAAGACGCCCACTGGAGTAGAATGCGAGGATTCCCTCCGCGGACGAATCATGTTCACTGCCGCTGCACTTCGATCCGACAGCAAGCCCGAGCAGTACGCCGAACTCGCCGAACAGGCGCGCGGCCTGCTGCACGGCGAACGCGACCGTATCGCCAACGCGGCCAACTTTGCCGCGTTGATCTACAACACATTGCCGGGCCTCAACTGGGCCGGATTCTATTTCTTCGATGGAGCCGAGCTCGTGGTCGGCCCGTTCCAGGGCAAGCCGGCCTGCGTGCGTATCGCACTCGACAAGGGCGTCTGTGGCGCAGCCGCATCGACGCGGCAAACCCAGGTTGTGCGCGACGTGCACGCGTTTCCCGGCCACATCGCCTGCGATGCGGCGTCGCGCTCGGAAATCGTCGTGCCGCTCGTGATCGACGGCAATCTGCTTGGCGTGTTCGATGTCGACAGTCCCGAGCTCGCGCGCTTCGACGAGGACGATCGCGTCGGCATGGAGCGCTTGGCTGCTATTTTTCTGCAATCGCTGCGCGCCGAATAGGAAACGATGATGGCCGCCAAAGAAACCCCCGGAAAGATCCGCAACGTCGGGCCGAAGTCGGCCGCATGGCTGCGCCAGGTCGGCGTGCGCACGCAGGACGATCTCACCCGCCTCGGTGCGGTCGAGGCGTTCATGAAGGTCAAGCGCGCCGGGTTCCGGCCAAGCCTCAACCTGCTCTACGCGCTCGAAGGCGCGCTCGCTGACTGCCACTGGGCCGACTTGCCTGACGAACGCAAGGCCGCGTTGCTGGCCGGCGCCGAGGCGGCCGAAGCGGCCAATCCGATCAAGACGCGCTGGCAGAAACAGGCCGACCGCAGCGCGGCCGGTGCCTCCGGCGCCAGCAGTTCGAGCGACGATGGCGATGCGTCTTCGTCGGGCTTTCTCGACGACGATCGAGGCAGCGCGTCGTCCGACGGGCCGGCGAACCGATTCGACTAGCTCCTGCTTCCGCGGAAGGTCAGGCCTTCACCGCCGCATGTGCGCGTGCATCCTCGCACCAGCGCGGCGTGGTGCGGATGCGCGGCAGAGCTTCGGCGACGCTGTTGACCAGCGACCACATCTGCAGGTGTTCGTCGTTCATGAAATGCTCGGCGACGACCTGCTGCATGAACGCCTGCAGCGGCGCGTAGAAGTCGCGGACGTTGAGTAGCACGATCGGGTTGAAGTAGATGCCGAGGCGCTTGAGCGTGATTGCCTCGAACAGTTCCTCAAGCGTGCCCGAGCCGCCGGGCAGGGCGATCACCGCGTCCGATCCGGTGAGCAGCTTGTGCTTGCGCTCGCGCATGTCCTCGACGACTTCGAGGTTGGCGACGCCCGGATGCTGCCATTCCACTTCGGTCATGAAGCGCGGGATGATGCCGATTACCTCGCCGCCGGCTTCGAGCGCGCCGTCGGCCAGGGCACCCATCAGCCCGACCGCGCCGCCACCGTAGACGACCTGGCAGTTCGCGCGCGCGAGCGTGGCGCCGAGTTCGCGCGCGGCATCTAGGTAGACCGGGTCGCAATAGCGGCTCGAGGCGGCGTAGACGCAGATGCGCATGGCGGAGATTCCGGGATTCGAGGCCGCATATTCTAAGCGCGCGAGGCAGTGCGGCGAACACGGGCGTTGCGCTTGCTAGACTAGGCACTGCCCCACAGCATACAGGTCCCCTGATGTCGTCAGCCTTGCCGAATCTTGCCGAAGCGCGCGTGGCCGTGATCGGCCTCGGCTATGTCGGCTTGCCGCTTGCGGTGGCGTTCGGCCGCGTGCGGCCGACAGTGGGCTTCGACATCGACCTGGCGCGCGTGGACGAGTTGCGCCGCGGTCATGACCGCACCGATGAAGCCTCAGCGGAAGAAATGCGCGCGGCGTCGCAGCTCGGATTGACCGCTGTCGCCGCCGATCTCGCCGACTGTGACGTGTTCATCGTCACTGTGCCGACCCCGATCGACGCGGCCAAACGTCCCGACCTCACCCCACTCGTGGCCGCCAGTCGCACGATAGGCCGCGCCATTCGTCGCGGCGGCGTGGCGATTTTCGAATCGACCGTCTATCCCGGCGCGACCGAGGAAGTCTGCGTGCCCATGATCGAGCGCGAGTCGGGCCTCAAGCACAACGTGGATTTTTATACCGGCTACAGCCCGGAGCGCATCAATCCCGGTGACCGCGAGCGTCGGCTCGAGAATATCCTCAAGGTCACCTCGGGTTCGACGCCAGCGGCGGCCGAGTTCGTCGATGCGCTGTATCGTCAGATCGTGCACGCCGGCACTTATCGCGCGCCGAGCATCCGTGTCGCCGAGATGGCGAAGGTAATCGAGAATACGCAGCGCGACCTCAACATTTCGCTGATCAACGAGATCGCGCTGATCTGCCACCGCCTCAACCTCGACACGGCCGAGGTGCTTGCCGCGGCGGGCACGAAATGGAATTTTCTGCCGTTCAGGCCGGGCCTGGTCGGCGGCCACTGCATCGGCGTCGATCCGTACTACCTCACGCACAAGGCGCAGGAGGTCGGTTATCACCCCGAGGTGATCCTGTCCGGCCGGCGCATCAACGACGGCATGGCCGCGCACGTGGCCCAGCGCGTGGTCAAGCTGCTCGCGCGCCGGCGCATCCACATCGCTGGAGCCAAGGTGCTGGTACTCGGTCTTGCGTTCAAGGAGAACTGCCCGGACCTGCGTAACACGCGCGTAGCCGACATGATCGCGGAACTGGCGGGTTACGATGCCGAAGTGCACGTGCACGATCCGTACGCGGACGCGGACGACGCGCGTCGCGAATACGGCATCGAGCTGCTGCCGCGATTGGGCGACGAAAAATACGACGCGGTGATCCTCGCCGTCGCGCATGCGCCGTTCCTCGCGCTCGGTGCGGACGGCGTGCGCGCGCTGGTCAAGCCGGGTGGCGTGGTGTTCGATGTGAAGCAGGTGCTGCCGCGCGAGGCAGTGGACGATCGGTTGTAGGAGAAATCACATGCGCATCCTGGTCACCGGCGCCGCCGGCTTCATCGGCGCGGCCTTGAGCGAACGCCTGCTCGCGCGCGGCGACGAGGTGCTCGGCTTCGACAACCTCAATGATTACTACGATCCGGCGCTGAAGGAAGCGCGGCTGGCGCGTTTGACGCCGCAGGCGAATTTCCGTTTCGTCAAAGGCGACCTTGCCGACCGCGCCGCGGTCGACCGCGTGTTCGCCGAGTTCGCGCCGCAGCGCGTCGCCCATCTCGGCGCGCAGGCCGGCGTGCGCTACTCGCGCGAGAATCCGCGCGCCTATGTCGACTCGAACCTCGTCGGCTTCATCAACATCCTCGAAGCCTGCCGCGAAGGCCGCGTCGAGAACCTCGTCTACGCCTCGTCGAGTTCGGTCTACGGCGCGAATCGCAAGTTGCCGTTCGCGGTGCACGACGCCGTCGACCATCCGGTCAGTCTGTATGCGGCGACGAAGAAGGCGAACGAGCTGATGGCGCACACCTACAGCCATCTCTACGGCCTGCCGACCACGGGCCTGCGTTTCTTCACCGTGTACGGCCCCTGGGGCCGGCCGGACATGTCGCCGTTCCTGTTCGTCGGCAAGATCCTCCGCGGCGAGCCGATCGAGGTGTTCAACCACGGCGACCACTCGCGCGACTTCACCTATATCGACGATGTCGTCGAGGGCGTGGTGCGCACGCTCGATCGGATAGCCGCGCCAGACCCCGCGTTCGACCCGCTTGCGCCGAACCCGGGCACGTCGAGTGCGCCGTACCGCGTCTACAACATCGGCAATCACCAGCCGGTGAAGCTCGCACGCTACATCGAGATCATTGAGGAGTGCACCGGGCGAAAGGCGGAGAAGATCCTGTTGCCGCTGCAACCCGGCGACGTGCCCGACACGTATGCCGATGTCGACGAGCTCGCGCGCGACACGGGTTACGCGCCGGCGACGCCGCTTGAGGTCGGCATCGCGCGTTTCGTCGCGTGGTACCGGAACTATTACCGGGTGTGACTGCGATTTAGGCCACATTTCGTGATGTGGTGGTGGTTTTACCACCAGTGTTTCTGGACTGAATGGTCCATTAACAGAATCCGAACAAGTCGTTTGCTACGTTCGCGCCCTCGTACTCATTCCGCTGTCTGCTTCAGGGGGATCACCGGCCATGTTGCAAACCCGAATCGTCCGTTTTGCCGTGCTCGCTTTTGCCGTCGTAGCGCCGATTTCGTCGTTTGCCCAGGTTCGAACTTCCGAGCAGCCCGCCATCCAGCCGTCGTTCTCGCTGGACCAGGTCGTCCCGCAGTATCGCCCGTTCGTCGCGCAGCCGGTCGCCGCGCGCGTTCCGCTCACCGTGAAGCCGGCGCTCGACACCGACGCGGGCTTTACCGCGAGCATGGATCAGGTTCTCGACCGCGCGATCTACAAGGCCCCGCGCAAGCGCGTCGCTGATTTCGCGATGACCCTGCGCGACATCCGCTATCGCCGCGCCGGCCGCGATCCGTCCACCGGCTTCGACTGCTCGGGCTTCACCCACTACGTCTACAACAAGACCTTCGGCGTCGAGCTGCCCTACGACGCACCGAGCCAGTACCGCGACGGCGAGAAGATCGTGCGCGAGGAGATGAAGGTCGGCGACCTCGTTTTCTTCCAGGTGCGCGGGCACATCACCCATGTCGGTTTGTACATGGGTGATGGCCGCTTCATTCACTCTCCCGCGCCGGGTAAGCGCGTGCGCATCGACGAGCTCGCCAACCCGTACTGGGCCAAGCGCTGGGCCGGCGCGCGTCGGGTGCACGTGCTCTCCTGACAATTCAGCGCGTAGCGCGTTCTTCCCGTGCTCGTCATTCCCGCGAAGGCGGGAATCCAGTTCTTGATCTTGATTCCGCGCTGACCGCGTCCGTTCGGTTTTCCACGCGCGTCCGGCGCGCGGGTTACTTTCTCTTGCTTGTGCAAGAGAAAGCAACCAAAGAGAACACACCCCGGATGCCGCGCCCTCCGCGCCACGCGCTCCGGGTACGCGAGGTCATGCCGGGGTTCGTTGACTGAACTTCCCTGTCCAGACAACGAACTCGCGCGCATCGTGCGCGCGCCTCTGCGAGCATTTCCGTCCTGACCTCGCCGCGGCAAACGGGGACCCGAAGATCACGAGCCGATCAAGAGCAACGGCGCGCGGCGCTTGCTTTTTCTCTGCTTCGGCGCGCAGGAGCGCGCTGCGTTGGCTTTTTCCGGGTCCCCATTGCATTGCGGCTGCAGCGGACGAAGAGGCCCCGCAGGGGTGCGCGCGTGGACCGCGCGCATTCCGCTATTGCACACGGACGTGCAATTAGCGGAACCCGGCCGCTGACGCGGACCTGTCGGGCCGGATGCCCGACAGGCGCAATGCTCTGGGGCGTGTCTCTTTGCTTACTTTCTCTGCACGAGCAGAGAAAGTAAGACGCTCGCCTGAAAGGCGAGTGGAAGCCCCTGCTCTCAGACGGCAACGCAGATCAACCTCAAAACGTCAACCGCGCTCGCGCGTAGTAATAAGCGCCGTTGAAGCCGATCGGCGAGATGATGTCGTAGGGCAGGTTGCCGAAATAGTTGATGTCGTCGCTCGAGCGCGTCGGATAGTTGTCGGTGAGGTTGATGCCGCCGACCGCGACCGAGAATGTCGGCGTGAATTTGTACTCGACTTCCGCGTCGAGCTGCCACTTCGCCGCGTAGGTCTGCGTCGGCGTGAAGCCGCCGCCGAAGTCGAACACGCGCGTCGTCGAACCTTGGCGTGTAGCGCGGCCGAGCAACGACCATTTCGAATCGGCCCAGCGCGCAGAGAGAATGCCGCGGTTGCGCGGCGCGGCATTGGTGAGGATATTGCGCGACTGCAGGCCGAACAGCACGTTGTCGTTGCCGAGCGCGACGAGTTCGGCCGGCGTGTCGGCGACGCGCTCGATATGTGTGTCGGCGTAGCTGTACGAGCCGGTCAAGGTCAGCGTGCCCTCGTACAGCGGCAAGCGGTAGTTGGCGACAAGGTCGGCGCCCTTCGTGCTCGTATCGACCGCATTGGTGAAGAAGTTCACCGCCTGCACGCCCGGGATGCCGAAATGTGAGGCTATGAATTCAGTCAGCGCGTCGCCGCCGATCTGTTCAGACAACACGACGCGATGGTCGATGTCGATCTTGTAGATATCCAGCGACACGTCGAACTTCTCGGCCGGCGTCGCGGTGAAGCCGATGCTGTAGTTGTGCGATTTCTCCGGTTGCAACGGCTTCGCGCCGAGCGCGCGCGCGATCGGGTTGTTGACCGAGAGGATGCGTGAGTCGATCAGGTTACCGTTGTTATCGTAGCCGGTCGAAGTCGACTCGAAGCCGATCTGCGAAAGCGACGGCGCGCGAAAATTCGTCGACACCGCGCCGCGCAAAGCGAACTGTGGCGTGATTTCGTAGCGCGCGCTGAGCTTGCCGTTGGTCGTGCTGCCGAAGTCGTCGTAGTGCTCGTAGCGCACGGCGGCATCGACAAACAATGCGTCGCTGAGGTTGCCGGACAGTTCCGCGTACACGCCCTGCACGTTGCGCGACACATCGGCCGTGTCGGCCGGGGTCAGGTTCGTGCCGGCCTGTGCGCCGATCGGCACGCCGGTGACCGGGCCGATCGCGTAGGAGGCGGGATCGCCCGCATGCGTCTGGAAGTTCTCGTGGCGCGCTTCGGCGCCAAGCGCGAGCGTATAGTCGCGGCCGCCGAGGTTCACGCCGCGCGTGGCGTCGAAGTTGGCGACGGTCTGGGCGAACTCGTATTCGCCGGTGTCGAACGAGGTCGGGCTGGCGGTGCCGAGCGAGGCGTTGAGCGAGTTGCGCAGGCGATAGTCGAAATCATTGTCGCCGTAGGTCAGGCTCGCGTCGTAATCCCATTCGCCGAGGCGTCCGCGCACGCCGGCCGTGCCCTGGATGTCGTCGCTGCTGCCGAGGCCGACCGGACGATAGCCGTCCGGATAGATCGACTTCACGTTCGCCGCGTCGTCCGGGTAGCGGAAGAAATTGTCGCCGGTCGAATGCCGGTGTGCATAGGTGCCAAACGCATACAGCGTCGCCGCGTCCGACAGCGGCAGCGCACCGTTGAGCCAGCCCGAATAGTTCTCGAGCTTGGGATCGCCGGCCGCGTAGTTGACCTTGCCGAGCAACTTGAGATTGTCCGGCGTCGAATCACCGGCGAAGTTGTCGAAGCCCGCGCGGTTGGTCGCATTGTGGTTGTTGACCTCGACGCCGCCGCGCAGGAAGCCGCCGACGCCGCTGCCGAGTTCGGTGCCGAACTTCGCACTGGTGAAACTGCTTTGACCGTCGGTGATCGTGCGCTTGGTCGGCTCGAAGTCGGTGTGGTAGGCACCATAGCTCGTCGTGATTTCCCCGCCGTGCGGCGAGTCGTCGAGGATGATGTTGACCACCCCCGCGATCGCGTCCGAACCGTACTGCGCGCCGGCGCCGTCGCGCAGCACTTCGACGCGCTTGATCGCCGAGATCGGGATCGCATTGAGATCGACCGGTGTGGTGCCGAGGCCAGTCGTCGATTCGGTCTGCACCAGCGCCGAGGTGTGCACGCGCTTGCCGTTGATCAGCACGAGCACCTGGTCGGGCGACAGGCCGCGCAGCTGCGCCGAGCGCACCATGTCTGCGCCGCCCGCGTTCGACTGGCGCGGGAAGTTCAGCGATGGCAGCAGTGTCTGCAGTGCCTGCCCAAGCTCGCCATTGACTGCGCCGGCGGCCTTGAGGTCGTCCGCGGTGACTATATCGATCGGCGAGGTCGAGTCGAGCGCGGTGCGGTTGCGCGCGCGCGTGCCGGTGACGACGATCGTGTCTAGATTCGCCGCCTGAGCATCGGCGACCTGCTGCGCGGAGGCATGGCCGCCGCAGAGCAGCAGCGCGACCGCGGCGGAAAGGGGACGAATCTGTGTCGAACTGATTTTTGCTTTCATCGATATTTCCACGAGGGGATCAGGAGCGGTTGCGCTGCGGCGCACAACCCGTGAATACTAGGTTACCGATCTTCATCGCGAAACAGACGTCCATATGAAGAAACCTGCTGCGCATATTCTGTTCGCATTGCTGCTGTCGGCTTGCGCGACCACCGCGCCTTTGCCGCAATCCGCGCCGGGCACTCTCGTCGGCGACGCCGCGCATCCCGATGCCGCCAAGAACTGGGTGCGCACGGAGCTGTATTTCGGTCTCGGCGTGATCGCCGATGAGGGCTCGGAGGCGAATGCGGCCGCGAACGAAAAGCGCTGGCGCGATTTCCTCGACCGCGAGGTGACCCCGCGCTTCCCGGATGGGTTGAGTGTGTTTGACGTCTACGGCCAATGGCGCACGCAAGGTCAGAACCACGTCGAGCGTCTGCATTCGAAAGTCATCATGCTGCTGCACGCGGACGCGCCGAAGCAGCGCGCCGATCTCGACGCGATCCGCGCGGCATGGAAGAAGGAAACGGGCGACCTGTCTGTGTTGCGCGTGACCCAGCCGGCCGAGGTGTCGTTCTGATATGAATTGGCCTCGAAACCCCGTTCGCCCTGAGCGTAGGCGCGTAGCGCCGAAGTCGAAGGGTTCGGAGTTGCGGGTGTTTCGACTCCGCGGAGCTTCGCTCCGCTTCGCTCAACACGACCGGATATAGATTCATGCTGGACGCCAATAAGCTGCGCATCACTTCCGGCGACGTCAACGGCTTCATCGGCCTCGTCGTCGATAATCTCTCGGTGCTCGCGTTCCTCTCGGGCGCGCTGATTGGCATCTTCCATTTCCCGGCCGAGGTCATCTTCGGCAAGATGTTCCCGGGCACGGCACTTGGCGCGTTGCTCGGCAACTTCATCTATACGCGCATGGCGCTGCGCAGCGGCCGCGCAGACGCGTGCGCGATGCCGCTCGGCATTGACGCGCCGACGACGATCGGCATGGGCCTGCTCGTGCTCGGTCCGGCCTTCCTCGCGTTCAAGCAGCAAGGCATGGACGAAATGACGGCGGCGGACGCGACCTGGAAGCTCGGCATGGCCGCGCTCGTCGTCATGGGCGTGCTCAAGACCGTGCTCTCGTTCTTCGGTGACTGGGTCATGCGCAATGTGCCGCGCGCGGGGCTGCTCGGATCGATCGCGGGCATCGCGCTCGTGCTGATGGGTTTCTTCCCGCTCGTCGACGTGCTGCGCGTGCCGGTCGTCGGTTTCGCCTGTCTCGGCATCATTCTCTACGCGCTCGTCGCGCACGCGCCGCTGCCGGGGCGCATTCCGGGCGTGCTGTTCTCGATCCTCGTTGGCGTCGTGCTCTACTACGCATTGGGTCCGTTCGACCTGCTCGGCCCGGGCTTTCACGCACCGAGTGCGCCGACGTTGCGCTTCAACCTGCCGTGGCCGAATCTCGGTTTCATCGAGGGGCTGAAGTACACGCTGCCGTATCTCGCCTTGATCCTGCCGTTCGGCTTGCTCATGGTCGTCGGCGGCATCAACGTCACCGAGAGCGCACGCGCGGCGGGCGACGACTATCCGGTGCGCGATATCCTGTTGACCGAGGCGATTGCGACGCTGGTCGCCGGCATCTGCGGCGGCGTCGCGCAGACCACGCCCTACATCGGCCAGCCCGCGTACCGCGCGATGGGCGGGCGCACGGGCTATACCTTCCTCACCGGCCTGTTCGTCGGTCTCGGCGGCGTGTTCGGTTACCTGTCGAATCTGGTCGAGCTGATTCCGCTGGCCGTGCTCGCCCCGATCCTGATCTTCATCGCGATCCACATCACCATGCAGGCGTTCGAGGCGACGGAACAGAAATACTTCGCCGCGGTCGTCATGGCATTCTTTCCGGCTGTCGCGCGCATGGTTGCGATCAAGCTCGGCGATCCATCGATCGTCGCGCCGGACCAGTTCGCGAAGCTGTACGCGAATGCCGACCACGGCCTGCCCGAGATGGCAGTGATCTTTATCCTCGGCAACGGCTTCATCATCACTTCGATGGTCTGGGCGAGCTTCGTCGTTGCGCTGATCGACGGACACGCACGCAAGGCCGCCGCGATCCTGCTCGCCGGCGCCGCGCTGACCTTCTTCGGCATCATCCACTCCGTCGATCCGCTCGGCACCATCTATCTGCCGTGGACGCTCTCCGACTCTGCACGCGCTCTGGTCTGGCAGTTCAGCGCGGCTTATGGCGTGCTTGCTGCAGTGCTACTCGTCGTCTCTCAGGCAGGCGTGCCACGTGAAAAAAATGGAAGTTCCGGATGAAGGATTAACCCCGATTCGCACTCTGCCCCGATAGCAGAAGATGAGAATCCAGGAATAACGACGCATATGTCCGCCATCGCTTTGCCATCAATGATGTCAGGCCTGTTTCCGGGTGAGGCGAAAGAGCGCGATACCGCAGCATCATCGTCGCCCCGCCCGCACGATGCAACGGCGGGCGATGAGGAACTCATGCGGCGCTACCGCAGTGGCGACGCCGACGCGTTCGTGCATCTCTATCGACGGCATGGCGACCGTCTGCACCGATTCGTGCGTCGCATGGTGTCGGATTGGGCAGAGGTGGACGAGGTCTTTCAGGAAATCTGGATTGCCGTCATCCGCGGCAAGGATCGCTACGTTTCCGGCTCCGGGTTCACGACCTGGCTTTTTACCATCGCCCACCATCGTGCAGTGGAGCGCCGGCGCGCACGCTCACCTTTTGCGCGCGTCGATTCCGTCGATCCAAATGAAGTCGAACTCGTCGACGACGGCAACCCTGATCCTGGCGATTTCATGCATCGTGTCGACGTGAGTCAGGCGTTGCTCGACGCGATTGCGCAGTTGCCATGGCTGCAGCGCGAAGCCTTCTTGCTGCGGGCCGAAGAGGAAATGAGTATCGAACAAATCGCCTTGGTGACGGGTGTTGGCCATGACACGGCGAAGAGTCGCTTGCGCTACGCATATACGCGGTTGCGCAAATCCTTGGAGACGTGGAGATGAGCGAGCCTTTGCTGGAACTGTATCGGCGGGCGGCACGCGAGCGTGCTCCCGCAACGGTGAATGCAATGTTGTTGCGCTATGCGCGCGAACATGAGCGCCGCGCCCGCAGGCGCCGGCACCTCGGCTCGGGCGCTGTGGCAGCGTCCGCAGCACTGATTCTGGTCTGGTTCGCGCAACATCCACGCGAGGATATTGAGCTTGCGCAAGCTCATGCGCGCAATACGCAGGCCGTCAGCGACTGGTTGCTGAGCCCAGCAGTGCCGGCCGCGATGCCGGCCGATACCGGGGAAATTGCATGGTCTGCGCAGCAATGCCGCGCGTTCCCCGGCCTCTGCGTGGACAGCACCTCTTTTTCTTCTCCTGGAGCCTGATATGCGAATCTTGCCTGGTCTGATTTTCTTCTTGTTGTTTTCGGCGGCGGCACATGCCGCGATCGTCGAAGGTGTGCCGAAAGGTTGGTATTTGACCGGATCGTCTCCCGCCTCCTATGTTGCTGGTACCGACACAGCAGGCTCTGCCGGCGGCAAGTGCGCCGTCATCCAATCGCGATCGGAAGCGCCTGACGACAAGTTCGGCACGATCATGCAAACAATCGCCGCAGATGCGTATCGCGGCAAGCGCATACGTCTTTCCGGCATGCTGCGTTCGGCGGACGTTAAAGGCTGGGGCGGACTGTGGCTGCGCATCGATGGGCAGCCCGGCAACAAACCCAATATTCTCGGGTTCGATAACATGCAGTCGCGGCCTGTGCTCGGCTCCACTCAGTGGCGGCGTTATGAAATCGTGCTCGACGTTGCGCAGGATGCGACGGACGTCGCTTTCGGTTTCTTGCTGGCCGGCAAGGGCACCTTGTGGGCCGAGAGTCTGAAGTTGGACGAAGTCGACAAGAGTGTCCCTACCACCGCCGGCCCTTCACCGCTGCTGCCCAAAATGCCGACGAACCTTGATTTCCAAAGCGCAAGGCCTCGCCTGCAGCAGACGCTTGTTGCAGTTGTCGACAGATAACGGGTTGGACTGATTCGCATCATCTTCGCCGCAGGCGGGTGAATTCGGAAAATTCCCATTGCCGGAACGCGAACAGCGCGGTGCAGCCGTCCTTGTCC
Organism: Rudaea cellulosilytica DSM 22992; assembly: GCF_000378125.1. Taxonomy (GTDB): domain Bacteria; phylum Pseudomonadota; class Gammaproteobacteria; order Xanthomonadales; family Rhodanobacteraceae; genus Rudaea; species Rudaea cellulosilytica. Next base: position 625,127 of record NZ_KB899241.1, on the reverse strand, counting down.
GTGAGTGGCAGACGCGCATCGCGGTGGGCGAGGTCCTCGAACTCCTGCGCCACGTGTTCGATTGCGGCCTTGATGTGCGCGCGTGACGCTGCCGACAGCATGCCGCCGATCAGGCGCAGTTCGTCGAGCGGACCGTCGAAGCGCGCGCGCAGGAACTCGGGTGCGACGCGGGCAAGGAAGAATTCGTGCACCGGTCCGTCCTTGCGCCAGGTAAAGTTGCGCGCGGTGAGCTTGCCGACGCGCCGTGGCGGACGGAAATTGACGATGCCGAGCGCGTCGAGCTTGAGCAGCGCCGAGGTCAGCGTGTTGTCGTCGAAGTCGAAGGTCGCGGTGATCTCGGCCCATTTCCAGTCGTTGACCAGCAGGTAGGTGACGAGCAGCAGTTGCGGGTTGCGCACGAGCGCGCGCTCCTGCGCCTCGCTGAGCTGGGTCAGCAGGCTCTTCGCCGACGGCGCCTGCAGCAAATCGGCGAGCGATACCTCGAGCGCGGCGCAGATCGCATCGAGCCGGCTCAGCGAAAAATCGCCACGCGACAGGTCGCGCTTCACGGTCGGCTCGCTGATACCGAGTTTTGTCGCGAGCTGGCGATAGGTCATGCCGCGCTCGCGCAGCGTTGCGCGGATCGATTGCAGCAGGGTTGCGCTCGTGCTCATGTTTCGATTCCGCGGAGTATCAAATGATGATACCCGACGACTCGCGTCGCGCGCAGTACGCACGATGATTTGCACATTGTCGTGTCTTCGCCGATGTTTGCTGCCGTCGCCGAGCGGACACATCAATGAGGTTGCGCGCTTACATTCTGCCGCTCGTGCTGCTGTATCCGCTGTACGGCGGCGTGATGTATTCGAAGCAGCAATCGATTCTGTTTCCCGCGGCGTCGGACAAACGGCAGGCACTGGCCGCCGCGTTGCCCGAGGATGCGCAACTGGTCGAGCTGCCGGCGAGCTTCGGCAGTGTGCGCGCCGTCTATCAGCCGGCAGCCGCGAGCGCCGGACGCGGTCCGGCGATTCTTTACACCCACGGCAATTTCGAGCGCATCGAGGATTCCTTCGCTCTTGTGCAGCCGTTGCGCCGCGCGGGAATCTCCGTGCTTCAGCTCGAATACCCGGGTTTCGGCGGCGCCGACGGCGAACCGACTTTCGCGCAGATCAACGAGGCTGCCGCGCTCGCCTACGATTGGCTTGCAGGCCGGGCAGAGATCGATCCACAGCGAATCATCGCGATGGGCTATTCGATCGGCGGTGCCGCCGCGGGCGAGTTGACGCGCCGGCGCCAGCCGCGTGCACTGATCCTACTGTCGACGTTCACCTCGCTGGAGGACATCGCGCACCGCTATTTGTTGCCCGGATTCCTACTGCGCTATCCCTACGACACGCTGGCACGCGTGCGGGAATTCACCGGGTCGGTCTTTGTCGAGCACGGACGCGGGGACAAAGTCATCCCGTTCGGCATGGGCGAGCGCCTTGCGGCCACGTCGAAGCACGCGGAGTTCGCCGCGCTCGACTGCGGCCACGACGACTGTCATTTCGATCGCAGTCTGTTTGCCGAACGCATTCCGGCGTGGCTCGCGGCGCAAGGTCTGCTTGATCGTCCATCGCCTGTACTTGAGGAGCATCTTGATGCACGCAATGCCGAGTAATTCATGGCTGCGAGGCCTAGTCGTCGCCGCGTCCGGACTGCTGCTCGCCGGCTGTGCGACCCTGTTCCGCCCGCAGCAGGAGCATCGCGCCGCGAGCGTCGTCGACTATCTCTATCCGAATGCGAGCGAGGCGCCGCAATTGCTGCCGGGCACGACGACGTTGCGTCCGCCGGTGCGCGTGGGCATCGCCTTCGTGCCGGGCGGGCAGTGGGAATCAGGCGCGTCCGAGCAGTCGAAACGGTTGCTGCTCGAACGCGTCAAGGCAGCGTTTGGACAATACGCGTACATCGGCAGCATCGAAGTGATTCCATCGAACTACCTGCACGCGCGCGGCGGCTTCGACAATCTCGATCAGGTTGCACGCTTGTTCAACGTCGAAATCGTGGCGTTGCTGTCGTACGACCAAGTGCAGTTCAACGACACGCGCGCGGCGGCGGTGCTGTACTGGACCATCGTCGGTGCCTATGTGATCCGCGGCGACAAGTACGACGTGCAGACGCTGGTCGATGCGTCGGTCTTCGACGTGGCCAGCCGCGAGCTGCTGTTCCGGGCACCGGGTTCGAGCCGGGTGAAGGGCAGCGGCACGCTGGCGAGTTTCAGCGAGCGCGCGCGGCACGCACAGGACGCGGGTTATGCGAAGGCCGTCGATGATCTGATCCCGCAGCTGAAGACGGCGATGGACGATTTCCGCGAACGCTCCAAGCACGACGCGCAGGTGAAGGTTGAAAACAAGGCCGGCTACACAGGCGGCGGTGACGTCGGCTGGATCGGACTGCTCGGTGCTTTCGCCCTGATCGCGCTCGCGTTCGCGCGGCGACATGCCTAGGCTGCCGGCGCTTGCGCTCGCACTGGCGGCGATCGGCATCGCGCTTGCGCTGTCGCCGGAGTCGCTGCGCAGCGCGCTGGAATACGATCGCAATGCGCTCGCCGCGGACGAGTGCTGGCGCGCCTGGAGTGGTCACGTCGTGCATTTCTCCGCACGCCACGCCGGCGTGGATCTGGCAGCGGCGTTCGTGCTCGCTGCGGGCATCGAGATGCGCTGTGGACATCGCCTGCTCGCTGCGATGCTGCTTTGCGCGCCGCCGTTGTTGTCGCTTGCGTTGTACCTTGGTGCGCCCGAGCTGGTCGTCTACCGCGGTGCGTCGGGCCTGTGCGCCGTGTTCGCCATGGCCCTCGGCCTCGTGTTGTGGAAAGAGTCCCGCGCGATGCGCACGCCGCTGATTGCGTTGACTGGACTGTTCGCCTTGAAGACCTTGTGCGAAGCGACCGGCGTCGCCGCAAATGTGTCCGGTCTCGACCACGTAGTCCGCGTCGTCTGGCAGGCCCATGCCTTCGGTGCGGTTCTCGGGATTGGTGCGTTTGTGCTGTGGTCCCGGCACATCGATTGCGCTTCGTTCCGACTGTCCGCGAAGCCTGATCGATTCAAGAAAATCGTGATGCGCCGTTGCCGCCACGCTTGCTAGCGTAGTCCTCGCGATGGCCGATCCGGCGTGAGGTCGCCGGACGTCTAACCACGTCGAAGGAGTCCGTCATGACTGCGTTGGTCCTTGGTTCCGTTCCGTCGTCCGCGTTGGCGCGTCGTCCACTCTCTCTGAGCTTGCCGCGCATTTCCGCATGGTCGGGAACTTTCTCGCTGCATCTCATGCTCGCATTGCTGTTGCTGGTTCCACCCGTGGCGATGCAACTGCAGCGCATCAGCAATGCCACGCCGAGCGAACCGCCGCCCTACGTCAGGCCGCCCGAACAGATCAAGCCCGAGCCGGCGCTGCCGCAGCCGCCGATCAAGAAGCGTATCGCGCCGACACCACCACCAGTACCGCGGATCACGATCACGGCGCCGATTGCCCAACCCGTGCCGATGCCACCCACGTCCAAGGTCGATTCGATTGCGCCGCCTGCCGATCGGGCCGTGCCGACCACACCGCTGGACAGCGGCGTTGCAGACGCGTCGCCGAGCGCACTCGGCTACGGCACACAGACGAAAATCCCGTATCCGCCGATCGCGCTGCGCAACCACACCGAAGGCACCGTGATCCTGCGCGTGCTGGTCGGCGAGGATGGCAGCGTCAAGGACATCGAGATCGACAAGTCCAGCGGCTCGCACGAACTCGATCGCGCTGCGCGCGAGGGGGTGATGAAATGGAAGTTCAAGCCGGGCATGCGCGGCGGGGTCGCCTACGCGGGCTGGGCGCGCGTGCCGATCAGTTTCACCTTGCCGTAGCAGCGCACGTCAGCGTCAGATCGATACCGCATCGAGCACCGCCTGCTGCTGCGCGATGCGGTAGAGGTTGTCGCTGACTTCGACGAAGCTCTGGTAGCGATCGAGCTCGCCGCCGTAGACGTGCAGCGACAGCGCAGGCTGATGCGCGGACAGGTTGCGGCAGCGGTGCACGTAGGCCGGATCGATGAACACGGCGGCGTCGCCGGAGCCGAGCATCAGCGAACGATGCGGTTGCAACTCCGGTTGCTGCGCATCGCCGTCGCTGAAAAATTCATCGACCTGCAACGCGCCGTCGAGCACGAGTTCGATGCCCCACAAATCCGCGTGGTCGTGCAGCGGGGTGACGTAGCCCGGTGGCCAGGCGATCAGCAGGATGGTGTAGGAGCGATCGGAGGCCGCGGCGATGAGCTGGCGGCGGTAGCGCGGCGCTTGCGCGTCGGAGAAGAACGATGCCGCGCGTGGACAGCCTTCGGCCCAGACGAGAGAGGTCAATGCATCGCGCAGGTCGGTTACATCTTTCGGCGTGATCTCGCCGCCGAGGCTGGACGTAGCTTGGCGCAACGCGCGACTCCAACTGGCCGCGATCGCGATTTGAGGATGAGGCATAGGGGTGAATCCGGGGTCGATTTCGAATGCGGCTATTCGATCATGCCCGGTGTTATCGCGGCGCTAATTCCACGTACAAATTCCATTGCGCGAGCGCATATGTATGTAAAGAAAACGCATGCGCAACGTGCTGCATTTGCGTGATGAAACTGCGGACTGCTTCACCTCGCTCTTGCGAACATGGCGAGGTGATTGGGCAGATTTTTTCGCGCTTCGCTGCTGCAGTGCGTTAGAGGTCGTCTTGCAGTGCTGTCGGACCCGCGGCGATCGCCGGATCGCTGACGCCGTCCCTGCCGTTCTCGAGGTAGCCGGCAAATTCGCGGCGGAAGCCACCGGCGGCGCCGTCGGAAACGATCAGATCGTACCAGCGTAGGCTCGCGTTCGCTTGGAAGTTGAATTGCCGGTGATGGCTCGGCGCGAGTGTCACGTCATTGCGTGCGCCGCTGTAGCCGTTGAGGACGGTCAGTGTGACGCTCGCGCTGCCGCGATTGCGCAAATCGAGATTGACGTTCGCGCTGGCGCCGTCGCGGCGCAGCACCGCATCCACCTGCGCGCCGTTGATGTTGCCCTTGTAACGGCGAAGAAAACCGTTTGGCCCGTGCACCGAAAAATCGTAGCGGCCGTCGGCGGCGCCGATCACGAGCGAGTCGGCCAGCGACTTGCCCGCTTCGACCGTGTAGGTCCACGGACCGGCGCCACCGACGCCGTCGCGCACATGGAAGCACGCACCCGCCGCGCCGCTGTTGCTGAAACCGAGCGCGAAGCCGCCATGGCCGTCGGGCTGCCCGTCGACTTCGAATGCGTACGGCAGCGCGCGCGTGGGGCGCAAACCTTTTTCCTGCGTCGGCATTTGTCCTTGCGTCGGGGGTACCGGCACGTAGCTGGGATGGCGCTGGTCGTCGGCAGGCTGGTAACCGTTCGTGTCCGGCAAGGTCGGCAGCGCCGCGTTCGGTGTGGCGAAGTTGAAGCAGGAAGTGAGGTCGCCGCAGACCGCACGCCGCCACGGCGAGATATTCGACTCGATCAGATCCGGATTGCCATTGCCGAAGCGCTGCTCGATGAAGCGGATGATCGAGGTGTGATCGAACACCTGCGAGTCGACGTAGCCGCCGCGCGTCCACGGCGAGATCACGAGCATCGGCACGCGCGTGCCGAGGCCGTACGGGCCAGCGACCATCTGCGCGTCCCCCGGAAAATATTCGTTGCGCGTGTCGACCGTCGACTTGCCCCGCGTCGCGTCCTTGGCGGCGAACGGCGCGGGCATGTGATCGAAGAAGCCATCGTTCTCGTCGTAAGTGAGGAACAACGCGGTCTTGCTCCACACTTCGGGATTCGCGGTCAGCGCGTCAAGGACCTGGGCGACGTACCACGCACCGAAGTTCGGCGGCCAGTTTGGATGCTCGCTGTACGCTTCGGGCGCAACGATCCACGATACCTGCGGCAGCGTGCCGTTGGCGACGTCGGCCTTGAACTGATCGAACAGGCTGCCGCCGGATTTGATGTCCGTGCCGCGCAGCGCCTTCTCGTACAGCGCATCGCCGGGTTGCGAATTCTGGTACTGGTGAAAATAGAGCAGCGAGTTGTCGCCGTAATTGCCGATGTAAGCATCGCCGGTCCAGCCCCAGTAGCCGCCGGCGGTGAGACCGTCGCCGGCATCCTGATAAACCTTCCACGAGATGCCGTTGCGCTCGAGCCGCTCCGGATAAGTCGACCAGTCGTAGCCGGCCTCGGCATTCGTGATCACCGGGCCGCCGCCTGTGCCATCGTTGCCGACGTAGCCGGTCCACATGTAGTAGCGGTTCGGATCGGTCGGGCCCTGCACCGAGCAGTGGTAGGCATCGCAGATCGTGAACGCGTCGGCCAGCGCATAGTGGAACGGCAGGTCGGCGCGCGTCATGTGCGTCATCGTCGTCGTGCCTTTCGCCGGAATCCACTGGTCGCACTCGCCGTGGTTGAACGCCTGCTGCGAGCTGTTCCAGTCGTGCGGGGTGCCGTCGAGGAAGGTCTCGCCGAGATTGGTCACGGCGGGACGGTATGGCAGTACTTCGGTCGCACCGTCGCTCTGGCGCCAGATCGCGCGGCCGTCACGCTGGAACACCGCGCGCGGATCGCCGAAGCCGCGCACGCCACGCAGCATGCCGAAGTAGTGGTCGAACGAGCGGTTCTCCTGCATCAGCACGACGATATGCTCGATATCGCGGATCGTGCCGGTGCTGTTGTTCGCGGGAATCGCTAGTGCGCGGCGGATGCTGTTCGGCAGTGCGGCGGCGAGTGCACCCGCGCCGGCAAGGCGCAGGAAGTTGCGGCGATCCAGGGTAGTCATGAGGAGCTCCGTCGGTCCGGGAAGGATGGCGGAACGCACGAGCCCCCTCACGCACGTCCGATGCGCGCAAGGCTATCTAGGAAAAAAGTCAGCGCCGGGAAAGGCGCGTTTCAACAAAATTTAGAAATGTATACAGATTCGTGACAGCGCGACCGAACCCGGCCGCGCTGTTTCGACAAGCGCCGACGGTTTACCAGGGCAGCGTTTGGCCCAGGTGCGAGAAACTTCCGTTCGGGCCGTTTGCGCCGATCAGGGCGAGCTCGACGCTCGACTTGGCGCCGTCCGCCACCTCGATGTCGCCGTGGCTGTTCATGTCGGTCTTCACCGAGCCAGGATGGATCGCGTTGACCTTGATCTTCGTGTCGCGCAGTTCGTGGGCGAGTTGCACGGTCCACGCATTCACCGCGGACTTGGACACGTTGTACGCCGGCACCTTGAAGTCGTAGATGCCTGAGGTCGGATCGGAATGCAACGTGTTCGAGCCGAGGATGCTCGACACGTTGACGATGCGGCCCGCATCGGATTTGCGCAGCAACGGCAGCAACGCCTGGGTCACCGCGACCAGCGCGAACAGGTTGGTGTCGAAAGTCTTGCGCCACGCGTCCAGCGTCTGCTCCGACGGCTTCTTCGCCAGATCGTCGACGAGGATGCCGGCGTTGTTGACGAGGATATCGAGGTGGCCGTGCTTGGCTTCGATGTCTTTCGCCGCTGCGGCGATGCTGCTCGTATTGTCGACATCGAGCGCGATCGCTTCGACGGGCAGACCCTCGGCCTGTAGCTTCAATGCGGCTTCGGTGGCCTTGGCGCGGTCACGTCCGGCGAGCAGCACATGGACGTTCTGCTGCGCAAGCTGGCGCACCGTCTCGAGGCCGATGCCGCGCGTGGCGCCGGTGACGAGAGCGATTTTCTGGATGGTCATGGGGTTTCTCCTGAGAATGAATGAGTGCGGTTTTTTCGCTCGTCATTCCGGCACGAACCGGAATGACGGCATGAAGGTCAATGGCTCGTCGCCGGCAGCGATGGCGGTTGGACTTGCGGCGTGTCGTCGGCGATACGTTGCTTGCGACGACGGCGCACGAGCAGATAGAACACCGGCGTCAGTAACAGACCGAAGAAGGTCACGCCGAGCATGCCGGAGAACACGGCCACGCCCATCGCGCGGCGCATTTCCGCGCCGGCGCCTGTGGCGAGCGCGAGCGGCACGACGCCCATGATGAATGCAAGCGAGGTCATCAGGATCGGGCGCAGGCGCAGGCGGCAGGCGTCAAGCACGGCTTGCCAGACCGACTCGCCCAGGGCCTCGCGGTCCTTGGCGAACTCGACGATCAGGATCGCATTCTTGCAGGCGAGGCCGATCAAGACGATCAACCCGATCTGGGTGAAGATGTTGTTGTCGCCGCGCGTGACCTGCACGCCGAGGATTGCGCAGAGCAGGGTCATCGGCACGATCAGGATCACGACGAGCGGCAGCGTGACGCTCTCGTACTGCGCGGCGAGCACGAGGAACACGAGCAGCACGACCAGCGGGAAAATCACGATCATCGTGTTGCCGGCGAGGATCTGCTGGTAGGTCAGGTCGGTCCACTCGTAGCCGAAACCGTTCGGCAGTTCCGTGCGCAGCACGTCTTCGATCGCGGCCTGCGCTTGGCCCGAGCTGAATCCCGGTGCGGCGGCGCCGTTGAGCTCGGCGGCGAGATAGCCGTTGTAGTGCGGCACGCGATCGGGGCCCGAGGCCTCGCGCGCGGTGACGAAGCTTGCGAGCGGGATCATGTCGCCGCGCGCGTTGCGTGTCTTCAGCCGGCCGATGTCGTCGGCGGTCAAACGGAAGCCGGGCTCGGCTTGCGCATTGACCTGGTAGGTGCGGCCGAAGCGGTTGAAGTCGTTGACGTAGAGCGAGCCCAGATACATCTGCATCGTGTCGTAGATGTTCTGCAACGGTACGCCCGCGGTCTTCGCCTTCTCGCGGTCGACGTCAACTTCGATCTGCGGCACGTTGACCTGGAAACCTGAGAACACGCCGGCCAGTTCGGGCCGCTTCGACGCCTTCGCGATCACGCCTTGCAGCACCTTGTACAGCTCGTCGGCGCCGAGGTTGGCGCGGTCCTCGATCTGCAGCTTGAAGCCGCCGATCGTGCCGAGGCCCTGCACGGGCGGTGGCGGGAAGATCGCGATGAACGCGTCCTGGATCTGCGCGAACTTCATGTTCATCGCCATTGCGATCGAACCGGCGGACTTCGACGCGTCGCGGCGCTCCTCGAACGGCTTCAGCGTGGTGAAGGCGATGCCATAGTTGGTCGCGTTGGTAAAGCCGTTGATCGACAGGCCCGGGAATGCCGGCACGTCTTCCACGCCGGGCGTCTTCAGACCGATGTCGCCCATGCGCCGGATCACGTCGGTCGTGCGGTCGAGTGTGGCCGCGTCGGGCAACTGCGCGAAGCCGACGAGGTACTGCTTGTCCTGCGGCGGCACGAAGCCGGTCGGCGTGCGCATGAAACCATAGGCGGTGACCAGGATCAGCCCGGCGTAGATGAACACCGCAACCGAACTGCGCCCGAGGATGCGGCTGACCGCGCCGACATAGCTGTTCGAGGCGCGCGTGAAGAAACGGTTGAACGGACGGAAGAACCAGCCGAGCGCGCCGTTGAGGATGCGCGTGGCACGGTCGGGCGGCGCATCGTGTGCCTTGAGCAGCAGCGCCGACAATGCCGGCGACAGGGTCAGCGAATTGAACGCTGAAATCACTGTCGAGATCGCGATCGTGATCGCGAACTGTTTGTAGAACTCGCCGGACAGGCCGCTGATGAATGCTGTGGGCAGAAACACCGCGCAGAGTACGAGTGCGGTTGCAATGATCGGCCCGGTCACTTCCTTCATCGCCTGCACGGTCGCATCGAACGGCGCGAGGCCTTCGCTAATGTTGCGCTCGACGTTCTCGACCACGACGATGGCGTCGTCGACGACGATGCCGATCGCGAGCACGAGGCCGAACAGGCTCAAGGTGTTGAGGCCGAAGCCGAGCAGGTGCATGACGCCGAGCGTGCCGATCAATGACACCGGGACGGCGAGCAGCGGAATGATCGAGGCGCGCCAGGTCTGCAGGAACACGATCACGACGATGACGACAAGCAGGATCGCTTCAAGCAGGGTATGCATCACCGCGTCGATCGAGCCGCGCACGAACACGGTCGGATCGTAGGCGACGTTGTAGTCGATACCGTCGGGGAACGATTTCTTCAATTCGGCCATCTTCGCGCGCACCGCGTCGGAGATCGCGATCGCGTTGCTCCCCGGACGCTGGAACACCGGCAGCGCGACCGCGGTCTGGTTGTTGAGCATCGCGCGCAACGCGTAGTTGTCCGAGCCGAGTTCGACGCGTGCGACATCGCGCAGGCGCGTGATCTGGCCCGATGTGCCGGTGCGGATGATGATGTTGGCGAAATCTTCTTCGCTGACGAGACGACCCTTGGTATTGACCGCGATCTGATAGTTCGGCCGCGTCGGGTCGTTTGACGGCGTCGACGAAGAGCCGAGCTGGCCCGCGGCAACCTGCACGTTCTGTTCGCGAATCGCGTTGGCGATATCGGTCGCGGTCAGACCGCGCGCGGCGACCTTCTCCGGATCGAGCCAGATGCGCATCGAATAGTTGCCGCCGCCGAACGCTTGCACGTCGCCGACGCCGTCGAGCTTAGCGAGCTCGTCCTTGATGCGCAGGATTGCGTAGTTCGACAGGTAGTTCTGGTCGTAGCGCCCGTCAGGTGAGATCAGGAACACGGCGCAGGTGATGTCGGGCGTGGATTTGTTCACGGTCACGCCGATGCGCTGCACGTCGGACGGCAGCTTCGGCGTCGCCTGAGCCACGCGGTTCTGGATCAGCTGCTGCGCCTTGTCGACGTCGGTGCCGAGCTTGAACGTGACAGTCAGCGTCATCACGCCGTCGCTGGTCGCCTGCGAGAACTGGTAGAGCATGTCCTCGACTCCGGTGATCGCCTGCTCGAGCGGACCGGCGACGGTATCGGCGATGACCTTCGGATTGGCGCCCGGATAGGTCGTGCGCACGACCACGGTCGGCGGTACGACTTCGGGATATTCCGAGATCGGCAGCGATGGAATTGAAACCAAGCCGGCGATCAGGATCAGCGCCGACAGCACGCCGGCGAAGACCGGGCGCGAGACGAAAAATCGGGAGAGGTTCATGGAGCGAGTCCTTTGTTCTTTTTTCCATCTCCCGTCGGGAGAAGGGGTAAGGCTTCGGATCAGTTCAACGCGGCGTGTCCGCTCTTACCCGTCGCGGTCGAAGCCGTTGCCGGTGCCGAAGGCGCAAGCTGCGCCACGGCCTTGCCGTCAGTCGTCATCGCTACGCGCGTCGGGTTCACGGTCGCGCCGGGACGCACGTGCTGCAGGCCGTTGACGACGATCACGTCGCCGACGTTCAAGCCATCGCGCACGACACGCAGACCCTCGATCGCCGCGCCGAGTGTGATCGGGCGGTATTCGAGTGAGTTGTCCTTTTTCAGTGCGAGCACGAACTTCTTGCCGAGGTCGGTGCCGACCGCGCGCTCGTCGATCAGGATCGAATCGCGCGGTGCGCCGCCGACGAGCTTGATGCGCGCGAACAGGCCCGGGGTGAAGTGGCCATCCTGGTTGTCGAACACACCGCGTGCGCGGATCGTGCCGCTGTTCGGATCGACCTGGTTGTCGACGAAATCGAGGCGGCCTTCATGCGGGTAGCCCTGTTCGTCGACGAGGCCCATGTAGACGGGGCTTTCCGCCTTCGTCGCGCCGTGGGCAAAGCGCAGGTACGTCGCTTCGTCGACGTCGAAGTAGGTGTAAACCGGGTTGTCGGAGACGACGGTAGTCAACACGCTGGTCGTCGTGACGAGGTTGCCAGGCGTGATCAGCATGCGTGAAGCGCGGCCGTCGATCGGCGAGCGCACCTGGGTGAACTCGAGATTGAGGCGTGCGGCTTCGAGCGCCGCGGCGGCGGCACCGATGTCGTCGCCGCTGCTGGTCGCGGTGGTGGCGAGCTGGTCGAAGTCCTGCTGCGCGATCACATGCTTGGCGATCAGCTGCTTGCCGCGCTCGTGATTCTGCTCAGCCAGCGCGGCTTGCGAATGCGCACGCTTGAGCTGCGCGGCAAGACGGTCGACTTCGGCCTGGTACGGGCGCGGATCGATGCGAAACAGCACCTGGCCTTTCTTGACCTGCGCGCCTTCGGCGAACTGCGCCGACTCGATGAATCCGCTGACACGCGCCTGGATTTGCACCGTGGTGACGGGCTCGAGGCGTCCGGTAAACTCCTCGAAGTCGCGCAGCGGCTTGGCCACGACTTCGGCGACGCTGACCGCGGGTGCCGGCGGCGCGGCGGGTGCGCCGCTCGCTTGCGAGCGCGAGCAGCCAGCAATTGCGCCAAATAAAATCGGGGCGGCGGCAAGTACGGTCAGAACAATGCCGGCTTTGATGAATTTCGGGTACTGCATAGCGGTCTCCCAGGTATTTGATCGCTGCAAAACCGCGCTTCCTGCCGCGGTTTGCAAGCAAACGGTCGCGGCCGAGCCGCGTCACGTTTGTCGCAATGAGCCAAGAACTGCGCGTCAACACATCCATGCGCTGATGAGCTACTTCTTTTCACTGAACCGGCTGTGACCTCTTGCTGCGCGGCGCCTTGACTTGGGTCTTGGCTTACGAGAAGCTGTCACAATGTGTGTTACCGGTCAGTAACGTTACGAGATGTTACTGACCAGTCACTAACCTGTCAAGGGGGACTTCACTTTTGCAGTTCCCCGCAAGCCATGGATGGCTCGACGCGAATCGGGCGCAGCCCGATGGACAATCAAATTAGAGGAGTTTGTGTCATGTCCGCAAAATCAACGGCCGCCGCGGTTTCGGTGGCGAGCGAGGCGCCGGCGCGCAGCGAAAAGCCGCGCGTGCGCGACCGCATCCGCGATTCCGCCGCCAACCTGTTCTATCGCCACGGTATTCGCGGGGTCTGCGTCGACGCGATCGTCGAGGATGCCGGCACGAACAAGATGAGTTTCTACCGCAGCTTCCCGTCCAAGGACGATCTGGTCGCCGAATACCTCAAGGACCAGGAGCGCGGCTACTGGCAATGGTGGGACGAGGCCGTCGCGCCGCATGCCGGCGATGCGCGCCGCCAGGTCGAGGCGCTGATGCAGGCGGTGGTCGACCTGATCAAAACCAAATCGAAATCCGATTGCGGTTGCCGCTCCAGCCGCGGCTGCGCGCTCGGCAATGCCGCAGTGGAAATTCCCGAGGGCAACGATCGGCTCAACGCGATCGTGCACGACTACAAGGCGGAAATCCGCCGTCGCCTGCGCAGGTACGCGCGCGAGATGGGCGCACGCGAACCCGACTCACTCGGCGATGCGCTGATGCTGTTGCTCGAAGGCGGCTACTACACGCGCCTGACCTTCCCGAACAATTCCGGCCCGGTTACTTCGATCGCGAAGGCGGCACGTGCGTTGATTGACGCGCACATGGGCTGAGCATTCTTTGCTGTCATTCCCGAGCGCTTCTGGCGGGAATCCAGCGCCTTGCACTCTGCAGGCTAAAGATCAAAGTCACTGGATTCCCGCCAAGAGCATGCGGGAATGACAAGAGCGCTCATGCCACCTCGGCCTTCTCGACGAAACTCGGATCGGCCAGCTCGCGCTGCAGCGTCGCATTGTCGAGCTCACCTTCCCACTTCGACACGACGATGGTCGCGACACCGTTGCCGATGAAATTCGTCAGCGCGCGGCATTCGCTCATGAAGCGGTCGATGCCGAGGATGAGGGCCATGCCGGCGACCGGGATGCTCGGCACCACGGCCAGCGTCGCCGCGAGCGTGATGAAGCCCGCTCCCGTCACTCCGGAAGCGCCCTTGCTGGTCAGCATCGCCACGCCAAGCAGGGCCAGTTCCTGGCCCCAGCTCAGATCGATGTTGAGCGCCTGTGCGATGTACAGCGAGGCCATCGTCATGTAGATGTTGGTGCCGTCGAGGTTGAACGAATAACCCGAGGGTACGACGAGGCCGACCACCGATTTCGAACAGCCAAGCTTCTCGAGCTTCTCCATCAGCGGCACGAGCGCGCTTTCCGACGAGCTCGTGCCGAGCACGATCAGCAATTCCGATTTGATGTAGTTGAGGAAGCGCAGGATCGAAAAGCCGGTGAAGTGCGCGATCAGGCCGAGCACGACGAGGACGAACAGCGCCGCGGTGAGATAGAACAGACCGACGAGCTTGGCCATGCTGACGATCGTGCCGATGCCGTACTTGCCGATCGTGAATGCCATTGCGCCGAACGCACCGAGCGGCGCGACTTTCATTACCAGACCGATCATGCCGAACAGCACTTTCGAGCAGACTTCGAAGAAGCGGTATACGGTCTGGCCGGTTTCGCCGAGACGCGACAGGACGAAGCCGAACAGGATCGCGATCAGCAGCACCTGGAGCAGGTCGCCATTCGCGGTGAACGCGTCGACGAAGGTTTTCGGGATGATGTGCAGGACGAAGTCCACCGTCGACTGCTCGCTCGCCGCCTTGGCGTAGTTCGCCACCGACTTCGCATCGAGTGTGGCCGGATCGATGTTGAGGCCGCTTCCGGGTTTCACGACCTTCATGACCAGCAGGCCGACCGCGAGCGCGACGGTCGACACGATCTCGAAATACAAGAGCGCCTTGCCGCCGACGCGGCCAACCTTCTTCATGTCGTTCATGCCGGCAATGCCGAGCACGACGGTGAGGAAGATGACCGGCGAGATCAGCATCTTGACCAGGCCGATGAACAGATCGCCGAGCCACTTGAGCGAGGATGCCTTGAATCCGGTGTCCGCGATGACCGGATTCGCATCGCCGAACAGCCAGCCGAGCAGGCCGCCGAGGAAGATGCCGACCAGCACCCAGAAATACAGATGGCGCGCAAAGCCCTTCATAACCCCTCCCGGTGGCGGCCGATTTCGTTGGGTGGCTCGATTGACGGTATCCCAACAGCGCGCGGCGCGCGTGTCAATGGCCCATTGATCGAGTGGATTGTGAAATCAGTTTGCCGGGCCGACTCCGTCGAATCCCGCATGGAAGTAGCCACCGTGCTGCCAGACGCGGATCGGCATACCGTACTGAGCGCCGAGTACATCCGAGCGCAGCACTTCCGCCTTGGGCCCTTGTGCGAACACGCGACCCTCGCGCAGCAGGATGACGTGATCGATCTCCGGGAGAATTTCCTCGAGGTGGTGGGTGACGAGGATCAATGTCGTGCCTTCGCGCGCGAGCGCGCGCAGGCTTTCGAGCAGGGTGCGCTGGGCGACGAAATCGAGACCCGCGGTTGGCTCGTCGAGCAGCAGCGCACCTGGGTGGTGCACGAGCGCGCGCGCGATCAGCACGCGGCGCGCCTCGCCGGTCGACAGCGTGGCAAAGCGCCGATGGGCCAGATGCGAAGCGCCGAGCCGATCGAGCGCGGTTTTTGCCGCGCTGCGCATCGCGTCGGTGACCGTGTGGTTGAACGAGAGCACGTGGCTGGCGAAGAAGCCCGAAACCACCGCATCGAGTCCGTCGACGAGGTCTTCATCGATCAGCCGCTGCTGCAGGTCGCCCGAAACGATGCCCAAGTGCTTGCGCAACTCGAACACATCCCAGCGCGTGCGGCCGAGGATGCGCATCGGCGGCGTGCCGTCGGCGTGCGCGAGCGGGTAGTCGTCACGATGGATCATGCGCACGAGCGAGGACTTGCCGGCGCCGTTCGGGCCGACGATCGCCGTATGCTGGCCAGGCAGGATGCGCAGCGTGAGGCCGCGCAGTACCTCGCTTTCGCCGCGCATCAGGTACGCATCGTCGAGTTCGAGCAGGGGCGGGTTGGCAGTATCGGTATCGGTCACGGCTCGAACGAAGTAGGGAAGGGGCGGGAATTCTAACCTTCCCCCGCGTTTTGCTCGTCATTCCGTCTTTTGCAGAGATGACGAACAAAAGACTCAGCGCCGCCGCTCGATGCCGAAAGGTAGATCGGCGATGCGCCGGTATTCGGCATCGGCAAACCGCTGCGGGTGCGTGAGCCAGTCCTCGATCATCGGCGTCGCATCATTACCCCAGAATATCTCGTTGCCGACCTTGAGCGTCGGCACGCCGAACACGCCCGCAGCGATCGCGCTGTCGGTATTTGCACGCAGTGCTTCCTTCACCTCGGCAGAGGCGATCGCGTTTTCCACATCGCCGATGCCCAACGCGCGGCCGACGTCGGCGAGTTCGGCGGCGGTTGCACCCGCCTTTCCGTCGCGCCAGAGATGATTGAAGATCGCCTCGATCGCATTCCACGTCGACCCCGCGGCGATGCATAGGCGCAGCACCGCGAGTGGGTTGAACGGATGCTGTGGCGGAAAATGCAGTGTCGCCCCGGTCTGCTCAGCCTGCCATTGCACGAAGCGGTAGGTGAATTCGCGTTTGCCCGGAATTTCCGCGGGGCCGAGCTGACCGTGGTGCTTGAGTACGGCGCCGAATGCGATCGGCACGGGCGTGATGTCGAGCCGGCCGCGCCATTGCAGTACTTTCGCCAATTGCAGATACGAGAACGGCGAGACGAAATCGAAGTACCAATGTGCGTTCATTGCACGCTCCTCAATGCAGGGTCTTGAAGATCGCCGGATCGAACGCGTCGACCGCGATCACCTCGTTGCGCGCTGCCTCGGCTTCCTGCAGCAGATCGTATTCGGCCTGGGTGATGACGCCAGCCTTGAGGCCCATTTCGTCGAGCATGTAGCCCGGCGCGCGGTCGAGCGTGCCGGCGCGCACCGCGTCGCGCAATTTGGTCTCGACCGGGATCGCGCGCACGGCCTTGTCGAGCGCGGCTTCGAGCGTGCCGAGGCCGGGCTCGCTCGGTGGCGGGATGAAGACGTCGCCGGTCAGTGTCGCGCGCGCCTCGCGGTCTTCGAGGATGTCGCGCGCGACGCGCGCACCGAGCTTGTCCGAGGGCGGACGGAAACGTGCGCCGAGCGGGAAGATCGCAAGCTTGAGCATCCAGGCGGCCGTGCGCGTGGGCAGGTTTTCGATCACGCCGCGCAGCGCTTCCTGCACCTTGTACAGCGAATATTCCGCGCACCACGAGACGAGGTTGAGGTTCGCCGTCGTCTTCGCCTCGTCCTCGTAGCGCTTGAGCGCGCACGAGGCGAGGTAGAGATAGGCGAGCGCATCGGCGAGGCGCCCGGAGATCTTTTCGCGGCGCTTGAGCGATCCGCCGAGCGTGCCCATGGCGATGTCGGAGGTGAATTCGAACGCGGCCGAGAAGCGCGACAGGTGCTGGTAGTAGCGTCGCGTGTCCTGCACGTTTGGTGCCGCGGCGAGACGGCTGCCGCTCAGTGCGAGCAGTTTCGCGCGCGTGACGTTGCGCAGGACGAGATTGATATGGCCGAACAGCGCCGCATCGAATGCGGCGAGATCGTTCGCGGCGACCGCGGCGATTTCCTTCTGCACGAACGGATGGCAGCGGATCGCGCCCTGGCCGTAAATGATCATCGAGCGCGTGAGGATGTTCGCACCTTCGACGGTGATGCCGATCGGCACTGCGTCCCAGGCGCGCGCGAGCGAGTTGCGCGGTCCGCGCTGGATAGCAGAACCGGCGCGGATATCCATCGCGTCGGTGACGACCTCGCGCATGCTGTCGGTCAGGTAGGCCTTGGCGATCGCGGACAGTACGGCGGGCTTCTCGCCGGCATCGAGCGCGCCGCAGGTCAGTGTGCGCGTTGCGGTCATCATGTAGGTCTTCGCGGCGATGCGCGCGAGCGGTTCCTCGATGCCCTCGAAGCGGCCGATCGGCGTGTCGAACTGCTCGCGCACGGTCGCGTAGGCGCCGCAGATGCGCGTCATCATCTGCGCGGCGCCAACGCTGAGCGCGGGCAGCGAGATCGAGCGGCCCGCGGCGAGGCATTCCATCAGCATGCGCCAGCCCTGGCCGATGCCTTCGCGGCCGCCGATCACATGATCGAGAGATACGAACACATCCTGGCCGACGATCGGCCCGTTCATGAATGGCACGCCCATCGGATCGTGGCGCAGGCCGATCTCGACGCCGGGCAAATTCGCTTCGATCAGCGCGCAGGTGATGCCGAGGTCGTCCTCGTTGCCGAGCAGGTGGCCGGGATCCTTGATGCGGAAAGCGAGGCCGACCAGCGTCGCGACCGGTGCCAGCGTGATGTAGCGCTTCTTCCATTCCAGGCGCAGGCCGAGCACCTCCTTACCGTCGACGACACGTTTCTCGACGATGCCAGTCGACTGTGTTGCCGCCGCGTCGGAGCCCGCTTCGGGGCCGGTCAGGCCGAAACACGGAATTTCCTCGCCGCGCGCAAGCCGCGGCAGGTAGTAGTTCTTCTGTTCGGCGGTGCCGTAGTGCAGCAGCAGTTCGCCGGGGCCGAGCGAGTTCGGCACCATCACCGTGACCGCCGCCGCCACGGAACGCGAGGAGATGCGCGTGACGACTCTTGAATGAGCAATGGCCGAGAAGCCATGGCCGCCGTATTCCTTCGGGATGATCATGCCGAAGAAACCCTGCTTCTTGATGAACTCCCAGACCTCGGGCGGCAGGTCGCGCAGCTGGTTGATCTGCCAGTCGTCGAGCATCGCGCAGAGCTGCTCGACCGGGCCGTCGAGAAACGCCTGCTCGTCGGCGCTCAGTGGCTGCGGCTTGAAATCGAGCAGCTTGTTCCAGTCTGGCCGGCCCGAGAACAGCTGCGCATCCCACCATACCGTGCCCGCGTCGAGCGCGATGCGCTCGGTCTCGCCGAGCCGCGGCAGCACCTTGGCAAAGATAGGCATGACCCGGCTCGTGATCAGCGCGCGGCGGATCGGCGGGAGACCGAATACGATGGCGAGCGCCGTCAGTACGAGCGCCGCGGCCTCGAACAGCAGCGGCGAGGCGATGCCGGTGATGCGCCAACCCACCAGCCAGACGCCCGCCGCGACGACCCAGGCGAGAAAGCCGCGGCCGAGGAAGAGCAGGGCGCTCAGCGCGATCAGGGCGAGCAGCAAGGTGACGAGCATCGGAAACTCCCGGGTCGAGGCGGCAAGACGCGCTGCATCATCCTTCGCGGCTGCAAAAAAGCAAAGCTGCGCCGCCGCGCGACGGCTGCGCGCAGCACGCGCAACGATTAAACTTACCGGCGACAACCAAAGACCTGCCATTCCGCCGATGTGTCGTCATCGGCAACCCCAGCGGAATACAAGCATGAAAGACAAGAAAGACATTGTGGAAAACTGGTTGCCGCGCTACACCGGCACGCCGCTCGACCAGTTCGGCGAGCACATCTTGTTGACCAACTTCGGCAACTACGTCGACATGTTCGCGGAATGGAACGGCGTCGAGGTGCAGGGCCGCGACCGGCCGATGCCGAACGCGACCGCCGACGGCATCACTCTGATCAACTTCGGCATGGGCTCGCCGAACGCGGCGACGGTCATGGACCTGCTCAGTGCGATCTCGCCGAAGGCCGCGTTGTTCCTCGGCAAATGCGGCGGCCTGAAGAAGAAGAACCAGCTCGGCGATCTCGTCCTACCGATCGCGGCGATCCGCGGCGAGGGTACCTCGAACGATTACCTGCCGCCGATCGTACCGGCCTTGCCCGCGTTCCAACTGCAGCGCGCCGTGTCGACGATGATCCGCGACCTCGGCCACGACTACTGGACCGGCACGGTCTACACGACCAACCGCCGCGTCTGGGAGCACGACGAGGAGTTCAAAAACCTACTGCGGCGCACGCGCAGCATGGCCGTCGACATGGAGACCGCGACGATCTTCGCCGCCGGCTTCGCCAACCACATCCCGACCGGCGCGCTGCTGCTCGTTTCCGACCAGCCGATGATCCCCGAGGGCGTGAAGACCGAGGCCAGTGACAGGAAGATCACCGCGAACTACGTCGAGAAGCACATCAAGGTCGGCATCGAGGCGCTCAAGCTCGTGCGCCGCCATGGCCGCAGCGTCAAGCATCTGCGTTTTGAGGCGGACGAGGAGTATCACGACGACCTCGGCGGCGAGCACGAGTTGTAACCGATGCGCGCGCGACGTATCGATACCCCGTCCATGCGCCGCCATCGCGAGCGCCACGTCGGCGACCGCGTCGGCTGGCTGCGCGCGGCCGTGCTCGGAGCCAACGATGGCATTCTTTCCACGGCCGGCCTCGTCGTCGGCGTGGCGAGCGCGGACGCGACGCTCGGCAGCGTGATGGTGGCCGGCGTCGCCGGTCTCGTCGCCGGTGCGCTGTCGATGGCCACCGGCGAATACGTATCGGTGTCCTCGCAAAGCGATGCCGAGAAGGCCGAGCGTGAACTCGAACAGCACGAGCTTGCCACCGACGCGCATGGCGAGCGCGAGGAACTGGTCAATATCTACGTCGGTCGCGGTCTCGACCGTCCGCTTGCCGAGCAGGTCGCGGACAAGCTCACCGCCCACGACGCGCTCGGCGCACATCTGCGCGACGAATTGGGCCTGACCGAGCAACAGCGGGCGCGCCCGTTGCAGGCGGCGCTGGCCTCGGCGCTTTCCTTCTCGATCGGAGCGGCGCTGCCACTGGTTGCCGCGCTGCTTGCCGCGCCCGCACATATGGCATTGATCGTCGCGATCGCCTCGCTGATCTCGCTCGCGCTGCTCGGCGCAGTTGCGGCGCGCGCCGGTGGTGCGCCGATGCTGCCGGGAGCCATACGCGTTTTCCTCTGGAGCACGCTGGCGATGATTGCGACCGCGGCGATCGGGCATCTGTTCGGCGTCAATGCTTAGCCACCATCCTGCCCGAATTTCGCCTTGCTCCTCTGCTAGGCTGCGCCGATGAATCCGACCCATCCCTTGCATATCGTCGTCCTCGCCGCGGGTGAGGGCAAGCGCATGAAGTCCGCGCGTGCCAAGGTGCTGCTGCCGCTTGCCGGCCGGCCGATGCTCGCGCACGTGCTCGACACGGCGCGCGCGCTGCATCCGCAAAAAATCCACGTCGTCTACGGCCATCGCGGCGAGCAGGTACAGGCGGCATTTTCCGATCAATCAGACATCGCCTGGGTGCATCAAGCCGAGCAGAAGGGCACCGGTCATGCGATGCAGCTTGCGATCGCGAGTATTCCCGAGGCGGCACGCGTGCTCGTGCTCTACGGCGACGTGCCGCTGATCCGGCCGACGACGCTGCAGCCGCTGGTCGAGGCGCAGGCGGCGCTCGCCGTGCTCGCCGCCGACCTGCCCGATCCCACCGGCTACGGCCGCGTGCTGCTCGACGCCGCGCAGCGCGTCACCGGCATCGTCGAGGAGAAGGACGCGACGCCCGCGCAGCGTGCGACTCGCACGATCAACACCGGCGTGATCGCCGCGGACGCGAGGCGCCTGCGCGGCTGGCTCGCGCGACTCGACAACAAGAACGCTCAGGGCGAGTTCTACCTCACCGACGTGTTTGCGCTCGCCGCGGCAGACAATGCCTCGGCGCTCGCGATCCTGTCGACCGATCCGAACGCGATTGTCGGCGCCAACGACGCCTGGCAGCTGGCCCAGCTCGAACGCCGCTACCAGCAGCGCGCAGCGCGCAACCTCTGCGCGCAGGGCGTGCGCTTCGCCGACCCGGCGCGTTTCGACCTGCGCGGCAGCGTCAACGCGGGGCGCGACGTCGAGATCGATGTCGATGTCGTACTCGAAGGCGCGGTGACGCTTGGCGACGAAGTGCGCGTCGGTGCGTTCTGCCGCATCAGGAATTCCACGCTCGCCGCCGGCAGCGTCGTGCACGCGCATAGCGATCTCGACGGCGTCGTCACCCACGGCGCCTGCGTCATCGGTCCGTATGCGCGCCTGCGTCCGGGCACGGAAATCGCGGCTGGCGCGCACGTCGGCAACTTCGTCGAGGTCAAGAACGCAAGCATCGGCACCGGCTCGAAGGCCAATCACCTGAGCTATATCGGCGATGCGACGATCGGCGCCGGCGTCAATGTCGGCGCCGGCACGATCACCTGCAACTACGACGGCATCAACAAGTTCCACACGCTGATCGAAGACGGTGCGTTCATCGGCTCGAACAGCGCGCTCGTTGCGCCGGTGACGATCGGCAAGGACGCAACGATAGGCGCGGGTTCGACGATCACCACCGATGCGCCGGCGGGCGAACTGACCGTTTCACGCACGCGGCAGACCACGGTGCGCGGTTGGAAACGGCCGCAGAAAAAATCGAAATAGCGGCCCGCGCCGCGCCGTGAATGTAAAATGCGCGGCTGATCCGATTCGAGGAAGATTTCATGTGTGGAATTGTCGGTGCGATCGCGCAGCGCGATGTCACGGCCATCCTGGTCGAGGGCCTGCGGCGCCTGGAATATCGCGGCTACGACTCCACCGGTCTTGCGCTGGCACAGCCGGGCGGCGATCTCGCCCTATGGCGCACCGTCGGCAAGGTCGCGCGGCTGGCCGAGAAGATCAAGGCGAATCCTGGTGAAGGCGTGCTCGGCGTCGCCCATTCGCGCTGGGCCACGCACGGCGGCGTCACCGAAGCGAATGCGCATCCGCATGTTTCTGAAAACCGCATCGCCCTGATCCACAACGGCATCATCGAGAACTATCTCGAGATCCGCGAATCGCTGCGCGGCAAGGGCTATGTCTTCCATTCCGAGACCGACACCGAAGTCGTCACCCATCTGATCCACGATTTCGTCAAGCAGGGCCACGACCTCACCGACGCGGTGAAGCTCGCGGTCAAGCAACTCACCGGTGCATATGCGATCGTCGTGTTCGATGCGCAGCAGCCGGATCGCATCGTCGTCGCGCGCATCGCCAGTCCCTTGGTGATCGGCTTTGGTAACGGCGAGAACTTCGTCGCCTCCGACGTCCAGGCACTGTTGCCGGTAACGCGCAGTTTCATCTTCCTCGAAGAGGGCGACGTCGCCGACGTGCGCCGCGATTCGGTTACCGTGTTCGACGCGCGGGGGCGCGTCGTCGAGCGCAAGCGGCACGAATCCTCGCTGTCCGCCGATGCGGTCGAGCGCGGCGAGTACGCGCACTACATGCTCAAGGAAATCCACGAACAGCCGCAGGCCATCGCCGATACGCTCGAAGGACGCATCGCCAACGACCGCGTTCTGCCGAATATCTTCGGCGTCGACGCGGACGCATTGCTGCAACGCGTGCGCCACGTGCAGATCGTCGCCTGTGGCACGAGCTATCACGGCGGCCTCGTCGCGCGCTACTGGTGCGAGGCGCTCGCCGGCATCCCGTGCAGCGTCGAGATCGCGAGCGAGTATCGCTACCGCGACGTCGTCGTGCCGAAGGACTCACTCTTCGTCACGATCTCGCAGTCGGGTGAAACCGCCGACACGCTGGCCGCGTTGAGCCAGGCGAAGAAGCTCGGCTACCTCGGCACGTTCGCGATCTGCAACGTGCCCGAGTCCAGCCTTGTGCGCGAGTCCGACCTCGTGCTGATGACGCGCGCCGGCCCGGAGATCGGCGTCGCCTCGACCAAGGCAAATACGACCCAGCTCGCCGCGCTCGCCCTGCTCATGCTCGAACTCGCGCGCATCAATGGCCTTCCCGCCGAGCGCCTGCGCGAACTCGTTGCCGAACTGACCAGCCTGCCGCGCGTCGTCGACGCCGCGCTCAAGACCGAGCCGGAGGTGCGCAAACTCGCCGAGCGTTTCGTGCCGAAACAAAGTGCCATATTCCTCGGCCGCGGCACGTACTGGCCAGTCGCGCTCGAAGGCGCGCTCAAGCTCAAGGAAATTTCCTACATCCATGCCGAGGGCTACCCCGCCGGCGAACTCAAGCACGGTCCGCTTGCGCTGGTCGATGCCGAAATGCCGGTCGTCGCGGTCGCGCCGAACGATCACCTGCTGGAAAAGCTCAAGTCGAATCTCGCCGAGGTGCGCGCGCGTGGCGGCGAGCTGTTCGTCTTCGCCGATGCGAACGCCGACATCGACGCGCACCAACTCGGCGTGCACGAAGCGCATGGTGCGCTGGTGAAACTCGACTCGGGCGGCAACTTCATCGCCCCGGCCGTGCTCACCGTGCCGTTGCAACTGCTCGCCTACCACGTCGCCGTGCTGCGTGGCACCGACGTCGATCAGCCGCGTAATCTGGCTAAGTCGGTGACCGTGGAATAGTCTCGTCCTTTCAGACATCGAGACCTTCTTCGTCGCCGCGGATAGTCTTTAGGATTTCGACCTCAAGAGCTGACGGTTTCAGCGCGGCTTATCAAATGAGGCATACAAACGACGAGAGTATCGCAATCGCGAACGTCCGATTATCACGACGCGTCGTTGTCTTCACTACCGTCATGGCGCTCACGCGGTTGACCCTCGATGCCGTCTTCGGTGGAACTTTCTTGATTTCGCTGAGTCTCGTCGCCGGATTTATCGGTCGGCGTATGCTCGACATCCTCCGAGATCTCATCTTGGAGATTGTCATCTATGAGTTTTTCTTCTGGCCGAATTGGAATAGAGGCGCCAACGCCGCCAACGAGCTCGTCATGCAGATGATCGCGAAAGCGCTTCATGAGAACGTTAGGATGACAGCTGATTTGTATGTTCGAAACCATCGGACACCCCACGCGCTTGTGGCGCAGAGAGTTTTTGATGCTGCGGCGGAAAATTCCATCGAGCCTCGATCGGCACATTGATTGATCTGAGCGGGATGAATAGCAATGGGTCGGGCTTGACCAGCCCAAAGATCGGCGTCAGTGAATTTTTCATATTTACTCCCCCGCGTTGACCGGCGAGTAGGCGCGAATAATTGCGTCGTCGGCTGTAAACCAACGACACCACAAGCGATACGATGATTGAGAAGAGCAGGATCTTCGCAGCCAAGATCAACGCGCCGGGGATACCGATGAAGCCCACTGCACTCGCTGTTAGCGCGACGACCAAAATTTTCAATACGTAACGCGACATGGCCACACCTTTTGGAAGCAGCAAACTGCATATGCAGGTTGCTTAGTGATCGTCGCGATCGCGCTTGGCGTCGTCATCGTGCATCGTCTTGTAGTGCTTGATGACCCACTCATGGCGCTCGTACGGGTGGTCCGTGTCGAGATCCATTTCCACGCCGCCCGTTTTTTCGTATGTCCGATCCTCGCTGGGTAACGTTTCGCCCGATTGCCATGTGCCGTTGGTTTGCCAATAGTAGGTCTTGGTTTCCGGTGCGAAATAGATTTGGCGATCGCCGTAGTAGACATAGTGATGTTTGGTCGTTTTCTCGATGACCACGGCGGTTTCCTGATCGGCCAAAGCCGGCGCGGCGGTCACAAACCCGGTCGCGAACATAATTGCTAAGGCGAGGTTGCGGTAATTGATCATGAATTTCTCCTTCGATTTACGTGCTGGCTATCTGCTCTACACGCAATTCGGTAAGAAAATATGTGTGAACAGATAATAAGTACTAATGCGCCAACCGGAACAACCTGCACCCATGCCACAATATGTTTCAGCGTGAGTCATCTCCTAAGATGATTGCGGGGAGCGCCGGCGGGTGAGTGCCGTAGCAAGCACTCACACTTCCTGATTTGCCTTTCGCGTGGCTCCGAAAGATCGGTCACATTGCTGCGGCTTGTCGATCGGGTATTCGGCGTCGCCGTCCCTGCGAGTCAGGATGTTGTCGGGCATCTTCCGCCTCCCTGGCGCCTTTGTATGTGCGCCATCGCGCACTAGCCAGAACGACGTCGAAAGGAGGACGCCGCGACGTCGCGTGCGTGATGTCGCCACGGAGTCTGCACAATGCCATTGTGCGGCCCGGGAGGTAGGCGAATCGATGCTTCTGTGCGCCGGCTCCTTAACGATGCGCCAGCCCTACGGCGTTTTTTTGCGGATTGGCGCAGCTGATATCGGCATTCGCATCAAGCACAACGACCGATCTGCGTTGCGTGTGCTGTCGAACAGAGACGTTCGCGCTTATGCGTGCATGCTGTGACAACGCATCGGATCATGCATCCCGCTGATCGCGCATCACGAAGGGCAACCCATGAACGTAATCACGCGCTTGCCTGTTTTGCCGGTAAGCTACGATCCCTCGTTTGAGGTCGCGGACGAAGACGAAGCGGAGACACGCGACGAGCTGGTGAAAACGCTGCGCAGCATTTCCGAAACTACCTTCAAGGATTCGGGTCATGCTACGCGCAGCGTTCATGCAAAGAGCCACGGTTTGCTGCGCGCTGAACTTCGCGTAGTGGATGATCTACCGCCTGTGCTGGCGCAGGGCATGTTCGCCAAGCCGGGCAGCTGGCCCGTTGTCATGCGATTGTCCACGGTACCCGGCGATATTCTCGACGACAGCGTCTCGACCCCGCGCGGTCTGGCGATCAAGGTCATTGGCGTCGAAGGCGAGCGCCTGCAAGGCAGCGAGAACGCCGTCACCCAAGACTTCGTGCTGGTCAATGGCCCGGCATTCTCGGCCCCGGGTGCGAAAAAATTCCTAACGGTGTTGAAATTGCTAGCGTTCACCACGGACAAGGCGCCCGGATTGAAGAAAGCGTTGTCTGCGATATTTCGCGGCACCGAGCGGGCGATCGAAACCTTGGGAGGCAAGAGTGAAACCTTGAAGGCGCTTGGCGGCCATCCTGAAACGCATATCCTCGGTGAAACATTCTTCAGCCAGGTGCCGATCCTGTTCGGCCCGTACATGGCAAAAGTATCGATCGCTCCGATATCGGCCGAATTGATGCAGCTCGCCAACGCGTCGCTCGATGTCAATGGCAGGCCGAATGGCTTGCGTGAGGCGGTGGTCAATTTCTTCACCGCAACCGCGGGCGAGTGGGAGCTTCGCATTCAACTTTGTACGGATCTTCACACGATGCCCGTCGAAGATGCTTCGGTTGTATGGCCCGAAGAGCAAAGTCCCTACATTGCGGTTGCTCGCATCACGGCGAAGCCGCAACTTGCATGGAGCGAGACGCGCGCTCGCGCGATCGACGACGGCATGTCATTCAGCCCATGGCACGGGATCGCCGCACATCGACCGATCGGCTCGGTCATGCGCATCCGCAAAGTGGCCTACGAGATGTCGGCGAATTTTCGCGCCATGCATAACAGCCATCGGATCGAGGAGCCGCGCGACCTCAACGACCTGCCGGCATGAAGACCGGTCATGGAGTGATCGGCATCGCCGTTGGCGTTTTCGCGTCATGCCATTTTCTCAAGCGACAATTGGCGATGCCTTAGCTGTCCCGCAGCCGCTGCTACCTCAGCCGCCTAGGGCATAGAATCATCCACGCTAATTCGCGCCGCAGCGCGGAAGAGCCTCGCGTGTGGCGTGAATTCAAAACTAATGATTCTGCACGCGCTGCCAAAATTCGTACTGCTGCTTAGAAATTCGATTGGCGTGCTGCGCCGGGAAATCGAAATCGTTGAACAATGGCAGATATGCTTCGGCTTCGTCGCGGCTGATATAGCCGTCATGGTTGGCATCCAGCTGACCGAAGTTCAGAGCCGGCCCGTAGTGATCGGGTGCCGGTTGACCTGTGGTCAACAAAACCTTGGTGCCGTCACTTGCCGTAAAGTGCGTCACCTTGTCTTGCGCCCGGCCGCCCGTGGCAACCATGAGCAGGCCCACGAAAATGACAGAAAGAAGCAGAAGATTCGTTTTCATATTCGGTTCTCAGCAACTTGAGTCTCCGCGGGAGTTGGAATGTAAAGAGAAAGTCCCAGCGTGTATGTACGGCGTCGCACACAGCCGAGACGGTTCTCAGCGTGATTTCACCGGTCCGCGCCGAACGGCATCCCATTCGCACGCATTCGCTCTGTCGATACTCGATCGCACGTCCTTTGTGCGATAGCAGACAGAGACGCGCAAGCCCATGCGTGCATGCTGTATGTGAGACGCCGGGTTGAGGCGCCGAACTTTCCATCCCATCTTGCTCACGCGCTCAGCGTTGCGGGAGAAAACATGGACACGCAATCTGTGAAAGATGCTGTCGGTCTGCCGCAGGAAGGCGAGCCGGTCGAATTCCTGCTGGAGGGCCGCGAAGTCGCGTTGAACGGCACCTATACCGAACATATTTTTCGATCCCGCTACTCCGGCTACGCGGTCGATCGGGTGCGCTCGTGGCGATCTGCTGATATGGCTGAGCACGGCTAGATTCACGACAGGCTGGCGTAAATTTCAGAAGCGAAGCCGTGGAACCGAGTCCAATGATGCAAACGGCTAATGACTCGTCGGCACAAGGCGACCATGCCCCGTCCTCGATAGGAGAAGGTCATGAGCAACAACTTGATAGCCAAATCTACGACATCGATTGAAGCGCCAAGAGATAAGGTTTGGGAGGCGCTTGTCAAAGCCGATGCGATCAAACAATACATGTTTGGCGCCATCGTCGAATCGGACTGGAGTAGGGGAAGCCGGATCACGTGGACGGGTGAAATGAACGGCAAAAAATACGAGGACAAAGGTGTCATCCTCGAAATCGAACCCGAGCAGACGCTTCAGTACACCCATTTCAGTCCATTGTCCGGGAAAGCGGAAAGACCAGAGAACTATCACACCATCAAGATCGATCTTTCAGGCAGCGGCAACGAAACCGAGGTATCTCTTTCTCAAGACAACAATCCCGATGAGAAGGCACGCGAAGAATCGGAGAAAAATTGGACAGCGATGCTGGGCGGTCTGAAGAAATATGTTGAAAAATCGTCCTAGGATGCCTTCCGATTTAGCGACGTGACGATCAAGGCGATCAATTGGCTCGCGTTGGCCATTTCAAAAATCACTGTCGCCGAATTCTTACACCCTTCCGGGTGCGGTATTTCCATCTCACGTTGAAGGAGAACCCATTGATGTCTGCCAAGAACGCGTCTTTCACCGATGTCGAGACGATCCGCAAACGCGCCCGCATGCACATGGAAGCGGGCGCAGTCACCGAAGGGTATTCTGCGGACCGGGCGACCGTGCTGAAGGTGCTCAACGAGACTCTCGCAACCGAGATCGTTTGTGTGCTGCGCTACAAACGCCATTACTACATGGCCTCGGGCATCCACGCCAAAAGCATCGCAGCGGAGTTCCTCGAGCATGCGAACGAGGAACAAGGGCATGCCGATCAGATCGCTACACGCATCGTGCAGCTCGGAGGCGCTCCTGATCTTTCACCGGACGGACTGAGCTCGCGCGCACATTCCGAATATAGCGAGGGCAGCGATCTCGTGCAGATGATCGAAGAAGACCTCGTCGCCGAGCGCATCGCGATCGATACCTACCGCGAGATCATCCAGTATCTCGGCAACGATGATCCGACTACACGACGCATGCTAGAGACCATCCTGGCATCCGAAGAAGAGCACGCCGAAGATCTGAGTACGATGCTGCAACAACTTGGCAAAAAGGGCGAGCCGCCGAGTGAAAAATTGAGGGCGTCTCGCGCCAAATTGTAGGCCGCAACGATTTTGCGCCGGCTTCCAGACGATTGGGGTTTTCATCCTTGAGAGGAGTTTTCTATGAATATGACATCCAGAATATTGGTCGCAGGAATGGTCATCGCTCTTGCGGGTTGCGGCAAGTCCACCCAGAGTGATGTGGACAATGTAGCTCGCGATCACGCGGAGGATGCGGCGAAGGCCGCCCAAGCTGCACAGCCGGCGATCGATGCCGCCAATCGCGATTTGGCAAAAGCACGGAGCGAAGCGAGTACAAAGCGCGCGGACGCGAACGCGGATGCGAATCGCGGGGTCAGCAAGGCGGCGCTGAACCAGTACAAGGAACAAGCCAAGGCCGACTATGCTGTCGCTCTCGCGAGAGCCGATGGCGATCTCTCGGTCGCTCTGGAAAAGTGCCGGATGCTGTCAGCCGACGCGAAGAATCTGTGCGAGCAGAGCGCCCATTCCCTGCGTGATCAATCGGGTAGTGCTGCGAAGGAAAAGCTAGATTTCGCCAATCGGCAAGCGGGTTGATTCATAGAAAATTCGGCGCATGCTGACGCTTGATCACATGCTCATTTTTCGATTGGCCTCGCGAAGAGCAAGCGCATCAGCCCAAGCGCAGCTTCGATGCTCATGAGCATGGAGTACAATAAGCAAGCCACTTCGGTCATTGCATTGATCGACGCGACGCATGCTACAGTCTTTCTCGCACTGATCACGATCGGGGGAAAGCCGTGCTGCGACGACTCGGTTTTTGTGTTCTGCTGTGGCTGTTGCCCCTTGCGGCGTTTGCGCTCGACGCGACACAAACAACGCTGCCGAACGTGCGTGCGATCACCGCGTTCGTACGCATCGAGCGCGCGAATTACGCACGCAATTTCACCGACGCCAAAGCGGTTCTCGACGATGTCAAAGCGGCATTCGCCAAGCGCGGCTATGTGGTGCAGACGCAGCGCCTCGTCACCCAACCGGTCGGCGAATTGATCGATGGACTGTCGGACGACGATGCGCTCGCGCTGCTGAAAAGGCTAGATGCGCTCGCCGGCGAGCAAGGTCTCGCGCTGAACGTAGGGCCAGCGATGCTGCACGATACCGACGACACGCGTGCGATGCACCTGCTGGCCTCCGCACTCGCTACGCAGACGCACACCAACGCCAGCGCGATCATCGCGGCCACCAACGGCATCCATTGGAAGACCATCCGCGCGAGCGCTGCGCTCGTGCACGCTCTCGCCGACAGCCCCCACGGACAGGGCAATTTCAATTTCGCCGCAACCGCCATGCTGTCGCCATACGGCCCGTTCTATCCCGGCGCATATCACACCGGTGCCGGCAAGCAACTCTCGTTCGGTTTCGAAGGAGCGAGCGTCGTGCGAGAGGTATTTGCGCGGACGCATGGTGATTTCGACGCATCGGTGAAGGAACTCACCAACGCGTTGGCGACACACGCACGCGTCGCCGAAGCGATCGGCGAGCAGGTGGCGAAAGCGCGAGGCTGGACATTCATGGGCGTTGACCCGACGCCAGCGCCACTCGGCGACGTGTCGATCGGCGCGGCTATGGAAACCTGGAGCGGCGCGCGCTTCGGCTCGAGCGGCACGCTGACCGCAGCATTAGCGATCACCTCGGCGGTGAAGGCCGTGCCGGTCAAGCAAGTCGGCTACTCGGGACTCATGGTGCCCGTGCTGGAAGACAAACGCTTGTCCGATCGCTGGGCCGAGAACGGTTACGGCATCGACTCGCTGCTGGCGTACTCTTCCGTCTGCGGTACCGGACTCGACACCGTGCCGCTGCCCGGCGACATCAGCGAGGAACAACTTGCGCGTATTTTTGGCGACGTCGCCTCGCTCGCTTGGAAGTGGCACAAGCCGCTCACCGCACGATTGCTGCCTATCCCGGGCAAGAAGGCCGGCAATCGCACGGAGTTTGAAAGTCAGTATCTCTTCAATACGACGCTGCAGGCATTGCCGCGCGATCGATAGCTGTTCGCAACGGGACCTTTCTGCTCAAGCTTGGCGCGCGTCGCGGAAGGCTTCCCGGTCCGCGCGTATCGCCGTCGGCGAGCGTCCGAGCAGTCGGCGCAAGGTCCGGTTCATGTGGCTTTGATCGCAGAACCCCGCCTCCGCGGCGATGTCGGCAAAACCCAAGTCGGATTCGCGCAGTAGCCGGGCCGCGCGTTCGACGCGAAATCTCGCCGCGGCCTGCTGCAGGCCTTCGCCGCTCGACTGTCGATACGCTGGCCCGATCCAGGCGGGGCTGCGGCCGACCTCACGCGCGAGCTCGCCGATGCGCCGGCCCGGATCGGCGCGCAGACGCGCGGTGACATCGCCGGCCCATGCGGAGCTGCGCGTGCCGGGTTCGCGCAGCGCGATCGAGAACAGCCGCCGGATCGAATTGCGCAGATCGGCCTCCGCGAGTCGCGTCACGCAAGCGCCGGCGATCGCGCGGGCTTGTGCGCCGCAAGCGCCGCCGACGCGCAACAGCAGTTCCTTCGCCGGTAGCGCAGAAGTGCCGAGCCATTGTGGATCGAACTCGATCTCGATCTGCTCGAACCCCATCTCGCCCACAACATTGCGGTGCGCCACTTGCGAACCGTAGAACACCATCGAGGGGCCGGCGATCTCGTGCTCGCCGCGCTCGGTGACGTTGCGGTATCCGCCCATGACGTACAGCGAAATCATCGGCCACTCGTGCGCGTGCTCTGCGACTACGGCGCGGCTCGGATCGATGACGCGGCGCACGCAGGCGCCGCTGAATTGGTGCAGCACGGACATTTTTTTTGCAGCGTCCTCAGGGAAACCGACTGCGGTTCTATCGCTGCATCTTCCGCCAAGCGGTCGTGGAATCAAGGGCCATTCGTCCTGGGTTCCCTTGAATTCGTCCAAGACGCGCGCCAGTCGCATCGATACTGTGCCGAGGTATGGCAGCTCGCCGCTCAGTGGAATCGCAGTGAACGCAATCGTATCGATCGGTACTTCGACCTTTCGAGCAAGCCTCGCATCGCCCGTGGAGTCCTCCAGCTGGATTGCGCTGGCTAAGTTGCTGCCGTATGCGGGCCCTGTCCTGCACGCGCGCTGGAGCGGTGAGGCCGTCTGGTCGCCGCTGCGTGCCGCGTGGCCGGTCGAATCACGCTTGCCCGAGGAGGATGCCATCGCACAGCCGCGACCGGGCCAGATTCTGCTCTACGCTGGCCAGGACAGCGAGCCCGAACTGCTCGTCGCCTACGGCCAGACGCGATTCGCCTGTGCCGCAGGTCCACTGCGCGGCAATCCCGTGCTGACCATTGTCGATCGCCTCGACGAACTCGCGCAGGCCGGCCGCGCCATCCTCGAGAATGGCGCCGGCATGCTGCGCATCGAATTCGAACCCTTTTGCTGAAGCAGGATTTCGCCGTCATGCCACGATTCACCAGCACTGCTGTTTCGCTTACGCAGCTCCTGTTCGTGACGCTGCTCGCCATTTTGTCCCTGCCCGCCCTGGCCGCGTCGCCCGCCGACTGCCTCGTCGGCAACTATCGGCTCGACGACGGCTCGGACCTGGACATCGCGCCTTCCTCAGACAATACGTTGCGCTGGAGGAAATTCGACGGCACGACCGGAGCGCTGCGCCGCCAGGGCGACGCCAGCTGGACGAGCACGCGCGGATGGAGCGAGACGGCGGACGGCATCGTCGTATCGTTCGCCGGCTGCGACACGGGCACGCTGCGCTTTGGCGCAGTGTCGGGCAAGAAGCGCGAGTTCGCGACCCGCGAGATCCACTTCGAAAGCCAGGGCACGGCCTTGTCCGGCAGGCTGGTCATGCCACCGGGCGAAGGCAAGGTCACGATCGTCGTGCTGATCCACGGTTCCGAGCCCAGCTCCGCGCTCGAATCGTACTCGCTGCAACGCATGCTGCCCGCTGAGGGAATCGGCGCCTTCGTCTACGACAAACGCGGCACGGGCAGTTCGGGCGGAACCTACACTCAGGACTATTCCGTCCTCGCCGACGATGCCGTGGCCGCGGTCGCGGCAGCCAAGTCGCTGGCAGGTGCCCGGCTGGGACGTATCGGATTCCAGGGCGGCAGCCAGGGCGGTTGGGTGGCGCCGCTCGCCGCGACCAGGACTGCGGTCGACTTCGTCATCGTCTGCTTCGGCCTGGCGGTGAACGTGATCGACGAAGATCAGCAATCGGTCGAGCTGCAGCTCAGCGAGAAAGGTTATTCGCGCAGCGAAATCCGCGATGCGCTGAGCGTCGCAAGTGCGGTGGAAAACGTCGTCGCGAGCGGATTCAACAGTGGTTTCGCCGAACTGGACCGACTGCGCAAGCGCCATGCTGCCGCACGCTGGTACAAGGATCTGCGTGGCGACTACACCCACATCTTCCTGTCGAAGACCGAGGCCGAACTGCGCGCGATGGCGCCGCAATTCGACTGGCACATCCCGTGGAATTACGACCCGATGCCCGTGCTGCGCTCGCTGCGCACGCCACAGCTGTGGGTGCTCGGCGGAGAGGACTACGAAGCGCCGAGCCGCGAAACGCGCAAGCGACTCAACTCGCTGATCGCGCGCGGCAGCGATTGCACGATCGCCTATTACCGCAACGCCGAGCACGGCATGACCCTGTTCGATGTCGACGCGAAGGGCGAGCGAATCTCGACTCGCTACGCGCCGGGATATTTCCAGATGCTGCGCGATTTCTCGCTGCACGGAACGCTCTCCGGACAGTACGGCGACGCGGAGTTGACCCAGCCGCGGCGGCGCAACCGCTAGCGATTGCGTTCAAGCCATCGAATTCATGCTGTCGGTGACGGTTGCATTCGACAGCGGCGCCAATGCCGCAACCGCATTCGTGGCGGCGACCTTGGCGAACCACGCGGCCGAGTCCTTGGGCGTACGCTTCTGCGTCTTGAAGTCGACGTGGACGAGGCCGAAGCGCTGCGAATAACCCTCGGCCCATTCGAAATTATCGAGCAGGCTCCAGTGGTGATACGCGCGCACGGGCACGCCGTCGCGGATAGCGCGCGCGAGTTCGAGCAGGTGTGCGCGAACCCAGGCGATGCGCGCGCTGTCGTGGACCTTGCCGTCCGCGCCGGGCAAGGTGTTGTAAGCGGCGCCGTTCTCGGTGATCTCCATCGGCAGGTGGCCGATGTGCTCGGCGATGTCGACTAGGATGTCGTAGAACCCTTTCGGGTAGATGTCCCAGCCGTTGTCGGTCTGCCGATGCGGCGCGTAGTTGCGCGCCCACTCGGCCTTCGCGTTGAGGCCGGGCACGCCGTTGCCCTCGGGTGCATCGGCGACGAGCCACGACGAGTAGTAGTTGATGCCGACGAAGTCGAGCGCGGCGCGCACGATCGTCTCGTCGCCGTCCTTCCAGCCGAGCAACTCGGCCTGGCGATCGGCGGGCAACACGCCTTCGGGATAGCGGCCCTTCAGCGCCGGATCGAGGAACCACAGGTTGACGAACTTGTGCCAGCGCTGCGCGGCCAGCTTGTCCGCTGCGCTGTTTGTGTCGGCGGGATACGCCGGCTGCGTGTCGTAGACGCCGCCGACTTCGAGTTTGGGATCGGCAGCCTTGATCGCGCGGAACGCCATGCCCTGGGCGAGGTTTACGGTGTGCGTCGCGCGCAGGAAGTCGAGCGGATCGGTGCGGCCCGGCGCGTGGTTGCCCTGCCAGTAGCCGCAGTGGGTGAAGGTTTTCGGTTCGTTGAAGATGCACCATTGCTTGACGCGGTCGCCGAGCGCGTCGATCACGAGCTTGGTGTAGTCGGCGAAACGTTCGGCGGTGTCGCGGTTCGGCCAGCCGCCGGCATCCTCGAGCGGTTGCGGCAGGTCCCAATGGTACAGCGTCGGGAACGGGCGGATGCCCGCTTCGAGCAGCGCGTCGGTGACGCGCTTGTAGTAGTCGAGGCCCTTCGCGTTCGCCGCGCCGCGGCCCCCAGGTTGCACGCGCGGCCAGGC
Organism: Rudaea cellulosilytica DSM 22992; assembly: GCF_000378125.1. Classification (GTDB taxonomy): domain Bacteria; phylum Pseudomonadota; class Gammaproteobacteria; order Xanthomonadales; family Rhodanobacteraceae; genus Rudaea; species Rudaea cellulosilytica. The sequence continues at coordinate 590,087 of NZ_KB899241.1, read as the reverse complement.
GATCGAGTAGCGGTGAGTCTTCAGGTCAAGGTGTTTGGCCAATGCGATGTCTTGGCCATAGCGATGATAACTGTCGCAGGCGATGTCGCCGTTGTCGTTGTTCTTGACCTTGCCGGGCGTGTGCGCGAAACGGTCCCAGATCGATTCGCCGCGGCCATCCTCGTCCCACGCGCCTTCGACCTGGTAAGCCGCGGTCGCCGCCCCCCAGAGGAAGCCCTTGGGGAATTCGCCCGCGCGCAGTTTTTCTGGTGAGACGGGCTTCTTCCCGATCAGCGCGTCGGCGAGCGCGAGCGGGCTGCGCGTGAGCAGCGAGGCGCCGCCGAGGGCGAGGGACAGGCGCAGGAGGTCGCGGCGCTGCATTGTATACTTCCTTCCAATTTATACTTTGTCTGTCCGCGGTGAAGCGGCGAAAAAGTGCCGGACCCGATGGAGAACGGCCCGGGTCCGGCACGCTGGGACGCAACCGCTTCCCTAGAAGTTGAAGCCCAAGTTGACGCCGAAAGTGCGTGGCGGCAGGTACTGCGAGGTGTAGATGAACGAGCCGTTCGGTGCCACGGTGCGGCCCGCATCGCTCGTGCGCACCTTCACGTCGGTGAAGTTGCTCACGTAGGCGCCGGCGTACCACTTGTCGTCCGCCGAGGTGTAGCGCAGCGAGAGATCACCGCGGAAATAAGCCTTCTGCTGGTCGCCCGCGCCGAAGTTGAACGGCGACAGCCAGCTCGACGATTCGTAGTGGCCGGAGAATCGCGGTGTCAGGCGTGCGCCGTTCGACAGGATGAAGTCGTGCTCGTAGATCGCGTTGAAAGCGAAGTCGGGCGCATGCGCGAGTTCGTGGCCGCTCACATCCATGCAGTTGCCGATGCCCGACGCGGGCGGACAGGCCGGCAAGCCGCCGTAGTCGTTGCTGCCGGCATAGAGCAGCGTGCCGAGCTTCTTCTGCGGGATCGCCGAGAACACGAGGTTGAAGCGGTCGACGTCGCCGAGGCGCGCGGCGATTTCCGATTCGATGCCGCTGACCTTGGTCGTGCCTTTCACGTTGGAGAAGCCGAGGCCGTGGCTGCCGTCGATAAAAGTGATCGGTGCGGCGAGCTGGAAGTCCTTGAAATCTTCGTGATAGATCGCGCTGTTCCAGGTCAGGTGATGGTCGAGGAAACTGAGCTTGATGCCGGCCTCGTAGTTGATCAGCGACTCGCCCTTGTACGGCACGCCGCCGTCCTGCAGGCCGCCGGACTTGTAGCCGGTCGACACGCTCGCGTAGACCAGCGCGTCACTCGACAGATCGTGGTCGACCTTGAGCAGCCAGGTCGGCTTGTCCGCGCTGTATTTGCCATCGTTCTTCGCGCTGACGTTGAAGCCCGAGCCCGGCGAGGCCGGATCGAGGCCCGGATAGATCGGCACCTGCGGCACGGTCGCGTCGTAGGCCCAGCCGTAGTTGCGGCCGCCTTCGTTCTTCTTCTCGTCGTGGGTGAAGCGCGCGCCGAAGGTCAGGCGCGTGGCATCGCTGAGGTGCCAGGTCGCCTGGCCGAAACCGGCCCACGAGTCGACCAGTTCCTTCGGCTGGATGAACGAACCCTGCCAGCCGACCGTGCCCTGGGGCGTGCCGTTGAAGATCGGGATGTCGAAGCGGATGCCGTTGTCTTCGGCCGCGTAGTAGAGGCCGAGGATCCAGTCGATCGTGTTGTCGCCGACGGACTTCAGGTCGAACTCGTGGCTCCACGATTCGTACTTCGACCAATTGGTGCGGTCGTTCTGGTAGTTCGCGCCGCTGGCGAAGCTGGTCGGCACGAGCACGCCGCCGTCCTGGTCGTAGCTGCTCGAGCCGTTGAAGCGCGAGTAACCGGCGATGTAGCTGAACTCCATCGCGTCGTTGATCGCGTAGTCGACGCGCGAGCGCAGCGCGTAGTTGGTCCGGCTCAGCGCCGGCGCGGTGTCGGCGAGGATCGACCAGAAATCCTGGCCGGCGCGCGGGTTCTGCATCAGGTTCGCGCTCGGCGTGCCGCGGTCACGGAAGTATTCGAGCGACAGGTTCCAGGTCAGCTTGTCGTTCGGCACCCACAACGCCGACACACGTGCGGCGCTCTGATTCTGCGAGTTGTACTTCGGTCCGCCGGTTACGTAGATGTTCGGATCGATCGCCTTGAACGTGGCGGCGGTGCCGCCCGCGGCGAGGTAGGCGGCCTGCTGGGAGGCGACCGACGGCAACTGGCCGACCGGATTCTGGTAGTCGACGTAGCCGTCGTGCTGCTGCTGCGCGACGGCGACGCGGAACGCGAACGTCTCGCTCACCGGCACGTTGACCGCTGCGCGCAGGCCGAGGTGCGCGTAGTCGCCGGCCTCGAACTGCGCATAGCCATAGAAATTGCCGAGTTCGGGCTTGGCGGTCTGGAAGTTGACTGCGCCGACAGTCGAGTTGCGCCCCCACAGCGTGCCCTGCGGACCGCGCAGCACTTCCGCCGATTGCAGGTCGAGCAGCAGGCCGGCCGCGGCTTCCGCGCGCGGCGTGTAGATGCCGTCGACGAACAGCGCGACTTCGGGGTCGGCGTACTCGGTTTTGGCCGAATCGTTGCCGATGCCACGCAGGGTCAGGGTGACGACGCCGTGGTCGCCCTGCGTGGTCGCGGCGAAGCCGGGCACGAGCTTGACGATGTCGGTAACGGTGTTTACGCGTTCCTTCTCGAGCGTGTCGGCGCCGATCGCGGTGACCGCGAGTGGAGTCTTCTGCAGCGAGGTCGAGCGTTTGGTCGCGGTCACTTTCACTTCTTCGAGCGACTGCGTATTCGCTGCCTTCGGATCGCCTGCGCCGTCGACGGCATTGTCGGTCGCGGCATGAGCGTAGCCGGCGGCGAGTACGGCCACGATCGCACAGCAGAGTGCGGTTCTGCCGGGCAAAATTCGGGTGTCGCGCAGGGTGGTGAGAAGCATCTGCGTGGCGTTGGACGCGGACGCGCGCGGCGCGTTCGAACGGTGATTCATTGGGTCTCCCTCCTAAGGATTTGGCGGTGCCAGCCGGCCGGCTTCTGTGCCGGTCTGATACGGGGCGAGGCTAGGAATACTGTAAATTGTCAGCGCTGTCAATCAGAAATTGACAGCGCTGACAATTGGCGTAATCTAAACTTCAAGAAAAGGGTGGAAGCCGCGCCCGCGGCGGCGGGCAGGCGCGGCTTGCCCGCACAAAGAAAGACAATGGGAGGAGAGACATGTCGGCATTGCGCAATATCCTTGTGGTCGGTGGCGGCACGGCCGGCTGGCTGAGCGCCTGCTACCTCGCGCGCGTGCTCAACGCGGCGCATCCGCAGGGCGTGCGCGTGAGTCTGGTCGAATCGGCCGACATCGGTATCCTCGGTGTCGGCGAGGGCACGTTTCCGTCGATCCGCGGGACTTTGTCTGCGATCGGCCTCGACGAGACGCGCTTCCTGCGCGGCGCGACGGCGACGTTCAAGCAGGGTATCCGCTTCGTCGATTGGGTGCGTGCGCCGGCTGCGCTTGCCGGCGCGCGCCGCGACTACTTCCATCCATTCAGCCTGCCGAGCCAGCGCGGCGACGCGCCCGAATTGTTGCCGTACTGGCTGCTCGGCGCGGCCGCACCGGGCGCGTCGTTCGCCGAAAGCGTGACCTTGCAGCAGCGCGTCGCCGACGCCTCGCGCGCGCCGAAGAAACGCGGCGATGCGCCGTATCAGGGTCGGCTCAACTATGCCTATCACTTCGACGCGGTGCAGTTCGCCAAGTTGCTTGCCGAACACGGGCGCAATCTCGGCGTACAGCATACGATCGCGACGGTCGAGAATGTCGACCTCGACGAACATGGCGCGATCGCGCGCGTGCACACGCGCGAAGCCGGCGCGCTCGAAGCGGATCTGTACGTCGACTGCACCGGCTTCCGTGCTGCGCTGATCGGTCGCGCGCTCGGCTCGTCGTTCCGCAGCGCCAAGGACACGCTGTTCGTCGACCGCGCGGTCGCGATCCAGGTGCCGTATGCGCGTGCCGATGCACCGATTCCCTCATACACGATCTCGACCGCACACGAAGCGGGCTGGACCTGGGACATCGGCCTGCACGCGCGCCGCGGTGTCGGCTATGTCTACTCGACGCGCCACACCGACGATGCGCGCGCGGAGCAGGTGCTGCGCGACTACATCGGCCCGGCGGCGCAAGGATTGAGCGCGCGCGTGCTCAAGTTCGAAGCAGGCCATCGTCCGCTGCAATGGGTGCAGAACTGCGTCGCGGTCGGGCTCTCCGCCGGCTTCGTCGAGCCGCTCGAATCGACCGGCATCGGCCTGATCGAGATCGCCGCCTACCTGATCGCACACCTGTTTCCGCGCGACGGCGAGATGACGCGCGTGGCGAAGCTGTTCAACGAATCGATGTCCGCGCGCTACGAGCGCATCTTCGACTTCATCAAGATGCATTATTGCCTGAGCCAACGCCGCGACTCGACGTTCTGGATCGACAACGCCGACCCGGCGAGCGTACCCGACACGCTCAAGGACCGCCTCGCGATGTGGCGCTGCCGGCCGCCGCACCGCCTCGACTTCCTCAGCGATATCGAGATGTTCCTGCCGGCGAGCTGGCAGTACATCCTCTACGGCATGGAGTTCCGCACCGATCTCGAATCCGCGCGCGCCGCGTACACGCAAGTCGACGCCGCGCGGCGCGAGTTCGAGATGATCCGCGTGCTCGGCACGCATGCGGTGAACGACCTGCCTGACCATCGCGCGCTGGTCGAGGCGATCTGCGCGGAACGCGGCGCTCTTGCGGTAGGATGACAGCGCTATCACTCAACCCAGGACTGCCGGGAAACGCTGCATGCCAGCCCGAATCGAAGACGTTGCGCTGAAGGCCGGCGTTTCCACCAAGACCGTCTCGCGCGTATTCAACCGCGAGCCGAACGTGAGCGAGAAGGCGCGCACCCGCGTCGAAGCGGCGGCGCGCGAACTCAGCTACCGGCCCAATCCGTCCGCGCGCAGCCTGGCCGGCAACCGCTCGTATCTCGTCGCGCTGCTGTTCGACAATCCGCACGCGGGCTCGAGCTACGTCATGGAACTCATAGTCGGCGTGCTGCAGGCCTGCGAGAACACGCACTACAACGCGATGCTGCGCCCGCTCGACCTGTCCGCCGATGCGGTGGCGGCGGTCGAGGAATTCGTCGCCCAGTTCCGGCCCGATGCACTCGTGCTCGCGCCGCCGATCGGCGACGACCTCAAGATATTGCGCCGTCTCGACGATTTGAATATCCGCTACTCGGCGATTTCGGCACGTTCCGCGCACGCACGCATCGGCGTCGGCCTCGACGAGCGCAGGGCGGCGGCCGAGATGGTCGAACATCTCGCCGCACTCGGCCATCGCCGCATCGGCCACATCGCCGGGCGCGCGGGTCACGGCGCGCGCGCGTGGCGACTGGCGGGTTACCGCGACGGCTTGCGCAAGGCGGGCATGGCCTACGACGAAAGCCTCGTCGTCGACGGGGATTTCACGTTCGACTCAGGCATTGCCGCGGCAAGGCAACTGCTCGACCTGCGCGATCCGCCGACCGCGATCTTCGCCGCCAACGACGATTCGGCCTGCGGCGCAATGCACGAGGCGTTCGAGCGCGGATTCTCGATTCCGCGCGATCTGTCGATCTGCGGCTTCGACGATACGCCGGCGTCGGCGCAGGTATGGCCCGGGCTGACCACGGTGCACCAGCCCTGCCGCGAAATGGGCCGCATCGCCACCGAGCAGGTGCTGTTGTCGATCCGCGAGCCCGAAGCGGCACAGACGGTACGCATTTCCTACGAAATCAAGATTCGCGGTTCGACGGGGCCAATTCGGGCGAACAGTACCTCGATGGCGCTGCGAAGCACGCGCTAGGCTTGAACCAAACCCAATCGGTCGCGTGCACGCGCGGCGCTTCAGCGACCGATGCTGGCGCGCACGGCGATTGAATCGACGATTTTCAGGCCACCGGAGACGCGTGACGCGACTTCTTCGACGTGTGCGCGTTCTGGATTGGTGTCGACAAGGCCGTACAGATAGACGACGTGATCCAGCGACTGCACCTGGATGTCCCAGAAGCTGATTCCCGGCGTCGCGCGCAGTGCGGCTTCGATCTGCGCAGCGATCTCCTTGTCGCCCGGGCAGCCGGCGAAGCCGCATTTGCGATAAGCCTCGTATGCGGTACACGCAGACAGCTGCGCGACCAGCAAACAGAGTGTCAGCGATACAAGGGGGCGATTCATGCGCTTTGGGCCGGCATCGTCGGTGATGGCGTGGTGGGCAATACCACGCGTCGCGGTCAGCTTGTTTACGGCGTCAGGGTGAATGCGCTATGGCGCTGCTCGTGCTCGAGCAGCCAGCGCTTGGTCGGCAGGCCGCCGCCGAAGCCGGTCAGGCTGCCGTTGGCGCCGATCACGCGATGGCAGGGCACGATTATCGGCAGCGGGTTGCGCCCGTTCGCCGCGCCGACCGCGCGCGTGGCGTTGGCATCGCCGAGCGCGCGCGCGATCTCGCCGTAACTCGTCGTCGTGCCGTAGGGAATTTCGAGCAAAGCAAGCCAGACCTGCTGCTGGAAATCGGTGCCCTGCGGCGCGAGCGGCAGATCGAACGCGGTGAGCTTGCCGGCGAAATACGCCTTGAGCTGCGTGCGTGCCTCGTGCAGCGCACCGGGCCCGCGCTCCCAATCCTCGCCGATCGTGGCCGGATACTTGCCATTCTCGAAATCGACATGGCGCAGGCCGCGTCCGTCGGCCGCGAGCATGAGGCGGCCGATCGGCGTTTGCAGATAGTCGTAGTACACCGTCGACATGATCGACAATGTTACACCTCAGGCCGCCGACTTGACCTCCGCCCGCATGCGGCGCGCGCGTACGGCCTGGGCGAGGCGATCGAGCGTGCGCACGGTCGTTTCCCAGTCGATGCAGCCGTCGGTAATGCTCTGGCCGTACTTCAGCGGCTGGCCTTCGACGAGATCCTGGCGACCGCCGACGAGATGGCTTTCGATCATCGCGCCGAGGATGCGCGTTTCGCCGGCTTCGACTTGGCCGGCGATGTCGTCGATCACCGTCGGTTGGTTCTCCGGATTCTTCGACGAATTGGCGTGGCTCGCGTCGATCATGACGCGGTCATTGAGGCCGGCCTTGGCGATCGCCGCAGATGCCGCGTCGACACTCGCCGCGTCATAGTTCGGCGTCTTGCCGCCGCGCAGGATGACGTGGCAGTCGCGGTTGCCGCGCGTCGCCGCGATCGCGGTGCGGCCTTCCTTCGTCACTGCCATGAAATGATGCGGGCTTGCTGCCGAGAGCACCGCGTCGACCGCAATTTTCACGTTGCCGTCGGTGCCGTTCTTGAAGCCGACCGGGCAGGACAGGCCGGATGCGAGTTCGCGATGCACCTGGCTCTCGGTCGTGCGCGCGCCGATCGCGCCCCAAGCGACCAGATCGGCGATGTACTGCGGCGTGATCATGTCGAGGAACTCGCAACCGGCCGGCAGGCCGAGCGCGTTGATGTCGCGCAGCAATCCGCGCGCGAGGCGCAAACCCTTGTCGATGTGGAAGCTGCCGTCGAGGTCGGGATCGTTGATTAGGCCCTTCCAACCGACCGTGGTGCGCGGTTTTTCAAAATAGACACGCATGACGACTTCGAGCTCGCCCGCGAGACGCGCGCGCTCCTTGACCAGGCGCTGGGCGTATTCGATCGCGGCCGTCGTGTCATGAATCGAGCAGGGCCCGACGACGACGACGAGGCGGTCGTCCGTGCCGTCGAGGATGGCGTGCACCGCCGCGCGCGATTTCGCCACGGTGTCCTCGGCCGCATCGTCGAGCGGGAATTCGGCAATCACCTGGGCGGGCGTGGAAAGTTCGCGCAGTTCGGCTATGCGCAGGTCGTCGGTGTGGTGGGTGGTCATGGCGGTTTCCTGGGAGGGTCATCGGGGGTTGGGTTCTGTGGACTTCCCGGCGGCCATAAAAAAACCGCCGGGGTGGCCGGCGGTCTTCGAGGGTCTTGTTTGCGGATCTTCAGATCGATCGCGCCCCTTCCTCCGCCAGCGGCTTGGGAATGCCGTAATACCAAAAGTAATAGCTGTGGCGGGTGGAGGTCATGGGTATACAAATATCACATCGATTTGCCGGCGACAAGCGTGGCGCCGTTTTTCTCGGCTTGTCCCGGTGGGGTAGGGATCAAGAGCTTCAATCCAGTTCGATGCCGGCCAGACGTTTCAAAGCTTCGGCGTATTTCGCCGCGGTGCCGTCGATCACTTCGCGCGGCAGCTTCGGACCCGGTGCGGTCTTATTCCAATCCAGCGTCTCGAGATAGTCGCGCACGAACTGCTTGTCGTAGCTTGGCGGACTGATGCCGACGCGGTACTCGTCGGCGGGCCAGAAGCGCGAAGAGTCCGGCGTCAGCATCTCGTCCATGACGTAGAGCTTGCCGTCTTCGTCGGTGCCGAACTCGAACTTGGTATCGGCGATCAGGATACCTCGCGTCGCGGCGAACTCTGCTGCAAAAGTATAAATTTTCAAAGTGGCGTCGCGAACCTGCTCGGCGAGGTCGCCGCCGATCGAGGCGACGACCTGGTCGAAGCCGATGTTCTCGTCGTGGTCGCCGATCGCGGCCTTGGTCGAAGGCGTGAAGATCGGAGTGGGCAGCTTCTCGGCCTGACGCAGTCCGCTCGGAAGTTTGATGCCACAGAGCGAGCCGGTGGCCTGATAGTCCTTCCAACCCGAGCCGATCAGATAGCCGCGCGCGATCGCCTCGACCGGTACCGGCTTGAGGCGCTTTGTGACTACGCTGCGCTTGGCATACAAACGCGCATCGACGCCGGCGGGCAGTACCGAGGCGACATCCTTGCCGGTCAGATGGTTCGGCACGAGGTGCGCGGTCTTCGCGAACCAGAAATTCGAGATCTGGCAGAGCATTTCGCCCTTGCCCGGAATCGGGTCGGGCAGGATCACGTCGAACGCCGAGAGGCGATCGCTCGCGACGATCAGCAGTTCGCGCGGCGACAACGCGTAGACGTCGCGCACCTTGCCGCGATGGATCAGATCGAGACCGGGCAGGTCGGATTGCAGGAGCGTGGTGGGCACGGCGACCTCGAAAGGCAGGCGGGGCGGGGTGCGCATTGTAACCGTCCGTTCATCGTGCATCGCAGGGTTCGGCTAGAATTCGCGTTCGACAGGGTTCCGCGACGATCGATGATTCTCTCCTTTTCCGGCGCCGCGCCGGCGCCGATGCGCATCGGCCCGCGGCTGCACGCATGAACATCTGGGGCAAGCTGATCGGCTTCGCGATCGGCGTCGGCGTGTTCCACAACCCGCTCGCGATCGTCGTCTGCGTCGTGCTCGGACACATCTTCGACCGCAGCGTGAGCAGCTTCGGGGGCACGATCGATGCCGCACCGTTGTCCTTCGTCGCGCCGTTGTTCGGCCTTGCCGGGGCGATCGCGAAGTCGGACGGACGCGTGTCCGAGGCCGAGATCGCCGCGACCGAGCAGCTCATGGCGCGCCTGCAGCTCTCCTCCGAATTGCGCAACGTCGCGGTCGACCAGTTCAACGCAGGCAAGCAGCCGGGCTATTCGACGACGAACGCGATCGTGCAGCTGCGCGCGTGGACGCACGGACACCGCGACCGCGCCTTCATCCTGATCGACCTGCTGCTCGACATCGTCTGCGCCGACGGCCCGCTCGCGCCGGCCAAGCTCGTCATCGTGCGCAAGCTCTGCGCCGCGCTCGGTGTCGACGAGCGCCAGCTGATCGGCATCGCGGTGATGAAAGGCTACGCCTACGTCGCGCCGGACAACTGGGAGGAATACGTCAACGCGCATCGCGGCGATCGCGCGCGCGGCGGCAATGCGAATTCCACGCGGATCAAAGATCCGTATGCCGTACTCGGCCTCGACCGCAAGGCAAGCGATGCCGAGATCAAGCGCGCCTATCGCAAGCTCATGAGCCAGCACCATCCGGACAAGCTCGGCAACGTGCCCGACGAATTGAAACGCCGCGCCGAGGAGCGCGCGCGCGACATCAATGCAGCTTACGAGCAGATTCAGGCAGAACGCAGACGCTAGAGCGGCGTTTTGTCACACCTTTGGAGCGCCAAGCGAATCGCCGAGGCGCGCATGTAAACTGTCTATTCCGCATCGCGAGAGCACTCCGATGAAACAGTCCCCCGTCATCGCGCCTTCAATCCTGTCCGCGAACTTCGCCAAGCTCGGCGAGGAAGTCGACAACGTGCTTGCCGCCGGTGCGCAGTGGGTGCACTTCGACGTCATGGACAACCATTACGTGCCGAATTTGACGATCGGCCCGCTGATCTGCGAGGCGCTGCGCAAGCACGGCGTGACCGCGCCGATCGACGTGCACCTGATGGTCAAGCCGGTCGATCGCATCGTGCCCGACTTCGCCAAGGCCGGCGCGACCAATATCAGCTTCCATCCCGAGGCGAGCGAGCACATCGACCGCACGATCGGCCTGATTCACGACAGCGGCTGCAGCGCGGGTCTCGTCTTCAATCCGGCGACACCGCTGGCGTATCTCGACTACGTAATGGACAAGATCGATCTGATCCTGCTGATGAGCGTCAATCCCGGCTTCGGTGGGCAGAGTTTCATTCCGTCCGCGCTGAGCAAGCTGCGCGAAGTGCGCGAGCGCATCGACCGCAGCGGCCGCGCGATCCGCCTCGAGATCGACGGCGGCGTCAAGGCCGACAACATCGCCGAAATCGCCAAGGCTGGTGCCGACACCTTCGTCGCTGGTTCGGCGATCTTCGGCCACAAGGATTACCGCGAGATCGTCGCCAAGATGTTCGCCGCGATAGGTTGATCTCGCGCCAGTCCGCTCAGCGAAACACGACCGTGCGATGCCCGTTCAACAGCACGCGATGCTCCACGTGCCAGCGCACCGCGCGCGCGAGGACGAGCGATTCGACGTCGCTGCCGATGCGCACGAGATCGCGCGGCGTCGCGCCGTGGTCGACGCGGGCGACATCCTGCTCGATGATCGGACCCTCGTCGAGATCGCTCGTGACGTAGTGCGCCGTCGCACCGATGACCTTCACCCCGCGCTGATGCGCCTGGTGGTAAGGCTTGGCGCCCTTGAAGCTCGGCAGGAAGCTGTGGTGGATGTTGATCGCGCGCCCGGCAAGCGTTGCGCATAGCCGCGGCGAAAGAATCTGCATATAGCGCGCGAGCACGACGAGATCGACGTGCTGCTTGTCGACGAGTTCGACGATGGAGGCTTCCTGCGCATCGCGCGTCGCGCTGCTGACCGGCAGGTGGCGAAACGGCACGCGATGCGATGCGGCGAGCTCGGCGAAGTCCTCGTGATTGGAGGCCACCGCCGCGATGTCGACCGGCAACTGGCCGCTGCGCACGCGAAACAGCAGATCGTTGAGGCAGTGGCCGTGCTTGCTCACGAGCAGCAGCAGGCGCGCGCGCTTGCGCGCATCGTGAATTTTCCAATCCATCGCGAACTCGTGCGCGAGCGCGGCGACTCGGCTTTCAAGCGTGGCGATGTCGAGGCTGGCCGGCACATCGAAATGAATGCGCAGGAAGAAGCGCTCGGTTTCCTCGTCGCCGAACTGCTGCGCGTCGAGGATGTTGCAAGCCGACTCGAACAATAGCGCGCTGACGCGGTAGACGATGCCGGTGCGGTCCGGGCAGGACAGGGTGAGGATGTAGTCGTGACGCATCGGCGAACGCACTTAGGGGGCGGGCCGGGCATTCTAATATTGAAGAGTGCGGCCAGGGCTGGCCGCTTCGATTTTTCGCCATCGCGGACGACCGCATGCAGCCAAGGTCAAGAAAGCCGCGCCGGAACAAGGTATTCAGGAGTGGGACGCTTCGGCGCGGCGCGGAAACTCAGAATTGCAGCGCGGCGAGGGCTCCGAGCACGAGCGCGCACAGGGCGAAGGCGACGCGGAACGGCTCGGCTTGGTTCAGCTCGAGATTGGGGTTGGGGCGATCGGCTTTCATCGATGTTCTTCATGGGGCGCCCGCTTGGCGCGAGCATAGATTCGGCGACGAGCCTGAACGCCTGCGGCGCCGTTTGCGGCGACGGCGAGGCCAAATCTGGCGCAACGATGACAAATGCGCTGCAGCCATTGCTGCGTGCAGGACTGGCCCGTAAGCTGCGCACACCTCATCACGCAGGACCGACCGCATGGGCCGCAATATCGCCATCGTCGAAGACGAACCCGCGATCCGCGCCAACTACGTCGAGGCGCTCAATCGTTTCGGCTACACCACGCACGGCTATTCCACGCGGCCCGATGCGAGCCGCGCATTCGCGCAGCGGCTGCCCGAACTCGTCATCATCGACGTCGGCCTCGGCGACGAACCCGAAGGCGGCTTCGAGCTGTGCCGCGAGTTGCGTGCGCAGTCGCCGACGCTGCCGATTCTGTTCCTGACCGCGCGCGATTCGGATTTCGATGTGATTTCGGGCCTGCGCCTCGGCGCCGACGACTATTTGACCAAGGACGTCAGCCTGCATCATCTCGCCGCGCGCATCAGCGCGCTCTTTCGCCGCATCGATGCCTTGAACAAGCCCGCGTCGAAGGAGACCGTGGTCGAGCATGGCCCGCTCAAGCTCGAAGCCGAGCGCATGCGCGTCACCTGGAACAATCACGAGGTGCCGCTGACCGTGACCGAGTTCTGGATGATCCACACGCTCGTGCGCTTCCCGGGGCACGTGAAAAATCGGGACCAGCTCATGCGCGAGGCGCAGGTCGTCGTCGACGATGCGACGATCACTTCGCATATCAAGCGCATCCGCAAGAAGTTCCTCGCGATCGACGAGGCATTCGATTCGATCGAGACCGTGCACGGTGCCGGATATCGGTGGCGGCCGTGAAGCTGTTCTTTCCTTCTCCCGGCGGGAGGAGGAAAGCAACTGCGCCGGCGCCTTGACCCATGTCGCTCCGCTTCAAACTTCTTCTCCTCGCCCTGTCCACGCTGGCCCTGCCGCTGGCGGGCTGGCTGATCGTGCGGCAGATGGAAGAGTTGCTGCGCCAAGGCCAGGAACAGACACTGACGGCGTCGGCGAAGGCGCTCGCGCGCAGCCTCGCGGCGCTGAAGACCGTGCTGCCGCCGGCCGGGCAGGCGTTCTACGTGCATCCCTGCGCGCGCGGCATGCGCATCGACGGTTACGCCGACGACTGGAACGCGTTGATGCCGTACGCGCAGAACATCGGCCCCGCCGACGACGCGCAGAAAGCCAAACTCCTGCTTTGCGCGGACGATGACTACCTTTATTTGCTTGCACAGGTACGCGACGCGACGCGCACGGACGCAAGCGACGACAATGCGCTGCTGCACGACCACCTGACCCTGAGTCTGGCTCACGACAACGACTTGCGCCGCTATCTGATCGCGAATGCGGCGCCGGGAACGTTCGAGGCGCGTGTGCTCGACGGCGAAGGCAACACGCTGCCGCAGGTGCTTGGCGGCTATTGGCAGGAGGACAGCGACGGCTATCGCGTCGAACTGCGTCTGCCGCGCGCGCAGATGCCCGACTCGCTCACGCTCAACGAGTTCGATGCCGACGCACCGAACAACGCGCACATCGAATTGCGCCCGCTGTTGTTGCGTTCGCCCGACTTGTCCTCCGATCTCGCCCAGTTCGCGCCGGACGGTATGCGCGTGCGCGTGCTCAGCGCCGAAGGCTGGGTCGTCGCCGAGTCGGGTCAGCTTGCGGCGCTGCCTTCGAAATCGTCGACGCCGGCGCTGCGGCGCTGGTTCGAGAATCTGATCTACCGCAGCCTGATCGCGCCCGACATGACGCGGGCACAGGATTTCGCGACCAACCTGCCGCGCCTGTCCTCGCCCGAGATCTGGCAGGCGCTGTCCGGCGTTGCCGCGACCGCGTGGCATCCGGCGCCTAATCAGGGCAGCAGCGTCGTGCTTGCCGCCGCGGTGCCGTTGAAGGACAACAACGAAGTGCGCGGCGCGTTGCTGCTCGAACAATCCGGCGATGCGCTGCCGTTGTTGACCAACCGTGCGCTGCTGATCCTGATCGGCGCAAGCCTCGGTGCGCTGCTGTTCGCGGGGGCCGTGCTGTTCGCCTTCGCCGGCGTGCTCGGCGTGCGCATCCGCCGCCTGCGCGACGCGGTCGAACGCGCCAAGCATGCGAGCGGCAGGGTGGAACGTGGCGGCGAACGGCAGGTTCCGCTGCCGCTGCTGGGAGCGAAGGACGAGCTCGGCGATCTGGCGCGCAGCTTCGCCCATCTGCTCGACGAGGTGAGCGTGTACACCGACTATCTGCGTACCCTCGCCTCCAAGCTCTCGCATGAGCTTCAGACGCCGCTCGCAATCGTCAAATCCTCACTCGACAATCTCGACCAGCAGTCGGTGTCGACCGATGCGCGCACTTACCTCGTACGCGCACGCAGCGGCGCCGAGCGCCTCGGCGCGATCGTGCGCGCGATGAGCGAAGCGAGCCGCATGGAGCGTGCGATCCACGGCGTCGACGCGGAGGAGTTCGACCTCACCGCGGTCGTGCGCGGCTGCGTCGATGCCTATCGGCCGCTGCTCGCGCCGCGCCGCGTCGAGGCCGATCTGCCTGCGTCGCCGCTACTCATGCACGGCGCGCCGGAGCTGATCGCGCAGGCGCTCGACAAGCTCATCGACAATGCGCGCAGCTTCACCGCCGAGAATGGCTGGATCCGCATCGCCCTGCGCGCGAATGGCGATGGCGCGATCGTCAGCGTCGCCAACCAGGGGCCGCCTTTGCCCGTCGGCATGGCCGATCGCCTGTTCGAATCGCTTGTCAGCGTGCGCCCGTCCACGGCGCAGAAGGCCACTGTGGTCAACGGCGCGCCTGCCGAGCCGCCGCATCTCGGCCTCGGTCTGTCGATCGTGCGCCTGATTGCCGAGCTGCATCGCGGCGTGGCGACGGCGCGCAATCTGCCGGACGGCACAGGCGTCGTGTTCTCGCTGGAACTGCATGGCATGCCACGGCGTTCGCTCGCCGGTTGACCAGTCGAGGACTTGAACTGACATGGAGTTGCGACGAATATCGGCGCTGTCACGTCCAGTCCCAGGCAAAGACTCCCGGGCGACTCGTATGCGCAGGATCAAGGCAAGTTTGGGTTTGTTCATCGTTGCATTGTTGTGCGGTGCGGCGGCGCCGGCCTTCGCCATGCACGACTACGGCATGGATTCGGCGGCGTTCGCGAGCAACGACCCACCCGGCAACTTCTTTCCGGGCAAGTACTTCCAGTACAAGGCGCAGTTCTATCTGTCGAAGAAGAGCTATGTCACCGCGCTGCGCATGTACGAGCTGGCCGGATTCTGGGCGAACAAGATCGCGCAATATAACGCTGGGCTCATGTACTACAACGGCATCGGCATTCCAGTTGATCGCGTGCGCGGCGTCGCCTGGCTCGGCATAGCGGCGGAGGCGCAGGACGATCTCGCTGTACGCGCCCTGCAGGTCGCCTATGCCAGCCTCAACGAGAGCGAAAAGCGCCAGGCGGGCGAATTGTTCAAGCAACTCGACGAGAAATATGGTGATGCGGCGAGCCTGCCGCGTGCAGTGCGGCGGTACGAGATGGAGGCGCGCGGCGCCACCGGTTCGCACCTGGGCTACGTCGGCAACCTCACCGTGTACGAAACCGGCGCGTCCAGCAACGGTTCGCTCGGCGAATCTGGTTTCCGTTACTACCGCCACCAAGGCGATACCCGCGACGAGCTGATCGGAAAGATCACCGGGCATGTCCGGGTCGGTGCGGTGACGCCGCTGAAAGTGTCCGCCGACGCGCTGAAGAACGCTTCGCAAGAACCGCTCGACGCGCCCGAGGGCAAGTGATGCCTCGATGAACGCGCAGGCCCGTCGTGCCTGCGCCGGCGTCCTTGTGCCGGGTGATTGGCGCAAAGCAGCATAGCTTGCTATCTTCGGCAGCCCTTTCGTTGCCGTTCTGACCCGTGATCTCTCCCGCAGAATTCGCCGCACTCGCCGCGCAGGGCTACAACCGCATTCCGCTCGTGCGCGAGGTGTTGTCCGATCTCGACACGCCGCTGTCGGTCTACCTCAAACTCGCCGATGGGCCGTATGCCTATCTGTTCGAATCGGTCGAGGGCGGCGCGCGCTGGGGACGCTATTCGATCATCGGCCTGCCGGCACGCCGCGTGATCCGCGTCTACGGCCATCGCCTGACGATCAGCGAGGAAGGCGAGACGATCGAGGAGCGCGAGGTCGCCGATCCGCTCGCCGAAATCGCGCAGATCAAAGCACAGTACAAGGTGCCACGCATCGAGGGTCTGCCGAAATTCGCCGGCGGCCTGGTCGGTTATTTCGGCTACGAATGCGCAAGCTACATCGAGCACAAGGTCAAGGCCGACGCGAAGCCGGACCAGCTCGGCATGCCCGACATCTGCCTCATGCTCGCCGAAGAGCTCGCCGTTTTCGACAATTTGAAGGGCAAGCTCTATCTCATCGTCAATGCCGATCCGGCCGAGCCGCGCGCCTACGCGCGCGCGCAGCGCCGGCTCGACTCGCTCGTGCATCGGCTGCGCTCGACCAGCGCGGCTTATCCCGACATCGTCGATCCGAAGGCGATCGACGAGTCGCATTTCGTTTCGAGTTTTCCGAAGGACGACTACCTTGCCGCGGTGGAAAAGGCCAAGGAATACGTCTATGCGGGCGATGTGTTCCAGGTGCAGATCAGCCAGCGCCTCAGCGTGCCGTTCCGTTCGCGTCCGCTCGACGTCTACCGCGCACTGCGCGCGTTGAATCCGTCGCCGTACATGTATTTCATCGATCTCGGCAGCGAGCAAATCATCGGCTCCTCGCCGGAAATTCTCGTGCGCGCGCAGGGCGAACAGGTCGTGCTGCGCCCGATCGCCGGCACGCGCCGGCGCGGGCACACGCCCGAGGATGACGCGGCGATGGAAGCGGAGCTGCTTGCCGACCCGAAGGAACGCGCTGAGCACCTCATGCTGATCGACCTCGGACGCAACGACGTCGGTCGCATCGCCGAAACCGGCACGGTCGAGCTCACCGCGAACATGGTCGTCGAACGCTACTCGCACGTCATGCACATCGTCTCCGAAGTCGTCGGCAAGCTGAAAGCCGGACTGAGTTTCATGGACGTGTTCCGCGCGACGTTTCCGGCAGGCACGCTGACCGGCGCGCCGAAGGTGCGCGCGATGGAAGTGATTGCTGAACTCGAAACGGTCAAGCGCGGCGTCTATGGCGGTGCGATCGGCTACTGGAACTGGCACGACGAGGCCGACCTTGCCATCGCGATCCGCACCGCGATCGTGCAGGACGGCCAACTGCACGTGCAGGCCGCGGGCGGCGTCGTCGCCGATTCGGTGCCCGAGCTCGAGTGGAAGGAAACGATGAACAAATGCCGCGCACTGTTCCGTGCAGTGGCACAGGCGGTGGGTGGGCTGTAGCCGATCCGTCGCTGCAAGTCCGACAAACCGCTAAGATGTGCATGCGCGGCAATGGCGCTGCCATTCGTTCGCCGTAGCAAGGGCCCACACGATGATTCTGATGATCGACAATTACGACAGCTTCACCTACAACCTCGTTCAGTATCTGGGCGAGCTCGGTGAGGACGTGCGCGTAGTGCGCAACGACGAGCTGAGCGTTGCGGATATCGGCAAGCTGGCGCCGGAGAAGATCGTGATCTCGCCCGGTCCGTGCACACCGAACGAGGCCGGCGTGTCGCTTGCCGTGATCGAGAAGCTCGGCGGCCAGGTGCCGATCCTCGGTGTCTGCCTCGGCCACCAGGCGATCGGGCAGGCATTCGGTGGCAGAGTGGTGCGCGCGCGCACGATCATGCACGGCAAAACCTCGCCGATTCACCACAAGAATGTCGGCGTGTTCGCCGGCCTGCCGAATCCGTTCGAGGCGACACGGTATCATTCTCTCATTGTGGAAAAGGATACTTTGCCGGCCTGCCTTGAAATCACCGCGTGGACGCAGCACGCCGACGGCAGCATCGACGAGATCATGGGCCTGCGTCACAGGACACTGCCGATCGAGGGTGTGCAGTTCCACCCCGAGTCGATCATGACTCAGCACGGGCACGATCAGCTGCGCAA
Source organism: Rudaea cellulosilytica DSM 22992 (assembly GCF_000378125.1). GTDB lineage: Bacteria > Pseudomonadota > Gammaproteobacteria > Xanthomonadales > Rhodanobacteraceae > Rudaea > Rudaea cellulosilytica. Next base: position 572,068 of record NZ_KB899241.1, on the reverse strand, counting down.
TTTCCTGCATGCGCCGAAACTGGCGGCGTAAGCGATGTCGATCACCCCGCAACAGGCGCTGCAGCGCACGATCGAGCATCGCGAGATTTTTCACGATGAGATGATCGACCTGATGGGCCAGATCATGCGTGGCGAGGTATCGCCGACGATGACGGCCGCGATCCTCGCCGGCCTGCGCGTGAAGAAGGAAACCGTCGGCGAGATCGCCGCGGCCGCACGCGTGATGCGCGAGATGGCGGCGAAGGTGCCGCTGGCGCAGGATGCCGAGGCGAATCGCCATCTTGTCGACATCGTCGGCACGGGTGGTGATGGCTCGAACACGTTCAACATCTCTACCGCGTCGATGTTCGTCGTCGCCGCGGCCGGTGCGCGCGTGGCCAAGCATGGCAATCGCAGCGCTTCGTCGAAGTCCGGCAGCGCCGACGTGCTCGAAGCGTTTGGGGCGGCGATTGATCTCGCGCCGGCGCAGGTCGCGCAGTGTCTCGAGCAAACCGGTATCGGCTTCATGTATGCGCCGAACCATCATCCGGCGATGAAGAACGTCGGCGCGGTACGCAAGGAAATGGGCGTGCGCACGCTGTTCAATATCCTCGGGCCGCTGACCAACCCGGCCGGCGCCTCGCACATCCTCATGGGCGTGTTCCATCCCGATCTTGTCGGCATCCAGGTGCGCGTGCTGCAACGACTCGGCGCAGGCAATGCGCTCGTCGTCTGGGGGCGTGACGGCATGGACGAGATTTCGCTCGCGGGGCCGACCCTGATCGGTGAGCTGCGTGACGGAGCGGTCGAAGAATACGAGATCCAGCCGGCGCAGTACGGCCTGAGCGTGGTCGACAGCGCAGTGTTGCGCGTGGAGAATCCCGAGCAGTCGAAGGCGCGCGTGCTCGAGGCGCTGGATAACCGCGCGGGTGCCGCGCGCGACATCGTTGCGCTCAATGCGGGCGCGGCCTTGTACGCCTCCGGCGCGATCGGTTCGATCGCGTCCGGCATCGAGACGGCGATGGCGACTCTCGAAAGCGGCGCGGCGCGCGCCAAGCTCGATGAGTTCGTCGCCACGACACGGCGCCTGAAGGAAGCGCAGACATGAGTGGATTGGGATTCGCGCGGCTGCCGCAGCCGCCGTACTACGCGGTGATCTTCTCCTCGCGGCGCAACGGCCACGGCGAGGCGGACTACGCCGCGGCGGCCGACGCGATGTTCGAACTCGTGCAGAAGCAAGCGGGGTTTCTCGGTGCCGAGTCCGCGCGCGATGCGCAAGGCTTCGGTATCACCGTCGCCTATTTCGACAGCGAGGAAAACATCCGCGCCTGGCGCAACCACGCCGAGCATGCGGCGACACGCGAGCGCGGCAAGCGCGAGTGGTACGAGCATTTCGAGGTACGCGTGGCCAAGGTCGAGCGCGCCTACGGCGGTCCGCAGCACGGATGAGCGATATCCTGAAAACGATCCTCGCGCGCAAGGCTGAGGAGATTCGCGAGCGTAGTGCACGCGTATCGTTGCGCGATTTGTCTGCACGGGTGGACGATGCGCCGCCGGTGCGCGGCTTCGTTGCGGCGATCGAGGCGAAGATTGCGACCGGGCAAGCCGGCGTGATCGCCGAAGTGAAGAAGGCGAGTCCGTCGAAGGGCGTGATGCGTCCCGACTTCCGTCCTGCCGAGATCGCACGCAGCTACGAGGCCGGTGGTGCCGCCTGCCTGTCGGTGCTGACCGATGTCGATTTTTTTCAGGGCGCCGACGCCTACCTGCAAGAGGCGCGCAGCGCGTGCTCGCTGCCCGTACTGCGCAAGGATTTCACGATCGATCCCTACCAGGTCTACGAAGCGCGTGTGCTCGGTGCGGACTGCATCCTGCTGATAGTCGCCGCGCTTGGCGACGCAGCCCTGGTCGAACTCTCCGAGCTTGCCGCTGAGCTCGGCATGGACGTGCTCGTCGAAGTGCACGACGGTGAGGAGCTCGAGCGCGCGCTGGCGACCCCAGCACGCCTGATCGGCATCAACAACCGCAATCTGCGCACGTTCGCGACAACACTCGACACCACGTTGGAGCTGCGCTCGCGCGTGCCAGCGCAGCGGCTGCTCGTTACCGAAAGTGGCATCGTCACGCGCGAAGACGTTGCGAGGATGCGCGGCGCCGACGTGCACGCGTTCCTCGTCGGCGAGACTTTCATGCGCGCAGAGGATCCCGGCGCAGAACTGCGGCGCCTGTTCTCGAAGTGAGCCAGGAAGCAAAGAATTCCCCCACACTGATTGCGAAACTGTCGCTGCGCCTGCGCCTGCGCCAGCGCCTCGCCATCGTCGAGTGGTGAAGTCGGGCGGGCCGCCCGCGGGCGGTGACCCGGAGATTGCCTGAGCCGTCGCGTGATTTTCGACGCGCGTTGCCTTTGCCTCGGCGCAAAGGTCACGCGACTGTCATACCGCATCCATATTGATCTGCGATGGTGTGCGCCCACAGGGGACAGGTTTGCGCTGCGTGCTGCGCAATCCGTCCGGCATTCCGATCCAGCCGATGAATTCCGCAGTACAGCCCGTCGCGGTGTTGCCGTCCGCTCCCGTTGCTTCCGCCAACCCGGTGGCGGCCGAGGCGGAGTTGTGTGTCGCCGCGTTGGCAGAATGGCTGGAGCCGCTCGCGTCGACGACCCCGGTGCTCGCGGTCGGCGAGCGCTTTCTCGACGCAGCCAGCGCAGCGTGGCTGTCGTTGCCGGTCGTCGATGACGGCAGACCGGTCGGCAGCGTCAGCCGCTACGAGCTGATGCAGCGCGTCTACATCAAGCCGTTCGGGCGCGAACTGTACGGCCGCCGTGCGATCACCAGCATCATGCATGCGCAGCCGCTGGTCATCGCCGCGGAGTCCGCGATCGAGGATGCGAGCCGTACGATCGCCGCGCGCATCCGCCAACCGATCATGGAGGACTTCATCGTCGTCGACGCGGACGGCCGCTACACCGGCATGGGCAAGGTGCTCGACGTGCTCGCTGCGATGGACCGGCGCATGGCCGCACATTCGCAGGAGTTGGAGAAGGCCAACCGTCAGCTGAGGTCGTCGCAGGCGCAGCTTGTGCAGTCGGAGAAGATGGCCTCGCTCGGTCAGATGGTCGCGGGCATTGCGCACGAGATCAATACACCGCTCGGCTACGTGCGCAACAACGTCGAGATGACCAAGGAAGCGCTGGTCGACATGCGCGGCCTGATCGGCGCCTACCAGCAGGTTGTCGATTTCTTCGCCGACGGCGGCGATGAGGCGCAACTCGCCGCGCACCTGCAGGAACTCGAAGCACAGCGCGGGAGGTTCGATCTCGCTGCACTGGACGACCTTGGCGGCCTGCTCGACGATAGCGCATTCGGCATCGGCCAGATCTCCGAGCTCGTCGGCAGTCTCAAGGACTTCAGCCGCCTCGACCAGGCGCAGGTCGCACGCGTCGATGTGCATCAGCTCGTCGACGGCGCACTGAAGATCGGCGGCAACTTGCTGCGCAAGAAGAACATCGAGGTCGTGCGCCAGTTCGGCACGGTGCCCGAGATCGTCTGCTCACCGGCGCAGATCAATCAGGTGCTGCTCAACCTGATCACGAACGCCGCACAGGCGATCGCCCACGAGCAAGGCCGCATCAGCGTGCGCACGCATGCAGTCGGCCAATACCTGATGATCGCAGTCGAGGACAATGGTGCGGGGATTCCGGCCGAGCATCTCGCGCGCATCTTCGATCCGTTCTTCACGACCAAGCCGGTCGGGCAGGGTACCGGGCTGGGCCTGTCGATCTGTTATCAGATCATCGAACAGCATCGCGGCCGCATCCGCGCCGTATCCAAGCCCGGCATCGGCACACGCTTTTTCGTCGCCCTGCCGATCCGCGGCAGTACACAGGACGCGGCGTGAACGCCGAGCGCGCCACCGTGCTGTTCGTCGACGACGAGGAGCGCATCCTGCGTTCGCTGCGTATGCAGTTCCGCGGGCGCTACGAGGTGTTGACCGCGGGCTCGGGTAGCGAGGCGCTCGACATCGTGCGCGGCCGCAGCGTCCACGCGGTGGTCAGCGACCAGCGCATGCCGGGCATGCTCGGCGCCGAACTGCTCAGCCGGGTGCGCGAGATCTCGCCGGCGACGATGCGCCTTCTGCTGACCGGCTATTCCGACATGCAGGCGATTGTCGCCTCGGTCAACGAGGGCGAGATTTTCCGTTTCATCGAGAAGCCCTGGCAGGCTCAGCGCCTGGCCGAGGCGGTCGAGCAGGCCGTGCAGGTCGCGCGGCGGGAACTCGCCGCTCCTGTGCTGGCGCCGGTCGCGGCATCCGCTTCGCTGCCGGATGCGAACGACATCCGGCTGCTGACCATGGACGAAGACCCGGCGACGTTCGCGCTCGTGCGCGAGCTCGCCTGCACGCGTTGCGCAGTGGAGTACGCACCGACGCTGGAAGGCGCTCTCGCGGTGCTGAGCGAGCAGGAGATCGCCGTTGTCATTGCCGGCCTGCGCCACCGCAGCGACGACGTGATCGGCGCGCTGAAGACGCTCAAACGCTACAGCCCGGGCACGCTGACGATCGCAGTGTCGCCGCTCGGCGACAGCTACGGCCTGATCGAGCTGATCAACCAGGGCCAGATCTACCGGTTCCTGCCGAAGCCGCTGTCGCGCGAGCTGCTGCGCCGCAGCCTGCAGTCGGCGGTCGACCACTACCGGCGCATCCGCGCAGCACCGCTGCTCGCCGCGCGCCATGCGGTCGAAGAATCGGCTGCCGCGGAACCTTCGGCCTCGTTGTCCTCGCGCCTGCTCGGCTATTGGCGCCGCATCCGCGATAACGGCCGCGTGCAGCAGGGCGCCTGAGCGCCTCTCGGTTGCGAGGCCGACTTGCAATTGCGTCCGAAAATATATACGTTAGCACTAACGTAAATGCTTACGGATTGCCTCATGTTCCTGCAAAGTCAGGGTGAACTCGCGCTCGGCAGCCGCTTCAAGGCGCTGTCGGAGCATTGCTATCGGATCGCGAACGCCGCCTATCGCGCAACCGGAATCGAATTCGATGCGCACTGGTTTCCGGTGCTGCGTTACGTGCAGGTGAGGGGTCCTGGTACGGTGACCCAGATTGCGCAAGCGATCGGGCAGACGCATTCCGCAGTGAGCCAGCTTGCGACACGCCTGGTACGCGAGGGCTGGCTCGTGCGCAAGTCCGACCGCGCCGACGCGCGGCGCAGCCTGCTCGACCTGCCACTCGAGGCGGAGCGTCGCCTCGCCGACATGGGGCCGATCTGGACCGCGATCCGGCGCGCGACGAATGCGTTGCTCGCGCGCCACGCCGGCGACCTGTCGACGGCGATGGCCGCGCTGGAAAAGGAACTGTCCAGCGAACGGGTGCTGCAGGACATCCTCGCGCGGCATGCGCGCCTCGCCGCAGCCGATGTCGAAATCACGCCGTTCGAACCGGCGCTGCGCGAACATTTTCATCGCATCAATGCGCAATGGCTGGAGCGCTACTGGTCGCTGGAGCCGATCGATCGCGACGTGCTGTGCCAGCCGGAAAAACACGTGCTCGAACCCGGCGGGGCGATTCTTTACGCGCGCGTGGACGGCGAGGTAATCGGCACGGTCGCGCTGCTCAAGGACGCTGCAGTCGGCGAGTACGAGGTGTCCAAAATGGGCGTCGAGGCTGGCTGGCGCGGCAAGGGTGCCGGACGCCTGCTGCTCGATGCGGTGATAGCGGAATTCCGCCGCCGCAAGGGCAAGCTGCTGTTTCTCGAATCGAACTCGAAGTTGGGCCCGGCGCTGAAGCTGTACGAAAGCGTCGGTTTCGTGCGTCAGCCGGCGCTGCGGCCGGGCTCGCACTACGCACGGTCGGATGTGTACATGATCTATGCGGGAGCGACTGCCTTACCGGTGGCCTTGGTGGCTAAACGCAATCGCAATCGCTAGATCGCCGCTCCCGCGCGGGCAGGGAGCGGCGGCTGAAAGCGTTCAGCGCGAGTCGAACACCACCATGTTCTTGCCCGACACCGATATCATGCCCTGACTTTCGAGTTGCTTGAGCACACGCCCGACCATTTCGCGCGAACAGCCGACGATGCGGCTGATTTCCTGACGCGAAATGCGGATCTGCATACCTCTCGGATGCGACAAGGCGTCCGGCTCGGCAGTCAGGTCGATCAGGGTCTTGGCGACGCGGTTGGTCACGTCCATGAAGGCGAGGCGGCTGACCTTGCGCGAGGTGTTGAGCACGCGGTTGGTGAGCTGGGTGCCGATCGCGAACAGGATTTTCGGCAGGTCCTCGCGCAGCGGGCCCTCGGCGAGCTGGAACAGGCGCTCGTAGCTGATCTCGGCGAGGTCGCAGGGCGTGCGCGTGCGCACGGTGACTTCGCGTTGGGGTGTCTCCACGAACAGGCCCATCTCGCCGATGAATTCGCCGGCGTTGATGTAGGCCAGGATCAGCTCGCGACCTTCCTCGTCTTCCGAAGAAACGGTGACCGAGCCGTCGATGATGAAATAGAGAATGTTCGCCGAATCGCCCGGACGGATGATGACCGTCTTGCGCGGGTAATGGCGCAGATGGCAGTCTTCCAGGAAGCGGTTCAGGGCTGCCTGGTCCAGAACCAAAGCGGGTGGTGTTTGCACGCGCGCTACGGTTTTTTGCAGGGTGTAACGCAAAGGCTGGGGCACGCTCGACCTCGTTCTATAGGGTTGCTCACGTATCGCCGACCATACCTCCGAGCCGCACGGCGTTCGGCAGGGCTCCCGGATCGACGTTTTCGCATCTTAGACGAAAAAAAGCCGTTAAACGTATCACCGCGGAAAAATTTGCGCCTCGGGCGAAGGGGTGCCGCACAGTTCACGATTTTTCCCGATCGATATCGCCCCGGTCCATGCAAGGACGAATTGCCGTCTACAAACGCAGCGCCGACCCAGCCCGTGCCAACTTCGCCGCTTCTCTGCAATCATCTTGGCACATATCGTCTGTCAGGAAGTTTCGCCGTCATCGACTCGGTTCATGTCGCTTGCCAGGAGGTTTCCTCCGTCATCGATTTGGTCCATGTTGCTTCCACGGTTCCGTCCGCAATCATCTTGGCCCATAATTCGCCCCCCTTCACCGCGTCTGCGGCACGTTCTCCGAGGAATTCCACCATGGTCAAGCCCATCCCGCGTCTGAAGCTGCAGGGCTTCAACAATCTGACCAAGGCGCTCAGCTTCAACATCTACGACATCTGCTATGCGGTGACGCCCGAGCAGCGCGACCGCTACATCGAGTACATCGACGAGCAGTACGACTCCGACCGCCTGACCAAGATCCTCAGCGACGTGGCCGACATCATCGGCGCGAACATCCTCAACATCGCGCGCCAGGACTACGATCCGCAGGGCGCCTCGGTCACGATCCTGATCTCGGAACAGCCGATCATCGACAAGCGCGATGCGGGCCGCGAGCTGATCTCCGACGCTGTCCATGAGCATCACGATGCCAGCGCCGTTGCGCATCTCGACAAGAGCCACATCACGGTGCACACGTATCCGGAGACGCACCCGCACAACGGCATCGCGACGTTCCGCGCCGATATCGACGTGGCCACTTGCGGCGTCATTTCGCCGCTGAAGGCGTTGAACTACCTGATCGACAGCTTCGAGTCGGACATCGTGACGATGGACTACCGCGTGCGCGGCTTCACCCGCGACGTGAAGGGCAAGAAGCACTATATCGACCACCGCATCAACTCGATCCAGGAATACCTGGCCAAGCACATCCGCAACAAGTACGAGATGTTCGATGTCAACGTGTATCAGGAAAACATCTTCCACACGAAGATGCACGTGAAAGAGTTCGATCTCGAGACCTATCTGTTCGAGGCGCATGCCAAGGATCTGTCGTTCAAGGAGCGGTTGCGCATCGAGTCGTTGCTCAAGCGCGAGATCGAGGAGTTGTTCCACGGGCGCAATCTCTCGTAGGTTGCCGCTGACGCGGCGCTCCCGGTCATAGCACCGCGCCTTGTCGCTCGTCATGTCGGCAGGGATTGCCGCATCCAGACGGCAGGGTTGCCGGTGAGCAAACCGAGTTGCAGCTTCGGCACGCCCTCGCCGCGGCAAACGGGGGCCCGAAGAACAAAGGCCAGAGCCGCTCGGCTCGCTGCGATTACCTTTGGCCTATGCGCGGTGTCGATGCGCAGAATAGACTGATCGATCGCATTTTTTCCCGGAGATCTTTGTATGAAACGCACCCTCGTCTGGCTGGCCTGCGCCGGCTTCATTGCCGCTTGCTCGCAATCGACTCCGCCGCCGGCCGGGAAGGCGCCAGCGCCAGCGCCGGCTCCGGCAGCCGCCGCACCAACGCCGCCGCCGCTGACTTCGGGTGTGACCAAGGGCAACATGGACACGGCCGTGCGCGCGCAGGACGACTTCTACCGCTACGTCAACGGCCACTGGCTCGATACCTTCCAGATTCCCGACGACAAGCCGATGAGCGGCGCCTTCGTCAAACTCGACGACGAGGCCAAGGCGAACATTCGCGTGATCATCGAGGAAACGGCGAAGACCTCCGATACCGCGGACAAGGACAAGCAGAAGATCGCCGACCTCTACGCGAGCTTCATGGACGAGGCGGCGCTCGAAACCGCCGGCCTCAAGCCGCTCGAGGCCGAATTCGCGCGCATCGACGCGCTGAAGGACAAGAAGGAGATTCCGGCGCTCGTCGCTCACTTTCTGCAGATCGGCGCGACCGCGCCGTTCGGCGGTTTCGTCCACCAGGACAACAAGGACTCGACCAAGTACGTCGTCGACCTGCAGCAGGACGGCCTCGGCTTGCCCGACCGCGACTACTATCTCGAGAACGACGCCAAGCTCAAGCAGATCCGCGAGGCCTACGCCAAGTTCATCGAGAAGATGCTGACGATGTCCGGCGACAAGGCCGCCGCGGCGAACGCCAAGGCAACGCTTGCGTTCGAAACCGAACTGGCGCGCGTGCAGTGGACCAAGGTGCAGCTGCGCGATCCGATCAAGGGCTACAACAAGGAAACGTTCGGCGACCTCGCCAAACTCGCGCCGGGCTACGACTGGAAGAGCTTCCTCGTCGCCGCCGGCATCGAGGGCAAGACCGACTATGTCATCGTCGGCCAGCCGAGCTACATGACGGGCATGGACAAGATCCTCGCCAAGACGCCGCTGGCGACGCTGAAGACTTATTTCCGCTGGCAGCTGCTGCGTAACTACGCCAAGTACCTCAACAAGGATTTCGTCGACGCGCGCTTTGCCTTCTACGGCACCGAATTGCGTGGCGTGCCCGCCGACCAGCCGCGCTGGAAACGCGGCGTCGGCCTGACCGAAGGCATCATCGGCGAGGCGGTCGGCAAACTCTATGTGGCCAAGCATTTCCCGCCTGAGTCGAAGGCGCGCATGGACCAGCTGGTCAAAAACCTGCTCGCCGCGTTCAAGCAGAGCATCGACACGCTCGACTGGATGAGCCCCGAGACGAAGAAGGCCGCACAGGAAAAGCTCGCCAAGTTCATGCCGAAGATCGGTTACCCGGACAAGTGGCGCGACTACTCCGCGCTCGAGATCAAGAAGGACGATCTCGTCGGCAATGTCATGCGCGGCAACGCGTTCGAGTACCAGCGCAACATCGACAAGCTCGGCAAACCCGTGGACCGCGCCGAATGGGGCATGACGCCGCAGACGGTCAATGCCTACTACAACCCCGAGCTCAATGAGATCGTGTTCCCGGCCGCGATCCTGCAGCCGCCGTTCTTCGACGCCAACGCCGACGACGCGGTCAACTACGGCGGCATCGGTGCGGTGATCGGCCACGAGATCAGCCACGGCTTCGACGACCAGGGCGCGCAATACGACGGCGACGGCAACCTGCGCGACTGGTGGACGGCCGCCGACCACGAGAAGTTCGCGGCGAAGACCAAGGCGCTCGTCGCCCAGTATGCCGCGTTCGAACCGGTGCCGGGCTACCACTTGAATGGCGAGCTCACGCTCGGCGAGAACATCGCCGACAATTCGGGTCTCGCGATCGCGTACAAGGCGTACAAGATTTCGCTCGGTGGCAAGCCCGCACCGACGCCCGACGACTTCAGCGGCGACCAGCGCGTCTACATCGGCTGGGCGCAGGCCTGGCAGGCCAAGGTGCGCGACAAATTCGCGATCGAGTTGATCAAATCAGATCCGCATTCGCTGCCGGTCGATCGCGTCCTCGGCACGCTGTCCAACCAGGCGCCGTTCTACGAAGCGTTCGGCGTCAAGGAAGGCGACAAGATGTACGTGGCGCCGGAAAAGCGCGTGACGATCTGGTAGTTGGTCCGCATGCGAAAAATTTCGGCCTGAAGTCGCGTTGGTGGAGTGGGGGCGAGCCCTCGCTCCATCCGTGCCGCCGGTCCTTTTCGATTCCGCCACCGGGATGCACCGACGCGATGGCGGCTACCAGTTCTGATCGGTCACGTAACCCAGCTCCTGCAGCAGCGGGCCTGCGATTTCCTTGACCACGTCCTTATCCGCCTCGCTCAGATCGGTTTTCCAGCGCGCGAGCGCTCTTGCGTTGATCGGCCGCGAGACCTGGCCGGCACTGGACTCGCCGGCCAGATTTCGTTGTTGCTCATGGTGGCGAAGTACGCGCGAATCCCACGCCTCGCCGAGAAATTCAAACAAAGGTCGCAGCGTCTGCTCGGGGGCGCTGATCAGCTTTTCATAGCGCAATTCGAAATAACGCGAAGCCAGAGACGGCTGCTGCCGAGGCGCTGCGCGACCGGCCTGCACGGCATGTACCCAGTACGTGGCGGCCCCACGGGCGTCGCGTGCGCAATCGATAAGCTCGCCGGTTTTCGCATTCCTCCAGTTCATCCCGCGCAACGAGCAGACGACATCGCGGCCGTCACGGATGACGTGGATCAGCGGGCTGTCGGGCAGCAAGCGATGCAGGTGATGGAAGAAGAAGACATTGTCCGGAGACTTTTCGGCGATGCGCGGTTTCCCTGCCACCATGCCGTCCTTTTCCAGCAGTGACATCAGCAGGGTGCGGAAACTCCGAGCCAGGTCCTCTTCGGTCAGATGATGCTGCTGCAGTGCGGAGAAATATCCGAACTGACAATCCGCCCACAGACGGCAGATCAGAGGCGTGACCTTCAATTCCGGACCGCAGACGATGCGCGGATGTGCGTCAAGGATCACCCGCAACAAGGTTGTTCCTGAGCGGCCTGCGCCACCTATGAAGATCGGGGCGGGGTTCGAAGTTGCCTGATTTGTCATTGGCTTCCAGTTGGGCTTTGAAGCGGAGCGCCAAACGCAGCTTCAAGAGCTTCCTTGAACGCCGCGAATGGGGTCAAAGTCGCGGCGTGGTGCTCATGCGATCGCCGTTGGACTTATCGCCAGAATGTATAACCCATCGTTGAACAGTGATTTTGGCAAAACGTCACATTCGGCCTCGATTGATTATGAAGAAAATCAGCGTCGCACCGCCGATCCCGAGCCAATAGTCGGCAGGAGCGCCAAGCAGCCAATGCTTGTGCCAGGGCACGTATTCCGGCGCGAACCGGCTCCAGCCGAAGGCCGGGTTGAACATGAACCAGGCCAGATCCTCGACCATCCAGAACAGCATCACGCCGGCCAGTGCCTGCGCCGCCGCGCGCCAGGTGTACTGCGCGAAAAATACGAGCGGCGCAAAAAAGGCGAGCGCCATAAAACTGAACACCCAGGCGTGATAGCCCGTCATCGGTCGCCCGCCCCAGAAGATGTCGAGCAGCCAGTGCGACTCGATGCGCCAGGTCGGCAGCTTCGCTGCCCAGCCGGAAGCGCCTTCGATCTGGATTTCGACTTCGGCGAAGAAGCAGGCCATCAGCAGCACCCAGGCGATGTAGGCGAGGGTGCGTGGCCAGCCGAGGCGAGTGCTTGTTGATGTGCCCGATTCGACAGATTCAATCATTCCGAAATTCCAGCTTCGCGGGATCAGAGCACGAGCCGCAGCACATCCTGCGCTGCTTGTGGCTTACCCAGCGCTCGACTGCGTATCGCCATCGCGGCGAGCGTCGCAGGTTCCGCCATCAGGCGTGCGATCTTGTACTCGACGCCGAACGTGTCGTAGGCGAGCCGGGCCGCGCCTTCCTCCATCAGATAGCCGGCGTTGTGCTCCTCCTGTCCCGGGATCGGCGAGATCAGCAGCATCGGTCGGCCCAGCGCGAGGCATTCCGAGACGGTCAGGCCGCCGGGCTTGGTCACGACGAGATCGCTGGCCGCCATGAGCTTGTGCATCTTGTCGGTGAAGCCGACTGCGAGCAGGCGTTGCGGCTGCTGCGCGGCCAGCACGTCGAGTTTCTGCTTCGCCTCGGCATTGCGCCCGGCGACGGCGATGATCTGGAAATCGCCGGCGAGGCCAAGAACGCGTTGTACGAGCGAGGACAGGTTGCCGACGCCGGCGCCGCCCGCGACGATGAGGATCACGCGCCGCGCCGGATCGAGCTCAAGTTCGCGCGCGCAGCGCTCGCGATCGAGTTCGGCCGCGTCGGGCCGCGAGAACGCCGGCATCACCGGAATGCCGGTGACGTGCAGGCGCTCCGCGCGCAGCCCGCGCGCGCGCATGCGAAACGCGACCTCGTCGGTCGCCGCGAAATAGCCGGCCATATCAGGCACCAGCCACATGTTGTGCAGATCGTAGTCGGTCACCTGCAGCCAGATCGGGCAGTGCAGATGGCCTTGCTCGGCTTCGCGCTTGAGCAGTTCGGCGGGCAGGAAATGTGTGCAGATCACCGCGTCAGGCTTGCGCTTGCGCACCTCGCGCCGCAGCGCACCGCTCGACAGGCGTTCGACGCCGCGGCGCAGCCGTTGCGAGGCGGCGCTATGCGGCGTCGTGTCGGACAGATGATGCAGGTGTTCCCAGATGCCCGGGTGCTCGTTGATCAGGCGGATGTAGCCGTCGGTGTACATCTTGCGGAAGCCCGTGGCGACGAAATCCATCGCGTCGAGATGAGTGACCTCGGGTGCCTCGGGCAGCTCACGCGCGCTCGCTTCGAGCGCCTGCGCGGCGCGCACATGGCCGTTGCCGGCACTGACGCTGAGGATGAGAAGTTTGGTCATCGATCCATCCCTGCCTCGCACGAATCGCAAGGCAGGGATGATACCCGACCCACGCTAGGCCGCCGGCTTCGCCGCGAGCCGCGCGGCCGCGTTGAGCACGGCGAGAATGGCGGCCGTGTCGCGATCGACATGGCGACCGACGCCGAAGCGCGCGCCTGGCGCATCCGCGTGCGCGGCCTCGACGATGACGACTGCGTCGCCGTTCGTGGCGCCAAGCTGTTCGTGGCTGTCGATGCGCAGCGTCATCGGCAGTGCCTGCGCCGTCGCATCGACCACGCTGGCGCCCTGGCCACGCAGCGTGTGCGGTCGGCCGTCGACGGCGACGTCGAGATCGATCGCGTGGCCCGCGTCCGTCGCGCGCGCGTTGTGCGCGCGGTAGACGAATCCGTTCGTGTCGTTCGCGCAAGTCAGATAGGTGCGCTCGAACAATTTCCACAGTTCCGGGCTGGTGATCTCCGCTTCGCTCGCGTCGGCGTGCCGCTGCACGATCGAGGAGAACTCGATCTGCATGCGCCGCGGCAGGACGATGCCGTGGTCGCGTTCGAGCAGGTAGGCGATGCCGCCTTTGCCCGACTGGCTGTTCACGCGAACGATGCTCTCGTAGCTGCGACCGACGTCGGCAGGATCGATCGGCAGGTACGGCATTTCCCAGAAATCGCCTTCGCGGCGCGCGGCGAAACCCTTCTTGATCGCGTCCTGGTGCGAGCCCGAGAACGAGGTGAAGACCAGATCGCCTACGTAGGGATGACGCGGATGGATCGGCAGCTGCGTGCATTCTTCGGCGATGCGCGCGGTCGAGTTGATGTCGGAAAAGTCGAGGCCGGGATGCACGCCTTCGGTGTACAGGTTCAGCGCGAGCGTGACGATGTCGACGTTGCCGCTGCGTTCGCCGTTGCCGAACAGGCAGCCTTCGACACGCTGCGCACCGGCCAGCATCGCCAGTTCCGCGCAGGCGACGCCGGTGCCGCGGTCGTTGTGCGAATGCACCGAGAGCACCACGTGCTCACGCCGCTCGAGATGGCGGTGCATCCATTCGACCTGGTCGGCGAAGACATTCGGCGTCGCCACCTCGACCGTGGTCGGCAGGTTATGGATGATCGGCCGGTCGGGACCCGCGTCCCACGCGCGCGTCGCCGCATTACACGCGGCGAGTGAGACTTCGAGCTCGGTCATCGAGAACGTTTCCGGCGAATACTGCAGGCGCCAGTCGGTGCCGGGCCGCGCGTCGGTCAAGCGCTTGATCAGCGTGACCTGGGTATCGACGAGCTTGAGCACCTCCTCGACGCTCATGTTGAACACCACGCGGCGCCACAGCGGCGCGGTCGCGTTGTAGACGTGGACGATCGCGCGTTTCGCGCCGCGCACGGACTCGATCGTGCGCTCGATCAGTTCCGGTCGCGCCTGGGTCAGTACCATCGGCGTGACGTCGTCGGGAATCAGATCGTTCTCGATCAGATGCCGGATCACGTCCAAGTCGATCTGCGATGCGGCCGGGAAGCCGAGTTCGATTTCCTTGAAGCCGACGCGCACGAGCTCGTCGAACAGGCGCAGCTTCTTCGCCTTGTTCATCGGATCGAACAGCGCCTGGTTACCGTCGCGCAGGTCGGTCGAAAGCCAGATCGGCGCGGCAGTGAGGCGACGCGAAGGCCATTGCCGGTCGGGCAAGTCGACCGTGGGAAAGGGGCGGTATTTGGTATGCGGATTGGGAATCATGATTCGGCCATGGATGTTGCGGGGAGAAAATTCGACGGCGCGCGTCTCTCCTGCCGACCTTCCGTGAAGGTCTGGTCGATGGCCGGGATCAGGGAGAGTTCAAAGCACGCGTAGCGGATCCCGGCCGAGGGTAAGGTCGAGCCAAAGAAGGAGCGGCGATAGCGGCAGCGTGCGCATGGCCAGATTCTAGCAGACCCCCTTCTCTGCGTTGCAAGCGTCACGAATTTGGACGTCTAGACGGCGGAACCGGCTGGGCGGCCGTCGCGGCCAGCGCTCGCAGCCGTTCCTCGCGCGCAGCCTTGCCCACGCGAGCCAGCTCGCCGACACGTATGTAGAACGCGCTCCAGTCACCTGCCGACTGCGCGAACAGTGCGGCGAACGCCGGCGTCCAACCGTCGTAGAGGCCGAACGGGAGCAGAGTGGCGTTGTTGATCGGTTTGGCGACGAGCGCGTCGTAGCGATGGTCGCCTGGGAAGTGCGTATCGCGCCACTCGGCGTAGCGCCGGCGGAATTCCGCGATCTCGTTCTGCTTGGCCGCCTCCATCGCGGCCTGGCTGAGCTCGCCTGCATACAGTTTGCGCAGGCGCTCGCGCAGATCGAGCACGAGCTGCACGAATTCGTCGCCTGCATTGCGATCGCGCTCTTCGTGCACGCTTTCTCCACGCGACGTGCGCCACTCGCGCAGGCCCTCGTCCTGGACGAACGTCGCGAAGGATTCGTTGAATGCCGTGTCGTCCTTCACGTAGAGCTGCTGGTGCGCGAGTTCGTGAAAGATCGTGCCGATCAACTCGTCGTCGTCCCAGCGCAGCATCGTCGAGGTGATCGGATCGGCGAACCAGCCCAGCGTCGAGTACGCCGTCACGCCGCCGACGTAGACGTCGTCGCCGCGCGCCTCGAGTTTCGCAGCCTCTGCTTTCGCGAGCGCCTCGTCGAACCAGCCGCGGTACGGCACGCAGCCGGCGATCGGAAAACAATGCAGGATCGGATCGACCGAGTAGCGCGGCGCGGCGAATACGTTCCACACCACGTAAGGTCGCTTCAGATCGACATAGCTCGTATAGCTGTGGTTGTCGGGCAGATGCAGACGCGCCGAGGCGAAACCACGCGCTTCCTGCGCGATACGCAGGCGCGCTGCGAGTTTCGCGTCGGTCGCGGGGTCGGCGATCACTTTCGCGATCGGTTCGCGTCCGCTCACGAGCTGCGCCTGCCCATGCGCGACATGGGCGACGTAGCGCAGAGTCGAGCAGGCCGAAGTCAGGGTCGCGAGGATGGCCATCGTGAAGATACGAAGCAGGGGTCGCATTGTGCGATCATGCGGCGAAATGAACGCTGCCGCCAACCCCAACTCTGCCTATCCGCGCGACTTGATCGGCTACGGGCGCACGCCGCCGCATCCGCGCTGGCCGGGCGGCGCGCGCCTCGCGCTGCAGTTCGTGCTAAACGACGAAGAGGGTGCAGAAAACAGCGTGCTGCACGGCGATGCGGCGTCGGAAACCTTCCTGTCGGAGATCATCGGCGCGCAGGCGTTCCCGGCGCGACATATGAGCATGGAATCGCTTTACGAATACGGTTCGCGTGCGGGTGTATGGCGTGTGCTGCGCGCGTTCGCCACGCGCAAGCTGACGCTGACTGTGTTCGCCGCGGCGATGGCTTTGCGGCGTAAGCCCGAGCTGCTCGCGGCGTACCAGGAACTCGGCCACGAGATCGCCAGCCACGGCCTGCGCTGGATCAGTTATCAGAACCTCGACGAGGCGACCGAGCGCGCGCACATTGCGCAGGCAACGGCGATCCTCGCCGAACTCTGCGGCCACGCGCCGTTCGGCTGGTACACCGGGCGCGATTCGCCCAACACGCGGCGTCTCGTCGCAGAACAGGGCGGTTATCTCTATGACGCCGATTCCTACGCCGATGATTTGCCCTACTGGGCGCAAGTCGACATCGTGCGCGACGGTGTACCTGGGCGCGTGCCACAGCTGATCGTGCCGTACACGCTCGACACGAACGACATGCGCTTCGCTGCACAGCAAGGCTTCAACTCGGGCACGCAGTTCTTCGACTATCTGAAAGATGCCTTCGACGTCCTGTATCGCGAAGGCGATCCGGACGGCCTCGACGCGCCGAAGATGCTCTCGATCGGCCTGCATGCGCGCCTGGTCGGCCGGCCTGCGCGCGTGGCCGCGCTCGAACGCTTCCTCGACTACGTGCTTGCGCACGACAAGGTGTGGGTTTGCCGTCGCGTCGATATCGCGCGGCACTGGATCGCGACGCATCCGTTCGCCGCATAGTTACAGCTACATTGGCGACGGAATCGTCAGCGGCTCGGGCAGATCGCGCTCGTCGCAGTTCGCGCCGGGCCCGGCGCGATCGACGATGAGGAAATCGCAGATCGCGCCGAGCGCGAGCAGTGGATGGTGCCAGACGCCCGCGGCGTAGTTGACGCCCTGGTCGCCGCGCGCGAGGAACACGCGCACGTCGTTCGCGCCGAAGGTTTCTCCGCGCGGTGCGACGGCGACGAGATACGGCCGCGCGTGCAGCGGCATGAACGCCTGGCTGCCAAGCGGGTGGCGCTCGAGCATCGTGATCGCGAACGGCAGCATGCGCGGCTGCGCGCGGAAGATGCTGACGATCGCGCGGCCCGCAGCATCGACTTCGACGTTGGCCAGGTCGTGATAACGCTCGGTCGTGCCGCCGTTGATCGGGAAATGGCGCACGGCATCGCTCGCCTCGATGACGTCGCCGAACGGCGCGAAAGCATCGCGCGTCAACGCTTCGATCTTGGCGATGCGCGTGCTCACTTGGCCAGTCGCCCCCACAGGCGCAGCCGCGACACGCCGCCGTCGGGGAAGATGTTGAGGCGCACGTGCGTGATCGGCCCGAGCGCGGCGATCTCCTTCGCAAAGTGGTGCTCGGCATCCATCGACAGCTTCTGCTCCGGCAACAACACCGGCCAGAACATGCTCTGCGTGATCAGCGATTGATCGGTGCCGCCCTCGACATGCGCCGCCTGAAGCGAGCAGCGGTCCGGATAGTTGCCCTTGAAATGCGCGGTGTCGATGTCGATCTTCTCGACCACGCCGGGCGCGCCCAGCGCGATCAGGCACCAATCGTTGCCCGGCTCGCGCCGGCGCCGCGTTTCCCAACCGTCGCCCATGTCGAGGCCGCGGCCGGGCAGCAGCAGGTTCGCCGCAGCGCCGAAGTGCGCGTCGTTCCAGGCCACGGCGCGGCCGCCGTTTTCGAGCGCGATCAGGTCGTGCAACGCGTTCGCATCGGCGGTGTCGAATGCACCGACCACGTGACCGTATACGCGCAGCCGCGCGACGCCGCCGTCGGGATAGATGTGCACGCGCAGATGCGAGAAGACGCCGTCGCTGGCCGCCTCGACGAGATGGTGGCTGTTGCCGCTCAGCGACGTCGCGGCTAGCACCGGCGTCCACGTCACGCGCTGCAGGGCTTCGGGATCGTCGCTTCCCGCGAGCGTGCCCTCGATCAACGTGCCTTCAATAGAGATGGCCGGCGCGTAGTTGCCGGTGAAATGGCTCGTGTCGATGTCGAAGCCGGCGATGCGCCCGCGCCGGCCGAGCTTGACGATCGCCCAGTCATGGCCCGCGCTGCGCTTGCGCCGCGTCTCCCAACCGTCCATCCATTTGCCGTTGGCGTCGTATTTGCCCGGCACGAACACGGCGGGAGCCGGATCGAGCATGCGCGCCAGCGGCGCGAAGAACTCATCCGATGCCGCGATCGCTGCCGCGCCGATGCGCGGATTGGCCAGATTGGTCGCGCGCCGCGCCCAGTCGGGCAGTTCGACGGCGGCTGCCGCGATCGGTGCGCTTTCGCTGGATGACGTTGCCATACCCCATTCCTTGTTCGGTTCGAAACTGGGCACTTCGAAAAACCTACTGCGCTCGATGTTGCGCGCCGGCGGTGCTCGGAATCCTCACATACTATTTGTATGCTCCGGTTCCTGCGCTCCGGTGTCGCACAAATTCTTGTCGTCGCTACGGTTTTTCGAGGTGCCACCGATTGTAGAAAACCCGCGGCGCCAACAAAATGCCCGGATATCGGCAGGCACAATACACGCAACGATGAATTTGAACGAACTCAACCACTTGTCTGCCGCGGAATTCACCGAGGCGCTGGCCGGCATCTACGAGCACTCGCCGTGGATCGCCGCCGCCGCGCATGTGCGCGCGCCGTTCGCCGATGTCGATGCGCTCATCGCGGCGTTGCGCGAGGCCGTGGCGCAGGCCGCGCGCGAACGCCAGCTCGCGTTGCTGCGTGCGCATCCCGAGCTGGCCGGCAAGGAAGCGGCGAGCGGCACGCTGACCGCGCATTCGAGCGAAGAGCAAAAAGGTGCGGGCCTGGTCAATCTGAGCGAGGCCGAGAAAGTGGAGCTGGCCGAACTCAATCGCCGCTACCGCGAGAAGTTCGGATTTCCGTTCATCATCGCCGTACGCCATCACACCAAGTCGGGCATCCTCGCCGAACTGCGCGGCCGTGCTGCGGGCGACGATGCCGCGCGCGAATTCGCCACCTGCCTGGATCAGGTGCACGAAATCGCGCGATTGCGCCTGGCGTCGCTGCTTGCGGCCTGACGCAGACATTCGCGTGGCGAAAAGCACGACATTCCCGATCGCGGAAATCCTGCCCGAGCTGCGCGCGCAGCTCGATGCGCAGCCGCGCCTCGTGCTCGAAGCGCCGCCCGGCGCCGGCAAGACGACGCAGGTGCCGCTCGCGCTGCTCGATGCGACGTGGTTGGCCGGGCGCAAGATCGTCATGCTCGAACCGCGTCGCATTGCGGCGCGTGCCGCGGCCGAATTCATGGCCGCGCAGCTCGGCGAAGACGTCGGCGAGACGGTCGGCTATCGCATCCGTTTCGAGACGAAAGTTTCGACGCGCACGCGCATCGAGGTCGTCACCGAAGGCATCCTCACGCGCATGATCCAGAGCGATCCGGAACTCGCCGAGGTCGGCGCGATCCTGTTCGACGAATTCCACGAGCGCCATCTCAACGGCGATTTCGGTGCCGCGCTCGCGCTCGAAGTTCAGGCTTCGCTGCGCCCCGACCTGCGCCTCGTCATCATGTCGGCGACACTCGACGGTGAGCGCATCGCGCGCTGGTTCGACGCGCCGCGTCTGACCAGCGTGGGGCGCAGCTTCCCGGTGCGCATCGACTATCCGCCGGCCAAGCAGAACGAGGACTGGCCGTTCCACCTGCGCCGCGTCGTCGAACGGGCGCTGGCCGAGACCGAGGGCGATGCGCTGGTCTTCCTGCCCGGGCGGCGCGAGATCGAACGCGCGCAGCAGGCGCTCGCTGCGTTGAGCGCACCGAACGGTCAGGAGCTCGCACTGGTGCCGCTGCACGGCGAACTCTCGCTCGCCGATCAGCACGCCGCGCTCGCCCCCGCACGCGCTGGCACGCGGCGCATCGTGCTTGCGACCAACGTGGCCGAGTCGAGCGTTACCCTGCCGGGCATCCGCGCGGTGATCGACACGGGCCTTGCGCGTGAGCCGTACTACGATCCGAATTCGGGCTTCACGCGCCTGGAAACGATAACCATCTCGCAGGCCTCGGCCGACCAGCGCGCCGGCCGCGGCGGGCGCGTCGCCGAGGGCGTGGCCTACCGGCTATGGCCACAGAGCCGGCGCCTCGAGCCGTCGCGCCGCGCCGAGATTGCGCAGGTGGAGCTTTCCGGTCTCGCCCTCGAACTCGCCGCCTGGGGCGCGAGCGATCTGCGCTGGTTCGATGCGCCGCCGCCCGGTGCGCTCGCCAGTGCGCGCGATCTGCTGCACCTGCTCGGCGCGACGACATCGCCGAACGCCGACGCGAGCCTCACCGAACTCGGTCGGGCGATGCTCGCGGGCGGCGCCACGCCGCGCCTGTCCGCGGCCGTGTTGCGCGCACCACGCGACCAGCGCACGCTGGCCTGCGATCTGCTCGCGTTGATCGAGGCGCGCAATCCGCTGCGCGGTGAAGGCGCACGCAACGACGATTTCCGCGCGCGCCATGCCGCATACGTGGCGTACCGCAATGCAGGCGGCCGCGCCGCGCGCGAGCTCGGCGCCGATGCAGGCTTGCTCGCGACGATCGCGCAGGCAGCCGAGGCGTGGCGCCGGCGCTTCGGCGTGCGCGATCCCGCACCCGTGCGGGCGACGAGCCTTACCGCCATCGGCGACGTGCTCGCGCACGCGTTTCCCGACCGCATCGCGCGCCAGGACACGAGCAACCCACGCCGCTATGCGCTGAGCAACGGTCGCGGCGCAAGCCTGCATCAGAATTCGGCCCTCTACGGCGAACCCTGGCTCGTCGTCGTCGACCTGCGCATGGACGAGCGCGACAGCCTCGTTCTCGCTGCGGCGCCATTCGATCCCGATCTGCTCGAACGTGATTTCGCCGATCGCCTCAAGCGCGAACGCGTCGTGCGCTGGAATCGCGATACGCGCAGCGTCGAGGCGTTCGAGGAATATCGTTTCGCCGGGCTCGTGCTCGAGCGTCGCAGCGTGCCGGCCAAGGCCGACGATGCGCTGCCCGCATTGCTCGCCGCCGTGCGCGAGACCGGCCTCGACTCGTTGCCGTGGAGCGACCATGCGCGTGCGCTGCGCTCGCGCGTCGCCTTCCTGCGCGAAGCCTGTCCCGAACTGGAATTGCCGGACTTGTCTGACGTCACGCTGCTCGCCACGCTCGACGACTGGCTCGCGCCCGCGCTCGCCGGCAAGACCAAACTCGATTCGCTGAGTGCGCAGTCGCTCGGTGAGGCGCTTGCGGGCAGGCTCGACTACGCGCAGCGTCGCGTGCTCGACGAATACGCCCCCGAAACGATACGCGTGCCGAGCGGCAATGAGCGCACGTTGCACTACGAGCCGGGCAAGCCGCCGGTGCTCGCGGTCAAGCTGCAGGAACTGTTCGGCCTTGCCGACACCCCGCGCATCGCGCGTGACCGCGTCGGCGTGACCCTGCATTTGCTCTCGCCGGCGCAACGTCCGATCCAGGTCACCCAGGATCTGAAGGGATTCTGGGAGCGCACCTATCCCGAGGTGAAGAAGGAACTCAAGGGTCGCTACCCCAAGCATCCCTGGCCCGACGATCCGTGGACGGCGACGCCGACCGCGCGTGCCAAGCCGCGCGCGCGCTGATGGATGGTTCCCACCGTCGCCACGAGCGAATGATCGCAACCATCGTGTATCTACGTCTTCTGGCCGCGCAGAAGACTCAACGCGAGATAACCTATCGCCGCAGCAGCGGCCACTAGCACTCCCCAGAGCAGGAACGTCTTCCAGTCGTATTTCGATGCGGGTATCTGCAGCGCGGCATCGCCAGCGAGCGTTGCGCGCGTGCCGAGCGCGGCGAGCGGCGGCTGCCAGTCGGCGCCGAGCTTGGCGCGCAGCTGGGTAAGCGCGACTTCGACCGGGTAGTCGGCGCGGCGCGCTGTGGCGCTGCCGGCGACGAGTCGATAGCGGTGCTGGGCATCGCCGAGAAAGACGAAGCGGTCGGGGCGCCATGCAAGATTCAAGGTCGGTGCGCGATTGAGCGGCGTCGCCGACTGCACGCGCCATTCATTGTCGCGCACCGCGCCCGTCAGCGTCGTTTCGTCGTTGACGACGGCGTCGCCGCCCTGCTGCAGGCGAAACGCCGTGAGCTCGGCGCGTGGCGTCCACGCCTGCGTGCCGCTGCGGCGGCTGGCGATGCTGACGCGCGCGACCGAATTGTCGGCGGCGAGATCGAGCTTGATCGCCTCGACCGGCAACGCGGCGGGCGGGGTGTAGCGATACTCGACGCCAGTCGGCGTCGACGCGTCGGAGGCAGCCGGATCCTTGGTCGTGAGCGCGAGCCACTCGCGCGCGGCGCGCGTCGGGCTGCGCTGCGCCGAGGTGACGACGCTGAGGCGCAGGCCCGGCAGTGCGGCGCCGCGATCGAGGCGCCGCAGGCGCAGATATTTCGCATGCACGCCGGCCGCGCCGATTTCGTGCAGTTCGAGGCGATTGCCGTCCTGTGCGAGGCTGAGCACGTTCGCGCTGGCGACCAGGTTGCGCCAGTTCTGCAGATCATCGCTGGCGCCGAGCGCGAATTGCGCGTTGACCGCACCGGCTGCCTCGTCCCAGTCGAGGCGCAGGCGGTCGATCGGTGCATCGAGCTTGCTCGCGTCGATCAGGTAGTCCTGCGAATCCGCCGCCGGCTTCGCATTCGCCGCGCCGAGATCGGCGCCGATGCTGCGCAGACGCCCGTCCGCGTCGCGCTCGATGCGCAGGTTGAGCGGGCCGTCGGCCGGGTTCGCCGGCAGGCCGGCGGGCAGCGCAAACAAGGGCAGTTCGGTGCGCGCGGAAACGGCGGTCGCGGGGTCGGCCGTGCGCGCTGCAGTCGGCACGGCATTGCCCTGCTCGTCGATTACGATGAGATCGCGCAGCTGAGCATCGGTCAGCGTCTGGTAGACCTCAAGCGGTAGCTCTACCTGCCGGGCGGCGCCATCGCCGGCCAGCGTCAGCGGCCAGGAATACGCGTAGCGTTTCGATTCGTCGCCATGCGCGGCGGCAGCGATGGCGAGCAGAGCCGCGGTCAAGCCGGCGATGCGCCTCATGTCTTCTCTCCCGCCGCGAGCGTCTTCGGGGGCACCGGCGCGAAGTAGCCGACCGCGACGAGCAGCACGCCGACCACGAGCACACCCAGGATGGCAGAAAGGTCGTTGAGATGGTTGCGGTCGATCAGCATGAGCTTGACCAGCACGAGCGCCATCAGCGCCGCGCCGCCGAACCAGACCGCGCGCGAACCGCGCTGCTTGCCGGCGAGCATCGCGGCGATGCCGGCTAGCGTCCACACGATAGACAGCGCCGATTGCGCGAGCGGCGAGGAAGCCATGCCGGCGTCCCACGGCACGCCGCCGAAGAAATGCACGCAGCGCAGCGTGATCGTGGTCAGCAGGACGAGGCCGGCGGCCGCGAGCACGCGCGCGCGCAGTTCGGCGTCGAACCAGACCTTGCCTTCGCTCTGCGCCTGGCGATACCACAGTGCGAGCAGCACGAGCCAGGCGATCTGCGCGAGTTCGAGCGGATTGAGCAAGGGCAGATACGGCAACGGCGTCGGCTCGCCTTCCTGCACGAGGCCGGTGAGCCAGGCGATGCCCATGGCCGCGGCGAGGCTGCCAAGCAGCGGTGTGCGCAGGGCGTCGGCCTCGGTGCCGAGCGGCCAGCGCACGAGCGGCGAGCGGCGCAGCGCGAGCAGGTACGCAGCGGCGAACGGGACGAGCAGGGTCAAAGCGAACCAGATCGCGCGCAGGTGCAGATGATCGTGGCCGAGATGGCCGAGTTCGAGCGAAAGCAGAAGTATACAAATCCACAAATAGACAAAATTCAGGATGCGAGCGGCCCGCAATTGTTCGGTGGCGAGCGCCGGCAGCGTGCGCCAGGCCGCGGCCAGCCATAGTGCCCAGGCGGCGAGGTGCCAGCCTTCGAGCGGGCCATGCTCGTCGAGCATGGTCAGGACGACGAACGGCAGTCCGAGTGCGATCGTGACCGCCGGCGGAACCAGCAGTTCGCGCCAGCTAAGCCGCCGCGCAGCCTCGGTGGAGATCAGCGCGGTCACAGCGAGAAAGGCGAGCCACGCATCCCAGTGCCGTGCGTGGGCGACGAAGCGTTCGATTTCGTTGCCGCCGGCGAGGTACCACCAGAACCCGCCCCAGACGAGGAACAGCAGGGTCAAAGGCGCACGCGCATCGCGCCGTTGCAGCAAGCGTGCGCTGGCCAGCCCGGCGAGGGCGAGGAGCGCGGCGCCGAGGAAAGTCCCGTTGAGGATCGGCAGCGCGTCCGTGGCGGCGGCGAAACGATCGCCGGCGATCGCGCCGGCCATGCCCTGCAACGCGTAGCCGATCCAGCGCGGGATGCGCCGTGCCTGGCGCAAGCCGAGCCAGACCAGCGCCGCGCCTTCGAGCGCGAACGTGCACGTGGTCGCCTGCGCCGACAGCGCGAGCGGCACGGCGATCGTGGCGAAGCCGAGCGCGAGCAGCGCATGCGATTCGCCGAGCAATTGCACGTGCCAGCGGCGCAGCTCGAGCGCGGCGAGTGCGGCGTAGATCGCTGCGGCGCCGAGTGCGCTGAACGCGAGCGGCATACGCGCGCCTTCGAGCAGCGCCGTCTGCAACGCGAATGCGACCAGTGGCGTGCCGAACACGAGGCTGCCGCTGACTACAGCCTGCAGGCGATTCGATCCTGGCTCGCCTTCCTGCCGCGCGTGCAAGCGCGCGTGCAGCACCGGGATCAACAGGTAGAACGCAAAGAACAGCAGCAGGAATGGCTCGGTCGAGGCGATCAATTCCGGCCGATACTTGAGCGCGCCCCAGGCCGAGCCGACACCGAAGGTGAAGACGAAGCCGACAAGATTGAGCGCGCGCCATGACTTGATCCAGGCGATGCCGAAGATCGCCGCGTTGAGCACGGCGTAGTACGAGAACAGGGCGACATGGTTGCCGCTGTTGTTCGAGGCGAGGATCGGCGCGAGGAAGCCGCCGACGATCGCAAGCACGGCGAGCGCCAGCGAATCCTGCAGCACCGCGAGCAGTCCCGCGCCGGCGACGACGATGACGAGCAGGGCGAAGGTCAGCGTCGGCGGCAGCAGAGCGTAGAGCCGGTAGGCGGCGAAGATGGTCAGGATCAGCACACCGATCGCGCCGCCCTGCAGGCTCAGGGCGAAGGCACGGTGCGATTCGCGCTTGCGCCAGGCGAATGCGAGCGCGGCGAGCGCAGCGACGGCGACGCCGAGGAAGCGGAACTCGACCGGCACGGTCAGCCAGCCTGCGTCGGCCGCGTACTTGAACAAATAGGCGACGCCGAAGAACACGACGACGACGCCCACCTTGACCAGCGGATTGCCCTCGGTCAGCCAGCGCTTGATCCATGCGAGCGCGGGCGGATCGGCGCGCGGTGGAGTCGGGATGCGTGGCGGCGGCTGAGCTTCAACCGCGGTTACGGGTTCGCGCAAGTCGATCGTTGTCGTACCGGGATCGATGGCGGTGGTCGTGGCGAAAACAGCGGGTGCCGGCGTGGCCGCGGACGGCGGTGTGACCGCTTCGACCGGCGCCGCCTGTGCCGAGGGTGTGGCCACGACGACTGGTGCCTCCGGCCGCTGCACGACAGGCGCCGAAACCAGCGCCTTGAGTTGCGCCTCGAGTGCGCCGACGCGCTTGCCGAGTTTGGCGAGGCGGCCGAACAACAGCCCGCAAACGATGCCGAAGGCCATGCCGACCGCGCCGACCGACTCGTCGAACACGATCCAGCTGAGCCAGCCGCCGAGCACGGCGCCCACCAACATCCACAAGAACGTCATCGCGTCTGTCTCCCGTCGCGCCCCGTGCAGTCCAAACCCCAGGACGATCAGCGCCCGCTTGCACAGGCATCATCAAACAATTTTCACATCATCTGCAAGACGGAAAACCGCCGGGGCGAGGATCAGTACAGCGGCGGCTCTCCCGGCGGGCGCGACTTGAAACGCTTGTGCACCCAGAGGTATTGCGCCGGCGCCTCGCGCACCATGCGCTCGATCTGCGCGTTGACGCGCGCGGTGTCGGCGACAGCGTCGGCGGTCGGGAAATCCTTCAGCGGTGCCTCGAGGCGCAGCGCGTAGCCGCGGCCATCGGGCAGGCGGCGGTGGAAGAACGGAATCACCGCGGCGCCGGACAGGCGCGCGAGATGATGCGTCGCTGTGATTGTCGCCGCAGCGATGCCGAAGAACGGCACGAACACCGAATCCTTGCCGCGCATGTCCTGGTCTGGCGCGTACCAGAGCGTGCCGCCGCGGCGCAGGTACTTCACCGTCGCGAGCAGCTCGTCCTTGGTGTACATCGCCTCGGCGTAATGCAGGCGCGCGCCCAGCACTTCATGCTCGAACACGGGGTTGTCCATCACGCGGTACATGCCGGCGATGCGGATGCGTTGCGAGACCAGGCGTGCGCACAGCTCCAGGTGCGAGAAATGTGCGCCGACGAGGAGTACGCCGCGGCCCCGCGCACGGCAGGCTTCGAGATGTTCGAGCCCCTCGATCGCGCACGGCAAACGCGCGAGCGCGCGGTCGCTGCCCATCCAGGCGAAGGCGAACTCGACCAGCATCATGCCGAGATCGGCGAGCGTGGCGCGCAGCAGGCGCTCGCGTTCGCCCACGGAGAGCTCGGGAAAGCAGATTTCGAGGTTGCGCTGCGCGATGCGGCGGCGTGCGCCGGGCAGTTGCCGGGTCAGCAAGCCGAGCCCACGGCCGAGCAGATGCAGCGTGCGGTACGGCAGCAGTGCGACGAGCTTCATCACGCCGACGCCGAGCCACGAGAGCCAGTAGCGCGGGGAGCGCAGAGAGGGTTGTGGGTTTTCCGCTGCCGTCATCGCCCGGAGTATACGAGAAGCATCGCTGCCCGAATCCATGCTGCGTCCGCCTCGCGGCTATACTTCGCCATCCTTCATCCCGCCTTTCGCACGTGCCGCTACGCCGCTTTCTCTACACCCTGACCATGTACCTGCTGACGCCGGCGATCCTGTACCGGCTCGCGGTGCGCGGGCTGCGCTACCGCGAATACTTCGACCGCTGGCGCGAGCGCTTCGGTCATTCGACGATCGAGTTGAAGGAAAGCATCTGGATCCATGCCGTGTCGATGGGCGAGGTCAACGCCGCGTTGCCGCTGATCGATGCACTGATGGCGCGTTACGCGGATATGAAGTTCGTGATCACGACGGTGACGCCGACCGGCTCCGAGCGCGTGCGCCGCGTCTATGGCGATCGCGTAGTCAACCTCTATCTGCCTTACGACCTGCCGACCTCGATCGCACGCTTCCTCGACCGCGTTCGTCCGCGCGTCGCGCTGATCATGGAAACCGAGATCTGGCCGAACCTGTTCTTCGAGTGCGAGGCGCGCGGCATTCCGCTGATCATCGCCAACGCGCGCCTGTCGGAGAAAAGCCTGCGCGGTTACTCGCCGATCCGTCCGTTGGTGAAACGAGCGCTGGCCGGTGTCAGTTACATCGCCGCGCAGTCGGCCACCGACGCAACGCGCTTCGCCGAACTCGGTGCGCCGGCCGAGCATCTCGGCGTGATCGGCAACCTCAAATACGACATGACCGTGCCCAAGCACCTGCTCGAAGAGGCCGCGGCGATGCGCGACTCCTGGGGCGCGCGCCGTCCGGTGTGGATCGCGGCAAGCACGCACGACGGCGAGGAACTGCCCGTGCTCAAGGCCCATGCCGAGGTGCTGCGCCGCTTTCCCGATGCACTGATGCTGCTCGTGCCGCGCCATCCGGAGCGCTTCAAGCCGGTGGCATTGGCCTGTCGCAGTTTCGGTTTCGTCACACGCACGCGCAGCGAGGACGGCGTGGCAAAATCCGATACGCAATGCTTTGTCGTCGATACGCTCGGCGAGCTGCTCAACTACTACGCCGCGGCCGACGTCGCTTTCGTCGGCGGCAGCCTCGTGCCGATCGGCGGACACAACGTGCTCGAAGCGGCCGCGCTCGCCGTGCCGATCGTGATTGGCCCGTACATGTTCAATTTCGCCGAGATCAACCAGAGCCTTACCGCGGCCGGCGCTTCGCTGCAGGTGCTCGACGGCGATGAGCTCGGCGCCGCGATCACGCGCCTGTTCGCCGACGGAGCTTTGCGCAAGCGCGTTGGCGAAGCCGCACAACAGGCATTCGAGCGCGAGCAGGGCAGCGTGCTGCGCACGCTGGCGATCGTGGAGAAGGCGCTCGACGACGAAGCAGCGAAAAAATAAGGGCACGGTCTGCCGTGCCCTTGCGCAACCCAGCTCCGGCGGGGCCGGAGGCAGCGAGTTCGATCGTTACTGCAGCAATGCGTTGACCGCGTCGAGGTCCTTCACCGCGATCGAGCCGGCTGCCTGCTTGAGCAACAGGCCACTCAGCACGAAATTGTGGCGTGCCTGCGAGTAGGAGCTCTGCGCGCTGACGAGCTGGCTCTGACTGGTGAGCACGTCGAGGATGGTCTTGGTGCCGACTTCGAAACCGGCCTGAGTCGCGTCGACCGCGCTCTGCGCCGAAACCACGGCGGCCTTGGCTGCCTCGACTTCGCTGATGCCGGAGATCACCGTACGGTAGGCGTTACGTGTGTTCGCCAGAACGCCGCGGCGGGTGATTTCGAGCTGGTCCTGCGCCGCGTCGCGCTGATAGACGGCTTGGCGCGTCTGCGAGGAGATGAGGCCGCCGGAGAAGATCGGGATGCTCAGGGTGACGCCGATTGCGGTGTTGCCGGTGACGCTGTTGCCGTGCAGCGGGCCTTCGCTCGCGCCATTGGGGCCGAAATAAGTCGAGTTGCCCCAGCCCGGCGTAACTTGGCGCTGCAACGTCGCGTTCAACGTCGGATAGTGGCCGGAACGCGCGGTCTGGATGCCGTATTCGGCCGAGTCCACCGATTTCTGCGCCGATGCGAGCGACGGATTCTGCTTGCTGGCGAGGTCGACCCAGGCCTGCATCTCTGCCGGCACCGGCTTGTCGAGCGGGACCGGGTCGCGCAGCTTCTTCAGGTCACCGAAGCTCTTGCCGATGATCTGCACGAGCGCTTCACGCTGCGTCTCGACGTTGTTCTGCGCGACGATGACCCCGGCCACGGCAGAGTCGTGCTGCGCGCGCGCGACGTGCACGTCGGTGATCGCCGAGAGGCCGACCTTGAAGCGCTCGTCGGCTTGATCGAGCTGCTTCTGCAGCGACTTCTCGTTTGCTTGGCTGAAGGTGAGCTGGTCCTCGGCAGTGAGCACGTTGAAGTAGGCCGTCGCGGTGCGCACGAGCAGATCCTGCGAGGCTGCGTCGTAGGTGAAATCGGCGCCTTCGGAGAGCGCGTTCGCACCGCGCAGACGCGTGATGTCGGCCCAGTTGAACAGCACCTGGTTCAGTTGCACCGCCGCAGGGCGCGAGCGATTGCGCAGGTAGCTGCCGCTCGAGAGAACTTCGTACTGCGAGCTGCCGTCGTTCTGAGTAACCAGTTCCGGCGCGGTGCTGTTGCCGCCGGTGTCGCTGCGGGAATAACCATAGCTGCCGTTGATCTGCGGCAACAGCGCGGCGCGCGCCTGCGGCGAGCCTTCCTTGGTGGCGAGCCGGTTCGCGTCCGCGGCGGCGAGCGTCGGGTCGGCTTCGCGCGCCTGCGTGTAGATTTGGGTCAGGTCCTCGGCGCGCAGCGGCGAAGACAGGACCGCGACCGCGAGCGCCGCGGCCAGCACGCCAAGCTTGATGCGATCGCGCGCGGCATTGTGGACAAGTTTATTTTTTTGCATTGTGGATTTCCTTCGGGAATCGGATGTCCGCGTCCAGTGTTTCAAAGCGTGAATTGCGGCGCGGGCGCCGCATGGGCGAGATAGGGCAGGTCGGTCTCGAACAGCGGCTCGCTGCTCCACTCGCCGGCCCCGTCGCGCGTGTACAGGATGGCCTGCTGCACCGGCGAGATGCCGGCAATCGCGACGAGGCGACCGCCTGGCTTGATCCACTCGCGCCAGCGTGGCGGAAGCACGGCGACCGCGCCAGTGACAATCATCACGTCGAATTGCTGGCGCGGGTCATAATCGTTGACCGCGTCGGCATGCTCGATGTGTACGTTGCGCGCGTCGGTGGCCTTTAGGCGCGCGCGCGCTGCCTCGACGAAATCGGCGCGCAATTCCACGCTGGTGACATTGCCGCCGAGATGGGCGAGACAAGCGGTGAGGAAGCCAGATCCGGTGCCGATCTCGAGGACGCTCTCGCTCCTCAAAGGCGCCGCTGCCTGCAGCAGGCGTCCTTCGAGCACGGGCTTGAGCATGACCTCGCCATGGCCAAGCGGCAGCTGCATGTCGGTGAAGGCGAGGCTCTGCAGCGCCTCGGGCACGAAGTCCTCGCGCCGCACCGCGCTGAGCGCGCCGAGCACGCGCTCGTCGAGCACGTCCCAGGGGCGCACCTGCTGTTCGATCATGTTGTTGCGCGCGAGTTCGACGTTGAGTGACATGATGGGTTTCCGGCTTTTTTGAAAAGAATCAAAGCATAAGTGCTGGATTGAACGCCGGCAATCGTACGATGCCGCAGATCGCTGCGGCGTCCTAAGTGCCGGAAGTCATTCAAACCTTTGTGCATGTTCCGGCATCGTCGCTGACGCGAACCCAAAGCCGCTGATCCGAAACGATGTTACCGATCAGTAACGGCGCGTATGTTACCGATCAGTAACTGTTGCGTCAAGACGGTTGGGCGCATATCACGAAATTCAATGACTGCCTGCGCTGGCCATGGTCACTCCGGCGCCGGCATCGTTGGCAGGATGCGCGACAGGCTCGCCGCGTCGCACGCGGAACCAGGCGGCGTACAGCGCGGGCAGGAACAGCAGGGTCAGTGCCGTTGCGACGAGCAGACCACCCATGATCGCGACCGCCATCGGCCCGTAGAACGCGCTGCGCGACAGCGGGATCATCGCCAGGATTGCGGCGAGCGCGGTCAGCACGATCGGGCGGAAGCGGCGCACCGTCGCATCGACGATCGCAGTCCAGCGTTCGTGTCCTGCCGCGATGTCTTGCTCGATCTGGTCGACGAGGATGACCGAGTTACGCATGATCATACCCATCAGCGCGATCGTACCGAGCATCGCGACGAAGCCGAACGGCACGCGGAACACGACGAGGAACAAGGTCACGCCGATCAGACCGAGCGGCGCGGTGAGGAACACGAGCAGCACGCGCGAGAAGCTGCGCAGCTGGATCATCAGCACGGTCAGCACGACGATGAGGAACAGCGGCATGCCGGCATTGACCGAGTTCTGGCCCTTGGCCGATTCCTCGACCGCGCCGCCGACCTCGAGCAAATATCCGGCCGGCATCGACGCCTTGATCGTGTCGAGCTGCGGCAGCACCTGCGCGGTCACGGTCGGCGCCGTGGTGTCACCGTAGATGTCGCCGCGGATCGTCACGGTCGGCAGGCGGTTGCGGCGCCAGATGATGCCTTCCTCGAAGCCGTACGACACGGTCGCGATCTGCTTGAGCGGCACGCTTTTGCCCGACGGCGTCGGCACGGAGAGGCTTTCGAGCAAGGAAAGGCGCGCGCGCTCGTCGGTCGGACCGCGCAGGTCGACTTCGATGAGCTGATCGCGCTCGCGATAGTAGGTGATCGGCACGCCGGACAACGAGCTCTGCAGGAAGTTGGCCAGGTCCTGCGAGGACACGCCGAGCACGCGTGCGCGCTCCTGGTCGATGTCGAGCTTGACCACCTTGGAGGGCTCCTCCCAGTCGAGGTTGACGTTGCGCAGGGTTGGATTCGTGCGCATGACGTCGGCGACCTTGCGCGCGAGTCCGCGCACCGTCGCGATATCCGCGCCGGAGACGCGGAACTGCACCGGGTAGCCGACCGGTGGGCCATTCTCGAGGCGCACGACGCGCGCGCGCAGTTCGGAGAAATCCTTGTCGAACAATTCGATCAGGTCAGCGCGGATCTTTTCGCGATCGGCGGGCGAGCGCGTCAGCAGCACGAGTTCGGCGAAGCTCGCCTGCGGCAACTGCTGATCGAGCGGCAGGTAGAAACGCGGTGCACCGCTGCCGACGAAACTGACGTAGTTTTCGAGTTCCGGACGCTTGGCCAGCCACGCCTCGAGCTTCTTCACCTGCTCCTGGGTCGCGTTGAGCGAGGCGCCTTCGGTCAGCTTGAGGTCGACCATGAGTTCGGGCCGGGTGGAGTCCGGAAAGAACTGCTGCTGGACGAGGCCGAAGCCGGCGATCGACAACACGAATGCGCCAACTGTTGCACCGATCACCAGCCAGCGGCGGCTCACACACCAGTCGACGAGCGCGCGGAAGGTCTTGTAGAACGGCGTCGCGTACGGATCGTGGGCGGCATGCGGCGCATGTTCGCCGGTGACGATGCGACGCAGGCGCGGCGGCAGCTTGTTCAGCCATGAGTTCGCCGGCAGCGGCGCCTGGTCGCGCTCCGGCAGCAGCTTGTAGCCGAGATACGGAATCAGCATCACCGCCGCGACCCAGGAGATCAGCAGCGCGATCGTCACGACTTCGAAGATCGAGCGCGTGTATTCACCGGTGCCGGACTTCGCCGTTGCGATCGGCAGGAAGCCCGCCGCAGTGACCAGCGTGCCGGTCAGCATCGGGAACGCGGTCGAGGTGTAGGCGAACGCCGCGGCGCGGATGCGGTCGTAGCCTTGCTCGATCTTGATCGCCATCATCTCGACCGCGATGATCGCGTCGTCGACGAGCAAGCCGAGCGCAAGCACGAGCGCGCCGAGCGAGATTTTGTGCAGGTCGATGCCAAAATACTTCATCGCCGCGAAAGTCATCGCGAGTACGAGCGGGATCGACAGCGCGACGACGAGGCCGGTGCGCAGGCCGAGCGAGAAGAAGCTGACGAGCAGCACGATCACGACCGCGATGGCCAGCGTATCGACAAACTCGCTGACCGAACGCGCGACCGCGCGCGGCTGGTCGGTGACGCGCCCGAGCTCGAGGCCGATCGGCAGCGTCTGCTGCAAGCGCGCGATCGTCTCGTCGAGGTTCTTGCCGAGATGGATGATGTCGCCGCCGGCGCGCATCGACACGGCGAGGCCGAGTGCATTCTTGCCCATGAAACGCATGCGCGGATTCGCCGGGTCGGCGTAGCCACGCGTGACGTTGGCGATGTCGCCGAGGCGGAACAGATTGCCGTTCGCGCGAATCGAAATATTGCGAATCTGATCGACCGAATCGAATGCACCGCTCGGACGCAGATAGATGCGGTCGCTGCCGGTCTCGAAGCTGCCGGCGGGCGTGATTGCGTTCTGCGCGGCCAGTGTCTGCTGCAGTTGGTCGAACGTGACCCCGAGCGTGGCGAGCTTGGCGTTGGACAATTCAATCGTGACTTTCTCGTCCTGCAGGCCGACGAACTGGACCTTGGCCACGTCGGGTACGCGCAGCAATTCCAACTTCAGGCGCTCACCGTAATCGCGCAGCTGCGCGTCGGAATAGCCTTCGCCGCTGAGCGCATAGATGTTGCCGAAGGTGTCGCCGAACTCGTCGTTGAAGAACGGGCCGAGCACGCCCTGCGGCAGCGTGTAGCGGATGTCACCGATCTTCTTGCGTACCTGGTAGAAGAAATCGGGCACCGTGTCCGCGGGCAACGAATCCTTCATCACCACGAAGACCATCGACTCGCCCGGGCGTGAGTAACTGCGCAGATAATCGACCTGCGGCAGCTCCTGCAGCTTCTTCTCGATTTTCTCGGTGACCTGCTCGGTAACCTCGGCCGCGGTCGCGCCCGGCCACTGCGTCTGCACGACCATGACCTTGAAGGTGAACGGCGGATCCTCGGACTGACCCAGGCCCATGTACGACCAGATGCCGAGCGCGGCGAGCAGGACGATGAAGTAGCGCAACAGCGGCTGGTTGCGCAGCGACCATTCGGAAAGATTAAAGCGATTCATGTAGCGGCGTCCGTGGTGGGCGACGAAGT
Organism: Rudaea cellulosilytica DSM 22992; assembly: GCF_000378125.1. GTDB lineage: Bacteria > Pseudomonadota > Gammaproteobacteria > Xanthomonadales > Rhodanobacteraceae > Rudaea > Rudaea cellulosilytica. Next base: position 537,920 of record NZ_KB899241.1, on the reverse strand, counting down.
AGTTCCGGCGCGACGGCCGATGCGGCCGAGATGGGTGTGGCCGAAGCCGGCGGCGTACTTGAGTCCGTAGCCGAGCGCGCGGTCGAAGCCGATGTGCGCGCACCAGATCAGGCCGGCGGCGAACAAAGGCGGCGCAGCGAGGTAGGCACTCGCGCTGAGGGCGATGACGGCGCCGAGATACGAATGCGCCGTGTTGTAGGCGATGGCGCCGACACGGTCGCCGGCGAGATAGCCGAGGAAGGACAGATCGGGGGCGAGGAAGCATAGTGCGAACAGGCCCCAGCCGTACTCGGTCTGGCGGTACAGGGCGAGTGCGACAAGGAATACGGCGAGTCCCTCGAGGCGCAGCAGCAGACGCACGCCGCCCGAAGCCCCCGCGACCGGGGTTGCGGAATCACGAATCATTTTTATCCTCCGAAGAAGCCGACGCCCTTGGCCATCAGCGCGGCACACAGGATCACGAGCACAAGCAGGACGAGTTCGAGATGCACGATCGAGCGCAGCCGGCGCTGCGCATCCGCCGCAAGCGCGGGCACGCGGTTTTGCGCGAGCGCGCTACGCCACGACAGGAAGGTGATGGTGGGGCGGATCGAAAGCAGGCCGATCGCGGCGAACAGGATCATCTTGGCGACGAAGGGCGCATCATGCAGGTAGTAGCCGGCGCCTTTCTCGAACCAGACCACGCGCGCGATGCCGACAACGATGATCGTCACCGCGGCGATGCCGTAGGCCGCGTCCACGTTGACCAGGCGGCGCGCGCGTTCGACGGTCAGCTCACCGCGCAGCGTGACGAGTTCGACGACCAGTGCTGCCGCGATCGCGAACGCCGCGAGATGATGGATGAAGGCAGCCAGGGCCGAAACCAGCATGGCGCGTCCCCTTCACAGCGCAAGCGGGCGATTGAGCGCATCGACCGGCGCGATCGTGTCGCCTTCGCGCAGTTTGTGCACGCCGGCGGTGACGATCCAGTCCTGCGTGCCGGTGCCCGCGGACAAGGTCACGCCCTGCTCGCGGTAGGCGGCGATGTTGACCGGCGCGAGCTTCACCTGGCGCGTCTTCGCATCGACGATCCACACAGCGGGCTTGCCGCCGAGTTCATGCAGCGCGGACAGCGGAATCAGGATCTGCCCGGCATTGGCGCCGTCGGCGAAGTAGACGCGTGCGGTCTGGCCGAGACGCGGCGCGGCACTGGGATCGTCGAAGCTGACGCGTACGCGATAGGTGCGCGTGACCCGATCGGCCTCCGCGCCGATTTCGCGCAGGTGGCCGCCGAGCTGCTTGCCTGCGTCGGCCCAGGATTCGATCGCAAACGGCGTGCCGACTTTGTACGCGCCGATGCGGTTCTCGGGCACGGCGATTTCCACTTCGACGGCGCCGTCCCGGGCGAGCGTGGCAATGCTTTGGCCCGCAGCGACGACCTGGCCGGCCTCGGCGTTGAGCGCGGTGATCACGCCGGCGTGGTCGGCGCGCAGGCTCGTGTATTCGGTCTGGTTGGCGGCGACCGCGAGCGCGGCCTGCGCCTGTTGCACCTGCGCCTGCGCGGCTTTGAGCGCATTGGCCTGCGCATCGACCTGGGTCTGGCTGACGTAGTTCTTGTCGAGCAGCTTGCGATAACGGTCGTAGTCGGCCTGGGCGAGATCGCGGTTGGCCTTGGCCGCTGCTAGGTTCGCGCTGGCGCTGCCGGCTTGCAATTGCAGATCGGCGGGATCGAGCTCGGCGATCACCTGTCCCGCCTCGACATGGTTGCCGACATCGAGTTTGCGCGTCTTGATCTTGCCGTTGACGCGGAAGCCGAGCTGGCTCTCGAAGCGCGCGCGCACGTCGCCGGAATAGACCTCGGCGTTGATCGTATCGGCGAGCTGTGGATGTGCAACGATAGCGCTGCGCGGGGGCGCGGGAACCGCCGCGTGGCTGCCGCAACCGGCGAGGATGAGGGCGCCGATCAGGGTGAAAGCCGCGCCGGCGCCGCGAGCGGCAGTTCGAAGGGAGGCGCTGACAAGGAAAGCGTCGGACATGGCGTCAAATTCCGTACTGGCTGGTGAATGACATTGCTGCGGGGCAGATTGCGAATCCGGACGAATCGCGCAAAAGTTAAGTTGCGGAAAATCGAGCGGTTTTTTGTTTCTTACAACGGATTTTGTGCTATCCTACAATTAATAAACTGAACTGTCCAGTATTTAATGTGCCAAAAGCGCCGCAGATCTGGACATCACCCCAGCGAGCTCGAACAATGTCGATGTCATGTCCGTATTAGCCGTTACCAAATCCGTCGGCCCCGGCCGCCCGAAAGATATGGAAAAGCGCGCCGCGATCCTCGAGGCGGCCAAGCAGCTTTTCGTCAAGCAGGGCTTCGAGGGCACCAGCATGGATGCGATCGCCAACAAGGCGGGCGTATCCAAGCTCACGGTCTATAGTCACTACCGCGACAAGGAAACGCTGTTCGCCGAGGCCGTGCGCAGCAAGTGCGACACGCTGATGCCGGAAGAGCTGTTCCGTCCCGATCTCAAGGGACCGTTGCGCAAGCAATTGCTTGCCATCGCGCGCGCGTTCTTCGATCTCATCACGAGCGAGGACGCGATCGCGATCCATCGCACCATCATTGCCAATGCACGCACCGCACCGAAGCTGGCCGACCGGTTCTGGCAGGCGGGCCCGCTCAAGGTGCAGGAAGGGCTGGAGTCGTTCCTGCGCGCGGAAGTCGAGGTCGGTAAGCTCGACGTCCCTGACATGCATCGCGCCGCGACGCAGTTCTATTGTCTGCTCAAGGGCGAATGCTATGCGCGCATGGAGTTCGGCTGCGGCGAGCCGCCGACCGCGCGCGAGATCGACGAGCACCTCAACGCCACGGTCGATTTCTTCCTGCGCGCCTACGCGCCGCGCTGAGCGCGGCGATTGCGCCTGCGCGGCGGCTGCATTCGCCGCGGCGCACTTCCCCTCTCGCAGAAAAACGCTGAGCTAGCGCGCGGACTTCGCTGGCGGCCGGTCGAGTTGTTCGAGCGTGGCCGCCGACGGCGCGCGCTCGGCGCGCAGCTTCGCCGCGACCGCTTCGGCCTGGGCCATCGCGCGCAGCAAATTGCCGCCCGCGAGTTTGCCGAGGTCGGCATCGCTCCAGCCGCGGTGCGCGAGTTCGGCGAGCAGGGCCGGATATTTGCCGACATCCTCGAGGCCCTGCGGCACCGATGGCATGCCATCGAAATCCGAGCCGATGCCGACGTGATCGGCGCCGGCGATCTTGACGACGTGTTCGATGTGATCGGCGACTTCGGCGAGCGTAACCTTCGGCTCCGGATGCGCCTTGTCCCACTCGGCCAGCGCGGCCTTCGCGCGTTCGGGATCGCCGATATACAGACCGCCGAACGGCGGAGCGTTGTAGCGCATCTGTTCGGCCCCGCGATCGGCCTCCCAGTGCCGATGCGCCTCGGAAATGTACGACAACGCGAAGTTCACCATGACCACGCCGCCGTTCTTGGCGACGCGGCGCAGTACGTCGTCGGAAACGTTGCGCGGATGGTCGTCGAGCGCGCGCGCTGAGGAGTGCGAGAAAATCACCGGCGCCAGCGACACATCGAGCGCCGCGCGCATCGTCTCCTCGGAAACATGCGAAAGATCGACGAGCATGCCGAGGCGATTCATCTCGCGCACGACTTCCTTGCCGAACGGTGTGAGGCCATGGTGCGCGGGCGCATCGGTGGCCGAGTCGCCCCAGTCCGTGTTCGACGAGTGGGTGAGCGTCATGTAACGCACGCCGGCGTCGTAGTACTCGCGCAGCATGGCGAGCGAATTGTTGATCTGGTGGCCGCCCTCGACGCCGATCAGCGAGGCGATCTTGCCTTCCTTGTGGATGCGGCGGATGTCGGCGGCGGTGTAGGCCATGGCGAAATCACGCGGCCAGCGCGCCGTCATTCGCTTGACCAGATCGATCTGCTCGAGCGTGACCTGCACGGCCTCGGGCCCTTTGACCGACACCGGAATCCACACCGACCAGAACTGGCCACCGACGTGGCCGGCGCGCAGGCGCGGGATGTCGGTCATCAGCGTCGCCTCGCCGGCCGGCGCGGGAAGCTTCGACGTGTCCGCGGCGAGATCGATCTTTGCCACGTCACCATTGAAGCGCGTGCGGATTTCCCAGGGCAGATCGTTGTGGCCGTCGATCAGCGGCGTCGTCGCGAGCACGTGCGCGACGCGCGCCTCGACATTGTCGCCGGCCGCTGAAGCCGGCGTGGCGGCAAGCGCTGTGATGACGGCGGCGGTGAGCGCAAGCGGAAACGTGAAGCGCAACGGAGCGAAAATCATTTTTTGGCCTCGACCGGAGTGAACATCAGATCCTGATAGTCATAACTGAAATCGGCCAGCGGCGATACCGGTTTCATCGTCACGCGCTCGACCTTGCCGTCGGCGTTGATCGCGAAGGTGACATAGGCCGGCTCGATCGTCTTGTCATCGAAGCGCGTGACGAAGCTGTCGTATTGCCAATGCTCGAGCGCGCCGCCCATGCGCGGCGTCGATTTGAAATCGATCGTCAGCCTGCCCTTGGCGACGCCGACGTCGATGTTGCCGTACCACGGATCGTTGTACGTACCGGCGTAGCGCGCGAGCGCCAGCGACGGGCCGACCTTCGCCGGCGTCGCTGCCTTGGTCTGGTAGGCTTTGAGTCCCTCGGCGATGCGCTGCTTCTTGAAATCGCGGAACTTGGCCGGCCAGTCGCTGGACGGCGCACCAAGGTAATGATCAAGTAGCTCGAACATCAGGCCGCTGATGATCTCGCCGTCTTCACTGTTGATCGTGATCGAGAAGCCGACCTTCTTGTCCGGTACGAGCACGACCGCGGTCAGCTCGCCGAACACCGCGCCGCCGTGCCAGATGATCTTCGTGCCGCGATAGTCGCGCACGTCCCAACCGAGTGCGTAGGTGTCGAACAGCGGTTGCGTGGCCTTGAGCGATTCGGGGCGCGGTGCGATCGGCTGCAGCACCATCGGTTTCCACATTTCTCTCTGCGCCGCTTCGCTGAACAGGTGCGCGTCGCTGTCGACGAGTTTGCCGCCGGCGAGCTGGATGCGCAGCCAGCGCGAGAGATCGTTCGCGCTGATCGACAGTCCGCCGGCTGGCGCGGCGTTGCGGCCGAGTTCGTCGCGTTCGTCGAGCACTTGCTGATCGCCCACGCCGCGCAGACCGCCGTTCATGCGCGCATGCGGCCATGCGCGGTTCGGATCGGCGAAGTGCGATTCGGAGTCCGCCACGGCGTGCAGCATGCCTGCCGGCTTGAACAGATGTTCGACGGTGAAGTGTTCCCAGGTCTCACCGGTGACCGCTTCGATGAGCTGACCGGCGACCATGTAGAGCACGTTGTCGTAAGCGAAGCCGCTGCGGAAACTCGTCGCTGGCTTGATGTAGCGCAGGCGCTTGACCGATTCGGCGCGCGACAGATTGGTGCGCGGCACGAACATCAGATCGCCCGCGCCGAGACCGAGGCCGCTGCGATGCACGAGCAGGTCGCGGATCGTCATCTCGCGCGTCACCCACGCATCGTACATCTGGAAACCGGGCAGGCGATCGACGACCTTGTCGTCCCAGCCGATTTTTCCCGCGTCGACAAGGATGGCGAGATCGGCCACGGTCATCGCCTTGCCGGTCGAGCCGGTATCGAACAAGGTATCGGCGTCGACCTTCTCGGGCGAGCCGAGTTTGCGCACGCCGAAACCTTGCGCGAACACGACCTTGCCGCCTTCGACGATGGAGATCGACATGCCGGGCACGCCGATCTCCTTACGCAGCGATTCGACGCGCTGTTCGAATCCGTCGGGTGGTGCGGCGGCGGCGAACACGGGGCAGGCCATCAGCAACGCGAGCGGCAGCGAACGTTTCATGGAATCTCCTGGGCAATGGTGGGACGGCGACGCAGACGCGCCACACCGACGGTCAGCAGAGGTACGACGTAGACGAGAAGAAAAAGGACGGCAAGCAGCCGATAGCCTTTGGCGATCAGTGCGACGAGACCGATGCGATCGGCGAGCAGCATGCAGATCGTGAGCAAGATGAGGGCGATGAGCAGACGCGCACCTGCCGACAGCGCCGTACCGCGCGCGGCCAGCCAGGTCTTTGCGATGCGTTCGTTGACCGCATGCACGGCGCCGGTGCCGCTTTCGAGCAGCGCGGCGAAGATCATGAATTGGAACAGCAGATGAAACAGCGGCAGGTTCATCTGACGCAGAAGAAAATCCGAAGGCAGTGTCTGTTCGCCGATCGCCGGATAGAACGCGATCATGCAGGTGAAGAACAGAATCGCCGGCAGGATCGCGAGCGGGCCGGCAATCGCGCCGGCAACGACGGCATCGCGATCACTGCGCAGATGACGCAGCACCGGCAGGATGACGACCGCACCGATGATGTTGTAGCTGGCATAGGTGATGCCGCCGAGCGCCCAGTTAGCTGTTGCCGGCGCATTGCTCGCGAAACCGGCCGCGATGCGATCGCCGAAGCGCGTGAACGCGAGGATCACGAACAGGAAGTAGACGCCGTAAAGCAGGAACGACACGTATTTGAACAGGCGCTCGACCGAGGCGTTGCCGAACATCGCAAAGCCTGCGATCGCGACGAGCAGGGCTAGTGTGCCGATCAGGTGCGGCAGCCCGGTCAGCGCCGCGCCGATTTCGCCCGCCGCGGCGCCGAACACGGCGAGGATCAGCACGACGAAGATCAGATAGGCTGCCTCGAAGACGACCCAACCGCGGCCGAGCAACGCGCGGAAGAAACTCAAATAGTCGCGCGCGCCGTATGCACGGGCGAACAGGAACGTGGCAATGCAGACCAGGCTCCATACGAGCATCGCGAACACCATCGCGGCGAGTCCGCCCCAGGGGCCGGCCGGCAGGAAAAATTCGGCGAGTTCGCGTCCGGTGGCGTAGCCGCCGCCGATGATCACGGCCTTGAAGGCGAAGCCGGGCAGCAGGTAGCGTTGGAACCAAGAGCTGGTGGTGCTGGCGCCGCGCATCAGGCAGTCACTTCCGTGCGATGCAGGGCGGCCGCGGCGATCTCAGCGGCACGCGCGTCCTCGATGCGGCGTGTGTTCGTATCGAGCGTGAGGAACAGCAAAGCGGCGATGCCGGCGAGGACCGCAAGCAGCACGAAGTACAGCGCGTGGCTGGTATGGCTCCACAGCGTGCCGACGAAGCCGGCTGCGAGGCTGCCAGGGAAGATGCAAAGGTACCAGGCGCCGACCGTGGTCGCGCCGAGCGTGGGCGGCGCAAGACGTGCGAACAGCCCAAGCCCGGTCGGCAGCACGTACAGCTCGCCGAGCGTGAACACGGCCGAATACGCGAGCAGCCACAGCCAGTGCGCGCGGCCATCGCCAGCGAAGCGCGCCGCGAGCGCGAGCAGCAGGTAGGAGGTTGCGACGAGCAACGCGCCAGCCGCCATCTTGCGCATCGACGAGGAAACCTTGCCGCGTTGCGCGCGGCGTTGCCAGAGGGCGAGCAACGGCGGCGTCATCAGAAACACGAACAGCGGATCGAGCGACTGGAACCAGGTCATCGGGATCATCATCGAACCGAACGCACGGTCGACGCCGGCATCCGACCACAGCGGCACCGTATTGCCGATCTGCTCGTAGGCGCCGCGGAACACCGTCACCGCGAGGCCGACGCCGAGCAGCAGCAGGAAGGTCTGCTTGCCGTTGCGCAGCGGCTGCGCGTTGCCGGGTTCGCGCGGGGCGGGCTGCCGCTCTGGCAGGTGTTTGCCGCCGAGCAGGTACACGAGCAAACCGAGCAGCATGCCGACGCCGGCCGCGCCGAAGCCGACGTGCCAGCCGTAGAACTCGCCGAGCGTGCCGCATACGAGCGGCGCGAGAAAGCCGCCGATGTTGATGCCGACGTAATAGACGTTGTAGGCCCAGCCGCGACGCGGATCATCGGGTTGGTAGAGGTCGTTGATCTGGCTCGGCAGGCTCGGCATGAACAGGCCGTTGCCGAGCGCAATCGTCGCCAGCGCCGGATAGAACAGCGGCTCGAACGCCATCATGAAATGCCCCACGGCCATCGTCGCGCCGCCGATGATGACCGAGCGGCGCTTGCCGAGCCAGCGGTCGCAGAGGATGCCGCCGAGGATGGGCGTAAAGAACGCCATCGACGTATACGCGCCGTAGATGAGCGAGGATTTTTCCTGCGCGAAGGCTAGCTGTTTGGTCATGTAGTAAACCAGCAGTGCGCGCATGCCGTAGTAGGAGAAAATCTCCCACATCTCGGTCAGAAACAGGATCGTCAACCCGCGTGGCTGGCCGAACCAGTTCGACTGATTCGTCGTCGCGCCGCCGTTTTGCAGTGCGCTCACGTCGCCGCCGCTTTGCGCGAGCCCCACACGTCGTCCCCGCACCAGATGAGACCTTCGTGGTAGCGGATCGCAGGCGTGCGATCGTGGGCGAGAAAGATCGGCCCGTCGAGGTCGACGATGTCGCAGAGCTGGCCGACGACGAACGCCGGCGCCATCGCCCAGCTCGTGCCGACCATGTTGCCAACCATCACGCCGAGGCCGTGCTGCCGCGCCTCGCGCGCGATCGCAAGCGCCTCGGTGAGGCCGCCGCATTTGTCGAGCTTGATGTTGACGACGTTGAAGCGGCCGACGAGGTTCGGTATGTCGGCGAGGCTCAGCGCGCTTTCGTCCGCGGCGATCGCGATCGGCGAAGCGAAGCCATCGAGGTCGGCCTCTTTCCCGCGCTTCAACGGCTGTTCGAGCAACGACACCTTTGCATCGACCAGCGCGGGTATCAACTTGTCGAGCGTATCGATCGCATAGCCCTGATTTGCATCGACGCCGAGCCAGACCTCGGGTCGTGCCGCGCGCACGGCGTGCACGCGTGCGATGTCGAGTTCGAGTTCGCCGGTCAATTTCACCTTCAGCGCACGTGCCTGCGCGTACTTGCGTGCGCCGGCAGCCATGGCCTCGGGCGCGTCGGCGCCGAGCGTGAACGTCGTCACGAGCGGCTGCACCGAGGCCAGGCCGGCGAGTTGCCACACTTCGCATCCCGCGCGCCGTGCCTCAAATTCCCATAGCGCGCAGTCGACGGCATTGCGTGCGCCACCCGGGGGCAATAGTTGCTGCAACGCCGTGCGGTTGATTCCGGCCTCGATCGCGGAACGCACGCCTTCGATCGCGGCCACCATCTTCGCCGCATCGTCGCCGAGGTAGTACACACCGGAGGCCTCACCACGGCCGCGATGTGCGCCGTCGTCGAGCGTGACGACGACGGCGTCCTGCGTTTCGAATACATAGCCGGAGATGCGGAACGGTTCGGCGAATCGGAGTTTTTCGACCGAAACCGTGAGTGCCAAAGCCGGCATCAGTAGTTCACTCCCCAACCGATCAGGTGGAACGCGAACGCGACCCAGAGCACGACGCAGGCCGAGAGTGCGAGCACAACGCTCCACAGCTTCGCCGGCCAGCGCCGGCCGCCGCCGCTCCACACCGTCCACAGATTCCACAAGATCAGCGCGAAGCCGCCGAGGAAGGCGAGGAAGCCGAAGATCTGATCGAAGCGCAGGACTGGGTCGAACTTCGCGCTGGTGTTGTTGAGGTCGGAGAACATGGTCATGATCGTCGCGATCCACGCGCCGAACGCGAGCAGCATCAGCAGCGCGCCGATTTTGCCCGCGCGGTACGCGCTCAGCGCCACGGGTGCGAGGTCGAGGCGCGCGCGATACCTGCGGCGCACGATCGCGGCGATCGGCCAGGCCAGCACGGTCAGCAGCAGCACGGCGAGGCTCGCGTAGAACGCCGGCGTCAGCCAGGCGCCGTCGTGTGCGGCATCGGGGCGCAGCCAGACTTCGAACGGACCGGCGAGGCCATAGCTGAAGCGGGTGACCTTGCCGTCGACGACTTTTGCGGCGAGCTGATCGTGGCTATTCACGTCCTGCCAGACGAACGGCGAGATTTCGACCCATTTGACCGGCTTGCCATCCAGACCTTTCACATCCGGAATCAGCAGGCCGCCTTTGTCGTCGACCGCGACTTTGGTTTGCCCGATCAGGCCGATGACCGAGAAGAAATTCGTGAACGCGCCGCGCGAGCCGAGCCAATTGCCGGTCAACATCTGCGCGTGTTGCTTTGCGGCCGCCTCGTCGACATGGGTGGTCGTGCGCGGGCCGGGGAAGTAGCGGTCGGCGAAATCGTTGAACAGCGCGATACGCAGATGATGCGCGGCGCCTTCCTTGCCGGCGCTGTTGAACGACACGTAGAAACCGGTGTTTTCCTTGAGGAAAAGGTGCAACGAGGTGTGGAAGTAATCGGTGTCGCCAAGGTGCGCGATGACTTCGCGGCCGTTGATGTTGGTCTCGAAGAAGCCGAGCTCCATGCGGTTGAGCGACGGTAGCAGCGTCAGCGGACTGTCGTGCATGAGCTTCGCCGTTTCCTCCTTGAGGATGCGTTTGCCCTTGTACTCACCGTTCTGCAAATGGGCGAGCATGAAATGCGCCATCTCCTCCGCGGGCGAGGCCAGCGAACCGGCTGGGGCGGGGCCAACTATTTCGAACTTCTTCGCCGGCACCGATGCCGAGGTGTAGCCCGTCGCCATCAGCGGCACGAGATCCTTCGGCAGCGGCTGGCGGAAGGTCGAGTGAGGCATGTCCAGCGGCGCGAAGATGTGCTTGTCGATGTAGTCGTAGAACGACTCACCGGAGACGCGTTCGATGACATAGCCGGCGACCGAGGTCGCGTAGTTCGAGTAGGCCGGCGTGGTGCCCGCGTCGAACACGCGCGTCGGGGTCCAGCGCTTGAGCAGCGTGACGTAGTCCGGGCTGTCCGGATCCTCGGTGATGATGTTCTTGATCTGCTCTTCGAAGCCGGCCGTATGCGTCATGATGTTGCGCATCGTGATCGGCTTGCCGTCGCGCGGCGGAATCTGGAAGTCGCCGGGAAGGTACTTGTTGACGTCGGCGTCGAGGTCGATCTTGCCCTGCTCGACGAGTTGCATTACCGCAGTCCAGGTGAACAGCTTCGACACCGAGCCGGGCCGGAACAGAGTGAGCTTCGGATCGATCGGTTTCTTCGTCGCGACGTCGGCGTAGCCGAAGCCGCGTTCGCTGACGATCTCGCCGTCCTTGACCACGGCGACGACGGCGCCGGCGATGTCGCCGGTGGCCAGCGCATACGGCATGTAACCGTCGAGCCAGGCATCGATGTCGGCAGCGGTCAGCGCGTGCTCGCCGGGCGATGCGGCAGGCGCAACTTCAGTCGCTGTCGTCGGTGGCGTTGCCGGCGTCGGCGCTTGCGCGCCTGCCATGAACGCCGCCAGCGAAAGCAGGGCGGCTACGATCAGCTTGTTCGTTTTCATTTTCACTCCCGTTGTCTGGACGCGGGACAGCTGAACTGCGCTGCCGCGCCAGGTCAGTAGTCCATTGTGGGAAAATGCGTTTGTCTTGAATGTCATGCGCGCTTGCTCAACTCAGGCAGGCGTCGACGAGTCGCGCGAACTCGGTACCTCCGCGCATCGGATCGGCCACCGGCAGACCGAGCGCCGCGCTCTGTGCTGCGAGCAGCTCGCGCGCGGCGGGTTCGTCGAAGTGCGCAGTGTTGAGGCTGACGCCGCCGCAGCGGATCGCGGGATTCGTGCGCCGGCCGAGCCTTACGGTCAAATCGATCACCTCTTCGATCGACGGCAGCAGATAGCCCGGATTGCCGAGTACGTGCGTGCGCCCTGGTTCGTGGCAGACGATGAACACGTCGGGCTGGCTGCCGTGCAGTAAGCCGAGCGACACCGCGGCGTAGGCCGGATGGAACAGCGAGCCTTGTCCTTCGATCACATCCCAGTGACGCGCATCGGCAGCGGGGCTGAGGATCTCGGCAGCGCCGGCTTCGAAGTCGGAAACGACCGCGTCCATCGGCATGCCGCTGCCGGCGATGAGGATGCCGGTCTGCCCGGTCGCGCGGAAGTCGGTGTCGATGCCGCGTTCGGCAAACGCGCGCGCGAGTGCGAGCGCGGTGTATTTTTTTCCGAGCGCGCAGTCGGTGCCGACCGTGAGCAGACGCTTGCCGCTGCGTTTGCGTCCGCTCGCGATCGGAATGTTCGGCGGCGGCGTGCGTACGTCGATCAGGCGGCGCCCGTGGCGCGTCGCCGCGACCTTGAGCTGCGGCGAGTCGGCGAGGCGCGTGTGCATGCCGCTGACGATGTCGAGCCCAGCTTCGATCGCTTCGACGAGCGATCCGATCCAGCTTTCGTGGATCGTACCGCCGACGTTGGCTACGCCGATCACCAGCCCGCGTGCGCCACGCGCGCGGGCCTCTCGCGGTGACAGGAACGACAGGCCCGTCGTCACCGTCGCACCGCACGACCATTCGCCGACGCAGCGATCGCCGGCCCAGTCGCGCAGGCCGAACGCGGTCTTCGCATAACCCGGTTCGGTCGTGTCGCCGAGGAACAACAGGTAGGGTTGCGGCAGGGCGTCGACCGTTGCTTTACGCAAGATGGCGTTCATGCGCAGACTCAGAATTTCAGGTCGAAGCCGACGCCGACCGTGCGCGGCGCGAGTGGCACGGCGTTCACCTTCAAGGCCTCGCCGGTGGCCGCGTTCGCCAACAAGTTGAGGTTGGTGTAGACACGCTTGTCGGTCACGTTCTTGGCGAAGAAGCGCAGCGTCCAGCGGTCGTTGGATACATCGGCATTGAGGTCCAGTGCCGTATAGCCCTGCTGCGGCAGCGTGGTCGGGTTGTGTACGAATCCGTTTTGCGTCGCGCCGACGTAGCGCAGGCCGCCGCCGACGCGCGCGTTCCAGCCGCCGGAGAGCGGGAAGCTGTAGTCGGCGATCGCCGAGCTGGTCCATTTCGGCACGTTCGGCAAGCGGTCGCCGTTGAGACCGTGCAAGCTCGCCGCATCCTCGGTCAGCACGGCGTCGGTGTAGGCGCCGTTGAAGCCGAGGCGCAGCCCCGGAATCGGCATGTACAGCGCCGAGAATTCGATGCCGCGGCTGCGCGCCGAGCCAGCATTGGCGAGAAAGCCGAGGCTGCCCACCTGTTCGGTGATCTGCATCTTCTGCCACTCGATGTCGTACAGCGCCGCATCGAGCGAGAGGCGATGGTCGTCGAGCATGCTCTTGATGCCGAACTCGTAGTTGGTGAGCTTGGAGGAGTTGACGTACGTCGGTATGTCCACGCCCGGCAATGCGGGCACGATGTTCGGGCCGCCCGGCGCATAGCCGCTGGCTACGCGCAGGTACAGCATCGAATCGGCGCTCAAATGCAGTCGCGGACTGACTGAATACGTGAACACGCTCTCCGACGAATCCTCCGCTTCGTAATTGACACCGCCGAGCGCGCCGCCCACGGTCGGCGTGAAGGTCTGCGCGTTGTGCGCCCAGCGCACGCCGGCGCTGATGTCGAACGCGCTCGTGAACTTGTACGTCAGATCGCCGAAGCCGGCGTATTCCTTGTAGGTCGAAGGCATCGCGACCACTTCGAGGGGATTGAGGCCGGGAATCGGGCTGAGGTCGAGAAACTGTGCGCTTGCGACTTGGTCCTGCCTGGCGCTCTCGCGTGTCCAGAACGCGCCGAGCAGCCATTCGAGATGATCGTCCGGCTTGGAGACGAGGCGGAATTCCTGCGTCGTCTTGTGCAACTTGATGCGATAGTCGACGGCCGATATGCCCGGTCCGGGCAGGCCGAGCAGCGGGAAGATCACGCCGTAGACGTCACTCGCGTCGACGATCGTGCGATGGTCCGTCTGCGCGTAGCTCGTCGAGGAGACGAAATCGGCGAAGCCGACGTCCCAGTTCAGCGTGCCATTGAAATAGTGGTCGCTCGCTTTGTACGACTCGGGTACGTAGTTGTCGTTCTTGAGATTGCCATAGACCGGTCTCAGCGTGGTCGGATCGAGCGCGGTGTACTGGCTCGAGTCGGCGTTGCTTCGGGAGTCGAACACCGAGAACTTGACGGAAACGTCGTCGCTCGCCTTCCACAACAATATCGCGTGCGCCGCGCGTTGCCAGAATGCGTCCTGGCCCTTTTCGCCGGAGCGCACGTTGTCGGTGAAGCCCGGCGAATTCTGCTGCGCAACGCTGACGGAAAGCGCGAGCCGGTCGGTGATGAGCGGCAAGCTGGCGGAGGCGTGACCGCCGACGCCCAGGCCGTCTCCATTCGATTGCGCAAAGGTGTCGGCGCCGACGCGGAACGAAGTCGCGTCGAGATCGGGCTGCTTGCTGACATAGCGCACGACGCCGCCGAATGCATTGGCACCGTACAGCGTGCCCTGCGGACCGCGCAGCACTTCCATGCTCTGGAAATCGTAGGGCAGAAGATCGAGCATTTCGCTGGAGCCGCGGCCGTACAGACCGCTCGTGCCGAACGGTGTCTCGTCGATGTAGGTCGCCACCGCCGCGCCCGTGCCGGCCGGCGGCGCGATGCCGCGCAAGGCGAGCGAGGCTTGGCCCGGCGCGCCGCCCGTGTTGATGAGGGTCAGGCCCGGCACGTAGCCGACGAGGTCGGCAAGCTGGGTCGTGTGTTGACCGTCGAGTTGGCTTTCGTCGATCACGCTGATCGACATCGGTACGGTCTTCACGTCCTCGCTGCGCTTTTCCGCGGTGACGACGATCGTGCCGAGCTGATTGCTCTTCGATGCGGCCTCCGGGTCCTCCGCATGCGCGGTCGACGCGGCGACGATTGCGAACGTGATCGCAAGCGGCAACGGCGTGCGCTTGCAGCGACGATGCGTGGACATCGGGGTCATGATTTCTTCTCCTCGGGTTTTTTCTCGGAAGGGGGCGGTGTGCGTTTCGGTTCCTTCCAGGTGGCACCGAGCAGGCGACGAAAATTGCCACCGAGCACGGCCTGGATATTCGCTTCGCCATAGCCGCGCCGCAGCAATGCTTCGGTGAGGTCGTAGACCTTTTGCGGATGATCAAAACCGTCGGTGTCGATGCGGCTGCGGAATGAATAGCTCGCCTTGTATGCGGCCTTGAGCTTTTCGTACTGGTCTTTGGGCATGTGGTCGTAGCCCATCAGGTCGGAGTCCGAGCCGATGCCGACGTGCTCGATGCCGACGAGTTTCACGACATGGTCGATGTGGTCGACGATGTCTTCGATCGTCGTCGGCTCTTTGTCCTTGACGAAGTTGCGCACGCCGGTGATGCCCATCACGCCGCCTTTCGCCGCGAGCCTCTTAATCGCCTCGTCGGTCTTCAGGCGTGGATGGTTGTTGAGCGCGCGGCAGTTCGAATGCGTGATCGCGATTGGCCGCGGGGAAATTTCGATCGCGTCGAGCGTCGTGCGGTCGCCCGAATGCGAAACGTCGATCAGCATGCCAGCGTCATTCATCGCCTCGATGATCTTGATGCCGTAATCGGTGACGCCACCGTCGACACGTTCGGTCGAGCCGCTGCCGATCAGGTTCTGCGTGTTGTAGGTGAGCTGCGCGCAGCGCAGGCCGAGATCGTAGAAATCCTTGACGTCGGAGGGCGTGCGGAACTGGTCGGCGTTTTGCAGGCCCATGACGACCGCGGTCTTGCGCTTCGCCTTGGCGCGATCGATGTCCTCGACCCGGCCGACGAGCGAGAACACTTCGCTGTTGCGTCCGGCGAAGCCGCTCCACGCGGCGATGAACTGCAGCGCCTCGTCGTAAGTGCCGACGCCGACCGAGTTGTGGAATGCGGTGATGCCGCAGCTGCGGAACAGGTCCGCGTCGGCCTCGCTGAGCGGCAGCGAGAACGCCTCCGGATTGAAGTCGATCTTGAGCGGCGCGAGCATGTCGATGACGAGTGCGCCCTGCACGATATTGGTGGCTTTTCTCGAGTACTTGCGACGCACCGGCGTCGTCGAGATCGCCACGGCGCGGAGGAAAGAGGGTGAAAGCGATAACGCCGCAGCGGCCCCGATCGCCCGTAGTGCCCGGCGTCGCCCGGACTGGAACGTGGCACGGATCATAGTCGTCCCCAATTGGCGTGCTGGGGCGAGTATGATCCTGATTAGAGAATTGTCAACAATATTTTCTAATCAGGACAAATTATGATCCGGGCGTAGATTCGTCCTCAGTAAATCGCATGGCCAAGTGAGCGTCACGCCTGGATTTCCGGGGTATCGACCGAGAAATACTGCGTTCCGGAGGTTGACCCGCATCGGCGGGACGATATGCTTCCGGGGTGCGAATATCCGGTGAAATGTCCTGATTGGAAAATTTGTGAAAGAAAAGGAATCGATGGACGGGAAAGCGCGCCACCACACTCTCGGTGGCCTCCTGCGCGGGCTGCGCGCACGCCACGGCTGGACGCTGAAGGAGATGAGCGAACGCACGGAGATTCCCGTGTCGACGCTATCCAAAGTCGAGCACAACCGGCTGACGCTGACCTACGACAAGCTGCTGCAGCTGAGCCAGCGCCTCAATATCCGCATGTCGGAACTGTTCGCCGATCCGGCTGAAGCCGGCGAGACGGCGGTGACGGCGCGGCGCAGCGTCGGTCGCATGAGCGAGGCGGTGCGCGTCAACACGAAGAACTACGACTACTACTATCTGTGTCCGGAACTGCGCCGCAAGCGCATGGTGCCAGTGTTCACGCGCATCCGCGCGAAGAGCGTGGAGGAATTCGGCGAACTCGTGCGTCACTCCGGCGAGGAGTTCATCTACGTGCTCGAAGGGGCGGTGCAGGTGAATACGGAATTCTACGATCCGATCGTTCTGCACGAAGGCGAGTCGATCTACATCGACAGCAACATGGGGCACGCCTATGTGGCAGCCGAAGGTTGCGACGAGGCGCTGGTACTTGCGGTCTGCTCGAGCGCCGACGAAGGCCTGCTCGAATCGCTGTATTCACTGCATGGCGACAGCCAGGCAGTGCGGGTGCCGGCAACGGATAAAAGCGAACGCGCCGCGAAACCACCTGCAAAACGGTCTACTCGCGGCGCGCGTTGAGCTGGTTACGATCCGCAGCTCACGACTGCTTGCGCGTGAATTCCTTGTCGAGCCAGTCGTCGAGCATCTGCTTGTCGTAGCGCAGCGGATCGGTCGAGTTCACGACCGTCGTGCGCTGCAGGTAGGCCAGGTCGGAAAGCTTGCTCTCGCCCTCGCGGATCGTGGTGCCGTTCGCGTCGATTACTCGGTAGCGCAGCGTCGCGCGCGGCGGATAGATATCCTTCATGAAGCGGATATCCTGCGCATTCGGACCACGCCAAGGCTCGAAATCGCCGGCGAGCTTGATGTCCTCGAAGATCACTTCGAGCTTTTGCCCCGGCGGCAGGACGAGATCGGCGCGCTTGCGCAAGTACTCGGACAGCGTCTTCTGCCAATCCGCTGGCTTGAGCCAGCCGCGCCCGAAGGAGTTGTTCTTGACCTCGGTCAACTGGTCGTTAGGCGCCCAGCTGACCTGGACGCGTTCGGGCAACGCTTTCTTCGGTCCTGGTGCGGCGCAGGCGGCGAGCGCGAGGCAGGCCGCGGCGACCGCGATCAGCGGACGGAATGTCGAATGGCGATACGTCTTCATGGCAAACCTCGTCGGATGAACCAGGCCCAGATACTCTGCGGCCTGCGGGAACGATAGACAAGACGGGTAGGCGCCGGGTTTCGTCGCAGGGCGTGGGTGGTGGCGCGCAGTGGTTGCCGGGCATTCAGCCTCGGACTGCGCAGCGCTGCCGCCAGATCAATCGAAGTTTGCGCCGGACATCAACGCGGGAGTTCCGGCGCATGCGCGTAGAAGCGCACCTCGCGGTCGCGCCATGCGGACGGATGGCCGGCGAAACCCTGCACGAGCGTCGTGCTGCGATAGTTGCGGCCGCCGGCCTGGGTGATGTCCGGGCCTTCATGGGTGAGCGCGGCGGAGCTTTTCATCCCGGGACGGACGATCGCGATGTGGCCGGGCTTGTCGTCGCGACGGTTCTTGTAGGCGGCGACGACGAACAGGCCGCGATTGGCCTGCGCCTGCGCCTCGGCGGCATCACGCAACGGCCGCCAGCCGTGGCTCGCGCCTTCGCCCGCGAGCCAGTCGACCTGGGCGTTCGCGAGCAATATCTGTTTGTGCTCGGGTGGGCGCAGGATGTAGATGCCGAGCAGCTTCGCGGCCGCTGCGACAAAGACGCTGCAGTGTGTGTGCTTGCCGATGCCTGACTCGGGCTTGCCGTCCGGCTCGCCCGACTCCCAATGCACATGCACGCCCGCGGGCCAGTGGTGCTCGACATCGAGCGCGTCGATGCTAACGAAATTCTGACGGGCCTGCGGCGCAATGCCGTCGGCGTACACCTGCGGCGAGCTCGCGACCAGTAGCGAGAACGCCAAGCACAGCACGGCCCGTTTCATCGTCTTCATCGCGGAGAGATGCAGGATCAGCGTGCGCGCCGTCCGTGCCGGACAACGGCGGCGCACATGCCGGACAGCAGCAAGATGAGTCCCCATTGCCCGAGCGTCGGTGCCGATGCTGTGGGGGCGGGTGCGGAGGCGACGCTGAAGGCCGCACTCACCGTGCAGTTGGCGGTAATCGCATTGGTGGTGTAGGCATTGCCACTCAGCGTGCCGCCGCAGGTGCCCCCGACGCTGGCGACCTGATAGCCCGGATTGGGCGTGAGGGTGAATATCGTCGTCGCGCCCGAGTTGACCGCCAGCGGTGTGTTCGGCGAAATCGTGCCGCCCGGGCCAGCGTTGGGTGTGACCGTGTACGTCGTTGGAGGCGCAACGCTGAACGTCGCGATCACCGTGCAGTTCGCAGTAACCGCTTGGGTGGTGTAGGTATTGCCGCTCAGCGCGCCACCGCAAGTGCCGCTGACGCTGGCGAGCTGGTAACCCGAAACTGGCGTCATGGTGAACGTGGCTGTAGCGCCCGAATTGACAGTTTGCGGCGTGCTCGGCGAAATCGTGCCACCTGTGCCGGCGCTTGGGGTGACGACATAGGTCGTCGGCGCGGTGCCGCCCGTGCTGAAACTGCCCGCAAGCGCCGCGGCGGTGGCGACCGTATCGCCACCGGTGTAGATCAGGGAATTGCAGAAGGTCTTGCCGGTCGAAGTATCCGTTGCCGGCGCCGAGCAAGACGAGTCGTATTGGACGGTGACGTTGCGGTAGCCGTTGGCGGCCATGCTGATAAAAGCCGCATACGCCGGCTGCCCTGCCGTAACCGGCGAGGTAGTAACGTTGAGCGTGAAACCGGTGATGGTGCCGCTGGCGTCAGTGCTGACCGAGAAGAGAGTCGGTATCGAATTTGCCGGCGTATGGGTGGTCACACCGTCGTTGACGCTCCAGGTCTGCAGGGATCCGATGGCGTCCGACTGAGTCGACTGATTCGCCGGCAGCGCGCCGACTGTGAACGATCCGATCGTCTGCATCGCGGTCGTATAAGGATTGGATCCCACCGTGATCTGGCCGGAACTGTAATTCGCCGAGGTGAACGTGTACGCCGCCGCCCATGTGCTTGGCGCGAAGAACATGCCCCATGCCGCCCATATCGCCAAAAACTTCCGCATTTCCGGTCTCCGCTGGATGAAAGTCGTTTCCCGCTCGAGCGACGCCGCTGCGGATACTTCGCATGCGCGTTGTCCGCGGTCGGGTGGTACCGACCATGCACTCTGCGATAGTGCATGCAGAAAAGTCCTTGCCGGCGTATCCTTTTTTTGTCGTTTTTAATTCGCGACGTGCTATCCCCTAGGTTCACAACCCGACAGACGGTCGCTTCGTGGTCGCAGACAAGGCTCCTCCCTCTCGCTGCGCCTTCGGACCGTTCGTGTTCGACGTTGCCGAACGTCGCCTGCATCGCGACGGAGAAGAAATCGACCTGCCGCCGAAAGCGTTCGATACCCTGGCCTTGCTCGTCGCGCGCGCCGGGCAGCTCGTCGGCAAGGATCAATTCGTCGCGGCGCTGTGGCCGCATACCGTCGTCTCCGATGCGAGCCTGAGCAAGATCATCTGGCAGGTGCGCCGCGCGCTAGACGATGATGGCGAGCGCTACATCCAGACCGTGCCCAAGCAAGGTTACCGTTTCGTTGCGGCCGTCGAATCGCCTCACGTTGCAGTCGACACGGCGCCCGCAGAGGTACAGGCGTCGCCGATTACGGCTGCGCCGGCACAGGCGCAGCCGGGATCGTCGCGCTGGCGTATCCCGTTCGCCCTTGTCGCAATCGTGATGCTCGGGCTTTTGTCTGCGTATGTCGCGTGGCCGCAGCGCAAGATCGCAGTGTCGGCGAGCGCAAACGCCGGGACGACCGGTGTCGCCGACGGCGGACTGGTCGTGATGCCGTTCCGCCTCGACGCCGACGCGACCGGGGATCGCGCCTTTGCCGACGGTCTTGCGGATGATCTGATCGCCACCCTCGCGCGCCTCGATGGCTTGCGCGTGATTGCACGAAGTTCGGCCGGCCGCACAAGCGCGGGCGACGAAGATCTGAGCCGGCTCGCGCAGCAGCTCGGCGTTCGCTATGCGCTGGTCGGCGCATTGCGCCGCGACGGCGAGGCCTTGCATGCGCAACTGCGTCTGACCGAGATTGCTTCGGGCGAGGTGTTGTGGAGCCGCAATTTCGATCGCGCAGGGACGGACGTGTTCGCATTGCGTCGAGAGATTGTCGAAGCGGTGTCGCAGGCGCTGGCGCTGACCTTGTCGCCCTCCCTGCAGGCGGAACTGCGGCGCAGCGAAGATCCGGTGCTGTACCGGCGCTACCTCGAGGCGCGTCATTGGCTGCGCTTTGACGTCGTCGACTGGCATCGCGCCGTGGCGGATTTCCGCGTGCTGGTCGCCGACGCGCCCGGCTACGCGCGCGCGCATGCGGGGCTCGCGATGGCACTGACCCAGCCGTCCTATATCGACGCTGAGAGTGCGCGCACGATGCGCATTGCCGCGCTGGCCGAAGCGCAGACCGCGCTCAAGCTCGATGCAAATCTCGCCGAGCCTTATACGGTGATTGCCGACGACAAATGCCGCAACGCCGAATGGGAGCCGTGCATCGCGCTGACGCAGCACGCGATCGAGCTTGCGCCCGCGGATACGACGCTGCGCCTTTGGCACGCGCGCCGGCTCACCACGCTGGGCTATCTCACGCGTGCGCTCGACGAAGTGCGTACCGCGTACCGTTTCGATCCGCTCTCGATCGAAGTCAACTTCATGCTCGGCCATGCGCTCGACACGTTAGGTCGGCACGAGGAGGCGACGACCTACTTCGCCGCGGTGCCGTTCAAGCGCCAGGCGGGCATCTGGTTCAACGCCGTCTGGCGCGGCGATGTCGCCGCTGCACGCGCGGCCACGCCCGAGGATGCGCGCTGGCAGGCGTCATACACCGCTGTACTCGATGCCCTGCAGGATGCGACCAAATGGTCGGCCGCGCGCGCGGCGATCGCGCGTTCGGAAACGGACGGTCAGCATGCCAACTGGACACGCGTGCTTGATCCCGAACCTGACATCGCAGGCGACATCGCCATGCTCGAAGCGATCTGGCGGCATGGCCAGTCGAGCATGAGTTCGATGCTATGGAACGAGGAACTCGCCAGCCACCGGCGCGACGCAGCCTTCGCCGACTATGTCGCGCGCAATCGCTTCGTCGACTACTGGCGCGTGCACGGCTGGCCGGATCGTTGCCGCGCGGAGGAAGCCGCGGTGCACTGCGATTGAGCAGCTGCTTTCAAATCTAACTGCGCTCGGCATTTTGGCCACGTGCGGTGCTCGGAATCCTCACGTACTCGACTGTACACGCCGGTTCCAGCGCTCCGCGCGCGGCCAAACTGCCTTCGCTCGCTACGATTTGAGAACAGCTTCTGCGCGATCGCTCGCATTGCGGCGTTGCACGTGTTTCAATTGCATACGAAGCAGGGGTGCCCGTGCAGATCGCGGGCTGAGAGAAACCCTTGGTACCTGATCCGGGTTGTGCCGGCGTAGGGAGCTTGGAGTGAGTGTTGCGGATGCAGCGCAGGCAACGACGCGCATGCGCCGCGTGAATTCTTCACGAAAAGCCCGGCGCCGCCTCCCTTTTTGTTGAGGAGTTGAAACCATGAACGCACTCGCCGCCGATCTCGTCCGTGACGCGACCGCGCTGTCGGAAACTGTCACGCGCCCGATTCCGGGTTCGCGCAAGATTCACGCGCAGGGTTCGCGTGCCGATCTGAAGGTGCCGATGCGCGAGGTCCAGTTGTCCGATACGCCGCTCGTGTTCGGCGCGGAGAAGAATGCGCCGCTCGCGGTGTACGACACTTCGGGGCCGTACACCGATCCGGGCGTGCGCATTGATCTCGTCGCCGGCCTCGCGCCGCTGCGTGCGAACTGGATTGCCGAACGCGGCGACGTGGAAACGTTGAGGGGCCTGTCGAGCGAATTCGGGCGCCGGCGCGCGGCCGATCCGAAGCTCGCCGGCGTGCGCTTTCCGCACACGCGCGCGCCGCTGCGCGCGAAGGCTGGCGCGAACGTGTCGCAGATGCACTATGCGCGCCGCGGCATCGTCACGCCGGAGATGGAATACATCGCGATCCGCGAGAACCAGAAACTTGAAACGCTGCGCGACGCGGAGCTGTCGAGTCAGCATCCGGGGCAATCCTTCGGCGCGGCGATTCCGCGAATCATCACTCCCGAATTCGTACGCAGCGAGGTCGCACGCGGCCGCGCGATCATCCCGAACAACATCAACCATCCCGAAAGCGAGCCGATGATCATCGGCCGCAACTTCCTGACCAAGATCAACGCGAACATCGGCAACTCGGCGGTGACGAGTTCGATCGCAGAAGAAGTCGAGAAGATGGTCTGGGCGATCCGCTGGGGCGGCGATACGGTGATGGATCTGTCGACCGGCAAGCACATCCACGAAACACGCGAGTGGATCATCCGCAACTCGCCGGTGCCGATCGGCACGGTGCCGATCTACCAGGCGCTGGAAAAAGTCGACGGCAAGGCCGAGGAACTGACCTGGGAGATCTTCCGCGACACGTTGATCGAACAGGCCGAGCAGGGCGTCGACTACTTCACCATCCACGCGGGCGTGCGCTTGCCGTTCATTCCGCTGACGGCGAAGCGCGTCACCGGCATCGTCAGCCGCGGCGGTTCGATCATGGCGAAGTGGTGCCTTGCGCATCACAAGGAGTCGTTCCTCTATGAGCACTTCGAAGACATCTGCGAGATCATGAAAGCGTATGACGTCGCTTTCTCGCTCGGCGACGGTCTGCGCCCCGGCTCGATCGCGGACGCGAACGACGCGGCGCAGTTCGCCGAACTCGACACGCTCGGCGAACTCACGCAGATCGCGTGGAGGCACGATGTGCAGACGATGATCGAAGGCCCCGGCCACGTGCCGATGCACTTGATCAAGGAGAACATGGAACGTCAGCTCGAGAAGTGCCACGAGGCGCCGTTCTACACGCTCGGCCCGCTGACCACCGATATCGCGCCGGGCTACGACCACATCACGAGCGCGATCGGCGCTGCGATGATCGGCTGGTACGGCACGGCAATGCTCTGCTACGTCACGCCGAAAGAACATCTCGGCCTGCCGAACAAGCAGGACGTGCGTGACGGCATCGTCACCTACAAGATCGCCGCACACGCCGCCGACCTCGCCAAGGGTCACCCGGGCGCGCAGGTACGCGACAACGCGCTGTCGAAGGCGCGCTTCGAATTCCGCTGGCAAGACCAGTTCAACCTCGGTCTCGATCCGGAGAAGGCACAGGAATTCCACGACGAGACGTTGCCTAAAGAGGCCGCCAAGCACGCGCATTTCTGCTCGATGTGCGGCCCGCATTTCTGCTCGATGAAGATCACCCAGGACGTGCGCGACTACGCCAAAGACCATGGCGTCGCCAACGAAGCCGACGCGTTGGCCAAAGGCATGGAAGAGAAGGCGCGCGAGTTTCGCGAGAAGGGTGGCGAGGTGTATCTGCAGGCCGGTGGCGAGCAAGCACCGTGAGATTGCAGTTCCCCTTCATCCAGTTGCCGCTGCGTTTCGACGCCGCGGCGCTCGCTGCCGAAGTCGCGGCGATCGAGGAAGCCGAGTGGCGTCCGCATCCGCAGGGTTTCCCGGGCAACTCGGCGCTGCCGCTGGTCGCGGTCGGCGGCGATGCGGACAACGACGGTTTGGTCGGACCGATGCGGCCGACGCCGTTGCTTGCGCGCCTGCCGTACCTGCAGCAGGTGCTCAACTCGCTCGGCGTCGTGCTCGGACGCACGCGCCTGATGCGCCTGTCCGGGCAGGCCGAAGTCACCGCGCATATCGACCAGGCCTACTACTGGGCCGAGCGCATGCGCGTGCACGTGCCGATCGTGACCCAGCCCGGTGTGCGCTTTCATTGCGGCGATGCCGAGATCAACATGGCCGCGGGCGAGTGCTGGATCTTCGACACCTGGCGCCTGCATCGCGTGCTCAACCAGGGCGATGAGGTGCGCATCCATCTCGTCGCCGATACGGTCGGCGGCGATCGGTTCTGGGAGCACATGCAGCGTTCACGTCCGCACCATGCGAATACGGCGGGCTGGCAGGCGGAACTCGTCGCACCGCAGACACAGGCTTCGCGCGATCTGCAGTTCGAATCGGTGAATTCGCCGGCGGTGATGTCACCGTGGGAGCTGCATTCGCACCTGTCATTCCTGTTCGGGCAACTGCGCCCGCAGCAGCCGGCGATTCCCGAGGCACAGCAGGCGGCGATGCATTTCATGCGCCGCTGGCAGGCGCTGTGGTCGCGCCACGGCGACGCGCCGGCAGGCCGCGCCGAGTTCCGCCGCGTGCTCGACGAGTTCGTCGAGCGCATGCGCCAGCTGCGCGGTCAGTTGTTCCTGACCAACGATCTCGATTTCCACAAGGTGCTGATGGTCATGGTGGTCGGCTCGGCGCTGATCGACGACGCTACACCCGTCATCTTCGGCGAGCCACGCGATGCTCCGCGCATCGCCAAATCGGCACGCGACGCGGAGTTCGACCGACCGGTGTTCGTTGTCTCGCCACCGCGCTCGGGCTCGACCTTCCTGTTCGAAACGCTGACACGCGCCAAGGACGTCTACACGATCGGGGATGAGAGCCATGGCCTGATCGAAGGCATCGGCGTGCTGCATCCGCGCGCGCGCGGCTTCGCTTCGAATCGTCTCGATGTCGACGCCGCGGGCAGCGACGTGGTCAAGGAGCTGCGCGCACGCTTTCGCGCCTCGCTGCGCGACCGCGACGGCGCACCGCCGGCGCAATGGCCGCTGCGCCTGCTCGAGAAGACGCCGAAGAATTCGCTGCGCATTCCGTTCCTCGCCAAGGTTTTCCCCGAGGCGCAATTCATCTATCTGCATCGCGACGTACGCCAGGTGCTCGCGAGCATGATCGAGGCGTGGAACTCGGGGCGCTTCCGCACTTATCCGAACCTGCCCGACTGGAATGGCCTGCCATGGTCGCTCGTGCTGACGCCGGGCTGGCGCGAACTCAATGGCAAGCCGCTGCACGAGGTCGTCGCCGCGCAATGGCAGGCGGTGACGCAGGCCTTGCTCGACGACCTCGCCGCGTTCCCGGGCGAACGCGTACATGTGGCGCGCTACGATGCGCTGACCGCCGATCCCGCAGCGGAGATCGCGCGCCTGTACACTGCCGTCGACTTCGCCTGGGACCGTCCGCTCGACGCCGAGTTGCCGCTGTCGCGCTACACGGTATCGAAGCCCGATCCGGAGAAATGGCGCAAGCACGAGGCGGCGATCGAAGCGGTGCTGCCGGGGCTGCGCGAGACGATCGTGCGCAGCGACGCGTTCGCCGCGCGCTGAACGGCCGCCTCCCGGTTGCGCCGGCAAGCATGCAAGCGCCGCATGCTTTGCGGCACAATGCAGACCCGTACGACGCTGCAAGCAGTAAGGAGGCTCCCATGAACGCGATCCCGACTCCGCGCGCCGGCGGACGGCGCTACTGGCTGCGTGGCATCACCGTCATCGTCACGCTGTACGTGCTCATCGTGCTCGCGCTGATGTGGTGGTGGAGTTACGAGCCCGCGCAGTTCGACGTGGTCAAGTTCGCGCAGGAGCGCTCTGCGCAACACAACCAGCCCGTCGTCGTCGGCAGCGTCGTCACCGCAACCCTGATCGGCAGTGCCGAAACGCTGCTCGACAAGCGCG
Source organism: Rudaea cellulosilytica DSM 22992 (assembly GCF_000378125.1). Taxonomy (GTDB): domain Bacteria; phylum Pseudomonadota; class Gammaproteobacteria; order Xanthomonadales; family Rhodanobacteraceae; genus Rudaea; species Rudaea cellulosilytica. The sequence goes on along the minus strand of NZ_KB899241.1, from coordinate 511,938 downwards.
GCGGCTACCTCTCCAACGACAAGTTTCCGCCCGGCGTGCTGATGGACAACGTGCCGAACTGGGAATTTGGCGTGCTCACCGCCACCCGCGACCTCGCCCGCGAGATGCGCAACAAGTTCGCGCGCTCGCAATCGCAGTCGGAGGAGGACGGCGACCTCAAGGAAGCCGATCCGCTGTTCTCCTCGCCGAACGATCGCTGGTTGTTGCCAAGCTCGGAGAGCCAGTACCGCAAGGCGATCGGCCATGTCGAGAATTATTTCGTGAAGCTCGGCAAGAACGACGCGAACGGTGCGCAGTTCTACGCACGCGCCGACAGCCTCGCCGATTATCTCGATCTCGTTTCCACGCGCCTCGGCTCACTGTCGCAGCGCCTGTCGGCCAGCGTCGGCCAGCTGCAGTTGCAGGGCGAGACGCCGGCCGGCACCGCGTTGATGCAGAACGCGCAGGGCCAGCAGGTAGTGAAGACGCCGTGGAACAAGATCGACGACATCTTCTACGAGTCGCGCGGCTACACCTGGGCATTGCTCGAACAGCTCAAGGCGATCGAGGCCGATTTCGGTCCAACGCTGGAGCGCAAGGGCGCGATGGTGAGTCTCAAGCAGGTGATCCGCGAACTGGAAGAATCGCAGAAGCCGGTGTGGAGCCCGCTGATCCTCAACGGCAGCCCGTTCGGTTTCTTCGCCAATCATTCGCTGGTGATGGCCAACTACGTGTCGCGCGCGAACGCGGCGATCATCGATCTGAAGAATCTGTTGAACAGGGGCTGATGGCAGGCCGCCATCCGATTTCGCGTCCATGAAGAAGATTTTTGCCGACTGGCGGACTTACTGGTTCCTGATCCTGCTGCCGGCCGCGCTGTTCCTGCCGGCGACGCCGATCGACGAGACGCGCTATCTGTCGGTGGCTTGGGAATTGCGCAATTCGCCGGGATGGTTGTTGCTGCATCTCAATGGCGAGCTGTATTCGCACAAAGGGCCGCTGTTGTTCTGGTTGATCAACGTTGCGTGGACTGTGGCCGGCTTGAACGTGTGGATCGTGCGCCTCGGTATGCTCGTCGTCTCGCTGGTGGCGCTGCTGCTGTTCGAGCGCCTCGTGCGTCGCCTCGATCCGATCGATGCCGCGGCGAACGACGGCACGGCCATTCGTGCCGCGCAGATTTTCGCGAGCATGGTGTTCTTCGCGGTGTTCGCCAGCGCGATCATGTTCGATGTCGTGCTGGCCGCGTGCGTGCTGCTCGCCCTACACGGCATCATTGATTTCGACGAGCGGCGTTGGTACCGCGGCATCGCGATCTTCGCGGCGGGTCTGAGCCTGGGCCTGCTCAACAAGGGGCCGGTGATGCTGCTAGACGCCGGCCTCGTCGGCCTGCTCGGGCCATGGTGGAGCACGACCGCGCGGCAAGCGCCGCTGCGCTGGTACGCGGCGGTGTTGGCCGGTGTCGTGGCCAGCGTCGTAGTCGGGCTTGTCTACATGGTCTCGGCTGGCGGCTGGAGCTATGTCAACGACGTGGTGTTCCATCAAACCGCCGAGCGCATGACGCAGAGCTTCGCCCATGCGCGGCCTGTCTGGTGGTACTTCATGGTGCTCCCGTTCATGATCCTGCCCTGGAGCTTGAGTCTGCGCGCGCCGTGGCGTGCTTGGCGCGACAATCTAGCCAGCAGCAAGGCTGCGCGTTTCGCCGTGGCCTGGTTTCTGCCGGCGTTCGTGTTGTTCTGTTTCGCCAGCGGCAAGCAGCCGCACTATCTCGTGCCGCTGCTGCCGGGACTCGCTCTATATTTCTCGCTCGTCATGGGCGACGGCGCGGCGCGAGTGCGTGGGCGTGCATTCGGCGTTCTGCTTCTGCTAGTCGGCATTGTTCTGTTCGCGGCGCCTTGGCTCGTGCAGCACGCGATGAGTGTGCCAGGCCTCGAAGGCCTCGTGCGTAGCGGCAGCTTCTCGGTGACCGAACAGGCGGTGTTCGGCGGCATCTGGCCGTTGTGGGGTGCGCTGATTGCCGCGCTCGGCGTGCTTTTGCTCGTGCATCCGCGCGCGCGGGCTCAACTGCAAACCGTTGCCTTTTGCGGTGTCGCCGCGGCGACGCTTGGCGTGCTCACGATCGCCCAGGCGGTCGGGCCGACGCTCGACGTCAGCGCAACGGCCAACCGCATCCACGCCGCACAGGAAGCCGGCAAGCCGGTCGTCCATCTCGGCTGGCATCACGGCCTGTTCGAATTTCCGGGGCGGCTCACGCAGCCGTTCGAAGCGATCAACCTCGGCGAGCTGTATACATGGTGCGCCGCGCATCCCGATGGCGAGGTGATCACCTTCTACACCAAGTACGGCGTGCCGGTGAAACCGGAGCTCGAAGTGCCGTGGCGCACGGGGCGCATCCTGATCTGGCGCTCGTCGGACCTGTGCAACGGTCCGCACATCGCGCCGCAAGGAAAGGTAGAAGAGGAAAACAAGAGCGACGATTGAGCTCGTCGCCGCCGCGGTCGGGCGAGTCCGGCCCGATCACCGGTCGTTGCGCCCTCAGAACTTCGGCTTCTCCGGCGACGCTTCGTAGCGCTTCACGCCGTCGAGAATTTCCTTCTTCGCCGCGTCCGCGCCCTGCCAGCCATCGATCTTGACCCACTTGCCCTTCTCGAGATCCTTGTAGTGCTCGAAGAAATGGCCGATGCGCTCGAGCCAGTTCGCCGAGACCTGACCGATGTCGGTGATGTGTGCGTAGCCGGCGAACACCTTGATCACCGGCACGACGACGAGTTTCTCGTCGGCGCCGGCTTCGTCGGTCATCTTGAGCATGCCGACCGGCGTGCAGCGGATCACCGAGCCCGGCACCAGCGGCAGCGGCAGGATCACGAGCGCGTCGAGCGGATCGCCGTCGCCGCCGAGCGTGTTCGGCACGTAGCCGTAGTTGCACGGGTAGCGCATCGGCGTCGACAGAACGCGGTCGACGAAGATCGCGCCCGAGGCCTTGTCCACTTCGTATTTCACCGGCTCCGCGTCCTTCGGAATTTCGATGATCACGTTGATTTCGTTCGGCACGTCCTTGCCGCTGGATACGAGGTCGAGGCCCATGTGCGCTCCTTGATGATGCTTGTCGAGGCCGCGCAGGATACGCGAAATGATGCGGTGCCGCATCCGGACTTTCGGGCAGGCATTCAGAATCCGCCCTCAAGCGTAGCGAGCGAAGAGAATTTGCGTAACGCCGTAGCGCAGGAACCGGAGTTTACGTAGCAGTAAATGAGGATTCCGAGCACCGCCGGCGCGTAAATTGTCGAGCGCAGTAGCTTTGAGGGCGGATTCTCAGCGCTTGAACAGGAAGCGCCCATAGCCGCCGGAAACCAGGGCCGCGATGTCGATCAAGAGTCCCGGCACCCACGCGCCGCGCGGATAGGCGAGGTACGAGCCGATCCACTCCGGCTTGAACTTGTCTTTGTAGCGGCGCACGCCCTGATAGTTGTACAGGTTGTTGCCGTAGCGGAACGCGAGCGAGGCGAGGCGCTCGTTGATGCGTGCGTAGGGGTTGTCGCCGACGCGCGACAGCGGCGCCATGCCAAGGCTGAAGGACGGATAGCCCTGCGCCTGTGCCCAGAGCATGACCTTGGCGAAGAGGAAATCCATCGTGCTGCGCGGCGCGTCGCTGAGGTGGCGCATCAGGTCGACACTGGCCGTGCCGTTTGCTCCGTAGCCGGGAACGAAATTGGCGAAGGCGATCAGCTTGCCGGCGCGGCGCACGAGCGCGAGCGCACTCCAGTCGAGATAGTCGCCGTCGAAGCGGCCGAGAGAAAATCCTTTCTCGACCGAGCCCTTTTCGGCGAGCCAGGCGTCGGAGACTTCACGCACCTCCGCAATCAGGCCGGAGTCGTGCGGCGGTGCGACCATCTCGAACGTGAGTTGTTCCTTGGTCGAACGGTTGACCGCCTGGCGCAGGTCTTCCCACCTTTTTCCGGCGAGAGAGAATTCGTCGAGCTTGACGATCGCGAGTTCGCCGAGCTTGAACAGGTCGAAGCCGGCGTCGTGGAAGTGCGAGAGATCCGGTTCGAGCACCTCGTAGAAGATCGGCACGCGATCCTGTGCGTCGGCGTGGCGGCGGAATTCGAGGATCGCGCGGTCGATCTCGTTCTCCGGTCCGCAGGGCGAGCCGAGCGCGACGAGGCGGTTGCGCACGCTGCCGTAGGCGACGACGGCCTTGTGGTCGGCGGCCCAGAACAGGTGCTTGTCGCGCATGAAGGTCAGGTGCGCGAACTCGCCGCCGCCGTGCGCGCGGTAGATCGCGCGCGCCTGCTCGAGGTCGCCGCGGTTCGGTAGCGAGAGCTCCGGCCGGCGCACGGCGAAGAACTGCCAGATGAAATAGACGACGAGGCCGAAGCCCGCTGCGACGAGACCGCGGCCGATGCGCGAGGTGTGTTCGCCGAAGCCGAAATAGAACAGGTCGAACGAATCATCGCCGAGTACCTGCGCCGCGCCGATCGCGAAGAACACGAGCACGCACACGGCAAGGCCCGTGTACCAGCCGGCCGAGGTCATCGCGCCGAGGGTCATCGCGCGCCGCGTGAACGCGCGCTTGCGCGTGCGCAGCAGCAGTGCCACGGCGAGCAGGAACAGCGCCTCGCCGAAATGCAGGCCCTTGGTCACCGCGAGGCCCGCGCTGATCAGCAGCAGCCACGTAGTCAGGCGATAGGCCACGCGCAAGCGGCCGTCGATACCTCGCGCGAGTCCCAACAACAACACGCCGGTGAGGATCGAAAACCAGCTCGCGCCCTCGACGAACAGGATCGGCAGATGCTCGCGCACGACGTTGACATGCTCGATCACCGAGGGCATCGCCGCGGAGGCGAGCAGCAAGGCGCCGGCGAGGAAGGTCAGGATCGCGACGAGGCGCGTGCCGAGATCGGCGAGCAGCACCGCGGGCAGGCCGAGCAGGCCGAACAGCGGATGGCTGGACAGGCGCGTGCGCAGCCGCGCCAGCGCCTGCGAATTCTGCGTGAACATCTCCGAGCCGACGTAGAGCCCGGCGAGCAGCGGCAGGAGGTAGTAGGTGACGCGGAACAGCAGCAGGCCGGAGACGATCACGGGCGGATCGTAACCAGCTTCCTTCAGCGCGATCAGGATCAAACCGTCGAACACGCCGAGCCCACCCGGCACCTGGCTCGCGAGGCCGAGCACCGATGCACCGGCGAACGCACCGAGCAGCAAACTGCCCTTCACGTGCGCGCCGGAAATCCACAGGCAAGCCCAGAGCACTGCCGCGGCGAGCACCCAGTCGATCAGAGAAATCGCGACGAGCTCGAGTTTCAGCCGCAACGGTGGCAGGCTGAGATCGTGCGGCAGCCAGCGCATCAGCGACCGCCGCGTCGTCAGGAAGAAGTACAGGGGCAGATAAAGTGCGGCCGCGGCCAGCACCAGATAAGCGATTGTGCGCTCGGTCGTTCCCGCGGTCAGCGGCAGCGAGTGTGTCGTCAAGGTCAGCACGACAAGCAGCGACAGACCGAGAGGCAGGGATAGCGCCTGCATGCCGATGAGAGCGGCCGCACGCGGCAGGTGTACCTTGTGCGAAGTCAGCCCCATCAGGCGGATACCTGCGCCCATCGCGCCGGACAGGTTGAGCGTGTTCGCCAGCGCGTTGGCGACGAAGGACAGGCGCAGGTAATCGCGCCAGTGCAGACCGAGGCTGAGCCAGTGCCCGATCAGGCCGTCGACGAGCCCGGTGAAGGCGACCGCGAACAGCGCCAGCAGGGCGATGGCCAGCGCCGGCAGCGTCGGTACGTCGAGCAGGGTGCGCTGGATCTCGGGCAGATCGAATTGCGTGCCGACCTCGCGCCAGAGCAACCAGCCCGTCACCACGAGGAACGCCAGCGGCACCAGCCAGCGCAGGCGTGCGAGTGCGCCCTGCGATGCGGAATGGTGGGCGGTGTTGCCGGGGTCGGTCATCGGCTGCGACGGTAGTGCGGGACGCGCATTATCGCAGGCAATCGCCCGAGTTTGCTTTCATCCGCGACTGCCGAACGACTCGGCTAGCGTCGCTCGAAACTCCGGCAAGGGGCCGGAAGTCAACCCTCGTCGCTGCGCTGCTTCGCCTGCGAGTCGGCGTGTACCTCGAACCACATCGCATTGAGGATCGCGAAGCTGACCGCGAGTCCGATGCCGAGTATCCAGCTGAAATACCACATCGTCTCAACTCCAGAAAATACTGCGATCGTCCCCGATCGCGATGGTCACTAAGCGGCCATGCCTGGCCGCAGTTTTCAATATCCGAGGTGGTGCTTGATGTGCTCGAATGTCACGCGACCGCGCAGCACGCGGTAGACCCAGCCCGTGTAGGCGAGCACGATCGGCAAGAACACGATCACGACCACTAGCATGATGCCGAGCGTGCGCTGGCTCGACGAAGCATCCCAGACCGTCAGGCTGCTGTTCGGATCGAGGCTCGACGGCATCAGGAACGGGAACAGCGCGAATCCGGCCGAGAGGATCGTGCCGGCGCACACCAGTGAACTGGCGAGAAACGCGGCGAAGTACTTCTTCGCTGCAATCATTACGAGGTTGCCTACTGCCGCCGCAAGGGCAAGCGCAGGCGCGAACCAGAACAGCGGATGCGCGGCGTAGCCCGCGAACCAGCGGCCTTGCATCACGACCTGCTTGAGCAGCGGATTGGACGGCGCATCGCCGTGGATCGGCGAAACGATCGCGTAGCCGGGCAGGCCGAACGCGAGCACCGCGCCGGCGAGCAGATACAGCACGAGGAAAACGAGAGAGGCACTGCGTGCGACCTTGCCGGCGCGCTCCGCAAGCGAAACATCGGCCTTGAACGCGGCGTAGCTCGCGCCGTGTGCGAGCAGCATCGCGATGCTGATGAGGCCGGTCAGCAGCGCGAACGGTGTGAGCAGGTCGAAGAAGCCGCCTGCGCAGGTCATGCGCATTTCCGCGTCGAGGCGGAACGGCAGGCCGAGGAACAGATTGCCGAAGGCGACGCCGAAGATCAGTATCGGGACCAGGCCCGAAGCGGTCAGCGCCCAGTCCCAGGCGCTGCGCCAGCGCGGATCGGCGAGTTTGTTGCGGTAGCCGAAGCCGACCGGGCGCAGGATGAACGCGGCGAGCAGCAAGAACATCGCCGGATACAACCCCGAGAACGCGATCGCGTAGACGAACGGCCACGCCGCAAACACGGCGCCGCCGGCGAGGATGAACCAGACCTGGTTGCCTTCCCACACGGGCTCGACGGTTTCGAGCAGCACGCGGCGCTCCTCGTCGTTGCGGCCGAGCACGCGCAGCAGTGCGGCAATGCCGAAGTCGAAGCCGTCCATGATCGCGAAGCCGATCAGCAGCACGCCGAGGATCAGCCACCAGACGAGACGCAGGCTTTCGTAGTCAATCATGACACGGCTCCCGCAGCGGTGTTTGCTTCTGGCCAGATGCCCAACCCGTCCGGCCCGCGTCGCACGTACTTGCGCATCAGGAAGAAATCGACGACGGCGAGTGCGGTATAGAAAACCACAAATCCACAAAGCGAAAACAGCACCTGTCCCGCGGAGACCGAGGACACACCAAGCGCGGTCGGCAGCACGCCTTCGATCGCCCACGGCTGGCGGCCGTATTCGGCGACGATCCAGCCAAGCTCGATCGCGAGCCAGGGCAGCGGCAGACTGTACAGCACGAGTTTGAGATACCAGCGTTGTGCATCAAGCCGTCGCTTCGATGCGAGCCAAAACGAATAGGCGAACAGCGCGATGAAATAGAGGCCGCAGCCGACCATGAGGCGGAACGACCAGAACAGCACGGGCACGTTCGGGATGATGCTGCTGGCCGCGGTCTGCACGTCCGCTGCGCTGGCTTGCGCGGGGTCGGCGACGACCTTGCGCAGCAGCAGCGCGTAGCCGAGATCTTTCTTGTGCGCGTCGAAGTCCGAGCGCGCCTGCGCATCGTTGCGATCGGCGCGCAGGCGCAGCATCGCGGCGTAGGCGATGCGTCCGCTCTCGATGCGCTGCCCGGCCTCGTCGACGAGCTGGTGGATGCCGGGCAACACGCCGTCGAGCGAGCGCGTGCCGATGATGCCCATGACCCAAGGCACGTGAATCGCGAAATGCGTCTTGCGCTCGGCCACGTCCGGCCAGCCGAACGCGGTGAACGAGGCAGGCGGTTTCTCCGTCTCCCACATCGCCTCGATTGCGGCCAGCTTCATCTTCTGGTTTTCCGATACGGTGTAGCCCGACTCGTCGCCGAGCACGACCACGCTGAGCGCCGAAGCGAGGCCGAAGCTCGCAGCCACCGTCATCGAGCGCTTGGCGAATTCGATGTTGCGGCCCTTGAGCAGGTACCAGGCGCTGATCGACAACACGAACATCGCGCCGAGCGTGTAGCCCGCGCTGACCGTGTGCACGAACTTCGACTGCGCGACCGGATTGAACATCACCGTCGCGAACGAAGTGACTTCCATGCGCATCGTGTCGAGATTGAACTCGGCGCCGACCGGATTCTGCATCCACGCATTGGCGATCAGGATCCACAACGCGGACAGGTTCGTGCCGAGCGCGAGCAGCGTGGTGACGATCAGGTGCTTCACCTTCGACAGCCGGTCCCAGCCGAAGAAGAACAGGCCGATGAACGTCGCCTCGAGGAAAAACGCCATCAGGCCTTCGATCGCGAGCGGCGTGCCGAATACGTCACCGACGTAGTGCGAGTAGTAAGCCCAGTTGGTGCCGAACTGGAACTCCATCGTCACCCCGGTCGCCACGCCCATCGCGAAGTTGATACCGAACAGCACGCCCCAGAACTGGGTCATGCGTTTCCAGATCTCGCGCCCAGTCATCACGTACACCGCCTCCATGATCGCGAGGATCCACGACAGACCCAAGGTCAGCGGCACGAACAGGAAGTGGTAGAGCGCGGTCAGGGCGAATTGCAGGCGTGACAGGGTGACGACGTCGTTGTCGATCATGGCGTGGGCTCGCTTCGAGGCTGACTGACGGCGGTTGTGTCGTGTGCGCCGCGGACGGCATCGAACACATGATCGGGCGACGTGTCCGCGCGCGGCTGTGGCGCGACGAAAACGAAGTACAGGATCGCGAGCAGAGTGATCTTCAGCGCGATCAATCCACCGAAGTGGCGCAGGTAGCGACGGCCCTCGCCCGAGCGGAACCACGACGATGCGTGATCCGGGCCGCGGTTGCCGAGCGCTTGCGCATGTCGGAACATGCGCCAAGTCTATCGCGATCCCCGCTTCGCAGGATGTGGCGCGGTGCCGCAGATTGCAATTTACCGCGCGGTTACCCCAGCCGTTGCGCGATCGCTTCCACGAACCGCAGAGCCGCGCCCTTCGCATGTGCGAAGAACAGCGAGGGTTCGGTCAGCTCGAGTTCGAGCACGCACGGCTTACCCGCGCCATCGAGGATCAGGTCGACGCGGGCGTAAAGCAGCGGTTTCTCGTACGGTATCTCGGCGAGCGCGTCTGCGGCGACGCGCAATTCGTCGGCTGTCGGCGTGCGCGGCGTGATGTGCTCGGCGGCGAACAGCGCGCGGGTCGGGCCTTCGCCGCGCTTGAGCAGCGGTCCCTTGCGGATCGCGTGGCTGAAGACGCCGTCGAAGAAGATCAATGCCGTCTCGCCGTGCTCGTCGACTCGATCGAGATACGGTTGCAGCAGCACACTGCGTCCCGCATCGAGCAGGCGCTGCGCATGCGCGAGCGCGGCGGCATGTTCCTCGCGCCCGTAACGCTGTGCATCGCGCGAGCCCGCGCCGACGCTGGGCTTGACTACGAACTCGCCCGCTGCGTGTTTGTGCAGGAAGCGGTCGAGCAGGGTGGCCGCGTCTTCGCCCGGTTCGATGAAGTGGCTGGCCACGCTCGTCACGCCCGCACGCGCGAGGTCGCCGAGGTAGTGCTTGTCGGTGTTCCAGCGGATGACGTCGAGCGGATTGACGAGGCGCGTCGCTCGGCTCACGCGGTCGGCCCAGTCGAGAAATTCGTGCAAGCGGGTCGTGTAATCCCAGGTCGAGCGCAGCACGGCGAAATCGTAGCGCGACCAGTCGATTCGCGCGTCGTCCCAATTCACGATATCGAAAGGCAGGCCGTATTCGTGCAGCGCATCGGCAAGCGGCGGCAAGTCTTCATCGAGGTCTCGCGCGGCGGCAGCAGTGACGAGGGCGAGGCGGGGATGGGTCATCTTGGTCGTTCGGGTTTGCAAGGGAGGGCGAAGTTTGGGCCGGATCGGCCAACTCCTCAAGCGGGAAAGAAGGCGCGGGTGGCAGAGCCCGCGGCCTTGCTTTGCCGCAGGGCGGATTTCTTGGGCGATGCTCTCGGGCCTATGCGGCTCCCGCATCAGTTGCAGCACCGCTCGATCGTCGCGCGATGCTGCTGCTCGTCATGCTGATCGGCGCATTCGCGCACGCGCGTGGGCGACGATGCCGCTGAGCGTGGCCTGCCATCGGGGAAATGCGCTGTGGGACGTCCAGTAAAAAAAGAAGCCCCGCAAACGCGGGGCTTCTCTTGAGGCTTCAAACGTTGGGACTGCTCAGAAATCCATCCCGCCGCCCATGCCGCCCATGCCGCCACCCGGCGCGCCGTGGCTGTGGCCTTCGTCCTTCTTCGGCGCTTCGGCGACCATGGCTTCCGTCGTGATGACGAGACCGGCAATCGACGCGGCGTTCTGCAGCGCGGTGCGCGTGACCTTGGTCGGATCGAGGATGCCGAACTCGACCATGTCGCCGTACTCGCCGTTCGCGGCGTTGTAGCCGTAGTTGCCTTTGCCGCCGGCGACCTTGTTCAACACGACGCTCGGCTCATCGCCGCAGTTGGCGACGATTTCGCGCAGCGGCGCTTCCATCGCGCGACGCGCGATGACGATGCCGTGCGTCTGGTCTTCGTTGTCGCCCTTCAATTTCTTGATCGCATCCAACGCGCGAATCAGGGCCACGCCGCCGCCCGGCACCACGCCTTCTTCCACCGCCGCACGCGTGGCGTGCAGGGCGTCTTCGACACGCGCCTTCTTCTCTTTCATTTCTACTTCGGTTGCGGCGCCCACCTTGATCACCGCCACGCCGCCTGCCAGCTTGGCCACGCGCTCCTGCAGCTTCTCGCGGTCGTAGTCGGACGAGGTTTCTTCGATCTGCGCCTTGATCTGCGCGATGCGCGATTCGATGGCCTTGCCTTCGCCCGCACCGTCGATGATCGTGGAGTTTTCCTTGGTGATGACGATCTTCTTTGCGCGGCCGAGATCCTTGAGCGTTGCCTTCTCGAGCGAGAGGCCAACTTCTTCGGAAATGACCTGGCCGCCGGTCAGGATGGCCATGTCTTCGAGCATCGCCTTGCGACGATCGCCGAAGCCCGGCGCCTTCACGGCCGCAACCTTGACGATGCCGCGGATCGTGTTGACGACGAGGGTCGCCAGCGCTTCGCCTTCGACTTCCTCGGCGACGATCAGCAGCGGCTTGCCGGCCTTGGCCACGCCTTCGAGCACCGGCAGGAGTTCGCGCACGTTCGAGATCTTCTTGTCGTGCAGGAGGATGTACGGATCTTCGAGCTCGACCTGCTGCGACTGCTGGTTGTTGATGAAGTACGGCGAGAGGTAGCCGCGGTCGAACTGCATGCCCTCGACGACGTCGAGCTCGTTCTCGAGACCCGAACCTTCTTCAACCGTGATCACGCCTTCCTTGCCGACCTTGTTCATCGCTTCGGCAATGATGTCGCCGATGTTGGTGTCGCCGTTCGCGGAGATCGTGCCGACCTGGGCGATCGACTTGTTGTCCGCCGACGGCTTGGACAGGTTCTTCAGCTCGGCGACCGCGCCGATCACGGCCTTGTCGATGCCGCGCTTGAGGTCCATCGGGTTCATGCCCGCGGCGACGGCCTTGAGGCCTTCGCGGATCAGCGCCTGTGCAAGCACGGTCGCGGTGGTGGTGCCGTCACCGGCGACGTCGGAGGTCTTGGAAGCGACTTCCTTGACCATCTGCGCGCCCATGTTCTCGAACTTGTCGGCCAGCTCGATCTCCTTGGCGACGGACACGCCGTCCTTGGTGATCGTCGGCGCGCCGAAGCTCTTGTCGAGCACGACGTTGCGGCCCTTCGGGCCGAGGGTGGCCTTGACCGCATTGGCCAAGGTGTTCACGCCGCGCAGGATCTTGGCGCGCGCGTCTTCACCGAAACGAATCTCTTTAGATGCCATGACTAACTACCTCTAGGGAATTTGGAATGTTCTTCGTTGAATGGTTTGGTGGCTGGGATGCTGCGCCCGCTTCGCGGGCTGGATGTTGCTAGGCTCGGCTCCTGCCTCGCCAAGCAACCCATCCTTCTGCATCCTGCCTGCGGCCTTCGCACTCGCGCGCAATGCCTCAGGCATCGCGCAAGCGCTCGTGCTCAGCCCTCGATCACGGCGACGAGGTCTTCCTCGCGCATCACGAGCAGCTCTTCGCCGTCGACCTTCACTTCGGTGCCCGAGTACTTGCCGAACAGCACCTTGTCGCCGGCCTTGACCGCGAGCGCGCGCACGTTGCCGTTCTCGAGAATCTTGCCGGCGCCGACCGCGATGACCTCGCCCTTGATCGGCTTCTCGGTCGCGGTGTCGGGAATGACGATGCCGCCGGCCGACTTGGTTTCGGCCTCCAGGCGCTTGATGATCACGCGATCATGCAATGGACGAAGCTTCATAAGCGTATCCTCAACTGATTGAAAAATTGGAAATTTGTCCGGATTGTTAGCACTCCGGTGTGCTGAGTGCCAAGTTTAGCGGCGAAGATTTCCCCTTGCAACGATCGCCGGCGCGGGAGATATGCGCCTGTGCGGCAAGGATTCAAGAGGGAGGAAAAGATAAATCCCGCGTCGGCGGAGCCGGGGCGAACTGTATCGTTGGTGCCGCTTGTCCGAATCGAACGGACGACCTACCGCTTACGAGGCCCACTTTTGTCCTCAAGCTGTCCCAAAAGTGTCCCTTAGCCAGTCCATATCACATTGCCCTTAACCGTACTGACTAGCTGGATAGTTTCTCCGCTCGTCATAGTATCCAAGCGTTTCTCGATGAGTGGTCGAAGTTCGTCATTGACGGTTTTTCGATGAGGCACATGCTGACAAGCATTCCCAGGCCGTTCGGCTGCATGTTCCCTCCGCTCAATTGCGATGGACCACTTCGGTTCGGAGCCATCTGGATGCTGCGTAAGCATCCGCGCAGTTCAGCCGCAAGAGTGCGCTGACGGCATATCCTGCGATTGACCGGATCGTGTATTATCATCTGCAACGCCAACGCTCTGGGGGAGAGAGTCGGGTGCATCACTACATGAATGCCCATTTCTGGTTGGCGGCGTCTTCTGGCAAGACTGTCGATTTGGCAGCGCCCGCGGCACTGCGCTCCTCTGCTCCTGCGCAAAGGCGAGCTTCCAGGTTCGCGTCCGCGCTGATTTCTTTTTTTTTCGCGCTTTCGCTTGCAACAAGCGTGCACGCGCAGAATCTTCTGAGCAATCCTGGGTTTGAAACCGGCGATTTTTCCTCGTGGTCGACAAACTTGGATCCGGTATGGGACGCAGTGGATAGCCAGTCCCCCCATTCGGGGACGTACGAGGCTTATTTCGGCAATCCCCAAACCTCCTCGATCTACCAGGACTTCCCCACGGTTGCGGGCGCAACGTACACGATCAGTTTCTGGTACCAAGCGGAGTTCGATCCAAACAATGTCTCCCAACCTTCCGAACTGCAGGTCTTGTTCGGCTCGGGGAGTCTGACCGGTACACTGGGAAGCTGCAGCGGGAATTGCATCTGGGACTCGGCTTTGCTTGCCACGTCATGGACGCAGGTGACGCTGACCGTGAATGCGACCTCATCGACCTCGCGAATCCAGTTCCTCGCCACTGATCAGGTCGCCTTCATCGATCTCGACGACGTCAGCGTCGTCCTCAGCCCTCCGTCAGTTACCTCTGTTTCGCCCGCATCGGGCCCGGTGCCGGGCGGCACATCCGTGACGATCACCGGCACGGGTTTCACCGGCGCCAGCGCGGTGAAGTTCGGTGCGATCGATGCAGCCAGCTACAGCGTCGACAGCGCAACACAGATTACGGCATCCACGCCGGCGTCCACGGGAGCGGGGACGGTCGACGTGACGGTAACCACAGCGGTCGGCACGAGCGCGATCTCGGCTGCGGACCAGTTCACCTACGTGACCGCTAATCAAACGCTGACGTTCGGCGCGGCGCCGACGGTGAAAGTGAACGGCACGGGCACGGTGAGCGCGAGCAGCGCGTTGCCGAATTCAGGCAATCCGATCACATTCTCGACGACATCGACGGATTGCACGGTGACGAGCGCGGGTGTTGTCACCGGCATTACAGCGGGCACGAACAATTGTGCGATCGTTGCGACCCAGGCGGGCAACGGCAGCTACAACACGGGCACCGCGACGCAGACCTTCAGCATCGGCAAGGCGAACCAGACCATCACCTTTGGTGCGCAGAGTCCGGCGAGCCAGGCTTTCGTGCCGAGCGGCACGTTTGTGATCAATCCGCTGGCGATAAGCGCGACGCCGAATTCGGGCAATGCGGTTACCTATTCCTCGCTTACCGGCGGCGTGTGCTCGGTGAGCGGCACGACGGTGACGATGCTTGGCGCCGGCACTTGCACCCTTGCTGCCGATCAGGCTGGTAACGGCAACTACAACAATGCCGCGCAGGTCACGCAGAATGTGGCAATTGGCGTGGCGCCGCAGACGCTTACGTTCGGCGCGGCGCCGACGGTGAACGTGAACGGCACGGGCACGGTGAGCGCGACGAGTGCGAGTCCGAACTCGGGCAATCCGATTACGTACTCAACGAGTTCGACCGACTGCTCGGTGACGAGCGCGGGGACGGTGAGCGGCATCAACGCGGGCACGAACAATTGTGCGATCGTTGCGACGCAGGCGGGCGATGCGAACTACGCTGCGGGCACGGCGACGCAGACCTTCAGCATCGGCAAGGCGAACCAGACCATCACCTTTGCTGCGCAGAGTCCGGCGAGCCATGCTTTCGTGCCGAGCGGTACGTTTGCGATCAATCCGCTGGCGACGAGCGCGACGCCGAACTCGGGCAATGCGATTGCCTACTCCTCGCTTACCGGCAGCGTGTGCTCGGTCAGCGGCACGACGGTGACGATGCTTGGCGCCGGCACTTGCACCCTTGCTGCCGATCAGGCTGGTAACGGCAACTACAACAATGCCGCGCAGGTCACGCAGAATGTGGCAATTGGCGTGGCGCCGCAGACGCTTACGTTCGGCGCGGCGCCGACAGTGAGAGTAAATGGAACGGGCACAGTGACCGCGAGCAGCGCGTTGCCGAATTCAGGCAATCCGATCACATTCTCGACGACATCGACGGATTGCACGGTGACGAGCGCGGGCGTCGTCACCGGCATCACAGCGGGCACGAATAATTGTGCGATCGTAGCGACGCAGGCGGGCAACGGCAGCTACACCACGGGCACCGCAACGCAGACGCTGAGCATCGGTCAGGACGCCACAACGCTGACGCTTGTGGTATCGCCGAACCCGGTCGTCGTGGGACACAGCGTAACGCTGACCGCAACGGTGACGGGCGATCCGCCGACGGGTACGGTGACCTTCTGCGACGGCGCCGCGACGATCAATGCAAGCTGCACGGGCGGTACGCTGCTGTGCGCATCGGCACTGACTGCGACGACGGCGACGAGTTCGACGGCGAGTTGCACGACCACATTCTCGAGCCCGGGGACGCACCTGCTGAGCGCGTTCTACGCAGGCGACGGCAACTACACTGCCACGGCGACGGAACAAGCGCTGGCGGAGACGGTGGCTTCCCCAGCGGTGCCGGCGCCCTTGCTCTCACCGTGGCTGCTGGGCTTGCTCGGCAGTCTGCTTGCGGCGATCGGTTTGGCGCGCGTGACAGGAAATCGTTCTTCGCAGAACGGGTAAGGACAAGGTCAACCACTAGGGGAAGTGATGATGTCTCGCGTTCTTCGCAAATCGGCAGTCGGCATTGCCGTCGTCGCGTTGGCTTCTTCCGTCACCCTGCCGTCAATGGCGCAGGAGCTGTTCCGGCCGGTGCCGAGCGGCACGGTGCTCGACCAAGCCTTCGTCCCGCGCGGCGCCGATACGCGGCCCGTGACGGTGATGGTGGTACTCGCGGGTGAGCCGGTGGCCGCGATGCAGAAGCGGCTCGGTCGCAAGCTCGCGCGTGGTGAGCGCGACTCGGTCATCAAGGCGCGTCTGGCCGAGCAGCATGCGGCGCAGCCGGCGATCGAGCACCTCGGCGGCACGGTACTCGCGCTCCTGCAGAGCGCCATCGACGGCATCAAGGTCCAGATTCCGCGCAATCGCGTCGCGCAGCTACGCGGCCTGCCGGGCGTGGTCGACGTGAAGGCGGTCGGCACCTACGAACGTCTCAACGTCAACGAGGTGAACCTCGTGGGAGCGCCGCAGGCCTGGCAGTCCGCTGCCGGCGCCTTCCAGGGCCAGGGGGTGAAGATCGCCATCGTGGACACCGGCATCGACTACACCCACGCCGACTTCGGCGGCCCGGGCACGGTGGCCGCCTACAACTCGGCCAAGGCCACCGACAGCGCGGCGCCCGATCCCACGCTCGTCGGCCCCGCGGCGCCCAAGGTCAAGGGCGGCACCGATCTCGTAGGTGACGCCTACACCGGAAGCAACACGCCGGTGCCCGACCCGAATCCGCTGGACTGCGTCTACACCTCCGGCAGCGTCGGCCACGGCAGCCACGTCGCCGGCACGGCCGCGGGCTTCGGCGTCACCGCTGCCGGTGTCCGCTACACCGGCCCGTACACCGCCGCCGCCTACACGCCTGGCGCCTTCTCGATCGGCCCTGGCGTCGCGCCGCTGGCGGACGTCTACTCGGTGCGCGTGTTCGGCTGCAGTGGCACCACCAACGTCGTTGCCGAAGCCATCGACTGGGCGGTGGCCAACGACATGGACGTGATCAGCATGTCGCTGGGTTCCAACTTTGGCAACACCGGCAACGGCGACGCCGGCAGCCTGGCCGAGGCGCAGGCAGTGGCCAATGCTGCGGCGGCCGGCATCCTGGTCGTCGCCGCCTCGGGCAACGCCGGGCAGATTCCTTACATCACCAGCGCACCGGCCGTTTTCGAAGGCGCTATCTCGGTGGCCGCCACCGATGCGCTAGCCAGCATCCCGTCGGTCTCGCTCGCGCTGTCCGGGGGCTCGACACTGACGGCACAGAATTCCAACAGCGCGGTCTTCGCCAACGGCACCAGCTATCCGATCCGGGTACTGCGCAATGCGGACGGCACGGTCTCGCTCGGCTGCAACCCGAACGAATACGACCCCGCGGTCACCGGCGTCAGCCTGGCCGGCAAGGTCGTCGTGAGTCTGCGCGGCACCTGTGCGCGCTCCTTCCGTGCCGGCGCCGCCCAGCACTTCGGCGCTGCCGCAGCGGCGATGATCAACTCTTCCGCCGGGTTGCCTCCCTATGAGGGTCAGATTCCCGGCGGCGCCAGCGACCCGAATTCAGGCAATATCTACGAGCCGGTGACGATCCCGTTCTTCGGCATCGCACAGGCCGACGCCACCGCGCTCACCGGCCCGACCGGCGGTCCGGCGCCGGCGAGCGCCGTCGCCACCAATGCCGGCGCTATCGCCAACCCCGGCTTCGAACGCATCGCGAGCTTCTCGTCGGGCGGCCCGCGCATCGGCGACAGCGTGCTGCGCCCGGGCATTACGGCGCCGGGTACCTCGGTGGTCTCGGTCGCTTCCGGCACCGGCAACGGCTTCCAGCTCCTCTCGGGCACCTCGATGGCGACGCCGGTCGTCGCTGGTGTCGCCGCGCTGGCCAAACAGGCGCACCCCGGCTGGTCGCAGGCCGATCTTCGCGCCGCCGTCGTCCAGACCTCGTCACCGGCACTGCTGCAGGACCTGTTGCAACGCAACGAAGGCGCCGGCCTCGCGCAGGCGCAGGCGGCTACCGCCACGCAGGCGGTCGTGCGCACGCCCGAAGAGAGCGTGTCGTTCGGTTTCGCCGACCTGCTGACCAACTTCAACGCCACGAATACGGTCACCGTCCACAACGCTTCTCCTAAGGCGGTGCAGTTCAACATCACCACCACGAAGAGCACCGGGCCGGCGGGCACGGTTGTGACGACACCGGCCTCGGTGATCGTGAACGCGAATGCGGATGCCAGCTTTCCGGTGACGCTGCAGGTGCCAGCCAACGCCGTGGGCGGAGGTACCGGGTTCCAGGACATCGGCGGCTATATCACGCTGACGCCTTCGAACTCACGGCTGAACGGCAACGTGAAGCTGACGGTCCCGTACTACCTGGTGGCGCACAGTCGTGCCAATCTGGCCGGCGTGCAGAGCGGCACGACGATCAACCTGACGAACGCTGGCGGCCAGCTTTCCAGCACGCCGACGCCCTTCATCCTCGGCCAGTACCAGCCGACACCGCAAGGCGTCGAGCAGGCCGATGTGCGTGCCATCGGCGCGCGGATCTCGGGGACCAATGTCGTCTTCGGCATCAACACGCACAACCGCACTTCTACGACGCTGGCCAAACAGGAATTCGACATCTGCATCGACACCTCGGGCAACCCGAGTTCGTTCACGCCGAACAAGATCCTGATCGGCATCAACGGGAACGCGCTCAGCACGTCGCTGTTGCTGTCGCAGTTCGCGACGGCGATCTTCCCGACGGACGCCAACTGCAATATCAACGGCAGCGGCACCCTGCTGTTCACCATCACCCAGCCGACCGACAACTCGACGCTGCAACTGCCGGTCACCATGGCGTCCCTGGGCATGAACGCGGCCAACCCGCGGATCAGGTACTCGCTGGCCTATTACGGCACGGACGGCGGCGGCGCGCAGATGCCGGGCCAGGGCTGGCTGAACGGCATCACTCCGGCCGTCACCTTCTCATCCTCGCCGACGGTGCCGGTGAACGGCTCGGGCTCGATGAGCTTCTCAGTCACCGCGGAGAACACCAATACGCCGGCCCTCGGCGTGATGCTGTTCGGCGCGGACAACGTGTCGGGGGCCGCGCAGGGCCTGTTGTTCACGCTGCCCTGATGCAGTTTCTCTGACAATCGAAAAAGGCGCCGCTGGCGCGTGACGAACGCCAGTGGCGAAAGTCCGGCATCCGCGCGTGGGCGTGTCGTCGATGCTTGCGCTCGTCGGCCCCGGCTTCGTGGGCGGTATGGTGGTCGGGCGTTGCGCGCGGAAGGTGACGCTCACCCTGTCGACGCGCTTTGGTGAAGACGATCGCGCGGCGGGTGTGCCGTCCGAGCATCACCGAGATTGACGATCTCGTCGCCTTGGTCAAGGCACTGACCGACGGTTATCTGACGGACAACCCTACTGCAACGAACACTTTGCGTCGCACCGACGTAAGGCGTTGATTTTTTTGGTGCCGCTTATCCGATTTGAACGGATGACCTACCGCTTACAAGGCGGTTGCTCTACCAACTGAGCTAAAGCGGCAACGGGACGACTCTCGCTGCCCGCACACGATGCGTGGGCGCAGGGATATTTTCGCACGAAACCCGTCGTTCAAAAACAATCGATAGGCTGTGCGTGCAGCTCGCTGCGCGCCGGCACCTGGGCGCGCCAGTCGATTGGCGCGTTGCCCACCTGCGCGAAATCGATCCAATAGATCGGCACCTCGTCACTGCGTTGGACCGTCTCCGGCTTGAAGCCGAGCGCGCGAATCTCGGCGAGACGCTTGTCGGCATTCGTTTGTTCGCGGAACAGGCCGAGCGAAATCGCGTTCGGCTGCTCGCCCGCGGTGACGACGTAGTAGTCGCTGATGCCCTTGCTCGAGAGCTGACGGGCGATGTCGAGGGCGCGCTCGCGGTTACCGGGAGCAGGCAGGTAGACCCAGTAGCCGCGTACTTCGGTGACACGTGTTTCGCGAAACTGGATGCGCGCGACGAGCGGCGTCAGCGCCTTGACCGCCGCGCGCACGTCGGCCTGGGTCGCGAACGCGCCGATGGAAAAGCAGGTCTCCCCGGAAGCATCCGTGACCGGCTTCGGTGGCGCGGGCATTGCGGCGGGTGTGCTGTGGTCGGTTTCGCTGAGCAGCACGAGCTTGGCTACACCAGGGTCTGCGGCCGGGGTCTCGGCCAGGCGCGCGCGCGGCGCGAAATACAGCCAGCATCCCGCGCCGATATCGAGTGCGAGCAAGAGCAGGAAAAGGACGCGAACGAACATCCGTGGGTGATCGGTTGGCGAATTCGGCGGACTGCGGATTCTAGCAGCGCGCCGCAGCGATCACTTGCCGTCCGCGTCGGCGAAGTGTGAGAGCCCGCGCAAAACGAGATCGGGTTCGTAGCGATGCTCGAGCTCGAGCAGTGGCGCCAGGCGTTTGGCGCCGCCACCACTGAGAATCAGCGCGGGCGTCATGCCGAACGCCGCATGCGCATGCCGCGCGAAACGTTCGACCAGCGCGACTGCGGCCAGCCAGGTGCCCGACTCGACCGCGCCTGCAGTTGTGTCGGCGAATTCGGTGATCGGCGCGGGTGTCAGCTCGCCCAGGCGCGCGGTGCGTTCGAGCAAGGCTTGGCGCATCAGCGGCGGCGCGGGTGCGATCAGACCGCCGAGATGGCGGCCGTCGGCACCGACCGCATCGAGCGCAAGCGCCGTGCCGCAGCTTGCGATGACGGCCGCACCGGCGTTTTCGCGGTGCGCAGCGACCATGCCGAGGAAGCGGTCGATGCCGAGGCGCGCCGGAGCCGAGTAGGCATTGTGCACGCCACAGGCTGCGGCCGGACTGCGCGCATAGCGCACGGGGACAGCGAAGCTTTCGTTGAGCGAACGCGTCAGCGTCTGCTCGAGTGTGCTCGCCGCGACCGAGGCGACCCAGATTGCGTTGACCGGCGGCAACTCCTTCCACAACAAGGAAAAGTCCACCGCTGCAGAAGCGCCTTCGGCGAGCTCGCCATCGCCGCTGCGCGCATGAGTGAGCGTCGAGCCGCGCTGCAGTTGCGTGCCGTTCCACAGCGCCCACTTCAGGCGCGAGTTGCCGAGGTCGATCAACAATTTCATGCGTTGGTATCCGGATTCATGCCGCGCGCACGGAAACTTCCGCACTGTCGTAGTGCGTGTCGGTCTTGCCATGACGGACGATCAGCGCACCGCGTTCGTCCACGCCCGCGCCGATGCCTTCGTGTGCTGTCCCGGCAGCGAGCACGCGCACGTTGCGTCCGCGCAGCAGGTCGTGGCGCGCATAGGCTTCGCCGAATGCGGCAAAGCCTTGCCCCTCGAAGCGATCGAGTGCATCGACCAGGCGCGTGATCAGGCGCGCCGCCAGAGCGTTGCGCGAGGGAACCTCGCGACACAGACTGGCGATGTCGATCGCGGGCTGGTCGATGCGATGGCGCGCAGCGGCCGGCAGACGCAGATTGATGCCGACGCCGATCACTGCATGACAGGGGCCGAGGAATTCGCCGCCAAGCTCGACCAGGATGCCGGCGAGCTTTTGTCCATTCGCGAGTACGTCGTTCGGCCACTTCAGGCCGGCAGTGACTCCGCAGTCGGCTAGCGCGTCGACGACGGCGACGCCGACGACGAGACTCAGTCCGGACAGTTCCGCCATGCCGACTTCGAAGCGGCGCAGCAGGGAGAAGTAAAGATTGCCGCCAAGCGGCGACTGCCACTCGCGCCCGCGCCGGCCGCGGCCTGCGGTCTGTGTCTCCGCAAGGCAGACTTCGATGCCGCTCGTCGTAGCCGCGCGTCGTTGCAGTTCGGTATTGGTCGAATCGATCCGCCAGTGCACGCTGAGCCCAGCGAGGCGTGTGCGCGTCGCCGCGTCGAGTCGATCGCGGATGTCGCCTGCGGCCAGCGGCTCCAGCGGCCAGGCGAGGCGATAGCCGCTGCCGGCCACGGCTTCGACCGGGGCGCCGAGCTCGCGCAAGTGCTCGATCTGCTTCCACACCGCGGCGCGAGTCACCTGCAATCGCCGCGCGAGCTCGGCGCCCGAAACCGCATGTTCGGCGGACAGCGAGGCGAGCAAAGCGGACGGGTCGATGGCCATGGATCGATGATAGTGCATTGCAGCGAAAGACCGGGTTGCAACCCTTGGCGCCGCTGGCGCATCTGAATTCCTGACCGCCGCCGATGCACGTGTCCGATCTGTCCGCAACGGACACGCGGACGCGCTGGCGGATTTTCTCTGGAGCATTGATCGGAAAAGGATTTTCGTGATGGCACGATTGCTGCTTCTCCGTTGAGGCTAGACACTGGCGCGGGCCCGGAGGGCATGCGACCATTCCCCTCCTGCAAGATGAGTATTCCGATGAACCGCACGCACCCACGCTACGTCGTTCTCGCCGCCTTGCTCGCTTTTCTTGGCGCCGGCCTGTATTCCGAAGCCGGGCACTGCTGCGATGCCGACGGAGTCGGCACGGCCAAGGCCGTTGCCTCGCCACTGCCGGCGACGGTGACGCCTGCGGCACCACAAGTCGTTGCGCCCGTGGTCAGACCCGAGGTTGCCTCGGCTCAGCCTGCAGTGACCGCAGGTTCTTCGGCACCGAACGACGACGCCGGCAACAATCTCGGCGAAGGCAGCCCGGTCGGCACGCACAAACGCGGCTTGCGCTGGCAATCGTTCCTGCCCGGCGTCATCAAGTAGGCGCTTTCGCGCGCCTCGCGCGAAAGCTTCAACGCGTCCGCGCGCCTCGCGCGAAAGCTTCAACACGTCCGCGCGCCTCGCGCGAAAGCTTCAACACGTCCGCGCGCCTCGCGCGAAACAGATCAATACCGTCACAAAGTCGGAATGTCGAATTCCGCAGCGATCGTCGCGAGCCAACGGTCGCTCGCGGCGCTGCCGCGAGCGTGCACCGACTCGACCGCATAGCCGACCAGCCATTCGCGCAGGCGCGTTTCGACGCGCGCTAGCGCGGCGGCGTCGTGGCCGAGTTCGACCGAATCCTGAGCATGGAACGTGGCGCCTTCGAGCCGGTACAGGCCGACGCGGTCGCCGTCGTTGCGCAGCAGAAAGCATTCCTGGTTGCGCGACAAGGTCGCGAGCAGCTTGGCCGTGCCCGCGTCCTGTGGGTCGGCGGCGAGCAGCAGGCGCGGCTTCGGCGGCTGCTTCGCGTAAGTCGTGTCGCCTTCGGCGTAGATGCGGCGCACGCGCCAGTCGAGTACACGCCGCTCGAAACTCCACAGCGTCGCGCCGACTTCGTCCTCGTAGCCGGGGTAGCGCTCGCGCAGCACGGCCATGCCCTGCACGCCGAGCGCGGCGCGGCGTTCGTCGCCGAAGCTCGCGCTGCGCTCGTGATGCACGAGCACGTTGCCGGCGATGATGTTTCGATAACCGGCGCGTTCGCCACGTTGGCAGAAGTCGTTCTCCTCGCCGTAGCCTTGCGGGAACGCGGCCTCGTCCATCGGCCCGATGCGCGCGAGCAGCACGCGCTTGACGTACATGCAGAAGCCGTTGCCGGTCGGCAGTTGCGGATAGCGCGTGCCGGCCTGCTGCAGCACGGCGCGTTGCGCCTGGGCGAGTGTCCAGCGTGCGGGGATCGGGCAATGCCGTTCCAGCTCGGGCACGCTGAACGCTCCGGCGTTGTCGGATACGGCAGTGACCGTGCCGATGTCGTCGGAACCGTAGGCGGCAATCTTCAGCGCGGCCAGCCAGCGCGGGCCGACCTCGGTATCGCTGTTGAGCAGGACGACATCGTCACCGCCGGCGAGGCGCATGCCGATGTTGACGCTGCCGGTGTAGCCGCGGTTGCGCTCGTTGCGATGGACATGCACCTGCCGGTGCTTCGCGGCGTCGTCGAGGATGGGCGCGATGCGCGCATCGGTGCTCGCATCGTCAATCAGGATCAGCCGCGCGTTCGGCGAATGGCGCAGCACCGAGGCGATGCAGCTTTGTACACTTTGTGGCGAATTGTAGATGGGGACGATGACGCTGACGCCGGGCAATTCGGCCAGCGCTGCGGCGGGCAGGCGCGGCGTGCCGGCGAGCGCCGCAAGGCCGCGCACTGGCGTCGGCGTCGACGCGACCGGCAGTGCCGCAGGTAAGCCGAGCCGAACCTCCCAGCCTGGCAGCAGATCGAGCGCCGGCTCGGCCCCGGTTACGGCCAAGCCGAAACGCAGTTCGTCGTGGCCGCTCGGTGACCACGGAAACTCGAATTCAAATTCGCGTTCACCGGCAGCGTCCGCGGCGAAGCGCGCGAAGGCGACGCCGTCGAGCGTCAGCTCGGTCGCCGGCAACCCGGCGAGATCGCCGGCGATGCGCCAGCGCAGTGCATTGCCGTTCCAGCCGAGCCACTCCGCGCGCCACTGCGCTGCTTCCATCGCCCACCCTGCTGCCCGAAAGACCGTACAAGCATAACGGACTTGGGAGCGCGTGGCGTACCCACGCGGCGCTCGCGGCAGAACCGCTTCTCAGGCGCGTTCGATGCGTGCGGCGTAGCAGCCGGGCCGCGCGATATGTGCATGCAGGTACGCGGTGCGCGGGTCGGCGAGTTGGTGCGCGATCGCCGCTTCGAGTTCGCGGCCTTCGACGACGTCGGCCGAAGTCATCATGCCGTCGCCGTCGAAGCCACGCAGCGAGAGCAGGCGCCGACGCAGCATGTCGGGCACCGTGTCGATGGCATCGAAGCGGACCTCGCCTTCGCGTACGTAGATCGCATGGCGTGAACGGTAAGGCGAGGCGACGGCGAGGTGCTCGTAGTTGACGAGGATGACCTCGTCGCCGATCTTCGCATCGGTCAGGCTGATGCGGCACGGATAGCCATGATCTTCGTCGACGCTGCGCCGCACGGCACAGCGCTGCGCGAGCTCGGCGTCGGGCAAAGCGAACAGATCGGCGAACGGTCCGGCCGGGAGGCCGAGGATGCGGAAATGCATGGCTGTTACTCGAAGAGTGGGTTCGGGCGCAGTTTGCCGCGCCGGCGTCGCATGCGAACTCCGCTTCTTGCGCGCGAACTCGACCTTCGAGCAATCGTCGCCTGCTTAAATCCTTTCGCCGACGATCAGCCAGTTGTTGAACGGCAGGCGTCCGCTCAGCGGCGCGAAGCTCGCGCTCAGACCGCAACGCGCCAACAGTCCTTCGAGTCCCGCGCGTGTCGGATAGCGCTTCGGTGCGCTGTTCATCCAGCCGATCCGGCGCGAGAACACGTCCATCGCGCGGGTGAAGCGCGTGCGTGCGTCGGCATCGTCGAGGCCGCTGCGGATCACCAGGCGTGCGCCCGGCGCGATGCAGGCGGCCGCACTTGCGACCAGTTCGCTCGCCGCCTGCGGCGACAGGTATTGCAGTACATCGAGCAAGGCGACGCTGCCGCGGTGGACGGGAAGGGTTTCGCACGCGAGATCGACGCAAGCGAAGCGGACATCACCCAAGTCAGCACGTTCGGCCGCCGCGCGCGCGGCGGCGATCTTGTTCGCGTCGTTGTCGATGCCGGCATAGCTGCCGGCAAAACCGCGCGCACGCAGCGTGTGCGCGAGCAGACCGATACCGCAGCCGAGATCGAGCAGCGGTGCCGTGGTCTCGTGCAACGTCTCGCCGACGGCCGCATACAGCGGGTCGATGGCAAGCTTGCAGCGCGCGTACCAATAGTGCGGGCGCTGCGGAAGATAGGCTGTGGCGATTCGGCGGGGATGTGTGGACTTCACGCCATCCCCGGGCGTTTCCATCTGTTCACACCGTCAGCGGATTCGGCTTGTCCGCGTCGATCTTCCAGGTCTTGATCGCGCGCGCGACGTCCTTGGCGCTCATCTTGCCTTCGGCGGCGAGTGCGGCGATCGCCGCCTGGGCGATGTAGTAACGGTCGACCTCGAAGAAGCGGCGCAGGTTCTCGCGCGAGTCGCTGCGGCCATAGCCGTCGCATCCGAGCGAGGTATACTTTTTCCCGTCGGGAATGAAGGCGCGGATCATGTCGGCGTACTCGCGCACGTAGTCGGTCGCGGCGACGGCGGGGCCGGCGCGGTCGGCGAGACACTGCGTCACGTACGCTTGGCGCGGCTTGTCCTCAGGATGCAGGCGATTCCAGCGCTCGGCGTCATAGCCGTCGCGGCGCAGTTCGGAGAAGCTCGGGCAGCTCCAGATGTCGGCGGTCACGCCGAATTCCTTCTCGAGCAGTTCGGCCGCGGCGATCGCCTCGCGCAGGATTGTGCCGCTGCCGAGCAGTTGCACGCGCGGCTCGTTCTTCTTCGGCTTGCCGGCATCCTTGAACAGGTACATGCCCTTGATGATGCCTTCCTCCGCGCCCTTCGGCAGATCCGGGTGCGGGTAGTTCTCGTTCATTACGGTGACGTAGTAGTAGACGTCTTCCTGCTCCTGCATCATGCGGCGCACGCCGTCCTGCATGACCACGGCGATTTCGTAGGAGAACGTCGGGTCGTAGGCCTTGCAGTTCGGGATGTTGGCGGCGAACAGGTGGCTGTGGCCATCCTCGTGCTGCAGGCCTTCGCCGTTGAGCGTGGTGCGGCCCGCGGTGCCGCCGACGAGGAAACCGCGCGCGCGCATGTCGCCCGCGGCCCAGGCCAGATCGCCGATGCGCTGGAAGCCGAACATCGAGTAGTAGATGTAGAACGGCAACATCGGCACGTTCGATACCGAATAGCTCGTCGCCGCGGCGATCCACGCACTCATCGCGCCGGGCTCGCTGATGCCTTCCTGTAGCACCTGGCCCTTGATGTCTTCACGGTAGTACATGAGCTGGTCGGCGTCCTGCGGGCGATACTTCTGCCCGAACGGCGCATAGATGCCGATCTGGCGGAACATGCCTTCCATGCCGAACGTGCGCGCCTCGTCGGCGACGATCGGCACGATGCGCTGGCCGAGGCCCTTGTCGCGCAGCAGTAGGTTGATGCCGCGCACGAACGCCATCGTCGTCGAGATTTCGCGGTCGCCCGTGCCTTTGGTGATCTGCTCGAACGCGGACAGGGCCGGCGCCTCGAACGAGGTGCTCTTGCGCCGGCGCTGCGGCAGGAAGCCGCCGAGCGCAGCGCGGCGCTCGAGCATGTACTTCACTTCCGGCGAATCTTTGCCCGGATGGTAGTAGGGGACCTGATCGACCTTGTCGTCCGGAATCGGAATGCGGAAGCGGTCGCGGAACGCACGCACGGCCTCGTTGTCGAGCTTCTTCTGCTGATGGGTCGGATTGAGCGATTCACCCGACGCGCCCATGCCGTAGCCCTTCACCGTCTTGGCCAGGATCACGGTCGGCATGCCCTGGGTGTTGACCGCTTCGTGATAGGCCGCGTAGACCTTGTGTGGATCGTGGCCGCCGCGGTTGAGGCGCCAGATGTCGTCGTCGGAGAGGCTGCGCACCATTTCGGCCGTCTCCGGATACTTGCCGAAGAAGTGCTCGCGCGTGTACGCGCCGCCGAAGGCCTTGCACGCCTGGTATTCGCCGTCGACCGTTTCCATCATCAGCTTGCGCAGCACGCCCTTGGTGTCGCGCGCGAGGAGCGGATCCCAATAGCTGCCCCAGACCAGCTTGAGCACGTTCCAGCCCGCGCCGCGGAATACGCCTTCGAGTTCCTGGATGATCTTGCCGTTGCCGCGCACCGGGCCGTCGAGACGCTGCAGGTTGCAGTTGAGCACGAAGATCAGGTTGTCGAGCTTTTCGCGGCCGGCAAGCGAGATCGCGCCGAGCGTCTCCGGCTCATCCGATTCGCCGTCGCCGATGAAGCACCACACCTTGCGATCGCTCTTCGGAATCAGCCCGCGGTTTTCCAGGTAGCGCATCACGTGCGCCTGATAAATCGCCTGCAGCGGACCCAGACCCATCGACACGGTCGGCGCCTGCCAGTAGTCCGGCATCAGCCACGGATGCGGATACGAGGACAGGCCGCGGCCCTTGCCCGCGACTTCCATGCGGAACAGGTCCATCTGATCCTCGCCGATGCGGCCTTCGAGGAACGAGCGCGCGTACACGCCCGGGCTCGCATGGCCCTGATGGAAAACGAGATCGCCCGGATGGTCCTCGCTCGGTGCGCGCCAGAAATGGTTGAAGCCGACGTCGACCAGGGTCGCGCTCGAGGCGAAGCTGGCGATGTGGCCGCCGAGATCGCCCGGCTTGCGGTTCGCGCGCACGACCATCGCCATCGCGTTCCAGCGCACGAGGCAGCGGATCTTCCACTCCATCTCGGCGTCGCCCGGGCTCTTCGCTTCCAGATGCGGCGGGATCGTGTTGATGTATTCGGTCGTCGGCTGGAACGGCAGGTGGCCGCCGGCGCGTCGCGTCGCGTCGACCATCTTTTCGAGCAGGAAGTGCGCGCGTTCGGGGCCGTCGCTGCCGATCACCGCGTCGAGCGATTCGGTCCACTCGCGGGTTTCGGTGGGGTCGATGTCCTGGTTGAGGATGTCGTCGAGTTTGTTCATGGTCTTTCCCTCCGCGAGTGCCCCGTCGAGCGCTGATTGATTGTTTGGCCGCTGCACGCAAGTCTAACCGACCGCGCTTGTCGTGACACCTGCGGAAACTGGAAAAAACTTGGCGTCGCGGCACGCCGGGCGGTATGGTTCCGGGCATGATCCCTGCCTGTCCGTGTCATCGCTGCATCGACCGCTGTCCACGTGAGCTTGATCGATGAGCGCGCCCGCTGCCGACCCCATTCTTGCTCGACTCGTTGCCGTCGAAGCCTCGATCCGCGCGGGCGATCTTGCCCGTGCGGGCAGCCTGCTCGATGCGGTTCTCGCCGCTGTGCCGAACGACGTGCGCGCGAGTCTGGTCGAAGCCACGCTCGCGCGTGCGTTGAACGAGCAGCAACGCGAAATCGCGGCGCTGCGGCGTGCCGCGGCGCTGACGCCGCGCTGGGTGGTGCCGCAGCTTGAACTCGGCAGGGCGCTCGCGCGTGCGAACGCTCACGAAGACGCTGTCGAGACAGTCGACAAGGCGGTGGAACTCGCGCCGAACGATCTCGCGGTGCTCGAGGCCGCCGTCGCCGTCGCCAATCAGGCCGGCAACTATTCGAGCGCAGAGCGGCACTTGCGTGCCGCCAGCGCGCTGCGGCCGGACGCGCAGATCACACGCGCGCTTGCCGTTTGCCTATTCAACAGTGCGCGTTATGCCGACGCCGCAGCGCTGTATCGCGAACTGTTCGAACACGGCGCGCATGATCCAGTCGACCTCGCCAGCCTTGGCGAGTGCCTGATCCAATTGCATAGGTATGACGAGGCGGCCGACGCCCTTGAGCATGCGCTCGAACGGTTACCCGGCAATGCCACGATCCGCTTCAACCTCGCACTGGCGCGCGGCGAAACACCCAGCACGCAGCCCAACGAGATGACCCGGGCGCTGTTCGACGACTACTCCAAGCGCTTCGACAAGCATCTGGTCGGCGCGCTTAAGTATCGCGTTCCCAAGCGCGTGGCCGAGATGCTGCGCGAGCGACATCCCGATCTGCGCATCGACGTGCTTGATCTAGGTTGCGGCACCGGCTTGACCGGAGTCTATCTCGGCGGCGTGAAAGGCAGTCTGGTCGGCGTCGACCTGTCCGCAGGCATGATCGAGCAGGCGCGGCGGCACGCGATCTACACTCGCTTTGTCCATGATGATCTGCGCGCAGAGCTGCAAAGATCCGCGGCGGATTCGTACGACTGCGTGATCGCCAACGACGTGTTCATCTATGTCGGCGACATCGTGGAGATCGTCGCAGACTGTTTCCGGGTTCTGCGCCGCGGCGGCCAGTTGATCTTCTCCTGCGAGACCGCGGTCGACGACGGGCGCGGTTTCGTGTTGCGCCCGAGCAAGCGTTATGCGCATTCACGCGCCTACATCGAGCGGCTGTGCCGCGAGGCGGGTTGTGCGCAACTCGCTTTCGAAGACATCGACCTGCGCCAGGAAAAGCAGACGGCGATTCCCGGTTTCATCGCCGTCGCGGAGTGTGGCTGACCAGCCATCCATCGGCTTATTTCGCGGAGCATCGGCGTGATACATTCGCCGCCGCATGACCGGCCAAGCCGACCACTCCGACGAGGACGTTCGACGATTTCGTGAGGCCGTGGCGCGCGGCGAGACGCCGCGCGCGCAGCCGGCCGCGCTCGTTGCCGAGTTGTTCGACGGCCTTGCCGAGCGCTTCGAGAAGCATCTGGTCGGACGCCTGCAATATCGTGTGCCGCATCGCGTCGCCGACATCGTGCTCGGCCGCCATCCGCAGCGCAGGCTCGACCTGCTCGATCTCGGTTGCGGCACCGGTTTGCTCGGCCTCTGCCTTGGTCGTCTCGACGGCGAGTTGGTCGGCGTCGATCTCTCGGCGCGGATGCTCGATCAAGCGGTGCCGCTGGGACTCTACGCCGAACTGCGCCAGGGCGATGCGCTCGCAGAATTGCGTGACACGCAGGCGGCGCGCTACGACTGCATCGCCGCTTGTGACGTGTTCATCTACGTCGGCGACTTGTCCGATCTCATCCCGGCCGCTTTTCGCGCCCTGCGCCCGGGTGGGATGCTGATCTTTTCCTGCGAGGAAACGCGTGCCGACGAAGGCGCGCTGCGGCTGCGCGCGAGTGGGCGTTACGCGCACTCGCGCGCATCGATCGCAAGTCTGTGCCGCGAGGCAGGCTTTGCCGATTGCACATTCGAGGACATCGTGCTGCGCCTCGAGGCGGACAGCCCGATTGCAGGTTATATCGCCACTGCCGAAAAGCGCTGAGCGTTGCCTTTGCGCTCGACCCGATAGATGTCAGCAGAAATCACTTGACCGGCGTGGTCAGCGGTTTGCCTTTCTCGGCTACGAACACGACCGCGATCCTTGCCGGCACGCTGCCCTTGTTGGTCGCCTGATGCACCGCGCCCGCCGGCACGTGGAACACGTCGCCGGCCTTGAGTGTGACCGTCGGTTTGCCGGCGACTTCCTGCACGACTTCGCCTTCGAGAATGAACGCAAACACGTCGGCTGGATGGGTGTGATAACCCTCGGCTACGCCGGGCGGGATTTCAACGCGCACCATCAGGCCTTCGTGGCCAGCGATGCTCAGGTCGTCCTTGAGCAGGATCTGGCGCTGGACTTTCGGCGCGTCATCCGCGTGCAGCGCCGGCACGATGCAGGTCAGCATGAGCGCGGCGGCGATCGTTGCGATTTTGTGTTTGCAGTTCATGGCGTCTTTCTCCGGAAGAAATCGATGACTGCACCGGGAATGCCGGTTATGCCAGTTTTCCCGACTGTGCGTTTTCGAGCTGCGCGCGGATCTGCGCTTCGACGCAGGCCACCGCGGTCATGTTGACCACGCGGCGCACGGTCGAGACCGGCGTGAGGATGTGCGCGGGTTTGGAGATGCCCATGAGGATCGGTCCGATCGCCACGCCCTCGGTCATGTGACGCACGAGGTTGTAGGCGATGTTCGCTGCGTCCATGTTCGGGCAAACGAAGACATTGGCCATGCCGGTCAGGGTCGACTCGGGGAAGATGCGCGCGCGCACCGCTTCGTTGAGCGCCGTATCGGCCTGCATCTCGCCGTCGATCTCGAGGGTCGGATCGGCGGCACGCACGAGCTCCAACACCTTGCGCATCTTCAGCGAACTTGGTGTCGCGTAGCCGCCGAAGTTGGAGTGGGACAACAGGGCCACGCGCGGTTTGATGCCGAACATCTTCAGGCGCAGCACACCCTGCAGCGTCGCTTCGGCCAATTGCTCCGCCGTCGGATCCGGTTGCACGTGCGTGTCGATGAAGAAGAATGCGCCGCGGTCGTTCTGCACGCCGGTCATTGCCGCCGGCGCGCAGACATTCGGGTCCAGCGGCAACACGTTGCGGATGTAGTTGAGCTTGGACTGGTAGGTGCCGACAAGGCCGGTGATCATGCCGTCGGCCTCGCCGCGCGCAACCATGATCGCCGCGATCAGGGTGACGCGCGTGCGGATCATCGCCTTGGCCAGCGCCGGCGTCGTGCCGCGGCGCGCATTGAGCTTGTGGTAGTAGTTCCAGTATTCGTCGTAGCGCGGATCGTCGTCGACGTTGGTCAGCTCGAAGTGCTCGCCCGCACGGATGCGCAAGCCGAGGCGCTTGATGCGTTTTTCGATCACCGCGGGGCGGCCGATCAGGATCGGTTTTGCGAGGCCCTCGTCGACGATCACCTGTACCGCGCGCAGCACCGTGTCTTCCTCGCCCTCGGCGAAGGCGATGCGTTTGATGTCGGCGCGCGCGCGCTCGAACAGCGGCTTCATCAGCGTCGTCGTGCGGAACACGAATTGCGAGAGTTTCTCGGTGTAGGCGCGCAGGTCGGTGATCGGCTGCGTCGCCACGCCCGACTCCATCGCCGCGCGCGCTACCGCCGGCGCAACCGAGACGAGCAGGCGCGGATCGAACGGCTGCGGGATCAGGTATTCGGGGCCGAAGGTCAGGTGCGCATCGCCGAGGCCGTAGGCGCGCTCGGCCACGTCGGAGGTCTCGCGCCGCGCGAGTTCGGCAATCGCATGCACGCTCGCCACTTCCATCTGCGCGTTGATCGTCGTCGCGCCGACGTCGAGCGCGCCGCGGAAGATGTACGGGAAGCACAGCGCGTTGTTGACCTGGTTCGGATAGTCCGAGCGTCCGGTCGCGATGATCGCGTCGGGGCGCACTTCCTTGGCCAGTTCCGGCAGGATCTCCGGCGTCGGATTTGCGAGCGCGAGGATGACCGGCTGGCCGGCCATCGTCTTGACCATGTCCTGGGTCAGCACGCCGCCCGCGGAGACGCCGAGAAAGATGTCGGCGCCGTTGACGATGTCGCCGAGCGTGCGCGCGCTCGTCTCGCGCGCATAGCGCTCGAGCTCGCCGCACAGCCCGGGCCGACCCTGGTAGAGCACGCCGTCCTTGTCGTTGACCAGGATGTTCTCCGGCTTCACGCCGAGGCGCACGAGCATGTCGAGGCAGGCGATGCCGGCCGCGCCCGCGCCCGAGGCGGCGAGCCTCACCTCGCCGATCTTCTTGCCGATGATGTGCAGCGCGTTGATCACGGCGACGCCAACTATGATCGCGGTGCCGTGCTGGTCATCGTGGAACACCGGAATCTTCACGCGCTCGCGCAGCTTGCGCTCGACCTCGAAGCATTCCGGCGCCTTGATGTCCTCGAGATTGATGCCGCCGAAAGTCGGCTCCAGTGCGGCGATGATATCGACCAGCTTGTCCGGATCGCGCTCGTCGATCTCAATGTCGAACACGTCGATGCCGGCGAACTTCTGGAACAGCACACCCTTGCCTTCCATGACGGGCTTGGCTGCGAGCGGGCCGATCGCGCCGAGGCCGAGCACCGCGGTGCCGTTCGTGATCACGGCGACGAGGTTGCCGCGCGCGGTGACCCTGGACGCTTCGGAAGGATCGGCAACGATCGCTTCGCAGGCTGCCGCGACACCGGGAGAATAGGCCAACGACAGGTCGCGCTGCGTCACCATCGGCTTGGTCGGCGAGACCTTGATCTTGCCGTACGGCAGTGCGCGGTGATAGTCGAGGGCGGCTTGCTTGAGATCGTTGGCTTTGTTCGACGACATGCGGTCTTTCCCGGGAGCGATGCCTTGCGCACCGCTTCGTTGCTGAGTTTCGCGGGACTATAGCACGGCCTGCTTTTGCTTCCCTTTCAGTCCTTTCAGGAACGCTGCGCGCGCTTGAACGTCACCACGAGCACGTCGCGATGCGCGGGCTGCGCCGGGTCGAGAGGCTCGACTGGGGTGACACCGTGGAACACGCGTGCGTCGTCGACCAGCGCCGCATCGAGCGGCTTGGTCAGAGTGAAACTGCCGAGCAGTTCGCGCGTGCCCGCGAGGTGGATCGTCGTCGTGCCGCTGGCGATGTTGACGCGGTCGACGAGCAGCACGAGGACGTAGTCGACGCCGTCGCGATGCACGCCTTCGGGCGTCGGTTGGCCGGGTTCGTCGGGGCGCGCTTCGATGCGGAACTGGTGGACTTCGCTGCGCCAGCTTTTCACTTCGGGCGCGAGCGTACCGAAAAGAGCAAGAGATAAACGCAGGGTCGTTTGCAGGCTGGCGCCTGAAACGATGGAGTTTTCCAGCGGTTCGAACCAGCGTTCGATACCGCCTTGCAGCGCGTTGTACTCGCGGCTCTGCCAGTGCGGCTGGTGCGCTTCGCGCACGATCGCGCCATCGCGCTCGATACGGAACACCGCATGTCGGCGGCGGCGATAGCGGCCAAAGTCGGCGAGATAGGTGTCGAGTGCGAGGTCGTTCCAGCTTGCCGCGAACGCGGGCCAGTCGTCGAGCGTGCCGACCGTATCGAGCAACTCGCGCATGCGCGCATGCGCGACGAACGCGTAGCCGTCGCGGCGCAGCGCGGCGGACAATTCATCGACGGCATCGGCAGGTGCGCGGGTCATGGCGAAACCCTAGCAGAATCGTCACGCGGTTCCAGAGCCACTTCGACGGAACCGATTCGCCGCGATCGTTTCGCGCAAACGAAAGACGGGCGCCGTGCGCCCGTCCTTTCCCCGCAGCGAACGCAGGCTCAGACCTGACGCCGGCCGCCGAGCGCGCCCATCAAGCCGCCGGCCGCGGCCATCATTTCGGACAGATCGATGTGGCCGTCGCCGTTGTGGTCGAGCACGGCGTTGAGCAGGCCGCCGGTGACGCCGCCTTGCTGCTGCGTCGTCTGCGTCTGCTGGGCGAGCACGCTGCCGAGGCCGCCGGGCGAAAGTCCCTGGCTGCGCGTCTGGTTGGCAAGCACGCTCATCACGATCGGCGCGAGGATCGCCATCAACTGTCCCGCGCCCTGCGTACCGAGGCCGGTGGTCTGGCCGAGGCCCTGATTCGCCGCGTTGACGTTGTTGCCGAAGACATGGCCGAGAATCGCGCCGCCGATACCCGGATCGATGCCGCCGCCGGCTTGTTGGCCCCCGCCGCCGAGCACGCTGCCGAGGATCGAGCCGAGTCCGCCGCCGCCTTGCTGGCCACCGCCAAGTACGCTGCCGAGGATGGAACCGAGTCCGCCACCGCCGGCCTGTCCCGCGCTACCGCCGAGCATGCTGCCGAGGATGTCGCCGACGTTGCCGCCGGCGTGATTGCTCAATGCGTTGTGCAGCGCATCGGCGCCTTCGGGCGTGCTCGCGTTCTTCGCCATGCCGCCGACGATCAGCGGCAGCGCCTGCTCGATCGCGGCCTGTGCCGTGGCAGGATCGGTGCCGAGCTGATTGGCGATCGCGCCGATCTGGTTGCTGTCGAGGTGGCCAAGGATGTTGTCGATCAAACCGCTCATGGTTTCGGCTCCTGACGAGTGGACAAAACGACGGTTTTGCCAGAAGGCAGACACCGTCATGTTTCGTTCCGAGCATAGCACGCAAGCGCCAAAGAACATGCGACGGCGGACCGAAGTAAAATGTGCTCGCGTCCCGCCATCCGTCGCGGCGACCGCCCCGTTTCCAGCTGTGCCGGGGCCAGCCGGATTCACTGTATGCAGAACTTCACCCCCGTTTCCTTGATCGGCGCACCAACCGATATCGGCGCCGGTCATCGCGGCGCGTCGATGGGCCCCGAGGCGCTGCGCGTCGCCGGCATCGCCGAGGCCCTGCGCAAGCGCGGACTCGACGTGATCGACCGCGGCAACGTCGCCGGTCCGTTCAATCCATGGCAGCCGCCGCGCGCGGGCTATCGCCATCTGCCGGAAGTCGTCGAATGGAACCGCGCGGTGATGCAGGCGGTTGCGGCGGAGCTCGCAATCGACCGCCTGCCGATTCTGCTCGGCGGCGATCATTGCCTCGCGATCGGCACGATCGGTGCGGTCGCACGCCACTGCCGCGAGAACAGCAGGAAGCTGCGCGTGCTCTGGCTCGACGCCCACGCCGACTTCAACACCTCGGCGATCACGCCGTCGGGCAACATCCACGGCATGCCCGTGTCCTGCCTGTGCGGCTACGGTCCGCATGAGCTGACCACGCTCGCCGGCGCGGCGCCGATGCTAGACAAGGACGCGATCCGCCAAATCGGCATCCGTTCGGTCGATGCGGGCGAGAAGAAACTCGTGCACGACGTCGGCCTCGACATCTACGACATGCGCTACATCGACGAGATCGGCATCAAGCGCGCGATGGAGGAAGCGCTCGACGGCGTCGATGCGAAGACGCACATCCACGTCAGCTTCGACGTCGACTTCCTCGATCCGGCGATCGCCCCTGGTGTCGGCACGCGCGTGCGCGGCGGCCCGGACTATCGCGAGGCGCAACTCGTCATGGAGATGATCGCCGACACCGGACGCCTCGGTTCGCTCGACATCGTCGAATTGAATCCCGCGTTCGACAAGCGCAACCAGACCGGCAAGCTCGCTGTCGATCTTGTCGAAAGCCTGTTCGGCAAATCGACGTTGATGCGCGGTTGAGAGCGCTCTTTGTCGTCATTCCCGCGAAAGCAGGAGTGACGAGCGAAAAATCAAAACCGCTTCTTCCTCGGCGGCTTGTTCCCCGCATGATGCGCGTGCGGACTGGCGGGCTCCGGCTTCCCCGTATCGCGGCTGATCCGCAGCCGCTGCCCGGCCACCCAGACTTTCTTCAGGTGGGCGAGCAATTCCGCCGGCATGCCCTCGGGCAGGTCGATCAGGCTGTGATCGTCGCGGATATCGATGCGGCCGATGTGTTTCGAGTCGAGCCCGGCTTCGTTCGCGATCGCGCCGACGAGGTTGTTCGGCTTGACGCCGTGCGTGTGACCGACTTCGACGCGGAAGGTTTCCATGCCGTGTTCCTGCGCGCGTTCGCGTGGCCTTTCGCGCGGCGCGTCGTTACGCGGCTTGCGCGCGGGTTTTTCATGTTCGTCGTGGTGTTTGGCCGGCTTCGCCGCCTTGTCGAATTCGCTCTTGCCCGGCGATGCGGCGAACGGCGTGCGTTCCTCGCGGCGTGGGCGCGGTTTGTGTGCCGGCGCGTCCTTGGCGGGATATTCGCGCTGGGGAAATTCGCGCGGCTCGAATTTCGGCTTTGCATCGAGCAACAGCGACTTGTCGCCCTGGGCGAGGCGCGCGAGCGCGGAGGCGATCTCGATCGCCGGCACGTTGTGCTCGCGTTCGTAGGCTTCGATGACGTTGCGGAACACGGCGAGGCCGTCGGCGGCGAGCGCGCTGGTGATGCGGTCCTTGAACTTGCCCACGCGCGCCTCGTTGACCGTCTCGACCGACGGCAGCTGCATCGGCTCGATCGTCTGCCGCGTCGCGCGCTCGATCGCGCGCAGCATGCCGCGCTCGCGCGGCGCGACGAACAGGATCGCCTCGCCGCTACGGCCTGCGCGGCCGGTGCGGCCGATGCGGTGCACGTAAGGCTCAGTGTCGTTCGGGATGTCGTAGTTGAGCACATGGCTGATGCGCTCGACGTCGAGTCCGCGCGCGGCGACGTCGGTGGCGACGAGGATATCGATCTTGCCGTCCTTGAGCTGCTGGATCGTACGCTCGCGCTGCGCCTGGACGATGTCGCCGTTGATCGCCGCGGCGCTGAAACCGCGCGCCTGCAGGCGTTCGGCGAGTTCCTCGGTGGCCTGCTTGGTGCGTGCGAACACGATCATCGCGTCGAACGGCTCGGCTTCGAGGATGCGCGTCAGCGCATCCAGTTTCTGCACGCCGCTGACCAGCCAGTAGCGCTGGCGGATGTTCGCCGCGGTCGTCGTTTTCGACGCGATCTTCACCTCGACCGGATCGCGCAGGTAGGTTTGCGCGATGCGCTTGATCTGGCTCGGCATCGTCGCCGAGAACAGCGCGATTTGGCGCGTCGGCGGCGTTTTCTTCAGCACCGCTTCGACGTCGTCGATGAAACCCATGCGCAGCATTTCGTCGGCCTCGTCGAGCACGAGCGTGGTCAGCTGCGACAGATCGAGCGAGCCACGCTCGAGGTGATCGATCACGCGCCCCGGCGTGCCGACGACGACGTGCGCGCCGCGGCGCAGGCCGCTGAGCTGTGGGCCATAGGCCTGGCCGCCGTAGATCGGCAGCACGTGGAAACCCGGCAGGTGCTGCGCGTAGCGCTGCAGCGCTTCGGCGACCTGAATCGCGAGTTCGCGCGTCGGCGCGAGGATCAGCGCCTGCGGCTTGCTCTTGTGCAGATCGAGGCGCTGCAGGATCGGCAGCGCGAACGCGGCGGTCTTGCCCGTGCCGGTCTGCGCCTGGCCGAGCACGTCACGGCCTTCGATCAGGGGCGGAATCGTCGCCGCCTGGATCGGCGAGGGTGATTCGTAGCCGAGGCTGGTGAGGACCTTGAGCAGTTCCTCGCGCAGACCGAGGTCGCGGAAGGTAGTGGTGGGTGCGGTGGAAGAATCGGACATGGCGGCTCGCTGGGGTCGCCGCGCACGAAGGCGATGCGAAACGGAAGGAAACGCCATTATCCCCTCCCGTTTCGGTGCATGAAAGGCTTTTCGGTTGCCGTGCCGCCGGGTTCAGCTCCTCGGGTCCGGCACGAAGCCGCCGGGAAATGCCTGCGGTTCGACGAAACGCCGCGGCGGGGGCGGCTGCGGAATCACGCCGCGCGCGACGAGGTTGTTGTAGCTGTCGTACCACACCGAGACCACTTCGTTCGGCTGCGAACTTGCGCGCGCAAATTGCGTCCAGCTCACATGCGAGGCTTCGCGCGCGCCGTGGCCGGTGCCGAGGGATTCCTCGGGCTTGCGCATGCGCGCGACGGATGAATCGGCAGAAGATTCCGCGCGGGCCATTGCGCCGCCGGAGGCGGCCGACTTGGCCGCAGTCTCGGCTTCGGCCGCGCCGGGTGGCACGGAGGCGGGCGCAGAGGTCGGCGATGCAGGCTGAGCGGGCGGCGCCGGCGGCACGTAACGGTCGGCCAGCGGCGCGCTCGCGATCTTGCCTTCGCGCCAGGGCAGATCGAGCGGCTTCTCGCGGAACACGGCAACGCCGATCACGCCGACGTTGTCGGGGCGTCCGGTCTTCGCAGCGTAGCTGCCGGATAGCGCGGTGAAGTTGAACTGGGCGACTTCGTCCGCGCTCTTGCGCCAGCCGGCAACGTCGGTGCTCTGGTAGGCATCGAGCACGTAGCCGGACTGGTCGGGGCTCGCGGTCTGGCCGGTGACCGCGTTGACGCCGTCGACCGAAAGCACGGCGAGCACGCGTTCACCGATGCGGTTGGCGATGCGCACGCTGTAGCGATGGCCCGGCATGCCGGCGACGAAGATTTTTCCGTCGCGAGCGTAGGTGGGCAGGGTCGTGCCGGTATCACGGTCGATCACGCGCAGATCGACGAAGTCGCCGGCGCGGGCGAGCGTAGCGCAGGACAGGGCAGCGAGAACGAGGGCAGACAGTAGCGTTTTCATTGGACACTCCGTTGGCAAGGTGAACGATGCAACGGGGCGGCGCGTCCGGCGGGGTTAAGCTGCCCGCTGCGCGCAAGGCTGCCGCTATCGCTTAAACTGCGTGTTCCGCGCTGGCCTACCGCAAATGATCTCGAAAACCCGCATTCTCACCGGCATCACCACATCCGGCACCCCGCATCTGGGCAACTACGTTGGTGCGATCCGGCCAGCGATCGCGGCGAGCCGCGACGCGGACGCCGAGTCGTTCTATTTTCTTGCCGACTACCACGCGCTGATCAAATGCGACGATCCGGCGCGCATCCAGCGCTCGACGCTCGAGATCGCGGCGAGCTGGCTGGCCTGCGGGCTCGATCCTGCAAAAGTGTACTTTTACCGTCAGTCCGACATCCGCGAGATACCCGAGCTGACCTGGATGCTGACCTGCGTCACCGCCAAGGGCCTGCTCAACCGTGCGCATGCCTACAAGGCTGCGACCGACGCGAATCGTGCGCAGGGCGAGGACGCCGACGCCGGCGTCACCGCGGGTCTGTACATGTATCCGGCGCTGATGGCTGCGGATATTTTGATCTTCAACGCGAACAAGGTGCCCGTCGGGCGCGACCAGGTCCAGCATATCGAGATGGCGCGCGACATCGGTCAGCGCTTCAACCATCTCTACGGCGGCGAATACTTCGTCCTGCCTGAAGCGGCGATCGAAGAGAACGTGGCGACGCTTCCGGGCCTCGACGGGCGCAAGATGTCGAAGAGCTACAACAACACGATCCCGCTGTGGCTGCCGGCCAAGGAATTGCGCAAGGCGATCCTCGGCATCGTGACCAATTCGCTCGCGCCGGGCGAGGCAAAGAATCCCGACGACTCCAACATCTTCAGCATCTACCAGGCCTTCGCGAGCGCCGAGGAAACCGCAGCGATGCGCCAGGCCTATGCCGACGGCATCGGCTGGGGCGATGCAAAGCAGAAGCTGTTCGAACGCATCGACGCCGAACTCGCACCGATGCGCGAACGCTACGAGGCGCTGGTGGCCAAGCCTGCCGAGATCGAAGACATCCTGCATGCCGGCGCCGCGCGAACCCGTGCACTGGCTGGCCCGTTCCTCGACAAGCTGCGCTACGCGGCGGGGTTGCGCGATCTGCGCGCGAGTGCAGAGAAGGAAACGAAGTCCGCCGCGCGCAGCGAGAAGCCCGCGCTGCAGCCGGTCGTGTTTCGCGAGGCCGACGCGTTCGCGTTCAAGGTACTCGACGCCAAGCGCAATGTGCTCAAGACCCAGGGCGGATTTGCCGACGCGAAGGCGGCGATGGCCGCGGCGCGCGCAGCGATGGAGGCGGTCGAAGCCGCACAGTGATGCTGGGTCGGGCTAGTTCAGGCCGACCGTATTCTTCATTGCCGCGAAGATCGCCTCGGTCTTGTAGCCGACGCCGTTCTTGAACACGAGCGGCATGTTCTCGATCGCGCTGGTCTGTTGAAGCGGATCGCCGTCGACGACGACGATGTCGGCGCGCTTGCCGACTTCGAGCGTGCCGACGTCCTTGTCGCGACCGAGGAATTTCGCCCCGTTCAACGTGCTGATCCTGATCGCATCCTCGAAGCGGAAGCCGTTCTCGACCAGCAGTTCGATCTGGCGCTTGCCCGAATAGCCCGGCACGACGCCGCCATAACCGGTCGGATCGGTGCCGGCCATGAGCAGGCCGCCGGCCTCGACGAAACGCTTTTCGAGCTTGCCGAGTTTCGCGAATAGCGCGACTTGCTCCGGATTCGGCTTGGCCTGCACGCCATCCCAGCTCTTTTCGTACTGCGCGCGGATTTCGGGAATCAGCAGGTCGAGCGCAGCCTGCGGCGCTTTGGGCCGGCCGGGGACGAACGTCTCGAACACGGTCAGCGTCGAGGTCAGGGCGACGTGATGGTCGACGAGGTGCTTGATCAGCGCCTTCGCCTCGGGCGAGTCGATGTCGAGCGCGGCGAGCGATGAATTCACCGTGCCGGGGCAGACGTCGGCTTGCTTGTCCTTGACGAAATCCGATGCGACGAAGAAGCCGTGCTCGAGATTGTCGATGCCGAGATCGATCGCCTCGCGATAGGTCACCGAGCATAAGTGCGCGGTCACCTTGTGCCCGCGTCGGTGCGCGACCTCGATGATGCGCTGCAGTTCGTCGCGGCGGATGTGCATATAGGCCTTGTACGAAGTCACGCCTTCGTCGGCCCAGTAGTTGACCATGCGCTCGGCATCGTCGACGCCGCCGAGTGCGTTGACGCCGAGGATCGGCAGGCCGGGCCCGTTGAGATACGGCGCGGTGACATCAATGTCGGGGCCGGCGACCGTGCCCTTGTCGATCTCGCGGCGCAGGTTGAGGTCGGCGTAAGGCATCATCGTGCCGGCGGTGCGCATCGTCGTCGTGCCGCCGGCAAGATAGAGGCGCGGAAAGCTGTAGACCATTTCGGTGTAGGCGCGGTGCCCGGTCGGATAAAACAGATGTTCGTGCATCATCACGAAGCCGGGCAGCAGTGTCTTGCCATGCGCGTCGATCTGTTGCGCGTCCGTGGGAATCTTCACGCGCTTCGCATCACCGAGCGCGACGATGCGGCCCTTGTCGACAACGAGAGTCTGGTCGCGACGGACTTTCGCCCCGGTGCCGTCGACCACACTCGCGTGGACGAAAGCGATGGTCGGTTGCGAGTAGGCGATGTAGTCCTTCTCGTCGGCGTGCGCACTGGTGGCTGCGGTCAGCAACGCAATCGTGAGGCAAATGGCGTGACGCATCGTACGTCCCCTTTTTTTCAGTCCCAGTGATTCAAGTGCGGCCCGAATTCCGCGCGCTGCTTGCGCACGACGCAGAAGCGATGCCCGGTCGGCGCCTGCATGACCCACCAGCGCTTGACGAAGGCGATGCGCGTCGCGCCGAGTGCTTCGAGGCGCGCGACTTCGGCATCGAGGTCGTCGGTTTCGATGTCGAAATGGATGCGCGCGTCGTGGTCGACGCGTTGCAGCAGCAGGAATGGTTCGTCGGCGTCGGTTTTCAGTTCGGCGTACTTGCCGTCGCCGTCCTGGTCGAATGTTTCGATCGGGCGCCCGAGAGCCTTGCTCCAGAATTCCGCCGCATCTTTCAGATCGTCCGTTTTGCAATCGAGGACGTAGGCGGAAATGCGGCTATGGTGCATCGGCCGGCCCGCGTTTCGTCGCCTTGCGCGGCTTTGCCACGGCAGCAGCACGGCGTGGCGGCGTGGTCTCGAGGCGGAAACCGCCGGGCAGCAGCTCGGCCAGCGTGGCCACGCGCACGTCGCCGCGCGTGTTGCACATGATCACACGCAGGTCCGGGCCGCCCTGCTCGAACAGCACCTGGCGGCAGGCCCCG
The DNA here is from genome assembly GCF_000378125.1 of Rudaea cellulosilytica DSM 22992. Taxonomy (GTDB): domain Bacteria; phylum Pseudomonadota; class Gammaproteobacteria; order Xanthomonadales; family Rhodanobacteraceae; genus Rudaea; species Rudaea cellulosilytica. The sequence goes on along the minus strand of NZ_KB899241.1, from coordinate 469,488 downwards.
CAGGGCGAGACTGGTTCGGGCGAGTCGGCGATGACCGCGATCATGCGCAGGCCTTTGCGCGCGATGCCGTTCGCGTGAGCGGAGAATACGGCGGTGCGTTCGGCGCAGTTGGTCAGTCCGTAGGAATCCGATTCGACATTGCAGCCGAGCACGATCTCGTTGCCGTAGCGCGCCGCGGCGCCGACCTTGAACTGCGACTGGTGCGCATGCGCACGCAATCTTGCCTTCTTCGCCGCGGTGACGAGCGCGCGCTCGTCGGCGGTCAATCGAGTTTGATTCGCCTCGATGGGCTTCAATCCGTTAGGTTTCATCTCATTCCGGATCAGGCTGGGCGCAATGGTATACGCCCGGTTGCGCACGACGTCAATGTGCCAACGGCTATTCCGCAAGGGCAAGGTCTTCGAGCATCGCCTTGAGGAAACGCGCCGCCTCGCCGCCGGTGCAGGCACGATGGTCGAAAGTCAGCGACAGTGGAATCACGCGATGCGCCTCGATGCCGCCGATGACCGGCACTGCTTCGTAACGCAACTTGCCCGCGGCGACGATCGCAACGGTTGGCGGCACGACGATCGGTGTCGCGTAGCGTCCGGCGAACACGCCGAAGTTCGACAGTGAGATCGTGTAGCCAGTCAGTTCCGAGGACGGGATGCTGCGTTCGCGCACCTGGCGCATCAGCTGATCGAGCGCGGTGCGCAGACCGTGCGCGTCGAGCGCGTCGGCGTTGCGCAGCGCGGGCACGAACAAGCCATCGACCGTGTCGACCGCGACGCCGATGTCGACGCGCTCGTGCAGCGTGCGCGTCAGGTTCTCGCCGTCGAACCAGGCGTTGAGCGCGGGTACGGCCTTGCACGCCGTCGTGATCGAGCGCAGCAGGCGCACGCTGACGTTTTCGCCCGCACGCCAGGCATGGATGTCGGCATCGTCGTTGAGTGTCGTCGGCACCACTTTCGATTGCGCGTCGGCCATCACGCGCGCCATGTTGCGGCGGACGCCTTTGAGCTGCTGCGGTTCGCCGTAGCTGCCTGGTTCCACCGTGATTGGTGCGGAGGCTTCTCGTGTGCGTGATGGCATCGGTGTCGCGAATTGTGCGGCGACGTTCGCTGTGCGCTGTGTTTCGGCTCGCTGCGGCGCTGGTTGCTGCTTGGCCGATTTGGCATCCGGTCGACTTGCGAAATCGCGCACGTCCTTCAGGGTCACGACACCGCCCGCTCCGCTCGGCGGCACTCGCGAGAGATCGATGCCGAGCTTCTTTGCCAGCGCGCGCACCGCAGGCACGGCCTTGACGCCACCGACCGCGACCGCAGCCTCGGCGATGACGCGGTCGCTGCTCTGCATTTCGCCGACGACCGTGCCGGTGTCGGGTCGTTCGACAGATGCCGGGGTTGGCGCAGGTGCGGCAGCTGTTGCCGCAGCGGCGTGATGCCCGGTCGAGTGCCCCTCCGCGCGCTGCGGTGCGCTCGCATCGATCTCGAAATCGGCGAGCGGTGCGCCGGTCGCGATCACGTCGCCATCGTTTCCGTATACTTTTACCAATTTTCCCGAATACGGCGACGGCACTTCGACGATGGCCTTCGCCGTCTCCATCGAGATCAACGGCGCGTCGAGCGCGATTGTGTCGCCGGGCTTGACCAGCCATTCGACGATCGTCGCGTCTGGCAGGCCTTCGCCTAGGTCGGGCAGGCGGAATGTCTTTGTTTCGCTCACGACCACCTCAGTGCAGGTGCAGCAGGATCAGAGCCACGATCGCCGGCAGCGCCTGGAAGAAAAAGATGCGCTTGTTGACCGTCAATGCGCCGTAGATGCCGGCGACGATGACGCAGGTCAGGAAGAAGATCGCGACGTGGAAGCCTTCGTGGCCACCGAGCACGAGGCTCCAGATCAGGCCGGCGGCGAGGAAGCCGTTGTACAGGCCCTGGTTCGCGGCGAGTGCTTTCGACGCCGCTGCGAATTCGGGCGTGAGGTTGAACACGCGGCGCCCGAGCGGTTTGTCCCAGAAGAACATTTCGAGGGCAAGAAAGTACAGATGCAGCAGTGCGACGACGGCGATCAGGATTTGCGTGACGAGATGCATGGCGTTCCCCTGGTGCAATTCAGCTTGCCTGCAACGTGCGCTTCGCCGCGGCGACGATGCGCGCAACGCTGGGCAGATAGTTCATCTCGAGTTTGTACAGCGGCATCGGCACGTCGTAGCCGGCGACGCGTTCGACCGGCGCGTGCAGATCGTACAGCGCATGTTCGACGAGACGCGCCGCGATCTCGCCACCGAAGCCGCCGGTGTACGGCGCCTCGTGCACGATCACGCAGCGATGCGTTTTCTTCACCGATTCGTGGATCGTGTCGAAGTCGAGCGGTTTGAGCGTGGCGACATCGATCACCTCGGCGTGGATGCCTTCCGCGGCGAGCGCGTCGGCCGCCTCGAGCGTTTCCTTGACCTGCGCGCCCCAGGTCACGAGGGTTACATCGCTGCCGTCGCGCAGCACGAAGCAGACGTCGAGCGGCAGCGCCTCGCCGTCGTCGGCGACTTCTTCCTTGTACTGGCGATAGATACGCTTGGGCTCGAAGAAGATCACCGGATCGGGATCGCGGATCGAGGCGAGCAGCAAGCCGTAGGCACGCCCCGGCGAGGAAGCGATCACGACGCGCAGGCCGGCGATATTGGTGAACAGCGCTTCGATCGCCTCGGAATGATGTTCGGGCGCATGGATGCCGCCGCCCCATGGCGCGCGGAACACGGCCGGGCAGGTCAGGCGCCCGCGCGTGCGCGTGCGCATGCGCGCCGCGTGCGAAGCGATCTGATCGATCATCGGATACATGAAGCCTTCGAACTGCGCCTCGGCGACCGGCTTCATGCCCTGCACGGCGAGGCCGACGGCGAGGCCGGCGATCATCGCCTCGTCGAGCGGCGTATCGATCACGCGCTCGGCGCCGAACTTCTGCTGTAGGCCGACCGTGGCGCGGAACACGCCACCGTTGACGCCGACGTCTTCGCCGAGCACGACGACGGCAGGATCGCGCGCCATCTCGTGCGCGAGCGCCATGGTGATGCCTTCGATGAGGTTGATCTGCGCCATCGCCTCAGCCCTTCGCCGCGGTGAGCGCGTCGGCGCGCTGGCGTTCGAGATCGAGCGGAAGCTCGGCATAGGTGTAGTCGAACATTGCCGACACTGGCTGCGGTTTGACGGCCAGATAAGCGTCGATTTCCTCATCGACGCGTTTGCCGCACTCGGCCAGCCATTCCTTTTCCTCGTCGTCGGTCCAGGCGTTCATGCCTTGCAGATAGGCGCGCAGGCGCTTGACCGGCTCCTTCTCCCACGCCGCCTTCACTTCGTCCTCGCTGCGGTAGCGGCGCGCGTCGTCGGCTGTGGTGTGGTCGGAGAGGCGATACGTCACCGCTTCGATCAGCGTTGCGCCGTGGCCATGGCGCGCGCGCTTGATCGCGTGGTCGAGCGCGACGCGCATCGCGATGAGATCATTGCCGTCGACCTGGATGCTTTCGATACCCGCGGCGATGCCTTTCTGTGCGAGCGTCTTCGCCGCGGTCTGCTGCGCGCGTGGAATCGAGATCGCATACTGGTTATTGACGATGACGACCACGAGCGGCAGGGTGAACGCACCGCCGGCATTGATCGCCGCGTAGAAATCGCCTTTCGACGTGCCGCCGTCGCCGACTGTGGCCAAGGCGACGCGAGGTTCCTTGCGGATCTTGAACGCGAGTGCGGAACCGGCAGCGTGCAGGCATTGCGTCGCGATCGGCACGCTCCAGGCGAAGTCGTGCGCCGGCTCGGCGAAATCGTTGCCGCGCTCATCGCCGCCCCAATACAGCAACACCTCGCGCGGTTTGACGCCGCGCTGGAACTGCGCGCCGTAGTCGCGATAGAACGGCGCGAACACGTCGTCTTCGGCAAGCGCCGAACCGATCGCGACATGCGTCGCCTCCATGCCGAGGCACGAGGCATAGGTGCCGAGCTTGCCGGTGCGCTGCAAGGCGATCGCCTTACCGTCGAAGACGCGCGTGAAACACATGAGCTTGTACGCGTCGACGAGCGCGCGCACGTCGCGCGCGAACGCCGGGGCATCTTCATTGAGGAGCTTGCCCGACTCGTCCAGATATTGCAGATATTCGATTTCGAAACTGGCTGCGATGCTCACGCTGCTGCCGTGGTGTGCGATGCGGACGTGCTTGATAGCAGTCTTGGCATCGCCGATGCAAGGCGCGGCGCAATACTGGTTGTTGCAGGTGTTACGCCCGTAATAACCCGCGGCGTTGGGCGGACCCTGGCGGGCCACTCAACGCCGCGATCGCAGGACGATAAGCAGCAGTCTTATCGTCCAGTCACACAGCTAACTATTGATTTGCGCGTGCGAAAGTGACGGCCAGCGTGCAGCTGTCGCTAATCGGCGCGGTCTGGACCTTCTTGTTGTTGAACGTCGCGCCGCAACCGGTGACCGTGGCCACCTTGTAGCCCGGTGCGGGGTCGGCGCGGAAGTTCACGACGGCCTGATAGCCGACCTGCTGCGGCACGGCCGGCGTGAGCGTGCCGTTGCCACCGACGACGACCGGCGTCACTGTGTAGACCGCGGGCGTGAACGTCGCGCTCACCGCGCAGTCCGCGGTGACCGGGCCCGTGGTGTAGATATTGCCGAGCAGTGTGCCGTCGCAGCCGGTCACCGTCGCGGCGTAACCCGGATTCGGTGTCACGGTGAAGTTCGCCGTCGTGTTGTTGTCGACGGTTTGCGTCGCCGGCGAAATGCCGCCGTTGCTGCCGGCGCTGGCGCTCACCGTCCACGTCTTGATCGTCGCCGAGCAGGTTGCCGCGGCGCCGCCGTATTGACCCGAGCAGCTCCAGCTCCACGGATGGCCGCTGCCGTCGATCGCACTGGCGGTGCCGACGCTGCACAGATTGGTCGGTGCTACGAGCAGAACCTGGCCATTGTCGCTGCCGCAGGCACCGTCGATCGGGCTCGGCGTGAAGGTGACGACGACGTTGCAATTCGCGGTAACCGGATCGCTGAGGTAGGTGCTGCCGTTCAACGCACCGCCGCAAGATCCCGAAGTCGTGGCGAAGTAGCCAGGGTCGGGCGTGACGTTGACGACCTGACGCGCGCCCTTAGAGACCAGACGCTGGCCGGTCGGATCTGCCGAGCCGTGGTTGCCTGCGATGATGTCGACGACGTAGCCGAGCGTGACGACCTGGCCGTCGTGGTCGGAGCTGCGTCGTGCCGTGGTCGGATCGAGCACGTCGCTGCTGGATGACGACACATCGGCATTGCCGTGCGCGTTGCCGATCTGGATGAAGTCCTGCTTGCCGGTGTCGCTGAGCAGGATATGGTCGATCTCCTGCGCATAGCCGCTGAACGTGTACGAATAATGGTCGGCCGGAACCTGCGCCGCACCGCTGTCCCACAACGCCGGGTTCGGTGCGACGTAGCTCGCGCTCGGCGGATAAATACTGTGCGCGGGATCGGTGTCAGCCATGCCCATGATCAGGCCGGTCACGTCGACATAGCCGTCGCTGAATTCGTAAGCGTTGAAGTCGCCGACCACGACGACCGGCACCGACGCATCGCCGACCACGGGCACACCGCCGTTGACGATGCTGCCATCGGCGTTCTGGATCGCGTTACCGGCGTAGGCGCCCGGGTTGTTCGGATCGCAGTCCACGTTGGCGCCGGTGGTCTGCAAGGCGCGCACGATGCAGGCGACCTGCTCGGCCTGTGCGCGGCGCTTGATGCCGACGTAGTCGTTGACGCCGAGATTGAGCAGCGAGCGGTCGTAGATCGCGAGCACGCGCACGCGGTAGCCGTGGTAGCTCGCATCGAGTAGCACAGGCGGACGATCGTTGAGCAGGCAGGAACTGCCGCTGCTGCACGCGGAAGTTGTCGTGCCCTTGTACAACTGCGTGACTGAATTGACCGCGACGCCGTCGCGCGCGAAGAAGCCGAGGTTGATGCCGCCAGGATCGTTGCCGGGGATCAGGTACGGTTGGTAGCTCACGCTGGCATCATCGAGGCTCATTTGCGCGGCGAGGTCGCGCATGGCCGAGAGATTCTCCGCTTCCTGCACGACCTGAATCACCGGTGCCTTGAGCACGGTGCGGATCTGCAGCGACATCTTCGCCAGGCGCGCCTGGTACTGCGTGAGCGTCGGGCATTGGTCATTCGCGCCGGTGCCGGTACAGGTGTCGTTGTAGGCCGAGGTGTCGGCGCCGTCGGCGGTGTTGTTGAAGAAGTGCAGCATGTTCTGCGAGCCGACTGTCAGCGTGCCCGGTGTCGAATCGGGCACCCGTACCGGGTAGGTCTTGGCCGGCCCGACCAGCGCGAACGCATCATTGCCGGTCGGATAGATTTCGTAGGTACCCTTGAAACCCTGCACGATGCCGGTCACGCTGAAATGCTGACCTGAGTTGTAGATGCCTCCATTCGGCAGGTTGGCGAGCACGAGCGGCAGGCCGCCGAAGTAGATTTCCACGGTTTCCGGATTGCCGTCGAACACTGGCACGAGCGGATGCGTCGCATCGCCCGGATAGGTCAGGCCCGGTTCGCGGAACGGACGCGGCTGGCTGGCGACCGTTGCGTAGAATCCCTGCACCGTGTCGGCCTTGATGCCGCTGCCGCCGGCGCCGAAGGTCGGTGCGACGACAACGCCGTCGCTCATCGCGACGAGCATGCCATCGAGGCAGGCGAAGTTGCTCGACTGATAGCCGTCGATCGGCGGATTGATCGTCGAACCCGCACCCATGCAGATGCCGGTCGTCGGGCTTGTCGTCGGTGCGTGCGTGCTGAGATCGTAGGCGGCGGGCAGGGTATTCCCGCTGCTGAGCACGGTTACGCTCGGCGCGGACAGCTCGCTTGAGCCGTTGAACTCGACCACCGTGCCGGTGACCTGCACCGCATCGCCGACGTGCACGGTCGGCGCCGTGCTGGTGAAAACGAAGATCGCATCCGAAGTGGTGAGGTCGTTGTCGCCAGTCGCGTCCTGCACGAAGAAGCCGTTGGTGTCGAGTGCGGTGACGATGTCGGGGCCGGTCGTGGTCACGACCTGACCGGCATACGGCGACGCCGCACCGTGGCCCTGGATCTGCATGATCGTCAGCGGTGCCGAGGTTACCGCCAGCGCGATCGTCGTCGTGCCGGTGCGCGGTACCGCGTCGGCAATCGTCACGTTGAGCGTCTTGCCGCCGGACGGCGTGTTCGCTGCGACCGTGGCGAGGTAGGAATACGTGCCGTCTCCGGCGACCGCGTCGCCGTTCGTGCCGTCGTCGTACAGCGTCTGCGTCGACGAGCCGCCGATGCTCGACAGATTGGCTGTGACCGACTGGATCGGGCTGGCGGGATTGGTGCCTTGCGCCACCGCAACGGTCAGCAGGCTCGTCGCACCGGCCTGCACCGCGGCTGGCGAGGCGCTGCCCGTGCCCGTCGGATTCGTGCTCGGATTGCCGCCGCAGGCCGCGTTGCCGGCGCTGGCGCTGTTGCGCGGCGCGGGCGCGGCGGTGGCGAAGTCGGCCTTGTTGTCGTCGGTGTCGGTGCAGCCGCCGTTGGCGCGGAAATCGGCAAGCGTCGTACTTGGCGTCGGCGCCGTGCCGGAGCCTTCATAGAAATTTGCGCTGCCCTGGCCGACGAGATCGACGATCTGCGCGAGCTGCGCGGCGCTGCACGCCGTGCTGCTGCCGTTGCAGGCGAGGCCGGTGGCGACATTCGCCAGGATCACCTTGCCGCCGCCAGCGGCCATGTTGATCGCCGTGCTGCTCTGGTCTGCGGTAGGCAGCGGACTGCCGTTGGCGCCGCCAGCCAGTTGCAAAAGGAAATAATGCCCGGGGGCGATCGAGCCACTCAGCGCAACGACGCTGCTACTGAAGTTGCCGGTACCGGTCGCACTCGCGTACTGCACCGACCAGCCGGAGAGGCTGACCGTGGTGGCGGAGCGGTTGAACAACTCGACGTAGTCGTTCTGCAGCGCGGCGCCGGTATTGCCGCCGGCCCCGTAAACCTGGCTGATGACCACGTTGCCTGCGGCGGCCGCGAACGACGCCGGGACGCAAGCGAGAAAAAACGCAAGAAAAGCAAAGCCTGCGCCGCGCGGCGCATATACACGACCGATCATGGATTACCCCGTAGTTTGAACCGATCCTAGCCAAATGCATTCTCGCCACATTCTGTGACAGAGAGCAACCTTGGGCCGTCACTAATTTGCTTCAGGTTTGTATACCAGCTGACGGCGACACCAGTACACATGTGGAAAAGTCCCGATGCATATGCGGCTGAACGCATCGATGGTCACGATCCCGGACGCGAACTTGTCGGATGTGAGGCCGGCTGCCGCCAATGCGGCGCGTCGCGCGTCGCGCGATCCGCACCATGATGCTGCCGGATCGGAGTGAGCCCGACCCGGCAGCAGCGGTTTCTACTTCGCCGCTTCGCGTCGACGCAGCGCGAAGTGGCCGATGGCCGCAAGCGCGGCGATCAACAGCAGCAGCGTCTTCGCATCGAGCAAAGGTGCAGCTACCGCCGTCGCGGGAGGCGCGGCGATCGCGTTCGCGGTCACGGCGAAGGTGAAAGTCGGTGTTGTTGCGTCGTTGCTCGCGATGCTAATCGTCGCGTTCTGAACGCCGACGCCGGTGGCGTTGAACGTCACCGTGAACGTGGCCGAGCCACCCTTGGGCACCGTGCCGGTGCCGCCCGAGACGGTGAACGCCGGATTGTTGCTCGTGATGCCGCTGACGACGAGATCGCCCGCCGCGTTCGGCAGCTCGAGCGTAGCGACTATCGCGCCAGTAGTATCGGTCGTCTTCGGTGCGGCTCCGGTCGGCGCTGGCGCGCCCGCCGGGTTGCCAATCGTGAAGCTGCGTGCGGCCTGCGTGCCGACGGTCACGTTGCCGAAGTCGGTGCCCTTGGCCGTGCTCGGTGCAGCGTCGCCATTGGTGATCGTCGTGGCGCCGAGCACGGTGATGCTGCCCGTCGTCGCATTGGCGGCGCAGTTGGCCGTCGTGCTGCCCACGCAGCTCCAGGTCCATGGGCCGTTGCCGATTACCGGGCCGGGATTGCCGGAGGCGCACAGGTTGGTCGGCGTCGAACTCAGTGTGCGGCCGTTGTCGCCGCCGCAGACGCCGTTGACCGGATCGGCACTGAACGAAGCGGTGATCGTGCAGTCCGCGGTGATCGCGCCGCTGGTCCAGGTGTTGCCGCTCTGCAGGGTCGGCGTGCAGGTGGTGCCGACGACCGAGACGATCGAGTAGCCGCCGAGCGGAGTGACCGTGAACGTCGTCGCGCTGCCATGATTGACCGCAGACTGCGCGGGCGCGGAGATCGTGCCGCCGGCGCCGCTGATCGTCGTGCTGACGGTCCAGGTGCGGATGTTCGCCGTGCAGGTCGGCGAAGGCGTGCCGCCGCCGCTGCCGGAGCAGGTCCAGGTCCACGGACCGCTGCCGCCGAAGCCGGTGACGGCACCGCTGGCGCACAACGCAGGATCGTCCGATGCGAGCGTGGTGAAGCTGCCGCCGTTCGCCGTGCCGCAACTGCCGTTGACCGGAGTCAGCACGTCGACCGCGGCGGTTGCGCTGAGTGGGCCGCTGCCGTCGTCGTTCGTGGTGACGGCGACGGTGGCGGTGTTCGAGATCGAAGTGCCGTCGACGGTACCTGCGGCAACGCCAGCGACCAGGGTGAATGCCGCGTTCGCGCTAGGGGCGAGACTGGCGATCGTGCAGGTCACCGTGCCATTCGTGCCTGCAGATGGCGTGATGCAGCTCCAGCCGGCCGCCGCTGCGAGCGAGGCGAACGTCGTGCCCGCGGGGAGGGCATCCGTCAGGGTGACGTTGCCTGCCGTGCCGAGACCGTTGTTGGCCACGCCGATCGAATAGGTGATCTGCGCGCCGGCCGCGACCGGATTCGGCGTAGCCGTCTTGGTGACAGAGACTTTCGCGGTCGGCAGTGCGCCGAGGTAGAGCAGCGCCGGATCATGATCGGAAATGCGCGCAGGCGTGGTCGCATCACCGCGCAGGATCTCGGGGAAATCCGCGTCGATACGCGCATGCTCGATGCGATGGGCAAAGCCGGTCAGGGTCGAGTTGATCAGGATATGGTCGATCGACTGCGCATTGCCGCCGAAGGAGTACGAGTAGCGTTCCGCCGGCGCCGGTGTATTCGAGAGATTGGTCAGGGCTGGGCTGACCGGCGAGGTGCCGTCGCCGGTGACGACGGTCTGGTTGTCCGGCGCGGGCGTGCCGGCGATCGTGCCCATCGAGTCGCCGTAGCCGTCGTTGACGTCGAAAGCGTTGAAGTCGCCGAGCACGACGATGTGGTCGGCCGGGAAGTTCGCCTGGCGGGTCTGGATGAGGTTGGCGAGCTCCACGGCCTGCGCCTGACGCTTGGCGCGCACGCGGTCGCCTTCGGTGGGCCAGCCGTTGGAGCCGGCGGTCGGATCGTTCTGGCCGTTGAGCGAGCGCAGGTGGTTGACGTAGACCGTGACCGGAAAGCTGTCGCCGGCGAGGTTGCTGACCGCGGCGACGAGTTCCAGGGTTGGTCGGTCGTTGAGCAACGCGGTCGAACTGTCAGGGTTCACAAACAGCGAGTTCTTGCCGTATTGGGTGACGGTGATCGCTTCGACGTGATGCGTCGTCGCCGTTGCAGCAGCGCCCTTGACGAGGAAGCCGACGTCGATGCCGCCGATGTCGTTGCCCTCCATCAGATAGGCGGTGTACTGCGGATCGGGCTGGCCCGCGGCGATCGCATCGCTGCTGATCTGGGCGGCGACGGCTTGCAACGTGGTCAGGTTTTCCATTTCCTCGACGCCGACGATGTCGGGCGTGCGCAGGAAGTTGCGGATCGCGAGCGACGCTTTCTTCAGGCGCATATTGAACGCGGCCGAGGTCAGGGTGACGTCGCTGGTGGCCGGATCGTTGGTCGTATCGTAGAAACGCTCCATGTTGAACGAGGCGATCGTGACTTCGCCGGCGAGCGGCGCTGCCGTCGGCGTCACCGCCATGCCCGGCGTCACCGTCGGCGCCGGCGATACGGCCGGCGGGTCGATGTCGATCATGTAGGTGCGGTACTGGTAGTCGAGTGGGCCGACGACGCTGGTCAACGCGGCGCCGGTGCTGACGTTGATCGCCGCGCCGCCGAGCGCGTCGCTGTCCACGCGCAGGCGTTCGGGGTTGGAGTCGAAACGCGGCACGCAGCAGGGCGATCCTGCAGGCAACGGGTCGGAGACATCGATGCCGGCCTCGCGGAACGGCCGCGGCGTGCCGGTCAGCACGCCGTAGAACGTGCCGTCGCTGGTGCTCGTCGCATTGGCTTCGGACAAGAACCCGTCGGTACCGCTGACCGCGGTCAGCGAGGCGACACGCACGCGCATTCCTTCGTATTTCTCGAGATTGTCGACCTGGTTGATGAAGTCGTTGGAGGTCAGTGTGATCGGCGTGGGCAATGCGTTGCCGGTGGAGACAATGGTCACGGTCGGCGAGCCGCTCAGTTCAGTCACCGGCGGTGAATTCAGATCGGTACTCGGAACGAATTCCTGCACCTTGGCGCCGACCTGGACGAGGTTGCCGACTGCGGCCGCGGCGGGCGGCGCCGACGAGGTGAAGACGAAGATGCCTTCGGACGTGTTCGGATCGGCATCGACGCTGGCATCGGGCTCCTGGATGAAGAAGCCGTTCGACTTCAACCCGGTGACGATGCCGCGCGTGACGATGCTGTTGCCGACGAGCGGCGAGGTCGCGCCGTTACCCTGGATGTCGTGGATCGGGGTCAGGACGAAATCGTCGTTGAGGATCGTGCCGATTCCGCCCCCCGGCGTGATTGTGGCGTTCGTGGGGTTGCTGAGGACGAGCGAAAAGGTTTCGTCGGGTTCGACCTTGGTGTCGCCGGCGACGATGACGGTAACCGTCTGTGTCAGCGTGGTCGTGCCGGCGACGAACGTAAGCTGGGTGCCGCCCGCGCCGAAGTCGTTGTCGGCAGCGGTTGCCGTTCCGTCCACGGTGGTGCACTGGACGGTGACATCCGCTGTCGGCGAAGCCGAAAGCGTGACGGTGAAATTGAACAACGTCGCGCCGCTGTTGCCCTCGGGCAGCGTTACGTTGTTGATCGACAGCGATGGCGTCGACGAACCGCTGCCGCCGGCGGTGACCGAAACATCGTCGATCGCGAGCCCGTGGTCGTTGCCGGCGTCGTTGATGTCGTACCAGCGCAGCCAGATTTCCTGGCCGGCCGGCAGGTTGATCGTCAAGGTGTCGGTCTTTGCCGTGCGATTCGCCACAGCGTTGCCGTCGAGGGCGCCGGCCGTGGCCGTCGCAATCGGGCCGACGAAATCCAGCGTGGGATCGGCCGTCCAGCCGGTGCTCGGCGTGTTCGCGCCGGTGACCGCGCCGGCGGCACCGATTTGATGTTCGAACGTCAATTTTTGCGCGGTGGTATTGCCGCCGTTACGCCATTGCTCGCCGGTGTAGTTGATCGTCAGCGAGGTGATCGCGCTTCCGGTGTTGTTGACCAGACGCCAGGCGTAGTAGATCGTTCCTGGCGTGCCGGAGGACGTCGAGCCGAGCGCTCGCTCGGTCGAGCCGGCGCTGCCGTAGCTGTACAGCGCGCCGGTATTGCTGGTACCCGTATCGGCCCGGTAGGTTCCCGGGAAGGTACCGGTGCCGCCGCTGTACGCGGCATACCAACCCGGCAGGGTGCTGCCGTCCGTCCACGCGTTGGCGGTGCCGATCGTCGATAACGTATCGAAATTCTGCGACACCGGGGTACCCGGCGCCGTGATCGAAACCTGCGCCTGAGCGAGCGAGGCTAGGCAGAGCAATGCCGATCCCGCAACAACGCGTATCACCGCGCGTATTGGAGAACGAAAAAACGACGCGCCGCGCGGCGCAGCTATACTGTCGAGCATCGATTTTGACCCCGTTTCTGGTGAGACCCCTGCGTCGATTCTCACCACAGAACATGACATCTATCAATGTCATTCGCGTAAATAATTGTAATCGACGCCGGAGCCCCGCCTGATGAGTGCCAGTGATAATCGCCGCGAACTCGAGGCCGGCATCGAAACCGACCTGCGCGACCGGCTCAGCTACGGCGGCTATCTGCAACTCGACAAACTCCTGTCCGCACAGCAGCCGTTGTCGCATCCGCCCCACCATGACGAAATGCTCTTCATCGTCCAGCATCAAGTGTCGGAGCTGTGGCTCAAGCTGATGATTCACGAGCTGAGCGCCGCGATCGAGTGCCTGCGCAGCGATCAGGTCTGGCAGTTCGGCAAGATCGTCGCGCGGGTCAAGCAGGTGCTGCGCCAGCTGACCGAGCAATGGTCGGTGCTGGAGACGCTGACGCCGGCGGAGTATCTCGAATTCCGTGACGTACTCGGGCCGTCTTCGGGATTCCAGTCGCTGCAGTATCGCATCGTCGAATTCCTGCTCGGCAACAAGAACGAGGCGATGCTGCGCGTGTTCGCGCACGACGCGAGCGCGCACGCGCGTCTGCAGGAAGTGCTGCAGGCACCAAGCCTGTACGACGAGTTCCTGCGCTATCTCGCGCGCTGGGGTCATGCCGTGCCGGTGCGTAATCTCCAGCGCGACTGGTCGCAGCCGCACGTGTCCGATCACGAGCTGCTGCCCCTGTTCGAGCGCATTTACGAAGATACCAATCGCTACTGGCGCGAATATGCGCTGTGCGAGGACCTGGTCGACCTGGAAACGCAGTTCCAGCTCTGGCGCTTCCGCCATATGAAGACGGTCGAACGCATCATCGGCTACCGGCGCGGCACGGGCGGGTCCTCGGGTGTCGGCTTTTTGAAAAAAGCGTTGGACCTGACCTTCTTCCCCGAGCTGTTCGAAGTGCGCACGACGATCGGCACGCGCCGCGCGGCGCCGTAATCCATGAGCGAAATCCCGCAGTGCCGCAACGGATTTGTTTGACGGCCTGCGGCGAAGCGGTTACATCTTCGTACTTTCCAGCGCGCTCGATGCGCGAAACGACTCGGAGCAGAACATGGCAGCGACAGGGGCAGCGGGTGCGGGTGTGGCGAGCGGCGATGCGGCCGCCGAGGTCGCGGCGGGGCGAATGACCTTCCCGGAAATGCTCGGCCACCCGCGTCCGCTGTGGCTGCTGTTCATGACCGAGTTTTGGGAGCGCTTCGCGTTCTACGGCATGCGCTGGGCGCTGGCGCTGTACATCGTCGCCCAGTTCTACAACGGCGATGCGACCGGCGAAAAACCGGCGAGCAACATCTACGGCGCCTACCTTGCACTGGTCTACGCGGCTGGCGTGTTCGGTGGCTACATCGCCGACCAGTTGATCGGTCATCAGCGCTCGATCCTGACCGGCGCGATCGTCATGGGCTCGGGCTTATTCGTGATGATGCTACCGAGCATGGACCTGTTCCTCCTCGGCCTCGCCCTCGTCATCATCGGCAACGGCCTGTTCAAGCCGAACATCTCGACCATGGTCGGCCAGCTCTATGCGCAGGGCGACAGCCGGCGCGATGCGGGCTTCACGATCTTCTACATGGGCATCAACGTCGGTGCGATGGTTTCGCCGGTGGTGACGAGCTGGCTGGCGAGCGTGATCACCGCGACGCCGATGCAGCAGAACTACAAAGTCGTGTTCGCTTCCGCCGGCGTCGGCATGGCGATCTGCTGGCTGTGGTTCTGGATCGGGCGGCGGCAGTTGCACGGCGTCGGCCAGTCGGCGCGGACGTCGCTGAGCACGCGCAATCTCGGCCTCGTCGCCGCCTATCTCGTGGTTGGCGTACCGCTGATGTATTTCCTGCTCGCCAAGCTCGGCGCGACGGCGCTGGCCTGGATCCTCGGCATTCTGTTCATCGGCTTGGCCGCGATGCTGCTGATCGAAGGCCTGCGTGAAGGCGCAGTCGCGCGCGACAAAGTGATCGCGATGCTGATCATCTTCGTCTTCAACGTGCTGTTCTGGATGTTCTTCGAGCAGGCCGGATCGTCGTTCAACTTCCTCGCCGAGAAGATTGTCCATCGCGATTTCGGCAGCTGGGAATTCCCGGTCGCCTGGTTCCAGTCGGTCAATTCGTTGGCGATCATCACCCTCGCGCCGATCATCGCTGCGATCTGGGTGTGGCTCGGCAGGCGTAACGCCGAGCCGTCGATCGCGTTCAAGTTCAGCCTCGGCCTGATCTTCAACGGCCTCGCCTTCCTGCTGCTGATGGTTGCGCTGACCCACATGGTCGACGGCGGCAGCAAGATTCCGTTCTGGACCCTGTTCATGGTCTACGTGATCCAGTCGGTCGGCGAGTTGTGCCTGTCGCCGATCGGCCTGTCGATGGTGACCAAGCTGGCGCCGGCGCGCTACGTCGCCTTCGCCATGGGCGGCTGGTTCCTGTCCGTGGCCAACGGCAACAATCTCTCGGGCATTTTTGCCGGCGAAGTCTCGGGCGAAAGCGGCATGACCACGGCGTCGGCGCTGTCGGGCTACACCTTCGGCTTCTGGGCGCTGGTCGGCTCGGGCGCGCTGTTGCTGCTCGTCGCGCCGCTGATCAGCCGGTTGATGCACGGAGTCAAATAACTTCCCCCCGCCTCGGGAGACGCTTCGGCAGGATGGCCGAAGCACACGGCGGAGCCAGGCATAAATATGCCGGCTCACGCATAGCTACTCCGACAAGTCGGTCGTATTTCCTATGCTCTCGGGTTCGACCGTGCGTAGAGGTTGGCCTGGTCCGCAGGCTGTGTCGGCATGGAAATAGTGATCGAAGCTTGCGTTGTAATACTCGACCTCGGACCCCTTGGGCGGTGTCGAGGTCAAGTTGTCGCCGAGCTTGAACATCAGCGGTACGAGATACGCCTGCTTCGCGGTGTCGACGGTCTGCCAATCGTCCTTCAGGATGCCGCCGGTATCTGCGGAGTTCGGATTCCACGACCAGTACGTCCAATGCACGCCGTCGGCGCCGGTTCCGAGACAGCTCGCAAGCGCCGTCAGCCAGTCCCGGTCGGAAGTCGTCTGCAGCTTCGTTCCGAACTCGCCGACGAGCACCGGCGCGACGTTCGTCTTGTGCAGGTAGCGCCACGTCGCGTCCCATAGCGCGGGCAAGTTCGCGGGGTAGTCCGGCGCCGAGAACCACGGCTGCGCATGCACGCTCGCGGGATAGTCGTGGATCGAGTACACGAGGCGGTTCGCCACGTTGAGCCGCACCGGTGCAGCGCTCGCACCGGCAAGGTTGCCGCCCCACCAGTAGTTCCGTCCGTTGTAGCTCTCGACACCTTCGACGACGATCAGCCAGTCCGGATTCGCGGCAAGAATCGCATTGCCGGCGCGCTCGGCCGCGAGCCGCCAATCGCGCGCGAGGTCGCCGCATCCCCAGCACGCCGCGCCATGCGGCTCGTTGTGCAAGTCCGCGCCGATCACCGTGTGGTTGCCCGCGTATCGCGTGGCGAGCATCGTCCAGTCATTGATCCAGCGCGCTTCATCGTACTGCGCGGTGTACCAGAGCTCCGATTGGCCGTTGGCGTCCGGACGATGGCGGTCGAGCAGGATGCGCAGGCCGATCTCGCTTGCGTACGCGACGATCTTGTCCATGATCTGCAATCCGGTGAGTCCGGCGAGATCCGCGTTCTGCGCGAAGTCGATGCCGTTGGGAATGCTGCCGGCGTCGAACAGCTGGTTGCTGTACGGCAGGCGGATCGTGTTGTAACCCTGCGCTTTGATCTGGTCGAGCATCGACTTGTAGCCGCGCGCCCAAAGGCCATGCGGAGCGAAGTTGCTCGTCTCCAAGCCGAACCAGTTGATGCCCGCGAGGCGCAGGGGCTGATTGGCGCTGTCCTCGATGCGGTGGCCGTGGGTGTGCCATGAGCCCGTGCCAACCTCTGCGCCCGCGCTTGTGGACGTGATGCAGGTAAACAGGGCACCGACTGCGAGCACGAGCGCAACGCGCATGAAGATGTCTCCGTCGTGATGTGCGGAGGATGTTACCCCACTGTAAATACGGTATCGTAGGTGCGCGGGTGCAGTCGCTTCAATCCCTGACCAACTACGCGGCATTCGCCGCCTGGAGCGTTTATGCGGATTTCGATGCAGCATGCCTTCGTCGCACGCCTTGGCTTCGCTTTTGCCTTCGCAGCGATCGCCGCCAATGCCGGTGCCGGCAACGACCCACTGGGCTATCGCACGGATCTGTTCGTTGCATCCAACAAGAACGAATGCTCGGGTGTTCCCTCCTGCCTGTCCGCGACCATGGCGAGAGTCGTCGTGCCCGCGAGCAAGAAAAAGGCGGAGCGCTTCGCCTGCCCGGACAGCCATCCCAACCTGTGGGCGTGGGACTCCGCGCAGCACGAGCACGTCACTGTCCAGATGGTCGCGATCGACCGCCGGACGGTGACGGTCGAAGGCGTAAACACCACCTCGACGGTGGGAGAGTTCGAGGTCTCGCTCGGCTGCTCAACCCAGCCTTACGCGGGAAGTGTGGTGCAGCAATCGCGCCACCTGGCGCCGACGCGGTTCATGGGTCACCAGCACAGGTCGGAGGCCCGACAGGCGAGCCCTCCGCTCTCCACTGACACTTCGGTATGCAATGGGATCAGAGAGTGCCAGGTCCAGCCCCAGCCTTGGCAGGACATTGGTCCGTGGGGATCGATAGCGCAGGGCTACACTTGCGTCGGGGCCTATCCGTACGCCAATTACTACACATACATACAAACCGGTTCCCCGTCGATCAGCGCCATGGGGATCGTCCGCGACGTCACCCCGCAAACGTACGACATACTGATGACGAACTGGAATCTGTTTGCGCACGACAAGGTGGAGGTCATCTTGGCCTGCAGCAAGTACAACATCAACGGCGGTTCCTGCGGCGGGGTACAAAGGGACCCAAATTGTCCGGTGATCGGCGGATCCCAACACACTTATTGCAACGGCGGTCCGGTGCCCGTGTGCATCCAGGATTGGAATGAGCGGTGCTCGGCGAACCAGCAGCTCTACCAGTGCACGGACGAGCTCGCGATCACGTGGTGCACGCCCTGTCCCGGTTGAGGTTTGACGGACCGATCGGCCTGTCGATGCTACTTCGCGATCTCCTCCAACTCCGCCTGCCATAAGCGGTCGAGGATGTGGGCGAGCCAGCGCCGTTCCTCGGCGTTGAGGTGGGAGAGCAGGCGCTTCTCGTGTTCGAGTGCGAGCGGCGCCACTTCGGCGTAGACCTTCCAGCCCTTCGCGGTCAGGCCGAGCACCGACCGGCGCTTGTCGTGCTCGGCGGTGCGCCGGCGCACGCGGCCGTCTGCGATCAAGCGTGCGAGCGCGCGGCTGACCGCGACCTTGTCCATCGCCGTGCGCTCGGCGACCTCGCGCGCGGCGATGCCGTCGTAGCTGCCGAGCACGGCCATCGTGCGCCATTCGGCGATCGACAGGCCATAGCGGCTTTCGTACAGATCGGCGATCGCGCGGCTCGCCGTGTTCGACAACACCGACAGGCGATACGGCAGGAACTGCTCGAGTTCGAGGATCGCCTGGTCCGCCGCTATCCGTTTGCCTTGCGCATTCTTCTTCATGCTGCTCGCCGCTTGCAATTAGTTTCAATTGAAACTAGATTAATGCAATCTTTCCCCATTGCAAAGTCGGGCGTGCGCAAGCGCCAGCTGCAGGTCCGACGACAGCCGGGGCTCGCGAGCCCCGCGGAGCCGATTATGAACGCACAGATGCAGACGCATTCCCAACCATCCGGCATGCCGCCGGTGATTTTCGAGAACCCGATGGGCATCGACGGCTTCGAGTTCGTCGAATTCGCCTCGCCGGAGCCTGCGAAACTGCACGAGCTGTTCCGCAACCTCGGTTTCGTCCAGGTGGCGCGGCACAAGACGCGGCCGATCTACAACTATCGCCAGGGCGATTGCACTTTTCTGATCAACGAGGACCCGGACTCGTTCGCCGGCGAATTCGCGCGCAAGCACGGACCGAGCGCGTGTGGTTTCGCGATCCGCGTGTCCAAGCTCGCCGAGTGGGTGCGCGTGCAGGCGCTGAAGAATGGCGCCAAGTCGATCGAGTACAAGGAAACCTCGAAGGCCGTCGCCGCGCCCGTGATCGAGGGCATCGGCGGCTGCATGCTCTATATCGTCGATCGCTACGACGACAAAGGGACGATCCACGATCCGGATTGGGAATGGCTGCCGGGCGCGGAAATGATGCCGCGCGGTTTCGGTCTCACTTTCATCGACCATCTGACCCACAACCTTTACTTCGGCAACATGGCGAAGTGGGCGGACTACTACGAGCGTCTATTCCAGTTCCGCGAGATCCGCTACTTCGACATCAAGGGCGCGAAGACCGGCCTTTTGTCGAAGGCGATGACCGCGCCCGACGGCATGGTGCGCATTCCGCTCAACGAGTCGGCCGATCCGAAGAGCCAGATCAACGAATACCTCGAGCAGTACAACGGCGAGGGCATCCAGCACATCGCCTGCTTCACCGACAACATCTACGAAACGGTCGAGGCGATGCGCGCGCGCGGAATCGAGTTTCTCGACACGCCGAATGCTTATTACAGCGTGATCGACCAGCGCATTCCGCATCACGGCGAAGACATTGCGCGCATGAAGCAGAACAAGATCCTGATCGACGCTGATGTGGAGACGAAGCAGAAGCTGCTGCTGCAGATATTCACCAAGAACTGCGTCGGCCCGATCTTCTTCGAGATCATTCAGCGCAAGGGCAACAGCGGCTTCGGCGAAGGCAATTTCCAGGCGCTGTTCGAGTCGATCGAACGCGAGCAGATGGAGCGCGGGGTGCTGTGAGCGCGCTCGACTATCAATCCGGCTTCGGCAACGAGTTCGCGAGCGAAGCGGTCGCGGGCACGTTGCCCGAAGGCCGAAATTCGCCGCAGCGCGTAGCGCTCGGGCTCTATGCCGAGCAGCTTTCGGGTACGGCATTCACCGCGCCACGCCATGCGAACCGGCGCAGCTGGCTGTACCGCATTCGACCGGCGGCGATGCATCAACCTTTCTCGATGCTGAAAAGTGGAAAATTCCACAACATATTCGACGAGGTCCCGGCGACGCCGAACCAATTGCGTTGGGACCCATGGCCGCTGCCGAGCGCGCCGACCGATTTCGTCGATGGCCTGGTCGCGATCGCCGGCAACGGTACTGCGGCGATGCAGGCCGGCATCGGCGTCCATATCTACGCGGCGAACCGCTCGATGCAGGGGCGCTATTTCTACGATGCCGACGGCGAACTGCTGATCGTGCCGCAGCTCGGCCGCCTGCGTTTGGCGACCGAATTCGGCGCAATCGAAGTCGAGCCGCAGGAAATCGCGGTGATCCCGCGCGGCGTGCGCTTTCGCGTCGAACTGCTCGATGGTGAAGCACGTGGCTACGTCGCGGAGAATTTCGGCGCGATGTTGCGCTTGCCCGATCTTGGCCCGATCGGTTCGAACTGCCTCGCCAACGCGCGCGATTTCCTCACGCCGGTCGCAGCCTACGAAGATGTCGACGGCGAATTCGAGCTGATTGCGAAATTCCAGGGTCATCTCTGGTCGGCGAAGATCGATCATTCGCCGCTCGATGTCGTCGCCTGGCACGGCAATTACGCGCCGTACAAATACGATCTGCGCCGCTTCAACACGATCGGTTCGATCTCCTACGATCATCCCGATCCGTCGATCTTCACCGTGCTGACTTCGCCGAGCGACACGCCCGGCACGGCGAACATGGATTTCGTCATCTTCCCGCCGCGCTGGCTCGTGGCCGAAGACACGTTCCGCCCGCCGTGGTTCCATCGCAACATCGCGAGCGAATTCATGGGCCTCGTGCACGGCGCCTACGATGCGAAGGCCGGCGGCTTCGTCCCCGGCGGCGCGAGCCTGCACAATTCGATGAGCGGCCACGGTCCCGATGCGGCCAGCTTCGACAAGGCGAGCGCAGCCGATACGACCAAGCCCGACCATATCGTCGACACCATGGCCTTCATGTTCGAGACGCGCGCGGTGATCAGGCCGACGAAACAGGCGCTGGAGTCGGCGCAATTGCAGCCCGATTATCATCAATGCTGGCAAGGGTTGGAGAAACATTTCCGCCCGCCGCAGAAATAACAGGGATATCCATCGATGAAACTTGCAAGCCTGAAGGAAGGCGGCCGCGACGGCACGCTCATCGTCGTCAGTCGCGATCTTTCGCGTGCCGTGCGCGCGACCGATATCGCCCACACGCTGCAACGCGCGCTCGAGGACTGGCATAACGCCGCGCCGCGCCTGCATCGCGTCTACGAGCTGCTCAACGACGCGACGCGCGCGCAGACGATCAACGGCGAGAGCGTGTTCGTGCTCGATGCGGCGGCACTCGCCGCGCCGTTGCCGCGTAGTTACGAGTTCGTCGACGGCAGCGCCTATCTGCCGCACGTCGAGCGCGTGCGCCGCGCGCGCGGCGCCGAGGTGCCGGAGAGCTTCTACACCGATCCGCTCATGTACCACGCCGTCGGCGCGGGCTTCTACGGACCGCGCGACGCGGTGCGCGTGACCAGCGAGGACTACGGCATCGACCTTGAAGCCGAAGTCGTCGTCGTCACCGACGACGTGCCGATGGCGGTGACGATCGCGCAGGCCGCCGAGCATATCCAGCTGGTCGGTCTGGTCAACGACGTGAGCCTGCGCAATCTGATTCCGGGCGAGCTGGCGAAGGGCTTCGGCTTCCTGCAATCGAAGCCGCGCTCGGCGCTGTCGCCGGTGTTCGTCACGCCGGACGAACTCGGTGACGCGTGGAAGAGTTCGAAGGTGCATCTGGCGCTGACCACGCACATCAACGGCAAGTTGTTCGGCCAGCCCGAAGCGGGCGAGGACATGCAGTTCTCGTTCGCCGACCTCGTCGCGCATGCGGCGAAGACGCGGCCGCTGTCGGCCGGCACGATCGTCGGCTCGGGCACGATCGCGAATCAGGACGAATCGAAAGGCGCATCCTGCCTTGCCGAGAAGCGCACGCTCGAGACGATCCGCGACGGCAAGCCGTCGACGCCATTCCTCAAGTTCGGTGACAGCGTGCGTATCGAGATGTTCGACCGCGCGGGCGCGAACGTGTTCGGCTCGATTGAGCAGAAGATCGAAAAAGCCTGAGGGGTCGAAGCTTCTATTGCGAAGTGCGGCCAGCGATGGCCGCTTTTTTGACTTTTCGCATTCACGGACGAATGCACAGATATACCGAAGTGCGGCCAAGGATCGATCGCACGAACACCGCCTACAAATTCGGCATCTCGAACGAGTCGAGCATCGGCAGGTGCATGTCCTCGGTGCCTTCGCCGAGACGGATCTTGAGCGCGAGGCCGTCGCGCGAGTCGGCTTTCGACAGCGCCTCTTCTAGGTCGATGCGGCCGTCGCGGTAGAGTCGGAGCAGCGACTGATCGAAGGTCTGGGTGCCTTCGGACAAGCTGCGGTCCATCGCTTCCTTGATCTCGTGCACCTGGCCGCGGCGGATCATGTCGCGGATCAGCGGCGTGTTGATCAGCACTTCGACGGCGGGCAGACGCTGACCGTCTACGCCGACGACGAGGCGCTGGGCGATGATGCCGCGCAGGTTGAGTGCGAGGTTCAGCAGCGTGTTGCGGTGCGCGGCCTCGGGGAAGAAGTTGAGGATGCGCTCGAGCGCTTGGTCGGCGTTGTTCGAGTGCAGCGTGGCCAGGCAAAGATGGCCGGTTTCGGAGAAGGCGATCGCCGCCTCCATCGTCTCCGAGTCGCGGATCTCGCCGATCATGATCACATCGGGCGCTTCGCGCATCGCGTTCTTCAGCGCATCGTGGAAACTGTGCGTATCGAAGCCGACCTCGCGCTGATTGACGATCGATTTCTTGTGGCTATGCAGGTATTCGATCGGGTCCTCGATCGTGAGGATGTGGCCCGCCATGCTCGTGTTGCGATGGTCGACCATCGCGGCGAGCGTGGTCGATTTGCCCGAACCGGTCGAGCCGACGGCGAGCACGAGTCCGCGCGGCTCCATGATCAGGTCCTTGAGCACGAGCGGCAATTGCAGTTCTTCGACGCTTGGCACGACGGCCTTGATCGCGCGGATCACCAGGCCGATCTCGCCGCGCTGCTTGAAGATGTTGACGCGGAAGCGGCCCACGTCCTTGAGTTGGGTGACGAGGTTCATCTCCAGATCGCGCTCGAACCGCATGATCTGGTTTTCGTCCATCATCGAGTAGGCGATGCGCTTGGCCAGACCGGCTGGCATCGCGGCGGTGCCCAGCGGCGTCAGCACGCCGGAAATCTTGATGTTGATTGGAGCGCCCGTGGACAGAAACAGGTCCGAAGCGTTCTTCTCGTTCATCAATTTGAGGAAATAGCCGATATCCACGCTGAGTCTTGCCCCTGTCGTTGCGATGCCGATGCGGTCGTTGCCATTGTGCCTGCGCTTTGTGGACAATGCGCGAACCGACTTCGAGCTTTTGAACCCCTGCGGAATGATATGACAATCCTGCGTGCCATGGCCCTGTCCGGGTTCTCGATTTTTGTGATCTGCGTCGCGGGCTGCGCGCAGACCAAGCCACCACTCGCAGAGATGCAGGAGGCTACGCGACGCGTGGACAGCGCGCGCGAGGCCGGCGCCTCGATCTACGCATCCGCAGAGCTGCGCATGGCGCAGGAGCGTCTCGGCCAAGCACGCGGGGCGATGAAGCAGGAAGATTACGACGTGGCCGCGCAGTTCGCCGACGAGGCGCAGGTGGCCGGCGATCTCGCTCAGGCCAAGACCCGGCTGGGCAAGGCGCGCGAGCGCGTCGACGCGCGTATGCGCGAGAACACACAATTGCGCAACGACCTGTCGATACCGGCCGAGGCGAAGCAGGAGGGGTTTCAGTGAAAGCCGCGATGGATGGTTCGAGGTTCGGGATTCGACCGCTGCGTCGCGTCGCTTTCTTGCTGCTGCTGGCGCTTGCCGGCACGGCCTGGGCGCAAAAAGATGACCCCGACTACGATCGATTGCGCGGCAGCCTCAACCAGTTGATCGGCGATCGCACGCTCGGCGGCCTGGCGCCGGCAGAAGTCGCATTGGCCGAGCAGGCGCTGGCCAATCTCGCCGAGTTCGGCGGCAAGCGCAAGCTACACGACCACTACGTTTTCCTCGCCGAGCGCCGCATCGATATCGCCTACGCCGCGGCGCAGGCGGTGGTGCAGGAGCGCAAGATCCAGACACTCGACCGCGAGCACGATCAGATCCTGATCGCCGCAAGCCGGCGCGATGCGGAACAGGCACGCCTCGAGCTCGAGCGTCAGCGCATCCAGAGCCTCGCCCAGCAGGAAGAGGCCGATCGCCTGCGCGCCGAGGCCGACGAGGCACGCGAGACCAGCGCGCAGACGACCAAGCAGGCCGAAACCGCAAAGAAACAAGCGGCGCAGGCGCGTAAGCTCGCCGATGCGCAGGCGCGCGAGGCGGAGCTGGCGCGCAAGGAGGCCGAATTGCTCGCCGCGAGCGGGGCCAAGCCGCCGCCCGGCGCCGGCAAACCCGCGGCGCCGGCGGCCAAATCGGTCGCGCCAATTGCACTCGGCGAGGCTGCCTTTGCGCCTGGCCAGGCCGCACTCAAGCCAGCCGGCAGCGCTCAGATCGCCAAGATCGCCGCGGCCGCCGCGGGCAAGTCCGTGCATATCGAGGCGTACGCCAACGACGGCGGCGGAGCCAAAGCCAACCAGGCCCTGTCACAGCTGCGCGCGCAGGCGGTTCGCGACGCCTTGGTCGCCGCCGGCGTCCCAGCCAAGCGCATCAGCGCGGTCGGTGCCGGCGCCAAGAGCGGTGCTTCACGCGGGGCAGTGGCCAGCTTTTCCGACCGCTGAACCCCGGGCATTTTGCGGGTTGCGCGAGCGCCGGCAAAGGAGTAGCGTGGGGTTGCCGTTCCGTCCTCAGCGGGCCGGCAGCCGAGCCCATGAGTGCAGCCTTCGCCTTCCATTGCGCCTGCACTTCACCCGCCGCGGTGAAGCGTAGCTGGCATGCACCCTTCGCTCCTTCCTTGACCCTGCACACCCCCACGTTCCGGCCCCGCGGCCGGAGCGGCGTCGGCGTGCACCCCTGAAAGAGGAGATTGGCCGATGTTCGAAGACCGTCAGAAAAGCGAAATCGATGCCCTGCTGGCCAGCGACACGGAGTTTCGCGACCTGTACCGGCATCACAAGGATCTCGACAAGAAAGTGCACGACGCCGAAATAGGCGTGCTGCCGATGGACAGCATGACCCTGATGACCATGAAGCGCGAAAAGTTGCGCACCAAGGACCGTCTCACCGAGCTGTGGGACCGCCATCAGTCGTTGCACTGACCGGCGATCACCACACACAAAACCGGGCTTTCCCGGTGGATCGCAGGGGCTTGCTTGATCGATAGCGCCCCTGTGGTCCGTAACCCCCAAGGCGCCCCGCGCGCGACCGCAAAGGCCCGGCGCGCTTAGTCCTGTATCATATTCGGCCCAGTCGCCGGCTCCTGTGCCGGTACCTGCATACAGGAGTCTTCATGGCCGTACACCGCAGCGTGCTCGAACTGATCGGCGAGACGCCGATCGTCCAGGCGCAACGCCTCGACGCGGGTCCGTGCGAGCTGTATTTCAAGCTCGAAAGCGCCAACCCCGGTGGCTCGATCAAGGATCGTATCGGCCTGTCGATGATCGAAGCCGCGGAAAAGGCCGGCAAGATCAAGCCCGGCGACACGCTGGTCGAAGGCACCGCGGGCAACACCGGCATCGGCCTTGCGCTCGTCGCTCAGCAGAAGGGCTACCGGTTGATCCTCGTCGTGCCCGACAAGATGAGCCGCGAGAAGATCTTCAATTTGAAGGCGATGGGTGCCGAGGTCGTGCTGACGCGTTCGGACGTGGCCAAGGGCCATCCGCAGTACTACCAGGATCTGGCTCAGCAGATCGCCGACGACACGCCGGGCGCATACTTCATCAACCAGTTCGGCAATCCCGACAACCCGCGTGCGCACGAGGAAGGCACCGGCCCCGAGATCCTGCGCCAGATGGACGGCAAACTCGACGCGATCGTGTTCGGCTGCGGCTCCTCAGGCACGATGACCGGCCTGTCGCGATACTTCGCCAAGGCGGCGCCGAACGTCGAGTTGGTCCTTGCCGACCCGGTCGGCTCGATCCTCGCCCAGTACATCAATGAGGGTACGCTTTCGACCAAGTCGGCGAGCTGGATGGTCGAGGGCATCGGCGAGGATTTCCTGCCGTCGATCTCCGATTTCTCGCGCGTGAAGAAGGCGTATGCGATCACCGACAAGGAAAGCTTCCTTGCCGCGCGCGAGCTGCTCGCGAAGGAAGGCATCTTCGGCGGCTCGTCCACCGGCACGCTGACCGCCGCGGCGCTCAAGTACTGCCGCGCGCAGACGACGAAGAAGCGCGTGCTCGTTTTCGTCTGCGACACCGGCAACAAATACCTGTCGAAGATGTACAACGACTACTGGATGCTCGACAACGGCTTCCTCGAGCGCGAGCATTACGGCGACCTGCGCGATCTGATCTTGCGCCCCTACTCGCAGCGCGACACTGTCGTCGTCGGCCCGGCCGAACCGCTCGTCACCGCCTACCAGCGCATGAAGCTGTACGACGTGTCGCAACTGCCGGTGATGGACGGCGATGCGATCGTCGGCATCGTCGACGAATCCGACGTGCTGTTGCACGTCTACGGCGACGAGTCAAAATTCCGCGATCCGGTCTCGACCGCGATGGTCGGCAAGCTGCAGAAGCTCGACGTCAAATCGCCGATCGAGGCGCTGCTGCCGGTGTTCGATGCCGGCCACGTTGCCATCGTCGTGGACGGTGACAAGTTCCTCGGTCTGATCACGCGTATCGATCTGCTCAACTATCTGCGCAGACGCGTGCAGTAATTTTTGAGATCGTCCCCGATCACGAGAACCAAAAGCAGTCATCCCTGATTGCACTTTCCAAAAAAAAGCACATCCATGACAAAGTCAGTGAAATCTCTCGGCCTCGGTACGCGCGCAATCCACGCCGGCCAGCACCCCGATCCCTCGACCGGCGCGATCATGACGCCGATCTACGCGACCTCGACCTATGTGCAGTCGAGCCCGGGCGTGCACAAAGGCTACGAGTACAGCCGCACGCAGAATCCGACGCGCATGGCCTATGAGCGTTGCGTCGCCGACCTCGAAGGCGGCACGCGCGGCTATGCGTTTGCGTCCGGCCTCGCCGCAGCGAGTACGGTGCTCGACCTTCTCGACTCGGGCAGTCACGTCATCGCGATGAACGATCTCTACGGCGGCAGTTACCGCCTGTTCGAGCGCGTGCGCCGGCGTTCCGCCGGATTGGATTTCACGTTTCTCGACTTGAACGATCAGGCTGCGTTGAAAGCGGCGCTCAAGCCGAACACGCGCATGATCTGGGCCGAGACGCCGACCAATCCGATGCTGACTCTGGTCGATCTCGCCAAGGTTGGCGCATTCGCGAAGAAGCACGGACTGATCTTCGTCGTCGACAACACGTTCTGCTCGCCGATGCTGCAACGTCCGCTCGAATACGGCGCGCATCTGGTGCTGCATTCGGCGACGAAATATCTCAACGGCCATTCCGACATGGTCGGCGGCATCGTCGTCGCCGGCGACGACAAGGAACTCGCCGAGCAGATGGCGTTCCTGCACAACTCGGTCGGTGCGATCGCGGGGCCGTTCGACGCCTTCCTCGCGATGCGCGGCCTGAAGACGCTGCATCTGCGCATGCGCGCGCATTGCGCGAGCGCACAGGAACTCGCCAGCTGGGTGGAAAAACATCCCGCGGTCGAACGCGTGATCTATCCGGGCCTGAAGTCGCACCGGCAGCATGCGCTCGCGAAGAAACAGATGGACGGCCCGGGCGGGATCATCTCGGTCGAGGTCAAGGGCGGTCTGCGCAAGGCGCGCCGCGTGCTCGAGCGCTGCCATCTGTTTGCGCTGGCCGAATCGCTCGGCGGCGTCGAAAGCCTGATCGAGCATCCGGCGATCATGACTCACGCCTCGATTCCTCCGGCGAACCGCAAGCAGCTCGGCATCAGTGACGGCCTGATCCGGTTGTCCGTCGGTGTCGAAGACGTGAGCGACCTGCGCGCCGAGCTTTCCGCCGCGCTCGCCTGATGGATCGGAGTAGTCTGCGCGTGAACTCGAGGAATTCGATACTCGTCCCCGCTTGGAATCCGTATCGCTCGATGGTGGTCGAGTTGTCGAAGCGCGAGGTACTCGGGCGCTATCGCGGCGCGCTGCTCGGAGTGGTCTGGTCTGTCCTCGCGCCGTTCGTGATGCTTGGGGTGTATTCGATCGCCTTTGGCCATATATTGAAATCGCGCTGGCCCGGCGTCGATTCGACAAGTGAATTCGTCCTGATCATTTTCGTCGGCCTGATAACGCACGGGTTCTTGGCCGAATGTCTCAACCGCGCCCCGATGCTGGTTACGTCGAATCCAGCATACGTCAAGCGTGTGGTTTTCCCCCTGGAGATCCTGCCATGGCCGTTGGTGATTGCTTCGGCATTTCATTTCCTGGCGAATCTCCTTGTGCTCGCGATCGGGTTGCTCGTGGTGCATGGGGCGATTCCCCTCACTTTCCTGCTCGCTCCGCTGGTGTTTTTGCCGATGGCGATCGTCGCGCTCGGCTTCGCATGGTGGCTGGGTGCGCTCAGCGTCTATTTCCGCGACATCGGACAGATGATGCCGGTTGTCACCACGGCGATGCTGTTTATTTCCTCGACGATCATGCCCGTGGGTCTTGTGCCGGCTGAGTATCAGATTTATTTCAAGATGAACCCGATTACCCTGATCGTCGACCAGCTTCGCATCGTGACGCTGCAGGGCGGCCTGCCAGATTGGACTGCGTTGGCCGTGTACTGCGCATTGGCGATCGTTTTCGCGCTGTCGGGATTCGCCTGGTTCCAGAAAGCTAGAACGGGGTTTGCCGATGTCCTCTGACGTGTGTATCGCAGCCCAGGGGCTAGGCAAGAAGTATCAGATCTACGCCAAGCCGCACCATCGGCTTCTGGACATGCTGAGCCCTTCGGCCGAGCGCGGACGCGCTTTCTGGGCGTTGCGCGACGTGGATTTTTCCATCAAGAAGGGCGAAACGGTGGGTATCGTCGGCCGCAACGGTTCCGGCAAGTCCACCTTGCTGCAGATCGTCAGCGGCACGGTTTCCCCCTCGGAAGGTTCGGTGGAGGTCGTCGGCCGGGTGGCGGCGCTGCTCGAACTGGGCACCGGATTCAACCCCGAGTTCACTGGCCGCGAGAACATCCGGTTGAATGCCGCGGTGCTGGGACTCGAAGGGGCTCTGATCGACAGCCGCATGCAGGCGATACTGGACTTCGCCGACATAGGAGAGTTCGTCGACGAGCCGGTTCGCACTTATTCAAGCGGCATGTACATCCGGCTCGCTTTTGCCGTCGCGATCAGCGTGAATCCCGATGTGCTGATCATCGACGAAGCGCTGTCTGTCGGCGACGAAGCGTTCCAGCGCAAGTGCTTCGCACGCATCGAGCAGATGAAGCGTGATGGCGCGACGATTCTTTTCGTCTCGCATTCGGCGAGTATGGTCACGCAACTGTGTGATCGCGCAATCCTGCTGGACGGCGGGCGCCGGATCATGACCGGCGAACCAAAGGCGGTGGTGGCGCGCTACCAGAAGTTGATCAACGCGCCTGCGGCTGAGCGCGCGGCCATCCTCGAGCAGATTTGCAAAGACGATGCGCGCATGGCGGATGAATTGCCTCTTGCACTGGAGGACCCCGTGTTGAGCGAAGTCGACGGCGCCGAGATACCGCTCAGCAAGATCAGCCGGTCGGAGTCCACGCATTGGCTCGACGCGAACATGAAGCCGGCCAGCACCTTGGAATACGCGTCGCTGGGCGCACGCATCCTCGCCCCGCATCTGGAAACCGACGCCGGCGAGGCCGTCAATGTCCTCTCGCCGAGGAAGACCTATGTGTATTGTTACGACGTCGAGTTCGACCGCGACGTCGAGCGCGTCCATTTCGGCATGATGGTCAAGTCGGTGAGCGGCGTAGAACTGTCTGGGATGGCTTCGCACGCGCATGGCGACGCCATTCCCCTGGTCCGCGCCGGCAGCCGGATTCGGGTGCAGTTCGAATTGGCGGCGCTGATGGTGCCGGGGACGTATTTCCTGAATGCCGGGGTCATGGGTGTCGTAAACGGTCAGAGCGACGTATTCGTGCATCGCATTGTCGATGCCGTGATGTTCCGCATCGATTCCACTCAAACAAACAGGCGGTTAGACGGATTCTTCGACATCAGTGTCGAGCCGGCAGTAAGACTCACCTTGATTCCCAGTGAAGCTCGATGACAACTTTGGCCACCACCACATCGGATACGAACGGCCGCAAGCTCGCCGTTCTCGTCGTAGGCTCTCCACGCAGCGGAACGTCTGCCGTATCGCACATGCTCAGCCGGCTCGGAATGGAGTTCGGTGATCCCTCCACTTTCGTCAGCCCGGAGGAGAACTCGCACAATCCGATTTTCTTCGAGCAGGTCGAATTGAATGCGATCAATGATGAAATCCTGGCCGAACTCGGCGGCAGTTTCATCGACTGCGATGTCATTCCGGCTCAGTCGGACTTCACCGATGAACTGTGCGCGAAGTTCCAGCCACGCGTTTCCGCATTCCTCGCCGACACTTATTCTGGATCGGCGCGAATTGGTCTCAAGGATCCGCGATTCTGCTTCACGCTTCCGCTGTGGTGCTCGTTGCTGCGCGAGTCCGGTTTTGAACTCCAATGCGTTATCACCAGACGCGCCAACGAAGCGGTTGTCGCATCGAACGCGCAGGTAAATCGAGTCCTTGAACCGGAGCACAATCGCAGAATCGCCGTTCTGTCGTCGTTGGCGGCCAGCTATTTCGTCAGATCCCATCCTTGGGTTGCCGTTGATTTCGATATGCTGCTCGACGATCCCCGAGGGGTAGCGAAACAGCTGGGTGAATTCGTGGGCAGCGATCCGAGCCTGGTTGAGGCTGCCAGCAGCGTGATTGAACCTAGGCTGCGCCACATTCCAGGACGACGGGGGCGAGGTGCCGTTCCGCTCGACGAATGGGTTGCCGACAATGCAAATGCGTACTCTGTCGTGCTCAAGATGATGAAAGCGACAGGGTTGTCGAATCTTCTCCAGGCCAGTCGTGTCCAGCACAAGAATTGGATGCAGCGGGCGCTGACGGCCGAGCAGGATGTGCGCCATGGTCAGGTCGTGACGCAAGCCGCCGTGGTTCTCGCCGGACAAGAATGGCGGGCATCGATGGATTTCGCGAGTGCCGTCATCAGCCAGCGAATGCGCGATTTGGAGCACGCGGTTTTCGAGGGGGTGCGTCGCGAGGCCGAGCTGAAAGGGTGTATGGAGCAACTCGATCAGTATCGCCAGGACATCGCCGCAGCGGAACACCGGCTGACGGAGATGGCGGACATACACGCGCGTTTGGCTGGCGAGTTGTCCGCGACTGCGAAGGAACGCGATCTCCTGCAGGAGCAAGTGGTCGGACTGGAATCAAGTCTCGCGCTGGCGACCGAACGCGAACATACGCAGGCTTTGGGGCGCCAGGAAATTGCCGAACAACTTGCGCACGAACAAGCAGCCGTCGCGGCAAGTAAACAGGAATTGGAGAAGCTTCAGATCTCGCATGACCGTGCGCGCGACGCGGCCCTTGCGATGCGGCGCACACTGGACGAAATGCTGGGCAGCAACCCTCGCACGGCAACGGCAGAGCCGAACAACGATGAAGCATCTTCTGAAGCCGATTCACGATCCCGATCGTTCTTGAGCCGCTTGCTCGGACGCAAATCCTGATCAAGGAACAAGAATGCACTCAATCAAGAATATCCCCGCTTACTACCGCGACTACGGGCTGATCGCCGTGATCAGGCACGCCTTTCGCGTCGTCTTCGGAGCGGCACAGCAAAAGGCAGAGGGGCTGGCCCGGGTCGTCGCCGAAGTCGGCGCCGCGCCTACGGCGGACGCCATTGTCGAGGCTCGTTTCGGGCAACTGCGAGCGCTGCAGGTCGTGCGTGTGCCCGCGGGCCCGCCACGCGTCAACATGATCACCGATTCGGTCAATGCCGGAAGCCTGTTCGGCGGTGTCGGCACGGCGTTGATTCTCGCCGCGCAACGCGCAAATGCCTTGAACGCGCAGCTGCGCATCGTCACCCGGACGGAGGCGCCCAATCCGCGCGGCGTATACCGTGTGCTTACCGCCAACGGCATCGCGACGAAGCTAAATCCCGAGATTGCCCATGTGCCGTTGGCGGATGCGAACGCGTTTCTCGACGTGCATGACAATGACGAATTCATCACGACGTCGTGGTGGACGACGAATTCCACTCTGCGCAGTATCGCTCCCGAGCGAGTTACCTATTTGCTGCAGGAGGACGAGCGCATGTTCTATCCGCTCGGCGACGACTGGGTACGTTGTCACGAGACCCTGGCGCGCCCCGACATCCGCTTCCTCATCAATACGAAGCTGCTCTATGACCACCTGATCGGCAGCGGGCTTCGCAACATCGCCGAGTGTGCGACCTGGTTCGAGCCGGCTTTTCCCGACGCGGTATTCCACGCCGCGCCGCGCGAACCCGGTTCGAAATCGAGATTGTGTTTTTACGCCAGGCCGAACAACCTGCGCAACCTGTTCTATCGCGGCATCGAACTGCTCAACGAGGCGCTGCTGCGCGGCGTGCTCGATCCCGACCAATGGGAAATCGTCTTCGTCGGCAAAGACATCCCGCGGCTGTCGCTTGCCTGCGGTTGCGAGCCGCGCGTGCTCGGGACCATGGAGTGGGACGAATACGCCAACTTCCTGCGCAGCGTGGATCTCGGCGTATATCTGATGAGCACCCCGCATCCAAGCTATCCGCCGCTCGATCTTGCAGCGTCGGGGGGCGTGGTGCTGACCAACCAGTTTGGCTCCAAGACAGATCTCTCTCACTACTCCGAAAACATCGTCGTTGCGCCGTTGGAACTGGAGCAACTGCTTGCGGGCTTGCAGCATGCTGTGGATTTGACCCGAAACGATGAGCGGCGTGAACGCAACTATGCGAGCAGTGGCCTGGGCCGCAGCTGGAGGAGCGCGTTTGCGCATTGCCGGTTCGCCGGAGACGAGGGCTGATGTTTTTCATCGATACGCCGCCGCGCGACTATTCCGATCCCTGGTCGGAAGATTTCTGGTCCCGCTTCGCCACGTTTCGCAAAGGGTCGCATCGCGTCGCCTATTTTTACGAAAAGGCGGACAACAGCACGTTTCGTTATCGCGCCTACAACATGGTGCAGACGCTTGCCGATTCGACGAGCGACGTTTCGGCCGGATACTTTTTCCCGAGCGACGGCAGTGGCCGCATCGATTCCGTTCTCAAGCTGGCCGATACGGTCGTGCTTTGCCGCATGCGCTACGACGCCAACATCAGCCATATCGTCGCCCGTGCCCGATCGATGGGCAAGACCGTTCTCTACGATGTGGACGACCTCGTATTCGATACCGACCTGACCCATCTCATCTTGGGCACGCTGGCGCAGGACTTCAAACATCCCGGTGTCTGGGATCACTGGTTCGCGTACATCTCGCGCATCGGCACGACGTTGCGCATGTGCGATGCGGCGATCACGACCAACCCGTTTCTCGCCCGGCGCATCACCGAATTCAGCGGCAAGCCGGTATTCATCGTGCCGAACTACATGAACCGGCAACAGCTGGAGTTCTCCGCGGCGTTGTACGAAGACAAGCGCGCGCGAGCATTTCAGCGCAACGGCCGGTGTCATATCGGTTACTTCAGCGGCACTCCCACGCACAAGCGCGACTTCGATCTCGCCGTGCCGGCGCTGGCGTCGTTGCTCGAACGTTACGATCACGCGAGGCTGTTCATCGTCGGCTATCTTTCGCTTCCGCCGATGCTGGAACGTTTTAAAGATCGGACCGAGATTTATCCATTGCACGATTTCGTCAATCTGCAGCGGATCATTTCGCTCGTGGAAATCAATGTCGTCCCCTTGGTCGACAACGTTTTCACGAACTGCAAGTCGGAACTGAAGTATTTCGAGGCGGCCGCCGTGGGATGCTTGACCGTGGCGAGTCCGACTTCAACGTATTCCGCGGCGATCGAACCCGGAGTCAACGGCTGGCTGTCGTCGAGCCTGGAATGGGAGTCCGTTCTTGAAAACGCGATCGGTGATTTCGACAAGCATCTCGATATGATGCAGGCGACGCGGGACAAAGCCGTGGGCGCCTACTCAGGTTCGGCGATGCTGAATGCGATTCTCGCCGCGGTGACGTGGAGGCGCTGATGGTTCGTGGCCATCGCAACACCTTCATTGAAAGGCAGTACCATGCCGAATAGAGATGAAAGCATTCTGTCGGGGCTAGATCTCAAGCGAATGATCGGAGCCGAGATTGGTCCTCTGGACCGACCGTTGGTTCAGAGGTCGGATGCGGGAAGCGGGCGCGTGATCTACGTGGATCATTGCGACACAACGGAGCTGAGAAGAAGATGGGCGTCGGACCCGAACGTCGATGAAGCTAAGATAGAGGTAGATGCGGTATGGCGATCGAATCCGCTTCGCGAGTCGATCGCTGCTGTCGCCGGTGCCGATACTCGCCTCGACTACGTGATTGCATCGCACGTGATCGAGCACGTTCCCAACCTCATCGGTTGGCTGCAGGAGCTCTCGGGTGTGTTGAAGGAGCGGGGATCCTTGCGTTTGGCTGTGCCGGATAAGCGCTATACCTTCGACATACTCCGGAACACCACGACGCTGGCGGAGGTTTTCGATGGGCACGTGCGCCAGCGCAAAGTTCCTTCGTCTTCGAGAGTGCTCGACTTCGCGCTCAATTCCGTAGAGGTCGATTGCCAGAAAGCCTGGCGAAATGGGCTCGACCTCGCCAGCTTGCGTCATATGTACACTCACGAGCGGGCAATCCGCCTGGCGCAGGAGGCGGAGCACAACGGCACTTATCACGACGTGCATTGCTGGGTGTTCACTCCGGCGTCCTTCGCCTCACTCATGCTCGAACTCGCGCGCGACGGATTGCTCGAATTTGGTTGCGAGCGCTTGGTCGTGACCCAGCGCGATACGTTTGAATTCTTTGTCCATATGACACATTCACCCGATCCGACGGAGCGGGTGAGGAGTTGGCAGATCGTTGCGGAAGCCGAACAGAAGCAGGACTTTTCCGCTATTGGTTGACGGCAACCTCCCGGCGTTTGCGCGTCGGAGTCGCGGCTGCCGGGTGAACGTCGTCAGCGCGATGTCGCTAGCATCAAGCGATCGCCCCGATAAACCCAGGCCATCGGATACCCGCGCGCGTCGATAGTGAACTCTGGATCGATCGTGGGAAAATCGACGTAGTGCTGTGTCGCAGCGGATCGGTTGAGCACATAGTAATCAGCGTCAGTACTCAGTGCCGGATTTGGAAATTTCGGCTGCGTGTCCGCCTGTATCGTCGGATGCACCCATCCCCCCGGATAGAGGGTGTGTATGCGCAATTGCTCGCATGGAACGTCCGCTAGACGATGATCGGGCGAGGCGACGCAACGGGCAACCAATTCTTTACCCGCTTGCATCAATTCTTCGCCCCAGCCAGTCCACGACGGATTCAGCACCCCGGGGCGCGGCACAGGATCGGGATAGTTGGCCCAAAACGGGCGAAACGTCGCGGACAGTGGCGCGAAGGGCAGTATCTCCATTATGAATGCGACGCAGAACGTCAGTGCCAGCGCCCTGCCGGCCGTTGTCCTTGCCGCGGCGATATGGCTGATCAAAGGGGCCGCCAGATAAAGGTAGATAGGTAGAATCGCGACCCCCAAATATCTGCTCAATATCGGTACCCCGTTTATGATTGCGACTAAAGTCAGCAACAGGCCGACCAGTACGAGAAAGCCGAGGCCCGGAATGGAGCCTTGTACCTTGCGGGATCGATACCCGAGAACTAGGCCAAGCCATAGTGCGCTGGGAATCGCGCACACGAATATCGTTGCACTGTAGATGACATATTCGAGGTAATGCTGAGGAAGATTGCTTGCGCCAAAATGCAGAACCAGGCCATTGAAGGCGAACGAATTCTGCAATCGCGGAATGTTGCTGGCCAGCATCGGTGCGTAGTACGGATGTACCGAATATACCCCGACGGCGCCAACGACAAAGATTGCGGCAAGGACGGGGTACAAATTCAAACTGCGTGATCTCGCTTGCAGTTCCGCGAATAATTTCTGGTTGTCGAAATACACCAACAAAATAACCGCGAGGATCAGCGTGAATATCGTTACGACTGAAAAGATTGCCAGATGATCGTAGGGGTTTGAGCTTTTGAACAGGAATATCGCTGGAAGCACCAACCATGAGCTGATTGGGGCGAGCGTGGTGGTCCAATATCCTTCGGGGAGATCGTTGGAGGTGCAGGCTGCGTAGAGCAGGCCAAGCAACAACGAGCACGCGATGCTGGCGGAAATTGAATACAGCAGGACGCGCACCGCATGCGTCCAGGGTGCGGCATTGGAGGTTCTCGCTGCGAGCAGCGCATTTCCCATGAGGGTCAGCAGAAGCAGCGGTGAGGAACTGATTTTTTCGGCGGCAGCCAGCGTGGCGACGATTACGGCGAAATATCCCAGCCTTTTGTTGTTGGACTGAAGTGCTTTTGCGACGAGCAGGACTGCAAGAACGCCACCAAACAATGCAACTGCATCGTAATTGAACACCTTCAACGCGAGTTGATCGATCGGCAACAGCAGAAGCATCGCGAGAAAAATGGATTCCGCGCGCGCGCGCAGCTCGGCGCAGGGTGAATCAATCGATGCCGCACAATAGTGTGCTATTGCCGCAAGAATCGAGGCGGAAAGCAGCCAGTGCAGTGCTTTCAGGATCTGGATTGAATCCTCGAGGGAAATCCCACGCCAGCTGGCGAGCTTGGCGATTGGCAACAAAATTGCCGGGGTCGTATGAAATGTGACTGCCATCCATTGCATGAGGATGAACTTGCCGTCGCTCGCGAGGGCTGCAGTCAGGCCTGTTTCGTCTATCGTGAGAAATTGCGTTGTTTCGGATATCGAATACGCGGCGGCAAACCATAGTGAAATGATTTCTACGCTGATCCCCGGCAGCGATCGGCCGAATGAAACTTTGAGGCGCGTGAGATACCAGAACAGAATCAAGAGGGTGGCGGTGACGTATTCCATACTACTCATTCGTGCGAACCCCTCTTGACCTTATTTAGCATGATAACAACCGTATACTTGGCCGCACCAGCCAGCTAGTCGCTTTTGCCGAAGCTGGCGTTTCCCGAGCAAGGGCGAATCGGAACGAGCCTAGATGCGTTTGACTGCAGTGGTCATCAATTTCAATACGGCAGCATACACATGGAGCTGCGTGGCCAGTCTGCGCGAGGAGCCAGAAATTACCCGCATCCTGGTGCTGGACAACGGCTCGGCGGAGAATGATCTGGCCGAGTTGACGCGTTTCATAGCAGATGAGCCGCGCGCGGAAATGGTCCGGCTTGAATCCAATCTCGGGTTCGCCGAAGGCAGCAACGCGGGAATTCGCGCGGCGCTCGCATCACGCGATTGTGACGGCGTATTGTTCTTGAACAGCGATGCGCAACTCGTACCCGGTTCCGTTGCGCCCATGTTGGATTTATTCTCTGCCGGTCCAAACATCGGCCTCGTCGGCGGACGCATGATCAAACCGTCGGGTGCGATAGATTCGCTCGGTATCGCGTTTTACGCCTCTTGCCTCGCATCGAACCGGATGACGACAGGCGACCGTTTTTTTGGTCCGACCGGCGGTTGTGCGATCTACCGCCGCGAATTGCTCGAGGCGTTACAGGCCGAGCATGGCCACATGTTCGACTCCGAGTTTTTCTGCTATGCGGAAGACACGGATGTCGCGGCGCGTGCGCTGCTGCTCGGCTACCGGCCGGCGTATTTCGACGGCGTCGTCGCTCGCCACGAGGGCCAGGTCAGCAGCGGCGGCGGCTTCAGCGATTTTGTGCTGTATCACGGCATTCGCAACTCCGTCTGGGTGTTGATAAAGTGCGTGCCCTGGCCCGTGTTGCTGCTCTGCAGTCCTTTGATCGTGGCGTTACATATCGCCATTGCGGTTCGTCACAGCCTGCGCGGCAAGGTGCGAGTAGTTTTCAGGCTTTACCGCGATGCGTTGCGCGGAATGCCGGCGATGCTGCGCAAGCGGCGCACGATCCAATCCCGCAAGGCGATTCGCGGCAGGGCATTTCTTCGATACATGACTCCGCGCTTCTACGATGCCGACTATCTCTCCGGTGCAATTCGGCAGTTGTTTTCGCATGGCTCGTTGTCGCGCTGATTCGTCGACGGGATTTCAGGTGATGATTTGGTACATGGCTCCGTTCGTATGATTGCGGAATTTCGATGAGGCGAGCATGACGCAAGTGTTCCGGTCCGCGGCTCCTGTGGGCGATCGCAAGTCACATTGGCCGCAGATCGCGCTGTGGTTGCTGTCGACGCTCGCGATTTGGGCGGCGTTGTCGTTGCTCGGACAGCGCGCGGAGTTGAGCGTCGATCTCGAGGCGACGGCAAAAGGCTACGTGCAGCTGTATCTGGATACCGGCCGGGGTTATTCCGAGCAGGAAACCACTCGGCTGCCGTTGAGCAAGGGCACCAATCATGTGAGTTTCGTCTTTTCGCTCGAACACTTGCGTGGCCTGCGTCTGGATCCGATCGATTCCGATGCGGGCGTGGTCATGACCCGCATCGCCGTGCGCTCGCGCGCCACGTTGGCGGCTTGGCGAAAGCTCTCTCCGCAAGCACGCATCCCCTCGTCGGAATGGCGCGAGCTGTCTCCGGAAGTATGGAAACCTCTCCGCGAAACGGTGGTCGAGTGGGCCGACGCAGGCCTTGCCATCGTGCCTGGAAAGACCATGGATCCCGGGTTGGAGTTGATTTCGACTGAAACCCTTGGCTTGAGCGCCGACGACCCGTATCCGATCGAGCGCGTGTTCGTGGCGGTTATGCTCGGCTGGATTCTTGCCGCATTGCTGCGCCGCTGGCTTTCCGCCGGAGACGAGACCCTGCTCAAGCCGGTGGTCGTGGCACCCTGGGTAGTGGCGGTGCTCATCCTGGCCATGGCGCAGTCGGCTTACATCCACCATCAGCCCGACGAGCGCTCGCATCTGGGGGCGTTTCAGTACTACCTGGAGCATCCGCTGCCTCCGGCGGTGGACGACCCGGCAACGATTCCGTCGACCTCGATGTGGGGGCACAGCTATCTGGAAGAACTCGATGTCGTCTACGCCATCGCAGCGCGAATTGCCGCGCCGCTGGCATCGGTCTGGTCGGACGACTTGTTTGCCGCCCGCATGTTCCAGTTGGGTCTGTGGCTCCTGCTTTGCGTGACCGCGCTGCGCAAACGGCGTTGGGCCTGGGGCCTGAGCGTGTTGCTGCTGTCGCCGCAGATCTGGTACGTGTTTTCGTACTTCAACGCCGATGCGTTTCCGCTGACCTTGGCGTTATTGGCGGTCCTGTTTGTCGGCGACGAGGAGAGCGGACTGAGGCGTTATCTAGCAGGAGACAAGTTCGGCGCAGGGGCGCTTGCGGCGATCGTATGCCTGGGATTGTTGCTCGTCTCCAAGCGCAACTACATGGCGGTCTTTCCTGCGATTGTGCTCTGGCTTGCGGTGCTGCATCTGGATCTGCGCATGCGCGATCTGCTTGCCATCCTGTTCGGCCTGCTCGCGCTGGGGATGGCGTTCTTCCTCGTCCAGGTCCCTGCCATATCGGCGACTGGGATGCCGAAGGGGATGATCGTGGTCGGTGGTCTCGCGGCGATCATCCCGACTCTGTCGTTCACGTGGATCTGCTCGAAGGATCCCTCGAAGCGAAAAATATTCCTGCGTCTGGTTGCGATGGTGCTCCTGTGCTTGGCGGTCGCGGCTCCGCGTCTCGCGTGGGACGTCTGGAAAAACGGAACGCCGGCAGAGAAAAGCGCAAAGCTGGAGACGACGGTCGAAGCGCGCGCGCGTGCTGACTTCAAGCCATCCGCCATCGCCGTCGGCGAAGGCTACGAAGGACTGGCGCTCGCCGCGCATGGGGTATCGCTCAAGGACGTCATGTTCGCGCCGAAGAAAGAGTGGCTGTCCCGTACCCTCTGCAGCGCCTTCGGCGTATACGGCTACATGATCTATTACGCACCGGAATGGACTTACTGGGCGTTGGGGCTCTTGTTCTTGATGTTTCTCGCCTTGTCCCTGGCGGCCGTCAGGCGTGCCCATCCCGCGCAAGGAATGCGCCTGATGGCGATTGTTCTGGGCGTGAGCCTGCTCGTGTTCACGCAGTCCCTGCTGTTGAGCTGGGTCTATGCGCTGGAACCGCAAGGGCGATATCTGTTTCCGATCCTCGCCTTGCTCGCTATGGCGGCGTGTGCAGGTGCTGAGCGGTTGAGTCATCGCCGAGTCGCAGCGGTCGTCCTGACGGCGGCCGCCATCGGAGTCGGGTCTTTCCTCTGGTTTGCCATGCCGCTAGTGCTCATGCACTGAAGATGCGCTACTGTGCATCCGGTACGTGAGCCGTCATTTCGATCAGGCCTCCGACAATCGCCCCGGAAAGCATTACTGCAAACAACCCGAGTGAAAGCGCGATAGCCAGCTCGCCCGGCACGCCCAGATAACTGAGGCAACCGACCAGGGCGCCTTCGCGCAGGCCCAGGCCGCCGATCGAGACGGGCAGCAGCACCGCGAGTGAAGCGACCGCAACGACCCAGGCCCAATCGGCCGCAGGCAATTCAATGCCGAGGCCGCTGGCCAGGGCCGCATAGGTGCCGAGTGCGAGGAGCTGGAAAAGGCAGGCAAGAGCCAGGCTTGCGAATACCCGTGCGGGCATGTGGGCGAAATCGCGCCATGCATGGACGAGGCGTTGCAGTGCAGGAATGAAGCGCCGCAACGGCGGCAGCGCGCCGACCGCGTCCGTGAGTCGCAAGGCGGCCGCATGCAGCATCGGAATGCGAAATCCGAACAGGCCGAAGACCAACACCGCACAGATCGACGGGAGCAGCACGCGCAGACTAGCTGGTACGGCGTGCGGAGTCAGGGCGGTGCCAACGCCGGCGATAAGCAGCAGCGCGATCATGCCGATGATGCGGTCCATGGCCACCGAGGCGGCGAGGCGTTCCGCATCCGCATTGCCCTTCGCCAGGCGATAGGCCTTCACTGCCTCGCCGGCGATTTGGCCGGGCAAGACGATCGAATAAAACTGGCCGATCATGGTCAGTTCGAACAGGCGGCGAAACGCAAACCGCGGGGCGAACAATTTCCAGCGCGCCGCGGCGATCGGCCACGAGGCGACGAACAGGGTGAGCGTGAGGATGATGCTGCTGGCGCTGAAGCGATGGAACGCTTCCAGTACGGCATGAAAGTCCAGCCGCCTGAGCAGCAGCGCGATAAGCGCGATGCCGATCAGCAGTTTGAGTACGCTGCGTGCTGCGTTGGATCGGATCGCCTGGAGCAGCCTGCTCATCGGACTATGCGCTGGGCAAGTTGGCGCAGCCACAAGTCGAAACGGTGGGCGAGCCGCGTCGGCAGATCGAAGCGGGCGAGCGCGTCGCGGTAGAGCGAATAGTCTCGCGCCTGAGCGGACTGCGCCGCGGCATGGATGCGGTAGCGCACATGCGCGCGGCGCACGAACGCGCAACGCTGCGTCTGGCGAAGGCGCAGCAGGTGGACGACGTCGGAACCCGGATAGGCCGGATCGGGAAACGGCAGTGCGGCTGCTGCTTCACGGCGATACAGCACGCCTGCGCGCGTGGCAACGGTGCCGAGCACGGGCAACCAACGCGGCAACCGGCGTGGAACGAAACGCGACACGATGTCGGCGCCGATATGCAGCAGACGCGCATTGCTTTGCAAAGCTGCTACCACGAGGCCATTGCCGCTGTCGAGATCGGCGCCTGCGCGTCGATAGAAATCGCGCTCGACGATCAGATCGTCCGCATCGAGCAGCTGCACCCACTCGCTGCGCGCTTCGCCAACCAGACGATTGTAGGTGCCGGCGATGCCGAGGTTGCGCTCATTGCTCAACGCGCGCACCGGCGCTTTGCACGCGCCGCTGGCGGCGAATCGTTGCACGCGGGCAAGCGAATCGTCGCGCGAGGCATCGTCGAGGAAGACGACTTCGCGCGGCGGCGGATCGAGTTGCAGGATGCAGGCGAACAGATCGTCGAGAAATGCGCCCGAGTTGAACACCGGGATGGCGAGTGTGACCTCAGCCATCGGCGACGGCGGTGGCGCGTAAGGTCGACGATGTGCGCGCCAGCGCATCGACGGCGATCTGGAGCGGATACGTGGCCACGCCGACCAAACCCGTATTCTGAATCTTGCGCGAGAGCAGATAACCGAGCGAGTGCCCGAGCAGCGGGGTGTGCGCAAGCGCGACGCGTTCGCAGCGCAAATTTCCCCGTTCGATCGCGCCGCTCAGGCTGCGCGCATCGAAATGGAACAGGTGCCGCGGCAGATTGTACGCGCAGTAGGCGCCGCCGAACGCGCGCGCCCAGATGCTGCGCCGGTTCGGCACTTCGATGAACAGGCGCCCGCCGGGATGCAGCCGGGTTTTCAGTTCGCGGATCAGCCGGTCCGGTTGCGGGTGGTGTTCGACGACATGGCGCAGGAAGATCGCGTGGTAGCGGAAGTCTTCGTTTTGCGAGTGGGCCTGCGGTACGTAACGGATCGACTCGATGCCGGCGAGGCGCGGTGGCGCGGCATCGTGAAAATCCGTCGCGGTGATGCGATAGTCGCGACCGTGTTTGCGCGCAGCGCGCACGAGGCCACGCGCAAGCGCGCCGTCGCCGCAACCGTAATCGAGGATGTCGACGCTGCGCTCGGTCGGAGCGGAGTTCAGGCAGCGCAACGGATCGGCGAGATAGCGGTCGATCGCAAAATCGCGCAGGCGCGCGACAAGCCCGCTGTCGAGCGCGGGAAAATCCACGGTGCTGCGCTGCGCATAAAGCTTGGGCAGGTCCGCCTCGACCGGACGCGGGTTGGTGAATGCCGCGCCGCAGCCGCTGCATTCGTCGATGCCGTAGTCGCCTGTGTGGGACTCGTAATCCGGGGCGGTGAGGGTGTGGCGCAACGCCGAGGTGCCGCAAAGGGGACAGGCGTTGAGGGTTTCCATTTGCAGGGTCGTCATACGGTATCAGTATACCGCCGAACCCGGTTTTGCCGAGCCGGCACGCCGTATGTGACGGAGCGAGCCACGTCCCGCAGACGCAAAAAAAGGCACCGGCTTTACCGGTGCCTTTGATTCCTCCTATATGCCTTCTATTACGGTACCGAGGCGCAGAACGTGCTCTGATAAACCGTTTGGGTGGCGCCAGTCAGATTGCGCCAACCACACCAGGCACCGCCATTGACTCCGGAACCGACGAGATATACGCCATCGATTTGGCTGTTGTAGCAATATGCCGAAACCGCTGTCGTGCCGCTGGGGCAAGTTGAGGTCGTGTAATGGAAATTGTTGTAGCCGGAGGCAAGCGTGACAGCTTCTGAAGCCGGCTCTGTCACAGTGAGCGCCACGGCCGCGCTTGCTCCGAAATAGCCGAAGTAGTCCATGATCGCGCTAGCGGTGCCGCCGCCAGTCAACATTTCGAATTTGTAGTGGCCGCCGGTCAGCGCGGTGGCGATGATGCCGGCGTTTGCCACCTGCACGGAAGCGCCGCTCTGGTACCAGTTGATGAAGCTGGTATTCTGCGTGCTGCCGGCCGGGCGGACGTTGATATAGCCCGGCGCCGCGCTCGGGTTGACGACGGTGACATTGACCGCGATGGCCGGTTCGCCGATGCTTGGCAGGGTGCAGGTGCCGGAACCGCCGTAGCTGCTGCCGAAATTGAACGTGTCGAATGTTGCAGCACTCGTGCCGATCGGCGTGCCGATATTGCGCGTATCGATGAAGCGGCAGGGCGTCATCGGGGTGAAGACCAGGCTGTCGGTCGTGCTGCCCAGGCCATCGGTCGAGGAGGTCGGGCCCGCACCGCTAGCTGCGGAGGTGCCTCCCGCTGCAGGGGCAGCGCTGGCTGCGGCCTGCGCGCGCGCTGCCAAGGCCATTTCCTGCACCTTGCCGAGCGTGGTCGCCGAACCACGAATATTCTGCAGGGCGCTGCTCGGCGTGTTGTACAAGTTGGCGAGCAGACTGAGGCGCCAGGAATCGGTGGCGCCGTTGGCGAGCGCGTCGGCGGCGACGTTCTGCACGATCTGGTTGGCCAGATTCACGCGCGCCTGGGCTTCTGCGAGCTGGGCCGCGCTCAGCGTCTTTTTTGCCGGCGCGTTCGCGGGGCCAGCGGGACCTGCTACCGGTCCGGCGGCGAAAGCCGCCGCGGAAACGAGCAGGCTTGCGGCAATGGCGGTCAGCTGCGGGCCGAACGAGCGAAACTTGCGAGTGTTCATGGTGCGTCTCCTAGAGAAAATATTCGGAAAAAGGTCGGTGGCGCAAAGCATTGTTTGACGATGAACCACTTTCTCCAGTTCTCCGTCCCTTAAGCAGACGTAAAAAGGGATGGG
The DNA here is from genome assembly GCF_000378125.1 of Rudaea cellulosilytica DSM 22992. Taxonomy (GTDB): domain Bacteria; phylum Pseudomonadota; class Gammaproteobacteria; order Xanthomonadales; family Rhodanobacteraceae; genus Rudaea; species Rudaea cellulosilytica. The sequence goes on along the minus strand of NZ_KB899241.1, from coordinate 425,064 downwards.
GATGTGTCACTCCGTGTTGCCGGTCTTTCGCCAAACCGCCTGATGCATTTACGGAAAACGCAAAAGAAATTACGTGAGTGCAGTCTGCCTGCCGAGCGGAATACGCTTGTGAGCCCCAAAACGCGGTTGCGATAGTCGCTATCAGGCAAACCGTGATCAAGCTAACAGAAATCGATTGGATGAGGTAGGCCGACAAAGGGCGCAAGCCTAAAATTCGATACTGCACCGCAGCATAAACCGAGGTGGCGAATGTCACTTCGTGCTGCGCAGCGACGCGGCGGACCGCGTTGTCAACCGAGCGATGGCGGATGTCGCATGCTGGCGAGCATCCATTTGCTCCACAGATACAAGCGTTGGTCCGATCTTCCGTTGCGGTGCTCGTCCAGGCGCTTGCGCCAGAAGGCGGGGTTGATCGGGATCGACGCATCGTCTGGCGCGAGAAGACCATCCTTGAACCAGCGGCCGACAGGGACGGCAAACCCCTGCTTGCTACGTTCAAGGATTTCCTTGGGCAACAACGAGCGTACGGATTGGCGCAGAATCCATTTCGTTTGCGTGCCGCGGAGTTTCATCCGCGAGGGGAGGCGGCGCAGAAACTCGACCAGTTCGATGTCGAGGAACGGCGCGCGCACCTCGAGCGAATGCAGCATGCTGGCGCGATCGACCTTGACCAGAATGTCGTCCTGCAGATACAGGCGGATATAGAACGCGATCGTGCGGTCGACCGGATCGCCCGATGGGCAACTGTCCCAGGCGTCGATCGCCTCGCTGTAGACGTCATCGAGATCCACGGGCGCGGAAAACAACTCGTCCAGTTCCGATGGCGCCAGCGGTGCCATCCAGACCGGCAGCCACAGTGCCGGGCGGTGGTCGAGGCCGCGTAGCGTGCGTTTGAGCCGGAAATCCAGGCTCATGTATTGGTGCGAAACGGGCAGGCGCGAAATGGCCAGCGACATGCCGCGATGCATCGGCTTCGGCACGAATTTTTCGTACCAGCGCGCATAACGCAGCGCACGGAACGGGTCGTAGCCGGCAAGCAGTTCGTCCGCGCCGTCGCCGCCGAGGGCGCCGGTGACGAAATGCCGTGCGTGCTCACACAGCAGATAGGTCGGCAGGATCGACGAGTCGGCGATCGGTTCGTCGAGACGCGCGGCGAGGTCAGGCAGGATGTCGAGCGCGCGCTGCACGGACAGTGTTTCGATGCGGTGATCCGCGCCGACGTGTTCCGCGACGAGTCGCGCATAGCGCGTTTCGTCGAAGCTTGCTTCCTCGAAACCGATCGAGAATGCCTTGATGCGTTCGGCTCCCGCGTGCTTGACTGCGAGCGCGGTGACAGCCGATGAATCGATGCCGCCGGAAAGGAAACAACCGATTGGCACGTCGGCGACGAGCCGGCGCGCCACGGCCGCGTCGAGCAGCGCGCGGAACTCTTCCACGCACTGGTTCTCGTCGCGCACCTCACCCGGGTCGGGGACGTAATGCCAGTAGCGTTCGATCCGATGTTCCAGGGTCGCTAGATCGAGCGTGAGCGAATGGCCGGCAGGCAATTTCGAAACACCGCGCAGGAGCGTCAGCGGTGCCGGCACGTAGCCGTAGGCGAAGTATTTGCGCAGCGCGCGCTCGTCCGGCGCGGTTGGCACGTCGGGATGCTCGCGCAGGGCGGTCAATTCCGAGGCGAACACAAATGCGCGCTTGCCGGGATAGAAAAAAAGCGGTTTCTTGCCGAAGCGGTCGCGCGAAAAAAACACCTGGCCTTGCTCGCGATCGACGAGGGCGAACGCCCACATGCCGTTGAGTCGATTCGGCAAGTCCTTGCCCCAGTGTCGCCAGCCGTGCAACAGGACTTCGGTGTCGGAGTGATCGGTGGCGAATACTGCGCCGAGCTGTTCCAGTTCGCGCCGCAATTCGGCGAAGTTGTAGATTTCGCCGTTGAAGACGATCGACAGGCGACCGTCCAGCGTCGTCATCGGTTGGCGGCCGCCTTCGATGTCGAGAAAGGCGAGGCGGCGGAAGCCCAGGTACACGCCGCGCTCGGCCTGGATAAGGAAGGCTTCGTCGTCCGGACCGCGATGCGCGATGCGCGCCGTCATGCGGCGCAGGACGTCCGCGTCGCCCGCGCCGAGGATTCCTGTTATTCCGCACATGCGCTAAGGGGCTTTCGCGCCATTGACCACACGGCCAACGCGATAGACCGCCTTCGCCTGCGATTCGTGATAAGTACGGTTGAGCATTTCTGCCAGCAGCCCCATGAGGATACTCAAGATGCCGACGACGCAGAGAAAGACACTCAGCAAAGGCAGCGGGGTCTGGATCAACGAGGTGCCGTAGATTGCCTTCAGGGCGAGGGCGGTGATGCCGAGCAGCCCACCGAGAAGAATGCTCAGAAAACCGAAACCGCCGAAAACATAGATTGGTTTCGAGGCGTAGCGGAACAGAAATTTGACGACGATCAGATCGAGCACGACCTTTATCACGCGTTCCAGTCCGTATTTGGACTCGCCGTGCAAGCGCGGATGATGGGTGACTTCCATTTCCGTCACGCGCGCGCCGTTCCATGCCGCATAGACCGGGACGAAGCGGTGCATTTCGCCGTACAGCTTCACCCCGTCCAGCACGTCGCGGCGATACGCCTTGAGCGAGCACCCGTAGTCGTGCAGATGCACACCGGAAACCCGGGAAATCAGGCTGTTCGCGATCCGGCTCGGCAGATTGCGCCTGATCGCATTGTCCTTGCGATCCTTGCGCCAGCCGGAAACGACATCGAAGCCTTCGTCCAGTCTGGCCAGCAGACGCGATACATCGGCGGGATCGTTCTGCAGGTCGCCATCCATTGGCACGATAATCTCGCCGCGTGCATGGTCGAGGCCGGCCATGAAAGCGGCGGTCTGGCCATAGTTGCGGCGAAAGTGCACGATCGTGATGCGTGAATCCGCACTAGCGATTGCGTCGAGCCGCGACGCGGAATCGTCCGTGCTGCCGTCGTTCACGAGTACCGCTTCCCACGTGCGACCGCACTGGTCCATCGCCGCCGCCAGGCGTTCATACAGAATCGGAATGTTTTCCGCTTCGTTGTAGAGCGGGATCGTGACCGTGACTGCCGGCAACGCCTGACCCTGGAGTGGAATTTGCGACAATGTGGCCGACATCCAGAAATCCAAGGATATACAAGAAATAAAGTGTAACCGAACCTCATTTGCTCTGCGAATTGGAAGGCGTTCGCGCAGAAAACGAAAAGTGCCTGTGTCCGAGATAGCTCGTGAATATCGGCGTGACGATGCCGACGGCATGGGCAATTTCGTCCGCATGCCGGCCGATTCCGAGCCAAGGGAGGACCACGTTCCGAAACAGCAGGCTGACGAGCAGGGTCTGCAGCAGTGCGACGGCGTTCACCGCGACGAACCAGAATATCTGCTGATGCAGGCGGTTGGTTGCACCGGTGAAGACGAACAGGCGGTTGAGCACGAACGCGGTGATCAGCCCGAGCAGATAGGCAACGACGATCGCCGCCGAATACGGCAGCCAGCGGCTCAGCACGATGCGCGAGCCGAAGTTGACCGCTGCGGCGAATCCGCCAACGGCGAGAAAGCGTAGAAAAGGAGACGCGGCAGCCGGCTCGCGATTCATGCCAGCGTCGCGCGCGCGAGCTCGCGCCCGATCTTCACGCTCTCGGAAATCGAACGATCTTCGGGGTAGTAGTACGACGTGTCGGCCATGTAGAAGCCCGCGATCGGAGTCTTCATAGGCGGCAGCATTGCGGCGAAGCCCGGCGGACAGATCGTCTGCGCGAAGTCATAGCGGTGGCAGTGGCTCGCGAGCACCCAGTCCGGTTTGAACTGCGGGTTGAGCTTTGCCAGATAACCAATCGTCTCGTCGATGAAAGACTGGTTGTCGCGTGCGTACTTCGGGTGCGTCTTCGGCATGTAGAACGGCGCGTAGACGATCGCGGGCCCGGTACCAGGATTCAGGTTGGAGTATTCGATGACGCCCGGAATCTCGATGCTCTCGTCACAGATGTTCATCCAGAAATTCTCGCTCAGCGGCTGTTTCAATTTCAGAATGACGCAGGCGACCGGAATGTTCCTGATCGCACGGATGCGCGCGGCGAAGTCCTCGGGCAGGTCGGGTACGAGTTCCGGCAGATATTGGATCGGCGCCGTGCTGACGACGTTGTCGACTGCGCGTTCTTCGCCTGCGACCACGATGCCGCGCACTTTGCTCAAGCCGTTGGTCGTCACCCTGTCGATGCCCGAACGCAGGTGAATGCGACCGCCGAGTGACTCGATGCGCGCGCGCAGTGCATCGAGCAGCGTGATTGAGCCGCCGTCGAGATAGCCGAGCGATTCATGGAACAGGTCTCGCCGCGACAGCGCCACGCGCTTGATGCGGGTGCCGAGCCACGCCGCTGAGAGCTGGTCGCTCAGTTCGTAGAACTTGAGATAAAACAAGCGCTCCCACAGCACTTTGTAGGCGCGCTCGCCGAGCCAGGATTTGAGCCAGGGCAGCGCACCGATCTTGTCGAGTGCCGTCCAGTCCTTGACGCTCTTGGTCTTCATCACCTGCAGCGCGTAGCGGATCTTCTCGATCAGGCTCAGCCCGTCGAAGCGCAACAGCGCCTGCGGCGTGCCCCACTTGTACAAGCGGCCGTTCCAGTAGAAACCCATCTTCGTGTCGGTCCAATGCAGCCGATCGGACAGATTCAACTCGGCAAGCAGGTCGAACAGCGGATAGTCGGTCTTGCAGATGAAGTGGTAGTAGCGCTCGATCGCGAGGCCGTCGAAATCGAAATGCGCGGACATGCCGCCGATACGATCGTCGCGCTCGTAGACGTCGACCTCGTGCCCGGCCTTGAGCAGGTCGAGCGCGCAGATCAGGCCCATCGGGCCGGCGCCGATAATGGCGGTTGATGTTTTCTTCATGAACCGGTCAGCTCCGCTGTCCGTTGCTCGGCGCGGACTGTGGGCGCTTCACCGCAACGACCAATGCCTGCTTGCCGAGAAAGCGCCAAGCCAGCGGCACACGGAGGTATAGCCCGACCAACCAGGCAGCCTTCGGCAGACGGCTTTTCGTGGTGTACGGCAGGAACCGCGGATGGACAGTCTCCGCTTCAAATCCTGCCAACTGTAAGCCTTCGACGAGACTGCGGTCGGTCAGCGGGGTGTGGTGATCGAAAAAATCCCAATATTCGCCGGGAAGGAAGCGGATATTGGGTTGCAGCACAATGATCTTGCCGCCGGTTTTCAGGATGCGTGAGGCCTCGCGGAATGTGTCGAGAACGAGCTGCTTGCTCGGCAGATGCTCGAGGAAATTGCTCATGAAAACAATGTCGACGCTCTCGGCGTCGAGTTGGCTGATTGCCGTGCACGGGGCATTCATCACCTGAACCTCGGCTCCCGCGAAACGCCGCACATCCGGATTCAGGTCCACGGCGATCTTGTGCGCGGCGCGGATATTGTTGATGAATTCGCAGTAGCCCGCACCGACGTCGACAACGGTCGCCGACGGATCGACAAATCGCTGGAAGAAGTGCTTGCACAATACCTCCCAGATTGCGTGTTTCTGAGCCAATTCCTTCTCGGGAAAGCGTTGATCATATAGCTTTTCCAGATCGGCTCCGTGCTCTGTCATGTGATTACCTCCAGATGGACACGTTCGGGTCGTTCAGCGGCGCAATACCACGCCGCTGTAACGCGGATCGCAATAGCTTTCGCTTACGGCGTCTTCGAATGGCGTTTGCACGACACCAAACGTCGCGCGCGTATCGACGCCGTGAAACTCGTCACCGGCACTGAGCGCCTCGAGCTGGTCAGCAGTGAAAGGCGGCTTGCCGCTGAACAGCGCATAGACTTTGAGCAGGAAACGGAACAGCGAATAGGGGATATGCACGATCAGTGTGTGCAGCCGCTTGACGCGCTTGATCGTGCGGATGATGTCGACGTAATCGATGCGCGTGTCGCCGCAAACGTCGTAGACCGCGCCGTCGGGCTGCGTCTCGATGCATCTGGCGATACAGCGGCAAAAATCGCGCTCGTACAGCGGCTGGCGCATGTACTTGCCATCGCCGGGAATCGGAAACACGGGCGTCTTCGCCATGAAACGCGACAGCCAGCCCAGATGCTTGGGGTCAAACCAGCCGAACATCAGTGTCGGACGCAGCACGCAATGCGTGATGCCAGATTCGATGACGAGTTTTTCCTGTGCCTTCTTCGTGTTCGTGTAGTCGTCGTTCGCGACCGAATTCACGACCGACGAAGATATGTGCACGAGATAGGGCACGTCGTAGCGTTTCACTGCGTCGAGCACGACGCGCGTCGCGTCGATGTTGTTGCGCACGAAGATTTCGGCTTGCTTGCCGGTGATCTGCGCGTGCAACTGCACGACGCAGGCAGCGCCGTCGAAGCTCGACTGCCACTCGCCGCGCTCGGCGACATCGGCGAGGATCGCCTGCACGTCCGGATGCAGCCGGCGCAGGATGCCGAGGTTGTACTCGTGCTTGTCGATCGCGACGAGGTTGGTGTAGCCCTGCGCCTTCAGTTCAACGACGAGGTTCTGCCCGACCAGGCCGGCGGCTCCGGTCAGAACGATTTTTGCGTCCTTGGCGATCATATGATGCGGTTCGTCACAGCTTCAATTTCTTGAAGATCGCTTCCGGAATATGCTTGATCACGAGCATGATCAGCGCCCAGAACCCGGGCAGATAAACTACGTTGCGGCGCTTGTCGATTGCGCGCACGATGCCCGCGGCCACAGCATCGGGCTTGGCCCACAGCGCGCCCTTGTTCGCGACGTTCGCGGTCATAGGCGTATCGACGAAACCGGGCTTGATCGTCAGCACGTCGACATTCGATTTCGCCAAACGCTGGCGCAGGCCCGAAAGAAACGCCGTCACGGCGGCCTTGGCGGCGCCGTAGACATAGTTGCTCTGGCGCCCACGGTCGCCAGCGACCGAGGAAATCACCGCGAGCGTACCGGTCCTGCGTGCTTCAAATGTGTTCGCCAATATCGTAAGCAGCGCCATGGTAGACAATGCGTTGACTTCGAATTCGCGGCGCAGCGCGGCTACGGATTTCTCACACTCGCCCTGATCCGACAGTGTGCCGTGCGCGATCAATACGATATCGAGGCCACCGAGCTCGCGTTCGGCTTGGTCGATGATCGCCTGCTGCGCGGCGACATCGGCGACGTCGAGCGTCGCGGTCGCGGTGCGCACGGCGCCGCGCACGTCGAGATCGGCCTTGATTGCCTGCAGCCGTTCGGCATTGCGCGCGACAAGGAACAACGCCTCGCCGCGCGCGGCGAAGATGCGCGCGGTGACTTCGGCGATCGCCGATGTGGCGCCGATGATCAGGATTTTTTTCATGAACTCATTCCATTACCCGACGCCAGAATCCGGAGGAAAACTTGGGGTCGATCCGCGGCAGCATGGATTGCCAGTGCGGAAAATATTGACGAAAACGCACGCCGCTCATGCGTGCGTCCTTGGCTGGATACACGGCGCCACCGGCTGCGGCGACGATGTCGTCGAGCCGGTCGAGCAGCGAGAACGTCGCTGCGCCGCGATTGGGGAAATCCAGCGCCAGCGTCGTGCCGGCGCGCGGGAATGAAAGTATACCTGCTGGCGCGCGATCGGCGAAGACCTTGAGCACTGCCAGGAACGAGCCGGTGCCGCTCGCCGCGATGCGCTTGAGCAATTCGGTGACCGCCGCTTCCGCTGCCGCCGGAGGCACCACGCACTGGTACTGCAGAAATCCGCGCGGGCCGTAAATGCGATTCCACTCGCCTACCGCGTCGAGCGGATAGAAGTACGGCTCGTAGTGCACTATCGCATTGCCTTCGCGCGCGCGGCGGAAGTACAGCTCGTTGAACGCGCGCAGGCTCAGGCCATTGATCAGCGAAAACGGCGGTGTGAACGGCACGGCGAGCCGGCGCTGCCGCGGCGTGCGCGTCGCAGCCGTGACCGGTGCGTGATTGGCACGGAAGAACAGGCCGCGACCGAAGCTGTCGCCGCTCGCGGCACAGTCGATCCAGGCGACGGTGTAGGCGTAGTCGCGTTCGGACTGCGCGGATAGGGCGAAGAATTCGCCGAGGTTGGCGAAGCGCCGCGTCTCCTGCGCCATCCATGGGCTGGCGATACGCAACAGGCGGAACTCTGCCCAGACGATGACGCCGGTCAGGCCGAGGCCGGCAATCGTCGCGCTATACAAATCCGCATGTTGCGTCGGACTGCACTCGATGCGCGTGCCGTCCGAGCGCAACAGCTCGAAGCGCAGCAGATGCTCGCCGAACGTGCCTGCGCCGTGATGATTCTTGCCGTGCACGTCGTTGGCGATCGCCCCGCCGACGGTGACGAAGCGCGTGCCCGGCGTCACCGGCAGGAACCAGCCCCGTGGCACGGCGAAGTCCAGAATATCGGCGAACAGCACGCCGGCCTCGCAACGCAGGATGCCGCTGGCCGGATCGAAGGCGATGTAGCGGTCGAGTCCGCGCGTGTGCAGAAGCGTGCCGCCATCATTGAGGCAGACGTCGCCGTAGCTGCGGCCGTTGCCATAAGGCAGCATATTGCCTTCAGTCGACGGCAGCGCGGCATCGCGCCAGTGCAGCGGCACGACGGCCTGCCGCGCATGCGGATAGCGGCCCCAGGATGTACCGATCGCAGACATCAGATCGCCGCGACGATCACGACAGCGCACAGCACGAGCACGACGCGGCTGACGTAATCGGTCAGCGCGAACACGATCGGATCGTCGTCCATCAAGCCGCGATGCGCCTTGAACCAGACGCGGCTGACCCAGTACAGCAGCAATGGGCACAGCAGCCACAGCACCTGCTGATGCCGATACAGCGCCTCGCTCGCGGCGCTGTTGATGTAGAGCGCGAGCACGAGCACGGCGAGATAGCCGCTGGAGCCGCCGAGCGAGGCGATGAGGCCGAGATCATCCACTTCATAGCCGCGTCCATCGGTGCGATCGCGGCCTTGCTGAACCAGGCTCTGCAGCTCGGTGTAGCGCTTGACCAGGGCCAGACTCAGGAATAGGAACATCGAGAAGGCCAGTAGCCAGAACGACAGCGCCGAGTGGATCGCCGCGGTGCCGGCGATGATGCGCAGCGTATACAGTGCGGCGAGCACGATGGTATCGAGCATCGCGATGCGCTTGAGGCGGAACGAATAGGCTAGCGTTAGCAGCCAGTAACCGAACAGCACGAGCGCGAATTTCGCCCCGACCGCGAGCGCCACCACGAATGCGGCGATCGTCAGCAGCGGCGCGGCGACGAGGCCCGATGCGAGCGGCAATGTGCCGGCTGCGAACGGGCGCAGGCGCTTGCGCGGATGATTGCGGTCGGACTCGAGATCAAGCAGATCGTTGAGCACATAGACGCCCGACGCACACAGGCCGAACGCGACGAAGGCGAGCAGCGACAGCAACGCCGCGTCGAACTGGAACAGCTTGTGCGCGGCGAGCAGCGGCAGGAACACGAGCAGATTCTTCAACCACTGGTGCAGGCGCAATGCCTTGAACCACACGCGCAAGCCACCGCCTTCACGCGGCAGTACCTCATCGACTTGGGTTACCGCGGCGGCACTGGCCGCGAGACCAGCGGAGGCGTTGACGACGATCGCGCGCCGTGCGGAACGCCACACTTTGAGATCCGGCGTGGCGTTGCCAGCATAGTCGAAGCCGCGTTCGCCGTAGCGTTCGACGAGTGCATGCGCCTTGTTCGCGCCGGCAAGATTGTGCTCGCCGTCGCTGGCAATCACCTCATCGAACACGCCGATGTGCGCGGCAACAGCCTCCGCGTATTTGCGGTCGGAAGCAGTGCAGAGCACGCGGTGCCGAGTCGACTCGCGCAGCCGCGCGACGACACGTTCGTCATAGGGCAGCAGGGCAACATCGATTTCGCTGCGTGCGGCGATCTCGCGTTTCATTGCCGCCTTGCCGCGCAGCAGCCAAACGCCGCAGCGCAGGATGTTGAGCGGATTGCGCCGCACGAGCCCGAGCGTCGACTCGATCAGCAGGTCAGAGCGGATCAAGGTGCCGTCGAGATCGACGCAGAGAGGAAAGGCCTGGTCGTGCATGCGCGCGAGGCGAAGTCGTGGGGTTCGTGCAATTCTAAACGACGATCGTGTGCCGGAGTGATTTCTGGCTTGAAGATCGCCGGATTCCGGCGAGAGTTGCGGTGGCCACTCCAGCGCTATCGATCCTGAGTGGCTGCGCGGCTGGCAGTAGCCTTCATTGCTCGAATGACGGCGGTTTGCGTGCCGGCAAACTCATTTGCCAATTCGGATTGATGGGGACTGTCACCGCCTCGCCGTTGTCGATCTGTCTTGCGAATTGCCCCCAGTTCTTGTTCTGCATGGGCGCACGCTGCAGCGAGGAATTTGCGTATACGACACTGGCGCCGAGCAAGAGCGTAAGCGTTGCGAGTCGAACGCCGGGACCGCGACGCAAAATCAGTGCAAGCGCGGCGGCCACACACCACCATATGAATATCTTGGTCGCGAAGAAGTAGCGGTCGCCGAAAACGATTTCCGTCCAGATCAGGGCCGGATTGTGGGCTTTGATGCCAGCGGCGAGAAAGCCGGCGAGAACGAATACAAGGATGCAGGCAAGGGTGGCACGGTCTCCGCCGGCAAGCGGAATCCAGATGAGGCTGGCCGCGACGACGATCGTCACGATCGCAAGGAAAACACTGTCCCACATCAGTCTGTGGCCGAAGAAATGGGATTGCAGCGCTGCGAACATGATATCGACACCGCCGATCCACTGCGCAAACGTGGCATGCGTATCCTCAGCACCGTTTCGCATCACCCACAACTGGACGAAGCTGCATAGCATCAGGATTCCGACGCCATAAGCAGCGGGCGAACGCAATCGCGACCACGGCGAGGAGGCACCACGCTGTCCGACGCGCCAGATCCAAAGCCAGCCGATCGCGGCGGCTGCAGAGGCGAACACGCAGAACGGACCGGTCAACCCGGCGAGGATAGTCGCCGCCCCCGCGCGCCAAGTGTTTGCCGGCGGCCTGCCATCGATGAAACGGCTGACCACGACGATTTCATAGAACTGGGTGAACCACTGCACGTTCGTCAGGGTTCCGAATACCTCGCCGTTTGTGGGCGTCAATGCGAAAGGTGCGAGTAGGAAGGCAAAGCCACCGAGGCCCAGGCGCATCTCGCGCAGGCTGGCGATGCTCGCCGCGCCAATGAGAAGGGCGGAGTAACTGTAGATGGCCGGTGCGTAGAAGGCCGAGAAGGCTGACGCGATCCATGCAACCGCGCGCGGAATCAGAAGCAGGTACCCCGCATAGGGCAGGAACAGTCGAGGAGCGCCGTGATGCAGTTGATCGGCGAAGAATACGCTCCCGTCCTCTGCCCAGAATTGCGGATGGACAAGGCTGTCCGGTGCGCGCAGGGCCAGAACGAGTGCCGATGCCGTGAAAGCCAGGAACCAGGCTGCCCAGTTTCGTCGGGCGAGCCAATCCTCCGCCCCAGCGATGGCTTCCATTACGAGGACATTTCCTGCAGTTGCGGGCGCAATGCCTCGAACAATTTCAGTGCTTGCGGGTTGGCCAGCGCATCGGTGTTCTTCACCGGCCGACCGTGAATCGTTTCGCGCACCGCGATCTCAGTGATCTTGCCCGAGATCGTGCGCGGGATGTCGGCCACTTGCAGGATCTTCGCTGGCACGTGACGCGGTGTCGTGTTCGTGCGGACCTGCTTCTTGATGCGTTCGCGCAGCGCATCGTCGAGGGTGAAGCCCTCGCGCAGGCGCACGAACAGAATCACACGCACGTCGCTGTCCCACTCCTGGCCGACCGCGATCGACTCGAGCACCTCGGGCAGCTGCTCGACCTGGCGGTAGATCTCAGCCGTGCCGATGCGCACGCCGCCCGGGTTGAGCACCGCGTCGGAGCGGCCGTAGATGACGATGCCGTCGTGCTCGGTCAATAAAGCATGGTCGCCGTGACACCAGACATTTTCCACTTTGGAAAAATAGGCATTTTTATACTTCGATCCGTCCGGGTCGTTCCAGAAGCCGACTGGCATGCACGGGAACGGCGCGGTGCAGGCGAGCTCGCCTTTCTCGCCGCGCAGCGGTTTGCCGTCGTCATCGAGTATCTCGACTTTCAATCCGAGGCCGCGGCATTGCAATTCGCCGCGGTACACCGGCAGCAGCGGGCTGCCGAGCGCGAAGCAGGAAATGATGTCGGTGCCGCCCGAGATCGAGGCGAGCAGCAGGCGCTCCTTCACGTCACGGTAAACATAGTCGAAGCTCTCGTCGGCGAGCGGCGAGCCGGTCGAGAGGATCGTCTTCAGCGTGATCAGCTTGTGCGATTCGCGCGGCTTGATTCCGGCCTTTTCGCTCGCCGCGATCCATTTCGCGCTCGTGCCGAATACGCTGATACCGACTTCGTCGATCAGGTCCCACAGCGCCGTCGCGTCGGGATGGGACGGCGAGCCGTCGTAGAGCACGAGTGTCGCGCCGACGGCGAGGCTCGACACGAGCCAGTTCCACATCATCCAGCCACAGGTGGTGTAATAAAAGATCTTGTCTTCGCGCTTGAGATCCGTGTGCAGCACGAGTTCCTTCAGGTGCTGGATCAGCGTGCCGCCGGCGCCGTGCACGATGCATTTCGGCACGCCGGTGGTGCCGGAGGAATACATCACGTAGAGCGGGTGGTCGAACGCCGTCGGTGTGAATTCGAGCTCGCGCGCTTCGTCGCCGAGGAAGTCCGACCAGGCGACTGCATTGGCGATGCCGTCGAGTTTGAGCGCCGCGCCCGAATATGGCACGACGACGAGCTTCTCGACCGAGGGAATCTGTGCGAGCACGTCGCGGATCTTGGCGAGACAGTCGAAGCTCTTGCCGCCGTACGGATAGGCGTCCGCCGTGAACAGCACCTTCGGCGCAATCTGGCCGAAGCGGTCGACGACGCCGTTGATGCCGAAGTCGGGCGAGCAAGACGACCAGGTTGCGCCGAGCGAAGTCGCCGCGAGCATCGCGATCACGGTTTCGGGGATGTTCGGCATGAAGCCGGCGACGCGATCGCCGGCAGCGACGCCGGCTTCGCGCAACGCATGCGCGAGCTTGCCGACTTCCTCGTGCAACTGCGCGTAGGTGAACTCGCGCTTGTGTCCCCATTCGTTGCGCGCAACCAGGGCGACACGGTCATCCTTGTAGCGCAGCAGGTTCTGGGCGAAGTTAAGGCGCACACCGGGAAACCAACGCGCGCCGGGCATCTTGTCGGCGTCGACGAGCACCTGGTCGAAGTCGCCCGAGGCGCGGATGCCGCAGAATTCCCACACGGCGCGCCAAAACGCCTCCGGCTGGCGGATCGAATAGTCGTAGAGGCTGTAGTGGTCCTCGACCTGCGCCTTGTGCTCGGTCTGCACGAAGCGGATGAAACGGGACAGGTTCGCGCGTTCGATGCGCTCCTTGCTCGGTTCCCAGATGGGGCGTTGGGTGTTCAAGCGACATTCCCTATGCAGTGGCCTGGCTGGCACCGATTATAAATCAGCGCAGGGAACCCTGGCGTCTCACATCATGTTGCCGAACGGTTTTTTCGCAGCGTACGCACGATCGAACGTGAACGCCGGACACAAGCCGCCGCGCCCACGCTTTGCCAGCAGTGGGCTTCGCGCGCCGTCCCGGGTTCTCGACCCGCGGCGGGATCGATCAACCCAACGCCGCTTCGAGTTCCGGAATGATCTTGAACAGGTCGCCGACGAGGCCGATGTCGGCGATCTCGAAGATTGGCGCCTCGGCGTCCTTGTTGATCGCGACGATCGTACCGGCGTCCTTGATTCCGGTCAGATGCTGGATCGCGCCGGAAATGCCGATCGCCATGTACAGTTGCGGTGCGATGATCTTGCCGGTCTGGCCGACCTGCAGGTCGCTCGGCACGTAGCCCGCATCGACCGCGGCGCGCGAGGCGCCTACGGCCGCGCCGAGCTTGTCGGCGAGCTTGAAGATGATCGCGAAGTTCTCCGCCGAACCGACGCCGCGACCGCCGGAGACGACCTTGGAGGCGCTCTGCAGATCCGGGCGTTCGCTCGACCCCTGCGCAAGTTCGACGAAGCGCGTGTGGCTCGGCAATTCGACGCCGACGGTGAGCGCCTCGATCGGCGCGTTGCCGCCATTCGCAGCGGCCGGCCACGACGCCGTACGCACGGTCGCGACGAGAATCTGGTCCGCCGGCGCTTGCACGGTGATGATCGCGTTGCCTGCGTAAATCGGGCGCGTGAATGTGTGCGCATCGACCACGCTTATGATGTCGCTGACTTGAGCTACCCCGAGCAACGCGGCGACGCGCGGCGCGACGTCCTTGCCGAACGTGGTCGACGGTGCGAGCACGTGGGTATAACCATTCTTCGCGGCTGCGACGATCTGCGGCGCATAGATCGCCGCGAGCGCATGCGCGTTCACCGGATTGGCAACTGTCAGGACTTTCGATACGCCCTGGATCTTGGCCGCTTCCGCGCCGATGGCGTCAGGCGTATCGGCGAGCACGAGGACGTCGATGCTGTCCGCTTTGATCGCCTGCGCGCAGCTCACGCAGCGTGCGGTGCTCGGATTGAGTTTGCCGTTCAGGTGTTCGGCAATAATCAGAACTTTGCTCATCACAGGAGTCCTTTGGTTTTCAGCGCCGCGACGAGTTCGGCGGCGTCCTTCACCATCACGCCCTTGCTGCGCTTGGCCGGCGGCGCGTAGTTCGTGGTCTTCAGCGTATCGCCCGAGGCGACGCCGAGATCGGCGAGTTGCAGCGTCTCCAGCGGCTTGGACTTGGCCTTCATGATGTCCGGCAGCTTGATGAAGCGCGGCTCGTTCAAGCGCAGGTCGGTGGTGATCACCGCAGGCAGATCGACTTCGATCGTTTCCAGGCCCGCGTCGACTTCGCGCGTGACCTTGGCCGCGTTGCCGGATACTTCGACCTTCGAGGCGAACGTCGCCTGCGGCCGGTCCCACAGCGCGGCGAGCATCTGCCCGGTCTGGTTGCAGTCGTCGTCGATCGCCTGCTTGCCGAGGATCACGATCTGCGGTTGTTCCTTCTCGATCAGCTTGAGAAACACGCGCGCCGCGGTGAGCGGCTGCACGGCATCTCCCGTGACGACATGGATCGCGCGGTTCGCGCCCATGGCGAGGCCGTTGCGCAGATGCGCCTGGGCGTCGGCCGGCGCGATCGTGGCGACGACGACTTCGCTCGCGATGCCTTTCTCCCGCAGGCGCAGCGCTTCTTCGAGCGCGATGTCGTCGAACGGGTTGGCCGACAGCTTGACGCCTTCCGTGACAACGCCGGAACCGTCCGGCTTGACCTGGATGCGCACGTTGTAATCGACGACGCGCTTGTAGCCGACAAGAATTTTCATCGAGTGCTGACTTCCCTGGTGGGTTCCGTACGCAGGCGTAGCGGAGGGGAAGGCGATTTTACCCGATTGGCTGGAGCAAAAGCTCCAAGGGCGCGTGTAGTGGCGGAACCGCGCGCCGCTATTCGGCAGGGCCGGATCCGAGAGCCTTCAGGCGCTCCGCGGCATTCCGATTTTTGGGATTCAATGCCAGTGACCGCCTGTAGTTGTCGATGGCCAGGCTCTGCTCGCCGAGTCCTTCGTACGCGTCGGCCAAGCTGTCGTAGGTGTTGGCGCTCTGCGGGAACAGAACGACATTCAGTTTGAATATTTCCAGGGCCTGAGCCTGCCGCCCCTGTCCGCGCAGCCTGTATCCCCAGGCGTTGACATCTTCCTCGCGCAACTGATTCTTTGCCGCCGCGTGTCGGGAATCGTTGACGATGTCGAGGGCATGGTCGAAGCCTGCCTTCGTCAACTCGCCTTCGAGCTCGCGGATGAGGCGGGGTACGCCGAAGCCAACCGCATCGCGGATGTCCGCAACGAAATAGCCGGCCACCTCGTCGACGAAGGCCTCGGGATGGGAACCCTGCAAGTTGGTCAGAATCACCACGGACAGATCGTCGTCCGGGTAGATGAAAAACGCGGACCAATTTCCTCCGATCGGCGCCACGGCTTTGTGCGCGGTACGGACGATCACCGGCCAGCCCAACGCGTAGCCGTTCAGGGGCCCTCCAAAACCGCCATGGGATCCGTTGTTGAGTACGCCGGGCGTCCACATCGTGCTCAGACTGCCTTCCTTTCTTAGCAATCGCCCGTGCTGGAGAGCGATGATCCAGTTGGCGACTTGCTCGGCAGAAGTGTTGATCCCGTTCGCGGGCAGTAGGGCAGGCACCGATTCGTAGAAAATATTCATCGGCACGTCCGCATCGCCGTTGCCGGTGGCGATGCGCTGCAGCGTATAAGGCTGGGCTCGATCCTTGATGATGTCCGAGAAGCCGCCGAATTGGGTGTTTCGCATATCGGCGACATCGAATTGCCTGCGAGTCACGAACTGCACGAACGGTTGGCCGCCGGCTTTTTCGATGATTTTGCCGAGAAGCAGATAATTCGTCTGGTTGTAGCTGAATCTCTCCCCGCGAGCGAATTCCATAGGCAAGGTATTGGCTTCGCTGACAAAGGCCTCCGGGTCGCTGTCCCGCACGAGTTTTCCGCTCTTTTGATCAACGATGTCGGGTATGCCGGAAACGTGCGTCAGCAGCTGGCGCAGCGTCACCGGCCGCCACGACAGGGGGAGGTTGTCGAGGTATCGCGAAACCGGTGCATCGAGATCCAGCTTTCCTTCCTCCACGAGTTGCATGACAGCCACCCCGGTAAAGGCCTTGGTGATGGATGCAATCGAAAACGGCGTTCTCGGGGTCACAGGAATGGAATGTTGGACATCCGCGAGGCCATAGGCGCGCGTCAGGACCAGCTTCCCGTGCTGGACTACGGCCACCTGCATCCCGGGGATGTGGCGTTCCCGCATTTCTTTCTGCACGAAGGCATCTATCCTGCCGCGCTCGTGCGTGGTTGAGGGCTGGCCGAAGGCAGTCGATGCGAACAGCATTGTTGCGAGGAGCGAAGCCAGGCGCATGAGTCGTAACCTTTTGGAAAAGAATGGCCGACTCGATCCCTTTCCGGCTACTGCGAGCGGCATCACATGCCGAACCCTGTTCGCGGAACAGGCAAGCCGCGTGGCTGCTGCTGCGGTGAGCTATCGGGCGCGCATCCGGTTTGCCGCCTATCCGCCTTGCGTTGCCGTTGCGCAATACGGGGGCGTCGGCATCGTACGCGCGACGCAGTGCTTGTAGCTGGCGGGCAGGCCGCTAAGCGACTTTGACTCGCCCTTGGCAAGGGTGAAATCCGCGATGCGGTGCGTCGTGCAGGTGCTTGCGCGCGCATCCTTGCCGTCGTCGTGGCAGTCGCTCGTGAACACCGCGTAGTAGCAATGTCCGCTCGCGCTCTCGTTGCAGGCGAATTGGGTAA
Organism: Rudaea cellulosilytica DSM 22992; assembly: GCF_000378125.1. GTDB lineage: Bacteria > Pseudomonadota > Gammaproteobacteria > Xanthomonadales > Rhodanobacteraceae > Rudaea > Rudaea cellulosilytica. The sequence goes on along the minus strand of NZ_KB899241.1, from coordinate 407,699 downwards.
TGCCCGGCGTCGATTCGCGAATGGCCGAGTCGAGCACATCGACGCCGTTGACCGTCGTCGTGGTGATCGAGGTGCTGGGCGCATAGTTGCAACCGGCGAGGATCAGGGGCAGCGTGGCGATGAAGGCTATCGGGCGCATGGTCGGATCTCGGTAGGGAGCGTTACATCGAACGGAACAGGGTCATGAACGGCTGACTCACGGTCAGCGTCTCCGGCCGCGTCTTCAGCTTCACCGTGCCGCGGCCGGTGTCGTCGCGCACGATCGAGGCGATCGCCTTGAGGTTGACGATGGTCGCGCGGTGGATCTGCTTGAACACGGTCGGATCGAGCAGGCCGAGCAGCTCGCGGATCGGCGTGCGCAGCAGTGCTTCGCCGTCCTTGGTCATCACGACTGTGTACTTGTTGTCAGCCTGGAAATAGGCCACGTCGTCGACCAGGATCAGCTTGGTTTCCTTGCCCGTGCTCGCGGTGATCCAGACCAGCGGCGGCTTGTCGGCCACGTGTGGCACGATGCCGAGCTGGCGGATGACCGCAGCAAGCGCGCCCGCGTCGCTTGCACTGCGTGCCTGCAGGCGCGCGACCGTTGCGGCGAGGCGATCGCGCGCGATCGGTTTCAACAGGTAATCGACCGCACCCTTGTCGAAGGCATCGATCGCGTACTGGTTGTAAGCAGTGACGAAGACGATCTGCGTTTGCGGACTCGCGTCGGCGCTGGCCGCGGCGACTTCGAGCCCGGTCAGCCCCGGCATGCGGATGTCGAGAAAAGCAACATCGGGCTGATGCTCGGCGATTGCTTCCAGCGCCTCGCCGCCGTCCTCGCACTCGGCGACGATGTCGAGCTGCGGCCAGACTTCGCGCAGCAGGCCGACAAGCGACTCGCGCAGCAGCGGTTCGTCTTCGGCGACGACGCACTTAGGCATGGTTCGCTCCCGTTGCGGCGGCGTCCGTCGAAATCGGCACCGTGATCGTCGCCGCGACACCGTTGGGGAAATTTGCCGCGATCACGAACGATGCCGCCGTGCCGTAGGCGAGCTTCAGGCGTTCGCGCACGTTCTTCAGGCCGATGCCCGTGCCGCTCGATTGCGCGTTGAAACCCTGGCCGTCATCGGCGACGGTGACGGTGAGCTGGCCCGCGTTCTCGCGCGCGAGAATCCAGATCGTGCCGCCGCCGTACTTCGGTTCGAGGCCGTGCTTGATCGCGTTCTCGACCAGGGTTTGCAGCATCATTGCCGGGAACGCTGCCGACTTGAGGCTTTCCGGCACTTCGATCTGCAGCTTGAGCCGATCGCCCATGCGGATGCGCAGGATTTCCAGATAGGCGCGCGAGCGCTCGAGTTCCTCGCCGAGCGTGGACGGCGCGTTCTCGGGGCGCGGCATCGAAGAGCGCAGGTAGGCGATGAGGTTGCCGAGCATTTCGTCGGCACGCGCGGGATCGGTGCGCGTGAGGATCTGCGCGTTCGCCAGGGTGTTGTAGAGAAAATGCGGTTCGATCTGCGCGTGCAGCAGATTGAGCTTGGCCACGGCGAGTTCCTTCTCCGTGCTGGTCTGCTGCGCGCTGGCCTGCTCGCCGCGCCGGCGCTCGGCGATGCGGCGCGTGATCGCGCGCGTCAGCGCTTCCGCGTTTTCGAGGTTAGAGCCGTCGTCGAACTGCAGCCAGTCACTGAAGATGCCGCCTGCTGCCTCGCAGATCAGCAGCGCGCTGCTGGTGCCGTTCGCCGGCGTCAGCGTGGCGAGAATCTGGTGGCGGCGCACGACGAGGAAACCGAAGTCGATGCCGGCGAACATGTAGGCCTTGGGCGCGACCGGCTTTTCGATGTGCGCGCGCAGGTTGAGGCTGTCGCGAGTGCTTTCGTCGATGCTGATGTTCGGCAGTTCGCGGATCGAGGCATCCACGATCGCGAATGCTTCGGCGGTGTCGAACGGAATCTCGATCTGGCGGCGTTGGCGCTGGCTCAGCGCGTCCGCATCGATGCGTCCCTTGATCAGCTGCACACGGCGCAGATGCGCGATCGCGTGGATGACCTTCGCCGTCACGAAGCCGATGACCGCGACGGCGAACAGCCAGTCGAGAGGACGGATGTGCGGAAAGCCGACGATGTGCCAGAGTGCCGTCACGGCCAATGCCGCGATGAACCAGACTAGCGCCGTGCGCCCGATGAAGAGAAGACCTGCCATGACCGCGAAGTTCCATCGAAACCGATTGGGGCGCAGCATAGCCGCGCACATCGCGGATGTAATGCGGTCTGCGACGAAACCGCGATCGCTTGTGACAAACCCATTGTTTGACGGAGTGAAAAAAGGGCCGCTTGCGCGGCCCCAGGCTGAAACCGTTTTCCGCGTGCCGCTTATTTAGGCTGCGCGCCGTCCTTCTTCGCCCAGCGACCGGCCGGCACCTCGTCGGAGGTGATGAAGCCGTCGCCGTTCTTGTCGAGCTTGGCAAAGCGGGCCTGCGCGGCGGCGAGGTACTGGTCCTTGGTGATCGTGCCGTCGCTGCCGACCTTGGCCACTTCGCGATCGGCGAACTTCTCGCCGCGTTCGCCAGCGCCGTGCGCGGCGGCGATCTGCGCAGCCGTGATCTTGCCGGCGCCTTGCGTGTCAATGGCTGCGAAGCGCGCCGCGGCTGCGGCCTGGAATTCCGCCGACGAGATCTTGCCGTCGCTGTCGCTGTCCATCTTCTTCAGCATGTGCGCGAACGGTGAGGGGTGCGTGGCGGCCGTGGCGGTGTTCGTGCCGTTCGATTGCGCGAATGCAGCGAACGGCGCCGCGGCCAGTGCGGCGAGCAGGGCGAAAAAGAGGGTGCGTGACATGGTGTTCTCCGTTGTGGGAAAGGGTGGCTATGGCCACAGCGGATACAACGCCGCCTCGCGCAAGCCGTTTACTGTGGCGCGGTAAACGAACGTTAGCGAGTGCGGGATTCTTTGTGCAGCGTGCTGCGCCGGCGAGCAGCGGACCTCCGTGAGCAGCGCGTCGCTGCCTCCGTCACGGCTGCGGCCGGCGCGCGCTGCGGAACACGCCGAGGCCTTTTTCGTCTCCCGCATTCATGTACTCGATCGTCATCGTGCCGTCGGCGAACGCGACCGTCGAGCGCGAACCGGGCATCGCGCTTTCGCCGGGCGGGGTCATCAGGAATTCGTCCCCGGACCAGTGGCTCAGGTCGAAGGTCATGTTCTGCGGGCCGATGCGCAGCTTGAGCGCACTGCCGGCGACGAGAATTTCTGCCGGTCCATAGAAGTCGCTCGCGTAGCTGCCGGCATAGCGCGCGAGCGGCTGTGCGGGTACGGCGTCGGCCGGCGGCGCGGGACAATCGAATCCGCCGTCGAGCTTCGGCGCGCAGGCATGCTCGCCGGTCGGCGCGAGGATTCCCTTGAACGCGCCCGCATACAACTCGTCCCACGGCAGGGTGATGCGGCCAAACTGGACGAGGTCGGCGAATTCGGCGTTCAAGGTTTCCGGCGCGCCGGTCGGCAACGCGTTGGTCAGCGTGACGATGCCGATGTTGGCCGACGGAATCAGCGTGTACGCCGTCGCCGCGCCGAGCGCGAACGCGCCCGAGTGCGTCAGCACGACGCGACCCGCGCCGGACTCGCCGACGTTGAAGCCGTAGCCATAGAACGACGCGCGCGAGCGCGGATTCGGCGGTGCGGCGGCAACGACCTGCGGCGAGATCGCCGACAGCAACGCCGCACCCGCGATCAGTTGCGTGCCGTTCGCGCAGCCGTTGGCGAGCACCATGTTCATCCAGCGCGCGACATCGTTGATGCTGGAACTGACGCCGCCCGCGGGCGACTGCGCGTCGGGATCGCGCTGCGACGGCGTGACGACGAAGCGGCTGCCGTCCTTGACATGGCCGACCGCGCGGTTCGCACGCGCGAGGAAATCGGCGTAGCGCGAACTGGTCGAGTTCATTCCGAGCGGCGCATACAGCGCCTGCTGCGACAGCGTGGCCCAGTCGCTGCCGCTCGCGGCGGCGACCGCTGCGGCCGCGGCGGTCATGCCGAAATTCGTGTAGGCGTAGTGCGCGCGGAACGGCGCGAGCGGTGCGTAGCGCAGCTTGTCGAGCATCTGCGCACGATTGAAGCCGAGATCTTCGAGGAAATCGGCGATGTGTTCGGGCAGGCCCGAGCGGTGCGCGTACAGATCGCCGAGGGTGACGTTGTTCGTCGCATACCACTCCGACAATTTGAATGCCGGCATCAGTTTCTGCATGCGCGTGTCCCAGGCGACCACGCCGGCGCCGACCTGGTGCGCGACCACGGTCGCGCCGATCGATTTGGACATCGAGGCGAGCTGGAACACTGTGTCGGCATCGACTGGCACGCCGGTGTCGAGGCTGCGCACGCCGTAGCCTTTTGCAAATACGGTCTTGCCGTCGCGCACGACGGCGACAGCCATGCCGGGGACGCCGCTCGAAGTCATCAGCTTCTGCGCGAGCGCATCGACCTGACCGACGGCGGCATCGATCTGCGCTGCGGGTATGTCGATGCCGGAAAACTCGTTCGGAACCACAGGAGAATCGGCCGCGCAGGCCACAGCCTGTGCATCCGCGTGGGCGAGGTTCGCGCAGCCAGTGGCTGCGAGCGCTATCGCCGCCACGCATGTGATACGCAGCATGCCGGCGCGGAAAGTCTGTGTTCGGCAAGCCGAAGTGAGTAGGGTGATCATAGTTTTTTCTGCGGTGAAAATGAGATGGGGATCTTGTCAGCGCGATCGAGAGCGCTGTTCGCGGCCCTCAATACGTCATCGCCGTGTTGCGATTCCAGAATTCCTCGCGGCGCAGATCGAGCCGCTCACGTGCGATGTGGTCGGCGATCTCTTTTTGCATGGAGGCTGCTTCCGCCTCGGACAGCTCCTGTCCCTTGCTGCGATAGATGTGGTGTCCGAGGGCGGCGATCTGCTCGACCGTCAACGCCGACGCGCTGGTGACGTACAAATTGGCGAGTTGTTGGAATGATGGCTTCAGGGTCGGATCGACGAGGCGGAAGGCGAGCCTCAGGCTGCCTGCCGATTGCAGGCCGGCATCGCCGTCGTTGGTCCACAAGCCGGACAGGCGCGAAGTCACATCGATGAAGCAGAGCGCGTGTCCGTCGAAGTATTTCTCGACAGTGAAATTGTCGTAGATGCCCCAGCCAGCGGGGACAATCGTTTGGTAACTATTTCCAGCCACACTCTGGCTATTGTCCGCGAATACGAATCCGAGGGCGGCAACAAACAGTCCTGCCGTGCAGAAGTTGCCCGCATAGGCGAAGTCGCAAGCATGCAACACCACCTTGACTATCGGATTGCTGGCGGGGAACGCGATTTTGAAATCAACCCCATTCAATATCGGTTGATCTCCACCATGATAATTGGTGCAAGTATTTATGGTGCGCCATTCATAACCGGCATTGAAAGTGAAATCGATGGAAATTCCGGTCAGGTGGCCATCGGGAACGGCGGGAGGGGGAGGAACATCGGGGAATGGATGGCCCGACGGAAACGGGACCACGGGAACTTGGACGTAGTCGTTGTGGCCGTTGTTGTGTTCCTCCCAAAAGAAGCCGATGTCGTGGCCCTCCGGGACGCCATGCGGGCCGGACCAGAGCACGCGATCGAGGACGACAGGCGGCAGGGGGACGGGAACGTTCAATGGGTCCAGTGGATATTTCGCCCAGATGTGCAGGAAATCCGCCACCGTGATCGTCAGCTGGCTGTTCTTATCGTTTTGTACATTCTTGTCGGACCACTGCAGGCACTTCAACGCCGCGTGGGCGTTGCGGTAGCTGTCGTCGAAATCCGCCGGGTACCATTCGGCGAAGCTTGTCGAGCGTCGCGCTTGGTAGTCCTGCTCGAAGCCGTCGAGTGCCGCCTGCAGCGTCGTCGAAGCGTAGGCATAGCAGTCGAACGCCAAATTAGGATTCTTCGTGTCCTGCTTAAGCGCGGCCTGCCAAAGACCGAGGAAGGTATTCAGGTCCGTCGCTGCAAACCCGTACTGGTCGCCATGCAGCAACACGTCGTGGAGCACGCCAAAGTACAGATTGGTCGCTTGCACGTAAAATGGCAGCATGGTCCAAGCGGGAACCGTCGAGTTCAGGCCGCCGAACGTGCGCAGATTGGTCTCCATGAATTTCTGAACGTCGTTGGCCCGGCGCTGGATGTCTCTCTGCTCCGCCTCGATGTTGGCGGCGCGCGCAGGATCCGACACCGGCTGCGCGAGATACCGGGTCAAGTTGCGCACGTGCATTTGGTAGCCGTCGAGGCCATAGATCAGGTCCTTCAGCGACGCGATCTCGTTCTTGGCCAAGCTCTGGTAGAGGTCGTTGAATGCGGTCGAGATTGATTGGTCGATCAGCGCTTGCACCTTGTCCTTGATCAACTTCCAGATATCGTCGGCGGTCTGGCCCGGCGTGGGCGAGGATTGCGGCCAGAGCCAGCTGAGCAACCCGCCGATCACGATGGCGAACGGCGCGATTTCCGGATTGATCGCGGCGAACGAGACGATCGAGTCAATGACAATCTTGCTGCCGGTCCAGGGATCGGCGACTGCAGGAACGTAGTCCGCTCGCGGATTGACGCGTGGCGGTTGGTCGAGACAGGGTGCGCGCGCGCCACCCTGCGTGGGTGTCAGCTCACGGCCGCAACTGCCGCGCAGAGACGGCGATACGGCCAAGGCGCGATTCATCGCCCATGGCGCGCCGATGCTCATCAATGCGCCGAGCGAGATGCGCCGGAGTACTTCGCGGCGACTCAGCGTCAGGTTCTTCACATCATGCTGTGGAGGCGCAGGCGCGTGAGCCATGACGTAATTTCTTCTGTGGGGAGGGACACAGCGTGAGTATGCCGCTGCAATCCTAAGAAAGCGTCAAAGACAGGTGCCGGCTATCACGGCAACTATTTTTCGATAGGGCAAATGATGCCCTTGCGGTCGTTTCGAAGCCGAAAAATGTGAAAGAGTTTGCGTGAATTGACGGTTCTAGACCGCCGAGAACGCATCGCGCGTCAGGTTTTCCGGCATCGTTTCGCCGCAGGCCACGTCGTCCTCGATACGGATGCCGCCGTACTGGCGGAAGTAGTCGACCTTGTCCCAGGCGACGTCTTTGGCCTCGGGCTTGGCCTTCAGTTCGGCCAACAGCATGTCGATGAAATAGAGGCCGGGTTCGATCGTCACGACCATGCGCGGCTCGAGCGTGCGCGTCATGCGCAGGTAGGGATGGCCCGGCGGCTTCGCAATCGTGCCGCCGCCTTCGTCCTTCTGGAAGCCGCCGACGTCGTGTACCTGCAGGCCGATCGGATGGCCGAGCCCGTGCGGGAAGAACGCGCTCGACACGCCCGACGCCACGGCGGCTTCGGCACTCATGCGGATAAAACCCTGGTCGCGCAGGATGCCGGCGAGGGCATGGTGCGCATGCAGGTGCAGGTCGGCGTAGTTCGTGCCCTTCTGCACTTTTTCCACGAAACTTTTCTGTGCCGAATCGACTGCGTCGATCAGCGCCTGGAATTCGCCGGCTTGCTTCGCGGCATAGGTGCGCGTGATGTCGGAGGCATAGCCATGGAAGCTTGCGCCCGCGTCGATCACGAACGAATTCGAGTGTGCCGGCGGCGCGCGGTTGAGGTCCATGTAGTGCAGTACCGCGCCATGCTGGTTGAGCGCGATGATGTTCGTGTAGGGCAGCTCGTTTTCGGTCTCGTGCACGGCGTTGAGGTAGGCCGTGTTGATGTCGTATTCGCTCGCGCCGTTGCGGAAAGCCGCTTCCGCTGCACGGTGCGCACGCACGCCGAGCTTGGAAGCGACGCGCATCATGCCGAGCTCGTAGTCGGTCTTGTAGGCGCGGTGCCAATGCAGGTAGTTGAGCACGCTCTCGGGATTGTTCGGCAGGTATTCACCGATCGCGGCACTGTCTTCGCCGATGATCGCGCAGCGCGCGATATCTTTCGGCAGGTGCGCCTTGGCTTCGTCGGCCTCGCGGATGATCGCGATCTCGAAATGCTCGACCCAGTAGCCGGCCGGTGCGTCGGGTACGACATGCCAATAATCGTGCGGCTGCAGGTAGACGAGTTTGGGCCTTTGCCCGGGCGTATAGACGATCCACGAGCCCGGCGCCTTGGTCACCGGCAGCCAGTGCTTGAAATGCGGATTGACCGCGAACGGATACGGACGATCGTCAAGAAACTGGATGCGCGGCTGGCCCGCGGCGATGACGAGGTGGTCGTGGCCGCCGCGCGCGAGCGCTGCGTCGCTGCGTTGTTTCAACGCCGCGAGATGGTCGGGATAGAGTTTGGCAAGAAGGTCGGTCATGACGCGCATCCGCGGATTCGTATGCGCGTATTGTGCCGCAAGCGACACGCGGAATCCCGCGTGTCGTCCCGGCAAGGAATGCCGGGACCCAGACTGCATGGATGCCAACTGCGGTCCGGCAATCCAGGCCGGAATGACGAGCAGTTATTTCGCCGGAGACCAGCTCACCGTGAGATATCCCGAGCGACCCGGCGTGTTGTAGCCATACGCGAGCTGGTAGTTCCTGTCGCCGAGGTTTTCCAGGCGCGCACCGAAGCGCCATTGCGGATTGACCGCGTAGCTCGCATGCAGATTGACGATGGCGTAGGCACCGAGCTTGCCGCCGAAGTCGTCCGCGCGGCCGGCGTAAACGAGTTCCGCTCCGGCGCTGAACGCATCGCTGAGTTGCGCATCGAACACGCTGTTGAATTTCTGCTTGGGCCGGCGCAGCAGTTGTGTGTCGGTGTCCTCGTTGCGCGGGTCCTGCAAGGTCAGCGTGTTCGTCCACGAGTAGGCGCCGGCGCGCCAATTGTGGGTCAGTTCCAGGCCGTCGATCGAGGCGTGGTTGATGTTGATCGCCTGGAACGTGGCACCGCCGGAGAAATCGATCAGGTCACGCACGCGCGTGCTGAATGCACGCGCGTCGAAGCGGTTGGCGTCGTCGATCTTCCACTCGAGGCCGATCTCGCCCGTGCGCGAGCGCTCCGGGTCGAGCAGCGGATTACCGGCGTAGTAGCCGCCGTAGCCCGGCGAGTAGAGCTGGCTCAGCGTCGGTGCGCTGAACGCAGTGCCGTAGCTGGCGGTCAGGCGCAGGCTGTCGCTCAAACGGTAGCCGCCGGCGATCGAGCCGGAAAACTCGCCGCCGAAATCGCTGTTGTGGTCGTAGCGGCCCGAGATTTCGCCGTCGAGCGCATCGGCCTGCGCGCGCCAGCCGGCGAAGACGCCGCTGTTGTCGCGCGTCTTGTCGTACTGCGTCGTGCCGCCGAAGGTGTCGAGGCTGCGGCCGCGGTCGTTCACGTAGTCGAAGCCGGCGATGAGGTGCTGGTTCGCCGCGATCGTGAAATCGTTCGTCCACGACAACTGCTCGCGCGTGGAACGGTAGGCCGAGCCGAACGCGGGTGTATCGATGTTTGTGCGCGTCGTGCCGACGGAAAGTCGATGCTGCCAATCGGGCGTGAGCGCGCCTTCGAGGTTGACGCCGATCGCCTGGTCGAGCGTGTGTGAAATTCCCGGGCCGCCGCCATTGTCGAAGATCGGGCCGTTGTCGAAACTCTGCGTGCCGATGCTGCGGAACGCGCTGGCCGACAAGGTCTGCGTACCGAGTTTGTACCAGGCCTGCGCGACCTGGTTGTGGTTCTGCATCGGGTTGTCGTCGGGGTTGTAGACGTAGGGACCGGCAAGCACGTTCGAGGCGGAGAAACCGTCGACATGGCGACCGCCGGCCTGTGCCGAGAAGCCCCAGGTGTCTCCCTGCATGCCATAGCCGACGCTGCCGTCCGCGCTGCCGTAGCTGCCGACGCTCGCGGCGAGGTGCGCGCCGTCGAGCTTGCGCGTGAAAATCTGGATCACGCCGCCGACTGCGTCCGAGCCCCAGTAGCTCGCGCGCGGGCCGCGCACGATCTCGATGCGTTCGACCGCGTCCAGCGGCAGGTTCTCGAATGCGAACGCACCGGTGTTCGCCGAGGCCACGCGCACGCCGTCGATCAGCACGAGCACGTGGTTGGAATTGGTGCCGCGCAGGAACACGCCGGTCTGGAATCCCGCGCCGCCGAGGCGCGCGACGTCGACGCCGGCCTGCAGGCGCAGCACTTCGATCAGGTCTGGCGCGCCGGTCTTCTCGATGTCGGCGCGCGTGATGATCGATACGTCGGCGAGGCTCGCATCGACCGTCTGCGCGACGCGCGAGGCGGTGACTTCGATCGTAGGCTGCAATTGCGCTTCCTGCGCCCGCGCGGTGGAGGCGTGGAAGAAGCTGCCGGCAAGTGCGGCACCGACGGCGAGGGACAAAAGGGATTTTTGCGACATTTTATACTCCGAAAGCACACCCGCCGGGATGCGGCGCGGGAGGTTTCGGAGAGGAGTAGCGGCGTGCGAACGACGCGCGATACGCCCGTCCGTTGCCCACCGCAACGCCGCAAGCTGTGGGATCGCACGCGATCCCGACGCAGGCCGGTCTCCGGGCTTGCAAGCGGCGTCTGGACGCCAGGTTCGATCGCCTTCCCGTGCATGCACAGTGGCGTGTGATCGAACTCGAACTTGCTTACCGTTGCGGGGGCAGCGCCGGAATCACACCGGCTTCCCGTTTCACCCCGAGATCTTGATCCGGGGCACCTGCGAGGCGCGCAGTGTAGGGAGCGGGCGCCAGCGAAGCAAGCGTTGCTTTCCTTCTCCGCGCGCGCGAGGGAAGCTATGTCACTCCCGATCCGTGCGCGTCTCGACGCCAAGCAACTCGCCCTCGTCGCTGACCCGCAAGGCGATCTCGATCGGCCTGCAGCACACCGCGCAATCCTCGATATAGCTCTGCGAGCCCGCGGACAGATCGACCTGCGTCTCGAAGCTTTCGCCGCAGTACGGGCAATCGATGCGCACGAATTCGAGTGCCATGTCGCTCATGTTTCACCACCCTTTTCCGGCAGAAACAGCGTGATCAGGTCATTGAGGAAACGCTGGCCCGATTCGGTAGGCTGCAGCCGATCACTTTGCGGCGCGAGCCAGCCGCGGCGCAGGGCTTCCTCGACCTGCGGGCGAATTGCATCGGAGCCGAGCCCGGTCGTCGCATGAAAATCCGTCAGCGGAATTCCACCGGTCAGACGCAGTCCGTTGAGCATGAACTCGAATGGCAATTGCTCGACCGCCACGGGATCGTCGCCGCCAATCACGCGTTCCGATTTCGCATGTTCGAGATAGCCGCGCGGCGCGCGCACCTTCCAGCGCCGCCACACCTGCAATGCGCCGCTTTCATCGATGCTCGAATACTTGCCATGCGCGCCGGCGCCGATGCCGAGATAGTCGCCGAAATGCCAGTAATTGAGATTATGCGCACTTTCGCCGCCCGCTCGCGCGTAGGCCGACACCTCGTAGTGGCCGAAGCCCGCCGCGGCGATGCGCGCCTGACAGGCTTCCTGCATGTCCCAGGCGCTGTCCTCGTCGGGCAGTGGCGGTGGATTCGCGGCGAATTGCGTGTTTGGTTCGAGCGTGAGTTGGTAGTGCGACAGGTGCGGCGTGTCGAACGCGAGCGCCTTGTCGATGTCGGCGAGTGCGCCGTCCAGCGTCTGTTGCGGCAGCGCGTACATCAGGTCGAGATTGAGATTGTTTAGACCGTCGTCCTGCGCGCGCTTGATCGCGCGCTCGGCCTGTTGCGCGTCGTGGATGCGGCCGATGCGCTTGAGCGCCGCGTCGTCGAAACTCTGCACGCCGAAGCTGAGGCGGTTGACGCCGGCGCGGCGGTACGCGGCGAAATCGCCGTGCTCGACCGTGCCCGGATTGGTTTCCATCGTGACTTCGATGCCCGGCGCGAACGCGAGACGCGCGTTCGCGCCATCGAGGATGCGCGCAATGCTGTCGGGCGAGAATAGGCTCGGCGTGCCGCCGCCGAAGAAGATGCTGCGCAGCGGCCGGCCCTGTGCCAGTGGCAAATCGCGGTCGAGGTCGGCGAGCAACGCCTCAACGTATTCGCGCTGCGGCAGGGCGTCCGGCGCATTGTGCGAATTGAAATCGCAGTACGGGCATTTGCGCACGCACCATGGGATGTGGATGTAGAGCGCGAGCGGCGGCAGCGTCATCGCTTTTCTGTGTCGAGCAACTCGCGCAGGCGCGCGAGCGCGAGGCCGCGGTGGCTGATGCGGTTCTTCAACGCGGGCGCGAGTTCGCCTGCGGGGCCATTCGCCGGATCGAAAAATACGGGATCGTAGCCAAAGCCCCGACTGCCCTGCGGCGCGTGCAGGATGCGCCCGCGCCAGAGGCCTTCGGCGATCAGCGGCGCGGGATCGTCGGCGCTGCGCAGCAGGACCAGGGTGCAATGAAAGTGCGCCGTGCGTTCCTTGTCCGCTACATCGCGCAGCGTGGCCAGCAGCTTGGCATTATTCGCCGCATTGTCGCCGTGGGTGCCGGCGTAACGCGCCGAGTACAGGCCCGGCGCGCCGCCGAGCACGTCAACGCAGATGCCGGAGTCGTCGCCGAGCGCAGGCAGGCCGGAGAGCCGCGCCGCATGCCGCGCCTTGATCAGCGCATTCTCGACGAACGTGGTGCCGGTTTCCTCGGCGTCGCCTATGCCGAATTCGCCTTGCGCGACGAGTTCGATGCCGCTGTCGGCGAGCACCTCGCGAATCTCGGCGAGCTTGCCCGGATTGCTGCTCGCCAAAACGATCTTACGCACGCGCCAACGCCTCTTGCTGGAACTGCAGCAACTCGCCGATGCCCTTGTTGGCGAGGCCGAGCAACGCGTCGAGTTCCTCGCGGCGGAACGCGTGGCCTTCGGCGGTGCCCTGCAATTCGATGAAACCGCCGCCGTCGTTCATGACGACGTTGAGATCGGTGTCGCAGGCGGAATCCTCGGGATAGTCGAGATCGAGCACCGGCGTGCCGCGGTAGATACCGACCGAGATCGCGGCGACGGCACCGAGGATCGGCGCCTTCTTCAGCGCGCCGCGCTTGGTCAGCGCGCCGATCGCGTCGACCAGCGCGACATAGGCGCCGGTGATCGCCGCGGTGCGTGTGCCGCCGTCGGCCTGGAGCACGTCGCAGTCGAGCGTGATCGTGCGTTCGCCGAGCGCCGCGCGGTCGACGCATGCGCGCAAGGATCGACCTATGAGCCGCTGTATTTCCATCGTGCGGCCGCCCTGGCCGCCGCGTGCGGCTTCGCGCTGGGTGCGTTCCTTGGTCGCGCGCGGCAGCATGCCGTACTCGGCCGTGACCCAGCCCTCGCCCTTGCCGCGCAGGAACGGCGGCACCTTTTCCTCGACGCTGGCCGTGCACAGCACGCGCGTGTCGCCGAACGCGATCAGCACCGAGCCTTCGGCATGGCGCGTATAGCGGCGTTCGATCGTGACCGGGCGTAATTGGTCGGCGGTGCGGCCGCTGGGGCGTTGAAAATTCGTCATCGGATTGCAGTCGCCATGTCGTCGGAGGCCGTATTGTAGTTTGAGCGGAGAAAATTTTTGCTCATCGCTTCGCGAGAAGACCGGAATGATCGCGTTCCGAGCCTGCTTCGGGGTCCATCTCCCGCGTCCGCTATACTTTGCGTCCGAATTCCGCAGCGACACGCCCATGATCCGCAGCATGACCGCCTTCGCCAGCGCCGACGCCGACACGCCGTGGGGCGCGTTGAGCTTCGAATTGCGCTCGGTGAACCATCGCTATCTCGAGCTTGGTCTGCGCCTGCCCGACGAATTGCGCGCGATCGAGCCCGCGCTGCGCGAACGCACCGCCGCCAAGCTCACGCGCGGCAAGGTCGACCTGAGCCTGCGTTTTCGCGCAAGCGAGGCCGCGGCCAGCGAGATTCGCCTCAATGACGCGGTACTCGACAAGCTCGAAGCGACCGCCGCGCTGTTCGCCGAGCGCTTTCCAAAGCTCAACGTCGATTTCGCCAGCCTGCTCGGCTGGCCCGGCGTGCTCAAGCGTGAAGAGGTGGACCAGGAAGGACTGCGCCAGGCAGCGCTCGACCTGCTCGAGCGCGCGCTCGCCGACATGGTCGCCACGCGTGCACGCGAGGGCGAGCGCCTCGGCGGCTTCCTGCGCGAACGCCTCGACGGCATCGCGCGCATCGTCGCCGACGTGCGCGCTTGGCTGCCCGACATCCGTAAGGCGTTGCGCGCGCGGCTGGAAGCCAAGCTCGCCGAGATCATGCAATCGGCCGAATTTTTGCGCGCCGATAACAGCCGGCTCGAACAGGAACTCGTGCTGCAGCTGTCGCGCATTGACGTGGATGAAGAACTCGACCGCCTCACCGCGCACATCGCCGAGGCGCGGCGCATCCTAGCCGCGCCGGACCCGGCGGGACGCCGGCTCGACTTCCTCATGCAGGAATTCAACCGTGAGGCGAACACGCTCGGCTCCAAGTCGGTCGATGCGCGCACCACGCAGGCTGCGGTTGAGCTGAAAGTGCTGATCGAGCAGATGCGCGAGCAAGTGCAGAATATAGAATAGGCCGATGTCGGGAACCCTCTACATCATCGCCGCGCCCTCGGGCGGCGGCAAAACCAGCCTTACCCGCGCGCTGCTCGAGCGCGAGCCGAACATCGCCTTGTCGGTGTCCTATACCTCGCGCCTGCCGCGGCCGGGCGAAGTCGATGGCGTGCACTACCACTTCGTTTCGCGCGGTGTGTTCGAGGAAATGATCAAGCGCGGCGAGTTTTTCGAGCACGCGATCGTGCACGGCGATCTCAAGGGCACCGCGCGCACCGCGGTCGAGCGTACGCTCGGCTCGGGCAAGGATGTGCTGCTCGAGATCGACTGGCAGGGCGCGCGCCAGGTGCGCGCGCAGATGCAGGATACGGTCAGCATCTTCATCCTGCCGCCGTCGCGCGTCGAGCTCGAGCGCCGCCTGCGCGCGCGCGCGCAGGATTCGGACGCGACGATCCGCCGCCGCCTCGCCGACTCGCGCGAGGACATCGCGCATGCGGTCGAGTTCGACTACATCGTGGTCAACGACGACTTCGCCACTGCGCTGTCCGACCTGCGCTCGATCGTGACGACGCGGCAACTGCGTGTGAACAACCAGCGCGAGCGCTTCGCCGCGTTGCTTGCCGATTTGCTCAAGGATTGAACGCACGCGTGAATCCCGACATCGATATCGTCAAGACCGAAGTCCTTTCCGACAACTGGTACGTGCTGCGCAAGGTGCATTACCGCATGCGCAAGCCCGATGGAACCTGGGCGGAGCGCACGCGCGAAGCCTACGACCGCGGCAATGGCGCGACGATCCTGCTTTACGATCTGCAGCGCCGCACGGTGTTGCTGACGCGGCAGTTCCGCCTGCCGACCTACGTCAACGGCAACGCCTCGGGCATGTTGCTGGAAACCTGCGCAGGCCTGCTCGATGCGGACAACCCCGAGGATGCCATCCGCCGCGAAACGCGCGAGGAGACCGGCTACGAGATCGGCGCGGTGCGCAAGGTGTTCGAAGCCTACATGTCGCCCGGATCGGTGACCGAGATCCTGCATTTCTTCGTCGCCGAATACTCGGCGGCCGCGCGCGTGGGCGACGGCGGCGGCGTCGACGACGAGGACATCGAGGTGGTCGAGATGGACTTCGACGCGGCGCTGGCCGCGATCCGCAGTGGTGCCATCCGCGACGGCAAGACGATCATGCTGCTGCAGTACGCCGCTTTGCATCTGTTCGCGGCGTGAGTTAAACGCGGCCGCGCCTGACGAGGCGCTTAACCGCAATTTCACGCGACTTCCGTTGCCTGCGGCCTTCCGGTAAGGTGACTGCATTCGGGCGCGTCATGCGCCGTTTTCTTGTTTGAGATGAGCACCGAACCGCAAGCACCCGCTGCCGGCAATGCCCCGACTCCGAATCCTCTGATCAGGATCCGCGGCCTGTCGACCGTGCTCAACGGCAAGACGATCTTCGACAAGGTCGACCTCGACATCCCGCGCGGCAAGATCACTGCGATCATGGGACCCAGCGGCACCGGCAAGACCACGCTGATGCGCCACATCACCGGCCAGCTCGCCCCCGATGCGGGCGAGGTGTGGGTCGACGGGCAGAACGTCGTCAAGCTCGATCGCGCGAAACTGTTCGCGCTGCGCGAGAAGATCGGCTACCTGTTCCAGAACTCGGCGCTGCTCACCGACTACTCGGTATTCGAGAACGTCGCGTTTCCGCTGCGCCAGCACCTCGACCTGCCCGAAGTGCTCGTGCGCAACCTCGTGCTGACCAAGTTGCAGGCGGTCGGTCTGCGCGGTGCGGCCGAGCTGACGCCGCACGAACTGTCGGGCGGCATGATACGGCGCGTTGCACTTGCCAGGGCCATCGTGCGCGATCCGATGCTGATCATCTACGACGAGCCGTTCGTCGGCCTCGATCCGATCGCACTCAATCAGATCCTCAAGCTCATCCGGGTCTTGAACGATACGCTCGGCATCACCAGTATCCTCGTCGCGCACGAGCTCGCCGCGGTCCGCCTGATCGCCGACAGCATCTTCTTGATTGCCGGTGGCAAGATCGCCGCGCACGGCACGCCCGACGAGCTTGCGCGCGGCGAGACGCCGTGGACCAAGCAGTTTTTCACCGGTGCGGCGGATGGCCCGGTGCCGTTCCAGTATCCCGCGCCCGACTACGCCACCCAGCTTGGCCTCGCCGGAGCGGGCGCATGAGCACGGTGCGCAAGCCCTCCTACCTCGTCGACGGCATCGCCCAGGTCGGCGCCTGCGGCCTGTTCCTGCTGCAGATTCTCGCTGCCATTCCGAGCAGTCTGCGCCATATCAAGGAAACGATTCGCCAGGTCTGGTTCGTCGGCGCGATGAGCCTGACGATCATCATGACCTGCGGCCTGTTCGTCGGCATGGTGCTCGGCTTGCAACTCTATTACGTGCTGTCGATCTTCGGCGGCACTGCGGCGCTCGGCACGGTGGTGTCGCTGTCGCTGTACCGCGAGCTCGGGCCGGTCGTCACTGCGCTGCTGTTCGCCGGTCGCGCCGGTACCTCGATCACGGCCGAGATCGGCCTGATGCGTGCGACCGACCAAATCTCGGCGATGGAAATGATGGCGGTCGATCCGCTCGCCTATGTCGTCGCGCCGCGCTTCATCGCCGGAGTCATCGCGATGCCGCTGCTCGCCTGCGTGTTTAACGCGCTCGGCATCTTCGGCGCGCATCTCGTTGGCGTGAGCTGGCTCGGCCTCGACAACGGCACGTTCTGGTCGAACATGACCTCGAGCGTCGACGTTTGGAAAGACGTGATCAACGGCGTGTGGAAGAGCGTCGCCTTCGGCGCCGTATGCACGCTGATCGCGACGTTTCAGGGCTACACGACCGCGCCGACCAGCGAAGGCGTGGCCTATGCGACCACGCGCACGGTGGTGTTTTCTTCGATCGCGACGCTTGCGCTCGATTTCGTCATGACTGCCTTCCTGATGTAAGGCAAGGGAACAACGATGGCACAACGACAATCCTTCCAGATCGGCACCGGGCTGTTCATCCTGCTCGGCTTCGCCGCGCTTGCCTATCTGGCGACGCAGACCACCTCGGTCGCGAACTTCAGCCAGGGCGACAGTTACGACCTGAAGGCGCGCTTTACCAATGTCGGTCAGCTCAAGCTGCGCGCACCGGTGAAGATCGCAGGCGTGCGCATCGGTTCGGTCGCGAACGTGGTGCTTGAGCCGGACAAGCTCGATGCACTCGTCACGCTGTCGATCGACAAGCGCTTCAGCAAAATCCCCGATGACTCGGCCGCCGCGGTATTCACCAGCGGTTTATTGGGCGACCAGTATGTTGCGATCCAGCCTGGCGGCTCGCCGGACATGTTCAAGAACGGCGACGAAGTGATCCTGACCCAGAGTTCGATGCAGCTTGAGGAGCTGATCGGGAAGTATCTGGTCGGCAGCGGCGACGCTGCGAAGAATGCGGGCGACAAGGCCGCGGGTGCGGACAAGGACAAGCCGCCGGCGAAGCCGTAGGCGATCGTAAGGATGGAAACTCCGCGCGGCTGCGGGGCTTTCGGGAAGGGCGGAGGCACGGGCATCCGCCGGCGAATTGAAAAGGTGACGTATGCGCATTCTGTATTCTTTGCTCTGTGTACTCGCGTTGGCGACGGCGACTCCGGCATTGGCCGAGGCGCCCGCGCCGAATCAGGTCGTGCAGACTCTGGTCGACGAACTCGGCAAGACGATGGAGGCGCGCCGCGCCGAACTCGCCAAGGATCGCGAAGGCCTGATCAAGGTCATCGACCAGATCGTGCTGCCGCATTTCGACATCGACTACGCTTCGATCCTCGTGCTCGGCCAGAACGCACGCACGGCATCTCCGGAACAGCGCGCGCGCTTCGCCAAGGCGATGTACAACTCGATCACGCACCGCTACGCCGAAGGCCTGCTCAAGTACACCGAGGGCCGTGTGCGCGTGCTGCCGCAGCAGGGCGAACTCAACGACAAGCGCACGCTCGTGCGCACCCAGGTCGTGCTCGACGACGGCAAGCTCGTGCCGGTCGACTACGCATTCCGCAAGACCTCGCAGGGTGACTGGAAGGCCTACGACGTGATCATCGAAGGCATCTCCTACGTGACCAACTATCGCAACCAGGTCGCCGAGGAAATTCAGAAATCTAGCCTCGATGCGTTGACCACACGCCTGGAAAGCCAGGGCGCCAAGGCGCTCGAGTCGATGGACTCGGAAGGCATCAAGAAGTGAGGATCAGTTTCGACAATGCCGGCGCTGCGTTGGGCAATCCGCCAGCGACCGACAGCGTCGATTTGTCGAAGCTGGCCGACGCGGACAGCGCGACGCTGGCCGTGCTGATCGCCTGGTCTGCCCAGGCGCGGGCGCGCGGCACGACGCTGCGCTACCTCAACGCGCCGCCCGCGCTGCGCAATCTCGCGCACCTGTCCGACATCGACGGCCTGCTCGGCCTCTGAAATATAGACCGCCATCCGCGCACAAGCGCGGCATGGCGGTAACGGAGAGGCGTTTCGAAATTTCCCACATGAGCGGGACATCCTGCCCCGTTCATCGTCACTGTGGCGTCAATTCGAACGTGATCACCTGGAACGGTGCGAGGGTCAGCGTCGTTGCTTGATCGGCGTCGAATGTCGTCTGCTCGCCGCCGCCCCAAACCGATTTCGCCACATAACGTCGCGCGCTGCCCGGCGGCAGTTCGAGCTGGCGCTGCAGATCGATCACGGCGAGCTGCGGTTTCGCGTCGGGATTGCGCAGCGTGATGATCGCCTTCTTCGGCGTCCACGCGGCCCAGCCGTAGGCATCCAGACGGCCCGGATCGCCGCCGATCCAGTGCGAGTCGCGCAGCACTTCGGCGTTCGTGCGCGACCAGCGCGCCCCTTCGGCGAGCGTGTCCCAGTCGGCGCCGCTCAGCAGCGACGGCGTGATGTACATCTCCTGCAACTGCGTGCCGCTGGCGAAGTATGAATGCACTTCGTTGGCGAAGTCGTGGCCGGGGTCGGCGTTGAGGCGCTTGTTCATCTGCGCGTAGATGATGCCGTGAAGCATCAGCGAATTGAGCGGGAACAGCGGCCCACGCTGGACGATGTTGCGATAGGTCTGCACATCGCGGTAGGTGATCCAACGTTCGCGGTTTGTGCCGACGCCGGCGAAATCGTCATCCTCGCCGTCGCGCCAGATCGAATCTGCATAACGCAGCCAGAACGGTGACGGATAGGTGCCGGTCGTGAGATTGACGAACGTGTCCGGCTTGGCCGCGCGGATATCGTCGATCAATTCGATCGCCGCGGCGAAATCGCTGTCGAAGCGGCTGCCCGGGAACACCTTGTCCGCGTTGCCGGTGCCGTCGAACTTGAACTGGTTGATGCCATTCTTCGTCAGCAGTTCCAGCACTGCATCGTGGAAGCGCTGGTAGTATTTCGGTCCGGACAGCGCGAGGCCGTTGTCGATGATTTCGTAGCCGGCCTCCTTACCGTTCTTTACGCGCTCTTCTTTCGGCTTGCTGTATCCACCCCACGGCGACAGCCACACGCCGGGCGCCGCGCCGTACTTCGCGGCGGCATCCTTCAGCGGCACAAAGCCCTGCGGGAAATCTTTCTGGCTGAAATGCCAGCTGCCGCTGCGATCGTCCCAACCGTCGTCGAACAGGAACGAATCGAGCTTGACCTGGCGCTTCACGCTCAATTCCTCGCCGAACGCCTTGATGCGATCGAGTGCCTGCTCCTGCGTGTATGGCGTGAAGTAGCCGATGTCGTACCACGAGTTGTAGTGCAGGAACGGCCGATACGGATGCGCGCGCTCGCGCTCGACGTACGTCGCGAAGTCGCGACGCAGCTGGCCTTCGCGGCTCACGCCGACGACGGCGGAGTAGTCGATGGATTGGCCTTTGCGCAGCGGCAGGCTGCGCTTGATGAACGTTCGCGCGCGCGCGCCGCGAACTTCGCTTTCCGACAGCGGATTCTCGAAGCCGAAGTAATAGCGCCCGAACACGATCGGCGAGCCCTTCACATCGCCATAAACCGTCGCGCCGAGAACGTCGTCGACTTTCAGCTGTCCCACTTCGGCGATCGACTCGTCCTGCTTGAGCGCGGTAATCGTGATGCGCTGGTGAACATATGCCGATCCGTCGCGTTGCTCGAGTTGCCAGTCGACGCGGAAGCGGCCATCGGCGTCGCGGAAACTCGCCTTGGCGTCCTGGCCGGCGAAATGTTCGACGAGGCGCGATGCCTTCGGATTTGCGCTCAGCGCGTGCTTGCCGGATTCGCCGACGAGGGTCATGTCCGCTGCCTTGATCGTCCTGCCGTCGGCGAGGATGAGGGTGAACGGATCGGCGATCTTGAGCGGCGTGCTGCCGGCGCGATCGACGACGACAAAATCGCTCAAGTGGCCATCGGCGGATTTCCACGTCGCCGCTATCGCGTCATTGCCCATGCTCGACTTGGATTTGCCCAGGGTCAGTGTCGTCTTCGCCGAGACTGCGTCATCTCCCTTGGCGAAGACACAGTTGGTTGCGGCGATTGCGAGCGCAAGTGAAACGACCGTGCAGATAAGCTCGCGTTTTGCTGTGCGGAGCGGAAGGCTTTCGCGATGACCGTAGCGGGGAAACGTTGCGAACATGGAATTTCTCGTCCAATCGATGATCTGGAAGAAGCAGCCGACGCGACCGTCGCGCCGGCTGCTCGGCTGCGCCTATTGTTGCGGCAAGCTGCTCAAATCCACGCTGGGATGCGTGCCGTTCGCCTGGCGATAGAACCACTGATGCGAAGCGACCGACGGCGTGAAGAAGCCGTCATTGCGCAGGTAGAACTGATTATCGATGGCTCCGCCGGCGAAATCCGCGCGCTGGTTGTTGTAACCGGTCGGATCGACGTCGTACCAGGCCGAAGTGATCTCGGTCCACTCGCCGGTCGAGCTGATCGCCCACTCGTTGCCGAAATTCCCGCGCCGCCCAAGATAGCCGGTGTCCGGATTGAAACCTTCGAGGAAGGAATACATGCCCTTGTGATACATCGATGTGCCGGGATATTTCCACGTGGCGAGGAAATTCCATTTGACACCCGCCTGTATCTGGTTGGCACCCTGACCATTGTCACCGCAGGCGTTGTCGCCCTGCGGCGTGCCGAACCAGGCCGAGAACAACGTGTTGCCCTGACCGTCGGGTTGGGCGCGCGTGATGAAACGATAGGTGCTCCCCGCTACCCAATTGCAGATCATATGACTTTGTCCGCCGGTGCCTTCGCCGCCGAA
Source organism: Rudaea cellulosilytica DSM 22992 (assembly GCF_000378125.1). Taxonomy (GTDB): domain Bacteria; phylum Pseudomonadota; class Gammaproteobacteria; order Xanthomonadales; family Rhodanobacteraceae; genus Rudaea; species Rudaea cellulosilytica. The sequence continues at coordinate 386,086 of NZ_KB899241.1, read as the reverse complement.
ATTGTCGACGAGGGTCTGGTTGCCCTTGGTGACGAGCGTGGTGCTGCCGCTCGTCGGATCCCATACCGAAAACAGGATCCAGCGTTTGTTCGGCGCGTTCACCTGCATGCCGAAGTAGCCGACGTTGAAGCCGTTTGCCATGTAGTACGTGCCGACCGGATCCTGCCCGACCGGCACGGTGATTTCGCTGTAGAAATATTCCGTCGCCGCGGGAACGTCGAAGCCAAGATGCACCGATGGGCCGCGCCGCGACCAGTAGAAGTTGTCCGGATCGTTGGCGAAGAGCAGACCGCCCGCAGTCGCCGAGCCGTCGAGTTGCAGCGCGGAGATGTCACCGAAATAACCGGCGTCGTTCGAGACGCCTTGCAGGTCGATCTTCACGTAACCCGGCTGATTGATCGTGAACGTGCCCGCAGGGAACACCGAGTTCGCTATGCCGGCCGGCGCGAGGGAGATTATCTTCGATTGATCGCCGATCGATACCCTGACCGTACTCTGGGTCGAGCCAAACAGGCCGCCGACGAGCGAGACTTGAAGATCGCCCGGCTGCAGTACATCGACGTAGGTGCTGATCGTGGTCGAGGACGAATCCCAGTTGTGCAGGCCGGTGTTGTCGATCGACTCGTCCGGCTTGTTCTTCGACTGCGTGATGTACGTGTTGCCGCCCAAGGGAACAGTCGTGGGTGCGGCTTCGACCGATGCAGCCAGCAAACCGGAAACGAGCAACAGTCCGCCAATTCGATATCCGAAGTTTTGCACAAAGCCTCCGTAGAGAGATGAGACAGAAAAGGGTGGTCCGCACCCCCTGGGTTCGTCCTGACTTGCGGTCGCGGATGAAGCCGCAAGGCTGACCGGTGCGCTGCAAACCGGCCGGCGAAGATCGCGCCGGCGTCGTGCCGGCGCGTTGCAGTCACTGGTAGCTGTAGCGGAATACCAGCGTGGTCGTGCGCGGCGCTTGATAGCTCGACGTGCCGTATCTGAGGTCGCGCTGCCAGCTTCCATCGGTGTTCAGATTGCCCGTGTCGAATTGCTGGTAGCGATCGATCACGCCCTTGCGGTTGGTGACATTCTGCATCTGCAGGTCGATGCTGAAGTGGTTCTTGCCGCCGACCTGCCAGTCGTAGCCGGCGCCTAGCCCTAGCGTCCAGAAGAACGGGGTGCGTCCTGCCGTACCGGCCGGTGCCGGCTGGTTGTTGCAGTAGTGGCTGAGTGGACCGTCGTAGTTCGCTTCGTTGTCCGGATCGGGATAGCTGCCGAAGCAGCTCAAGGGTTTTCCGGTTTGCATTTGCAGGATGCCGCTGACGCGAAAACCGGTGTTGAAGTAGTACACGCCATTGAGGTTCAGCTTGTGGCGGACATCGGCCGCGAGATCGCCATAGCTGTACTGCATCATGTCGGGGAAGTCCCACAGCGGCTGCTGGGCGACGCCGCCGCCGACACGCTCGCTCAAGCTCAGATAACCGTCGTCGTTGCCGTACAGATGCGCCCAGGTGTAGCTCAGGTCGAGGAAGTAGGGCTCGTCTTCGGTGCGTGCGTGCATCATCTCAAAGGTGATGTGCGCATAGTTGCGCTTGGCTTTCGGCCCGAAGTAATTGGCCGGGAACAGCAGCGACTCGAGTTTGCCGTCGCCGTTGTAGTCGCGCGTGATGAGTTGCGCGTAGCCGGGATTGATCATCGGGAACGTGCTGTCGACGTAGTTCGGATAGCCGTGCGCATTAGCATAGGCGGTGATGCCGTCCGACCAGTTGGTGTCGTCCACGATGCGCTTGAGCTGGCTGAACCCGCCTTCGAGATTGAACGACCAGCTGTTTTGCAGGGCTTGCTGCCAGTACACCTGTAGTTCGTACTGATACGGTGCTTTGATGTTGGAAGAAGCTAGCGTGTAGTAAGGCTGCACTGCGCCCTCGCCGCCGAGCACCGTCTGCTGTGCGCCAAGCTGGCTCAGGCCGGTCGGCGCGCGCGTAACCGGATCGCGGCCGGTGTAGGTGTACCAGCGGTTCCATATGTAGGATGCGCTGCCGACGCCGGCATTCACGGCCGAGGGTATCGCCAGCCCGTACTTGCCGAGATTCGCGCCGATCTTGGTCGAGCTGTCGCCGTGCACGTCCCAGGCCGCGCCGATGCGTGGCGAGAGCAGCGGCAGGCGCATGAAGTTGTTGTTGTTCGCATCCTTGTTCGCGTATTCGTCGAAACGCGTGCCGAGGTAAATCACCCAACGATCGGCCACTTGCCAATAGTCTTCGAGGAAGGCGCCCTTGTTGACCGTGTTGAACGAGCCGCCTTCGCGCTCGAAGAATTGTTGCACGTACTGGCCATTGCCGGGCACGGGCGTGCCGTTCGGCAGGATCGTGCCGGGCTTGGTGTAGTAAGTCCAGACGCCGCCGTCGGTAGTCGTGTTGCCGTGGCTGTCGACGAAGTGATGATAGTGCTCGGCGCCGAGCGAGATCTTGTGGTCGCCGAGTTCCCAGTTGAGCTTGGCGTTGAAGCCGCGCTTCCAGTAATCCTGTGGGAATGTCTGCAGCGAGTTATTCGAAATGCCGATGTTGCTCGATTGCTGCGTGATCGGATCGACTTCGGTCACGTAGGGCAACCCGGTACCGCTGCTCGAAGTGGGATTGTATTGATAATCGCTCAGATAACCGCCCATCACGACAAAGCTCATCTTGTCGTTGATGTGCCAGGTGTAGTTGCCGATCAAAAACTTGTCTGTCGTATTGGTCCGCGTCCAGCCTTTGTAGGCACCGATCGAACTCGGCGTGTAGTTCTGGGTCAGCGCGTACAGATTGGTGAAACTGGTCGTGACATCCTTCTCGGCAACCACGTCGAAGGTCTGGTCGGCGTTGATGTTCCAGGTCAGGTTGACCATGCCGTTCTTGTCGCGGTTGGTGACGTCCGATGCGCGATTGACGGAGTACGACGTGCTCTGCCAGTTGGGCTTGTTCCCGATCATGGCAAACAGGAACAGCGTGTCCTTGATGATCGGACCGGAGCCCCAGATGTATTGCTCGACCTGGGTGTTGTGCCGATTGTCTGAGTAGTAGCGGTAGTACTGCTGTTTGCCGCTGGCGTCGGTGTAGTACGAATTGGGCGATGCCGGATTCAGGCTCGATGTGCCCGGCGTGATGTAGAGCGTATAGCCGCCCTGGTATTCGTTCGTGCCCTGGCGCACCGTGCCTGCGTAGAGGCCGCCGGTGACGTTGGTCCAGCTCGCGCTGCCGGCGCTCGAAATGACGTCGACACCTTGCAGCGCTTCCGGAGGCAGGCGATTCGCGCCGGGGCCGCTCTTCATGAATTCGTTCGTCGTGTCGAAGCCGTTATAGAAGTAACGGTTCTCTGCCGGGCTGGCGCCGCCGGCCACGGCGAGCTTGGTCGTCTGGTCGTCATACACGACATTCGAACGCAGCAGCGCGATGCTTTCCATGCTGCGTCCCGTCGGCAGCTGGTTGACGATCTGCATGTCGTAGTGATTGATGAAGGTCGGCGTGCTCACGTCGATCGGTGCGATGTCGACGACGCGCGATGTCGCGGTCACCTCGACGCTGCCCAGTTCGGCTGCGTTGCCGGCGGCGCCCGTGACTGACGTCGCCGCGGCGATCGCCGGCACGGGCGAATTGTTGTTGGTCTTGACCAGCACGTTGCGCGAGCCCACTTCCTTGCCGTCGCGCGATACGGTGACGGTGTAGATGCCCGGGTTGAGTCCGTCCAGGCTGTAGCGGCCGTTCTTGTCGACCTGCACTTCCTTGCGATAGCCGGTCGCCGCATTCGTGACGACGACGCTGCTGCCCGCCGCCGGTTCGCTGCCATAGAGGCCGCCGGTGATGATCTGCGCGTAGGAAAAATTGGCGCCGAATGCCGTGAGCAGACTCGCTGCAAGCAAGGTCTTCTTCAATGCGCAACGCGACCCGATGGTTCTGGTTTTCATGTCAATGCCTCAAGTGAAATTCTCGATCCCGACGCTGCGTCGCTCCCTCGGCAAAGCGCCCCCAACTGCAAAAATCCTTGGCCGCAAGCGAAGAGCATTCGCCGCGGTTCGTTCGTTTTGACGTACGGCGACGTAGCCGGCCCGACGCTGTTCCTTGGCACTGCCCGCGGGAGCTGGCTGAATTCGCCGAGGGTGAGAGAAGGAAAGTAGAGGCCGGCATTCGAAGCAAATTGACGTAATATGAAAGTAATATACGATGAATAATACAGTAATTGAAAGTAAATGAAACTTTCAAGCATTTTTCAGTTTTGCCGCAAACGCCGGTCGACGGATCCTTTTCGTGCCTCATCGCCTGCGTCGCCCTGCATACAGGCGGCGCGCGTTCCGATCGATCGAAAGCAATGATTGAAGCGGCGGCTTTTTTGCGGCGTGAGACGCCCAGGGCGAGCAGAATGAAAACATCGACCCAACGCAAACCACCGATGGCGTCGCTGGCGCGGGCCCGATGCTTTTGCTACGCCGCCGCTGTCGATCGTGCGCGGCAGTGCTGGCAAAAGCCCGTTGCAGACCGCGCGCGATGGCAAGGCCGATCTGCGACCGACCGACCTTCAGTCGCGCTGCATGTTGCGCGTGCGCGAGACGCGCTTTCCGGCAATCGACGTGCACGAGGGCGACGGGGTGCCGCGGCAACTGCTCGACGATGAACTCTACGAGATATGCAATCGCTGCCTGGAGACGGAAGACGAGTATTTCGACTATGCTCCCGCTGACGTTCCGCCGCGTGGGCGCTGGTCGATCTTCGGCATCGGCCTGCCCGAGGCGATCCCGCACGAGATCTATTACTACAACTACTACAACGCTACCCGCTTGCTTGGCTTGAGTACATGAACCGACCGCCGTCCTCGCCCCGTCTGCTCGTCGAAGAACGTCGCCGTCTCATCGTTGAGCAGGTCGAGCGCGCGGGCCGCGCCACGGTTGAGGAACTTGCCGCGCGCTTCAAAATTTCGCCGGTGACGATCCGTGCGGACCTCGAAGCGCTCGCACGCAACGCCGCGATCGTGCGCTCGCATGGCGGCGCATTGCCTGCGCCGGCGCATGCAGTCGACACACCGCTCAGCATCAAGGAAACGCGCCACCACGCGCAGAAGCGGCTAATCGGCCAGGCCGCCGCCAGACTCGTCGAAGACGGCGAGACGATCATTCTCGACTCGGGCTCGACCACGATCGAAATTGCGCGCGCGCTGCGCCAACGCAAATGGAGCGAGCTGACCGTGATCACGAACGGACTGCACATCGCGCTCGAGCTCGGTGCGATCCCGGCGATCCGCGTGATGATGCTCGGCGGCCTGTTGCGCGCGAGCTCGCAGTCGCTGGTCGGCTCCGGGGCCGAGCAGATGCTTGCTCAACTTTCCGCCGACCGTCTGTTCCTTGGCGTCGACGGCATCGATCCGGAAATCGGCGTGACCACGCCCGATCCGCAGGAAGCGACGCTCAATGCATTGATGATCCGTGTTTCGCGCGAGGTCGTCGGCGTGTTCGATTCGAGCAAGTTCGGCCAGCGCAGCCTGTCGGTGATCGCGCCGCTGTCGGGCCTGCACAAGGTGATCAGCGACACCGCCGCTGCGCCGGAATACGTTGAAGCGCTCGAAAGCGCAGGGGTGGGCGTGACGCTCGTCTAAGCGGCGATCACGTCAACGCCAGCGGCGCGTTATTGCTTCTGCGGCGTCTTCTTCTCGTACTGCTGCTGCTCTTCAAGCAACTTGTCGACGTCGAGATTCTCGTCGCCCTGCAGCGCCTGGATCGCTTCCATCGGCGGATTGCCGTTGTAGATCTTGTACAGGCGGCGCTGGCGATATGCGTCGCGGTAGAACACGTACGGGTCGTAGACGCCTTCTAGCAGGCCTTCGGCGTCGATGGCGCTCGAACGCAAGGTGACGAGGTAGGCCCCCTGCGGCAGATATTCGGCATGCCATTTGAAATCGTGACTACTGGCATACCACGAGAGCGGGTCGAGGAAGTACTGATCGACCGCGATCGCGGGCAGATCGCGCCCAGTGGTCGGGCCGAACAGCGGTAGCACGAGATACGGTCCCTCGGGCACGCCCCACCTGGCCAGGGTCACGCCGAAGTCGGTCGTGTGCGCATCGATGCCCATTTCGCTGGCCGGATCGAACAGACCGAGGACGCCGACGGTCGTGTTGATGACCAGGCGGCTGGTTTGTGTGAACGCATACTTCGGCTGCCATTGCAGCACGTCGTTGACGATCGTGATCGGCGACTTGACGTTGGCGAAGAAGTTGCTGATCAGACGGCGCGAGGTATCGTTGGTGACCTTGCGGTAGCCGACTGCGACCGGCCGGATTGCAACCCGATCGGCGAAGTCGTTGAACGCGTACATCTTGCGGTTGAACTTCTCGTAGGGATCGTCCCGGCGCGGCGCCGGCGTCGCGCAGCCGGCCAGCACGGCGGCGCCGGTGGCAGCGAGGGCGAGGCGGGAGAGGGTAGTCGAGATTTTCGGCATCGATGGGCTGTCCTTGGGCTATCCGCAGCGCGGGCGCGCAGGGCGCATTTCCCTGTCTGACGCGCAAGCGTACGCAATTGCGACGCGCCTGCCCACTTTCAAGCCGCGCGGAATACAGCGGCAGTTCAGTTCCGGACGATCGGGTTTGCGCGGCATGCGGCGCTGCGGCTACAATGTGAAACGTATAGTTTTGACCAGCCCGTGCGGGTTTCGTGTGATTGATCACGGATTCGCATGCAGGCACGTCCCCAGGTCCGCGCCGGATCGGCGCATTCGAGACGATTCGAGTTTCGCGCGGTTCCTTTCGGATCGCGTGCGGCCCGGGCTTCGCAGTTTGGTTTTTCGAGGTGTTTTTTATGGCACGCATTACCGTGGAAGATTGTCTGGAAGTGGTCGACAACCGCTTCGAACTCGTCCTTATGGCGACCAAGCGCGCGCGTCAGCTCGCCAATGGCGCCGACGCGACGATCGATTCGGCGAACGACAAGCCGACCGTGCTCGCCTTGCGCGAAATCGCCGGCCGCAAGATCGACCAGAACCTGATCGACGAGGTCGACAAGGCTGCGCGCGAGAAAGCCGAGCGCGAGGCGCTGGAATGGGCTGCCGCCGAAGTCGACGACGACCTCAAGGGCGGCGACGACCTGTGAGCGATGGCGCAAGCCATAGCTTTTCCGCAATGCGCGCCGCGCGCGGCTGGCGCGCGCATGCCACACGCGTTCCACTCCTTCTTCGCGTAACGCGCTAGGAACACGACATGAGCACGGCGCTGCAGGAAGCTGTCCCTGCCGACGTGCTGGCGCTCGAACAGCGTCTTGCTGCCTATCTTCCTGCCGAGCAGGTCGCGCGCGTGCGCGAGGCCTACTTCACCGGCGCGCGTGCGCACGAAGGGCAGAAACGTAAGAGCGGCGAACCCTACATTACCCATCCGGTCGCGGTCGCGGCCATCCTCGCCGATCTCGGCATGGACGCGGAAACGATCATCGCCGCGATCCTGCACGACACGCTCGAGGACACGCCGCTGCCTCGCGCGGAGATCGAATCGAAGTTCGGTTCCGTAGTGGCCGAACTCGTCGACGGCGTCACCAAGCTCGACAAGGTCAAGTTTCGCAACCAGCAGGACGCCGCGGCCGAAAGCTTCCGCAAGATGCTGCTGGCGATGGCGCGCGATCTGCGCGTCATCCTGATCAAGCTCGCCGACCGCCTGCACAACATGCGCACGCTCGGCAGCATGGCGCTGGCCTCGCGCCGGCGCATCGCGCGCGAGACGCTCGACATCTACGCGCCGATCGCGCAGCGCCTCGGCATGAACCGGTTCCGTTCCGAACTGCAGGATCTCGGCTTCCGCGCGCTCTACCCCGACCGCTACCGCGTCATCGTCGAGCGCATCAAGGGCGTGCTCGGCAACCGCCGCGAAGCAATGGGCAAGATCGAGGCCGCGCTCGCGGCGCGCCTCGTCGCCGAGCATATCCCGGCGCGCGTCATGAGCCGGATCAAGACGCCGTACAGCACGTATTCGAAGATGCACAAGGAGCACAAGACCTTCGCCCAGGTCATGGACGTGTACGGCTTCCGCGTCATCGTCGAGAACACGATGCAGTGCTACCACGCGCTCGGCGCGATCCATTCGCTGTTCAAGCCGCTGGACGGGCGCTTCCGCGACTTCATCGCAATTCCCAAGGCGAACGGCTACCAGTCGCTGCACACCGTGCTGTTCGGCCCGTTCGGCGCACCGATAGAAATACAAATCCGCACCGCGGAAATGGACCAGGCCGCCGAGCGCGGTGTCGCCGCGCACTGGGTCTACAAAACCGCGGCGGAACCCGCGAATGCCGCGCAGTCGCGCGCGCGCGACTGGATCACCGGCTTGGTCGAGACGCAGGCGCGCGAGACGTCCTCATCGGCGGAGTTCCTCGAAAACGTCAAGGTCGACCTGTTCCCCGATGATGTCTACCTGTTCTCGCCGAAAGGCAAGATTTTTTCCCTGCCACGCAATGCGACCGCGCTCGACTACGCCTACTTCGTCCACACCGACGTCGGCAACCATGCCGTCGCTGCGCGCGTCGACAGGAAGCTCGCGCCGCTGCGCACGCGTCTGAACTCGGGCGAGACGGTCGAGATCATCACCGCGCCGTCGGCGCAACCGATGCCGCAATGGCTGGAGTGGGTCGTGTCCGCGCGCGCGCGTGTGGCGATCCGCAACAATCTGAAACATCTGCAGCACGAGGACGCGGTCGAACTTGGCCACCGCATGCTCGATCGCGCGCTCGAGGCACAGGGTGTCACGCTCGACGCGATTCCGCTGAAGACGCTCGATCGCTATCTCGCCGATGCCAAGTTCAAGCGTCTCGAGGAGCTGCTCGCCGACATCGCGCTCGGCAACCGCATGCCCGACCAGGTCGCCACAGCACTGGCCGAAGGCGCGGCGCGGACGACCAAGTCCGCGCGGCATGCGCAGGAGAAGGTGCTGATCACCGGCAGCGAGCGCGGCGTGCTCAGCTTCGGCCAGTGCTGTCATCCGCTGCCGGGTGACGAGATCTTCGGCTATCTCTCGCAGGGCAAGGGCGTGGTCGTGCACCGCGTCGACTGCCCGAACGCGGCCGAATACCGCAAGACGCCCGAACGCATCATCGCGATGGGCTGGGACCGCGACGTCGCCGGCGACTACCGCGTGCGCCTGCGCATCGTCGTCGAGAACAAGCCTGGCGTGCTCGCGACGATCGCGGCCGCGATCGCCGGCGCCGACTCGAATATCGAGAACGTCGAATACCAGGACCGCGACCTCAACACCTCCTCGCTAATGTTCACGATCGAAGTGCGCGATCGCAAACACCTCGATGAAGTGATGAATCGCGTGCGCCGGGCGAGCGTGGTGCACGGCGTGTATCGCTATCCGGAGTGAGATGTTTACTCCCCGTCCCGGTTTCATGGGGACGAGGTGTCTGCAATGCTCTTCACAAAAACCGAACCCAAGGAATCCGAAGACTATGCCCCGCAACCCCATCCATAGCGATAGCGCCCCGAAGGCGATCGGTCCGTACTCGCAGGCCGTGAGCATCGGCAACACGATCTACTTCTCCGGCCAGACGCCGATCGATCCCGCGACCGGGGAACTCGTCGTAGGCGACATCGTCAAGCAAGCCGTGCAGGTGTTCGAGAATCTCAAGGCGGTGGCGGCTGCGGCACAGATCAACTTCGGCGACGTTGCGCGCGTCGGCATCTACCTGACCGATCTCGCCAATTTTGCCGCGGTCAATGCGGTCATGGCCGATTACTTCCAGGCGCCGTATCCGGCGCGTTCGACGATCGAGGTCAAGGGCTTGCCGAAAGGCGCGCAAGTCGAAATCGATATGGTCGCGGTGGTGGATTGATATTTCTCCCGCCGGGAGAAGGTGCCCGAAGGAGCGGATGACGGAAGGACGCCACGGACTGTCGCGCTGTTGGAAGGCGTGAGGCATCTCACTCATCCGGCGCTTCGCGCCAACTTCTCCGCACGGGGGAACGAAAGCATCGCCATGCCGACTGCCGCGTTTTCCAACGATCCCGGTGCCGCCTCGCTGACGTCGCTTGCCGGCGTCGGCCCCGCGTTGCGCGAGTCGCTGGCGAAACTCGGGCTGCTCACCTTGCAGGATCTCTGGTTCCACCTGCCGCTGCGCTACGAGGACAAGACCCGGATCAGCTCGATCCGCGACTTACGTGTCGGCGATACGGCGCAGGTCGAAGGTCGCATCGAGGCGATCGAAAAGGGTTTCCGATTCCGTCCGCAGCTGCGCATCGCGATCTCGGACAGCACGGGTGCGGACGATTCGCAGTCGACCTTGCTGCTGCGCTTCTTCCACTTCAACAACGCGCAGGTCAACCAGCTCGCGATCGGCACACGCCTGCGCTGCTACGGCGAAGTGCGCCGTGGCCAGCACAGCCTCGAGATGGTGCATCCGCAGTACCAACGCCTGGCCGAGGATGCCGCGAGCGAAGTCGAGGAGCGTCTGACCCCGATCTATCCGACCACCGAAGGCCTCGGTCAGAAGCGCCTCGGCGGCTTGATCCAGCGTGCGCTCGCACTTTTGCCGCAGGACGAGTTGCTGGAATTGGTTCCTCCCGCGCTACGCGAGGCGAACGCGGCGATCTCGCTGCGCGACGCCTTGCTCTACATGCATCGCCCCCCGCCGGACGCAGATCTGACACAGCTCAGCCTCGGCACGCATCCGGCGCAGCGCCGGCTTGCGTTCGAGGAGCTGCTGGCTCAGCATCTTTCGCTACGGCAATTGCGCAATCGCCTGCGTGCGCATGCGGCACCGGTGCTGCGCGGCGACGGCAAGCTGCGTCGTCGCTTCCTCGCCGCGCTGGCGTTCGCCCCGACCAAGGCGCAGGCGCGCGTCGCCGCGGAAGTGGCGCGCGATCTCCGCGAAGCCGCGCCGATGCTGCGTCTCGTTCAAGGCGACGTCGGCTCGGGCAAGACTGTGGTCGCCGCGCTTGCCGCGCTGGCCGCGGTCGAAGCGGGCAGGCAGGCCGCGCTGATGGCGCCGACCGAACTGCTTGCCGAGCAACATTTTATCAATTTCCACAAGTGGATTTCCCCGCTCGGCATCGAAGTCGTCTGGCTCGCCGGCAAGCTCAAGGGAAAAGCTCGCACTGCGGCGCTTGCCAGCCTGCGCGGACCGGCGCAGATCGCGATCGGTACGCATGCACTGATGCAGGAAGGCGTCGAATTCGACCGCCTCGGCCTCGTCATCATCGACGAGCAGCATCGCTTCGGCGTCGATCAACGCCTCGCGCTGAGGGACAAGGGCCGCGCCGGCAGCGAGATTCCGCACCAGCTCGTGCTCACCGCAACACCGATCCCACGCACGCTGGCGATGACTGCCTACGCCGATCTCGACGTATCTATCATCGACGAGTTGCCGCCAGGCCGCACGCCCGTGGCGACCGTGGTGCTCAACGGCACGCGCCGCAGCGAAGTCGTCGAGCGCATTCGCGCCGCCTGTGCCGAAGGACGGCAGGCGTACTGGGTCTGCACAGTCATCGAAGAATCGGAAGTGCTCGAAGCGCAGGCGGCCGAAGTAGCGCATGCAGAGCTTGCTGCGGCGCTGCCCGGCATGCGCATCGGCCTCGTCCACGGGCGCATGAAACCGGCCGAGAAGCAGGCGGCGATGGACGCGTTCAAGCGCGGCGAAATTTCCCTGCTCGTCGCGACCACGGTGATCGAGGTCGGCGTCGACGTGCCCAACGCCAGCCTGATGGTGATCGAGAACGCCGAGCGGCTTGGCCTTGCCCAATTGCACCAGCTGCGCGGTCGCGTCGGCCGCGGCACGGCGAAATCGAGTTGTGTACTTTTATACCAGGCGCCGCTGTCGGCCACGGCACGCGCGCGCCTCGACGTGCTGCGCGAGACCAACGACGGCTTCCGCATCGCCGAGAAGGATCTGGAATTGCGCGGCCCCGGCGAAGTGCTCGGCACGCGTCAGACCGGCGAGGCTGCATTCCGCGTCGCCGACCTCGCGCGCGATGCGCATCTGTTGCCCGCCGTGCAGCGCGCCGGTGAAGTCCTCATGCGCGAACACCCTGATTTGGTCGCACGTCTGATCGCACGCTGGATCGGGCATGCGGCGCGCTTTGCCGGCGCCTAGGCGAGTCTTACGCAGTCGACCCGCCTCCGATCAAACGAGACGGGTCGCTGGGATAGCAGTGGTTACAGGCCGATCACGCTTTCCGCTTTGACGTAGGGCAGGCCGTGCGCCTGGGCGACCGGTTCGCAGGTCACCTTGCCGTCGGCGACGTTGAGGCCGTTGCGCAGGTGCACGTCCTGCGCCAGCGCCTTTTTCCAGCCATTGTTGGCGAGGGCGAGCGCGAACGGCAAAGTCACGCTGTTGAGCGCGAACGTGGACGTGCGCGCGACCGCGCCCGGCATGTTGGCGACACAGTAATGCACGACGCCGTCGACCACGTAGGTCGGATCGGCGTGCGTGGTCGCGTGTGAAGTTTCCACGCAACCGCCCTGGTCGATGGCGACATCGACGATCACCGAGCCCGGTTTCATCGTGCTCAGCATGGCGCGCGTGACCAGTTTCGGCGCGGCGGCGCCCGGAATCAGCACCGTACCAATCAACAGGTCGGCGCGGCGCACGAGTTCCTCGATCGCCGCGCGCGTGGAGAACACGGTCGAGATCGATGTGCCGAACTGCGCGGCCAGGCGCTTTAGCGCATCGGCGGAGCGGTCGACTACGGTCACCTGCGCACCCATGCCGACCGCGATCGTCGCCGCGTGCGTACCCGACACGCCGCCGCCGAGAATGACCACTTCGGCCGCCGGCACGCCGGGCACGCCGCCGAGCAGCACGCCGCGGCCGCCCTGCGCTTTTTCCAGCGCATGCGCGCCGACCTGCGGGGCGAGACGGCCGGCGACTTCGGACATCGGTGTCAGCAGCGGCAGCGAACCGTTCGGTGCCGTCACCGTCTCGTAGGCGATGCAGATGGCGCCGGAGTCGATCAGGTCTTTCGTCTGCTCTGCGTCGGGGGCGAGGTGCAGGTAGGTGAAGAGGATCTGACCCTTGCGCAGTTTCTTGCGTTCGACGGCCAGCGGTTCCTTCACCTTCACGATCATCTCGGCATCGGCGAAGATCTGGTCGGCACTGTCGACGAGGGTGGCGCCGACGGCCGTGTAGTCGGCATCGGGGATGCCCGCACCGAGACCGGCGCCCGTTTGCACGGCGACCTGATGGCCGTGATGCACCAGCTCCTGTACGGACGAAGGGACGAGGCCAACGCGGTATTCGTGGTTCTTGATCTCTTTCGGTACGCCGATACGCATGACTGCGATCTCCCTCAATTGATTGGTTGGTCTGTTGTGCGCCGTTGCGGCGGCGCTGCCAGTGCGGCAGTATGATTGAGATATCGAGCAATTGATCGCCCATTTATCGTGTGTTAGCGTTGCGTCGTAGAATATTTCGCGTCTTTTTCTTGTTTATCTGAATTATTATGCCGATTCACGACCCGACCCTCGACGAGCGCGACCGCGCGATCCTGCGCCTGCTTCAGCAGGACGGGCGCCTGACCAATCTCGAACTCGCCGCGCAGATCAATCTTTCGCCCTCGGCCTGCCTGCGCCGGGTAAAACTGCTCGAAGAACGCGGGCTCATCTCGCGCTACGTCATGCTGGTCGATGAAAAGGCGGCGGGACTGCCGGGTACCGCATTCGTGCTCGTCACGCTCGATCAGCAGGGGCGCGCGGCGCTCGACGCGTTCGAGGCCGCGATCCAAGGTCACGCCGAGGTTACGGAGTGCTGCCTGCTCGCCGGCACCGCCGACTACATGGTGCGCGTGGTGTATGCGAATGCTGCGGACTTCGAGCGCATTCACACCGGGATCCTGACCCAATTGCCCGGCGTCGTGCGCGTGCAATCGACGCTGGCGTTGCGCACGGTCAAGAGAACCACCGCGTTGCCGGTCTGATCGCGCGTCGCCGAATACAATCGACGCATGATTCCGAAATCTGTTCCGGGCTTGCGCCTGTTCGCTGTCGCACTTGCCCTGGGTCTGCTCGTGGCGACGTTGGTCTGGCGCATCCCGTTCATGCTCTGGGACCACCTCGACTTGGCGCCTATGTACGCCGGCTGGCAGAACGGCACGCTGGCACAGACGATTTTTTACCGCATCCACGGTGGCCATCTGCACACGGCGGCGTATGTCGTGCTGCTCGCGACGACCTGGCTTTCGCACGGGCAGACCTGGCTCGATTGCCTGGCGAGCTGGGTTTTGCTGTGCGGCTACGCGGCGATCGTGTTCGCCATCTGTCGCGAAACACTGCACATGGACGATGCGAGGGCGCGCGTCATCGCCGCACTCGTGATTTTTTTCGCACTGTATCCGGGACATCTCGCCAATCTGCAATGGGGCTGGCAGGTGGCGGTGTTCCTGTGCCTGTTCGGCAGCGCGGCGACGATCCGCCTGCTCACCGCGGCGGAGCTGGACTGGAAGGGCAACCTGCGCGCGCTGCTCGCCGCCGCGCTCGCGCTGCTGAGTTTCGGCACGGCGCTCGCGTTGCTGCCGGTGGCCTTGTTTGCGATCGCCGTTCGCTCGGAGTCGAGCGTCGGCCGACGCATCGGTCTTGCCGTTCCCTGGATGGCGTGCGGTTTGGCTGCCGCGTACACGATGTCGGGCGGCGCGAGTTTTCTAACTCAATATGTGCATGCGGGCGAGGGCCAAATTGCGATGGCGCTCCTGCGCGATGCGCACTATGCACTCAACTATCTCGGCGCCGGCGTCGCGCGTTTTGCCGCCGCTGCGGCGCCTTGGCTGGCCCTGTTCGCGCTCGTCAGCGGCGCCGTTGCGATGGTCGCGACGCGACATCGCCGCGCGGCGCGGCCGTGGGCGGCGTTGATGCTGTTCGGCGCGGCAAGCGCGTTTCTCACCGCGCTGGCGCGTGTCGACGAAGGCGCGGCGCAGGCATTTGTCAGCCGCTACGTGAGCTTCTCATCGGTGTTCTGGATGGGCTGGACTGGCTTGTGCGCCGTTGCCACGCAGAACACGGCGCACAAGCCGCGCGCGCAATCGATCGCGCTCGGTGTCGTCATCGCCTTCGCGCTGTTGAATGCAGGCGCGATGACCAAGCGGGCTGCGCGGCTGGCGAACGAAGCGCATGCGCAGGCGGCGATCCTGTGCGCGACCTGGCCGCAGGTCGACCATGCACTGCTGCAGGGCATGCACTACGACGGTGCGGACGCGGCGCTGCGGGGTCTGCAGGCCGTGCATGCGCTGGGCTTCGCACCGTTCGACGGCTGCACGCCGGACCAGCCCGGCTACCGGCGATAGCGCACGTAGAGCCGCTTGAGCAGGTAGAGGATCTGGCCGCCTAGGCCGCGTTCCTGCGCCTGCAGAAGTCTCGCGTTCTCGGCGTACAACTGCTGCAGCTGGTTGTCGCGGTGCGCGATCAGCTCACGCAGTTCGGCGAGGTCGGCGGCGTCGAGCGTATGGCCCGCAACCAAGCGCACCGGCAACTGTCGATTCACGTAGTGAGTAGTGTGCTTGCCCGCGGTTTCGGCGGCGGGCCGCGCGGTGGTATAAAAGTACAGGGCGATCGATTTGCGCGAGCGGCCCGTTTGCTCGACCGGCAGCGCGATGCGGTCGAAACCGTGCCAGCTATGCTCGGTGGTCTCGAAGATCACGCAGCGGTTGAACGCCGGCACGATGCGCGCGGCCGGCGCGGCGTCGGCGTACGGATCGCGCCAAAGTTCCAGATTGCCGCCCCAGCCCTCGCTCCAGTCGGGGTTGAGGTAGACGATTAGGTTCAGGCGCCGGTGCCAGCGTTCGCTCGGGTGGTAATTGAAATCGATGTGCGCCTGCAGAGCCTGGCCGTTGCGGTTCTCATGCGTGCCGCCGCCGAGGTAGAACGGATCGTAGAGCAAGTCGTCGATGCTGGTGAGGCGACCCACGAAGCGCAGAAATTCGTCCGCGCGGACCAGCGCGTCGAGCTGGCGATAGTCCGCGCCGAGCGCAGTCATGCGCTCGACCGTGGACTTGCCTCCGGTGACGCCATCGTCGCCGATCGCGTTGCCGCGCTCGAACGCCGGGAACGCAGCGAGCAGCGCGTTCGCGAAATCGCGCGCGAGGAAGTTCTCGATCACGACGTGGCGAAACGGCTGCGCCTGCGCGAAGCGCGCGGCGAAGACGTCGACGTCGCGCCGCGCGCCGGGATCGATCAGGGAGTCGAGAATGCCTGCCAAGTCATGCACGTATGCAATGCGAAGCGCTCATGATAGCGGCTGGGTGGCGGCGTGCGGAACAGGTGCGTGCGCGGCATTCCGCTAGAATGTGCGAAACACAAGCGATGAAAGGGCGTGAAGTGCAAAAGTATAAAATGCTGATCGATACCGATCCGGGCGTCGACGACGCGATGGCGATCCTGATGGCGCACGATCGCGCCGAGGTGGTCGGCCTGTCAGTGGCGGCCGGCAACGTCGGCATCGAGCACACGGTCGCGAACGCGCTCAAGCTCGTCGAGGTGATCGGTGCGACGACGCCGGTTTACGCCGGCTGCGCGACACCGCTCGTGCATTCCGCCGCAGACGCAGCCGATGTGCACGGCAGCGACGGCTTTGGCGACACCGGCTATACGCCGAGCGCGCGCGAGGCGGAGAGCGAGCATGCCGCGCTCGCGATCCTGCGCGCCTCGCACGAATTCGCGGGCAGTCTCGTCCTCGTCGCGCTCGCGCCGCTGACCAATCTCGCGCTTGCCCTCAAGCTCGATCCGGACCTGCCGCTGCGCGTGGCGCGGCTCGTGGTCATGGGCGGCGCGGTGAGCGGGCGCGGCAACTACGGCACAGTGCCGGCGGAGTTCAATGTCGGCTTCGATCCCGAGGCCGCGCACGTCGTGTTCTCGCAGTGGCCGCGCTTCACCCTGGTCGACTGGGAGGCGACGATGCGCCACGGCCTCGATTTCGAACGCTTCGAGGCGATGCTGGCCAAGGGCGATGCGCGTGCGAAGTTCTACGATTCAATCACGGCGAAGACGCGCGCCTGGTCGCGCGAACGCGGTCGGCCGAAATTGCTCATCGCCGATGCGCTCGCGATGGCGGTCGCGCTGCAGCCCGACATCGTCACGCACGCCGAGGAACATCACGTCGGCGTCGAACTCGACGGGCGGATCACGCGCGGCGCCACCGTGGTCGACTGGCAGGATCGCCTCGGCAAGCGCGCGAACGCGCATATCGTGCTCGATATCGATCAGGCGCGATTCGAAGGCTTGCTCGCCTCTGCCGTCGGCGCCGCCTGAGACGGTGCGCTCGAGCCGGCAGTGTCGAGCGTGTTGCGGAACCACACGTCGCGCGTCGGGTAGGCAATCTCGACGTCGTTGTCGCGGAACACCTCGGCGATACGCATGACCAGTTCGGTGCGCACGAGGTTGCGCTGGCTGATTTCGGCGACGAAGAAGCGCAGCTCGAAATCCTGAGTCGAGTCGCCGAAGCCGGTCATCCAGGCGAGCGGCTGCGGATCGTTGAGCACGAGCGGGTGTTCGGTCGCGACTTGCAGCAACAGTTTTTGTGCGAGGCGCGCGTCGTTGCGATAAGCAACGCCGATCTTGATGACGACGCGCGTGGTCGTGTCGCTCAGCGTCCAGTTGACCAAGCGCTCGGTGATGAACGCCTTGTTCGGCACGATGACTTCCTTGTTGTCCCAATCGAGGATCGTCGTCGCGCGCGTGCGGATGCGCGTGACCGTGCCTTCAATGTTGCCGATCGTGATGATGTCGCCGACCCGGCATGGACGCTCGAACAGCACGATGAGGCCGGAGATGAAGTTGGCGAAGATTTCCTGCAGGCCGAAGCCGAGGCCGACGGTCAGGCCGGCGGCGAGCCACTGCAGGTTCGACCAATGCAGGCCGAGCAGGCCCAGGCCGACGAGCACGCCGACGAGCACGATGAGATAGCGCACGATGCTGACGATGGCGTAGCGCGTCGGCGCATCGATGTTGAGCCGGCGCAGCACGCCGATTTCGAGCAGGCCGGGCAGGTTGCGCGTGGCGATGAAGGTCATCACGAGCAGCAGCGCGGATTCGAGCACCGAACGCAGGGTCACGTTGAACGCGATCTGCTTGCCGTTTTCGTCGACGAAGGTGGACGGCCAGACGCTGATCTTGTCGAGGAAGTTCAGCGCGGGCGCGATGTCCGACCAGATCACGAGCAGGCTCGCCCCGAGCAGCAGCGTGAGCGCGAGGCGCAACACGCGCCGTGTCTGTGCGCCGAGAGCGGCGACATCGGTTTCGTCGGGTTCGACTTCGGGCAAGGCTTCGCCTTCGGTCGGCGGCCCCATCGCCTCTGCTTCGGCGCGCATCCGGTCTTCCGCGCGCTTTAGGGCGAGGCGGCGCTCGCCGAGGATCAGCCAGCGCACCGCGAGGCCGTGGATCACGCTGACGCCGAGGATCGCGACCATCGAGAGCAGCAGGTGTTCGGTGAAAATGATCGCGGTGAAAAAATAGCCGAGCGCGGCGAGCACGGCGAATGCCACGAATGCCGCGGTGAATCCGAGTCGCGCGAACTGGCGCAGACGTATCGGCTCGTCGTCGAGTTTGCCGCCGCGTTGTGCCCAGATTCCGCCGGGACCGAGCAGATGCCAGGTGATCGTGGCGAGTCCGAGCGTGCCGGCGATGAATAGCGCTCGACCCATCGTCGCGTCGATTTCGTCATTGCTGATTTCGCGCAGCCAATTGTGGATGAATGTCGGTACGAGCACGGCAAGCGCGATCCATGGCACCGCGCGGCGCAGCGACACGCGTCGCGCGCGCAGCCAGCGGAAGTGTGCATGCGCCAGGCCGTCGTCGCGGTTGAGCCAATGCAGGAAGGCGAGCACAAACCACGGCACGGCTATTGCGCCGGTGGCCAGGCCGAGCGGACCCTCGAGCGCATCTACATTCGAGGTGTGCAGGAACAGGCGCCCGAGGATCGTCCAGAACAGCGCGACCGGAGCGGAGGCAAGCAAAGTGAGCGCGAGTGCCCAGGTCGTGTAGCGGTAACGGTCGGTGCGGATGCGTCGCATCGGCGCGGCGATGCGCTCGAATTCGGTCGGCACGCGGCGGCGCGCGTACACGGCGGCGAGCAGCATGAGCAGGCCGGCGATCGATAGAGTTACGTTCGAGCGCAAAGTGTCGGCGACGCTTACGATCTGGGTTGTCTCTTTCGGATGGGCGAGACCGCGCAGCGCATGTCCGAGGTCGCCGAACCAGGCCAGGTTGATCGGCGCGTGGCTCGGGATCGCGAGCAGGTTGGAATCGAGCATGCCGTTCAGCGCGGTCGTGCTGGCAATCAGGCCGGCAAGCTGTTGTTCGGCGTCTTCGGTAATCGAGGTCTGGCGTGTTTTCGCCGCGATCAGGCGCGTGTACAGATCGCTGCGCGCAATGAGCAGGCGTTCGAGCCCGTCGTGCAACGGACCGGTGATCGCCGGCGGCTGTCCCGCATGTGCGAGTGCGGCGGCGATCGCGCCGTCCATGTTTTCGAGGTGATCCTGCTGCTCGCGCAGGTCGATCATGGCAAGTTTGCTTTGCGCGAGTTGGTTGCGTGTGTCGGCAAGTTCGCGATTCAGCACGCTCAACGATTTCAGCTTGCGTCGCTCGGCAAGCAGCAGTGCGCCGACTTCCTCGCTGACCCCGCCGAGGTCGAGGCGTGCCTTGGTGTTCTTCACCGCCTGTTCGGTGTCGGCGCGCTCGCTGGAGTAGGTGCTTTGCAGATCGCGCAAGGCGGAGATGCGTTTGATCGTGGCGACGAGGTCCTGGCCGAGCGCAAGATTCTCCGCTGCGGTTTCGCGCAGTACCGGTGCGCTGCCGGCCGCATCGAGCTTATCGCGTTCGGCGGCGAGTTCGGTGACGAGGTCGCTGACTTTGCTCGTGTAGCGATCGATGACCATGTTCTCGAGCCAGTGCACGCGCTGGCCGTGCTCGTCGATGCTGCGGCGGACCGCCGTGCGTTGCGCGAACAGCGCACGGATGCGTGCTTCGTAGGTGCGCTGCTCGGCTTCCAGTTCGGCGATGCGACAACGTTGCAGACGATCGGCAGCCTGCGCGCGCAGGCGCATCGCGGCGGCGAGCGTGCGCGGTGCATCGGACGTCGACAGCGTGTCGGCGGCTTGCTGCGAACGCCCTTCGCTGAGTTCGTCGCGCAGCGCGTCCGGCCGCTGGGTCTGTTTCTGCAAGGTGTCTTCCAGGCTGCGCAGCGAGGCCTGCGCGGCACCGAGTTGGTTGCGCTCGCTTTCGAGCAGGTTGGTGAGCGATGTCGCGTCCTCGTCGTTCGGCAGTTTCGCCCGCCAGTCGGCGAAGCTCTGGCCGATGTCGCTGCCGGACACCGCTGTCGTCGCCTCGACCGGCGCCGCCTTCAGCGCGGCATCGAGAAATCCTTGGCGCCGGGTTACGGCTTCGCTTGCGGCCTGGTCGTCGCTCAATGCGTCACGCAGCAGGTCTTCGGCTTTCTTGCGCTGGTCGGTGTTGAGGTCGCGCGCGCGCGGCAGGGCGGTCAACGCGGCGTTGATCGCATCATCGAGCGCGGCAGGCAGCTGCTGCGCCTGGGTCGGCGCCAGGGGGGCGTTCGAGGTCTGCGCGGGCCGAGCGGTTGGAGCAAACGCGATCGCCGCGAGGATGAAGGCGAACAAGGCCGAGAGCCTGGGCCGACGAGGACGAAAGGAGGAGAGGAGCAGATGTGGCATTCGGCGGGGAGTCGGGGATTCAAATGGCGTGGAAGGCGCCTGGGCAGGGCATTATGCCGACTTCAAACCCAACCGCTGCCGGCTGGCTAACGGCTGCCACGGGCGCTTCGCCGGCGGCATTTGCTCGAAACTTGCGCGAAAAACGAGATTCAGGCTAAAATTCGGCTCTTTTCTCAGTGCGATACCGCATCCGCGGAGCCCAAAACCATGAAAGCTGACATCCATCCCGAATACAAACCCGTGGTCTTCCAGGATGTCTCGTCCAACTTCGCGATCCTCACGCGGTCGACGATGACGAGCAAGGATAAGATCAAGTGGGAAGACGGCCAGGAATACCCGGTCGTCAAGATCGAAATTTCCAGCGCCTCGCACCCGTTCTACACGGGCAAGCACAAGATCGTCGATTCCGGCGGTCGCGTGGACAAGTTCCGCAAGCGCTACGGCGCCAAGTAAGCACGAACCCGCTTCGACGCGCTGTCACGGCGCGTTGCAGCGTGCGTTTCGACGCCCCGGCTGGCCTGTCCGCTCGCGCTTCGATTCCCGGCAACGACCCTAGCCCGCGACGCGCGGCGACGCCGGCTTGGGGACATCCAGGCGGATAAAGGTCACGCCGCCATCGGCGTTGACCGTCAATTGTGCCCCAAGTCGTCGGGCGCGCGTGCGCATGCTGCGTATGCCGGTCCCCGGGGTGCCGCCATTCGCCGGGAGTCCGACCCCGTTGTCGCGCACTTCCATGAGCAGGCGGCGTTCCGCATGGATCAGATCGACTTCGACGCCGGTCGCACCGCTGTGCTTGAGCGCGTTCGACAGCGCTTCCTGCAGGATGCGCAGGACGTCCATGCTCTGCGTTGAGGTCAGGCGCAATCGATCGATTCCCTCGATATGCCAGCGAATCGCAATCCGGCGCGCTTCGAACAGACGTGTCATGCGATGCCGCAGCAATCCGACGAGTTCGCCGAGCGAGTCTTCGCCGTAGGTCTGCGACGAGGCGGTGTCGATGATCAGGCGCAGGTCGTCGCGCAGTTCGCGCAATAGATCGAGTACGGTACGCGTGGGCACAGTCTCGGGCGCTTCCTCGAACGTGGCGATGTTGCCGATGAGGATGCCGCCGAGACCGTCGTGCAGATCGTGGGCGAGGGTGAGGCGTTCGTCCAGACGGGCGTGGACGAGCTCGAGTTCGTGCTGGCGTTCCAGTGTCGTCGCGAGTTCTTCGCGCGCGCGCGCGACCGAGCTGGTCAGCTCGCTGTTGAAACTTTCGATGCGGCGGATATTGGTCGCGAAAGTCCAGGCCAGGGTCAACGCGAAGCCGACCATCGACAAGGTCTCGGCATAAGTGACCAAATAGAGATTGCTCGCGATCAGTCCGAGGAAAACCAGGAAGTCGTGGGCTCTCGCCAGGAGCACGGCCAGCGCGATCAAGGACAGCACGCGTTGCGGGATGTTGCCATTGCGCCGCCAGGCGAGGTGGAGAAACACCGCCGTGGTGACGATGATCATTGCCATGGAGAACAGCGAAAGCGCATCGCGCATTTCGCCCAGGCGGGCATGCGGGGTCAGCAGCATCCCCGCTATGACGAGCGCGGTGAGCAGCCACATCGCCGTTTCGGTTCGCGCCCAGTGGCGTCCCATGATGCGCAGCATGAACATCGCACTGCAGGCATCGTAGATGAGATAGGAAGCGGTGATCGCCGCCGAATACGCGTCGGTGGTGGCGAACGGCCACGCGCTGACGGATATGAAGTTGTAGGAGAACACGAACCATGCTGCTTGTTGCGCGGCATACCAGCCGAAAGCCGTTTCGCGTCGACGGATCAGCCACAGGGCAAGGAAGAAGGTCCCCAGGGTCGTGCCGATGCCGAGATTGAGCCACTGCAGGTCGACGCGCAGCCAATGGGTCCGTTTCCACACGGCCAACATTGCCGCCGGCGAACCTATCGTCACATTGCCCAATGCCGGCTGGTGATCAGCAAACCCGCTGACTCGAATCAGGACTTCGTTCTCGCCTGCATGCAGCATCGATGCTGGCAACAACAGATAGCGCGGCGTGTTCCACATGCGCGAGAGTGGTTCGACGAGATTGGCGTCGCGCTGAAGCTCGTTGCCGTTGATACTGATCGTGCCGGCGAGATTGAGGTAATCGACGAATAGCCCGGTGTCTTCAGGCGGTCCCTCGATATTCCAGTTCAGTCGATACCAGACGACGCCGTCGAATTGCGGCCAGCGGCGACGCCAATCGTCGGGCAGATCGACGCCGACCCATCCTTCGCGCGGCGGGGTCGTGATGTTCCAGTCGCCGCGGACGGCGTGCACATTGCCTGGCCACTGCCGTATCGGGGCCTGCGCTTGAGTTGTCGGCGGACAAAAAAAACAAATCGCCAGCCACAGGCAGCAGCGCAATGAAATGCGAACTATCGAGCCCACTGCGCGGTCCCCTTCCGGCGCAAAGTCGTCAGCATATTATGCGCTCTTTGCATGCGAGCAGGCGCTAGAACACCCTAGTGCCACCGTCGCATCTCGCGGGAAAGGTCGCGCCTGCTTTCCGGGGTTCGGAAAATGCTTTGGGGTTAACGCAAAATCCCGCTGCCGCGGCCGGCGCGAACGGCGGCGGTGCGCGTATGTACCGCGAACTTCGCGTAGATGCTTTTCACGTGGGTGGCCACTGTCCAGCGCGAGAGATTGGTGTGCTCGGCGATTTCGAGGTTGCTGAGGCCTTGGGCGACGAGCTCGAGTATTTGTACTTCGCGTTTCGACAGCGTCTCTTGACTCGAGGAGACGTCTGCTTCGTCTTGTGCCGAACGCACGGAGGCCGTGGCGCCGAGGATGCGGCGTGCAATGAACGGGTCGATCGGCATGCCGCCCTTCAGCGCGGTGCGCAGGAGCATGGCGATTTCATCATCGTCGCGTTCCTTGAGCAGGTATCCCGTCGCTCCGGCACGCAGCGCATCGAGTATCGTGTCCTCGGTGCTCCACGCGGAAATTACCAGGATCGGCATCTCCGACCGCGCGCGCAGCCATTGGATCAATTCGATGCCGCTGCCGTCGGGGAGTCCCAGATCGACCAGGGCCATGGTGAACAGCCGACCCGTGGCAGCTGCCTTGGCCTGCGCGATACTCTCCACGCAGAACAGGGTCGCATCCTCTCCGCATAGGGTTTTCAGGATGCGACACAGCCGCGCCAATAGCGCAGGCTCGTCATCGACGAGCAAAAGCGATACCAGCTCATAATCCCCCATGCTAACAGGTTGCCACAGCGGGCTAGTGCGCGCAATCGCTCATTCTGGGGGGCAAAAAACAAGAGGCACTTCACGAGATCGCTCATTTGAGTGATGTGCGTCTCTTATTTCCGGGCGTATAAGAACTCCCCAACAGGCTCAGGGGGGCGGAGCGTCATGCCCGCCTGTTGTGCATCGAAGTTTGCCGCGCAACAGGCTGCCGAGGTTCCGCAATCACATCGCGCCAATTCGGGGCGCGTCTCCTGGGCGGAGACCATTGCCGAAATCACAGGGGAAAGTCATGTTCAAACGCACAAGTCGATCCAGCCGCAATCTGGGTGGGGCCAAAGGCAGTTGGGAGTTTGCAATCGAATCGGAAGGAGGGCGGGCTAGGCATCTCGCGGTCGAATCGATATCTGGCAGATCGCGTTTTTCGCACTTAGCAAGCGTCTTCAAAGCGGCGCTCGCCGGGACCGCGCTCGCGCTGATCGCCCCGAGTGCGGCGCTGGCGGATTCTTCCAATACGGCCCCCGTCTACGCCACGAATGTCCAATGTATCGGCTCTACCAACCCCGCTGGCGCGCTCGGCTCGTGTACTGCCAACGATCTCAGCATCGCGCTGGTCAACAACGGCTCGGTGACTTGCATCGCTGGCGTTGATCCGGTCGCGACGCTCCAGCTGAATGCGCAGTTGCAGTCCAGTTCGAATGTCCGCCACAACGTGGGCATTTACATTGCCTTAGATGGCAAGGATCCGACGGTGCCGTTTACGAACGCCAGCGGTCCGGGTTCCGCCAGCTGCGATGCTTTCAGCACTCCGATTACCTCGCCGTTCTCGGTGGATGCGGGGAATACCTGCGGCAACGTGACTTCAACGCAGGGTACGTATGCCCTGCCGCATACCGTGGACGTGCCATGCACCCCGGGCAGTTCGGGCAGCGTGACGCTCAATGCCGTCGCTGTTTGGGCCCAGAACACGGCGACATGTACTACCGCATCACAGCTCGTGCTCGGCGCTCCATCGAAGTGCAAGTCCGGTGCATTTGTCATTCCGGTGTTCGGCAGCCTCATCGTCAAGAAGGTGGCGTCGGGCGGTGGCGCCACGTCATTCCCCTTTACTGGAAGCCCGAGCCCGGCCAACTTCTCGCTCGCGGACGCCGGCCAGCAGGTGATTCAAACTGCTACCACACTCTCCACGACGGCCCAAGTCCTTTCCGCGCAGGAAACTCTGGGATCCCTTCCGGCCGGATGGACGCTGGGCTCGATCAGCTGCGTCGACATCAACGGCGCGGACGCCAGCAGCTTCGTCACCGTCAATCAGGCGACCGGACAAGTGTCGGCGTCGTTGACCGGCACCCATCCGAGCGCGACCTGCACCTATACCAACGTGCAGTCGGCGACGCTGACCTTGGTGAAGACGATGTCCAACACGCATGGCGGTACGGCGACGGCGGCGAACTTCACGCCGAGCATCGACGGCACCGCGACGGCGTGGGGCACGGCGGTGGTGGTGGCTGCAGGTTCGCATACGGCGAGCGAAACGGGGCTCGCGGGGTATACGGCCGGATCTTGGGGCGGTGCCTGTGCGGCAAACGGCTCGGTAACGCTGACCCCGGGCCAGAATGCGACCTGTACGATCACCAACAGCGATCAGGCGCCGACTCTGACCCTGGTGAAGACGGTGTCGAACACGCACGGCGGTACAGCGACGTCGGCGAACTTCACGCCGAGCATCGACGGCACGGCGACGAGCTGGGGCACGGCGGTGGCGGTGAATGCCGGTGCGCACACGGCGAGTGAGACGACCCTGACGGGTTACGCGGCCGGTTCGTGGGGCGGAGCCTGTGCAGCAAACGGCGCGGTGACGCTCTCGTTGGGCCAGAACGCGACCTGCACGATCACGAACAGCGACCAGCCGACGACGCTGACCCTGGTAAAGACGGTGTCGAACACGCACGGCGGCACGGCGACGTCGGCGAACTTCACGCCGAGCATCGACGGTACGGCGGCGACTTGGGGCACGGCAGTTGCGGTCAATGCCGGTGCGCATACGGCCACCGAGACCAGCCTGACGGGTTATACGGCGGGTTCATGGGGCGGAGACTGCGCGGCGGGCGGCACGGTAACGCTGACGCCGGGTCAGAATGCGACTTGCACGATCACCAACAGCGACCAGCAAACAACGCTGACGCTGGTGAAGACGGTGTCGAATACGCACGGCGGCACGGCGACATCGGCGAACTTCACGCCGAGCGTCGACGGCACGGCGACGACGTGGAACACGGCGGTGCCGGTCACTGCCGGTGCGCATACCGCAACGGAGACGAGCTTGGCCGGCTATACGGCTGGGTCGTGGGGCGGTGCCTGTGCGGCGAACGGCACGGTGACCTTGGTCCAGGGTCAGAACGCGACCTGCACGATCACCAACAGCGACCAGTCGGCGACATTGACGCTGGTGAAGACGGTGTCGAATACACACGGCGGCACGGCGACATCGGCGAACTTCACGCCGAGCATCGATGGCACGGCGACGAGCTGGGGCACGGCAGTGACGTTGGGTGCGGGCGCGCACACAGCAACTGAGACCAGTCTGGCGGGCTACACGGCGGGTTCATGGGGTGGAGACTGTGCGGCGAACGGCACGGTGACGCTGACCCCGGGGCAGAATGCGACCTGCACGATCACCAATAGCGACCAAGTGGCGACGCTTACGCTGGTCAAGACGGTGTCGAACACGCATGGCGGTACGGCCACGTCGGCGAGCTTCACGCCGAGCGTCGACGGCACGGCGGCGACTTGGGGCACGGCGGTGGGAGTTAGCGCCGGTCTGCATACGGCGAGCGAGACGAGCTTGGCCGGCTACACGGCCGGATCGTGGGGCGGTGCCTGTGCGGCGGATGGCACAGTCACGCTGACGGCGGGCCAGAATGCAACGTGCACGATCACCAATAGCGACGTAGCGCCGACGCTGACGCTGGTGAAGACGGTATCGAACACGCACGGCGGCACGGCTACGGCATCGAGCTTCACACCGAGCATCGACGGTACGGCAACGACCTGGGGCACGGCGGTGTCGCTGGGCGCCGGTTCGCATACGGCTACCGAGACGGCTCTCGCGGGTTACACGGCGGGTTCGTGGGGCGGAGCCTGTGCGGCGAATGGCACGGTCACGCTAACAGTGGGCCAGAACGCAACCTGCACGATCACGAACAGCGACCAGGCCGCGACGCTGACACTCGTAAAGACGGTGTCGAACACGCATGGCGGTACGGCCACGTCGGCGAGCTTCACGCCGAGTGTCGACGGTACGGCGACGAGCTGGGGCACGGCGGTAACATTGGGTGCAGGCGCACACACGGCGAGCGAGACGAGCTTGACTGGCTATACGGCGAGTTCGTGGGGAGGGGACTGTGCGGCGAACGGTGCGGTCACGCTGACGGTGGGCCAGAACGCGATCTGCACGATCACCAACAGCGACCAGCCGACGACGCTGACGCTGGTGAAGACGGTGTCGAATACACACGGCGGCACGGCGACCACGTCGAGCTTCACCCCGAGCATCGACGGCACGGCGACGACCTGGGTGACGGCGGTAGCGGTGAATGCGGGAACGCACACGGTCAGCGAGACGACTTTGAGCACCTACACGGCCGGAGCTTGGGGCGGCGACTGTGCGGCCGGTGGAACGGTGACTCTGGTGCAGGGTCAGAACGCGACTTGCTCGATCACGAACAGCGACCAGGCTCCGCCTCCACCGCCGCCGCAGAATGCGACCCCAGCGCCGCTGTCGAAGTTGGCATTGTTGCTGTTCGCAGGATTGGGGCTGCTGCTGACCGGTGTCTACTTCCAACGCCGTGCCAGACGATGAATGCGGTGTGCAAGGCGGTAAGTAATCGGAATTAAATTTAGGAAATTCAGGCGCATAGACGCCAGATGTGACCGGTTCATCGCGGCGGGGCAAGGGGCCCCGCCGTTTTTTTTGCCCTTTTTATGCTGTTTCGCAGCATACGGCGGCATGCGATAATTCAATCGGCCGTTCGACGTTGCCAATACGCCGATCTCGCCTGATGCACCGTCCCCGCTTCCCCCTTTTTCAGGAGCCCGTCCGTGTCCGACAAGAGCGTAGTACTGACCGATTCCGCGTCCGCGAAATCCACGACGTTGCCGGTCGTCTCCGGCAGCCTCGGCGATCCGGCGCTCGATATCGCCAAGTTGAACAAGGACACCGGTTATTACACGTTCGATCCCGGTTTCACCAATACGGTGTCAACGCGCAGCGCCATCACCTTCATCGATGGTGACAAGGGCGTGTTGCTCTACCGCGGCTACCCGATCGAACAGCTTGCCAAGCAGTCGAGCTTCCTCGAAGTCGCCTATCTCCTCCTCAACGGCGAGTTGCCGACGGCCACCGAGTTCGGCGCATTCGACGACGAAGTGACGCATCACACAATGATGCACGAGTCGCTGCGTCATTACCTGAGCGGTTTCCGCTACGACGCGCACCCGATGGCGATGCTGTGCGGCTCGGTCGCGACGCTGTCGGCGTTCTATCACGATACGCTCGACATCAATGATCCCGAGCAGCGTCGCCTCGCCGCGATCCGACTGATTGCAAAGATGCCGACGCTGGCCGCCGCGGCCTACCGCTTCTCGATCGACTGGCCGTTGCGCTACCCGCGCAACAACCTCGAATATGTCACCCGTTTCCTGCACATGATGTTCGAAGTGCCAAGCGAGCCGCTGCAGCTCTCGCCGGTCGCGGCGAAGGCGCTTGATCTGCTGTTCATCCTGCACGCCGACCATGAGCAGAACGCGTCGACCTCGACTGTGCGCCTGGTCGGCTCGACCGGCGCGAACCCGTATGCCTGCGTCGCCGCCGGCATCGCCGCGCTGTGGGGGCCCGCGCATGGCGGCGCGAACGAGGCCGTGCTCAAGATGCTCGGCGAGATCGGCACTGCCGACAAGGTGTCCAAGGCGGTCGACAAGGCGAAGGACAAGAACTCCGGCTTCCGCCTCATGGGCTTCGGCCATCGCGTTTACAAGAACTTCGATCCGCGCGCGACGATCATCCGCGAAATGTGCCACAAAGTGCTCGCCGATCTCGGCGTCAACGATCCGCTGCTCGATGTGGCAATGAAGCTCGAGGAAGTCGCGCTCAAGGATCCGTACTTCGTCGAGCGCAAGCTCTACCCGAATGTCGATTTCTACTCCGGCATCATCTACAAGGCGCTGAAAATCCCGACTGAGATGTTCACCGTGATGTTCGCAATCGCGCGTACCGCGGGCTGGGTCGCGCACTGGCTCGAGCAGCATACCGATAAGGACACCAAGATCGGCCGTCCGCGCCAGATCTACACCGGTCCGACCAACCGCGACTACGTGCCGCTCGACAAGCGCTGATGCTTGTACTCGTGTCCGGCGCTCTTTTCGCGCCGGACACGCACTAGGTCAACCTTGCTGGCGATATCACGCGACGTGGTTCGCTGCCGGCCTACGAGAGCAGAGACTCCACCGCCTGAAGCGCCGCGCGCTGCATTGACTGGCCATTGCGATTTAGCGGCGCTTGACGCAAGCCGTCGTAGCCGAAAATTGTGGTGTCAACCACGATTTTGTCCGCAACGAAACGGACGGCCGGGAATTCCGCTTCGTGATCACGATCCAGGCGAAATCGGTGGGTGTCGATTTCATGGGCGATGCCATGTTCGTCGAGCAGGCGTACTGGCGCGTCGGGGTCGTCGCTGAATAGGTGCAGGCAGATTGCGGAGTGCGCGTCCGCGGTGCCGTCGAGCACCGCGCCGACAAGGCGCGGCTCGAATGGCGCGAAGAAGCGCATCGCTTCGATCGCAGCCTCGCGCAGCACGCGCAACCGCCGCGGCTGGTCCTCGGAGTGGAACAGGCGCTGGTATTCGCGCAACGCGTCTTCAATGTCGGCATTTTTTGGCAGCGCGGATTCCGCATCGACGCCCAGAAGTGTTGCGGCCTTGCGCTTGGCCAGCGCGTAATCGCGGATACCGGATTCGCTGATCAAGCGTGCTGCTTCGAACGCGATGCGCGCGCGAACTGAGTCTAGGTGGCGCGATGCGTGCGAATCCTGCCCGCGCTGCGCGCGTCGATCGGCATGACGCTGGCTCATCAGAAAATTCCGTAGGCTTCTTGCTGTACCTTTTTCTCCGCCTCGGTCGGCTGGTTCGGGCTGTTGGCGATGCGAGTGAGGTCCTCGGTGCGGAAGACCTCGGAGATCGTGTGCTCGGTGCCCGGCGAGGCGAGGAACCCGGTTTCGGGATCGATCTGCGCCGTGCTGATCCCCGCGGGTGTGTTGAAAGGCTTCTCGGGCACGCCGTCGAGGGCGACGCGCATGAAGTCGATCCAGATCGGCAGTGCGGTCTGCGCGCCGAATTCGATATGCCCCATCGAGCCGAAGTCGTCGAAGCCCATCCAGGCCGTTGCGACGAGGTCGGCGTTGTAGCCGACGAACCAGCCGTCGCGATGGTCGTTGGTCGAGCCGGTCTTGCCGAACAGGTCGTTGCGCTTGAGTACCATCGCGCCAGAGCCGGTTCCGCGGCGGACCACATCGCGCAGCAGAGAGCCGATCAAATAGGCAGTGCGTGCGTCGAGCGCGCGCGGGGCAAGCTTAGTCACAGGCCCAGTTGTGGTCGTCGCTTGCGCGCTCGCGATCGGCGAGAGGACATCCTTCGTCACCCCATTGTTGTCGACCACGGTGCGCGTCGTCGACGGTGCACCCGCGCGGCCATCATCGCCGGCGCGCTCGGGGCACTGCGCACACACCTGCACGGGCTGCGCCTTGTAAACCTCCTTGCCGTCGCGGTCGTAGATCGCGTCGACGAAGTACGGATCGACGAGGTAACCGCCGTTTGCGATTACGGTGTACGCGCGCGCCATGTTCATCGGCGACACCGAGGCGGTGCCGAGCGCCATCGACAGGTTCGGCGGTACCTGTTCGAGGCTCAAGCCGAAACGGGTGACGAACTCGCGTGCATAGCGCACGCCGATCGCGTCGAGCAGACGCACCGAGACGAGGTTCTTCGATTGCACCATCGCCTCACGCAGACGCATGGGGCCGGCGAATGCATCGTCGTCGTTCTTGGGCGTCCATTGTCCGTTTGGTTTGGACGGATCGGGGAACACTACCGGCGCGTCGTTGACCACCGAGGCTGGGGTGAAACCATGCTCGAACGCCGCGGCATAGAACAGCGGCTTGAAGCTCGAACCGGGGTTGCGTTGCGATTGCACTACGCGATTGAATTTGCTGCGCGCGAACGAAAAGCCGCCGACTTCCGCGCGCACCGCGCCGTCCTCGGGATCGAGCGCAACGAGCGCGCCTTGCACCGCAGGAATCTGTGCGAGCTGCCAGCGGCCTTCCTTCTTCGGATCGCTTGTTTTAGCGACACGCACGATGTCGCCCGGCTTGAGCGCAGCGTCGACCCGCTTCGGCGCGGGCCCGCGGCTGGTTTCGTCCTGATAACGGCGCGCCCAGGCGATGTCTTCGAGGCTGAGCACGATGGCCTGGCCGTCGTTGAGGCGCAGATGCGCTTCCTTCTCCGTGCTCCCGGTGACGATTGCGGGAACAAGGCCGAATGTCGTGCGGAACGCATCGAGCTTGCGCTCGAGATCGGCGTCGGTCGTGTTGCTTGCCAGCTCGACATGTGCCTCGGGACCGCGCCAGCCGTGACGTCGGTCGTACGCGATCAGGCCTGCGCGCACGGCGTCGTTCGCTGCAGCCTGATCGCGCGAATCGATCGTGGTGCGGATCGTGTAGGCGTCGGTCAGTGCGTTGTTGCCGAGGCGCTGAATTGCTTCCTGGCGCACGAGTTCGGCGACGTAGGGCGCCTCGACTTCGATCGGCGGCTCATGCGCGAACGCGCGCTCGGGTTCGGCGTCGGCCTGCTTGAATTGGGTGTCCGAAATGTAGCCGTTCTCCAGCATGCGCTGCAGCACATAGCGGCGGCGCTCGAGTGCGCGCGCGCGGTTGTTGAGCGGGTTCCCGGTCGAGGGAAATTTCGGCAGCGAGGCGAGCATTGCGCACTCGGCCAGGTCGAGCTGGTCGAGTGTCTTGCCATAGTAGAACTCGGCCGCGGCGGCGACACCGTAGGCGCGGTTGCCGAGGAAGATCTTGTTGAGATACAGCTCGAGGATCTGATCTTTGCTCAGCGTGTTCTCGATCTTGAACGAGAGGAAGATCTCCGTCGCCTTGCGCGACAGGCTTACCTCGGAGCTCAGGAAGAAATCGCGTGCAACCTGCTGAGTGATCGTGCTGCCGCCGGGTACGTGCAGCGTGCGCTTGGAGATCATCAGGCCGAACGCGCGCAGGATGCCTTGATAATCCACGCCGGGGTGGCTGTAGAAGTTTGCATCTTCGGCAGCGAGGAATGCGTTCCTCACCTGCTGCGGCACGTCCTCGATCTTGACTGGGATGCGGCGCGTTTCGCCATAGGTGGCGATAAGCTTGTTGTCTGCGCTGTAGATGCGCAGTGGTACCTGCAAGGTGATGTCGCGCAGCGACTCAACTGAAGGCAGGCGCGGCACGATGAGCCAGTAGACGACCCCGATGCCGATGGCTCCAAGCGCGATGCAAACAACCCCGAGGATCAGCGTGTAGCGAAGCAGGCGACGAAAAAAACGCATGGAATCTTGCCGGGCGGCCCACAAGCGGGGCGATTACGAATTATATGCGGCTGCTCGAGGGGTCGATAGGGAAAGATCGTGGCCGCTCGCGGGCAGCAAAAGGGCGATTTTTCGGGGGGTAAACGCGAAAATGCGATCCAGTTCGCTAAAATTTTTTTGGAAGTGCTTGTTAGTCCAGCAAATTTCCCCATTGCCAAAAATTTAACAGTCGGGTTTAATGGCGTCTGCGGACGTGTTGTTTCTCAAACGTTTTTGCGGTTGGGGGATCTGGGGTTGAACTTCTTTCAGACCAAATCGATGGCGCTACTTGGCGTGGACATCAGCTCGTCTGCAGTGAAATTGCTGCAACTGAGCCGATCCGGCGGGCGCTATCGCATCGAACACTACGCGGTCGAGCCATTGCCGCCAAACTCTGTCGTCGAAAAGAACATCGTCGCGGTAGAGCCGGTTGGCGAGGCGCTGCGCCGCGCGCTAGCGCGCTCGGGCTCGAAACTCAAGCTCGCGGCTTCGGCAGTCGCCGGTTCTTCAGTGATTACCAAGGTCATCACGATGCCCGCCGAGCTGGATGAGGATGCGCTGGAGGAACAGATCCAGGTCGAGGCCAACCAGTACATCCCCTATCCGATCGAGGAAGTGAGCCTCGACTTCGAAGTGCTGGGGCCGGTGAAGGATGCTCCGGGCAGCGTGAATGTCCTCATTGCCGCCTCGCGTCTCGAGAACGTCGATTTGCGCGTGTCCGCACTCGAGCTCGCTGGACTGACCGCAAAGGTCATCGACGTCGAAGCGTTCGCGATGGAGAACGCATGCAAGCTGATCGCCGATCAGCTTACCGTGCCGTCGGACGCCGTCGTTGCGGTCGTCGACATCGGCGCGACGATGACCACGCTGATCGTGCTGAAGAATCAGCGCACCATCTATTCGCGCGAACAGGTGTTCGGTGGCAAGCAGCTCACCGAAGAGGTGATGCGGCGCTACGGCCTGTCGTACGAGGAGGCTGGCGCCGCCAAGCGTCAAGGCGGCCTGCCCGAATCCTACGAAGTCGAAGTGCTCGAGCCGTTCAAGGAAGCGATCGTGCAGCAGATCAGCCGACTGCTGCAGTTCTTCTACGCCGGCAGTGACTACACGCGGGTGGATCAGATCGTGCTTGCCGGCGGTTGCGCACTCGTGCCCGACATCGGCGCGAAGATTTTGCAGCAGCTCGATGTGCCGTGCATCATCGCCAATCCGCTCGCCAACATGTCACTGTCGCCGCGCCTGCAGAGTCAGGCGGCGGTGCTCAGACAGGATGCGCCGATGCTGATGATCGCCGCGGGCCTGGCCATGCGGAGCTTCGACTAATGGCCAATATCAATCTACTTCCCTGGCGCGCGGAGCGGCGCCGTCAGCGCGAGCGGGACTTCTATCTCATGCTCGCTGCCGCCGCCGTTTCGGCGGTGCTTGCGTGGCTTGTCTGGGGCTGGTGGATGAACCAGCGCATCGACGACCAGGAAGGCCGCAACGGCTATCTGCGCACGGAGATCCAGCAGCTCGAAGGCAAGCTGAAAGAGATCAAGGATCTGGAGACGACCAAGGCCAAGTTGCTCGCGCGCAAGCAGATCATCGAGCAGCTGCAGGCGAGCCGTTCGCAGATGGTGCACCTGTTCGACGAACTGGTCCGGACGATACCGGACGGCGTTCGTCTGGCTTCGATCAAGCAGACCGGCGACCAGCTCGCGCTTGAGGGCGTGGCCCAGGCGAACGGCGATGTGGCCAACTACATGCGCAATCTCGATGCATCGAACTGGATGCAGCGCTCGGATCTGAAGAAGACCGAAATCAAGGGCAGCGACAAGCGCAATCGCTATGAGTTCGGTCTCTCGGTCAAGTTGCGCTCGGCCGAACAGCAGCCGAACGCAGCTGCGCCTGGCAACACGCCGGCCAAGCCGGATGCGCCGCCCGCCGCCAAGCCCGCTGCCGTGCCGGCGGGGAGGGCGCCATGAAGCTTTCGGATCTGCGCAATCTCGATCGCAACAACGTCGGTGCTTGGCCAGACTGGATCAAGTATGCGGCCTGCGTTCTCATCTTCATCATCCTGTTGGGCCTCGGTTGGTGGTGGTCGATCAGCGACCAGTCGGACACGTTGGTGCAGAAGCAGAAGCAGGAAATCGACCTCAAGAAGGATTTTCACGACAAGCAACTCAAGGTCGTCAATCTGGAGAGGCTGAAGACCCAGCTCGACGACATGCGCGAGATCCTGCGCCAGTTGCTGCGCCAGCTGCCGAGCAAAACGGAAATGCCCGAACTGCTGGTCGATGTGTCGCAAGCGGCATTGTCGGCCGGATTGGAAACGCAACTGTTCGAGCCCGGACCGGAAGCGATCCAAGAAGGTTTTTACGCTGAAAAGCCGATCAAGTTGCGCATGCTTGGCAATTATCACCAGTTCGGGACTTTCATCAGCGAGGTCGCAAGACTGCCGCGAGTCGTCATCCTGACAATGCACGACGTTTCGCTGAAGCCGTCTGCGCCCGCCGCAGGCAAGGCACCGAGTCAGCTTACGCTCGAGGGCACGGTGAAGACCTATCGTTACGTCGATGAGGACGAGGCCGATGCGGCCGCGCCGAAGAAGCCGGGAGCGCCGAATGCGCCGGCGGCAAAGGCGGGCAAATGAGCACGGGATCGATGCAAACCATGCTGCGTTGCGGCCTGCTCGTCGCCCTGCTGTTGCTCGGCGGCTGCTTGAAGGGTACTGAGGATCTGCACAAGTGGGTCGCGGACGAGAAGAACCTGCCGGGCGGTCCGTTGCCGCCGCTGCCGGTGCTCAAAACGTTCGAGACATTCGAATACAAGGCGCAGACGCAGCGCGATCCATTCGCGCCGAGCCTCGCCGAGCAGAAAGCAGAGGAAGATGCGAAGAATGCCGTGCCCGATCCGCACCCGAAGGAAAAGCTCGAGGAGTTTGCGCTCGACAGCCTGAAGATGGTGGGCACCATCAATACTGGTCCGGCCATGGTCGCACTGATCCGCGATCCGGAAGGGACGGTGTCGCGCGTCAAGCCGGGAAACTATCTCGGTCAGAACAACGGCAAGATCAGGGCGATCCACGCGGACAGCCTTGAATTGGTCGAATTGGTGAGCAACGGCAACGGCGGCTGGATGGAGCGGCCGGCGTCGATTGAAATCAGTACGAAATGACGCGCCAGATTGCGGTTGGCGCGGTGAAGTTTGGCGAAACGAACATCGGATCGGGGAAGACCATGAAGTGGACCATCGCGGGCGCAATCCGGCGGACCGCCGCGCAACGATTCGGCGCAGCACTCTGCGTGCTGCTGGCCTCGTTCGTCGCGGCAGCGGCGGCGCATGCCGAAAACGTATTGCAGGACGTCAGCTATGCCCCATTGGCGGGCGGGCGCGTGCAGGTCACGCTGAAGCTGGCCAGCCCCGCGTCCGGGGTTCGCGCCTTCACCACGGAGACGCCGCCACGCATCGCGCTCGACATTCCCGACACGCGTTCGACTGCGAGCCAGCGGCATATCGAAGTTGGCAGCGGCGCGGCCAGCGCCATCAACGTCGCCGAGGCGGCCGGGCGTACGCGCGTCGTGGTCGATCTGTATCGCGTTTCCACCTATGAGACGCACGCCGATGGCAACAATTTCGTCCTCGTGGTCAACAACGGCAACGCTGCCAACGCTGCCGCGGTGATCGCCGCGGGCGACCAGACCAAGGCCGTCGGCGCTGCGGTGCAGGAGGTTTCCAACATTGACTTCCGGCGCGGCAAGAACGGTGAGGGCCGCATCATCATCACCTTTTCCGGTGAAGGGTCCAGCGCGGACCTGAAGCGCCAGGGCGACAAGATTTCGCTCGACGTCTACAACGCGCGCTTGCCTTCTCAGCTCGCCCAGCGCCTGGACGTGCTCGATTTCGCGACACCCGTGCAGTTCATCGAGACGCACAGCAAGGGTGGCGGCGCGCACATGGACATCACGGCCAAGGCGCCGTTCGAGCAGCTCGCCTATCAGACCGGTAACCAGTACATCGTCGAAGTTGCGCCGGCCAAGGAGAAGGAGAAGAGAGACCCGAACGCGCCCCCGGTGTATTCCGGCAAGCGGGTCACCTTCGATTTCCAGGACATCCCCACGCGTGCGGTGTTGCAGCTGATCGCGCAGGAATCCGAACTCAACATCGTCGTTGCCGACAGCGTTACCGGCAACGTCACCCTGCGCCTCAACAACGTGCCATGGGACCAGGCGCTTGACATCGTGCTGCAGTCCAAGGGACTCGACAAGCGCAGGAACGGCAATGTGGTCTGGGTAGCACCGCAGAAGGAAATCGCCGATCGCGAACAGGCAATGGCCGACGCTAGGCTCAAGCTCGAGCAGGTCAGCGAGACGGTCACCGAATACATTCCGATCAGCTATGGCCAAGCCAAGGATATTGCGGACTTGCTGACACAGAAATCCAAGCAGGGTACCGGCGGCAGCAGCGGTCAGGCAATCACAAGTGGCTTCCTTTCCGAGCGTGGCCGCGTGTCCGCCGACGACCGCACCAACACTCTGCTCGTCGTCGACACGCCCGACAAGGTGCGGGCGATACGCGAGCTCGTGGCCAAGCTCGACAAGCCGGTGCAGCAGGTGCTGATCGAAGCGCGCGTCGTCGTCGCCGCCGACAATTTCGCGCGCGAGCTCGGTGCCAAGTTCGGCATCAGCGGTGCGACCACGGTCGGCAGCAGCGTGGTCTCGACCAGCGGCAATCTCAACGGTTCGCAGTACATGACCAATCAGGCCCTAGCCAACCGATTGGCCACGGGCGATCCGTTTCCGGTCCTGCCGCCGGGCGTGACCGGCGGCAGCTCGACAGGCGCTACCAATCTAGGCGATCGTCTCAACGTCAACCTGCCGACGAGCACGACCAATGCGGGCAGTATCGGGTTATCCGTGCTCGGCGCAAATGTGCTGCTCGATCTGGAATTGTCGGCCGGCCAGACCGAGGGCCGCAGCGAACTGATCTCGAGCCCGCGAGTCGTCACCGCGAACCAGAAGGAAGCGAACATCACCCAGGGTCAGGAAATTCCCTATTCGACGATCACCTCGGCGGCAGGCGGCGGGGCGTTGCCGACCGTCGCGTTCAAGGAGGCGGCGCTCGCTCTCAAAGTGACGCCGAACATCACCGCCGACGGCCGCGTGTTCCTCGTTCTCGAGGTGAAGAAGGATGCGTTGAACAGTTACTACACGAATGCCACCGGTTCCTATCCGATCATCGACAAGCGCGAGATGACCACCTCGGTGCTGGTCGACAACGGCCAGACCGTCGTGCTCGGCGGTGTCTACGAATTTGACAAGCAGGACAGCGTGACCAAGGTGCCGTTCCTGGGCGACCTGCCCGGCCTCGGTGCGTTCTTCCGCAACGTTAAGAAGTCGAACCAGAAGGCAGAGCTGCTGATCTTCGTCACGCCCAAGATTCTCGATGAGAATCTGAGGTAGCCCAATCAGTTTCGAGTCCATTCCGATTCGAAATCCCGTTTTTATCCATCTGCCCCAAGCAAATCGTCATAGCAGTACCGGAGACGTCATCATGAAAGCGCCGATTCGATTCCTCACCCTGCTGTTCGGCTCTCTGTTCGTTATCGCCGGCAGCGGACTCGTTCGCGCTTCCGCGTTTGGACCGCCTTCGGCGGACAGCGTGAAGATCGCTGTGTCCTCGACTTCGGTGGGCACCAATTCGACCGCGACGCTGACCGTGACGGTCACGCGCCGTAACGGCGCGCCAGAGACCGATGGCACGGTCATCAGCGCGACGGTGTCGCCGCCGACGATCGGCGCCGTCGCCGGCGTCGGCGCAAGCGGTACCGCGAGCGGCAGCACGAGTCCGCTCGTCGGCGGTGTCGCCTCGTTCGTCTTCATCGCCGGCAATACGCCGGGTACGGCGACGGTCTCGATTTCGTTGCCGCCAGCCAACGGTTATCCGAACACGGTCGTCTCCAAGGTCCCGATCACGGTGGTCCAAGGCGACGGCAACAATCCGAGCCTGAAGATTTCGCCGTCGTCGGTCACGCTGCCGCAGAACCTCGTGGGCGCAGCCCCGTATTTCGGCTCGCCCTACATGGCCGAACTCACGGTTGAATGGCGTGGCCTGATCACCGGGCAGTTGCTCAACGGCACGATCAGCGTCGCCACCTCGCCGGTGGGATCGCTCGCGTTCTCGACGCTCGATGATCCCACGACGCCGTGGACCGGAGAGGCCAAGACGCCGCCCACCGCGGAAGGCAACGAATTCCTCACCGAACTAGGCAGCGGTCCGGTGAAGGTCACGGCCGGCATCGCCACGATCTTCGTCCATTCTCAGGCTACGACCGGTCCGGCGACGTTGACGATCACCGCGCTCGATCCGGAGACGAACCGCACGATCTCCTCGCAGCTCAATGTGAACGTGGTGACCCCGCCGGGCGCCAATCTGCCGACCGCGCTTACCTTGTCGCAAGCAGCCGGCGGTGTCTACGTCAAGGATTCGAATGGACCGCAGAGCAAGCTCATCACCGCGACGGTGACCAACATCTATGGCACGCCTGCGATTCCCAATCCGGGCGTCGACAATATCCGCTTCGACATCGTCGGGCCGAGTGGCACCGATGCACAACTGTTCGGCCTCAGCAACAGTGGCTGGCCGCAAATTGGTTCCTCGGTGCTGACTGCCACCGGTGCTGCCGGCGCCAGCGTCTACCTGTTCGCCGGACACACGCAAGGTCCGGTGCAGATCCGTGCGACGGTCGATGCGTACGACGGTGATGCCGGCAACGGTGTCACCCTTCCGATCACGGCGACCACGACCGTGGTCGTCTCCGACGGGCAGCTGTACAGCATCACGATCACTTCGCCGATGGTCAACGCAATCGCGGTCAATGGCATCACATCGTCGACGTCCACCAGCGGCAGCAGTGGTGGAACGACGACCACGAATCCAGACGCCACCTACAGCCTCACGGTCAGCGCGATCGCGACCGACCGTCAGGGCAACCCGGTTCTCCCGGGCACCGAGATCCGCTTCGGCCTGATCGACACGCCGCAGGCACCCGATTTCACCTCGACCTGCAACGGGCTGGGGGCATTCCAGATCTGCGGAACCTTGGGCAACCCGCAACCGGGCACGTTGTATTTCAGCTCGCCTGACGGCCAGTTCAAGACCGCGGGCGGTGGCGCGGGCCCGGGCGATACGCTGGTCGTCTTCGGCAAGCAATGGCATGGTGTTGCTGCGGGCAACGACGATCTTGAGAGTGCGCTGCAGATCAGCGGTATCGCCAGCAATACGCAGTTGTTCACCCTGTTCCCGTTCAACCGCAACGACACGACCGGCGCCAGCGTGCTCTCGGATCCGCTGCCGTACGTGATCGGCCGCGCCACGATCGGCAACATCAATTCGCCTGTAGCGACCGATAGTTCCGGCGCGGCAACCGTAACCGGAACGGCGACGACGAAGCTCAACTATCCGTCGTCCATGCTCAACCGCGGCGTCGTCATCTGGGCGCAGGGCACGGGTCCGGATACGGCATTCAAGGACAGCAACGGCAATCCGACCACGCGCCTCGTCACCGATGCGATCATGACCACGTATCCCGCGGTGGCGGATCTGATCGTCAGCGCTAGCCCGAATCCGATCGCAGGCAACACGACGGTGGCTGTGAACGTGTGCGTTACCGACGCCCAGCATGTTCCGGTTCCTGGCCTGCGCTTCAGGTTCAACTTCACCGACCTTGGAGTCGGCTCGGGTGAAGTCGACGGCGTTGCCGGATCGGGCTGGACCGAGAACGTCACCGGTGCGGACGGCTGCGTTGTCGCCAATGTTTCCACACAGGGCATTGCCGGCTCGTCCAGCAGTGGCGGCGGCAGCGGCTCGTCGGGTACGCCGACAGTGACCTTTGTCGCTGCGGGTTACAGCGCCGGCAGCACGGCTTCCGTGGCAATTCCGATCACGGCCAGTGGAGACCTTATCCTGAAAGCGAAGCCTTCTGCGCTGCCTGGCACCGGAGGCACGGTTACATTAACCTTGCTTTCCGGCAATGGCGTTCCTGTCCCAGGTGTGCAGCTGACCGTTCAAAGTTGTACGGGCAACACCGTGGGAGTGGCCTCGGGTCCCGGCGTGACGGGAGCAGACGGCAGTACTCAAGCGGTGATCACGGCAAGTCTGGACAGCGATAGCGCCACCACCGCCCCTGGCTCCGGCAGTTGCACCTTCACGACCGCGACGGGCTCACCGACCGCTACTGTGAATCTTCAAGGCGCCTGTCTGAATAGCGGAGGCTGTTCTTCGAGCGGATCGCCTGGTTCGGGGAATTCGCTTACCGTCACCGTGATCACGGGACCCGCGACGAGCAGCGCCACGGTTACGTGGACGGGCTCCCCGTTGTCGCCTCCGCCGGCATGCTCGGTCAACAGCGCTAGTAGCACGCAAACCTGCGGGCCATGGGCGATCGCGACGACGGTGACTCAAACCATGGTGGCTACCTCCACCGCAGGTGTCACGTGGTCGAATGGTTGTAGCGGCTCCGGGACGTCGGCAACGGTTCCGATTTCCGGTGCATCCACCTGTACCGCTACATTCCCTTGACGTTGAATCAAGGCTTCGAAAAAAAGGGCTGCTCGATGCAGCCCTTTTTATTCTGCAAGAATGGGCATTGAGGCACGGCTTCAGGGAAACCTTTGGCACGGTCGCGCTGTCCGAGGACGCGATATATTCGCCGCTCCTCACGATTCCGACATGGACATGCCTGACAACTCCCCGGCCCCGACCCTTACCGCGGCCTTTCACGACCTGCGCGATGAGCTTTCTACCTGCATCATCGGTCAGAGCGCGCTCGTCGACCGCCTGCTCATCGCGCTGCTCGCCGACGGCCATCTGCTCGTCGAGGGCGCGCCGGGTCTCGCCAAGACGCTCGCGGTCAAGGAACTCGCCGCACGCATCGAAGGCGATTTCCACCGCATCCAGTTCACCCCGGACCTGCTGCCGGCCGATTTGACCGGCACCGAGATTTATCGCCCGCAGACGGCGAGTTTCGAATTCCAGAAAGGCCCGATCTTCCACAACCTGCTGCTCGCCGACGAGGTCAACCGCGCGCCGGCCAAGGTGCAGTCGGCGCTGCTCGAGGCGATGGGCGAGCGCCAGGTCACGGTCGGCCGCACCACGTATCCGCTGCCACGGCTGTTTCTTGTCATGGCGACGCAGAACCCGATCGAGCAGGAGGGCACGTATCCGTTGCCCGAGGCGCAACTCGACCGCTTCCTCATGCATGTGCGCATCGGCTATCCCGACGGCGCTTCAGAGGCGGCGATCCTCAAGCTCGCGCGCGAACGTGCGCGTGAGACGCTGCGTGAAACGATCGTGCCGCAACGTCTGCTCAACCAGGCGCAGATCTTTTCCGCGCGTGCCGAGGTGCTGAATCTGCACTTAGCGCCTGCGCTCGAGGAATACATCGTCCAGCTCGTGCTCGGCTCGCGCACGCCGAAGGCCTACGGCAATGATCTGGCGCGCTGGATCGCCTATGGCGCCAGCCCGCGCGGCACGATCGCGCTCGACCGCTGCGCACGCGCGCACGCCTGGCTCGCCGGCCGCGATTTCGTCTCGCCCGAGGACGTGCACGCGGTCGCGACCGACGTGCTGCGCCATCGCATCTTGCTGAGCTATGAGGCCGAGGCCGAAGGCGTGACGCCGGAGCGCGTCGTTTCGGCGCTACTCGACCGCGTGCCGTTGCCCTGATTTTCCTTCTCGCATCGGCAGAAGATGGGCGAAAGCGCAGGATGAGGGTTCGGTCGCGGCAACGCCGGCGTAGATCCCGCACCCGTATCCGCCCTTTAGCACCTTCTCGCGGTGTGCGAAGAAAATCAAAAGCTTTTTGTCAATGAACAACGCCATTCAAGTCCAGCTCGACGACCTCCTCGCCATGCGCCTGCGCGCTGCGCGCCTCGCGCAGCGCGCGCAGCGTGTCGCCGGCAGCCATGCGGCCGTGCACGCTTCGCGCTTTCGCGGCCGCGGCGTCGACTACGCCGAATCGCGCGCCTACCAGCCCGGCGACGATATCCGCCAGATGGACTGGCGCGTCACCGCGCGCACTGGGCGGCCACACACCAAGCTGTTCACCGAGGAGCGTGAGCGCAGCGTGCTTGTCGTGCTGAACTGCAACCCGTCGATGCGCTTTGGCACGCGCTTGCGCTTCAAGTCGGTGCAGGCCGCGCGCGCGGCGGCGTTGCTTGCCTGGGCGACCGCGCTGTCGGGCGATCGCATCGGCGCGATCGGCTATGGACCCGGCCTTAACGCGGAAGTGAAACCCGGCGGCGGCGTGCGCGGTGCACTGCGCTGCCTGCGTGCGTTCGTCGAGTGGGACGCGATCACGCGCGGCGCGAAAGACTCCGTTCCGCTTTCGCAGGCGCTGCAACGTGCGCGGCGCCTCGGGCATCCCGGCACCCAGGTCATCCTCTTCACCGATGGTTTCGATTGTGACGAAGCCGCGGAGCCCGCGTTGACCATGCTCGCCGAGCATTGCGATGTCGCCGCGGTGATCCTGAGTGATCCGCTCGAACACGTCGCGCCGCCGCCGGCACGCTATGCGTTGCAGGGCGAAGGCGGGCCGGTGCTGATCGATTTCTCCGCACAGCAAACGCGTGCGCGCTGGCCGGCGTGGTTCGAGGAGCAGCGTGGCGGCTTCCTCGCCATGCTCAAGCGTCGTGCGCTGAATTCGACGGTGCTCGATACCTCGGCGGAGCCGGAAGCCGCATTGCGCAGCCTGCTCGGTCTCGATGCACGTAAGAAGAGGGCGGGTTGAGATGCTGCAGGCCGCCGCCACACAAGGCCCCGAGCTGCGCGATATCCACCTGCCTGCGCCGCCGTCGTGGTGGCCGCCCGCGCCGGGCTGGTGGCTGCTCGCGATCCTCGCGATCACATTGTGCATTTTTTTGCTTCGGTACTTTTACCGGAGGCGGCAACGCCGGCTGCGTCGTCGTGCGCTGCTGGCGGAGTTCGAACGCACCGCGTCGGCGTCGCAATTGGATCCGCCTGCGCTCGCGGCGACGCTGTCCGCCTTCCTGCGCCGTCTCGCGATGCACGCGACGCCATCCGCAGCCACGCTCGCAGGTGAAGCATGGCTTGCGCATCTCGACGCCCGACTCGGCGGCGAGGAGTTTTCCAAAGGTGTCGGTCG
This sequence comes from Rudaea cellulosilytica DSM 22992, assembly GCF_000378125.1. GTDB lineage: Bacteria > Pseudomonadota > Gammaproteobacteria > Xanthomonadales > Rhodanobacteraceae > Rudaea > Rudaea cellulosilytica. Next base: position 342,449 of record NZ_KB899241.1, on the reverse strand, counting down.
CGCTCTGATTGAGGCCCCCTATCGCGCGCAGGCCGAGTTCGATGCGCCGGCGCTGGTCGCGCTTACGCGTCGGACAGTGCACAGATTCTGCGAGAAAGAGGTCGTGCATGTTTGAGTTCGCGTGGCCCTGGCTGTTCGTGCTGCTGCCGTTGCCGTGGCTCGTCGCGCGCACGCTGAAGCCGGCATTGGCCGAGGTGGGCACCGCGCTGCGCCTGCCGATCGCGCTCTCCGATTTCGATCTCGCCGGTGGCGCGAATCCGGTCGCGCCATGGAAGCGCTGGCTCGCATGGCTCGTATGGGTGCTGCTCGTCGCCGCGGCAGCGCGGCCGCAGTGGATCGGCGAGCCGATCGATCTCGAACGCAGCGGCCGCGATCTGATGCTGATGGTCGACGCCTCGGGCAGCATGGATACGCCCGACATGCGCATCGGCGGTCAGGAGGTCACGCGCTACGGCGCGGTCAAGGCGATCGCGGGGGATTTCATCAAGCGCCGCGTCGGCGATCGTCTCGGCCTGATCGTGTTCGGCAGCCAGGCTTATCTGCTCACGCCGCTGACCTTCGATCGCGGCACGGTCGGCAAGCAGCTCGCCGAGTCGGCGGTCGGCCTGCCGGGTCGCGAGACGGCGATAGGCGACGCGGTCGGGCTCGCGGTCAAGCGCCTGCGCGAGCGTCCGGAGGATCGGCGCGTTGCGATTCTGCTCACCGACGGTGTCAACGACGCGGGCGAGCTCGACCCAGCCAAGGCGATCGATCTCGCGGTCGCGGAAAAAGTGAAAATCTATACCATCGGCATCGGCGCCGAGGCGATGCGCATCAATGACGGTTTCTTCGGCAGTCGCGTGGTTAATCCTTCGGCCGAGATCGACGAGAAGATGCTCGCAGACATGGCGGAAAAAACCGGCGGGCGTTACTTCCGCGCGCGCGACACGGCAGAGCTTGCGCAGATCTATCGCGACATCGACAAGCTCGAACCCGGCGTCGACAAGGGCCAGCAGTTCCGTCCGATCGACGAGTGGTTTTTCTGGCCGCTGGGCGCCGCGGTGTTGCTCGCGTTACTCGGCGCATTCGCGCCGCTTGCTGCGTCGCTGCGCCAACCGCGCCTCGCGCGTACCCGCGAGGCCGCCTCGTGAACGCGCTGCACGATTTCCACTTCCTGCGCCCGGCGTGGCTGCTGTTGCTGTTCGCGCTGCCGCTGCTCTGGCGCGTGCTGAAGTCGGCGGCCGGCGACGCGCAGGCGTGGCGTGGCGCGGTCGACGCGCATCTGCTCGAACATCTGCTCGTGCGCAATGCGGACGCGGCGCCTGCGCGTGGGCCGGTGTGGCTTGCGCTCGCCGCGCTTGTGATCGCAAGCCTCGCGCTCGCGGGGCCGGCATGGGAGCGCCTGCCGCAGCCGCTGTACAAGAACCAGGCCGCGCGCGTGATCGCGCTCGAGTTGTCGGCCACGATGGCCGCGCAGGACGTGAAGCCGAGCCGTTTCGAGCGCGCGCGTTACAAGATCGCCGACATCTTGAAACGCTCGGGCGATGCGCAGGTAGCGCTGATCGCCTACGCCGGCGATGCCTTCGTCGTCGCGCCGCTGACCGACGATGCGAACACGGTCGCCAGCCTCGTCGATTCGCTCGATCCGTCGGTGATGCCGGCGCCGGGCAACGACACCGGCCGTGCCATCGACCTTGGCGTCAAGCTGATCCATCAGGCCGGCCTGCGCGAAGGCGAAATCGTCTTGCTCGCCGACGGTGTGGGCGACGGCGCCGATGCAGCGGCCGCGCGTGCGCGCAGCGCCGGCATGCACGTGTCGGTGCTCGGCATCGGCAGCGCGCAAGGTGCCCCGATCGCGCTCGGCGACGGCGGCTTCCTCAAGGACAGGACCGGAAACATCGTGCTGCCCAAGCTCGACGGCCCGGCGCTGGCCGCGCTCGCGCAGGCGGGCGGCGGACGCTACGCAGAATATCGCAACGACGCGGGTGATCTCGATGCGCTGCTCGGTGTGCTCGCATCGGGCAGCGAAGCGGCGAAGGATGCGGCCGGCGTCGAAGTGCAGAGCGCGCGCTTCCTCGATCGCGGGCCGTGGCTGCTGCTCGCGCTGCTGCCGCTTGCCGCGCTCGGTTTTCGTCGCGGCTGGCTGGTGCTGCTGCCGCTTGTATTGCTCGCGCAACCGCAGCGCGCCGAAGCGAACGTGTGGACCGACTTGTGGCAGCGCGCCGACCAGCAGGCGCAAACGCAGCTCGACGCGGGCAATGCGAAAGAAGCGCAGGCGTTGGCCAAGAATCCCGAGTTGCGTGGCAGCGCGGCGTATCGCGCGGGCGACTTTGTCGCGGCGACGACGGATTTCGCCGCGGCCGCCGCGCAGAAGGATTCCGCCGACGTGTCGTACAACCGCGGCAACGCGCTGGCGAAGCAAGGCAAGCTTCCCGAGGCAATCGCCGCCTATGACGAAGCGCTCAAGCATGCGCCGGACATGGACGACGCCAAGGCGAACAAGAAGGCAGTCGAGGATTTCCTCAAGAAGCAACAACAGCAGAAACAGGATCAGCAGCAGAAAGGTTCGCAGGACCATCAGGGCAACAAGCAACAACAGCCGGGCAACGACCAGCCGCAGGACTCGAAGGATTCGAAGGACGGCAAGGGCGATCAGCAAGGTGACGACAGCGGCGAGAAGAAAGAGTCGAAGGATCAGGGCAAGGACGACAAGGGCAGCAGCGAGCAAGACGGCAAGCCGCAGGATTCGCAGCAACAGGACAAGTCCGCGAACGGACGCGACAAGCCCGGCGCGGAAAAGAACACGCCTGCACAAGGCAGCGAGGCCGGCAAGGAGTCGCAGGAGAAATTCCAGCAGAGCATCGACAAGGCGTTGGACCAGAAGGCCGACGACGGCAAGAACCCGCAGCCCGTACGCCTCGGCGCGCGTGAAGGCGAAGCGCGCAGCGAAAAGGACCAGGCCGTCGAGCAATGGCTGCAGCGCGTGCCCGACGATCCGGGCGGCCTGCTGCGGCGCAAGTTCCAGCTCGAACATCAACGCCGCCAGCAAGGCGCGGCGCAGGACGAATCGCAATGAAGAAAATCATGTCGAGCAAAGCAGCGCGAATCGTGGCGATGCTGTTCGCGCTGCTCACCGGCATCAACGCCCACGCCGCCCAGGTGCGCGCGTGGCTCGATCGCAACAGCATGCAGCTCGGCGAGACGGTCACGCTCAACGTCGAGGTCAGCGACAACGCCGGCGCGGCACAGCCTGACTTCAACGTGCTGCAGCAGGACTTCACCCTGCTCGGCACGCAGAGCTCGACGTCGATGAACATCGTCAACGGCGCGGCCAGCTCCAAGCTGCTTTGGGCCGTCGGGCTCGAACCCAAGCATGCTGGGACGCTGACGATTCCGGCCCTAGCCGTCGCCGGCGCGCAGACGCAACCGTTGACGCTGACGGTCAGCCCCGCGAGCTCCACGTCGGGCAAGGCCGGCGATGACCTGTTCCTCGACCTCGAAGTCGAGCCGAAGTCACCTTATGTGCAGCAGCAAGTGCGCGTCACGGTCAAGCTTTTCTTCGCGCTCAACCTGACCGACGGCAACCTTGAGGATCCGCATGGCGACGGCATCAACGCGCGCAAGCTCGGCCAGGACGCGAGCTACACCGCGGATGTGGAAGGTCGTCGCTACCGCGTGCTCGAACGCCACTACGCGCTGACGGTGGAGAAAAGTGGAGCGGCCGCGATCGAGCCGATCCTGTTTCGTGGCCACGCGGTCAACCCGAACGACGTCAATAGCTTCTTCACGCGTGGTCGCAGTGTCACCGCGCGCGTGCCCGGTGCGACGCTGCAGGTGCGCCCGCGTCCCGCGAACTCGGGCAGCGACGCTTGGCTGCCCGCGCAATCGCTCACTCTGAGCGCGGACGGCATCGATGCGAGCACGCAGGCGCGCGTCGGCGAGCCGTTGACGTTGACCTTGCATTTGAAGGCGCAGGGACTTGGCTTCGAACAGTTGCCCGAACTGAAACTGCCGAAGATCGAGGGCGCCGACGTCTATCCCGACAAGGAAACCACGGTCAACCGCGACGACGGCGCCTGGCAATACGGCGAGCGCACGCGCAAGTTCGCGATCGTGCCCAACCGTGCCGGCACGCTGACGCTGCCGGCGCTGAGCCTCGCCTGGTGGGATGTCGCGCATGATCGTGCCGCAAGCGCCGACGTGGCTGCGCAGGCCGTCAATGTCGCCGTTGCCGCTGGCGCTGCCACGTCCGCGGCGTCTCCGGCGACAAATTCCACAAATATACAAAGTATTGCGCCGACGACTGCGCCGGTTTCGCCGAAGGCAGAGCCCGGAAGCGGTGCCGGGGCACCGTGGCGCAACCTCGCGCTGGTCGCGGCCGGCCTTTGGTTGCTGACCGTGGTGGCATGGTCGGCTTCGGTCGTGGCACGGCGGCGCCTGGCGGCCGATGCGGGGCCGGTCCCCACATCGGATGTACGCGCCGGCGCGAACGCGAGCACGGCTCGCTCGGCTTTCATCGGTGCATGCAAGCGCAGCGACGCGCCGGCGATCGCACGCGCATTGATCGCCTGGGCGCACGCTGAAGGCAGTGACGCGCGCACGCTTGGCGAACTCGCGCATACGCTCGATGCAACGCAGCGTGCCGCCTCGATCGAAGTTGAGCGCCATCTCTATGCGGCGAACCCGCAACCGTGCGATGGTGCTCGTGTCGCTGCGGCATTCCGCGACGGCCTTGCCTTCATTGTGACGCCCGCAGGGAAAACGCAGTCAGCGCTGCCACCGCTGTATCCGTTTGCGACGAAGCGATCGGACGAATCGGTGCAAACACTGCACTGAGTCCGGTCCGACGCCGAAACCATCGGCATTCGCTATTTCGATTCATCCCGACTAGGGCTTCGCTGAAGCCGAAACATGGCAACCAATTTCACCGTCACGGCATCTGATCTGGCGGCAGTCACTCGTCTGCAGAAAAAACGGCATCGAACGATGCCGACGGGTTCGGCTTGCCGCAATTCCGCCTTCCGTCCACGAATCGGAGCAGGTCATGCACAAGTTTTTTCTCGCCGCGTTGCTCGCTGGGCTGTCGAACGTCGCTCTGGCTGACGTCGCCTACTACCTCGATCTCGTCGCCACGCCAAGCCGCATCACTTCGTTCGAGATTGCCGGGCGCGGCAGCGATCGCTTTCGTCCGGCGCCGATTAGAAGCCAGCCTTTCGGGGACGCCGGCAATACCACCACCGTTGTGGTGCGCATGGGCGACGGCAACTGCCGGCGCGATCTGCGCATCGGTTTCGCGGATGGACGCAGCGTCGTGTACCGCGACTTCAATGTTTGCAAATTACACGCCTATCGAGCGGGCGAGGATCTCCTGCTCGCGGCACAACCTTAGCCGGCGGAAGCAGTCGTCGCCGTCAGTGCTTCAGGCGCAGCCCTATCGCGTGCCGCCTGAGCGCTGTTCTGCTCGACGTCGGGTGTACGCCAGCCGCACTTGAGACCCCAGAAGTAGAATGCGGCGCCGACGAGCGCGACGACGACGAGGTCCCAGCCGTAGGGCAGGTAGCCGTGGCCACCGAAGCGCGTGCTGCCGCCCCAGGAGACGAGCGCGATCGCGGGCAGGTAGCAGATCAGCCACCATGCGCCGTCGAGCTGGCGGCGGAAATCGCGCCAGCCGTTTTTCGCCTGGTAGTAGAAATACCACGGCAGCGCGACCACGATGAGCAGGATGATCTCGCCGGTCAGCGGCCACTTCGCCCAGTACAGCAGTTCGGTCGAGAACACGAATGCGAGCAGGGCGAAGATCGGCAGCGCCGACATGTGCAGCGGCCGGTGCAGTTCCGGCGCGGTGCGGCGCAGGGTCATCGCGCTGACCGGGCCGGTCATGTACGAGATGATCGTCGCCACCGAGATCACCGCCGCGAGCGTACCCCAGCCGCGGAAGAAGAACAGGAACAGGTAGGACACGCCGAGGTTGAACCACATCGCAGCGCGCGGGATGCCCCAGACCGGATGCACGCGACCGAACGCCTCGGGCATCGTGCCGTTCTTCTGCATGCCGAAAAGCATGCGCGCGGTCGTCGCGGTGTAGGTGATGCCGGTGCCGCTCGGGCTGATGAAGGCATCGGCGTAGAGCAGCATCGCCAGCCAGTTGAGATTGACAAGCAACGCGAGTTCGGCGAACGGCGAGCGGAAATCGATGCCCTTCCAGCCGGCTTTGGCGAGCAGATCGGGCGGCACCGAGCCGAGATAGGCGATCTGCAGCAACAGGTAGACGACTGTCGCCAGCGCGATCGAGCCGAAGATCGCGAACGGAATGCTGCGCTCCGGATTGCGCGCCTCGCCGGCGAGGTTGACCGGGCTCTGGAAGCCATTGAAGCTGAACACGATGCCGGCGGTCGCGACCGCGGTCAGCACGGCGGCGAAGTCGATCGTATGGCCGCTGCCGTCGATGCCGACGCTGAAGTTCTCAGAGTGAAAGCCGCTGGCGATCAGGGCGACGCCGGTAAGCGCGGGCACGACGAGCTTGAACACGGTGATCGCGCTGTTCGAGCGCGCGAACAGCTTCACGCTCCAGTAGTTCAGCAGAAAGTATACAATTACCAGAACGGCGGCGATCGCGATGCCAGGCGGCGTCAGCTCGCCGTGGCCGTCGGGCAGGTGCATGTACAGGTCCTGCGCCCATTGCCACGGCCACGAGGCCATGTACTGCACCGAAGCCTCGGCTTCGACCGGAATCACCGAGACGATGGCAATCCAATTTGCCCAAGCGCCGATGAAGCCGACCAGCGAACCGTGCGAATACTGGCTCATGCGCACCATGCCGCCCGACTCGGGGAACATCGCGCCGAGCTCGGCGTAAGTCAGCGCGATCGTCGTGATCACGACCGCGCCGATCACCCAGGCCCAGACCGCGCCCGGGCCGGCCAGTCCGGCCGCGCGCCAGGCGCCGAACAGCCAGCCCGAGCCGATGATCGAGCCGAGGCCGGTCAGCATCAGCGCGAACGCACCCACTTCGCGGCGAATCGCCTTGTTTTGTTGCATGGGAATTCCCGTAGAGGCGCGGCGTGCGCGCAAGATGTTCGGCGATTCTGGCCGAAGTCGGCACATCGGGCAAACCCTGCCGCAGGTGAATCCCGCGACAAGCCGGCGCAAGTACGCGACAATATGATTTTACCCAGGGTAGACAGAATGCCAAGTCGCAAAGAGCTGGCCAACGCAATTCGTGCGTTGAGTATGGACGCGGTCGAAGCCGCCAAGTCCGGGCATCCGGGCATGCCGATGGGCATGGCCGACATCGCGCAGGTGCTATGGGTTGATTTCCTCAAGCACAATCCGGCCAATCCGAAATGGCCGGGGCGCGATCGTTTCGTGCTCTCGAATGGCCACGGCTCGATGCTGCTCTACTCGCTGCTGCACTTGACCGGTTACGGTCTGCCGATCGACCAGCTGAAAAAATTCCGCCAGTTGCATTCGAAGACGGCGGGACATCCCGAGGCGAGCGAATTTCCCGGCATCGAGACGACGACCGGGCCGTTGGGCCAAGGCCTCGCGAATGCAGTCGGTTTCGCCCTTGCCGAGAAAGTACTCGCGGCGCGCTTCAATCAGGCCGACATCAAGCTCGTCGACAATCGCACCTACGTTTTCCTCGGCGATGGCTGCCTCATGGAAGGTATCTCGCACGAGGTCTGCTCGCTTGCCGGCACTTGGCAGCTCGGCAAGCTCATCGCGTTCTACGACGACAATGGCATTTCGATCGACGGCGAGGTGCACGGTTGGTTCACCGATGACACGCACAAGCGCTTTGAGGCCTACGGCTGGCAGGTGATCGGTCCGATCGATGGACACGATGCTGACGCGGTCAAGGCCGCGATCATCAGCGCGCAGGAGAACGAGAACAAGCCGACGCTGATCATCTGCAAGACGATCATCGGCTTCGGTGCGCCGAACAAGCAGGGCACCGAGTCGGCGCACGGTGCTGCGCTGGGCAAGGACGAAGTGGCTGCCGCGCGCAAGACGCTCGGTTGGAATTATCCGCCGTTCGTCGTGCCCGACGAGATCTATGCGGGCTGGGACACCAAGAAAGCTGGGGCTGAGCGCGAGGCGACCTGGAACGAAAAATTCGCGAAGTATAAAAAAACGTACCCCGAGCTTGCGGCCGAGTTCGAACGTCGCGTCAGCGGCGAACTGCCGCCCGATTTCCACGTGCAGGCCGACGCATTCATCGCCAAGCTGCAGAAGGAAGGCCCGATCGTCGCCTCGCGCAAGGCCTCGCAGATGTCGCTCGATGCCTACGGCCCTTTGCTGCCCGAACTGATCGGCGGCTCGGCCGACCTCGCGCCGTCGAACCTGACGATCTGGAAGGGCTCGAAGGACGTCCAGTCGAACGACGCCAAAGCCAACTACGTGCATTACGGCGTGCGCGAGTTCGGGATGACCGCGATCAGCAATGGCCTCGCGCTGTACGGCGGCTTCATTCCTTACGATGCCACCTTCCTCGTGTTCTCCGATTACGCACGCAACGCGGTGCGCATGTCGGCGCTGGTTCCGACGCGTGCGATCCACGTCTACACGCACGACTCGATCGGCCTCGGCGAGGACGGCCCGACCCATCAGCCGGTCGAGCATATCGCCTCGCTGCGCCTGATTCCGAACAACCATGTCTGGCGCCCGTGTGACGCGGTCGAGAGCGCGGTCGCGTGGAAGGCAGCGATCGAACGCAAGGAAGGTCCGGATTGCCTGATCTTCTCGCGCCAGAACCTGCCGCACCAGTCGCGCAGCGACGAACAGCTTGGCCTGATCGAACTCGGCGGCTATGTGCTCAGCGACCCGGCCAGCGCGAAATTCGATGCGATCATCATCGCCACAGGTTCGGAAGTCGGCCTCGCGATGGAGGCAATGCGCATGCTCGAACAGCAGGGAGTTGCCGTACGCGTCGTGTCGATGCCGTGCGCCGAGGTGTTCGATCGTCAACCGCTGGCCTACCGCGAGGGCGTGCTGCCGTCGTGGTGTCGCAAACGCGTCGCAGTCGAGGCGGGCGTAACCGCGTACTGGCGCAAGTATGTCGGACTCGATGGTGCGGTGGTTGGTCTCGACCGTTTCGGCGCGTCGGCGCCGGCCGAGCAATTGTTCACCTACTTCGACATCACCGCGACCGCGGTGGCCGATGCGGTGAAGAACCTGAAGTGAGGCTTTCGCCCCTTCGCCGTCGGCGGCGAAGGGGCCCGACATCGACTCGGTCAGACGCGGCTGACTGTCCAGCTCACCATCCTGCCGTCGCGATAAGGCATCACGCCATGGAATGCGCGCGGATCGGCGTCGAACACCAGCGGCAGGAAATGGCGGTCGCCCTCCCATAGCGGCAGGTCGAGAATCTTTTCCGTCTCCACCCACTCGAGCGTGCCTTCGGCGTTGTGCTCCAGCGGCGAGCCCGCATAGCGCGTGATTACGAAGACGAAGCCAAACCAGTCCTCGCCGTGCTTGCCGAAGCCGGGCCAGCTGATCGTGCCGCGCAAGTCCATGGCGAGGCAATCGATTCCTGCTTCTTCCATGATCTCGCGGCGCATGCCGGCGACGACATCCTCGTTCGCCTCGAGCTTGCCGCCGAGGCCGTTGTACTTGCCGAGATGATGATCGCCTTCGCGCATGTTGCGGTGGATCATCAGCACGCGCTTGCGGTCGGGCGAGAGCACATAGCCAAGCGTGGCGAGGATGGGTGTGTATGGCATGGATGCTTTCCTGTAGCGGCGCGTAAATTGTAACCGCGCCGCCGCTGTTGCGTCGGCACTTGACTTCTTCATTTACGTCTGTAATCTATCAATCAATTACGGTCGTAATTGGAGTGTGCGATGCCGATCAGCGATGCCGAAAGCGTGGTGATGGACGTGCTCTGGCGCAGTCGCGTGCCGATGAGCGCAGAGGACGTGGTCGCCGCGTTGGCCAGCAGCAGCGACTGGCGGGAGGCGACGATCAAGACCCTGCTCAACCGCCTGCTCGGCAAGCGCGCGATCAGCGCCACACGCGACGGCAAGCGCTATCTCTACAGCGCCCGGCTCAAGCGCGAGGACTATGTGCACACCGAAAGCAAGGGCTTGATCGACCGCCTGTTCGGTGGCCGCGTTGCACCGCTGGTCGCGCATTTTTCCGAAGCGGGCAAGTTGAGCAAGAAGGATCTCGCCGAACTCAGGCGGCTGATCGAGGAGCTCGACAATGACGCATGATCTGCTGATAGCCCTCGGTCGCGGCGCGCTGGCCGCTGGCCTCGCCCTCGCCGTTGTGCTGGCCATGCGCGTGCCGGCTCGGCGCTGGCTCGGTGCCGCATTCGCGTACCGGTTATGGCTGCTCGTGCCAGTCGCTGCGCTGGCGACGTTGTTGCCGGCCCCCGCTCGGCCGTTGATTCCCGCGTTGCAGGTCGCGTCGTCCATGCCGTCGTCTTCACAAACCATCGAACTGCAGGCCGCGGTTGCGCAAGCGGTGTCCTTCGACTGGCAGCCGTGGCTGCTCGCGTTGTGGATCGCCGGTGCGCTCGCGCTGGTCGTTGTATTCGCACGCCAGCAGCGTCGCTACCTGAAGAACCTCGGCGTACTCAGCGCCGACAATCACGGCGCCTTGCGTGCGCAGGCGACCGATGGTTGTCCGGCTTTGGTCGGTGCCTTGCGCCCGCGCATCGTCGTGCCGAGCGACTTCGAGTCGCGCTACACGCCGCGCGAGCGCGAACTCGTGCTCGCCCACGAGCGCACGCACCTCGTGCGCGGCGACGCGCAGATCAACGCACTCGCCGCGCTGTTGCGCTGCCTGAACTGGTTCAATCCGCTATTCCATCTCGCCGCGTCGCGTTTTCGTTTCGATCAGGAAATCGCCTGCGATGCGGCCGTGATGTCCCGTTTTCCGGAAGCGCGCCGGTGTTACGCCGACGCGATGTTGAAGGCGCAACTGGTCGGCAGGTCGCGACAGGAGCTGCGACTGCCGGCCGGTTGCCATTGGCCCCAGAGCCATCCCTTGAAGGAGCGAATTGCGATGTTGAAATTTCCGGCAATGACAGGTGTGCGACGCGCGTTGGCAAGTGCCGCGATCGTCGCGTTGGTATCGAGCGCGGGTTACGCGAGCTGGGCAGCGCAGCCGGGCAGCGCTCCCACAACCCAGGCCCCGATGGCGAAGATGTCCAACCAAACGTCGGCTTCGGCGATGGTGCAGACCGATTTCGCGCTGACCATCGACGGCGTGCGTATCTTCGCCACCAAGGCTGATCAGCGAAACGCCGACTTAACGGGCGGCGGTTGGACCACAACCTTCGATGGCGATGCCATTGTCAATACGCGGGACGGGAGCTTCGCTGTTCTCAACCGGTTCGGCGAGACATTCCGGATCTCGGCTCGCCGCGACAATGAGACCTATGACCTGGACGGTGTGGCCAAAGACCTAGGCGATGGCACGATCGAGTTCGACGGCACGATTTGGCACAACGGCGCCGTGATCAGCAAACCCAGCCTTGTCGCGGTCGACGGCAAGCAGGCAGCGGTGCGAGTGGGAACAGGCGGTAGCGCCGCGACGAATCCGCCGAGCACCAGCGCGTCACCGGCCGAGCCCGGAGTCGTCGTAGGCAACGACGGCTGGGCACAGGGCCTTGGGCTTGCCCTCACGATGCGCAAGATCGCCGACACGCCGCCGACGGAAGACCTGAGCTATCGGCGCATGTATCCGCCGAAATATCCGGCCGAAGCCGTGCGCAACCGCGTAACCGGCAAGGTGATGCTCAAGGTGAGCGTGGACGAGCGTGGGATGCCGACTTCGGCGGAAGTGGAAAGCGTCAAGCCGGAAGAATCCGCGCGCGTACTCGCCGATGCCGCCATCGCCACGGCGATGAAGTGGCGCTTCAATCCGGGCATCAAGGATGGCGTTCCCGCAGGCGGCTCGGTGATGGTGCCGGTCGATTTCATGTTGCGCGACGACGATGGCAATCCGATGCCGCCGCCCGACCCGGTCAGCGAGGTCAATGTCAGCTATCGCAAGATGCGACCGCCGGTCTATCCGCGCGAGGCGATCGCCGCAAAAGTCAGCGGTGCGTTGTACATGCGCGCGCACATCGATGCCGACGGCAATGTCGCCGATGCCTATGTCGACCAGGCCGTGCCGGTCTCGGCACTCGTTTTGAAGGAGCCCGCGCTGGCTGCGTTGAAGGCTTGGCAGTTCAACCCGCAAACGCGCAACGGTGCGCCGGTCGAAAGCGACGTGCTCGTGCCGATGCAGTTCCGTCTCGAAGGTGAACCCGCCGCACCGGCGAACTCGGTGGCGCCAACGTACCCGGACTCGGTCAAGCGTCTCGAGGCTATCGTGGTCACCGGCAGCGCAAGCTGATCGCAGCGCCAAGTCAACGCGGTTTCACGGCGTCGTCTGGCGAGGCTGCCATGCGACGCCGCTCGCCGTGGTAGGGATTGTCCTTCAGATAGCCGTCGGTCAGGGTACGGATGAAGGCGACGACGTCATCGATCTCACGCGGGCTGAGCGCTGGCGTCGAGTTGCGATGCTGATCCGCGAACGGCGGATCGCGGTTGATGTTGGCGTGGTAGAGCGCAGGCAGATCGTCGTAGGCGAAGGTTTTTCCAAGTGCGTCCCTTGCGTACCAGCGCTCGGGCGTGATGTCACGCGTGACATAGAACTCGACCACTTCACGCAGATCGTGGAATTTCCCATTGTGGAAAAAAGCACCGCGCAGAGCGACGTTGCGCAGCGTCGGCGTGCGGAACAGGCCGCAGTATTCGCGTTGGCCGGCCTTGTCGTGGCGCTCGGGGCCGCAGGCGCCGAGGTCGAAGAACGTGGGATCGCGATTGCGCGCGAGGTTCGCGTTGCGCGGCACGGCGAGCGCGATCAGGCCGTAGTCGGAGAGTGCCGGCGGCGTACCGTCGAGTCCGCGCTTCGACAGGTGGCATTGCGCGCAGTTGCCCTTGCGTTCGTCCTCGAACAGGGCCAGGCCGCGTTTTTCCTGTGCGCTCAACGATGCCTGCCCGGTGAGGAAGGCATCGTACTTGCTCGTATACGGGCTGAATTCGGCGGAGTCTTCCTCGAACGCGGCCAGCGCGCGCCCGACGGCGGCGAACGCGCGCGTGTCGTCGACCAGTGCATCGTCACCGAGCGCGGCGCGCAGCCGCGCGGCATGCGGCGCCTTACGCGCGGCCGCGGCGACACCGGCGACCGTGTTCGCCATCTCGAACTTCGATGTCAGCGGAATCGTCGCCTGTTGCGCGCCAGTATCGACGCGGCCATCCCAGGTCAGGCCGCCCGTGGGACCGTTGTCGACTGAGTTATCGGCTTCGTCTTCAGAATCGTAGTGGTGGTTGTCGTAGGGCGGTATGCGGTCGAGATAGGTCAGCGTCGGCGGCGCGCGCAGGCCCTGGTCGCGCAGCTTGGGTCCGCCCATCTGCACGTCGCGCGCGTTCGGCGGGTTGTAGCGGCGTGCCGGAGCGTGACAGCTGGCACAGGACTGTTTGCCCGAGGCCGAGAAGGCCGGGTCGGAGAAAATTTCCCGTCCCGCCTGGCGCAATTGCGCGGTACGCTCGCGTGCCTGCGCGTACGACGCGGTTTCCGTCGCCGCGACGAGTACCGGCATAAGGAGCTGGCAAGCTGTCACAAGAAGTACACAAAGGCTGCGGCGCATGCGACCATTCTGCCTCAATGTCTTGCCTGGAATGGTGACTCGCATGCTCCGTCTTCGCCCGATCGCTCTGATCGTCACCGCCGCTTTACTGGTTGCCTGTCAGTCCCCGCCGACTGCACGCAAGCCTGGCGCTACGGGGCGCGAAGCCAAGCTCGACGCGATCCAGACCATCGTCGTCATCTATGCCGAAAACCGGTCGTTCGACCAGCTCTACGGCATGTTTCCCGGCGCGAACGGCCTGCAGAACCTCAAGCCCGAGCAGTACCTGCAGCGCGATCGTGACGGCAGCGTCCTCAAGGAATTGCCGCCGGTGCCGAATGCGCTCACGACCGCATCCGATCCCAAACAGATTCCGACCGAGGCGACGCGCGGCCATCCCAATCGTCCGTATGCGCTCGATGATGTGAACGGCTACGGCATCGGCCTCGACTACCAGCTGCATGATCTGATCCACGCGTTCTACAACGAGCAGATGCAGATCAATGGCGGCAAGAACGACATGTTCGCCGCCTACAGCGATGCCGGCGGCGAGACCATGGGTCATTTCGACGGTTCGAAGATGACGCTGTGGGGAGTTGCGCAAAAGTATACTCTGGCCGACAACTTCTTCCACGGCGCGTTCGGCTCGTCGTTCCTCAACCATCAGTATCTGATCTGCGCCTGCGCACCGTTCGATTTCAAGACCAAAGCCGATCCGAAAACCTACGAGAGCAATGTTTCCGTGGTCAACGCCGACGGCGTCAGCCTGACGCTCGACCCGAAGAATCCCGCATCCGCACTCGATGGGCCGCCCAAGTACGTACGCTACGGCACGCTCACGCCCGACTATTACGCGGTGAATACGATGCAGCCGCCATATCAGCCTTCGGGCAACACCGCGGCCAAGGGCGGCGATGCGCGCTACGCCGATGCGGACAAGCGCAATACGCTGAGCCCGCAGGTCGCGGAGACGATCGGCGACCGGCTCAGCGCGGCAAGCGTGAGTTGGGCGTGGTATTCGGGGGCATGGCAGGTTGCCCTCGATGAAAGCAAGGAGCTGTCGCGCATCGCGTTCCAGTATCACCACCAGCCGTTCAACTACTACGCAAACTATGCGCCCGGCACGCCCGCGCGCGCCGAGCATCTGCGCGATGGCGGCATGGACGGCGCGAAGTTCCTCGCTGATATCGACGCCGGCAGGTTGCCGCAGGTGACGTTCTACAAGCCGCAGGGCAATCTCAACCAGCACGCGGGCTACGCGACCATCAGCGCCGGCGATGCGCATATCGCCGAGGTGATCGCGCACCTGGAGAAAAGCCCGCAGTGGAAGAACATGGTCGTCATCGTCACCTACGACGAAAACGGCGGCTGGTGGGACCACGTCGCGCCGCCGAAGGGCGATCGCTGGGGACCGGGCCTGCGCATTCCGACGATCGTGATTTCGCCGTTCTCCAGGCGTGGTCAGGTCGATCACACGCAATACGACACCGGTTCGATCCAGCGCCTGATCAACCATCGCTTCGGCATCAAGCCATTGCCTGGCATCGAACAACGCGATACGGCGCTGAAGATGAATGGCGCGGCGCCCATGGGCGATCTGACCCAGGCGCTCGATCTGCCGCGCTAGCTGGTCGAAGCTCGCCGCGTCGCCGCATCGAGGAAATTCTCGAGGGCGGCGATGACACCGGCGCCTTCGAACAGCACGCCATTACGTTCCAGGATGCGCGCGTGCAGCGCTGCGCGCAGCGCGGCATCGGTGATGAGCGTGACCGCTTTGTCGACGTAATCGTCCTCGTCCGTGGCGACCAGGCCGTCGACACCCATGAGCGCGAGCATGCCGGCGGTCTGGCGGCCGCGTGCCATGGTGCCTTGCCAGGTCAGCACCGGCGCACCGACGCTGAACGCGTCGAGGCTGGTCGCGCCGCCGGAGAATCCAGGCGTATCGAGGATCAGGTTCGCACGCGCGATGGCGCCGAGATATTCCTCGTGGTTGCGTGCCGGCAGGAACGTCAGATGTTGCTCCGGATCAAGTCCGTGTGCGCGAAATGCATTCTCGATGCGCCGGCGAAAGCGCTGGCCGACACCGGTATTGCGCACGAAGAAGCCGAGGCGCGCACCGCATCGTTGAACGATGCGCACGAGCGTCGTATCGAACGACGGCGGCAACTTGAGGTGATTCTGCAGGCATAGTGCGATCGGAGCGCCGTGCGAATGTGCGTCGAGCCAACTGCCGTCGCTTGGCGCCGGGGGGCGTTCCGGTATCGTGCCGAGGCCGGGCAGTCGGACCAGAGTTTCCCGATAGTGTTCCTGCGCGTTCGCGGGCTCGAGTGCGTCCGCGCCGAGAAAGTAGTCGATGCTGGCGAGGCCGCTGGTGACAGGGTGGCCGTAGAGCACGCATTGCACCGGGGCCAGGCGCAACGCACCCAATGCGCTGTGATACGGGTCCATGCCGATTTCGGGGTAGATCAACGCGTCCAGTTGCGCGGCACGGATTTCAGCGGCGGTTCGCAGCGGGTCTTCGTGGCTGCGGTTGAACGTCTTCGCCTGGCGGACGATTTCCGCGGTGCTGAAGTCCTCTGCCTCGCCTCCGTACCAGACGTGCAGTTCGAAGCGCGCCGGGTCCAGACCGGTCAGCAGCTTGCGGAAATAGCGCGAGACCGTGTGGTGCATCAGATGATTGCTGACCACGCCGATGCGGATGCGATCCGAGCGCCCCCGTGCAGGTGCAGACGGCGATGGAAGGCGCTCCGCCGCGACCGCAGCCATGACCTTTTCGACCACTTCGCCGAAGCGCAAATGCGATGCGGTGTTGTCGCGCGCCTGATAGTCGAGGTTGAACAGGGTGATGCCGCATACCGCGGTGAACGCGTACTCGCGCTCCTGCGCCGTCTCCAAGCGCAAGTTCGCGGCGATTTCTTCGAGCCCACGCACGAAGCGCGAGCGCTCGGCATCCACTTCGGCCTCGTCGGCGTAGACCGAGGGCAAGGAAAGCAGCATCGTCCAGCGCAGGCGTTCGGCGACATGCGCGCCGCCTTGCGTGCTGGCGAGAATCTCGCGCGCTTCGTGCACTTCGCCCGCTTCGGCGAGGGCGAGGCCGAGTTCACAGCGCGAAACCCAGTCCTGCGGGTTCAACGCCACGGCGCGACGCAGCGCATCGATGGCCGGCTCCACCTCATGCAGAAGGCGCTGGATTCTGCCGAGCGTGGCCCACCAGTGAGCATCGTCCGTTTCGATTGTTGTCGCCGTGCGTACGTAGCCCAGCGCTTCCCTTGGGCGGTTCAGTTCGAGCAGCGCCATCGCCAGCACGCCGTTGCTGCGCGCGCTGTCGGGACGCAGTTGTCGTGCGGATTTGAGAAAGGGCAGTGCCTGTTCCGCGCGCTTCGTGCGCAGGAGCAGATTGCCCAATGCGTTGGCGGCGTTGAAATCGCCACCATTCCAGGCCGTCGCCTGCCGATAGGCTGCTTCTGCTTCGGCCAGGGCGCCCGTCGTTTCCAGGCTCAAGCCGAGATTGAAGGCCGCGTTGGCGTATTTTTCGCGCGCAGCCATCGCGGAACGGAACGCTGCGATGGCGTCGGCATGATTGCCCAGCCGACGCAACGCAACACCCAGGTTGTTGTAGGCCTCCGCAGCGCTCGGATTGCGTTCCACGCAGTTGCGGAAACATTCCGCTGCGTCTTGATGGTTGCCGGACAGCAATTCGCCCAAGCCGAGGGAGTACCAGGCCTGGGGGTTGGATGCGTCGAGTCTGGTCGCGCGACGAAAATGATTCAGCGCCGCAGCAAGTTGGCCGGCTTGCTGTCGAGCAGCGCCGAGTCGGAGCTGCTCGGCTGCCGCCCGGGTGGAGTCCGAGCTCATGGGTTCCTCGGTTCCCTCAATCGATGCCGAGCTTCTTCAGCTTGTAACGCATCGCGCGGAAGGTGATGCCGAGCTTCTTCGCCGCGGCGGTCTTGTTGTAGCGCGTCTCCTGTAGCGCCTTCATGATCGCTTCGCGCTCGAGATTGGAGATGTAGCTGCCGAGCCCGACCTCCGCGCTCAGGTCATCGAGATCGTCTTCTTCCTCCGGCGCGGAGAATGGCGTCGCCGTGCCCGTGGATGCCGGCGCGCGTGCGCGTGCCGAGAGCTGCAGGTCGTCGGCCACGATCAGGTTGTTCTCGCACAGCGCGACGGCGCGTTCGAGCACGTTCTCGAGTTCGCGCACGTTGCCCGGAAAGGAATAGCGCAGCAGCGCATCGAGCGCCTCGGGGCTGAGCCGCACCGGCGGCTGGCCCGAGCCTTTCGCGAGCCGCTCGAGAATGCGGCCGGCGAGCCGGGGCACGTCCTCGCGGCGCTCGCGCAACGGCGGCACGCGCAGCTCGATCACATTGATGCGGTAGTAGAGGTCCTGGCGGAATTGGCCCGCTTCGACGAGACGGCCGAGATCCTTGTGCGTGGCGCAGAGGATGCGCACGTCGATCGGCAGTTCGGCGCGGCCGCCGATCGGGCGCACTGCCTTTTCCTGGATCACGCGCAGCAGCTTCACCTGCATGTGCACGGGCAGGTCGGCAACCTCGTCGAGGAACAGGGTGCCGCCGGCAGCGGCCTGGAACAGGCCGGTCTTGTCCGCACCCGCGCCGGTGAAGCTGCCCTTCATGTGGCCGAAGAACTCGCTTTCCATGAGCTCGGCCGGGATCGCGCCGCAGTTGACCGGCACGAATGGCGCCGCGGTGCGCGGCCCCTGTTCGTGGATCAAGCGTGCGACGAGCTCCTTGCCGACGCCGGATTCGCCGGAGATGTAGACCGGTGCCTGGCTGCGTGCGAGCTTGCCGATCGTCGCGCGCAACTGGATCATCGCCGGCGAGTCGCCGAGCAAGCGCGAGGCGTCGGTCTTCGGCGCGTCGGCGGCTTTCTCCTCGGCTAGCTTGAGCGCGGCCTGGACCAGGCGGCGCAGCACCGAGATGTCGACCGGTTTGGAGACGAAGTCGAAGGCGCCGGCCTTGAGCGCCGTTACCGCCGCATCGATATTGCCGTGCGCGGTGATCATCGCCACCGGCGTTTGCGGGTACTGCGCGGCGATCCACTCGATGATCTCGAGGCCAGAGCCGTCCGGCAGCATCATGTCGGTGAAGCAGAGCGAATAGCGCGTATCGGCGAGCCTGGCCTTCGCTTGGGCGATGTCGGCGGCGGTGTCCACGCTCAGCCCCATGCGGCCGAGCGTGATCGCCAGCAGTTCGCGGATATCGCGTTCGTCGTCGACTATGAGTGCTGCGGGTTGGCTCATCAGGCAGATCGCTTTGCTAAGGTTGTGCCGCGGTTCGCTGTGTCTTTGCGCTCAGGCGAGCGACGGTGACGGTGGCGGCGGGAAGGTGATGCGGAAGCAACTGCCGCCGCCGGCAATCGGAAGATAGTCGAGCGAGGCAAGATTGGCTATGCACATCTCGCGCGCGAGATAGAGGCCGAGGCCGGTGCCGAGTTCGTGTGTGGTGAAGAACGGCTCGAAGATCTGCGCGGCGACCTTGGCCGGAATGCCCGGTCCGCGGTCGACGACGTCGAGGATCGGCAGTCCATTCTCGCCGGCCTGGCGCACGATCAGGTTGATCCGTGCCGGTTCGCCCGGGAGATGGCCGTAACGCTGCGCGTTCTGCACAAGATTCCACACGACCTGGTGCAGTTGTTTCGGATCGACCAGCGTCTCTACGCTGGCCTTCTGTGGCTTGCACGCGAGCGTGTTCGCGCCGATGTCGAGCGTGGCCTTGAAGTCGACGATGAAACGCTCGGCCCAGGCGACCAGATCGATGCTCTCAGGCATCGAGCGCTCGCGTCGGGCGAGGTGGAGAATGTTCTCGACGATCTCGTTGACGCGTCCGGCGTGGTTGCGGATGATCTCGATCATGCGCTGGTCGGCGGTGTCGAGCGCTTCGGACTCGGCGAGCAGCTGCGCCGAATAGCTGATTGCGGCGAGCGGATTGCGGATCTCGTGCGCGATCGAGGCTGCCAGCCGACCCATCGAAGCGAGCGTGAGCTGCTCGGCGCGGCGCGAGACGAGCGAGGTGTCGTCGAGGAAGACGAGCACGTTCTCATCGTCGTTCGCAGCCATGCGCGTGAACCGCGGGATCACTTCCGGAGCGCCTTCGGCGAACGAGATCGCGGTATTGTCGATCTTGCGCGAGGTGCGCCAGTGATAGAGCCGGCGCGACAGCTCCGGCGCGATGCGGCCCAGGTCGTTGTGGCCATCGGTCGGATTGCCGATCAGCGCCGCCGCGGCCTCGTTCCAGCGGTGCACGATGTTGTCGCTGTCGACGACGAGGACGCCGGTTTTCATGCGCCGGATGATCAGCTCGTTGATCTGGGCGAGATTGCGCAAGTCGCTGCCGCGCCGGCTCGCCAGGGCTTCCGAGGCGCGCATGCGCCGGCCTAGGAACAGACACAAGCCGGTCACCGAGAAGTAGGCGAGGCCGCAGATGCCGGCTTCGAGCGCTTCGCGGTGATCGCCGTTGAGCAGGTTGCCGACGACGTTCTGGCCGAACACACCGAATGTCGCCAGCGCGGCGAAGAAGAACGAGATGCGGCGCGGCAACAAGGTGGCGGCGCCGCCGACATTGACCAGCAACAGCAAGGCTAGGCTGATGAACTGGTTGCGGATCGAGAACATCGCCAGCGCGCAAGCGAAGATGTCGACGGCCAGCGACAGGTCGAGCCAGATCCGGTAGTGGCGCGGTTCGCGCGAAGCGAATGCGGCCACGAACAGGGCGAAGATCAGGTAGCAGATTGCAGTGCCGCGCCCGAGCAGCGGGTGCACGAGGCTGACCCACTCGACCGCATACGGGCTGAACATCAAGGCGACGATGATGACCGCCTCGAGCACGCGGAAAAGATTGAAGAAATGGAATTCGCGCGTGATCGTGTCTAAATCGCCGGCGGAGCGGCTGGCCACGTTGGTTTGAATGGCGGCTGCGACCACGATCAAGAGACTCCTTGAGCCTTGTGTTCCCCCTTGCCGCAAGTATAAGCGTTTGGCAAGTCCGGGGAGAGCCCCGTGCCGTGGGTCAAGTGTTCTTTGGGCGATTGCCCCCCTTCGGTGCCGTTCAGACTTTTTTTTGGCCGGGCGATTCATCACAATACGCGCCCCGCCGGCGTTTCGCGCCGTTTCGTCACTCCCCCCAAGGTGGTCGCATGAATTTCCACGAGTATCAGGCCAAGCAATTGTTCGCCGATTACGGCATCCCCGTACCGCCCGGCAAGATCGCCAGGACGGCGGAAGAGGCGGTCGAGGCCGCGAAAGCGCTCGGCGGCGACGAATGGGTGGTCAAGGCGCAGATCCACGCCGGTGGCCGCGGCAAGGCCGGCGGCGTCAAGCTGGTAAAAACCTTCGACGAGGTCAAGGCCGCATCAGCCAAGATGCTCGGCACGAACATGGAAACCTACCAGTCGGGCGGCCGCGCGCTGCCGGTCAATGTGGTGCTGATTACCGAAGCCAGCGACATCGCCAAGGAACTGTATCTTTCGGTGCTGGTCGATCGCGCCACGAAATCCGTTGCCTTTATCGCATCCGCGCGAGGCGGCGTCGATATCGAACAGGTCGCGCGCGAGAACCCCGAGGACATCCACACCCTCGAAGTGAACTTCGTCGAAGGCCTGCAGCCATACAAGTGCCGCCAGCTCGGCTTCGCGATGGGCCTGAACGCCAAGCAGGCCGGTCAGCTGACCAAGATCATGCTCGGCCTGTACAAGCTGTTCAACGAGAAGGATCTCGCCCTGGTCGAATTGAATCCGCTTGCGATCAACAAGGCCGGCGATCTCATCGCCCTCGACGGCAAGGTCAACTCCGACGACAACGCCGAATTCCGTCATGCCGACCTTGCCGCGATGCGCGACGAGTCGCAGGAGGACCCGGCCGAGGCGGTCGCGGTCAAGCACAACCTCAACTACGTCACCATGGACGGCAACATCGGCTGCATGGTCAACGGCGCCGGCCTGGCGATGGCGACGATGGACGTGATCAAGCTCAACGGTGCGGAGCCGGCGAACTTCCTCGACGTCGGCGGCGGCGCAACCAAGGAGCGCGTGACCGAGGCGTTCAAGCTGATTCTCTCCTCCGACAAGGTCAAGTGCATCCTGGTCAACATCTTCGGCGGCATCGTGCGCTGCGACCTGATCGCCGAGGGCATCATCGGTGCGGTGAAGGAAGTGGGACTGACGATTCCGGTCGTTGCACGTCTCGAAGGCACGAACGTCGAAGCCGGGCGCGAGCTGCTCGCCAATTCCGGCTTGAAGATCACCCCGGCGCTCGACTTGAACGATGCGGCGCAGAAAGCCGTTGCCGCCGTCAAAGCCGCCTAAGCCGAAGGAATCAGACAAATGAGCGTTTTGGTCAACAAGAATACGAAAGTCATCACCCAGGGCTTCACCGGCCAGCAGGGCACGTTCCACTCCGAGCAGGCGCTCGACTACGGCACCAAGGTCGTCGGCGGCGTGACCCCGGGCAAGGGCGGTACGCAGCACATCGGCCTGCCCGTGTTCAACACCGTGCAGGATGCGGTCGACGAGACCGGCGCCGATGCCACGATGATCTTCGTGCCGCCGCCGTTTGCGGCTGACGCGATCCTCGAAGCGGCCGACGCGGGCATCAGGGTCATCGTCGCGATCACCGAGGGCATCCCGGTGCTCGACATGCTGCGCGTGAAGAACCGTCTCAAGGACTATCCCGAAACCGTGCTGATCGGGCCGAACTGCCCCGGCATCATCACCCCGGGTGAGTGCAAGATCGGCATCATGCCCGGCCACATCCACAAGCCGGGCAAGGTCGGCATCGTCTCGCGCTCGGGCACGCTCACCTACGAGGCCGTGTTCCAGACCACGAACGAGGGTCTCGGCCAGTCGACCTGCATCGGCATCGGCGGCGACCCGATCAATGGCCTCAACTTCATCGATTGCCTGAAACTGTTCCAGGACGATGCGCAGACCGAAGGCATCATCATGGTCGGCGAAATCGGCGGCAGCGCCGAGGAAGAAGCGGCCGAATTCATCGCCGAATACGTGACCAAGCCGGTCGTCGCGTTTATCGCCGGCGCGTCGGCCCCGGCGGGCAAGCGCATGGGCCATGCCGGCGCGATCATCTCCGGCGGCAAGGGCACGGCCGCGGCCAAGTTCGAAGCGCTGGAAAAGGCAGGCGTCACCACGGTCAAATCGCCTGCCGATCTGGGCAAGGCGATTGCGTTAAAGCTCAAGAAGTAAACTCGATCGCTGCAATCGACGATAATAAGGCCGTGGTCTTCCGCGGCCTTTTCGCTTTCTGGAACACGCATGTCGACTTTGCGCATCGCCCTTGCCCAGTTCGATTTCCCCGTCGGCGCCGTCGCGCGCAATGCCGAGCGCATCGCCGCGATGATCGCCGAGGCGCGCGACGTGCATCGTGCCGATCTCGTGCTGTTCCCGGAGTTGGCGATCAGCGGCTATCCGCCGGAAGACCTGCTCATGCGACCGAGTTTTCTCGCCGAGTGCGAAGCGAGTTTGCAGCGTGTTGCGGCAAGCGTGCGCGGCGTCGTTGCCGTCGTCGGCTGGCCGCAGGCAGCGGGTTCGGTGGTCTACAACGCCGCCTCGGTGCTGCGTGACGGTCGCGTCGAGACGACCTACCGCAAGCGCGAGTTGCCCAACTACGCCGTCTTTGACGAGCGTCGCTATTTCGACGTCGATCCGGATGGCGGCGCCTGCGTGTTCGAGGTGAAAGGTGTGCCGGTCGGCCTGGTCATCTGCGAAGACTTGTGGTTCCCCGAGCCGCTCGCTGCCACGGCGGCGGCGGGTGCCGAACTCGTGCTCGTGCCGAACGCCTCGCCGTTCGAACGCGACAAGCACGCGCAGCGAGATGCCCTGCTCGCCATGCGCGTGAAGGAAACGCATCGTTACGGGTCGGGCACCGCGGTCGCTTACCTCAACGTCGTCGGCGGCCAAGACGCACTCGTGTTCGACGGGGCTTCGGTGCTCGCCGACGGCGATGGCCACATCCATCATGCGGCACGCGCGTTCGAGGATCACTGGTGCCTCGCCGACTACGATGCGCCCGCGCGCAAGTTCACCCCGGTCGCCTGGCCGGCCGACGGCGACGAGAGCCGCGACGCGCTCGCCTGGCGCGCGATCGTGCGCGGCACGCGCGACTACTGCGCTAAGAACGGCTTCAACAAGGTCTGGGTCGGGCTCTCCGGAGGCATCGATTCGGCGCTCGTGCTGGCGATCGCGGTCGATGCACTCGGAGCCGACAACGTAGTCGGCGTGCGCCTGCCGTCAAAATATACCTCCGCGCAAAGCAATGATCTGGCCGACCTGCAGGCGTATGCTCTCGGCGTGAAGCTGCTGACGGTTCCGATCGAGGCGCCGTTTGCAGGTTTCCTCGACGCGCTCGCCCCGGTCTTCGTCGGCTGCGCACCCGACGCGACCGAAGAAAATCTGCAATCGCGCAGCCGCGGCGCAATCCTGATGGCGCTGTCGAACAAGTTCGGCGGCCTCGTGCTGACCACGGGTAACAAGAGCGAATACGCGGTCGGCTATGCAACGATCTACGGCGACATGTGCGGCGGCTACGCGCCGATCAAGGACCTGTACAAGACCGATGTCTATGCGCTCGCGAACTGGCGCAACACGGTCGCCGGCGCACCGGTCATTCCGATCGAGGTTATCGAGCGCGCGCCGACCGCCGAGCTGCGCGAGAACCAGACCGACCAGGATTCGCTGCCGCCGTACGACGTGCTCGACGCGATTCTGTATCGGTATGTCGACCAGGAGCAGTCGCGCGAGGACATCGTGCGCGCGGGCTACAATGCGGAGGTCGTCGATCACGTGCTGCGCCTCGTGCGCATCAACGAGTGGAAGCGACATCAGGCTGCGCCGGGACCGAAGGTGTCGCGGCGCGCCTTTGGGCGCGAGCGCCGTTATCCGATCACCTCGGGCTGGCGCTAGATGTCGGTGAACGGCCGCGGATTTTGCAGCAGCGGCCGCTTCCTTTATTCTCGGCTGCAACCAAAACCGAGTCCGGCGCATCCAAACCCGCATGCGCGACGGCCGACCTCTATTTCATAAAGCGATGCGTACCGTACTCGTCATCGACGACAATCCCGCGATCGTCACTGCGCTCGACGTACTGTTGAGCCTGCGCGACATTCGCACGCTGCATGCTGCCTCGCCCGAGGAAGGGCTTGCCGTGCTCGCGCGCGAGCGCGTCGATCTCGTCCTGCAGGACATGAATTTCCGCGCCGACACCACTTCGGGCGAGGAGGGCGTCGCGCTGTTCCGCGCGATCCGCGAGCGCGAGCCGGACTTGCCGGTGATCCTGCTCACCGCGTGGACGCATCTGGAAACCGCGGTCGAGCTGGTCAAGGCCGGCGCGGCGGACTATCTGGCCAAGCCCTGGGACGACCACAAGCTCGTTGCCGCGGTCGAGAATCTACTGGAGCTTTCCGAAAGCTCGCGCGAAGTGTCGCGCCTGCACGGCGAACGCCGCGCCCACCGCAGTGCGTTGCGCGAGCGCTTCGACCTGCGCGGCACCGTGTTCGCCTCGTCTGCAATGGAACGCCTGATCGAGCTCGCCTGCCGCGTCGCGCGCGCAGATGCGCCGGTGCTGATCACCGGGCCGAACGGTGCAGGCAAGGAACGCATCGCCGAGATCGTGCACTACAACTCGGCGGTGAAGTCCGGCCCGTTCGTCATGGTCAATTGCGGCGCGCTGCCTCAGGACCTGATCGAGGCCGAGCTGTTCGGCGCCGAGGCCGGTGCCTACACCGGTGCGAACAAGGCGCGCGAAGGCCGCTTCGAGGCGGCCGATGGTGGCACGCTGCTGCTCGACGAAATCGGCAACCTGCCGTTGCCGGGACAGATGAAATTGCTGCGCATCCTCGAGACCGGCAAGTTCGAGCGCCTCGGATCGAGCAAGACGCGCGAGGTCAAGGTGCGCGTGGTCAGCGCGACCAATGCCGATCTTGCGGCGATGATCCGCGCCGGCACGTTCCGCGAAGACCTGTACTACCGCCTCAACGTGATCGAACTTGCACTGCCGCCGCTCGCATCGCGGCCCGACGACGTGCTGCCGCTGGCGGAAGCGTTCGCCGGCGGCGAGGTGAAGTTGAGTGCCCAGGCGCGTGCGGCACTCGTTGCGCATGTATGGCCGGGCAACGTGCGCGAACTGAAGAACGCGATCCAGCGCGCAAGCCTGTTTTGTCGCGACGGCGTGATCGAACCGGAGGACCTCGGCCTTGCCGTGCGTGCACCGGCGCCGGTGCGCGCAAGCGTCGAGAGCGAACTCGATCGCGCCGCGATCGAGGACGCGATCGCGCGCGCGAAAGGCGTCATCAGCCAGGCGGCCGCCGAACTCGGACTGTCACGCCAGGCGCTGTATCGGCGCATGGAGAAGATGGGAATCGAAAGCTAGGGTTTGGCCGCAGCCGTGGCCTCGTTACCGTAGGTCTTGGCGAAATAGTCGGCCAGCGTGGCGATCTCGTCGTCGGCGATCGGCGCGCCGTAGACTTTCTTCATCTTCGTCACCTCCGCCTCCCAGGTCTTGCGCGGCATGTTCGGCGGCTGCATCGCGGCGTAGTCGGCTGAATGGCAGATCAGGCAGCGCGCGTTGACGAGTTCAAGATTCGGTCCCGGTTTGTACGTGGTCGCCGATTCCTTCGGCAGATCGATCTTGAGAACCCCGGCGTTGGCCAGCGTCGCGGCGAACGTTGCGGTTGCGATGATGATGAGGCGATGCAGCGATGGCATGGTCGTCTCCTCAGGCCGCCGTGACGTGCGTGGTCTCGACCACGTTGCGCATATAGCCCGGCGGATTCCACAGCGGGGCGAGCGGCTGCGACTGGCCGATGCGGTTGAGCGCGCGCACCTGCAGCGCATGCGCGCCCGGCGCGAGCGTGGTCTCGATCGTCCACGCTCGGAACGAGTACTTGCCGAGGTCCTCACCGAGCTTGGCAGTGCGCCAGTTCGTGCCGCCGTCGTCGGAGAACAGCACCTCGCGGATGCCGTAGCCGCCGTCGAAGGCGATGCCGCGCACGGTCTGTGCCTGGTTCGCTTTCAGCTGCGCGCCGTCGGCGAGATTGGTGATGAACGAGCGCACGTCGAAGCGGCCGATCGGCACGGTCTTCGTCGGTGCGGTGCCCGGCTCGACGCAGGCGCAGGCGTTGGCCGGGACGCGATAGGCCGTGCTCATCCAGAATCCCGAGAACGTCTCGTCGAGCACCGTGATCTCGGACAGATGCTTGACCCAGTAGGTGCCGTAGTGGCCCGGCACGATCAGACGCACCGGATAGCCGTTGAGCATCGGCAGGTCGGCGCCGTTCATCGCGTAGGCGAGCATGACTTCGCCATCGAGCGCGTGGTCGAGATCGAGCGCTTTGACGAAATCGGGCGTGGTCGGCAGCACCGGCGTGTCGAGGCCGTTGAAGCTGGCCTGCTTCGCGCCGGCCTGCACGCCGGCTTTTTCGAGTACGGCCTTGAGCGGCACGCCTTTCCAGCGTGCGTTGCCCATTGCGCCGTTGGCTAGCTGGCCGCCCGGCACGCGCGGTTCGGAAAAACCGCGGCTGTTGCCCGAGCACTGGTTGACCGCGACGTATTCGATCGGCTCGAAATTCTTCCTCAGATCCTCGACGCTGAGCGACAGCGGCGTGGCGACCTTGCCCTGCACGCTGATGCGGTGCTTGGCTGGGTCGATCTGGGTCGGAATGCCGGCGAGGTGGTAACGCACGAAGAACGCGTCGTTCGGCGTGATGATGTTTTCGTCGAACACCGCGAACGGTGTTTCGAGCTGCGGCGGCCGCGCGGTCAGACGCAGCAGAGGCCGCTTCTGCGGATATTTCACAAGCGCGCGTTCGCCGTTGCCGAACGGCAGATCGACGACACTCTGGGCCGCGAGCGCGGCGAGCGGAGCGACACCGAGTACGCTGCCGAGGCCGAGCGCGCCGGCTTGTTGCAGGAAATGTCGACGCGGCGCATTGGCCGAATCACTGCGGGATCGATGGCGCATGGCAAAGTTTCCCCGGGGCGGAACGTGGCTGCGGTCGGGTGTTCGCATCGCCGCCGCGGGGCAAGCATAGTACAAGTCCTCGCCGATGCTTTTTGCGCTGCATCGTTGCCGCCTGGGGTTGCGGCGATTCCCGCCGGGTGCCGGTTCGGTTAGCCTTGTCGGCATGCGTTTCTTTTCCCTAGAAGGCAAGCTCGCCGCGCTGCTCGTCGGCGCGCTGCTCGTCGGCTGCGCGGCGACCGCGCTGCTCGCGCTGTGGCTGCCGCCATGGTTCGCTGCGGTGGCGGTGTGCGTCGCGTTTGCGCTTCCCGCATCGATGCTGGCGCATTCCGCGACCAGGCCGGTGCAAAGCCTGATGCGCGCGTTGTCGGGTGGCGTCGCGCGCTACCGCGACGGTGATTTTTCCACCTCGCTGGTTGAAGCGCGGCGCGACGAATTCGGCGAGCTGGTCGCTGCGCACAACGAACTCGGCCGCGTGCTGCGCGAGCAGCGCCAGAACCTGATCGAGCGCGAGCTGCTGCTCGACACGATGGTGCAGAACTCGCCGACCGCCCTCGTCCTGATCGACGCGTCGCAGTTCGTCGTCTACGCCAACCTCGCCGCGCGCGCGTTGCTCAACGACGGCCGCGCGATGAATGGCGTCGCTTTCGACGAACTCGTCGACAGCTGCCCGCCGGCTCTGCGTACTGCGCTGATCGGCCATCAGGACGGACTGTTCAGCGTCGACATCGACGGCGAGGCGGAGACCTTCCACTTGAGCCAGAAGACCTTCCGCCTGCACGGCCGCGAGCATCGCATGCTACTGATCAAGCGCCTGACGCGCGAGCTCTCGCGCCAGGAAGTGCAGACCTGGAAAAAGGTGATCCGCGTGATCAGCCACGAGCTCAACAACTCGCTCGCGCCGATCTCCTCGCTCGCGCATTCCGGGCGCGAACTCGCGCGCCGCGGCGCGACGGAAAAACTGGCGCCGGTGTTCGACACGATCGAAGGCCGTGCGCGCCACCTGCACGGCTTCATCGCCGGTTATGCGGAATTCGCCAAATTACCGCAGCCGCGCATCGAGAACGTCGTGTGGGCGGAATTCCTCGGTGGTCTCGCCCAGCAATATGCGTTCCGCCTCGTCGGCGAGATGCCGAAGCGCGCCGGCGCATTCGATCGCGCGCAGGTCGAACAAGTGCTGATCAACCTGTTGAAGAACGCACATGAAGCGGGTGGGGCCGGAGAAGAGATCGAACTCATGCTCGCTGAGCGCGGCAACGATGTGCGCATCGAGGTGCGCGACCGTGGCGGCGGCATGAACGAGACCGTGCTCGCGAGCGCATTGTTGCCGTTCTACTCGACCAAGCGCAGCGGTACCGGCCTCGGCCTCGCGCTCGCGCGCGAGATCGTCGAGGCACACGGCGGCCGCATCGCGCTGGCCAACCGCGACGGCGGCGGGTTGACGGTAATGTTGACCTTGCCGCAACGACAGTGACTTTGGCGACACGAAATCGGCAAGATCCCGGAGCTATACTGCCGCAGTGCAGTCCAAATTCGATGGGGAGAAAGATATGGGCGGTAGTGGCGTAGTCGCATTGGTACTGGTGGTGCTGATCTTCGTCGGCATCTCGAAAACGATTCGCATCGTGCCGCAGGGCTACGAGTGGACCAAGGAGACGTTCGGCCGCTACACCTCGACGATGGAGCCTGGCCTGCATATTCTCGTGCCGATCTACCACAGCGTCGGGCGCAAGATGAACATGATGGAGCAGGTGCTCGACGTGCCTTCGCAGGACGTCATTACCAAGGACAATGCGGTCGTGCGCGTCGACGGCGTCGTGTTCTACCAGGTGCTGGACGCGGCCAAGGCGGCCTACGAGGTCGCCAATCTCAATCAGGCGATCCTCAACCTGATCATGACCAACATCCGCACCGTGCTCGGTTCGATGGATCTCGACGAATCGCTGTCCAAGCGCGACGAGATCAATGCACGCCTGCTCAAGGTCGTCGATGAGGCGACGCATCCCTGGGGTCTCAAATGCAACCGCATCGAGATCAAGGACATCCAGCCGCCGCAGAACCTGATCGACTCGATGGCGCGGCAGATGAAGGCCGAGCGCGAGAAGCGCGCGAACATCCTCGAAGCCGAAGGTTTCCGCCAGGCCGCGATCCTCAAGGCCGAAGGCGAGAAGCAGGCGGCGATCCTCGCCGCCGAAGGCAAGCGCGAGGCCGCGTTCCGCGAAGCCGAGGCGCGCGAGCGCTCGGCGCAAGCCGAAGCGAAGGCGACCGAGATGGTCTCGCAGGCGATCCGCGCCGGCGACATCAACGCGATCAACTACTTCGTCGCGACCAAGTACGTCGATGCGCTCAAGGCGATGGTCGGCGCGCCGAACCAGAAGATCATGCTGTTGCCGATGGAGGCGACCGGGATACTCGGTTCGCTCGCCGGCATCGCCGAACTGGCGAAATCGAGCCTGCAAGAACAACAGGGCGCGCCTGCGGCGAAGCCGGCTGCGTCGCCGAAAGCGCTGCCGCCAAACTCACAGGCTTGATCGCGAATACGGGCTTACGGAGCACGTCATGCACTACGGTTGGTGGATTCTCGCCCTCGTCCTGATCGGTGCCGAGCTGCTCGCGCCGGGTTATTTTCTGGTCTGGATCGGCTTCGCCGCAGCGGCGCTCGGTGTCGTCAGCTTTTTGATCCCGGGAATTTCATTCCTTGCGCAGGCCGTGCTGTTCGCCGTGCTCGCCCTGGCGAGCTGCTTCGTCTATTGGCGTTTCGTGCGCAAAATCGTCCACGAGCGCAGCGACCAGCCCTTGCTCAACCGCCGTGCCGAGCAGTTCATCGGCCAGCGCTACACGCTCGACACGGCGATCGTCGGCGGCCGCGGCAAGGTGCGCATCGGCGATTCGCCGTGGCTGGCCGAGGGACCGGATCTACCGGCCGGCAGCGAGGTCGAGGTGATCGGCGTCAACGGCACGACGATCAAGGTGCGCCCGGTTTGAACCTGCGGGCGTAGGCTATTTGATCCCGTCGAGTAGTTGCGCGAAGCGGGTGAGTTCGACCTGGTCCAGATCCGACACGATGGCCGCGCTCTGGCCGCCGAGCTTGACCGCGTCCAGCCGGTAACCGGATTGCAGCTTGGCATTGTCGCCGGGCAGCGTTGCAGAATACGGCAGCACGAACACGTCGATCAGATGCTGGCCGTGCCGGTACACGAGGACGGGCACGCGCAGGTCGCCGGCATAATCGATGCGTCCACCGACGAGGGCGAAGCCTTGTTCGGCGAAATCGTGCACGGTCGGCGCGATGCCAATCTTGCCCTCGAACCACGGCTTGACCGTGTGCCGGTCGGTCGAGACGACGTCGACCGGCGATGCGGCGGCGAGCGCACGCCAGTGGCTGGCGAACAGGTCGCGCGCGAGCTGTGCGTTTGCGGATGCTTGTGCAGGCTCGGCGTTGCGGCCCGATGAATCCCAGAGCGAAACAGTCATGCCGCCGGCGGCGAAGGCGAGTACCGTCGAGGCGGCGTAGGCAAGCCAGCGCGGCGCGCGCATGGCGGTGCGGCCGGCGGAAACCGGCGCTGGGGCATCCGTCTGCGTGGTGGCAAGTTTTTCGATGCGCTTGCGCAGCAGTTCCGGCGCGGCATGGCGCGGGGCGTTATGGCGCAGCGCGGCGCGCAGCGCGTCGAGCTCGATCAGCGCGGCGCGGCAGTCGGCGCAGGCATCGAGATGTGTCTCGAATTCGCGACTCGCGGCGCGGTCGAGTTCGCCGTCGAAATACAGCGCTAGGGTGTCTTGTGCGGTCTTACAGTCCATGCGTCACCTCGCTGGCCGCGGCGGTGCCGGCCAGGGTTTTTTGCAGCAGTGCGCGGCCGCGCGCGAGGCGCGACATGACAGTGCCGATCGGTGTTTGCAGCACGTCGGCGATCTCGCGATAGGAGAGTTCCTCGATCTCGCGCAGGATCAGCGTTTCGCGGAATTCGGCCGGCAGCTCGCGCAGCGCGCGCGCGATGAGCGTGCGTCGTTGTGCCTGATCGAGACGTTCCTCGACCTCGTTTGCTTCACTGCGCGGCAGCAGTTGCTCGATGATGCTGCGCGCGGGACCGTCGTCGTTCGCTGCACTGTCGATCGAAACGTTGCGCCGGTCCTTGTTGCGCGTTTCGAGTCGCGCGAGGCAGCAGTTGCGCACGATCGCCAACCACCACGCGCGCGCGCTGCCGCCGGCGTAGGTGTCGGCCGCACGCGCGGCGCGCAGGAATGCGTCGTGCACGGCATCGGCTGCGTCGTGCTCGTTGCCGAGCAGCCAGCGGCCGAGGTTGTAGGCCGCGTCGAGATTGTGCAACGCGAGGTCGCCAATCCAGCCGGGTGCTGCCACCGTGGTCACTTCATCGAGCCTCGGTAATGGGTTCGCTACTGCTTGCGCACGTGCACGACGCCGGTCATGAATGGATGCACCGTACAGAAGTATTCGAAATCGCCTTCCGTGGCGAAAGTATGCTCGAACTTGTCGCCGGTATCCAAAGCCTTCGAGTCGAAGGATTTGTCCTTCGCGGTGACCGTATGCGGGATTTCGTCGCGATTGGTCCAGGTGATCTTGGTGCCGGGAGCAACCGTGATTTCCTTCGGCGCGTAGGCGAACTTGGTGATTTCGACCGTCTGCGTGGAAGCCGTGGCGGCGAGCAGCGACGGCGTGGCGAAGGCGATCGAAAAGACCGCGATGAGAATGGCGGCGACGCGAGCTGGCGTCGCCGCAAGGCGGGTGATGAGTCCGTACATATATATATGTGTGTGTCTTCAGGGTCGGGAGGTTTATGCGCAGGACGCTCAGCGTTCGAGCGGTCGATCGATCAGCGCCAATTCGCGTTGGCCGCGTACGACGCTGAGCTGGCGGATGCCGAGGCGTTTGCCGAGTTCACCGGCCGGCACTTTGAGTGGGCCCGGCTCGCCGATGCCTTCCTGCCCTGGAGTCGGCAGCGGATAGGCGAGCGACATGGCCGTATGCAGGGCGACGTTGCCCTCGACCTTCTGCAGCACCTGGTGGATGTGGCCGTTGAGCACGGTGACCGAGCCGAACGGGCGCAGCAGCGCGAGCGCCTGGTCGGCATCGGCCGTGCCCCAGCCCCATTGCGCGTACACGGTCCACATTGGAATGTGGGCCAGCACGACGACGGGGGTCGAGTGCGAGACGCGGGCCAGGTCCGATTTGAGCCAGGCGAGTTGTTCGTCGCCGAGTGAGGTCATCGTGCCCATCTTGAAGTTGAGCGTGTTGGTCAGACCGATGAAATGCACGCCGCTCTGGTCGAAGCTATACCAGCCCTTGCCCTTGCCGTCGTGGTCGAAGAACTTGAGATAGCCGCTGAGGCCGTCGTCGATCGTGTCGTGCTCGCCCGGCACGGTGTGCAGGCGGTCGACCTTCAGCTCCTGGAACAGCTCGCGCGCCTGGCCGAACTCGTCGGCCCTGGACAGGTGGCTGATGTCGCCTGTGTGCACGACGAAGGCCGGCGCCTGCGGCAGCGTATGGATATCGGCGATCGCGCGACGCAGCGAGCCGACCACGTCGGGGTTGGCGTCCTTCTTGAAGCCGATGTGGGTGTCGCTGATCTGGACGAAAGTCAGTGCGTTCTTCGCGGCGGCGGTCGTCTTGCCATCCGTGGTGGCGCCGAGCGCACGCGGAACGCCGCCGGCCACGGTCCAGACCACGGCGGCGCCGGTCCATGCGGCGAGGCAACTCAGGGCTTTGCGGCGATTCGGGTCATGCGTGTCGTCGAGAGCGAGAGGCGAGGTTTTGTCGTTCGTATCCATGGCGGTTCCTGGCGGCGGGTGAGGTACACGACCGACAAGATCGTCCACGGCACGGTTTTATTCCCGGGCATCTCGAAAAACCTGCTGCGCTCGACAATTTGCGCGCCGGCGGTGCTCGGACTGCGCAGGCAGGATGCCGGAGCGAACGGCGAAGCCGGCCCGAAGGGCGAGCCGCGGAAGCGGCGAGTAATCCTCACATACTCGTGTGTATGCTCCGGTTCCTGCGCTCCGGCGACGCGCCCGATCTCGGATAGGATCGGCTCTTCGCTCGCTACGGTTTTTCGAGATGCCCTCCGGGCATGCGATAATGCGCGTCCATTTTTCCGCTCGGCGCCCGTCATGACGCAGAAGACCATACTCAACGAAACCCACCGCGCGCTTGGCGCGAAGATGGTCGACTTCGGCGGTTGGGACATGCCGCTCAACTACGGTTCGCAGATCGAGGAGCACCACGCCGTACGCCGCGACGCCGGCATGTTCGACGTCTCCCACATGACCGTGGTCGATCTGCACGGCGCGCGTACGCGCGAATTCCTGCGCCACCTGTTCGCCAACAGCGTCGACAAGCTCAAGACGCGGGGCAAAGCGCTGTATTCGTGCATGCTCAACGAGCAGGGCGGCGTGATCGACGATCTGATCGTCTATTTCCTCACCGAGGATTTTTTCCGCGTCGTCGTCAACGCGGCCACGCACGACAAAGACCTGGCCTGGATCGAGAAGCAGGCCAAGGCGTTCGACGTGAAGGTCGCCGAGCGCGCCGATCTCGCCATGATCGCGGTGCAGGGGCCGAACGCGCGCGCCAAGGTGCAGTCGTTGCTGTCGCCGGCCACGCGCGAAGCGGCGGCCAAGGTCGGTAAGTTCGCCGCGATCGAGGGCGACAATCTGTTCATCGCGCGCACCGGCTACACCGGTGAGGACGGCTACGAGATCATCGTTCCCGAAGGCGACGCAGTGTCGCTATGGAACAAGTTGAAGGACGCCGGTGTCGCCCCGGCGGGTCTCGGTGCGCGCGACACGCTGCGCCTCGAAGCCGGCATGAATCTCTATGGCCAGGACATGGATGAGGCAATCACGCCTTGGGAAGCCGGGCTCGCCTGGACCGTATCGCTCGAGCCGGGCCGTGATTTCATCGGTCGCGCCGTACTCGAAAAGCAGAAGGCCGACGGCGTGCCGCGCGCACTGGTCGGTCTGGTGATGGACGAGAAGGGCGTGTTGCGCCACGGCCAGCGCGTCGCCACGGCGCAGGGCGATGGCGAAATCCTGTCCGGCACGTTCTCGCCGACGCTGGGCAAGGCGATCGCGTTCGCGCGCGTGCCCGCGGGTGCGACGACCGGCGTCGAAGTCGATATCCGCGGCAAGCTCGTGCCGGTGCGCTTGGTAAAGTATCCGTTCGTGCGCGACGGCAAGGCCTGCGAAGGCATTTGATCGCGCCCGGGGCGGCGATTTGATGTTTGCTGCTGCAGGCGGTGTAAAATTCGTCTCCCGTTTTCTCCCTATCTCTCGGCTACCCCTCAGGATTGAAGCCATGAACGAAATTCCCGGCGATCTGAAATTCATGAAGTCCCACGAGTGGGCGCGTGTCGAGGACAACGGCAACGTGACCGTCGGTATTTCCGATCACGCTCAAGGTCTGCTCGGCGATCTGGTCTATGTCGAACTGCCGAGCGTCGGCGACGAGGTCAAGGCTGGCAACGCCTGCGCCGTGGTCGAATCGGTCAAGGCCGCCTCGGACGTCTACGCGCCGGTCTCGGGCGAAGTGGTCGCGGTGAATTCCGCGCTCGGCGACAAGCCCGAGACGATCAATGAAGACGCGTATGGCGAAGGCTGGATTTTCGTCGTCAAGCCGTCCAACCTTGCCGAGGAGAGCGAGGAGCTGCTCGATCCGGACGCCTACGCCGAGTCGATCGAAGACGAAGAGCACTGATTTGCCGCAGCAGCCCGTTTCCCAACGCAGGGCGCGTCTTCGACGCGCCCTTTGATTTATAGCGAGTCCCACGCCATGCCTTTCATTCCCCATTCCGAAGCCGACGTCGCCGCGATGCTGAAAGCGATCGGCGCAAGCCGGATCGAAGACTTGTTCGACGAAATTCCCGCCGCGCTCAAGATCGACGAGCTCAAGGCGGTGCCGCCGGGCTTGAGCGAAATGGAGATCACGCGTTTGATGAAGGAACGCGCGGCCCAGGACGGCACGCCGCTCAATTTCTGCGGCGCAGGCGCTTACGAACACCACATCCCTGCAGCGGTCTGGGCGATCGTCTCGCGTGGCGAGTTCTATTCGGCCTACACGCCGTATCAGGCTGAAGCGAGCCAGGGCACGCTGCAGCTGATCTACGAATACCAGACGATGATGACGCGCCTGACCGGCATGGACGTATCCAACGCGTCGATGTACGACGGCGCGACCTCGCTCGCCGAAGCCGCGCTGATGGCCGAGCGCTGCGCCAAGAAAGGTCCGCGCCGTGTGCTCGTGCCGAAGTCGGTGCACCCCGCCTACCGCA
This sequence comes from Rudaea cellulosilytica DSM 22992, assembly GCF_000378125.1. GTDB lineage: Bacteria > Pseudomonadota > Gammaproteobacteria > Xanthomonadales > Rhodanobacteraceae > Rudaea > Rudaea cellulosilytica. Next base: position 306,586 of record NZ_KB899241.1, on the reverse strand, counting down.
AGACCCTGCACACGATCCTGCCGCTGCAGAACATCGAGATCGTCGAACTCGACGTCGCCACCGACGGCGGCATCGATGCCGCCGCGCTCGCCGCGCAAGACGTCGGCGCGTTCACCGCGCTGGTCGTGCCGCAGCCGAACTTCTTCGGCGCGCTCGAGGACGTCGATACGCTGACCGACTGGGCGCACGCCAAGGGTGCGCTCGTCATCGGCGTGGTCAACCCGCTGTCGCTCGCGGTGTTGAAGCCGCCGCGCGATTGGGGCGCGACCGGTGCCGACATCGTCTGTGGCGACGGCCAGCCGTTCGGCGTGCCGCTGTCCTCGGGCGGTCCGTACTTCGGCATCCTCGCCTGCAAGCAGGAGTTCGTGCGTCAGATGCCGGGGCGCATCGTCGGCCGCACCACCGACCTCGACGGCAAGCAAGGCTTCGCCCTGACCCTGCAGGCGCGCGAACAGCATATCCGCCGCGCCAAGGCGACCTCGAACATCTGCACCAACCAGGGCCTGCTCGTCACCGCGGCGACGATCACCATGGCGATGCTCGGCCCGGAGGGCGCATCGCGCATCGCCAACGCGAGCATGCGCAACACGCGCGCGCTGCGCGATCTTCTCGTCGCCATTCCCGGCGTGCGTCAGCTGTATTTGCGGCCGTTCTTCCACGAGGTCGCGCTCGACCTGCCGCGGCCGGCGCATGAAGTCATCGAGCGGTTGGCGAGGGACGCCGACATCGTCGCCGGCTTTGCGCTCGGCGAGGAATACGCGCAGCACGAGAACGCGCTGCTCGTCTGCGCGACCGAGACGAAGACCGCTGCCGACCTCGATCGTTTCGCGCAAGCACTGCGGCATGCGTTGAGCTGATCTTTGCTCGCACCTGCGCGCGGAAAATTTCGCGGCAGGTGAGTGGAGTCGGGCCGCTTCCATCGCGTTCCGGGCGAGTATCGAGAAAGTATACTTCGCGCAAATTCGCGCAAATCGGATCGAAAATCGCCGTTTTCCGACCGCGGTGAAAAAAAATTTTTCGGTTGCCGCCACCGCTGTTCAGACGCCGTTGCCGAGCGCATGCCGCTCGGCGGTGCGCATGCGACGCGGGCGTGAAACGGTCGAGATCATTTTTATATAAATCCATTTCAGTAAAAGTATACTTAAGTGCGTCGCGCCATGATCGCTGAAACCCGCATCAAATCTAGCTTTTTTCGGGTTGGCCAAGGTGTGGTCGTGCAAGCGACCTGCGTTTCCGGAAATTCGGTGGTGATCAAACGGATGTCCAAACGTCCATACTTGTTTGTGCGCGCATGGTGCGATCTCCACGGTCGGGGCGGCGCTTGGGTGGCGCGCAGCCGGTCGGACTGCACATGCGTTAACACAAATCTGTTGACAGCTAAACACTTCGGGAATAATTTTTGCGCCGTCGTTACACCTGCACATGGAATCCATGACGGCGGCGAAGTTTGTAAAGCCTTACATCGAACACGGCAGCAAGTCCGACGCCGTGAAGAAAGTGACGGTATCCATCCCGCTTCACGTACTCAAACTTCTCTCTGATGAACGTACGCGCCGACAGGTGAACAATTTAAGACATGCGACGAACAGCGATTTGCTGGTCGAAGCATTTCTGCATGCTTTTACTGGGCAACAACTACCAACTGACGAGGAGCTAAGACGCGATATGGCTACGAAGAAAGCTGCAAAGAAGGCACCTGCCAAGAAAGCTGTGAAGAAAGTTGCGAAGGCCAAGGTTGTGAAGAAGGCCGCGAAGAAGGTTGCCAAGAAGGCCGCCAAGAAGAAGTAAGCTTCACCCGTTTCATCTTTTCACATGCAGTACTGATCGCGAACCTTCGGGTTCGATGGATTCACGGATGCGGAGTTGGCATCCGGTTTTGCCAGAACAAGAAAAGCGACACCCCGTTTACCTCTTCCCGTGACTGCCCAGCGCGGGAAGAGGCCTTAAACGAACCCATCTGCTCGGAGCGTCCGCTCCCGATTCCTTCCGCTACTGCCCACCGCGTGCTCGCGGTCGTGGCGCAATACCATTCCCCTTCGTCACATCCCGATAGCGCCGGCATGCCGGGGTTTGTGCACGGAACATGACCGTAATCATTGAATTGCGATCGCATAACGTGGTATCCATCGCACTTCGCAAAAAATAGGGGGCGAAGTGGCATGGCGAGCGGACGCAAGGGGCCCGGTCTTTGGGCCGCTCTGGTGGTGGTGGTAGCGGTTGCGGCAGTTTCGGCTTATTTCTTTCTAAGGCGTGACACCGGTACGGGGCAACCCGTGCCTGCGTCCAGCGCACCGGCTGCGGCATCGACCGCCGCGCCGAGCAAGCCGGCCGAGGTGGCTGGGGGCGAAGCATCCAAGCGAACCGATTTGACGATTGCGGATCTATTGCGCAACGCTGGCAGCGCGTTGAGCGAGAAGCGCTACATCGATCCGCCTGACAACAGCGCGGTCGATTTCTATCTGCTGGTACTCGGTCGCGATGCGAACAACGCGGCAGCGCAGGAGGGCCTACGCGAGCTGCTTCCGCTCGCTACCGGCGAAATCGAGCAGAAGATCAATGCCGGCCAACTCGACGAGAGTCGCCGCGCGATCGATTTGCTCGGCAAGTTCGACTCGAACAACTACACGCTGACGATCCTGCGCAACAAGCTCGATCTGAAGAAGAAGCAGATGGATCGCGAGCAGGAGAAGCGCGACCAGGAGAAGGCGCTCGCGACGAATGCGGCCAAGAATGCCGCGACGCCGGCGACGACCGCGCCTGCAGCGGCGCCGGCCACGCCGGCCGCGACGGAGAGCAAGGCTGCGGTGGCCGATGCCACGCCGAAGCCGGCGGCAGCGCCTGCGACCGCGCCGGCAAAGCCTGCCGCGCCGGCCGCATCTTCCGCGGAAACGCGCGCCGCCGTCGTGACCAGCCAGTCAGCACCGCGCTATCCGCCGGATGCTTTCCGCTCGCGCCAGGAAGGCTGGGTTGAAGTCGCGTTCACCGTAGCCGCCGACGGCAGCGTCAAGAATGGCAGTGTGGTCAACGCCAATCCGCCGCGGTTGTTCAACGCGGCGGCGTTGCGCGCGATCGCGGATTGGAAGTTCCAGCCGCGCCTGGAAAATGGCCAGCCAGCCGAACAGACGATGCGCACGCGCATCGAGTTCAAGTTGCCGGATAAATAGTCGCCGGGTTCGATACCGGCAGAACGATGCCGTTCCCACGCACGCGGGAACGGCGTTGTGCTTTCCGGAACGAAAAAATCAGCGCTTGCGGCCGGCGACGACGCGCGCGCGCTTCGGCACGGGCGCGGCAGGCGCGTCGAGTCCCGCCCAGTCGACTTCGGGCAGGCCGAGATAGCGGTCGAGCAGCATCGGCAGCAGGCCCGACGGCAGCGCGGTCTCGCAGTTCCACAGCATCACCGTGCCGAAGCGCGTTTTCGGAAAGAACGCGATCATCGAGTGATAGCCCTTCACGTAGCCGGCGTGAAAGAGGAGCGTTTCGCCGCCATAGTCGAATACACGCCAACCAAGCGCGTACTGCGAGTCGCTGACGCGTGCGCGCCGCCATGGCGCGACGCGGCGCTCGTGCGGCGTATCGATCTGCGGCGTATGCAGCGTCTCGAGTTCAGCCGCGCTGAGCACGTCGGGACGTCCGCCCATCTGCGCGATCAGCCACGCCGTCATGTCCTTGATGCTGGCGTTGACTCCAGCTGCTGGCGCAACGTGGTAGTAGCCTTCCCGATTCTCGAACGGTACCCAGCCTGCGCGACCGTGTGCGTGCGGGCGCGCCCAGCTCGCGCTGGACTCGAGCGCCTCGCGGCCATAGCTCGCCGTGGTCATGCCGAGCGGACGGAACAGACGCTTCTCGACCTGATGGCTGAAGAAGTCGCCGGTGGTCGCGTAGATCACGTCGCCGATCAGCGAGTAGGTGACGTTCTGGTAGCCATAGCATTCGCCGACATCGCAAGTCATCGGCACTTCCTTGAGCCGGTCGACGAGCAGCGGATACGGCTCGTTCGCCTCGATCATGCGATCGTAGGTGTTGTGTGGCAGGCCGACGCGCTGGCTGAGCACGTCGCGCACGGTGAGCTTGCTGCTCGCGTCGGCGTCGATCAGTTCGAAAGCCGGCACGAGGCTGGCGACGGTCGTGTCCCACGAAAACGCGCCATCGTCGACCAGGATGGCGGCCGTGGCGCTGGCGAAAGCCTTCGACAACGAGGCGAGACGGAACACCGTATCGGGCGTCACCTTCAAGCCAGCTTTTGCATCGGCGTAGCCGACGCCCCGTTGCAGCAGTACCTTGTCATCCTTGACCACGGCAACGGCGAGACCGGCGATGCGATTGCCTTCCTCGACCTTGTCGAGCAGGCGATCGAGCTCGGCGGCAGAGGCGGAGGCATCGCCCACACTGCGTGCGGCCTCGCCCTTGATGATGGGCGTGATGTCCTCGGATTCGGCTTCTTCGGGAACGGCTTCACCGACCGCCGCATTTTTGGCAGCGGACTGCTTCTTCGTCGGCGCGGAGGCAGTAGTTTTTTTCGTCGTGCCAGCGGAGGTCGGCGTAGCCGCCGACAGTCCGAGCGGGGCGAGGCTCAGCGTTGCGAGAATCAGCAGCGCGTGCGATCGAAGGGCCATTTCGTATTCATCGGGTCGTGCTCCGTGCGTGGATCTTGTTATTGCACGGGCGAAATCCGAACAAAAACCCCGTGCTATGCTCTTACACGGGGCGCCATTCTAGCGCCAAGAAACGGGGAAAATGTTATGTCTGTACTAATTCTGTTGGCCGTCGTCGTAGTGGTCGGCTTGTGGTTGGTCGGCATCTACAATGGCTTGGTGACGGCGCGCAACGGCTACAAGAACGCGTTTGCGCAAATCGACGTGCAGCTGCAGCGCCGCTATGACCTGATCCCGAACCTGGTCGAGACGGCCAAGGGTTACATGAAGCATGAAGCCGACACGCTGCAGGCAGTCACCGCTGCGCGCGGTGCGGCGATGAACGGACTGGCCGCGGCCAAGGCGAATCCGGGCGATCCGTCGGCGATGCAGGCGCTGTCCGGCGCAGAGACGCAATTGCAGCAGGCGCTCTTGAAGTTCAACGCGGTCGCCGAGGCGTATCCCGACCTCAAGGCCAATCAGAACATGATGCAGCTCTCCGAGGAGCTGACCTCGACCGAGAACAAAGTCGCGTTCGCGCGTCAGGCCTACAACGACGGCGTGTTGTTCTACAACAACAAGCGCGAAGTGTTCCCCAACTCGATCATCGCCAACTCGTTCGCCTTCACCCCGGCGACGCCGCTCGAAATCGAGTCGCCGGAAGCGCGCAAGGCGGTCAAGGTGTCGTTCACCTAAAGCGGGAACGGGAAAGGGAACGGGAGAGCGACGAAAGCCGCTTTCTGTTCCCTGCTTCCTGGCACCCATTCCCGCCTCGCAGATGAATTTCTTCGCCCAGCAGGATCGTGCCCGCGCGCAGACGCGGCGCATGCTCGTGTTGTTCACCATCGCGGTGGTGTGCATCGTCGCCGCGGTCGACCTCGTCGTCGCGATCGCGTTCGGCGTCATGGGCGACGGCCATCGCAACGCCTATCGCGCGGCGGCCTCGCCGCAGACCGGCGTGCTCGTCGCTACGACGCTGGTCGTGCTCGCTGTGATCGGCTGCTCGATGCTGTACAAGATTTCGAGCCTGCGCGCCGGCGGCGGCGTAGTCGCGCGCCAGCTCGGCGCGACCCTGCTCGATCCCCACGATCCGGCCGTCGCCGGCAATTTCGCCTACAAGCGCCTGCGCAACGTGGTCGAGGAAATCGCAATCGCCTCGGGCGTTCCCGTACCCGAGGTCTACGTGCTCGAGAACGAGCCGGGAATCAATGCTTTCGCCTCGGGCTATACCTCCTCCGACGCGGCGATCACGGTGACGCGCGGCTGCCTCGACAAGCTCACGCGCGACGAACTGCAGGGCGTGATTGCGCACGAGTTCAGCCACGTGCTCAACGGCGACATGCGCCTCAACATCCGCCTCATGGGCGTGCTGTTCGGCATCCTCGTCATCGGCATCGTCGGCAGCAAGATGCTGCAGTGGAGCGGGCGCGGGCGCGATTCGAACTGGCAGGTGTTCCTCGGCATCGCGCTGCTGATCATCGGCTCGATCGGCCTGTTCTTCGGCCGCCTGATCAAGGCCGGCGTGTCGCGTCAGCGCGAATACCTCGCCGACGCTTCCGCCGTGCAGTTCACGCGCCAGTCGCAGGGGATCGCCGGCGCGCTGAAGAAAATCGCCGGACTCGCCGAAGGCTCCAAACTCGAAACCTCGGAGCGCGAGGAAGCCGCGCACATGTTCTTCGGCGACGGCGTCGGCTACTCCGCGCTGTTCGCCACCCATCCGCCGCTGCACAAGCGCATCCTTGCGATCGATCCGCAGTTCGATCCGCAGGAACTGGTGGCGATCGCCAAGGCCTGGAGCGCGCCGGTCGAGGCGGTCGACGAAGAAGGCGCCGAGGTCTCGATCTCCGGGCTCGCGCCCGCAGGTGCGTCACGTGCGCGCGCGTCCGCGACCCCCGGCGTGCTGCCACCGGTCGATGCGGCGATCGCGCTGACCCCGAACAAGGTTGTCACTCAGGTCGCGCATCCGGGATCGGACGATTACCGCGCCGCGAGCGCGATCCATACGACGATCGCCGACACGCTGCGCGCTTACGCCTATTCGGCCGAGCGCGCGCCGCAGGTCGTGCTTGCGCTGGCCCTCGACGCCGGCGCAGACCTTCGCGCCAAGCAGCTCGGCCTCATCGAAAAGTATTTCGGTACCGCCACGCGCGCCGGCATCGAGGAGATCGCCGCCGACGTCGCCAACCTGCACCCGATGCAGCGCCTGCCGCTTGCCCAACTCGCGTTCCCTGCCTTGCGCAAGCGCGCGCGCGGCGAGCTGCAGACCTTCGTCATCGTGCTGCGCCAGCTCATCCAGACCGACGGTCGCGTCCAGCTCGAGGAGTACTGCCTTGCCACTTTGGTCTCGGCCCAGGTGATCGAAGCGCTCGACCCGTCGAAGACCGCTGCGGGCGGCAGCAGCAAGCTGACCGATTGCGCCACTGAGATCATCACTGTGGTCGCCACGATCGCGCGCTACGGCAACGACGATGCGGCCGAGGCCGCGCGTGCGTTCCAGCTTGGCATGCACGAGGTGCTGCCCGATGCGAATGCGCGCTATGCGCCGCCCGAGGATTTCGTGCGCGCGCTCGACGCCGCACTGCCGAAGCTCGATCGGCTCGTGCCCGCCGGCAAGGAACTGCTCGTGCGTGGCCTCACGCGCGCGGTCGGCGCCGACGGCATGGTCTCGGTCAGCGAGGCCGAGTTGTTGCGCACGATCTGCGCGGCGCTGCATTGTCCGCTGCCGCCGCTGCTTGAGCAGGCAGCATAGAGGCGCGCCGCCTCTCGATTCTTTGATCTTTTGCTTTTTAGAGCAAGGGCTTCCACTCGTCCTGCGGACGAGCGTCTTACTTTCTCTGCTCGTGCAGAGAAAGTAAGCAAAGAGACACGCCCCAGAACATTGCGCCCTGCGCGCATCCTGCGCTCCGGGTCCGCGTCAGCGGTCGGCGCGATCCCTCGCGCCGCCCCTGCGGGCGTTTCCGACCGCTGCCGCCGCAATGTAATGGGGACCCGAAAAAACCAAAGCAGCGCGCATCCTGTGCGCGAAAGCAGAAGCAGAGGCGCCTCGCATGCCCTTGCTCTTGATCCGGCTCGTGATCTTCGGGTCCCCGTTTGCCGCGGCGAGGGCAGGACGGAAATGTCCGCAGGAGCGCGCGCACGATGCGCGCGAGTTCGCTGCACGCATCAGGGACGTGCGTTCAACGAACCCCGGCCTGACCTCGCGCACTGCCGCAGGCAGCGCGGCATCCGGAGTGTGTTCTCTTTGGTCACTTTCTCTTGCACAAGCAAGAGAAAGTGACCCGCACGCTGGACGCGCGCGGAAAACCGGATGGACACGGTCAGATAAAATCAAAAAACGGGCACGATGAACCGTGCTAGGCGGACCGGATCAGATCCGCCGCACGCTCCGCGATCATGATCGTCGGCGCATTCGTATTGCCGCCAAGCAACGAAGGCATGACCGAAGCATCGACCACGCGCAGCGCTTCGATGCCGCGCACGCGCAATTCGGAATCGACCACGGCGCCGTTGTCCGTGCCCATGCGACAGGTACCCACTGGATGGTAGATCGTCTCGGCCTTGTTGCGCACGAACGCTTCGAGTTCGGCATCCGTCTTCGCCTCGGCACCCGGAAAAATTTCGCTGCCGCGGTACGCGTCGAACGGCGCTTGAGCGAAGATCTCGCGCGACAGCTTGGTCGCCTCGATCATCATTTTCAGGTCGAAGCCTTCGGCATCGGAGAGATAGTTCGCCTGGATCCGCGCCGGTGCGGATGGATCGGCCGAGCGCAGCCGGATCGTGCCGCGGCTGCGCGGACGCAGGAAGCAGGCATGCACGGTGTAGCCGTGGCCGGGCAGGCGATGGCGGCCGTGATCGTCGAGCATCGCCGGGACGAAGTGGAATTGCACGTCGCAGTTCGCGTCGCGCGCGAAACGCGAACGCGCAAAGCCGCCGGCCTCGGCCACGTTCGAGGTGCCGGGACCTTTGCGCTTGGTCAGATACTGCCAGGCCACGGCCGCGTCGTTGAGCTTGTCGTAGGTGATCGGCTGCGTGCTGTGCTGCAAGGTGCAGACGTCGAGATGATCCTGCAGATTGCCGCCGACGCCGGCGAGATCGTGCGCCACCGCGATGCCGAGCGCGCGCAGATGGTCGGCCGGGCCGATGCCCGAGAGCATCAGCAGTTGCGGCGAGTTGATCGCGCCGCCACAGAGGATGACTTCGCCGCCTTCCGCGCGCGTGAGCCGGCCGCGGTGGCGGTAGTCGACGCCGATCGCACGCGCGCCCGAGAGCAGCACGCGTTCCGTCGCCGCGCGCGTGAGCACGGTCAGGTTCGCGCGTGCGCGCGCCGGCTTAAGGAAGGCCTGCGCGGCCGAGGCACGTGCGCCGTTCTTCTGCGTCACCTGATAGTAGCCGAAGCCGGCCTGTTCTCCGGCATTGAAATCGTCGTTGCGCGCATGCCCACCCGCCACAGCGGCATCAATGAACGCCTGCGAGAGTTCGTTGTGGTAGAGCAGGTCCGATACGCTGAGGGCGCCGCCGACCCCGTGCCATTCGCTCGCGCCGCGCACATTGTTCTCCGAGCGCTTGAACACGGGCAGCACGTTGCGCCAGGCCCAGCGCTCATCGCCGCTCGCGTGCGCCCAACCATCGTAGTCGCCGGCAACGCCGCGCACGTAGCACATCGCGTTGATCGAACTCGAGCCGCCGAGCACGCGTCCGCGCGGCCACCACAGACGGCGACCGCCGAGCTGCGCTTCGGGCTCGGTCGTGTAGTTCCAGTTGATGCCTTTCTTGCCGACCAGCTTGGCGATGCCGGCCGGCATGTGAATGAACGGGTGCCAGTCGGATGGGCCCGCTTCAAGCAGCAGCACACGCCGGTTCGGATCCTCGCTCAGGCGATTGGCCAGCACGCAGCCGGCCGATCCGGCGCCGACGATGATGCAGTCGTACTTCATGCGGAAATCCCTGCGCCGCTTGCGCGGCAGACTTCGGCGAGGCTAAAGGGGGGCGCTAGAGCAGATGCTCCATCGCAGCGCAGCACGCGACGCCTGCGGGTCACGAACTTCCCGCGGTCAATTCCTTGACCATGTGCAGCGCCGTCTCGACGCCGCGGTAGTAGCGCTGCGTTGCGTTGACCTGCTCGAAACCGACGCGCTCGTAGAACGCCCGCGCAGCGAGATTGGAGGCGCGCAGTTCGACCTGGGCACTGCGGATGCCGGCCGTGCGCAGCGTCGCCTCGAGCCAGGCCCACAGCGCGCTGGCGACGCCGCGGCGCCGCCATGCCGGCGCGATGCCGAACAACAGGAGATGTGCGTGTTCCGCGTCGTAGCTCATCAACGCGAAGCCGATCACGCCTACGCCATCGCGGGCGACGATCACGTTGCTGCGCGGATCGCGGATGCAATGTTGCACCCGCGCCGGCGTCCACGACCAGCCCAGTCCGTGCTCGATCTCATCGCGCGCGAGCACGGCGATGGCCTGCGCGTCGGCGATCGTGGCGAGTGCGATTTCCGGTACCGCGATCATCGCATGCTCAGCCGGCTGCCGGCGTTTCCGCAGTCACGGCGAAGGCGTTGCCCTGCGCCGGGTCGAGTTCGCGTACCTCGTTGACGAGTCCGAAGGCCAGGCACGGATTCTGTGCGAGCAAATGCGCCGCCTTGTCGAGACTGCGCGCATACACGGACCAATAGCCACCGATCACTTCTTTTGCTTCGGAGTAGGGTCCGTCGACCACGCCGCGGCGCGAGACGAACCTGCCGTCCTTCATCAGCCGGCTTCCTCGTGTCGCCTTGCCCTCCGTGACCATGCGCTCGTGCCAGACATAGAACGCGTCGATCGCGCGCTGGATGTCTTCCTTCGGTGCGGACGCGTCCCACTGGCCGCGCGAGATGACGAGGTATTCGGTGAGAGGAGTGTCTGCGCTCATGGGAGATATCCGTGGAAAGGGTTGAAGGCAAGGGATGCCAATGCTGACTCACGCGGGAAGGTATTCGCGCATCTGCGCATAGATCGGGGTCAGCGTGTCGATGTCGCAGCTGCCGCCTGCGAACACATAGGTGGTTTCGAAATCCTCGTAGCTTCGCGCGCGCCAGAGGCGGCCGGCAGGATCGATCACGAGCGAGTGGCCGACGCCGCCGCGAAAGATCACCGAGCCTTCGGTGCCACGATAGACCTTGCATGTCCACGGGCGTTCCTGCGGACGCGCGGCCATGAAGGCCTCGATGTCGCGAACCAGACCGGCGAACAGCGCGGCGCGATCGGCAGCCGGTGCACGCAGGGTCCGCGCGACGGCATCGGCGAGCAGCGGATCCGCCGGCGAAGTCAGCACGCCGGACTGCAGCGGCTGCTCGGCAGATGCGTTCACGGCGTTTCGCGTTCGAAAAGAAGCGGCGTCCCCAGGAATCTCTGCACAAGCGTCGCGAGCGAAGACAGTTCGTGTGCCGCCGGAGCGCAGGAACCGGAGCATACATAGAAGTATGTGAGGATGACTCGCCGCATCCGCGGCTCGCCCTTCGGGCCGGCTTCGCCGTTCGCTCCGGCATCCTGCCTTCGCAGTCCGAGCACCGCCGACGTGCGAAATGTCGAGCGCAGCAGCTTGTGCAGAGATTCCCTCACGCGCTCTTGTTCTTCTCGTCCCAAGCCATCGGCTGCCACAGCTCCACCTTGTTGCCGTCCGGGTCCATGACCCAGGCGAACTTGCCGTTTTCGTGCGACTCGGGGCCGCTGACGATTTCGATCCCGTCCGCGCGCAGCTGCGCGATCAACTCGCCAAGATCGTCGACGCGATAATTGATCATGAAGGCGGAGTCGCTGGGGCTGAACCACTGGCTGTCCTTGCCGGCGACATGCCATGCGGTCACTCCTTTGTCATCGGCCTTGTCGTCCGGCCAGCGCAGTGCCGCGCCGCCCCAGGCCTGCAGCGGTATGCCCAGGTGCTTCTGATACCAAGCGGCCAGCGCCTTGTTGTCGTTTCTGCTCTTGAAGAAGACGCCGCCGATTCCTGTAACTTTAGCCATGATTCGTCCGTCCGCGTAGATTGTCGATGCCGTGGGCCGCCTGACGGCGGGGCCGGGCGGCCGTTGCCGCTCCGGGGGCGACAGCTTAGCGCAACGCCTATCCCGTTGCGTTTCAACTCGCCGGTGTTTGGCGATGTCCACCGCATTGGTCTCGGGCATCGCGTTCGTTGCTCATCATGGCCTCTTTGTCTACATCGATTGGCGAGGGTCAGTCGCGTTTCGACCGAGTGTCATCGATGCGCTCCCATGATTCGATCGGACCGGGCCGGATACGGAATATCGGATGGGATTCGGGAGTGCTGATGTGACGCCACTGCTCCCATAGCGCGGGATTGCGTACCGCCAGCTTGCGCAACAGGTGATCCCATTCGTATTGCATCTGTCCCGTATTGACCGGAATGGGCGCCTGCACCTGCCCGCGGCCTATCTTGTCGCGATCGAAGGAATAGCCGCGGGCCAATGCTTCGGCATGAACGCCGCGAAGATAGGAACTGATCGCGGAGCGCGGCGTCGAGTGCGCGCGAAACCGTTCGAGCTGCGGATGATTGCGGTAGCCGCGGGTGCTCCCGGCGAGAACGGCGCGGGCCAGCAGCGCTTCTCGCCACAGCGCGACGAGGCCTTGAGGATCAAGGTACCGCGGATGCAATGACCAAAGTCGCATCGAAGACACTCAGCGCTTGAACTAAGCGGCCGCTGCCGCAGAGCGCACGACGATACCGAAGCCCATCGCGGCGGTCCACCCGACCGAATAGCTTGGCTGCACCTTGCCTCAAAACCTGTGCTCAGGGATTGGGCGCGGGTACGACACGCAACGTGGCGGCGAACATCTCGCGCGTCTCCGCGTCGGTTATGTGCTCGGCGGCTGCTTTGGCCTGCAAGTAGTGCTCGGCATGTGCCGCTGTGTCGCCTTTTGCTGAGGCGACGTTGGCCGCCACCGCATGGGCAAACGCCAGCTCCCATGGCGCACAGTCGTGTTGCGTGAAGTGCGGCAGCGATTTGCCCAGATAGTGCGCTGCAGGTCCGGGGAGTCTGAGCAGTGCGTACACGTGCGCAAGCAACTGCGCGGCATGGGCGTGATTGCTCGGCTTGCCAACAATCTTCCAGAAGTACATCGCCGCATGTGCAGCCTGCAGCATCTCTTCATCTTCCTCGGGCGAGCGGCGAAGCATTTCAGCGAGCGTCCACGCTCGGTTGTTGGCCTGAGAGGCCAAACGCCTCTGCCAAAGCGCGACGTCTTCCGCAGTTGGTTTTTCTGCCATAGGTCGATGTCCTGGGCTTACGCGCGCCCTAGTGCTTGAGCCAGGAGAAGGGTTAAAGCGCGTCGCCATATTTTTTGTACCACTCTTCAAGTGTCCGAACGCATCCTTTCCCGCCGAAGATGATGCCCCAGAGAATCAGGGTCACTAGAGCTAATACGACCAACAAGGCTGGATAGGGCATTTCTGTGCCACCTGTGACTAGCCTTCAATCACAAAATTCCACCTGACTCCGCGGCCTAATCGTGAGGTTCTCGTCGGCAACGGGATTTCTCATTGACGTCGTCACATGTCGATTGGGAAGGGGCAATGCAGGGCAACGGCGGCGGACGCCGTCAGCGCGGCGCGAGGATTGCGCCGAGCCGGTCGACGGTGCCGGGGATGCGTTCGAGGTGCGGGTACTTCGCGCCGTTGTGGTAGTCGATTTTGAACGTGCGATAGAGGTCGCCGCTCTTCACCAGCAGTTCGATCGGCGCATTGCTGCTCTTGGCTTCCTTGATCGTGTCGGCGAGGCGTTCTGGCCGGTACTCGCGACCGTTGATCGCGATTAGCGTGCCGCCGGGCGCGATGCCGGCCTTGAACGCGGGGCCGTTCCAGCGCACGTCGGAGATGCGGCCGCCGTCGCTCGCGACCATGAGACCGATCGAGGCGGCGAAGTTGTTCGTCTTCGCGTTGCCTTCGGCGTTCTTCTGGTAGTCGCTGGGCTTGTCGGTGTAGACGAGCTTCCAGCCGGCGGCGGCGAGGCCGTCGAGCGGCGGCGCATTGGCGTCGACGCGTTCGCGCAGGAATTTCGCCCAGTCGTTCGGCGCGATCGCGTTCAGCGTCGCGGCGACGTCGTCGAAAGTATACGTTTTGACCTTCCAGTCGCCGTTGTCGACACCGAAGAAGGCGTGGGCGAAATCATCGAGCGACTTCTTTTCTTGACTGAGTTCACGCAGCTTCGTGTCGACCGCGAGCCAGACCAGCGCGCCGGCGCTGTAGTAGTCCTCGCTCATCTGATAGTTGCGATACGGCAGCGGGCGACGCTGGGCGATGGTCGGGTCGTTGGTCGTGTCCTGCACGTTGCGCCAGGAAAACCCCGGGCGGTTGTCGGCGTAGTTGGCCACCGTGATCGCGAGCTCGTCGCGCGCCTGTTCGGCGCTGTGCAGGCCCGCGCGTGCGGCGAGCACGTTGCCCCAGTATTGCGTCTGGCCTTCGTAGACCCAGAGCAGGGTATCGCCCATGCTCACGTTGAAGTTCGGCGTGGCGAGGTCCGCCGGGCGGCGGAACTTGCCGTTCCACGAATGCGTGTACTCGTGCGGCAGCAGGTCGCGTTCACCGGCCTGCTTGTTCCAATCGGTGAAGTACTCGGGCGCGACGCCGTTTTCGCTGGAGCGATGGTGTTCGAGGCCGATGCCGCTGAGCTTGTTCGACAGCGCGAACAGGAAGTCGTAGTGGTCGTAATGCTGCGAGCCGTAGAGCTTGTACGCCTGCTTGACCAATTGCTGGTGCACCTTCAACTGTTCGGGTTTGATCTCGAGGTACTTCGCCTCGTCGGCGACGATGTTGAGATGCACCGGTACCTTCGCACCGGGATCGAGGTCGACGCGCTTGAAATAGCGGCCGGCGAACATCGGCGAGTCGACCAGCGTGGCGAAGTCGACCGGCTTGAAGTTGGCTTTGCCGTCGCTGCTCGCGCCGTCGCGTTCGAGCGCGGTGGCGAATTCCCAGCCGGCGGGCAGCGTCACGCTCGCGGCGACCTGCACCTGGCTCGCATTGTGTCCGGCCGGATACAGCGCGACCGTGTTCCATTGCAGGTTGAGCATCTCCGGCGTCATCACGACGCGGCCCTGGCCGCCGTCCAGCGGCGAGAGGAACTGGAATTCCGCCTCGATCGCGTTCGCACCCTCGGGCACGTCGACGTGAAAGGCGTAGACGTTTTCCGGATCGCGCCGCCACGCCAGCGTCTTGCCGTTGGCGCGGATCACGAGACCGGCGAATTTGTCGATCGGCCCGCGCGGTGCGTGGTTGCCGGGCAGCCATTGCGGATAGAGCAGGGTCAGCCCCCCGGGTGTCGCCGGAATTTCTTCGTGCACGCGAAAGATGCGATGGTCGAGATCGGTCGCATCCACCTGCAGCTTCAGCACGCCGGGATACGGTGTGTCGGCCGGCACAGGCGCCATAGCCTGCGCGATCGTGGATGTGGAAAAGACGACGAGGGCGGCGAGTACGCGGCGCATTGCGGGATCCTTGTGGACGACGGCGCAGCATAGCAAGCGCTCCGCGCCGGTCCGGTAGGCCGGAAGTCATGCTTGCGCGATCTGGCGGCTCACCCTTTTTCTCGTCATTCCGGCATGGATTGCCGGAATCCAGACCGCACGGATGCCAGGTGTCGATCACCCTTCGATCAAATCAGACCACAAATCCTTCCACTGTGGGTTGTGCCGTTCGACAAGGACAATCTTGGCTTTGCGCGACCATTTCTTCAATTGCCTTTCGCGTGCGATAGCCGAAAGCATTTCAGCGTGCTGCTCGTACCAGACCAGGTCATGGACGATGTACTTGTTTGTGAATCCCTCGACGACATCGTTACGATGCTCGTAAATGCGCTTGATCAGGTCGGACGTTACGCCGATGTAGAGTGTGCCGTTGCGTCCGCTGGCAAGGATGTAGACGCAGGGGTGCTTCTCCACGGCATTTCTTCAGATTGACATCCCTGTAATCTGGGTTCCGGCAGTCCCTGCCGGAACGACGAGCTTCACGCGATGACGCTGACGCTGTCGCCGACACGCACCACGCCCCGCCCGCGAGGAATCAGGTTCTGTCCGAAGGTCACGCCCTTTTCGCCGCGGCGGTAGCCGATCAGCGTGCGCAGGGGTTCGCCGGAAGGATCGCGCTCGCCGCGCTCAAAATCGACCGTGGTGAACACACAGCGAACGCAGGGCTTGACCACGTCGAACTCGACCTCGCCGACGCGGATGCGTTTCCAGCCGTCCTCGGCATGCGGTTCGCTGCCGGCGACAACGAGATTCGGGCGGAAGCGCAGCATAGTCACGGGCACGGCGAGTTTCGAGTTGAGCAGGTCGAGTGCCGCCTGCGAGATCAGCAGCAGCGGGAAGCCGTCGGCGAAGCTGACTTCATCGCCGGCGCGCGCATACTTCGCGTCGACCGCGCGCACGCATTCCGCGTCCATGTACACCAGGCGCGCTGGTTTGCCGAGGAACTTGCTCAGCCACGCGTTCGTGGTTTCATCGGCAAGTAGCGGCGCGACCGGGTTGTCCCACACCGCGGTGGCGATGCGTCGGCCGTGGGTATCGGGCACGGCAACGCGAATGCCCGAGGTCGCGGGTGCGTCGAGATGCAGCGAGCCGTCCGCATTCGGCAGCGCGCGGATCAGGGTCAGGCGCGCCTGCTCGCGCCCGGTGAGGAATTTGCCGTCGGCATCGACCGCCATCCAACGCCGGTCGCGGGCGAGTCCGCGCGTCTCGACCGCCGAGGACTTGAGCGCCAGCGGCGCGCCGGATTTCAGCGGATAGATGTGGATCGAGGCGAGCGCGAAGGTCATCGGCAAAGGATACGGTAAGCGCATTGCAGATGGCATCTCCTGCCTTCTTCCGGCGACAGAGCGGCGGCAAACCGCGTCACGCATGTTACCCTTCACGCCCCCGGCAATCGGCGACAGCGCCTTGGCGACATCCAGCACCGAACAGAGCCGCGGCTTCTTCCGCATCAAGTCCGCGGAATGGCCCGCGTTGCTGCTCTCGTTCGCGTATTTCTTCTGCGTGCTCGGCTCGTACTACGTGATGCGGCCGGTGCGCGAGCAGCTGGTCGCGGCGGTCGGGTCCACTTCGCTGCCGTCGTTTTATCTCGCGACCTTTCTCGTCACGCTCGCGCTGACGCCGATCTACGGCGCGCTCGTCGCGCGCTTCCCGCGCAAGCGTTTCGTGCCGATCGTCTATGCGTTCTTCATCCTGTGCCTGATCGCCTTCATCCCGTTCTTCGAAATCCAGGGGCAGTTGAATCCGAAGGTGCTCGGCGGCGTGTTCTTCGTCTGGGTCAGCGTGTTCAATCTGTTCGTCGTCGCGGTGTTCTGGAGCTTCATGGCCGACATCTTCACCGTCGACCAGTCGCACCGGCTGTTCAGCGTGATTTCGATTGGCGGCGGGCTCGGCGCGATCGGCGGTTCGCTGCTCGCTGGCAGTCTCGTCGGCCATATCGGCATCGCCAAGCTGCTCGCGGTATCGGCCGGCCTGCTCGGATGTTCGATCGCCTGCATCGCGGGTCTCGTCGTGTGGTCGCGGCGCAATCCGATCGAGAAGGGGGTCGACCGCAACGAGGTCGTGATCGGCGGCGGCATGCTTGCAGGCGCGAGGCAGGTGTTCGCATCGCCTTTCCTGCGCAGCATGGCCTTGCTGTTGCTGCTCGGCGACGGCGTCGGCACGGTGCTCTACGCGCTGCAGGCGGACTACGCGAAGGCGCATTTTCCCGACGGCATAGCGCGCACCGAGTTCTTCGCCCACATCGATCTCGCCATCAATGTCACGCAAACCGTACTGCAACTCACCTTGACTCCGTGGGTGCTGACGCGGCGCGGGCCGGTCATCGCCGTGATCACGGCCGACGCGGTCAAAGTGGCGGGCCTGCTCCTGCTCGTGCTGGTCGGCAATCCGGCCTTGATCGCGGTCGCGCTCGTCGCCACACGCTCGTTCGCCTATGGCATGGAAAAGCCGAGTTCGGACAGCCTGTACACACGCGTCGATCGCGAAGAACGCTACAAGGCCAAGGGCTTCATCGATACGGCCGTATGGCGTCTCGGCGACTTCACCATTGCGCTGGCGATGAACGGCCTGCGTGGCCTCGGCATGACCACAACCGGCTTCGCCTGCCTCGCGACGTTCGCCGCAGGCGGCGCCTGCTGGACTGCATGGCGACTGCGCGGAACGCGTGAGCTGGCGACACAAGCGGGTCGTTGAGGCGGGTCATTTCGCAGCGACCTCGATCGTTCCTCGTGTCCTGCCATCGGCATCGACCGCGAGCCAAGGCAGGCCGAGTTCGCGCAGATAGGCGGCGCCCTGCTCGAGACCGAGCAGCATCGCCACGGTCGACGCCGCACCGGCGACGAGGCAACTGTCGGCGAGCACACTGACGCTCGCAAAGCTGTCCACGGGTCGCCCGTTCGTCGGATCGACGATGTGCGAGTAACGCTTGCCGTCGACGATCATGACGCGCTCGTAGTCGCCGCTCGTGGCCAGGCCACCTCGCGCGAGTTGAATAGTGGCGTACACGTTGGCCGGATTGCGCGGCGACTTGATCCCGGCCAGCCAGGCGCTGCCGCCGGCATGCGCACCGATGACGGCGAGATCGCCGCCGAGGTCGACGATGCCGTGGGTGACTCCGTTCTGCCGACAGATTTCCGCGGCGCGGTCGGCGGCGTATTCCTTGACCATGCCGCCGAAGTCGATGCGCATGCCGGCGATCGGCAGGCGCAGGTACGGGCGCTGCCATTCGACGCGATGCCAGCCGGTGCGTGCGACGGCGTCGTCGATCTGTGCTTGCGCGGGAACGCGTCCACTTTGCAGATCCCAGAGTTTGGTCAGCGCGCCAGCGGTGATGTCGAAACGGCCCGCGCTTTGCGCGTGCAGCGCGGCGGCGAAGTCGATCAGGTTGGCGGCTTCTTCGTCGAGTTCGATCGCGCGCCCGCTGCCGGCGCTCGCGCAAAGACGCGCGAGCCAATTGTCATCGCGGTAATGCGAATATTTCTCGTCGAGACGAGCGACTTCGGTTTGCGCCTTTGCTGCCGCGGCGCGCGCAACAGACTCAAAATCCGTTTCGAACTGGATCTCGCACGGGCAGCCCATGCTCGAGAACGCGTAGCGGTGCAGGTCCATTGCCGAACTGTCGCATCAGTCGATGCCGAAATCGAGCCCTGCCCAGACCCGCGTGGAGTCGACCAAGGCCGGCACCGCCGCGCCGCCACCGTCGAGCGCCAGGCCCTTGGCGCTGTGGTAGCGCTCCGCGCCGAGGCTGAACTCCCAGCGGCCGATCGCCTTGCGGATATTTATACTTGTGGAAAATGCACCATAGGTGCCGAGCCGATAGTCGCTCGAGTAGTAGCGTTGCCCGGCCGGCGCGGCAAGGAACGGTGCATAAAAGCGCGCAGCCGACTGGCTATACCAACGCAGGGTCGGCACGAGGCGCCAGCCATGGCCAAGGCCCTGATACCAGGATGCTTCGATCGTATGCGAAGTCAGGCCCCAGCTGTCCTGCGCGTAGCGGTAGTCGAGATGCAGCGCGGCATCGATCTGCGCGTACGAGCGGCGATAGCGAACGAGGCCGGCGGCTTCGACGCGGCGGTCGGGGCGCCGCTCGGCGAGGATGTCCGCGCCGTAGGTAAACAACTTGTACGGATCGGTCAGGTAACCGTGGCCGAGGTTGACCTGCACGCCGGCCTGCAGCACCGAGTCGCGGTCGAGCACCCAGGCGAGGCTGGCAAACGTGGACGCGGTGTTTTTTGTCGCGTGCGTGATGCGGTTGTACAGCGCCGCGTCGGTCGGCTCGATCACGTCGTGCGAGAAACTGCCGCCGTAGCCGAGCGTGGTTGCGGCATCGAGCGGCTGGCTGCGCTCTACGCCGATCGCGGCGGCGCGGTAGTCGCGCTCGCTCGAGTACGAGGCGGTGTAGGTCGTGTTCGCGCTCGTGCCAGGGTTCTGCGTCAGCGCGACCGACAGCGCGCTGCGATGGTCGCGTATCGTCGCGCCGCTCAACACCTGCACCGGGCGCAGCTGCGCGTCGGGAGCGACGAACCAGGGCGACGAACCGCTCATCACTTCGTGCGTCGCATCGAGCTTGAGGCCCCAGGCGCCGCCATCGAGCTTGGTATCGACGTCGAGCTGTTGCGAGAGCACGCGATAGCGGCGCGGATCGCCGACTACGCTGCCGTGGAGCGCATCTTCGTCATACTCGGAAAAACGGTAGCTCGCATGCGTGTTCGCTTCGTCGCTATCGGCGGCATTCGCTGGTGTGGCCGGCAGCAAGGCCGCGGCGGCGGAGAGCAGGGCGGCGAGTGAGGCGGAGGGGCGAAGCATCAGTTGCACCCGCAGCCGGCGCCGGCGGCGCCGATCGTGCCGCTCGATCCTTCCTTGCTGAAATACGCATGCTGCTTCATTGCGGTTTGTGCGGAGTCCGGGTCCCAACGCATGTCCCAGCGCGCGAGATGCGCGCGTTCCCAGGGCTGTACGGGTTTAGTCGCGCAGGCGGCGAGCGCGGCGCCGCATGCGAGCGCGCAGGTGAGGCGAAGCAAAAGATCAGGACGCATGCACAGGTTCCTTGGTGAGTTTGTCGATTTCCTGCCGCAGCGTGTCGATGTCGACGGATTTGAAGCCCTGGCCGCGCCAGCGCACGACGCCGTTGCGATCGATCAAGTAGGAAGTCGGCATGCCGACAAGGCCGTAGGCCTTTGGCACTTCGCCCGCGGGATCGAGCACGATCGCGTAGCCGACCGGATGCGCGGCGAGGAATTTCTCCGCATCGGCGCGCGTTTCGTCGACGTTGACCGCGAGGATCGCGAATCCGTCACCCGGCAGCGAAGCGCGCAGTTTTTCGTACTGCGGCATCGCCTCGCGACACGGGCTGCACCACGAGGCCCAGAAGTCGACGAAGACGATCTTGCCGTGCAGGTCAGCGAGGCCGAGCGGCGCGTCCTTGCCGAGCTGCGGCAGACGAAAATCCGGGGCGCGTTCGCCAACGCCGACCGCATGGCCGATGTCGGCCGCGAGCAACATCGCCGCGGCGAGCATCGCGATCGCCGCGCGACGAAGCCGAGGTACCGGCTTCGCCGCGGGCGAGTTGCTTGCGTGGCTGCTCATGGGCAAGCCAGTCCGCTGACGCCGCTGAGGCGAACCAGGTCCATCGAGCCGTTCGGGTAAGCCGGGATGACCGGATTCCATTGCGCCGTGGCGTTGTTGCAGTCGGTGAATTTCAGGGTCAGCGTGCCCCAGTTGGTGCGCACGATCCTGGTCTTGTCGAAGTTTGGTGGGAACATGCCGCCGCTGCCCGATTGGACGTTGAGCGT
>NZ_KB899241.1:0-285091 GCF_000378125.1 Rudaea cellulosilytica DSM 22992 | reverse complement strand
TTCAGGGTCAGCGTGCCCCAGTTGGTGCGCACGATCCTGGTCTTGTCGAAGTTTGGTGGGAACATGCCGCCGCTGCCCGATTGGACGTTGAGCGTTGCGGTGTCGCCGACGTAGCTGCCCTGGCCGACCAGCCAGAGGTTGTTGCCGGCGTTGTCGTAGACGTACCAGAACGCGAGCATGCCGTTGGCATTGCCTGGTCCTCCGATCACCTCGACGTTGAAGCCGTGGCCGGATTGCGCCGGCAGGTACCAGGAGCCGGTGATGCCGGGCACGATCGAAAACGTCGGTGCAGCCGCCGTCACGGTCAGATTCAGCGGCACTGAATGAGTCAGGCTGCCGGATGTGCCGGTGACGGTGATGGGAACCGCTCCCGTCGCCGCGGTCGCGCTCGCATTCAGAGTCAGCACACTGGCCGCGGTTCCGCTGGCTGCGAAGCTCGCGCTGACACCATCCGGCAGACCGCTCGCACTGAATGTGACATTGCCCGAGAAGCCGTTCGCCGGGGTGATCGTGATCGTATCGCTGGCGCTACTTCCCTGGACGACGCTGAGGCTGCTCGCCTGTGCGGCAAGGCTGAAATCAGGCGCAGGCGGCGGACTGTTGTCCTGCACGGTGATCATGCCCGCCATGCCGACGCCGCCCGGTGCGCCGTGGATTTCGCAGTAATAGCGAAAACTGCCGGCGGTGTTGAACGCAGGCGTGGTGTAGCTCCATCCGCTGTCGCTGGCCGAGCCGCTGGTGAACAGTCCCGTGTCGGAAACGGCATTGTGGAAGCCGCCGGCGTTGTGGAAGGTGACGGTGTCGCCCTTGTTGATCGTCAGGTTGGAAGGCGAGAACGACAAGCCGCCGCCGCCTACGCTGACGCCGTGGTCCGCGGCATTTGCCGACGCGGCGGTGAACAGCAGGAGGAAGAGGATGGAAAAGTACTTGGGCATGGGCTGGCTCCGGTGGCGCATCGAGAGGACAATCGGCGAAGGTCGCGGATTTCCAGCCGCATCCGCCGTTGTGCTGCGTGTATTCCCGTCGCCGGCGTAAAGGTTCACTATGGCGGCGGTGGATGCGCAAACGCCGGCGGAGCGCAAGATTGAACCGCCCGGCCCGGTCCGGGAATAGACGGAAATGGCAAGAGACGCATCCATGTTTGCAAGGCCCGGCGCCAACGCGATTGTGCAGTCGAGGGCGCACGCCGGCTCGAGCGATGCAGAGTTGGTCGCCCGCGTTGCGCGCGGCGATACGCGTGCGTTCGAGGACCTGTACCGCGGCTATTTCCCGCGCCTGGCGCGTTTCATCGAACGCACGACGCGGCGGCCGGAGCTGGTCGAGGAGATCCTCAACGACACGATGTTCGTTGTCTCCACGGGCGCGCACAAATACGACGGCTCGTCCAAGGTCTCGACCTGGATCTTCGCGATCGCCTGGCGCAAGTCGCTCAAGGCATTGCGCGACATCGACGTTCCGGTCGACGCCGACGAAGGCATCGAAGCCGTGGCCGACGATGCGGAACCCAGGCACGAGGTGATGCGCGCGCAGCTGCGCCGCGTGCTGTCCGAGGCGGTGGATGCACTCTCGCCCAATCATCGCGCGGTAATCGAACTGACCTACTTCCACGAGATCGGCTATCACGAAATCGCGCAGATCATGGGTTGCCCGGTCGATACCGTGAAGACGCGCATGTTCCACGCGCGCCGGCGCCTGAAGGCGCTATTGCCCGAACGCCTGGAGGACATCCTGTGAGCACACGAGTCGTCAATCTGGATTCCACGCACCTCGCGGTGCGCGACCTCCTGCCCTGGTTTGTCGCAGGAACGCTGGATGAGGCCGAAAGCCGCCTCGTCGACGGACATCTGCAGACCTGCGCGGCCTGCCGAGGCGAACTCGAGTGGGAACGTCAGTTGCGCGAAGCAAACAACGTCGGGCTGCCCGGCCGCGATATCGACCGCGCATTCGCCGCGCTGCGTGCACGCCTGCCTGCGCATGCGCGGGCCACGCCGTCCTGGCGCGCGCGGCTGCAGGCCTGGCGCGAGAATGTATTGCCGCGGCCGTGGCTCGGTTGGGCGCTGGCGGCACAGACCGCCGCCATCTCTATTCTTGTCGTGGTGCTCGCGTCGACGCGCGTACAGACCGCGGACGAAGCGCATACGTATCGCGCGCTGTCGCGCCCTGCGGCGGAGGACCCGGCGCGCCTCGTCGTCGCGTTCGCGCCGCACACCGAGGTGGCCGAATTGCGACGCGTGCTGCTCGCCAGCGGTGCGCGCATCGTCGATGGACCGACGGCGGCCGACGCCTACATCCTCGCCGTCGCCCCGGAAAAGCTTGAGGCCGCCATGCAGCAGCTGCGTGCGGAGAAATCGGTGCTGCTCGTGCAGTCGCTCGAAGCGAAGGCAGTGCATTGAAACGCTGCGTGGCCAGAGTTGCTCTGCTGTTCGCGCTGGCCTTCGCGGGCATGGTCGCCGCGGCGGACGAGACACCTGCGCCGGCCGACGCGTCGCGCGAGATCCTCGTGATGCTGCGCCTGCCGCCGCCGCACTATCGCTCCGGCGCGAACTACGGCGGCGGTTATGCCGACGATGCGGGCCGCGCGGCGCGCCGACGCATCGCCGACGGCGTCGCCCGCGCACAGGGCCTGGCCGTGCTGTCGGGCTGGCCGATGCCGGCGATTGGCGTGGACTGCTATGTGCTGCGCGTGCCGGCCGGCGCCGACCTCGACGAGGTCGTCAAACGTCTAGCGAACGACAGTCGCGTCGAATGGGCGCAGCCGGTGCAACGCTTCCGCGCACTCGGCACCTCCATCGAACCGCCCACGGCGGCGAAGGCCTCGCTGTACTCGCTGCAGCCGAGCGCGCGCCTTTGGCAGCTCGACGACTTGCACAAAGTCAGCACCGGTCGCGGCGTGCGCGTCGCGGTGATCGACAGCGGCGTCGATGCCACGCATCCGGATCTCGCCGGGCGTATCGAGATCGAGCGTAACTTCGTCGATGCGCGCGAGCACGTCGCCGAGGCGCACGGCACCGCCGTGGCCGGCATCATCGGTGCGCACGCGGACCGCGGCGCGGGCGTAGTCGGCATCGCGCCGCAGGCGAAACTGCTTGCACTGCGCGCCTGCTGGGAGGAATCGGCAGCGGCGACGCTGTGCAGTAGCTTCACTCTTGCCCAGGCATTGCAGGCCGCGATCGCGGCGGATGCGCAAGTGATCAATCTGAGCCTTTCCGGTCCGGATGATCGCCTGCTCGCGCGCCTGATCGACGCGGCGGGCGAACGCGGTGCGATCATCGTCGGCGCGGTCGATGCACGCGCTCCGGGTGGCGGGTTCCCGGCCTCGCATGCGGGCGTGCTCGCCGTGTCCGATCGCGTCGGCGCGGGCGCTGCCGTCCTGTCTGCACCGGCCGACGACGTGCCAGCGCCGGCGCCGGGTGCGCGCTGGAACTTCGTTTCCGGTTCCTCGTTCGCCGCGGCCCAGGTCGCTGGCATGCTCGCGCTCGCAGGCCAGCTGGAGCGCACGCCGGACATGCGACAATCCTCGGCATGGGCGCGATTTCCGGCGAATTCTCCCGATGGTGCGGCAGGCTACGTCGACGCCTGCGCGACCTTGCGCCGTGCCGCGCCGGCGCTGAACTGCTTTTCGTCCCGCGAAGGAACGGCGCGCGTGTCGCGTTGAGGGAAAGCGGCCGCCTGCGCTGCCGTCTCGGTGCGTGCAGCCTGCTGCTGGCCGGTACGGCGCACGCACAGTGGTCGGCACAGGTCGGTGCGGCGAGCGACTATATCTACCGCGGTGTGTCGCTAAACGATGGCCGGCCCGCAGCCATGGCCGCGTTCAACTACGATGGCGCCGGCGGCTGGTATCTCGGTGGCCAGGTCGCACAGACACGGCTGTACGGAGAAAGCCATGCGGAGCCGTTGTGGATCGTCGATGCGGGTTACGCGCACGCGCTGACTTCGCAATTGAGCTGGGAAATCGGCGCGACCTATTCGATCTTCAGCGGTTTCACGTTCTGGAACTATGCCGAAACCTTCGTCGGCCTTTCCGCGCTGGACTGGAACCTGCGCCTGTACTGCGCGCCGAACTATTTCGGCCGGCATCGACGTTCGACTTATCTAGAATTCAACTATGCGCATGCGCTGGACGAGCGCTGGCGCCTGCTCGGCCACTTCGGCGTGCAGCAGACAGACTCCACGCGCAATAGTGACCGCGATCGCACGCTCGATGCCAGCCTTGGCGTCGGCGCGAAGTTCGATCGCGTCGACGTGCAATTGCTGCGCGTCGCGGTCAATCGCGCCAACTACACTTATCCGAGCCTTTCGCCCGAACAGCGGCAGCGCTGGCTGCTGAGCGCTGCCTGGGCGTTCTGAAATCGCAGGCTGCTCATTCGCGACGCGGCGAAACCCACATCGTGATGTCGGCGTCGAAGACGACTTCGTTCGCTGCGTCGCGCACTTCGACGAGCGCGTGCGCTTCCTGCGCCGGCGCATCGGCCGGTGGGGCTTCGACGCGCGCTGTCGCGGTCAGCGTGCCGCGCGCTTTTTTCAGGTAGCGCACGCTCATGCCCTTTGGAATCCAGCGTTGGCCCGGCGCGATCGTCACGTCGGTGGCGAGGCCGCCGGCAAGTTCGGCGGCGTTGCACATTGCGATCGCGTGCACGGTGCCGATGTGGTTGCGCACGCGGCGGCGATCGCGCAGCGTGACGACGCAGCGGCCCGGCGCGAGCGCCTCGATCAGCGGTGCGATCGAAGCGAAGTAAGGCGCCTTAGCGCAAATGATGCGGCTGAACGTCCAGCGTCCGGCCGCGGTGCGACCGAGCAGGCGGAAGAGTTTGAGAGGCGACGCGGGCATGAGTTTTTCCACGCATCATTCCCGCCGTTGCGGGATGACGCGCCAAAAGTTCTACGCCACGCTGCGCAGCGTCGGTGGCCTGGAGTGCTTCACCGCCGACTGCAGCTCGGCCGGATCGAAGTCGTCCACCGCAATGAACTCGGCTATCGCTGCGCGCACGCGCTCGAGCAGTTTGCGCTCGTCTGCGGTGATCGCGCCGAGCTGCTCGGCTTCGGCGAGTTGCGCGGCGGCATCGAGACTCGTGAGCTGGCCGCGTGCCTTGGAGAACTTGCGCTCGATCGGCTCGGCGGCGATGACGTCGGGCAGCAGCGCGTTCATGCGGCCGATCACGTTGTTCGCGTTCGGCGTCAGGTAAGCCCATTCGCCGAGGCGCTCGCGCGCTTCGTTCGGCGCCATCAGGATCGCCGCGACGCGATGGCCGAGGCGATCCGACGGCGGCACTTCGCGGCGGCCGAACGGAAACACGAGCGCTCTCAACAACCAAGCAGCCGGACGAATAGGAAAGTTGCGCAGCACGCCGTCGAGCGCGTTCTGCATGCGGTACGCGCAGTCGTGGAACGCCCACGCGAGCAATGGCTGGTCGGCGACCGGGCGGCCTTGGTCCTCGTAGCGCTTGAGCATGGCGCTGGCGATGTACAAGTTCGACAGCACATCGCCGAGGCGCGCGGACAGCGATTCCTTGAACTTGAGCTTGCCGCCGAGCAGCAGCATCGCGGTGTCGGCGACGAGGGCGAGGTTGGCTGCGTAGCGGTTGAGCTTGCGGTAGTAGCGCTTCGTGTACTTGTCGCCCGGCGCGTTGCCGATCTTGGCGAACGTGAGCCCGAGCACGAGGCTGCGCGCCGCGTTCGAGACGGCGAAACCGATGTGTGCGAACAGCTCGCGGTCGAACGCGCGCAAGCGCGTGGCATAGTCGGGAATCTGCGCGGCCTGCATCTCCTTGAGCACGTGCGGATGGCAGCGGATCGCGCCCTGGCCGAAAATCATGAGACTTCTCGTCATGATGTTCGCGCCCTCGACGGTGATCGAGATCGGCACGGTCTGCCAGCCGCGGCCGGCGTAGTTGTTCGGGCCGAGCTGCACGCCCTTGCCGCCGTGGATGTCGATCACGTCGCGCGCGACTTCGCGCGACAGTTCGGTGCAGTGATACTTGGCGATTGCCGAGGGCACCGCCGGCTTTTCGCCGCGATCGACCGCCGCGGCCGTGGCGCGCGACAGCGCGGTGATTGCATAGGTGTAACCGCCGATGCGCGCGAGCGCTTCCTCGACGCCTTCGAAACGGCCGATCGCCATGCCGAATTGTTTGCGCAGGCGCGCGTAGGCGCCGGTCGCGATCGCGCCCGAGCGCGAGCCGCCCGCAGCGTTCGACGGCAGGGTGACGGCGCGACCCACAGAGAGACACTCGACCAGCATGCGCCAGCCCTGGCCGGCCATGTCGGCGCCGCCGATCAATTGCGCGAGCGGGATGAAGATGTCGTGGCCACGCACGGGTCCGTTCTGGAACGCGCCGTTGAGCGGGAAGTGGCGGCGGCCGACTTCGAGGCCCTTGGTATCGCGCGGAATCAACGCGAGCGTGATGCCGATATGTTCCTTGTCGCCGAGCAGATGCTCGGGATCGTGCATCTGGAAGGCGAGGCCGATCAGCGTAGCGACCGGGGCGAGCGTGATGTAGCGCTTGTCGAAGGTCAGACGCACGCCGAGCACCTGCGCGCCGTGCCAGTCGCCTTTGCAGACGATGCCATAGTCGGGGATCGAAGTCGCGTCGGAGCCCGCAGTCGGGCCGGTCAGCGCGAAGCACGGCACCTCGCGGCCGTCGGCGAGGCGCGGCAGGTAGTAGTCGCGCTGTTCCTGAGTGCCGTAGTGCAGCAGCAGTTCGCCGGGGCCGAGCGAGTTGGGTACGCCGACCGTCACCGACAACGAGGCCGAGGCGCCCATCAGCTTTTGCAGCACGGCCGATTGCGCGAGTGCGGAGAACTCGAGGCCGCCGTATTGCTTGGGGATGATCATGCCGAAGAATTTCTTCTTCTTGGCGAAATCCCAGATCTCGGGCGGCAGGTCGGCGAGCTCGTGCGTGATCTGCCAGTCATCGGCCATGCGGCACAGCTCCTCGACTGGACCGTCGAGGAACGCCTTTTCCTCGATCGACAGTTCGGGCACCGGCTGTTTGAGCAATTTCGACCAGTCGGGCTTGCCGCTGAACAGCTCGCCCTCGAAACCGACCGTGCCCGCTTCGAGCGCGGTGCGTTCGGTGGCCGAGATCTGTGGCGTGATCTTCTGGTACACGCCGAGCAGCGGTGCGGTGATTTTCTTGCGGCGGAAGTCGTCGAGGTTGAGCGGCACGCTGAGCAGGCCGAAGGCGAGCGCGGTCAGCGCGATCGCGAGCCAGTGACTGCCGGCGAGCACGCCGACGGCAAGGATTGCGGCGAAGCCTGCGATCGTCCACGCGCGCAGGTTGCTGCGGAAATATGCGCAGGCCAGCGAAGCGGCGAGAGCGGCGAGCAGGGGAAACCAATTCATGCGACTAACCTCTCAAACGATGCTGGAACGATTTGTGGTTGCAATCATTGCCCGCGTTGACTGCGGACGTTCGATGGTGCGGCTTCCGATTGGAGCGTTTGCACGAATTCCAGCACGACTCGTGTGAACGTATCGTTGGCATCGCCCGCGACCATATGCGTCGCATCGGCGAGGCGCACATGGCGCGCGTGTGGAACATGGGCGAGAAATTCGGCGATCGTCTCCGCCGAAACGACGTCGCTGCGCGCGCCGCTCACGAGCAGTATCGGCACGCGGATCGTGGCTGCGGCCGCAAGCAGGTCGCGCTGCAGGGTTTCGGCATCGCGCGTGGCGAAGTCGAGCATGCGCGGGTCCCAGTGCCAGCGCAGGCGGCCGCGGTCGTCACGCACGAGCAACTGGCCCAGGCTCGCCTCGGATTTGCGCTCAGCACGATGCGGCAGATAGCGTGCGATTTCGTCGGCCACTTCGTTGTACGAGGAAAAGCCATCAGGATGAGCGCGCATAAAGGCGAGGATACGTTCGACACCGGCGGTTTCCCAGCGCGGCGTGATGTCGACGAGCACGAGCGCGCTAAACGGTGCGTGCAACGCCTGCGCGGCGAGACCGAGCAATCCGCCCATCGATGCGCCGACGAGCACGGGTGTTTCGCCGCTGCCGCGGGCGACTCGAACGAGGTCGTCGACGAACTGGTCGTAGTGATAGTTGCCGTCGCCGCGCCGGTCGCTGTCGCCGTGACCGCGCGCGTCAGCGGTCACGGTATGCCAGCCGGCCCGCGCGAGCGCGCTGGCAGTGCCGTCCCAGGCATGGCGGGTCTGGCCGAAGCCATGGGCGAAGACGACCGCGGGATTTTTTCCGTCGCCGAAATGCTCGATCGCCAGCGTGACACCATCCTGCGCGGTCAGCGTTTCTTCCCGGCGAGTCACGTCGGGAAAGGCTGAAGACAAATTCGCGGCGACAGTTACCATACGCCGCAGTATGTAGTTGGATTTTGATACTGTCAATACGCTTGCGTATTGAACAAAAACCAGTTGACGAACAAAGGCTTGTAAACGTTTACTGCTGCGACGCAGCATCACAGACCCTTACGCCTGCGCGCCCCAGCCGCTACCATGCAGGCATGTTGCAAGCCGCCGAGAAAGCCGAACGCTCGCGTCTGTCCGCCGCCGACTGGGAAGCCGGTGCGCTGGACCTGATCGCCGAGCAAGGCGTGCCCGCGCTTGCGGTCGAGCCGCTCGCGCGCCGCCTCAGCGTGACCAAGGGCAGCTTCTACTGGCACTTCGCCACGCGCGAAGCCTTGCTCAAGGCCGCGTTGCAGAACTGGGAAGCGCATGCCGACGAGGCGATGGACCAGATCGCCGCGATCGAGAATCCGCGCGAACGCCTGCGTGAACTGTTTCGCCGCACCGGCCGCGAGGCGCGCACGCACGGCATCTACTCGGCGCTGCTGCGCGCGCTCGACCATCCGATCGTGCAGCCGGTGATGGAGCGCGTCTCGCAGCGCCGGCTCGACTTCCTCAAGCTGGCCTATCGCCAGGTCGGCATGTCGCCGACCGACGCGCTGCATCGCGCGCAGCTGACCTACGCGGCCTATGTCGGCTTCCTGCAACTCGTGCTGCAGCTCGGCGTGCCGCGCATCGATCACACAGAATTGGAGGAATACGTCGAACACGTGATGTCGACCCTGATTCCGCAATAGCGTCAACCATCCCTTCCCTCATCGGGAGGCATGGATAGAAATATACAAATACAGTTTTTATTTTTCGGCCACTGGCCGGTTGGAGAGAAAATGAGCAAGCTTGAAGCACTCGACCGCTGGGTCGGGGAAGTCGCGGCGTTGACGCAGCCGGACAACATCCACTGGTGCGACGGCAGCGACGCGGAATACGCCGCCCTCGTCGAGCTGATGCAGAAGCGCGGCGACCTCGTCGCGTTGAACCAGGAAACCCATCCGGGTTGCTATCTGCACCGCTCCGATCCATCCGACGTCGCGCGCGTCGAGCACCTCACGTTCGTCTGCACCGAGAACCGCGACGATGCGGGCCCGAACAATCACTGGATGGCTCCGGCCGAGGCGCACGCGAAGATCGACGCGCTGTTCGCCGGCTGCATGCGGGGCCGTACGCTGTACGTGATTCCATATTGCATGGGGCCAATCGATTCGCCGCTGTCGCGCTGCGGCGTCGAGATCACCGACAGCCCCTACGTCGTCGCCAACATGCGCATCATGACGCGCATGGGCGCGGCCGCGCTGGCACGCATCGAGCGCGAGGCGACGTTTGTCAAAGGCCTGCATTCGACCGGCGAGCTCGATCCCGACAAGCGCTTCATCATGCACTTCCCCGCCGAGCTTTCGATCAAATCGATCGGCTCGGGCTACGGCGGCAACGCGCTGCTTGGCAAGAAGTGCCATGCGCTGCGCATCGCCTCGGCGCAGGCGCGCGAGGAAGGCTGGCTGGCCGAACACATGCTCATCGTCGGCGTACAGAATCCGCAGGGCGAGACGCGTTACATCGCCGCGGCGTTCCCATCCGCTTGCGGCAAGACCAATCTCGCGATGCTGATTCCGCCCGAGAGCTACCGCAAGGCCGGCTGGAAGGTGTGGACGGTCGGCGACGACATCTGCTGGATGAAACCCGGCGCGGACGGCCGCCTGTGGGCGATCAATCCGGAGGCGGGCTTCTTCGGCGTCGCGCCGGGCACGAGTGCGAAGACGAATCCGAACGCGCTGGCGATGCTCGACCACGACACGATCTTCACCAACGTCGCGGTCGATGCGAACAATGATCCGTGGTGGGAAGGTCTGCCCGGCGTGCCGGTCAAGGACTGGCAGGGCCGTGAGGTGACGATCGCGAACGGCAAGCCGGCCGGTGGCCCCGCGGCGCATCCGAACTCGCGCTTCACCGTTGCGGCCAAGCAGTGCGCGAGCTTCTCGCCGCACGCCGAGGACGCGCAGGGCGTGCCGATCTCGGCGATCATTTTCGGCGGCCGCCGCGAGCACCTGCTGCCGCTCGTGTTCGAGGCACGCGACTGGACCCACGGCGTACTCGCCGGTGCGGCGATGGGCTCGGAAACCACGGCCGCGGCGACCGGCGCGGTCGGTGTACTGCGTCGCGACTCGATGGCGATGAAGCCGTTCTGCGGCTACAACTTCGCCGACTACTTCGGCCACTGGCTGTCGTTCGACCAGCCCGGCGCGAAGCTGCCGAAGATCTTCCACGTCAACTGGTTCCGCAAGGGCGAGGATGGCAAGTTCCTCTGGCCCGGCTTCGGCGACAACATGCGCGTGCTCGAGTGGATCCTCGGCCGCTGTGCCGGCAGCGAGGACGCATTGGCTACGCCGATCGGCAACCTGCCGCATGCGGAAGACCTCAACCTCGCCGGTCTCGACCTGTCGCGCGCCAAGCTCGACGAACTGCTCGACGTTGATCTCGAAGGTTGGCAGGCCGAATACGAGAACATCGGCGAATATCTCGCCTCGTTCGGCGCACGCACCCCGCCGGCCTTGCTGCGCGAACACCGCCGTGTCAGCGCGTCGCTCGAAGCCGCGCAAACCGAGGCGCGGGCGGTGGGGACGCCGTAGTCCTCGCCGTTCGCGGCCGAACGATCCTTTTCCCGGCCGCCATTCCGGCCTGTTCCGGAATGGCGGCTCGAGGCAGGGCTCGTCCGCTTCGCGGCTTGCTCGGCGCCCCATGGCGAAGGACTCGAAAGGCGCCGCCATCTAAACCATACTGGCGTCCCACGCATCCAAGCTGACAAATGGATGGCGCCGTTCTCAGCATGCAGGCAACCCCTTTGGATACCGGCTCGCAAGCACGCCCGGATCGCAGTGACGATCATGCGCTGGTGCGTGCCTCGCTCGCAGGCGATGCGCGCGCGTTCGAGCAGCTCTACCGCAGCCACGCCGGCCGTGTGCACGGCGTGATCCTGCGCCTGGTCGGCATGGATCGCGCGCGCGCCGAGGAGCTGACCCAGGAAGCGTTCATCCAGGCCTGGCGCAAGCTGTCGAGTTTCCGCTTCGACGCGGCGTTTTCGACCTGGCTGCACCGGCTCGGCGTAAATATCGCGTTGATGGAACTGCGCGGCCGGCGCGACGAGATCAACGTGGACGACGCCGTGATCGAACTGGCCGCGGGCGGCGAAGTGCCGTTCTGCGCTGGCGAACGCGGCGACCTCGAGCGGGCGGTGTCGAAACTGCCGCCGCGTGCGCGGGCGGTGCTCGTGTTGCACGATGTCGAAGGCTGGAAGCACGAAGAGATCGCCAAGGAATTGGGCATGGCGGTCGGGTCGTCGAAGGCGCAGCTGCACCGTGCGCGCGGCCTGTTGCGGACTACACTTGAAGCGGCTTGAGTCATGCCTACTGAGAGACTCAGCCAAAGCCGGAGTTTTCTGCGGGCCAAGGAGGGCCCGCCGCGAATCAAGCACGGCTTGATTCGTCGTAGGCGAGTCCGAACTTGCTTCGGACTCGCCGCGGGCTGCCAACCCCTGGATGGGGTTGTGCAGACCTGCCTATACGATGCAGCGAGGTGAACGATGGACAATGAATTCCAGTGGCGCAACCAGATGCGCAAGCTCAACGAGGCGGTCGAGCCGGCGCGTGACCTGTGGCCCGACATCGCCGCGCGCATCGCGCAGCCGGCGGCTATGGCGCCGCGGCGGCAATGGCGCCGCCCTGCGTTCGCGCTCGCGGCCAGTCTGGTGCTCGCCGTCGGTGCCGTATTCACCGCATCGCAGCTGCGCCGTCAGGATTCCGCTCCGACGACGGTAGCCGTCGACGGCCCGCGCAGCGCAGCCGCTGGCGCCGCAGCGCTGACCGCGCTCGACTGGGCCAAGCCGGCCGATCCCAAGCTCGCCGCGGCGGCTCAGGATCTCGACAAGGCCAGCGCCGATCTGCAGGCCGCGCTCGAGGCGCGCCCGGACGCGGTGTTCCTGGTCAGCATGCTCAACCGCACCAATGCGCAGCGCATGCGTCTCGTGCGTCAGGCGGCGATTTCGGGTTAGTCCGGAAAATACGAAACAGAGGGCGATGGACATGACGAAAGTATACAAAATCACAACCGGCATCCTGCTTGCGCTCGCTGCCGCGATGCCGGCCCTGGCTGTCGACGAGACGATCGTGGCGGACGGCGGCGCGGCGAAGACGCTGGATCGCAGCTTTGCGCTGGCCGCCGACGGCCTGATCGACGTGAGCAACGTGAGCGGCAGCGTCACGATCAGCGGAGGCGCCGCAAATGAGGTCAAGCTCGGCGGCAGTCTCGGCGCCGGTTCCAAGCTTGTCATCGAAGGCGACGCCCGGCGTCTGGAGCTGCACGTCGAGGCGGAGAAGGGCGGCTGGCTCGGCGGTCACGGCCCGACGAACGACACCAGCCTCGTCCTCAACGTCCCGCACGCCGCCTCGGTCAAGCTCGACGTGGTCAGTGCCGACGGCAAGGTCGAGAACATCGACGGCAAGTCGATCGAGGTCGACAACGTCAGCGGCAACGTGCGCGTCGACGGCGCCGCACGCAATGTCGAGATCGACAGCGTCAGCGGCGGCGTGACCCTGCAGGTCACGCGTGCGGGTGCGACCGAGCGTGCCCACTTGCAGAGCGTCAGCGGCGACATCAAGGCAAACGGCGCGGACGGGCGTGTCAAGCTCGAAACCGTTTCGGGCACGCTGACCTTCGCCGCGCCGACGGTAACCGAGCTCGGCGCGGAATCCGTGTCGGGCACGATCGATATCTCCGCCGCGCCGGCCAAAGGTGCACGCATCCGCGCCGAAACGATGAGCGGCAACCTGCGTCTGCGTCTGGGCGCCGATCTCGCCGCGCGCATTCATGCGGAAACCTTCAGCGGCAGCCTGAAGAGCGACTGGGGCAAGATCGTCAAAGCCGAATTCGGTCCCGGCACCACGCTTGACGTCGACGGCGGCGATGCCGGCACGCGCGTCGACGCGCAGTCGTTCAGCGGCAACGTCGAGCTGCGCAAGCAGTAGCGCGACGCCGAACCGAGCTGCTAGGCGGGCTCCGGGAACAAGGCGGTCAGCTCGGGCAGATACGGCGCGTAGCCGCGCCAGCGTTCGACCGCGTGCGTATAGACCGGTTGGCGCACCTGCCAGACGCTGGCGGTGGTGATGCTCTGCGCGTTGTTGTCCGCGACTTCGTTGTCTTTGCGCGTGGGCAGGTCAAGGAATTCGTCCAGCCTGTGCCGTTGTGCCTGCGGCTCGGCGACGAAGCGCTCGTAGTCGACATCGAGGATGGCCAGCGGCAGGCGCGCACGCCAATGCGTCATCAGCGCATCGCAGCCCTTGCCGACCTCGGCGATCGCGGCGAAGTCGTAGGCGAAGCCGAGGTCCTCATGGGCGAAATGCTGCATCCAGATCGACAGCGCCGTATCGCGCGCACTGCGCCGGCAATGCACGATCTTCGCGTTCGGAAAGCACGCGGCGATGAAATCGAGATAGCGGAAGTTGAGCGGGTTCTTGTCGAGATAAAATCGCGCGGGCGCATCGTCGCGGCGCATCTGCGCGCGGATCACGCCGGCGATCGCAGCCAGTGCCTGCGGGTTGCGCAGTTGTCCTTGTTCGCGCAGCAGCGCATGCAAGGCCGGAATCCAGTTGAGTTCGCCACGATCGCGCACTTCAGTGCGGCGTGCGAGCGTGCTCGCGACCAATGTCGTGCCGCTGCGCGGCATGCCGACGACGAAGATCGGTGTGAAAGTCGGATCCGGCGGCAACGTTGGCAGCGCCGGCGCGTTCAATTGCGCGTCGACGAAACGCTGCCATGTTTCGATGTGCCAGTTCGCTGTGCGGCGCGCGCGCGCATTCGCCTGCGTCAGTACCTGTGCGGCTTGCCTACAGTCGCCGAGATCGTCGAGCGCCTTGCCCAGGGCAAAGCCGGCGCAGATGCGCGCGGCCTCGTCGAGACCCGGATCGGACCAGCCGCCGCGGAAGCGCTGCACGTCGGCATCGTCCTCGACGAAGCGGCGGCAATAAGCCAGACGCAGCCACGCGGCACCCTGCTTCGGGTC
This sequence comes from Rudaea cellulosilytica DSM 22992, assembly GCF_000378125.1. Lineage (GTDB taxonomy): Bacteria > Pseudomonadota > Gammaproteobacteria > Xanthomonadales > Rhodanobacteraceae > Rudaea > Rudaea cellulosilytica. The sequence goes on along the minus strand of NZ_KB899241.1, from coordinate 270,744 downwards.
GAGATCGATCGCTTCGCGCAGCGCCACGGCGGCCTCGTCGAAGTGACCGAGGGCAAGCGCGATTTCGCCCGCTTCCGCGGCGATGCGCGCGTCATGCGGCCAGCGCGTGCGCGCATCGCGCGCGACCGGAAACGCGCGCTGATGCGCGCCGCATTCCTTGAGAAACTCGATCGTGGCGAGCGCGCCTGCGCGGTCGTTGCGCACTTGCTGCCACAGCGCGATGACGGCGTCGGCGGCAGCCTCGATGCGGCCGTCCTCGCGCAGTCGCTGCGCCTGCGCCCATGTGGCTTCGCGATTCGTCGGCGCTGCGGCCATCACGATCTCAATGACCGCCCGGCACGTAGCCGAAGCGCTGCATCTGTTCGCGATGCGCTTTGATGATGCGTGCGACCTGCTCGCGGCTGAGTTTCTCGCGCCACTGGTTGCTGCGCCCGGCGCGGAAGAAACGTTTGCCCTTGATCGGCACCTCGACGAAGCCGTCGCGTTTCTCCATTTCGGCGAGCGCACGGAAATCGGAATGGCGGATTGCGCGCTCGATGCGCGCGCGATCCTCGGTTCCGACCATGCGTGCAACCTTGCCGAACCATTTCGCCGGTTTCTCGAGCAGATCTTCGTAGCGCAAGATCAAAATGCGCTCGCTCTCCATATCGGCCCAGCTCTTCACGTGCTGCGACCAGGAGCCGAGGAATTCGGTCACGAACATTTCGCTGTTCTCTGTCGCCGAATTCTCGTTGTTGAGATAGTCGATCGCCGCATCCTGGTCGATGCCGAAGTGGTGCGACATGCTGATCGCGACATCGAGCGGATTGCGTACGACATAGATCGAGCCGGCGCTCACCTGCGGCGTCAACAGGGGCACGCCGTCAATCGCGCCAGCCATACTGTGCGTCTTCACGAACACGGTCTTCGTCGCCGCTGCCGCGATCGCGGCGTGCACCTGCGGGCGCAACGCGCACAGCTCGGCGAAGTCCAGTTCCGTGCTCGGCCGCCCCGCGATGCGCGAATACAGTTCGGGCTCGGCTTCGAGCCGGCCGTAGCTCGGCAACTCGGCGAGCGGCACTGGCGCAGGGCGATTTGCGATGAGATTGGCGAGAAACGCACGCAGCCACGTATTGCCGGACTTCGGATAAGAAGCGAGCCAGACGATATTTCCCATTGCACCTGCCTCAAAATCTACTGCGCTCGGCAGCTTGCGCGCCGGTCGTGCTCGAAATCCTCATGTACTCGACTGTACACTCCGGTTCCTGCGCGCGCCCGGCACGCAATCTGCCTTCGCTCGCTACGATTTTGAGGCAGGTGCACGTCGTCATGGGTCGGAATCATATCTTGGCAAGCCGAGCTCGATGCGCAGTGGATCGAGCAGCGCGCCGTAGCGCGGTGCGCGCGCGGTGTCGCGGCGCAGCGGCTCGCGCACCTGCATGGCGCTCGGCGTGTGCACGTCGCGTTCGGTCTTGTGGAAGTCGAGGCAGGCAGCTTCGAACGGCAAGTTGCAAAATGCGAGCAGATCGCGAATCGTCGCTTCGGGGTCGTTCACCAACCTTTCGTAGCTGTTCTCGTAGACGTTTGCCGGATGCAGTTCGCGCCAGCGTTTCACCGCGCGGTCGAAGTCACGCCAGTACGCGGCGAGATCAGCGAAGGTGCGCGTGTATTCGTTGTTCGCGAGGCGTTGCCGGTAGCAGGAGAAGCAGGCTTCGAGCGGGTCGCGTCGGCCGACGATGATGCGTGCGCCTGGCAGCATCGCGCGGATCGCGCCGATGTAGAGCCAGTTGCTCGGCAGCTTGTCGGTGAAGCACGGTCGCTCGACGCGCCACTTCGCCGTGCGCTCGAGGTAGCGCTGTCCGAGGCGTTGCCAATCCTGCGGTTTCAGTGCGTGGATGAATTGCGGGAAGGGCAGGCCCGTGCGTTGCGATTCTTCGCCGAGCACGAGCGGCAGGTCGGCCAACTCGCCGCCGCCGCCGACGCGGGAATGCGAGGCGAGCACCTGCTCGACCAGGGTCGAGCCCGAGCGCGGCAGGCTGACGATGAAAATCACCTCGTTGCCAAGAGCTTCCATACCATTCGCAGGAGGCGGTGTGAAAGCCTCGAGAACGGCGCCGACGTGCGCGCTGTAAGCTTGCGCGTCCCAGCGTCGGCGCGTGCGCACGCGCGCGTTGGCCTGAGCGATGGCGGCGAGGGAATCGGCATACTCGCCACGGTCTTCCAGCGCTTTCGCCAGCGCGAAGCCCATGGCGAGGAGGTCCTCCTCGCTGGCGCCCGGATGCTTCATTGCCTTGCGCAGGCGCGCGAGGTCGTCATCGGAAAAACGCAGCGTCTTGATGTCGGCCATGCCCCACCAGGCGGCGCCTGCGTGCGGCTGCCGCGCTAGCGCCGCCCGATACTCCGCCATGGCATCGTCGATGCGGCCTTCGGCGCGGAACATGTCGCCGAGGATCGCATGGGCGCTGATCGCGAGTTCGGGCGAAAGCGCCAGGGCGCGGCGCAGCGCCGCGGCCGATTCGTCGACGCGCATGCTGCGCATCAGGACGAGGCCGAGGTTGTACCAGGCGCTGGTCAGGCGTGGATCGAGTTCGCAGGCACGCCGCAGAACGGCGATCGCATCGTCATAGCGATTTGCTTCGACCAGCGCGGCGCCGAGCGTGTTCAGATACAAGGCATCGTCGGGACGCTGGGCGACGGCGTTTTGCAGGGTCGAGATTGCGGCGGCGAAATCGCCCTGCAGGCTCTGCACGCCTGCGAGCAGGCGCAGAACTTCCGGGTGAGTGGGGTACAAGGCAAGCAATCCGATGATCTGTTGGTCGGCCTCGGCGGCGCGGCCCAGGTCGAGCGCGTGCGCAGCCGCGGTCACCGAGCGGATGGCCTGCGCTGACAAGCCTTGCAGGCGTGAACCGGACGGCCCGGAAGTAGTGGGTTTCATCGAAAATTCGTTACAAGCAGGAGGACGTGGGACATCAAAACAGCATGTAGGTCGAGACGATGTACTTGTCGTTCGAGACCGGCGCGAAGCCGACATGCTGGAACATCCAGTACGGAGGAAACATCAATAGCCGGCCAGCGCGCGCTTGAACCTTGATGCCGAGGTCGGGAAAACCGGTTTCGCCGCCTTCCGTCACATCGTTCAGATACCAGAGGAAAACCATGTAGCGATTCATGTGCGCATCGCCGGCATCGAAGTGCGGCTGGAACTGGTCGCGCGCCGCGCTGCTGTAGCGTTTGATGCGCAGGTCTTCCAGCTTCGGACGATTCGGCACCGGCAGCGTCATCGGCAGGCTTGCATTGTAGCGCGCAAGATATTCGTCGATCCTCGCGTAGAAGAAGCCCATGAAGGCAGTGTCGACGTGCGGCTGGATGTTGAGCTCGGTCCATGCGCTGGCATCGAGCGCGGGCTGGTGGCCGCGGCCGTTCGGCGCCTGATGCGTGGTCATCTGTTCGAACGCCGTGATCATCTGCGTGCAGAACTCCGGCGGCAACGCGGCGTCGAACCACTGCACGTAGCTGCGCAGGTCCGCGAGCGGCAGAGCGGGGCGAGGATCAGCTGTCATAGCCGAATCGCTGCAGCATCGGTTGCAAGATCGGCAGGACGGGCTCGAAGTAGCGCTGGTAGCGCCGCCAACGATCCACTGCCTTCTTGTTCGGTGGCTCGATCACCTGGTTGTAGCTCGGCGTCGAAATGAAGCCCTTGTCACGCGCGTGCTGGTCGAAGCGCGCCAGCGGCGCCGCATCGTCGAGGCCGAGGAAATCACCGATGCGCTTGACGTTGCCGGGGAAGTCGTCGAGCAAGTCCTCATACCGCGACTGGATGAGGTTGGGTTTGAACAACGTGGCGTGATGCAGCCAGAAATCGAATGCGGTGATGTAACCCTGGGCGAGACGTTCCAGGCTCGAGCAAAGCACGGCGAACATGTTCGAGTTGAAATACTGCATGTAGTTCGACAGGATCACGTCGCAGGGATGGCGCAGCGCGAGAATGATCGGCGCCTGCGGAAACAGTCGATGGATCAGCGGCAGGCGCAGCATGTTCAGCGGGTTCTTGTCGACCAGGCGCTGGCCTTCGCGGCGCGGCGCGACCTTCGCGGTGAGGCTCCAGTAGAGCTGGCGCAGCTCCTCGCTTTGGGCCGCGTCGAGCTTGCCGAGATCGTAGGGATAGACCAGGCCGAACCGGCTCATGCGTTCGACCAGGATCTGCAGGAACGCGCGTTCGTCCATCGCCTGCAATAGCGGATGCGCATCGAGCATCTGCTCGAGCATGGTCGTGCCCGAACGCGGGAAGCCGACGATGAATATCGGTGACTCGCGCATCGATGGTGCCGGCAGCTCCGGCCACGCGGCGAACGCTTCGGCGCTGATCCATTTCGTCGCCGTGTGCAGCGGCTGCGCTGCCGGCTCGAGCAGCTGCGGCAGCGAAGTGCGCACGAGGTCGATCTGCAACGCATGCGCCTGTTCGAGTGCGCGCATCACGGCATCGACGTCGCCCTGTTTGTCGCAAGCCTTGGCCAGGGAAAAATACAGGTTGTCCTGCAGCCACAGATCGGCCTCGCGCGAGTCGCTGCGCGAGCGCAGGCGTTGCTGCCCGGCGATCATGGCCTCGACCACGGCGCGCGCCTGCGCCGGGTCCTTTTCGCGCAGCGCGAGCATCGTGCGCGCGGTGATCGTTTCCTGGCTCAGCGCAGGATCAGCGATCGCTTCCGGTGGCGGCAGGCGCGCGAGCATCGCGCGCGCCTCGTCGAGTTGGTTGATCCGCTCGAACATCATCGCCAGATGCGCGATCGCGCGCAGGTTGTGTGGATTGTCGGTGAGTAGGCGCTCGAAGATCAGCCTGCCTTGGTTGGAATCGCCGAACTGGGTCATGAGGATCGCCAGTTCCAGCGCCAGGTCATCGGGCAGATCGGTCCATGTCCGCCATGGTTCGATCAGGCGTTCGGCGATGTTGCGATCGTCGAGGGCGAAGCACATCTGCGCCGCGTAGATGCGCGCGTCGGGCGATTCCGGTTCGAGCGCGTGCGCATCGAGGAAACAATCGCGCGCCTGCGGATAGATGCCGCGCTGCAGGTAGAGGAAGCCCAGGTCCATCAGCGCCGTGTAGTAGCGCGGATCGAGTTCGATCGCGCGCCGATAGGCATCCTCGGCTTCGCGCATCTGCCCCGCGCTGCGCAGCGCGGTGCCGAGATTGCTCCAGTGCAACGCCGAGCGCGGCTGCAGTCGCGTCAGTTGGCTGAACGGCCCGACCGCCTCGGTCCAGCGCTCTTGCTCGCGCAGGCACAGGCCGAGCAGGATCAGCCCATCCGGGTCGGTCGGCGACTGCCGCAGGAAATCGCGAGTCAGGCGCTCGGCATCTTGTGGCCGCCCGCGGCTCAGGGCGTCATTGATGGCATTGATGGGTAGCGCGGCAGTGGACATGCGAAGAATGACGTTCGATGCGGACTGCGGCCGAATCCGCAGCGGCGTATTGTGACGCAGAAGGCGGATGCTTTCACGCGCAGCCGATGCCAAGCTTCTTGCTCGCGGCTATGATCGCGCCGGCGGCGACAGCCACCCGATTCCGGGGAACATCATGCAAGACGGATTTTCCATTCCATCCCTAGGCGATCCCGAGTCGCTGCGCCTCGCTGCGGAGATGACGCGCATCGCCAAGGACATGGCTGCCTGCGAGGAGGTCGACAGGTTCGCGGCGACGGGTTGGTTGCCGGATCGCTTCTTCGACCAACTCGATGCGTTCCATGCGCTCTACGACAGTTACATCAGGCACAACATCGGCGCGAGCCGGCTGCGCATACAGTGCCAGGCGGGTTGTGCGCGCTGCTGCCGGCAGGCGGTGCACGGCGTGTATTCATTCGAGATCATCAGTCTCTATCGGCAATTGCGCACACGGCCCGACTATCCAGGCATCCACGATGCATTCCTGCGCCAGGCGAACGAATTCCAGGCGCTCGCCGCGGAAGCGGGCGAGGGTGGTGCTGCTGCAGCCGATGTCCTGACGCAGGCGCTACGCGCCTACGCCGCAAAAGGCCACGGTTGTCCACTGCTGAAGGGAAGTCAGTGCGGTGTCTACGAACATCGCCCGGTGTCGTGCCGCATGTATCACAGCCTGACCGACCCGGTCCTCTGCGTCACGCCGCTCGGTCATACCTTCAATCTGGAACCACCTGCGGAGGTCGCCGAGATCCTTGCCGGGCTGAGCGACCGCTTGGCGTTTCCGTATTCGGAGTTTCTCGCGCAGGGGTTGGTCGTATTCGCGGTGCAAAGGCAATTCAGGCCCTGGGGCCCTGGCTGAAGCACTGGTCGGTTCACCGCTTGCGCAAAAAAAACCGCGCAGGGTGAGCCGCGTGGGTTTCAAAGCAGAATTTCAAATCGCAGACCAAATGATTTGAATATAAAGGTGCACGCAAAGATCTTTTGTTTGGATCATCCTTAGCAATATCGGCACAAGAAAAAAGCCACGCTGGATAAGCGTGGCTTTTGCAAGCTCAATTGAGCAATAAAACTTTCAAAAGAACTGATTGGTCTGAGCGTTTATCTTCCACCACCGTTGCAAAGTTTTATGCATGCATTGTACCCGGCTAAGCAGTCAGCCCCGTTATAGGCCCGGCATGTGTTATATGCTTGCACGCATTGATCTGTACACGAGACGTCCGCTTTTGCGACAGAAATTCCAGATCCAATTCCTGCGCAAAATAATGCCAATGATGCAACTGCCCAAAATTTTGCTTTCATGAGGGTCTCTCCATAGAGGTGGCGGTCGCATAACCAATATTGCAAGCTGGACCGCGGCGCTTACAAAAGATTAATTTTTGCTGGATACACTGGATTTCAGCGAAGCTAAAGCTTCATAAATGGCTTGCTTCTGTAGGCCGCGAATCTCTCTGTTGCCGATGTATAGGAGGGGGACTGCTCCACCTCCGCGCTTTTCAAAGAGGCCCTCCGCTTCTTTGGATACATCAGTGACGTAATCTTTGTAATTGATATTTCGCGCATCTAGCAATGCCCTCGCCTCTTTGCAGTAAGGGCACGTCGAAGTGCTAAACATCACTACTTCGCTATTGGCTTGAGAATGAAGCGCGTTAAAATCGCCGATCCGAAATGCTGGCTCTGGGAACAGTTGATGATAGGTGCGGACTGCAATAGGTGCGCTATAAAGGCCGACAATAAAGAATAATATCGGCAGAAGCAGCATTCCGACAGTTCTCATTACGCGCATGCTTGTTTTTTTGACTTAGAAATATGCGTCGAAAACTACGCTTAAATAATAAATCATGTCAAGTAAATAATTGTGTTAAGTAGTTAAATGAAGCGCAAAAAAAAACCGCGCGGGGTGAGCCGCGCGGTTTGCAAGTGTTCCTGAAGACGAGCTTAGAACTTGACCGTGATCTTGCCCCAGAAGTAGCGGCCGATCGTGTCGTAGGTGCTCGTGTCGGTGTTCGCGTTGATCACGTTGTTCTGGTAGAAGATCGGCGGCTGCTTGTCGCCGACGTTATCGATGCCGACCTGCACCATCGTGTTGAGCGGCTCGATGTTGTAGCCGAACGAGATGTTGTGGTACAGCATCGAACCGTACTTGAACGGCGAACCGATATACGCATCTCCAGTCTTGCCGCAGCTGCCATCCGCACTCAGCGGCCCGTTCGTGCAGCCGTCGACGGTAGCCGAACTGCCGCCGAAGTTCGGCGTGGCGAAGCCGACCGCGATACGGCCGATGTAGCGCATCTGCCACGAGGCCGAGAACGAACCCCAGTTCCAGTCCAGCGAGGTGAGGCCGCGCCAGCGGGCGAAGTTGCCGTAGGTCTTGTCGAAATGACCCGCGTAGCCCGTGGTGATGTCACCCTGGGTAATGTTGTAGGACTGGATGTAGGTGGCCTTCGCCTCGACGCGGAAGTTGCCGAACGAGGTTTCCGGCAGACGATATGCTGCGCCGATGTCGACGCCCTTCGTTTCCAGCGTGCCCGAGTTGAACGGCGCTTCGTAGATGAAGCGGATGAGGCCGCCAGCGGTGCGCGTCACCAGCGAGCAGGTCGGGCCGACCGGGGTCGTACCGCCCTGATAGCACTTGTTGAGAATCGTCTGTGCCGTGCCGGTGCCGGCCACGATCAGGTTGTTGAGCACGATGCGGTAGTAGTCGGCATTGATCGACAGGCCCGGGAGCCAGCTCGGATCGTAGACGAAGCCGTAGTCGTAGGACTTGCCGTTCTCCGGCAGCAGCTGCGAATTCGTGCCGAAGTTCTGGTTGGCGTACTGCGAACCGACGACGATGCCGGAGACCTGACAGGTGCCGGTGGACGCGCAGTTCGGGTTCAGCGGGTCGACTGCGGTCGGCGAATCGCTGGACGGACCACCGTAAAGGTTGGTGACGGTCGGTGCGCGGAACACCTTCGACACGGTGGCACGGACGAGCAGGTCCTCGATCGGCTTGTACTCAAGCGCGATCTTCCAGTTGCTGGTGCTGCCGAACAGGTTGTACTTCGAATAACGATCGCCGAGGTCGAGATTCAGGGAGTGCACGAACGGTGCGTCCTTGAGGATCGGCACGAGCAACTCGGCGTAGGCTTCCTTGACGTTGTAGCCACCCTGGGTCGGCGAGCTGCAGATCGATTGCGGACCCGAGCACGTCAAGTCGGTGGGGTTGATCAGGACCGCCGAGTCGACCACGTTGTTGATGTACTGCTTGGAATACGATACGCCACCGGCGACCTGGACATCACCGGCCGGCAGGCTAAACACCGATCCGCTGACGCCGGCCTGGGCCTGCTTGTACTGGTAGTTCAGGTGCGAGGAGGTGGTCAGCTTGGCGCTGTTGAGCAGCGCGATCGTGTTCGGATCGTAAATGTTGAAGATATTGATCGGATCGCAGGCCAGCGAGGTGCAGTTGAAATTGGACGCCAGCTTCGAGTAGTTGATGTAGTTGGCGTTCGAACGCAGCTGGGTGAGCTTGCCGTAGGTGAAGTCGCCGAACCAAGTCCAGGTCGTGTCGGCAAAGCTGCCCTTCAGGCCGATCGTGGCCAGATCGTGCGTGGTCGAGAAGTGGGTCTGACGATTGCCGAGGCTCGACAGACGCGTACGCAGCTCATTACCCGTTGCGTTGAATGCGGGCACGCTGAACTCGATGCCGAACGGGTTGTAGTACTGGTTCGTCGGGATGACCATGCCGTCGGTGCCGGTATCGAGCGGCACCGGCGCGATTTGCTGCGCGGAAACGGTCTTGTTGTGGAAGACTTCCATGAAGGCTTCGACGTTGTCGGTCAGCTTGTAGTTGCCGAGGGCGAACAGGCCGGTACGCTCGGACGGTGTCTGGTCGTAGTTGCCGACCGCCTGGAAGTTGAACGCATCGATGCTCGACTTGTAGCAGCGGTAATCGCTGGTTGAGGTGCCTTGCGTGCCGGGCAGACGGGTGACCGAAGAGCAGCCCAGCGCGGTACGCAGCGGATTGCCCGTGGGCAGGTTGATGCGGCCGTTCGGCGTGCGGCTCGAACCGCCGTGAACCACGTAGCCCGTGCTGTACTTGTACAGCGCGTCGTGCGAGTAGGCGCGGTTGGCCGCCGACACCGGATCGGACTTGTTGTAGTTGATGCCGAGGATGATGCTGCCCTTGTCGGTCGACTGGCCGAACATGGCGTGATAGGCGCGGCGCGAACCGTCGTCATGATCGGTGATGCCGTAGTCGGCACCGACTTCGGCGCCCTGATAGTTGGTGCGCGTGATGATGTTGACCACGCCGGCGACCGCGTCGGAACCGTAGACGGCCGAAGAACCGTCGCTCAGCACTTCGATGCGCTCGACCGCGGAGGTCGGGATGATGTTCAAGTCTTGCAACTGGGTCGGGATGCGATGACCGTTGATCAGCAGCAGCGAACGGTTGGAACCGAGGCCGCGCAGCGAGATCGTCGACGCACCGGTACCGCCGCCGTTGTTGACGTTCGGGTTGGTGGCATTACCGGCGATCGACGGCAGCTGCTGGACCAGGTCGCCGAGCGTGAGCTTGCCGGACTTTTCGATCGCGGCGTGGTCGATGGTGAGAACCGGGTTGGCGGTTTCCATGTCGACGCGGCGGATGTTCGAACCGGTAACGACGATGGTTTCGAGGTTCTGGCTCTTCTTGTCGCCAGTGTCGGCGTTCTGCGCTTGGGCAGTCGTGGCGATGCCTGCGGTGGCCACCGCGCCCATCGTGAGGGCGAGGCGTACCGAGGAGGATAGCTTGTTGATTTCGTTGAGTTTCATACACTCTCCAACGTCAGGGTTGATCTTTCGGGACAAAATAAATTTCTCCCCGTCCTGGGGAAAAAGCACACACGAACACGCCTACGCGCAATTTCGATAACACCGGATACTAGCAACAAATCCTTAACAAGGAAACATTCAAGGCGCAGACGGGACTCCCGTTCGGTTTCGATTCAGAGATGTATCGGCCTGTGCACACGCGCAAAAAAAAGCCCGCGCGTCCGTTGCCGGACACGCGGGCCGATGCTGCAGCAGATGTTTCTTAGAACTTGACGGTCACGCGACCCCAGTAGTAGCGGCCAATCGTGTCGTAGGTGTTGACGTCGGTGTTGGCGTTGGTCACCGCCTGATAGAAGAACGGCGGCTGCTTGTCGCCGACGTTGTCGACGCCCACGTCGATGCGGGTCTTGAGCGCCGACAGGTTGTAGCCGACCGACAGGTCATGACGCACCCAGGAACCGACATGGTAGTCGCCGAGCGCGAAGACGTGCACGCGGCTCTGGTAACGCTGACGCCACGAAGCCGAGAAATCGCCCATCGACCAGTCGATGCTGCCGAGCGCGCGCCAACGGGCGAAGTTGCCGTACTGAGAGTTGTAGCCGCCGGCGACATGGGTGACGACCGCCGAGCCCGTGCCCGTCGGAACGGTGTTGTCGTACTTGTTGTAGTACGTGGCCTGCAGGCCGAAACGGAAGTTGCCGTACGGTGTTTCCTGCAGACGGTAGCTCGCACCGAAGTCGGCGCCCGCGGCATCGAGGCGACCGAGGTTGGTGTAGGCGACGCCGGAAATGCTGTCGATCTGGCCCGAGGAGAAGTTGATGAACTTGCAGAATGGGTTGCTCTTGTCGGCGAAGCAGAAGTTGGCGATGGTCTGGCCGGTCGGACGCACGATCAGGTCGGTCAGGTAAACGCGCCACAGGTCGGCGCTGACGCTCAGGCCTTCGATCCAGTGCGGGTCGTAGACGAAGCCATAGTCGAAGGTCGAGCCGACTTCCGGCTTGATCGGCTGGCCGGCCACGTTGGCGCCGGAGAACAGCACCTGCACCTGGTTGCCGTTGGACGAGCCGAAGCCCGCGCCCGGCGACACGTAGTTGTCGTACGAGCTCTGCAGGGCGGCCGAGGTCTCGGTTAGGTTCGGTGCACGGAACACCTTGGAGACGGTACCGCGCAACAGCAGGTCTTCGAGCGGCTTGTACTCGATCGCCGCCTTCCAGTTATTGGTGCTGCCGAAGCTCGAATACTTTGAGTAACGGTCGCCGAGGATCAGGTTCAGGCTGTTCGCGAACGGCGCGTCCTTGAGGATCGGCACGAGCACTTCGGCATAGGCTTCCTTGACGTCGTAGTTGCCGCTGAACGGCGAGGTACACGTTTCTGGAATACCGCCGCAACGACCGCCGTTGTGCGGGTCGGCCACGGTGGCCTGGTCGGCGTCGTTCTCGACGTACTGCTTGCGGTAGCTCAGGCCCGCGGCCATGCTGACGTTGCCGGCCGGAAGCGCGAACAGATCGCCGTTGGCGCTGACGTTGGCTTGGCGCTGGATCTGCAGCGCGTGGTAGTGCAGGGTGCTGCCGTAGTACTTCTGCAGCAGCGTCGCCGTGTTCGGATCGCTCTGATCGAGGATGTCGAGGCAGGTGGTGTTGCTCAGGCCGGCACTGACCGGCGTGCAGTTCGCACCGAGCGCGCCCGACTGCGTGATCGCCGCGGCATTGAGGTAACCGGAGCGCGTGCGGTTGGCGCTGAACTTGCCGAAGCCGATGTTCGCGTCCCACTGCCAACCGGTATCGAGCAGGTTGCCGCCGAGACCGGCCGTGACCTGATTGTTTTCCGTGTTGTAGGCCTGGTGACGCGGGCCGAGCGCGACGAGACGCAGCGAAGCGTTTTGCGCGCTCTTGGTGCCGATGTCGATGCCGAACGGGTTGTACGGGTTCTTCGAGGAAATCAGCAAGCCCGTGCTGAACAGGCTGACAGGTACCGAAGCGATCTGGAACGCCGAATCGGTCTTGTTGTACAGCAGGTTCATGTAGGCTTCGACCGAATCGGTCAGCTTGTACGAGCCCTTGACGAACGCGTTGGTGCGCTCGGACGGGGTCGAAATCAGGTTGATAGCGGCGAAGTTGTAGAGGTCGCCGAGGCCGGCGGAGCTGCCGCCCTGGAAGCAGCGGAACCCCTTCGGAATGCCGTTGCCGCCTGGCGCGTTCGGATCGAGCGTGCCGCCCGGAACGCCGCCACCTTCGGCGACGTTCGGACAGCCGGCAAATGCGGGGGCGCGGATGAAGCCGGTCGGCGCCGACGTGGAGCCGGTGAAGCCGACGACACCGGTGACGGCGTTGCGCGTGTACGAGTAGCGGCTGTAGTCGCGCAGGCCGGCGAGAATCTGGTCTTGCTTGTTGTAGTCGATGCCGGCCGTGACGCTGCCGCGCTCGCCGGTTTGGCCGATGGTCAGGTTGAAGCCTTTGCGCTGGCCGTCGTCGCGGTCGGAGATGCCGTACTGGCCGCTGACTTCCACGCCCTGATAGTTCTTGCGCGTGATGATGTTGACCACGCCGCCGATTGCGTCGGAGCCATAGATCGCCGAGGCGCCGTCGGTCAGCACTTCGATGCGCTCGATCATATTGGCCGGTATGGCGTTGACGTCCGCGGTGGTGCCCCCGATCTGCAGGCGACGGCCGTCGATGAGGACGAGGGATCGCACAGAACCGAGGCCGCGCAGCGACACGTTGGCCTGGCCGTCACCGCCGCCATTGTTGACGTTGGTGTTGTTGGCATTGCCCGCGATCGCAGGCAGGTCCTGCACGATGTCGCCAAGGGTGGTCTTGCCCGATTTCGAAATCGCGGCGCGGTCGATCGTGATGACCGGGTTCGCCGTTTCCATGTCGACGCGGCGGATGTTCGAGCCGGTGACGACGATGGTCTCGAGGCTATGGCTCTTCTTCTCGCCGGAATCGGCATTCTGCGCGGCGGCGGTGCCGACTGCGGCTACGGCGCCGATCGCGAGGCCAAAACGGACGGCCGAGACCAGCTTATTGGTGTTGTAATTCATATATCTACGCTCCCCAACGGGTGAAGTGAAAATTCATCGAAATAGCACCCTGCCGGAAGACTTCCGGGACTGGAACCAAGGCAGGGGCATACGAATTTAAGATGTTAGCAACAAATATTTAACAGTGGAACAAATTTTCTTTCATTTACTTACACTCGCGCATAAATTGTGGAGACCATCACGACACGATGGATGGGCGAAAAGGGTGGTTGGCGGCGACGCTATCGCTTAGGCCGGCAATGAGCGCGGCCGCTTAGAGGCGATGCGAGGAAAGCTGCGTCGGGCGTCGCCAGCGGGCGGCGACAGGGATCAGAGATCCTGGTGGTACTGCACGTAAGGCACGCGCGCCTGGCTCGATTCGATTTCGCGCGAGACGGGGCCGTTGTTGAGATAGGGCAGGTTGCCGGAAGACCACAGGTTTTGCGTGCCGAAGCGGAACATGCCGCTCCAGGGCGTGCGCCAGGAGATGCCGAGGTCGACTCCGGTCAGGCGCGAACTGGCTGCACTGGTGCCGAGCGCATCTGTCGGGCTGAGCACATGACCGGTCACATCGCCACCGAACGAGCCGTATTGCACGCCGAAACTGACCGCGGCCAGGTTGAGGCTGGTCAGCGGCGTGGTCGTGCCGGGGACAGAGAGCTGGATACGGCCGAGGCTGGCGCCGAAGTTGAGCGACTGCTCATCGGCGAGGCGGAAGCGGCCAAGCGCATTGACCTGCGAGCTTTGCGCGTCCAGCAGCGAATAGCCGGACAGGCCGAGCGGCGACAACGGGCTGCCCAAACCGGCAAGTCCGTAGCTGGGGGCGCTGTAGGCACTGGCCGTATTGTCGTGGTGCAGCCAAGCCATGTCGTAGCTTAGGCCGAGCTCGATGCTGTCGGACGGGAACCAGGCCGAGCCGAGGCGGAAGTCACCGCCGCGCGCCAACGCGCTGGGACCCAGGCACGGAGTCGCAGATGCGCAGCCTGCGGCGAGCGGCGCCTGCAGTGCGGAGCGACTCAGGCTGACTTGCGCATTGGCATTGTTGCCGATGCGCATCAGCAGACCGCCGGAGACGAGGTTGGTGACGTCGATCAGCCGCCATTCGCTCGCACCACCGATCTGCGGCGACTTGGGCAGGGTAGGGTTGTGATTGCTGCCGGCCGAAACCAAGGTCAGGATGCGGCCGTCGGGGGTGCTCCAGAGCGGAACGGCACGCGCATCCGATCCGCCGAGCAGGCTGCTCGAGCCGAGCATTTGTTCAAGCAGTTGCGGCGCGGGCTGCGGCGACTGGAGATGCGCAGGCGCAGGCGACTGCGCGACGCCGGCGAGCGGCATCGAAGCAGTCAGCATCAGGGCGAGCAGTTTGCGCATGAAATCCGGCTACCGGTTCCGGTGGTTAAAGAGTATTCACTTCCAGCTTTAGTTCCCTGCCGCAGTTGGCAAAACCACATGTTCGGCAGCCACCCGATGCTATCTCATTTATGAAAACCTAACAATCATTTTCCGCCATTTGTGCCAAATGAATCACATTCCATTGCGTGCGGGCAATCGCAGCCGTGGCAAACTCGCGCGCTGGCGGCCGGTTTCTTAAGCTGCCACCCTGAATTCTTGCCCGCATGAAGCTTCCCTTACGCCCGCAATCGCGACGGCGACGCTGGCCGCGCCGCCTGGCGGTGATTGCACTTGCGATGCTGGCGTTGACCTGGCTGCCGGTGCTGATCCTGCGTTTCGCCTCGCCGTCGACCTCTGCGTTCATGGTCGAACGCCGCATCCAGGCTTGGCGTGACGGAGAGAGTGGCTTCGCTTTGAAGCAGCGCTTCGTGCCGCTGACGCAGATGTCGCCGGAACTGCCGATCGCGCTCGTCGCGGCGGAAGACCAGAAGTTTCCGCTGCACCACGGCTTCGACCTGCAAGCGATCGGCGAGGCGATGGACGATGCAGACGAGGGCGCGCGCTTGCGCGGCGCGAGCACGATCTCGCAACAGACCGCGAAGAACCTGTTCCTGTGGAACGGGCGCAGTTTGGTGCGCAAAGGGTTGGAGGCACATTTTACCGTGCTGATCGAGCTGACTTGGCCGAAGGCGCGCATCCTCGAGGTCTACGCGAACATCGCCGAATTCGGCGACGGCATCTACGGCGCCGAGGCGGCAGCGCGGCAATTTTTCGGCAAGCCCGCGCGCGACCTGAGCGTTCGCGAATCTGCTCTGCTTGCCGCGAGCCTGCCCAACCCGGTGAAACTGCACGTCGACGCGCCGTCGGCCTACATGCTGCGCCGCGCGGCCTGGATCGAGCGACAGGTGCGCCAGCTTGGCGGCCCGGCCTACCTCGCCCGCTAGGTGCTGGACGCGGCGCATGCCGCGGTGTCGATCGTCACGCGCTTCGGCTAGCATTCGATCATCCGGTTCAGTCTGCGCGATTTCCCTGCATGGCCAAGCTCAGCGTCGTCGTCCCCGCGTACAACGAAGGCGAAAGCCTGCGCGAGTTCCATGCGCGGCTCGCCGCCGTGTTCGACAAGCTCGACATGCAGTGTGAGGTGCTCTATGTCGACGACGGCAGCCGCGACGACACCTATGCGGTGATGAGCAGCCTGCGCGAAGCCGATGCGCGTGTGGCCACGCTCAAGCTCGCGCGCAACTTCGGCAAGGAACTCGCGCTGACCGCCGGACTCGACGCGGCCGATTCGGACGCCGTCGTCGTCATCGATGCCGACCTGCAGGATCCGCCCGAACTGATACCGAAATTCATCGGACTGTGGCGCGAAGGTTACGATGTCGTCTACGGCACGCGCTCCACGCGCGCGGGCGAGACGCCGCTGAAAAAATTCACCTCGGCCGCGTTCTATCGGGTCATGGAAAGGCTCAGCGCCACGCCGGTGCCGCGCGACACCGGCGACTTCCGCCTCATGAGTCGGCGTGCACTCGAAGCGCTCAAGCGCCTGCGCGAACGCCAGCGCTTCATGAAGGGCCTGTTCACCTGGATCGGCTACAAGCAGAAGTCGATCGTCTACGAGCGCGATGCGCGCTTTGCCGGCGAAAGCAAGTTCAATTACTGGCGCCTGTGGAATTTTGCGCTCGAGGGCATCACCTCGTTCTCGACTGCGCCACTGAAGCTGGCGACATACGTGGGCCTCGGCACGGCGGCGCTGGCTTTTGTCTACGCGGTGTGGGTGTTCGGCAAGGCGCTGCTGCTCGGCGATGCGGTGCAGGGCTATCCCACGCTGATGCTCGTGATCCTGTTTCTCGGCGGCGTGCAACTGATGGCTCTAGGCATGATCGGCGAATACCTCGGGCGCATGTACATCGAAACGAAGCAGCGGCCGCTGTATTTGATCGACGAGTTGGCTCCCGCATCACAATCGGAGAGCGCATCGGTTGGAGATGCACGGCGCCATTCCGCTCCCGAAAGCGTAAACTAGATTCAAGCGGAACGAAGAGCTATTCCATTGCTGAAGGAGTACTCCGATGCGTATCGTCAAGCAATTGATCGAAGACAAGCGTGAGATCTACTCGATCGGTCCCGATCAGCCCGTACTCGCGGCGATCCAGCTCATGGCCGACAAGTTCGTCGGCGCGCTGCTCGTGATGCGCGGCGAGGAACTGCTCGGCATCGTTTCCGAGCGTGACTATGCGCGCAAGGTCATCCTCAAGGGGCGCTCATCGAGCGACACGCCGGTGCGCGACATCATGACTGCGAACGTTATCAGCGTGGCGCCCGGCGACACCGTGCATCGCTGCATGCGCGTGGTCACCGACAAGCACATCCGCCATCTGCCCGTGGTCGAGAATGGCAAAGTCGTCGGCATGCTTTCGATCGGCGATCTGGTCAAGGCCGTGATCGACGATCAGGCCGAACAGCTCGAGCAGTTGCAGAGATACATTTCCGGATAGATACTACGATCTCATTCGTACTATTTCCTTCGTAGTTTTCGATGGGGAGTGTGAAATGAGATCGCGTTCTGGACCGAAAATGTTTTGCGCCGTGATGCTGACAGCGGCAATGATGACGGTTTTGCCGCTCCGCGCGGCGGATCTGTACGTAACCCCGTCGTCGGCCGCGCAGGATTCACTGATGCTGTCGGCGCGACCCGGCGAGTACTACTACAACCTCGGCGCCGATGCGGTTCGCCACAAGGACTATCCGCATGCCGTGGAGATGTACCAGGTTGCCGCTTCGTGGGCGTACAAGACGGCCGAATTCAACCTTGGTGTGATCTATGCGCGCGGCGAAGGCGTAGCGGTCGACATGCCGCGCGCAATGGCGTGGATGACGCTCGCGGCCGAGCGCAACGACAAGCAATATGTCGAGGCGCGCAACTTGATCGCGATGCAGCTCGACAAGCAAGGCCTGGCACAGGCCGAGCGGATCCTGCAGGAACTGCTTCCTAGCTACGGTGATGCCGTTGCGCTACCGCGTGCGAAATTGCGCTGGCGCGAGGTGCGCGACAGCGCCACGGGGTCGCATCTCGGAGCCGAGAACGGGCCGGTTTCGGTCGGCAATCTCAATCAGCGCTACATTCCCACGCCGGGCAAACAAGGAAATTCTTCGCCGACGCCGATGGATTCGGGCCGCGACATCACCGGCACCACAGGCATTGATGGCACGATCGCGTACCGCGAGCTGCGTTCCACGGACAACCCCTACGATCCGCACCTGCAACAAGGCGTGGCGACAGTCGGGGAACCGACCACCGTCGGCGAAAGCAAGCCGGTTCAAAAGAACAACGGCGACTCGCCGCGGAACGACGAGCAGGGCAAGCAGTAGTACGCCTCTTTCGCGGCTCCGGAGGACATGGTTATGCAACAGCGGCTTCCCACGTTTTTTGCGGCGGTATCGGTTTGATCGTTGCGGCAGCATTTTCAATGCCTGGGTGAGTGACGGGTTTCTACCCGACTGCACCGGAAGGTTCCGTGGCCGCATCGGCGCGACCGGGGCAGTACTATTTCGAACTCGGCGTGGCCGCGGTGCGCAACCGCGACTAAACCCTAGCCGCGGGACTACGCCTCCACCGCGCTCGCGTGCTCGCGCGTGGCCGCAAAGGTGATGTCGGGCCAGCGTTCTTCGGTCAATTGCAGATTCACGCGTGACGGCGCGATGTAAACCAGTTCTCCGGCCGCGTCGAGGGCGAGATTCGGTGCCGCCTTCTCGCGGAATTCTTCGAGCTTCTTCGCGTTATCACACTTGATCCAGCGCGCGGTGACGACGTTGACGTTCTCGAACGTCGACTCGACGCCGTACTCGTCCTTCAAACGATACGCCACGACGTCGAACTGCAGCACGCCGACCGCGCCGAGAATCAGGTCGTTCGACATCAGTGGGCGGAAGAACTGGGTCGCGCCTTCCTCGGACAATTGCGCGAGTCCCTTCTGCAACTGCTTCATCTTGAGCGGATCGCGCAGACGCGCGCGGCGGAATAGCTCCGGTGCGAAGTTCGGGATGCCGGTGAACGCGAGCGCTTCGCCTTCGGTGAATGTGTCGCCGATCGAGATCGTGCCGTGGTTGTGGATGCCGATCACGTCGCCCGGATAGGCCTTCTCGACGATGTCGCGGTCGCTGGCCATGAAAGTTAGCGCGTTGGCGAGTTTCAATTCCTTCGCCGTGCGCACGTGGAACGCCTTCATGCCCGCGCTGAACGTGCCCGAGCAGATGCGCATGAACGCGACGCGGTCGCGATGCATCGGGTCCATGTTCGCCTGGATCTTGAACACGAAGCCGGTGAGCGGGCTCTCCGTCGCCTCGACCGAACGCGTCGTCGCGGCGTGCGAGGACGGTGCCGGCGCGTGCTCGACGAAGAAATCGAGCAGCAACTGCACGCCGAAATTGTTCACCGCCGAACCGAAGAACACCGGCGTCTGCTTGCCGGCGAGATATTGTTTCAGATCGAACGGATGCGAAGCGCCCTGCACGAGTTCGAGCTCGTCGCGTAGTTCGCGCAGCATGTCCGCGCCGATCTTGGCTTCGAGCGCGGGATCGTCGAGCGAGGCGAAGATGGTCGAATCCTGGCGCGTGAAATTGCGCCCCGGCTCGAACACATGCACTTCGCCCGTGAGCAAGTGATACACGCCTTTCAGGCGCGAACCCATGCCGATAGGCCAAGTGATCGGCGCGCACTGGATTTTCAGAATCGATTCGACTTCGTCGAGCAGTTCGATCGGCGCGCGGCCTTCGCGGTCGAGTTTGTTGATGAAAGTCATTATCGGTGTGTCGCGCAGGCGGCACACGTCCATGAGCTTGATCGTGCGTTCCTCGACACCCTTGGCGCAGTCGATCACCATCAGCGCCGAATCGACCGCGGTCAGCACGCGGTAGGTGTCCTCGGAGAAGTCCGCGTGGCCCGGTGTGTCGAGTAGGTTGACGACGCGGCCCTCGTACGGGAACTGCATCACCGACGAGGTGACCGAAATGCCGCGCTCCTTCTCGAGCGCCATCCAGTCCGAAGTCGCGTGTTTGGCCGCCTTGCGCGACTTGACGCTGCCGGCCATCTGGATCGCGCCGCCGAACAGCAACAGCTTTTCGGTCAGCGTGGTCTTGCCCGCGTCGGGATGGGAGATGATGGCGAACGTGCGCCGGCGGCGGGTTTCGTCGATGTGATTCATGTCTTTGTGCTGTCATCCCGGCGCAAGCCGGAATCCATCTTGCTTTCGGCTCAAAGACGAAAAGCGAAGATAAAATGGATGCCGGCCTTCGCCGGCATGGCGAATTCAGGCCATTCGCCGGAATGGCAAAGGGGATGCGGACGGGGCGCGCATTATAGCCGCAGCGCGGCTACGGCGTCCCGCCCACGCTCATGCCTTCCTCCGGGGTGAGGATTTTGCCGTCCGCGCCGACGAGTTGGATCGGCACCGCCAGCATCGTCATGTCCGCATTGCGCTGGACGACGAAGTGCAGGTGCGGCCCGTTCGTGTAACCCGTATCACCCGACAGCGCCAGCACTTGTCCGGCGCGCACCTGGTCGCCGACCTGGACGCGCGCGCTTTCGAGCTGCAGGTGCGCGTATACGGCCATCGTGCCGTCGGCGTGCACGATGCGCACGTTGTTGGCGCGGTCGCCGTACTTGTCCATATCGAGGCCGTTGCCGTAGTAGTCGTTGTCGACCGTCATGACGATGCCGTCGCGTGCGGCGAGCACCGGCGTGCCTTCGGGCATGCCGAAGTCGACGGCGTACTTGTTCTGCGCCTCGGTATGGCTGAACTTGCCGCCGAAGGCCTGGTTGATGCGAAGCTTAAGGTAGGCCGGGAACGGCAGCGCGTAACGCGCGCTCTCGTCGGGTGCCGCGCGAAAATCGCCGGGCATGTAAGTGTATTTGTAGCCGTAACGGAAGCCCGCCGCCGGGTTGGTCGCGACGATATGCAGTGCGCGCGTCTCGCTGCGGCCGGGCAGCACCACGCGTGCCGGCAGCACCTCGGGCTCGGTGCGCACGTTCTTCGCGTCGGTGACGTCGATCTCGACCGTGATCGGGCCGCCCGTGCTGTTGACGAAAACGATCGTACGATCCTCGTCCGTTCCGTCCTCGCGCGAGCGCAGCAGCGGTTGCGCATCCGTGTGCACGAGTATGGATTTCACTCCCGGCGTATTGTCCGGCGGCTTGACGTCGGTGAAGTGCACGATGCCCTGCGCATCAGTGTACTGGTACATGTGCTTGGCATGCGCCGTCACGATAAGGCCGGCGAGCGCGAATGCAAATGTCGCCAGGGACAGTTTCGAGGCACGTTTCGTCTGCACTTGCGACTCCGCCAGAAAACCTGGGCTAGGGCTTCGCGGGCGCCCCATGCAGCCCGTTCCACAGCACGTCGAGCAACTCGCCTTTCGGGTCTTCGTCCTGTTCCCAGTACATGATGCCACCCAAGTGATTCGACCGGACAAAGGCGATTTTCGCTTTCAGTGCCTGCGGGTCTTCGTAACTGACGAAGTGCTGCGTCTTTTCGTTCCACAAGAACGGTGCCTGTGCTTCGGCATCCCAGCGGCGCTGATAACCATTCTTGTCGATGTAGTCGGACCCGAGCACTTTCCAGCCCCGGTACGCGACGAAATGGCCGTAGTGCTGGTACAGGCCATCGTGTGCCGGGTCCACTTCGGCGAATTCGCGCCCGTAGAACGCGGCGCCAATCACCAGCTTGTGCGCAGCGACACCGGCGGCGAGAAACTGCTTCACCGCGCGATCGGTCGTGCGCGCGGTCGGCGGCGTCAGCGTCGATGCGTGCAGGCCGCTGTGATGTCCCGTGGTCGGGGTCAGGCCGTTGACGAAGTCGTAGGTCATCATGTTGAACCAGTCGATCTGCCGGTCGACGCCGGCGAGATCGATGTGGTCGACGAACTCCCCATCGGCGATGGCAATGCTCAATGTATAACGGTCCGCGTCGTGGCGGCCTTCGAGCGCGGATGCTTCGTCGAGCCGGGCGCGAACTTCCGCAAGCAGCGCGGTGAAATTCGCGCGATCCCGTTCGCTCGACGCGATTCCGCTCTCGTGGTGGCCGGGATATTCCCAATCCACGTCGAGTCCGTCGACATGCTGCGCGCGAAGCATGGCCGCGGCGCTGCGTGCAAAACGCTGGCGGCCCTGCGCGGTCGCGGCGGCTTCGGAAAATCCACCGGAGCCCCAGCCGCCGACCGAAATCATCACGCGCAGGCGCGGATGATCGGCTTTCAGCGCGAGAATGCGCTGCAGGCGGGGAATCGCCTTGTCGTCCAGCGCCACCTCGCCGTCGTGCACCCCGGCGAAGGCGAAGATCAACGTGTCGACCTTGCCGGGATCCCAGCGGTCGTCGGCATTGCGCGCGCCGACATACCCGACGATGCGATAGTCCTGTGCGTGCGCATGCAGCGCGAAGCCGAGCAGCAGCGCGGCGAAAATCCGGTTCAGAGGGGTCAGCATTCGATGACGTTCACGGCGAGGCCGCCGCGACTCGTTTCCTTGTATTTGTCCTGCATGTCGCGTCCGGTATCGCGCATCGTCTTGATGACCTTGTCGAGCGAGACGCGATGCTTGCCGTCGCCGCGCAAAGCCATGCGCTGCGCATTGATCGCTTTGACCGCGCCCATCGCGTTGCGTTCAATGCATGGAATCTGCACGAGGCCGCCAATCGGATCGCAGGTGAGGCCGAGGTTGTGTTCCATGCCGATTTCCGCAGCGTTCTCGACCTGATAAATGTTGCCGCCGAGCACGGCGGTGAGGCCGCCCGCGGCCATCGAGCAGGCCACGCCGACTTCGCCCTGGCAGCCGACTTCGGCGCCAGAGATCGAGGCGTTCTCCTTGTAGAGAATGCCGATCGCGCCGGCGGTCAACAGGAAATCGACGATGCCGGCGTCGTTCGCGCCGGGCGCGAAGCGCTCGTAATAGTGCAGCACGGACGGAATGATGCCGGCCGCGCCGTTGGTCGGTGCGGTGACGACGCGGCCGCCGGCGGCATTTTCTTCGTTGACCGCGAGCGCATACAGATTGACCCAGTCGAGGATCGTCAACGGATCGCGCAGCGCCGCTTCGGGCCGGTTGCGCAATTCCTCAGACAGCGTCGGCGCGCGGCGCAGCACCTTCAGTCCGCCCGGCAGCGTGCCTTTCTCGCGCATGCCCCGCGCGACGCAGTCGGCCATCGCCTTCCAGATCGTCAAAAGGCCGCTACGCACCTCGGCTTCGCTGCGCCAGACCTTTTCGTTCTCGAGCATCAGTTGCGCGATCGTCTTGCCCGACTCCGCGCAGAGCTTGAGCAATTCATCGCCCGACGAAAACGGGTAAGGCAGCGGCGTAGCATCGGGCACGATCTTGTCGTCGGCTGCCTCGTCGGTGTTGACGACAAAGCCACCGCCGACCGAGTAGTAATCGCGCGTCGCGATCACTTCGCCTTGCGCGTCGAACGCGGTGAAACGCATGCCGTTGGTGTGGAACGGCAGCTTCTGGCGCTTGTTCATGACCAGATCGGTTTTTTCGTCGAACGCAATATCGTGCTTGCCGAGCACGCGGATCTTCTTCGCCTCGCGGATGCGTTTGAGGCGATCGGGAATCGAATCGGGATCGATCTTGTCCGGCCACTCGCCCTCGATGCCGCAGAGCACGGCCTTGTCGGTGCCGTGGCCGCGCCCGGTCAGCGCGAGCGAACCGAATACCTCGGCGCGGATGCGCGCGACGCGCGCGAGATCGCCCTTTTCTTCGAGCCAGCGCGTGCAGAAGCGTGCAGCCGCACGCATCGGCCCGACCGTGTGCGAGGACGAGGGACCAACGCCGATCTTGAACAGGTCGAAAACGCTGACGGCCATGGCTATTCCGGAAGGTTGCGGCAACGTCCGCGTTGCAGCCGTCGCCGCTGTGCGGCGCGGCTGAACTTGGACAGAATGCGGATTTGCCCGCTGCGCTATTCTAGCTCAATGCCCAAGATCACCATGCCATGCGCCTGATCCTTTTCCAACGTGACGACTGCCACCTCTGCGATCTCGCGCTCGCGGTGCTGGCGCAGGCGCGGCTACCGGCATTCGAAAGCGTGTTCGTCGATGACGATGCGCAACTCGAAGCGCGCTACGGCGAGCGCGTGCCCGTGTTGCGCGATGAGGATTCGGGCGAGGAGATCGGCTGGCCGTTCGACGCAGCGGCGGTCACGCGTTTCCTCGCACGTTGATTTGCGCAATGCTCAATCGACGACGCGCAGATGTACATCGTCGAGCCAGGCCGTGCCGTGGTCTTTGAGTATCGCGGCGATTTCGACTTTCTGCGCGCCCTGTGGAACCTGAGTGCGGATCGCGACCTTCTGGAAGTCCTGGGTGCCGGCCAACGGTTTAGCCAACCGGCGCGGATTCGGCACGCCGCCGGTGAAGGTCAGCATCAATTGCCAGCCGGCAGGCCCGACGTCCGCCGTTTTCATTTGCGCGGTCAGTTCGATCGTGCGACCGGCGTGGGCGGCGATCGGCGCTTCCTGCGATATCTGCCCGTAGACCTGCTCGCGGATGCGTTCGATGCGGAAGCTTGCCACGCCCGTGGCGCTCACGCTTTGGTCGACGCCGAGTTTGTACGAAATAGGGCCGGCATGCTGACTCGTCTCCCAACCCGGGATGACATCGTCCGTGCCAGACGGCGCCTCGAAGTCCGGATTTTGCAGCGCGACCGAGCCAGGCAACTCCACATAGGCCGGCCCATTCGAATGACTGCCGCAGCCAGCTAGTGCAAAAAAAACGGCGCCGATCGATCCGGCAATTCGCATGAAGAGTTTCCCTGGTTCGGGCGGCCAAGGAAGAAGTATGCCACTACGCGCTGGTCTGCTGCCCGCGCAGCCGCGCGAGGATCGCCGCGCGCGCCTCGCGCAAAATCGAATCGCGATCGAGGCTGGCCACGATGTCGGCCACCGCGCGTTTGGCGCCGCCTTCGCCCCAGGACTTGCCCTGCACGAGATACTTCTCTGCCGCGCGGCCGACAAGCTCGGTGGCGTACCAAGCCAGCGCGCCCTGTGCGCCGGCGGTGACGAGGGTAGTCAGGCCGGCGCTGACGCCCTTGAGCGCGCTCGACACCAGATGCACGCCCCAGATTGCGCCCATCAGCGCGGCAAGCTGCGCGCAGATCGTTGCGATCAGCGTGCCGGCTTCGCTGCGCGTCAGTGGCATTCCGTATACTTTTCCCAAATGCAGCACGAGAGCGATGTCGAGCGACGCTGCGGCGAGCAGGTCGGCGACCGGCACCGGGTTGAGCGCGACGGCGATGCCTTTTGCGAGACAGTAGTTGCGGATCACGCGCTGGGCGAGGTCTTTTCGCGCCAAAGCCACGCGCTGGGCGACGCGATCGGAAAGGTCGCCCGCGAACAGGCCCGCATTGAGTGCGGCCAGTGTCTTGCCTTCGCGCTCGGCAATCGCGCGCACGCGTGCATCGAGTTCGGCGACGTCGTTTGGCTGTGCCGTACGCGTCTCGCTCTCGCTGCCATCGGCGGCGACCTGGACCACGACGCGCTCGGCCGGCAGCGCGGAGCAGGCGATCACGTCCTCGGCGCGCACGAGTCCGGCGCTGTGTTCGCGCAGGCGCGCGAGCAGACGCGCGCGCTCGTCGACGGTGTAGCGGTCGGCTTTGTTCAGCGCGAGCAACAGTGGGCGCTGCGTCCGTCCGAGTGTGCGCAGCGCGTCGAGTTCGCTCTGGGTCATGTCGCCGTCGACGACGAAGATGACGAGGTCGCTGATCGCGGCAACATCGAAGGCGAGGCGTTCGCGTTCCTCGCCCGACAACTCGTTGATGCCTGGCGTATCGATCAGATGCAGGCCCTGGCCTGCGACCTCGTGCCAACGCTCGGCGTTGCGCGCGCGGGTCGTGCCATGCAGTACTCCAGTCGCGAACGCTTCGCGCCCGAGCAGCGCGTTGCCGAGCGCCGACTTGCCGACACTGACGCGACCGAACACGGCGATGTGCAACTCGCCTGCTGCGAGCTTGTCGAGCAACGCCTGGACGTGGGCGAAGTCCTCGGTCAGCTCGTCGCGCACGTTCGCGGGCACGCTCTTGTCTTCGAGCAGCGTACGCAGCGCTTCGCTGGTCTGCGCGACGCGCGCTTCGCTATTTCTCGACGGAGCGACGAAGGTCGGGATGCCGCCCAGTTTTTCGCGTAGACGGACCCACCAGTCGCTCGCAGCCATTGCGATGTCGTCTCAGGGAAAATGAAGACATATGGTACTGCGTCGGACTGCTCGCGCTCGTCATTCCTGCCGTCGCGGGAATGACAGAAGCAACACAATCGCTATTTCCCGCTCAGCAGCAGATGCCCATGCACGGGCACGTCGGCACCGATGTCGTTCCAATCCTTGCTGGCGCCGAGGCCGAAGTCGGCGCGCTTGAGCACGGTATCGACGTCGAGCATGGCCTTGTCGCCCGTCGCGGCGAACTTCACCTTGAGCGTGACCGGCTGGGTCTTGTCGCGGATCGTCAGCTTGCCCTTGGCCTCGATGCTGCCGTCGGCCGCTTTGGCGAACGACTCGGTGACGAAGTGCGCTTGCGGGAATTTCTTCGGGTCGAAGAATTCGTCGCCCTTGAGCGAATCGTCACGCTCGCTGCTCGCCGTGTCGACGCTGGCGACGTCGACTTTGACATCGAACTTGGCCTTGGAAAGATCGGCCTCGTCGTAGCTGATCGCCGCGTCGAACTTCTTGAACTTGCCGGCGAAGGCCTCGTTCTGGTACGTGCCTTTGAAGGTCAGCGTCGACTGCGCGGGATCGGTTGCCCAATCACGCGCCTGGGTCGCGAGCGGCAGGATCAGCAGCAAGGATGGAAGCAGCAGGCGTGTTTTCGACATGAGCATTCTCCGAAGCAGTGGGGGCGGGTTCGACGGACGTGGCGACTGCAGGCGCGGACGCAAGCGCGCGCGCACGTCCGGGCAGCATGCGCGACAGCGTGCCGTCACGGTTGACGAACTGATGCACGAGCGCCATCGCCGCATGGCCGCAGGCGACGACGACGAGCAGCCAGAACAGCCATTCATGCGTTTCGCGCGCGAAATCCTTCAGGTCCGGATTTGCCGCAGTGATATGCGGAATCTCGAACAGGCCGAAGAAATACAGGGGCCGCAGCGCGGTGACCGAATCGAACCACCAACCCGACAGCGGCACGGCGAACAGCAGCGCGTAAAGCAGGGCATGTCCTGCGCGTGCGCCGAGCGTCTGCCAGTGCGGTGTCGAGGCGGGTTCCTCAGGGCGCCGATCGAACGCGCGCCAGGCCAGGCGCAGCACCGCGAGCGTAAGCACGGTCATGCCGATCGACTTGTGCAAGTTGTAATACCAAAAGCTGCTTGGCCGCTTCGGCAGCTCGACCATGTACAGGCCGAGCACGCCCTGCACGATGATCAGCAGCACGACCAGCCAGTGGAAGGTTTTTGCCAGGCTGCCCCATTGATGTGCATCGCTCTTCAACGGCATGTCAGGGTTCCTTGGTGCTGTCGGGGGATGCGGCGTTCGCGGCTGGCGCCGCTTTTTGCGCATCCGCGTCGCGAATGCCCTCGGCCTCGATGTGGATGCTGACTTCGTCGCCGACGTCGGGAAGATACTTGGTCATGCGGAATTCCGAACGCTTGAATTGCGCGCTGGCGTGGAATCCCGCGGTCCATTTGAACGTGAATGCATGCACGGCGACGCGGTTGAGTGTGATCGCGAGATCGAGCGGGCGGGTTACACCGAGCAGGGTCAGCTTGCCGTGGGCGACGCCGGTTTTCTCGCCGGTCTTTTCGACCTTGTCCGCGACGAATCGCGCGGTCGGATGATGCGCGACGTCGAGGAATTCGCGCGAGCGCAGCTTGTCGCTCCACGCCGCATCGCCGAAGTCGATCGATGCCGCGTCGACGGTCACGTCGAGCTGCGCGATGCTCCAGTCGTCCGGATCGAAGCGGAACCAGCCACCCGTCACGCGCAGGCGGCCGCCCGGCTGCGAGAAGCCGAGGTGGCTGGCGCTGGCCGTCACCTGCGTATGCACCGTGTCGAGCCGGTAATCATGCGGCGTCGCCAACGCCGCCGCCGGTGCGGCGAGTACGAAGATGGCAATGACACGCGCGGTGAACATGACAGAACTATGCGATAGGGTTGTGACCGGAACAAGCCTCATCGGTGGAACGATGTGTTCGCTGTTCATCCGATGCGAGACCGGCGCGCTACGACTTTTCGTTCTCGTTGCCCAGTGCGTATTGTGCGATGCGGCTGAGCCGCTCCGCGCTCGTGTCGGCTAGCAAGCGTGACAGCGCGCTCGCAGCCGCGTCGCGATCGAGCGCGTGGCGTTCGCGCAACGTCAACGCGACCGCGCGCCCGAGGCTGTCGAAAATCAGGCCGTAGGCGATCGCGTGCAGCATGCCGCCGCCGAGTGTGCCGAGGCCGGGGAACGCCTTGGCCGCGTTGCCCGCAATCGCAAGCACGAGCGAGGCACTGGTGCGCACGCTCAGCTTGACCTGGGCGACAAAGGCGTCGATGTCGATGTCGCGTACCGGCACGTCGTACAGTTTGGACAACTCGCGCACCAATCCGGTCGCAAGTACCGCCTGGATGACGAGATCGCTGCCCGGCATCACCGCGGCGAGCGCGCCGACTACGGCGCGCTTTGTGTACTTGGCCACGACCGCTTCGGCTTCGTGTTCGCGCAGCGAGGCTTCGAGTTCCGCCGCGCGCGCGTCGACCCGGCTCAGCACCGCGGCCTCGCGCGCGGGCTCGAACGCCGCCGCGCCGCTGTGTGCCTGGCGCGCGAGCACCTCTATCAGCGCGCCGACATCGGCTGTGCGTTCGCGCGTCAACGTCTCGACGCGACCGTCGGCGAAATGGCGTTCGATCGTCTGCGTGCCGCCGGCGCTGACCACGACCTGCGCATCGGTGACGTCGCGATACTTCTGCCGCAACGCGGCGGTGAGCGCGAGCCGTTCGGCTGCGAACAACTGATCCGCCTTGTTGAGCACGAGCACGAGCGGCTTGCCGAAGCCGCGCAGCCAGTGGAGTTCCGCGTCCTGGTCGCGGGTCAGGTCGCCCGCGCAGACGTAGAGCACGACGTGTGCGCGCAGTGCTTCGTCGCGCGCGACAGCCTCGCGCGTCTTCCCGGAAACTTCATGCGTGCCCGGCACGTCGGCATAGATGAGCTCGACTTCGCCGATATGCCCGGCATAGTGCGCGACCGCACGCGTCGTGCCGCCGAGCACGTCCGATGTCGGCGCGGCACCCGCGGCGAGCGCGCGGATCAGGCTCGACTTGCCCGCGCTGATTTCGCCGAACACGGCCACGTAGAGTTGCTCGCTGCGCGCCCGGCGGTCGAGTTCGGCAAGTTCGGATTGCAGTTCTTCGGTGTCGGCGCGTTGCTGCGCGAGCACGTCGAGACGCGCCTGTACTTCGGCACGCTCGGGTGCCTTGGCGACGACGGGCTTGCGCGGTCGCGGCCGCAGCAGGCGCCAGGTGAGCCAGGCGAAGCCGAGCACGACCGCGGCGATCAGCCCGCTCGCGGCGTATTGCAGCCACACGGGCAGATCGTGCAGTTCCTGCCATAACGCGATGCCGCTCCGCAGTGTGGCGATCGTCGCCCATAGCGCGGCGGCGAGCACGAGCGCAAGCACGGCGGTCAGGATCAGACGCAGCGAACGACTGGAATTGGCCATGCGGGGTCCGCTTGGGAGTGGTCCGATTCTACTGGAGCGCATGGCGTTTCTGGCATGATCTCGGCAGCAACGGCGCGGAGGGACGCATGTTCGCCAATCTGATGTTTGCCGCCGCGCTGCTCGCCGCAGCGCCTCCGGTCGCAGTCGTGGCAGCCGATGCGACGGCGAAGCCGGACATGCCGGCACCGGCGTTGCTCGCCACGCCGTTTTTCCAGGTGTTGACCGTGGCCGACGGCCTGCCGTCCAGCCACGTCTACAAGATCATCGAGGATCGCCGGGGTTTCGTCTGGATCGGTACGCGTGACGGCCTCGCGCGTTACGACGGCGCGGCATTCCGCGTCTGGCGGCATGACGCAGGTGATCCGGGGTCGATTGCGAGCAACGACGTGCCTACCGTCTACGCCGATCGTGACGGGCGCATCTGGTGCGGCGGTGACGATGGTTTGTCGATGCTCGATCCGTCCGCGGGCGATCGTTTCATCCACTATCGCCACGATGCGAACGACGTAGCCAGTTTATCCTCCAACGATGTCTGGGCGGTCACCAGCGATGCGGACGGCACCATCTGGATCGGCGGATACGGTGGCGGCGTTGACCGCCTCGATCCCGCGAGCGGCAAGATCGCGCACCTGCACAAGGAGGCGGGTAGCACCCTTGGCCTGACGTCGGACAATGTGCTTGCGCTGTATTTCGACCGCACCGGCCGCCTGTGGATCGGCACCGATGTCGGCATCGACGTGCGCGAGGCGAACGGTGCGATCCAGCACATCGATCTCTCCGGCGTCGCCGGTGACGGGCGCTTCAACGTCACCAGCCTGGTCGACGACGGCGACGGCAGCCTGCTCGCCGGTACGCGCCACGGCTTGCTACGCATCGGCAAAGACGGCAACGCAACGGTCGTCGCCGGGCGCGGGCTGAACGACGCCTACGCCTATTCCGTGGTACGCGACGCAGCCGGTGAACTGTGGGTCGGCACGCGCAACGGCCTCGGTCGCATTGATGCAGATGGACGTCTACACGGTTACATGGAAAATTCCGCCGTGCCCGGAAGCTTGCCCGGCAACATGGTGCTGGATGCAATGCAAGATCACGAGGGCGGCCTCTGGTTCACCACAACTGAGGGTGGCATCGCGCGACTGCCGGCCAACTGGCGCAACTTCAGTCTGTACCGAAATGATCCGACCAATGCGGACAGCCTGTCGGCGAATCGCGTGCAGGGCTTGGCCGAGGACGCAGCGGGCGCGATCTGGGCGGTGAACCTGGGGGGCGGCATCGATCGCCTCGATCCGGTCAGCGGCCGCGTGGAGAGAATGACCAACTCCATGCCCGCTCCGGACAAGGCGCTGTGGTCGATCCTTGCCGATCACCACGACCAGATATGGATCGGCCACGGACGCGGTCTGCGTGTCTACGATCGAAACAGCGGCAAGTTCAGCGATCTGCCGGTGGATCGCAAGCGCCGCGATGCGCTCGCTCCGGGCATGGTGCAGCAGATGGCGGAATCCGATTCGGGTGCGATCTGGGTCAGCAGCAATGGCAATGCGATGCACCGCATCGATCCGGTCACGCATGCGGTCGAACGTTTCGACGAGCAGAACTCGGGGCTGCGCAACGCCGAAGTCGATCAGATCGGGTTCGATCGCGACGGCGCGGTCATCATCGCCAGCGGCGCCGGCCTCGACCGTTTCGACACGACCGTGCAGCACTTCGCTCCGGTGCCCGGCGCACCGGCATCGCGCGTGATGGAGTTCGCCTGGGCTGCAGACGGCACGCTCTGGCTGCATCTGCCCGGCGTGCTCGAACATTATCGCGAACAGGGTGGCAGCCTCGAGGCGATCGAGCGCATCGACACGAAGTCGGGCTGGCCGGCGCTCGCCGTCGGCGGCATGCAGGTCGATGCGGCGGGCGTGGTCTGGGTCAGCAGTGCGCGTGGACTGTGGCGCTTCGACCCGCGTACGCATGTGGTGCGCCAGTTCGATGCGCACGATGGCCTCGCCAACGCAGAGTTCTCGCGCATGCAGCTGCTCAAGCGCCGCGACGGCAGCGTGTTCGGCAGCACGTTGGGCGGCATCGTTGGTTTCGTGCCAGAACGCGTCACCGGCAATCCGGCGCCGCCGCCGCTCGTGCTGGAGAACCTCACGGTGCGCCGAGACGGGCACGACATTGCGCTCGACGCGGGTGCGACAACGACAACTCTGGCTTGGAACGACCGCGACCTGCGCCTGCGCGCGGCAGCGCTGTCCTATGCCAATCCCGCAGCCAACCGCTATCAATGGAAGATGAGCGGCGTCGATACCGATTGGGTCGGCACCGGCAATCGCGGCGAGCGTGAATATTCGCAACTATCCACCGGCCGGCACACGCTGCATTTGCGCGCGGCGAATGCGAGCGGGGTGTGGAGCGAGCTGGCGCCACTGCATTTCGACCAGTCTGCGCCGCCGTGGGCGACGCGTTGGGCCTATGCCGGCTACGCGCTCGCCGCACTGCTTCTTGGGTGGGCGATCTTCCGCAGCTACCGCGCGCGCCTGCTGCGTCGTCATGAGCTCGCGCTCGCCGAACAGCAGCGCCGCTTCGCCGAAGCGGCGAGCGCAGCGAAGAGCGACTTCCTCGCCACGATGGGTCACGAGATTCGCACGCCGATGACCGGGGTGCTCGGCATGACCGAGCTGCTGCTGCGCACGCCGCTCGAGGCAAAGCAGCGTGGCTACGCCGAGGCGATCCAGTCCTCGGGGCAAATGATGCTGCGCATGGTCAACGATTCGCTCGACCTGGCACGCATTGAAGCCGGTCATCTCGAACTCGAGGATGCGCCACTGGATCTGCACGCGCTGGTCGGCGAGGTCGCAGATCTGGTGCGCCCGCTCGCCGAGCGGAAGGATCTCGCCTTCGATTGCAAGATCGAATCCGACGCGCCGCGGTACGTACGCGGCGACGCGGTACGGATCAAGCAGGTGTTCCTCAACCTCGCCAACAATGCGATCAAGTTCACCGACCGCGGCAGCGTGGCGCAGGCCCTCGCACGCGACACGAATGGCGCCGCCGTGTTCAGCGTACGCGACACCGGCCCTGGCATCGCCGAATCGACGCGCACACGCTTGTTCCAGCGCTTCGAGCAGGTCCAGGGTATGCAGCGGCGTCATGGTGGCAGCGGCCTCGGACTTGCGATCTGCCAGGAGCTCGTCGCGCGCATGGGCGGCGAGATCGCGCTCGCCAGCGAGGAAGGCGTCGGCAGCACGTTCCGTGTCGTCCTGCCGCTGCACGAGGATGTAGAAAAAGATAAAAGTATAAAAGCGGCAGACGTCGCGCAGGCGCAAGCCGCCACGGCACGCAGCCTGAACGTCCTGCTGGTCGAGGACGATGCGACCGTTGCCGCCGTGATCGCCGGCCTGCTCGATGCGCAGGGTCACCGTTTGCGCCGTGTCGAGCATGGCCTTGCCGCGCTTGCCGAGATCGATTCGGCGCCGTTCGACCTGGCCCTGCTCGATCTCGACCTGCCCGGCCTCGATGGCCTCGCCCTCGCACGCGCGCTGCGCGCGCGCGAAGCGCAGACGGGTTCGCCGCGCCTGCCGCTGATCGGCATCAGCGCGCGCTCGGCCGGCAACGAGGAGGCGCTGTGCCTGGGGGCCGGCATGGATGCGTTCTTGCGCAAACCGATCACCGGCGCTGCGTTGCAGTCAGGCGTCAACCACGTCATCAAACCGGCGCTCGCATGAGGGCATAATCGGGCTTCGTATCACTGCGGCCGGAGGCAATGCCATGCGCCCCTACCTGATGATCAGCAATCGCAATCGCGAGGACGACCGACTCGGTTCGCGCCTGGCGACGATGGGCTTCTACACCGCGCCGGCCGATGCCGATCCCGGCAAACTGCATACGCTCGCGGCGTGGACCAAGGTGACGCGCCAGGCCTTCGTCGCACAGTTGAAGGCGATCGGCACCGAGTGCCCGATCGTGCCCGAGGCCGAACACGAAGATCAGAAGCTGCTCTGCCTGTTCGTGCATGGCTACAACTCGGACTGGGAAGACACCGTCAACGATTATCTGTTGATCAAGAACGGCCTCATGGAAGGCGCCGGCGACATGGGCCAGCTCGTGCTGTACTCCTGGCCGTCGAAAGGCAACGTCGCCGGTTACCTGCCCGATCGCGAGAGTGCGCGTGACAGCGCGCCCGATCTTTCTGGGCTGCTGGTCGAACTCAGCGATTACCTGACCGTGCGCCAGCGCATTGCCGCGCGTACCGACGATCCGGGCAAGTTCTGCCGCATGAAGGTATCGGTACTCGCGCACAGCATGGGCAACTACGTGATGCAGGAGGCGCTCGTCGCGGCGTCGAAGCAGCTCAACGACCCACAACTCGTCAGCTTGATCAACCAGTTCGTCATGATCGCGGCCGACGTCGACAACGACCTGTTCGAGCGCGACCAACCATCCGGCAGCGATGGCAACCTGATGGCCAACCTGTGCTATCGCATCGCCGCGCTGTACACCGGCCTCGACCAGGTGCTCGGCATGTCGGCGGGGCTCAAGCACTTCGGCACGCGCCGGCTCGGGCGCAGCGGTCTCGCCGATCCGGGCAATGTCTGGGACAACGTGTTCGAGTTCGACGTCAGCGACTACATCGACACGCAGGACAGCGCGCATTCTGCCGTGTTCGAGTCGTCGCCGGCGATCGCTGTCGTGCGCAATATCCTGCGCGGCGTCGATCGCAACTACATCGCGCGTGATGTCGCGCCGTACGCACAACCGGCAGCGCCGCAGCCTATTCCGATGCCGGCAGCCGCACCGGCCTAGCCGAGTTTGCCGGCGCTGAGTTCGTGCACGGCGTCGATCAGCACGCCGAGGCGATCGGGATCGACATCGGGCGTGATGCCGTGGCCGAGGTTGAACACATGGCCCGGATGCGCGCCGAAATCCGCGAGCGCGCGGCCGACCTCGGCGCGGATCGCTTCGGGACTCGCATGCAGCACGGCCGGGTCGAGATTGCCCTGCAGCGCGACGCGCGCACCGACCCGCATGCGCGCCTCGTCGAGGCCGATCGTCCAGTCGAGGCCGAGTGCGTCGCAGCCGGTGTCGGCGAGCGCTTCGAGATGGCCGTTCGCGCCCTTGGAAAAAAGAATCAGCGGCAAGTTTTTTGCAACGGCATCGTTCTTCAGGGTCTGCGCGATCTGCGCGAGATAGCGCAGCGAGAATTCGCGGAACATCGCCGGCGCCAGAAGGCCGCCCCAGGTGTCGAACACCATCAGTGCTTGCGCGCCGGCCGCGGCTTGTGCGGCAAGATAGGCGGCGACCGAACGCGCAACCACGTCGAGCAGCTTGTGCATCGTCGCCGGCGCCTCGAGTGCGAGCGCCTTCGGTCGCGCGAAGCTCGCCGAGCCCGCACCTTCGACCATGTAGCAGGCCAGCGTCCACGGGCTGCCGGCGAAGCCGATCAGCGGCACTTTGCCGTCGAGCTCACGGCGGATCAGGCGAACCGCGTCCATGACATAGCGCAGATCGGTTTCCGCATCGGGCACGCCGAGCGCTTCAATCTCGGCCAGCGTGCGCACGGTCTTCGCGAAGCGTGGACCAACGCCTTCGTCGACCGACAGGCCCAGGCCCATTGCATCGGGAATCGTCAGGATGTCGGAGAACAGGATCGCCGCGTCGAGCGGATAGCGCGCGATCGGTTGCAGCGTGACCTCGCAGGCCAACTCGGGCGTCTTGCACAGATTGACGAAGCTGCCGGCGCGTGCGCGCGTGGCGCGGTACTCGGGCAGGTAGCGTCCGGCCTGGCGCATGATCCAGACTGGTGTGGCATCGACGGGGTGGCGCGCAAGCGCGCGCAGGAAACGATCGTTTTGCATGGAAGTTTCTTTTGGTCTCTTCTCCAGGCGGGAGAAGAAGGGCTAAGAGTACGGCGAATCGATTCCCTGACTGAACATCAGGCGAAAGCCACGCTTGATCTGCGTGTCGCGCGCGTGCTCGAACGCGGCGAGCGCGTCGTCGCGTTCGAGGAATACCTCGCGCTTCAGGCTTGCGCGTCCGCCCTGCTGGCCCCACTCGCGCGTCAGCGTCCAGCCACCGAGCAAATCCTGTTGCAACTGGATCTGATAGTAGCGTGGCGCTTCGGCAGCTTGCGGCTGGGTTTGCAGGAGGATGCGCATGGCGGGATTGTACCGCAGCACCCCGATCTATCGTGTTCCCACACGGGTGGGGGAAAGTCATTCCGGAACTGGCACGCCGCGCCGGATTCGTGCCAAGGCGCGCCCGGTCCCGCGGGCGCGCCGCTTGGCTAGCCCGGTTACTGCGACTTCAGGCTGACGTCGTCGATGACGAACGAGGTCTGGTACGCGCTGTCCTCGACGCCCTTGAAGTAGACCTGCACGGTCTGGCCCTTGTACGTGCTCACATCGAAGCTCTTTTGCGCGTAACCCGTGTTCGCGTTGAGGTTCGAGTAGGTCGCCAGTGTCGTCAACACGGTGCCCGAGCTGTTGAGCAGTTGCACGGTCAGCGTGTCGTACTTGGTCGTCGTGGTCGTCTCGGCGGTGTCGACGTGCAGCCAGAACGACAGCGTCGCCGTGGTCGCGGCCGAGGGAATCGACACGCTCTGCTTGACCGTGTCGGTCGTAGCCGCGCCGTAGCCGTCGAGCCAGGCGTAGTAGCTTCCGGCATGCGCCGACTCGCCGGTCTGATTCGTGATCACGCCGCTTGTCGCGGTCCAGCCAGTGCTGCCGGATTCGAAGCCGCCGTTCGTGATCAGTTCGGTCGCGGTGACCGTGTTGCTGACTGAGAATGCGACCGTTGAACTCGTGCCGACGTTGCCGGCCGCGTCATAGGCCTTGGCGACGAGGTTGTGGCTGCCGTTGGCGAGCGTGGTCGAATCGAGCGTGGACGAGTACGGCGAGGCCGTGTCGGTCGCCTTGAGCGCATTGTCGACGTAGAACTCGACCTTGCTCACGCCGACGTTGTCGCTGGCCGTGGCCGACAGCGTGATCGTGCCGCTCGTGCCCGATTCGGAGGCGCTCACGGTCGGCGGTGTCGTGTCGGTCGTCGAGTTGCTGACCGAGAAAGCGACCGTGCTGCTCGTGCCGATATTGCCGGCCGCGTCATAGGCCTTGGCGACCAGGTTGTGGCTGCCGTTGGCGAGCGTGGTCGAGTCGAGCGTGGACGAGTACGGCGAGGTCGTGTCGGTCGCGTTGAGTACGTTGTCAACGTAGAACTCGACCTTGCTCACGCCGACGTTGTCGCTGGCCGTGGCCGACAGCGTGATCGTGCCGCTCGTGCCCGATTCGGAGGCGCTGACCGTCGGCGGTGTCGTATCGCCGCTGCTCGCGCCCTGGTTCACCCACACCGGCGCGGAGTAAAGCTGCGTGCCGTTGTCCTGGGTGACCACGGCATAGTAGAAGTAGCTGCCGTTCGCCGGTGTGGTCGTGTAGGTATTGCCGCTCAGCGTGGTCGAGGTGACCGTGCCATTGCTGCCCGGTACGCCTTGGTAGATCTTCACGGTCGATGCGCTGCGGCCGGTGCCGGGCGCATAGTTGACGGTGAGGGTGAGTGCGCCCGAATGGCTGAACTGGTCGCCCATGATGTGGCCGCCGTCGGTGGTCAGCACGATCTGCGCGGTCTTGTCCCAGGTAGCGAACACGTGGCGCGCTTGCAGTGCGGCGAGGAAGTTCGTGCGGTTCAGCGCCTGGCCGGTCGGCAGCAGCACGCCGGTGCGGTTGCTGTAGCTGGCACCCCAGTTGGCGCAGTGGTTGTCCTGGTCGGACGAGAAGGCGACGTGGTAGCCGGCTTCGAGCAGCTTGTTGCACGCGGCCGCGTAGCCACCGCCCGCGCCCTGCGACTCGTCTTCGACGTTCGAGAAGGCGGACGAATTCATGATTTCGCAAGTGACCATCACCGCATCGCCGTCGGCGGTGTAGGCGAGGTCGGTTCCGTTGATCGTGAACTGGCCGGTGCTGGCCGGATGGTTGAACTGGCCGATCCAGCCGTTGTTCTTCATCGTCGTGTACATGCTGGCGTAGTCGCTCTTCGCCACGAAGATGTCGCCGAGCAACTGGTTCGAGCTGTTGTACTCCCATTCCACTAGCTTGTCGGCGTTGAAGACGTTCATATGGCCGCCGTTGCTGATCACGCCCCACTCCATGCCCGCCAGGGCGAGGAAGTTGGTGTGGGAGGCGTTCCAGTTGCTCATCATCGTCTGGCCGGACTGGTACAGCGCCTTGACCGAAGTCGGATTGGCCGAGGTATTGGTGCTGGTCGAACCATCGAACATGTGGTTGTGTTCGCTGGTCATAAGAAAATCGAGACCGTGGTTCATCGCATAGGTGTAGGCGGCAGTCGCATTGCCGCCCGTGCCGCTCTGCGGGTTCTGCTCGCTGTTGCAGCTCGACAGCGGATAACCGCTGCCGTCGGACAGGCCGGTCTGGCTGTGCAGGTTGCCGTAGTAGACCGTGTAGGGCAGGCTCGCGGTAGCCGAGGTGGAGTCGATCGTCGATTGGCGTGCGGCCTGCGCCGATTGCGGGCCCGTCGAGTCCGGCTGCGATGCGTGCGTAGAAGCGTTCGTTGGCAGCGGCGCGAATGCGGGCATCAGCGGCGGCTCGACATAGCCCACCTTGACTTCGGAATCCTGTTCGATGATGTCGTTCGAGGAATTGCCCAGCGCGGCATCCACGCGCTGCGCGAGCGTGCCGTACGTGTCACCGCCGCCGAGGTAGGACGGCAACGCGTACGCAGACATGCGCGCGGTGTAAATGCCGTTCGGCAGTGCGCTGTTCTGCGGATCGAACTCGGACCAGCGCACCTGCGCGTCAACGGAACCGCGCTGCAGGTTTTCCTCGCCGCGCCATGTGCGCACGACGGCGCCGTTGGCATCGACGATTTCCAGCTTCCAGCCGATGACGCTGCCGTCGGCCGCACCGGGGAAACGCAAGTGCAGGGTGAATTCGCGGCTGTGCGCCACATCGGCGAGATACGGAGCATCGAGGCTTGCGTCGAATTCGAAGTGGTCTTCGTAATCAATGCTCGAGGGTGCGGCGATGGCGAGCGGGCTGCCGATGCCCAGTGCCAGAGCGATGACGAGCGCGAGACGACGGCGTGCTGCGAGATGAGGCATGAACGGTCTCCATGTTTGCGTCAATCAAACGATTTGAACCGCGACAGATTGCGCCGCGATGACGCCACGACCGAAAACCGTGTTTGTCGACAGCCTGTCGGCGAGCAGTCCGTGTTGGTCCGGGTCGAGCGCACCACCGCACACCGCGATGCGGTCCGCGTGGATTGCAGGTACTACCCGACCTGCGGGTTCTGCTGCACGACGCCCTGCTCCCCCAGGATGTCGGCTTCGAGCGTCGCCAGCCGTTGCGCCGTACCGATGTCGGCCCACACGCCGCGGTGATGCTCGCCCGAGATTCTTGCCGCTCGCATCGCCTCGCGCAAGAGGGGCGCGAGCGGAAATCTTCCGGGCGCGTGCGCGGCGATGAGTTCGGGCCGGTAAACGCCGATGCCGGCGAACGTGAGCCGCGGCGTTTCCTCGTCGTATAGCCAACCGCCGCGCAGCACGAAATCTCCGCGCGGATGCTGCGGCGGATTGTCGACCAGGACGAGATGCGCCAGCCCGGATGGATTTTGCGGCAAAGTGGAAAAATCCAGATTGGTAAAAATATCCCCGTTCACGGCGATGAACGGGGCGGCCCCGAGCAAGGGCAGTGCATGGCGCATGCCGCCGCCGGTTTCGAGCGGCGTCGGGCCTTCGTACGAATAGCGGATGCGCAAATTCCAGCGCGAGCCGTCGCCGAGCGCGGCCGGAAACTGCTCGGCGAGATGCGAGGTATTGATGACGACCTCGCGCACGCCCGCGCGTGCGAGGCTTTCGAGGTGGTATTCGATCAGGCGCTTGCCGGCGACTTTGAGCAACGGCTTCGCCGTCGCGTCGGTGAGCGGACGCATGCGCTCGCCGCGGCCGGCGGCGAAGATCAGGGCGCGCTCGATCACGCAGGCTGCTCCCGCGCGCGCGGGCGCGTGATGTCGCGGTCGCCGACGGCGCGTTCGATCAGCGCGGCGAATGTGGCAAGCTCGCGATAGCCGCGCGCGACATCGAGCACGTAGCGCAGGGTCTGCGGCAGATCGTTGAGATAGCCGGGCTTGCCGTCGCGATAGTTGAGTCGGCAGAACTGGCCGAGCAGGCGTGTGTGTCGCTGCAGTCCGATAAGGTCGAACCAGCGCCGGAACGTGGCCGCATCGGCATCGATGACCGCGGCTGTGCGCAGGCGCTGGTGGTATTCGCGCATCCACACGTCGACGCGCTCGCGCGGCCAGGCGATATAGCAATCGCGCAGCAGCGAGGCGAGGTCATAGGCGATCGGGCCGTGCAGTGCGCCTTGGAAATCGATTATCCCCGGGTTGCCGCGCGTCGCGATCATCAGGTTGCGGCTGTGGAAGTCGCGATGCACGAACACCTGCGGCTGTGCGCGCGCATTGGCGACGAGCATGGCGAATGCCGCCTCGATCGTGGCGCGATCCTCGCTGTCGGGCACGAAACCGAGGTGCCGTTCGAACAGCCAGATCGGCAGATTTTCCATTCCGGTACGGAGCAGGGCTTCGTCGAATGCAGGCAGGCCCGCCGGCGACACGCGCGTCTGCATCGTCAGCAGCGCATCGAGTGCGTCGCCGTAGAGCGCGTCCGCGCTGGCCGCGTTCAACTCAGGCAGGTAGGTGCGGTTGCCGAGGTCTTCCATGAGGATGAAGCCGCGTGCGTGGTCGACCGCGAACACTTGCGGCGTGTGCAGGCCCGCATCATGCAAGCGCGCGCCGATGTCGAGCCACGGTGCGATGTCTTCCTTGTCCGGCGGCGCGTCCATGACGACACGCGTTTCGCCGCCGATGTCGACGCGCCAGTAGCTGCGGAAGCTCGCGTCGGCCGAGGCGGGGGCCAGAGTGAAGCCATCTTGCGGAAAATGCGCGGCGACGAAAGCCTGCAGTTCGCTGCGTCGGGACGATTGCGGATCGGTCATGCGCGGCAGTGTAGCGGCTGCGGTCGCGGCGATGCACGGGCCCGCGACATATGCGGAATTGGCCCCGTCGATTTGCTGCGCAGTGACCCTGTCGTGTCGACAGGTCAACGGCCAGCATAGGCGCACTTTGGCGGGGGAGAGCTCGATCGTGGCGTTCGTATCGACAGTCGTTCGTGCCGCGGGATTTTTGGCGCTGCTGGCCTGCGCGCTCGCCGATGCCGCAGAGCCGTCGGCGCGCCAGTCGCTGGACGAAGCCTGGTGGACCGGTCCGATGCTGGCGCCGTCGGCCGGCGCGCTGCCGCAGGGACATTGGCTGGTCGAACCGTATCTATATGACGTGATGGCGCCACACTCCGACGGCTTCGGCTCGCTGACCTACATCAACTACGGACTCACCGATCGCCTGACCATCGGCATGATCCCGACTTTCGGCTACAACCGCATCGACGGCGGTGCCGGTTCTTCGCATGTCGGCATCGGCGACGTCAGCGTGCAGGCGCAATGGAGCGTCACCCGCTTCGACGCCGACAGCGGCCTGCCGGCGATGGCGTTCAACGTGCAGCAGTCGTTGCCGACCGGCAAATTCGACCACCTCGGCAACCATCTCGGCGACGGCTTCGGCAGCGGCGCGCAGACGACTACGCTGGGCTGGTACATGCAGACCTATTACTGGATGCCGAACGGGCGCATCCTGCGCACGCGTCTGAATTTTTCCTGGGCCTTCTCGCGCGATGCGAACATCGAGGACGCCAGCGTCTACGGCACGGAGCGGGGCTTCCGCGGTACGGCGAGCCCGGGCGACGTCGGCAGCGTCGATCTTGCCTTCGAATACAGCTTGACCCAAAACTGGGTGCTCGCGGCCGACGTCGTCTATCGCCATGCCGCGAGCACGCGCATCGTCGGCCGCTCCACGCCTGACGCAGCGGCGGATGACGTGCGCGTCGACACTGGGCCGCACGCGTCGTTCGCACTCGCCCCCGCGGTCGAATACAACTGGGACGCGAATATCGGCCTGTTGCTCGGAGTACGCGTGATTCCGCGCACGAGCACGGCGCCGGCCTCGGTGACGCCGGCGCTGGCGCTCAACATGGTGTTCTGAAGCGGCGGGGAATCCGCACGTTGGTGCCATCCGGATGGGTCGCTACCTGAACGACTGAACCCGCTGCACTAGGAATAGACGCCCGCTTTTTGCGACTATCGGTATGTGGGTGACCCGTAAGTGCCGGCAGCCGTCGGGAAACGGGTCGCCCCATCGCGATTGGTGCGGCTGCGGCGGAACAGAAAGCCCGCGTGCCCATCGCCTGAAAGGAGGTGGCTCATGTCTCCAGATATTTCCGACGATAGCTTCGAGGATCGCTCGAGCGAACCACCTGCCGACGCGAAAACAGCAGACGCCGAAGCGCCTGTCGCCTCGCGCCGTCGCCCATCCACAGCGCGATCCTCGACCCGCCGACGCGGCAAGGCCGGCGTGAAGATAGAAGAACCGGTGCCGGACGACGCGGGCGAGCGCGTGCGCGAACACGCGGCAGATGCGCTCGCGGCGATGCGCGGGCGCATCGTCGAGCGGCCGTTGCAGGCCGTGCTCGCGGCCGCGGCCGCCGGCGCGCTCGCCGCGCTGCTGCTCGGTGCGACACGGCGATGATCGGTGCTGCCGCCTGGGGTAGCCGCGTAACGTGGCGCTCTATCGCCCAGTTTGGGCATTGAGTCCATGTTGCGCTTCCTGCTCGCACTGGCACGCCATCTCGATCTCGTCGGCGAGCACGCGCTCGGCTACGCGGAACTGGTCCGTGTGGAGTGTGCCGCGTCGCTGCGCTCGTGGCTGTGGCGCGTGGTCGCGTTCGCGCTCGCTGCGCTGTTCGTGCTGATCGGCCTGGTCAGCGCTGCCGTGGTTCTGTCGCTGTGGTCGAACGGTGTCGACGTTGCGAGCTGGCGTGCCTGGGCCGTACCGATTGTGTGCCTGCTCGTCGCGGGCGCGTGCGTCGCGTTCGCGCTGACGCGCAAGCCGCAGCCGATGTCGGAGGTGCTGAACCAGCAGTTGCAGCGCGATCTCGAATTGCTGCGCGCCGCGCGCGGCGCCGACGAGACGCGGGGAGGCGACGCATGAACGAGGACGTTGCCGCCGCGGTACGTTCGCTGGAGGCGAGCCGGTCCGCACTCGCGATCGCACTGGCACGGAAACCACATTTGCGCCGCCATGCCGCAGCGGGCTCGGCGAATGCGGCGCCCGGCGTCTGGGGCGAACTTTGGTCGAGCATCGCCGATGCGACCGGCGAGCATTGGCGCCACGGCAACCTGCGTGTCATGCTGGAACAGGCGCAGCCCGTCGTCGAAGATGCGGTGCAGCAGCGTCCGTGGACCGCGGTAGCAGTCGCCGGGCTGTGCGGTGCGGTTGCCGTATGGGTCGTGTCCACGCGTCGCCGATTGCTCTTTTCCGCCGCGCGGTTGTGGTGGCGCACGGCGGGTACGGCGATTCTCGTTTCGGCGGCGTTCAAGCTGTATGAGCACCATGTTGCAGCAACGGACCGGCCTGCGTCTGCGCCTGCCGACGCGGACGGTGCGGATCCAGCGCAGGAGGCGTGATCGCAGCAGCGAAGGAGGTGCGGCATGGCAATGCAAGGATCGGCGAATCGCGAAGGCGACCGGCGCGAGCGTCTCGGCATGCTGGCCGAGCACTCGCGCACCATGGCCGAAGCAACGCACGGGTTGTGGGCGCTGGCGCTCGCCGTCTCGATTTTCGCGATGCTCTACTTCGGCCGCGAGGTGTTCGTACCGCTCGCACTCTCGGCGCTGTTCGCCTTCATGCTCGAGCCGCTGGTGAATTGGCTGGCGCGCGCGATCGGGCGTACCGCCGCTGCCGTGCTCGTCTTGATCGGCGTGCTCGCCGCGTTGATCGCACTCGGTTTCGTGCTGTCGCGGCAGTTGCACGATCTCGCCGAGCAGTTGCCGGCGTATCGCGGCAATCTCGTGACCAAGATACGCGACGTCGTGCCGGCCGGCAATGGCGTGCTCACCCAGCTCGCCCGCCTGTCGCAGGACCTGCAGAAGACCGCCGAGCAGGCGGCACCTGACAAGGGCGCCGCTCAGGCGCAGGAGAAGGCGCCGCTCGACGTGCGCGTCGTCCAGACCGGCAGAAATACGCCGATCGAGGTCCTGCAGTCCTACGTCGAGCCGCTGATGGGCCCGCTCGGCACCACGTTCCTCGTCATTCTCCTCGTCGTGTTCATGGCGATCAAGGCCGACGATCTGCAGGAGCGCTTCATCCGCCTCGTCGGCAACGGGCGCATCGGCGCGACTGCGCGCGCGATCGACGACGGCACTGCGCGCATCCGCCGCTACCTCGGCATGCAGTTGTTGACCAATCTGATCTACGGCGCCGCGCTCGCGACGGGGCTGCATTTCATCGGCGTGCCGAACGCGATGCTCTGGGGCGGGCTTGCGGCGGTGCTGCGCTTCGTTCCCTACGTCGGGCCGTGGATCGCGGCGATTCCGCCGCTGCTGCTGTCGCTGGCCGTGTCGCCGTCGTGGATGGGACCGCTGACGACGCTGGCGCTGTTCCTCGCGCTCGAACTCGTCACCGGCAACGTGCTCGAACCGTGGCTGTACGGTGCGAGCACGGGCGTATCCTCGTTCGCGCTCGTCGTCGCCGCCGTGTTCTGGACGACGATCTGGGGACCGATCGGGCTGCTGCTGTCGACGCCGCTCACGGTCTGTCTCGTGGTGATGGGGCGACACGTGCCGAGCCTGTCCTTTCTCAACGTGATGCTTGGCGAAGAGGAAGCGCTGTCCCCATCCGAGCAGATGTACCGGCGCCTGCTGCGCCCGCGTTCGTTCGTGCGCGGACGCGAGATGGCGGAGGATTTCGTTGCTGCGCATTCGCTGGCCGAGTTCTACGACCAGGTGCTGTTGCCAGTCGTGCGCGCGTCCGAACGCGATCGCGCCGAGCAGCGCCTCAATGCCGAACAGCGCAAAGCACTCGCACGCTCGCTGCGCGTGCTGGTCGACGAGATCGATGCCGACGAAGATTACGACGGTGCGGCCGCGCCGTCGCCGCGTGCGTATCGCGTGCTCGTGCTGCCCGCACGCGCCGGGCGCGACTTGCTCGCCGCGCTGATGCTTGCCCGTGTGCTGAGGCTGGAACGCTTCGATGTTCGCGTCGCCGCGAACCGTGGCGAAGCACGCGGCGCGCTAGCGCGATTGTGCGAGGAGGCGGCGGATCTCGTCGTCGTTTCGGCGACGCCGCCGACCTTGCTCGCCGATGCAGACCTGATCTGCCGCCAGATCAAGTCGATCGCGCCGGAGCAGAGAGTCATCATCGGCCTCTGGCAAGGCACAAGCGAAGCGACGAAGCAGACGGACGAGGCGGGGAAGATTGCGAGCGTCGAGGCGGTTGTCGTATCGATCGGCGCCGCCGTCGCTCTCTGCGAAGAACGAGCGGACAGCGTGGCGCCGATCGATTCGAACTCGAAACACGCCGGTGTGCCTGACGGGTAACGGCTTGGCTCCCGCGTGGATCAGGCCTCCTGGCGCAATGCCTTCGCCGCGCCGACCATCGCGCTCAGCGCCGCCTTCACCTCGGGCCAGTCGCGCGTCTTCA
Source organism: Rudaea cellulosilytica DSM 22992 (assembly GCF_000378125.1). Taxonomy (GTDB): domain Bacteria; phylum Pseudomonadota; class Gammaproteobacteria; order Xanthomonadales; family Rhodanobacteraceae; genus Rudaea; species Rudaea cellulosilytica. The sequence goes on along the minus strand of NZ_KB899241.1, from coordinate 225,876 downwards.
GTCCGCAGTCGGGATTGATCCAAAGCTGATCGGGCTTGAGCCGCGTGCGGGCCTTGTACAGCAACTCGAGCATGTCGGTCTGTTCGGGCACGTGCGGCGAATGGATGTCGTAGACGCCCGGACCGATGCCGCTCGGATACTGGAACTTCGTGAATGCCTCGAGCAGCTCCATGCGTGAACGCGAGGTTTCGATCGAGATCACATCGGCATCCATTGCCGCGACGGCATCGATGATGTCGTTGAACTCGGCATAGCACATGTGGCTATGGATCTGCGTCTCGTCGCGCGCGCCGGCCGCGGCGATGCGGAAGCAGGCGACCGCCCAGGCGAGGTAGGCATCCCGATCCTTGTGGCGCAACGGCAGACCTTCGCGCAACGCGGGTTCGTCGATCTGGATCACGCGGATGCCGGCCGCCTCGAGGTCGACCACTTCATCGCGCAGCGCCAGCGCGATCTGCTTGCACGTTTCGGCACGCGACTGGTCGTCGCGCACGAACGACCATTGCAGCATCGTCACCGGCCCGGTGAGCATGCCTTTCATCGGCCGCTTCGTCAGCGATTGCGCGTAGCGCGACCAGGCGACTGTCATCGGCCGCGGGCGCGAAACGTCGCCATAGATGATCGGCGGTTTCACGCAGCGCGATCCATAGCTCTGCACCCAACCCTGCTTGGTGAACACAAATCCGTCGAGCTGCTCGCCGAAGTATTCGACCATGTCGTTGCGCTCGAACTCGCCGTGCACGAGCACGTCGATGTCGAGTCCCTCCTGGATGCGTACCGCCTGAGCGGTTTCGTTCTCCAGGAAGGTCTGGTACTCGGACTCGCTGAGCTTGCCCGCGCGATACGCGGCGCGCGCGTGACGCACCTCGGCGGTCTGCGGGAACGAGCCGATCGTCGTCGTCGGATAGACCGGCAGGGCCAGCGTTTGCGCCTGCCTGAGTTTACGCGCCGCGTAATCCGAACCGCGCCGTTGCAATTGCGTCGAGCTCTGTTTCAGGCGTTCGCGCACGCCCGGGTTGACGACGAGCTTCGATGTGCGTCGCGCCTTTTGCAATTCGCGCGAAGCGGCCACCGCGGCGAGCGCGGCGGTGTCGCCTTCTGCCGCGTCGGCCAGCGTGCGCAGCTCGGCGATTTTCTCGCACGCGAAAGCGAGCCAAGGATGTATTTCGAGCGCGCTCTCCATGCCCGCATCGATCGGCACGTGCAGCAGCGAGCACGACGGTGCGAGCTGCAGGCGGTGCGCGCTGACTGCGGCGCGCGCGCGCTTGATCAAGCCGGACGCCGCGTGCAGATCGGCGCGCCAGATGTTGCGTCCATCGACGAGGCCCAACGAAAGCACGCGGTCGTCGGGCAGATGGTCGAGCACGGCGTCGAGCAGGTGCGGCGCACGCACGAGGTCGACGTGCAGGCCGTGCGCCGGCAGCGAGGTCGCCAGCGGCAGGTTCTCGTCGAGCCCGGAGAAGTAGGTTGCGAGCAGCAGCTTCGGCGTACGCGTCTCGGCGAGCGCGGCGTAGGCGTACCGATATGCGTGTTGGGCGGCGTCGCAGAGGTCGAGGGCGAGGAACGGTTCGTCGATCTGCACCCATTCCGCACCGGCGTCGGCGAGCTTGCCGAGCAGGTCCGCGTAGACCGGGACGAGCTTGTCGAGCAGGGCGAGGCGATCGCCGCCGTCGACGGTTTTCGACAGCAGCAGGAACGACACCGGACCGAGCAAGACGGGGCGCGCCTCGTGGCCGAGTGCGCGCGCTTCGAGAAATTCGGCGATCGGTTTGCCGCCACACAGAGCGAATGCCTGATCGCGCGTCAATTCCGGTACGAGATAGTGATAGTTCGTGTCGAACCATTTGGTCATTTCGAGCGCACGCAGGTCGCGTCCGGCTGACTTGTATCCGCGCGCAGTGGCGAAATAGGCGGCAAGTGGATCGGTCTTGGCCAGTTCGAGGTAACCGGACGGCACGGCGCCGAACAGCCAGGCCGTGTCGAGGACGTGGTCGTACAGGGTGAAGTCGTTGACCGGCACGACATCCGCACCGGCTTCGCGCTGCAATTGCCAGTGACGTTGACGCAGCTCGCGCGCGGTGGCGTGCAACGCGTCGGCGTCGATCGCGCCTTTCCAGTAGCTTTCGAGAGCGATCTTCAGTTCGCGCCTGCGGCCGATGCGCGGAAAGCCGAGATTGGTGACTTGTGACATGTGAATTCCTCATGCGTGATGGACACAGAGGAACGAAAGCAGGCGCTATCGCAGAGCAACCGCCGTGAGTCGAGTCACGCAGAAGATCATGCGCAGCGTCGACCCTCGCCCCCGCGGGCGAAACGGAATTCAGCGGGGATCGAAGGCGAGGGCGCATCCGCGCAAGGCGCAGGCAGGCATTCGCCCGAAACCTTCCCGCGAAGTTCCGAGTCGTATCGAACGGCGCAAACCGTTCGGCCAAGGCAGGTCTTCGGGCTCGTGGACACGGGTTCGATGATTCGAGCCCTCCTACTGATCGCCGCTTCCCGGGCCGTAACACCCAGTGCTGTTGACGAATTCGTTTCCACATACCGCTGCGGGGCAGCTCCGGATTTTCGCCGGATTCCCTTTTCAGCCGGAGCGTTACTTCCGGCACCTTCAGCAATTGGCAGTCTAGATGTCTAGACGTCCATCGTCAATGCAGTTTTCAGAACGCGTGGTCGAAGCTGACCTCGCCCTGCACGCCGACCTGGTAGGCGGAGACGCGGCGCTCGAAGAAGTTGGTCAGTTCCTGCACGTCCTGCAGTTCCATGAACGGGAACGGATTCTTCGCGCCGTAGAGCGGCGTGAGGCCGAGCATGGTCAGGCGCTGGTCGGCGACGTATTCGAGATATTGGCGCATCTCCGCCGCCGACAGGCCGACGACGCCGCCGGCCAGCACATCGTCCGCAAACAGCGTTTCGCATTCGACCGCATCCGCGAGCATCGTGCGCACGTCGCTCGCCCATCGTTCGTCGAACAACGCCGGCTGCTCACTTCGTACCGTGCGGATTACCTCGAAGGCGAAGGTCATGTGCGCGGACTCGTCGCGAAACACCCAGTTGGTGCCTGCAGCAAGGCCGGGCAGCAGGCCGCGCGAGCGCAGGAAGTAGACGTAGGCGAACGCGGCGAAGAAGAACAGGCCTTCGATGCATGCGGCAAAACATGTGAGATTGAGCAGGAACTGGCGCTTGTCCGCGTCGCTGTCGATGCGGTCGAGACGCTGGATCGAGTCGATCCAGCGTTGGCAGAACTCAGCCTTGTGCCGGATCGAGGGAATGTTCTCGATCGCGGCGAAGGCCTGCGCGCGGCGCTCGGCCTGCGGGATATAGTTGTCGAGCAGGGTCAGGTAGAACTGCACATGCAGCGCTTCTTCGTAGAGCTGGCGCGACAGGTACATGCGCGCTTCGGGCGCGTTGATGTGCTTGTACAGGTTGAGCACGAGATTGTTGGCGACGATCGAATCGCCGGTCGCGAAGAATGCGACGAGGCGCTCGATCAGGTGCCGTTCGGCCGGGGTCATGCGCTTGTCGAGATGGTTAAGGTCGATCTGAAAGTCGATCTCCTCGACCGTCCAGGTGTTCTTGATCGCGGCGCGGTACATCTCGTAGAACTGCGGATAGCGCATTGGCCGCAGGGTGAGGTTGAAACCGGGATCGAGCAGGTGCGAGGTCGTCATTGGCAGGCCTCGCACAGTTCCGGGTTCTCGAGCGAGCAGACGACGGCATCGCTGTCGGAATAGGTCTTCTTCGGCGTCGCATCGCTCGCCGCCACCGTGGTCTTGGCGATCTTCGTCGCCGGCCGCGAGCGCAAGTAGTACGTTGTCTTCAAGCCTTTCTTCCAAGCGTACATGTACATGCTCGACAACTGGCCGATGTTCGGGTTCTCGATAAACAGGTTCAGCGACTGGCTTTGGTCGACGAAGGCACCGCGCTCGGCGCCCATGTCGATCAACGCGCGCATCGGCAGTTCCCAGACCGTGCGATAGATAACCTTGAGTTCTTCGGGCAGCGCGGCTACCGATTGCACCGAACCTTCGGCGAGCTTGATCGCGTCGCGGATCTCGGTCGTCCACAGTCCCAGGCGCTTGAGTTCCTCGACGAGATAGCGGTTGACCTGGAGGAAATCGCCGGACAGCGTCTCGCGCTTGAACAGGTTCGACAGCTGCGGCTCGATGCACTCATAGCAGCCGGCGATCGAGGCGATCGTCGCGGTCGGCGCGATCGCGATCAGCAGCGAGTTGCGCAGACCGTGTGCCTTGATCTCCTCGCGCAGCGCGTTCCAGCGCACGGTATCGCTAGGCGTCACGTTCCACGCATCGAACTGCAACTCGCCTCGCGAAGCCCGCGTGTCCGCGAACGCGGCGTGTGCGCCGTGCTCGCGCGCGAGTTCGAGCGAGGTGTGCAGCGCGTGGTAATAGATCTCCTCGGAGATGCGCGCCGACAGCGTGCGCGCGGCGGGCGAATCGAACGCCAGGCGCAACTGGAAGAATACGTCCTGCAGGCCCATCAAACCCAAGCCGACCGGCCGCCAGCGCAAGTTCGAGGCGCGCGCGGTCGCGATCGGATAGAAATTCAGATCGATCACGCGGTCGAGCTGGCGCACGGCGATCTGCACCGTGTGTGCGAGCTTGTCGAAATCGAAGGCGCCGTCGATGACGCAGCGCGCGAGATTGATCGAACCGAGATTGCACACCGCGGTTTCTGCGCCGCCGGTGACTTCGATGATCTCGGTGCAGAGATTCGACAGGTGCACGCGGTTTTCGGCCTGCGCGGTCTGGTTGCAGGCGCGGTTGCAGGCGTCCTTGAACGTCATCCAGCCGTTGCCCGTCTGCGCAAGCGTGCGCATCATCTTCGCGTAGAGATCGCGCGCCTTGAGTGTTTTCTTCGCCAGGCCGCGCGCTTCGGCTTGCACGTAGGCCTGCTCGAATGCGGCACCCCAGAGATCGGGGAAGTCGGGCACGTCCGCGGGATCGAACAGCGACCACGCGCCGTCTTCGTCGACGCGGCGCATGAACAGGTCCGGCACCCAGTTGGCGAGATTGAGATGATGCGTGCGCCGCGCCTCGTCGCCGGTGTTCTCGCGCAGTTCGAGGAAGGACTCGACGTCGGCGTGCCACGATTCGAGATACACGCAGGCCGCGCCCTTGCGCTTGCCGCCCTGGTTGACCGCGGCGACCGAGGAGTCGAGCGTCTTCAGCCACGGCACGATGCCGTTGCTCAGGCCGTTGGTCGAACGGATGAGCGAGCCCTCCGCGCGCACGCGATGCCATGCCACGCCGATGCCGCCGGAGAATTTCGACAGCTGCGCGATGTCTTTGTATTTCTCATAGATCGCGTCGAGCGAGTCGGCCGGCGAGTCGAGCAGGAAACAGCTCGACAATTGCTCGTGGCGCGTACCGGCATTGAACAGCGTCGGCGAACTCGGCACGTAGTCGAGTGTGGCGAACAGGCGGTAAAGTTCGATCGCATCGCTCGTCGTCTGCGTCAGCGCGCAGGCGATGCGCATCCAGAAATGCTGTGGCGTTTCGATGACCTGACGCTTGTGCGGATGCTTGAGCAGGTAGCGGTCGTAGAGCGTGCGCAGGCCGAAATACTCGAAGCGCGCATTGTGGCTCGCATCGATCGCATCGTTGAGCTTGCGCGCGTGGGTTTCGACGAAGGCGAGCACGCGTTCGTTGATCAGGCCCAGGTCGAAGCCGAGGCGGATCGACTGTGAGAACGAGTAGACGCCGAGTACCTGGACTTCCTTGTCGACATAGCCGGCAAGCAGGCGCGCGGCGAGTTGCGAGTATTCGGGCTCCTCGGCGATCAGCGAGGCGGCGGTGCGGATCGACAGCTCGTCGAGCTCGCGCGTCGAGGCGCCGTCGTAGAGGCCGGTGATCGTCTTCACCGCGACGCGCATCGGATCGACGTCGCGCAGACCATCGCCGCAGCGTGTCACCGCGCGCACGATCTTGTTGAGATCGACCGGTTCGCTCGCACCCGAGCGCTTGGTCACGCGCATCGCCGCGGGTGCGTTGTGCGGCGGGGTCAGGGCGAAACCGGTTTGGTTCGGCGGAGCGGCGAGGGCGGTGGCGGCCGACAACAACGGCGTTGTCGCGGGCGCGAGGGTTTCTACGTGGGACATGGGTGCCTCTCCTTGTCGGTGTTACGAAAGGAAGCGAGGCAGGCGATGCGGGAACCGGAACAGGCCGCAACCGCCGGCCTTCGCTCCCGCGAGCGAGCACAGAACTTGGTGGGAGAGACGAGACAGGAACGGGGTGTCGAAACGAACGACGACCGTCACTGCCCGGCTATCCTTCCCGCGAAGGTCTGCAAGCCAGACGCCGCGCTTGCGCACGACGATCGCGGGCCGGTATTCGGACTCCCGGGCGCGACACAGGCAGCTTGCGCAGCGCCTGTCTCACCTACTGCGATGCCGCTTCCCAGATCGTCGAATGCGGCGAGTGGTTCGCCACATCTTCGGCCCAGTGCTGTTGGCACCGTTCGTTCCCGGTCACCGCTGCGGGGCAGTCCTGGAATTGAGGAGTGCGGTCACGGATGGCCGCTTTTTGATCTTCGCGATCGGGGACGATCGCAAAAATCCCTCTCACCGGGTTCCCGATTAAGTCCTCGCCAACAATATGCTGGGTTGGACGCCGTTGACGAACACAAGATATGCCGTATCGACCGGTCCGTCAATCGTAGTTTCGATCACAAGAACATGCCGCCCGAGGCTTCGATGCGCTGGCCGGTGATCCAGCCGCCGTCCGGCGAGAGCAGCATTGCGATCGCGCCGCCGATGTCGTCGGGCAGGCCGGCGCGGCCGAGCGCCGTGTTCGCGGCAACGAAACGGTTCACCTCGCTGTTGTCGCGCACTTGGCCACCGCCAAAATCGGTTTCGATCGCGCCGGGCGCGAGCACGTTCACCGTGATCTTGCGCGCGCCGAGTTCCTTGGCCAGGTATTTCGTCAGCACTTCGATCGCACCTTTCATCGATGCGTATGCCGCATAGCCGGGCAGGCTGAAGCGCGCCAGCCCGCTGGAAACGTTGACGATGCGTCCGCCGTCGACGATCAGCGGCAGCAGTTTCTGGGTGAGGAAGAACACGCCCTTGAGGTGCACGTTCATCAGTTCATCGAACTGGACCTCGCTGGTCTCGGCGAACGAAGCATGCACGCCGACGCCGGCATTGTTGACGAGAAAGTTGAAGCGGTCGCGGCCCCAGGTCTTAGTCAGAGTTTCGCGCAGGCGCGCGATGAATTCGTCAAATCCGGCGACGATGGCGGTATCGAGCTGCAGGCTCGCCGCGCGGCCGCCGAGCTTGGCGATTTCGGCGACGACCGCGTCGGCTTCGGTGCGATTGCTGCGGTAGGTCAGGATGACGCCAGTGCCTTGGCGGGCGAGGTGCAGGGCCATGCTGCGGCCGAGGCCGCGGCTGCCGCCGGTGATCAGGGCGATTTTGCCGTCTTGGGTGTTCATGGTTTCTCCGGGATGTGTGAATGACGGATACCACTTTATTGGTTTGGCAAAGCCGTATAAATTGGAGATTATTGATTAGTCTGTTCAAAATATGCGAACAATTGACTCATCTGGTTCCTGAAGGTCTTTGGCCATGAACGACCTAGAAGCCATGCGCATTTTCATCCGCGTTGCCGAGCTCGCCAGCTTCACGCGTGCCGCGGATGATCTGGGTCTGCCGAAAGCCAGCGCGTCTACGGCCGTGCAGAAGTTGGAAGCGCGTCTCGGTACGCGGCTCCTGCACCGGACCACGCGGCGCGTCGAGTTGACTCAGGACGGCCAGCTTTTTCATGACCGCGGTAAAGAGCTGCTTGCGGATGTCGACGAACTGCAATCGATGTTCCGCCGCGACGCTGAATCCCTGCGCGGCCGCTTGCGCGTCGACATGCCGACCGGCACGGCGCGCAATTTCATCATCCCGCGCCTGCCGGAATTTCTCGAAGCGCATCCACACCTCGAAATCGAGCTGTCGAGCACCGACCGCCGCGTCGATCCGGTGCGCGAGGGTTTCGACTGCGTGCTGCGCGTCGGTGCGCTTGGCGACAGCAGTCTGGTCGCGCGCCCTCTCGGCGCGCATCGCATCGTCAATTGCGCGAGTCCCGCTTACCTCAAGCGTTACGGCACGCCGCGCACGCTCGACGATCTCGTCGCACATCGCCTGATCCACTACGCGACGACGTTCGGTGCCAAGCCCGACGGCTTCGAGTATTTCGACGGCGAGCGTTATCGCGTCCTGCCGATGCCGGGCGCGCTCACGGTGAACAATGCCGAATCCTACGAGGCCGCCTGCGTGGCCGGACTCGGCCTGATCCAGGTCCCGTCTCTCGGTGTGCGTCACCTGATCGAACAGGGCCGCCTGGTCGAGGTGCTGCCGCAATGCTCGGCGGAGCCGATGCCGGTGTCGCTGCTCTATGCGCAACGGCGCAATCTGCCGCGGCGCGTTCAGGTATTCATGAACTGGGTGGCAGGCGTCCTGCAGCCGCATCTGCAGACGGGCGCAACGCCGTGAGCGGTGGTACGTTCCATCCGAGCGCGTTGTAGACGTGATATCGGGCGATGCCCATGTATTCGTGCAGTGCGATGTCGCAGTAGGCGATGTTCATGCCGCTTGGCGGCAATGAAAGTTCGCCTTCGACCGCGTCGGCGCGGATTGGAGTGGCGGCAATTCCGAAATGGGCGAAGTACAGCAAGCTGCGCTTCATATGGAGTGCCGCGGTGACGAGCACGACGTTGTCTGCGCCCTCGCGTTCAAGCAGCGCTCGGGTGAACTTCGCGTTTTCCCAAGTGTTGCGGCTCGCCTCGTCGAGCACGATATCGGCGTGGTCGACACCCGCCTTGACGAGCTCCGCCGCATAGACGGCGGCTTCGGACGCGCGGTGCTGCTGCGGATCGCCGCCGCTGATGATGATCCGGCAACGGCCGTGATTTTTGCAGCTGCCGTAGAGGTCGAGCGCTCGCAGCATGCGTCCGTAAGCGAAAGGAGTCGGTTCGACCGTGCCGTCGAACTTCGCCGTGCCGACGCCGAGCACGACAATCGCATTGCTCGAGCCCCAGCTGACTTGCGGCAATTTGATAAACGGCGTTTGTAGATCGCTCAGCATTGGTGCCGCCAGAAGGCCGCATCCGGAGGACACGAGCAGCGTGATTGAGGCGATCGCAAGAAAGCCGGCCGTTCGCCGCCGCCGGCGATGCAGGACGAACGCCAGAAACAACAGCGCGAGTACGAAGGAAACGATCATTTCTGTCCCCGGATTTGTTCGAGCATCCGACTATAGCCTGCGGTTTGACCGGTGCATGGTAAAACAGTACTATATCGGTACGGTATTAAGCGCGATCGTCCGTGATCGCGGGAATCAAGAGGCGGCCATCCGCGGCCGCACTTCTCAACAAGAGCTGCGAACATGCTCCGCGTCAGCAAACTCACCGACTACGCCACCGTCGTCATGACCGTGCTCGCCGAATCGTCCGACGAGGTGTTCAGCGCGCAGACGCTGGCCGAGCGCGCGCATCTCGAACTGCCGACCGTGTCGAAGCTGCTCAAGCAGCTCGCCCAGGCGGAACTGGTCGAATCGTTTCGCGGCGTCAACGGCGGCTATCGCCTCGCGCGCGCGCCCGAGCGGATCAGCCTTGCCGACATCCTCGTTGCGATGGAAGGGCCGTTCGGCATGACCGAATGCAGCGCGCATCACGGCGCCTGCGGGCACGAGCCACATTGCGGCGTGCGCGGCAACTGGCGGCGCGTCAGCGAGGTGATCGAGACGACGCTCAAGCAGATGACGCTGGCCGACATGCGCCGGCCGCCACCGAAGCGCGCAGCGATTCCGATGCGCCTAGTCGCCACCGCATAAAAAGTCAGGCAGCCAATGGCCACCCAACCCCTCGAACTCGACGTACCCGACGAATCAGCACCAACTGACGTTGTCGCCGAGGCGCTCAATCGACGCTACAGCGCCGGTTTTGTCACCGACATCGAAAGCGAAAGCCTGCCGCCGGGCTTGAACGAGGATGTCGTGCGCGCGATCTCCGCGCGCAAGAACGAGCCGGAATGGCTGACCGAGTGGCGCCTGAAGGCGTATCGCCACTGGCTGACGATGACGCCGCCGCACTGGGCGAAGCTGCAGATCGAGCCGATTGATTTCCAGGCGATCAGTTACTACTCGCAGCCGAAGAACCGGCCGAAGTCGCTTGACGACGTCGATCCCAAGCTGCTCGAAACCTATGACAAGCTTGGCGTGCCGCTGCACGAGCGCGCGCGCCTCGCCGGTGTCGCCGTCGATGCGGTGTTCGACTCGGTGTCGGTCGGCACGACGTTCCGCAAGGAATTGGCCGAAGCCGGCGTGATCTTCTGCGCGATCAGCGAAGCGGTGCGCGAGCATCCCGAACTCGTGCAGAAATATCTCGGTAGCGTCGTGCCGCCGGGCGACAACTACTTCGCCGCGTTGAACTCGGCCGTGTTCTCCGATGGGTCGTTCGTGTTCGTGCCGAAAGGCGTGCGCTGCCCGATGGAGCTTTCGACATATTTCCGCATCAATGCGCGCGACACTGGCCAGTTCGAACGCACGCTGCTGATCGCGGAGGAACGCGCAAGTGTGTCCTACCTCGAAGGCTGCACCGCGCCGATGCGCGACGAGAATCAGTTGCACGCCGCGGTCGTCGAACTCGTCGCACTCGATGATGCGAACATCAAGTATTCGACCGTGCAGAACTGGTACCCGGGCGACGAGAACGGCGTAGGAGGCATCTACAACTTCGTCACCAAGCGCGGCGACTGCCGCGGCGCGCGCAGCAAGATTTCGTGGACCCAGGTCGAGACCGGCTCGGCAATCACTTGGAAATATCCGAGCTGCGTTTTGCGCGGCGACGATTCGGTCGGCGAATTCAACTCGGTCGCGCTGACCCATCATCGCCAGCAGGCCGACACCGGCACGAAGATGATCCACATCGGGCGCAACACCAAGTCGAAGATCGTCTCCAAGGGCATCAGCGCTGGGCGCGGACAGAACACGTATCGTGGCCTGGTCAAGGTCGAGAAAGGCGCCGAGGGTGCGCGCAACCATACGCAATGCGATTCGCTGCTGATCGGCAAGAAATGCGGCGCGCACACGTTCCCGTACATCGAGGTGAAGAATCCCGGCGCGATCGTCGAGCACGAGGCGACGACGTCGAAGATTTCCGACGATCAGCTGTTCTACTGTCGCTCGCGCGGCATCGGCGAGGAAGACGCCGTGTCGATGATCGTCGACGGCTTCTGCAAGCAGGTGTTCCGCGAATTGCCGATGGAGTTTGCGGTAGAGGCGAAGAAGCTGCTCGAAGTGTCGCTCGAAGGCGCGGTGGGTTGATGATGGATACGCCTATCGCAAGCCTCGCGATACGCGCGGCGCGGCCTGACGACGCAGCGGCGATTTACGCGCTGATCTGTGAGTTGGCCGACTACGAAAAGCTGCGCCACGAAGTCGATGCGACTGCGCCGGACATTGGGCGCGATCTGTTCGGGCCGAATCCGCGCGTGTTCGCCGAGATCGCGGAATGGAATGGCGAGGTCGCCGGGTTTTCGTTGTGGTTCTACAACTACTCAACTTTCCGCGGCCGCCATGGTTTGTATCTTGAAGATCTGTTCGTGCGCCCGGCGTTTCGCGGTCACGGCATCGGCAAGGCGCTGATCGTGAACCTGGCGAAGCGCTGCGTCGCCGAAAGACTCGCACGCTTCCAGTGGTCGGTGCTCGATTGGAACAAACCTTCGATCGAATTCTACGAATCGCTCGGAGCGAAGATGACGCCGGAATGGCTCGGTTGCCGCGTCGAAAGCGACGCACTGAAAAAACTTGCGGGCGTCTGACGCCGAAGAAATTGCGAGAACGGAAATGCTGAAAATCGAAAACCTCCATGTCCGCGTCGCGGGCAAGGAAATCCTCAAGGGTCTCTCGCTCGAAGTGAAAGCGGGCCAAGTGCACGCGATCATGGGGCCGAACGGCGCGGGCAAGTCCACGCTCGGCAACGTGCTGGCAGGGCGCGAGGGTTACGAAGTCACGCAGGGTTCTGTCGTGTACGCGGGCAAGAACCTGCTCGAACTCGAACCCGAGGAGCGTGCGGCCGCAGGCGTGTTCCTCGCGTTCCAGTATCCGGTCGAGATTCCGGGCGTGAACAACACCTACTTCCTGCGTACGGCGTTGAATGCGCAGCGCAAGCATCGCGGTGAAGCCGAACTCGACTCGATGCAGTTCCTGAAGCGCGTGCGCGAAAAGCTCGCCGTGCTGCATCTGAAAGACGAACTGCTGCATCGTGCGGTCAACGAGGGTTTCTCGGGCGGCGAGAAGAAACGCAATGAGATTTTCCAAATGGCGCTGCTCGAACCGAGGCTCGCGATCCTCGACGAGACCGATTCGGGCCTCGACATCGACGCGCTCAAGATGGTCGCCGACGGTGTCAACGCGATGCGTTCGCCCGACCGCGCCTTCCTTGTGGTAACGCACTACCAGCGCCTGCTCGACTACATCGTGCCCGATGTCGTGCACGTGCTCGCCGACGGGCGCATCGTCGAGACGGGCGACGCGAGTCTCGCGCCCAAGCTCGAAGAGCATGGCTATGCCTGGGTTGCAGAGCGCAAGCTCGCAGGAGCCGCCTGACGTGGGCGCGGCTTTGCTCGAGGAATTCGGCCGCGGCGACGCGCGCGCGAGAGAGGAGTCGTGGCGTTACAGCAAGATGGCGCTGCGCGCGCTGGCGCAGCAGGAATTTGTCGCGGCTGATGCGAACGCCGAGTTGCCGGAGACGCTGCGCACGCAATTCGATTGGCCAGCGACGCGGCGCCGCCGTGTCGTCGTCGTCAACGGCGCGGTTTCCGAGCGCTATTCGGACCTGGCCGATGTCGGCGCGATGGTGACGGTTGGCGAGACCGGTGGAACCTATGCGGTGCGCATCGACGGAAAAATCGACGAGCCGATGCAGATCGTCTACGTCAGCATTCCTTCTGCGCAGCCGAGCCGCTGGCAGACGAATACTTCGATGGTGATCGTCAACGGGTTCGTCACCCTGATCGAACAGCACGTAAGCCTCGACGGAGCCGGCGTTCTTGGTGCTTCGCGCCGGCGCATCGATATCGGCGAAGGCGCGCGACTCGATCTGGTCAGTCTCTGCGACTTGCCCGAGTCGATGTCGTTGTATCGCCTGCTCGACGTGCACCTCGCTGCGAAGGCGACGCTGCACGCGACGCATGTGTTGCTCGGCGGGCGCATGCAGCGCCTGGACATGCAGGTCGAACTCGCCGGCGAACAGGCGCGACTGGAATCGCGCGGCGTCTTCGCGCTGCGCGGGCGCGCGCATGCCGACACGCAGCTCGACGTGCGCCACGTCGCACGCGACACGACCTGCGATATCCTCTGGCGCGGCGTCGCCGACCAGCGCGCGCGCGGAATTTTCCACGGCGCGATCACGGTCGCCGAAGGCGCGGATGGCAGCGATGCGAAGCTGTCGAACAAGAATCTGTTGCTGTCGGCGCTGGCCGAGATCGATACGCAGCCTGTGCTCGAGATCTACGCGGACGAGGTCAAGGCCGCGCACGGCGCGACGGTGGGCCAGATCGACGAGCGCGCGCTGTTCTACCTGCGTTCGCGCGGGATTCCGCTCGCCGATGCGCGACGCATGATGGTGACGGCGTTCTGCCGCGAAGTGCTCGACGGCATCACCGACGTGGATCTGCGCAATAGGCTTGCCGGGCTGCTCGTGCCTCACGTGGATGGAGCTAGTGCATGAGCGCGCAACCGCAAACGAATCTGCAATTCGATGGTCACATCGCATGTCGTGGAGTTGCGTGTTCCATCACCGTTGCGTATAACCGATGCTGCAACGAACCAAAGGGGGATGGCTTTGGAAACGGTAATCGCACGCAACATCGATGCGTCGGTACAGTCACGGCGCTTTTTCTTCTGGATGGCCGTCGTATTCGTTCTGGTCGCTTTCGGCGGCTTCATTCCGACTTACTGGGCGCGGCTCGGAACGGCGAATTTTCACGGGCCGCCGATCATGCATGTCCACGGCGCCTTCATGTTCACCTGGACACTTTTCTATCTGGCCCAAACCGGCTGGGTAGCCTCGGGCCGGATTGCGACGCATCGCAGCTGGGGACTCGCGGGGATTTCCCTGTTCACGCTGATGATCTGTTCGATCGTCGTCTTCAAGATTACCGATTTGCGTATCAACGACGCGCATGGATTTGGCGATGCGGCTCGCCGTTTTTCGGCGATCACGTTCATCGGCGCGTTTTCAATGGTCGTGATGTTCGTGGCGGCGCTGGCCAACCTGCGCCGACCCGAGATCCACAAGCGGCTCATGTATTCGCTGATGGCCGCGCTGATGGTTCCCGCGATCGCGCGCGTATTCATCACGCTTTTCGCTCCGCCAGGCGCGTTGGAAGGCGGGCCGCCGCCGCCATTCGTCGCACTTCCGCCGACATTCGTTGCGTTGATTTTCTTCGCTATTGCGATGATCTACGACTGGAGAACGCAACGTCGCTGGTATCCCGCCTATCTCTACGGCGCCTTGGTGATGATCGTTTCCAACACCGCTGCGGTGCTGGTCGCTCCGACCCAGGGGTGGCTCGCGTTCGCCGCGTTCATGCAAGGACTTGGCGGCTGAAGCAAGCGGCGGATTGCCACCGCGCACAAGGCTTGTCGGTACCGACGAGAGTGCCGCTGGCAAGGCTGGCGGTCGGAGCATCGCGATGAGTACACAAGCCAGCCGCGGCGACATCGCCGCGTTCGACGTGGCGCGCATCCGCGCCGGTTTTCCGATCCTCTCGCGCCAGGTGCACGGCAAGCCGCTGGTCTATTTCGACAACGCGAATACCTCACAGAAGCCAATCGAGGTGATCGACGCGGTCGACCGCTTCTATCGCGAGACCAACGCCAATGTCGCGCGCGCGGTGCACTCGCTCGGCGAAGCGGCGACGTCGGCCTACGAGGGCGCACGCGACAAGATTGCACGCTTCATCAACGCGCCGACGCGCGACGAGGTGATCTTTACCAGCGGCACGACCCAGGCGATGAACACGGTCGCCTACAGCTATGCGCTGCCGCGCCTGCAGCCGGGCGACGAGATTCTCGTCACGACGATGGAGCACCACGCCAACATCGTGCCTTGGCAGCTTGTCGCCGCGCGCACAGGGGCAAAGGTGATTGCCGCGCCGATCACGCAGAGCGGCGAGTTGATCGTCGAGGAATTCATCGCACGCCTGAATCCGCGCGTGAAACTCGCCGGCGTGACGCACGTGTCGAACGTGCTCGGCACGATCAATCCGATTCGCGAATTGGCCAAGGCCTGCCGTGCACGTGGAATCCCGCTGCTCGTCGACGGCTCGCAAGCCGCGCCGCATCTGGCCATCGACGTGCAGGCGCTCGGCTGCGACTTCTACGCGCTGACTGGGCACAAGCTGTACGGTCCGACCGGCACCGGTGTGCTCTGGGCACGCAAGGAACTGCTGGCCGAAATGCCGCCGTTCTTCGGCGGAGGCGAGATGATCCGCACGGTCAGCTTCGACGGCACGACGTTCGCTGACGCGCCGCACAAGTTCGAGGCCGGCACACCGAACATCGCAGGATTCGTCGGTCTCGGCGCCGCGATCGACTACGTGAACCGCATCGGCCTCGACACGATCGGTGCGATCGAGGGCGAACTCGCCGCCTACATGAGCGATGCACTCAAGTCCGTCCCTGGCCTGCGTCTGTTCGGCGAGGCGAAAGACAAGGCTGCAGTGTTCTCGTTCCTGATCGACGGCGTGCACGCGCACGATCTGGCGACCCTGCTCGACCACGAAGGCGTGGCCGTGCGTTCGGGCCACCATTGCGCGCATCCGCTGATGCAATTCTATGGCGTGCCAGCGACAGCGCGCGCCTCGCTTGCGTTCTACAACACGCGCGAGGAAATCGACGCATTTATCGCCGCGATCGCCAAGGTGCGCAAGCTTCTCGCGTAGCTACTACTTCAACTCGCGGATCATGATATTGCGGAACCAGACGTCCGCGCCGTGATCCTGTAGTGCGATCTTGCCGGAGCGAGACATGCCGAAGCCGGGCATGTCGCGGAACTTGCTGCCCGCGATCAGACGCTTCCACGCGTCGTCCCACAGCGTCGTTTCGACGACGACCGTGCCGTTGAGTTTCTCGACGAAGCGGCCGTGGTCGCTGATGATCTCCAGGCGATTCCACTCGCCGGCCGGGCGCACCGCTTCGGGCTTGCCGGCGATCAGATCGTACAAATCACCGGCGCGATGCTTGTCGAACTTGGCATCCTCGGCGGCGACGTTGTCGAGCACTTGCGACTCGACGCCGGTCTGCCACGGGTATTTGTGCTCGGGGCCTTCCTGCACGTAGAACATCACGCCGCTGTTGCCGGCCGGGGCGATCTTCCAGTCGAGCTTGAGATCGAAGTTGGCGAACACGCCGTCGTAGACGATGTCGCCGCCATCGGGCGCCTGCCAGCCGTCTTTCTTGTTGCTCGTGTCGAGATGCAGGCCGCCGTCGTCGACCGACCATGACTTGCCGATCGTCTTCTCGTTGTAGCGGTGCCAACCCGCGGTCGACTTGCCGTCGAACAGCAGCTTCCAGCCTTCGCGCCGTTGCTCTGTCGACAGCGTGTTGGCTGGGTCAGGTTTGGCCGATTCGGCACCATGTGCGGCAAAACCGAGAGTGGCGGCAAAAAACACAACGGCATATTTCATTCGTATTCGTCTCCGAAGGATCACAGTATCACCAGGCCCAGAACGTCTCACCCTTGTATGCCACCACACCTTTGTACGCACCGGGAACGGGACGATAGCGTGCCACGTGCGTTGCGCCCGCCTCCGAAGTGAAGAAGCTCATCAGGGTCAGTTGCTTGCACAGCGTGAACCAGTGCGGTGACTGCCCGCGGTTATCGGCGGCTTCGCGCGCGTGGCGTTTGGCTTCCGCATCGATGTCGGTCAGCAATTTCTGTTTCTGTGCACTCGTGCAATTCACGAAGCCCATGCCATAGGCTTTGCGTGAATGCACATCGAGATCGGCAATACCCTCGCGCAGGATCGTCAGATCTGCCGGCGCGTAGCAAGCGGACGAGTAGCGTGCGATGAACGCGCCGACTCGCGCGTCCTTCGCGCCAGGGGTGTCGGTGCGTGGCAGGATCGTTTCTGCGATTTCGTCCAGCAGTGCGATATTGTCGTCGAGGTAGGTGCTCCAGCCATCGGTATGGACGTAGACGAGCGCTTCTGCGCGTTGTTCGCCAACAAAGGCGCAGCCGGTAAGTGCGGCGATGGCGCGCAACAACTCTCGCCGATCCATCAGACAATCCTCCCGTGCTTTTTGAGCTGATCGGCCGCGTAATTCGCTGCGCGCGCGGTCAGCGCCATGTACAGGATCGACGGGCTCTGGCTGCCCGTGCTGGTCATGCACGCGCCGTCGGTGACGAAGACGTTTTTGCACAGGTGCACCTGGTTGTGCGCGTTGAGCATCGACGTCTTCGGATCGGCGCCCATGCGCGCACCACCCATCTCGTGAATGTCGAGGCCGGGCGGCCAGTGATTGTCGTTCGCGCTGACGTTGGTGAACCCTGCGGCTTCGAGCATCTTGCGGCCTTCGCTTAAGAAATCGCGCACCATGCGCTCGGCGTTGTCGTCGTAGCCGACCGAGATGACGAGTTGCGGGATGCCCCATGGGTCCTTCTTGTCGGGCGACAGGCGCACGTGATTTGAAGCGTTCGGCAGCGTCTCGCCCTGCATGTACATGTACGCGGTCCACTTGCCCGGCTTGCTGATCGCTTGTTTGTACTTCGCGCCGATCGTCTCGCCGTGCGCATCGTTGTCGTCGATCAGGCGCCGGCTCGCGCCGCTGAAAATGACGTAGCCGCCGAGGAAGTCGGCATCCTGCTTCTGCACATTGCGGAAGTTCGGGATGATGTTCTCGGCCGGCTTGTAGACCTCATAGTACGAGTCCTCGAAGCCCTCGATCTCCGCGCTCATGCCGGCGCGGTAGTTGTGGAAACCGACGTATTTGCCGAGCACGCCGTGGTCGTTGCCGAGGCCGTTTGGGAAGCGCTTCGAGGTGGAGTTGAGCAGGACCAGCGTCGAATTCAGCGCCGAGGCGTTGACGAAGACGACTTTGGCCTTGAACACGAGTTCCTCGTGCGTGTTCGCATCGATCACCTTGACGCCGCTGGCCTGCTGCGTCGCGTCGTCGTAGATGATCGAGTGCGCGACCGAGAACGGGCGCACGGTGAGGTTGCCGGTCTTCTGCGCCCACGGCAGCGTGCTCGCGTTCGATGAGAAGTAGCCGCCGAATGGGCAACCGCGCATGCACAGGTTGCGGTTTTGGCAGGTGGCGCGCCCTTGCTGGCGATGGATTTCCTGCGCGTCGGTGATGTGTGCCCAGCGGCCTGAAATGTAGTGCCGGCCGAACTTTTCCTTGAGCACTTTCTGCAGATGCTGTTCGACCGTGTTGAGTTCGTAGGCGGGCAGGTACTCGCCGTCGGGCATCGTCGCAATGCCTTCCTTGCTGCCGCAGACGCCGATGAATTTCTCGACGTGGCCGTACCATGGCGCGACGTCGTCGTAGCCGATCGGCCACGGAATGCCATAGCCGAGGCGCTTGGGCGCGTCGAAATCCATCGGCGACCAGCGCGCGCAGGCGCGACCCCAGATCAGCGACTTGCCGCCGACCTGATAGCCGCGCACCCACAGGAACGGCTTCTCCTGTACGTACGGATGATCTTCATCCTTGATGAAGAAGTGCTTGGTCGTCGCATCGTAGCCGGCGGCGCGCGAGATCAGCGGATTCGCCTCGCTCGTTGAGCGCGGATTCTCGCCGCGCAGGTCCATGTCCCAGCGCCGCAGCGACATCGTCGGGTAGTCCTTGATGTGCTGCACGTCGCGCCCGCGCTCGAGCACGAGCGTCTTCAGGCCCCTGTCACAGAGTTCTTTCGCTGCCCAGCCGCCGCTGATGCCGCTGCCGATCACGATTGCGTCGTAGTGTGTCTCCATGGCCCGATTGTGCGCATGAAACCTCGATCGCGCCAGAGTGGAGCTCGCAAAATTTCGGCTATCGAAATTGGAAATTATTGGAGACGTCAACTCTGTCGCTGGCGCATCCATGCGGCGAACAATTCCGGCCAATGCGCGGTCGGTGAATCGATCGGCGCATGCAGGCCGAAGCCGTGTCCGCCTTTCTCGAACAAATGCGCCTCGACCGGCACGCGTGCGCGGCGGCATGCGGCGATCCAGTCGAGGCTCGCACCGACCGGTACGGCATCGTCATCCATCGCGTGGAAGACGAACGCCGGCGGCGTGTCCGCGCGTACCTGCTCGGCGGGCGAATGCTTGGCGACCTGCGCAGCGCTGGCGCCGATGCCGAGCAAGTTGTCGCGCGAACCGGTATGCACCACGTTCGGCATCAAGCTGGCAACCGGATAGGCGAGGCCGACAAAATGCGGCCGCGCCGAGAGTTTGTCTGTCGCATCGATCGGTGCATAACAGGCTTCGTCGAACGCAGTCGCCAGATCGGCGGCGAGATGGCCGCCAGCGGAAAAACCGAGGACGCCGATGCGTTGCGCATCGATGCGCAGCGCCGCCGTGCGCGCGCGCAGCAGGCGCATTGCGCGTTGCGCATCGGCGAGCGGCACGCGGCTGCGGTTTTTCCAACCTTCGCCAGGCAGGCGGTAGGTCAGCACGAACACACTGGTGCCGAACGGGGTGTAGCGCCGCGCGATGTCGATGCCTTCGTTCTGCACCGAGACGAAACTGTAGCTGCCGCCGGGAATCACGAGCAGGGCCGAACCGTCCGGACGCGGTGCGCGGAACACGTTGATCTCGGGATGCACGATGCCGGTGACCCAGAGCTGACGTTCGCCGCGCGCGCCGTTCATGGTCAGCGCCGGAATGGGCGGTTTGGCCGGCATACCGGGCGGTTCGCCGGGCCACAAGGCGATGCGCTCGGCGGGCGGCCACGGCGGCGCATCGGGTGCGTCGACGGCTTGCTGCGGTGCGGGTTCGCCGGGTGTGTCCGCGCGTGCAGGCGCGAGCGCCGCCAATGCCATGCCGCCGAGCACGGCGCGCCGTTGTGGATTCATCGGTAGTAGCTCCCGGTGTCGTGTCGTCGACCCGAGTTTAATCTCCCCGTGCGGCGATGGCACGGCAAGAAATCGTCACGGATGCAGCGCGCCAGCCACGTCCCGCGTCAATGTCGCAAAAATCGCATCGCGTTCCTGTTCCGACGCCGGCGACGCCGTAAGAAACGCGGCGACGATAACGGTGCGTCCGTCCGCCCAGCTCAAGATGCCGATGTCGTTGTGCGCCGCCGTGACAGCTTCGAACGTAATCGACGTGCCGCTCTTGTGCGCGAGATGTGCGCCTGCCGGCACGCCGCCTTTGAGCCGGTTCGGCACGGTCGGCGAGTGCGTCATCATTTCGAGCATCAGCGTGGTCGAAGTGCGTGACACCAACTCGCCGCGCCAGAGTTTGCACAGAAACGCCACGGCAGCTTCGGGCGTGCTCGTGTCGCGCGGGTCGGTGAGAAAGGCGGCGTAACCGCGCCGCTTGCGCGCGAGTTTCGCCGCGGCGGACTCATCGGCAGGCGGCGCGTCGACCTTGGCGGCCAAGCCGTCGATATCGTGCGCAAGCGTGCGCTCATCCCGATCCACGCGAATGCCTTCGATGCCGTGCGCGCGCAGGAACGTGGTCACTGCGGTCGGGCCGCCAACGAGTTTGACCAACGCATCGGCCGCGGTGTTGTCGCTTTCGCTGACCGCGGCATCGAGCAGCCGGCGCACGCTGAATTCGGTATGGCCAGCCTGGATTTCGCCGCCGATCGGACCTGGGCCTGGACGCAGATCGACCGACGTCAGCGTGATCTCGCGGTCCAGCGAGAGCTTGCCGCGATCGACGCGTTCGAGCACGGCCGCGCCGAGCGGCGCCTTGAATACACTCATCATCGGATAGCCACGTCCGGCATTGATGCGCCAGGACGTGCCGCTGCGCAGGTCGAGTACAGCGACGCCGAGCGTGCCCGGCCGAGCGCGCTGCGCCAGCGCAGCGAGGCGCGATTGCAACGCCGCGCTGCTGCCGGTAGGGGCTTCGGATGCAAACGCGGAGGCGGTCGCGAGCAGCGCGAGGCAGCCGGTGGCGAGGAACGAAATAGAACGGAACAACGATGTCACAAGGTCGAGTCTCGCACGGGATCCTTAGCAGAGCATCGCCGCCGTCGATGGCGAAATCCTGGCGCGCTGCGGGCATCGAGCGAGCGCGGCAACGTTACAATGCCCGGATGTCCGCCAGCGAGTTGTATCAACGCATTGTCCTCGAGCACAGCCGTGCGCCGCATCATTTCGGCGCACTGGCCGCGCCGACACATCGAGCGGAAGGCGCCAATCCGCTATGCGGCGATACGCTGCACGTCGAGCTGCGCGTGGTCGACGGGTGCGTCGCCGAGATCGCGTTCCGCGGCGAAGCTTGCGCGATCGCGAAGGCGACGGCATCGATGCTCGGCGAGGCCGCGGCGCGGCTCGACGCAGATGGCATCGCGCAACTGGAAGCGCGGTTCGCACGCGTGATCGGCGGCGATTTGGAACGTGACGATACGCTTGGCGACTTGAACGCGCTCGCCGCGCTGGCAAACTATCCGTCGCGCCGCAAATGCGCACTGCTGCCGTTCGCGACATTGCGTGCGGCGCTGGCCGGCACCGCGAAAACCACGACCGAGGGAGAGCACCGATGACTTCCATCCACGACCTGCCGAACGAGGCTGCCGTCGAATTCCGCCTGGCCACGACCGCCGACATCGCGGCGATCGAAACGCTGGTCACCTCGGCCTACCGTGGCGATGCGAGCCGCGCGGGCTGGACTACCGAGGCCGACCTGCTCGACGGGCAGCGCGTCGATCCGGCGGGGCTCAAGGAAGTCATCGAGAAGGCTGGCAGCCTCGTCCTGCTCGCCGGGCGCGGCGTGCTCGTGCTCGCCTGCTGCCATATCGAGAAGCAGGGCGACGCTTGTTACTTCGGCATGTTCGCGGTCGATCCGACCCAGCAGGGCGCTGGCCTCGGCAAGTTGGTCATGGCCGAGGCGGAGCGCGTCGCCAAGGACGATTTCGGCTGCACGCGCATGGAGATGACGGTGATCTCGGTACGCGACGAACTCATCGCCTGGTACGAGCGGCGCGGCTATCGGCGCACCGGCAAGTACAAACCGTTTCCGTACGGCGACGAGCGTTTCGGCATTCCCAAGCGCGACGACCTCAAGTTCGAATTGCTGGTGAAGCCGCTGTGAGCGCGCGACCGTGAGCGCCTGGATTCGCGTCTGCGCCCGCTCCGAACTGCTGCCCGGCGAATTCAAGGTCGCCTGGGATGGCGACACCGCGATCGCGGTGTTCAACGTCGACGGCGAGCTGTACGCGGTCGAGGACATCTGCACGCACGACGGCGGCGAACTCGCCGGCGGCGAGGTGCACGGCTTCGAAGTCGAATGCCCGCGCCATGGCGCGCGCTTCGACCTGCGTACGGGTGCGGCGATGTGCCCGCCGGCCTACGAGCCGATCGCGAAATTTCCGGTGAAAGTGGAAGACGCACAGGTCTACACGCGCGACGATCGCTTCGACTGAACAGCGCTGCGAAAGCTCGCCGCGCTCGATCTTCGATATGGTGCGGAATTCCTCCGGCATCCTGGCGAGGCCGGGCGCCGCCGTATGCCCGCTGCGGCGCGGTTCGACGTGATCTTGCATTGATTTGTCATTGTGCAATAATAAGAATCATTCTTATTTGCATCCGTAGTCTTACTCAGCTTTTGTCCGGTTCGAGCGCACGCGCGCAAGAGTCAGCACAGCAAGGGATGACTCGCCTATTCAAGGAAGTCGACGAGCCATGCACCGATTCACGCTGAAGTTTTCTCCACTCTACGCCGCCATGCTTGCGGCGGTTGTCCCCACCGTCGCATTCGCCGCGGATGTGACTGCCGCGGCGACACCGGGAGTCGCCTCGCCGGCGGCAGATATCGCTGCCGACGCCGCCGGAGCCGACGATGCCACCGAAAAGTCGCGAAGGAATCCGACCGAGCTCGACAAGGTCGATGTGCACGCCACGCCGAATGCCCAACCGACCTCGCCGAAGCTGACCGCTTCGCTGCTCGATACGCCGCAGACGATTACGATCGTGCCGCAGAAAGTCATCGCCGAGCAGAATCTGCTCAACCTGCGTGATATTTTGACGACCCTGCCCGGCATCACGTTCGGCGCGGGTGAGGGCGGCGGCGGTTACGGTGACAGCATCAATCTGCGTGGTTTCACCGGCAGCACCGACATCACCGTCGACGGCGTGCGCGACAGTGCGCAGTACACACGATCGGACCCGTTCAATCTCGATAGCGTCGAGCTCGTTAACGGCGCGAATTCGGTGTACGCCGGCTCCGGTTCGGTCGGCGGGTCGATCAATCTGGTCAGCAAGGTGCCGATGCTCGTCGATCGTACCGAATTGAAAGCGGGTGTCGGCACGGACGACTACGGCCGCCTGACCGCGGACACGAATCAGCAGATCGGCGACAACAGCGCATTCCGCATCAACTTGATGGCTCACGAAAACGATGTGCCCGGGCGCGACGTGGAGAACTTCAAGCGCTGGGGCTTCGCGCCGTCGATCGGCTTCGGTCTCGGCACCGACACGAGCGTGACGCTGAGCTATTTCCATCAGCACGACGACAACGTGCCGCAATACGGCGTGCCGACGTACAAGGGGCAGATCCTTGCGAGCGTCGATGCGCACGCCTACTACGGCTACCGCAACTACGACGCGCAGCAGATCCGCGCCGACGCGTTCACGAGCATCATCCAGCATCGCTTCAGCGAGGATTTTTCGCTGCGCAATCTCACGCGTGCGCAGCGCGTGACGCAATATTCGCTGGTCGATCCGCCGCAGGGCACATTCTGCGAGGCGAACAACCTGCAGCCGAGCGGCGCCTCGTGCACGCTCAATCCGGGCACCGCGTTGCAGATTGTTGTACCTGCTGGCTACTACATGCCGAGCGGGCCGCGCGGCAATATCCGCGATACGACGAACAAGATTCTCTACAACCAGACCGACCTGAGCACCGGTTTGCATACCGGCGCGATCGAACACACGGCTGTCGCAGGGCTCTCGCTTTCGCACGAAAGCTATGCGTTCAACGGCTACAGCCAGTACCGCAATGTCGACGGCACGAATCCGTATGCCGCTCCGGGATATTTTCCGTTCACGCCGATCGGCGTTCCGGATTCGATCTACAGCGGGTCGGCCAATCGCACGTTGACCGGAAAGATCGACGGCACGCTCGACGACACGGCGGTTTACGTCTTCGACAACGCGAAGTTCAACGAGCACTGGTCGCTCAACGGCGGCGTGCGCTGGGAGCGCAGCGATGCGAGCGCGACGACGTACACGGTGAAGCTCTACACCGCGCCGACTGTCGCCGTGCCGAACCCGGTCAACACCGGCATCGGCACGATCATGGGCGCTGCGGCGCCGGCGAAGAATTCCAACGACTTGTTCTCCTGGCGTGTCGGCCTGGTCTACAAGCCTATCGAGAACGCCAGCATCTACACGGCGTACAGCAATTCGAAGACGCCGTCGGCAGCATCGGTCAACGGCTCCTGCGCGGCATCGAGCACGACCGGTACGGCGAACTGCGATGTCGACCCGCAGACGGCGGTCAACTACGAGATCGGTGCGAAGTGGGACGTGCTCGACGGCAAGCTGTCGTTGACCGGTTCGGTGTTCCGCAACGACCGACAGAACTACCTTGTTGCCGATCCGGGCAATCCCGACAATCCGTCCGGGCAGATGTCGCTCGACGGCAAGGCGCGTGTCGACGGCCTGCTGCTCGGCGCGACCGGCAACATCAGCGATAACTGGGCGGTGTACGCGAACTACGCGCACCTGAAGTCGAAGGTGTTGCAGGGCGCGTCGAACTATGTTGCCGGGCAGGGGGCTGATTACACGCGCGGCGATCCCTTGTTGAGCACACCGGAAAATTCGCTGAGCCTGTGGACGACGTACGATGTGTCCGCTGCGTTGCAGGTCGGCTACGGCGCGACCTATGTCGGCAGTTACAACGTCAGCCAGCATTCGGTGACGAACCCGCACGGACCATTGAACGAGGTCGACGCGTACTGGCTGCAGCGCGCGATGGTTGCGTACAAGTTCAACCGTCATTTTTCGCTGCAGCTCAACGTCAACAACCTGCTCAACGAAAAATACCTCACACGCGTGCGTACGGCCGGCGATGTCGCCTGGGGTACGCCGGGCGACGCGCGCTCGGCACAAGTGACCGCAACCTACAAATTCTGATCCATCGGCGAATTCGACATGCTGCTGCACATCCCCGCCATCCTCGACCAGGCTCAGGTTCGCTTGTTCCGTGAACGACTCGCGGCAGCGGCCTGGGTGGATGGAAAGGTTACGGCGGGCCACCAGTCCGCGCGCGCCAAGCGCAATCTGCAATTGGCCGAGGACGATCCCGTCGCGACGGAACTCGGCGCGCTTGTGCGCACGGCGCTCAAGGCGAACACGACGTATTTCGCCGCCGCCCTGCCGCAGTGCGTGTTCCCGCCACTGTTCAACCGCTACCGCGTCGGCGATGGCTTCGGTGCACACATCGACAACGCCGTGCGCTACGACCGCAGCGGCCAGCTCGTGCAGGCCGTACGCACCGATCTGTCGGCGACCTTGTTCCTGTCTTCGCCGGATGAGTACGACGGCGGCGCACTCGTCATCGAGGACACGGTCGGCGCGCAACGCGTGAAACTGCCCGCGGGCGACATGCTGCTTTATTCCGCGGCTAGCGTGCATCGGGTGGAGCCGATTACGCGTGGCGAACGGCTTGCCTCGTTCTTCTGGATCCAGAGCCTCGTGCGCGACGCGGGCGAACGCCGGCTGCTGTTCGACCTCGACCTCGCGATCCGCAAGCTCGGCCAGAGCCAGGTCGACCATCCCGCGCTGGTCGAGCTGACCGGTGTCTACCACAACCTGCTTCGTCGATGGGCCGAGCCATAGTTGAGAAGTGCGGCCAAGGATGGCCGCTTTTTGACTTTCGCGATCAAGGACGAGCGCATGAGTACTGGGAAAGGAAATGGAAATCGCGAAGTCGTTGGTTACTGCCCAAGCGGCGAGACGCAACCGTACGCATCGCATCGTACGCCAACTGCATCTGTGGATCGGCGCCTGGGGTGCGATCGCGGCGATCCTGTTCGGCAGCAGCGGTTTCATCATGAATCATCGTGCCGTGCTCAAGCTGCCGCAGGGAAGTTCGTCTGACCTGTCGAAGGTCGAACTGCCCGTGCCTGAGGGCGTGCGCTCGACACCCGAGGCAATGCGCATCTGGCTGCGTGACACGCAGAAGCTCGACATCGACAACGTACGCGTTATGCGCGCACAGCCGGTCGAGCTCAACGGCCAGAAGATCAAACCGCCGGCGCGCTGGATGTTTTCCGGCGGCAACGCGCGCGTGTCGACGCAGGCCGAATACAGCGAGGGCAATGCCTCGATCACCGTGAGCACGACCGAGCAGAGCCCGCTCGCGGTGCTTACGCGTTTGCACAAAGGCGTCGGCGGCGGGCCCGCGTGGATTCTTCTCACCGACACGTTCGCGCTGGCGATGGTCGCGCTCGGCATCAGCGGCATCCTGCTCTGGGCGCGCGGACGCAGCGCGAAGCAGATGGCGTTCAGCGTGGTCGGTGCGGCAATGCTTGTATTGCTGCTGATCGGCGGCGCGGCGGTGGTGTGAAAGCGGGCGCGGCATGAGCCGCCGCGCCCGCGAAAGCGTCACTTCACTGTGACGACGAGGACCTTGAACTCGGCGACGCCGAGAGTGAAGGTGATCGTGGTCGACTTGCCGCCGGCGGTGACCGACAGCGTGTAGTACGAGCTGCGCTGGTTGGCGGTGTCAGTCGCCGGCAGCGCCTGGTTCTCGTACTGCATCTTTGCGCTCGCGTCGCACGATGTCGGCACGCCGCTCAGCGCCAGGTTCTGCGCATTGATGTTGACGTTCTGCGCGGTGCCTTTCGCCTGCAGGTGCAGCTTGGCAACCTGCGCGATCGGCGTGCCGCTCGCGTCGACGGCGAGCACGCGGATGCCGCGCATCACGCCTTCGCCGCACAGCGCGACGCTCTTCGACGCGCCGCCCTCTGGATCGGTGTCAGCGATGTTGAAGTTGCCGTTGAACTTGCCGACCGCGGTTGGCGCGAACGTCACCGGCTCGTTGAAGCCGTCGCTGGTCGCGTAGCGTGCCGGCGGCAGTGTCGCCGCGGATGCGGCAAACGGCGCGCCGCTGGTGCCCATCGCATCGATGATCAGCTCGGCTTGGCCGACGTTGGTGATCGCAAGGTTCTGGATTCCACCGGCGTAACCCGGCGCCTGCGAAGCGATCACGGTCGGCGCGAAGACGAGCGCGTCGGCCGAAGACTGCACCGCGGGCAACAGGCCGGTGCCGGTCAGCGCGACCGACGAGCTGGCGTGCGCCGGATCGTTCGTGGCGACGCCTAGCGTGCCTGCGCGAAGTCCTGCTGCGGACGGGTTGAAGCGCACGGTGACGGTCAGGCTCGAAGCGGCGCCGACCGATACCGGCAGCGACGGTGCGCCGACGAGGCTGAAGTCGCCCGCGTTCGTCCCGGCGATCGAAAGCGCGCTGACCGCAAGGTTGCAGGCGCCGGTGTTGCCGATCGTCAGCGTGCGGTCCGCGTTGTGCGGATCGGTGCGGTTGTCGACCGGCACGCCGCCGAAATCGAGCGCGTTCGAACCGATCGTGACATTGGCTGCACCGATGCTGCCGCCGAACGGAATCGACTGCGAAGGATGCACCGGATCGTCGGTGTTCACCACGATCGAGCCGCTGATCGGCCCAGGATTCGGACCGACCGGAGTGAAGCGGATCGTGAACGACAACGAGCCGCCGACCGGCAAGGTCTGCGGCAGCGTCGGCGGCGTGAGGATGGACAGGCCCGGCGTGACCCCGGCGATCGCGAGCGAGAAGATCGTCAGCGGCGCGTTGCCGGTATTGGTCACTGTGAGTTGCTGGTCGGAGCTGGTTCCGCTGCAGACCGTGTCAAAGTTCAGCGCGGCCGGCGTCAGCGCGGCCTTCGGCAGGCCGACGCTGCCGGACACGGCGAATGACTGGGTTTCCTGTCCGGGCTGGTCGGTGTCGATGATCAGCGAAGTCGACAGCGGACCGGCGCTGGTCGAGCTGCCTCCCGGCGCGAAGTTGACCTTGACCGTCACGCTGTCGCCTGCGGGCAGCGTGGCCCAGCGCGGCGAGGAAGGATCGATGCTGAACTGCACCGGTGCTGCGTTGGCGAGGCGCACGTTGAGCAGGTTGAGATCGCCCGCAGCGGTGTTCTGGATCTGCACGTCGCGACTCGTGCTCGTGCCGCGCGGCACGAGGCCGAAGCCGAGGTCGCCGACGATCGTCGCCTGCGCTGCGGAGCCGAGGCGCTTGATGCAGCCGCCCGGCAACGCGTTGCTCCACTCGCGTTGGATCTGGTAGCGGTGCCCGCTGAGGACGAAGTTGGTGCCGTCCGGTTCGACCTGGCCGTAGGTATAGGCGCAGTTGTCGCCGTTCTCGTTGCCGCTGGTGTCGTTGTACCAGGCGTTGAGCTGCGGGTCGGAATAGGCCTCGTTCTGCTCATGCGAGGTCGGCGACAGGACGATGTCTTGATCGACGCCGTTCGGGAACGGACTCGCACTGCCGTAGCACGAACCGTCGGAGGCGTAGGGCATCGTCGCGTAAATCTTGTCGCCGTCGAACGAGCTGTGATACGCGCAATACGTGGCCGCACCCGCAACCGTGTTCGGGTTGCCCGACGGCGCGGGCGGGGAGTGACCGTCGACATCGGTGCCGGCGAAGCAGCCGAACGTGTCGCCGCTGCCCTTGAAGCACTCGATGATGTTGTGGCCGAGATAGACGAAGTACATCGTGCTGAGGCCGTGCGCCTGCCAGGTCGGATTGGCCGCGATCGCGCGGTTGACCTCGTCGCGGATGTCCGAACCGTTGAGCGGATCGGCGACCGTGCCCGCATGCGGATACGCGTTCGTCGTGTCGACCCAGGTGCCACCGAAGTGGTTGGTGTTCGGCACCGGTACGCCCGAGCTGTCGTTCCATTGCGAGTTGATCGTCATGAACGGCGTGCCGCCGTTGTCGGTGAAGTATTGTTCGATCAGTTGCTGGTAGTTCGCGCCGAACGTCGAGCCGGGCGGGTTCCAGATGATCACGTAGTTGGTCGGATCGCGCATGACCGGGCCGCCGTGATAGGTCAGGTCGTTCGTGCTCGCGGCGGGGATCGCGAACGAATCCGGGGTACTGCTGCCGCGCTGCGACGCCGGCAACGACTCCGAGCCGGCAGCACGCCCCGGAGTCGGCAGCACGTGTGCGCCGCCGCCGTGGTCGGCCGCCGATTGCAAAAGCTGTGCCTGTATCGCCGGCGTCGTCGCAAGCGCACAGGCAAGCACCGCCGCAAGCGTCGCGACTCGCGCGCGTTGCGGATGAGTAGCGGGGAAATTACGCATGGAATTCTCCTTGAGCGAGCAAAAGGGGGCCGCGCAATGCGGGCCCCTGGTCAAGGAATGCGGTAAAACGAACTGCCGATTACAGCGAGGTAGTGCGCGTGAGTGCGATCACCACGAGTTCACCGCCGCCGTCGATCACCACGCTGCCAGTTTCGCCGTCGGCTTCGAGCAGCAGCGAATCGCCCGCGTCGATCGACGGCAGGTCGCCGCGATGCTCGATCCGCGCCGAGCCCGCGGCCAAGTAGACGAACCATAGGTCGGCCGCGCTCGCGGCGAACAGCATCGAGCCGACGAGCGGACGATGGCGGACTTCACAGTGCCACAGGTCGCGCCGCGCGATCAGGTTGAAGTCGCGCACCGGGCCGTCGATCAGGCTGGCGTGCGTCTGCCATTCGCCGGAGAAAGCGACGAAGCGCAGGCGCTCCTCCAGTGCCGCGGCCGCATGGTCTTTAAATTCCAGGAGCATACCGTTGCCTTCGAGCAACGCGATCCAGCGGTCGCATTCGGGAAAGATGGAAAATGCACCGTTGCTCTCAATGTCGGCGATGCTGACACGCCAGCCGAATCCTTCGCCGCCGTCGCGCAGCGCGTGGCTGTACAGCTCGGTCGTCCAGCCGCCGCCGTTCTTCCAGCACATGCGCCGGTAGTCGCTTTCACGCAGATGGCGAATCTTCATCGGCCTCTCATCCGCAGTCCGCCGCGGTCTGCACGAACCGCGGCGTGGCGACGGTCTCTTGCAGCTGCGCGCTAGACAGCGCCAGGCTTTCCGCCCAGGTGTAGCCGACAATTTCGCCGCCGGTGGTCGAGTCGCGGAAGTCTTCCTTCTGACCCGGCGCAAGCAGGTGGCGGTAGTCGACCGTGATTTCCTCACCTTGTGCGAGCTCGCGCAAGGCGAACACGAAACCGAGATGCCACAATCCATTCGGCGCGAACGAATGATTGATGTAGCACTCGTCGGGCCACTCCGGCGTCACCGTGTAGCGATCCTCGAACCAGCGCACCGTGGCGGCAAGCGCCTCGCGTGCATTCGGCAACGCCTCGACCTCGCTCCATTTGTATACTTTGCGGATATCGTCCGGTGCGGTGATCAGACGTCCGCGCGCGACGGCCTCGTCGAGGAACAGGCCTTTGCCGGCGCCGGGAATGGTCGAGGCGGCGACGTGGTAGCGAGGCAGGATCATGGATGCGGCACGTGTCGTGGCAAAGTGCATATTCTAGAATTCGTGGCGCAGATTCGCGATGCCTTTGTATCTTGCCGAGATGATGGCGAACAAAAATTGGATAAGGCCGGGCGTTGGCGCACGCATGGCGTGCGCATTGCTGCTCTTGGCGGTGTCGTGTTGCTGCAGTCCTGTGCGGGCGCTTGCGGACGAACGATCGGCGCTGTCGGATTTTTCCGGCAGCTACCCCGCCCTGGCTGCGGCGGGCACCCGCTCGTTCACCTTGAAAGGCGTGCCGGGCGATCCATTGAACCTCGCCTTCGTCGGCAGCGAAGGCGACTTGCTGCGCCTGATGGCGAAAGCGGGCTGGTTTCCGGCGGATCCGATCACGCTGCGGAGCTCGCTGCGCATCACGATGGACAGCATCGTGCGTCGACCGTATGTCGATGCGCCCGTGAGCAGCCTCTACGTGGCCGGCAGAAAGCAGGATCTGGCCTTCGAGCAGCCGGCCGCGGCGAACCCGTCGAAGCGCCATCACGTGCGCTTTTGGCGAATCGACGCGCCGGGTCCCGCGCAATGGATGGCGGCGGCGACCTACGACACGAGCATCGGCCTCAGTCGCGCCAACGGACACGTCACCGATCACGTTACCCATCATATTTCTGCCGACATCGACGCGGAGCGCGACAAGCTGCTCGCCGATTTGCGCCGCGTCGGTGGCGTGACGATCGACTGGGTCGACGACTTCCAGCCGGTGCGCGAGGGACGTAACGGCGGCGGCGATCCGTTCCATACCGACGGACGCTTGGCGCTCGTCGCCATCGCGGCGACCCCTGCGCCGTGATCAGTGAACCGCAACCGCTGGGGAATCGCGCAGTGGTGGTCTAGTCAAAATCGACGGCAAGCGCCGCACGTGTCGCAGCGTTCAGCGTCTGCCGCGCCGAGTAGCTGGGGTGATCGATCGCGATGACCACTTCCAAATCGGCAAAGGCGGCGACGTGTGTCGCGTCGAGCTCGAAGCGCAGGAAGTGCACCGCGGCGGTCTTCGTGTCGGTGCTGCGATCGAGGTCTTCGTCGGCAATGGCAATGACGGGCGCAAGATCGCCGATCAGCAGCGCGACGCGATATTCGATGCCGTGCAGCTCGACAAGCTTGCGCCCGCGCTCGCCCTCATCGGGATATTCGATCAACATCGTCGCCTTGAGATTGCGGCCGTCGGGGATCAATGGATTGTAGGCGTCGAGTTCCTCGGCGATGCCGGCCGGCTCGAAGATGCGCTCGACACGCAGCATTTCCTGGACCTGATACTGGATCGTGAGTCGGTCCTCGAACACGAGCGTGACGTGTGCGCCGACATGGACGATGCGCGTCTTCTTGTGCTCGAGCACTCGTGCGCGGAACGCGGCGCGCTCGCGTGCATACGCTTCTAGGGTGAGCAAGTCTTCCCGGGTGAGTTTTTGCATCGTCAGATTCCGTAAGCCAGGCGCAACAGGCCGAGCGGGCTTTCCGCGGGCGGTTTGTCGCCGAGCCCATGCGCGATATGACTGCCGGCCATCGGGCAGTCGCTGGCGAAGTGCGCGGGCGCGATCTGTTCGACACGCGTCTCCACGGGTTTGGCGATCTTGCGCGCGAACGCGTAGGTCTTCGCCTTGACGCCATAGGTGCCGTCGTGGCCCGAGCAGCGTTCGATCGATTGCACCTCGGTATCGGGTATCAGGCTCAGCACCTCGCGCGTCTTCGGCCCTATATTTTGCACGCGTTGGTGGCAGGGTGCGTGGTAGGCGACCTTGCCGAGGCCCTGCCTGAACCGCGTGTCGAGCAGGCCGGCCTGATGGCGTTGCCAGAGGTATTCGAACGGATCGAAGATGTGGCGTTTGACGAGTTGCACATCTTCGTCGTCGGGAAACATCAGCGGCAGTTCCTGCTTGAACATGAGCACGCAGGACGGGATCGTCGCGCTGATGTCCCAGCCGTTGCGGACCGCCGCGGCGAGCACCGGGATGTTTTGCTTCTTGTACTTTTCCACGGAGGCGAGGTCGCCGAGTTCGAGCTTGGGCATGCCGCAGCAGACCTCGCGCTCGATCAGCTTCACCGCGACGCCGTTGTGGCGCAGCACGGCGGCGAGATCCTCGACCGGCTGCGGCGTCGAATAGTTGCAGTAGCAGGTGGCGAAGATCGCGACGCTGCCGCGCGTGCGCCCCGCGGGTTGCGCAGCACCGGTGCCGTCGAGGTGCCTGAGGCGCTTGCGCGCGGTATTCGAGGTGTACTCGGGCACGCGCGCATTACGGTCCACGCCGAGCGATTTTTCGAGCAGCTTGCGCGCGGCCGGCGCACGGTTGAGCGCATTGACAGCCTGGACGACGACCGGAATCGTCGACAGTTTGCCGACCGCGTCAGTCGCAGACAGAATTTTCGCCGCGAGCTTGGTTTCACCTCGTTGGAAGGCCGCGGCTTTGGCGCGCAGCATCAGGTGCGGGAAATCGACGTTCCAGGCGTGCGGCGGCACGTACGGGCATTTGGTCTGGTAGCACAGGTCGCAGAGGTAGCACTGGTCGACGACCTTGGCGTAGTCGGACTTGGCGACGCCGTCGACTTCCATCGTCTTCGATTCGTCGACCAGGTCGAACAAGGTCGGGAACGCCTGGCACAAGCTCACACAGCGGCGGCAGCCGTGGCAGATCTCGAAGACGCGCTCGAGTTCCTTGTCGATCGCGGCCTGGTCGTAGAACTCGGGATTCTTCCAGTCCAGCGGATGGCGTGTGGGCGCTTCGAGGTTGCCTTCGCGTGCGACGGGCGGGGTAGCGCTCATGACAAGCCTCCGTAGGGCGCGATTCGACGCGTCCTGCATTGATCCGAGAAAGCAGGGCGCGACAGAT
The DNA here is from genome assembly GCF_000378125.1 of Rudaea cellulosilytica DSM 22992. Taxonomy (GTDB): domain Bacteria; phylum Pseudomonadota; class Gammaproteobacteria; order Xanthomonadales; family Rhodanobacteraceae; genus Rudaea; species Rudaea cellulosilytica. Next base: position 192,323 of record NZ_KB899241.1, on the reverse strand, counting down.
CGCGCCACTGCATGCGCCATTCCTGGCGGCGATCAACCCAGTTCGTTCAGCGCCTTGGTGAACCGGTTCGCGTGCGAACGCTCCGCCTTGGCCAGCGTCTCGAACCAGTCGGCGATTTCACCGAAGCCCTCGTCGCGCGCGGTCTTGGCCATGCCCGGGTACATGTCGGTGTACTCGTGCGTCTCGCCGGCGATCGCGGTCTTGAGGTTGTCCTTGGTGCCGCCGAACGGCAGGCCGGTCGCAGGATCGCCGACCGCTTCGAGATATTCCAGATGGCCGTGCGCGTGGCCGGTTTCGCCTTCGGCGGTGGAACGGAACACCGCAGCCACGTCGTTGTAACCCTCGACGTCGGCCTTCGATGCGAAGTAGAGATAGCGACGGTTGGCCTGCGATTCGCCGGCAAATGCGGCTTTCAGGCTGCCCTCGGTCTTGGAACCTTTCAGATTGCTCATGACTCACCTCTTGCTGGATTGGCTGGAGGAAGCGGACGGCCGCAACTCGCGTTGCGGATGGCTTCAGCCTAGCGCGAAACCGCGGCAGGGTGAAATTGATTGTCACGATGGATTCGATAGATGTCATCTATCGGAACCGCTGCTGGAACTTGCTCTGGACTACGTCACAAGTTCTTTGGCGATCACGTCCTGAGCGCGGCACGCACGACGCCGACGCCGGCCAGCGTCATCGCAAGCGAGCCGAGCACGTGCGCGGCGACTATCGCGAACGTCCAGCCGTATTCCTGGCGCAACAACAGGTTCACAGTCTCGCCCGAAAACGCCGAGAACGTGGTGAAGCCGCCGCACAGCCCGGTGATGACGAACAGGCGCCATTCCGGCGGCAGGTTGTGGAAATGATCGAAATAGGCGATGGCTCCGCCGATGACGAAGCCGCCGATCAAATTGACCGCGAGCGTACCGAGCGGCAGGTTCGGCACGACGGGATTGAGTGCGACACCTAACACCCAGCGCAGTACGCTGCCGATGGCGCCGCCGACGAGCACGGCGAGCAGGGAAGGAATAGTGATGTTCATGCGCTTCCTGGTTCGAGCGAAGGGTCCGGGCGCCGGGCCGCTGCACGCACTGCCCGACGTCCGGCGTTGCCGGTACATCAGGCATCATCAACCTTGCGGTGGTTCGCTCGCGGCGGAGCGGGAGGCATGCCATCTCCCTGGTTCGCGGCGATCATACGTGAAGCGTCGCGCGGACATCAATTGGGGCTACTTCGTCTCCGGCGCCTGGGTCAGCTGTTCGGCGAGTGCGAGCAGGCGCGTGCGTGTGGCGGCGAGTTCCGTGCGCTCGGCGGGGTCCGCAGTTGCCGTGATCGGCACCTGGTCGGCGCCAGACTCCATCAACCAGACGCGCGTTTGCTCCGCAAGCGGATCGCGCGCGGCCTGCTGCGATCGCAGCATTTGCTGCAGAAGAGAAATCGCCATGCTGTTGCCATTGCGCCAGTCGACGTAGGCGAGCGCTGCGCTGGCGGCGCGCGCGTTCGGTGTGTCCGCGCCGCCGTCGTTGATGGCGAAATCGCGCGCGCGCGTGTACAAGACGCGCGCCTGTTCGGGCTCTCCGGCATCGAGCAGGCAGCGTGCTTGATGCAGCAGGATGCGCGACTGGTACATGTAGCCGACTTTGCCGCTGTCGGCGAGCACGGACTGGGCATCGTCGAAATCGACGAGTCCTTCGGCGTGGCGACCGAGTTTGCAGCGCGCCCAGCCGCGCAGGAAGTGTGTATACGCAGGAGCGAAGCCCACTCCCGAGTACACGCCATTGCGGAGAGTGAGCACGCGTGCGGCCAGCGGTTCGGCGGCTTGCGCATCGCCGTACTGGATCAGCCACCAGGCGATCGTCGCCGCATCGCCGTAGTTGCCCGGATAGCCTGCAGGAAACGCGGCGAGGTCGACGCGGGACTGGTGTTCGATCAGCGCACCGGCGCGCAACAACTCGCCGCGGTCGATCAACATGTAGGCGTGATAGCCCTCCGCGGAGGCGGTTTCGACATGATCCGCGCCGAGGGTACGGCGCATGTCGGCGAGCAGTGCGACCGCATTTTTTTCCGCTTCGTCGATGTGGCCGCGCGACCAGGCCGCGAGCAGGCGAATCTCGCGTGCGGAAAACTCAAGGCGTTTGTGCGCCTCGTCGGCGGGGGCTTCCACGAGATCGGCCAGCACGGCATCAGTGACCCGGTTCGAGTCGTCGAAGCGGCGCAGGTAATAGTAATTGTTCGCCAGCGCCAACTGGGTTTCCTCGATCAGTTGTGGGGCGGAACTCGCCGCGCGTTCGCGCTCGAGTGCGTACTCCAGGTACGTCGCGGAGTCGCCCGCGCGGCCAAGCGAGAGATAGACGCCGGCAAACGCACGCAACAAAGGGATCTGCGTCGGCACGTCGCCGGCGAATTCGGTGAGCACGCGCGGGGCGCTCGCCTCGACCATGCGCGCCAGCGTCGGCGGCGGCGCGACGCTGCGCCGATACGGCCCGACATTGGCAAGCATGCCGAGAACGAAATCGCGGGTGCGTACCGCGCTGTTGCGCTCGCGTTCGGCGCGCAGCGCCTGCCCGGTGCTGATCGCGGTTGCCGCGACGAGGATCAGGGCGACGGCGGCCGTGGCTGCAGCGATAGCTTTGTTGCGCAGGATGAACTTGCGCAGCTTGTACATCGCGCCATCGCCGCGCGCGGTGATCGGCAGGCCGCCAAGATAGTTGCGGATGTCCGCGGCTAGCGCTTCGGCCGATGCGTAGCGGCGCTCCGGTTCCTTGGCCAGCGCGGTGAGGACGATGCGGTCCAGGTCGCCGCGCAATGTCTTAGCGCGCGTTGTGCTTGCCGCGGCGGTGCTAGGTTCCGGCGGCTCCACGACGAGGATCGCCTGCTCGAGCGATTCGTTGCGTTTGAGTTTGTAAGGCCGGGCGCCGGCGAGCAGCTCGTACAGCACCACGCCGAGCGCGTAGACGTCGGTCGCCGTGGTCACTGCCTCGCCGCGAATCTGCTCGGGCGCGGCGTAGTCGGGCGTGAATGCACGCAGTTGCGTGCGCGTGGCTTCACCCTCGGCGGTGGTGTCGAGCAGCTTGGCGATACCGAAATCGAGCAGTTTGGGCATGCCGTCGCGGGCGACGAGGACGTTCGATGGTTTCAGGTCGCGATGCACGACAAGGTTGCGGTGCGCGTACTGCACCGCATCGCAGACACGCAGGAACAGCATCAGCGTGGCCGTAACATCGAGATCGTTTGCTGCGACGAATTCGGTGATCGGCGTGCCATCAACGAATTCCATCGCGAAGTAGGGGATGTTCGCCTCGCCGACGCCGCCATCGAGCAAGCGTGCGATGTTCGGATGTTCGAGGCGAGCCAAGATCTGCCGTTCCTGCCGAAAGCGCTGCAGCAGCCCTGGCGTCGGTTGCGGCAGCAGCTTGAGCGCAACGCGCTGTTCGAACTGCCCGTCGCCCCGCTCGGCGAGATGCACCTCGCCCATGCCGCCGCGGCCGATCAGGCGCAGCAGACGGTAGGGGCCGAAGCGGCGTGTGCCTGGAGCATAGCCGTCCTCGCCAGCGGCAGAGTCGCAGATCTGCGCAGCGGCAAGCGAAGTGGTCAGAAACTCGCTTAACTCGGCTTGTTCGTCGGCCGCGAGCATGCGACGCAGCTCGGTTTCGAGTTCGCTGTCGTTTGCGCACTTTTCCACGATGTAGCGTTCGCGCGCCTCGCGCGGCAGATCGATCGCACCCTCGAACAAGGCGGAAAGGCGGCGCCAGCGTTCCGGATCGCCGGTGCTCATCGGGTCAAGTCAAAGACGGGGTTGGTGCGGGCATCGCATGGACCGATCGAACACTCGTTTTTTCCCACGCAGGAACGCGCCGTCGCAGGACACTTGTCTTGTCGGATGTGCTCGACGCGCGGCCTCCGGGCCGGCACCCGATTCGAATCCAGGCGCATTCCGCTCACGCCTGTGGGTGGACCGAATCGAACAGGAAGGCGCGCGCGCGGCGCCAGTCGCGGATCACCGTGCGCGGCGCGACGTCGCGCAGCTCCGCCACTTGCTCGACCGATAGGCCGGCGAAGAAGCGCAACTCGACCAGTTCGGCGAGAGCGGGCTCCATTGCTGCGAGCCGGGTCAGCGCGGCGTCAAGATGGATTAGCGTTTCGGGATCGAGGCCGGCACCGTCGAGATCGTCGACCAGCGTCACCGCCTGCAGCGCGCCGCCACGCTTGTCGGCATGGCGGCGGCGTGCGTGGTCGATGACGATCTGACGCATCGCGCGCGCCGCGGTGGCGAAGAAGTGGCCGCGGTCGTGCAGCTTGAGTGCGTCGGGTACGACCAGCTTGAGGTAGGTCTCGTGGACGAGGCCAGTGGTGTCGATCGTCGCGCCAGCGCCGCGCGCGAGTTGGCGGTGCGCGAGTGTCTTCAGCTCGTCGTACACGGCCACGAACAGCTGCTGCAGCGCGGCGGCATCGCCGTTGCCCGCGGCATGAACCAGCTCGGTGACGTCGGCCACACCCATCGGCGTTTCCCCTTAGCGTGCGCAAGTGTACTCGATCGCGGCGACATTCTTCGTCGATCCTTTGTCACCTAGCCCGGTCGTTCTTGCATCGTGGAACCGGCTTCAAATTCCGACTGGGCCAACGTTGCCGGCTGGAACGGTGGGACCGTACAAGCGTGTCACCTCCCGTCGCGGTTTTGCGTGCTAGTAAACGAGGCATGGGTAAGCGCAGATGCCATACATCCGTAGCTCTGATTTCGCCTCATTCAACCACTCACGAGGAAAAAACATGAAGGCACTGACAGAAAAAACCGCCGTGGCTATGTTGGCGATTTTCATCGGATTCGTATCCACAGCGAACGCCAAGAACACCTCGAACGCTTGCAACGTCCTTTACGATTTATTGCTTGCAACGCAAGCACGCGTGAATACAGACATCGCGACTACGCAGGGCAGCGTGGCGAGCAACGATCAGTATGTAGGCATTGCGCTCGCGAATCTTGCGGACGCGAAATCGCATGTGGATGTTGCCGTCGACGCGGCAAAAAATGGCGGAGCGCCAGGAGCACCGGTCCTGTATTCGTACGCTTACGGAATAGAGGGCGAACTGCTCCAGGCCGCTCTCTCCATGGGGTTGGCGAAAAATCAGATCATGATTTCGGATCCGTACGGCAATCAACGGGCGTCATCCCAGTACGACGAATATGCAAGGACACTCGACAAGCTGAACGATGCGGAAGCAGTCGCAGGCCATTGCTACATGAACGCGTACTATCCGTAGTCCAGGGAGGGGAACGGCGAAGCGATCGACCGGATGTTGGTACAGATCGCTCGATGTTCTTTGCGCGTTGCGTGACGGACATTGCGCGAACGCCAAGATGCGGGGGTTTCTGGTGCAATCAGCCTAGCCACAAACTGCCGGAATTGCGTAGCAGGTGCGTCGTGCTCGCGTTTCTCAGCAGATCTTCGCAAGCAGCGCCTGCTGCGCCGCGTGAGCCTTGTCGGCGCCGGGCGTTGTGCGCTCGTAGTGGCCGTCTGCGTGCAGCACCCAGGCCTGGGTGTTGTCGGCCAGGTAGTTGGCCAGGCTCTCGTCGAAGACGCGCTTGGCAAGGTCGGGATCGAGGATCGGGAAGCAAGTCTCGATGCGGCGCAGGAGGTTGCGTTCCATCCAGTCGGCGCTCGAACAATACAGCTCGGGTTCGCCGTCGTTGCCGAACCAGTAGACGCGGCTGTGCTCGAGGAAGCGGCCGACGATCGAGCGTACGCGGATGTTTTCCGAAATGCCGGGCAGGCCGGGTTTGAGCGTGCACGCGCCGCGTACGATCAGATCGATCTGCACGCCCGCGATCGAGGCCTTGTAGAGCAGTTCGATCACGCTCGGTTCGTTGAGCGCATTCATCTTGGCGATGATGCGCGCGGATTTGCCGGCCTTGGCGTGCTCGGTCTCGCGCTCGATTTTTTCCATCACGCCCTTGTGCAGCGTGAACGGTGATTGCAGCAGGCGCTTGAGCTTGATCACGGGGCCAAGGCCTGAGAGCTGCTGGAACAGCTTGTGCGCGTCCTCGCCGATGTCCTTGTCCGCGGTCATCAGGCCGAAGTCGGTGTAGAAGCGCGAGGTGACCGTGTGGTAGTTGCCGGTCGACAGGTGCACGTAGCGGCGCAGGCCGGCCTTCTCGCGGCGCACGATCAGCAGCACCTTGGCGTGCGTCTTGTAGCCGACCACGCCATAGACGACCTGCACGCCGGCTTCCTGCAGGCGATTGGCGAGGCCGATGTTCGCCTCCTCGTCGAAGCGCGCGCGCAGTTCGACGACGACGGTGACGTCCTTGCCCGCGCGCGCGGCATCGATCAGCGAATTGACCAGCGGCGAATCGTTGCCGGCGCGATACAGCGTCTGCTTGATCGCGAGCACGGCGGGATCGGCGGCGGCTTCCTTGAGCAGCTCGGTCACCGCGCCGAACGATTCGTAGGGATGATGCAGCAGGATGTCGCGTTCCGAAATCGCCTCGAACAGGCTGCGTTCGGTGACGATCGGCGCGATCAGGCGCGAGGTGAACTTCGGAAACTTGAGATCGGGTCGTTCGACCTGGTCGTAGATCGCGGTGATACGGTGGACGTTGACCGGGCCGGGCAGGCGGTACACGTCCGACTCGCCGAGCTCGAAGTTGTGCATCAAGTAGTCGGCGACCGGCTTCGGGCAGGTGTCGGCGATCTCGATTCGCGAAGCACGCGCGAAGCCACGGCCGCGCAGCTCGTCGCGCAGTGCGAGGGCGAGGTTCTCGACGTCGTCCTCGTCGACGAACAACTCGCTGTTGCGGGTAACGCGGAACTGATACGCGCCGGTGACCTTCATGCCCGGAAACAGCTCGTCGACGAACTGGTGCAGGATGCTCGACAGGAAGACGAAGTCGTAAGGCTTGTCGGCGACTTCCTCGGGCAGGCGCACGATGCGCGGCAACGAGCGCGGCGCACGCAGCAGCGCCATGTGGCCTTCGCGGCCGAACGCATCCTTGCCTTCGAGCGATACCGCGAGATTCAGGCTCTTGTTGAGGATGCGCGGGAATGGATGTGCCGGATCGAGGCCGAGCGGCGAGAGCACCGGCAGCACCTCGTTCTGGAAATAGCCCTGCAGCCAGCGCGCTTGCTTGGACGTCCATTTGTCGCGCGCGATGAAGCGAATGCCTTCGCGATCGAGCTCGGGCAGCAGCGCCTCGTTCCAGAACGTGTACTGCGCGTTGACCAGCTCGAGCACGCGCGCACGGATGCGTGCGAGCAGTTCCGCAGGAGAAGTTCCATCCGGGCCGGCCTTGGCGTCGCCGAAGGCGACGTGATGGCGCAGGATCGCGACCTGGACCTCGAAGAATTCGTCGAGGTTGGAGTTGGAGATGCACAGGAAGCGCATGCGCTCGAGCAGCGGTACCGACGGATCCTGCGCCTGCGCGAGCACGCGGAAATTGAATTCAAGCTGGGCGAGTTCGCGGTTGAGATAGAGCGAGGGATCGCGCAGGTTGATGGCTTCGGCCAGCGCGTCCACGGACTTCGCTGGGGCGTCCGTCGCGGCGGCAACGGCGTGGGTCTTGCCGTTGGCACGCGGTGTGGTCTTGACGGAAACGGTGGATTCTTCGGCGCTCATTGCGCTTCCTCGGACAATGGTTCGAATGCGAGCAGGCGCTCGCGCGCGAAGACGCAGGAGAATGTGCTGCCAACGCCGAGCTCGCTCTCGATTTCGAGCCGCGCCTGATGCAACTGCAGTACGTGCTTGACGATCGACAGGCCAAGGCCCGTGCCGCCCGATTCGCGCGAGCGACTGGTCGAGACGCGATAAAAACGTTCCGTGATGCGCGGCAGGTGCTCGGCCGGAATGCCATAGCCGGTATCGGCGACGGCGAAGCGCGCGCCAGCGTTCGCGGTCGACTGCCAGGAAATTTCGATGCGCCCGCCTTCGGGCGTGTAGCGTACGGCATTCGATACGAGATTCGAGAACGCGCTGTGCAGGTAATCGGTCGAGCCGCGCAGGTCGGATTCGCAGGCGAGTACGACATCGATGTGATGGCGGCCCTGAGACAGGCCGTCGGCTTCGCGCTTCAGGGTCGAGAGCAGCGCGCGCATCGACACGCGTTCGTTGTCGTTGATGTGCTGCTGTGCCTCCAGGCGCGACAGCGTGAGCAGGTCCTCGACGATCTGGGTCATGCGCCGCGACTGCCCGCGCAGGTCGGCGAGCACGGGGGCCAGTTGCGGCATGACTTCGGGTTCGAGCATCTCGAGGTATCCGTGCAGCACGGTCAACGGTGTACGCAACTCGTGTGACACGTTGGCGACGAAATCGCGACGGACCTGTTCCAGCCGCGCCAGCGGCGTCATGTCGCGCACGACGAGCAGGCTGTGATCGTAGGAATAGGGGATCAGGCGGAACGACAGGCGCACGCTCTCGTTGACGTTCGAAGCGGCGTCGCGCAACGGTTCGCGCGTCGGATCTTCGTTGAACCAAGTCTTGGCCGGCAGCGGCAGGAAATCGTCGATGTGCGCGCCGCGGTCGCGCGGCGCGGCCATGCCGAGCAGGCGTTCGGCTGCCTCGTTGAACCAGATCACGCTACGCCCGCGATCGAGCACGACGACGCCGTCGGGCAGCGCGGCAGCACCCTCGCGGAACGCGCGCAGCAGGTTTACGAGGCGGCGCTTGCGCGAACGTTCAGCGTGCAGTTTCATGTGCATGTACGTAGAGATGTCCGACCATACGCCGCGGTCTTCCGGCGGCGGCGTGCGCTGGCGCGAGCGCAGCCAGGTTTGCAGCCGGTACAGGCTGACCAGCGAACGCAGCGAATAACCGAGCAGCGCGACGATGACCGCATACTCGACCGCGCCGAGCCACCAGCCGAGCGCGAGCGCGACCGTCAGCAGGACGACGAAGCGTCCCAGCGAGACTTGCCATGCGTGGCTTTGCAGGAATTGCAGCTGCATTGGCTAGATGAACAGAAATGCGGATGTGCACAATTATACTCCGCTTCCCTGCTCCACCCGGCGGAAGGTGCCCGAAGGCGGATGAGCGAATCTCGCATTCTGGGTGCGTACTCGCTGAATTCCGAATGCGCTTCCCTCATCCGGCGCTTCGCGCCACCTTCTCCCGTCGGAGAAGGGAAGAACTTCACGCCACCGGCGTCGTCGAGAACCGGTAGCCGGCGCCGCGGACGGTCTGCACGAGGTCGTCGCAGCGGTGCGGCTCCAGCGTCTTGCGCAGTCGGCGGATGTGCACGTCGACCGTGCGCTCCTCGACATAGACGCTGCCACCCCAGACATAGTCGAGCAGCTGGCTGCGCGAATACACGCGCTCGGGGTGAGTCATGAAAAAATGCAGCAGGCGGTATTCGGTCGGGCCGATCGGCACGCTGTCCTCGCCGGCGTAGACGCGGTGCGCGGCGCTGTCGATCTTGAGCGCACCGACTTCGATCACGCCGTCGGTATCGACGCCGTGGGTGCGGCGCATGACCGCGTTGATGCGCGCGATGAGCTCGCGCGGCGAAAACGGCTTCACCACGTAGTCGTCGACGCCTGCCTCGAGGCCACCGACGCGGTCGGTCTCCTCGCCACGTGCGGTGAGCATGATGATCGGCACGTCGCGCGTGAGTTCTTCCTTGCGCAGGCGGCGGGCGAGGTCGAGGCCGCTCATGCCGGGCAGCATCCAGTCGAGCAGGATCAGGTCGGGCACGCGTTCGACGATCATCGTCTGTGCCGCGCGCGCGTCGGCGGCATGGCTGGGTTCCATGCCGGCTTTGCGCAGGGCGAAGGCGACCATGTCGCGGATCGCGGGTTCGTCTTCGACGATGAGGATGTTTTTTTGCACGAGGTCAATCCGTAGCGACGCGGGGCGCGCGCTTTATGACAGATTGCGGTATTTCAAACGTCAATTGTTACGATTGAATGACGGTGCGCCGCAATTCGCCTTGGAATCCTTGTCCTGTGCCGGGTCGGAGGACAGTTTCGATGCGCGCGAATTGGCGAGTGGCGCGCCAAAACGCGAGTCGAACGCATTCGGTGTTTCGTCCGCGCGCGCGAACGCATCCTTTTGCGTGTTCGTTGAATCGGAGTGCACGCTGAAGCTCAATCCGGTTTTCGGTTTGAGGCAGTTGCTGTCCGCCATGAGTTTGCCCTGGTCCTCGGGGCGGATCTTGTGGCGGCGATAGTCGAGCACGAGCGGGGTCATCGCTGCGATCAGCGCTTCGACGCGCGTGCGCTGGTAGTAGTCGAGGTCGCTGCGCTTGGCAATGTCCTTCAACTGGTTGAGCGCGTCCTCGGCGCGGCCGTTGAGATAGGCGGCGGTCGCGTGCGCTTCGCCGGCGCGCACCGGATCGCCGGCGAGTTCGCAGGCGCGCGCGAACGTGGTCTGCAGCGCCGGATCCTCGTCGTCCTTGGCGATCTGCGAGCGCAACATTTCCTGCGCCTGCTTGCCGGCGGCCTTGTCGCCGTATTGGAGCAGAGCGTCGGCGTGGGCGAGGGCGAGCGCGCGATTGTTCGGGAACGATTTCTGCATGCGCGCATAGCGTTGCAAGGCGGCGTCGCGCGCGCCCGTTTGCAGCTCGGCCGTGCCGAGTGCGATCTGGAAGACGAGGTTCTCCGGCTCGGCCACGGCGAGCTTCTGCAGCGGTTCGATCGCCTGCTTGGCCTTGCCGCCCTGGATCATCGCGAGCGCATGGCCGTAGCGGTTGGCCGGCGTGTCGAATTCCTTGTGGTTGCGCAGATTGTCGGCGTAGTACGTGATCAATTCGCCCGGGCGCGCGCTGGCCAGCACGCGCACGCGTTCGCGCATCAGTTCGTAGTAGGCCTGCGCGCGCGCGCGCTGCTCGGCGGTCGGCTGGACTGGACGCAGCACGCCCGGATTCGGCCGCGCCGCAGGGCCGATCGAGGCGAGCAGCGAGCCGGTCGATATCGGCGCCGGCTTGCCCGTCGCCTCTCCTGCCGATGCGGTAGCGGACCCGTTTTTCGCGCTGCCCTCGACCGCGGGCTGGACGTCGGCCTTGCCGGCAAGTTCCTTCGGCGCGGCCTGCACATCGCCAACGGTAACCACGGGGCGGTATTCCTTCTTGATCTGCTCGGCGCGCGCCTTCGCCTCGCTGATGCGCGTGGTCGTGACCGGATGATCCATCAGCAGCGCGGGGATGTCGTTCTCGTCGAAGCCCGGGCGCAGTGCGCGCTGCATGCGTTCGAAGAATCCGGCCATCGCGTCGGGATCGAAGCCTGCTTTGGCCAGCGTGGCGATGCCTACGCGATCCGCCTCGGCCTCGTCGGCGCGGGTGAAATTGATGCGCATCTGCTCGGCGAGGCCCTGCACGGCGGCGATTGCGCCGATATCCGAATTGCTCGTGCTGTACGGACTCGATTTCGATGCCGCGACGACGGCGAGGAGCATGCCAGCGAGCATCAGCGGCGTCATCTTCTGCTCGGCTTCGACCGCTCGGATCAGATGGTTCTGGGTGACGTGCGAGACCTCGTGAGCGAGCACGGCAGCGAGCTCGCCTTCCGTATCGCTGGTCGTGATCAGGCCGGCATTGACGCCGACAAAGCCGCCGGGCAGCGCGAACGCGTTGATTTCGTTGTCGCGCACGATGAAGAACGTGAACGGCTGATCGGGCTGCGGGCTGTAGGAAACGAGCTTATAGCCGAGCGTGTTGAGATAGTCCGCAAGCAGCGCGTCATCGAGTACCGCATTCTGGTTGCGCAACTCGTGCAGTACGTAGAAGCCGTACTGACGCTGTTCCTCGGGCGAGGCGATGTTGCCGGCCGAGCTGCCCAGATTGGGCAGGCGCGTGTCGGCGGCGTAGCCGTGGCTGGTCAGCGTCGCGAGAGCGGCGACAAGAAGTGTGGGCAGCAAATGCTTGGTGAACATGGGGGTGACGCGACTGCGGGGAAACCAGGGGTTTACCTTACTCCTGCCAAGGTTCCGCATCCACTGTTTGCGGCCTGACGGGCTCCTTGCGCTCAGACGGCGTTCAAGCCCGCGCAACGCTGGAAATCCGCCAGCGCAGCCCCCACACTTCGACTAAGCGCACTGCGCATGAAGGAAATCGAAAAATGGGCACCAAAGTCGAAATTTTCACCGGCGCAAACTGCGCCTACTGTTTTGCGGCAAAAAACCTGCTCAAAGCCAAGGGGCTCGATTACGAGGAGTTCCGCATCGACCAGGATCCGGCGCGCCTCCAGGAGATGCTGCAGCGTTCGGCGAGCCGGCGCACCGTGCCGCAGATATTCATCAACGGCGAGCACATCGGCGGTTTCGAAGACCTCGCCGCGGCCGAGCGCAGCGGCAAGCTTGCACAGCTGATTGGAGCGGCCGCATGAGCGTGCGCAAGCCGTCGGCAAAGGCTGTGGCCGCGCCGAAGAAAGCGACGAAGCGCGCGCCGGTGAAGGCGGAGGCGAAAGCGGCGGACCGGGTCAAGGAGTTCACCGAATTCCGCAAGCGCATGAACGAACGCATCCTCGAACACGATAACCAGGTCGTGCGGCGTTTCTTCGCGCTCGACACGCAGACCTACAAGGACGGCGCGCTGAACCTGAAGACCAAGGAACTGCTCGGCCTCGTCGCGTCGCTGGTCCTGCGCTGCGACGACTGCATCAGCTACCACATCGCGCAATGCCGCGACGCCGGCGTGAACCGCGACGAGTTCTTCGAGGCGTTCAGCGTCGGCCTCGTGGTCGGCGGATCGATCGTCATTCCGCACTTGCGTCGCGCGGTGGATTTTCTGGATCAACAGGAAGCCATGCCGGCATAGCCGGCCTTCGTTTTATCTTCGCTTTTCAATCCAGCGCACCGTTCCGGCCCTCGGCCTGAATCAAGTCAGCGTTTATAATCCGCGGTTCCTCCACGCTCCGAGTAACTCCATGACCACCACGATTGCAGTGATCCCCGGCGACGGTATCGGCCCGGAGATCATGCAGGCCACGTTGCGCGTGATCGATGCGCTTGGCCTCGATCTCAAATACGACGTTGTCGAAGCGGGGCTCGCCGCGCAGGACAAGTTCGGCGAATTGCTGCCGCAGGCAACGCTCGATGCGATCGCCAAGCACAAGGTCGCGCTAAAAAGCCCGCTGACCACGCCGGTCGGCGAGGGCTTCACCTCGATCAATGTCACTCTGCGCAAAAAGTTCGACCTGTACGCGAACGTGCGTCCGGCGATCTCGTTCCCAGGCACCAAGTCGCGCTACGAGAACATCGACATCCTTACCGTGCGCGAGAACACCGAAGGCGCCTACATCGGTGAAGGTCAGCAGGTGTCGGCCGATGGCGATACGGCGACGCTGACGCAGAAGATCACGCGCAAGGGTTCCGAGCGCATCGTGCGCTACGCGTTTGATCTCGCGCGCAGCGCCGGGCGCAAGAAAGTCACGATCGTGCACAAGGCGAACATCCTCAAGTCGACCTCGGGCCTGTTCCTCAAGGTCGCGCGCGAAGTATCGGCGCAGTATCCTGAGATCGAGCACAACGAGATGATCGTCGACAACACCTGCATGCAGCTGGTGATGAATCCGTGGCAGTTCGACGTGATCGTGACGACGAATCTGTTCGGCGACATTCTTTCCGATCTGTGCGCGGGTCTCGTCGGCGGGCTTGGTCTCGCGCCCGGCGCCAACATCGGCGAGCACGCAGCGATCTTCGAGGCGGTGCACGGCTCCGCGCCGGACATCGCCGGCAAGGGCATAGCCAATCCGTGCGCGCTGCTGCTCGGCGCCTGCCAGATGCTCGGTCATCTTGGTTTCGAAGACCAGGCCAACCGCCTGCGCGTTGCGATCCGCGCGACGATCGCGGCCAAGGATCGCGTCACCCCCGATCTCGGCGGCAGCGGCACGACCGACAGTTTTGCCGATGCGCTGATCGAACGCTTGCGCTGAGTAGCTGGACAAGGAAAAGCCCGGCATAGAAGCCGGGCTTTTTTATGCCGGGTCGCACGCTCTATTGTGTGCCGAGATTGACCAGCGGCACATTCGTGCGCGTGAAGGAGCCGCCCGGATAGTTCGCGACGATCGTCGCCGTGTTCGTCGTGCCGAAATTCAGCGTGATCGTGCCGGCCTGTACCTGATTTTGCGCCACCGGCGTGCAGGTGCGGCAGTAGCCCGCGGCATTTTGGATCAACGGAATTGTCTGACCGTTGACGAACGGCTGCATATTCGCGATCGCCCAGATAGGTTTGCCATTCGCATCTGGATAATAGAGGACACTGAACACCTGCTCGCCCGCGGAGCCACGGTTGACGTCGAGTACGGAAAAGCCCCAGCCGGAATCGCTTGACCCGCCGTAATAGAGGCCGCCGCGATCGGGCGACGCGTTCTGCGCAAGTGTGGTCAGCGGTTCCACGCACCAATCGCCTTTTTCGGTGACGTTGCCGTTCGAGTCGGCAAACGACCAACTCATCACCCCGAGCATGATCGCGTTGCTGCGATCGGTGTTGCGGCAAGCCGGCGAATTCGCCGCCTGATTGAAGTCGACGACGATGCTGCCGCCAGTGTTCGTGGTCGGCGTTGCTTTCTTCGCGATCGGATCGTAATGAAAACGTACGAGCGTGCTGCCGTCGGCACCGATGATGCTCGGAATGAACACGCCATCGATCACGCTGCCTTGAGCCACGAACATCTCCACCGAGCCGGTGGCGTCATAGGTGTAAAAGTAGGCGAGGTACACGTCACCGTAGTCCTGAGTGTGTGACACCAGACGGAAATCGAGACCGTGGCCGCTGTGCGCGCGGTCGTACCAGATGCCGGTGAAAGGCTGGGCGAATGCCGCCGCGGGCGCGGCGGAGGTGGACCAGCCCATCGCGGCGAGCATTGGTGCGGCGAGGCCCATTACGCGTTGCTGACCGACGTTGTAGAACGCGTTCATGAGGTCGCCCTGTTGTACGGTATGCGACAGCGTCGAGCCCACCGAGGTGCTGCAACTCGTCGTCTTCGTCATGTCGCAGGGTGCGTACAGGCTTGGGAAGCTGGTCGGCGGGCTACCAGTCGGTTGCCCCGAAAAATTCAGCCCAAGTGGAGCGGACCAGCGCAGCAGGGTCGGTGCGAAGCGGTCGCCGGTGCTGGTTGCGGTGACGGTGTTGCCCGAGGTCATCGCCGCGGTGCGCGCCGCGTTGTTCGGCTGGCTGTTCAACTCGTAGCCGAAGAACGGGGTGTAGCTTTGTCCATTGCTCGCGACATTGACGACGTTGTCGCCAAAAACGTCGTCCCACGGACCTTCGTCGTAGTTCTGGTAGGTAACTGTTGTCGCGCCGTTGGTGATGCCCGCGCGCGCACCGATCGGCCCCGCGCTTGGGTCCGTGTTGGCGAGACCGAGAAAGCCGAGGCCATGCGTGATTTCATGCATCGCGATGGCGATGAAGTCGGACGAGTTCGAACTCGAATCCGATGTGTAGCCGAAATAGAACGGGCTTCCACCAAGCACGCTAGCGGTACCGATATCGGAATTGAACGTGATTTCGACGAGATTGCCGTAGTCCTGGTCCGCGCTTGTACAGTCTCCGCCGAACGCGCCGCAGTAGCTCGTTCCGCCCATGCGCGCAATCTGCGTATTCGTATACCAGGTGAATTGTTTCGACAACCATGGCATCGGGAAGCTGTTGTCGCTGAATGCGAGACTGGTTGAGGCGGCGTGTGCAAGCGTGGCGCGCGAGGCTGTGCCGCCGAGATGCGCCCAGCAGGCGTGCACGCTGATCGGAACAGGCGAGTTCAGCTGCTGCGCGAGTTGTTGCACGGCGTACTGCAAGGCATTCTTGCGCTGGTCGCCGAGCGAGGTGCCCGGGTTGTTGCCGACCGGCGTTGCCGCGGTCGCATCGGACCACGGCGCGATGTCGCAATTCTGTGTCGGATCGGTGGCGTTCGTGCTGGAATGGCCGAAATCGATCGTGATGTTCGCGGTCGATACCGTCGAAGACGGCGTTGCCGTGATCGTTGCCGTGGCACTCGAGCTCGAACCGTTGATTGCGGTGATGTACCAGCGTCCCGCCGTCAGAGGAATCGTGCTTGCGTTGGTCACCACGATCGATTCGTTCGACGACGAACTCATCGAGTGGTACTGCCCATAGCGCTGGATCATGTCATAGCTCATGCACGGTGTAGTCGCCGTGGTCGAGCAGTTGGCGGTGTCGGGGAACGGCGAGCCATAGCGCAGGAAGACGTCGACATCGCCGCCAGTGCCGGCGACATTGACCGTGAGTTGTTTCGCCGAGGCATCGACGTCTATGTAGGCGTTCGTGATCAACGTGTTCGGCGCAAAGTTCACCGGTAGCGGCGTGCCAGGCGTCAGTGCGGTTGCAGCGAACGCGCTCGGCGTGCCCAGCACGACGAGGAGCGCGGAGAAAGGGATACGTAAATTCATTGCTGCGGCTCCGGCGAAATCGTCTTGATCGGCGACTTGACCGCGTGCGGGTTCGGGCGCTCCACGCAACCGACGGTGAGCGTGCCATCGCTGTTGAGTGTCGCTTCGGTCGCGTGGATCTTCGGACTGGAGACGGCGGTGGGTTTCACCATGGCCTTCGCTTCGGTCTGCAGTCCAACCGGCAGCAGCAACGGCTGTGCCTGCACCGCAGTCTGTTCGGCCGCGCTCGCATTCGCCGCCAGGAGCGGAGCAAGCAGGAAAATCATCCTCATGACGGTATCCTCGTGGATCGATGCTGGAACGCTATCAAAGCTTGCTTGCGCGCAGGTTAAATAGGTACGAACTCGGTGCGAAATCCTGAAAAAATCCCAAATTCCCGCAGGACCTAAGCCGGTCAGGGGTTCACCCGGGCAGATGCTGGAGGACACGCCCGGCGCCGCGCCCGTTCCGACGCGCCGACCGGAACGCCCGCTGCAGGTAGTATTCGGAACGCGCCACGGCCTCGCGCGGCACAAGGCCGAGGGCAAGGTTGGCAGCTATCGCCGAGGCGAGCGTGCATCCGGTGCCGCGCACCGGATAGTTGAGTCTGCGATGGCTGAATTCGAACTCGCCAGCGGCATCGACGAAGTAGTCACGCACTGTGGTGCCGCCGAGGTGGCCTCCTTTGAGGAGCACAGCTTGCGCGCCCATCGTGCGCAAATGGTGCGCGGCCGCGCGCATCTGCGCGTAAGTGCGGATAGGGCGTCCGATCAGCGCTTCGGCCTCGGGCACGTTCGGCGTCAGCACCTGTGCTAGCGGAAGCAGCTCGCGGCGCAGGACGGCAATGGCATTGTCCGCCAGCAGGCGGTTGCCGCTGCTGGCGACGAGCACGGGGTCGACAATCACGTTAGGCAGGCGATGTTGCCGCAACCAGCGTGCGACGAGGCGGATATTCGCGGCGTTGCCGAGCATGCCGATCTTGATCGCGGCAATCCGAAAATCGGCGAGCACCGCGTTGAGCTGCGCAAGCAACATGGACTGCGAAAGAACTTGGATGGCGGTGATCGCTTGCGTGTTTTGCGCAGTGATGGCAGTCACGGCAGTGAGCCCATGAACACCGTGGGCAAGCAAGGTTTTCAGGTCGGCCTGGACTCCGGCCGCCGAACCGGAATCCGATCCGGCGATGCTCAGGACACAAGGAAGTGGGTCAGTTCGGCGCATGCGGAAAATGGGAAATGTTGCACAAATACGACATGTTGAGATGCGTGGTGTAGCCACGCGCGGAGATGCGAAGCCACGAAATATGGGGCTGATGGGGAATTGGCCGAATAAAGAATGTTAAAAGAGTCTTGACGAAATGTGGTTTTTTTGCCAACATTCGGCCCGATTCGGGGAGAACTCTGGACGTGCGTCTGGACGATATGCGGTCAACGACCTTCAAGCAACGCCTGCCTGCCGCGCTGATCGGTGCGGTCTTGACCGTGCCTGCCGCATTGTCGTTCGCGGCGGCGCCGGCCGGCAAGTTGAAAGATGCCGCCGCTGCCGCACGTACATCAGCCATGCAAGAAATGGCGACATCCGGCGATCTGGTCGAGAGCTGGAGCGAATACGCGCTGAACAGTCTGAAGTCGAACTTCACCTGGGCGCGCGAGCCGGGCGAGGCTGCAGTCGAGCCGCCGACGATTTTCACGCATACGCGCTCGAATTGGGCGCGTACTCCTGCTGCGCGTTTCCCCGAAACCTCGGTTGAAGGCGCCAAGGCATTCAATGTCGCGATGCAGACGGCGCGCATTTCCGATTCGCCGATCTACACGGCGGCGGCCGACGCGGGGAGTTTGCTGCCCGAACAATCGCCGGGCCTGCGCCGTACAATCGTCGCGCCGTCGTTTACCCAACCGCTGGACAATTTGGGCTACTGGCGATTCTCGCTGATCCTTGCCTATCAGAAATTCGACTTGTTCGCCCCGCTGCAGGGTATGCAGTCTGCTTTTGAACCGAACAGCTGGCAGGGGGCGGAAAATCCGGCTGCTCTGCGCAGCAAGGAAAACTCGGCCGGCTTCGGTTCTCGGCTCGACTTGGGCGGCCGATTGACGGAAGGTTTGAATTGGCGCGCGGGCTACCAGTCGCGCGTGGCCATGGACAATTTCTACACGTATCGCGGTGTCTTTGGTCAGGCGGGCAGCTTCGATATTCCGCCGAGCGCCAACGTTGGCGTGGATTGGGCACCGGTGCGCAACATCCGCCTGAGCGCCGATGTCGAGCGGATCATGTATTCGCAGGTACAGCCGTTCGCGGGCTATTCGCTGCCTGCGGATTTCTCCAGCTTCCTGCAGGCGTCGGGTCGTCCGCTCGCTTGGGAAAATCTGGACGTCTACTCGGTCTCCGCGGCTTGGCGCAGCAACGCTTTGGGTGAGTTTGCCCTGCGTTACAGCACACGCGAACAGCCGCTTCCGACCATGCTGGCACTGCAGCAGTTGCTCCAATTGCGGGATCTCTCCTCCCACGATTGGGAGTTCAATTACGGTTTCACGCTCGGCGAACGCTCGCTGTTCCGGTTCAGGGCGCTTTACGCGCCAATCCAGTTGCTCGGCATCCCGAGTTATAGCGCGGAGAGCAACTACGGGGCGAACCGCATGCGCTACGAGGCGCTCCTCACCACGACGTTCTAGTCGCTTCGGCGGCCGTCTGCAGGCATCGCGCGTGCCTTTGCCAATGCAATCCCGATCACCTGCGAAAGCAGCTTCCGCGGCCTATCTACGCCCGTGCGGGATGTGATTGCCTGTCCGGGTCTCGCTCTTTGCTTTCGGCATGCGTTGTGCTAGGCTGAACGCGCCTGTCGCTGAAACTTAGCGATTGGCTGACGATTACCAATAATTACTACTACAAAAATAAAATCCGATGGCTTTGCGCGCCTTCATCGCCGCGAGTTTGCTCGTTGTCGCCGGTTTGTGCCGCGCGCAGGGTGTTGCCTACACCGCGGGTGAGCCGTCGACGATTGACAATTCGCAGATGATTTACAGGGTCGATCTTACGACGAGGTCGACTGTGCCTGTGGGATCAGCCGGGCTGTACAACGCCGATCCAACCAATCCGTTCTTGCTGATCAGCGGTCTGACGTTCGGCACGGATCAGAAACTGTACGCCGTCGGGCTGCCGCTCAAGGCATCCCAACCGCTACTGGTGACCTTGAATCCGGTGTCCGGCAGCGCTTCGGTCGTGGGCCCACTCAGCGGCTTTGCGGGGACTCCTTCCGCCGCGAGTCTGTCACTCTCATTCAGTTGCGATGGCCGTTTATGGATGGCCTCGTCCGAAAACAACAATTTCTGGGAAGTGACACCGACCAACGGACAGACGCGCCTGGTCGGCAACCTCGGCGTGAAGCTGACCAGCTTGGCGGCTAAAGGCGGCACGCTGTATGGCTTCGGCGGCAGCGGCAACGCGAACCTCTACAGTATCAATATGAGCACGGCTACGGCCGGCGCAATCGGTGCATACGGCATCGCCGTGCCGAATCCGGTGGATGGTGCATTCGACGCCTCGGGAACGCTTTGGAGTCTGCTGCGCAATTACAACGATCTCAACAACTCGCCATTGCCGAGCCAGCTCAATACGCTGGCCCAGATCGATCCGGCGAAAGGCACGATGTCGACGCTCGGCACGATTGCGGATCCGAAGACCAACCCCTTGTATAAGTCGAGAATGCGCGGATTGGCGATCGCGCCTCCCGTCTGCGTGGATCCGCCGCCGCCTACGGCGACGGTCGGCGCGCCCATGCTGTCGCCGATGGGTCTTGGTGCGTTGGTCGCTTCGATGTTCGCTGCCGCCTTGCTCGGGCTGCGTGGGCGTCGTCGAAACGGATTCCTCTGAGTTCGGCGTCGCGTTGCGCCGTGGCCGGAACGCGAACTGAACGATACCGGCAACGAGGCTGATCGCGCCGCAGCCGTTGCCGGTTTTGACGTATCATTCCGCGCTCGTAGTCCGAACACAGGTGCAAGCAATGAGCAACGCGTCCAGCGCGGGGTTGCCGAAAGTGTCGCTGGGTTGGTCTGGCGCAATCGATTCCTCGAGAAGATTCCGTAACGCGAGGCGCTCCCTTGCAAGCTTGTGTCTGGCCTTGTGCGCGCCCGCGGCATTCGCCGCGCCGTTCAACTATGTTGCCAATTATTCGAGCAACACCGTCTCGGTCGTCGATCTGTCGACGAATCAGATAGTAGCGACGGTTCCGCAGACGGTTGCGGCGACGACGACGGCGGCGGCGACACCAGGTATCGGTGTGGGACCGCTTGGAGTCGCGATCAATCCCGCGGGAACGCGCGTATATGTCGCCAATTACGGTGACAGCACCGACTTGAAGACGAACGGCACGATAGCCGTCGTCGATTCCGATCCGACTTCGGCCACGCTCAACACGGTCATCGCCACGATCACCGTCGGCGTGCGGCCGGAGATCGTCGCGGTGAATCCGGCGGGTACGGCGGCCTACGTCACCAACAGCGTGGGCAATACGGTGTCGGTGATCGATACCGCGACGAACAAACAGACGACCACCATCCCCGTCCCGGGTGTGCCGATCGGCGTCGCGTTCACGCCCGATGGGAAAAAGGCCTACGTCACCCTTGCCGACAAGAGTCGAGTGGTTGCGATCGACACGACCAGCAACACCGCTGCAAGTACCACGATTGCGTTGAGCCTTGGCAATCCGGTCGGTATCGTGGTGAATCCGGCGGGCACCTTCGCCTACGTTGCGGATTACGGTGCGGGTGACAGCGGACAGGCCGGCAAAGTCTCTGTAATCGACGTGACCAAGGATGTCGAAGTCGCAACGATACCGGTAGGCATCGGCCCGATCGGCATGGCAATGGCTCCCGACGGTAGCCATGTCTACGTTTCCAACTATCAGAGCGGCACCGTTTCGATCATCGACACGGTGACCAACAAAGTGACCGCGGAAATGATAGTCGGCTCGTTGCCGCTCGGAATATCGGTGGATTCAAACGGCGCGTTTGCGTACGTAAACCTCTCGGGCGGCAATGGCGTGGCGATTCTCGATCTGAGTGCGAACATCGTGCGTGGACCAATCACGGTCGGCTCGGTGCCGAACTACAGTGCGGTCACCAGTTCGGCCGGCCTGACGGTGAATCTGAACCAGCATGGTCTCACCGGTGCCTGGTACAACCAGAGCACGAGTGGGCAGGGCATCGTCCTCGAATCCACCGCCGATGCAAATGGCGCGGGCCACGGCAGGCTGTTTGCAGGCTGGTTCACCTACGACGTCACCGCCGCAGGAGGACAGCGCTGGTATTCGTTGCAGGGCGACGTGAGCAGCACCGACAAGATGGCAGCGCTGACGATCTACACGGGGACCGGTGGCAATTTCGCCGCCGCTCCTAGCGTGTCGCCGGTTGCGGTCGGGCAGGCGACCCTGCAGTTCACCGACTGTACGCACGGCCTGCTGCGTTATACCTTCAGCGACGGCAGCAATCGCCAGGGCTTCATCGGCCTGACCCGATTGACCGGAGGCGCAACCTGTACGGCAAGCGGTGACAGCGGCATGGCCGTTGCTGCCGATCGGTATTCCGGTAGTTGGTATAATCCGAGCACGAGCGGACAAGGTTTGATTCTGACTCCCTACACTACGAGTCAGGGCTCCTCCCTTTTCGGTAGCTGGTTTACCTACACGCCAAATGGACAGCAGACCGGCGGTGGCGCAAGCCAAAGTTGGTTCACGCTGCAGACCAAACAAGCCGGACCGAGTGACAGCTCGTACACCGCGGACATTCTCGCCGGCACCGGCGGTGCCTTCATGACCCCGCCCGGCAGCAACTACAAGACGGTCACCGTTGGCACCGCCAACGTCGCGTTCACGACCTGCACGACGATGAGCATCACCTACAGCTTCACCGACGGTGTGAACAAGGGGCTCAGCGGCACGCTGCCCTTAGTCCGCCTGGGACAGCCGCCTGCAGGTTGCCAGTAATTCAAAAAAACGGCCGCATGCAGCGGCCGTTTTTCTTTGTGTGGGACAAAGACGAACCTACAGCATTTCCGAAGCGTAGTCGGCCAGCCGCGAGCGCTCGCCGCGGCGCAAGGTGACGTGAGCGGAATGTTGCCAATCCTTGAAGCGATCGACCCCGTAGGTGAGGCCCGAGGTCGTCTCAGTCAGGTAGGGCGTGTCGATCTGCTCGACATTGCCGAGGCAGACGATCTTCGTGCCGGGGCCGGCGCGCGTGATCAGCGTCTTCATCTGCTTCGAGGTCAGATTCTGCGCCTCGTCGATAATCAAGTAGCGACTCAAGAATGTTCGACCGCGCATGAAGTTCATCGCGCGGATCTTGATGCGCGAGGCGAGCAGATCGTTGGTTGCCTGCCGGCCCCAGGCGCCGCCTTCCTGCGGCGTTGCAAGCACTTCGAGGTTGTCGGTCAGCGCGCCCATCCACGGTGTCATCTTCTCCTCCTCGGTGCCGGGCAGGAAGCCGATGTCTTCGCCGACCGAAACCGTCGCGCGCGTCATGATGATCTCGCGGTAGCGCTGCGTGTCCATCGTCTGCGCGAGGCCTGCGGCGAGCGCGAGAAGGGTCTTGCCGGTGCCGGCCGTGCCGAGCAGGGAGACAAAATCGACTTCCGGGTCCATCAGCGCGTTGAGTGCGAAATTCTGCTCGCGGTTGCGCGCGTGCACGCCCCAGACCGCGTGCGAGCCGCGGTAGTCGTCGATGATTTGCAGTGTGGCTTTGCCGTCGACGACGCGCAGCACGCGCATCTCGATCTCGTCCTCGCCGGGCAAATAGACGAATTCCTGCGCGACCCAGGCCTCGTCCTTCTTCAGCTTGATCTCGTAGAACGTGTGGCCACGCTCGGACCACGAACGCACTTCGGAATGCTTCTCCCAGAAGTTCGCCGGCAGTTCGTTGTAGCCCTTGTAGAGCAGGCTGAAGTCGTCGAGCGCACGATCGTTCTCGTAGTCCTCGGCTTGGATGCCGTAGATCGAGGCTTTAATGCGCAGGTTGATGTCCTTCGACACGAGCACGACGGGCACGTCGGGCCGCTGCTCGCGCAAGTCGACGATCGAGGCGAGGATGAGGTTGTCTGGGATGCCTTTTTTCTTCGCCGCCGCGCCGTTGATCGGGGTGAAGTTCTGCGTCTGGAAGTAAAGATGGCCGACCTGCGCACCTTTCTTCTTCAGCTGCAGCGTCTTCGGCAGGCGCAGTTCGAGGCCGCCTTCGATCGACTTGCCGTTGCCTTGCTCGATCAGTTCGTTGATGAAACGACTGACCTGGCGGACGTTGCGGGAGACTTCCGAAGTGCCTTTCTTCGCCGCATCGAGTTCCTCGAGCACCGTCATCGGCAGGAACACGTCATGTTCCTCGAAGCGGAACAGGGCAGTCGGATCGTGCATCAGCACGTTGGTGTCGAGTACGTAGATGCGCTTGCCTCGGGTCATGCGATGGCTACCCTCGTCGGTCGGTGGAAAGGAGCGATGCGGCCGCAGCGTGCGGCAGGAATGTGACAGCTGAACGATGCCGGTTGGCTCACTTGCGCTCGGCGTCGAGTGCTTCGAGCACGGCGCGGGCATGGTCTTTCACCTTGACCCCGCGCCATTCGCGCCTGAGTTTGCCGTCAGGACCGATCAGGAAAGTCGAGCGCACCACGCCGAGGTGACGCTTGCCGTAGAGCACCTTCTCGTGGATCACATCGAACGCCTTGCACCAAGTTTCGTCGACGTCGGCAACGAGCTCGAAATTGAGTGCTTGCTTGAGCTTGAACTTGCCGTGCGAGGTGAGCGAGTCGCGCGAGACGCCGAGCACGACGGCGTCGCGTTTGGCGAAGTCCTTCTTGTGATCGCGGAAGTCTTGCGCTTCGAGCGTACAACCCGGCGTCGCGTCCTTCGGATAGAAATACACGATGACGTACTTGCCCTTGAGGTCGCGCAGGCGGATCTCCTCGTCGTCGCCGACGGCGCCGCGCAGGTCTGGAATTTTGTCGCCGACTTTCATGTGCGGTTCGTCACCTCAGAATTTCATTGGGTCCATGATCGCGTCGAGATTGAGTCCGTCGCAGAACTCGAGGAAGTCGTCGCGCAACCCGGCGATGTGCGTGTCGGACGGAATGCCGATCGTGATCTGCGCCGAAAACATGTCCGCGCCGGTCTGCATCGCGCGATAGCGCGTCGACTGCAATTGCTCGATGCTGATCTGATGGCGTTGAAAGAACTCGGCGAGCTGGTAAAGGATACCGGGCTTGTCGGCCGCTACGACCTCGACGACGTAGGGCAGGAGGTTGGTCTGGACGGGCTTTGCGCCGGTGCGCGAATAGGACAGGCGCATGCGTTCCTCGCGTTCGAGGCGGGCGAGAGCGGATTCGAGTTTCGCGATCGCATCCCACGGCCCCTGGGCGAGCACGAGCACGGCGGCTTCCTGGCCGAGCATCGCCACACGCGATTCGGCAAGGGTGCAACTGCTGTCGGCGATGCGTTTGGCGATGGCGACCAGCGGGGATTTGGCGTGCTCCGCGAACGCGCTGATCAACAGGTAGTTTTCGTTCGCGGCGGGGCGTTGCGTTGCGTCGGTCAAGGCAAGGCCGTCCTGATGGTTCTTGGGCCCGTGGGCATGCGGCCAGAATACTTGCCACGCCTCCTACCCGCAAGTAACATCGCCAGTCCCTTGAAATCCCCGCGTTTCGCAACGAGCACGCCTTGAAGAGCATCGCCGGAAGCATCTGCGCTCTCGCCACTCCGTTTCGCGGAGGCGCGGTCGATTTCGATGCCTTCTCTCGATTGATCGATTTCCAGCTCGAAGGTGGAACTCAAGGGCTCGTCGTTGCCGGCTCCACCGGCGAAGCGCATGCACTTGAGACTACCGAATACGACCAGTTGCTTCGGCACGCCGTCTCCCGTGCCGGCGGGCGCGCGACGATCCTCGCCGGCACTGGCACGGCGAATACGCGCAAGACGATTGAGCTGACCCGCCGCGCGCAAGGACTCGGGGCGGAGGCGGCACTTGTTGTCACGCCTTATTACGTCCGCCCGACCCAGGAAGGCTTGCTGCGGCACTACACCGAAGTCGCCGATCGCGGCGGCCTGCCCGTGGTGCTGTACAACGTCCCGGGACGCACCGGCTGTGACCTCAAGCCTGACACCGTGGCGAAGCTGGCGCTGCACGATCGTATCGTCGGCATCAAGGAAGCGGTCGGCGACGTCGAGCGCGTTGCCGCGCTGGCCGCACTCAACGGTCCCCAGTTCGTTTTCCTGAGCGGCGATGATCCGACCGGCATGGCTGCGATGCTGGCCGGCGCCGAAGGCGTAATCTCGGTTGCGGTCAACGCCGCGCCGCGACCGTTCCGTGCGCTGTGCGATGCTGCGCGCGCCGGCGATCGCGCGCAGGCGCAGGCAATGCACGACGCGCTGATGCCGCTGTTCGATCTGCTCGGCGTGGAACCGAACCCGATTCCGCTCAAATGGGCGCTTGCCCATCTCGGCATCGGCACGAGCGAACTGCGCCTGCCACTGACGACGTTGTCGGCTGCGTACCACGGGCGCGCCCGCAGCGTGCTCGACACGGTGATGCAGCTTGCCGCGTCGATTCAGCCGCGGCACAGCAGCGCAGCTTAAAATTGAGCGGTTTGAAGAACGGCTCGTCCGGTACAGGATGTACCAGCGCATCAGGTGCTTTGCGCTTGATGCGACAAATGTGGCGGCTTTGCCGCGGCCATTTGTTTGCCCGATCCAATCAAAATCGGGCGGCAGGATGCCCGATTTGCAACTAAACTATCCCCCCATTTCAGGATTGCAACCGTGAAGCGCCATTTTCTTGTCCGTTGGTCCGTTCCGACGCTCATCGTTGCCACCGCCCTGCTCGGCGGCTGCGGCTGGTTCCACCGCGATCGCGCCGAGTACTACAAGGGCGTGCAGGAAACCCGTCCGCTCGAAGTCCCGCCCGATCTCGATGCGCCGCCGACGACGCGCGAACTCGTCGTTCCGGGCACCACGGCACCTGCGGCGGGCGCGTCCTCAGCCGCGGGCGTCAGCAGCGCACCACCGACGACGGCCGTGGTCTCTGGGCCGGTGGATCTGCATATCGCCGATTCGGTCGACAACGCCTACCAGCGTGTTGGTCTCGCGCTCGAGCGCGTCCAGCTCGGCAAGGTGGCGAGCAAGGACGATGCGGCGCATAGCTACGCCTACGATTTCGACGGCGCAGTCACCAACCAGCCTGCCGCACCGAAGGAGCATCACTGGTATTCGCGCATCCTGCACCCGTTCGGCGGCGGCAGCGACAAGGCGCAGACGCAAAGTGTGAAGGCGGCGTTGCGCGTCAACGTCAGCGAGGATGCGGGGGGCTCGCGCGTCAGCGTCGTGCCGGCGCCGGGCGACAAGTCGGGCGAAGCCGCCGCGCAGCGCGTGATCGCGGCCTTGCGCGAACGCTTGTCCTGAGTGTCGAAGCATTGAGGCAAAAAAAGAAGGGCGCGAATAAGTCGCGCCCTTTTTCATTTTGCGGAAGACAATTTCGGATCGAGTTTCAACGCTCCAACAGCGGCAGCTTGTCCGGCTTGCCATCCCATTCCTTCGCATCGGACGGAGCATCCTTGCGTACGGTCAGCACGGGCCACGACTTTGAAAGCTCCGCATTGAGCTGGACGAACTGCTCCTGGCCAGCCGGCACGTCGTCTTCCGGATAGATCGCGTTCGCCGGGCATTCCGGCTCACACAGCGTGCAGTCGATGCACTCTTCCGGATCGATCACGAGAAAGTTCGGCCCTTCGTGGAAACAATCCACCGGGCAGACTTCCACGCAGTCGGTGTACTTGCACTTGATGCAGTTTTCGGTGACGACGAAAGGCATGATCGAATAAGAGGTGCTTTTTTGTGCTGGATAGAACGGCTTTTCGGCTAGAAGCGTCGCGAGCGAAGGCGCTCAACCGTGGCAAAAATCGCTTTCGAGCGTAACGAGTGAAGGGAATTTGCGCGCGCACGGAGCGCAGGATGCGGAGTGTACTCACGGTACATGAGCAATCCGAGCACCGTACGCGCGCAAATTACCGAGCGCAGTAGCTCCAAAGTGTTTTTTTGGCGCTCCCAAGGGGATTCGAACCCCTGTTTAGGCCTTGAGAGGGCCCCGTCCTAGGCCTCTAGACGATGGGAGCGGATTGGGTCTGTGCCGCAAGCGCGTTAGTATATCGTTTTCACCGGCCGCGAAACAGGTGCCCACGCGTCCGCAGCTGTCTGCAAGAAGAACCGAAAACAACAAGAATGACCGAGACTGTCCCATCCAGCCCCAGCGCCGCCGTAGCGGTGAATCTGCGCGTCATTCCGCGCGAACAGCACACGATCTCGCGCAAGAACATTTCTTCGGGCGCACTGCGCGTGCTCTATCGCCTCAACGAAGCCGGTTTTTCCGCCTTCCTCGTCGGTGGTGCGGTGCGCGACCTGCTGCTCGGCGGGCGGCCGAAGGATTTCGACGTGGCGACCAACGCCACGCCCGAGGACGTCAAGCGCCTGTTCCGCAACTGTCGTCTGATCGGACGTCGTTTCCGCCTCGCCCACGTCGTGTTCGGCAACGAGATCGTCGAGGTCGCCACGTTCCGCGGTTCCAGCGATGACGGCACCGGCGATCGCCACGTCGTCGACGGCCGCATCGTGCGTGACAACGTCTACGGCACGATCGAGGAAGACGCAGTGCGCCGCGACTTCACCGTCAACGCGCTGTATTACGACATCGCCGATTTCTCCGTGCGCGACTACGTCGGCGGCTACGAGGATCTGATGCGGCGCGAGCTGCGCCTGATCGGCGATCCCGTGTTGCGCTATCGCGAGGATCCGGTGCGCATGCTGCGCGCGGTACGCCTCGCGGCCAAACTCGAGTTCACGATCGCGGCCGATGCGCGTGCGCCGTTCGACGAGCTCGGCGAGTTGTTGCTGCAGGCACCGCCAGCGCGACTGTTCGACGAGTCGCTGAAGATGTTCATGGCCGGCAGCGGGCTGAAGAGCTTCCGCGCACTCGATGCCTCCGGTCTGCTCGCCGACGTCTATCCTTTGACCGCGCGCGCACTGGCGATCCGTAGCGGCGCGACGTTCCGCGCGATGATCGAGCAGGGCATGGCCAACACCGACGCGCGTGTCGCCGAGGGCAAGCCGGTGACGCCGGCGTTTCTGTTCGCGATCCTGCTCTGGGGGCCGGTACGGGCGCAGGTCGAAAAGGAACTTGCGCGCGGCACGGACATGAATCTGGCATGGATTCGCATCGGCAACCTCGTGATGAACGAGCAGTCGAAACACGTCGCCATACCGCGTCGGTTCGCGCTCGCGATCGAGGAAATCTGGTCGCTGCAGCCGCGCTTCGAGAATAGGCAGAAGAAACGCGTGTTCCGCCTGCTCGCGCACCCGCGTTTCCGCGCAGCCTACGATTTTCTTCTCCTGCGCACTGGCGAAAGCGCCGAGACTGCCGCACTGGCGGAGTGGTGGACGCAGGCGCAGACGCTGGAGCACGACGATTTGGCCGCGCAGATGAACTCGATGCCGGCAGCACCGGCCGTCGCCACCGAAGACGCAAGCGACGCCGTCGCGGCTGCTCCGAAAAAACGTCCACGCCGTCGCCGCAAGCGGCCGCCCGGTGACGCCGTGCAGGCGCCGTCCGAGTAGTCGAAGCACCGTGGTTACCGCCTACATCGGCCTCGGCAGCAATCTCGACGTCCCGGACAGACAGGTCGAGCGTGCGCTGCTCGAACTGGATGCGTTACCGCAAACGCGGCTCGTCGCGCGCTCGCGTCTCTATCGCACCGCGCCCTGGGGAGGCGTCGAGCAGCCGGACTTCATCAACGCGGTGGCGCAGCTGGAAACCGGGCTCGACGCACAGACGCTGATGCGCGAGTTGCTCGCGATCGAGCAGCGCGCTGGTCGCCGCCGCGACGGCGAGCGCAACGGCCCGCGCGTACTCGACCTCGACCTGCTGCTCTACGGTAGCGGATGCATCAAGGGCGCCGACCTGCAGGTGCCGCATCCGCGCCTGCACGAGCGCGCCTTCGTGCTCGTTCCGCTGGCCGAAATCGCGCCGGATCTCGCCGTGCCAGGACAAGGGCGGGTAGGTGAGCTGTTGGCGCGAGCCGGTGCGACTCATGGCGTCGCTCCGGTGGACAGCGCGACTTGAGGCTCCCTTGAATTGCGGCGCCGCACCACGCATCTAGGCGATTCGATACACTACGCGGCCCGCGTCCGCCGAGCGCCCCATGTCCGCCCAACCCCAATCCGCTGCCAAGCCGCCCGTCACCGCGCCGCGGTTGTTCGAGATGAAGGCCGCCGGCGAGAAGATCGTCATGCTGACCGCCTACGATGCCGGCTTCGCCGCGCAGTGTGAAGCGGCGGGCGTCGATACGGTGCTCGTCGGCGATTCCCTCGGCAACGTCGTGCAGGGGCGCGAGAGCACCCTGCCGGTGACCCTCGACGACATGGTCTACCACACCGCGGCGGTGAAGCGCGGCCTGGCCACGCCGCTGCTGATCGCGGACCTGCCGTTCATGACCTATCGCGACGTCGACACCGCGCTGCGCTCGTCCGCGCGCCTTGTCGCCGAGGGGGGCGCGGCGATGGTCAAGCTCGAGGGCGCCGATTACGTGCTCGAGGTGATCGATGCGCTCGACCGTCGCCAGATACCCGTCTGTGCGCATCTCGGCCTGACGCCGCAATCGGTGCACAAGTTCGGCGGCTATCGCGTGCAGGGCAAGACCAAGTCGGCGGCCGAGCGCCTGATCGCCGATGCGCATGCGGTCGAGCAAGCCGGCGCCTCGCTGCTCGTGCTCGAGTGCGTGCCGGCGGCGCTGGCGAAGACGATCACCGCCGAACTGCGCATCCCGACGATCGGCATCGGCGCCGGCGTCGACTGTGACGGCCAGGTGCTCGTGATCTACGACATGCTCGGTATCACACCTGGCAAGCGGCCGAAGTTCTCCAAGGATTTTCTCGCCGGCTCGGGCTCGGTTCTCGACGCGATCAAAGCCTATGCGAAGGCCGTGCGCAGCCGTGCGTTCCCGGCGCCCGAACATTCGTTCTGAGCACGATGGATACCGTCGCCACGGCAGTGGAATTGCGCGCACGCATCGCCGCATGGCGGCACGAAGGCGCGCGTGTGGGCCTGGTGCCGACGATGGGCAATCTGCACGAAGGGCATTTTTCCCTGATCGATTTGTGCCGCAGGCAAGTCGACCGTGTCATAGCCAGCGTGTTCGTCAATCCGACCCAGTTCGGGCCGAACGAGGACTTTGCTCGCTATCCGCGCACGCTGGCCCAGGATCAAGCGGGGCTTGCGGCGCACGGCTGCGACCTGGTGTTCGCACCGACGGTCGAGGAGATGTATCCGTTCGGCGTCGATCAGACCGTGCGCGTCGAAGTGCCCGTCGTATCCGCGCCGCTCGAAGGTGAGCGCCGCCCCGGCCATTTCGCCGGCGTCGCCACCGTGGTCACGAAACTGTTCAACCTCGTCCAGCCCGACGTCGCCGTGTTCGGGCGCAAGGACTACCAGCAACTGCTCGTGATCGAGCGCCTCGTGCGCGATCTGCGCCTGCCGATCGAGATCGTCGGCGCGCCCATCGTGCGCGAGGCGAACGGACTGGCCATGAGTTCGCGCAATCAGTACCTGTCGGCCGAGGAACGCGATCGCGCCAGCCTGATTCATTCCGTGCTGCTCGGCATGCAGGGCGAGGTGAACGTGGGCAGGCCGATCGCCGAGGTCGAGCGGCTGGCGGCGTCGATTCTCGAAAAAGCGGGCTTCGTTGCCGATTATGCCGTCGTGCGCTCGGCGCAAACCCTGCTCGAGCCAGCCGTCGGCCAGCGTGACGGATTGATCTCATTGATCGCGGCCCGGCTCGGCAAGACGCGGCTCATAGACAATATGCCGATCGACCCGAATGCCCCCATCCGGAGATTGTTTGAAGCGAATCACGTTCCCCCGACAAATTTGCTCACAAACCTGTAGCAAAAAAGTTTTTCGTGTGGTAAAGTCACCACCGTCATTGGGATTTTCGCAACGCGAGCTCGTTGCCCCAGTGCACGCAGGGCGCATGTTTGGTAATCGTCACTCTGACTTACAAACCCTCACTGGATTCAGTTGAGGGTTTTTTTTCGCCTGTGTGATTTGCCTATCCCATTGAAAGTGCTGGGGTACCTTGCAGATTGTTGCTATGCACCCAAATAGCGCGAGACAATTAGCGTTATTGCCGACAGGCTTCGCCTGCGGCAATGACTGTCGGCGTTGAAGCCGACCTCTGTGCGGCAGCTTAAAGCCGGCGATGAAGTCCCGGAATTTGACGAAGTTTGTTGTTTTTTTGCTACGGTGACGGTTATGCAGCTCAATATGCTCAAGGCGAAGATTCATCGGGCGACGGTGACTCACGCCGAATTGCACTATGAAGGTTCCTGTGCGATTGACGGGCGCCTGCTCGATATTTCCGGCATCCGCGAGTACGAGCAGATCCACATCTACAACGTCAACAACGGTGAGCGCTTTTCGACCTACGCGATCCGCGCGGACGAAGGCTCGGGCATCATCTCGATCAACGGCGCCGCCGCGCATCGCGCCGCACCGGGCGACATCATCATCATCTGCGCCTACGGCGTGTTGAACGAAGCTGAGGTCGCCAACTTCAAGCCGACCTTGGTCTACGTCGACCGCAAGAACGCTCTCAGCCACACGAAGAATTCGATTCCGAAGCAGGCGGCGTAAGCGCCCACAGCACGTGTTCGCGCACCAATGCCGAGGGGTGCTCCTTGCGCGTGGATAGCGCGGCGACGACTTCCTCGCTGTGCGGTGCATTGCCGAGCGCCACGGCGATATTGCGCAGCCAGCATTCGTAGCCGATGCGACGGATCGCCGAACCTTCGGTGTTTTTCAGAAACTCTTCCTCGCTCCAGGCAAACAACTCGACCAGCGTCGCGCTGTCGAGGCCATGGCGCGCAATGAAATCGGGTTCGGCGCTTTTCTGCGCGAACTTGTTCCAGGGGCAGACGAGCTGGCAATCGTCGCAGCCGTAGATGCGGTTGCCGATCGCGCGCCGGAATTCGACCGGGATGGAACCACGCAGCTCGATCGTCAGATACGAAATGCAGCGACGCGCATCGAGCTGGTTCGGCGCGATGATGGCCTGGGTCGGGCAGACGTCGATGCAGCGCGTACAGGTGCCGCAGTGCTCGCTTGCGGGGGCGTCCACCGGCAGCGGCAGGTCGGTGAACAGTTCGCCGAGAAAGAACCACGATCCCGCGCTGTGGTTGATCAGATTGGTGTGCTTGCCGATCCAGCCCAGGCCCGAGTTGCGCGCGAGTGCCTTTTCCATCACCGGTGCGGAATCGACAAACGCGCGGTAGCCGAACGGGCCGGTTTCAGCGGCGATGCGCTCGGCGAGCTTCTGCAGGCGCGCACGCAACAGCTTGTGGTAATCGCGACCGAGCGCATAGCGCGAGACATAGGCGAGCGAGGGGTCGTCGAGCACTTCCCAAGCGTCGCGCGCCTGCGGCGGGTCGTAGTCCATGCGCACCGAGATCACGCGCAGCGTACCGTCGTGGAGTTCGGCAGGGCGGCTGCGCTTCACGCCGTGACGCTGCATGTAGTCCATTTCGCCGTGGCGCTCCGCGGCCAGCCAGTTCAGCAGATGCGCTTCGTCGGCGCCGAGATCGGTTGCGCTGACGCCGACCTGCTGGAAGCCGAGTTCCACGCCCCAGCGCTTGATGCGCGCGGCGAGTTCGACGTAGTCGGTGGGCGAGGGCATAACCATAAGTATAATTGTTCGCATGAACGGTCACCCGCTCCATACCATTGCGCAGGTGCGCACACTGGAACGCATGGCGATCGATGCGTTGCGAATTCCCGGCGACGAGCTGATGCGTCGGGCCGGCGCTGCCGCGTGGGACCAATTGCGCTTGCGCTGGCCCGGTGCGCGCCGCATCGCCGTCCTTTGCGGAGTCGGCAACAACGGCGGCGACGGCTACGTTGTCGCCCGGCTCGCGCGTGATGAAGGTCTTGATGCGGTCGTGATCGCGCTTGGTTCGCCACGCGAAGGCAGCGAGGCTGCCCGGGCGCATGCGGATTGGTGTGCACGCGGCGGCGCCGCTCTGCCGCCGGATGGGCAATGGCCGCAAGCCGATGTCTACGTCGACGCACTGTTCGGCATCGGTCTTGCGCGCGCGGCCGACGGTGCCGCACGCAACCTGATCGAAAAGTTGAACGCGGTCGCCGCGCCCGTGCTGGCACTCGATGTGCCGTCGGGGCTGGACGCCGACACGGGATTTGCGTCCGGGCCGGTCGTGCGGGCGACGATGACGGTCACGTTCATCGCCGACAAGCGCGGATTGCACACCGGTGTCGCCGCAGACGTCGCCGGCGATGTGGTCGTTGATTCGCTTGGCCTGCCGAAAGAAATCCACGCAAATGAGTCTTGCGATACCTGTTTGCTCGACACCGCGATGATTGCCGCCGTCCTGCCGCCGCGCGCGCGCGACGGGCACAAAGGGCGCTATGGTCACGTGCTCGCCGTGGGCGGCGATCACGGCATGGGCGGAGCGATCCGCTTGGCAGGCGAAACGGCATTGCGCACGGGCGCAGGGCTCGTCAGCGTGGCGACGCGGGCCGAACATGTCACCGCGATCAATGCCGCACGTCCCGAGCTGATGGTGCACGCGGTGTCCGGCATCCAGGAATTGCAACCGCTGCTCGAGCGCGCCAGCGTGGTCGCCCTCGGCCCGGGCCTCGGTCGGCGCGCCTGGGGACATGCGCTCTGGCATGCGGCGATCGCGGCCGGCAAGCCACTGGTGCTCGATGCGGACGGGTTGAACCTGCTCGCGAACGACGGTGTGGCACTGCCGGCGCAGGCCGTATTGACGCCCCATCCCGGCGAGGCAGCGCGTCTGCTTGGCGTCGACATTGAAGCGATCGCACGCGATCGCTTCGCTGCCGCACGCGAGCTGGCCCGCCGGCATCACGCAGTCGTCGTGCTCAAGGGCGCGGGGACGCTGATCGCGAATCCAGGCGGCGATATCGCCGTCTGTCCTTGGGGCAACCCGGGCATGGCGACGGGTGGCATGGGCGATGCGCTGACCGGAGTGATCGCGAGCCTGCTCGCCCAGGGGTTCGATGCGTGGGGTGCAGCTTGGACGGGCGTGGCCTTGCATGCGCGCGCAGGCGACGTTGCGGCGCGCGACGGCGAAGCAGGTCTGATCGCGAGCGATCTGCTCGGGCCACTACGTCGCCTGCGCAACAATTTTGCCGCGGCATGAGCGGCCGATTCAAAACAGAGTTGGACGAAGTCGAGCTGGACGAGGCCGGACTGGTCGCGCTCGCACAACGTCTCGCCGGGCGACTCGAAGATGGCGGCGTGATCCATCTGCGTGGCGACCTCGGCGCGGGCAAGACCACGTTTGCGCGTGCCTTGCTCGGTGCGCTCGGTGTGGGCACGCGGATCAAGAGTCCAACCTACAGCCTGATCGAGTCGTATGAAGTGCGCGGCCTGCCGATCCATCACCTTGACCTGTACCGGATCGCGGCGCCGGAGGAACTGGAATTCCTCGGTTTGTCGGATCTGGCCGTGGCGCGATTCCTGTTGCTTGCCGAGTGGCCGGAGCGCGGCGGCGACGCGCTGCCCGCGCCGGACTTGATCGTGCATCTGGCGCATGCCGGCCCGAGAAGGCGGCTGCGGCTGGAATCAGAAACAGCGCGCGGCGCGCGCTGGCTTGGCATCCTTAGTGGTCAGACTTCGGGCTGAGCACAATCTCTAGTAGTCATTCAGGAATATGATCTAGAACTCGGATTTGTAAAGAAAAATCCTTGATTTTTCTCATGCTTTGAGATTCAATTCGCGGCATGTGGGGAATTCCGTGCCAATCGTTGCGTCGCCTGACCGTCGGCGGATTGCTGCTGGTGCTGACGCCGTTTTCCTCCGCAGCTGACCTGAAGACCGCGAAGATCGCGGTCGAAGCGGAGCGCACGCGCGTGTTCCTCGATCTCGCAGGCCCGGTCGACTACAAGCTGTTCGAGATCGCCAATCCCGACCGCATCGTGCTCGACCTGCGCGACTCTGCGGCGGCCGAGAGCTTCGCCGCGCCGGGCGGCAAGGGTCTGCTCAAGTCGCTGCGCACCGGTGCACAGAACAAGACTGACCTGCGCGTCGTGCTCGACCTCGCGGCCGACGTGCGGCCCAAGAGTTTCTTGATGCCGCCCGACGGCGGCCAGGGCTATCGCCTCGTCGTCGACCTGTATCCGAAAGGCAAGGGCAAGGCCGAAGTCGTCAAGTCCGCGCGCGTCGCGCCGGCGAAGGCGCGCGACGTCGTTGTCATGATCGACCCCGGTCACGGCGGCAATGATCCGGGCGCGAAAGGCAACGCGGGCACCCAGGAAAAGAACATCACGATGATGGTGTCGCGCGAACTCAAACGCCAGATCGACAAGACGCCGGGCATGCGCGCCGTGCTGACGCGCGACGGCGATTACTACGTCGGCCTTGAGGACCGCTACCACAAGGCGCGCGAGATGAAGGCCGACCTGTTCGTATCGATTCATGCGGACGCGTTCACTTCCAGCGATGCGCGCGGTTCCTCGGTGTGGATGCTGTCGCCGCGCGGCGCGACCAGCGAAGCAGCGCGTTTCCTTGCCGATCGCGAGAACAATTCCGACCTCGTCGGCGGGGTCAAGCTCGACCGCAAGGACAATACGCTCGCTGCGGTGCTGCTCGATCTGTCGCAAAGCTCGACGATCGAGGCAAGCGGTGCGGTCGCGCAGCAGGTGCTGCGCGCGATCGGCAAGCTCGGGCCGACTCATCGCGGCTATGTCGAGAAAGCGAACTTCGTCGTGCTGCGCTCGCCCGACGTGCCTTCCATTCTCGTCGAGACCGCATTCATCACCAATCCGGAAGAAGAGCGCCGGCTCAACAATCCCGAGCAGCGCGAACTGCTCGCGACCGCGATCCTCAACGGCATGCGCACCTACCTGCAATCGACCCCACCGCCGGGCACGCAGTTCGCGGTCGCCGCGGACAAGAACAAGCCCGAGCGCCTCGCCTCGCGCAAAGTCGAAGACAGCGACGACTCTTCCGCTGAGGGTATCGCGCTGGCGCGCGTGCCGCGCAGTTGAGCGCCGAGTTATGATGGACGGATGCCGCGCATCCGTCAGCTTCCGCAGGAACTCGTCAACCAGATCGCCGCGGGCGAAGTCATCGAGCGGCCCGCTTCCGTCGTCAAGGAACTCGTCGAGAACAGTCTCGATGCGGGCGC
Source organism: Rudaea cellulosilytica DSM 22992 (assembly GCF_000378125.1). Taxonomy (GTDB): domain Bacteria; phylum Pseudomonadota; class Gammaproteobacteria; order Xanthomonadales; family Rhodanobacteraceae; genus Rudaea; species Rudaea cellulosilytica. The sequence continues at coordinate 155,794 of NZ_KB899241.1, read as the reverse complement.
GACACGCGTGGAAATCGACATCGAGGACGGCGGCTCGCGCCTGATCCGCGTGCGCGACGATGGCGCCGGCATCGCCGCCGACGAATTGCCGCTCGCGGTGTCGCCGCATGCGACGAGCAAGATCGCCTCGCTCGAGGATCTCGAGCACGTGCGCACGCTCGGTTTCCGCGGCGAGGCATTGCCGTCGATCGCGTCGGTGTCGCGTTTTTCCATCACGTCGCGTCCTCGCGAAGTGAAAAATGAAGACGGGTCGAAAGCGCGCGAGGCCGACACGGCGTCGCGCATCGAAGTCGAAGCGGGGCAGACCTCGGTGCCGCGGCCGGCGCAGCATCCGGCGGGCACCACGATCGAAGTGCGCGACCTGTTCCACAACGTGCCGGCTCGGCGCAAGTTCCTGCGCGCGGAGCGCACCGAATTCGGGCATATCGAGGAGTTGGTCAAGTCTCTGGCGCTGGCGCGGCCGCGGATCGAATTCCGGGTGACGAACAACGGCAAGCCTTCGCGTCTGATGCGTCCCGCGCAAAGCGAGGCGGCGATGGCGGTGCGCCTTGCGGAAATACTCGGCGAAGACTTCCCGGCGCAGAGCCTGCGTGTCGACCATGCCGGTGCCGGCTTGCGCCTTTCGGGTTGGGTCGGCCTGCCGACAGCTTCGCGCAGCCAGGCCGACCAGCAGTACTTCTACGTCAACGGCCGCCTCGTGCGCGACAAGGTCGTCACCCATGCCGTGCGCCAGGCCTATGCCGACGTGCTCTACCACGGCCGCCATCCGGCCTATGTGCTGTTCCTCGAACTTGATCCGGCGATCGTCGATGTCAACGTGCATCCGGCCAAGTCCGAGGTGCGTTTCCGCGAGAGCCGGCTCGTACACGATTTCCTGTACCGCACCCTGCACGAGGCGCTGGCACAGACGCGCGCGGGTTCGGTCACCTCTGTGATTGCCGGTACTTCGCCGATTCCGGTCGAATCGAATCAGCAAGTATCGTCATTCGATACCGCGATGCGTGCAGCGCAGGTGGCGAACTACGCACCTGTCGCGCCGGCTGCATGGCGCGGCCAGGCCGGATTGAACCTTGGCGTGCGCGAACCGCGCGTCGATTACCTCGCTCTGCTCGCAGGTGGCGCGGACAAGTCGCGCGGCGCCGACCACGCCAGCGATGCGTCGGCGGCGAACGACGCGGCATTGCCTTCATCGCAGGGTGACGTGCCGCCACTCGGCTATGCACTGGCCCAGCTTGCCGGCATCTACGTGCTCGCCGAAAACGCGCAGGGCCTGATCCTCGTCGACATGCACGCCGCGCACGAACGCATCACCTACGAAAAGCTCAAGGCGGCGCAGGCGACCGACGGCATCCGTGCGCAACTTCTGCTGGTGCCGTTGGCGCTCGCGGTCAGCGCGCGCGAAGCGGCTGTGGTCGAGGATCATGCGGACGAACTTGCGCTACTCGGTTTCGAGATCGTGCGTGCGGGGCCGCAGAGCGTGACGATCAAGCGTTATCCAGGCCTGCTCGAAGGCGCGGACGTCGGCGCGCTCGTGCGCGACGTGCTCGCCGATTTCGCCGCGCACGGTACGACGCGGCGCTTGCAGGAAGCGCATAACGATATGCTGTCGACGATGGCCTGCCACGGCTCGGTACGCGCGCACCGGCGCTTGACTCTGCCGGAAATGAACGCATTGTTGCGCGAGATGGAGGCGACCGAGCGATCGGGGCAATGCAACCATGGCCGGCCGACCTGGGTGCAGCTCTCGATTGCCGACCTCGACCGCATGTTCCTGCGCGGACGCTAAGCCGCGTCGGTGACGACATTCAACCAACCGGAATTTTGCGATGCGCTATTTGGGAATCGTGTTGATGACTGCCATGTTGACAACGGGTGCCGCTGCTGCGACCGGCAGTGATGACGCGGCTTATCGCAAGGAAATCGAAACCTGGCAGGCCAAGCGCGTCGAGAGACTGAAGTCGCCAAATGGCTGGCTCAGCCTGGTCGGCCTGGAGTGGCTCAAGGAGGGCACGAACACGATCGGCTCGGCCAAGGACAATGCCATCGTGATCGCCAAAGCGCCACCGCACCTCGGCAATATCGTGCTCGACCGCGGCAAAGCTACGTTCTCGCTCGATCCGCGCGCGACCGAGGCGAAGATCGATGGCGAGAAAAAGCCCGGTGCCGAACTCGCCGACGACAGCCACGAGAAGCCGACTACGGTCAGCTTCGGCACGGTCAATTTCTACCTGATCAAACGCGACGACAAGTTCGGCCTGCGCATCAAGGACAGCGCAGCCGACACGCGCGTGCATTTTGCCGGCATCGATCGCTTCGACATCGATCCTTCCTGGCGCGTCGAAGCGAAATGGGAAGCCTACGATCCGCCGCACCAGATCGAGGAGGCGAACATCCTCGGCCAGATCGACAAGGTCACTGTACCGGGCGCGGCAACGTTCGAGCATGCCGGCAGGACCTACAAGGTCGAGCCGATGCTTGAGAACCCCGGCGACACCGAGCTGTTCCTCGTCTTCGCCGATCGCACCAGCGGCAAGGAAACCTACGGCGCCGCACGCTTCCTCTACGCCGCCATGCCGAAGGACGGCAAGCTGATTCTCGACTTCAACAAGGCCTACAACCCGCCGTGCGCGTTCACGCCTTTTGCGACCTGCCCGCTGCCGACACAGCAGAACCGGCTCGATATGCGGGTGACGGCGGGCGAGAAGAAATACCGCGGCGGGCACGACTAGGGCGGCGGCGCTTTTGCAACGACCTGGGCTCGGTGAATCGAGCCCTTACTTGCCGGTGAAAACGGGCTTGCGCCGCTCGAGAAACGCCTTCGTTCCCTCGCGCATGTCCTCGGTCGAGAAGGCGAGGCCGAACGCCTGTGTCTCGTAGTCGAGGCCGGCTTCGATACCGCATTCGCCGCCGATCAGGATCGCATCGAGGATGCCGGCGATGGCGTGCGGCGCGCTCGCGGCGAGCTGGTCGGCGAGCTTGTCGATTTCCGCGTCGAGTTCTTCCTGTGCGACGACGCGCGTGAGCACGCCAAGTGCGTGCGCGCGCGCCGCGTCGATCGGCATGCCGGTCAGGCACAGCTCGAGCGCGGCGCTGCGTCCGGCGAGCCGCAGCAGGCGCTGGGTGCCGCCGAAGCCCGGAATGACACCGAGGTTGATCTCGGGCTGGCCGACCTTGGCCCTGTCGCCGGCGATACGCAGGTGGCAGCACATCGCCAGTTCGAGGCCGCCGCCCAGAGCGAAGCCCTGGATGCGCGCGATCACCGGTTTGCCGAGGCGTTCGACGCCGAGCATCATCGCCTGGCCGCGGCGCGCGGTTTCCTGTGCTTGCAGGGGCGTGAGCGTGGTGAGCTCAGCGATGTCTGCGCCGGCGACGAAGGCCTTTTCGCCGCTGCCGGCGAGGATCACGACGCGCACCGCGTCATCGGCTTTGGCCTGGCCGAACGCGATGCCGAGTTCGTTAATCGTTTCGCGGTTGAGCGCATTGAGCTTGTCCGGGCGGTTGATCGTGATGCGGCGCACCGCGCCACGGTCGTCGACAAGCAGATTTCGATAGGCCATGAAGAACTCGCTTTTTGTTGAAGAGTGCGGCCAAGGACGGTCGCTTTTTGATTTTCGCGATCACGGATGATCGCAAAAGTTAATCGAAATGCCGCCAAGGATGGCGGCTTTGTGATTCTCGCGCTCGAGGACGAGCGCATAAACAAATGCTGGCCTCGCGATTTTCTCATTCGTGGGCGAATGCACAAGCAAATACACACCTGAACAGCCCCTGTTCAGGCGGCTCCCGTAGTATCGCTGGCTGGCATCGGCTGGCTCGGGTAGAATGCCCGGCTTTCGCGCAGGTTTGCTTCGGGCGCCGTATTTTCTCGGGCGTTCGCGTGGGATTTTCATTCTGGAGGTTTGCATGAAGTTGCATCTGGGTCTCATCGCGGCGGGCGTGCTCGTCGCCGGTTCCGCGTTCTCCGCACAGGACAGCAAGCCTGCGGCCGCAGCCGCGCCCGCTGCCGCTCCGGCGGCTGCGCAGCAGCAGAAGCCGCCGCCGCCGCTGACCGCGGCCGATCGGCCGAATCTTTCCTATGCGCTCGGCTTCCAGATCGGCGACGATCTCGCTGGCCGCAAAGTCGACGTCGACATCAATCAGGTCATCAAGGCGCTGCAGGACGGCTACGCCAAGCGCCAGCCGACCGTCGCCGTAGAAACGATGCGCGATGTGCTCGGCCGCTTCCAGTACGAGCAGTACAGCAAGGCCAAGAGCGAGTACGACAAGCTCTCTTCCGAGAACAAGTCCAAGGCGCAGCGCTTCTTCGCCGAGAACAAGAGCAAGCCGAACGTGAAGTCGTTGCCGAGTGGCGTGCAGTATGTCGTGATCGAGGACGGCACCGGCAGCAAGCACCCGACCTTGCAAAGCGAAGTGACCGCGAATTTCCGCCTGTCGCTGCTCAATGGCCAGGAGCTCGACTCCTCGTTCGCGCGCGGCGAGCCGTTCAAGTTCAAGGTCAACGAAGTGCTCAAGGGCTGGCAGGAAGTACTGCCGCTGATGAAGATCGGCGACTACTGGCGCGTCTACGTGCCGTCCGACCTGGCCTATGGCGAGCGCGGCGACGGTCGCCGCATCGGTCCGGACGAGGCACTCGTTTTCGAGCTCAAGCTCATGGACGTCAAGCCGTAAGAAGAAGCGAATCGCAAGAACTCAACGCCGCGCTCGTCGCGGCGTTGATGTTTTAGGGATTCGACGCCATCGTATACAGAGCATGTTTTCCTGGAAAAGCCCGCCGCCGAAAGCGATCCTGACGCCGTGCATCGGCGTTTGCGTGCTCGATGCGAGCGGGCATTGCGAGGGCTGCCATCGCAACATCGACGAGATCGCGCGCTGGGGTTCGCTGGACGATGCGGAACGCACGCGCTTGATGGACGAGGTGTTGCCGCAACGTGCGCAAGCGAGGCCTGCCGCGTGATATCTGCTCTCGCCGCGGCCGACTTGCGCGAACGCGTGCTGCGCGGCGTGCGACCGCTCGACGCGCTGTTGCCCGAGAACGGCTGGAATCACGACGACATGCGTCTTCTGATCGGCGCCGGCGTGCGCCGTCCCGCCGCTGTGCTGGTCGCGTTGATCAATCGCGACGATGGCCTCAATGTGCTGCTGACCCGGCGCACGGATGATTTGAATCACCATGCGGGCCAGGTCAGCTTCCCGGGCGGCGCGATCGATGCGGGCGACGCGAATGCCATCGCCGCTGCGCTGCGCGAGACCCACGAAGAGATCGGCGTCGACCACGGGCTGATCGAGCCGATCGGGTATCTCGACACGTTCGAAACGATCTCGAGCTACCGCATTACGCCGGTCGTCGCCTGGCTCGATGCCGGCTACCATGCCGTGCCGAATCCGCGCGAGGTCGCCGAAGTGTTCGAGGTGCCGCTGGCACATTTTCTCGACCCGTCGAAGAAGCATGTCGTGCGCATGAGCTACCAGGGCAGGGAGCGCGACATCCACGAATTCTGGTATGCCGGCCAGCGCATCTGGGGCGCGACTGCGGCGATGCTGCTCAATTTCGTGCAGCGCCTGGAGATTGCCTTGCCATGAATAGCTTGCCGCTGATTTCCGCCACCGATCTCGCCGCGCGACTCGGCGACGCAGATCTGCTCGTTGTCGACTGCCGCTTCGATCTGGCCAATCCATCTTCCGGCGCGCGCGATCCGGGCCGCGGCGAGCGCGATTACAACGAAGCGCACGTTGTGGGTGCCGTCTACGCGGACCTCGATCGCGACCTTTCCGATCTGTCCAAGCCCGGCCTCGGCCGCCATCCGCTGCCCGATGCAACGGCATTTTCCGCGGTACTCGCGCGCTGGGGTTGGACGCGGCAAACACAGGTCGTCGCCTACGACGATGCCGGCGGCGCGCTCGCTGCAGCACGGCTGTGGTGGATGCTGCGCCTCGTTGGCGCGCGCAACGCCGCTGTGCTCGATGGTGGTTGGGGAGCATGGCAGCGAGCCGGGTTGCCGGTCGAGGCGACAACGCCGCCGCGCACGGCGACCGTGGTCGCTGTCGAATTTGCAAAGAACGAAATTGTATACACGGACGAGTTGCACGCGCTGCGCGAACGCGCGGCAGCCGTGGTCCTCGACGCGCGCGCCGCGGCGCGTTTCCGCGGCGAGGTCGAGCCCATCGATCCGGTCGCTGGCCATATCCCCGGCGCGCTGAATCGCCCTCTCAGCGAAAACCTCAGCGCAGATGGCCGCTTCAAGCCGGCCGCGGAATTGCGCGAGGAATTGCTCGCCGTGATCGGCGCGCATGCGCCCGCGACGGTGGTCCACAGTTGTGGTTCCGGGGTCAGCGCCTGCCAGAATCTGCTTGCGTTCGAAATCGCGGGACTGCATGGATCGCGCGTCTACGCGCCGTCGTGGAGCGGTTGGATTTCCGACCCTGCCAATCCGATTGAACGCGGTGCGGCATAGGCCGACGGCTCGTCGCGCCTACTTCGACTTCAACTTTGCCAGCACGGCCTTGAGTGTCGTGCGCGACTCGTCGCCGAACCAGTCGCGCACGAAGGCGTCGACGTCGCTGCGGTATGCGGCATCGAATGCGGTCACCAGGTCCGCACGCGCTATCGCGCGGGTCTTGGCCATCGCCTGTGGCGGCAACGCGAGCAAAGCGCGCAGCCAGGCGAACGCGCGCGGGGCCACGTCGTCGGCTTCGGCCAGTTCGTCGACGAAGCCGATGCGCAGCGCCTCGTCCGGATCGACCATGGCGCCCGCGACCATCAGACGCTCGGCGCGATAGGCGCCGACCAGGCGGCGCAACCCGGTCTGGATTTCGGGTGGCACGGACAGGCCGACCTGGGTTTCGTTGAGGCCGATGCGGAATGCCCCGCGCGCCATCACGCGATAGTCGCAAAACGTTGCCAGGACCGCGCCGCCGGCCGGCGCGTGGCCGGCGATCGCGACGACGATCGGCACGCTCGATGCGGCGATCGCGCGGCACAGCGTGGAGTATTCGCGCCACAGCTCGGCCATGCGTCCGGCCGCGTCGAGTTCGAGCACCGCGGCGACGTCGAGGCCGGCGCTGAACATGCCTGGCCGACCGCTCAGCACGATGCCTCGCGCGCGGCCGTCAGGCGCGGCGACGATTGCTTCACGCAACGCGCGACTCAGTTCGAGGTCGAAGGCGTTGACCGGCGGACGCGCGAGGCGCAGTTCGAGGATGTCATCGTGGCGGAGCTGTTCGAGCATGCGGTTTTCGAATTTGAGTTCTGTGTTGCCGACACATCCATGCAGGAGCGATGCGCATCCTCGCGCGTCACTTGAATGATTCGGTCCACTGGTACTGCACGGTATAGGTCACCGTCGCCTCGCCGTTCGCGGGCACGTCGAGCTTGAACTCGACCGTGTCGGAATTCTTCTTCTCGTATTTCGCCGAAGACTGGGTGATGTTCCATTGCGTCCAGCGATACAGGTGTTCGCGCACGAGAACAATCCTGCTGGCGTCGCCCGCGTTGCTCACGCGCAGCGCGAACGTCTCGTTCAAGCTGCGCTGATTCTTGTCGATCGCGAAGTCGGTCTGGCGTCGTTCGCCACGCAGGTCGAAGGCGTCGCCGAGTTGCAATGCGAGCGGCTCGTTCTTCGGTGTATGACCGATCTGGTCTTCGCCGACGAATTCGGGCGCGCCGTCGTTGGCCGCCTGCAGCATGCGCACGCGTCCGGCCGGCATCGCGCGATCGATGCGGAATGCGAGCGTCGAGCGTACCGGCTGCGTGCCGCTTGCACCGTAACTGCGTTCGGTAATCGGCGCCATGCCGGGATTCGCGCGGAAATGCGTCGCTTCGAACAGGTATTGGCGCTGGCATGCGAGCGGCGTGTCGGGAAAGAGGGCGACGCGCTGCAGGCCGTTGTCGACGAGGTCGAGCGGCGTGTCGATCGTGTACTCGTGGTAGTCGCCGACCGTGCCGCTTTCGGCCGCGACAGGTGCGGCGGCACCTGCTTTCGCCATCATCACCGGGCGCGGCCCGCTCTGCTGCGCGACCCGGTTCGGTGAGCCGGCGATCAGCTTGACCTGGGCGCCGCGATAGCTCGCGCCGCTGCGGTTGGCGATCAGCGCCCAGCCGGACAAGGTCAGCTTGCAGTCGCTGCCTGCGCCGATCCAGCCCGAATACTCGGCGCGCCAAGCCAGACCCTGGGTCGGATAGACGAGTTCGATACCGCGCGGGCCACCTTGCTTCGCGTTGACGTCGAGATGCAGCGCCGGTGTGGCCGACATGCCTTTGGGCAGGTCGGGGAAGGTCACGCGGCTGTAGTCGGTCACCGTGGTCACGCGACCGTCGGCCAGTTGCACGGTGAGGCCGCCGTTGTTCGACAGCAGCGTGCCGCTGATTGCCGCCGCCACGGGATTTGCACCGTTGCCGGCGATCTCGACCGGATGGCCGATCTGACGCTGGACGAGCGCGTCGAACGACAACGTCTGGTCGTCGAAACGCTGACTGACGATCGTCGCATCGCCGGGTTCGACAAAACGTGCGCTGAGCGCCGAGGGGTCGAGCCAGCGTGCCACCTCGCGCACTTCGATGGCGTTGTTGCCGGGATTGAAATTGAACTGGCGCCGGTCGCGCACGACGGCGTAGCCGCCGACATTGTCCGCGCTAGCCTCGGTGGCGGTTTCGAACAGCCCGTCGCCGTTGTTCGCCTGCGCGCTGTAGATCGACAGCGCGTAGCGTGACGAAGGCGCTTGCGCGCTGGCCGTGGCGGCGATTCCGGCGGCCAGGGAAACGGCGAATATCGTGCGGCGCATGGTCGCGGTCCGTGCAGTGAAGGTCACGCGGGCTATCATAGCGAGAAACCCCGCAAGGAATGTTTCCGATGCGTCGATTGATCACGCTGATGGTGCTCGCGCTGGCATCGATCGAGGCCGCGTCGGCAGCGGGGCGCCTCGAAGTGACCGGTGCGTGGATTCGCACCGCGCCGCCGGGGGCGATGATGCTGGCGGGCTATGCCACGCTGCGCAACACCGGCGATGCGCCACTGACGGTGATCGGTGCGGACAGCGAGGCGTTCGGCGATGTGTCGCTGCACGAAAGTATCGAGATCGACGGCGTTGCGCGGATGAACGCGCTCGGCTCGATCGAAATCGCAGCGGGAGCGAGCGTCGTTCTCGCGCCCGGCGGCAAGCATCTGATGCTGATGCGGCCGAAGGGCGAGCCAAAATCGGGGGGAAGTATAAAAATCCACATTGCCGCGAAGCCGGGCGAGGGCACCACGGCCAATTTCGTCGTGCGCGACACGGCACCGTAGATTTTTCTTCCTTCCTCCAGCGGGGGGAAGGGAAGCACTACGCGCAGGCGGCGCGGATCGCTTCAGGCAACGCTGTCGATTTACCCGTTGCCGGATCGATCCAGACCATGACCACATTGCCGTCCATGTGGAGCACGGACGCGTCCCGGGCATCGACGATGCGGTGCGCGATCGTAACCGAACTGTTGCCGAGCCTCTCGCAGAACAACTGCACGACGATCTCGCCGGGCCAGGTCAGCGGGCGGCGGTAGTTGGCCTGCACGGCGGCCATGATCGGCTTGCTGCCGTTGCCGCGATCCCAATCGTCGACGAGGTCGGCCAGCCAGCGCACGCGTGCGTCCTCGAGATAGCGCAGGTACATCGCGTTGTTGACGTGGCCGAACGCGTCCTGGTCGCCCCAGCGCAGGGCAATCGTGACTTCGGCGATCTTGCGCAAGGCGGGTTTCGTCGCCTCGTTCATGCGGCCTTCCTCTTCTTGTTGCCGCTGCCTAGTACGCGCGCAAGGAACCGACCCGTGTGTGACGCTTCGTTCCTGGCGATATCCTCCGGTGTGCCGGTCGCGATGATCTGGCCGCCGCGATGCCCGCCTTCGGGGCCGAGATCGATCACCCAGTCGGCGGTCTTGATCACGTCGAGGTTATGTTCGATCACGACCACGGTGTTGCCGTCATCGCGCAGGCGATGCAGTACCTTGAGCAACTGTTCGATGTCGTGGAAGTGCAGGCCGGTGGTCGGCTCGTCGAGGATGTAGAGCGTGCGCCCGGTGTCGCGCTTGGACAGTTCGCGCGACAGCTTTACGCGTTGCGCCTCGCCACCCGATAGTGTCGTCGCGCTCTGGCCGAGCTTGATGTACGACAAGCCCACGTCCATCAGTGTTTCGAGCTTGCGCGCAAGCGCCGGCACGGGCTCGAACAACTTGAGCGCGTCCTCGACCGTCATGTCGAGCACGTCGGAAATCGTGTAGCCTTTGTAGTGGATCTCGAGTGTCTCGCGGTTGTAGCGCTTGCCGTGGCAGACGTCGCAGGGCACGTAGACGTCGGGCAGAAAGTGCATCTCGACCTTGATCATGCCGTCGCCTTCGCAGGCTTCGCAGCGGCCGCCCTTGACGTTGAACGAGAAGCGCCCCGGCTGGTAGCCACGTGCTCTCGCTTCCGGGACTTGCGAATACAGCTCGCGCAGTGGCGTGAACAGGCCGGTGTAGGTCGCGGGATTCGAGCGCGGTGTGCGCCCGATCGGCGACTGGTCGATGTCGACGACCTTGTCGAACAGTTCCAAGCCCTCGACCTTCTCGAACGGTGCCGGCTTCTCGTTCGCGCCGTTGAGCTCGGCCGCGGTGTGGCGGAACAGCGTGTCGTTGATCAGCGTGGACTTGCCCGAGCCGGAGACGCCGGTGACGCAGACGAACAAGCCCGCTGGAATTTCCAGGTCGACATTCTTGAGGTTGTTGCCCGACGCGCCCTTGATGTGCAGCACGACCTGCGGATCGAACTCATGGCGCTTCTTCGGCACCTCGATGCCGCGCTTGCCGGAAAGGTACTGCCCGGTCAGCGAGCGCTTCGCTTCGAGCACGTCCTTGAGCTTGCCTTGCGCGACGATTTCGCCGCCGTGCACGCCCGCGCCGGGGCCGATGTCGACGATGTGGTCGGCGATGCGGATCGCGTCCTCGTCATGTTCGACGACGATGACCGTGTTGCCGAGGTCGCGCAGCCGCGTCAATGTGCCGAGCAGGCGCTCGTTGTCGCGCTGGTGCAGGCCGATCGAGGGCTCGTCGAGCACGTACATAACGCCGACGAGGCCCGCGCCGATCTGCGAGGCGAGACGGATGCGCTGCGCTTCGCCGCCAGAGAGCGAATCGGCCTGGCGGTCGAGCGTCAGATAGTCAAGACCGACGTCGACGAGGAATTTCAGGCGCTCGCGGATCTCCTTGACGATCTTCGCCGCGATCTCGCCGCGCCAGCCGGCGAGCTTGAGCACGTCGAAGAACGCTTGCGACTGGTCGATCGGCAGCGCGGTCAGCGCGGGCAGGTTGCTGTCGCCGACGAACACATTGCGCGCGCTGCGGTTGAGGCGTTGGCCTTGGCAGTCGGGGCAGGGGCGTTCGCTGATGAACTTGGCCAGTTCCTCGCGCACGGCGGGCGACTCGGTTTCCTTGTAGCGCCGCTCGAGGTTCGGCACGATGCCTTCGAACTTGTGCTTGCGCGTCACCGCACCGCCGGTTTCGGTCAGATAGCGGAACGTGATCTGCTCTTCGCCCGAGCCGAACAGCACGGCCTTGCGGATGTTTTCGGGCAGCGTTTCCCATGCTGAGTCGATGTCGAAGCCGTAGTGTCGAGCCAGCGACATGATCATCTGGAAGTAGTACATGTTGCGCCGGTCCCAGCCGCGCACGGCACCGGCGGCGAGCGACAGGTTCGGGTGCACGACGACGCGCGCGGGATCGAACACCTGGGTCACGCCGAGGCCGTCGCAACTCGGGCACGCGCCGACCGGCGAGTTGAACGAGAACAGGCGCGGCTCGAGCTCGGGCAGCGAGTAGTCGCAAACCGGGCAGGAATAACGTGAGGAGAAGATCGTCGGGCTGGCCTTCTCGTCGTCGAGATCGACCACGAGCACGATGCCGTCGCCGAGGCGCAACGCCGTTTCGAACGATTCGGCGAGGCGCTGCTTGATCTCCTCGCTCGGGCGGAAGCGGTCGATCACCGCTTCGATCGTATGCTTCTGGCGCAACGCCAACGCGGGCACCGCGTCGAGTTCGTGCAGCACGCCGTCGACGCGTGCACGCACGAAGCCCTGCGCGCGCAATTGTTCGAATACCTGCAGATGCTCGCCCTTGCGCTCGCGCACGATCGGCGCGAGCAGCATGTAGCGGCGCTCGGGATTCATCGCCAGCGTGGCGTCGACCATCTGGCTCACGATCTGCGCTTCGAGCGGGATGCCGTGGTCCGGACAGCGCGGGGTGCCGACGCGCGCGAACAGCAGGCGCAGGTAATCGTAGATCTCGGTGATCGTGCCTACCGTCGAGCGCGGATTGTGCGACGTCGACTTCTGCTCGATCGAGATCGCCGGTGACAAGCCCTCGATGTGGTCGACGTCGGGCTTCTCCATCACTGAAAGAAATTGGCGTGCGTACGCCGACAGCGATTCGACATAACGGCGCTGGCCTTCGGCGTAGATGGTGTCGAAGGCGAGCGAGGATTTGCCCGAGCCCGACAGGCCGGTGATCACGATCAGGCTGTCGCGCGGCAGGTCGAGATCGATGTTCTTGAGGTTGTGCGTGCGTGCGCCGCGGATGCAGATCGTGTCCATGGCTCGTGGGGGTTCAGAACGACTGAGTACTATAACGCGCCGGTCAAGTCGCGGCACGGACGATTTCAACGCAACGTCGTCTCGACTGGCGAGACGTTCGCGGGCAAGAGGCATGGTGCCAGCATCGCTGCAATTCAAGGCGGCGCGGCCGGAGCGCTGCTGACAGGGCGTGTCAGCAGGCTTGCGATTGCGTGCGAAAGGGTTCGGCGCTAAGGTTGCGACGCTGTTGCGCATCCATTCATTTTTCGGGGAAAAGACATGGTCATCAAACGCATCAACGTACTCAAGCTCGCGATCTTCCAGGGCGCCCTCATGGCGGCATTCGGGCTGCTCGCCGGGTTGTTCTTCCTCGTGTTCGGCTCGATGTTCGCCAAGATGGGCGGCGGCGCGGGGGCAGCCGGCATGATCGGCGGCATCGGTGCAGTCATCTTCTTGCCGATTCTTTACGGCATCTTCGGCTTCATCGGCGGGGCGATCGGCGCGTTCGTCTACAACCTTGTGGCCGGGGTGGTTGGCGGCATCGAGCTCGAGGTCGAATAAATCCCGCCCTCAAAGCTACTGCGCTCGGCATTTCGCGTGCGTACGGTGCTCGGAATCCTCATGTACTCGACTGTACACTGCGGTTCCTGCGCTCCGCGCGCCCGCGAACTGCCTTCGCTCGCTACACTTTGAGGCCGGGATTGGCGGTTAGACGAGCCGCCGGTTGACGGTAATCCCCTGAAAAGGTTATATTTCGCGGCTGTCTTTGTACGGCAGAAGCCAAAATAACTACAGAGGAATGCCCAATGTACGCAGTCATCGTCACCGGCGGTAAGCAATACCGCGTCGCGCAGGGGGAAACCCTGCGCGTAGAAAAACTCGAAGCCGACGTCGGCGCCGCGGTCAATTTCGACCAGGTCCTGCTGCTCGGTTCGGGCGACGGCATCAAGGTCGGCGCGCCGACCGTCAGCGGTGCCTCGGTCGCAGCCAAGGTCGTCGCGCACGGCCGTCTCGACAAGATCCGCATCATCAAGTTCCGCCGCCGCAAGCACCACATGAAGCAGATGGGTCACCGGCAGCATTTCACCGAAATCGAAATCACCGGCATTTCGGGCTAAGAGGAGCAATCAGTCATGGCACATAAAAAGGCAGGCGGCAGTACCCGTAACGGCCGCGACTCGAACCCGAAATACCTCGGCGTGAAGATCTACGGCGGACAGGCCGTCGAAGCCGGCAACATCATCGTGCGTCAGCGCGGCACCCAGTTCCATCCGGGTACCGGCGTCGGCATTGGTCGCGATCACACGCTGTTCGCGCTGGTCGACGGCAAGGTCGATTTCGCGGTCAAGGGCGCCAAGCAGCGTCGCACGGTCAGCGTGGTCGCAGGCTAAACCTCGCGCGCCAGCAATTCGACAGAGCCCCGCCTCGAGCGGGGCTTTGTTTTTCTGTAGCTTCTGCTGTTCGTTCCCGTCAGAAACATGGGAATGGCGGCGTTCTATACTTGCTTTTCCCTCGCACAGTCCCTCGCCATCCAATGAAATTCGTCGACGAAGCCGAAATCACCGTCCACGCCGGCAGCGGCGGCAGCGGCTGCGTGAGTTTCCGGCGCGAAAAATTCATTCCGTTCGGCGGCCCTGACGGCGGCAACGGCGGCGAGGGCGGCAGCGTGTTTGTCGTCGCCGACGAAGGTCTCAACACCCTGGTCGATTTCCGCCATGACCGCGTGTTCCGTGCGCAGCGCGGCGAGAACGGCATGGGCCGGCAGATGGCCGGCAAGGCCGGCGAGGACAAGGTCATCCGCGTGCCGGTCGGCACTTCCGTGATCAACGTCGATACCGACGAAACGATCGGCGACCTGACCCATCACGGCCAGGTCATCAAGGTTGCCCAAGGTGGCCGCGGCGGCGCTGGCAACGTCAATTTCAAGAGCTCGACCAACCGTGCGCCGCGCAAGGCCACGCCGGGCACCGAAGGCGAGACGCGCGAACTGCGCCTCGAGCTGAAGGTGCTCGCCGACGTCGGTCTGCTCGGCTTTCCGAACGCAGGCAAGTCGACTTTCATTCGCGCCGTTTCGGCCGCAACGCCGCGCGTCGCCGATTACCCGTTCACGACCTTGCAACCGCATCTCGGCGTCGTGCGCATCGGCACCGACCAGAGCTTCGTCATCGCCGATATCCCGGGCCTGATCGAGGGTGCGGCGGACGGCGCCGGGCTTGGCATCCAGTTCCTCAAGCATGTCTCGCGCACGCGGTTGTTGCTGCACTTGGTCGATGTCGCGCCGCTCGATGACGAGACCGACCCGGTCGAGCAGGTGCGCGCGATCGAGGCGGAGCTGGAGAAATTCGACGCGGAGTTGCTCGAGCGTCCGCGCTGGCTCGTATTCAACAAGGCCGACCTCGTGCCCGAGGACGAGCGCCAGAAGCTCGCCAAGGCACTGGTGAAAAGGCTCAAGTGGAAGCAGCCGTGGTTCCTCGTCTCGGCGATCGCACGCGAGGGCACGTGGGAAGTGGCGCTGAAGATCCAGGACTTCTTCGACCGGCTGCGCGCCGAGGCAGCGGAGGAGTCGCGGAGCGAGGACGCGTGAAGTCCGTGCGTTTCCGCGTCGATTTCCCTGTGGACACACGGAGAATCGGAAAAACAAAAAGGCCGGCATGCGCCGGCCTTTTTGGCAATCTGTTTAGGCTTGGCTTACGCCAGCGCCTTGATATGCGCACTCAAGCGGCTCTTGTGACGGGCAGCCTTGTTCTTGTGGATCAGGCCGCGGCTCGACTCGCGATCGAGGATCGGTTCGGCGGTCTTGTAGGCGGCCTCGGCGGCCGTCTTGTCTTTCGCTGCGATCGCGTTGACGACCTTCTTCACGGCGGTGCGCAGCGCGGAACGCGCGCTGGAATTGCGGGCGTTGCGCTTGACAGCCTGGCGCGCACGCTTCTTCGCGGATTTGATATTGGCCAAAGGATGACTCCAGAAAAAAGGATGAAAATCGGGGGCGTAAAAAGGGCCAAAATTGTAAGTGTTGCGAGGCGTTGCGTCAACCAGGACAGGAATCGGGCCGCGGCATGAAAACCCCCAGCCTGCTGCGCTCGATGTTCTCGTTCAGCGCGATGACCTTCATTTCGCGCATTTTGGGCCTCGTGCGCGATCAGTCGATCAACGCCGCGTTCGGCGTGAGCTGGATGACGGACGCGTTCTGGGTAGCCTTCCGCATCCCGAATTTCTTGCGCCGCCTGTTCGCCGAAGGTTCGTTCAGCACGGCCTTCGTGCCGGTATTCACCGAGGTCAAGGAAAGGCGCTCGCACGCCGAGTTGAAGGCGCTCGTTGCAAAGACCAGCGGCACGCTTGGCGGCGTGCTGCTACTGGTCACCGCATTGGGTATCCTCGGTTCGGACCAGGTGGCGGGGCTGTTCTCGTTCGGCGCGCTCGACACGCCGGAGAAGGCGCGCCTGACCTCCGATCTGCTGCGCATTACCTTCCCATTCCTGCTGTTCGTTTCGCTGACTGCGCTCGCCGGCGGCGTGCTCAACAGTTTCCATCGCTTTGCTTTGCCGGCGCTGACGCCGGTGATCTTGAACCTGTGCATGATCGCCGGCGCGTTGTGGTGGCGGCGCTATTTCGACGTGCCAATCAAGGCGCTGGCCTGGTCGATCTTCCTCGCTGGCATCCTGCAGCTGCTGTTCCAGTTTCCCGCGCTGCGCCGGCTCGATCTGCTGGCGTGGCCGAGCTGGGGCTGGGGGCATCCCGAGGTGCGCCGGATCATGCGCCTGATGATCCCGACCCTGTTCGGCTCGTCGGTCGCGCAGGTGAACCTCCTGCTCGACACGGTGATCGCCTCGCTGCTGATCACAGGTTCGCAGACCTGGCTGCAGCAGGGCGACCGTTTGTTGGAGTTGCCGCTCGGCATCTTCGGCGTCGCGCTCGGCACGGTGATCCTGCCGAGCCTGTCGCGCCATCACGTCAACACCGACCATGCTGGTTTCTCGCGCGCGCTCGACTGGGGCCTGCGCACGACCTTGCTGATCGCGATTCCGGCGATGCTCGGCCTGGTCCTGCTCGGCAAGCCGATCGTCGCGACGCTGTTCCAGCACGGCGCATTCACCGCGGGCGACGCCGACATGGTCGCGCTGAGTCTGTCTGCGCTGAGTTTCGGCCTGCCTGCGTTCGCGCTGGTCAAGGTGCTGGTACCGGCGTTCTACGCGCGCCAGGACACGAAGACGCCCGTGCGCGCCGGCATCGCCGCAATGGTCGCGAACATGGTGCTCAACGTGTTGCTGGTAGGTGCGCTGTATCTGCTCTGGCGCGGGGTCGAGACGCCCGGCGAGGGCCTGCTCACGCGTATTGCCAACGTACGCGGGCTGCACATGGCGGTCGCGGTCGCGAGCAGCCTGGCGAGCTATCTGAACCTGCTGCTGCTGTGGCGCGCGCTCCAGCGCGAGGCGATCTACCAGCGTGAGCCTGGCTGGGGCAGGCATCTATTGCGCCTTGCCGTTGCCTGCGGACTGATGGTGGGCGTTATCGTCGCAGGATTGCTGATCTGGCCCGAGTGGAGTTCGGTGAGCGTGGTCCAGCGCGCCTGGCATCTCGGCGCCATCATCATTGCGGCGGGTGGCATCTACGTGACTGTTCTCTATGCTGGCGGCCTGCGTCTGCGCGATTTGCGCGCGCATTGACCGGCAGGAGCCGCGATTCGCGTGCTCATCCCTGATCGCCAAAGTCAAAAAGCGGCCATCCTTGGCCGCACTTCTCAAAAGAGCGCCGCTATAATCGCGCGATGCGTATGTTGTTCCGGGACATCGCCGGCGATCCGGTCGCCGCGCGAGGCAGTGTCGTCTGCATCGGTGCGTTCGATGGCGTCCATTTGGGTCATCGCGCCGTGCTCGCGCGCGTGCGCGGACGGGCGCGCGAGTTGAACCTTGATGCGATCGTCGTCAGTTTCGAGCCATTGCCGCGCGAGTTCTTCGCGCATGGACGAGCGGTGGCACGGCTGAGCAATGTGCGCGAGAAGATCGAGCAGTTCCGCGAGGCGCAGGTCGATCGGGCGCTGTTGCTGCGCTTCAACGCCGCGCTTGCGGCGATGAGTGCGCAGGATTTCGTCGAGCGGGTGCTGGTCAGGCGGCTCAACGCACGCGAAGTCTGGGTCGGCGAAGGTTTTCGTTTCGGCCATGCGCGCGGTGGCGACGTCGATCTGCTCCAGCGTCTCGGCCGCGAACACGGTTTCACTGCGCAGGCACTCGAGCCGGTCGTGGTCGAAGGCGAACGTATTTCGAGTTCGGCGATCCGCGAGGCGCTCGCCGGCGGCAGTTTCGCACTCGCGGCGCGCTGGCTCGGTCGGCCGTTCGCGATCGGCGGTCATGTCGTACGCGGCCAGCAGCTGGGGCGCAAGCTCGGCTATCCGACCGCGAATGTGCGCCTCGGTTCGCGCACGTCGCCAGTCGACGGCATCTTTGCCGTGCGCGTGCACGGCATCGATGATTCGGTGCGCCCCGGCGTGGCGAGCCTTGGCGTGCGACCCACGGTCAACGGCAAGGAGCCGCTGCTCGAGGCGCATGTGTTCGATTTCGACGGCGACCTGTATGGTCGTCGTATACAAGTGGAATTTGTGGAAAAATTGCGCGACGAGGAAAAGTTCAGCGACCTCGACGCGATGGTGAGGCAGATCGACCGCGACGCCGAACAGGCGCGCGACATCCTGCTTCGCCCCGGAGCAGGATAGATAGATAGCTTGTTTCGCCTCGAAACAAGATGACAATAGTCTGTTCCGTCCCGGAACACGAAACAAATAAAGAAGTTGCCGCACGACGGCGGCGACTGGAGCGAAGAAGTGAGCATCGACTACAAATCCACGATCAACCTGCCGCAGACCGATTTCGCGATGAAGGCCGACCTCGCCCGGCGCGAGCCGGCGATGCTTGCCGAATGGGAGAAGGTCGACCGCTACAACGAGATCCAGATCCGCACGGCCGGTCGCGAGCACGCTTTCATTCTGCATGACGGCCCGCCGTATGCGAACGGCGCGATCCACCTCGGCCACGCGGTCAACAAGATCCTCAAGGACATCGTGGTCAAGTCCAAGCTCGTCGCGGGCCTGCGTTCGCCCTACGTTCCGGGCTGGGATTGCCATGGCCTGCCGATCGAAGTCGCGGTCGAGAAGAAGGTCGGCAAGGTCGGCGTCAAGGTCGATGCGGCCGAATTCCGCAAGCTCTGTCGCGAATACGCGACCAAGCAGATCGATCTGCAGCGCACCGACTTCAAGCGCCTCGGCGTGCTCGGCGACTGGAGCCGTCCGTACGAGACCCTGGCCTTCAAGTTCGAAGCCGACGAAATTCGCGCGCTGGCGAAGGTGATCGCGAACGGCCATCTCGTGCGCGGCGAAAAGCCGGTGTACTGGTGCTTCGATTGCGGCTCGGCGCTCGCCGAAGCCGAAATCGAATATCAGGACAAGCAATCGTGGGCGATCGACGTGCCGTATGACGCGCTTGATCCGAAGGCGCTCGCGGCCAAATTCGGCGTGACCGTTAGCGATGGCGATATCGTCGCGGTGCCGATCTGGACGACGACGCCGTGGACGCTGCCGGCCAGCGTGGCGGTCACGCTCGGTCCCGATATCGATTACGTGCTGATCGAAGGGCCGGCGCGCAGCGGCAAGCGCGTGCTGCTCGTTGTTGCGGAACTGCTGCTGGAAAAAATCGCCAAGCGCTACGGCCTCGAGAATCCCGTCGCCCTCGGCCACATCAAGGGCGCAGGGCTCGACCTGACCAAGCTGCAGCATCCGTTCTACAAGCGCGAAATCCCGGTCATCAACGGCGACCACGTCACCACCGAAGACGGCACCGGCGCCGTGCACACCGCGCCGAGCCACGGCATGGAAGACTTCGTCGTCGCGCGCGAGTACGGCATCGCCGGCGTCAATCCGCTTGGTCCGAACGGTGTCTACACGCCGGACACGGAATTGTTCGCCGGACAATTCATCTGGAAGGCGAATGACGCCATCGTCGACCTGCTGCGCGAGCGCGGTGTGCTGCTTGCCGCCGAGAAGATCACGCACAGCTACCCGCATTGCTGGCGTCACCGCACGCCGGTCGTGTTCCGCGCGACGCCGCAGTGGTTCATCGGTATGGAGACGGCAGGTCTTCGCGCCGGCGCGCTCAAGGCAATTCGCGATGACGTCGACTGGTATCCGGCCTGGGGCGAGGAACGCATCTACGGCATGATCGCGGGGCGTCCGGACTGGTGCATCTCGCGTCAGCGCACCTGGGGCGTGCCGATCGCGCTGTTCATCCACAAGTCCACGGGCGAGCCGCATCCGCGCAGCGTCGAGCTGATGGAGCAGGTCGCGCAGCGCGTCGAGCAGGCCGGTGCCGATGCGTGGTACGCGCTCGATGCGCGCGAACTGCTCGGCGATGAGGCCGATCACTACGACAAGGTCACCGATATCCTCGACGTCTGGTTCGACTCGGGCACGACGCACTACTGCGTGCTCGACCAGCGCGCCGAACTCGCGCGCAAACCCGGCGACAAGGTCATGTACCTCGAAGGTTCCGATCAGCACCGCGGTTGGTTCCATTCCTCGCTGCTGACCTCGGTCGCGATGCATGGCAAGGCGCCGTACGACGAAGTGCTCACGCACGGATTTACCGTCGATGCGCAGGGCCGCAAGATGTCGAAGTCGCTCGGCAACGGCATCGAACCGCAGGACGTGATGAAGAACTACGGCGCCGACATCCTGCGCCTGTGGATCGCCTCGGCCGACTACCGCAACGAGATGGCGCTGTCGGACGAAATCCTCAAACGCGTCGCCGATGCGTATCGCCGTATTCGCAACACCGCGCGCTTCCTGCTCGGCAACCTGCATGGTTTCGATCCGGCGCAGGACTTGGTCAAAGTCGAAGACAGCCTCTTGCTCGACCAGTGGGCCGTGCAGCAAGCCTACGACACGCAGCAG
The DNA here is from genome assembly GCF_000378125.1 of Rudaea cellulosilytica DSM 22992. GTDB lineage: Bacteria > Pseudomonadota > Gammaproteobacteria > Xanthomonadales > Rhodanobacteraceae > Rudaea > Rudaea cellulosilytica. Next base: position 135,295 of record NZ_KB899241.1, on the reverse strand, counting down.
GCCGTGATCGCCGCCTACGCGCGTTACGACTTCCCCGAGGTCGTGCAGCGCGTGCTGAATTTCTGCACCAACGAGATGGGCTCGCTTTATCTCGACATCACCAAGGACCGCCTGTACACGATGCAGGCCAACAGCCATGGCCGGCGCAGCGCGCAGAGCGCGATGTACCGCATCGTCGAGGCGATGGTGCGCTGGCTGGCGCCGATCCTGTCGTTCACGGCCGAGGAAATCTGGCCGTTGATCCCAGGCAAGCGCGATGCCTCGGTGCTGTTCGAGACGTTCTACGATGGCCTCGTGGCAACGCAGGGCAAGCCCGAGCAGCGCACATTCTGGAATGACCTGCTCACGATTCGCGCGGCCGCGGCAAAGCTGCTCGAAGGCATGCGCAATGCAGGCGAGATCGGCGCGGCACTCGAAGCCGATATCGCGCTGCATGCGGATGCAACGCTGCATGCGCGCCTCGCGCCGGTCGCGGACGAGCTGCGTTTCTTCTTCATCACCTCCGGTCTGCATCTCGCCGACGACAAGAATCTGCCGGCGAACGCGGTGAAGGTGGAAGTGGGCGATGGCGCCTCATGGATTTCGGCTAGTGTCGCCGATGGACAAAAGTGCATCCGCTGCTGGCACCGCCGTCCTGACGTCGGCATCTACCCCGAACACCCGGAAATCTGCGGCCGCTGCGTCTCCAACCTGCCGGACGGTCCGGGCGAGCAACGGCGGTATTTCTGATGGACAAACCCGAGTCGTGGAAGACCAGCGCATTGGCCTGGCTGGTGCTTTCCTTGGTGGTGATTGTGCTCGACCAGGCGGCCAAGGCCGTCGTACTGGCAATGTTGCCGCCTTATCAGCCGCACCAAGTCATTCCGGGCCTGCTCAACTGGACGTTGGCATTCAATACCGGGGCGGCTTTCAGTTTTCTCGACATCGGGCCGGGATGGCAGCGTTGGTTGTTCAGCGGTCTGGCGATCGTCGTCAGCGCAGCGCTCGTGCGCTGGCTTGCGACGATTCCGCGGAGCGATTGGCACAACGCATTGCCGCTGTCGCTCGTCATAGGCGGGGCACTCGGCAATCTGATCGACCGCCTGCGCTTCGGCCAGGTCACCGACTTCATCGACGTGTACTGGGGCGAGGCGCATTTCCCCGCGTTCAACGTCGCCGACTCGGCGATAACGGTCGGCGCGGTCTTGCTGATCTGGTTCGGCCTGTTCGCGAAGGGGCAAAAAACATCTTGACGCGGCTATCCGCGTTAAAATCCCTGGCATGCAAATCCTTCTCGCCAACCCCCGCGGATTCTGCGCCGGCGTCGACCGCGCGATCGAGATCGTCGAGCGTGCGCTCGAATCGTTCGGTGCGCCGATCTACGTGCGCCATGAAGTCGTGCACAACAAATTCGTCGTCGACGGCCTGCGCGCGCGCGGCGCGATCTTCGTCGACGAAATTTCCGAAGTGCCCGACGGCGCCACGGTGATCTTCAGCGCGCACGGCGTTTCGCAAAAGGTACGTGCGGAAGCGGCGGTGCGCGACCTGCGCGTGTTCGATGCGACCTGTCCGCTCGTGACCAAGGTGCACATCGAGGTGGCGCGCTACGCGAAGTCGGGTTTCGACGTCGTGCTGATCGGCCACGCCGGCCACCCCGAGGTCGAAGGCACGCTCGGCCAGTGGGACAAGGCTGGCGCGAGCGGCGAAATCCATCTCGTCGAGACGCCCGAAGACGTGGCGAAGCTCAAGCCGAAGAATCCCGAACAGATCGCCTATGTGACGCAGACCACATTGTCGGTCGACGACACCAAGGCCGTGATCGAAGCCCTGCGTGCGCATTTTCCGGCCGTCATAGGCCCGAAGCACGACGACATCTGCTATGCCACCCAGAACCGCCAGGACGCCGTGCGCAAGCTCGGCCAGCAATGTGACCTAGTCCTCGTCGTCGGCTCGCCGAACAGCTCCAACTCCAACCGCCTGCGCGAACTCGCGCAGAAGCAGGGCGTCCCGGCTCACCTGATCGACGGCGCCGACGACATCGACCGCGCGTGGCTGGTCGGCAAATCACACGTTGGCGTCACCGCAGGTGCGTCGGCGCCGGAAAGCCTGGTTCAGGGCGTTGTCGCGCGGTTGCGCGAGTGGGGCGGCGAGGGCGCGCAGGTCGGCGAGCTGGCCGGTGATCCGGAGAATGTGACGTTTGCGTTGCCGAAAGAACTACGTGTTGTAATGGTTGGCTGAGGCTTTTGCATCTGGCTCCGGCACGACCTATTTTGCCCAGCAATCAGTAGGAGTCTTGGTGATTACGCCGGCGGAGTAGGCGTATGTAAGCGTGCTGCAGGGCGTACCATAAGCCGTGTCGTTTACTTGGCTCTTGCCGGCGATGGCGGTGGCGTTGACTGTATATGCGGTACCGCTGCTTCCGGTTATGGTTAAGGTGTAATACGCCGATGTATAAGGGTTGCCGCCAAGCGTTACTGTCGAGGCGCAGCCAGTGGGGGCGGTGGTCCAATCCGCGGCTACCGAAGCATTGACATAGGTCGTGCAGTCAGCGCGTACCCGCTCCTCTCCAAGCGCCGCCGATTGCATTGCGCCCTGGGCTTCACTGCGGCGCGATTTGCGAATCTGTGATAAGAAGCTTGGCAACGCGATTGCCGCTAGAATCGCCACGATCGCAACGACGATTACCAGTTCGATCAGGGTGAATCCACGATTCTTGCTCACGCGCCATCCCCAAATTGCGTTTCGGGGTCAGATACTAATAGCCTAGTCTTGGGTGAGTCCAGCCGATTAGCCGGAAATCCGCGCCGCTAGTCGGATTCGCTCCGAAAGCCTCAAATCAGATGGCTAGAATCGCGGTCAATCGGAGTAAGGGGTGTCTATGCGTCATAGACAGCAAACTGGATTCACTCTCGTCGAGCTGATGGTCACATTGGCGGTGCTGGTGATCCTTTCCACGCTCGCGATACCGAGCTTTTCCAGTCTGATCAAGAAATCGCGCCTACGTGGGGCGACGGACGATATCGTCAATCTGCTGAACACATCGCGCATAAATTCGGTGAAGCTCCAGCGGCAGATCAACGTTTCCGTCAACAAGACGTCCTGGTGCGCAGGCGCGATTGCGGAAGCGGGTCCCGTTTCAGGTTCAGGGGATGCATTGACTTTGGCGAACAGTCCATGCGACTGCACCGCGACCACCGTTGCCTGTCTCGTGGACGGTGGCAGCGCACTGGTGTCCTCGAGCGGATATTCCGGAGTGACGATCACAACTGCAAATGGCGGTATCGCCTATACTTCAAACACCAACGGCGGAGTGACATTCAATCCCAAGCTGGGGGCCGTTACGGATTCCAGCGGTAGCATCCTAAATACTACGCCGACCATCGTGGTCGCGATTGGTAATTTTTCGACACAAATTACTGTTTCGCCGCTCGGCCAGACCAATGTTTGCGTGCCGAGCAGCAGCTCGTTTGTATCGGGGTATCCATCATGTTGATACGCCGCTGCCCGCCGCACAAACTGTCCGTAAGCGGGTTTTCGCTGATCGAGTTGATGGTTGCGGTCGTGGTTGGGATGATCGTCGTGGCAGGGGCGATCGGTCTCGTTGTGGCGATCAACAAGGCCAATTCAGAGACGATTCAAGGCACTCGCATCAATCAAGAATTGCGTTCACTCGCCTCCGTGGTTACCGACGAGATCAAACGGGCCCGGCGACTGCACGACCCAATTTCAAACGTCGGTACGGCGACCTCGACGACCGGTACGTTCGATGCGATCAATCTGTACAACAGTTCAGGCACCAAGATCACTGCAAACAATTCGAATGGTACCTGCTTGGTTTACGGATATCAGGATTCGACGTTGAGTGACCCGAATCTCAGCGGTGGTGATCTCGCGGGAACCTATAACTACCGCGCGATCGGGTTGAACGGGAATTCAGTGGTGATGGCAACTTACACCTGTACTGCAGGGACCGGTTGCCCGCCTACGGCAGCTCCGGTGAGCTGTGGCTCATCCGGTCCTTCCACGACTTTGGGAACGGTCACGACTTTGAATTCGTCTCAGCTGAGACTGACAAGTCCAACATCTGGTGACTACGGTCTGACGTTTTCCTGCGCGGCGGGAACGCTCCCGTATTGCTCCGAAATTGATTTGAGATTGCAGGGAAAACTGCTTTCCGGCGACAGCTACACCAATTCGATCACTCACAGCTTTGCGCAACCAATTTTTGTTCGGTCCGGGGCAGTGCAGTAGAGCCGAAACTCATGAGGGGTTCGAGGAATTGAATATGAACAGAGACAGCCGTTGCGCACGCATGGAAAAAGATTCGCAGAGAGGTACGACCCTGATCGTCGTCCTAATCCTGCTTCTCCTTGCGTCCTTGCTGGCGTTGTTCGCGATGAACGTGGGGGTTTTTGCCCAGCGCACTTCAGCGGCGGATATGCGCGCGCGGGTCGTGCATGAGACGCTCGAAGCGGCGCTTGCGCAGGGCACGGAGTGGATCAAGAACAATCAGACAAAAACCGACTTGACCAATGCCACTAGCGCTGCCCTATGGACCCGGTGCACCGCCACGGACACGTCGTATCCGTGCGGCGCCGTTCCGCAGTGCGCCAGCGCGACGTCAAGCGCAGATTCAAAAGGCAACACATCCAACGGTCAGACCAGTTGCCCTGGCGGCCTTGGGCGGCGTGGCAACATGTACTACTACAGCGGCGGAGCGGGGTACAGCGTGACCGGCTCGAGCAGCGCGATGGATTCGCGTTCGCTGCCTATCGGTTCGCAGTTGACGAGCACTGTCAGCAATGGATTTACGGTGAATTACGGGGTCGGAGCGTTGTTGTGCATCGTTAAACAACCCGGGGTTACCACCGCAGCCGGGGTTACCGTTGCGGATCCGACGGAGTGCACGGCTGACGCAACCCAATCTGCGGGTACATTCATTTTTACCGTGACCGCGGTAGGCAGTATTGCTGGCGAGTCTGCGAGCAGCACCTTGAGTACCTCGTTCGGCCTGAGCCCCGGGGCAGCGGGGGCGGCGAATGCACCCACGATTACTGCGTCGGGCACCATCGATCTTACCGGCAACGGTACCTTTGTGACGGCGCCCAATGCCGGGGGCACGGGCGTGCCGGTCACGGTGTGGTCGCCGCAGTGTGTGACCGAACAAGGAGCGGGTACGGTAAACACGTGCTTCATGGGCAATTGGATGCGCGCGACAAGCGGCACCTTCAGTTTCGCTACGAACCACGACGGTTCGACCTCCACTGTGCCGATCTGCACGGGCAGTGGCAACAAGGCGTGTTCGTGCAGCAGCAATTCCAGCGATCCGAACGCTTCCATTTCCGCGGCCTCAGGCAACCTGGGAATGGGGGCGGACATTCTTACCAACCAGTCGGTCGGCGGCTGCAATGAAAAGTTGTCCGGCAAGATCGTCGGCGTCGATAGCGCCTGCAGCACCGATCCCAGCAAATGTCAGACGAATTACAACGTCAACGCAAAAGAATTTCCCTGCGATCTGTTCTATTTCATCTTCCACGTCCATGCCTGGGATGATCTCCAAGTACAGTCTCCGGGAACCGCAAATTCCGCATGCACCTCCCTGGATGGCACGGTCAAGAATACCGATTGTTTTTGCGAGTACCACAAATCCGAGACGGTGGTTCTTGCCGATGGAGGCAGTGGCCACGTCATTGGATACGACGAAGCCTATCTGTACAAAAACGCGCTGTTTATCCTTCCGTTGAATGCTACACAAAAAAACTGGATTGACCCCGCAAAACGCGTTACGAGTTGCTCGCAATTGGTTTCCAGCGTGGCCTCCACCGGCGGGCTGATTTGGGACCAGACCGGGACTTGCCTCAATTCGGTTTCCCAGATCGGCTATCCGGACAGGCCCGTCATTCTCGTCGAGGACGGGTCGGCGACCTTGCAGCAGGCGACAGTCTTCGGTTTGGTGTTTATACGCGATACCACTGCAGCGGGTTCCTCGACATCGTATGGCGGCGCAGCGGATTTTCGAAGCAATTCGACCGGGACGATATATGGGTCGGTCGTGATCCAGGGAACAGGCGAGAAACTCAACGGGTCCTCTTCAATCGTCTACAGCACGGCGGTAATGGGCGCTCTTAAGACGTTGCCGTCGCTGAAGACTCCAGCGGCATTACCAGCTTCCTGGACAGACCGTTATGCCTATTGACGGAGAATACGCCGTGACTACGAAGCCGATTAGAGTGACCTTGCTTGGAAGGCTCCGCGGGTTTTCGATGATCGACGTGCTCATAGCGATCATCGTGCTTGCAACCGGATTGCTTGCGCTCGGGGTATTCCAAGGCACATTAGCGCGCAATGCCGCCGATGCGCGGGCACGTTCCACGATCGCTGCCTACGCACAGGGCGTGGTCGAACAAATGCGTTCAGGCGGATACGGTACGGTCGCAGCAGGTTCAAGTACGATCAGTCCGGCAACATCGACGACGTGCCCGGATATGAGCAGCCAGGCCAAGGCAGCCTATTGTGCCCAACAGGCCGCTGGAGTAAGCAATTTGTCGACCTCGATTTCCACGAGGGTTTTCAATGGCGATGGTTATGGCAATACGTTCACGGAAGCTACAACCGCCGGCTCTTACGGGGGGCAGATCTCGTACGCGGCCGTGACCGTCACGACGACCTGGAAGGACTCGCTGGGGCAATCGCGCTCGCTCGTCTACGACACGACTTTGAGCGGCACTTCGCTCGATATCGGAAATACCTTGGCAGCGCAAACCATTCCCACGACGGCCGACATCCCTTCTCCGGTCGTGCGCCAGGCCAATCCCGGGAACAATCTGAACAGTCCAGGCGTCATTCCGATTGCCATCAGCACGAGCCAGAATGCCGCGGCGACGAACCCGGCTCCGGTCACGACCAATACGGGTACCACCTTCAGCACGATGACGTATCAGTCGACCACAAGTACCTACGGCGGTTACGTTATCAACAACCGCGTGGATACGAAGGTGGTCAAATGCAAGTGCGCCTACGGCGGCGCCACGAACGTTTCGGGCTCGAATTCCTCCTTGGCGACAGTCACGGCGGCTCCGTACCGGCCGACGTACTGGAACGGCTATCAGTATACTTCTCCCGCGTTGGTGGCAAATCAAACTTCGTCCACGACCGGCGTCGACTCCACAGCGACTAGTAATGACACCGATTGCGATACCTGCTGTCGCGATCGCAACGACAGTTCGAGCGATACCGTCAAGTACGACAATTTTTCGAACGATTTTAAGCATTACGTCAATAACGGCGACGGTACGTTCACCGCTGTTACAAGCGGTTCCTTCGACAATGCCTGCCGCTTGATTCGCGTCAACGGTTCGTATGCGACGGCGACCGATCTCCACAACTATTTCTATGGCAACCTCACTACGGACACCTGCACCAACGAGGTCGCCGCGGGAATAACCACGTCCTGCAATACGACTTCGCCCAGCACGGTGAGCAGCCCCGCAACCAGCCCACTGCCGACCTCTACCGCGGAAACCGCATATGCGGGTGATGCAACCGATACGAGCGCGGCTTCTTTCGTGAAGGACTACCTCTACGCCAGTCTGACAAGCTTGCAGGCGGGAACGGGCCCGTACGCGGCGAGCTCGAGCCCACAAGTCAGCGGCGCGCCGGCGAGCCTGTGGGCCGGCTACAGTCTCAGCCCGTCCTCGGTATCGATCACGACCGCGTCCACGGACAACCGGTTCGTGTACACCCGCGGTCTGTTCATTGATCATCTCGAGACCGAGGCAGTGACGGCGTTGAAGAATGCCTTCACCAGCTGCACGAGCACGACTGACCAGAAAAAAGTCGAGGACTGCGTTCTTCCGGTAATTCCCTTCACCACGGTGAACATGACCGAATTGTCGACGTGGACCTCGACACCGGCGTCGATCATCAACTTTCCCAACCTGGCGACGGCGACCGCTGCGTTCAATCCAGCGAATCCGAGCCGTGGCACCGTACGCGCTGTGAGCACGACCAATGGTGCGAGTGCCTATGCGGTAGGCACTGTCGGAGTGGGCAATACCAGCCTGACCGGCATCCTCAACACGGCGAATCCGCAAATTTCCCCGTACGATTACAGCACGACGTTGACCGACCAGAGGCAATTCACGATCAGCAGCGCGACAAGTGGTGGCAGCAGTGGTTCGATCTACTTCAATGTGGCCTTGAGTGGTCTGCCACAGATCGCCACGAATTCATTGACGAGTCTCGATCCGAATGTCACTGGATGGTTCGGTTCGACGTCGTTGAATAGTAGCGGGAGTGGCGCTCCGCAGATCTACCAGACGAGTACGAAGAGCGGAAGCACAACGACGTATTCGATCCTGTTCGTCGGCGGGGTTACTAGCACCCAAAGTTGCAATGGCAATGGGAACAATTGCACGACGACTTATTCCACTACGCCAAACTCAGTATCTCCGGTATCGACCAATCCAGTTGGTACGACCAAAGCAGGCGTACAGTTGACTGTGGAAAAATATAACCAGCAGATAAACGGCTCGGGGGGTACTGGTACCGGCTGCGCACCAGTGGTGGCAACGCAATGCTTCGTCTATGACGTCTCGTCGGTTTCGGTGAACGGAACGGCGTTGACTGCTGGTGCGTCGCCTTCAGGGTGGAATTCCGTTGTTGCAGCTGGTGCGGGCGGTACCAGTCAGTATGGGTTGACAGCAAATCAGACAGTTACGCTGCCTGTTTCGGCAATTTCCAGTACCAATTCGAGCAGTCCCGATTTGATCACTATCGGCTTCACTAAGAACACGACCAACAGTTACACCGTCGCAGGAACCTGTAATTTAACTACGTCGACTACCTGCAATAACGCTGGCAATAATTGCCAGACAACTACTAGCTATAGCTATACGTACGGGTCGTGCAATCTCTGATTTTGTGCTGTATTCATGAGCTGGTGCATGCCTCGGCGACATTCGCAGGGTTTGAAGCCGTTGGGTGCAGATTGCCATTGTTGCCCATCGCATAAGCACTCGCCTTCGCTGCCCCACGGCCGTCGCAAAGCGTGAAGGTGACATTGCTGCCTACGCTGCCGCCGCTGGGCTGGAAGTGGATGCGCGTGCGCCCGCTTGTGCTGACCAGGTGCACTTTCGGCGGTAGCGCTTCCTGGCGCAGGAGGATCGGGTCGCCCGGCTGGCGCTCGCTGCCGCCGTGCGTGGCGGCGAAGGCGATCCAGCCGTTCTCCCAATGATCGCCGGATGCGCAGGCCGCACCATCGAGACTCGGGCAGAGCACGATCTCCACGCCCGCGTTCGCCGCGCTGCTGCGTGCACGGGTGAGCGAGGCAACGAAGCTGGCAAGTCCGTTGCTGCCGCGCGCGGCGTGAATCGCGGCGGCGACGCTGCTGCTCGCGACACCGGCTAGCACGGCGACGATGGCGACGACGAACACCAGTTCCACGAGGGTGAAGCCGGTCTGTGGCGTAGTGCGGATGGCTTGCATGTCGATCTCCTGGCTCTCAGGGACGGCGACATGCTAGGGAGTTGCGCAGAATCGCTCCATCCACGGATTGCGCGCCGCCGTGTAGGAAAAGGCCGCAGGCGAGAGCGACATTCGTAGCTTCTGTCGGCGGCAGCAATGACCGACAGCGCAGTGGCAAGCTGCTGCTGAACCGGCGTCCTTGATCGAAGAGGTTCGTGCAGCTAAACTATGCGGCTCCGTGCCGGAGTAGCTCAGTTGGTAGAGCGGCGCATTCGTAATGCGTAGGTCGGGGGTTCGATTCCCTTCTCCGGCACCATCAGAATTTGCGACTCCTCAAGAGTCGACTAGCACGTCAAAGCCCGCTTTCCAGCGGGCTTTTTTTATGTGCAAACGCGCGGACGTGCCTGGAGCTGCCGCGATCATTTCGCCCTGCCACGGCAGCCATGCTTCGATACCGTCATGGCAATGTTTTCTTCATCTGCAGACTTCCAGGTGGCCAACGTGACGCTTTCGATACGTCATTCCTATGGAAGTTATCAGAAATGACAATTTGATCTATTGAAGGTGGCGCGCCAGACTGGACCTCGCATCAACTCTTGAGGAGAACTCCATGTCGTCCGAGTCGAAATGCCCGTTCCACCACACCGCTGGCGGCGGCGTGTCCAACCGCGATTGGTGGCCGCACCAGTTGAACCTGAGAATCCTGCAGCAACATCCGGCCGAGTCCGATCCGATGGGTGAGGACTTCGACTACGCGAAGGAATTCCAGAGCCTCGACTTGGCCGCAGTGAAGAAGGATCTCCTCGCCGTGATGACTGACTCGCAGGATTGGTGGCCGGCGGATTTCGGCCACTACGGTCCGCTCTTCATTCGCATGGCCTGGCATAGCGCCGGCACGTATCGCACCGCCGACGGCCGCGGCGGCGCCGGGTCGGGGCAGCAACGCTTCGCGCCGCTCAACAGTTGGCCGGACAACGTCAGCCTGGACAAGGCGCGCCGGCTGATCTGGCCGGTCAAGCAGAAATACGGCCGCAAGATTTCCTGGGCCGACCTGATCATTCTGACCGGCAATGTCGCGCTCGAATCGATGGGCTTCAAGACGTTCGGTTTCGGTGGCGGTCGCATCGATGCCTGGGGTCCGGACGAAGATGTGTATTGGGGTGCGGAAACGACTTGGTTGGGCGACAAGCGCTACTCAGGCGATCGCGAGCTTGAGAATCCGCTGGCCGCCGTGCAGATGGGACTGATCTACGTGAACCCGGAAGGGCCGAACGGCAATCCCGACCCGGTCGCGGCGGCGCGAGATATCCGCGAGACGTTCGCACGCATGGCGATGGACGACGAAGAGACCGTCGCCCTCATCGCCGGCGGCCACAGCTTCGGCAAAACCCATGGCGCCGGACCCGCATCGCATGTCGGGCCTGAGCCGGAAGCCGCGGGCCTCGAAGCGCAAGGATTCGGCTGGGCGAACACGTTCGGCACGGGCAAGGGACGCGATGCGATCACGAGCGGCCTCGAAGTCACCTGGACCACGACGCCCACGAAATGGGGCGGGGACTTCTTCAAGAACCTGTTCGGCTACGAATGGGAATTGAGCAAGAGCCCGGCCGGCGCGCATCAATGGGTCGCCAAGAATGGTGCTGGCGCGGGCACCATTCCCGATGCGTTTGATTCGTCCAAGCGTCGCGCACCGACCATGCTGACGACGGACCTTTCGCTGCGCTTCGATCCGGCCTACGAAAAGATTTCGCGCCGCTTCATGGAACATCCGGATCAGTTCGCCGATGCGTTCGCACGCGCGTGGTTCAAGTTGACCCACCGCGACATGGGCCCGCGCGCACGCTATCTCGGACCGGAAGTGCCGGACGAAGAATTGATCTGGCAGGATCCGACTCCGCAAGTCGATCATAAGTTGATCGATGCGCAGGACATTGCTGCCCTCAAAAGCAAGATTCTCGCCTCCGGTCTCTCCGTATCGCAGCTCGTGTCGACAGCATGGGCATCGGCATCGACGTTCCGCGGTTCCGACAAACGCGGCGGCGCCAACGGCGCGCGCATTCGCCTCGCACCGCAGAAAGATTGGGCGGTCAATCAACCCGAGCAGTTGGCCAAGGTGCTGAACACGCTCGAAGGCATGCAGAGCGAATTCAATGCCGCGCAGTCAGCTGGCAAGAAAGTCTCGCTCGCCGATCTGATCGTGCTCGCGGGTTGCGCCGGCGTCGAGCAGGCGGCGAAGAATGCCGGTCGCGAAGTGACGGTGCCGTTCATGCCGGGGCGCACGGATGCCTCGCAAGAGCAGACCGACGTGGAGTCGTTCGCCGTGCTCGAACCGATCGCGGACGGTTTCCGCAACTACCTCAAGGGCAAGTACACCGTTCCCGCGGAAGCGTTACTGGTCGACAAGGCGCAACTGCTCACGTTGTCTGCGCCCGAGATGACCGCGCTCGTCGGCGGCCTGCGCGCATTGAACGCCAACGTCGGGCAGAGCAAGCACGGCGTTTTCACGAAACAGCCGGAGGCGCTGACCAACGACTTCTTCCGCAACCTGCTCGACATGGCGATCGAATGGAAACCGGCCTCGGAGGCGAATGACGTGTACGAGGGTCGCGATCGCAAGACGGGCGAGCTCCGGTGGACCGGCACTCGTGTCGACCTCGTCTTCGGCTCGAACGCGCAGCTTCGAGCCATTGCGGAGGTCTACGCCAGCGCCGACGGGCGGCAGAAGTTCGTCGACGATTTCGTGGCCGCCTGGGGCAAGATCATGAACCTGGATCGGTTCGAGCTTGCGTGATTCGGGGCGCGAGCCTAATCCGGCCTTGCCTGTGAATCCTGGTCTGGAGCGAGAGTTTTTGGGCTGAAAACGAAACGATTTGGACCAGCTGAATAGCATTCGTTACGCGCTCAGCCTTTCCCTCTTTCGTCCATCGCTTCACGCAGCGCGCGGAACAACTCGCGTGCTGCGTGAGGCGGCTTGTTGCGCTCACGCTCGATGCGCGCCTGACGCGCGAGGGTACGCAAGTGCTGGCGGTCGGCCTGCGCGTGCAGAGCGATGAATTCGTTGAGCGTCTCGTCGTCGCCTTCGAGCAGGCGGTCGCGCCATTGTTCGACGCGATGCAGGGCCGCGGCTTCGCGGCGGATGTTGTTGCGGTCGTGATCAAGCGCGGCGCGGATGGCGTCGACGTCGACATCATCGAGCTTGCGCATCTGCTTGGCGAGGAATTGGGTCTGCCGCTTGCGCGCGATCTGCTGCGTCACCGCGCGCGCGCGCCGCACCTCTTCGAGAAGATCGTCGCCCAGCGGGACCTGGCCAAGCTGGGCATCGGTCAGATCGACCAGCGCCTGCGCGAGCTTGAGCACGTCCAGCGCCTCGCGGCGCAATTGGCTGCGGCTGGGGCCTTCATCGTCTTGTTCCGGCCCGGATGGATTGAGTTCGTGCTCGCCGATCTGCATATAACAGATAATAGCCGATCGAACTAAGGAACTGCCGAGTGAACGTCGCAATCCAGGATTCCCCAGTCGCATCTCAGGACGACAGTGTTGCCCAGCTCGACCGCCTCGCTTCGCTTGCCGAGGACGTGATCCGCCGCTGCCGCGCGGCCGGCGCGAGCGAGGTCGAAGTCGGCGCGAGCATCGACTCGGGGCTTAACGTCGGCGTGCGTCTGGGCGAGGTCGAAACCGTCGAGCATTCGCGCGACCGCGGCTTCGGCGTGACTGTGTATTTCGGCAAGCGCAAGGGCTCGGCAAGCACGGCTGATCTCGCGGCCGATTCGATCACGAAGACGATCGAGCAGGCTTGCGCGATCGCGAAGTACACCGAGGAGGATCCCTGCGCGGGGCTCGCTGATCCGACGCGGCTGGCGAAGGATTTTCCCGATCTCGATCTCTGGCATCCATGGCGCGTCGACCCACACGACGCCATTCGTCTCGGCATCGAGATCGAGGCGGCGGGGCGTGCCTACCGGGGCATCACCAATTCGGAAGGTGCCTCGGTACAGGCCGGCGAGTCGCTGTCGGTGCTCGCCACCTCGGCCGGCTTTGTCGGCCGCGAGCGCGGCACGCGGCACATGTTGTCGTGCGCGCTGATCGCCGGTGACGAGGCGGGCATGCAGCGCGACTACTGGTACGAATCGGTGCGCGCCGAGGGCGATTTCGGCGATCCGGCCGCGATCGGGCGCAAGGCGGCCGAGCGCGCGCTGGCGCGCTTGGACGCGCGCGAGTTGACCACGCGCGAGGCGCCCGTGCTGTTTGCGCCGGAAGTCGCGCGCAGCCTGATCGGTCATCTCGTTTCGGCGGTGTCAGGCGGGGCGCTCTATCGCAAGTCGAGCTTCCTCCTCGATCATGCGGGTAAAAGTATACTTCCACAATTCGTCGACATCGTGGAGAAACCGCGCCTGCCGCGCGGGCATGCGTCGGGCAACTTCGATGGCGAAGGCGTGGCGACTGGCGAACGCCCCCTGGTTCGCGCCGGCGTTCTCGAACGATACGTACTCGGCAGCTACTCGGCGCGCAAGCTCGGCCTCGAGTCGACCGGCAATGCGGGCGGCATCCACAATCTGGTCGTCAAGACCGGCGAAGACGATTTTGAAGCGATGCTGCGCAAGCTCGGCACCGGCCTGCTCGTCACCGAAGTGATGGGGCAGGGCGTGTCCATCGTCACCGGCGACTACTCGCGCGGCGCTTCGGGCTTCTGGGTCGAGAACGGCGTGATCGCGTATCCGGTCGAAGGCATCACGATTGCGTCCAATCTGAGCGAGATGTTCCGCGGCATCGCTGCGATCGGCGCCGATGTCGATCCGCGCTCGCATGTGCTGACCGGATCGATCCTGGTCGAGCGGATGACGATCGCCGGACAATAGCCGGCGCGGCAGATGCAGCGCACGCTCGTGAATTCAAGCATGACCTTCGGGGCTTGCTCTCGCCGCGGGTCCGAACCAAACTGGTCGCGCCTTCAACCACGCAGGAGATTCGCATGAGCGTTCCGCCGAACGACGTTCCTCCGAGCAACGGTCCCGCACCGAACGACATCGTAACTCCGCCGCCGGCACCCTCCGGTACGCCGAGCGCGGAGGAGCGGCAATGGGCAATGTTCGCGCACCTCTCCGCGCTCCTCGGCGCGATCGTCACCGGACACATGTTCGCCTGGGGCTGCTTCATCGGTCCGCTGGTGATCTGGCTGATCAAGAAGGACACGCTGCCCTTCGTCAACGATCAGGCCAAGGAGGCGCTCAATTTCAACATCACGCTCGCGATCGTCGGTTTGGCGCTGCTTGTGCTCAGCATCATCACGCTCGGCCTCGGCCTGCTGATCGCGATTCCGGTCGGCATCATCGCCGGCGTCGCCTGGCTCGTGCTGATGATCGTCGCCGCCGTCAAGGCCAACGAAGGCGTGGCCTACCGCTATCCGATCAGCCTGCGCTTGATCAAGTGATTGCACCGATCCGCGGTCGCGCAATGCGGCCGCGGGTCAACGGAAAGGCAGCACGAACTGGGCATTGACATAACGGTACGCGTACGCGTAGCCCGTGTTGACCGGTGTATTCGTGTAACCGGCATCGATCTTCGCGTACCAGGCGCCGCGTTTGGGCGACGTCCAGCCGATCTCGGCGAGTTTGGTCGCCTGCCAATCGCGATCCGAGGCGCGCTGGCGGCCGTAGCCGAGCGCGAGACGGAATTGATTGCCGCCGTAGAACCTACGCAACTGCAAGGTGGGAATCCATTCGCCGTACCAGCGCGGGGAAAAGTAGTCGTACTCGTAGGGATGTGAGTCGCGGAACCAGCGTGTGCGCAGTTGCGCGCTGATGCCCCAGTCTTCCGACAGCACGTAGACGAGGCGGCCTTTGAAGATCGCGCGTGTGTTGGCGCCGCTGAAATCCTGCACGGCAATGAGGCCGGTGCCGCTCCAGTGCGGGGTGAAACTGAAGTCCTCGGCGATGCCGAGCAGGGTGTAGTAGATGCCTTGCGTCGTTCCCCCGCGCGTCTCGACAATGTCGCGCTCGAGGAAAACATCGTCGCGGCCGCCGTCGGCATGCTCGCGGAAAATTTCCGCGTTGCCGAGCCAGGTATGGCCGTCACCGCCGAGCAGTGCGTTCCATTTCCAACTCGTGCCGCCGCCGTTGTCGTGACTGTCGGCATAGTCGAAATAGAGGCGGTTGTAGCCAGCGTCGAAGCCGGGCCCTTCATAGCGTGCACGCTGCGCGGCGATGCCGAGATAGTGCTCGGGGTCGCGAAAGCGGAAATCGAAACCGGCGAGTTGCTTGAAGGAATCGAAACCCGCTCCGTCCGATGAGTAGAAGGTCTGCGCGTCGAGCGCCGGCGTGGCGCGCAGCGTCGTCGTCAACGCGAACAACAGCAGGCATAGGCAGCGCTTCATTTGGTGCCCCAGGTCTTGCGCATTTTGAAAAATTCCTTGACGTAGCCCCATACGCACACCGGCTGCAGGATCAGCGTGTAGGCGACGGCGAACAGGAAGAAGCCGCGCCAGCTGCGGCGCACGCGTAGGCCCTGGCGGCGGAACATGCGCGACTGGCGGTCGAAGATGACGACGTTCCAGAACGCGGCCAACGGCAGCACCGCGAGCGTCATCGGTCCGGCGATGTAGAAATGGCCGAAGCAGGCGAGCACAACGCCGGGGATGAAGGCGCAGGTGTAAACCAGATCCATCGGCAGAAACAGCAGGTTCCACCAGATGAACAACGTGGTCATGCGCCAGTGGAAGAGCAGACGCCAGTGGCGCTGGAATGCCTCGACCAGACCGCGTGACCAGCGTTGCCTCTGCCGCGCGAATTGCTTGACCGTCTCGGGCACGTTGGTGAACAGGCAGGCGTCCTCGCAGTAACCGATACGATGGCCTTGTTCGAGAATGGACCAGGACACGACGATGTCTTCGCCGACGCATTCGGGCCAACCACCGACCGATTCGAGCACCTGGCGCGTGTAAACCGAGAACGCACCCTGCGCAACGAGCGTGCCGTGATACATGCTCTGCATGCGCTTCACCGCGGCGATGCCGTGGAAATAGTCCCATTCCTGCATCTTGCAGATCAGGTTGTTGCGCGAGTTGCGCACGAACACGGCACCGGCGACGGCGACGGTGCCCGGCGGATCGCTCATGTAACGGTCGATCAGGTGGCGCAGCGCCGAACGATATAGCCAGGAGTCGCCGTCGACGGTGGCTACCAGCTCCGCAGTCGAGTGCGCCAGGCCGTAGTTGAGCGCCGCTGCCTTGCCGCCGTTCTTCGGCATCGCGAGGACGCGCATGCGCAGACGCTCACGCTGCAGCCCGATTGCCGTTCTACGCGCGATGTCGAGGCTGGCGTCGGTGGATCCATCATCGATGACGATGATCTCGAGCAGCCCCGGGTAGTCCTCGTGACTCAGGCTGATGAGCGTATCGCGGATGCTCGCGCCCTCGTTGTAGCAGGCAACGAGCACGGTCACCGGTGGATAGCGCATCGCCGTGCGCCGCTGCGGCCGGCGGTCGGCGAGGATCGTGCCGACGAGAAACGCGTTCATGAAGCCGGGAAAGTAGGCGATGAACGCGATCACGAACAGCGCCAACGGCCACCCGAGCACGCGCGAAAGCTCGCGCAGCCAGGGCAGCGAAAGGCCTATGCTGAGCAAGGTCCACGCGAGCGAGCAGCCGAGCACGATGAAGTACTTCGTGCGCACAGTGAGATAGAAGGCCTTCGGCGGATCGGGGCGTTCCGCCACCGGCCAGGCATGCTTGCGCAGCTCGTCGGCAGCACGGGCGACCCGATCGGGATCGGCGCGGGTGAAATCAAGGGGAGAAAGCATGCGAATGAAACTGCGCGGTTGCGGTGCCGGCCCGAATGCAATGGGGTCGGGCGACGAGGCTTCTGACCGCACCGATTTAAGGGTTTAATAAAATGTGAAATCTATCACATTTTATCAGAATGCCGAATCGGGCAAAGCGAGTTTTTTGCCGGGGCAGGTTACGAGCCGCGTTCGGCGATGAAACGGGCCAGCTCGCCCAACATCGCGAATCGCTCGCCGAGCGGGGTGATGGCATCGAGCGCCGCACGGGTCAGTTCGGCGAGATGCGCGCGCGCGCCAGCCATACCGAGGATGGCAGGGTAGGTCGGCTTGTTGTCGGTGGCGTCCTTGCCGGCGGTCTTGCCGATCGTCGCCGCATCACCCTCGATGTCGAGGATGTCGTCGCGGATCTGGAAGGCGAGGCCGATCGCGTGGCCGTAATGTTCGAGCGCGGCTAGCACGGCCGCGTCGCGACACCCGGCGGCGAGCGCGCCGAGGCGTACCGAGGCGCGGATCAGCGCGCCGGTCTTGTACATGTGCATGCGCTCGAGTTCGGCCGGGGTCAGCGCTTTGCCGACCGCGGCGAGATCGAACGCCTGACCGCCGGCCATGCCATGCGCGCCGCAGGCAGCGGCGAGCGTGCGCAGCATCTCGACCTGATTGCGCGGATCGGCCCGCAGTCGTGGATCGTCGGCGAGCACTTCGAAAGCCAGCGCCTGCAGCGCATCGCCGGCGAGGATCGCCATCGCTTCGCCGAACACCACGTGGCAGGTCGGGCGGCCGCGGCGCAGGTCGTCGTCGTCCATTGCCGGCAGGTCGTCGTGGACCAGCGAGTAGGCGTGGATGATTTCGACCGCGCAAGCCGAGGAGTCGAGTGCCTCGGGCGCGGCCTCGAATGCGTTGCCGGTGGCATAGACGAGTACGGGACGCAGGCGTTTGCCGCCGCCGAGCACGGCATAGCGCATGGCTCGGTGCAGTTCCAGCGGCGGCGCGTCCTCGTGCGGCAACGCATCGGCGAGGGCTGCATCGGCGCGCGCGCCCCACAGCTGCAATGCCGCAATAGCGGCGCTGGCGGAATCGGCGGACACTTGGAAGTAAGTCAGAATCTATCCTTAAAGCGTAGCGAGCGACGAGAATTTGTGCGTCGCCGGAGCGCAGGAACCGGAGTGTACATGTCAGTACATGAGGATTCCGAGCACCGCCGGCGCGCAAATTATCGAGCGCAGTAGCTCTAAGGACAGATTCTTACGGCGTTTGCGGATCGAAGTCTTCGGCGCTCTCCGGCGCGGCCGGGTCGCGCAGCAGCTTGACCCGCAGCTGTGCCTCGTCGAGCGCGCCCTGGCAGCTACGGTATAGCGCGATGCCACGCTCGAAGGAGTGAAGGGATTCGTCCAGGCTCATCTCGCCGCCTTCCATGCGCGCGACAAGTTTTTCCAACTCGTCGAGCGAGGCTTCGAATTCGGCGATCTTGTTCGGTTCGGCGGTCTGCGACATGGCGTGCAAGCTAGCGCAAGCACGTTGCGGAATCAATGCGGCGTGACGGGAAATGTCGTCCCGCACAGCGTCAAGGGGCGGCGGGAGGATCGAAGCGGATGCGTGTGCCGGAGTCGACCAGGGCGCTGTTGAAAAACAGATCGCCGACCGCGATCAGCTGGCCGTCGCGAAAGACCAGCGGGATATGCCCACGCAGCCATGGCGGCATGCCGGCTTCCTGCAGCAGCAGGCGCAATTCGCGCGTGTGCGCCGAGCCGGCGGGGCGGATGCGTTCGCCGCCGCGGCGATAGCGCACGACGAGTGGCGGCTCGAACTTCTGTGGCGGGGCGAGCTCGAGCTGGCCGCCGGCGGGCAGCGGCAGTGCGCCGCTGCCATCCCATTGGGTTTCCCAGTCGACCGGAACGGCCGGCAGCGGGCGCAACGCGTAAAGCAGATGCCGGTAGCGGCGCAGCTCGCTGTCGCCGAAGGTCACGCAGGGCAGGCGGTCCTCGCCGGAATCGCGCAATTGGCGTTCGAGTTCGGCGACGTGGAAATGCGCGGGTTCGTCGAGGCGCAGCTCGCGCAACCACAGGCGCAGCACCGGATCGCGCAGCGCATCGGGCAGCGCGAGCCAATCGCGCCAGAACAGCGTTGCCGGATCGAGGCCTTGCATTTTCGCCAGTGCCTTGCGCGCCTCGCCGTCGATGAAATCCGCCGCGCTGCGCGCCCAGACTGCGCTGTGCGCGAGCGCGGCGTCGGCATCGCGCCAGCGCCTGCGCAGGCGCGGCAGGATGTCGCCGCGCAGGAAATTGCGCCGCAACGTCATGTCGGAGTTGCTCGGATCGTCGAGCCAATGCAGTTCGTATTCGTGCGCGTAAGCGAGCAAGGTCGAGCGCGATTCGGCAAGCAGCGGTCGCCACAGGTATCCCGCGCCGAAACCGCGCAGGTCGCGCATGCCGCCGAGTCCCTCCGGACCGGCGCCGCGCAGCAGTTTGAGCAGCACGGTTTCGGCTTGGTCGTTGCGATGGTGGGCGAGAGCGAGGATTTCGCGGGGAAGCAGCAGGCGCGCGAACGCGGCCCGACGCGCCACGCGCGCCGAGTCCTCGAGACCGGTGCCGCGACTGCGCTCGACTTCGACGCGGACGACGTCGAGCGCGACGTCGAGTTCCGCCGCCACCGCGCGGCAATGCTCGGACCACGCTGCGCTGTCGGCATGCAGGCCGTGATCGACGTGGATCGCACGCAAGCCGCGCGCGCGTGCGGACGCGCTGCGCGCGAGCGTGTGCAACAACACGCTAGAATCCGCGCCGCCGCTGTAGCCGACCGCCAGCGCGCCGGGCGGCAGCTTGGCGAGGGCGGAATCGAGACGGTCGCTGAGAGACAACTGCGGCATCCCGCCATGACGCCAGAGAAGGGGCGAATTTGCAATGACTCCACGCAGTCTCGACGAATGGTTGGACTACCAGCAGCGCGTGCACGCGCTCGGCGTCGATCTCGGCCTCGCACGCGTGCGCGAGGTGTGGCGGCGCATGGACGCGCCGCGCATCGCGCCGGTCGTCGTCACCGTTGGCGGCACCAATGGCAAGGGTTCGACGATCGCATTCCTCGAAGCGATGCTGGCCGCGGCCGGCAAGCGCGTCGGCTGCTACACCTCGCCGCATCTGCTGCGCTACAACGAACGCGTGCGCGTCGCCGGCACGGATGCCGACGATGCAGTGCTCGTCGAAGCGTTCGAGCGCATCGAATCCGCGCGCCTGGAACAGGCGGACGACCCGGTCACGCTGACCTACTTCGAATTCGGTACGCTGGCCGCATTGTGGATTTTTGCCCATGCCCGCCTCGATGTCGCCGTGCTCGAAGTCGGCCTCGGTGGCCGCCTCGATGCGGTCAACATCGTCGATGCGGATGTGTCGATCGTGACCACGATCGCCCTCGACCACGAGGATTGGCTCGGTCGTGATCGCGAGCAGATCGCGCGCGAGAAGGCCGGCATCTTCCGCGCTGGACGCCCTGCCGTGATCGGCGACGCCGATGCACCCGCTGCGCTGGCGCACAGCGCGCACGAAACCGGCGCGACGATTTTCCAGGCGGGGCGCGATTATCATTTTGAACCGGCCGCGCGAGGTTGGCGTTGGCGGGCGCACGGGCGCGAGATCGCGCTGCCCGATCCCGAGCTCGCCGCGCCCGTGCAGCGCGCGAACGCGGCTGCGGCGATCGCCGCGTTGCACGTGCTGCGTGATCAGCTTGGCGTCGACGATGTAGCGCTGGCTGCGGGCGTGCGCAGCGCGCACGTGGTCGCCCGCCTGCAGCGTTTCGTGAAACCCGGCGCGGCCGAACTCGTGATCGATGTCGCACACAATCCGCAGGCGGCCGAGGTGCTTGCACGCTGGCTCGCGCAGACTCCCGCCGGTGGACGCACGCTGGCCGTGTTCGGCGCGCTTGCGGACAAGGACATCGCCGGTATCGTCGCGCCGCTCGCCGCGCGGATCGATCGCTGGTTCGTTGCCGGCCTTGATGCGGACACGCCGCGCGGACTCGCCGCGCCGGATCTCCTCGCGCGCATGGATGCCGCCGTCGCGCCGTTGCGGCACGAAGTCTTCGGCGATGTCGCCACTGCGCTCGATGCAGCGGTCGCGCAGGCGCAGGTGCGGGATCGTATTCTTGCGTTCGGTTCGTTCCATGTCGCCGCGCCCGCGCTGGCCTGGGCCGCGCGCAACGACTTCACCGCCGCAACCTGAGGTGAACGATGCGGGCGCATGCCCGCGGGTTCGGCGCAGGCAGTGGCTATAATCGGCGACACTTGGTCTTTCTTTGAAGAGACCGGCTTGGATGGCTGGCCTAGTTTCGGTCGGGAAGGCCGATGGAGATAACCTATGGATTCTGCCTTGAAACAACGCCTGCTCGGCGCGGCCGTGCTGATCGCACTGGCGATCATCTTCGTGCCGATGTTCTTTTCCGGTACGCCGCCGAAAGCGGATGGCACGACGACGCAGAATCTCAGTATCCCGCCGGCACCCGAGCGCAATTTCGAGACACGCAATCTCAGCGTCGATCCGCCGAAACCCGGCGCTGCACCGACTCCGGCGCCGAGTGCGCCACCGGCGACCGCAGCCACTTCCGGCGACAAGCTCGCCACGGTCGACACCGGTGCGCCGGCGAGCTTCGAGGCCCCTGACAGCGCGACCCGACCGGCACCGGCGGCGAAGCCGACGACCGCATCCGCGAACGCACAGACATTGCCGGCGACTCCCGCGCCTGCGGCCCCGACTCCCGTGCCGCCGCCCGCGCCGGCCGTGGCGACAGACGGGCGTTTCCTGGTCAATCTCGGCGTGTATGCCGATGCGGGTCACGCGAGCGCACTCGTCGACAAGTTGAAGAAGCTCGGTTATCCGGCATTTGCCGAGACCACGGATTATCAGGGCAAGCCCGCGCAGCGCGTGCGCGTCGGGCCGTATACCGAACGCGCATCGGCAGAGAATGTGCGCCTGAAGATCAAACAGATCGATGCGAAGCTGCCGAGCGGCATCGCGCAGACCGCGGATCCGGATCAGCCCACCGACAAACCCGCCGACAAGGCCGGGGCAGGCGAGGCGAAGCCGGCGGCGGCAAAATCCGCGGCAGCGGAACCGGCTGCGCCGGCGCCGAGCCTGCCGGCGAATCGCGCCGGCGCTTATGTAGTCCAGGCTGGTGCGTTCAAATCCGAGGACGAGGCGAACAAGCTGCGCGATCGGCTGCGCAACGGCGGCGTCGCGGCGTTTGTCGAGAAGTCCGGCGACGGCGAGACGACATTCTGGAAGGTGCGCGCCGGTCCTTACGCCGATCGTGGCGGTGCCGACGCGGCCGTGTCGACGCTCAAGCAGAAGTTCCAGCTAGCGGCGATCGTCAAAACCCAGCCGTGATCGCAGCAGCCTCATGAACTGGGCCGACTACGTCATCATCGCCGCGCTCTGTCTGTCCGTGTTGATGGGGTTGTGGCGCGGTTTCCTTGGCGAGGTGCTGGCGCTGGCGGTGTGGTTCGTCGCGATATGGGTCGCCTGGACGCTAGGTCCGCAGCTTGCCGCATCGCTGACCGCGGTCAGTCTGCCGTCGGCGCGCATCGTGCTCGGCTATGCGCTCTGCTTCATCGCCGTCCTGATCGCCGGAGCGATCGTTGGATTTTTCCTGCGCAAGTTGGTCGCGGGCAGCGGTTTGAGCGGTACCGATCGTCTGCTCGGTGCTGCGTTCGGCCTTGCACGCGGCCTGGCGCTGGTGACCCTGGTCGTGTTGCTGCTCGGCTTCACGCCGTTCCCGCGCGATCCGTGGTGGCATGAATCACGCGTGCTTCCGAGCTTCCAGCAGGCTGCGCAATGGGCTTCGGCGCACATGCCCGTTGAGGTCACGAAATATCTCGATCTGCGCGGATTGCTGCCTCAGCCGCCGCAAAACGATGGCAAAAAGGCGGCTCCGAACGGGCATCCGGTTCCGATGCCACTGAACAGCTAACAAAACTTCGCTGGAGTTTTGGTAAAATTGCCCCACGTTGTTCCGCGCCGAATGGCCTCAGCTTCTCCCCTCTCCATTCCCGAGTTGTATCCCTCATGTGCGGAATCATCGGTATCGTCGGTAAATCCGAAGTCGCTTCGGCGCTCTACGACGGCTTGACCGTGCTCCAGCACCGCGGCCAGGACGCGGCCGGCATCGCCACGATCGATAATGACAAGTTGCGCCTGCACAAGGGCGCTGGCCTGGTCAACGACGTGTTCGGCCGCGACAGCATGCTCAAACTGCGCGGCAACATCGGCATCGGTCATTGCCGCTATCCGACCGCGGGTTCGGAAGCGGCTGCCGAAGCGCAGCCGTTCTACGTCAACTCGCCTTACGGGATTGCGCTCGGACACAACGGCAATCTGATCAATACCGTCGAGTTGCGCCGACAGATGTACGAGGAGGATCGTCGCCACATCAACACCGAGTCCGACTCGGAGGTGCTGCTCAACATCTTCGCCCACGAGCTGCAGATCCAGGAGCGCCACGCGCTGACACCGGACCACATCTTCAAAGCCGTCGCCGGCGTGCACGCGCGCGTGCGCGGTGGCTATGCCGTGGTCGCACTCGTGCTCGGCTACGGTGTAGTCGCGTTCCGCGATCCGCACGGCATCCGCCCGCTCGTACTCGGCGAACGCGATACGGCCGAAGGACGCGAGTACATGGTCGCCTCCGAATCGGTGGCGATGGACATTCTCGGTTTTCGCCTCGTGCGCGACGTCGCGCCGGGCGAGGCCGTCCTGCTCACCGAGGATGGCAAGCTGTTCAGCCGTCAATGCGCCGAGGGCGCGCTGCACGCGCCGTGCATCTTCGAATACGTCTATCTCGCGCGGCCCGATTCGATGATCGAAGACGTGTCGGTGTACAAGGCGCGCCTGCGCATGGGCGAGCGCCTCGCCGAGAAGATCAAGCGCCTGCGGCCCGACCATCACATCGACGCGGTGATTCCGATTCCCGACACGTCGCGCACCGCGGCGAGTTCGCTCGCGCAGGTGCTCGGCGTGCCGATGCGCGAAGGTTTCGTCAAGAACCGCTACATCGGCCGTACCTTCATCATGCCCGGGCAGAGCGAGCGCGTGAAATCGGTGCGACGCAAGCTCAATCCGGTGCACCTGGAGTTCCGCAAGAAAAACGTGCTGCTGGTCGACGACTCGATCGTGCGCGGCACGACCTCGAAACAGATCGTGCAGATGGCGCGCGACGCCGGTGCGCGCCAGGTCTATTTCGCCTCGGCCGCGCCGCCGGTGCGTTTCGCCAACATCTACGGCATCGACATGCCGGCCGCCGCTGAACTCGTCGCGCACGGCCGCACCGAAGACGAAGTGCAGCAGTTCATCGGTGCGGACTGGCTCGTATACCAGGACCTCGAGGATCTGATCGCCGCCGTCGCCGACGGCAACGAGGAGATCAAGCACTTCGACACTTCGTGCTTTTCCGGCGAGTACGTCACCGGCGTCGACAGCACCTATCTGCGCGAACTCGAATTCGCGCGCGCGGACGAAAATAAGGCGCAGCGGCGCCATGTGTCGTAATATCACCGCACAGGGATAAACGGCTTCACACGAAGACGCGAACAGGATGAGGCGTACCCTCGCTGTTTCGTTCCACGTCTTCGTGCAAGCAGATCTTCCAGTAGCGAACGGATATGGACGTTTTTGCTTTGGCCGAAGCTTGCCTGTCGGCGACGAGCGTCGAGGACAAGCTCGCACGCAGCAGCGCAGCCGCCGCATCGATCGCGACCGGCGATTTCTCGACTGAAACCCCGGTCGAGCCCCAACCGATTGCGCAGCCAGGCAGGCCGTCGCGCCCTCGGCTGGTTCCTCCGCGCAAACTGCCGCAACGCGGCCTGAGCAGTGTCGAGGGTCGCGCCGCCCTCGTCCACGCAGTCGCGCACATCGAATTCAATGCGATCGACCTCGCCTGGGATGCGATTTACCGTTTCCGCGGGATGCCAGGCGAGTACTACCTCGATTGGGCGCAGGTGGCCGCCGACGAAACGCGCCATTTTCAAATGCTGTCCGCGCGGCTGGCCGAGATGGGCCATGCCTATGGGGATTTCGATGCGCACAATGGCCTCTGGGAAATGGCGGTAAAGACGTCTGGATCCTGTCTCGAGCGCATGGCACTGGTGCCGCGTGTGCTCGAAGCACGCGGACTCGACGTGACGCCGGGCATGATCGCGCGCCTGCGCGATGTCGGCGATCTGCGCACCATAGAGATTCTCGACGTCATCCTGGCTGAAGAGGTCGCGCATGTCGCTGCCGGCTCGCGCTGGTTCGCCTGGTGTTGCGCACGCGAAGGAGTCGATGCGCAGGCGACGTTTGCGCACCTGGTCACAGAATATGCGCGCTTCGTATTGAAGCCACCGTTCAACGAAACGGCCCGCCGCGCGGCGGGGTTCAGCGAAGAGGAAATGAACCGCTTGATGGCACAATCCGCCGCATGATCCGCCGTCTCGTCCTGATCCCCGTGCTGGCCGCGATCTGGGTGGTGTTGTTCGCCTGGGCGGCCGGCGTGCCATGGGACGCGCCGTGGACAGCGCATGAGCACTTGGCGTTGTCGGGGCGCGATTTCCAGCTACAGCTCGGCGAGGGCACGATCGAGCTGGACAAACTGGTGATAAACGCCTTCGATACGCGTGGAAACGGATTGCAGACGGCGAAGTTGACGCACGTCCGCGCGGAGAAATATCCCGTACTGCGCTACCGCATCACCGATTTTCCAGACGTGCTCGAACTGGCGCTCGTGTTCCGCCGTCGCGATGCGCGGGATGACGTACAGACCATCTCGCTGCCGAAGCCTGGGAATGGCGAGGTCACGGTCGATCTGACCCGATTCGAGGAATGGCGCGGAGAAATTATCGAGCTGGGATTTGCCGAGTATGCGACGGCGCAACTGGTTCCGCCCAGCATGATTGCTTCGTTCAGCCCATTCCGCATCGAATGGGCACAATTGCAGACGCCGGCATGGGATAGCCTTCTTGCGCGCTTGAGCAGCGATTGGTTCGGCTATCGGCCCTGGTCGTTGCAATCGATCAACACCATTGGTCCCGGGAACGGGACGCTGGGTCGTTCCTGGATGATGCCGATACTGGTACTCGGGGCGCTGCTCTCTGGGCTTGCTGCATGCTTGTTGTTGCGCTTGTCCCGTGGACATGCCGCCGCAGTGATGTGCTGTATCGCCGGAGCCACTTGGATCGGTCTCGATCTGCGCTGGCTCGAGGATTTATTCGACAAACATCAAGTCATCGAGACCATCTACGCCGGCAAGCCTTGGGCGCAGCGATATGCCTTGCAACCGGACGAAGCGACGCCGCGGGTTGCCGGCGATGTGGCGCGCATCGCCGAGGAGCAAGGCGTCAAGCGCGTACTCGTCGACTCCAGTTCTCCTTTCACGTTGCTACGGCTGATCTATTTCCTGCTGCCGCTCAATACAGCGCCGCTGGAGCAGGCGATGAGGGAGACCTCGGGAACAGTGCCATCTGGCGACGTGCTGATTGTCGTGTACGCCGGTGACTGGAAATACGACAAGGCGACTGGACGGTTGGACAACGGAGAATTGACCATCCCAGTCGAGCCTGTCTACGAAAAGGAGGATCTTCGCGTTTTCCGATCGCAGGGGCTCGATCCATGAGCTGGGCCTACCTCATTGCCTGGCTCTTGCCTATGTCGACCGGCGCGGCCGCATACTTGGCGATCAGTCCGCAGCGCACACCTGGCTGGCACGCTAGCGCCGTCGGCTACGGCTTCTTCGGCGGTATGTTGTTCGTTGCGCTGGCTGCTTCGATTGTCGCGTCTGCCGACATGGCGCAAGCGAATGTGCATGCAGGGCTTTGCCTTCTTGTTTTGCTTGCCATCGTCGCCGCGGTCGCGTGGCGACGGTGCGGCCCAAGCGGGGTCGCATCGGCCGCGGGCGCAACCCCGTTGCCGCGCTGGCAACAAGTCGCGCTTGGCGCGCTGCTGGCATCGCTCGTCGTGCGCGCCGCGATCGTTGCCCGCGAGATCTGGCTGCGACCGCTCTACCCCTGGGACGCCTGGTCGGCCTGGGCGGTAAAGCCGAAGACCTGGTTCCTGCTCGGTCACTATGTGCCGTTCGTGTCGATGCCGGAGTGGTTGCATTCGATGCAAGGGGATTTGTATACCGAAGTCGCCTGGCACTATCCGAACGCGCTGGCGTGGATCGAAGTCTGGTTCGCGAGTGCCGCCGGTGGCTGGATCGAGCCGCTGATCAACCTACCCTGGCTTGGCCTGTGGACCGCATTGCTGCTGGCCCACTACGGGCAGTGGCAGGCACTCGGGCTGAGCCGCGCGCGGGCACTGGTCGCGGTATACGCATTAGGTTCGTTGCCGCTGCTGTCGGTGCACGCTGCGCTTGCCGGCTATGCGGACTTGTGGGTGGCCACCGCCTTCGGTTTCAGCGTGCTGTCATGGATGCGCTGGCTGCGGCAAGGCGAGAGGAGCCAGTTTTGCCTAGCCGTGTTTTTCGCGCTCGTGCTGCCCTGGCTCAAGATGGAAGGTTGGGTGTGGGCAATCTGCCTGCTGGCCGCGTTCGGCTTCGGTGCGTTGCCGAAGCGCTGGCGTTTGGCGGCGGCAATCGGTGGCGTTGTGCTGTTCGTGGCGCTGATTCCGCTCGGCGGCCTGCGCCTGTGGTGCATGCATGCCGGGGTGATGAACGCGGACGGCAGCCTGGCCATGTCCGCGCTGGGACCTCTCGCGCTCATCCTCGATCTGAAATGGCAGCCGGGGGCATTGACCGGAGCGGCCGAAACTCTGTTCGCGCAACCGAACTGGCATCTGCTCTGGTGGCTGACTCCCGTCGTGTTGGTGTGGCGGTGGCGGGCGCTGATTTCGCAGGACTGGCTGCGCTTGCCGGCACTGCTGCTCGGCATTTGCGCCGCGTTGTTGTTTATCCTGTTCCTGTTCACCGGCGCGTCGGCTTGGGCGCAGAGTTACACGGCGATCAACCGTCTCGTTCTTCAGATCGTGCCCGCGTGGGTGACGGTGCTGGTGCTGCTGCTGCGGGATACCAATTTTCCGGCAGCAGTGAGCGGTACAAATCCAGCACGCGATCCGCGCAGCGATCCAGCGTGAATTCGGCCCGCCAGCGTGCTTGCCCGGCTTCGCCGAGGCGCGCGCGCAGCGCTGCATCGTCGCCGAGGCGGCGAATCGCCGACGCAAGCGTCGCCGCGTCGCCTGGCGGGACGAGCAGGCCGCTGGCACCGTCGGCGACGACGTAGCCGACACCCGATCCTCCGATCGTTGTTGCTATCACCGCCAGGCGCGCACGCATCGCCTCGAGCAGGACGACGCCGAAGGCTTCGGTGCGCTCGATCGACGGCAGGCAGAATACCTGGGCCTGCGCATAGGCCAGGGCGAGCTGCGCGTCGTCGACGTGGCCGGCGAAACATACACGATGCTCGATGCCCAGCTCGCGCGCCAGCGCGCGCAGGCCGGCCTCGCATTCGCCGCGGCCGATCAGGAGCAGGCTCGCTTCCGGCGTGAGCGCGAGTGCGCGCAACAGCACGTCGAAACCCTTGTAATAGCTCAGGCGGCCGACGGCGAGCAGGCGCAAGCCCGTGCCCGGCCATGCCGTGGATTGTGCAGAAGTATCTTTTGCCGCAATTTCCATTTTTTCAACGCTGCTGTGGTCCGGCGGCGACTCGCCGATCCCCAGCGGCACGACATGGGTCTTGCTGCGCCAGGGCGCAAGCGCGACGCTCGTGTCGCGATACGGCGCCGAGGTCGCGATGATCGTATCCGCGCGTCGCAGCAATGCCTGTTCGAACGGGCGGTAGAGCGAGTACATCGCGCGCAGCGCGGGACGGCGGACGTCGAGCGGCACGTCGGCATGCCAGTGCACGAGCCAGGGCAGGCGCCGTGCGGCGGGTGTGAGTAGGGCCCAGAACGCCGAAGTATTTGGCACATGCAGGTGCAGCAGATCGGGTGCGAACTCGCCGATCAGGCGTGAAAGCAGCAACGGAAACGAGGGACTGACCGGTGCGTACAGCAGTTGGCCGTGGCATGCGGCGAGGCGTACTTCGACACCGTCATTGCGGAAGCTCGTTGCCCTGCCGTTCCCGGGTGAAGCATGCGCGAGCATCATTACGTCGACGCTGCGCGCGGCCAGCGCGGCGCACAACTCGGCGCTGAAGCGTTCGATGCCGCCCGCGTAGGGCGGATAGAACTTGCCGATATGGAGTACGCGCACGATTCTGCGTCGCGTCCCGCGCCTCAGCCTTCGCCGCCGGACTTGGGCAACACGATCACCTGTGCGCTTTTGCGGGGCAGCGCAGGTTCCACCGCGGGAGGCGAATCCAGAGCGGCGAGTTTTGCGCGCGCTTCACCCAGTTCCTGGTCGAGGATCGCCAGACGCTGGGTCAGCCGGCGCAGCGTGCGTTCCTGGCGCGAGCGGTCGACGTCCATCAGCAGCATACGAATCAGGATGAGGCCCATGCCCAGAATGATGGCGAGAATCGGCGGATAGGCGATGCCGATGAGCTCGCCGAGCCGATCGACCAGATGCGGGAATACGCCGACGAGGAGTGTCGCCGCGGCGACGACCAGCCACCACAGCGCATAGCTGCCGTGCAGGTGATCGCGGCGCACGAGATAGAGGATCACGCTCGCCAGCGCGATGCCGATTACTGCGGAGACAAGGATGACCATCATGCTCTCGCCCCTGCGCGCGCGGGCACGCGCTGCGAAATGCGCCCGCGCACGTCCAGGCGGGCGAAACAGAGCACGGTTGTGTGCAGCATGTAGCGCGCGACGACGAACCACGAGGCGAACACGCGCGACATGCCCGACTTGCGCGGCGACATGACCGTCGGCAGTTCGCGCAAGCGGAATCCTTTCTGGTACAACAACATCAACACTCCCATGTCCTGGTAGTCGAGCAGGCTTGCCTCGCGCGAAGCGAGCGCGCGCGCCGCGCGGCGGCTGTAGGCGCGCAGGCCTGAGGTGAAATCCTGCACCGGCAGGCCGGTCAAAAGGCGGAAATACCACCAGGCCACGCGTTTGGCTACCGACAAGCGCTGGGTGTAGGTGCCGATCACGACGTCGACCTCATCCTGCTCGAGCGCGGCCAGCATCGCCGGCAACGATTCCGGATGGTGTTGGCCGTCGGCATCGAGCGTCACTACCGTGGCATAGCGGTTGCGCTGCGCGTAGCGCATGCCGGTTTGCGTCGCGCCCCACGCGCCGAGATTCAGCGGTAGGTCGATCACCGCCGCGCCGGCGGCGCGCGCCTGTGCGGAAGTATCGTCGGAACTCGCGTCGTTGACCACGACCGCATCGCAGACCGCGTGCGCAATCACCCTGCGCACGATCTCAGCGACTGTCGCCGCCTCGTTGTAAGCGGGGATAACCACAAGCACAGGCCGGCGGGGCTTATTCAAGGCGCGGGTCCTTACTGCTTGAAAATCAAGACATTATCCCGGCCGCCGATCCGGGCTGTCAACAAAGCGATCCGATCCGCGAATCGCGTCACGCAGGATGCGGTTGGCTTGCGGCCGCTCTTCAGCGATAGCGGAGTGCGTCCGGCATCGCCCCTGCCAGTGCGGCCAGCGCTTCGGGTTCGGTATCGATCAGCGCGAAGCCGGCGAAGTCGAAGCCCGGCGCAACGCTGCAGGCGGCCAGCGTGTAGTCGCCGAGCGGGCGCGCGGCCTGCCAGATTCCGGCCGGTACGCCGACCAGGGGCCGTGTTTGCGTCGCCGCCTCGCTGCGACCGAGACGATGATGTTGGAATTCACCCGTTGCGGCGTCGAACAACATCAGTTCGAGCGCGTCGCCTTCGTGGTGCTGCCAGATCTCGTCGGCGTCGATGCGGTGCCAACGGCTGATTTCGCCGGAGCACAACAGATAGTGGATCGCGGTCGCTACCGGCCGCATCACGCCGTTGTATACAAGTGTCGAAGTGGAAGTGTATACGCGCCGATAGCGGCCGCCTTCGGGATGCGCTTCGAGACGCAGCGTTTCGATCAACTCGGCGGCGCGCGGATGCATTGCCGTCGCCGCGTCAGGCGCCGAGTTCTGCCGCAGCTTGCTCAGCGGCCTGCGCGAACACGGCGAGCGGTTGCGCGCCGCTAACGTAGTACTTCTGCCCGAACACGATCGCGGGAACACCCTGGAATCCGTATTGCGCGGCCTGCGTCACATCGGCGGCGACGGACCGCTCGCTCGCCTGGTCGCTGCCGGAAATCGCGGCGATGCCGTCGAAATCACACTGAGCTGCGATCGCGGCGAGTACGCTTGGATCAGAAATGTCCTCGCCATGCAGCCAGTACGCGCGAAACAGCGCGTCGTGCATGCCGGCACCCTTGCCCGCGACATCGGCCGCGGCGAAAAGACGATGCGCGGCGCGCGTGTCGATGTCCAACGGACCGCGATTGATATCGAGGCCGAACTCCTCGCGCATCTGCGCGGTGAGCTTGGGCGTGTGCTCGGCAATCATCCTGCGCTTGGCCGCATCCATCGGCGGCGCGCCCGCGGGGCGCAGTTGGAACGCGTGCCAGTGCAGGTCGAGCGGGCGCTGGGCCGCGAGCTGTTCGAGGCGCAGGGCGCCGATGAAGCAGAATGGGCAGACGAAGTCCGACCAGATATCGACGCGCAATGCGGCCATATTCGCGACTCCGGAATTACAGCCAGATGATCAGCGCGAGTACGGCAACGCCGATCGACCACTTGATCGCGTAGTACAGGCGCTTGTTGCTTTCCTTGAGCGCCTTGCCCTTGAGGCGCACCGCGTAGAAATACTTGAACACGCGATTGAGGCCGCCGGTGGCGTCGCCCGCTTCGTTGGGAGACGAAGCCGCACGCACGAGATGGCGACCGAACCAGTCGTTGACCGCCTGCGCCCAGCGGTAGCGCATCGGCCGTTCGACGTCGCAGAACAGGATGATGCGGTCGGTCTGTGTCTCGTTCTTGGCGTGGTGGATGTAGGTCTCGTCGAAGACCACGTCTTCGCCGTCGCGCCAGGAATAGCGCTGGCCATCGACGTCGATCCAGCAACCATCGTCGTTCGGCGTGACCAGGCCGAGGTGATAGCGCAGCGAACCGGCGTACGGGTCGCGATGCTTCATCAGGCGCGCACCGGACGGCAGTTCGGCGAACATCGCCGCCTTGACCTGCGGAAGTTCCTTCAGCAGTTGCGTGGTCAGCGGGCACAGCTTCACCGCCGAGGGATGCGCGTCGTCGTACCACTTGAGATAAAAGCGCTTCCAGCCGAAACGGAAGAACGAGTTGAAGCCGACGTCGTTGTACTGGCTCGCGGCT
This sequence comes from Rudaea cellulosilytica DSM 22992, assembly GCF_000378125.1. Lineage (GTDB taxonomy): Bacteria > Pseudomonadota > Gammaproteobacteria > Xanthomonadales > Rhodanobacteraceae > Rudaea > Rudaea cellulosilytica. The sequence goes on along the minus strand of NZ_KB899241.1, from coordinate 102,809 downwards.
TTGATCTCGTGTGCAGAGCGCAGCGCCAGCGCCTCGTCGCGGATTTCCTTCCAGTGCGCGCGCAGCTTGTCCATGCCTGCCAGTTCGGACGCCGGCAGGTAGGGGTGCGCATGCACGCGCGAGAACGCGTACATGAACAGGTTCAGCGGCGCGAAGATCGTCGAGTGGTCGCCGAGCTGACGGAACGGGTTGTAGCGCACGCGCCCGCGGAAATGCACGTAAATCGCGGGCACGAGGAACAGGGCGAGCAGGAACCACTTCATGTAAACGGGGGATGGCGGAACACGGAGCGGAACAATGCGGGCTGCCGCGCCGAATTGCAACTTGCGCGGCCACCTACCTCGCTAAGCTCGACGGGAACGCGGGTGCGTCGCGCTGCCTCAGGCGAAATAGGTCTGGATGGCGTGCGCGGGTATGCGGCAGCCGCGCCTCTCGCCGGCGATGTCGAGATTGAAGTCGATCGCAGCCTCGCCCGGATTGAAAGCAACGACGGCGATGCTGCCGTCGGGATTGGCGAAGGCGCACGATTGCAGGCCGCGCGGGGTTCCGGCCAGTTCGACGCGATGCGCGCCCGGCTTCACGTAGCGCGAGAAATGCGCGATCGCGTGGAACGAACTCTGGTAGAGCACCTTGCCGCCATCAGTATCGACGAGCACGGGCGCGTCGCAGAAGTTGCCGACGTGGTTGGGACCGCCGCGCATGTCCAGCGCGATGTTCCAGTCGATCCAGCCGCAGACGCCGGCGTTGAGGTCACCGAACAGGTTGCGCGCATAGCGCTCGCCGACCATCCAGTCGCCGGGCTTGGCACCACCTTCGACGCAGCCTTCGGTGAACAGTACGTCCTTGCCGGGGTATTTCTTCAGCACGCGCGCCTCGGCGGCGTAGTCGTCGCTGACGTACCAGTGCACGGCCATGCCGGCCATGTACTTGGCCGTTTCCGCATCGCCGAGCATCGCGTCGGCGCGCTTCTCCAGCGTGTCGCGGTTGTGGTCGAAGCCATACAGCTTGATCCCGCCGAAGCCTTCGCGCGCGAGTGTGGGACCGAGGTGCTTGCGCACGAAGTCGCGCTCCTGTTCAGGCGTGTAGACGCACGATTCCCAGCTCTGCGTTGCCTCGGGCTCGTTCTGCACGGTCAGGCCCCAGAGCGGGATCTTCTCCTCGTCGCGCATCGCGCGCAGGAACTTGACGTAATGGTTTGCCCAGGTCGCCGCGTATTCCTCGCGCAGCGAGCCGCCGCGGTCCATCTGATTGTTCGTCTTCATCCAGGCCGGCGGGCTCCACGGCGAGGCGAGCAGCTTGAAGCGGTCCGTGCCGGCAATCCGATGCGCGTCGCGCAATAGTGGCATCAGCCAACGCTGCATCGGCTTGAGGCTGAAGTCGAGCAGCTCGTAGTCGCCGGGCGACGGCGCGAGCGACCAGGTTGACAGCGAGAAATCGCAGCTGCCGATGTGCGTGCGCGCCAGCGTGTAGCCGATGCCTTCGTGCGGATCGTAGTAGCGCTTGAGCACCTCGAGCCGCTGCGCTTCCGGAAGTTGTTTGAGCACGTAGGCGGAAGACTCGGTCAGCGCGCCGCCGAAACCGCTGATCAGCTGGAATCGCTTCGATGGATCGCAACTCAGGGTCGGTGCGCTCGACATCGCCGCTCCCGCGATCGTGCCGGACGCCAGGCGTGCGCCATCGCGCGATGTTTCGACCACGGTCCAGGCGCGCATCGCTGCGCCCTTGGCGAACGCGTGCGGCAGGGCGAGGCCAAGTGCGCCGGCGGCGCCTAGCTGAAGAAACTCTCTGCGTGTTTGCATGAACTTCGCTGTCCGGATTGTTGAATCGTCATTTGCCGTTCGCCACGCGCGCTACCGACGCACGCCAGGTCACGCTGGCGGCGAACTTGCGCTTGACCGGCTTGTTCGTCTCGTAGCACTGGTTGAGCAGCCAGCGCACGCCGTTGAGCGCCACGTCGTACCACGGGATGTGCACCGAGGTCAGGCGTGGCGCGGAATATTCCGCGGTCGCGGTGTCGTCGTAGCCGATCACGGAGATCTTGCCCGGCACGGCGATCCCGGCTTGCTGGAAGTACGACAATGCGCCGACGCCCATCTCGTCGTTCGCGCAAAACAGCGCGGTGAACTTGTGCTTCGATGCGATCAGCGCCGCGGCCGAGTTCCAGCCGCCTTCGGGCGAAAAATCGCTGTCGATCACCGGAATGGACGACGTATCGATGCCTGCATTCCCGAGTTCCGCCATGAAACCCTCGATGCGCGCCACGTTGTCGCGTGAAGTCGCGAAACCCGCAATCACGGCAATGCGGCGATGCTTCATTTCGAGCAGGGCCTGCGCCGCGAGCCGACCGCCTGCATGATGGTCGGCGGAGAAGCACTGATTGTGGATGGAGTTGAGCGAGTGGTTGAGCAGAACGAGGCGCGAAGCCTGTGTGCCGAGCGCGGCGATGTCGTCCTCGGTCAGCGCGTCGCTGACGAGCAGATAGCCGTCGCAACCGCGCTCGATCAGGAATTCGAGGCCTTCCATCGCTTGCTTGCGCGCATCGCCGTTGCCGCTGCCGAAGGCGACGACCATGTTCTGTCCGTTCGCGCGCAGTTCGGTATGGATGATGTTGAGGATCGGCGTGTAGAACGAACCCTTCAGCATCGGGATGTAGACGCCGATCATGTGCGAGGCGCCGGTCGGCAGCGTGCGCGCGGCGTGCGAAGGCCGGTACTTGAGTTCCTCGATCGCACGCCGCACGCGTTCGGCGGTCTTCGCCGACACCGAGCCTTTGCCGCTGATCACGCGCGAGGCGGTGCCGAGTCCGACTCCGGCGAGGCGTGCGACGTCGTTGATCGTAGCCATGTCGTTCTCGTGTCCTTACTTTGCACAACCGCTAGTTGCCGCTGGCGCATCGAGAAGTCCAAGATGTCGCGGACTTGTATACTTCAGCCCGTAGCCGAGTGCAAACAACGGCTCGCCCTCGCCCACGGCAAACGCAGCCTGACACGGTGACCGTGGCCACTGGAATGCCAACGTGCCACGAAAGTCGTGCGCGATCGCGCCGTGTGCGTCGCGGAACAACACATCGCCTACACCCTTGCCTTCGGTACCGGGCAGCCAGGCGGCGACGAATGCATCCGACAGATTGATCAGGTCGTTCGCATACAGCGGACGTCCGGACACGAGCACGGTGATCACTGGCTTGCCATGGCCGGCGACTTTCCGCAGCACCTGCAAATCCTCGGGAAAGTGCTCGCTTTCGGCGAGGCTGGCTGGAGCGAGGATGTCGCCCTTCATTTCGGCGTAGGGCAATTCGCCGATCACCGCGATGACCGCGTCGAAGGATCCGACATTTGCCTTCGCCGCGGTCTTGTCGAAGACGACGTTCGCTTTTCCCGCCGCTTCGCGGATGCCGGCGAGAATCGTATCGCCCGCGACAAAATCCGCGTTGTGGTTCTTCATGCCCTGCCAGTCCAGCGTCCAGCCGCCGGACTGGTTGCGCAGCGAGTTCGCGCTCTTGCCGACGACGAGAATTTTGGCGCCGCGCTTGAGCGGCAGCACCGCGCCGTCGTTCTTCAGCAGCACGAGCGACTCGCGCACTGCATGCCGCGCGAGGTCGCGTGCCTGCAGGTCGCTCGCATTGCCAAACACGGCGTCCGCTTTGCGCTCGAATAGGCCTGCGCGCATCTTCACGCGCAGGATGCGTGTCACTGCGTCGTCGACTCGCGTCATCGGAATCTCGCCGAGACGCACCTGACGCGCGGTCTTCTTGATGAATTTCTCCCACTTCTGCGGCACCATGACCATGTCGATGCCGGCGTTGATCGCGGCTGCGCAGTTGTCACGCTCGCAGCCGGTAACTTCGGCGATGCCGTTCCAGTCGGAGACGACAAAGCCGTCGAAGCCCATGCGCTGTTTCAGCACGTCGGTCAGCAAGTATCCAGCGCCGTGCATCTTGCCGAAATCGCGCGTGCTGCTGTACGAGGCCATCACCGTCTGTGCGCCGGCTCCGAGCGCGCCGAAATAACCTTGGGCGTGGACGGCGATCAAGTCAGCGTGGCCGGACAGGTTGATGCCCCGGTCGACGCCGCGATCGGTGCCGCCGTCGCCGATGAAATGCTTCGCGGTCGCAAGCGCACTGGTGTCGCTGCCGAGCTTGCCCTGCAGACCTTCGACATAAGCCGCACCGAGTTCGCGCACGATCGCTGGGTCGGAGGAGAAGCTTTCATAGCTGCGCCCCCAGCGATAGTTCTGCACGACCGCGAGCGTCGGCGCGAACACCCAGTCGATACCCGTCGCGCGCACCTGGCGCGCGGTCGCCGCGCCGATCTCGCGCACGAGCCCCGCATCATGCGTGGCACCGAGTCCCATGTTGTGCGGGAATACCGTTGTGCCGGAAACGATGCCATGGCCGTGCACCGCATCGGTGCCCCAGATCAGCGGAATCTTCACCGCCATGTCGGTGGCGAGCGCCGCGGCGTGATAGCGCGCCGTTGCCGCGCGCCATTGCGCGAAGCTCGCGCCACGCGTGTCGTCGGGTTGCGTGTTGCCGCCGTTGAGCACGCTGCCGATGTAGAAGCGGCGCACCTCGTCGGGCGTGATCTTGCGGATGTCGGCCTGGGTCATCTGCCCGATCTTCTGCTCGATCGTCATGCCGCCGACAATCTCGCGGATGCGCGCTTCCATCGCTGCATCCGGCTTGATCGGACTCGTCAATTGCGGCCAGTCGGCAAGGCTGTCGGCGCTGCGGACACGCTCGGCTTTCGGCGTCGATGCAGTGGGAGCCTGCTTGGTCGTCGCGGCCGTGCAGCCGGCCAGCACAAGGCCCGCGATAGCGTGGAACAGCAGATTTCGCGCTACCGCGGGCGTCTTGCTCATCGTCACAGCTTGTAGTTCAGTCCAAGCAGAATCGTGCGGCCATAGGTATCGTATTCGAGCGGTCGCGCTACCGAGACGCCATTGGGCAAGCCCGAGACCTGTTGCGTACGGTAGGGCGAATCGGTCACGTTGTTGACTTGCAGGAGCACCGACAGTCCTTTCAGCCTGCCTTCCTGGAAGTCGTAGCCGGCCTGGAAGTCTGTCTGTTTGTCGGCGAGGATCTTGGTGTAGCCGATCTGATCGAACAACGCGACCGCTTCACCAGTGAACTCGGAGCGATAGCGCTGGGCGAGACGTGCCGAGAAACCATTCTTCTCGTAGTAGATGGTGACGTTGGCAGTTTTCGCCGACAGACCCGGCAAGGTGGTCGGACCACCGGGAATTGCAGCGATCGAACTCGTCGGAATCTTGCTCTTGTTGTAGGAAAAGTTGCCCTGGATGCCGAAGCCATCCAGCCAGGATGAAAACAACTTTCCTTCGAGCGCCGCGGCCAGTTCGACGCCCTGGATGCTGCCGCCGGTTCCGTTCTCAGGAATCGTGTTGACACCGATCGTGGAAATCGCCGCGATGTTCGGCGTCGGGTTCGTGTATCCCGCGAAGTTGTAATTGTCGACTGTCTGGTTGTAGATGTAGGTCAGCAGGTTCTTGTTGAAGACGGCCGCCGAGAGATAGCTGGCCTCGCCGAAATATTTCTCCAACGAGAGATCGGTGCCGACGGCGACCCACGGCCTGAGGAAGATGTTGCCACCGCTGCCGCTCCAGGTGCCCTTGGTGGGATCGTTGCCGACAGAAGCACACTGTGCGTTCGGTGGCGTCCCGCCGCAAGGGCTCACGTAAGCGGATGAGGCGATCTTCTCATCGTCGATGCGTCCACGCACCATCGTTTTGGCCAAACCGAAGCGCAGGTAGGTGCGATCGCCGAGGTCGCCGACCAGGTTGAGACTGGGCAGGAACTTGTTGTATGAATCGCTGCCGCGGAGCGTGCCGATGTAGGTATCGCCGTTGCTTTGAATGGCGGTCGAAGACACTTCCGTGCGCACGAACTGGCCACCGATGTTGCCGCGAACCGGAATGTTCCAAAGCGAGGTATCGATGTTGAGTTTGACGTAGGCGAGCGGCACCTTTTCAGTGACCGAATAATTGCGGTTCCAGTCGTTCTGGCCGCTCTTGGGAATGAGATAGAACTGGTTGGCAACGGCAGACAACACGTCGTAGTACGGAATGCCACCGATGCCGCCATAGGCGAGCGAGGTGCTGCCGTCGGGGTTGCCGATCGGCACGTAGTCGTGCGGGTTGTACGGCGCGTTCTGGCATTGAGGATTCGCAGTGGGACCGCCATAGGACGTCGAGCAGCCGTTGCCGTTGAGATAGGCAAAGAACACGTCGGCCTGCTTCGACTTTGTGCGCTCGGAGTAGTCGAAGCCGAAGTTCATGCCGCCGAAAATCCAACCCAGCGGATGCGAGGCTTCGAGACGGAATGCCTTGATCTCGTCTTTCTGGCTGTCGTACTCGGCGCGGCCGTTGTAGCTGTAGTTGGTCGGGTCGGCGAAAACGACGTTGGCCGGATTCGACAGGTCGGTGGCGGGCGTGAACGTCGGATAGCCGGTGCCGGCGGGCATCGAGAAGTTGGTCGAAAGGAAAGCGCCGTTGGCGAGGCCGGTGAACGCATAGGCGTCGTGCAGCTTGACCTTCGCCCGCGAGTACGACAGATCGGCAGTCACCTGCCACTGGTTGTCGAATTCGAAGCGGTTGTTCCAGCCCGCGGAGAACAGATAGTCCTTCTCCTTGGTGTACTCGTTCTGCATGATCGGCTGCAGGCCGTCCATCGTGCCCGACGTGGCGATCGGGTAGGGGCCGCCGAGCGATGTACCGACGTTGGAGAAGGCGATGCCGTCCCATGGGCTGCTCGACCACTGCAGACCGTTCTTGTATTTCTCCTGATCGAACTTCGAGTAGTAGATGTCGAGCGTCGAATGGTAGCGATCGTTCGGCGCCCATTCGATGATGCCGATGGCGCCATCGCGCACCTGGCCTTGCGATTGCGCGCGAAGCTGCATGCCTTCCTCGGAAAGCACGCCGTCAGGCATTCCAAGCGTGTGCGGTCCACCCCAGTTCTGCTCGATGCTGCCGGCGCCGTTGTTCATGCTCCACCACCACGCCTGATACTGCTTTTCCTGCGAGGGCGAATCCAGATGGGCAACGCCGAACGCTACGCCCAACGTGCGGTCGAGAAACTGGTCGACGAACGAGAAGCTCAGGCGATTGCCGTTGGTGCCGACGCCGCTGCCGGGGTTGAGATTGCCATTGGTCGTGTGCTCGCCGCGTACGTTCGCGGCCATCGTCATTTCCTGGAAGTCGAGCGGATGAATCGTGTGCAGATCGATCGTGCCGGACAAACCTTGGCCGATGACGGTGGCATCGGGCACCTTGTAGACGACCGCACCGCCCATGAGTTCGGCGGGATATTGGTCGAACTGCACGCCGCGGTTCTCGCCCGTGGACGCCTGCTCGCGACCATTCAGTGTGGTGCCGACGAAATCGGGCGACAGGCCGCGAATCGAGATGTATTCGGCATGGCCGTCGACGCGCTGGGTTGCGAGGCCGGGCAGACGCGCCAGGCTTTCCGCAATCGACAGATCGGGCAGTTTGCCGAGGTCCTCGGGCGCGATCGCTTCGGCGATGCTGTCGAGGTTCTCTTTGACCGACAACGCACTCTGGATACTGCCCTTGATGCCGGTTACCTTGATCGTGTCGAGAGTGGCGGCGGCATCATCTCCCGTGCCCTTCTTCAGGTCGGCGGGTTTGCCCTGATCCGGCGTGGTACCGGATTGCGCCTGGTCGGCGGGCGCTGAGGCCGAGGTCGCGCCGCCGGCTGCCATCGCGCCTGTGGATTCGTCGGCGGCAATTGCCGATGACGCGACGAGAAAAAGCGCGGTCGCGCACGCGACAGCGAGCGGACGTTTGCGCAGCCTGCGGGCCTGCGTGATGGACGTGCGCGACGTGCTGGAATGAATCATCGGTGCTCTCCCAAGGTGTTTATAAATTGAAGAGTGCGACCAAGGCTGGCCGCTTTTTATCTTCGCGACCACGGACGATCGCAGGAATAAACATTTGCGTTTCATGCGGTGCGCGGCAGGTGCCGGCGCGCATCCCCGTCTTGCCCTTTCCTCGCAACAAGAAAGAATTTTTGGAAACGTTACCAATTTCGCCGCGGAATATGCACGAGATGTAACCGAACGTCACCGTGCGGCGCAGCAAATTCCTGGCCTCAATGCGGTTCGGAATCGGCCGCGGACCAATCGGGGCGCCGCGTGCCGCTTCCCGGTTTTGCTATATTCCGGGCAGGTTTAAGTTGGGAACGTTTCCATTTTGACTATCCAGATGAAAGTCCAATGCGCCCTGTCAGCTCTGTGCATTCTCGCGTTGGCCGCCTGCGCAACCGCTCCGCGACTGCCGAAGCGCGCGTCGGTGCAAGTCTGGCTGAGCACCGCGAATGGCGAAAAACAACTGGCGCGCGAAGCTGATCTCGCATTCGACGTCTCGACGAATGCAAGCACCATCATCGATATCGATGCAGACAAGCGTCATCAGGCGATGATCGGCTTCGGCGCGGCGATCACCGATTCATCCGCATGGTTGATCGAGAAGCGCATGGATGCCGCGCAGCGCGACAAGCTGCTGCACGAACTGTTCGCGCGCGGCGACGGCGGCCTCGGCATCGACTTCACGCGCCTGACCATCGGCGCCTCGGACTTCTCGCGTGCGCACTACAGCCTGGACGACATGCCGCCGGGACAGGCCGATCCGGCGCTCGCCCATTTTTCGCTGGCGCCGAAAATCGCCGACACCGGCGCCGAGCAAGTGTTGCCCGTCGTTCGCGCGGCGCTTGCGATCAATCCGCAGTTGAAGGTCATGGCTTCGCCGTGGAGCGCGCCGGCGTGGATGAAGACCAACGACAGCCTGCTGCATGGAACGCTCAAGTACGAATACCATGCCGCCTTTGCCGACTATCTCGTCAAATACGTCGACGCGATGGCAGCCGCAGGCGTGCCGATTTTCGCGTTGACCGTGCAGAATGAGCCGCGCTTCAACCCGCCCGACTATCCGAGCATGTTGCTCAGCGCGGGCGCGCGGCGGCTGCTGATCGGCGAGCATCTCGGACCTGAACTGGCGAAGCGCGAACGGCCGCCGCTGATCTTCGACTGGGATCACAACTGGGACATCGAGACGGAGCCGCTGGCCGTGCTCGCCGATCCGCCAGCGAATCGCTACGTCGCCGCAGTCGCCTGGCATTGCTATGCGGGCTATGTCGATGCACAGACGCGCGTGCACGACGCGTATCCGGACAAGGACGCCTATCTCACCGAATGCTCAGGCGGCGACTGGAAGCCGATGAAGGACGACGGCCTGCTCACGATCACGCGCCGCCTGCTGATCGGATCGGTGCGCGGCTGGTCGCGCGGCGTGTTGTTATGGAATCTCGCACTCGATGAAAACCACGGCCCGCATGCGGGCGGATGCAAGAATTGCCGCGGCCTCGTCACGATCGATTCGAGGACGGGAAACTTCACGCGCACCGTCGACTATGTCGCCCTCGCGCACGCGAGCCGCTTCGTTCGCCCTGATGCGCGGCGGGTCGAGTCGAGCGAAGGCCGCAACGACGTCGACAATGTCGTGTTTCGCAACGCCGACGACGGCTCGCTCGTGATGATCGTCGCGAATTCGTCGCCGTCGGCGCAACGTTTCGTCGCACGAGGGACAGGGCGCGCGTTCACCTACGAGATGCCCGCGCGCAGCGTGGCGACGTTCGTCTGGCGCTGAATCACAGGCCCACGAGAATCCACACTCCGAGCACCGCGAACAGCAGCGCCGCACCGATGCGCGCCGCACGCAGCGGCAACTTGTGCGCGAAGCGCGCACCGAGCCAGACCACGGGCACGTCGGCAATCAGCATGCCGAGTGTGGTGCCGCTGACCACCTGCCAGAGCGGATGATATTGCGCGGCGAGCACGGCCGTCGCGATCTGCGTCTTATCGCCCATCTCGGCGAGGAAGAAGCTCGCCACTGTCGCGATCAGCACGCCGTGCGCACTGCCGTGCGTGGCTTCGTCCTCGTCGGCCTTGTCAGGCTTGAGCGTCCACAGTGCAATCGCGAGGAAACTGATCGCGACGATCCAGCGCAGAGTCTGCGGCGAGAGCCATTCGCTCACGATCGCGCCGAACGCGCCGGCGAGTGCATGGTTGAACAACGTCGCGATGAGGATGCCGAGGCAGATCGGCCAAGGCTTGCGGTACTTCGCCGCAAGGATCAGCGCGAGCAGCTGCGTCTTGTCGCCGATTTCACCGAGGGTGACGGTCAGCGTGGAGATGAGTAGGGTTTCCAAGAAGAACTCCGAAGCCGGGGCAGTGGACGCAATGATTCCCCCGCGCGGCCCCGGCTGGTGCGACGCGAGCGAACCAAAGGTCTCGTCGAGCGCGAAAGATATCGCGTTTCCCGCGCCACGAGCTGCCGCCCGAGTGTGTTGACGCGGAACTCCGGGCTATGAATCAGCCCGGCTGACTACTCCCCGATGGAGTGCGCGCAGTTTATCGACGACCTGGCTTATCGCACAACGAGGCTTATCGTCGCATCCGATCTTCTTTCATCACGGTCCGTCCGATTGGCAGATAGTGAAACCGTTATATGCCGCGTTTTTCCTGTTGTTTGCGAAGTAACTTTGATAGGCGTTGCGTGCCCAGTTCTCGGCGGCGAGTTTCTGCTCGTTGGTCAAATTCTCCGCCATTGTCTTGAGGCGCATGTCGAGATACCTGATGGTCTTGTCGCTACTGTTGTCCTGCACGCCGAGACGACTCAGCGTGAGATAACGATAGGTCATTGCCGCATCGATTCCGGTGACCTGGCCGAGCAGTGATGGAACGTTCCCCTCGTAAGCCAAGGCGAGTTGGCTGACCATGGTCCAGTCGCCTTTCTCGACAGTAGCGTCCGCGTAGGCGAGGGCATTCTGCTTGTACTCGGACAACCACTCCGGGTGATCGACCACGCCGCTGGGGATGCCGAAAGTGTCCGCGCCTCCGACATAGCAATTGGCGGCGGCTGAGTCGCCGAGTTGTGCGGCAAGCAACGCGAGCGGCAGCGACGAATCGACTTGCTCCGGCGCGTCGGAGCACAGCGCGGCATTGCTGCGAAGGAATTCCAGTTGTGACTGCGCCATGCCGAGGAACGCGTCCGTGATCTTCAGATCTTCCGCCGTGGCCCCATCGCTCTTTTCATCTAGCCAGCGTTTGGCCATCTGCGGAGTGCGGCGGATCAATTGCCGGAATCGCCGGCAGCGCTGGGCATCCTGAAACAACCGCGACGCCGCTTCTGCATCACCAGCATCAGCGCGCGCCTTCAGTTCTTCGAACGTCTGTTTCAAAGGCGTGCCAGGCGGAGGCAGTGGTTTCGAGGCGCTTGCCATTTTCGTCGGCAGCTCTGATTGCGCATGTACAGCTGCGCGCCTCGGTGCGTTCGGTCGAGCGTTTGCGCTAGGGCTGCCGATATCGGCATTAGCGTTTTCCGCGACGATCGAGCCGCGCGCCGGTGCTGCGTTCCGTCCAAGCCACCAACCCGCAGCGAGTGCCGCGATGATCGCCACAACGACCCAGAGATGGCGTCGCATTCGCTCTCCTCGAATTCCCGTCTTCGCGAGGCGATGCTGCGCACTTCGCCGACATCGTGCAAGTCGCTGTGCGTCAGAATCCCGGTCCGCTGCCCTGGCAGGCCTGATTGGCGCTGGCGATCTGGCCGGTCTGGCGCGGCGTGTTGTTGAAGTACTGCTGATACATCTGCTGCGCCTGCTGGTCCGCCGCCTGGATCTGGTCTGGCGTCAACTGGCCGGAAAAATTGCTCAATGCATTTGTCGAGCGTTGCGATTGTTGCGTGCCGGTCGGCTGGCCGAGGCTCATCAGCTTCGCATAGGTGTAGGCCTGTACGGCGCTTGTGCCGGTGATCTGGTTGAGCATGTTGCGCGAACTGCCGCCGTAGGCCTGCGCCATCAGCATCGCCATCGACCAGTCGCCCTGCTGCAGGGCGCTGTTGGCGAGATTGAGCGCATTGGTCTGGTAGTCCTGCACCCACTGCGGATTGTTGACCAGCCCCGGCCAGTTGTTGAGGTTAGCGCCGACGTAGCAGTTCGCCGCTTGGGGGTCCCCGAGCTGAGCGGCCTGCAGCGTCGCAGGCACGAGATTGGCCATGTCGTCGGCGCTGAGGTCGGCGCACATCGCAGCATTGTTCTTGGTGAAATCGAGATTGCGTTGGACGAAATCGAGCATGCGCCCGCTGCGCGGATCGCTGGACGTATTGTTGAGCACGCGGTTGGCCATGCCCGGCATCGTCTGGTTCAGGCGCTGCACTTCGGCGCAGGTTTGCATGTCCTTGAACAGGCGCGAGGCGGCGTCGGCATCGCCGGCATCTGCGCGCGCCTTAAGGTCCGCGAGGATGGACTTGAGCTGCGTGCCCGCCGGGGGCAGCGGAGCATGTTCGCTCGGGTTGGAGACGGCGCTGTCGAGCATGCGATTGCTTGTCATTCCGGCGAGTTTTGCTTTCGCCGTCGCGGTCCCTTGCATTTTTTCCTTCGCGGAAATGGCCGCTTTTTCTACATCGGCTCTGGCTTCGGTCAGGCTGCCTTGCGCCGGCGCGCTGCGGCGTCCGCTGTAGAAAGCGATCGCGGCGATCGCCACGGCACAAAGGGCGATCGCAATAAATTGGCGTGACACGGGAGCTCCGCGGGTTCGCAACGAGTTGCGACATTCTTGCGCATGCATAGCGCGGTTGTCGAAGCGCTTCGTGTAAAGAATTGCAAGACGGACTGCACACTCCATACGCATTGTCCGGACGCGGTGCCGGGCCTACAGGCCACGCCGATTGCGTGAAAACCGCTTGACATGCAAATGAGAATTATTATCATTTAATCGAATTCGCCACGGAGCCATGTCATGCACACTGCGACCCTACCGCTGCCTTCGGGCGATGCTTCCTTACGCACCGTCGTGCGCGCTCAAGCCGTGCCGGCGCAACGGCAGTTCGACAGCCGCACTTTGTTCGGCGATGCGCAGGAGGTGCGTATCACGCATTTCGGCCAGGAGTATCGACTGCGCCAAACGCGCAACGGCAAGTTGATCCTGACCAAATAAACGTACGCCCGCGCCCGCATGCGGCTAGCAGCGCGATTTGCGTCCCCGGTGGTGCGACAAGCTCGAGCATTGTCGATGGCGGGAGGAGAACGAAGATGAGCGACAGCGTGCGTGACGACGGAATGCGTGGCAGCGCCGAGCCAAACGTTTCTTCCGACTACGAGTGGAGATCGCGCGAAGGCGCGCGCGGTCCGCAACATGACGCGATCGACTGGTGCCGCCTGGCTGTCTGGCTGGCGCGGCTCGGTCCCGTTTTGTGGCTGCATCGTGCCGACAGCGATAGTGTCTTTCCGCGTGCGCGCCTGTGCACGCACGGCGCGCTGCTGCTCGATCATCCTGTACTCGCGGCGATCGCGGGCAGTGTTGCGGTCGAAGCGCACAGCGCGGTCACGTCGCACGGTCCGCGAGAATGGCTGGAGCTCATCGACGCACAGCCAACCTGTCTCGCGCGCCTGTACCTGCTGCCCGATGCCGACTACCTCGCCTGGGATGCGATGCTCGGCGATTGCGGCATTGTACGCGCGGCAGCGCATGCGCCCGCGCGCTGGCGTGCGCATGCGGCATTCTTGCGTTGCGCTTTGCGGCGGCGTGATTCGTGGCGCGCTCGCATCGTTCGCTTTCCGTTGATGCGCCTGCCCTGCCTGCAGGTGCTCGGCGCGCGCGCGCCGATGGAATTGTCCTCACTGAGCCAGCAGGTTGCCGCGGCGATCGCGTGTGATGAGAACGTTGCGTTGGACGGTTGAATCAATCGCACTTGATCGCGCAAGATCGGTTCAACTTCCGGCAATCGCCCCAGTTATTGCCGGAGCGAGCACGACCGGTGTAACCGGCGCGGGCGGCGTGGGCGGGGCCGGAGGCGCGGGTGCGGCGGGAGGAGTGGGCGGCTTCAGCGGCGCCAGTGGTTTCAGCGGGACGGGCGGCGCGGGAGGTGCTGGTGGTGCGGGCACGAACAGACTCTTGAACTCCGGCGCCTTCATGCTCAGCGTCTGCGTCTTGTGCGCGCGCAACACCTCTACCTTGACCTCGCGGCCCTCCTCGCCTTCACGCAGCAGGCGCATCGCATCTTCGGGACGCGCGATCTTCTTGCCGTCGATCGCGAGCAGCACGTCGCCCGACTTGAGCGTCTTCGTCGTCTCCGCATCGGCGGACAGCACGAGCGCGCCGTGGTCCGCACCGAAGTAGCTGCCGAGGTCGGGATTGAGGCTGGCGAGATTGAGTCCCCACCACGGCGTCGAGTAGTAAATGCGGTTCGCCGAGGCCTGATGGCGCGCCTGGTTGGCTATTTCGCGTGCTTGTTCGGCCACCTCTCGCCCCTGTTCCGCGGCGAGCCGGCCCTGCTCGGTGGCAAGCCTCGTTGCTTCGCGCACCTGCTCGCGGATCTGTGCGGCCTGCTCCCTGCTCATCTGTGCGTCCTGTGCAGCCCGTTCGGCATCTGCACGGACGCGTTCGATGTCGGCGTTGTCGAACGAGAACGCGAAGTTGAACGGCTCACGGCGCTCGGCCTTGATCTTGACGTCGACGTTCTTGCTGTCGCGTTGCAGGGTGAGCGTCACTTCCTGGCCGGTTTTGAGATTGCGCAGCTTCTCGTTGAGGATCTTCGGCGATGCGTCGCCGGATTCGCCGAGGTTCTCGCCGCGCACCTTGACGATCACATCGCCGTTCTTGATCCCAGCTTTGTCGGCCGGGCCTCCCGGCGTCACCGCGTCGACGCGCGCGCCGCGATCGTCCTTCGACAGCACCACGCCGATCATGCCGCGATCCCGGTCGCCGATGTACTGGTAGGCATAGTTGCGCGGGCCAAGGTCGCCGAGCCGTGCCGACATCTCGGCCATCTTCTTCGACAACTCGCGCATCTGTTCGCGCATGCCGTCGAGCTCGCGGCGGGCCTCCTGCGCATCGACCTTCCCGTCCGCGCGTGGAGTGGCGTTGGCGCTGGTTTGAGTGTCGACCTTGGCAACGGGGGCCGCGGCGGGCGTTTCGGCGGCGCCGACAGTGCCGGCAGCGAATGCCAACAAAGCGAGCAGCGAGGAAATAGTCGGAAAGTGTTTCATGGCGTTTCTCTAGTTTCTCCAGACGGCGGGAGCCGCATCCATTCGGTTCGCAGAGGCGTCGTTGACGGCGATGCCATTGCGCAGGCTCAGCGCGTTCGCGCTATAGCGCAGCGTCGACAGATCTTCGAGCAGGGCGACGCGGCGGTGCCAGAGCGACAGCGCCGCATTCGCATCGGCCGGATCGGTCGCGCCGAGTTGCACATCGACGAGGCCGATCATGTCCTCGATCTCCGCGCTGGCGGCAAGGTCCTGTGTCGATTGCGGCGCGGACGCAGCGCCGGTATCGCGCAGCCAACGCTCGAGTGAACGCGAGCGCAACTGCAACGCGGCGAGGTCTGCAGCACCTGTGGACGAAGCATCATGCGAATTTGTGGAATTTGCGACATTGTGTACGGAAGATGCGGCGACGCCCGATTCGGTCGCAGCGACCTGCGCGGTTGCGGCGCGTTCGGGTTGCTGCAAGCGTTGCAGATGCTGCATGCGCAGGACCGCCGCTGCGGAAAAAGCGAGCACGAGCGCGGCGGCGATGCCGATCGGCCAGATGCGATGGCGTGGGCGGCGGGCAGTGCTCGCTGGCTTGCGCCCGGCCGGCACCGGCTCGCATGCCAGCTTCTGCGCCATTTCGGTCCAGGCGTCCGCGGGCGGCGCGAGCGGCGGCAAGGCACGCAGCGCCTCGGCCAGGGAAACCGGCGCGGGTGCGTTCAATTCGCCAGCGCCGCTGGGTTGAGTTCTATCGGACATGACATCGTGCCCTTTGACAATGCGGTGGAATCGCGGGGTTCCAGCAGCTCGCGCAGGCGCGCGGTACCGCGCGCAACCTGGGATTTGGAAAAGCTGGCCGTCTTGCCGAGCTGCTCGGCGATTTCGTGGTGTGCGTAGCCTTCGACGTGGTAGAGCCAGAGCACACTGCGCGTCAGCGCGGACAAGCCGGCGAGCGCGCGTTCGAGCGCGGCGGAATCCGCACGTACCCAGGGCGGTGCCGAGTCGTCGACCATTTCGGGCACCTCGGCGCGGTCGTCGAGATGCTTGTCGCGGCGCAGGCGCATCAGCGCCTCGTTCGTCGCGATCTGGCGCAGCCAGGCCCAGAACGGCGCGTCGCTGCGGTACTGGCCGATGCGCTGGAACACCTTGAGCATCGCGTCCTGCAGGATCTCGCGCGCGGCGTCGGCATCGCCGAGCATGCGCCAGGCGAGGTTGAACACCGGCCGCTCGAAGCGCCGGTAAAGCTGTTCGAACGCCGCGACATCGCCACCGCGGGCGCGGTCGACGAGGCTTTGGGGTACGTCGAGTTCGAAGAATGAGCCGCTCACGACGCTATAGATGCGACAAATTGCGAAAAGGTCGCAAGTGCCGGAATAGTTTCGTGACCCGAGTGATTCCTGACGCTGCCCCAGGCGTTATGCCAAACATTTGGCCGAGACTCGGTTACAGTAATCCCAGACTCCAAACTGAACCGCGACTGGGAGCAGGGCGGGTGCGCAGATTGAAGGAATCCATATTCTCTAAGGGGCTGAATATGTTTGACAGTTGTCACGATCGGCACATGTGTGTGGGTTCAAAGATATTCGCGGTCGCGTCAGTTGCTCCTGCAACGCCTGCCCTTGCAATGAACCCGTGGCAAGTGATTGCGCTGCTGGGTCTCTTCCTGACGACCCTTTGCGGAATGCTTGCTTCGCAGTCTGCGCAAGCGCAAACGGGAACTTGGGCGGCTGCGGCGAGTTTGAATGCAGCGCGAAGCAACCACACCGCAACCTTGCTGCCCTCCGGCAAGGTGCTCGTGGCGGGTGGCGCCACCCAAAACAATGACTATCTCGCCAGTGCCGAATTGTACGATCCGGCGAGCAATACCTGGTCGGCCGCGGGGAGCTTAGTGACGGCGCGGCATGACCACACCGCGACCTTGCTCCCCTCGGGCAAGGTGCTCGTGGTGGGCGGTTTTGTCATCGGCGGTAACGTCCAGGCCAGCGCCGAGCTATACGATCCGGCAAGCAACACATGGTCCGCCGCGGGGAGCTTGACGGCGGCACGCAGTTGGCACACTGCAACCTTGCTCGCCTCGGGCAAGGTGCTCGTGGCAGGGGGAACCGGCGCCACCGGCGCCGCCGGCTATGACCTCGCCAGCGCCGAGTTGTACGACCCGACGAGCAATACCTGGTCGGCCGCGGGAAGTCTGACAACGGAACGCGCTCGCCACACGGCGACCTTGCTGGCTTCGGGCAAGGTGCTCGTGGCGAGTGGTACAAACCACAGCGGCGATATCACCAGCGCCGAACTGTACGATCCGGCAACGAATACCTGGTCGTCGGCAGGGAGCATGGCGACGGGGCGTCAAAACCACACCGCGACCTTGCTGCCGTCGGGCAAGGTGCTTGTCGTGGGAGGCCTCACCGACGGTTTCACAACCTACCGCAACGCCGAGTTGTACGATCCGGCGAGCAACTCCTGGTCGGGGGGTGGGCTTTTGTCGTGGTCGCGCTGGGGCCACACCGCGGCCCTGCTGCCCTCGGGCCAAGTGCTCGTGGTCGGGGGGACCAATACCAGCGGCGTCTACCAGTCCAGCACCGCGGAACTGTACGATCCGGCGAACAATACTTGGCTGCCAGCACTCGGTTTGACGCAGATACGCTTTTTGCACTCCGCGACCTTGCTGCCGTCGGGAAAGGTACTCATGGCCGGAGGCTCCGACGGCAGCACCCTGGCAAGTGCCGAGTTGTACGATCCCGCGAGCGCCAACTGGTCGGCGGCGGGGAGTTTGATGACGGCACGCCAAAAGCACATCGCGACCTTGCTGCCTTCGGGCAAGGTGCTTATTGCAGGCGGCGGCGGCAGCCACGGTGGTTACGACCTCTTAGCCAGCGCCGAGCTGTACGATCCCGAGAGTAACAATTGGTCGTTCGCAGGGAGTTTGGCGATGGCACGGATCGATCACACCGGAACCTTGTTACCCTCCGGCAAGGTGCTCGTGGCTGGGGGCGCCGACGATAGCGGCTATCTGGTAAGCGCCGAGCTGTACAATCCGGAAAGCAACAGTTGGTCGTCCGTGGGAGACATGACGACCGCGCGTCGACTCCACACAGCAACCTTGCTTCCCTCGGGCAAAGTACTCGTGGTGGCTGGCTCTGGCAGCGGCAACAATGTCGTCGCCAGCGCCGAGCTTTATGATCCTGCGAGCAACACTTGGTCGTCCGCGGGGAGTCTGATGACCGCGCGCTATCTCCACACCGCCACGTTGTTGCCCTCCGGCAAGGTGTTGGTAGTAGGTGGCAGCAGCAATGGCACCACACCCCTCGCCAGCGCCGAGCTGTACGATCCGGCGAGCAACACTTGGTCGCCGGCGGGGAGCTTGACGATCGCGCGCTTCGACCATACCGCGACTTTGTTGGGCTCCGGCAAGCTCCTAGTGGTGGGAGGCTGGGAAAACACCAACAGCTACCTTGCCAGCGCCGAGCTGTACGATCCAGAAAGTAATACTTGGTTGTCGGCGGGGAGTTTGGCGATGGCGCGCATAGGTCATACCGCAACGTTGCTGCCCTCGGGTCAGACGCTCGTGGCAGGAGGCGTCAATAACGGCGGATGCCTGGCTAGCGCCGAACTGTACGATCCGGTGAGCAACACTTGGTCTGATGCGGGAAATTTGGCGACAGCGCGCCTCGCCCACACCGCAACTTTACTGCTCTCGGGCAAGGTGCTCTTTGAAGGCGGTTACAACGGCAATACTGGGATCTTTGCCAGCGCTGCCGAGCTGGCGGATCCCGGTCTCACTCCGGTTGCGCAGCGCCAGCCGAACCTCAGTGCGACCAGCCCCTTCCTTTTGCGAACCAGTGCGCTGGCTGCGACTGCAATCGGCAGCGCCACCGACTCGAACGGCGCGATCGCCGCGACAGGTTTCCGACCGCGCTTCGAGGCCAGCGGAGGAGGCAGCAACAACTCGGCGACGAATGCGTCGATATTTCAAGTGCAGCGCATCGACAATGACCAGATGCTGTTTGTGGCGAACGGCGAAGCAGTGTCGCTGAGCGATACAAACTTCACCGGCAGCGCAAGCGCGTTCGCGGGTTTTCCTGCGGGACCGGTACGCATACGGGCATGGGTAAACGGCGTACCAAGCGCCGCGTTGTATACGACTTTAGCGGTGACGCCGGGCAAACCGGCGACGCCGAGCGCAAGCGGCGGCGCGCTGCAAGCCACGATCAGCTTCGCTGCGGGCATAGACACCGGAGGCGCGCCGATTACAAGCTATGTCGCAACGGCATCACCCGGAGGCGCCACGGCTTCGTGCACGGCGCCTTGCGCGAGCGTGACCTTCAATTCGCTGCCGCCGGGGGTGTATACGTTCGTTATCGCTGCGACCAATGCGGCGGGACGGGGCCCCGCATCCGCGGCGAGCAACAGCGCGACCGTGACGCAAGCGACACCGATGCTGGCATGGCCGTCTCCCACTGCGATCACCTACGGTACCGCGCTGGGTGCAGCGCAATTGAACGCGACGGCGAGCTTCAACAACAATCCGGTCGCCGGCACGTTCACCTACACGCCGGCAGTGGGTACGGTGCTTCATTCTGGCGCGAACCAGACTTTGTCGGTGTCATTCGCTCCCAGCGACGCGACCAACTACTCGTCACCGGTGAATGCCACTACGACGATCACGGTAAATCCCGCGACGACGACATTGGCGATCACCGCGCCGAGTGCGATCACGCTGGGCAACAGCGTGAGCGTTGCGACAATACTGAGCGTGACGAGTCCGGGGGCGGTGGGTACGCCGACAGGCACGATCACCATCGACGATGGGATAGGCGAACAATGCCAGATCGTACTGCCGGCGACGAGTTGCAGTTTGACGCCGACGAATGCAGGCACTTTGATTCTCACAGCCGCCTATGCGGGTGCCGGCGACTTTGCCGGTAGTAGTGCTACCACCTCGCTTGGCGTGCGCCCAGCCACGACGCAGGTGACGCTGACCAGCGCACCCAACCCCTCAACGGTTGGACAAGCAGTGACGTTCACGGCGACAGTGAGTGTGACGGCTTCAGCAACGACCGCAGTGCCTAGTGTAGTCACAGCTGGCGGTGGCGCAGCAGTGCGCAACGCAGTTGGGATGCCCGCTTCGTCCCCGACCGGCTCGATAACTTTCGCCGATGGCGCGACAGTGTTGGCTACGGTCACGCTCAACGCAAGCGGGATGGCGACTTACACGACTACGGCATTGAGCCAAGGCAGAAATACGATCACGGCGACCTATTCGGGGGATTCGAACAATGCAGGCGCTGTAATTACTCAGGTGCAGCAGGTCAATGCAGCGGTCATCGTGGCGCCGACGCTGGCTCCTTGGTTGCTGGTGCTGCTAAGTTCATTGCTTGCCTGTATAGGAGGAAGTGCGCGAGCAATCGGGCGAGATAGCTGACTTTCCAACGGCAATTCTCGGCTGAATCGACGTTTCGTGCCTGCTGGAAGCAGACGCTCACGTGTGGAGACGCAAGCGCGCTTGCGCACCTTGACGCAATCTCGGTCACTCGTGTTGACCGGATTGCATCAAGGGCGCGTCTGAGCGCGAAGCCCAGCCTGTTTGCCGAACTGCGGCGCTTTGCGCAATCGTTCAGTTCAACAGCACCACGGCACTGAACACTCCTCCCTTGTCGAGGCGCACTTGGCCGCCACCGCAGAGGTCGGGGACAGAAAGCGATCTCTCAAAAACCAGCGAACTTCTCTGATCCGCTGACGGGTACCAGCTCTGGTCGGTCACCGAGTACGTGGCGTTTGGCATGGTCGCTGTGAAGCTTGCAATCGAGGGAGCCGCACCAGAAACGCAACGGGCCTGGAAGACTACCTTGGCATTGCTGACGAGTGCTGAAAAATGTGAGGTGTTGCCCGGCAGCGTGAAGTCATAGCCAACCTTGAGCGTCGCGCCCGGCGCGACCTTCAAGTCGCCCTCCATCGCCTGTGGCCCGATCGCAACCGAGCCATCTACGCAACTGGTCGACTTCGTGCCGCTCCATCCACCCGAGGAGCCGTTCGCGCTGTAATGCCAGCGCACGTTGACCTTCGCGCCCGAAGGACAGGGAAGCCCCGGAGGAAGGTGCTCGAATGCGCCCATGTCGCAGGCCGGTCCTTGAGGCCGACTCACACCGCGCTGGTCAATCACTAGAGCAACCCCCGCGGCGTTCGTGCAATTTGGGACAGGGACGGCGTCGATTGCAGGGCTGGCGTCCAAGAGCGCGTGCGTCATGGTTTGACCGCCGTTGGCCGCGAGTGGGCCGAGCATCGGGTCCGTATTGTTCAGGTCACCGCTGCCACTCAAACCACACGAGTTGTCGCTGGCCAGGTTGTGTCCCAGGGAGTTCAGCGGCGCGGTGTAGCAGGTGAGCCCGCCACCTACAACGCTGGCTAGGATGCTGTTCTTGACCGTGATACTGCCGGGGGGACTGCCGTATTCAGCCAGTGCATTACCGCGCCCGCCAAAACCGTCCGGGGCGTCGGCCAGGTTCGCAGCGACAGTGCTGCTAATCAGGCTGAGGGTGGCATGTGCCCCGAACGAAGCGTTAAAGATGCCGCCGCCGCCAAGGCCGGTACTCCCGGTGTTGCCGCTTACGGTGCTGTTCTCGATGATCACGTTGCCATTTAAGTTGACCACGCCGCTGCCGACCGTGTTGCCGCTGATAGTGCTGGCGGTCACCGTCACCATCCCTTCATCGTTGAATATCCCGCCTCCTGCTACACCCCACCAATACACGCCGGGCGCCGTATTGCCGCTCACCGTGCTGTTGTTAACCGTCATCGTCCCGCTGTTGGAGATGCCCCCGCCAAGCCCGTCTGTGTCAGAGAACGCTCCGCCGTTTCCAGCGTTTCCAACCACCAGACTTCCCTCAACTGCCATCGTGCCCCCGTTGTAGATACCGCCGCCATCGCCAGCTGTGCTGGACGCAACCGTGCTGTTGGACAGGACCATCGTGCCTGCATTGGATATGCCACCTCCGGTCGCGCCCCCGGGGCCGGGATTGCCATTGCGAACGGTGATGCCATCAAGCCTGGCCACCGCACCGGGAAGAACGTCGAACACTCTGTCGATGGTGCCCCCATCGATGAACGTCAACGCTGCACCGGCACCGGTGATGGTAAGGTTGCCAGTGATGTCGAGGTCGCCTGTCGCTGCTGCATTCTCACCCCTTCCAGCAATAGCCAAGATATAAGTTCCTGCCGGAAGGTTGATCGTGTGGGCGCCCGGAAGCGCGTTGGCCTCCATAACGGCAGCACGTAGCGTGCAGTTGCCGAACGCATCTGCGCAATTGCCGTCACCCGGACTGCTGTCCACCGTGTCGGCCGAGTTGTTGACGTTGAAAATCGCGGCATGAGCCGTCACCGAAGCCGCCATAACGGTGATTCCCGCCAGCACAACAGCGAGCATCCTTGGCAATCGAACAGTATCCGCCAAACACTTTCTCGCGCGATTCATTCGTGTCGCGATCGTTCGTTTGCTGATCATATGTCCCCCTGACTCTGTGGCCCGTGATTGATCGGCATGGACCAGAACCGACTTGCGAACTGCGCTAGCCAGTCTTCCAGTAGGCACCACAAAGGGTGCTCGGCTAGTTTCGTGCGAATATCAGCGAGCTCGAAGGCAGTAACAATTGACCGTGCTTTTCTTGGCCGTCAACTAATATTTGAATCGGCTCCCCGCGACGGGGCGAGAGGCTTGGGCGAGTCTTCGGCGATCACGATCGAATCAAGCAAGCAGAGCGACAAATCATCTCGAACACTTTATTGCTGGTATCGAACACGTTCGGCAATTTCGGGATTCGCCAAGACGATATCTTGGCCATAAGGCCAGTTGAAAAAGCGTTCATACTCGTCTTTTGTCATTGCGGCCTGCAGTCGATGCAATGATGCGTTGACCTCTTCGTTGACTTCAAAGGCGACCCCTTCAGCGACTAGATTTCCCGCGCGTGCGCGTCCATCAATCGCATTGATGCGCCGTCTCAAGTTTATTTGTTCCTTTTGCAGCACCGGCAACTTATCCAACACATCAGCTTGTCTTGCGACTTCGGCAAGTTCCGGCTCCTTCGCCATCAAGAGCTTTGCGTTGCCGCTAGATGCGCCGCACCGAGCTCTGAGTTTTGCCCATTGCGATGACGTTCCGTAGACACCGTAGACGAATCGAGATATCGAATAGCCATTTGCTTTGCTTACCGTAATCGGCTTGGTTCCGTCGATCGCTGTCGAAGCCAGAATACGATTCGCGATCTGGTGGCACACACCGTTGATCGCGTATCGAATCAGCGCGGTCGGCGGTCCCGGATCGAACGTGCTGATGTTGGGCTGCGCGATACAGTTTGCGATCTGGAGATCGGCGTTTGCCTGACCAAGCGGGCGGGGTGCTTTATCGCCTGCAGAAGGATGGCAACCTCCCGTGGCATACCAGTAATTGGGTGCAGGATTGGGGCAAGTAGCATTCTCTGCAGAGAAATCCGTGACCCAAGTGTGATCTGCAAACCTCAGCGGACCGGATAGCGGATTGGCATACGCGAACAGTGTCTGTGCTTGCAAGGGAACTGAGCCCGCGGCGAGCGCAAATGAAGCTAGTAGGACAATAGTCTGAGCTCTCATGCCATTCCCCACATGACGTTCACAAAGAGACGACGAGTGATTGAACACCTTGGCGCTTGCGGTGCAATAAAGCTACTTTGGCGGCACGAAATCAAAGCTGACACTGAGTGGAAGTGTGAAAAATGTGAACAAAGCTATTCAGTGAAATTGGCGGTTATTCAACAGCCCGAGCAGGGTTGAGCTGGCGATTGTGAGCGGTCCCGTCCACGACAAGAACCTACCTGTTCCGAGTGGATACGCACTCCAAAAGTAACCCACCCCGAACGTCGAACATTGCGGACCGCATCGGTTGCCTGGGTCGACCGGTTCCATGGAGTTCGGCGTAGCCTAAGACGCAGCTCAGTGTCGATCCTTCTTGTAGAGAATGTATTGCGCTTCAAAGGCCGATCGAGCAGTGGCGCTGGTACTCGTCGGAGCGGTGTCTGGCGGCAAACCTCCTTGTGTCATGACTCGCGCAATGAAAGCGGCATCGCTAAACATGCCATGGCCTTCTGCATGGTTCACTTCATAGAGCTGCCAAGGAGGTCCGTCGTCCTCGGGTGCGTTAAACGTCTTCACGAGCCGCGCCACCGCGGCGCTTCCGTCCGAGGCAACCCACTTCAGGTCCGGCGAGATCGCAAGTTTTACTTCGGCGCTTTCACCGAGCGGTTGCTCTGCCGTCAACGGTATTCCTTCGACCGAGGACTCTTCTTCGGTCCATATGAACTTACCATCGGCCCCTTGTTTCGAACGAAAAGTGGTTGCACCGTGACCGGTCAAGGTCGCGTATTTGGAAACTCCGTCAGGAGGCGCGAGGGCGAGCAGGGTGTTCTGAGGCAACAGGGTCATCGGTGCCTCGTCCACGTCGAGATGGATCGTGCCATTCATCGACATCTGCGAACCGATGTCGTGTGGTTGGTAGGGCTTCCACACTGTAGTCGGATGCGCTCGCTCACCGCCAAGCTCGAAGCAAACGAGCAATTTCGACAATGTCCCGACGAAGACCTTGCCATCGGCGATCGTTGGTTCAAGCCAGTGGCCCATGGACGGATATGGGCCGTCCCAAAGCGGCTGCAACGTTTCGGCGTTGAATGCATACAAGCGGCCAGGATGCGGATCGGGACGGTCTGCTGGGAGCGTCGCCCAAATGACGCCGGTGCCTGCCTGATTGCCGTTGGCGGAAATGGAGATCATGCCGCCTGGCATCGTGTCCCTCAAAGCAAGCACAGCGCCCTGGATTGGGATAGGGTTGATCTTGCCCGAAATCGTGTCGAACTGATAACGCCGGAGATAGTCTTTTTCGCCCCATACATACAAATTTCCGAACCGGCGATCTGGGCCTCGCCAATAGCTTGGTGACCCATGCAAATGCGGCCCCTTGTCCCATGTGTCATCTCGGCGAGGCTTGTCATATTGGTTCGTGGTAGCTGTGAATTCCTGTTGCTTCTTCGTCACGTCTTTTCGGTCGAGTAAGTACATGTAGCCTGGCTTGCCGCCGCCGATCACCCAGCCAGTTCCGGGAATGGCCAGGGCGCCGCCGGAGCCGAAGTCCGCGTCGTGATCCACCATGGCTTTCGCGTCCGATGGAACAAACGCCGAGGGAACGAAAGATGAGCCGGTTGGGGTGAGTTTGACGAAACTGTCCCCGTATTTCTCGTTGGCCAAGTCAGCCGTGCCGTTACCCACGAGGAAGAAAATGTTTCCGTCGATGTCGGCGGTTAATCCACCGCCACCTTGCCAAATTCCCGAAGCATCGTCGGGATTGTTGTAGATGTACGGCGAGCGCGACGGAGCGTAATTCCTGGACGTGTTGAACGATCGCTGGAACGACAAGTCATCTGCGCGATAGGACATGACCCAGCCGTGGTAGTCAAGGAATCCTTCCGAACCCGCAATGGAACCGAAGGCGATGTAGAGCGAGCCGTGGTCGAGAAGCAGTGCGGGATGCTGCCGTTGAAACGGCGCCTCGAACGAAACGGTGCTGCCGTCTGACCGATAGTTCGACGCTTTCACCAAAGTTCTCGCCAGTTCTTTTCCGTTGCGATAGTCGAGAGCAACAATCCAGAACGCGGTATCTAGATTCTTGAGATCCGTGTCTTGGTAGAAGTGTGCTTTCCCGTCATTGAGCGGTTGAGTGCTGTCGGGCCGATCTGCAGCATCGAGTTGCTGGTTCTTTGTGCTGAACGCCACATAGATGCGGTGATTCGCCACGTCGATCACGGGCGTCGAGTCGATTCCCTGCGGGAGACCACGCTTGTGTGGATCGCCGTCGACGAGTGTCGTGACCCACTGCTCCTGACCGGTATCGGCGTTGAGTGCATAGACCTTGTTGGTCCAAACGGTGCCGATGAAAACGCCATTGGCGGTGTGGCCTGGGAATTCGACATCATGCACATACAGAGGCTGAGTATTGATTCCTCCGTCAATAGGGGCCTGCCATTTGATGCGCATGCCGCGTGCCAGAACCGCGCTAGGCGTCAGTACCGTTTCGGATGCATAAACGCCCGTGCGGTGGTTGTCGTTGTGTTGCGTGACGACGTTGCGACCGCCAGAGCAGCCGATGGTTACTGCATTTGAAGGGTTGCTCAGGAACGTGCCGAAGCTGCTCGTGACGTATTGCGCGACAGTGACGACGTCTCCAGCAGCCAGCGTAACACCGGTGCCGACCGGGAGCTTCAAAGTCCCTGGGGATCCACCCGCATAACCGATCACTGACCCGCTGCGAAGCAACACAACATTCAAACCGGGCGTCGTCTTGTCGACCATGACGTAGTGGCTGCCGGGACATATCGGCGCGCCAAGAATTGGTGGGTCAGGCTTGTCGGACGCAACAACCGGTGGCGATGGCGCGCTTGCGGTGCAGAGCGTTTGGGCAACCGTGATCGGCGTCGAAGGCGGTATTGCAGGTACATCCGCAACGTTGCTTTCTGCTGTCGCCAAACCCGCCGGAACCAGCGTGCTCCCATAGTGCAATTCGACTTGTGAGCCAGGTAAAAGCCCATGTAGCACGACTTGCGTGGTTCCAGGAATCGGCTTGTCTAGAGAGGGAGTCGGTGGAGGGTTCGGGGCAGCGGTCACCAGCAGCGGGGCCGACGGGTCGCTCTTCGCAGTTTTCGTAGGAATGTTCGGACAGGCGATTTGCTGCACACTGATGTGATGGTTGACAGTCAACTTACTGGTGACGATCGGATCCCAATCACCAGTGTTTTCATCGCTCCCAATTTTCGCAGCGGGTGCAACCGAGGAATCGGTCGCTTCCACGTGGGTGCTGGCGACCAAGTTGGCGGCCGGTACGACTTGGCCGCACTCGTAAATTTTTGGCACCACAACCGGTGTGGTGAGATGGGGATAGACCGTGACCGGGACCGAATCGTAAGAAGGGCCGCTGGTCACCGATCCGAGTGTTTGTGTGGCGGTGATCGAATCGTTGAGAAGCAGGGCTCTCTTGAGCTTAATCTTCGCTGGCGGGTGTTTCGGCACTTCTTTGCCGATCAATTCGGAGCCGTTGGCAAAGACTTGTACGACCGCGTTCGGCAGGTATCCCGAGACTTCGACCTCGAGGGCACACTCGTGAATCGGCCCGTCTACGATCGGTGGCGAAAGGTTGCTCGGTTCTCGTACCGGGAAGTGTGGATCGATGCCCCTATCCTGACCTAATGCCGAATTGGCCAGCGCGGTAAACGCCAAAATCGCGATAAAAGACAAGCGCGAACGAGTCTTTGAACATTGTGCGGAATTTAACCTAGACAAATCCATAGCTCGTCCGCCATTCGATGCATTAGGACTGTGAAGCCATGCGACACTCAAGGCCATTGTCGAAGTGATCGTTGTCAAAGTATGCAGTTTCATCGACATTCTCCCTGAGTGGAGCATGAAACTATTCGGGGTCGGCATTCTCATGCCGTGGGCTTCGGCAGCCTTTGCCGGTCAGCAAAAACTCCGCTCCAATGCGCTTGGTGCGGTGTGTTTGTACTTGAGATTCGATTCGGCCTCTTCCCAGAAGACGAGATTTCGTTCCGACAACCGACATGACGAATAGTCCAACGCGCACGATGCACACCCTGCGCTGACAAGGTGCTTGCATCGCTCGAAACAAACCAAGGAATTGCACTACGGGCACCTTGAGGGCACCAAGTGCTCAGCGAGTCACGGGGACTAATCGCCGAATTGCGGCAAAATATTGATCTATATGGTGGCCAGGGACGGAATCGAACCGCCGACACGGGGATTTTCAGCCGGACTCGAAAGTTCGAGAAATATAAACTAAATCAGCCATTTGCGGCGTTTGCCCGTTTTCGCTGTGTCATTTGACTAATAGCTCAGCGCATTTCAATGCGACACACGCCAAGCCGCCGACGTGCGGGTCTTTTGTTAGACCTGCGTATTTGCTCGACGTAGTCGCCAGAACACGCCAGCGCTCAACAAACCGCCGAGCAACAGCAGCGCGCAGCGATCAAGCGTCGGCGCTGTAACCGGGGGCGAGCTCACCGTGATGACCAGGTCAGGTGACGTTGCGCCCACGAAGTTGCCGTCGCCACTGTAGGTCGCCACGATCGAGTGCGATCCCGCGCCGGTGAGCGTCACGGTGCAGCTCGCGATCGAACTCGTCGTGCCTGGCACCAAGGTCACTGGCGAACACGACAGCGTCGTGCCGTTGTCGCTGAAGCTCACCAAGCCCGTCGGCGGATCGCCGGCTACGGTTGCCGTGAGTGTCACCGGCTGGCCGATCATTATCGGGTTCGGTGCGGCAGCGAGAGAAACAGTCGTGTTCTTCTTGCTCACCGCGATTGCCAGCGTGTTCGAAACTGGCTGCGGAGCCGAAGCGAAGAAATTGCCATCCCCGCCGTACTGTGCGGTGATGGCGTGCGAACCGGCGAAAAGGACACTGGTGGTGAATGTCGCTACGCCAAGCGTCAAAGTCCCTGTACCGATTGGGCTGCCACCATCGAGGAATGTCACCGTTCCCGTCGGCAGGACCGTGAGCGGAGCGGCAACCGTCATGGTTGCGATAAATGTTACCGGTTGGCCGTAAGTGCTGTTTAAGGAGAGGCTGGTCAGGGTAGTTGTCGCGATGTTCAAAGCGAATGTGGCCGTGCAATTCTCAGCTGCACTCATCGTTACCGTAGCGGATGCGGCGCTGCCTGCGGACACGCAGGCCCCACCCCAGGTGACGTGTTCTCCCGATGGCACTATGGCAGTGAGCGTCACGCCCTGTCCCACGGCATAGATGGCCGAACAATTCGCTCCGCCCGCGTTGGTACAGTTCGAGATGCCACCACTCTGAGGCGCAGGTGTGGCTCCAGCCGATACGGTTCCGTTGCCCGTTATACCGACCGACAAAGTCTGCGGCACCACGACTTCCACCGCTCCGCTATCGCAATGTGCGCCTTGCGGACGCGGAATTCCGCGCTGATCCACGCCATTTACCGGCGCTGCGGTGCAGACTGAGTCAATTCCTGCGTCGATAGCCATGCTACCCACGCTCGGCAGCATGGTTTGCGTTGGTCCGCCGTTGTTTGCCAACGGGCCAAGGTTTAACGTGGCGTTGCTCTTCGAGGTCGCTGCAGTGAATCCGCAGCTCGTTCCGCTATCGAGATTGCCGCCATTGTCGGTGAAGGCCCCTGCGCAGCTATCAGCGATGACGGTATTGGTCAGAGACATCGGAAACGTGTTCGCAACATTGTTTGAGATGCCATCGCCAAAACCTGCGATGCCGCCGATGACGCTGTTTCCAGACAGCGTAACGCTTACCAGTGTGGGTGGTGTGGTGGAAACGTTGTAAATGCCACCACCGAGGGCCAATTCGGCGGAAGCGCTATTTCCCGAAAGCGTACTGTTCGTCAGCGTGCCGTTGCCAGCATTCCAGAGGCCACCACCGTTTGCGGTGCCACCGCCGATCGCGCTATTGCCCGACAATGTACTGCCAGTGAGGGAGATCGTGCCTCTGTTGAATATGCCGCCACCGTAGCCACTGCCAAAACTTCCGATCGCGCTATTGCCGGAAAGGGTGCTGTCCACAAGAGTAATCGTGGCGCTATCGCTATTGTAGATTCCGCCGCCATAGGTGGTGTGGAGCATTCCGCTTACGCTATTACCTGCAACGATGCAGTGGGTCAGCGTCATCGATCCGGAATTCCAAATACCACCACCTTGAGTTTCGGGCTCGACTCCCGTATTGCCGGACAACATACTGTTGGTGATATTCAAAATTCCGGCGTAAGAATTGTAGATGCCGCCACCCATCCCAGCCGAATTTCCGGTCAGGGTGCTATTGGTCAGTGCCAGCGTGCCGGAATTCCAGATGCCACCTCCGACGCCGCTGCCGACGCCGCCAGAGGCCGTATTGCCCGATAGCGTGGTGCGAATCAGTGTCAGCGTGCCGGAATTCCAGATGCCACCGCCAGAGGTGCCGACAGCCGAATTGGCTGACAGCAAGCTGTCAAAGATGGTCAGTGTGCCGAGATTATTGGTAATGCCGCCGCCGCCTGTGGAACCCCAGCCGTTTTGTATATTGAGATGGATAAATGTAGAGCTACCGCTACTCACCCAAAACACACCCACGGCGTGGTTACCGTCTATCACAACGGAATGCCCGGTTGCGTCGATCGTGACATTGGTAGCTACGACGAGAAGGTTCGCGACCACAATTGTCATATTGCTGTCGAACAGGATCGTATCGCCGCTGCTTGCGACGGCAAGGGCCTCGCGAAGCGTGCCTGGGCCTGAATCGGCGTTGCTGGTGACGATCAACGTGGCGGCATCGGTTGAGGATGCTAACAACGAGAGCAGAAGGAAAATCGGAAGGCAAAGCAGGCGCGTTAAACGTTGCATGTCATCTCCCTACGAAATCGAGCCACGACAGATCTTCCCGGTGGGTAGGGTAGCAAGCGCTCGACGGTACGCCTATACGCCGATCGCATTTCGCTTAGTGCCGTTAGACCGTCAACGAAATAGCGAACCGGTTGCCAGTTTCATCGCAGATGTAGTCGGGACTACAGGGGAGGGGATCATGAAGCTGTCTATTGTCAGCGTCTTGGCGTTGCTGCTCTTGCTTCCGACGGCCGTGCCTGCGCGCGGAGGCGCCCACAGCGGCGAAAGCGTCCACGTCAATGGTTCACGCGCGCCGACGGCACGACTACTATCGCTCGGCGCCGGGCCCGGCTGAATCCATCCGGCTGTAGCGCATCGGCGATTTCGAGCCGTGGCTCAACGAACAACCTTTACGAGAGGCTCGGCACACGCGAGGGCGACGAGGGCGGCTCATCTGCATCGGTGGGTTGGCGACGCAGTCGAGCAAGCCGAAATGCGAATACAAGGCAGCCATGACGGACGAAGAAATCGCGAAATGCCGGTAGACGGGACCATCATGCGAGCTCTTGCTTAGCAAACCCAAGCTGATCAGCGAACAATTGCAGGGCTTCGTTATGAGTAAAAGAAACCTCCTTCCAACTTGCGATGCCTCAAACGTCCGATTGCGCCACGCAACCGACGTGACCCGGGCCGTTGTGAGGTCACCTGGTCATTGACGCAGGGTACCGCCACTCTTATGTGAGGCGACGTTGCGCATGATGCGAGCAAACTGAAACCACGACTGCGCCTTGTATTTTGCAACTTGGTTTGTTACCTCACAGTATCCCAAGAGAACTTCGTGGCCTTCAGTTAGGAGAGCGCGCTTGAGTCCGCTCTCAAACTCGCTCACGAGGATTTTGCGATCTTCAGCGCGCCCAATGTTACGCGCGATAGGAGTGAGGTCGATGCGAAGAAGTGAGCCGTCAGGAGCCTGGAATGTGGCGTGCTGGTTGGTGATCTGTTGCCATGCCGTGTCAGGAGTGATGCGCGGCATCACGAGCCCGAACATGAAATTGTTGAGCACATTGTTCGGGGCTCCCAGCATCTCGTTCTTGGTCATGCGCTCTCCACTGTGGCCTGTTCGAGCCGTTGCTGAAATCACTGACCTCCTTTGCGATTTCAGCGCGTAACGCACGTCGCGTCAATCAACCTCATCTGGAAGGAAGGACCTTCTCGGTAAATCAATTTTTGTGCCTTGCGGACGCTATATCCGGTTGGCACATTAAGCGGCCGTACGGTGGGTGAAGGAGACGAGCGACAAACGCTCGCACGGGAGCGAAGCTGCGGTGGCTCGATCGCTTTCTGGGTCGTCTGATGTTGGACGAGGTGACTCGGGACGAGATCGAAAAGATTGCGGAGCACAAAGCGAAAGAATCAAGCCGAAGCAACGCCAATCGCTACCTTGCTTTGATTCGTTCGATCCTGCGGCGGGCGAAGGACGATTGGGAATGGGTGGATCGCATTCACAAGGTCCGGCTGTATCGGGAACCGAAGCGGCGGATTTGCTTCCTGACCCAGGAGCAAGCGGGGCGACTTCTCGCGGAGTTGCCGGCGCACCTCAAGGTCATGGCGCGATTCTCGCTCGCCACGGGACTACGACAGCGCAATGTGTCGTACCTGCAATGGGACCAGGTCGACATGAGTCGCGGTGTGGCGTGGATACACCCAGACCAGGCCAAGGCCGGGAAGGCCATTGGCGTTCCCTTGAACCAGGAAGCGCTCGGCGTGTTACGCGAGCGTCTCGGCGAGCACAAAGTATACGTGTTTACTTTTCAGGGTAAGCCCGTGGACCGATGTTCGACGAGGGCATGGAAGCAGGCAATTGCACGCGCGGGAATCAGTGAGGATTTCCGGTGGCACGATCTGCGGCACACGTGGGCGTCATGGCACGTGTAGCGCGGAACACGGCTGCAGGAACTGATGGAATTGGGTGGCTGGTCGAGCTATGAAATGGTGCTGCGTTATGCGCACCTGGCGACCGAAAACCTACGCGCGGCAGCGTGCCGAATTGACGACACAAATTTGACACAGCGAGCAAATTTGCGTCTGGTTCATTCTCGCTAAGTGTTTGATTTGGAATGGTGGCCAGGGACGGAATCGAACCGCCGACACGGGGATTTTCAGTCCCCTGCTCTACCAACTGAGCTACCTGGCCGAAGAGGCTTTCTATGCGGGGCGCAGAAGGCACGGCCGCGGAAGGTCGCGTATTACAGCCGCTCGGCGTCGGCGAGTCAAGGGGAAAATCGCCCGCGGTGGCTGGGCGCGTCCGCCACGGGCGGTCGCGACGCTGTGTCATGCTTTGTGCATGGGGATAGGCGCACTCGACATCGCGATCGTCGGCTACGGCACGGCCGGGCAGGCCGCTGCGATTTACCTTGAGCGGCAAGGCCATCGCCTGCAGGTATTCGAGCGCAGCGCCGCGCTCGGTCCGGTCGGTGCCGGCATCCTGCTGCAGCCGACCGGGTTGTCGGTGTTGGCCGATCTCGGCCTGCTCGGTCACGCCCTGGCCTGCGGCGCGCCGGTGCATCGTCTGGTCGGCACGAATGCGGCCGGGCGTCGCGTGATGGACATGCGTTATAGCGATCTCGCCCCGGATTGGTTCGGGCTCGGTATGCAGCGCGGCGCGCTGTTCGAATTGTTGAAAAGTGGATTTGTACACTTCAACGATGTCATTTCCGGCGCGGAGATCGTCGGCGTCGATGATAATGGACGCGGCCTGCGCGATGTTGGCGGCGGCAGGCACGGACCCTTCGACCTGATCATCGCCGCCGACGGGGCCGCCTCGGCGCTGCGCAAGGCGCTGATGCCGCAGGTGCGCGACCGACTGTATCCCTGGGGCGCGGTATGGTGTCTGTGCGCGGACCCGGCGCGACGCTTCGACGGCGAGTTGCGGCAACGCTACCGCCTCGCGAGGCGCATGTGCGGCGTGCTGCCCGTCGGCATTCTGCCGGATGAGGGCGTCGAAGCGCATCGCGTCAGTTTCTTCTGGAGCCTGCGCGGTGACGCACTCGCGCGCTGGCCCGAGCAAGACCTCGATGCGTGGAAAACAGACTTGCGCGCGTACTGGCCGGAGATCGCGGAACTTATCGAGGGCAAGCACAGCCCCATGCAATTTGCGCGAGCGTCGTATCGCGACGTGGTGATGCGCCGGCCGTATCGCGACCGCGTCGTGTTTCTCGGCGATGCGGCGCATGCGATGAGTCCGCAACTCGGGCAGGGCGCGAACATGGCCTTGCTCGACGCGCAGGCGCTGGCGACGGCGCTGCAGCGCGAGGCGGACATCGACGCCGCGCTTGCGACCTACACACGCGCGCGCCGCGCGCACGTGCCGATCTACCAGTTCATCAGTCGCTGGTTGACACCGCTGTTCCAGTCCGACCACGACCTCGTTGCGCGCGGGCGCGATGCTTTGTTCGGGCCGCTCGGCCGCGCGCCGATTCTGCGCGGCGAGATGCTCAAGGTGCTGGCCGGCGTGAAGTGCGGCCTGTTCGGACGTCTGCGGCCCCAGCTGCGCGAAACCATAGGTAGGATGGTTCGCGAGGCGTCGTAGAAAGTCTCAACCGTCCGGCGCGACATAGCCCTGCGGCGCGGCCGAGCCTGAGCCGAAGAAATATTTCTCCATTTCGCCCTCAAGGAATTTGCGCGCCTTCGGATCGAGCGGAGACAGGCGGTTTTCGTTGATCAACATGGTCTGATGTGCGAGCCATTGTGACCATGCTTCCTTGGATATGTTGTCGAAGATGCGCTTGCCGAGTTCGCCGGGGTAGGGTGCATAGGCGAGGCCTTCGGCTTCGCGTTGCAGTTTGACGCAATGAACGGTGCGGGACATGGTGAGTCTCGATCTTCAGGAAAGTGATTCGATCAGCTTGCGCACCGGCGCGGGCAGGCCAAGCGCGCTGGCGTCGCGAGGATGCAGCCAGCGGCGGCCGGCGCCGTCGGCGATGCCGGGGGCGGGGTCGATGTCGAGCGCGAGCGGCGTGACGTCGAGCAAGTAGTGGCTGAAGCCGTGCACGAATGGCGGCAATGCGTGAAAGACGATTGCGTCCGCATCGGAGCCGCGCACACGCGCGACTTCGCTGCGCGCGGAAATTTCGTCCGCGGCCTCGGGCAGGCTCCACAGGCCGGCCCAGACGCCGGTGGGCGCGCGCCGTTCGAGCAGCAGGCGGCCGTGTGCGTCGCGCAGCACGAGCATGATCGTGCGGCGCGTCGGCCGTGCCTTTGCGGATTTGCGCGCAGGCAGGGCGGCAGTTAGGCCATCGCGATGCGCGACGCAATCGGTACTGAGTGGGCAGGCGTCGCAGCGCGGCGTCGCGCGCGTGCACACGGTCGCGCCGAGATCCATGATCGCCTGCGTGTAGTCAGCCGCGCGCTCGTGCGGCGTATGCGCATCGGCGAGCGTCCATAGGCGGTTTTCCGTCGCCGTTTCGCCGGGCCAGCCCGTGATGCCGTGGAAACGCGCGAGCACGCGCTTGACGTTGCCGTCGAGAATCGCGCGGCGACGATCGAAGGCTTGTGCTGCGATGGCACCTGCGGTCGAGCGGCCGATACCCGGCAGCGCGAGCAGTGCGTCAAAGTCTTCGGGCAACTCTCCGCCGTGGTATTCGACGCAGAGCTGCGCTGCGCGATGCAGATTGCGCGCGCGGCTGTAATAGCCGAGCCCCGACCACAGTGCGAAGACTTCATCTTCGGACGCCGCAGCAAGCGATTCTATACTTTGCAACTTTTCCACAAAGCGCAAAAAGTACGGAATGACCGTGGCCACCTGGGTCTGTTGCAGCATCACCTCGGAAAGCCAGACACGATAAGGCGTGCGCGGATGCTGCCAGGGCAGGTCGTGGCGCCCGTGCGCGTCGAACCAGTGCAGCAAGCGCGGGGCGAAATCGTCACTCACGTCGCCGCGGCTTCGCCGTTGCCGAGGCTCGCCGGCAGCAACGCGTCGACAAACTCGGTGGGTTCAAACTCACGCAGATCTTCCGCAGTTTCGCCGAGGCCGACGTAGCGGATCGGCAGGCCGAACTCCTTGGCCAGAGCGAACACCACGCCGCCCTTGGCGCTGCCGTCGAGCTTAGTGACGACAAGGCCGGTCACGCCGATCGCGGCGCGGAACTGACGCGTCTGGTTGACCGCGTTCTGGCCCGTGGTGCCGTCGATCACGAGCAACACTTCGTGCGGCGCCTCGGCATCGAGCTTACCGAGCACGCGGCGAATCTTGGCGAGTTCGTCCATCAGGCCCGATTGCGTGTGCAGGCGCCCGGCGGTGTCGGCGATGAGGATGTCGAGTTGTTTGGAGCGCGTCGACTGCAGGGCGTCGAAGATCACGCTGGCCGAGTCGGCGCCCGAGCCCTGCGCAACGACGGGCACGCCGTTGCGCTCGCCCCAGGTCTTGAGCTGCTCGACCGCGGCGGCGCGGAAGGTGTCGCCGGCGGCGAGCACGACGCCGTGGCCCTGGCTCTGGAAACGGCGCGCGAGCTTGCCGATCGTCGTCGTCTTGCCGACGCCGTTGACGCCGACCATGAGGATGACGAACGGTTTTCTCGAAGCGTCGATGCGTAGCGGCTGCGCAACGGGTTGCAGCAGCGCGACGAGGTCGGCGCGGAGCGCGGCAAGCAGTGCGTCGGCATCGGCGAATTCGCGCTTGTTCATGCGTTTGCGCAGGTCTTCAACGAGCGAGGTAGTCGCCGCTACGCCGACGTCGGCACCGATAAGTGCGGTTTCGAGTTCGTCGAGCAGCGCGTCGTCGAGTTTGGGTTTGCGCGCGAACAGGCTGCCGATGCTGCGGTTGAAGATGCTGCCGGCGAGACGCTCGCGCCAACTGCGCCGGGTTGGCACGGACGCTTCGCGGACTTGCCGTGCACCGGCCTCGGCAGGCGAGGTGATGTCGTCCACGTCGGATTGTTCGGATTCCGCGACGACGGGCGGCACTTCGACGGCCTCGGTTGGAATTCCGGCGTGGTCGG
The DNA here is from genome assembly GCF_000378125.1 of Rudaea cellulosilytica DSM 22992. Taxonomy (GTDB): domain Bacteria; phylum Pseudomonadota; class Gammaproteobacteria; order Xanthomonadales; family Rhodanobacteraceae; genus Rudaea; species Rudaea cellulosilytica. The sequence continues at coordinate 66,341 of NZ_KB899241.1, read as the reverse complement.
CTCGCTCGGGCCGTTCCGCTTCGGGGTTGCCGACTTCTGCTTCCGTGTGCTCTTCGGCAGGTTTTTTCTTCCAGAACTTGAACATCTTCGCTACAAATTGAAAGACAATGGCGCCATGCTAACACTGGCGCCGCCGTCGATTTTGGGCCGATGAGGTCGATCTCAAGCAATCGCCGCACGATCGCGGCGACCGGCAAACTGCGCATCATTGGCGGCAACCTGCGCGGATCGAAGCTGGTGGTCGCCGACTCCGAGGGCTTGCGGCCCACGCCCGATCGCGTGCGCGAGACGCTGTTCAACTGGCTCGCGCCGTACATCGCCGGCGCCCGTTGCCTCGATCTCTACGCCGGCACCGGCGTGCTCGGCATCGAAGCGCTGTCGCGCGGCGCCGCGCAGGTCGATTTCATCGAGCGCGATGCGCGCCTCGCCCAGGCATTGCGCGAGAACCTGGCGCGGCTGCACCAGGAAAGCGGGCACGTGCGCAGCACGGACGCGCTGACCGTGCTGCGTGAGTCGCCTACGCAGCCCTGCGACCTCGTTTTTCTCGATCCACCGTTCGCATCGAATCTGTGGGACGAGTCGGCTCGGCTGCTCGAGGCGAACGCGTGGCTCGCGCCCGCGGCGCTGGTTTACGTCGAGACGCCGCGGGGGCAGGCGCTGCATTTGCCGTCCGCATGGCAGTTGCATCGTGAAGGCCACGCCAGCGCGGTGCGCTATGCGCTGTATCGCCGATCGGATAAGCTTGCGGCCTAGTTGAAGGCATTGCCCGAGCCGGACGCGATCCCATGCCGAACCACATTCCTGCCGAACGCGCACGCATTGCGATCTACCCCGGCACGTTCGATCCGATCACCAACGGGCATGTCGATCTGACGATACGCGCGGCGCCGTTGTTCGAGCGCATCATCGTGGCGGTCGCGGAAAGCCCGAACAAGGGGCCTGGTTTCAGTCTCGACGAGCGCATCTCGCTCGCGCGCGAGGCGCTGGCGGACATCGCCAATGTCGAGGTGCGCGGGTTTTCTTCGCTGCTCGCGCATTTCGTCGAAGAGGTTGGCGCAGGGGTTATTCTGCGCGGCTTGCGCGCAGTCTCGGATTTCGAGTACGAATTTCAGCTCGCGAGCATGAACCGCCATCTGATTCCGCGTGCGGAAACCTTGTTCCTGACGCCCTCGGAGCAGTACAGTTTCATCTCCTCCTCGCTCGTGCGCGAAATCGCGCGCCTGGGCGGCGACGTGTCCGGCTTCGTCCATCCAGCAGTGCAGCACGCGATGCGCAAGCGCTGGGGGCATGCCTGAAGCGAATGCTTGGTTTTGCGTTCGACAGCTTTCTTGCAATCAGTAATGGGAGATAAAATGAAAAAGTATACTTTTCGTATGATTGCGGCGCTCGCCGCCGTATTGCTGCTCGCCGCCTGCGGGCCGAGCGAAGAGGAGAAGGCCAAGGCTGCCGAAGCCGCCGCCAAGGCCGAGGCGCTGGCCAAGGAAACCGCCGCGCTCGTGCTGCCAACGGACATCAACGACAAGGCGAAGTGGCAGGGCTATTTCAAGGCGGTCATCACCAAGTTCCTGCGCGACAATGCGACCACGGTGAAGACCAACCATCCGTTCATCTACTACATTCCGGCCGGCGACGACGACGCGGCCAAAGGCGATCGCCAGAACGCTCTCGACAACATCCAGACCACGGTGCAGCGCGGCGTGCTGCCGGGCGCATTCATGGCCTTCGGTGGCCCGAGCTCGACCTATACGGCCGACACCGCGATCGCCGCGTTCAAGGATGCGAAGGACGGTTCGTTCAAGGGCGTGTTCATCCTGTTCATCGGCACGCCGGCCGATTCCGAGCGGGTCAAGCCGGAAGTCGAACGCACGGGCGCGACTTACTATTTCGTCGAGTTGAAGTGACGAATCGGCCCGAGAGCGCGTAGCGCGATCGGCATGCCGAATCATCGCCCCGGCTTCCCTATCGGGGCGACGTGGCTTTTATTGAAATGTGCGGACAGGGATGTTCGCTTTGTGAACTTCGCGATCAGGGACGAGAGCAAAAGTACATGTCTCTCATAATTCTCGACACCTGCGTCAACTGCGACGTCTGCGAACCGGTCTGCCCGAACCAGGCGATTGCGCTCGGCGCGGTCATCTACGAGATCGCACCCTCGCGCTGCACCGAATGCGTCGGTCACTACGACACGCCGCAGTGCGTCGAGGTATGCCCGGTCGAATGCATCATCGTCGACCCGGCGCACGTGGAGTCACGCGAAACCTTGTTTGAAAAATACCACGTGCTGACCGCAGATCAGGCGGGCAAGCCGGAGCCGAATGATGTCTAGACGGATTTTGTATACTTTTTCCTTCGCGCTGATCGTCGTGGCCACCGGCGCGCAGGCGGCCGCGCCGCAGCAGGCCGAAGGTGCTGTCAGGCCGGGGCATGCGGCGATCGCGAGCGCGCACAAGCTCGCGACCGATGCCGGCTTCGAGGCACTCGCCCAGGGTGGCAACGCGTTCGACGCGGCGGTCGCGGTCGCGGCGGCGCTGTCGGTGGTCGAGCCGCAGAGTTCGGGTATCGGCGGCGGCGGCATGTTCCTGCTGCATCGTGCCAGCGACGGCAAGGACATCTTTGTCGATGCGCGCGAAACCTCACCGGCGGCAGTCGATGCGAAGGACTACCTCGCCGCGAATGGCGATCTCGACAAGGATCATTCGCTCAACGGGCCGCTGTCGGCGGCGATTCCGGGTGAGCCGGCGGGTCTGGTCTGGCTGGCCGAGCACTACGGCAAGCTGCCGCTGGCGAAATCGATGGCGCCGGCGATCCGCATCGCGCGCCAGGGCTTCGCGGTCGACAAGCGCTTCGTCGACGAGGTGCGCTATCGCAAGCCGATCTTCGAGCGCTATGCGGCGGCGAAGTCATTGTTCCTCGTCGACGGCGAAGTGCCGCAGGCAGGATGGGTGTTCAAGAATCCCGATATCGCAAAGACGCTCGAGCTGATTGCGACCAAAGGCAACGAGGGTTTCTACCGCGGCGAGTTCGCGGCGCGCCTGGTCGACGACGTGAAGAAGAACGGCGGGCGCTGGTCGCTCGAAGATCTTGCCAGCTACAAGGTCAAGGAGCGCGAGCCGATCGCGTTCAAGTACCGCGACTGGCAGATCGTCACCGCGCCGCCGCCGTCCTCGGGCGGCATCGCGATCGAGGAGATGCTCAACATCCTCTCGGGCTACGATCTGGCCAAGCTCGACCGTGTGCACCGCACGCATCTGATCGTCGAGGCGATGCGCCGCGCTTATCGCGACCGCGCGCAGTACCTCGGCGACCCCGACTTCGTGAAGATGCCGCTCGACGAGTTGTCGAGTCCGATGTATGCCGCCGGTCTGCGCTCGACGATCCATCCTGAGAAGGCGACGCCGAGCGACCTGTTACCGCCGTACATGACGCCACCGCAGGGTCCGCATACGACGCATTTCTCGATCATCGACAAGGACGGCAACCGCGTGTCGGCGACGCAAACGGTGAACTTCGTGTTCGGCTCCGGCATGGTCGTGCCGGGCACGGGTTTCCTGCTCAACGACGAGATGGATGATTTCGCGCTGGTCGCCGGCAAGCCGAACGTCTACGGCGTGGTCGGCACCGATGCGAACGCGCCCGCGGCCGGGCGTCGGCCGCTGTCGTCGATGTCGCCGAGCTTTGTCGTCGGTGCCGACCGCATCGGCGTGATCGGCACGCCGGGCGGCAGCCGCATCATCACGATGGTGCTCGAAGGCATCCTCGCCTTCATCGACGGCGAACAGCCGGAGAAATTTGTCGGCAACCCGCGCTACCACCATCAGTACCTGCCCGACGTGATCTCGGCGGAGAAGAACGCGTTCAGCGCCGACGAAGTGAAGGCGCTCGAGGCGATGGGCCACAAGGTCAGCGAATCCGAGCGCACCTGGGGCTTCATGAACGCGGTGAGCTGGGACCGGACGACGAACAAGCTGCATGCGGGCACCGATCCGCGGCAGACCTCGGGCGGCGCGGTGGTCAAGTAGGCCAGGCCCGGATTCGAATGGCTCGCAAGCGCAAACAGAAGGTTTCGCCGCGCCGGATCGGGGTCTTCGTCGCGCTGATCCTGCTCGGCCTGGGTGCAATCTGGGCATGGCAGCATCGCGCGCGTGTGCAGTCGGCGATATCGACGGTCAGTACGGAGCTGCCATTGCCGGCGCGCAAGGCGGATGTCGTGTCCACCGACACCGCCGCTGTTCCGGTCAAGCTGGGCGGCAAACTCTCCATCAAGCATCCGCCGCGCGATTCCCAGCTCGGCATCGTGGCCGACGCGGCAATACTTTTGCGCATTGTGGAAATGTATCAATGGCACGAGCGCTGCGAATTGGCCGGTGGCGCGTGCTCGTACGACAAGTCGTGGTCGTCAGAGCACGTCGATTCGGGCAAGTTTCGTGAACCGAAAGGGCACGGGAATCCGCCGGCACCGTTCGCCGATGCGCGCTTTGTCGCCGGTGAGATCCGGCTAGGCGATCTCGTCGTCGATCCGAAACTGCTCGATACACAAGCGGCGCAGGACTATCCCGTCAAGACCAGCGCCCTGCCGCCGAACATGGCGGCGACGTTCAACGTCGCCGATGGCGTGCTCTATGCGGGTGGCGATGCGGCGCACCCGCAGATCGGCACGGTGCGCGTGCGCTATCGCATCGTGCCCGCGGGTGAAGTCGAGTTAGCCGGCGTGAAGCGCGGCAACCGGCTCGAAACGAAGTAGCCTTTCGGAACGACGGCTAGTCGCGGAACAATGCCTCGCCGTGCTCGAGGAAGTAGAGCCCGGCGAACAGCTTCGGATCGATCGAATAGCCCTCGCGCATCTTGCCGACCAGCCAGCGCGGCGCATCGGCTCGCGGCACTTCGTGCACGACGATGTCCTCGGTGTTGTCGCCGCCGCCGGCGTGCTCGCGCGTGAGTCCGCGGGCGCGCGCGAAGGCGATGACCTCGTTGCTCATGCCGGCCGACGACGGCCCTTCGGTGAGGTAGTCGATGCGCGCAGCGCGGTAACCGGTTTCCTCGAGCAGCTCGCGCTCGGCCGCAAGGATCGCGGATTCGTCGTGGCTGCCGGCGACGTCGCCGATCAGGCCTGCCGGCATCTCGATGGTTTTCGCCTGGATCGGTTCGCGCCACTGTTCGACGAACAGGATGCGGTCCGCGTCGGTCAGCGCGATGATGATGACCGCGCCGCCCGGGTTGGTGCGTTCGGCATACTCCCAGCGTCCGCGCTTGAGCAGGCGCAGCCAGCGACCCTGATGGAGGATTTCAGTTTCTGTCATCGTGTACAATTTCCCGATTTCCGGTCCTGCGTGGCCATGCCGCGAACTTTGCCGGCATCGCGTGGTCACAGCGCGGTCTTCACTTTCGACTCCGAGGGCCCTTGCAGGCCGCCGATTCCCTGATGCCCATGAAAACACGATTCTATCCATTGATCGCGGCGATTGCCTTGGCTGCGTGCTCGAAGCAGCCCGACACTGCCACGACGCAGCCCGCGTCTGCGCCCGCACCGGCCGCGCAGGAACAGGTCGCCCCGGCGCAAGCGCAGACGCCCGAGGAAGCCGCCAAGGCTGAGATGACGAAGAAGGCGGTAGCGTTGACGCAAGAGCAGATCATGCAGTCGCGCGATCCCAATGCGCTGAGCAAGCTCGGCCAGATCTACATGGACGCCGGTGAGCCCGAGCATTTCATCTGGACGCTGCAGCGCCTGACCCAGTTGTTCCCGAATTCCGGCGACCTGCGCCTGCAGTTGGCGATGGCTTATGCCGGCGGAGAACAGAAGACGGAAACCTACGATACCCTGCTGCACCTGATCACCCAGGGCTACTACTACGACATCGCCAAGGATCCGCGCTTCGAAGGCGCGCATGGCACCAAGGTGTGGGATTACATCGTCAAGACGTTCGACGACAACAACAAGCCGTTCGGCGAAGGCAAAGTCGCTTTCGAGCTGCCCAAAACCGACAGTCTGTTCGAGTCGATCGCCTGGGATCCGAAGCGCAAGCAGTTCCTCGTCGGGAGTGTGCGCGACGGAGGAATTTATGTCGCAGACGGCAAGGGCGGGGTGAAGGAGTTCATCAAAGCCGAGGCAGCCAATGGCCTCATGGCCGTGTTCGGTCTCGCGGTCGATGCCGCACATGACCGGCTCTACGCGATCAGCAACGGCGTGCCGCACTTCAACCACTTCGATGCGGCCACGGCCGGCAGCGCCGGCGTGTATGAATTCGTGTTGTCGAACGGCAAATTCGTGCGCAAGGCGATGCTGCCGGTCGACGATGGCAGGCACATCCTGTCGAGCATCACGATCGATGGGAATGGCAAAGTGTATGTCGCCGACGGCGTCGTCCAGCAGATTTATCGGCTCGACGACGGCGCGCTCAAGCTCGTCACCGGCAATCCCAGCCTGAGCGGAATCCGCGGCCTTGCCGTATCCGGCGACGGGCGCACGCTTTATTTCGCTGACGTCGCGCTCGGCTTGTTCGGCATCGACCTGGCCCAAGGCAAGCCGTTCAACATCGCGTACGATCCGAGCCACCTCGCGCTCGGTGGCATTGACGGGCTGTACTGGTACGACGGCACGCTGATAGCGATCCAGAATGAAATGTCGCCCAAGCGCATAATGCGTCTGCGACTCGGCAACGACGGACACAGCATCGTCCAGGCCCAGCCGCTGGACGCGGCACAGGAGGCGTTCAAGATGCCGACGGTCGGAGCCGTATCGGGCACCGATCTCTATTTCATCGCAAACAGCCAGAAAGCGCTTTACAGCGATCTCGGCGTGTTGACCGACGCGGGCAAGCTCGAACCCGTACACGTCTTCCGCACCAACCTGCTCTATGCGTGGAACCAGAAGGCCCCGGCGATGCCGGCACCGCACAAGTACACGCCGGAAGAACTCGAGCAGATGCGCAAGGCGCCGCCGAAGGGGTTCAACCTGCAACGAGATGTGCAGAAACCGGCGACACCTGCTCCGACGGGAAATCCCTGAGGCCACGCGGCGCGTCGTCGCCGCGGGAATTCAGGCGCTGGTAGGTGCGAGTTGGCGACAGCGTGAACGTGTCAGCGGGCCAAAGCGCAGACGATCGAACAACGCATCGAGTGCGGTGTGGTCGGGCGCGCGCCAGCGCAAGGTTTCGACCCCGCCTGGCAGCGGCGCATCGAGCACGATCGCCGACAGGCGTTGCGACAGCAGTGCCTGCTCGCGGTTCGCCTTGATCTTCACATAAGCCTGGGCCGCGCCGCGGAAGCGCAAGAACGGCACTTCCTCGATGCGCGTCAGCAGCGCGGCTAGCGAACCGAAGTGCGCGAGCAGCGTCGCCGCGGTTTTCGGTCCGATGCCGGGTACGCCGGGAATGTTGTCGACCGCATCGCCGGTCAGGGCGAGATAGTCGACGACTTGGTCCGGGCGCACCCCCAGGTGCTGCTTGACACCCTGTGCATCCCAGCGCTCGTTCTTCGAGAAATCCCACTGCTCGTCGTGCAGGCCGATGAGCTGGCCGAAATCCTTGTCGGCCGAGACGATGACGTTGCGAAAATTTTCCTTGCGCGACATCTCGACCGCGCTGCCGATAAGATCATCTGCCTCGAGCTGTTCGTCCGCGAGCACGCTGACGCCGAGCGCCGCCGCGACCTGCTTGCAGTAGGCGAACTGCACCTTCAATTCCGCTGGCGGCAGCTCGCGGTTGGCTTTGTACTCAGGATAGATCGCATTGCGGAACGAGGACACGAGCGACTCGTCGAACGCCGCGAGCACATGCGTCGGCCGCGTGCGTTCGAGGAAATCGCAGAGGAAGCGCGTGTAACCCTGCACCGCGTTGACCGGCGCGCCGTCGACGTCGCGGAACTCGTCCGGAAGCGAATGCCAGGCGCGGAAGATGTACAGGCTCGAGTCGATCAGATGCAGCGTTTGCATCGCGCTCACAACTTCAACTCGCTGACGATGTCTGTCAGAACGGGTCGCGGTCCTTCGACGGCGGGCTTCAGCACCGTGCCGATATGTACGAAACCGATCACGCGTTCGTTCGCAGCGAGTCCGAGCAGTCCGGCCGCGTCTCGGTCATAGGCCGCCCAGCCGGTCAGCCACTGCGCGCCGTAGCCGAGCGCCTGCGCGCCGAGCAGCAGGTTGTAGGCGACGCATCCCGCGGAGAGGATCTGCTCCTGCGCGGGGATTTTCGGATGGTCCTCGTCGATGCGCGCGACCACGCAAACGATCAGCGGCGCGAAGGTGTAGCGTTCGCGATCCTTGGCGAAAGCCGCTTCGGGCGCGTTCGGCTCGATCCTGTGGTGAATTGCCGCAAGCGCTGCGCCGAGCTTCCCGCGTGCTTCGCCGCGGATCAGCAGCAGGCGCGCCGGCGTAAGCTTGCCGTGGTCGGGCGCACGAACGGCAGCGGCGAGCAGTTGTTCGAGTTGTTGCACCGACGGCGCCGGTTCGCCGAGCTGCCGCGAAGGCACGGATAGACGGCTATTCAAGAAATCGAGTGGCGACATGTCTGCACTTAATGGGATGCTTCGCATCTGAAATTCGAAGTGCAGGATATCATTGGACACAAGGGCGTATGGCGCCGGCTGCGAAGCTCGGCTAGGATGAAGTTTCGTATTCCTTGGGGATTGGCGCATGAGCATCACGATCAGCACGGTGCGCGAAACCGTGCCGGGCGAACGCCGAGTGGCGTTGACGCCGGACGTGGCGAAGAAACTGAAGGCTAAGCAGGTCGGTCTAGTCATCGAGCACGATGCCGGCAAAGCGGCGAGTTTTGCCGACGGTGCGTACAAGGATGCCGAGGTCGCGCCTGACGCGCGCAGTGCGCTAGCCGCAGCCGACGTGTTGCTGACCGTGCAGCCGCCGACGCTCGAAGAGATTGCCGCGCTCAAGCCCGGTGCGGTCACGATCGGCTATTTGCAGCCGCATCTCGCGCCCGAGCGCATCAAGGCGCTGCGTGACGCGAAGATCACGAGTTTCGCGATGGAACTGCTGCCGCGCACGACGCGTGCGCAGGCGATGGACGTGTTGTCCTCGCAGGCGAACATCGCCGGTTACAAAGCTGTGCTGATCGCCGCCGAGGCGAGTCCGAAATTCTTTCCAATGCTGACCACCGCCGCGGGCACGGTGCGGCCGTCGAAGGCGCTGATCGTCGGCGCTGGCGTCGCCGGTCTGCAGGCGATCGCGACGGCGCGCCGCCTCGGTGCGCAAGTCGAAGGCTTCGACGTGCGCCCGGAGACGAAGGAACAGATCCAGTCGCTCGGCGCGAAATACGTCGAACTCGGCGTAAGCGCTGCGGGCGCGGGCGGCTACGCGCGCGAACTCACCGCCGAGGAGCGCGCGCAGCAGCAGGCCGCGCTGGCCGAACACATCAAGGGTGTCGACGTGATCGTCACCACGGCCGCGGTGCCGGGACGCAAGGCGCCGCGCATCATCAGCGCCGACATGGTCCGCGGCATGAAGGCCGGCTCGGTCATCGTCGATATCGCTGCCGAGACCGGCGGCAACTGCGAGCTGACCGAACCCGGCAAGACCATCGTCACCGACAACGGCGTGACGATCATCGGCCCGGTCAACCTCGCCGCGACCACGCCGATCCACGCGAGCGAACTGTACGCGAAGAATCTGTACAACTTCCTCGAACTGTCGATCACGTCGGGCGGCGATCTCAACCTCGACTGGAACGACGAGTTGATCGCCAAGACCTGCGTGACGCACGCAGGCGAGATCAAACACGAGCCGACGAAGCAATTGGTGGAAGGAGCGCAGTCATGATCGACGGATTCCTCGCGCTGTACCTGTTCATGCTTGCCGCCTTCACCGGCCACGAGATCATCTCGCGCGTGCCGGTGATCCTGCATACGCCGCTGATGTCGGGCTCGAACTTCGTTCACGGCATCGTCCTCGTCGGCGCGATGATCGCGCTCGGCGAGGCGACGACCTGGTGGCAGCAGCTGATCGGCTTTGTCGGCGTGTTCCTCGGCGCGGGCAACGCGGCCGGCGGCTACGTCGTCACCGAGCGCATGCTCGAGATGTTCAAGTCGTCGAAGAAGCCGGCGGCCGCAGCGGAGGGCAAGTAATGGAAGCGGCCCAGATCGTTTCATTGCTGATCCAGGCGAGCTATTTCGTCGCCGCGGTGCTGCTGATCCTCGGCATCAAGCGCATGTCCTCGCCGGTGACCGCGCGCAGCGGCATCCAGTGGGCCGGCATCGGCGTGCTGATCGCGGTGGTCGCGACGTTTTTCCATAGTGAAGTTCCCGGTCACGTGCTGATCGAGAACGCCGCGCTGATCTTCATTGCGATCGCCGCCTCGACCGCGATCGCATGGATCTGGGGCAAGAAAGTCGCGATGACCGACATGCCGCAGATGGTCGCGCTGTACAACGGCATGGGCGGCGGCTCGGCTGCGGCGATCGGCGCGGCCGCGCTGCTCGGCGCGGCGACGCAGACTCACTTCGAGAATCATCTGACCACGACGCAGACCCTGCTCGCCGTGATCGGTGCGCTGATCGGCTCGATCTCGATGACCGGCTCGATCATCGCCTGGGCTAAGCTCGACGGGCGCATGGACAAGACCTTCCGTTTCGGCGGGCAGAAGCTCGTCAACGGCGCCTGCTTCCTCGCCGCGTTGCTGATCGGCCTCTACAGCGTGTGGCATCTGCAGACGCAGTGGATCGTGCTGTTCTTCGCCCTTGCCTTGTTGTTCGGCGTGCTGATGACATTGCCGATCGGGGGCGCCGACATGCCGGTCGTCATTTCGCTGTACAACGCATTCACCGGCCTCGCGGTCGGCTTCGAGGGCTATGTGCAGGGCAATATCGCACTGATCATCGCCGGTACCGTCGTCGGTGCCGCGGGTACATTGCTGACGCGCCTCATGGCCAAGGCGATGAACCGTTCGATCGCGAACGTCCTGTTCTCGAACTTCGGTGGTGGTGGCGCGAGCGCACAGGAGATCAAAGGCTCGCAAAAACCGATCGAGGCGGACGATGCGGCTTCGCTGCTGTACATGGCCGACAACGTCATCATCGTTCCAGGCTACGGGATGGCCGTGGCCCAGGCGCAGCACAAGATCTGGGAACTGTCGAAGAACCTGATCGCGCGCGGCAAGAGCGTCAAGTTCGCGATCCATCCGGTCGCCGGACGCATGCCGGGCCACATGAACGTGCTGCTCGCGGAAGCCGGCGTGCCGTACGACCTGATCGCGGACATGGACGACATCAACCCCGAATTCCCGAACTGCGACGTCGCCATCGTCATCGGCGCCAACGACGTGGTCAATCCGGCGGCCAAGACCGATAAATCCTCGCCGATCTACGGCATGCCGATTCTCGATGTCGCCAACGCGAAGAAGACGATCGTTATCAAGCGTGGCAAAGGCACTGGCTTCGCCGGCATCGAGAACGAGTTGTTCTACCAGGACAACACGAACATGCTCTACGCCGACGGCCAGGACGCGGCCAACAAACTGATCGCGGGCTTGAAGGCGGTTGACGGCGGAGGCGGACACTGATGCCCTACGTCAATATCCGCATCACGCGCGAAGGTGCGACCGAGGCGCAGAAGGCCGAGCTGATCCAGGGCGCGACCGAGCTGCTGCAACGCGTGCTCGGCAAGAATCCAAAGACGACCATCGTCGTGATCGACGAAGTGCCGATGGAGAACTGGGGCATCGCCGGGTTGCCGGCGGAGGAATTCCGCAAGCAGAATCCAGGCTCGGCGCCGAAATCGGGTTAGTTGTCGCCGCTGATTCGACGACTTGAGCTGCGCAATCGAGCGACAGCTACGCCGGCCGCTACGGCCAGCGCGAGTGCGACCCAATCCGGGGTACGCAAATTTGCCCAGGCGATATCGGCGGTCAGGCCGAAGCCGGCCTTGAACAGCGCCTCGCGCAGCGGCAAACCCATCGAGTCCGCAATGCGCACGGCGCCGAACAGGTATTGCGCGTAGGCGAAGGCGATCACTACCGCGAGCAGAGTGCAGGCGATCGACGCGCCTTCGCGATAGCCCTGCCAGCGCGTGGACATGGCGAGCGCGATCGCGATCGGCACGATCCAGAATTGCGCGAACCACGGCAGCCACAGCGAGAGAAAACACCAGGCGACGCCTCCGGCCATGCCGCCGAGCAGGGCGGACACGAGGATCGCGATTGCGCGCGGTGCGGCGCGATTGGATGTGTTCGGAGCGGAAGGATTCGCAGGCATGTCGTGATCGGCGTCGAGCTTCGCGGCATTATCCAGTGAATCGCGCCTGCGCGTCGCGTGCATAAAAAGCGGAATCCGGTCACATGGGAAAATACCGCTATGACGCCAATGTAAACGTTTTCATTACAGCGTTTTGCTGCTACCCTAGCGATCACCGGCCCGCCCGCCGAGTGAGCATGCAATCAGAAAAATAGTCGGGGAGATATCCATGAAGAATTCCACGGGTGCATCGAAACTCAAGCTCGGCCTGTTGTCGCTCGCGCTCGCCGCGGCGTCGCCGGCGTTGTTTGCGCAGACCGTCGAGATCGACGCTACGGCGAAGGCGCGCGCGTTCCCGCATTTCTGGGAGCAGAGCTTCGGCTCCGGCCGCGCGATCCTCGCGCTGCGCGATTCGTACCGCCAGGACATCCGCGCGGTGAAGCAGGCGACCGATTTCAAATACGTGCGCTTCCACAATATCTTCCACGACGAAGTCGGCATCTATGACGAGGACGCACAAGGCAAGGCCGTCTACAACTGGTCCTACGTCGACCAGATCTACGACGGTCTGCTCGCCGACGGCGTGAAGCCCTTCGTCGAACTGTCGTTCATGCCGAAGAAACTCGCCGCGGCCGAGTTCTGGCATCCGTTCTGGTACCACCCGAACATCTCCGAGCCCAAGGACTACGCGAGGTGGGACGCGATGATCCAGGCGTTCGCCAAGCACCTGATCGAACGCTACGGCATTGAGGAAGTTTCGAGCTGGTTGTTCGAGGTATGGAACGAACCGAACATCGGCTTCTGGGCCGGATTCCCGCCGCAGAAGACGTACTGGACTCTTTACGACCACACCGCGCTCGCGCTCAAGGGCGTGGACAAGCGCCTGCGCGTCGGCGGCCCGTCGACCGCGCAGGCCGCCTGGGTCGCCGAGTTCATCAAGCATTGCAAGGAAAAGAACATTCCGTTCGATTTCGCGTCCACGCATGTCTACGGCAACGACACCGCCGACAACGTGTTCGGCACGAACGAGGAAATCCCGCGTGACAAGATGGTCTGCCGCGCGGTGAAGAAGGTGCACGAGGAAATCAAGAAGTCGTCCGCACCCGGCACCCCGCTGATCTGGAGCGAGTTCAACGCGGCCTACGACAACACGACGCAGGTCACAGACTCGACCTACATGGGCCCGTGGATGGCATCGACGATCGCGCAGTGCGACGGTCTCGTCGACGTGATGTCGTACTGGTCGTTCTCCGATGTGTTCGAGGAGCAGGGCGTGGTCAAGACGCCGTTCTACGGTGGCTTCGGCCTGATCGCCGCGGACAACCTACCCAAGCCCGCGTACAACGCGTTCAAGCTGCTGCACAAGCTTGGCGACGAGCGCATTCCGCTGCAGTCCGACTCGGTGCTGGCGACGCGCAACAAGGATGGCTCGCTCGTGCTCGCGCTGTGGAATTACGCACCGTCCGGCTTGGACCAGGCTGCGGACAAGGCCGACAAGGCGAAGAGCGCGCCGGTCACGCTGACGCTCAAGCTGAGAAACTCGAAGGCGACCAGCGCGCAGGTTTCGCGCGTCGACCGCGAACACGGCGACTTGCGCCCGGCCTACGAGAAGATGGGTTCGCCGCGCTACCCCACAGTTGCGCAGCAGAAGGAATTGCGCAAGGCCGCCGAACTGCGCGCGCCCGAATCGGTCGCGATCAAGGACGGCACGCTGACGATCACGTTGCCGCCACAAGGCTTGGCGGTCGTCGAGGTCAAGTAAGCGCGACGGGCGCTCGTTACCGTTTCGGCGGTAGCGAGCCCACGAAATCGAGCGCTGCGCGGACCAGTCGTCCGCGCAACGCGTCATCGCCGCAAGTTTCTGGCGATACGCGCACCCAGCCCTGCATTGCGCGTCCACGCATAATGGCGCGCTCGATGCCCGGCACACGCAGCGCCCAATCGTCGCGATCCTTGCCGAGGCGAACAAGCAAGCCTGCGTCGCGCGCGCCGAAGAGCAGATTGCCATTGAGCAGCCACGCCCAGCCACCGAACATCGCCTTGTTCGACAACCCGCGCACACCTTCGAGTTCGCCGTCGATCAGTTCTTCCAGGCCGGCATCACGAGTCATCTGGCACTTGTCGCGCAGTGGAGGAGTGCATTTTCGCGCGAATCAGCGCGAGTCGCATTACGCCCGCGGCTTCGTCTTCTGCCATTCCAAGTGCGCTTTCACCGTCGGCCATTCGGCGGCGACGATGCTGTACACGCAGGTGTCGCGCAGCGCGCCGTTGGCCAGACGCCAGTGGCAGCGCAGGATGCCGTCGAGCTTGGCGCCGAGGCGTTCGATCGCGGCGCGGCTCTGGCGGTTGAGGTGATGCGTGCGGAATTCGACGGCGATGCAGTCGAGTTGTTCGAAGGCGTGGCTCAGCATCAGGTATTTGCACTCGGTGTTGATGCCGGTGCGCTGTGCGCTCTGCGCGTACCAGGTGCTGCCGATCTCGACGCGGCGGTTGTCAGCGTCGATATTCATGTAACTGGTCGCACCGACGACCTTGTTCCTCGCCTTGTCGACGATGACGAAGGGCTGCATGTTGCCGCGCTCGCGTAGGCCGAGGCGTCGTTCGATATCTGCTTGCATGGCCTCGGGCGAGGGGATTTTCGTGTACCAGTACTTCCACATCTCGCCGTCGCGGACGACGTCGACTAGCGCGTCGTGATGCTCGACGCCGAGCGGCACGACTGCAACATGCTCGCCCTGCAGCGTGATCGAAGGGGGCCAGATCATTGGGTTTCGTCCTGCTTCAAATGGTTAGGGGATTCGAGCGGCGCAGGTCTTCGACGCCCTCGGGCGACAGCCACAGCACCGTGTTGAGGAAATGGTCGATGCATGCGAGCACGGCTTCGCGCGGCCCCTGACGCCACGCGTCCGAGCCGTAGAACGCGTCCTGCTGTGCGTTGAGATCGGCGAGGTCGGCGTAGGCGCGGATGAGGAAGTAGGTGTCGGCCTCGTGCGCCGACGGCCCGCTGGCGACGACGTCCATGTTCACGGCGTGCAGCATCGGCAGCGCGACGGTGGAGATGAGTCGGTCGAATTCGGTGTCGGCGCCGGGCTTGAGCTTGTACGCGCGCACTTCGATCAGGCGCTTTTCGTTCGGGTGTGGCATGCGGGGGTTTGTCACAGCGGCAGATGATATTCGAGGAAACCGGTTTCGCGCTTCCAGCCGAGCGCTTCGTAGAGATGCTGCGCGGCCGCGTTGTCAGTCGCGGTGCTCAGCGACATCGATGCGGCGCCGTTCGCGCGCGCGAACTCGGCCGCCGCAGTCAGCAGTCGCGCGCCGACGCCGTGCTTGCGCGCCGCCGGCGCGACGAACAGGTCATTGAGCAGATAGGCACGCACGCAGCGCACCGAACTGAACAACGGATAGAGCTGGGTGAAGCCGAGTGCCGTACCGTCGGCATCGAATGCGAGCAGGATCACCGACTCATGATGGGCGAATCGCTCGCGCAGGAATCCGCGAGCGCGGTCGAGATCGCCTGGCTGCGAATAGAACCGGCGGTAGGCGTCGAACAATGGCGTGACCGCGTCGAGATCGTGGATCGTGGCCTGGCGAAACTGGCAGTTCATGACGTTTCTCCTTTGCCGCGTCCGACTTCGATCATGCCGAGCAGCCATTGCAAGCCGGCGAGGTGCTGCTGGTCGTGGCTGCAGAGCAGATGGACGAGGCCGCGCACGCTGATCGCGCCGTAGTCCTCGAATACCGCGCGGCGCTCGAGCGCGGCCGCGTCGAGCCCACGGATCAGCTCCACGGTTTGCGTGCGCGCGGCACGGAATTTGGCGAGGACATCGGCCGCGTTCGCATGCGCGTAGTCGCGCTCGCGTTCGAGGCGATAGCCGTCGATATTGGCGAGAAAGGGTTCGTGCTCGTCCAGCGCGCGCTGCAGGCGATAATGGTATCCGTCAATCTCGATGTCGCGCACGTGGCAGATCTGTCCGATCGCGCTGAACGATTCGCTCGGTATGCCGGTCCAGGATTCCGGCGTCCAGCCGGCGCGGTTCGCGGGCACGGCGGCGTAGAACTCCTCGAGTCGCTCGGGGAACGCACTCAGTGCGTGCAAGGTTGCGCTGTCCATTTCAACTGCTCCGTTCGCTGCGTTCGTTCGGGGTGATGTGTTCGAGCCTGCCGTCGCCGTACGAGCGCAGCACCTGCGCGATGACGATGTGATAGCCGCGATACCACTTCGCGTATTCGCGCTTGGCGGCGAGGTGGTCCGGATGTGTGGAAAATTTCTTCAAGGCCTCCAGCGACTCCCAGTAGTAGGTCGCGTTCGCCGTCCTGCCGTCGGGCGAGCGCCAGGATTCACGGCCGAGATAGCCCGGCGTCGCTTTTGCTGCGGCATCGATGCGCGCATTGAGTTCGTGAAAACGCGCGTCGTATTCGCCGGGTTCGAAGAGGAAGGCTGCGCTGTACATTCGAGGAAGGTCCGCTTCGATCAGGCGCGCGACGGCGGTTGCAGGCGGAAGCCGACACCGAAGCGATTCCAGGCATTCATGCCGGCGATCGCCAGGGTCAGGTCGACGAGGGTCTTGTCGTCGAACTGCTCGCGCACTTGCGCGTACACGTCGTCGGGTGCCTGCGATTGCGGCAACAGGGTGAGCGACTCGGCCCAGGCGAGCGCGGCGCGTTCGCGTGCGTCGAAGAAGCTCACTTCGCGCCACACGCACAGGCAGTCCAGGCGTTGCTGCGACTCACCGGCGGTGCGCGCCTCGCGGATGTGCGCGTCGACGCAGTATGCACAGCCGTTGATCTGCGAAATACGAATCTCGATCAGCAGGCGCAGACGGGGTTCCAGGCCGCAGCCGGCAAGATACTCGCGCATGTCGACCAAGGTCTTCATCGCCCCGGGTGAGGCCTGACGGTGATTGAGTCGTGCTTGCATGACATCTCCTCGGTTGCGCTGGCGAGCTTGTTGCCGCGAGTGTGGGATCGGTGAATGGCCCTATCCAGAACCGCAATTTCCGTGGATAATAGAGCCAATCATGTATCTCGAACTCGACGGACAAGGCCCGCGCTACGCCCAACTCACGCGCGGATTGAAGCAGGCCATTCTCGGTGGCCGCGTCGCGGCGCACTCGCGCCTGCCCGCAACGCGCGTGCTCGCGCGCGATCTCGACCTGTCGCGCAATACCGTGCTCGCCGCCTACGAGCAGCTCGCCGCGGAAGGCTTCATCGAGGGCCGCGTCGGCTCGGGTTGCTATGTCGCCGCGATCGAGGCGATGCAAACGGCGGCGCCGGCCAAAACCGCGGCACGCAGCGGCGCCGCGCGTGCGCCGTTGTCGCGGCGCGGCGAGCGCATCCGCGAACTGTGGGACCAGCGCATTCCGGGCCGCGAGCACATCGGCTTGCGCTACAACCTGCAGTACGGCATGCCGATGACCAATCCGCAGCTCGCCAGCGCGTGGCGGCGCGAACTCGCGCACGCAGCCGCGCATGCGCAGGCCGACTATCCCGATCCGCAGGGCCTGTTCGCGCTGCGCGAACAGATCTGCGACTACCTCGCGCGCCGGCGCGGCATCCTCGCCGCGCCGGAAGACGTGCTGATCGTCAGCGGAGCGCAGCAGGCGTTCACGCTCGCCGCCGAACTGCTGCTCGACGAGGGCGACAGCGTCGTGCTCGAGGACCCGCACTATCAGGGCGAGCGCCAGATCATGCAGGCCAGCGGAGCCGAGATCGTCGGCTGCCGCGTCGACGAGAATGGCATCGTCAGCGCCGAACTGCCGACGCAGGGCCACCCCAAGCTCGTCCTTGTTACCCCTTCGCACCAGTTTCCGAGTGGCGCGGTCATGAGCCTGGCGCGGCGCATGGAACTGCTCGCCTGGGCGGCGGCCAGCGGTTGCTGGATCGTCGAGGACGACTACGATGGCGAATTCCGTTATGACGCCCGCCCGCTTGCCGCGCTGAAGTCGCTCGACCGCGATGGCCGCGTTTTATACTTCGGTACTTTTTCAAAAGTGCTGTTCCCGTCGCTGCGCCTCGGCTACATCGTGCTGCCGCCTGGGCTGCGCGACGCCTTCATTGGCGCGAAGTGGTTGACCGATCGCGGCTGCCCCGCGATCGAGCAGGCCGCGCTCGCGCGTCTGATGGCCGATGGCGCGTTCGAGCGCCATCTGCGCGCGGCGGCGAAGTCGCTCAAGGCGCGCCGCGCAACCCTGCTCGCCGCGCTGCGTAAGCATGCGGGTGATGAAGTCGAGGTCGCCGATTCGAGCGCCGGCATGCATGTGCTCGCCTGGCTCACGCGCCTGAAGCCGGCACAGTCGCGCCAGCTCGTCGCGCGCGCTAAGGAGCGTGGGCTCGGGCTGTACCTGATCGCGCCGTACTTTCTGAAGTCTCCATCGCGACCGGGCCTGCTGCTCGGCTATGCCGACTTGCCTGCCGCCGACTTGCAGGCGGCGATGCGCATTCTCGGTGAATGTCTGCGCGAGATGTAGGCGCGGCTTCGCGCGCCTGATTTTCTTTTGCTCGCCGTTTTATTCGGCTTTTGGAGCTAGGGCTTCCGCTTGTCCTGCGGACGAGCGTCCTACTTTCTCTGCTCGTGCAGAGAAAGTAGGCAAAGAGACACGCCCCAGAGCATTGCGCCCGACGCGCATCCTGCGCGCCGGGTTCGCGTCAGCGGCCGGGTACCGCTAGTTGCACGTCCGTGTGCAATAGCGGAATGCGCGCGATCCATCGCGCTCACCCTGCGGGCCTCATCGTCCGCTGCCGCCGCAATGCAATGGGGACCCAGAAAAGCCAAAGCAGCGCGCTCCTGCGCGCGGAAGCAAAGCTAGGAAAAGCAAAGGTGTTGCGCGCCGTTGCTCTTGATCGGCTGGTGATCTTCGGGTCCCCGTTTGCAGCGGCGAGGGCAGGACGGAAATGTCCGCAGGATCGCGCGCACGATGCGCGCGAGTTCGTTGCACGCATCAGGCACGTGCGTCCAACGAACCCCGGCCTGACCTCGCGAACCCGCAGCGAAGCTGCGAGCGCGGCATCCGGGGTGCATTTCTTTTGGTGACTTTTCTTTGGGCAAGCAAAGAAAAGTCACCCGCTCGCGGGATGCGAGCGGAAAAGCGAAGGGACGCGCCAGCCAGCGAATCAAGGGCGATGCAGAACTGGATTCCAGCTAGCGCTGGAATGACGAGCAAGGACAGCGTGCTACGCGAGCACAGCGCGAATCGCCGCCACATCGACATCGGGCACGATCTCGGCACGGCCGATGCCGCGCCAGAGGATTAGGCGCAGATTGCCGGAGAGGTTCTTCTTGTCGAGCTGCATCAGGCCGATCAGTTGATCCGGATCCAGGCCTGAAGGAGTCGTCGTCGGCAGGCCGAAACGCTCGAGCAGGCTGACGAGGCGCTGCGTGTCCGCGGTTGGCGCGCGGCGGAGGTTCGCTGACAAGGTAGCTGCGAGCACCATGCCTACCGCAACGGCCTCGCCGTGGAGCAGGCCGCCGTAACCCATCGCCGTCTCGATCGCGTGACCGAAAGTGTGTCCGAGGTTGAGCAGCGCGCGCTCGCCCTGTTCGGTTTCGTCGCGCGCGACGATGCCGGCCTTCTGCCGACAACAGTGTGCGATCGTCGCGGCGAGAGCTTCAGGCTCGCGCGCGAGCAGCGCGTCGGTGTGGCGCTCGAGCCAGGCGAAGAAATCCGCATCGCCGAGCGCGCCGTACTTGATCACTTCGGCGAAGCCGGCAAGCAGCTCGCGTGCGGGCAGCGTGGCGAGCACGGCAGTGTCGGCGATGACCGCGCGCGGCTGGTGGAATGCGCCGACGAGATTCTTGCCCTGCGGCAGGTCGACGGCGGTCTTGCCGCCGACGGAGGAGTCGACCATCGCGAGCAACGTCGTCGGCACCTGGGCGAAGGCGATGCCGCGCATCCAGCACGCGGCGGCGAAGCCGGCGAGGTCGCCGATCACGCCGCCGCCGAGCGCGACGATGGTCG
This sequence comes from Rudaea cellulosilytica DSM 22992, assembly GCF_000378125.1. GTDB lineage: Bacteria > Pseudomonadota > Gammaproteobacteria > Xanthomonadales > Rhodanobacteraceae > Rudaea > Rudaea cellulosilytica. The sequence goes on along the minus strand of NZ_KB899241.1, from coordinate 46,209 downwards.
CGTCGCGATTCGCCTTCATCGCGGCGAGCGCATCGAATACCTGTGCGACGGAGGCGAGCGTCTTGTGCGCCTCGCCGTCGGGAAGCAACAAAGTGGAAATCTGTACTTTTTCGTTGCCTGCGCGGATCGTCGCCGCGACGCGATCGAGGTAGAGCGGAGCGACGACGTCGTTGCTGACGATCAGCGCATGGCGACCGCGGATCGCCGCGGCAAACCGCGTGGCATCGCCGAGCAGGTCGGCACCGATCGCGATTGGATAGCTGCGCGCGCCGAGTTCGACCGTGAGTTCGGTCACTGCCTGTGCGGTCGTCATGCTGCCTGCCCCGGCGAGGCCTGCGCCGAACCGCGCTGCCACAGTACGTTTAATTCCTCGACCAGACGTCGCGCGGTGGCGCTGCTGCTGCCGTTGAATCCCGTGGGTACGATGAGATCGGCGGTCTCGTGGTAGAGCGATTCGCGCTCGGCGGCCAGCCTGGCCAGACGCTCGCGCCGGTCGGGCGCGGCGAGCAGGGGGCGTTTGCGGTCATGGGCGAGACGTTTCATTTGTTGTTCGATCGTGGTTTCGAGATAGACGACATAGCCGCGTTCGCGCAGATGCCGGCGGTTGTCCGCGGCGAGGATCGCGCCGCCGCCGGTCGACAGCACGATGCCGGGCTTGGCACTGAATTCGGTCAGCAGTTCCATTTCGCGCTTGCGGAAGCCGGCCTCGCCTTCGAGTTCGAAGATCAGCGTGATCGTCGCGCCGCTGCGTTCCTCGATCTCGTGGTCGAGGTCGAAGAAATCGAGGCCGAGCTGTGTGGCGACGCGCCGCCCGACCGTGGTCTTGCCGGCGCCCATCGGGCCGATCAGGAAGAGGCTGGGGGCGGGGTTCATGACCGGGATTTTAGCAAACCAGCTGGCCATTCCTCGCGCTCGCCTGGACCGAATCGCGTAGAATGACGCGTATGTCCCGCTTCATTCTCGTCTTTCTCGGCTGCCTGGCGGTGTTGTTCCCGCTCGATCTGTACCAGCCGGTGCAGCAGCACGTGATCCTGCCGCTGACCTCGGCGATCGCGTACGTCTGCGTCGCGATCATGCATCTGTGGGACAGTCACGTCGCCGCGCAGGCCAACATCATGCGCAACACGCTCAGCGGCGGCGGCATCGAGATTGTCGCCGGGTGCAGTGGCGTCGAGGCCGTCATCATCCTGGTTTCCGCAGTGCTGGCCTTTCCGGCGCCGTGGAAATACAAGCTCGCGGGCATCGGCATCGGCTTCTTCGCGATCCAGTCGTTGAACGTGGTGCGCCTGATCAGCCTGTACTACCTGAACGAGTGGAATCACGTCTGGTTTGAATGGTTTCATCTATATCTGTGGCAGGCGCTGATCATCCTCGATGCGCTCGTGTTCTGGCTGGTCTGGCTGCGCTGGTTGCCGCGCAATCCGCCGCCGCCGCAGGCTCCGCCACCCTCGCCGCCGCTTGCTGCGACCGCATAAGCCTTTCCTTTTCGCCGGCACTAGACTCGCCTGACGCACGGCGCCTCGCCGCGCGCATCCATGACGGAGGCAGGTCTCATGACGGTAGCGAAGGTGATCGAAATCTCATCGTCCTCGTCCAAGGGCATCGAGGATGCGGTGAAGGACGGCTTGAAGCGCGCGGCGAAGACGATCAACAACATCAAGGGCGCCTGGGTCAACGACATCAAGGTCATCACCGACGACTCGGGCAAGGTCAGCGAATGGCGCGTCAACATGCGCGTCAACTTCGTGCTGGACTGAATATGCCATTCGGTACGGCCCGCCGCGCGACGCGACGGGCCGCCTGAGGGTGCTTCGAAAAACCGTAGCGCGCAAATTATCGAGCGCAATAGGTTTTTCGAGGTGCCCCTGCGTGGCGTGCTAGCATTTCGCGATGCACACGACGCAGAATCATTCCGATCCGATCCAACTCGAAGCAATCGCGCAGTTCCGCGGTCTGCTCGCCGAAGCCGGCGCCGCCGGCGAACCCGAACCAACCGCGATGACCCTGGCCACGGCCGACGCCGCAGGCCGCATCTCGGCGCGCATCGTCCTGCTCAAGGCGGTCGACGAGCACGGCTTCGTCTTCTACACCAACTACGAGAGCGCGAAGGCCGAGCAGCTCGCCGTGCATCCGCAGGCGGCGCTGTGCTTCCTGTGGAAAACGCTGCGTGATGTCGTCCAGGTGCGCGTCGAAGGTGTGGTCGAAAAAGCGGGTGACGAGGAGGCCGATGCTTATTTCGCCTCGCGCCCGCGTGAAAGCCGCATCGGCGCATGGGCATCGAAGCAGTCGCAGACGCTGCCCGACCGCGCCGAACTCGACGCGCGCATCGCGGCAACGGAACAGCGCTACCCCGGCGCCGACGTGCCGCGGCCGCCGTTCTGGGGCGGCTACCGCCTCGTCCCCGACATGATCGAACTCTGGTTCGGCCAGCGTGCGCGCCTGCACGATCGCGTGCGCTACGAGCGCGGCGCGGGCGGCTGGAGCAAGCGCATGCTCTACCCGTAGCCGCGAGATGTACGGTCCGCAACGCATCGTCTGCCTGACCGAGGAGCCGACCGAAGTCCTCTACGCGATCGGCGAGCAGGATCGCATCGTCGGCATCTCGGGCTTCACCGTACGCCCGCCTCGTGCACGGCGCGAGAAACCGAAAGTTTCCGCATTCACCAGCGCGAAGATAGGCGAGATCCTCAAGCTCGAACCGGATCTCGTCATCGGCTTCTCCGACATCCAAGCCGATATCGCGCGCGACCTGATCAAGGCCGGCGTCGAGGTCTGGATCAGTAATCATCGTGCGGTGGCCGGTATTCTCGACTACATCCGCCGGCTCGGCGCGCTGGTCGGCGCGACGGACAAGGCCGCGGCGCTCGCACACGCGGCCGAAGAAAAGATCATGCAAGTGCAGAATGCGGCATCGCGCCTGCCGCGGCGTCCGCGCGTCTATTTCGAGGAGTGGGACGAGCCGATGATCTCGGGCATCCGCTGGGTCGCCGAGCTCGTGCGCATTGCCGGCGGCGACGATGTTTTTCCCGAACTCGCACAGGCCTCGCTTGCGCGCGATCGCATCATTGCCGATGGCGACGAAGTCGTCCGCCGCGCGCCCGACATCGTGATCGGCTCGTGGTGCGGCAAGCGCTTTCGTGCCGACAAGGTGGCTGCGCGCGCCGGCTGGGCCGCGATTCCCGCCGTGCGCGACGGCGAGCTGCACGAAGTAAAATCGCCGATCATCCTGCAGCCCGGACTCGCTGCGCTGTTCGATGGCCTGGATGCATTGCACGGCATCGTCGCGCGATGGGCGAAGAATAGGCAGTGACTGACACATTCAGGGGAACGAGAGAATGAAGATGAAGACGACAGCGAAACCCGTCGCGTGCCTGGCGCTCGCGCTGATCTGCGCCGCGTGCTCGCATGTTCCGTTGATCGGCCATGGCGACAAGGACGAAGCGCCCGCGGCCGCGCCGGCTGCGGCTGAGAAACCCGTGGCCGCGCCAGCGGCGAAAGTCGAGTCCGTTGCGCCGATGCCGTCACCACCGCCAAGTCCCGCGAGCCAGGCGGATGCGCCTTCGGCCGGGCATGTCGAATTCCGCTACAGCTTCAAGACCGGTGCGGCGCCAGATCGCGCCTACGCTGCCATTACCGGCGTCGCGCGCTGGTGGGATTCGAATCACACCTATTCGGGCAACGCCTCGAACCTGTCGCTCGATGTGCGCGCGGGCGGCTGCTGGTGCGAACAACTTGCCGACGGCGGCAGCGTGCAGCACATGACCGTGCTCGCTGCGATGCCGGGGCGCATGCTGCGCCTGTCCGGTGGCCTGGGCCCGCTACAGGCGGCGCCGGTGACCGCGATCATGACATGGACGATCAAGCGTGACGGCAGCGGCAGCGAAGTCGACATGAGCTACCTCGTTGACGGCTACCTGCGCGGCGGTCTCGACGCGGTTCGCGGCGATGTCGACACGGTTCTGTCGCATCAGGTCGAGCGCTTGCGCGCCTACATTGACGCGAAGTGAGTGGGGCGCAGCGTTTCGCCTTTGCCGGATCGCGGCAGTATTACTTCTGCTTCAGTTCCAGAACGACCGTCGAGCCGTCGCCGGAAATCTGCTGCACCTTCACCGGCAGCAGACCGACATTGGCTGCATACCAGTTGATCGCCTTGCCGTCGGTGCGTTCAACGCGGGTGGCGCTGAAGCTGCCGGCCGGAACCTGGACGGTTTCGTTCTTGGCGACGGTGTAGCGTTGCTCCTCGGCACGATCGCGGACCGCTACCGGCGCCGTGATCTCGTTCTTGCCCTCGGCGACGGCCGCAGCGAGTAGAAGCTGCAGCGTGCTGCGGTCGGTCGTGCCGGGCGGCGTCGCGTAGGTGAAACGGTCCTTGTTCTCCTGCGAATGCGCCTGCTGCGCGGCCGCGTCGAACTCGATGTGGCGCGTGCGGCTCTTGATCATCGAATTCTGGTGATAGTCGTAGACCACGCTCTGCGGCTTGCCGCCGTTCCAGCGGAACACGGACTCCTCGCGCACGTCGATGCCGAGCAGGCGCGCCTTGCCGGAGGTGCCTTTGGTTTCGCTGGTCAGCGTCCAGGTGCCGTCGCTGTTCTGCTTCAGACTGAAGTTCGAATCGCCGATGGCCGAGCCATCGCGGGTAACGGTATAGACGGCATTGGCTTGCTTCAGCTCGGTGGCCTGGGCGGCACCGGCAGCGAGGACGAGAAGAAATCCGAGAGCAATTTTGCGCATGACAGGTTCGATATCGTGGGAAACGCACAAGCAGTCTGCCGCGCGGCGACTGAACAAAACCGATATCGCACCTCGGTGCGCGGAAACGTCAGCCGAGATCGCCGCCATCGTTCAGGCGCAGCGGCGCGCGAAGCGCAACACCGTTGCGCACGACGCGGTTGCCTTCCAGCGCGATTTCGCCTGTGGCGATCAAGCGCACCGTGGCGACGAGCAGGCGGTGTTCGAACGGCAGCAGGCGCCCAGCCAGCGATTCGGGCGTATCGTCGGCGAGAATCGGCAACGCGGCTTGCGCGATCACCGGGCCGCCGTCCAGTTCCGCGGTGACGTAGTGCACGCTGGCGCCGTGCTCGGCGTCGCCCGCATCGATCGCGCGCGCATGCGTGCGCAGTCCGGGATATTTCGGCAGCAGGGAAGGATGGATGTTGATCATGCGTCCGATCCACTGCTCGACGACCGCGGGATCGATGATGCGCATGTAGCCGGCAAGCAGGACCAGATCGGGCTGCAACAGTGCGACTTCGTCGAATAGCGCGCGATCGAATGCGGCACGATCGGGAAAATCGCTCTGGCGAAGTGCGCATGTGGCAATGCCGGCCTTCCGCGCGCGCTCGAGCGCGGCGCAGTCGGGTTTGTCGGAGCAGACGGCAGCGATGCCGGCAGGCAGCGTCCCCGAATCCAATGCGTGGATCAACGCCTGCAGATTGGAGCCACGCCCCGAGCACAGCACGACGAGGGAAAAACGCGCCACTGCCGAATCCCGCCACTGAAAGGTGCGGCAGCCTACCTCAGCGTGGTGCAAAACTCACGTGCGACATGTACGACTTAAGACGTCTGCCTTGAGTTATCCGTGCGCGGCTTCCGCTCCGAGCTTGCGCACGTAAATCAAACTGCCGAAATCGTATTTGACCTTGTAGAACGCGCCATCCTGGGCGGCCTGCGCGATCGGCAGCGCCTCGGGTTTGCCGAAGGTCAACACGCCGGGCCACGCGCCGTTGCGGCAGCTCCAGTGATCGACGAAGCAGTCGCTGTTCTTCACCAGCCAGAAGAAGTAGCGGCCATCCGCGCGCACTGCAATATTGTTGCGGATCACCGTATTGGAGATGCCGCTGCCGTCATGGAAACCGTGCTGCCAGAGCGCGACGATCTGCGCGCTGCGGCAGAGCTCGTCGTCGCTGCAACGGGCGAACACCAGAGTTTCGTCGCCGAGCAGATGGCGCGCGCGAATCTGCAATACGTCGCCGCTATGCAGCGATTGCACAGCATAGAAAGTGCGCGCTCCTTCTGCAGGCACGTCGAACTGCGGTGTCGCCGCGCCAGCGACGCCGCAAGCGCCGAGAAACAAGCCAAACAACATTGTCGGTTTCATGATGCCTCCACGTCGAGCCCGCGGCGACGGGATCGGGAAACACGCCGCATGATCCGCTGACAGCGAAGCTTCCTGCACCCGCGCAACAACCCTACGCCGATCGTGAACGGCGAAACAAGCGCTTCCGGGTTAAGGATTGTCAATAGCTGTGCGGCGTCCGACTGAGTGGTTTCAACGGATGTGAACGCGTTCCGTCGCATCCGTCGCGATAATCTCGCCGATGCGCTGGGCGGCGAGGTCAAGTCGGCGCAGACGATCCAGCGTCGTCGCGACATCGCGCTCCGCAACGATCAGCGTGTAGCCGATGCCGCAGTTGAACGTGCGCCACATTTCCGCTTGCGACACGTTGCCTTCGCGCTGCAGCCAGTCGAAGACGGCGGGCAGCTTCCAGGTCGAGCTGTCGAGGGCGAGGCCAAGGCCGTCGGGCACGACGCGGATGATGTTTTCGGTCAGGCCGCCGCCGGTGATATGGGCCATGCCGTGCACGGGTTGTGCTTTCAACAACTCCAGAATGGGCTTCACATAGATCGTTGTCGGCGCCATCAGCGCGTCCGCGAGGCTGACTCCGCCGAGGTCGAGGTCGAATGGATTGCCGGCGCGCGCGGCGATCTTGCGGATCAGCGAGTAGCCGTTCGAATGCGGTCCGGACGAGGCGATGCCGATGATTGCATCGCCTTTTTGGATCTTCGAGCCATCGATCAGGGCCGACTTCTCGACCGCGCCGACGTTGAAGCCGGCGAGATCGTATTCGCCCGGCGGATACATGTCGGGCATTTCGGCCGTTTCGCCGCCGATCAGCGCGCAGCCGGCGAGTTCGCAGCCCTTGGCGATGCCGCCGACGACCGCGACCGTGGTGTCGACATGCAGCTTGCCGGTGGCGAAATAATCGAGGAAGAACAGCGGCTCCGCGCCTTGCACGAGCACGTCGTTGACGCACATGCCGACGAGGTCGATGCCGATCGTGTCGTGGCGGCCGAGCTGCTGGGCGAGCTTGAGCTTGGTGCCGACGCCGTCGGTGCCGGAGACGAGAACCGGATCCTTGTAGCGTCCGGCCAGCTCGAACAGCGCGCCGAAGCCGCCGAGGCCGGCCATGACTTCCTTGCGGAACGTGCGCGCGACCAGCGGCTTGATGCGTTCGACGACTTCCTCGCCGGCATCGATGTCCACGCCCGCGGCACGGTAGGTCAGGGATTCTTTTTCTGCGGACATGCGTTGGGGAAAGTCGGCCTGAATGGGCGCGCATGATACCGTAGACCGCGATTTCACGGCCGCGATCCAAATTTGTTATCTTGCAGCATGGCCGGGAACGCATCTGGCATGCCGGGCAGGAAGGATTTCGTGAATCGAGGGAATCATCGAATTTTCAGATCGCTGCTACTGCTGGTCGTCGGCCTCATGCCGATTTTTGCGGCTGCGGCGGGCATTTACACCGGCACCGTGGCGGTCGCCTCGCAATCGGACCAGGATCGCGCCGCGGCCCTGCGCACCGCGCTCGGCCAGGCGGTGACCCAGGCGGCGAAAGGCGATGCGAACGTGCTCAAACGCCCCGAGGTCGCGCGCGCGCTGACCCGCGCCGAACGCTACGCACGCAGCTACAGCTATAAGCCGAACGCCGATCCGGCCAAGGCGCCGGCCAAGTTCCTGCTCGTCGCAGAGTTCGATGCCGCGCAGATCGATGCGCTGGTGCGCGATCAGCCTATGGCTGCCGCGCCCTCGCCGACAGCGGCCACTGCCACTGCCACGCCACCGCCGCCAGCCGTGGGGTCGAATGTGACGCCGGTAACGAGCCCCGATGCCCCCGCGGCTCCGGCCGACGTCGCGCCCGCATCCGCCGGCGCCTACCGCCTTTGGTTCAGCGGCCTGCGTTCGGCCGAAGACTATGCACGCCTGGTCGGCGCACTCGGCGCCAACCCTGAGGTGCGCGCATTGCGCATCGAGCAGGCGCATGGCAACGTCCTGCAGGCGCGCGTCGACGCGCGCGGTTCGCTGCAGAACCTCACTGAAGCGCTCAATGTCGCGCGGATTGCGCATCCGACGAATACCAAGCCACCGGTCGAAGGCGTGGATGCGGTGCTCGACTTCGAGCAGTGAAGTGCCACGCATGCCGTCCACGACGAACAGCGACTCCCCCTGGCGCCACCTGCCGAACGCGATCACGTTGGCGCGCATCGCGCTGGTCGCGCCGCTGGTCTGGCTGATCGCCAACCATCGCTTCGGAGCGGCGCTCGTCCTTGTGGCCGTAGCCGGCGCGAGCGACGCGCTCGACGGCCTGCTCGCCAAACGCTACGGCTGGCAGAGCTGGCTCGGTGGCGTGCTCGATCCGCTCGCCGACAAGCTGTTGCTGGTCGCCTGCTTCGTCTCGCTCGACCTGGCCGGCGTCATCCCGGACTGGCTGATGTGGCTCGTGGTCGGCCGCGACCTGGTGATCGCCGCGGGTGCGACCGCATATCACTTCCTGATCGGCCGCGTCGTGCCGCAGCCGTCGCTGCTGTCGAAGATCACGACATTCACCCAGATCATCTGCGCGCTCGCACTGTTGCTGAAGCTGAGCGGCCTGCTTCCGCTGCCCGACGCCATCGACGCGACGCTGATCTGGCTCACCGCGTTGGCCACGCTCGCCAGCGGCGTACATTACGTTGCGGTCTGGTCACACAAGGCGCTTGAGACCCGGCGCAGGGAGAATGCGTGAATTCGACCAACAACCTGCATTGGCAAATGCTGGCCCTGTTCGTGCTGCTCGTCGCGGCGTTGTACTTCCTCGCGCCGGTGCTGACGCCGTTCGCGATCGCGGCGATGTTCGCCTACCTGTTCGATCCGCTCGCCGACCAGCTCGAGCGCTGGAAGCTGTCGCGTAGCGCGGCGGTCGGCATCGTTTTTCTCGCCTTGAGCCTCGTCGTCACGCTGATCCTGCTGTTGCTGATTCCGTATCTGTCGCGCCAGGTCGCCGCATTCATCGCCGCCCTGCCGCAATGGTTCGCGTGGATGCAGAATGTCGCCGTGCCGTGGTTGCGCGAGCGCTTCGAACTCGACTTCGAGATGCCCGACCTGCAGCAGGTCGTCACCGTGCTGCAGAACCACTGGAAGGAAGCCGGCGGCATCGCGACGACGATCGTTGCCAGCATTTCCAAATCGGGCTTCGCGGTGATCTCGTGGGTCACGCGCCTGGTCGTCATCCCGGTCGCGTTCTTCTACCTGCTGCGCGACTGGGACGTGATGATCGCGAAGATCCACGACCTGTTGCCGCGCTCGATCGAACCGACCGTCTCGCGCCTGGCGCGCGAATCGGACGAGACGCTGTCGGCCTTCGTCCGCGGCCAGCTCTCGGTGATGATCGCGCTCGGCATCATCTATGCGGTCGGGCTCTGGGCCGTCGGGCTCAGCACGGGTCCGCTGATCGGCCTGATCGCCGGCCTGATTAGCTTCGTGCCGTACCTGGGCAGCATCACGGGCATCCTCTTGGGCGTGATCGCGGCGATCGTGCAATACGGCGACGTCACCCATGTCGCCCTCGTCGTCGCCGTGTTCGTGATCGGCCAGTTGCTCGAAGGCTACGTGCTCGTGCCGCGCCTGGTCGGCGAGAAGATCGGCCTGCATCCGGTCGCGGTGATCTTTGCCGTGCTCGCGGGCGGCGAACTTTTCGGTTTCCTCGGCGTGCTGCTCGCGCTGCCGGTCGCCTCGGTGCTCATGGTGTTGCTGCGCTACGCGAACGAGCGCTATCGCGCGAGCCTGCTGTACGCGCACGAAGGCCCGGCGCCCATGGCTGAAGGCGGCGCCGACGCTCCGTTGCCGCCCGCGGCGACGCGGGTCGAAGCCAAGCCGACGGCCGCGTCGCCTTCCGCGGTGCCGCCATCTCGAGCATGAAACCCGACCAGCTTCCGCTTGCCATGCGCTGGCCGGCGCAGCAACGTTTCGACACCTTTTTCGCCGGCGACAACGGCGCGACCCTCGATCTCGTGCAGCGTGCCGCGACCGATGCCGCGGCGCCCTGGGTCTTCGTCAGCGGCGCGGCGGCGAGCGGCAAGACGCACCTGCTGATTGCGGCCTGCGCCGCGGCGACCGCGGCCGGCCGCCGCGCGCAATATCTCTCGCTGCGCAATCTGTCCGGCGGCGCGCCGGATTCGATCCGCGCGCTCGGCGGCAGCGACCTGCTCGCGCTCGACGACCTCGACGCGATCACGGGCAGGCGTGAGGCCGAGCATGCGTTGTTCGACCTCTACAATCGCGGCAAGGCGGAAACGCACACCTTCCTGTTCGCCGCCTCGCGCGCGCCCGCGCAACTCGGCATCGGCCTGCCTGACCTGGTTTCGCGCCTGTCGGCGTGCGCGCAGGCGCCGCTCAAGCCGCTCGATGACGCCGCCCGCAGCGAAGTGCTGCGCGAGCGCGCCGCGGCGCGCGGGATTGAACTCGATGACGCCGCACTGGCCTGGCTGTTCGCGCGCACGCAGCGCGATCTCGGCAGCCTGACCGCTCTGCTCGATCGACTCGATCGCGAATCGCTGGCGGCAAAACGACGCGTGACGATCCCGTTCCTGCGCCAAGTGTTGGGCTCGTAGCGCGCGGTCTGCGGCTTGCATTCGGTCGAAGCGCACACACATCGGCCTGGCAGGCAGCGAACCTGCGATAATCCCGATTCAATCCGACTGCAACGATTTCATGGGCGGCTACAGCAATACCTCTGAACCGATCGTCTTCGAGCGCGACTGCAACGCCGTCATGGTGCCCCAGGGCGAGACGGTGAACCTGCCGGCAGGGCAGAACGGTTACATTACCCAGGCGCTCGGCGGCAGTTTCACCGTGTTCGTCGACGGCAACCTGTTCCGCATCGACGGCAAGGACGCGGACGCGATCGGCAAGGAGCCGCCGACGCCGATCGAACTCGCTGCCGACGCCAGCGAGGACGAGGTCGAGAAGCTCGTCTGGCAGCAGTTGCGCACCTGCTTCGACCCCGAGATCCCGGTCAACATCGTCGACCTCGGTCTGGTCTACGAATGCACGATCGGCAAGACCGACGACGGCGCGCGTAAAGTCGAGGTGAAGATGACCTTGACTGCGCCCGGCTGCGGTATGGGCGATATCCTCGTCGACGACGTGCGCAGCAAGATCGAGGCGATTCCGACCATCGCTGAGGCGGACGTCGAGCTGACGTTCGACCCGCCGTGGAACCACGCGATGATGTCCGACGTGGCCAAGCTCGAAACTGGGATGATGTAAGCCTTGCGCTGGCGAAGGCCGGCGTTCCTCGGTTTCGCGCACCGTTTGCGGCCCGACCGGCGGGCGTGATCGGTCGATAAGCGGCATTGGCGGACACGAATCTGCGCAATTTCTGCAATATCGCCGTCAAAGTCGTCGCATCGCTGCGCTGCGGCAAAACTCGCTTATCGAAACGTTTCCAGCCCTATCTGGCTCGCGCAAGGCCAGCCGCGGCGCGCCCTTTCCAATACAATAATGCGTTATTACATTATTCCGGGAATTGCAGGTCGACTGACCGTTTTAGGAATATTTAACGCGATGGATAGTCTTCTTCCGCCCGCGCCCCGTTCCGCTTCTCGGAGCCGGCGCGAATTCCGCAATGATCCGCCGCCGTAAAACATGGGGATGTGGGCAGGCGCGCGGATCATGATGAGGCACGATATTTCGTTCCTATCGCAATCGGGTAATCCCGGCGGCGCGGGCGACTGCGTGTCTGAAAAGGGAGGAGCCAGAGCGGATTCAGGGAGCCATCAAGAGCAAAGCTAGCGTCATACGTGTATCCGCTTCGCCGCCGTTTTCGGCGGCTTTCGACATTAATCGAATCTGGAGACAAAGCGTGACCCAATCAATGCATGCATCGTGGCACCGCAAGACCAGTTTGACCGCCGCCGCACTCGCCGCGCTGATCGCCGGCGGCCTGAGCGTTGCCCATGCCGATCCCGGCAATGGCAACGGCAACGGCAATGGCCTGCGCAACTGGACCGAGAATCCCCATCATCCCGCTTACGACCATCCTTGGCGCCATGGCGCCGTGCCGACCCTGGAAACCAAGGCGGCAATGGACAAATGGAACCAGGAGTTCTATCACCACGGTGCGGCGTTCGCTTCGACCCAGCCTTCGGCTTCAGCAGGCCAGCTCACGTTCGGTGGCGGCGTCAGTGGCGTCGGTGTCGGCAGCGGCCAGGTCAAGGTCTATATCGTTTTCTACGGCACGCAGTGGGGCACATCCAGCACCGATGCGAACGGCAACCTTGCGTTCACTGGTGACTCGTATGGTGCGGCATCGGCCGTGCAACAGATGTTCAAAGGCCTCGGCACGAACAACGAAACCTGGCAGGCTGATCTGACGCAGTGGTGTGATGGTCCGAATGTGGCCAACGGCGCATCTACCTGCCCCTCGAACGCGAGCTTCGTTCCGTATCAGACCAACGTCGTTGCTGGCGTGTGGTATGACAATTCGGCGGCTTCGCCGAGTTCGGCGACCGGCACGCAACTCGCGCAGGAAGCGGTCAAAGCCGCGGCGCATTTCGGCAATACCGCGACCGGTTCGAACCGCTACACCTACTACATCATCCTCTCGCCGCACGGCACGAATCCGGACAATTACCAGAGTCCGACCCAGGGCTACTGCGCATGGCACGACTACACCGGCGACGGCTACGGCGTCACCGCTCCGGGCGGCGACATCGCGTTCAGCAACCAGCCGTACAACATGGACGTCGGCGCAAGTTGCGGCGTCGGCTTCGTCAACGGCAGCGCGAACGGCAAGCTCGACGGCTACACGATGACGCTGGGCCATGAGTGGCATGAAATGATGTCCGACATGTTCCCGGCCGGCGGCTGGACCAATCATACGGGCGGCAGCTACAACGGCCAGGAAAACTCCGACGAGTGCGCATGGCTCTCTCCGGGTACTGCCGGCGGTGCGGCCAACGTCGCTTTCTCGACCGGCACCTTCGCCGAGCAGGCGAGCTGGTCGAACGACACGGCCAATTGCGCGATCTCGCATGCGATCCTGACCCACGGCGGTGGTGGCGGCGGTACGCCGACGGCGAACTTCAGCTTCACCACCAACGGTCTGGTGGCGAGCTTCACCGACACCTCGACCGACTCTGGCGGCACGATCGGTACGCACTCGTGGACCTTTGGTGACGGTGGCACGTCCACCGCAGCCAACCCAAGCCACACGTATGCGGCAGCCGGTACCTACAACGTGACGGAAACGGTGGCGGACAGCGTCAACACCACGGCGACGAACTCGACCACGAAATCGGTGACGGTGACCTCGTCGGGCGGTGGCGGCAACACGCTGACGAATGGCGTTGCGGTGACCGGTTTGTCCGGAACCTCGGGCATGTCCTCGGTGTACACCTTCACGGTGCCCGCCGGTGCGACCAACGTCAGCATCAAGATCTCGGGTGGAACGGGCGACGCCGATCTGTACGTCAAGGCCGGTGCTGCGCCGACGCTGTCGAGCTATGACTGCCGTCCGTACGTCACGGGCAACAACGAGACCTGCAGCAGCCTCTCGGCGGGCGTGACTTACTATGTCTCGCTCAATGCCTATACCGCCTACACGGGCGTGAGCCTGGTGGGCAGCTACACGGCGGGTGGCGGTGGCGGCGGCAATACGCTGACCAACGGCGTGCCGGTCACCGGCTTGTCGGGGACCAGCGGCACGCTGTCGGCGGACTACACGTTGACCGTACCCTCGGGCAAGACCTCGGTGACGATCAAGATCTCGGGCGGCACCGGTGATGCCGACCTGTACGTCAAGCTCAACGCCGTGCCGACGCTGTCGAGCTACGACTGCCGTCCCTATGTCACGGGCAACAGCGAGACCTGCACGTTCACCCCGCCGGCGGCCGGCGGTGTCTACCACGTCAAGCTCAATGCCTATTCGACCTACTCGGGCGTTTCGCTGACGGGAAGCTATAACTAATCTTCGATATACCCAAGCACTTCATCCCCCGGTCATCGCTGGCTGGGGGATTTTTTTTGGCGCGAAAAAAGCCGGCAAATCGCGACTAGGTTCGCCGCCGAATCGCTTACAGGCCGGCGGCCTCGAAGCGATTCGCCTCGCGATTCTTGCGCACGCGCAGCGGATCCCAGATGCGCCCGTTCATCGCGATGTAGACACCATCGGGCAGGGTCTGCAGCGCGCCGACCGCACAACCGATATTGAACACAGCGTCCGAGCCCTGGAAGCGCGCCGGATTGAGCGCGCCGGTCAGCACGATCACCTTGTCCGGGATGGTGCGCAGTACGCGCGCGGTTTCGATCATCGTGTCGGTGCCGTGGGTGACGAGAATATGCCGGTGCGGCTGCGCCTCGATCGAACGCTTGACCAAGTCGCGGTCCTCGTCGGTGATGTGCAGCGAATCCTTGCGCAGCAGCGCGATCACGTCGAATTCGAAGGTCACGCCGAGCTGCTTCAAGATGTCGCCGATCGCCGGAGCGCCGATCTGAAAAGTGGATTTATCGTCAAAGTATACTTTGTCGATCGTGCCGCCGGTGGTGACGATGGTCAGGTGCTGGAGCATGGCGCTTTCCGCGATGAAGACGTGGCGGAAGTTTATCAGGCGCGCCGGCGCTTTCGGCTAAACTCGCGCCGCCACCATTTGGATGAAACCTCTCATGGCCGATCGCCGCCGTTTCCTCGCTGCCTCGCTCGCCGCAACCGCGATGGGTACGCTGTCGTCCGCCGCTGGTGCCGCGCCGGCGAAATTGTCGGGGCGAGCGCGTCCGCGCGTCGTCTCGACCTGGGATTTCGGCGTCGCCGCGAACCAGGCCGCCTGGCAGGTGATCGGCAAAGGAGGCACTGTGCTCGACGCAGTCGAGGCCGGCGCGCGCGTGCCCGAGGCCGATCCGAAGAATCACAGCGTCGGTCGTGCCGGTTATCCCGATCGCGACGGCCGCCTCACGCTCGACGCGAGCATCATGGATGGCAACGGCGACTGCGGCGCAGTCGCCGCGATCGAACATATCGCGCATCCGATCTCGGTCGCGCGGCGCGTAATGGAGAAGACACCGCACGTGCTGCTCGTCGGCGACGGCGCGCTGCAGTTCGCGCTCGAGCAGGGCTTCGCCAAAGAGGACCTGCTCACGCCCGACTCCGAGCAGGCCTGGCGCGAATGGCTGAAGAAGAGCGAATACAAGCCTTCGGCAAACAGCGAGAACGAGACGTACGGCAAGGGCAAGCCCGGCGACGCGCACAACCACGACACGCTCGGCCTGCTCGCTGTCGATGCGCAGGGCCGCCTCGCCGGCGCCTGCACGACCAGCGGCATGGCGTGGAAACTGCACGGCCGGGTCGGCGACAGTCCGATCATCGGCGCGGGTCTCTATGTCGACAACGAAGTCGGCGGGGCCACTTCGACCGGAGTCGGCGAGGAGGTGATCCGCACCGCGGGCAGCTTCCTCGTCGTCGAGCTGATGCGCCAGGGGCGCTCGCCGCAGCAGGCTTGCGAGGAAGCCGTGCGCCGCATCGTGCGCAAACGCATGAAGGCAGCAAAGGATCTGCAGGTCGGGTTTCTCGCGCTGAATCGTCAGGGCGAGGTCGGCGCCTACGCGATCCAGAAAGGTTTCACCTACGCCGTTTGCGACGCGGGCAAGCAGGATGCGCTGTTCGACGCGGCGAGCACAATGTAATCGTGCTACTCAAATGGACGACAAGCAGGCGAAGCGCCGCGCCGCGGCGACACGTGCGCCATCGTTCTCGTTGCGTAGCGCCCAGTCCGCATGGCGCGCCTGCAGGCTCAGCGCGAGGCTTTGGGCGAAGGCGAAGGCGAGATCGCGCGCCTGCGCTTCGAGCGCGTCGCGGTCTTTCGCGAGCGATTGCAGTCGCGTCGCAGCGTTGTGCGCCAGCGCGACGGCTGCCTGCATGCATGTCGCGAGTTCTGCGGATTCGATCTGCGCGTGCCATTCGGCTTGCGCATCGAGCAACGTCTGTGTGCCGCCGGCGCCGCGCAGCGCGCGCAGGAAATCGAGCGCGAGCACGTTGGTCGTGCCCTCCCAGATCGGGAACACCTGCGCATCGCGCAGCAGCTGCGGCATGCCGGTGTCTTCGAGATAACCGGCGCCGCCGAAGCATTCGCAGCATTCGGAGGCGATCGCCACGGCGAGCTTGCCGGTCCACAGTTTTGCGAGCGGCGTGAGCAGGCGCAGGCGATTGCGTTGCGCCTCGCTCGCTTCTGCCATTTGCACGACGCCGAGCAATTCGGCTACGTGGAAACTCAAGTGGAATGCGGCTTCAAACCGCGCACGCAGATTCGTCAGCGTGGCACGATGCAGCGGTTGCTCGGCGAGCGGCCCCCCGAACGCGCGGCGGCGCTGCGCATAATCCTCGGCAAGAGCGAGTGCGCGGCGCATCGTCGCTACGGCGCAGATCGCGTTCCAAGTGCGCGTGACGTTGAGCATCGGTGCGATTGCGCGCACGCCGTGGTCCGTGCCGGCGACGAGTCGTGCGGGTGCGCCGTCGAGATGGATTTCCGCGGTCGGCAGCTCGCGCGTGCCGAGCTTGTCTTTGAGCCGGTCGAGCGTGATGTTCTGCCAGCGTCCCTGCGCATCGCGCGGCTCGAGGTAGAACAGCGCGAAGCCGTCGGCGCCGGCTGCTGCGCCCTCGGGCCGCGCGAGCGCGAGCGCCATCTGCGCGTTGATCGCCGAGGTGAACCATTTGCGTCCGTACAGCCGCCACTCGCCGTCGACGAAGCGCGCCGCGGTTTCGCTGTTCGAGACATCGGACCCGCCCGCGTTCTCGGTCATCCACTGGCCGCTGATCCAGTGCTGCGCCGGATCGCGGCTCAGCAGGTGCGGCAGCGCATGTGCGGCCAGCTCGGTGTTGCCTGAGGCCTTGATCGCCGTCACCGCGCCGTCGCTCATCGCCAGCGGGCAGGAGTGGAATTCGCTCGCGCAATGGTATAAGTATACAAGTGCAAATTGATGCACGCGTGCCGCCGCACCGTGCATCGTTTCGTGGCCGGCGGCAACGAGCCCGTGACGCGCAGCGAGCGGCGCCGCGGCCTGCCATGCGCGCGTGAGTTCGAGACGATCGACGCGTTCGCCCCAGGCGTCCCAGTGGGTAAGCTCCGGTTCCTCGTCGACGTGCGTGCGCGCCGCGAGCCAGGCGTCGGCGGCGAATTGGCCGAGCGCGTCGAGGTCGGGCTCGATCGCTGCGAGCATCCGTGCATCCAGTGCGCGGCGCAGATACGAACGCAGCAAGGCGTCGTCGCGATATTGATTGCCGAGCAACGGAGCGGCTTGGACGAACGACATGGCGATAATCTACTTGGCGCGCTTGTTCATGCGCACCTCCCAGCCCAGCGTCAACACGACGAGCAGGGCGAGGGCGGTTTCCGCGAGCGCCGGCCAGCGCGGTGAAGCGCCGCTCCATAGCTCGGCGACGCCGTGCGAGAAATAGAACAGACAGGTCATGCCGCCGATCAGCACGCCACGGCGCAGCGACTTGGCCGCTAGCCACAAGCTGAGCAGCAGCGGCGCCATGGCGAGTACGAGAGTCGGCACGAGCAGACCCGGTTTCGGCGGGGCCAGCCATGCATGCCAGAACGCCTGCAGCGCCAGCAGCGCGATCAATGCAGCGACGGCGGTGCGCAGCGCAGAGTTCATGCGATGAGCTTCGCCGCGATCGTCGCGACGCGACGACCGAGCGCGCGCGCGAGAATTTTCGCCTCCTCGCCTATGGCGCGATCACCGCTGGTTCCGGCGACGTGGCTGGCGCCATACGGCGTGCCGCCGGCGCGCGTCGCATTGAGTGCGGCTTCGGTGAACGGCAGGCCGACGATGAGCGTGCCGTGATGCAATAGAGGCAGCAGCATCGCGAGCAAGGTTGCTTCCTGGCCGCCATGCGTCGTTCCGGTCGAGGTGAATGCGGCGGCCGGTTTGCCGACGAGAGCACCGGAGGCCCATTCCGCGCCGGTCGAATCGAGAAAGTGCTTGAGCGGCGCGGCCATGTTGCCGAAGCGCGTCGGGCTGCCGAGGATGATGCCTGCGCATTCGCGCAGATCGGCTGGGGTTGCGTACGGCGCGCCTTCATCGGGCACCGGCGCTGCTGCGATTTCCGTGACGGGTGCCACTGGCGGCACGCTGCGCAGGCGTGCGCGCATGCCAGGCACTTCCTCGACGCCGCGTGCGACCAGGCGCGCTAGCTGCGCGACGTTGCCGGTGCGACTGTAGTAGACGATCAGGATATCGGGCATGCGCGGAACGCGGTGGGCGGAAACAGTCCGCCGAAGTATAAGCTTGTCGTTCGCGTCCGCCGTGCAATGACGGCAAAATACCCTTGGCACGACCCCGGATACCGCCGATGAACTTCGATCGCAATCGACCGCTCGCGTTCGCGCGCTTCATGCTGCGGCGCTTCCTCGACGACCGCTGCCCGCAGGCCGCCGGCGCGCTCGCGTATACGACGCTGTTCGCGCTGGTGCCGCTGATCACGGCTGTGCTCGGAATCCTCAGCGCGTTTCCCGCGTTCGCCGAGTGGCAGGACAAGATCACGCAGTACATGTTCGACAATTTCGTGCCGTCGGCCGGTGACACGATTCACGCCTATTTCACCGAGTTCACCGCGAATGCGGGCAAGGCGACCGCGATCGGCATCCTCGTTCTGCTGTTCAGCGTGATCTCGTTGATGATGAGCATTGAGGACGCGTTCAACCGCATCTGGCGCGTGCCGACCGGGCGACCGCTGACGTCGCGCCTGCTGATGTACTGGGCCGTGCTGACCGCGGGGCCGATATTGATGGTCGGCGCGCTCGCGATCTCGTCTTACGTGTTCGCGCTGCCGATGCTGGCGCAGGCCGGCGAGTCGTTCCAGATCAAGGCGCGCCTGCTCGGCATATTGCCGTTCCTGATTTCGTGGTTCATGTTGACCGCGATCTATGTGCTCGTGCCGAATTGCCGCGTACGCGTGCGCCACGCCGTGCTTGGCGCGTTGATCGCGGCGATCGCTTCGGAACTCGCCAAGCGCGGATTCACGAGCTACGTCGGCAAGAGCTACAACCAGGTTTATGGTGCGCTCGCGATCCTGCCGATGTTCATCGTCTGGATCTACCTTTCCTGGATCATCGTGCTTGTGGGTGCATCGATCGCCTCGACGCTGGCCGCATTCGACTATCGCCCGAACGCGCCCAAGCTCGCCGCGGGTGACGAGTTTCGCGGTCTCGTGCGTGTGCTCGCGCATTTCGCCTCGGCGCAGCGCGCCGGCACGGGCATGAGCGCGGACGAGTTGCGCCGGCGCGAGCCGTTTCTCAGCGATAAGTCGACCCAACAGTACCTCGGCGACCTGGTCCATGCCGGGCTGATCCAGCGCAGCGAACGCGGCGATTTCATCCTCGCGCGCGATCTTGCTTCGATGAGCTTGTACGACCTGTATGCCGCGAGCGGTTATCGCATCCCTCTGCATGAGCCGCTGCCGATTGCGGGCGATCTCGCACTCGATGCGCTCGCCACCGGCAAGCTCGGGGAAGCAGCGAACGAGCTGCGTGCGACCCTGGACACGCCGCTCGACGAAATTTTTCCCGCCGCCGTGCGGTCGAATGCATAGCGAACCCCGATCCCGAAGGACCTGCATGAAACGTTTCTGCTTTCTTTTCTGCGCCGCGTTGCTGATGGCCGGCATCGCTTGCGCCGCGACCGCACCGAAACCTGCGCTCAAGTTGACCACGCTCGACGGCAAGACTTTCGATTTGTCCGCGCAGAACGGCAAATGGGTCATCGTCAATTTCTGGGCGACCTGGTGCTCGCCATGCATCAAGGAATTGCCGGACATTTCCGCCTACGTCGACGCGCACAAGGACAAGGTCGCGGCGATCGGCCTCGCCTACGAGGACAGCGAAAAGGCCGATATCGGGAAGTTCCTCAAGGCGCATCCGCTCAGTTATCCGGTCGCGCAAGTCGACGTGATGGATCCGCCCAAGGATTTCGACACGCCCAAAGGTTTGCCGAACACCTATTTGATTGCGCCGGACGGCAGCGTTGCCAAGGCCTTTTTAGGGCCGATCCAGATGAAGGATCTCGACGCGATCATCAAGCCCTGAGGTTCGCGCATGCCTTGCGCAAAATTCCTCGTCCGGGGCAGGGTACAGGGTGTGTTCTTCCGCGCGTCGACGCGTACCCAAGCACAGGCGTTGGGGCTGGGTGGTTACGCGAAGAACCTGGCCGATGGCAGCGTCGAGGTGCTTGCCTGCGGTACCGAAGACGCGTTGAACCGGCTCCAATCCTGGCTACAGCTGGGCCCTCCCGCAGCCCGTGTCGACGACGTGAGTCGCATCGACCTTGATGGCTCCGATATCGGTGTTTCCGGCAATTTTCCCGGTGCATCGCCCGCGGACGGATTCTCGATTTGCGGCGAATAATGCACGTTGTGAGCCAATTGGCGATTTTTAGCCAAAAATCGCGAACGCATTTTTAAGAATAGCGGCGGAACATGCTGCAATTCTCGTTATCGTCGCGAAAAAATTGTTACAACTCACAAATGCAGGAAATCGTGCGGCGGCGATTAGTGTGAACTATTAGCGTTTTTGTCGTTCGTGTTCAGTGCTCAAGGGGGACATCTTGAACGAGCCATACTCGCGTTACGTCGAGTTGCAAATCCGCGTCGTTGCGGATCAGAAAGAGAGTTTGCTATTCGAGCTCGGGCAGATCGTCATGGCCTGCGGCTTCAGTCTGGTACGCCAGCGCATGGCCGAGAGCAATGAAGGGGTTTCGCTCAATTTTGCGGTGCGCGGCCCGGAAACAAGCATGCTCGAACTCGAGGACCGCATTGCCACGCATCGTCGTGTGCGCTCGTACGAGTCGATGATGCACGAGGTGGCCGCCCCGGCCCCGCCACGGGGGGGCGCGCCGATGCCGCGCGTCGCACCGCAATACACGCCAGCGCCGAGCTATGCGCCGCCTGCTGCGTATCCGGCGCCGCAAGCGCCGCAGGAAATGCCGCTCAATGGACGTGCGGCGGAGTTCGGCAATCGCATGGCCGCGCCGCGGCCCAGCTACGACCGTTCGCGTCTGGAGATCCTATTGCCCAAGCTCGCGGCGGACTACCCGCAGATCTTGCCGCGTCTCGTCTTGCTCGAGCAGGAGATTCCGCCCGCGGAACACGACAGCGTGCTGCGTTACGTCGGCAACCGTGTCGGCACCTGGGTGTACAAGCGCGACTTCGCGCTCGGCGCGCGCCTCGGCCTGCACGACGCCGTGCGCCATATCGCTTTGCCCGCCGTGCGCCAGTTGCTGCCCGCCGATATCGAAGACGACGGTTTGCGGCTCAAGGCAAGTCCGTTCTGCGGCAATGGCCAGCACGGCCGCACCTGCCATTTTTTCTCCGGTTTTTTCGAAGGCTTGATCAATACCTCTCGTGCCGACGCGCCGGCGCGCGTCGAGGAGACGCATTGTCGCAATTCGGGAGCCAGCTACTGCGTATTTACCTTCAGCGAATGACTTGACGCATCTTCGGGGGAACGACATGAACGCGATACATTGCCATCACAATACCTTTCTTGTTCTGCTGTCTTACCTGGTTTCGGTACTCGGGTCGTACACCGCGCTGCAACTCGCGATCGGCATCCCGACCGCGAAGAACGCGAGCGAGCGCTGGCAGGCGTTGATCGGTTCGGGCGCCGCGGTTGGCGGTGGCGGCATCTGGGCGATGCACTTCATCGCGATGCTTGCATGCCAGATGAACGTCCCGGTGACCTACGACCTGCCGCTGACCGCAGCGTCCGCGGTGATCGGCATCGCCGCGTGCACGCTCGGCCTCGCGGTCGCCAGCAGCGGCGTGTTTTCCTGGGGTAAGCTCGTGCTCGCTGGCGTGCTGATGGGTCTGGGGGTCGCCGGCATGCACTACACCGGCATGGCAGCGATGTTGATGCCGGCGCAGACGGTCTACGATCAGAACATCGTCGCGTTGTCCGTGGTGATCGCGATCGTCGCTTCGATCGCGGCGTTATGGCTTGCGTTCAACCTGCGCGGCTGGATGCAACTGCTTGGTGCCGCGCTGGTCATGGGCGTGGCGGTTTGCGGCATGCACTACACGGCGATGGCCGCGGCCGGTTTCGTGCCGACGGCGGATGCCACGGCAGTCGCTCAGGGCCTGCGCGGCGAAAGCCTCGGCATCACCATCTTCATCGTCGCCTCGGTGCTGCTGTTCGGCACCCTGATCGTGACGATGATGCGCCAGCAGCAGCGCACCGAAATCCAGATCTGATCGGTTTTCAGGTGATTGAAACGAAGCAGCCGGCATTGCGCCGGCTGCTTTTTTGTCTCGGGCAAGGTTGATGCGCCGAGATCAAAGCTCGCCGCGGAACTGCACACCCCAGATGCGCGGCTCGTTGACGTAACCGGTCAGGTTGTCGAAGTCGATGCCGCCGGTAATTGCCTTCTTGTCGAGGATGTTGCGGCCGTAGAACGACACTTCACGCTTGTTGTCGTGCCAGGCGTAGCCGACGCGCAGGCCGCCTTCAACCCAGGCCTTGCCGGTGAACTCGACCGACTGGTAGAGGAAGTACGAGACCTTGCTGCGGTAGGCCCAGTCGGTATACGCGAACAGCTCGCCGTCCTTGAACGGGATCGCGTAGCGCGCGGTCACGTTACCGATCCACTTCGGCGCCTGCGGCAGCGGGTTGCCGTTGATCGAGGCGAGGGTGACGCCACCCTCGACGATTTCGGGGTCGAGCACCGTACACGCCGCACACGGCGTGATGTAGAGGTTCGGGTCCTTGATCTTGGTGTAGTTGTAGCTGCCGCCTGCCGTGACCATCAGGTTGTCGGTGACGTAGGCACGTGCATCGAGTTCGAAACCGCGTCCCTCGGTTTTCTTCGCATTGACGAGGCGGGCAAAGTTGGTCGTGCCGCCGACCGCGGTGAGCTGCTGGTTCTTCATCTCGTAGACGTAGACGTCGGCGCTGATCGTGGCGCGATGGTCGAACAGATCCGATTTGATGCCCGCTTCGCCCGAAGTGATCGTCTCCGCCTTGGCCACTGAAGGCGTGTCGCCAAACAACAAGCGGCCTTGGATGCTCGGCGCGCGATAGCCGGTCGCGGCGCGCGCGTAGAGCGTCGTGTCCTTGTCGAGGCTGTAGGTGGCCGACAGATCGCCGGTGGTGTGCGTGTAGGACGGATTCTCGAACAACGGGCCGAGTGCACCGCCGCCGATCGGCGAGATGTAGCGCGTGGCGGTCCAGTTCTTTTCGTCGTGCGAGACGCGTAGGCCGCCCTTTATCTTGAACGCGTCGTTGACTTGATAGCCGAGCGAGCCGAACAGCGCTTCGCTCACATCCTTCTGCTTCTGCTGCGCGTAGCCGTCGAGCGCACCGTGGCTGAAGATGGTTTCGTAGTCGAAGCTGTCGATCGTCAGGTTCTCGTTGAAATAGTACGCGCCGAGAATCCAGTCGAGCGGTGAAGTGTTCTTCGAGGACAGGCGCACTTCCTGGGTGATCTGGCGATGGAACGGCAGGCCGTCCGCCGACTCGGACGCGAACGGGATGAAACCGGGGCCCATCACGCCTCCGGGTGCATAGGACGCGCCGTAGCCGCCGTCGATGTCGCCGTGGCTCAGCGTCTTGACCCGGTCGAAGCTGGTGATCGAGGCCAGCTCCATGTTCTCCAAGCTCCAGGTCAAGTGCAGACTTGCACCGCTCGACGTCACGTCCTGGAAGTTGTTGCCATCGATCGAGATTTCGTCACGTTTCCAACCCGGAACGAAATCATTCGTGCCCGGCTGGATGATGTTGGCGCGGAACAGGATTGCCGAGCCGTTGATGTTCATGCCGTGCACGTTGAGCAGCGCATCGAACGTGTCGGATGGCTTGTATTCGAATTGCAGGCGCAACGCTTGCGTGTTGTAGCCGCCGAGCTCGTTGCTCTTGCCCGGTGCGGTGTTCTTCACCCAGTCGTCGCGGTGCTGGTCGAGGAAGGAGACGCGGAACGCCCAGTCCTGGTTGATGCCCGCGCCGAACGCGGTCTCGATGTTGGTGGTGCCGTAGCGGCCGTAGCTGACGTCGACATAGCCATCCGGTTCCTGCGTCGGCTTCTTCGAATCAAGCTTGACCACGCCGGCCGGCGTATTGCGACCGAACAGCGTGCCCTGCGGGCCGCGCAGTACTTCGACCTGGTCGATGTCGAAAATCGGGAAGCCTTTCAGGATCGGGTTCTCGAGCACGACGTCGTCATAGACGAACGACACCGGTTGCGAGGCGTTCAAGTCGAAATCGGTATTGCCGAGGCCGCGGATGTAGAAGCGCGGGAACGTGCGCCCGAACGAGGACTCGATCAGCAGACTCGGCACGCGCGCGGACAGGAAGCGCACATCGTCGGCACCGGACTTGAGCACGTCGAGCTTCTCGGTATCGATCGCGGTGATCGACTCGGGCACCTTTTGGATGTTCTCGCTGCGCTTTTCCGCGGTGACGGTGATGTCGCCGAGTTGCTTGGGCGCGTTGGCATCGTCGGCTGGCGCGGTATCGGCGGCGTACATCGCATTCCCGGTGAGGGCAAAGACGATGGCGAGGCTCAGGGTATAACGGCGCGGCGCGCGCGAGGCGCGAGCGAGGCTGTGCGATGACATGATCGGGTCTCTCCAGTTGAATGGGCGAAATATTGCGAAGAACTTCGTCCCTTGATCCCTCCTGCCGTGCCCGATCGATGCGGGCATGGGTCGCAGGATCGTCGCGGATTCACGACGCATGCGGCCGGAGGAATTCCCGTGTTGCTTTTTGTCGGCGATTGTAAAGGAATCGCAAAATTTTGGGCGTATAAGCCGTCATTTTCACGTGACGGTTTTGTGACAGTCGAACCGGCGCGTCCCGGACGCGGCTTCAGTACACGGTTTTTACCCAAAGCGAGCTGTCGGCCAGCTCTTCGACGCCTAGATCGCCCTTGAGTTTGGGCAATTTGAGTGGTTTTACCGGGATTTTGCGGTCGGGCAGCCGGTCGAGCAGATCGCGGATCAGGTTGAGGCGGCCGCGCGGCTGGTCGTTGAAGTCGACCACGTGCCACGGCGCGTGCTCGGTGCTCGTCGCTGCGATCATCGCCTCGCGCGCCTCGGCGTATTCGCGGTACTTGTTGCGCGCGGCGACATCGATCGGGGAGATCTTGTAGCGCTTGAGCGGATCGGACGCGCGCTCGGCGAAGCGTTCTTCCTGCTCGGCCTGGTCAACGGCGAGCCAGTATTTGAACAAAAGTATTCCGTCATCGACGAGGCCCTTCTCGAACACCGGGCATTCGGCGAGGAAGCGTTTGTACTCCTCCTCGCTGCAGAAACCCATGACGTGCTCGACGCCGGCACGGTTGTACCAGCTGCGGTCGAACAGCACGATCTCGCCGGCCGCGGGCAGGTGCTCGATGTAGCGCTGGTAGTACCACTGCGTGCGCTCGCGTTCGTTCGGTTTCGACAGCGCGACGATGCGGTAGTGGCGCGTGTCGAGGTATTCGCTGATCGCCTTGATCGTGCCGCCCTTGCCGGCCGCGTCGCGCCCCTCGAACAGCACGACGACGCGCTTGCCGGTGTGGATCAGCCAGCGCTGGAGTTCGACCAGTTCGACTGCGAGTTCCTTCAGATGATGCTCGTATTTCTTCTTCTTCATCGAAGTGATCCTTGCGCTGGTCGAAACTCAGGTTTCGCGCAAACGTGATCTCAAGCCGGCCAGATTGCACGGCGCGGTGCGCGAGTCGAGCTGTGCCTGGATGAGCTTTTCCCAGGCGGTTTTGCAGGCCGAGGTCGAGCCGGGCAGGCAGAACACGAATTTGTCGTTGGCAAGGCCGGCGAATGCGCGTGACTGCAGTGTCGAGGTGCCGATCTCCTCGAACGAGAGCACGCGGAACATCTCGCCGAAACCGGGCATCTGCTTGTCAAGCAGCGGCAGCAGCGCTTCAGGCGTCGAATCGCGGCCGGTGAAACCGGTGCCGCCAGTCACGAGAATGCCGTGCACGTCGGCCTGCGCGATCCACGTGGAGACGATGGCGCGCAGATTGTATTTGTCGTCGCGGCTGATCGCCCGCGCATGCAGGCGATGGCCCGCTGCGGCCAATGCATCGCAGAGATAGTCGCCCGAAGTGTCGTTGTGCGCGCTGCGCGTGTCGGACACGGTCAACACACAGAGATTGAGCGGTGCGAATTCTTTGGCAGCGGTCATGCCGCCATCCTACAGCGAAATATCCTGCGGCGGCTGGCCGGCGCGCGCATGCGCGGCAATGCGTTGGATCAGCGCGGCGAAGTCGTCGGCATACGCCTGCATGTCGAACAGTCGCGCGCGCGTGGCTGGGTCGTGCAGGCGCGCGCGCAAGGCATCCACGCGCGCGGGCTGGCGCGCCAGCCCGATCGCAAGCGCGACATAGGCCTCGTCATCGGCAGCGATCAATTCGTCGAGGCCGATCTGGCGGTTCAGACTCGCCGCGACGCGCGAGGCGAACGTGTCGCCGGGTCGGGTCAACACGGGGCAGCCAGCATAGAGCGCGTCCGACGCGGTGGTGTGGGCGTTGTACGGATTCGTGTCGAGGAACAGGTCGGCGTGGCCGTAGCGGGCGAGATAATCGGCGTGGTTCGCCTTCGGTGCGAAGACCAGCCGTCGCGGATCGACTCCCGCGCGTTGCGCGGCGTCGCGCAGGCGCTCGATCACGCCGTTGCCGGGGCGCTCGTCGAGCAGCCACAGCACGCTGCCGGGAACCTCGCGCAGAATGCGCATCCACAATGCGAAGCTCTGCGGCGTGATTTTCCAGTTGGCGTTGAAGCAGCAGTAGACGAAACCGTCGGCGGGCAGGTCCAACGCCTCGCGTGCGGGCGCTTCGCGCACGATGCGGCTTGTGTCGGTAGGCTGGTAGCAGCGCGGCAGCCAGGCGATTTTCTCGTCGTAATGCGCCCGTTGCGCCGGGGGAATCACGCCATCGTCGGCAATCAGATAGTCGTACCACGGCGCGCCGAGCGAGCCGGGGTAGGCGAGCCAGTTAACCTGGATCGCCGCGGGCCGCTGCGCGAAGATGCGTGGCAGCGAATTCATGCAATAACCATCGACGTCGATCAGCACGTCGATGCGCGCGGCACGAATGTGCTCCGCGATCGCTTCGGGCGTGTGTTGGGCGACATCATGGAACTCGCGGAATGCGAGTTCGAGGCGCTGACGAAGCTCGCTGCCGTCGCCGGGCGTGGTCGCGAATGCGATCGTGCTCAGGTTCGTCGCGCGCAGGCGTTCGATCAGCTCGACCACGAGCAGGCCGGTGGCGTGTTCCTTGAAGCCTGAGGAGACGAAGCCGACGCGCAGCGATCCATCGCCTGCCGATGACAAAGTCGCGGCTTGATGTGGAGTCGCCACGGATGCGAACTGTCGCGCAAACGTGCGCGCGCAGGCGAGTTGCTGCGCGGGCGTCGTGTCTTCGGCGAGCAGCGAGAACGGCAGGATGCCCGGCCGCCCTGCGTCGACGCCGGCGACGAGCCGCGTTGCGAGTTCGGGCAGGCCCTGCCATTCGCACAGTCGGCGTTTGGTGTAGGTGAGCTGGCTGAGTGCTTCGAACAGGTCGGGAGCGAGTTGCAGCGCGCGCTCCATCGTGCGCGCCGCGGCCTGCCAGTCGCCGAGCTGGTCCTGCACCAAGGCAAGGTTGTGCGCGGTTTGAGGGCGCGGGCTCAACTCCATCGAGTTGCGATACGGCTGCAACGCGTCGGCGAGCCGGCCCTGACGTTCGTAAAGATAGCCGAGTACGTACCAGCCGTCGGCCGAGCGCGGCGCGAGGTTGATGCCCTGACGCACGTGCGATTCTGCAGCGCTCCAGTAGTGCAGAGCGGCACTGGCGTTGGCGAGGTCGAACCAAGTTTCGGCGCGACCGGGGTCTGCGCGCAGGCTGCGCTCGAAGCATTGCGCCGCGCCGAGGTAGTCGCCGATCTGGTGGCGCAGACGGCCGAGATTGGTGAGCGCGCCGACATGGTTCGGCGCGAGCGCGAGCGCGCGTTCGAGCGTGACCGCCGCCGTCTCTGCCTTGCCGGTATGCAGTTCGACTGCGGCGAGGTTGCACAGCACTTCGACTGAATTCGGATCGAGGCGCGCTGCCTGTTGCAGCGAGCGCGCCGCCGCGTCCATGCGCCCCAAGCGGATCTGCGCGATTGCGAGCAAGCGCCAGACTTCCGCATGCGGCGGCAAGTTCTGCAGTGCCGCTTGCGCCTGGCGTTCGGCACCAACGAGGTCGCCGCGCTCGATCAGCGTGGCGATCGAGTCGAGCGTCGCCGGCAGCAGCGCCGCGTTCATCCGGTCAGGCCGCCTTCGGTGAGCGACTTCATCTGATCGGCCTGATACTCCTGGGTCAGCGGACCGAGCAGCGGGTCGAGATCACCGCCGATGATCGCCGGCAGACTGTACAGAGTCAGGTTGACGCGATGATCGGTGATGCGCCCCTGCGGAAAATTGTAGGTGCGGATGCGCTGGCTGCGGTCGCCGGAGCCGACCTGCAGGCGCCGCGATTCGGCCTGCGCCGCGGTCTGCTTGCTGCGCTGCTCGTCGGTGAGGCGCGCCTTGAGCAGCGACATCGCGCGCGCGCGGTTCTTGTGCTGGCTGCGCTCGTCCTGGCATTCGACGACGATGCCGCTCGGCAGGTGGGTGATGCGGATCGCCGAGTCGGTCTTGTTGACGTGCTGGCCGCCGGCGCCGCTCGCGCGGTACGTGTCGACCTTGAGGTCGGCCGGATTGAGCTCGACGTCCTCGATCTCGTCCATTTCCGGCAGGATCGCGACGGTCGCCGCCGAAGTATGGATGCGTCCCTGCGCCTCGGTCTCCGGCACGCGCTGCACGCGGTGGGTGCCCGATTCGAACTTGAGCTTGGAGAACACGCCCTTGCCCTCGACGCGCGCGATGACTTCCTTGTAGCCGCCATGCTCGCCGGGATTTGCGGAAAGCACCTCGACGCGCCAGCCCTGCGTTTCGGCGTAGCGGGTGTACATGCGGAACAGGTCGCCGGCGAAGATCGCCGCTTCGTCGCCGCCGGTGCCGGCACGCACTTCGAGGAAGATGTTCGCTTCGTCGCGCGCGTCCTTCGGCAGCAGCAGCAGGCTCAATTCGTGGTCGAGCGCCTCGCGCCGCGCCTCGAGCTCGGCGACTTCGCCCTGCGCGAGTTCCTTCAGCTCGGGATCCTTGAGCATCGCCTGCGCCGCTTCGAGATTTTTCCCGGCGTCGTCGTAGGCGTGCAGCGAGGCCGTCAGCGGCTCGAGCTGCGCGAACTCGCGCGACAGATCGCGGAAGCGTGCGTTGTCGTCGAGGACTTCGGGTTGGGCGAGCAGCAGGGAGACTTCCTGGTGACGCTCGGCAAGCTCGTCGAGCTTGCGTCTTATCGAGGGGTTCATTCGGACGAATTTTAACCCAGATAAAGGCGAATCGAGGAACGATAAAGGCGGACAAGGCAAATTCAGAAGATTTATCCGTCCTTGCCGGCATCGATCGGTGGCGTTCTGTTTAAGAGCTTTTCTCCTCGCCCGATTGCGAATCGAACAGCGCCTCCGCGGCGCGCAACAGTTCGACATCGCCGCGCAACGCCGCGGCGCGCAAATTGGCGCTCGGTGCGTGCAGCAGCTTGTTGGTCAACGTGTGGGCGAGGAACTCGAGCGCCTGCTCGGGCGTGCGCCCGCTTGCGAGCAGGGCGCGCGCCTTGTCCAGCGTCGCGTCGCGTTGCGCCTCGGCATCGGAACGCAGCGTCGCGAGCGGATTGCGCACGGCCAGCGCGCGACGCCAGGCGAGATAGTGTTCGACCTGCAGTTCGATGATCGCCTCGGCCTCGCTGGCCGCGGCCTGGCGCGAGCGCAGGTTGTCGTCGATCACCTGCTTGAGGTCGTCGACCGTGTAGAGGAATACGTCGTCGAGCTCGGCCACGGCCGGCTCGATGTCTCTCGGTACGGCGATATCGACGAGAAACATCGGCCGGTGCTTGCGCACGCGGATCGCGTTCTCGACCAGATCGCGGCGCAGGATCGGCATAGTGCTGGCCGTGGACGAGATCACGATATCGGCCTCGGCCAGGTGCTGGGGCAGGTCGGCGAGCGAAATGGCATAGGCACCGAAACGCACAGCCAGCGCCTGCGCGTTTTCCAGCGTACGGTTGGCGACGATCAGCCTGCGCACCTTCGATTCGGACAGGTGGCGGGCAGCGAGCTCGATCGTCTCACCGGCGCCGATCAACATCACGCAGGCGTCGGATAAGTCGGCGAACAGGCGTTCGGCCATGCGCACCGCGGTGTAGGCGACCGACACTGGATTCGCGCCGATGCGTGTATCGGTGCGCACGCGCTTGGCCACGGCGAAGGTCTGTTGCAACAGGCGCTCCATCGAACTGCGCAGGGTGCCGGCGCTGCGCGCGGTCTGGTAGGCATCCTTGACCTGGCCAAGGATCTGCGGCTCGCCGAGGACCATCGAGTCGAGGCCGGTGGCGACGCGGAACAGGTGGCGCACGGCCGCGTTGTCCTCGTGCCGGTAGAGGAACTCGTCGAGCCGGCGCTGGGTCAATCCATGGTGATCGAGCAGCCAGCGCTGCGCCGCGTCTTCCGCCCCGGCCTCGACCTCGACGTAGAGTTCGGTGCGGTTGCAAGTGGACAGGATCAGCGCCTCGTTGACGCCGGGCTGGTGGGCGAGGTCGCTGAGCGCGTCGGCGGTCGCCTCGGGCGCGAACGCGACCTTCTCGCGCAGGTCGAGCGGCGCGGTCTGGTGGTTGAGTCCGAGGGCGATCAGGGCCATGTTCTAGGTAATCGGTTAAGCTTGCGGCAGGCGCCGGAATAGCCTGTACCGATGCGAAATTGTGCGGCCCGTGCGTTGCGATATCAAGCAAACGGCGGCGTGGCCGAGGTTTGAAATCAGGGCTTTGCGCCCCGAGGTACGCAGGACAGCGACAACAAACCGCAGATGCGGGCAAGTGGAATAGCAGACCGTGAAGACAGATTGGTTCCGATCGCGTGAGTGGCTGCCGGCCGTTGCCGCCATGCTGCTCGCGGCCTGCGCGACGACGCCCGCGGGCAATCCGCAGGCGCGCATGGCAGCGACGCAGCCGCTGCAAAGGCTCGATGTCGCCCCGGATCCGGGCCAGCGCGATCTGATCGCGAACCTGCTTGCCGGCGAGCTCGCGCTGGTCGATTCGGATGCGGTGACCGCCGCACGCCGCTATGTCGATGCGGCGCAGGCCAGCGAAGACGCAGCGATCGCAGAGCAGGCGACGCATATCGCGATCGCGGGCAGGCAATGGGAGGCGGCGCAGGCCGCGCTGCTGCGCTGGCAGGCGCTGCACGGCGACGAGGTCGGCGTGCGCCAGGCGCGCGCGATGCTCGCCCTGCACGCCGGCGCGAACGATTCGGCGTTTGCCGATCTGGCCTGGCTTGCGCACCGCCCAGGCGGCAGCGGCTGGCGAGCGGTCTCGCAGGCGCTGCTCGGCGCCGAGGACAAGAATGCCGCCGGCCTGATGTTCGAGCGCCTGCTGCGCGGCGACGGCGCCGCGCCGGGCAACACCATTCAGGCTGTTGATCTCGGCCACGACCCGCAGGTATGGATTGCGGTCGGCCAACTGGCGATACGGCTCGATCGCGGCGATATCGCCAGGATTTTGGCGCAACGAGGAACCGATCGTTTCCATACGCCCGAAACCTATGCCTGGGCCGCGCAGGTGAAGATCGGCGCGGGCGACAAGGAAGGTGCGCGCAAGCTGTTCGCCGATGCATTGCGCAACGCGAAGTCGACGCCGGGCAACGAAGGGCGCGAAGACAACGCACGCCTGCGCGTCGCCTATGCCGCGCTGCTCGGCGATCTCGGCGACTTTGCGCAGGCATCGGCGGTGCTCGCGCAGGGACCGCAGAACGATCGCATCTATGCGGCGCGCGCAGCCTATCTCGCCCACGGCGACGCGAAGGCGAACATGGCGCAGGTCGAAACCCTGTATCGGCAGGTGCTCGCCGAATCCCAGCCGCGCCCGGCGATGCGCCTGCTGTTGCTCGGCCAGCTCAGCGAACTGGCCGAACGCAAGGCCGATGCACTCAAGTGGTATGCCGAGGTCGGCGAAGGCGAGGACGAATGGTTCGATGCGCAACAGCGCACCGCGATCCTGCTCCAGGACACGGGCCGCGCCGCCGATGCGATGAGCCTGCTGCACGAACTCGAAGCCCGCGTCGCCGACGAGGCGAAGGCGCTGGGCGAGGTTTTCCTGCTCGAGGCCGAACTGGTTGGCGACAAGGGCAAGAGCCAGGCCGATGCGATCGCGGTCTACGATCGCGGCTTGCAGGCCCTGCCGGACGACCCGCGCCTGCTCTATGCGCGCGCGCTGGCTTGTGCGAGCGTCGATCGCGTCGACGAGGCGATCCACGATTTGCGCCGTCTGCTCGAATTCAAACCCGACAATGCCGATGCCTTGAACGCGCTGGGCTACACGCTCGCCGATCGCACCGACAAGAAGGCCGAGGCGCTCACACTGATCGAGAAGGCGCTCGCACTCAAACCCGGCGAACCGGCGATCCTCGACAGCATGGGTTGGGTGCAATACCGCCTCGGCAATCTCGATGCCGCGGTCGAGCAGTTGCGCCGCGCCTACACCAAGCAGCGCGATCCCGAGATCGCCGCGCATCTCGGTGAGGTGCTTTGGGTGTCCGGGCGCAAGGACGAGGCGCGCCAGGTCTGGGACGAGGGACGCAAGAAGGACGCCGGCAACAAGGTACTGCTGGAAACGATCAAACGACTGGCGTCGTAGTTGCGCGCATCGCCGCGGAGACTTTCGGCTTAGAATCACGTCGTCCTTCCAGATGATGCCGTGATGAAATTTCTGCTCGTTGCGCTCTCGTTCTTTGCCTTTGCCTTGCCCGTCGCCGCGCAGCAGCTTAGCGCCGATCGCATCGCGACCGCGGTGCAGACGCTGTCCTCGGATTTCTTCGAAGGCCGTGCGCCCGGCACGCGCGGCGAAGAGCGTTCGGTTGGCTATCTGATCGGCCAGTTCGAAGCGCTCGGTTTGCAACCGGGGGGCAAGGACGGCAGCTGGGTGCAGGCGGCGCCGTTGCTGCACACGACGCTCGGCGAGCCGAAGGCGCTCGGCGTCAGCGTCGGCGGCAGTATGCAGCCGTGGCAACGCGGAAAAGACGTGTATCTGTCGACAGTCCGTCCGGACGATCGTGCGTTGATCGAGCACGCGCCGCTGGTGTTCGTCGGCTACGGCGTCAATGCGCCGGAGCGCCAGTGGGACGACTTCAAGGGCGTCGATCTCAAGGGCAAGGTCGCCGTGTTCCTGGTCAACGATCCGGATTTCGAAGCAACAAAGGACGAGCCGGTTTACGGCCGCTTCGGCGGCAAGACGATGACTTTCTACGGCCGCTGGGTCTACAAATACGAAGAGGCCGCGCGCCATGGCGCGATCGGCGCGCTGATCGTGCACGACACGCCCGGCGCGGGTTACGGCTGGAATGTCGTCGTCAGTCCGCACGGCGAGAATTTCGACATCGTGCGCGCGCCGGACAAGCTGACCAGCCTCGCACTGCAGGGTTGGATCTCGGCCGAAGCGGCGACCAAGCTGTTTGCCGATGCGGGCCTCGACCTGGCCGCGCAGCGCAAGGCGGCGCGGCGCGCGGACTTCCGCCCGGTTGTGCTCAAGGGCGAGACGTTCTCGGCCGATATCCCGGTCGTACACGAGGTCGTAGAAAGCCATAACGTGCTGGCAAAGATTCCGGGCAGCACGCGTGCCGACGAAATCGTCTTCTACGGCGCGCATTGGGATGCTTACGGCAAAGGCCCGGCCGATGCTCAGGGCAACACGATTCGCCGCGGCGCCAACGACGACAGCATCGGCGTCGCCGGCCTGATCGAGATCGCGCGTCAGTTCAAGGCGCTGCCGGCGCCGAAGCGCAGCATCGTCTTCGGCGTCTGGACCGCGGAAGAACGCGGCCTGCTCGGCTCGGAGGCATATGCGCTCGATCCGGTCTATCCGCTGGAAAAGACCGTCGCCAATCTGACCATCGATGTACTGCAGACCGCGGGCAAGGCACACGATGTGATCCTCGTCGGCGGCGGGCAGGACACGCTCGAAGACGATCTCGCCCGCTTCGCCAAGGTGCAGGGACGCACGATCACGCCGGAAAGTTTGCCCGAGCGCGGCCTGTTCTATCGCGCCGATCACTTTTCGTTCGCCAAACGCGGCGTGCCGGTGCTGCTGATGATGGGCATTGCCGGCGCATCCGATCTCGTCGCCGGCGGCCGCGCGGCCGGGCAGAAGTGGGTCGACGACTACACCGGCCACTGCTACCACCAGCCCTGCGACGCCTATGGTCCCGACTGGAAACTCGACGGCGCGGTGCAGGACATCACGCTGATGTACGACATCGGTCGCGACCTCGCGAATTCAGCACGCTGGCCCGAGTGGAAGGCGGGTTCGGAGTTCAAGGCATTGCGTGACAAGAGCGCGGCGGCGCGGCACTGATGCGTATTCGTTCGATGACTTTTCTCGACCTTTCCACGCTGCACACACTTCGTCTGCTGCTTTCGGCGGCGTTTGTCTCGCTGCTCGTCGCCTGCGCGCCTGTGCGCGTGAAGCAGAACGCGGCGACGCCCGCAGCGCTGGCAGGGCAGGATGCACGCGAGGCGGCGCTGGCTGGTAAGTCGCGCTGGACGCTCGAGGCACGCATCGCCGTATCCGGTGCGAACGGCGGCTCGGGCGATTTGACCTGGCATCAGGACGGCGACGCGTATTCGTTCAGCGTGCGCGGCGCGAACGGCCGGACCTTGCGCCTCAGCGGCGATGCCGAGCATGCGCTGCTTGAAGGGGTCGATGCGCAGGCCGAGGTCGGCCGCGATCCGCAAGCACTGCTGCGTGAACGCCTCGGCGCCGAGGTGCCGTTCGCCGCGCTGCGGCGTTGGGCGCTGGGCCTGCGCGTCGCGGGTGATCCGGCGCAGATGCAATTCGACGAGAAGCAGTTGCCGGCGCAACTGGTGCAGGACGGTTGGACGGTCGAATACCTCGACTGGTTCGGCGATCTCTCGCCGCCGTTGCCGAAGAAGGTGTTCGCAACACGCGGCAAGGACAAGGTCAGGCTCGTGGTCCAATCGTGGAGTTTCGATTGACCGACGCGATCGAAGGCGGGTGGAGCGTCTGGCCTGCGCCGGCCAAGCTCAACCTGTTCCTGCACATCGTCGGCCGCCGCGCCGACGGCTATCACCTGTTGCAGACCGCGTTCCAACTGCTCGACTGGGGCGACACGCTGCGCCTGCGTCTGCGTCACGATGCGCAGATCGTGCGCGTGGATGGCGCGCCCGGGGTCGAGCCCGAGCACGACCTCTGCGTGCGTGCGGCGCGCACGTTGGCCGAATATGCCGAAGCGGAGTTCGGTGTCGATATCGCGCTGGAAAAGCGCATTCCGATGGGCGGCGGCCTCGGCGGCGGCAGCTCGGATGCGGCGACCGTGCTCGTTGCGCTGAACGAGCTCTGGGAGACGGGCCTGTCCGTCGACGCACTGGCCGAGCTCGGCCTGCGCCTGGGCGCCGACGTACCGGTGTTCGTGCGCGGTCATTCGGCGTGGGCGGAGGGCGTGGGCGAAAAAATCACTCCGATCGCTCTGCCGCCGCGGGAATACGTCATTCTCGACCCGCGCGCGACGGTGCCGACAGTCGCACTGTTCCAAGCCGCGGAATTGACACGGAATTCCCCTCCGGCGACAATAGAGGGCTTTCTTTCAGGGATCGAAACCAGCAACGTTTTCACTCCGGTGGTGCGTGCGCGCTATGCGAATGTCGCCGCGGCGTTGGACTGGCTTGGCCAGTTCGGCGATGCGCGGTTGAGCGGCAGTGGTGGTTGCGTTTTCGTTGCGGTGAAATCGCGCGACGAAGCGAATGCCATCGTGAGTGCGTGTCCGTCGGAGTTTTCGGCGTACGTCGCTAGTGGAGTAAATAGATCGCGGTTGCTTGATGCGGTGGATACATATCAGGCGGGCAAGGCTGAAAGCCAAAGCTGAAAAGCAAAGATAATTGGAATCCCGGCTTTGCCGGGATAAGTGAATCATTGGGGCGTCGCCAAGCGGTAAGGCACCGGGTTTTGATCCCGGCATACGCAGGTTCGAATCCTGCCGCCCCAGCCACCCTGCAATGATCGAACCCTGACAAGGTCCAATCCGTGAACACGATCAATCCGGCGGCAGGTTATTCCGGGACCTATCCGCTCGGCCGCGGCGAACGCAGCGGCTGGCAGATTTTTTCGGGCAATGCCAACCGGCAGCTCGCGCTCGACATCTGCAAGATGTTGAACGTGCCGCTCGGCAAGGCACAGGTGACGACGTTCTCCGATGGTGAAGTGCGCGTCGAGATCGACGAGAACGTGCGTCGCCAGGAAGTGTTCGTGATCCAGCCGACTTCGGCGCCGACTGCGGAAAACTTCATGGAGCTGCTGGTGATGATCGATGCGCTCAAGCGCGCCTCGGCCGCCAGCGTCACCGCGGTGATACCGTACTTCGGTTACGCGCGGCAGGACCGGCGCCTGCGCTCGGCGCGCGTGCCGATCACGGCCAAGGTGGCCGCGAAAATGATTTCGACGGTCGGTACCGACCATGTGCTGACCGTGGACCTGCATGCGGACCAGATCCAGGGGTTTTTCGATATTCCGCTGGACAATGTATACTCTTCGCCGGTCATCCTCGCCGATATCTGGCGATATAACCGCCCCGAAGAGTTGATCGTGGTCAGCCCCGATGTGGGCGGTGTGGCGCGCGCTCGTGCGATCGCCAAGCGCCTCGACGATGCTGACCTCGCGATCATCGACAAGCGCCGGCCGCGCGCGAACGAGGTCGCGGTGATGAACATCATCGGCGACGTTGAAGACAAGGTCTGCGTGCTGATCGACGACATCGTCGATACCGCGGGCACGCTCTGCGCCGGTGCCGAGGTGCTGAAGAAGAACGGCGCGAAGCGCGTAGTCGCCTACTGCACACATCCAGTGCTGTCGGGGCCGGCGATCCGCAACCTCAACGGCTCGCAGCTCGACGAGCTTGTCGTCACCGACACGATCGCGCTGTCGGAAGAGGCGAAGGCCTGCAGTAAGATCCGCCAGCTCAGCGTGGCGGAACTGCTGGCGGAGACGATCCGCCGCATTGCGTTCGGCGAGTCGGTGAGTTCGCTGTACGTGGACTGATTTTTTTGCGCGACACCGGGCATCCCGCCGCGGGTCGCGCGCAATCCACTCCCCTGGTCGCGGGGGAGGGTCATCACCGCCGCGAGGCGGTTCAACTGCAACACCAAAGGTAGCTTCAAAATGGCAACTACACATGAAATCAAGGTCGAACGCCGTGACGACGACGGGAGGGGTGCGAGCCGCCGCCTGCGTAAGACGGGCAAGGTTCCGGCCATCGTCTACGGTGGCGAACTCGCCCCGGTCAGCATCCAGATCGAACACAACGACGTCTGGCTCGCTTCGCAGCACGAATGGTTCTACTCGGCGATTCTCGACCTGTCTCTGAATGGCGACGTGCAGAAGGTGCTGCTGCGCGATCTGCAGCGTCACCCGTTCAAGCAGCAACTGATGCATCTGGACTTCCAGCGCGTCGACGAGAACAAGGCGATCCGCATCAGCGTGCCGCTGCACTTCCTCAACCAGGAGAAGTCGCCGGCCGGCAAGAAGGCTGGCGTGCTGATCTCGCATGCGCTCAACGAAGTCGAAATCTCCTGCTTGCCGAAGCATCTGCCGGAGTACATCGAAGTCGATCTCGCCAACCTCGATGTGGGCGACATCGTCCATCTGTCCGAAGTCCAGCTGCCCGAGGGCGTCGAAATCCCCGAGCTGCGCCTCGGCAAGGAACACGACGTTGCCGTGGTCACCGCGCAGGAAATGAAGGAAGAGGTTGAGGCCGCTCCGGTCGAAACCGCCGTTGCGGGTGCGACCGCTGCCGCCGCTCCGGCCGCGGCTCCGGCCGCCGCTGCGAAGAAAGACGAGAAGAAGTAACCGCCTCGGCTCCCGCTACCGTCCGGTGGCGGGGGCCGTGTTCGGCGGGTGCGCGGCACCCGGCTCGTCATGGCGAATCTGCGTCTCCTTGTCGGCCTCGGCAACCCCGGGTCCGAACATCTGCGAACCCGGCACAATGCCGGGTTCTGGCTTATTGACGCCCTGGCTCAGGCACACGGTACGCGTTTCGGCATGGAGTCGAAGCTGCATGGCGAGACCGCGAAGATCGTCATCGACGGTCAGACGTTATGGTTGCTCAAGCCGACGACCTACATGAACAAGAGTGGCATCGCGATCCAGTCGGCATTGCGCTACTGGAAGATCGAGCCCGAGGAAATGCTCGTCGCGCACGACGATCTTGATCTGCCTGCAGGCGCAGCAAGGCTCAAGTTCGACGGCGGCCATGGCGGACAGAACGGCCTGCGCGACATCATGGCGCACCTGGGCCATGGCAAGTTCCATCGGCTGCGCCTCGGTATCGGTCACCCGGGTGACAAGAATCGCGTCACCTCCTGGGTGCTCGGCCGGCCCGGCGTCGATGACGAGAAGGCGATCATCGATGCGGTCGGACGTTCGCTCGAGGTTTTGCCGATTGCGGTGCGCGGAGACTTCAACGAGGCGATGAAGAAATTGCACACGGCGAAAGAGTAAGACGCCAGATGTAAGACGTCAGATTCGGAATAGCGAGTCCTCACGTTTTACATCTTTCGTTTTCCGTCTCACGGACTCCTCATGGGCATCAAATGCGGCATCGTCGGCCTGCCGAACGTCGGTAAGTCGACTCTCTTCAACGCGCTGACCAAGGCGGGCATCGCCGCGGCGAATTTCCCGTTCTGCACGATCGATCCGAACATCGGCGTCGTACCGGTGCCCGATCCGCGCCTCGAGGCGCTCGCCGGCATCGCCAAGCCGCTCAAGATCATCCCGACCTCGATCGAGTTCGTCGATATCGCCGGTCTCGTCGCCGGCGCGTCGAAGGGCGAGGGGCTCGGCAACAAGTTCCTTGCGCATATCCGCGAGGTCGATGCGATCGCGCATGTCGTGCGCTGCTTCGAGAATACCGACATTGTCCACGTCGCCGGCAAGATCGATCCGATCTCGGACATCGACACGATCGACACCGAACTCGCGCTCGCCGATCTCGACTCGGTCGACAAGGCCTTGCAGCGCGCCGAGCGTTCGGCCAAATCGGGAGACAAGGAAGCATTGGCCAAGCGACCCGTGCTGCAAAAGCTCGCGACGGTGCTCAACGAGGGCAGGCCCGCGCGCGCGGCCGGTCTCGATGATGACGAGAAGGCGCTCGTGCGCGACCTGTTCCTGCTCACGCTGAAGCCGCTGATGTACATCGCCAACGTCAAGGAAGACGGCTTCCAGGACAACCCGTTTCTCGACAAAGTCGTCGAGCGCGCGAAGACCGAAGGCGCCGAAGTCGTGCCCGTGTGCGCGGCGATCGAGGAGGAACTCTCGCAGCTCGACGATGCCGACAAGCTCGCCTTCCTGCAGGACATGGGGCTCGACGAGCCCGGCCTGAACCGCGTGATCCGCGCCGGCTACAAGCTGCTCGGCCTGCAAACCTACTTCACCGCGGGCGAAAAAGAGGTGCGCGCCTGGCAGGTGAAGAAGGGCGCGACCGCGCCGCAGGCCGCCGGCGTGATCCACACCGATTTCGAGCGCGGCTTCATCCGCGCCGAGACGATCGCGTACGACGACTACATCAAGTACAAGGGTGAAGCCGGGGCACGCGACGCCGGACGCCTGCGCCTGGAAGGCAAGGAATACCTCGTCAAGGAAGGTGACGTGCTGCATTTCCGCTTCAACGTCTGAACTGGCGCGCTGTGGCCTCCGCGACGACGCGGAGGTCATGAATCCGATAGTTTGCCCGCCGGGTTCGACAACGCCCGCCGATGCGATTCGCCGCGTGTGAGCCTAGTATCGCCACATCTGCAATTCGTTGAGGAAGCGTGCACGTGGCGATCGATCTCGATAGACCTTATGCGTTGACGGAACGCCAAATCGCCGATTTCCGCCGTGACGGTTTCATTCGCCTCAAGGACGTGTTCAAAGCCGACGAACTGCGCCGCTACGGCGACGAAATTGCGCGGCTGACGATTGCGCTGAACACACAGACGCTGCCGCTCGAACAGCGCAGCACCTACGACCGTGCCTTCCTGCAGGTGATGAATTTGTGGGAGCAAGGCGGCCTTGCGCGCGAGTTCGTGTTCGGCAAGCGCCTCGCCGGCCTCGCCGCGGCATTGCTGCAGGTCGACGGCGTGCGCCTCTACCACGACCAGTCGCTGTACAAAGAGCCTGGCGGCGGCTTCACTCCTGCGCATGCCGATCAATTCTACTGGCCGCTCGCGAGCGACCGCTCGATCACGGCCTGGGTGCCTTTGCAGGCCGTGCCGATGGACATGGGGCCGCTGGCGTTCTACGCCGGCAGCCAGCGCGAGGAATACGGCCGCGATCTGGAAATTTCCGACGAGAGCGAGCGCGCGATCAGCGCGAATCTCGACAAGCAGGGCTTCCGCGTCGTCGACGAACCGTTCGCACTCGGCGAGGTGAGCTTCCACCTCGGCTGGACCTTCCATCGCGCCGGCCCGAACCGCTCGGCGAATCCGCGTTCGGTGATGACCGTGATCTACATGGATCGCGACATGCGCCTGCAGGCCCCGATCAACAGGATGCAACAGGCCGATTGGGAGCGCTGGTGTCCCGGCGCGAAGATCGGCGAGATCATAGCCACGCCGAAGAACCCGGTGCTGTTCGAGCGCACATGAGCATCGCTTCGCCCACGTTCCGCAAAATCGAACTTTCGAATCCGGCGATCGATGCGGCCGGGCTGGGATTCGCCACGGTGAAAAGCCGTGCGCTCGGTCGCCGCGCGGACGTGACTTTGTTCGTGCCGTCGCAGGCGCGCGGCACGCGCGATCTGCCGATCGTGATTCTGTTGCACGGCGCCTATGGTTCGCATTGGGCGTGGGCGTTCAAGGGCGCAGCGCACGTCAGCGCCGCACGTCTGATCGATGCGGGCGAGCTGCCACCGGTGGCATTGCTCATGCCATCGGACGGACTCGCCGGCGACGGTTCCGGATTCGTTCCAGGCGAGGCGGGCGATGCCGAGCGCTGGATCATCGAAGAAGTGCCGGCGCTTGCGCGCGAGATCGTGCCCGGCTGCTCGCCGCGTTCGCCACTGTTCGTTGCCGGCCTGAGCATGGGCGGCTTCGGCGCGCTGCGCTTGGCTGGCAAGTATCCGCGCTCGATCGCCGCCGCCGCGGCGCATTCGAGCATGACCGAAGCGGCCCAGCTCGAAACGCACCTCGAAGAAGGCATCTGTGGCTGGAGCGCTGCGCCCGCGGATCGCAGCGTGCTCGCGGCATTGACCGGCGCCGCCGGGCCATTGCCGCCGATCCGCTTCGACTGCGGCCGCGACGACTGGCTCATCGATGCCAATCGCACTCTCCATCGCGAGCTCGACCGCGCCGGCATCGCGCATCGCTATGTCGAGAGCGACGGCGGCCACGACTGGACCTATTGGACGCGCGCGTTGCCCGATACGCTGCTTTTTTTCGGCGAGGTGTTGCGCGACTTGAATCAAAGCG
Source organism: Rudaea cellulosilytica DSM 22992 (assembly GCF_000378125.1). Classification (GTDB taxonomy): domain Bacteria; phylum Pseudomonadota; class Gammaproteobacteria; order Xanthomonadales; family Rhodanobacteraceae; genus Rudaea; species Rudaea cellulosilytica. The sequence continues at coordinate 4,629 of NZ_KB899241.1, read as the reverse complement.
GAGAGTCGAAATGATCAAGGCGAGTTTGCTGGCTCTTTGCCTCGCCGTCCTGCTCGTGGCCTGCGCGACGACGACACGTGTTGCCGAGGTTTCGCCGCGCGTTGCCCCGGCCGGCGAAGTGTTCTATCACGTCATGCCGCGCAGCTTCCGCGATGGCAACGGCGACCATGTCGGCGACCTCAAGGGGCTGACGGCGAAACTAGACTATCTGCACGAACTCGGTATCACCTCGATTCTGCTCACGCCGCTGCAACCCTCGCCGTACTACCACAATTATTTCGCTACCGAGTTCAAGGCCATCGATCCCGCGTACGGCACGATGGACGACTACTTCGCCTTCGTGCGCGCCGCGCATGCGCATGGCCTCAAGGTCTACCTCGATCAGGAATTCCAGTACGTCGCCGAAGGCCATCCCTGGTGGGAGGAATCGAAGTGCAAGCCGGGTGCACCGTGGGCCGAGTACTTGCTCTGGCGCGACAAGGAGCACTGCATCGCGGAGTACTTTCTCGACAAGCCGAAATGGAAAGGCTATGACGGCCGCGACTACGGCATCGCGATGGTCGACCTCAAGCAACCCAAGGTGCAGCGCTATTTCCGCGACTTGATGCTGTTCTGGATCGATCCGCACGGCGACGGCAGCGGCGCCGATGGTGTCGATGGCCTGCGCATCGATCACATGATGGACGACCTCGACCACAAGGGCATCGAGAAGCATTTGTTCGCCGATTTCTGGGGGCCAATGTTCGGCGAGCTCAAGGCGCGCCGCCCGGGCCTGCGCATCCTCGCAGAACAGGCCGACTGGGGCTACGGCGACGACTGGCTCAAGCGCGGCCATGCCGATCTCGTGTTCGCCTTCCCGTTGCGTGGTGCGCTGACCAAGCTCGACAAGCGCGAGATCGTCAATGCGATCCGCGAGACCGAGGCGAAGACGCCGCGCGGCAAGAGCCAGGTGCTCTTCCTCGAAAACCACGATGTCGACCGCTACATGTCCGTAGTCGGCGACGATCCGGCGCGAGCTCGCGCCGGCGCGGCGATCTTGTTGGCACTCAAGGGCGAGCCGCTGATCTACTACGGCCAGGAACTCGGCATGCGCGGCCGCGAGTTGAAGAACATCGAGATCTCCGACGGCATCCAGATTCCGGCACGCGAGGCATTCCGCTGGCAAGCCGACCCCGAGTCGCCGGGTTCGGCGATCTGGTACCGCGGCGGCGAACGCTGGTGGAGTGAGCGCTACAACCGTTCGCATGACGGCGTTTCGCTCGAGGAGGAAGAGGGCAGGCCCGATTCGATTTACAACTGGTACCGGAAGCTGCTTGCGCTGCGCCAGCAGCGAGCGGAACTCCGCATGGGCGATCAGAAAATTCTCTGTCCGACCGGCAACGTGCTCTGCATCCTGCGCAGCGACGGACCACATCAGACCTTGCTGATGGTCAATCTTGGCGAGAGCGATGCGAGAGCGGGACTGGGTGAAAACGCCCTTGAGCTTGCCCCCGACTTGATCGATCTTCTCGAAGGCAAGCCTGCCGCGCCGCTCAATGCATCGCTAAAACCGATGCAGGTGCGGTTGCTCGGAACGCGTTGAATTCCGGTCGTGGCGGCCGGACTTCGGCGACAATGGCCGGCGTGACGCTGCCCCATCTCGATCGCCCGATCTGCGAACCGGTCGAACTCGGCCCGGGTGCGCCGGTGCGCGTCGTGCGGGTCCGGCAGGGGCGCGAGGCGCTGCCGAGCGAACCATTTCCGCATTTCCACAATGTGTACGAATTGGTGCTTTTTGGCGACGTTGACGGTCAATTCGCCGTGGAAGGGCGGCGTTACGACCTGCAGTCGCGCAGCATTGCCTACGTGCCTTCGATGCGCCAGCACGATTTTGCGCTGGCAGGCGGTCAGCGCGACTGGGTGCTCGTCCAGATCGACGCCGCAGCCGGCGATGTCCTGGCGCGCAAGTCGGGTCTGGCACTTCTTGCGCAGTCGTTCTGCGCGCGGCCGGCCGTTGCGTCGTATCGACGCCTGCGCGCGCTTGCCGAATGGCTTGCCGACATCGACCCGGCCGATCCGCTGGCGTTGCCGCTTGCGGAATTGCTGCTGCGTGCCGCGACGCGCGCGCCGCGCGTCGAGGGCGTGGCCGTGGATGTCGATCCGAACGATCTCAAGCGGCTGCGTCCGGCCATCGATCGCCTGCGCGCTGCGCCCGCAGCTGCACACGGCGCGCAACGCGCGGCAGCTGCCTGCGCCCTGTCCACTGCCTATTTCAGCCGTCGATTCAAGCAGTTGATCGGTCTTGCCTGGAGCGACTACGTGCGCGCACACCGACTGCATCTCGCCAGCCGGCGCCTGCTCGAAAGCGACGAACAGGTGCTCGAGATAGCGGAGGATTTGGGGTTTTCCAGCGCCTCGCAATTTGGCGAACTGTTCAAGCGCCGGTTCGGCATGGCGCCGAAGCGCTATCGCCAGGCGGCTCACGCCCAGGACTCCGCGAAACGCCATCCGTAGGTGGCGGATGCCGTGGACGTGCCGATCTGCTAAGTTTCCGTGTTCTGCGCCGGCAATGGAGATTCGAAATGCCCGGAATCGACCGCGAAGTCCGCTTTTGCTTCCTCGCCCAGCCCACCGACGTCAATTTCGGCGGCAAAGTCCACGGCGGCATGGTAATGAAGTGGATCGATCAGGCCGGCTACGCCTGCGCGGTAGCGTGGAGCGGACAGTATTGCGTAACCGTTGCAGTCGGCGGCATCCGCTTCGTCAATCCGATCCTGATCGGCGACATGGTTACGGTGCATTGCCAGTTGATCTACACCGGCAACACGAGCATGCATTTCAGCGTCGACGTGATCGCGCGGCGGCTGGAGACCGGCGAGGAAAAACTGGCCACGCACTGCGTTATCGTCATGGTCGCCACCGACAAGGACGGCAAGCCCTCGTCGGTGCCGAAATGGTTGCCACAGAGCGACGATGACAAGGCCTTGGCCGCCTATGCCCAGAGGCTGATGCAGCTGGACCGGAACATCGAGCAAGAGGTCGCCCGCTATCGCGACGCAGCACACCTCGCCTGGGCGGGCGACCACTCCCCGGAAACAGTCAAAAACTCTCCTTGACAAGAGTGGTTGCTGAGCCCGAAAATAGGCGGCTCCGTGGAGAGATGCTGTGTGGCCAACGGGGCCGGCTGTAAATTTGCTGGCTCATGCCCTCGGTGGTTAGACGAGATCGTCTCGAAACGATTTTGAACATCTCGCGTGGCGAGATGGCCCGAAGGGCGAAGGGCAGGATGCCCGGAGTCACCCACCTCCAGCGAGATTTGTGCAAAAGATTTTGAAAATTTGAGAGTGCCGGAGGGATACCCAAGCGGCCAACGGGGGCAGACTGTAAATCTGCTGGCTCATGCCTTCGGTGGTTCGAATCCACCTCCCTCCACCATTTCGGCGAAAGTCGTAAGGTAGAAGCCTCTCGAAGAGTTGCAGGACAAAGCGAAGTACCCCCGGGCGGGAGTAGTTCAATGGTAGAACTGTAGCCTTCCAAGCTACTAGCGCGGGTTCGATTCCCGTCTCCCGCTCCATTGAAACGAGATCCACCCGCTTTTTTGAGAAGTCCAGCATGGATGCTGGTCTGTTCTTCCCTCAGGGATGTGGCTGAAATTTCCGCTCACGTAGCTCAGTCGGTAGAGCACCTCCTTGGTAAGGAGGAGGTCGATGGTTCGATTCCATTCGTGAGCACCATGTTTCCGCAATATCCGCTGTTTATATTTTTTCACTTTCCCACCTTGCAGAACTACCCGAGGTTTTAGGTCATGGCAAAAGGCAAATTCGAGCGGACCAAGCCGCACGTGAACGTAGGCACGATCGGTCACGTGGACCACGGCAAGACGACGCTGACGGCGGCGCTGACGAAGGTTGGTGCAGAACGCTTCGGTGGCGAATTCAAGGCATACGACCAGATCGACGCGGCGCCGGAAGAGAAGGCGCGCGGCATCACGATCTCGACGGCGCACGTGGAATACGAGTCGCCGAACCGCCACTACGCGCACGTTGACTGCCCGGGTCACGCGGACTACGTGAAGAACATGATCACGGGTGCGGCGCAGATGGACGGCGCGATCCTGGTGTGCTCGGCCGCGGACGGCCCGATGCCGCAGACGCGCGAGCACATCCTGCTCAGCCGCCAGGTCGGCGTGCCGTACATCGTCGTGTTCCTGAACAAGGCCGACATGGTGGACGACGCCGAGCTGCTCGAGCTGGTCGAAATGGAAGTGCGCGACTTGCTGAGCAAGTACCAGTTCCCGGGCGACGACACCCCGATCATCAAGGGTTCGGCGCTGAAGGCGCTCGAGGGCGACCAGAGCGAAATCGGCGTGCCGGCGATCATCAAGCTGGTGGAGGCGCTGGACACGTACATTCCGGAGCCCAAGCGCGACATCGACAAGGCGTTCCTGATGCCGGTGGAAGACGTGTTCTCGATCTCGGGCCGCGGCACCGTGGTGACGGGACGTATCGAGCGCGGCATCATCAAGGTTGGCGACGAAATCGAAGTGGTGGGCATCCGTCCGACGCAGAAGACGACGGTGACGGGCGTGGAAATGTTCCGCAAGCTGCTCGACGAGGGCCGTGCGGGCGACAACGCGGGCCTGCTGCTGCG